>RXJH01000009.1 GCA_003987725.1 Hyphomicrobium sp. | reverse complement strand
TGTTATGACGATCAGTCTTTCGACCGAAAGTCCGCCAGGACCCCGCCGTCTGCGTTTCCCTTCCTTCAAATTCAATTGTCAAAGAGCAAAATTCGAAAATCGCGGACAACAACTCGACCCGCGGCGAACCGCCGGTTTTTTCGAGACGACGAGGTTCCTACCGGCATGTCCCGGTTGGGAACCACGAGAGTTTCGAGAGTTTGATGCCCTGCGAGGGCGGCGAGGCCGTGTGGCCCGCCAACGAGGCTGTTTAAACAACATACGGCCTTCGGTGTCAACACTGGTTTTAAAATTTCTTCAAAGAAAATCATCCAGCCCGAAAAACATAAGCTTTTCAGGCGATTAGAGTCATTTATTTTTCGCTGACCCGTGTGGAAGACGCTCAAGCGCCTCGTCCCGGCCAGCCACAAACTGACTCACAACACCGATTTTCGACCGGATCCGATAGCCGACGCGCCTTAGCGCCGTCTTTCGGGGCCTGCCTTGACCATGCCCCGATTGTCTCACAAACGTGTGTCGAGTGTACGTCGCCGCGCCAGAAGGGGTTTTTCCCTATTTGACGGCCCGGCGGCTGGTCGTCTCGACGGGCGTAAACGGCGTGTTTGGCCACCTTCCGAGGTTATCTGCCCCGGAAACGGCGCGCTTTTCCGCTGAAAGGCTTGTAAGAGAGACCTCGCGGGGCTGTGGGGGACCTGCCGAGAGTGCTTCAGAGTCGAAAGAAGATTTCGGCCACGACTGACGGAGCTTTCGCCTCCGGCGACGACACGCGTCTTCTTCCCACAAATGCCTATGCAGGCCGCGGCGGCAGTTTCTTCCAGCATATCTACGAAGCCGAAAACCACGCCGAGCCGACCGCCGGCGGCCGTTTTCGCTGGATTTTGAGCACCTGCCTGGCCGCCACAATTGGGGCCATGGCCATTCTCATCGTCGTCTACGGCTCGTCCGACGATGGCGATCGCTCGAACGACGGCCTTCTCCCGGCCTTGAAAAGCCTCGGCGAGGGCGCGCTCGTCCCGCAAATTGCGCTGACACCCAAAAATGCCGACGGCCTGAAGTGGGTCACGCCGAAATCCGACCGCCTGCAGCTGACGACCGGCGCCCTCTCGACCCGCTACATCATCCACGAATCCTCGAAGAGCCGCCGCGACAGCCGCGAATACGTTCGCCAGAAGCCCTATGCCCGCATCGTCGCCCGCCTTGCACCCGTTCCCTCGGAGGACAAGGACAAGATTCCGGCATTCAATCCGTTCAAGCTCTACGGCAGCGGCCAACCCTCCGAACTGGGCGAAGATGCCGACGAAAACGCAGGAAGCGGACTGTCTCGATCGGATGTCTCGACGAAGGTCGTCGAACTTCTCGGTGGCATCCTGCCCGAAGAGGATGGCCAAGAGCTCGACGCTCAGGAAGTCCAGGACATCGTCGAGCGCGGTGCCGAGGCAGGAATTGCTCGCGATAAACTTGGTGACGGCTCCGGTCTTCCGCTCGATGGAGTCGCGGCTTCCGGCCCCGCGGTCCCGGCGCAAGGCACGGATTCCTGGCAGCCGAAAGCGGCGACCGCAGACAATTTGAACACGACCGATATCTTCAAATCGGCCGAAGCGCCCGACGAACCCTCCGACGATCTCGAGGGCGGCCAGGTCATTGTCGTCAAGGTCGGCCCGCAAGATACGCTCGCGAAAATCCTCGCGAAAGCTGGCGCTCCCGAATGGGACGTCCACAGCATGATCGAGGCCGGCCATTCAATCTTCTCGGAAAATGCGCTCGTTCCGGGCCAGGAAGTCCGCATCACGCTCATTCCATCACTATCAGATCCGAAAAAGATGGAACCGGCGCGCTACTCGATTTTCTCCGATGGCCACGACCATCTCGTCACCGTCAGTCGCAGCGCCGCAGGCGAATTCGTCGGATCGTCGCAACCGCCCTTCGACGCCGAGCTTCAGCACATCGCCAACAGCGACGGCGACGATCCGCAGAACGTCAGCCTCTATGCGAGCGTTTATCTCGCCGGTCTGACGCAAAGCCTGCCGCCCGAGACCATTTCGAAGGTTCTGAGCATCAACGCCTTCGATACCGACTTCCGCCGCCGCGTTCGCCCCGGCGACACACTCGAAATGTTCTTCGACATGAAGGACGAACCGTCGGCCGACGGCCCCCCCGGAGAGCTGCTCTACACGGCGATGTCGAGCGGCGGTGCCGTCTATAAATTCTATCGCTTCCGCTCTGCAGACGGCGTCGTCGATTACTACGATGAAGACGGCAACAACTCGAAAAAGTTTCTCGTCCGCAAGCCCGTGCGCGGCGAGGATGTGCGCCTCACCTCAGGCTTCGGTGTGCGCTTCCACCCATTGCTCAACACGCGAAAAATGCACACCGGCGTCGACTGGGCCTGCGCCCAAGGCACGCCGATCATCGCTGCTGGCAACGGCACAATCGAGGAAGTCGGACATAAAGGCTATTACGGCAATTACATCCGTATCCGTCACGCCAACGGCTATCAGACCGCCTACGGCCACATGAGCCGCTTTGGCAACGTCACGCCGGGCATGAAAGTCCGCCAGGGCCAGGTCATCGGCTTCGTTGGATCGACTGGTTTGTCGTCGGGCCCGCACGTCCACTTCGAGGTGCTCGTCAACAACCGCTTCGTCGATCCGATGTCGATTCAGGTGCCGCGCGAACGCAAGCTCGACGGCAAAGATCTCGCCGAGTTCCAGAAGGAACGCGCGCGTATTGAAGATTTGATGCGCCGCGCACCCGTCATGACGAAGAATAAATAACGCCGTTCATCCGCTTCCAACGTCACTGCTCAATAATCAGTAGGCGTTCATTCTTTGTAGATGATTGACGCAACGCGTCTTTGCGTCGCCTCCGGAATTTGCTCAGGCTCGCGATCGGCCTCTCCGCACGCACCTCGATTTTCATCACGGCAGGCCTCCGCGAAACCCCCAACTCCATAAAAGGAACCACTGGGATGAGCGATACGATCACCACACCCGACGGCGTCACCATCTATTTCAAGGATTGGGGACCACGCGATGCTCCGATCATCTTCTTCCATCACGGCTGGCCGTTGAGCGCTGACGACTGGGACAATCAGATCCTGTTCTTCCTCCACCACGGCTTTCGCGTCATCGCTCACGACCGGCGCGGACATGGCCGCTCGACCCAGACGTCGACCGGCAACGACATGGACACCTACACCGCCGATCTCGTCGCGTTGACCGACACGCTCGATCTCAAAAACGCGATCCACGTCGGCCACTCGACAGGCGGCGGCGAAGTCGCGCGCTACGCAGCCCGCGCCAAGCCGGGCCGCGTCTCGAAAGTGGTGCTCATCAGCTCCGTGCCCCCGATCATGCTCAAGTCGGCAAAAAATCCGGGCGGCCTGCCGATCGAGGTATTCGACGGCTTCCGTGCCGCGCTCGCTGCCAATCGCGCACAGTTCTACGTCGATGTCGCGAGCGGCCCCTTCTACGGATTCAATCGGCCCGGTGCGAAGGTGAGCCAGGGCGTCATCGATAACTGGTGGCGGCAAGGCATGATGGGCGGCGCGAAAGCGCACTATGATTGCATCAAGGCGTTCTCGGAAACCGACTTCACCGACGACCTGAAGAAGATCGACGTGCCGGCCCTCGTCATGCACGGCGACGACGACCAGGTCGTGCCCTACGCAGACGCAGGGCCGCTTTCCGCCAAGCTTCTGAAGAATGCCAAGCTCAAAACCTACAAGGGCTATCCGCACGGCATGGCGACGACCCATGCGGACGTCATCAATCCGGATCTGCTCGCATTCGTGAAAAGCTGAAGCAGATACGCACGGCGACGATTGTTTCGTGCCACGAGCCGCCGTGCGTTTTTCGTTTTCGCGATGTCGAGAATAATCGCGCGCGTTAAATCTCGGAAACCATTTGTGAATGCTCTGATGGAAAGCTTACGTCGCCAGCAAATTTCGAATCGCCGAAAATGTTGGCGGGGTCTCATCAAGCGTCCGCGGGGGACGACCACACCGAGGGAACAAGAACTATGAAAACCTTAGCTGGATGTCTGATGATCGCCGCGGGAGTTCTCCTCGCGCCGGTCGCAGCCAACGCGGGCGAGCGCGTCACCGATGCGGCACTGGGCGGATTGGCCGGGGCCGTCGTGTTCGGTCCCGTCGGCCTCGTCGCAGGCGGCGTGATCGGCTACACGGCCGGCCCGAACATCGCCTGCAAGATCGGAGCGAAGAACTGCTACCGCCGCGCCCACTATCGCCGTGACCGCGATCGTCCGCGCAACTAGTCGTAACTAGTCCATTTCCATGTTTCCTGGCCGGCGCCGAAAGCGTGCCGGCCGCGCAATCCATCGCTTACATCTTGTTGCCGGGCTTCGTGTCCTGCTTCAGGAAGGCAATAATTTTGGCGCGCTCGGCTGCATCCGACAGTCCACTGAAGATCGCGCCCATGTTGTTGCCCGGCACGACAGCGTTCGGATTGGTAATCCACTTATCGAGCGTTTTCTCGTTCCAGGTGATGCCGGAACTCTTGAGCGAGTCGGAATATGCGAAGCCCGGAACGGTCCCGGCTTTCCGGCCGACGACGCCATAAAGCGTCGGCCCCAATCGATTGTCGCCCTTGTCGAACGAATGACACTCGCGGCAATGGCCGTTGAATGCGAGTTCCAGATCGTCATTGGAGCTGTTTTGAGCGAGGACCGTAGCGGTCCAGCCGAGGTTGTAGATCGTAGCAGCCGCGGCGACGAGAACGGCGGCGGTCCGAAGGGAAACCTTTTTCATGCGCACCTGAACGAGGATGGGGGAAGAAACAAAGAAGCTTGCTGCGAATATCCTAAGAACCCCGCAACAACCGCACCGTTCCGGCCCCGACCTTTACAAATGGGACAACTACCGTCCGCCCACAGCCTGGAATTCTAGCCGCGCCGAGACGTCCGCGGCTCGTGCAAGATCGCCGGGAATAAATAGACCGGTCGCCGAGTCTACCCTTCCGATCCGCCAATTTGCGGACATCACGGAAAGGGATGTTTCATGAGCGATAATGATCACGAAGACGGTCTCAATCGGCGCCATGCGCTGGAATGCATGATCTGGGCGGGCACGGGCGTGCTTTGGACAATCTCAGGCGGCGTTCCGAAGTCCTTGTCCTTGCTCGACGGCGCCGAAGCGGCGGAAGCAGCCAAGTCTGGCTTTACCTTCCTGCAGATTTCCGACAGTCACGTCGGCTTCAACAAGGCTGCGAACCCTCACGCGCTCGAAACGCTTAAGGAAGCCATTGGCCGGATCAACGCGCTTCCCGCCAAGCCCACCTTCATGCTCCACACCGGCGACATCACGCATAGCGCCAAGCCGACGGAGTTCGATGACGCCAGCCAGATCATCGGCAGCACGGGCGTCGATGTCCACTACGTGCCCGGCGAACACGACATAACCGACGAAGCAACGCAAAAGGCTTATCTCGAACGCTACGGCAAAGGCACGAGCGGCGGAGGCTGGTACAGCTTCGATAGCAATGGCGTGCACTTCATCGGCCTGAACAACGTCGTCAATCTGAAAGATTTCGGTCTCGGCTTTCTCGGGCACGAGCAGCTCGAATGGTTGGAAGACGATTTGCGGCCGCTGTCGGCCTCAACGCCGATCGTCGTCTTCGCGCATATTCCTCTCTGGTCGGTCTATCCGAACTGGGGCTGGGGAACCGACGATGCCGCCGTCGCCCTTGGCTATCTGAAGCGCTTTGGATCGGTGACTGTTCTCAACGGTCACATCCACCAGCTCATGCAAAAAGTCGAAGGCAACGTCACGTTCCATACCGCGCGCTCGACGGCGTTTCCGCAGCCCGCGCCGGGCACCGCGCCATCACCCGGCCCCCTGGTCGTGCCCGCCGAAAAACTCCGCGGCCTTTTAGGAATCACCAACGTCGCGTTCAAGCGCAACGAGTCTCCGCTCGCCATCACCGACACGTCACTCGCGGATTAATCCCATGAAATTTGCCCGTAAATTGCTACCCGCATTCCTCGTGCTGGCCGCGCTATTTTTTGGACAAGCACGTGCCTTGGCGGCGGGCGATGCGTCCCATGGCGAGCAGCTTTACCAAGGCTGCCAGGATTGCCACTCATTGGACACCAACGATGTCGGTCCCAAACATCGCGGCGTCTTTGGTAGGAAGGCCGGCTCCGTTCCGGACTACAGCTATTCGGCAGCCCTCAAGAATTCAGGTATTACGTGGACTGACGATACGCTGGACAAATGGCTGACCAATCCGCAAAAGCTCGTGCTGGGGTCCAAGATGTTCTATCATCTCGACAGCGCTCAGGATCGCGCCGATGTCATCGAATACCTTAAGCAGCGTGCGAAATAGAAAACGCATATGCAGTTTCATCTGGCCAGAAAAGCCTGACTTGAAAGCTTAGCGATGGACGATCGACAGCGATTTCGCGAAGTGGTCTTGCCCCATCTCGACGATGCGCTGTCGCTCGCCCGTTGGCTGACCGGGAACGTGCCCGATGCCGAGGACGTGGTCCAGGATGCGTGCCTCAGGGCTTACCGCGCCATCGCGACTACAAAGGACATCAATCCCCGAGCGTGGCTTCTCGCCATCGTGCGCAATGCCGCCTTCACGTGGCTCGCCAAGAACCGGCCAAAAACCGCCGTGACGACAAATGATGAAGCGCTGTTCGAACGGGCCAGTCTTGAAATGGTCGACCCACAGGCGTCGCCTGAGACAATTCTGATCGGCAAGATCGATGCCGAGCAACTGCACACTGCGATTGCAGCGTTGCCCTTGCCCTATCGCGAGACGCTGCTCCTTCGAGAGATCGAAGAACTCAGCTATCAGGAAATCTCGAAGATTTTGTCCATTCCCATAGGGACCGTCATGTCCAGACTTGCGCGCGCGAGAAATCTGCTCATTCAGCGCCTCGCCATGGCTGGTAAGGGAAAGGCAGGGGCAGCATGAACAAACCATCGGCGTGGTCCTCCCGTGAGGAATCCCTTCTGCTGCTGAATGCTTATCTGGACAACGAGCTGGATGCCGCTTCCGTTTTGGAAATCGAGCGGCGCTTGGCAGCCGACCCGGCGCTGAAGTTGGAACACGACCGTCTCGTGCAACTGCGCGGCGTGTTTGCGTCCCAATTGAAAACGCAGAAGGCTTCGAACGACTTCCGCCGGCGCATCGAAGCGATGGCCGAGCCGAAGTTTCCGCCAGTCATTCGACGGATATCCCTGCCAACTCGCGCCCGCGGTTTCGCTTGGCGCGAAATGGCTGCCGCCGCCGCCCTTGCAGCGATCATAGCCGCGGGCGGCACCTACACCTTTCTGCGCCCGAATTCCCAATCGAATGAGATCGCGGCGATCGTCGCCGATCATCAGCGCGCCTTGCTCGCGGCAACGCCGTTCGATGTCGCGTCCAGCGACCGCCACACGGTGAAACCCTGGTTCGACAGCAAGCTAGCGCTCTCCCCGCAAGTCATCGATCTGTCGAGCGCGGGATTTCCGCTCGCAGGCGGCCGCGTCGAGGTGATCGATGGAAAGCCCGTTCCAGTCCTCGTCTATCAGCGCCGCGCTCACATCATCAGCGTCGTCGCAATACCGCGAGCCGGACAGAAGGATACGACCGAGCCGTCGCTCGCGACAACGAATGACGGATATTTCGTCATCCAATGGCGCGGCCGCGACTTCGACTATACCGTCGTCTCCGATCTTGCCGAAAATGAGCTCGACGAATTCGTGAACCTCTGGCGCCATGCCGCCCGCGTCAACTGAAGCCTGCTTCGCTCGTCGGCGTCGGCGTGACCTAGCTATTCGAACGCCGCCATATTGCCGGCGCCGAGCCGGTCGCCTTCTTGAACGCGCGGGAGAACGCCGCATCGGAATCATATCCGACGATTTCTGCAACTTGCGCGATGGACACGCCGGTCTCGCGAAGCTTTTGAGCCGCAACCTGCATTCGCCAACTCGTTAGATAGTTCATCGGCGGCACGCCGATCAGACGAATGAAGCGATCGGCTAGCGCGGAACGTGACAAGCCGACTTCGCGGCCAAGCTCGTCGACAGTCCAACGCCGGGCGATGTCTCGGTGCAGCAGCGCCAACGCCCGGGCAATATAGGGCTCGCGCAAACCGGCGAACCATCCAGTCTGGCCCTCCGGCAGAGTATCCGCGTATCGGCGCACCGCCTCCACGAACAGCAGCTCAGAAAGTTTGGCCAACACTGTTTCCGATCCGGGACGGCCGGCGGCCACTTCGGCAGCAGCGTATTGGAAGGTCGAACGGATCCATTCCGCGGCTCCGCCGTGCTCGACATTCAGCTTGAGCAAGGAAGGCAGTGCCGAGAGCACGGGATTATCTTGCGTAGTACTGCAACCGAGGAAGCCACAGATCATCCGCGTGCATCTGCCCGTGCCGCCATGATGGATGGAGAGCAGTCCGCCGTTCGCGTGCGGGCGGATAATGTCGCTACCCGGTACAGGCGGCAGGCTAAGATCGCTGCCCATAAGATGCGGGTCATTACGCGGCAGCAGGACGAGTTCGCCCACCCCGACAACGAGGTCGTCGCCATGCTCTCCATCGATTCGAATACGAAGCTCGCCCTCGACGACGTAGTGATAAATGATCAGATGGGACGCCGGTCCGACCGTAGGCGCACAAAGCTCCGGCGCAATGCGGCCTCCCGTGCACCAGGGCGCGAAGAACTCGGCGTGCAAAAACACACCGCCGGTCAAATGCGCCGCTCTCAAGATGTCGGATAACGCGTCCATACCTGCTTCTAACAGGATCAGGTGTTTCGGTCATGTCTTCCGGAGGATCGATCATGGCGTTGCGATCGGCTTCCGACTTACAGACTTCAGCATCAACGAGGCGGTTCGCTCATCGATCCGGAGCACCGCGCCGAAAATGGAGACGGAAAATGGATGCGATCGATAGGATGCCTGACACTGAACGGTATGCACGTTGCGTAGAGACGTCGAAGCGCGTGCGATGGGACATCGACAAGGACGTGATCCGTGGACGGCGCTTCGATGTCGCCCAGAAATTCCTCCCCGAGGGTCTCGCACTCGCTGACGCGTTTGCCACGCTCTCAGCAGGCGAAAAGCGGTTCGTGAGTCAAATCCAGGGCCGCACCTACGCCAATATCTTCGGGCTCGTCGAGCGCTTCATCAATGCCAAGGTTCTGGAGTTGAGCCATGACCACTGGTTCGGCGACCAGGTCGCGCTCGAGGCACTCGTCAGGTTCAGCGACGAGGAATTAAAGCACCAGGCTCTGTTCCGCCGCATCGACACGATGATCTGCGAGGTTCTGCCTGAGGGGTATCGCTTCAACATCGACCCGAATGCCGTCGCCCGCGCAGTGCTCGGCAAAAGTACGTGGGCTGTTCTTGCGCTGACACTGGATATTGAGCTTTTCACCCAGCTTCACTATCGCCAGAGCATCGACGCCGACGCTGAGATCTCCGAACTGTTCAAGGACGTATTCCTCTATCATTGGAAGGAAGAGAGCCAGCACGCGATCCTCGATGAACTCGAGTGGGTGCGCCACGACGCTGAGCTGACCGCAGAGCAGCGCGACCGGGCGGTCGATGAGTTCATCGGGCTGGTTGCAGCGATAGACGGTATACTGCAGGTCCAGGCTATCGCCGATGCAGCCTACTTCTCGGCGACCTGCGGCCGTGTCGTTGAGGCGCCGGAGACGCGGGCGATCGAGGACGCGTTTCTCAAGGCCTACCGTTGGCAGTATATTCACTCCGGAGCCCAGCATCCGCACTTCGTAAAGGTGCTTTTCGGCCTGATCACCGCGCGGCAAGGCAAGCGTATAGAGACGGCGCTCACGGTGCTCCAATAAGTCTTCGGGACGAGGCAGAGCAGACTTCGCCACCAAGGAGTACTTCAATGAACCCCAACAAAGCCCTTTGGGAAAAAGGCGACTTCACCCGCATTGCCGCGAGTATGAGAGAGAGCGGCGAAGCCCTTGTCAGCACACTTGGAGTCACGAAGAAGCTCAAGGTCTTGGACCTCGGATGTGGCGATGGCACAACGGCCCTGCCGGCGGCGAAAGCAGGAGCGGACGTTCTCGGAGTCGATATCGCGCGCAACCTTGTCGAGGCTGGCAACCGGCGTGCGCGGGAACAGGGTCTCCCGAACCTTCGGTTCCAGGAGGGCGACGCGAGCAATCTCGCCGGGCTCGACGACAAGACCTTTGATCTTGTCGTCAGCGTCTTTGGCGCCATGTTCGCCCCAAACGCGGTCGATGTGGCGAAGGAGATGGTGCGTGTGACTCGCCCCGGAGGACGCATCATGATGGGAAACTGGATCCCGAATGATCCAACGTTGGTCGCACAGGTCCTGAAGATCAGTGCCGCCTATTCGCCGCCACCGCCGGAAGGGTTCATCAGTCCGATGACATGGGGGATCGAAGCCAATGTGATCGAGCGATTTGCGAGCGCCGGCGTGCCGCGGGACAACGTGGCGCTCAGCAGGGATACTTACTGGTTCAACTTTCCTGGCGCGCCGTCCGCGTTCGTGGATGCATTCCGCAACTACTACGGCCCCACCATGAATGCCTTCGAGGCGGCGGAAAAAAGCGGGCGAGCCGACGATCTGTGGAAGGAATTGGTTGCTCTGTTCGAGAGCCAGAACACCAGCCCAAGTGACAACGCCACATTGATCCCGGCAGCCTTCCTGCGCGTGACGGTTACACTTGATTGATGCGTCCCGCGCGGCGAGCAGCAAATCCCTGGCTTGGCGCCTAAATTATGCTGCATGCGGACATAATGCAATTCGGGGGAAGTTTGTCAGCTGGGGCTAAAATTGTTCGAAGACGGGAAGTTAGGACGCCCGCAGCGTTTTGCGTCCCGAATCCGCCGCACCGTCCTCCCGGCCTAGGCCGGAATCCACAAGAAGCCTAGACACGCATGATTATGACAGATGTCTGAGTGCGGATCTCCGTGGGCACAACTAGGACATTGGCGCCACAGGCGAACCCCAAAGCGAAATACATACAGAACCGTAAGAAGAACGGCGTTATTCTGCCCTCGACGACAAACATGTGATAGGCAAGCTCTCGTATACCTCTCGCCGTCAGGTACCTCCCAAAAAATGACAAATGAAATTGCTGATTTCCGCCTCGGCGAGTATGGGCGCGCCTCAGCGCTGCAACAATCGGCGCAAAAAGTCATTCGATTGTGGGAGGCGGTAGCCGGTCGAGATTTATCGTTTCTTCTGCTGATTGGCGTCTGGCTGCTGGTCGCGGTGCCGCCAGCGCTTTTTCATGGATATCACTATGTCGAAGGACTAACCGTAAACATTGCGCAGAGCGCATTGGACGATGGCAATTGGCTCACACCGCACCTCTACAATTTTCGTTTTATAGAGCGACCAACGCTTTTATCCTGGCTCATAGCGGCAATTAGCTTGCCGTCCGGACATGTAATTCCATTTATCGCCCGCCTCCCGATAATTCTATCGCTACTGGCAGGTGTTCTTCTGGTTTGGCGCGCCTTACGGCCGGTGGCAAGCGCCGAGGCGGCGGTGTTTGGGGCCGCGCTATTTTTAGCGAGCCCCATCGTAATGCGATATTACGCGACGTCGGTGGCCGACATTCCACTGGCAGTGATACTGTTCGGCGCTTTCCTCGCGTGGTGGCGTTCGTATACCACCGGACGAATTTCTGTTGGCCGTTGGATTGGTATTGGTGGGCTTCTGGCGGTGGCTGCTCTCCTGAAGGGCCCTCAGCCGGTTGCCTATTTTATGCTGGGCCTCCTGACGTTCGTCGCCATGACATCGACGTGGTGGCAAATTCCGGGCCTTGTTCTGGCTGGCCTTCTCGCGGCCATTCCCGCGGGCTCATGGTACGCCTACGTTTTCGTGCCGGGTGATCAAAGCGAATGGCTGAGATACACACGGCTCGCCTCCAATGGGATCGCTCTCCCGCATCCATTCTCCAACGCCGCCAACTTCTTTGTCGAGACCCTTCCAGCGGCGTTCTTGGCTGGCGCCCTCCTGATAACCGGCGCAAGATCTGTCAAACAAACCGTCCCGCAAAATTTCATCCTGGCGCTGAGCTGCTATGCCTTTGCGTGTACTTCGGTCATTCTGTTTTGGCCCGCCGAGGTCAATCCCCGCTATATCTTACCGATGGTGCTGCCGCTGTGCGTTCTCGGTGGCATCGCCTACGATGCTTTGTCGGAACGTCGGACAGTCCTCGTCGCGAGCGGCGTTTGCATCGCGGTCGTCTTTTTGGGATATGCCGCCGTCCATTCGATCGTCGATGGATTGATCAAGCCAGCTTATATTCGTTCGAAGATTGCAGGTGCGCAAATTGCCGAGCTCGTCCGCGAATCACCGGCTCCGATTTATCGGACAAACATGTATGCGGGCCTGAATGAGCTTTCTTATGGGCCCCTGAGGGTGACGACAATCGATCGAAACACGATATCGACGATCGCAAAGCCCGCATGGGTCGTGGTTCCCGCACAAGACGCGCCTGCAATGATTGCGCAAGGCAAAGGACGGACAAAATCCTTCCTGGCATTGGACCGGGCGATTTTGCTGAGATTGGAATAGGCCGGCGGCAACGTCGGGGCAATGTCTGTTGTGGGGAAAATCCGCACGCGATGCTCATAAAGTGGGGCGGCGGAGCCTCGCTACTTGCAATTGGACTAAGTTTTTTCCGCAGGTTCTACGACGCGAATTTGGAATTCCCCGCCATTTTGATTGGCGGTAGATTCCGCCAACATGCCAACCACACCGAACATCCTCGCAACCGTCGCCTCAGATCGCGGCGAGACTTCAAGCGCATAATGCGCGCCTGGCTTGGCCACGAGCGAAATCTCGTAGACGTTCGGATGCAAAACACTGTCGACAACGATCTTGTGATGGCCGGCAGGGACATCGAGCATTGTCGATCCGCCGATTCCGAGACTGGCCACCTCTCGGCCATCGATCCGTACACGCGCCGCGTCTCCGGCCGATTCTAAAGTATCGGTTCGATAAATCTTAAGGCGGGCATCGGATGTTTTGAGTGGCATGTTGGCGAGACCGGCATTTTCGGCACTTTGGCTGCCACAACCCGCGAGCATTGCGCCGATGAATACGACACCGATGAATTTGAGATGCCGCATATCGTCCACTCCTCCCCCACCCCCGGGTTACAATCACCGGGGATACAATCAGGGAATGTGCCTTTCAGCTATCGCGAAAATGCAACACGCACAGCAACTTCAACTGAAGAATACGGTCGGAGGTCATGCCCTATTCAGCGCAGGACTGGCAATGGCCCCTGAGTGCCAACCTCCGTCGGCATGACGAAGCTGTCGGCGCATGATGAAGCGGAATGCTTCGTTTACCCTGTGGAATAGGATCCAAGCGCGATCGTATGAAAACCGTAGTCTGCCTCTCGGGCGCGGGGTCCGAGAGGGTAGGAGACTATGCCATGCCAGCGTGTTCGGCGCGAGGAAGAGGCCGACTTATAAGCTCGCTCATTTCCGCTTCGTCCTTTGCCATAGTCGCCGGTCACGCGACGGCGGTCAGAGCTCAGGCCATCAGCCCGCAGGAAGCGCACGACATCGCCGTCAATGCCTACCTTTATTTCTATTCCCCCGTGACGATGGATTTGACCCGGAAGCAGCTGATCAACACGCCGCCGGGCAAAGGATCGATCGGCGGTCCGATGAATACCTTCGCGAATATAGAAGCCTATCCAACAGCCGACATGCGGACCGTCGTCCGTCCGAATTTCGATACGCTCTATTCGAGCGCCTGGCTCGATCTCACAAAAGAACCCGTTGTTGTCTCGGTGCCCGATACCCACGGGCGATACTACCTCTTACCGATGCTCGACATGTGGACGGATGTCTTCGCCTCACCCGGCTGGCGAACCACCGGAACTGAAGCCGGTAATTTTGTCATCGTGCCACCGGGTTGGACGCCCGACAAAAAGGGGAAGCTGATCGACGAGTTCAAGCTGCCCAAAGACACTGAGCTTATCGACGCGCCGACACCCTACATCTGGATCATCGGCCGCACGAAGACGGATGGCCCGGCTGACTACGATGCGGTTCACGAGATTCAAGCAGGCTTCAAGATCACGCCGCTGTCCGAGTGGGGCAAAACGCCGGCGCCGATCGAAGCCAAGATTGATCCAAGCGTCGACGTAAAGACGCCGCCAAAAACCCTCGTCGATACGATGCCTGCCGGCAAATTCTTTGCTTATGCCGCCGAACTTTTGAAGCTGCATCCGCCGCATATAACGGACCAGCCGATCATCGCGCAGATGCGCCGGATCGGCATCGAACCGGGCAAAAGCTTCGACATCACCAAATTGGAGCCCGCGGTTCAAAAGGCTCTCGAAACGGCTCCACAAGACGCGCAGCAGCTTATCAGTTGGAAGCTCCCGACACTGGCGCGAGTGGCCAATGGCTGGTCGATGAACACCGATACAATGGGAGTCTACGGCAACTACTATCTGAAGCGCGCGCTCATTACCCAATATGGCCTCGGGGCCAACCTACCCGAGGACGCGATCTATCCGGCAAACCTCGCGGACAACACTGGCAAGCCTCTCGATGGCGCCAACAAATACACGATCCATTTCGACAAGGCGTCGATGCCGCCGGTCGATGCCTTCTGGTCAATCACGCTCTATGACGAAGAAGGGTTCCAGGTCTCCAACAATCTAAATCGCTTCGCGGTCAGCAGCTGGATGCCCCTCAAGTTCAACGCGGATGGCTCGCTCGATCTCTATTTCCAGAACGAGAGTCCGGGCACCGATAAAGAAGCGAACTGGCTGCCGGCACCGAAAGGGCCATTCAATCTGACCATGCGCCTCTACGCTCCGAAATCGGATGCGTTGACAGGCAAATGGAACCCGCCGCCCGTGTCGCGCAATGCAGGTATCGCGCCGGTGACAGCGCAGTGAGGTTATAACAACGCACGCCCTTCGTTCGACGGGCGCTCTGCTCTTCAAAAAAAAGCGCGGCACGAACTCATGCCCTTCGTCAACCTTGCGAGATGTGGAGGGCCGTCCGCGCTTGCCTTGTTACAACGCACACGTCATTAATGCCCAGTTCAGTTAATGGGATGGAAACTAAGAATTGCGTGCTCAAAAATGAGCAATTTCGCGCGCACTCAAGGAGATTTCGTCATGAAAAAACTTTTCGCGTCCCTGCTCGGTCTCGCACTTCTGTCCATCGACCTCTCATCCGCGGCCACACCCGCCCTTGCTCTCGGTGGCTGCGGTCCGAACCGCCATCGCAGCAGCGTCACCGGCCGCTGCATCTGGGGCGGGCAAAATCAAGCATGGTGCCTGAGGCACACGGGCCATCGGGCCGTTCGCGCGCCCAACGGGGAACTGATCTGCATTCGGTAAAAGCTCGCAACCGAAACTCGGGCGCGATACTTCCCCCATCGCGCCCGAGTTTTTTAAGCTCCTTCACGGCGTGAGCCAGGCCATTTGCCGGCGTCGCGAAAAGCGAGGATTATGTCGGGAGGTTCATAGGGCTGGACTAGGCCTAGCCCTAGAACTTCATGCCAAAATAAACTCTTTGGCCCATGAATGTCAGTGGGCAACTCTCCTTGCAGCCTCATGCTCTCATTGAGCACACAGTAATCTTTCACCGCATATTGATTCGCGCGGGGATATTGTAGTGCCGAACGACAATACCATCACATTAGTGTTCTATGGGGGAGACGCCGACAAAAATCGGCTCGACTTATATGACGCTAGCGCGAGTTACTATGGGTTGGCGCGAACCCTCGCGATTCTTGGGCATTATTACGTAAAGAAAGAAATTATTGCTCAAGCGCCTCGCAGCGCGATGCCACTATACATCGTCCCTCCCGAAGAAGGCTCGTTCAAACAAACAATTATCGCCGCCGCCGTAGGCGGAATTGTTGGCGCGCCATTTGGCGTCTTTTCGGAACGTGTGCTGAATAGTTGGATACCCCAACCTAACTCAGAAATGCAGGAAATCATCGCTCTGTTGAAAGAACAGAACGAAATTCTCAGAGCGGCCAACGGCCTTCCTAAAAAGCCCACCGAAAAGGAAGTTAGTCAACTTAAGGAGGTAGATCAGTGCATCGTCACAAATCAAAAAGAACTTCAAACAGTTCGCTGCGTTACCTCGAACTCTTTTAAGGCAATATATCGCCCCATCGGCAGAAGTGCTGACGCCGCCGGGATCGTTAGCGGCGCGCCTATTCGCCGAGTAAGATTGTCGACGCGCAAGCGTTGGCGATGATCGAGGCTGACGAAGTTGACGCGAATGACAAAGTATTTATGGCCGTGGTGAATTCGTTCAGCCGAGGGTCAAAAACCGGAATCGTTTTCTCGCATGACTTTGATAGGGGCTTTCGAATTGAGTATGTAGCGAAGGGACGTCTCCCGCGGGAAGACGATTTCTCATGGAGCCAATACTCGGGCGGTCCTTTGAAGCTCTACGGCCGATTTGTCCGGTTTTTTGATGGGAATATAAAGAAGTTTCTAGTTTTCACAGTGGAGCGCGTAACCGAGCAAGCAGAGGTAGACGAGTACTTCAATAACCAGCGAGAAATTCGAATTCCATGATGGGGCGACCTCCCCCGGAGATGACAACATGGACTTATCAGCGCTCGCATCGGCTGTCGCTGCTGCAGCTTCCGCGGTGGCAGCATTTCTGTCGTGGCGCTCGGAGCGATTTTCTTCTGAAGCGCAAGCGCTGTTGTCTGCCCAAGCCATTCGTGCCGCAATTTTTGAGCGGCGCTTCGCCGTCTACGTTGAAGTGCAAGATTTTATGTCGCCTTGGATGAGGGATGGACATCCTGACTTGGTCCGTCTTCCTCAGCTAATCAGCGCATGGGATCGTTCCCGCTATCTATTCGATCCTGAAGTTACGTCATTTATCCGCGGTATATGGTTAGATGCGGTCCAGATTGAGCACGATCGTCCCATTATCAATGAGGAGATGGAGGGGGATCGGCAGAAAGCCATCGAATTTAAATATGCATGCCTCAGAAAATACTTCGACAACGAAGGTGACTACAGCGATTTATTTTATCGGACTTTCGCGAAAGACCTTTCGATCCCACCGCCCTTAGCTCCGATTTCTAATCGCCAGTAGTACCGGACGCGATGCTCATCGCACCGCGTCCGAAATTTATATCAAGCCGCAGCCTTCGCCGATCCCACCGTCATCCCGGCGCAGGCCGGGATCCAGTCAAGCCTAGACACCGTGAGTTTGACCGCGCAAGTCGGGTCGAAACGCAATTACTCTGCCGCACGAATTCGCGGCATTTGCTCTTGGCTCACTTCATTGCGTTTTCGGCGCAACAAATCGAAAGCGATGAGGTGAGAGGCTCCTGATATGCCGACGCCGAAGAGAGGGATGAGAACCATGGGGAGTTCACGGATCGTCGCCATTCGCGGATCATTGAGAAGCGTATAGAGAAGCCCGGTTCCAACGGCTACGACGAAATCCGCAAAGCCGAAACGGTGAATTCGAAAATAAACGTCATCGCTCGCTCGTCCCTTGAGCATCGGCAGTGCATTGAGGCCTGCCAGAAAATCGCCGACACCGGCTAGAAGCCAGAATGCGGGAGGCAGTTGGTTGTGGAGGCCATACCAGAAGAAGGCAAGTGCAGCGGGGATGCGCCAGATATGCCAAACGGTGAGCGGATAGACACCAATCTTTGCAAAGTACTGGTGCACGTCTGGTATCAAAAGGTAAATCAAGAACGGCACTACAATGCCAGCCGCCACCAACGGACCGAAGTAGAGCGGCTTGATTGCCTGGAAGACCCCAGCGTGTGCCGCAGCCGCAACCGCCAGCCCCCACGCAGCAAGAAAGACGATCAGAACAATCGTCCCAATTTTCACATCGATCTGCTTCGTTCGGTTCATGTCGCTCTCATTTATGTGTAATTACACGTATATGCTCCAATTGTTCGCGCATGCCGGATTGGCTTCCAAAGTTCAGCTTAGATGATCAAGAAGCGGTCTAAGCTCCCGCCAGCCTGTCTTGCCAATCCGGCCGTTGCTCTCCGCTTGAACCTTCCGCCACAGCGGAATCGCCGCTTCGAGCCTTTTGCGGCCCACCGACGTCAAACAAATGCGGCGCACGCGCGCGTCCTCAGGGTCCGGCACGGTCTCTACGAGATTTTCTGACTCGAGCGGCCGCAGGTTGCGGTTAAGCGTGGTCCGATCGAGACCAAGCAGTTCGGCAAGCGAACCGATCGGCGTTGGCTCGTCCCTGAGGAGCGAAGATAAAATAGTGAACTGCCCGGAGGTCAGGCCCGCGGGTCGCAGCGCTTCGTCGTACCGGCGGGCGACGCCACGGGCCGCCCTTTGCACGCCGAGGCACACGCAACTGGCGTACACGTCGAGCGCTGTTAGCTTATCTTTACTCATGTATGGAATATATGTGTAGTTGCACGCAATGTCAACAAGCCTTGTTTGCCCTTCAAACGCGGCTGGTAACGGCGATCATGCTAAAGTCGGAAAATCTGGTCCCCGGCGGCCGGCTGCGTAGAGCGCAGTCGCCGGGGACAAAGCATCAAGCCGCAGCCTTCGCTGGCCAGCCGTTGATCGTCAGCTCGCCGTCACGGACCGACACCGGCACCGTATCGCCATCCTTGACGCCGCCCGCGAGGATCTGCTCGGCGAGCGGATCCTGAACGTTCCGCTGGATGACGCGCTTCAGTGGCCGCGCGCCGTACGCGGGATCGTAACCGCGGTTGGCGAGCCACTGCCGCGCCTGCTCGTCGAGGTCGATCTTGATCTTGCGATCCGCCAGCAGCTTCTGCAGACGCGCGATCTGAATGTCGACGATCTTCGTCATCTCGCTCCGCTGCAGACGGTGGAACAGGATGATGTCGTCGAGACGGTTCAGGAACTCCGGCCGGAACTTCGTCCGAACCTCTGCCATCACCTCTTCGCGCACCGCTTCGGTATCCTCGCCTTCCTTCTGGTTGACGAGATATTCCGCGCCGATGTTCGAAGTTAGAATGATCAGCGTGTTCTTGAAGTCGACCGTGCGGCCCTGCCCGTCCGTCAGGCGCCCGTCATCGAGCACCTGCAACAGCACGTTGAAGACATCCGGATGCGCCTTCTCGATCTCGTCGAAGAGGATGATCTGATAGGGCCGCCGACGTACGGCTTCCGTCAGCGCTCCACCTTCCTCGTAGCCGACATACCCCGGAGGCGCGCCGATCAACCGCGCGACCGAGTGCTTCTCCATGTACTCCGACATGTCGAGACGGATGAGCGCCGTATCGTCGTCGAAGAGATATCCGGCAAGCGCCTTCGTCAGCTCCGTCTTGCCGACGCCGGTGGGTCCCAAGAACATGAACGAGCCGATCGGCCGGTTCGGATCCTGCAACCCAGCGCGCGCACGGCGAACCGCCGTCGACACGGCGACGACCGCTTCCTTCTGCCCGATGACGCGCTTCGAGAGAGCGTCTTCCATCTTCAGAAGCTTGTCGCGCTCGCCTTCGAGCATCTTGTCGACCGGCACGCCCGTCCAGCGCGACACCACGGCCGCGATCTGATCCGGCGTAACGGCCTCTTCGACGAGAGCGCCCTTGCCTTCTTGGCTTTCGACGCCCTGCAGCTTCTTCTCGAGTTCCGGAATCCGCCCGTAGCGAAGCTCGCCCGCACGCGCGAGATCGCCCTTGCGTTGCGCCTGTTCCAGCGCGTTCCGCAGGTTGTCGAGCTCTTCCTTGATCTTCTGCGCCGACCCGAGCTTGTTCTTCTCGGCTTCCCAGCGCGCCGTCATCGCTTCAGACTTTTCTTCAAGGTCCGCAATCTGCTTTTCGATGCGGCCGAGACGATCCTTCGAAGCGGCGTCGGTTTCCTTTTTCAAGGCTTCCCGTTCGATCAGCAGCTGCATCAGGTCGCGATCGATCGCGTCCAGCTCCTCGGGCTTGGAATCGACCTGCATCCTGAGGCGCGACGACGCCTCGTCGACGAGGTCGATTGCCTTGTCGGGGAGGAAACGATCCGTGATGTAGCGGTTCGACAGCGTTGCCGCCGCGACAAGCGCGCTATCTGTGATCCGCACGCCATGATGCAGCTCGTACTTCTCCTTCAAGCCGCGCAGGATCGAGATGGTGTCTTCCACCGTCGGCTCCGAGACGAAGATCGGCTGGAAACGCCGCGCCAGCGCCGCATCCTTCTCGACGTGCTTGCGGTATTCCTCGAGCGTGGTCGCGCCGACGCAGTGCAGCTCGCCGCGCGCGAGCGCAGGTTTCAACAGGTTGCCCGCATCCATCGAGCCTTCCGTCTTGCCGGCTCCGACAATGGTGTGCAGCTCGTCGATGAAGAGAATGATGTTGCCGCCCTCGGCCTCGACCTCGGACAGAACGGCTTTCAAACGCTCCTCGAACTCGCCACGATATTTGGCGCCAGCGATCAGCGCGCCCATGTCGAGCGACAGAAGCCGTTTGTTCTTGAGGCTCTCAGGAACGTCGCCCTTGACGATACGCAGCGCTAGGCCTTCCGCGATCGCCGTTTTACCGACGCCCGGTTCACCGATGAGGACAGGATTGTTCTTCGTGCGCCGCGACAGCACCTGGATGGTGCGGCGGATCTCTTCGTCGCGTCCGATGACGGGATCGAGCTTGCCGGTCGCCGCCGCCTCGGTGAGGTCGCGCGAGTAGCGCTTCAGCGCGTCGTACGCCTGCTCAGCCGAAGCGGTATCGGCCGTGCGTCCCTTTCGGATGTCGTTGATTGCGCCGTTGAGTTTATCTGCCGTGACGCCTGCGTTGCGCAGGATCTTTCCGGCGTCTGTCGTGTTGTCGAGCGCCAGCGCGAGCAGCAGCCGCTCGGCCGTCACGAACTTATCGCTCGCCTTGTCGGCAAGCTTCTCGGCGGAATCGAAGAGCCGTGCCATTTCCGGCGCGACATAAACCTGGCCCGAACCGCCGGTCACCTTCGGCTTCTTGGCAAGATCGGCTTCGACCTCGCGCAGAGCCTGACGCGAGTCGCCGCCCGCGCGCTGAATGAGCCCGCTCGCCAGACCCTCCGGGTCGTCGAGAAGAACCTTCAAAAGATGGGCGGGGGTGACCTGCTGATTGTTTTCGCGAAGCGCCAGCGACTGGGCTGCCTGCACGAAGCCCTTGGCGCGGTCCGTGTACCGTTCAAAATTCATGTCGCGTCCTCCAGCGCATTCTCACCACCCCATAAGGCCCGGAAAGAATGCCATGCGATTTGATATTTATCATCCAGGCGCGGACAAAGACCCAATGGTAGGCATCCCCACCGCCCCGTATGATAAACGCGATATAGGAGCGGGCAGCGCCCGAAAAAGGGGCGGCTACGGCAAATCCGAGGGAAAATTCGCGGCATGGCAAAGGTTGGTCCCGCAAGGATTGAAGCTCTTTATCGCTACCCGGTTAAGGGTTTGATGCCGGAACCGCTCGAAAGCGTTCCTTTGACCCCGCTCGCGACCCTCCCCTTCGACCGCGCCTACGCGATCGAAAACGGACCCGGCCCCTTCGATCCGGCAAACCCGCGCCATCTCTCGAAGATCCACTTCGTCATGCTGATGAAGAACGAAGAACTGGCAACGCTGCGCACAGAGTTCGACGACACGACGTCCACACTCGTTATCGCCAAGGCTGGTGTCGAGATCGCCCGGGGCGACCTCCGCACCGAAGAAGGCCGCCGGCAGATCGAAGACGCGATAGCGCGCGTCGTAACGTCCGGCCTCCGCGGCAGGCCGCGGATCGTTTCAAGCCCCGGCCATAGCTTTTCCGACGTCGCCGCCAAGTGCGTGCACATCGTCAATTCTGAAAGTGTCCAGGCACTCAGCAAGATGATCGGAGCCAAGGTCGATACCCGCCGCTTCCGCCCCAATCTCGTGATCGGCGGGCTCGAGCCGTGGAGCGAACTCGACCTTGTCGGCAAGAAGATCCGCATCAGCGGCGGCACCGTGCTTCAGGTCTTCAAGCGCACCGAGCGCTGCGCCGCGACCAACGTCGATCCCGAGACCGGCGTTCGCGATATGAAAATCCCATCATTTCTGTCGAAGACGCTCGGCCACAGCGATTTTGGTGTTTATGCCCGCGTCATTGACGGCGGCAGCGTCCACCTCGGCGACACCTTCGAAATCGTGGATTGAGGTCTGAAATAATTTCGCCGGCCACGGAGCCCGCAGCCGGCGAAAAATTCACGCGCTGATATTCGCGCTTATTCCTGATCTTCGTTCGCGGCGGCCGGCGGTGCAACCGGAGCCTCGGCAGGCTCCTCACGGCGCGGACGGCGAACCGGCCGGCGAAGGAATGCCGGTTGTTCCTGCTCGATGGAAGCCGGAGCGGCCGCTGGCTGCGCCTGACGTTCCGTGCGCTCAGGGCGTTCTGCGCGCTCGGGGCGTTCCGCACGTTCGGGACGCTCCACACGCTCCGGACGCTCTGCTCGTTCCGCGCGTTCTACCCGCTCTGGCCGCTCGGAGCGTTCAGCACGCTCCGCGACAGGCGCGCCAATATTCGGCTGCTGGAAGTTGCCTCCCGGCGCTTCGCGGTCGCCACCATGACCATTGCCGTTCGGCGCCTGATAACGTTCGCGCCGGCGGAAACCGCCTTCACCCTGATTGTTGTCGCCACCATGGGAGCGCCGGTCGTCGCGGTAGCGGTCGCCCTGCCCGTTGCGCTCATAGCGATCACCACGATCGCCCCGGAAATCCTGACGGTCGCCACGGTCCCCGCGATCGCCCCGATCGAACCGCTGCTGGTCGCCGCGATCATTGCGGTCGTTGCGGTTGTTGTTGAAGCGCTCGTGGCGCGGCTGCCGATTGTCGTAGCGATTTTGATTGTCGAAGTTGCGCGGCTGCTGCTGTTGCTGCGGGAAAGGCTGCTGCGCGTCCGGCTGCGCGCCACCCTGGCCAAGCTGCGGCTGCGTGCCGAACTCGTCACCGTCCTCGTCGCCGAAGTCCTCGCTATCCGAACCTTCAGGCCCGGCAAGCGAATGCGTTCGCGCGGCGCCGTTGCCCATGGGATCGACACCGCCCTGCTGCGCCATCTGCTCGCGATAGCCGAGAATAATGCGGTTGTAGTGCTCGGCATGCTGGAGATAATTTTCGGCCAGCACGGGATCGCCTGACGACAGCGCGTCACGCGCCAAGGTTATGTACTTCTCGGCGATGTGCGAGGGCGTGCCGCGAATTTTCACATCCGGCCCCGAGCTCTCGAAACTGCGCATCAGGGGATTTTGCGATTTGCGGTTATTATTATTATTGTTGTTGTTTCGACCGCGACCGCGACGGTTCTGTTGACCTTGCCTCATGGGCTCCCGTTCATGCTTGTTGATACGTTGCCAACGGCGCACGCTAATCTGTATGCGGCGCCATGGATCCTCCGATCCAATTCAATAAGTCGATTCTAAAGTCACCACTGCCCCACGGACCGCAGTCCCGGCTCTTGCCCCACTGCCTCGGGCAAAATCGCAGTAATCCCGTTCATCAACCCTGCAAAAGATACTAGAGCCGTCCTCAAAGGAGCTTTGTCAGCACACGCGCCGAGGAAAGAAGCCCGACACTCGCCACTCAACGGACTAACGGGTCCGAGAACGTTTGCGCTGATGATCTGAGATGGGAAGGCCGGGCTAATCGCCGCTTTAAGCGGTACGTCTGCTCCAAGCGCATCCGATCAAACTCTTCACCCCCGATATTACCCCGGAAACAGGTTTCCGCAAATAGAAATGATCGCTTAGGTTAGAGATGTATCTCCATTGCAACAGCGCGGGCATGCCCACCAAGATCGAGGTGCCGCGCCAAAGGCCGCGCACCGACGGCCGCAAACACCCCTTCCACGGCTTCCGCCTGGGTCGATCCGACCTCAAGGACGAGTCTCAAGGGCCGCAGCAATTCCAAGGTGTTACGGGCGATCTCGCGGTAAACGTCCAGACCGTCGGTCCCCCCATCGAGGGCGAGGTGGGGATCGTAGTCCTTCACCTCCCGGTCGAGACCGGCGATCTCCTCTCCCCGTATGTAGGGAGGATTTGAAACCACGACGTCGAATGCCTCGCCACAGCCGGAGAGACCAGATGTCGCAACGAACCGGATTCGGTCCGCGACCCCCAGCTTTTCGGCGTTCCGGCGAGCGACTTCGAGCGCAGCCGGACTGACGTCGGTCGCGACCCCTGTCCCATTCGGAAGCTCGGCCAGCAACGTGCAGATCAGAATTCCCGAACCCGTTCCAATGTCGGCAATCGTGAGGGCTCGCCCCGAAAGTCCGCTCGACCTTACGACCTCCAACGCCAGATCGACGACGGCCTCAGTATCGGGCCTTGGA
Organism: Hyphomicrobium sp.; assembly: GCA_003987725.1. Taxonomy (GTDB): domain Bacteria; phylum Pseudomonadota; class Alphaproteobacteria; order Rhizobiales; family Hyphomicrobiaceae; genus Hyphomicrobium_B. Next base: position 61,257 of record RXJH01000009.1, on the reverse strand, counting down.
TCGAGAACGTCGGGCGTGACGATGAAGTCGCGGCCATAGAATTCGCGGTGTCCGAGAATGCGCGAAACGGGCTCGTGCGCGAGCCGGCGATTGGCGCCGGCGCTGACCATCGCTGCGGCTTCCCCGAGCGGCCGCGTCGATGCCGACAGGAGCTGCGCTCCATCGATCCCGAGCAGCCCTTGCAGAAGAAAGCGGGCGTCGCGCTGCGGACTGTCCAATCCTCCGCGGGTGAACGCCTGGGTCATTGCAGCCAAGGCCTCCGCGAGGCTTTGCTCGGGCCTCAAATGCAAGAGCTGCAGCACCTTATGCCGCGCTCAATTCCGCGAGCATCGTCGCCTGATGATCGGTGATGAGCGCATCGATCAGCGGATCGAGGGCGCCCGCAATGACTTCGTCGAGATTGTAGAGCGTCAGATTGATCCGATGATCGGTGACCCGGCCCTGCGGAAAATTATAGGTCCTGATCCGCTGCGAACGATCGCCCGAGCCGACCTGCGATTTCCGCGCGTCGGAGCGCTCGTTCGCGGCCTTCTCGCGCTCCATTTCATAAACGCGGGCTTTGAGGACGTTCATCGCCAAGCGGCGATTCTGATGCTGCGATTTCTCGGCCGAAACGACGACGATGCCGGTCGGCAAATGCGTGATACGGACGGCGCTTTCCGTCTTGTTGACGTGCTGACCGCCCGCGCCGCCTGCCCGCATCGTATCGATGCGGATGTCTTCGGGCTTGATGTCGATATCGATGTCTTCCGCTTCCGGCATGATGGCGACCGTCGCGGCGGAGGTGTGAATGCGGCCGCTCGCTTCCGTCGCCGGAACGCGCTGCACGCGATGCACGCCGGATTCGAACTTCAGCCGTGCGAACACGCCCTGCCCCGTGATCGAGGCGATGATTTCCTTGTAGCCGCCGAGATCGTTTTCGGACGCGGAAATGACCTCTGTCTTCCAACCCTTGAGATCGGCGTAGCGCGTATACATGCGGAAGAGATCGGCCGCGAACAGTGCCGCTTCGTCGCCACCGGTCCCAGCCCGGACTTCGAGGATCGCGCTTTTCTCGTCCGCCGCATCTTTCGGCAGGAGCGCGATGCGCAGCTGCTGCTCGAGACCAGTGATGCGTTCCGCGAGCTCGGCGCGCTCCGCATAGGCGAGATCGACCATATCCTTGTCGGCGCCCGGATCGCGGATCAGCTGTTCGAGATCTTTGTTTTCCGCCTCGGCTTTGCGCAGCGCATCGATTTGCGCCACGACCGGGCTGAGTTCCGAATATTCTTTCGTCAGCTTCACGTAGTCGGCCTGCGACACGCCGTGGTTCAGCTGATCCTGAATGGCGACCCAGCGCTCGGAAAGTCGATCAAGTTTTTCGCGCGGCAGTGCTGACATGTGTCCGATGAATTTCGCCGGCGTGGGTCGCCGGTGGTTTTGCCAAATGGGTTGATTGCTGGCCGCGAAAGAACCGCGGAGCATCTGTGCGCCAAGGTCGGGCAACAGATCGTGCGTATCTAATACGAACCGCCGCTGATCCGCAATTTGTCCCCCCGCCGCGACCGGGGGTCATCGACTTCGATATACCTAAGACCGTCGCGGATAGGGCCGTAATGCTCCTGGAAATAGCTGCTGACCCAGCGCACGGCCGACCCGAACGGCCGCGAGACGGTCTCGAAAATGGACGAATGCATCATCAGCAACAGGAGACCAAGCGGCAGAGACAGGGCGTAAAGCGCGCGCTGCGGCCGCTGGCGAACCTGATTGAGGGCTTCTTGCGGCAGCCGCCGGGCTCCGTTTGCGATTGCGGATCCGGCGCGCATGAAGTTTCCCGCCGCCTGGATTCTCGGGGGCCGAAGGGCTTGCGAGCGCTCCCGCGGGCCAGCCTGTGCAACGTCGTGCGAACGGCCCTGCAGGCCTGCTGGCTCCGGCCGTGGTTGAAACGGCTGTGCCTGCGGAAATGGCTGCGGCTGATATTGCGGCTGGGCAAACTGCTGCAGACGCTCGGAGATGGCCGGCTGCCGCGGCGCCGGTGCGACGCTCGCAAAATAGGCGATCAGGCTTCCGATGGCATTGAGCGCCGGGCGGCCGTTGACGCCCGCCATCGACGTATAGGTCATCACGATCGCGGAGGTGTCCTGCCACTCCGGCAAATATTCGACGTAACCCGTTTCCAGCGCTTCGATGACTTCGGGGCGGACCTGAAGATATTCCGCCGCCTGCGGCAGGGTCAGCCGCAGCGTCCGCCTGAGATCGATGAAGAATTGCCCGATGAGGACCCGGCTTTCGGCGATTTGTGGATGTTGGGCAGGATCCAAGCGCGCCGAAACCGGGCGCGCACGCTCATAACCCCAGACCGAATCGGTCTCAACAAAGCCGCGACGCATACAACACCCGGCAACACGCGCCGGCCCCCAAATGTTAAGTATATTCTTGGCTAAAAATCCTTGTTTGTCAAAGGCCGCGCCTGAAAATATGTCGGCAATCGTTAACCGTCGATCGCGACGCGCTCCCTTTCGGCGAATTGCTGCAAGGACATGCGCACGTCTTTCGAACCCTCTTTCAAAAGTTCGTCGATAAACGTCGCCGCCTTCCCGGCGTCGAGTGACAGCACCATCGACTTGATCGGACCGATCGATGCTGGCGCCATCGACAGCGATTTGAAGCCAAGAGCGATCAGCGTCATCGCTTCGAGCGGACTGCCCGCCATCTCACCGCAGAGCGTCACCGGGACGCCGTAGCGATCTGCGTTCGCAATGAGCGTCCGAAGCGCCCGGAGCGGCGCCGGTGCCAGCACATCGAAGCGGCTCGCAACCCGTGCGTTCGTCCGGTCCGAGGCAAACAGGAACTGCATCAGATCGTTCGACCCGACCGACACGAAATCGACCCGCGACAGAAACGCATCGAGTTCGAAGAGCAGGGCTGGAACCTCGAACATGGCGCCGACGAGCACGGTCTCGGGGAGCGGATGTCCATGCTCGGTCAGGAACGCCTTTTCCCGCTCGATCAGTGCCCGGATTGCGCCAAGCTCGTAGCTCGCCGACACCATCGGGATCATGACGCGGAGCTCGCGGCCCGCCGCCGCCTTGAGTAGCGCGCGGATTTGCAGCCGGAAAAGCTCGGGCCGGTCGAGCGCCATTCGGATCGCGCGCCAGCCCATCGCCGGATTTTCTTCCTTCGGCTGCCGAAGATACGGAAGAACCTTGTCGCCGCCGACGTCGAGCGTGCGGAACACGACGGGCTTGCCGCCCGCTTCCTCGATCACGGAGCGGTAGAGCTGCGTCTGCCGGTCGAGACGGGGAAACGCCTCCGACAGCATGAACTGCAATTCGGTCCGGTAGAGCCCAATGCCGTCGGCGCCTGATTCATCGAGATGGGGCAGGTCGACCAGAAGACCCGCGTTCATCATCAAGGCTATTGGAAGGCCATCCTTTGTGATCGCCGGACGATCGCGCAAAGACTGATAGCGCTTCTGCCGCCGTGCGCGGAAACGCACCTTGTCGGAATAGGCCGAAATGAGTTCGCCTGTTGGACGGAGATGAACTTCGCCCGTAACCGCGTCGACGATGGCCGCGTCTCCGGCGGTAACCCGGTCCACGATGCCGGTCGCCTGCCCGATCGCTGCAATGCCGAGTGCCTTCGCGACAACCGCGACATGGCTCTGGCTCGATCCATCCTCGACGACGAGACCGCGCAACCGGCTCCGGTCGTAATCGAGAAGCTCCGCAGGCCCCATCGTCCGCGCGACGAGGATCGTGTCGGGCGGTAGGCCGCCGTCGTCTTCCGAACTCTTCAGCCGTCCCGAAAGCACGCGCAGCAGCCGGTCGGAGAGATCGTCGAGATCGCGCTGCCGCTCGCGCCAATATGCGTCGTGCTGGCGCAGCATGCGCGTGCGCATGGCGTTTTGCACGCGCTCGACAGCCGCCTCCGCCGTCAGCCCGCCTTCGACGGCCTCGCGCAAACGCCGATGCCAGCCCTTGTCGTGCGCGAACATACGATAGGCTTCGAGCACGTCGCGATGCTCGCCGACACTCGACAGATGCTCGTGCTCGAACATTTCGTCGATATTTTTTTGCAGTTTATCGAGAGCAAGATCGAGACGCTCGAGTTCGATCGCGGGGTTTTCCGCCATCAGTTGCGTAACGACGATGCGCGGCTCGTGCAGCACCACGTGGCCGAGCGCGATGCCGTCCGAAAGCGGTTCGCCCTCGATCAGGCCCGGCTGTGAGCGCGAAGCTTCGATGGCCGCGACCGTACCCGCAACGGCGCCTGAAATGAGGTTTTCCGCAATGACCATCGCGGTCGCCTGCAGAACCTCGACGTCCTCGTCGGAATATTCGCGAGGCGTCCGGTTCTGAATGACGAGCACGCCGAGTACCTGCCCCGAACGCGAGATCGGCACGGCGAGCAGCGAATGATAAATCTCTTCGCCCGTCTCCGGCCGGTAGGAGAACGCCGGATGGTTCGAAGCTTCGGGCTCGTTGACGGTCGTTCCGAGTTCCGACGCCCGCCCGACAAGACCCTCACCGCGCTTCAGCCGGGTTGTATGGACGGAATCGGGATTGAGGCCTTCCGACGCGAAAAGTTCGAGCGAGCCATCCTGACGCTTCAGATAAATCGAACAGACCTCGGCGACCATTACGCCCGCGATCTGCCGCACGATGCGGTCGAGCTTGTCCTGGCCTTCGCCGCCGTCGGCCATGATCTCGCGCAAATGGCGCATGATCACCCGGAGCGAGGTTTCGCTCGGTAGGGGTCTCGGATCGTCGCGCCGCGCTATCATGACCTTCCTGCCAGCCGTCCCGCGGCAAACCTGCCGCAGATTGTTTCATATCCGCAAAAGGACGGGGCTTGGAAGGGCGCCCCGCCTAATCGTTGTCGAGCCCGTAGGCTGAATGCAGCGCCCGCACCGCAAGCTCCGCATACGCAGCTTCGATCAACACGCTGACTTTGATCTCGGACGTCGAGATGGCGTGAATGTTGATGCCTTTTTCCGCCAGCGTCTTGAACATTTGCGACGCGACGCCTGCGTGGCTGCGCATGCCGACGCCAATGACGGAAATTTTCACCACGTCGGCGGAGCTCTTGATGTCGAAATGGCCGATGTCAGCCTTGGCTTTCTTCAAGACGTCGAGCGTACGCGGCAGTTCGGCCGCCTGGACCGTAAAGGTCATGTCCGTATGCTTACCGTCCGCACCGACGTTCTGGACAATCATGTCGACGTTGATGTTCGCGTCCGCGAGCGGCCCGAAAATCCGCGCTGCGATGCCCGGCTTATCGTCAACCTTGAGCAGGGTAATCTTGGCCTCGTCCTTGGCGTAGGCAATGCCGCTCACGACTTGCTGTTCCACGATCTCATCCTCGTCGCATACGATAGTTCCGATGTCTTCGATATTGTCCGGGCTGAAGGCCTTCATGCCGTCAGGCGCGACAAAGCTCGAAAGGACACGCGTTTTCACCTTGTAGACCATAGCAAGCTCGACGGAGCGGGTTTGCAAAACCTTCGATCCGAGCGACGCCATCTCGAGCATTTCTTCATACGAGATCTTGGGGAGTCGCTTCGCTTTCGAGACGATCCGCGGGTCGGTCGTATAAACGCCGTCCACATCGGTATAGATGTCGCACACGTCGGCTTCGAGCGCGACAGCAATCGCGACGGCGCTCGTATCGGAGCCGCCGCGGCCGAGCGTCGAGATTCGATTCTCGCGCGGCTCTATTCCCTGAAACCCGGTGACGACGGCGATTTCCCCGCCCATGATCGACTTTTTGATCTGGTCGCCCGGGATATCGACGATACGGGCCGAACCGTGCGCCGCATTCGTTTTGACGGGCACCTGCCAGCCGCTCCAGGAGCGAGCCCGAAGCCCCATCGCCTGCAGCGTGATCGCGAGAAGGCCCGCCGTCACTTGCTCGCCCGTCGCGACGACCGCGTCGTATTCCCGCGCGTCGTGCAAGGGGGAGGCCTCTTTGACCCAGGAAACGAGCTGGTTCGTCACCCCCGCCATGGCGGATACCACGACGGCGACCTTGTTCCCGGCGTCAACCTCGCGCTTCACGTGCCGCGCGACGTTGTGGATGCGCTCGATATTGGCGACAGAGGTCCCGCCAAATTTCATGACTACCGTCGCCATCGACGAAGTGCTTTCCTTGAGCAAACCCGCTCGGACCCGAACCGGGCCAAACGCGTATTAAGATTTGGATTGAGTCCGGCGCTTCTTAGCGGCTCGCGCGCCCCCCTGCAACTGCCCCCGGCCAGGCCGGAGGCATACAACCGCTTGACAATGCAGGCGCCCAGCTGACGAGTAGCGCCGACGACCGGAGAAGAGAATGATCGCACCGCAAAAATCGGGACCGCAATCGGGAGCTGGCGACCGGACGCTCGACAGCGAAGAAGTCGAGCGGTTTTCCCGCCTCGCCTCCGAATGGTGGGACCCGAGAGGCAAGTTTCGCCCCCTTCACCAGATCGGCCCTCCGCGCCTTTCGTTCATCCGCGACGCCGCCGTGAAACACTTCGGCCGCGACGCCAAGACCCTGCACCCGCTTTCGGGACTGACCGCAGTCGATATTGGCTGCGGCGGAGGCCTCGTCGCAGAGCCGTTGGCGCGCATGGGCGCGACCGTGACGGCCATCGATCCTTCGGAACGCAATATCGCAATCGCAAAATCCCACGCCGAATCCCAGGACCTCGCGATCGATTATCGTGCCACGCGCGTCGAAGACCTCGTCGCCGAAGGCCGATCGTTCGACATCGTCGCCTGCCTCGAAGTGGTCGAGCACGTCCCGGACCCCGCGAAGTTCATTGCAGAGTGCGCGTCCCTGGTCGCGCCCGGCGGCCTCGCCGTATTTTCGACGCTGAACCGGACCCTCAAGGCCTGGGCGCTCGCCATCGTCGGAGCCGAGTACGTTCTCGGCTGGCTGCCGCGCGGCACCCATCAATGGGACCGCTTCATCACGCCGGAAGAACTCCGCCGTTATGCCGAGGCTGCCGGCCTGGCAGACGCGCATCTCGAAGGCATCACCTATAATCCGTTGCAGGACGTATGGTCTCGAAATCCCGATACCAGCGTCAATTACCTGCTATCGGCTCGAAAACCGCGACCGGCCTGATCGATCGGGCACAGGGGGGCGGGCACGTCACGGCATTGAACAGGACGGAGCGACGCGAGGGGAGCGACAGCGATGTTTCCGATTGGTGACGACGATTCCGAAGTAGCCTCTGTTCCGATTGTCACGTACGCCCTGATCGCAGCCAACATTCTTTTCTTTCTCGTCGAACTCAGCGGCGGCGATCAATTCGTCCAGAACTGGGCGTTCATCCCGAGTCACTTCAGGGAGAGCCCGGCGACGGAATGGCCGACGATCTTCACCGCCATGTTCATGCACGGCGGCTGGATGCATCTCTTCGGCAATATGCTCTACCTCTATATCTTCGGCGATAACGTCGAAGACAACTTCGGCCACGTGAAATACCTCGTCTTTTATTTCGTCGCGGGCATCGCAGCGACGTTCGCGCAGTATGTCTTCAACGAGGGTTCGAGCATCCCGAACGTCGGCGCCTCCGGCGCCATCGCGGGTGTGCTCGGCGCCTACATTCTGATGTTTCCGCAATCACGCGTCGACGTGCTCGTCGTGCGCCAGATCATCTCGATGCCGGCGATTGTCGTCATCGGCTTCTGGATCGTCCTTCAGCTTTTCAGCGGTGTCGGCTCCATCGCCAACACCGGAGCCGATGTCGGCGGCGTCGCCTACATGGCCCACGTCGGCGGCTTTGCAGCGGGCTTCGTGATCGCCTTGCTGTTCGGACGACGAAGCGGCCCATCGGCAAGCGCGTGATGCGTCTCTCCTGCACGGAAAAGAAAACGAGCCGGAACAGGGTTCCAGCTCGTTTCTGAACTCTGAAAAGACTTGCTGCGCGTGAAGCCGCGTCACTGGTTCTTCAGCATAGCCCGCTGCCGCAATGGCCTGAGCACAAGAATCGCGAGCACGGCGGCCAGGATGTTCATCGCCGCCGCCGTGTAAAACACAGCGTGCCAGCTCCCCGTCGTCTTCGTCAGGATGCTCGAGAACGGTACGAGCAGCGCCGCCGTTCCCTTGGCCGTGTAGAGAAGCCCGGCGTTCGTCGTCGCGAACTTCGAACCGAACGTATCGCCGCACGTCGCCGGGAAGAGGCTGTAGATTTCACCCCAAGCGAAGAACACGAGACCGGTCAGCAGCACGAACATGAATGGATCGTGCCCGAAGTGTCCGAGGGCGAGAATACCGATGCCTTCGATGCCGAAGGCGATGAACATCGTCGTCTCACGGCCGATCTTATCGGAAACCCAGCCGAAGAACGGCCGCGTCACGCCATTGAGAACGCGGTCAAGCGAGAGCGCGAACGTCAGCGCCGGCAGCGTGATGCCGAGCAGCGAAACCGGCACGTCCGCAACCTTGAAATCTTTCGCGATCGGCGCGAGCTGCGCCGTGGCCATCAGGCCCCCGGCCGCCATCATCACGAACATCAGATACATGATCCAGAAGATCGGAGACTTGAGCATCTCGACCGGCGTGAACGACCGCCGGGACGTGACCAGCGACGTCGGCTGCACGCTATGCGCTTCTTTTGGCGGTGCCCTGAGAAGGAAAGATGCAATGATGATGACCGCCGATTGCAAAATTCCGAAATAGAGAAATGCCGCCTCATATCCGTCCGCGGCGATCACCTTCGAAATGGGAATGATGGTCAGCGCCGACCCCATTCCAAAGCCCGCCGCCGTCACGCCTGCGGCAAAGCCGCGCCGGTCGGGAAACCATTTGAGCGCATTGCCGACGCACGTGCCGTAAACCGCGCCTGCGCCAACGCCGCCGATCGCCTGTGCGACATAGAGCATCGCAAGCGAGTCCGCGTAGGAGTTCATCACCCACGCGATGCCGACGAGAATGCCTCCGAACAGCACCAGCGGCCGCGGCCCGAACTTGTCTTCGAGATAGCCTTCGAACGGAATAAGCCACGTTTCCGTCAGCACAAAAATGGTGAACGCCCATTGGATGGCGGCCATTTCCCAGCCAAACTTGGTGGCCATGGGATTGACGAAGAGCGTCCAACCGTATTGCAGGTTGGCGATCATCGTCATGCACAGCACGCCAAGGATCAGCTGCAGCCAGCGCTTCGTGTTTTGCGCAGCAAAGCTGGAAGCCGGAGCGCTGGACTCCGCTTGAGCAGTCATCAGGACGTCCCCCTCGGGCTTGTAATTTTTTTTCATTTCGCACTAAAAGCGCTCACACATAAATCGTGAAAAATTACGCCCGGCAAGTGGGGCGTTGACGCGATCTGCCAACAAAGATCTTGCTGCGCCGCCATAAGAGTGAGGGTCCAAACTCCATGAAAATTTGTGTCGTTGGAGCTGGCGGCATCGGCGGCTTGCTCGCTGCGCGTTTGGCGCAATCGGGCGAAGAAATCACCGTTATCGCGCGCGGTCCTCATCTCGCGGCGATCCGCGCAAACGGTCTGAAGCTCATCGAAGAGGACGGCCGCGAGAATGTCTCGCGCATCGCCGCGACCGACAAAATCGCGGATGTGGCGAAGCAGGATCTCGTCATCCTCGGTATGAAGGCGCATCAAGTTGCAGCCGTTGTTCGGGATCTTCCGACCATGTACGGTCCCGATACCGCCGTGCTCACCGCACAAAACGGCATCCCCTGGTGGTACTTTCTGCGCGTTCCAGGACCGCACGAGGGAAGACGCCTCGAGAGCGTCGATCCAAATGGGGTCATTGCCGACAATCTGCCGGCAGAGCGTGTGATCGGCAGCGTCGTCTATCCGGCCGCCGAAATAACCGAGCCGGGCGTTATTAAGCATATCGAAGGCAATCGCTTCTCGATCGCGGAAATCAATAATTCTAAAACTGAGCGTATCGTCCGCATTTCCGAGACGCTGCAGAAGGCCGGCTTCAAAGCTCCGGTGGCCGGGGATATCCGCGCCGAGATCTGGACCAAGCTTTGGGGCAACCTGAGCTTCAATCCCATCAGCGCGCTGACACATGCTACTCTTGAGGATATCTGCAAGTTTCAGCCGACCCGCGACGCCGCCGCGCGCCTGATGCGCGAAGCCCAAGCCGTTGGCGAAGCGCTCGGCGTTCGCTTCCGCATTCCACTGGAGAAGCGGATCGCCGGCGCCGAAGCCGTCGGCCCGCATAAAACGTCGATGCTTCAGGACATCGAGGCCGGCCGCGCCATTGAAGCCGATGCACTGATCGGTTCGGTGATCGAACTGGGCCGGGTCGCGAATGTCCCGACCCCACAGATCGAGACGGTTTATGCCTGCGTGAAGCTGCTGGCGGCAACGCTCGCGCACGAGGGCGGCCGTCTGAAAGTTGAAAAAGCCTGACGACGCCGCGAGACGCCGACGTACCGGAGAGACAGTCGAAATGACAACGAGCACGACCCTGCACGATCTTCTTAAGGCGGGCGAAGACCAAGCACCTGCAATCAGAGCATCGGGCGCCGAGCCCCTCACCTATGCGGGCTTTCGCACGCTCGTCATGCGCACGATCGCGCGCCTCAACGAATTCGGAATTGGCCGCGGCGACCGTGTCGCCATCGTGCTCCCGAACGGACCTGAAATGGCGACCGCGTTCGTCGCCACCGCATCGGCAGCCACCGCCGCGCCACTCAATCCCGCCTATCGCGCCGACGAGTTCGACTTCTACATGTCGGACATCAACACAAAGGCGCTGATCGTCGAAGAGGGCAGCACCTCGCCCGCGGTTGCTGCCGCTGAAAAGCGCGGCATTACCATTATCACGTTGAAGTCCGATCCCGAGCATGGCGCCGGCGCCTTCACGCTGTCGGCCGAAACGGGACGCGAGCAGCCCGCCCGGCCCGGACCAGCAGAAAGCGACGATACCGCGCTGATCCTGCACACGTCCGGCACGACGTCGCGTCCCAAGATCGTACCGCTGACCCACGCGAACGTGGCGGCCTCCGCGTCCAACATCGCGACCGCGCTGCACCTCACAAGCGACGATCGCGCGCTCAACATCATGCCGCTCTTCCACATCCACGGACTGATCGCGGGCGTCCTCGCACCGCTGTCGCGCGGCGGCTCGATCTTCTGCACGCCCGGCTTCAACGCGCTGAAATTCTTCTCCGCCATGGAAGAGGCCGCGCCCACCTGGTACACGGCGGTGCCGACAATGCATCAGGCGATCGTTGGCCGCGCCAGCCACAACCGCGAAATCATCGCGCGTCATAAGCTGCGCTTCATTCGCTCGTCATCGTCGTCGCTGCCGCCGCAGGTGATCACCGAACTCGAAGCCGCCTTCGGCGCACCCGTCGTCGAAGCCTACGGCATGACCGAAGCGGCGCATCAGATGGCGTCCAACCCGATCGGCGGCGTCAGGAAGCCCGGTACAGTCGGCATCGCCGCCGGACCCGAAGTCGCCATCATGGACCCGGACGGCAATCTGCTCGCGACTGGCGAGACGGGCGAGATCGTCATTCGCGGCGGCAACGTCACGGCCGGCTATGAGAACAATGACAAGGCGAACGGCGAAGCCTTCACCAACGGCTGGTTCCGGACGGGCGACCAGGGCACCATCGACGCCGGCGGCTACATCACGATTACCGGACGTCTGAAGGAGATCATCAATCGCGGCGGCGAGAAGGTATCCCCGCGCGAGGTCGACGAAGTTCTGATGGATCACCCGGCCGTGCTGCAGGTCGTGACGTTTGCCGTTCCACACGACAAGCTCGGCGAGGACGTCGCCGCCGCCGTCGTCCTGCGCGAAGGCAAAGAGGCGACGGAACGTGAACTCCGAGATTTCGCCAGCGAGCACCTCGCGAACTTCAAGGTGCCGCGCAAGATCCTGCTTCTTGCCGAAATTCCGAAGGGCGCAACGGGCAAGCTCCAGCGCATCGGCCTCGCGCAGAAGCTCGGTCTCGCCTGAACTTTGAGCCAACGCCTAACAAAAAACGCCCGGCTTCGAGCCGGGCGTTTTTTTATTCTTGGGTTCCGAGAGAGGCGTTCAGCGCTCGGTCGATTCGAGCTGCCGGCTCATTGCCAGCGCCAACAGCGTAACGACGGCGCCCGAGAGCAAATATCCGCCCGCCGCCATCAGGCCAAACTGACTCGACAGATAGAGCGCGACGAACGGTGCGAACCCGGCGCCGACAAGCCACGCGAGGTCGGTGGTCAGCGCCGATCCCGTGTAACGGTAGGCCTTCGCGAAGTTGGACGCGACCGCACCCGAAGACTGTCCGAACGACAGTCCGAGCAGGATGAAGCCCGACACCATGAAGATCACTTCGCCGACGTCGCCACCATTGAGAAGCTGAGGCGCGAAACCGCTGAACGCTGCGATGGCGGCTGCCGTCGCCGAGAGCAGGTTTCTGCGGCCGACGCGGTCGGCCACAAATCCCGAGAGGACGATCGTCACGAGACCGACCATCGCGCCGATGAGCTCGATGACGAGAAAGCGCGTCGGGCTCTGGTCCGTGTAGAGGAACACCCAGGAGAGCGGGAACACCGTGACCATGTGAAAGAGCGCGAAGCTCGCGAGCGGCGCGAACGCACCGATGACGATATGCGCGCCCTCAGCACGGATCGTCTCGCCGATGGGCTTCGGCTCGAGTTCTTTCTTCTCGAAGTGTTCAGTGAATTCCGGAGTCACGACCATGCGGAGACGTGCGAAGAGCGCAACGACGTTGATCGCGAAGGCCACGAAGAACGGATAGCGCCAGCCCCAATCGAGGAAATCTTCGCTCGAAAGGTTGGAGGCGAAATAAGCAAAGAGAGCGGCCGCAACGATCAACCCGAGCGGCGCACCAAGCTGCGGGATCATGGCGTACCAGCCGCGCCGGTTTTCCGGCGCGTTCATCGCGAGCAGTGCGGGAAGGCCGTCCCACTCGCCGCCGAGCGCCAAACCCTGGCCGATCCGGAACGTCGCGAGAAGCAGAGCCGAGACCCAGCCCAACTGTTCGTAGCCGGGAAGAAAGGCGATCGCGACCGTCGAGCTGCCGAGCAGGAAAAGCGTGATCGTCAGCTTCACGCCTTTGCCGTAGGCGCGATCGATGGCCATGAATATGACAGTGCCGATGGGCCGGGCGACAAAAGCGAGCGCGAAGATCGCAAACGAATAGAGCGTGCCGGTCAGCGCATCGAGATGCGGAAAGACGAGCTTCGGAAAAACGATGACCGAGGCGATGGCGTAAACGAAGAAGTCGAAAAATTCCGAAGTCCGTCCGATGATGACCCCGATGGCGATTTCGCCGGGATCAACTTGGCCGTGCCGGGCATTTACGATTCGCGCGTCGCGTTCGAACGTGGCTGAAGCTCCACTCATCGGCCGATATTGCTCCTTGAACGATGCCCGGCTCCGCGCGCAATGCGTCCACGAGCCCCTAAGCTAGCTTCTTGTCCCGGTCCCAACGGCGAGGGCATTGGGCAAATTGTCCAATGTGCCGGATGCCGCAGCAACGACGCGCGATCTTCTTTCGCACCCTCAGTTGCCGGGCAAAGACCAATTCAGGAAAGGCATTATAGAGGTCCAGAGCCGCACACGCACGAGCGGGATGCGGCGAACGATCAAGTCGCGATTTAGAGCTGCGGCAGGAAGATCTTTGCGAAGGTACTCGTCGGCTTGCAGAGCCACCCTCCGGTCTTCGGCCATTACACCCATCATCGGTCGGAAGCACGCTTGCCCGCTCCGGGAAGCGTCGGCCCGGGAACAGGCGAAGGGCCAAGCTGGTTGCCGGCCGGTCCGTCTTTCAAATAGTCGCGGCGATGGGAATTCGGTCGATCGATCGGAACAACCGGCGCTGTCCGGTAAGACTTCTCGGCTTCTTTCTGAATTCGGATACTTTCGGGCTCCCAATCGGCATACGCACCGACGCCGAATGGGACAATTCCGAGAACCGCGATCAAGACCGCAATCCGGCCCCGCTTTCGCTTTAACAGTCGCATCCTGAAGCTCCTCAACTCAAGCTCTCGGAAGCGCCTCCCGTCGCAGAAAATATCTTAAACGCCGTCCAGTTCAAAAAACTTCGGCGATGACGAGATGCGCATACTCAATATTGATGAAAGCCATCGTAGAACGCGCGAATGGAGGCGTGACCTAAAGTTCAAAAATCCATTCACGAATGGTCAACTAGTTTTTGACATTTTACTCTCAAATCACTGAAAAATCATACAAAGTTTCCGTCATACTCAATTCAAGCAATTTCTATTCTGGGCTCATGGAAAAATCCTCCGATCCTCCCGACGACCGCGACAGGCCTCCCGTAAACAATCCACTCATGTTGGCGCTCTTGTGTGCCGTTCTCGTTGGCCTCGCTACGTGGACCATTTTTCTCGTTCGCTGACACGTCTCTTGCGAAACGATTACGATCGGCGAAGGGGGAAGGTGATCCGGCCCGGAACCTGCGAGCCTTGGCGCGCGTCTGCCATGCTCCGCTTGCAGCATCCTTCGGTTTCCCCATTTAAAAAATGAAATGGGTAGAAGCCGCTGCGCCGCCCGCGACAAGGAGTTCGAGAAATGAAAAACGTCATCATACTTGCGACCGCGGCCACACTGGGCCTAGCGGCGCCAGTCCTGGCTCAGTCGACGACCGGTTCACAGTCTTCCGGCAGGTCAGATACGATCATCCGCACACCACCAAGCACATCAAACGGCAGCGGATCGGGGACATCGGGCAATGTCGGATCGCCAACGCCGAATTATCCGGGCCGCTTGCGCAATCTCAATAGCCCGTCGACCGATTTTAATTTGCAGAACAGAGCCCTTGGCGCACCACGGCGATAGTGAGCGTCGCAACGAACATCCTATTTGAATTTTTATTTGCCCATTCGCGCGTCTTGAGCGAATAAATCGATGCTCGGCTGTTGATTCCCGAAAACACGTTCTCTATTTAGCCGTTCATTAAGCCCGAGCAGAAGACGCTATTTCGCGGCGACTGCGATAGGTTCACGGTGGCCGCCACTTTTCCGAGATGAAGGCAAGGAACGTGCGAACGTTCGCACGTTTCGGTACCGAGGCTGAAATATGGATACCAGCGCGGCATCAACGACCGCTCTCGAGCTAGCGCGCTTACAGTTCGCCTTCACGGTTTCTTTTCATATCATCTTTCCGGCGCTCACGATCGGGCTCGCAAGCTATCTCGTCACGCTCGAAGGTCTGTGGCTATGGACGAAGCAACCTAGATTTCGCGAGCTCTATTATTTCTGGGCGAAGATCTTCGCGATCAATTTCGCCATGGGCGTCGTCTCTGGGATCGTCATGGCGTACCAGTTCGGCACCAATTGGAGCTTCTTCTCGACGTTCGCCGGCGGTGTCACCGGACCTCTGCTGGCTTACGAAGTCCTCACCGCCTTTTTCCTGGAAGCGGGATTCCTCGGCGTGATGCTGTTCGGCTGGCAAAGAGTCGGCCCGGGCCTCCATTTTTTCTCGACGATAATGGTCGCCACCGGAACGCTGATTTCGACGGTCTGGATTCTCGCATCCAACAGCTGGATGCAAACGCCGGCCGGCTTCACCGTGATGGACGGCCGGGTCGTCCCCATCGACTGGCTCAAAGTCATCTTCAACCCGTCCTTCCCCTATAGGCTCCTGCACATGACCGCGGCCGCCTACCTGGCGACAGGACTTTTCGTCGGGGCCGCTGGCGCCTGGCACATGCTCAAGGGCCGCACGACGCCCGCAATCCGCACGATGTTCTCGATGGCGATGTGGCTGATCTTGGTGCTGACGCCGATCCAGATCTTCATCGGCGATCAGCACGGACTGAACACGCTCGAATATCAACCGGCCAAGCTCGCGGCGATCGAAGGGCATTGGGAAAGCACACCGGGCGAGAGCGTCCCGCTCATACTTTTCGGCTGGCCCGACATGACGGCCGAGAAGACCCATTACGCCGTCGAAGTCCCATTTCTCGGAAGCCTCATCCTGACGCATAAGCTCTACGGCGAAATTCCAGGCCTGAAGCAATTTGCGCCCGGTGATCGCCCGAACTCGACAATCGTCTTTTGGACATTCCGCATCATGGTCGGCCTCGGCCTCCTCATGCTCGCGCTCGGCCTCTGGGGATTATGGCTGCGGTGGAAAGCCGATCTCTATGCCTCGAAGCCCTTCCTTCGCTTCGCCATGTGGATGGGACCGGCGGGCCTGCTCGCAATTTTGGCAGGCTGGATAACGACCGAAGTGGGACGCCAGCCGTGGGTCGTCTACAATGTCATGCGCACCGCTGACGGTGTCTCGAACCACTCGGTCCTCGCGCTCTCGATCTCGCTGATCCTGTTTGTCGTCGTCTATTGCGTCGTCTTCGGCGTCGGCCTCGGCTACATGCTCAAAGTCGTCGCGAAAGGCCCCGACGAAGGCGGCGGCCCGCCGATGGATGAAGACAATCTCTTCCACCGTCCCGCACGCCCGATGTCGGCCGCGAGCGGCAACATCGACGTTCCGGCTGCGACAGGGAATTGACCGCCATGGGTATCGATCTCCCCCTCATCTGGGCTCTCATCATCGGCTTCGGCCTGATGATGTACGTCATCATGGATGGCTTCGATCTCGGAGTGGGAATCCTGTTCCCGTTCATTCCGGCCCGCGACGAACGGGACTTGATGGTGAATACCGTCGCTCCCGTCTGGGACGGCAACGAGACCTGGCTAGTCCTCGGGGGCGCCGCTCTGCTTGCGGCCTTCCCGCTCGCCTATTCGGTCGTTCTGAGCGCCCTCTATTTGCCGATCGTCGTGATGCTCCTCGGACTGATCCTGCGCGGCGTTGCCTTCGAATTCCGCATAAACGCCGATCGGGGTCCGAGGCACACATGGGACACGGTGTTTGCTTGCGGCTCCTACATCGCAACATTCTGCCAGGGCCTCATTCTCGGGGCCTTCATCCAGGGATTCACGGTCTCCAAAAATGCCTTCGCCGGCGGCGCGCTCGATTGGCTGACCCCGTTTAGCGTCTTTACGGGAATTGCATTGCTCTTCGCCTACGCGCTGCTCGGCGCGACGTGGCTCATCATCAAAACCGAAGGAGACCTGCTGGAGCGGATGCGCGCGCTTGCGCAGCCGATCGCGATCACCCTGTTCGTCGCCATCGTTATCGTCAGCATCTGGACGCCGCTCGCACATCCGGAGATAGCGGCGCGCTGGTTTTCCTTCCCCAACATCATCCTTTTTTCGCCGGTCCCGGTGCTCGTGGTTCTGTCGACGCTCGCGCTGCTTTGGGCGGTCAACCGCGATTCCCACGCGCTGCCGTTTATCTTGGCGCTGGCGCTTGTCTTCTTGGGCTATAGCGGTCTGGTCATCAGCCTGTGGCCGAACATCATTCCGCCGTCCATTTCCATCTGGGACGCGGCCTCACCCCCGCAGAGCATGGGATTCGCGCTCGTCGGAGCGCTTTTCATCATCCCCTTCATCCTCGTGTACACGGCATGGGCGTACAGCGTGTTCCGCGGCAAAGTGAGAGCCGGGGAAGGCTATCATTGAGCCCGGCCGGCACAGGGACTGAGAAACCTTCCTGGCTCCGCCGGATCGGCTGGCTCGTGCTGCTGTGGATCGCTGGTGTCGCGACCGTCGCCGTCGTCGCCATCGTGATCCGGGTTTTCATGACCGCTGCCGGCCTGAAGACCTGATATCCGCGCGCCGCAAATTTTGTGCTTTCAAAAAATCAGGTCAGACCTAACCGAACCCGGCGCTACGCCAGCGGCGTCGCGAGATGCGCGAAATCGCCCGTCACGCGCTCATAGATCTCGCGTTTGAACGGCACGATCAGCTCCGGCACGGTCTCGATCGGAGCCCACTTCCAAGTATCGAACTCGGCTTTCGTGCCTTCCTTCGGCGCGATGTCGATTTCGCTGTCCTCTCCAAGGAAGCGCATCGCAAACCATTTCTGCCGCTGGCCGCGATATCGGCCCTTCAGCGCGATCCCGAGCAAACCGTCAGGAAGCTGATAGCTCAGCCACTCCGGATGCTCGCCGATGACCTGAACGCTCGTCACCCCAGTTTCTTCGCGAAGCTCGCGGAGAGCAGCGATCCGCGGCGCTTCGAACTTCTCGATGCCGCCCTGCGGCATCTGCCAGATATACGCCTGCTGTTCGCCCGCCCACTTCGGACGACGCCGTCCGACCCACACCAAACCATCGCGGTTGATCAGCATGATGCCGACGCAAATCCGCAACGGCAGCGCGCCGTGGCTAAGCTGGGTAAGATCTGGCAACGTCGACATTCAGCCGGACCTGTTGAAAACGCTTGCGCTCAGTCTGCGCGTTGATTCGCCTATCGTACAGAAATTCGTAGCAGTCTTATGACATTAGACTGTCATATTGAGGACCAAACGCCACAAACCGCACTTTTTGTCCAGTATTTGCAGAAAATTGGCGTGACCGTTACGGACGGCTGGCCTGTGCGAGCGGAGCGAACTCCAGAAGGACATCCCGGTAGACGTCGCGCTTGAACGGCACGATGAGATCGAGAAGATCGCCGGCCGGCGCCCAGCGCCATTCCGCGAACTCAGGCTCGCCCTTGGCAGGCAAGATGTTGATTTCGCTGTCGTCTCCCGTGAACCGATAGGCGAACCATTTCTGCTTTTGACCACGATACTTGCCACCCCAGGCGTGCCCGATGAGATTATCGGGAAGGTCGTAAGTCAGCCATTTCGAGAGTTCGCCGATCTGATCGGCCGAGACGATCGACGTCTCTTCGAAGAGTTCGCGCCGTGCCGCGGTCGCCGGGTCTTCGCCCGCGTCGATGCCGCCTTGCGGCATCTGCCACCACGTCCCCCGGCCTTCCGCGTCGCCGGGGACGTCGGCGCGGCGGCCGACCCAGACGAGACCTTGCGCGTTGATGACCATCAGACCGACGCACGGACGATACGGCAGCGTCTCCGCGAGGGCCTTCTTCGATTGATCCGGCATAACTCATCCCTGATTGAACGAAGCCCAATTGAACGGGCCCCCAATAGCATGAAGGGCGCCGCATGGGCGCCCTCCAAAACCTCGGCTCGGAAAGCCAATTTTAGTTCGGCGTCACCTTCTTGTCGTCATCGGACGGAACCGGCGCCTTGTTGTCCGAACCGGACTTCGGCGCAGGGGCGACCGCAGGCGTCGAAGGCGTCGCGCTCGACGTCTCCGGACCCTTCGCGGTGCCGTGCAGGAAGTTGATTGCGTACTGGAGCTGCGTGTCCTTGTCCGCATCCTTGGCGACGTAGGACGGCGAGCCCGACGGTTCGCCGAGATCATCTTCCTTCTCAGTGCCGTCAGGGTTCTTCAGATGGCCCCGAAGGCTCGCTTCGCCGCGCGGCTTCTCGGCTGCGATCTTGTCCTTCATGTCATCCGGCACGGCTTCATCGACGTTGATATCCGGCTCGATACCCTTGGCCTGGATCGACCGGTTCGACGGCGTGTAGTAGCGGGCCGTCGTCAGGCGGATGGCGCCGTTCGCTCCGAGCGGAATGATCGTCTGCACGGAACCCTTGCCGAACGAGCGCGTGCCGATGATCGTCGCGCGCTTGTGATCCTGCAAGGCACCCGCAACGATTTCCGAAGCCGACGCCGAGCCGCCGTTGATCAGAACGACGATTTTCTTGCCGTCCGTGATGTCGCCCGGACGCGCGTTCGCCCGCTGTGTTTCCTCGTTGTTGCGGCCCTTGGTGAGCACGATTGCGCCCTGCTCAAGGAAGTCATCCGATACCGCGATCGCCTGATCGAGGAGACCGCCCGGATTGTTGCGCAGGTCGATGATGTAACCCTTGATGTTGGGTCCGATCTGCTTGTCGAGCGTTTCGACGGCCTTCACGAGGTTCGCGTGCGTCTGCTCGTTGAACGTCGTGACCTTGACGTAGCCGATATCGCCTTCCGCATGCGACTTGACGGCGTTGATGCGGATCACGTCGCGCACGACCTTGACGTCGAACGGCTCATCCTTGCCCTTGCGCACGACCGTCAGCATGATCGGCGTATTGACCGGACCGCGCATCTTTTCGACCGCCTGTTCGAGTGTCAGGCCCGAAATCGCTTCGTTGTCGAGATGGGTGATGAGGTCGTTTGCCATCAGGCCGGCCTTTGCGGCGGGCGTGTCGTCGATGGGCGAGACGACCTTGATGACACCGTTCTCCATGGTGACTTCGATGCCGAGGCCACCGAACTCGCCGCGCGTCTGAACCTGCATGTCCCGGAAATTCTTCGGGCTCATATAGGACGAGTGCGGATCGAGTGACGCAAGCATGCCGTTGATCGCAGCTTCGATGAGCGCAGTATCATCGGGCTTTTCGACATAATCGGAACGAACGCGTTCGAGCACGTCGCCGAAGAGATCGAGCTGCTTGTAAAGCTCGGAGTTCTGCGACGACGTTGCCGAGTACGTCTGCGTGACGTTCAGCAGCGTGGTCGCGCCGGCCAAACCTGCCATCAGCAGGAATGTCCAGAATGCATAGTCTGTCTTGCGCATTAGCCTTGTACCTTCTGCTGACCTGATGCCCACCAGGGATCGGGATCTATAGGACGCCCATCTTTACGAAGTTCAACATATAAAACAGGTCCGCTTACTGGCGCGGATGTGGAATTCTTTTGCCCACCACTCATTGTACCGACGGGCTCCGCGGTCAGCACGAACTGTCCCGGCTGGACGTCGATCTGAGACAAACCCGCGAGCAGGATATGATAGCCATCGCCAGCGTTAATGATCAAGAGTTGCCCGTAGCTGCGGAACTCTCCGGCGTAGACAACCCAGCCGTCGCATGGTGACGTAACCTGCGCCGACGGGCGCGTTTCAATGACCATGCCCTTCGACTGACCGCCGAATTGGGTCTTTTCCCCGAACGTCAGCGCACGCCGTCCTTGCGCCGGTAACGGCAGTTTTCCTCGTGCATCCGAGAACGGGATCGCAGGTTTGATTCGCCCCGGGCTACCCGGAATGAGCGATGCGCCGCCCGGCTCCAATTCCACCATCGCAACCTTGGTATTACCCGCGCCGGTGTTCGGAGCGCCCGGTGCTGCCGGCGGCGTGGCAGTGGGCGTTTTGGCGGACAACGTCGCCGGTATCAGCCCAGCGGTAGCCGGCTGGCCGCCTGCGGAGGCTGCGACGGCGCCCGTCGCTTTTGCAGCCGTAACGCCATCCTGCTCCGGCGGCGGCGGCGTAATGATCTGAGGACCGCTTGCCGGACCCCGGCCCTGACTCGCGTCCGCTTGACGACGCGCCTTGAGCTCGTCGTTGTAGGCGCCAAGCCCGGTCTGCTGCGTCACCGTCGTATCGAGACGGTTGATAAGCTCCGACAGGTTGGTGACGCTCTTCGTGATGTCGGCGGTCGCAACGCGGACGGACTGAAGCTCCGACTCGCGATCGGCGAGCGTCTGCTTCTTCACTTCCATGAGGCTGGCGAGACGGGTGCGCGCCTCATTGAGACGCTCGGTCTCCGCCTGCAGCCGCGCGCCTTCCGTGCGAATGTTCCCCATCACGCGTTGTAGATCCGCGAGCTGCGCCCCGAGAGCGACTGCCTTGTCGCGAAGGTCCGGAAATGCCGACGACAGCAGCATCGCGCTTCGGACCATCTTCAAGGCATCCTCGCGTCGCGTCACGAGAACTGGCGGCGGATTGCGCCCCATGCGCTGCAAGGCCGTCAGCAATCCCGAGATCTGCCCGTGCCGCTGCGCGAGCGAACCCTTGACGACGCGCTCCTGCTCTTCGAGCTCCGACAAACGTCCCTCGATCGACGTCATCTGCGCTTCGCTGCGCTGGATGAGCGCCGCCGTCTCGACGAGACGGCCGTTCAGCCGCTCGCGTTCGGCGCTGAGCTGGGAAACATCCGACTGGATCGTCAGCTCTTTGGCAGCGTTGGTATCGAGCTGGCGTTTTTTCTCTTCGAGCACCTTCCGCGCGGCGGCTGGATCTGAAGGCGCAGCCTCCTGAGCGGCAAGATGGAAAGGAGCGGCGGCGACCGAAAGCATCAGCGCACCGGCCAGCCCGCGGCGGGCCACGCTATGGAAGCGAGGCCGTCTGATCCGCGACGACGATAGGTTGTTTGACACAGGGCCTCGGCTCAATGGACGCAAATCGCGAAAGTGTGCGGGGTCGGGATCGCCCGAGCCGGACCAGCGAATGATGCGGCGGAAAAATTAAGGGATTTGCGGCGGAGAGCAAATTTCAAATGCGTAATGCTTTCCAGGCCGAACGGCTTTCTGCCCACGTCCGCTGCGGGCTTAACCACTTGCGCATTGCCGGCCGGGAGTGGAAGGCGTAAGCAAAAACTCTGTTCTTGCTCCGGATATGAGTAATGCAAACTTTTCTCTATCATGCCACTACAGTTGCTGTTTTTGCCGTTCTCATCGTGCTGCTTCTGGGTCTCTGGAACATGATGAGGGGTAAGAACCCCAATCGAAGCCAGAAGCTGATGCGGTGGCGCGTGGGCCTCCAGTTTGTCGCGATCCTCATTATTCTTGCCTACGTCTTTGTGACCCACTAAAGGCGGGCCGCCGCGACGGACGTCGGCACTTTTACCCTGAACGAGCCAAACCAGGTTTCACACCAATGGTCGTACTCAACCGCATTTATACAAAGACCGGCGACGCCGGCACGACCGCGTTAGGAACCGGCGAGCGCGTCCCAAAAACGTCTCCCCGGATCGCGGCATACGGCACGGTCGACGAGACCAATGCCGTCATCGGCGTCGCGCGCACCCATTTGGCGGGCGCCGAGCCGGACGTGGATGCAATGCTACTTCGGGTCCAGAACGATCTTTTCGATCTCGGCGCCGATCTCTGCGTACCCGATAAGGGCCAGAAATTGCCCTACGAGCCGCTGCGCATCGCCGATACGCAGGTGGCGCGATTGGAAAGCGAGATCGACCAGATGAATTCCGAACTCGAGCCGTTAAGGTCTTTCATTCTACCAGGAGGCAGCCCGGCAGGCGCGGCACTTCACGTCGCACGGACGGTTTCGCGCAGGGCCGAGCGGAAAATGGTCGAACTTGCAGCCCTCCCCGACGAACCGGTGAGCGCCGCCGCCCTGAAATACATCAACCGGCTGTCGGACTTCCTGTTCGTCGCCAGCCGGTACGTCAACAACCGGGGCAAGGGCGACATCCTGTGGGTGCCCGGCAAGAACCGTTGACCGAAGGGCAATAACGCGAGAGACCCCGCAGGGCCCCCGCCGGTAGGACTGCATCGGGCTCAAAACCCAGGTCACCGCGACGCAGGCGGCGATTGACTTGCGAAAAACCCAACCGTAGCTTCGCTCTTCGCAGCTGCGAGAACTCTTTTTCTGCCATCGGGCGGGCCGGTCTTTCGGTTTGCACGGTCAGGCAGTTGCCGCGCTGCAAGAACCTGCGTTCTGCCAAAGCGCGGGAAACAACAACAAGGGAGCGCCAGTCATACTGGCGAATGAGATGAAGATCGTTGTCCCGGTCAAGCGCGTCGTCGACTACAACGTCAAAATTCGCGTCAAACCGGACGGTTCCGGCATCGACTTGGCAAACGTCAAAATGTCGATGAATCCATTCGATGAAATCGCGATCGAAGAGGCCGTCCGCCTCAAGGAAAAGAGCGGCGCCAAGGAAGTCGTCGCCGTTTCGATTGGTTCGGCCAAAGCGCAGGATACGCTCCGGACCGCGCTCGCCATCGGCGCCGATCGCGCCATTCTCATCGAGGTCCCGGAAGGCACGATCGTCGAGCCCCTCGCCGTCGCAAAGCTGCTGAAGGCGCTCGTTGCTGCCGAAACACCCGATCTCGTCATTCTCGGCAAACAAGCCATCGACGACGACAGCAATCAAACGGGCCAGATGCTCGCGAGCCTGCTCGACTGGCCGCAGGCCACTTTCGCGTCGAAGGTCGTTCCGGAAGGAGGCGCGATCTCCGTCACCCGCGAAGTCGACGGCGGCCTCGAAACGATCAAGCTCAATCTGCCGGCTGTCGTTACGACCGACCTGCGCTTGAACGAGCCACGCTATCCTTCGCTTCCGAACATCATGAAGGCCAAGAAAAAGCCGCTTGATGTCAAGAAGCCGGAAGACTTCGGCGTCGATATCGCGCCGCGTCTCAAAGTACTGAAGACAAGCGAACCGGCAACGCGTAAAGCCGGTGTCAAAGTTGGCAGCGTTGCCGAACTGGTTGAGAAGCTGAAAAGCGAAGCGGGAGTTCTCTGATGTCGACACTTCTCCTCGCTGAACTTTCGGACAACGCACTCTCACCCGCAACGGCCAAAGCCCTTTCCGCGGCGAAGGATCTTGGCGGAGACGTCCACATTCTGGTTGCTGGCTCCGACGTTGGTAGCGCCGCCGAGACCGCAGCCAAACTTGCAGGCGTTTCGAAGGTTCTCGTCGCGGATGCACCTCACCTGGCCAAAGGCCTCGCAGAGGAAGTGACGGCGACAATCCTCGCGATCGCGAAGGATTATTCGGCCATCGTCGCCCCGGCGACCGCCTCTGGCAAGAACATCCTGCCGCGCGTCGCCGCCAAGCTCGACGTCATGCAGATATCCGACATCACCAAGGTCGTTTCGCCCGATACGTTCGAGCGCCCGATCTACGCCGGCAACGCCATCCAGACGGTTCAATCGACGGATCCGACGAAAGTCGTCACCGTTCGCACCTCGGCGTTTCCGGCCGCCGGCGAAGGCGGCTCGGCTGCGATCGAAAAGGTCGCCGTTCCGGCCGCCGTCGGTATCACGACCTTCGAAAAGGCCGAGCTGTCGAAGTCCGATCGCCCTGAGCTGACATCGGCGAAGATCATCATCTCCGGCGGCCGCGGCATGGCCAATGGCGACAACTTTACCAAGTACATCGCCCCCGTCGCTGACCGTCTCGGTGCCGCCATGGGTGCCTCGCGCGCAGCCGTCGACGCGGGCTTCGTCCCGAACGATTGGCAGGTCGGACAGACCGGCAAGGTGGTCGCCCCGGATCTCTACATCGCCGTAGGTATTTCAGGCGCTATTCAGCATCTCGCCGGCATGAAGGACTCCAAAGTCATCGTCGCGATCAACAAGGACGGCGAGGCGCCGATCTTCCAGGTCGCGGACTACGGGCTCGTCGCGGACCTGTTCCAGGCCCTGCCCGAACTCGACGCTGAACTGCAAAAAGCCGGACGCTGAGCAAGCTTTCATCCCGAAGGACACCCGTTCATGCCGCAAGTTCAGAAGCTGATGGAAAAAGGCAAGGTCGGTGTGAAACCTGCCCGGACGATCAGCAAGGTCGGCATCATTGGCGCCGGCCAGATGGGCAGCGGCATCGCCCACGTCGTGGCGCTGTCAGGCTACACGGTCGCGATCAACGACTTGAAACGGGAGTCCTTCGACCACGGCCTGGAGGTAGTCCATAAGAACATGGCCCGCCAGATCGCCAAGGGCCTGATCAAGGAAGAACAACGCGATACGGCCCTTGAGCGCATCAGCTTCGCACCATCACTCGAAGACTTCGGCGATTGCGATCTCGTCATCGAAGCGGCAACCGAAGACGAAGCACTGAAGCACAAGATCTTCGCCGCGCTTTGCCCGCACCTGAAGCCGACCGCGCTGCTCGCCTCCAACACGTCGTCGATTTCGATTACCCGTCTCGCAGCGACGACCGACCGTCCCGAAGACTTCATCGGCATGCACTTCATGAACCCCGTACCGGTCATGGAGCTGGTGGAGCTCATTCGTGGCATTGCGACGGGGGACGAAACATTCGCGACCGCTCGCGTCTTCGTCGAAAGCCTCGGCAAGACGACGGCCGTGTCGGAAGATTTCCCGGCCTTCATCGTCAATCGCATTCTGCTGCCGATGATCAATGAAGCCGTCTACACGCTCTATGAGGGCGTCGGTACGGTCGATGCCATCGACAAAGCGATGCGGCTCGGCGCGCATCATCCGATGGGGCCGCTGGAACTTGCCGACTTCATCGGTCTCGATACCTGCCTGAGTGTTATGCAGGTTCTCTATGAAGGTTTGTCGGACTCGAAATATCGCCCCTGTCCGCTCCTCGTGAAATACGTCGAAGCCGGTTGGCTCGGCCGCAAGACGAAACGCGGCTTCTACGACTATCGCGGCGAAAAGCCGGTCCCGACCCGATAAGGGTTTTACCCCAGAAGATTCCCGAACGTTCCGCCCATTTTGACCTGCTCGACAAGTGCCGTCAGCCCCGGATAGACGACGAGCCACGACATCGCGCCAAGAAAGAGCGTGACGCCGATCGCAATCGGCCAGGACATCCCCCAAAATCTCTTATGACTTGCCGCGACGAATGCGAGGATGCCGGCGAGCCCAAGCATCGTCAGAGCTTGCGCGACCTCTTGCAGATTGATGTTCGCGCCGGTCTTCATCACCGCCAACGCGATCGTAAGCACGGCAAGCGAGAGGCCAATCGATATCAGCGCCCCGTAACTGACGCTAAGAACGCACAGCTTCACGTACGACATCGGCGAACGCGGCAGCGTGCCGAGTGCACGGCAGATGTAATATTGGATGGGAGTCAGGATCGCCATCCCAACGTACTGCACGACCTCGTTGGTGATGACGGCCCCGCTGTTCGCGGTATCGGGAACATTGAACAGCGCCGAGAGAACCCTTGGCATAATCACGTACACAAGCGTCAGCTGAGCGCCGACCGTCGCTGTCAGAAAGCCCCAATGCGATCGATACGTCGGATCGTCTGTCAGCCGGATAATCGTATTGACCGGACTGAGCAGGAAAGAAATCGCAACGGCAAATATCCCCTTGCCGCGACGGGAGCTGAGAAACTCCGATGTGAGCGCACTCCAGCCCTCTCCATGCGTCTTGGCCGCGTTTGCAGGCGTCCCGCAGCCACTGCAGAACGGCCCAGCGAGCGCGTTTCCGCAATTCGAGCAAAATCGCGCCTGAGTTCCTTCCGCGTTCCCCACGTTCGCGAACTCCCTCTTGCCGTCGGCGCGGCATAGCACGCCGCGAAGTCCGCAGAAACTAGCGTGCTGAGCTGTTCCGCGTTATCCAGGCCAATGTGATGCGATTGCAAGGGATAGCCTATGGCCGGACAGCCCAAGGTAGCGCTAATTACCGGAGCTGGCTCGGGCATCGGACGCGCTGTTGCTCTGAAGCTTCATGCGGCGGGCTATGACGTAGCCCTCCTCGGGCGGCGCGTGTCCGAACTTGAGAAAACGGCGACATTAGCCGCGCCGGGCGGCGGCCGGTTCCTGCTCACGCCCGCCGATGTCACCGACGAAAAAGCCGTCCACGCCGCTTTTGAAAAGACATTGGAAGCTTTTGGCCGTCTCGATCTCCTGTTCAACAACGCCGGGACGTTTACACAGGGCGTTCCGCTCGAAGATCTGCCCGTCGACGAGTGGAAACGTGTTGTCGATATCAACCTCACGGGCCCCTTTCTCTGCGCGCGCGAAGCCATCCGCATCATGAAAACGCAAACCCCGAAGGGCGGACGGATCATCAACAACGGCTCGATTTCGGCGCAAGCGCCCCGCCCCTTCTCGGCAGCCTACACGGCGACGAAACATGCCATCACCGGCCTGACGAAATCCATTTCGCTCGACGGCCGCGCCGACAACATCGCCTGCTCGCAGATCGATATCGGCAATGCCGCGACGGACGTGACCGCAAAAATGGCGAGCGGCATTCTGCAAGCCGATGGCCGCGTGATGGTCGAACCGCGAATGGACGTCGCACACGTCGCCGACGCCGTGCTTTACATCGCCAATCTTCCGCTTGATGCCAATGTGCAGTCGATGACGCTGATGGCAACGGCGATGCCGTTCATCGGCCGCGGTTGAGAGCCGGTCAGCTTGGGCGAACTTGGAACTCGGCCGTCGACCAGAGAAGCCAAAGGGCTACCAGCAAAAGACCGATCGCCAAAAGACGGTTCACCGTCCGCACCCGCCCGGCGTCTTGCAGCAAGGGCCGCGCACGCGATGCCAGCGCAACGATCCCGCCATGAACGATCGTCGCAACGGCTACGTACGCGACCGTGAGAGTTATCGTTTGCGGCAGCAGCGTCCTATCGGGGTCGACGAACTGCGGCAGCATCGCGATGTAAAAGACTGCCGCCTTTGGGTTGAGAACGTTCGTTAGAAACCCGCGAACGAAAAATCGTCCAGCCGTGGCATTGTCGTTGCTGGCCTCCAGTGGCTCTTCGCCGCGCCAGACGTCGTAGGCCAGCCAGACCATGTAGAGCACGCCCGCCCACCGGAAGAATTCGTACAGCATTCGGGATTGCGAAATGATCGCTGTGACGCCCAGCGCCGCAAGCAAACCGATGAGAAGAAGACCGGAAGCAACGCCGGCGACGGCCGTGAAGCCTGCGCGGCGGCCATCGGCGAGCGTCAGAACGGCGAGATAAGTCATGTTCGGGCCGGGCGTCAGCTCGATCAGAAAAGAGAGCCAGACAAACGCGAGCGGCACTCCGAAAATTGCAAGCTCGTGAAAAGCGTCCGCCGTCACGGCTATTTACGCCCCGTCGGCGCCGAAACCTCATCGACGAGAAACCTCGTCAGATCACGCGTCAAATAATGGACGTGATCGGGAAGCTCACGCCATTCCCGGATTTTCAATTGCGCGGGATGGTCGATGTAGTCGGAATGAACGAGCACCGTCGTCATGCCGAGCGTCGATGCCGGAAGGAGGTTATGCGGCATGTCCTCGAACATCGCCGCTTGCCCTGCCGGAACATCATGCAGCTTCAGCATCCGGTCGAAGGCTTCACGCTCGGGCTTCGGAACATATTCGATCGCCGCGATATCGCAGATGTCGTCGAAGAGATCGAGCACGCCGAGTTTACGGGCGACGTTCTCCGCATGAACCCGCGAGCCGTTGGTGAAAATCAGCCGTCGTCCGGGAAGAGCGGCGATCGCGGCGGCGAGATCCGGCAGCGCCGGCACGACCGAAAGATCGATATCGTGCACGTACTCGAGAAACGGGCCGGGCGGCAGCTTATGAACCTTCATCAGCCCCGCGAGCGTCGTGCCGAACTGCCGGTAGTAGGCCTTCTGCAGATGCCGCGCATGCTCGCGCGGAACGCCGATCGTCTTGGCGATAAATTCGCTCATCCTGAGATCGACCTGCGCGAAGAGGTTGCAGGACGCCGGATAGAGCGTGTTGTCGAGATCGAAAATCCAGGTATCGACGTGATCGAAGCCGCGCTTCGCCGCCACCTGCGCAAGCTTCGGCAAATCCGGCGTTGAGGCGGATGCCGCCATCAACTCTTGCCCCGCTTGCGCTCCGCGCGTTTCACGAGCGTACCGACGCCGTGTTCGGTGAAGAGTTCCAACAGCACGCAGTGCGGCACGCGCCCGTCGATGACAACGACGCCCTCGACGCCCGCCTCGACGACCTCGATGCAGCCTTCGATTTTTGGGATCATCCCGCCCGAAATTGCGCCGGTCTTGATCATGGTGCGCGCTTCTTCGATCGAAAGGCTCGGAATGAGCTTCTTATTCTCATCGAGCACGCCGGAAACGTCGGTCAACAGAAGCAGGCGCTTGGCCTGCATGCGCGCCGCAAGAGCCGATGCGAACGTATCGGCGTTGACGTTCAGCGTTTCGCCGTCGCGGCCGATGGCAACGGGCGCGATCACAGGAATGAGATCGGATTTCGAAATGACTTCGACGATGTGCGGATTGACCTCCAGCGGATCGCCGACGAAGCCGATATCCACCTTCTGCATCTCGTTCGACTGAGGGTGCGGCATTTCAGTGATCTTCTTGGCGATCATCAAGTTGGCATCTTTGCCCGAGATGCCGACCGCCTTGCCGCCTTGCCGGTTGATGGCCGAAACGATCTCCTTGTTGATCTTCCCGGAAAGCACCATCTCGACGATCTCGACCGTCGGCTTGTCCGTCACGCGCAAACCGTGAACGAAATCCGACTTGATCGCGAGCTTCTGCAGCATGCTGCCGATCTGCGGCCCGCCACCGTGCACGACGATCGGATTGATGCCGGATTGCTTCAGGTAAACGATGTCCTGCGCGAAGGCTTTGAAAAGCTCCTCGTCGCCCATCGCGTTGCCGCCGAATTTTATGACAACGGTCTTTTCATCGTAAAGGATGAGATGCGGGATGGCTTCGGCGAGGATCCGCGCCTGCTGATGCGCGCTCAGCGGCTTTTCAGCCGGGGCCGCGGCAGCATTTTCCGAGAGACTTTTCGTTGACGTCACAGGCTCCCCCTTTTGCCATTCCGATCGCGCCGGCGGGGAGCCGGTCGCCTCGTCGCGGTCTTATAGCTTCTCGGCAAAATGCCTCAATGGATTTCCCGGTCTTTGCCACATCCGGGCGTTACTGACGCAGGCAATCGTGGGCACCTGGGGACGAAAGTCATTCTGCCGTCCCGAGGGTCATGACCTTGCTATAACCTTGCCATGAGTATGTACTTTCGGCACGTTAATGCATTGAGTCCTGGCGAGTCCTGCCAGTTTTGGCCTTCAGTTCAGGAGACATCGTGGGCGTGACGGCCACAGATATTGCTCAAATTCCGATGTCCTCCGATCTCGGCGCCACGCTGGCGCGGGGAGCCGATTTTGCTGGCTCCAGCGGCGCGGCGGAGGTTTCGCTCGAGCATTTGCTTGCCGCCCTTTGTGACGATCCTGACGCCAGCGCGGTGCTCGACGCGAGCCAAATCGACGGCGCCCGGCTGAAAGCGGACGTCATCGCGCGCGTGCTGGCAAGCACGCAACCGTCTCCGAACCCTCAAGATTCGCTGGGCGTATCGAAGGACGTCCGTCGCATACTGGAAGCCGCTGCAGCCGCCGCGCGGGGAAGCCGCAGGCGGGACATCAACGGCGCGATCGTGCTCGCCGCCATCGTCGGCGACGCGCGAAGCATGGCGGCCGAAATTCTCGAAGCCCACGGATTGACGTTCGATAACGCCATCCGTGCTCTGCAGGCAGCATTGGCCGCCCCGCGCGAAACACCCGCACCCGCGCAGCCGGCGCCGCCTGTTGCCGACGATGTGCTAGCCCGCGCCCGCGAACGCGTTCAATCGCGCGCGGCACCTTCCTTGCGCGAAATCATGAAGGATATGCCGCGGCCCGCCCCCCCGGCTGCGCCGTATCCTATGCCCGCGGCAGAAGAACCCGCACCCCCGCTGCCTGAGGTCGTGTCGGCGCCCGAAGCCGAGCCTTCCCTCAGCATCGAACCTCCATTCGGAGCCGATTCTTCCCCCCCTTCCGAAGCGCCGCCGCCATCGCCGCCCGCATCCCTCGATCCGAAGCTGCCGATCGGCGGCGAACGCGAAACGCAACAGCGAACCGAGCCGAGCTTCGGCGATACGAACTTGGGCGGTCCGAGTTTTGGCCGTCCGTCGGTCGCCTACACGACGTCGCCGCCGGGCTCCGCCGCGCCCCAACCATCCCTACGCCAACCATCCGCGCCCGAGCCTTCGCTGCCGCTTCCTGCGCGGCCACCCGGACAACAAGCACCTTCCCCGGTCCCAGCGCCGGAGCAGCCCGCCTATCCTCGGCCATATCCGGGAGGCCCACCGGAAGCGAGCCCCGCTCCGCCTCCTGAAATTTTCGCCGATCTGCCGCCGCGCCCGCAGCCGTCAAGAGTGCTGCCGCCCCCCATTCCACCCGGCGGCCCGATGCCAGGCAGCCCAGGCGGAATGCGCATGCGCCCGCCGGCGCCTTCGAGTCCCCCAATGGGTCCCGGTTCGCCAATGGGTGCGCCGATAGGGGTGCCATTGGGCATGCCCGGTCAGAGGCCCAATCCGAATCTCGGTCACGACCCCGCGCTCCGCTCGGGTCCGCCGATGTCCGCCCCGGCACCGCAGCGTCAGGCGCCGGAAGGCAAGCAACGCCGCAAGGCCAAAGGCGCAAAAGGTCCAAACGTCGAGGCCGGACAGCTGGCGGAAAACATTCCGCGTTCGATGCGCGTCGGCAAGACTTCGCGCGCCGAAATCCGAATCGCCAAAGCCTCGGTAAAGGCGCTGACGGAAGGCCTCGATGGCGATGGCAAGGTCTGGCAGCACTCCATCGCCGTCACTAAGGCGATGTCGGTTCGCCTGCGTGCGCCCGAAGGCGGCTTCTTCATCGAGTCGGCATCACCTGAGACGCAGTGGATCGAAAGCAACCTCGGCTACGCAAGCGACGATTTCGCGAGCTGGCGCTTTCTGATCACGCCGCAAACGCGCGGCTGGTCGAGCTTGCAGATCGTCGTGTCGGCGCGAACGATAGGCGCCGACGGCGTTGCCGCGGAAACTGCGCTTCCCGATCAGCTCGTCGAGGTGAAGGTTCGTGCCAACCTCGCCCGCGCGTTCGCCCGGCTTACGGGATGGACGGTTGCCGCCATCGTCGGCGGCGCGCTCGCGACGTTCGGCGAGAGCGGGATGGGCACGGCGACGTCGCTAATCCAGAAGTTCCTGCACTGACGTCACTGGCCGTGCGATTCCAGAAGCTGCGCGATCGTCCCGCGCAACGTCTCGAATCCGAGAGCCTTTTCCGACGACGTCGCGATGATGGACGGAAATGCCGCCGGACGCTTCGCCAGCGCCGCGAGTGTGTGCGCCTTCACCTTCTCGAGTTCCGTCGGCTTGATTTTGTCGGCCTTGGTCAGAACGACCTGATAGGAGACGGCCGCGCCGTCGAGCAGATTGAGGATCTCATCGTCCGGGGGCTTCAGCCCGTGCCGCGCATCGATGAGCAGAAACACCCTGAGAAGCGTTCGACGGCCCGCGAGATAGGCGCGGATGACCTTGTTCCAGGCCGCGACCTTTTCCTTCGGCGCTTCCGCAAATCCGTAGCCCGGCATGTCGACGAGAAAGAGATCGGCTTCCGGGTCGGTGAAGAAGTTCAGCTCCTGCGTTCGCCCCGGCGTGTTCGAGGCGCGGGCGAGCCGAAGCTGGCCGACGAGCGCGTTGATAAGGCTCGACTTGCCGACGTTGGAACGGCCCGCAAACGCGATCTCCGGCCGGTCGTCCGGTGGCAGATGATCGAGATCGGGCGTGCCGCGCGCGAACGTCCAGGCGCGCGTAAAAAGACGCCGGCCGTTTTCGATCTGGTCAGCCGATAAGGTCTCAGCGTCTGTCATGTGGAAATCCGTTTAAGGGCGACCCGCAGCGAGCCGCCCCCGGCAAATTATTTGCCTGGGCCGCCGCTCGCCCCGAACAAGCGTAAGAGCGGTGCAAACGTCCGCTTGAGATTATCGAACAGATGAATCTCGGCGCCGTTCCTCTTGTTGATCATCATCTGCTGGCAGATGGACAGCGTGTTGCTCCACGCCCAGTAGATCACGAGACCGGCCGGGAAGCTCGCCAGCAGGAACGTGAACATCACAGGCATCCACTGGAAGATCTGCTGCTGAATGGGATCCGGCTGCGGCGGGTTGAGTTGCATCTGAACCCACATGGTGAGACCCATGATGAGCGGCCACGCGCCGATATGCAGGAATTCCGGCGCGGTGAACGGCAGAAGCCCGAATAGATTGAAGATCGACGTCGGATCCGGCGCGGACAGATCGTGGATCCAGCCGAAGAACGGGGCATGGCGCATGTCGATGGTGACGAACAGCACCTTATAGAGCGCGAAGAAGACCGGGATCTGCAGCAGGATCGGCCAACAGCCCGCAAGCGGATTGATCTTCTCCTTGCGGTAGAGCTCGAAGATCTCTTTCTGCTGCCGCTGCGGATCGTCCTTATGCAGCTCTCTGAGCCGCTGCATTTCGGGCTGCATCTTCTTCATGCGCGCCATGCTCTCGTACTGTTTGTTGGCGAGCGGATAGAACGCCGCCTTCACGAACACGGTCAGAATGAGAATGGTGATGCCGAAGTTGTGCACGATCCCGTTGATGAACTCCATCAAACGGAAGAGTGGGCGCGTGATGAAGTAGAACCAGCCCCAATCGATCATCCGGTCGAAACGAAGAATGTTGAGCGCATTCTCGTAGCCGTCGATCAAGGAAGCCTTCTTGGCGCCTGCGAAAAGATGTGCCTCGGTTCCCTTCCGCATTCCGGGAGGAACCGAAATCGCGCCGCGCAGATAGTCGGTCTGGAACGCGTCCTTGCCGCCGGGATCGCGCGCGGGAAGCGCGGAGTATGTCGCGCGATACGGTGCCGTCTGATCCGGAACGAGCGACGTCGCCCAGTACTTGTCCGTAATGCCGAGCCAGCCGCCGATCACATTGTCGAACGTGGTCGGAACACCGCTCTTGACGGCGTCGGCGAACCTGAACTCCTGCAGGCCATGGTCGCCGGAAACGCCGACGAGACCTTCATGCAGAACCGAGAAGACCTGCGACGGCGGATGGCCGCTACGGTGCACGCGCGCATAGGGCATCAACGTGACGTCGGCGTTGGTCTTGTTTTCGAACTCGTCGACGACCTTGAACATGTAGTCCTTGTCGACAGAGATGGTGCGATGGAAGACGACGCCCTGGCCATTGTCCCACGTCAGGCTGACCGGCGTCTCTGGCGTCAGCGTCGTGCCGCCTGCAACCGTCCAGTTGGTATCGCGGTCCGGCACCTTGATCGCCGATCCGGCCTGCGGCACCCATCCGAATTCCGCGAAATAAGGATCCACCGAGCCGGCAGGCGACAGCAGCGTGACCTTCGGACTATTGGGATCGATCGTCTCGCGATATTGCGACAGCACCAGATCGTCGATACGGCCGCTCTTCAGATCGATCGACCCTTCAAGCGACGGCGTCGCAATTTGAATGCGCGGCGACTCTTTCAGAATTTCTTCGCGCGTCAGCGCCTTGGCAGGAAGCGGCTGGCCGCTTGCGCCTGGAACCGCTGTCGCCGGCGGAGCAACCGGCGCGTTGGCGACGTTCGGCGGCGCTTCCGTCGTCGAAGTGCCCTTGTTCTGAGCGTCGATCTCTTTGTTGAATTCCTGACGCGCCTGCTCATGCTGGATTTGCGGGCGTGCAAAAAAGTACTGCCATCCCATCAGCACCAGGATCGACAACACCACGGCGAGGATCAAATTGTTCTGGTCTTTGGGATCGTTGGGAGAGCTCATCAAATCCTCAGGGCGCGGTGCCGGCGGCAGGGGCCTCATTCAGGCCGAAGCGATGGCGGAAACTGGTGATAAAAGGAAGGGGACACCCAGTCACGCTGAACCTTTTTTATTAGCGCGGGCTGGCCGGCCATGCTGCAGCGCGGACATGGCCTGGGTGACGTCGCCGAGAAGCAATGCATAGGGCCGGTCGAGAGCGGCGCGCCGGGCGACCACCACATAGTCGCACGCCCCGAGCGTTCTTTGCTTGAGATCCGCCGCGAAAGCAGCCTTGAGGCGCCGCCGGATACGGTTACGGGTAACGGCGTTACCGATCTTTTTCGTGATGGTGAACCCGAAACGCGGGCCCTCGACGGCGCGCGTGATCACGTCCGGCCGTTCGCGCATTTCAACAAGAAATGCCGGCGTCGATGAGCGCCGGCCGCCGCGCACAGCCAGAAATTCGGAGCGCGCCTTGAGCGTGGGCAGGATTGGAATGACAGCCTCCAAAGCCGCGACAATGCGACAGCGGGGCCTTGGCGCTAGACCTGACTAGGCCGAAAGACGCTTACGGCCCTTCGAACGACGGCGTGCCAGAACCTTCTGACCACCGGCCGTCAGCATACGCTTGCGAAATCCGTGGCGGCGCTTGCGAACAAGGCGGCTCGGTTGATATGTGCGCTTCACGGAACTCTCCGTCCAAGTCTCTTAAAGAGCCGCATCCTGCGACGGACGACCGGCATATTGCTTATTTATCCGAGACTTACCAATACACATTGCCCGCGGCTCAAGACCCCGGCAGTGTGCAGATATCTCGGGAATTCGCGCCCTTATAGTCGGGCCCATGGGGCAAGTCAACGAGGCGGAACCTGACCGCTGCACGGCCGCCGCAAGAATTGCAGCTGCGACCGCAGCTCTGAGCTTTTTCGGCAGCAAATGACGTCGGACGTCCCCTGCGCGTTTGCTAGCAGGGGATAGCGGCGCATCTCCGGCATCAAAAGCGCCCGCAGCATATTAAACTAAGCCCATCACGCCGTTGAATAGAGAGCCGCGCCCGTTTTCGCCGGATGCGGCACAAGTCCACCCAAATTCATTTTCCGGATCGCGCTTTATGCCCAAAGACACGGCCGAAGAGACCCCTCAGAGCCAAAAGATCGAAACTGATTTTTGCATCATCGGTGCAGGCGCGGGTGGCTTGGCTCTCGCCACGGCCGCGGCCGCATTCGGCCAGCGCGTGGTGCTGATCGAAAAACATAAAATGGGCGGCGACAGCCTTAACTATGGAGGCGTCGCGTCAAAGGCGCTCCTCGTGGCCGGCAAACGCGCCCACGCCATGCGCACGGCATCGCCGTTCGGCGTCCGTGGTGTCGAACCGCTGATCGACCACGCGGCGGTCAACCACTACATTGAAGACGTCGCCGCGAAAATTTCTCCGAATTCGTCCGTCGAGCGCCTCACCGGCCTCGGCATCCGCGTCATCGCCGCAACGGCAAAATTCATCGACCGCGCGACGGTTGCGGCAGGCGACTACCGGATTTCCGCGCATCGGTACGTCATCGCCACCGGCTCGTCGCCCGTCATCCCACCCATTCCAGGCCTGGCGGACGTTCCCTATTTCACGAACGAAACGATCTTCGAGCAAAAGACCCTCATTCCGCATCTCGTCATCATCGGCGCGGGAGCAACCGGTCTTGAGCTGGCACAAGCCTACCGCCGTCTCGGTTCACGCGTCACCGTACTCGACAAAGCCCACGCGCTCGGCGGCGAAGACCCGGAGCTTGCCGTCGTGCTGCTGACGCGCCTCTCCCGCGAAGGCATCGTCATCCGCGAAGGCGTGCACATAAAGCACGTTTCGGGAACCTCCGAAAAAATCGCCGTCGAACTTCAGACTGACGGCGCGCCAGAAATCATTGAAGGCACTGCCGTGCTCGTCACTGCCGGACGCAAGGCCAACGTCGCCGATCTCGGTTTGGATGCTGCGGGCATAAAGGTTGCGCAGAACGCCATCAAAGTTAACGGTGGCTTGCGCACGGCCAACAGCCGGGTCTTTGCGATCGGCGACGCGACGGGCGCTCCAAGGTACGCTCATATTGCCGCCGAGCACGCCGAAGTCGTTTTGCGGAGATCGCTCTTTCGCTGGCCCGCGAGAACCAAGGACCGGTACGCGCCGCGCGTCGTCTTCACCGATCCGGAACTCGCAACCGTCGGCTTCAGCGAAACCGAAGCACGCGTCAAGTTTGGCCGGATAAACGTGCTTCGCTGGCCCTATCACGAGAATGACCGGGCCGAGATCGAACACGAGACCGACGGGCATATTAAGGTCATCACCTCCAAAAGCGGGAAAATCTTGAGCGCGGGCATCGTCGGAGCCGGGGCTAGCGAGTTGATTCAGATGTGGTCGCTCGCCATATCTCAGGGCCATAATATAAAGGCGATGACCGAATGGATTTCGCCCTATCCGACGCTTTCGGAGATCAATAAGAAAGCGGCATTCCGTTACTTTGCAACAACCCCCAGTAACCCCTTTTTGCGCAAAGTCATCGCGTTACTGGCCAAGCTCGGTTAATGATCTCCGCCGATGGAGAAATTCGACCCGGTGCAGCGCGCGATTACCAACGATAGCAATCCAACGACTGGCGAACAGACGGCGAAGACCTCTCTCGCAGGCGCGCCGTGGCGTGCCGTCTCGCGCTTCTGGGAACACCGCGGCCTTCCCGCAAAACTGATCATCCTGACGGCCGCGTTCGTGCTGCTCGCCGAAGCGCTTATCTTTCTCCCGTCCATTGCGAGTTATCGCGTGACCTGGCTGCAAGAGCGGCTGACGGCAGCGCAACTTGCAGCCCTCACATCCGACGCTTTCCCCGGCGGCCAGATCCCGTCTGCTCTTCGCGCCGATCTCCTCCGCACCGCGCAGGTACGGGCCATCGCATCGCGCACCGAAGGCGAGCGCCGCATGGTGTTTCCGCCCGAGGGCGATCTCAATATCGATTACGTCTACTATTTGCCGCCCGAGCCCGACAACTTCTGGGACAGCCTGACAACGCGCCTGCAACAGGCCAAGGATGCAGTGACGACGCTTCTCTCGAGCGACCGCACCATTCGCGTCATCGGCCACAGCGGACCCGATAACACCAACCTGATCGAGATCGTCATACCGGAAGCGCCACTCAAGGCGGCGATGATCCGCTACGGCATGAACATCCTCTGGCTGTCGATCATTTTGTCGCTGCTGACCGCGGTCGTTGTCTATTTCGCGCTGAGCCGCCTGTTCGTGAAGCCCTTGACGCGTATCACGAGCAACATGCTGCACTTCGCAGAGAACCCGGAAGACCAGAGCCGCATCATGCCGGACACCGGGCGCAGCGATGAGATCGGCGTCGCCGAACGCGAGCTCGCGAGCATGCAGCGCCAGCTCGCGAGTTTGCTCGCTCAGAAGAACCGCCTCGCTCAACTCGGCATGGCCGTCTCGAAGATCAATCACGATCTCCGAAACATGCTCGCGAACACGCAGCTGATATCGGACCGGCTCGTCGATCTCCCGGACCCGACCGTGCAGCGCTTCGTGCCGAAACTCATCGCCTCGCTCGATCGCGCGATTCAGTTCTGCAATTCATCGCTGCAATTCGGTGGCGTTTCCGAAGCCGCCCCGCGCCGCGAGCTGATGCAGCTGAAGCCGTTGCTCGAAGAGGTCGCCGACAGCCAGGGCCTGCCGCGCGAGGGCTCGGTGGCGTTCGTCAACGACATGGACGCGTCGCTGCGGATCGACGCCGACCGCGAGCACCTGTTCCGCGTCTTGAGCAATCTCATACGCAATGCCGTGCAGGCGATCGAAAGTGTTGAAGGTAAAACCGACGGCGAGGTCCGCGTCGCCGCCCATCGCGAGGGGCGCAAGGTCATCATCGACGTGATGGATAACGGCGCCGGCATTCCACAAAAGGCGCGGGAAAACCTCTTCAAGGCCTTCCAGGCTTCGACGAAGAAGGGCGGCACGGGACTTGGGCTCGCCATCGCGGCTGAGCTTGTACAGGCCCACGGCGGCGCTCTGACGCTTGTCGACAGCAAAAAGGGCGCGCATTTCCGTATCGAGCTGCCCGATCGCCACGTCGATTGACGCGCGGTCTGTCGGGCCGTCGCACCCAATTATCCTGGCCCCACCCGCCACATGGGATTTCCGCCAGGAACCGGGATCGAGGGGAGCGCGGCGACACGTCCATC
This sequence comes from Hyphomicrobium sp., assembly GCA_003987725.1. Lineage (GTDB taxonomy): Bacteria > Pseudomonadota > Alphaproteobacteria > Rhizobiales > Hyphomicrobiaceae > Hyphomicrobium_B. The sequence continues at coordinate 22,210 of RXJH01000009.1, read as the reverse complement.
ACGCACTGTTGCGAAGCACTTGCGCTCGGCTGCGCGACCCACTAGAGAGGGTGGCTTCGCCGCCCGGCCACACCGCCGGACGGGGCCAAGCCCCGATGCGGACGAACAAAGCGCCGGTAGCTCAGTTGGATAGAGCACCAGACTACGAATCTGGGGGTCGTGGGTTCGAATCCTTCCCGGCGCGCCACAGCAAAAAGCTGAATTAATTTAGCCCTTGAAGCGCCACCGGACCGGACGAAGATGACAACTCTTCGTCAGAATACCGAGTGCCGCGGGTCCGCAATTCACATCCAATGTCTCGCCGCTGCGTCGGCATTCCGCGGTAAGCGGACATGACATCAAGCTCGTTCGAACGAAGCTTTTGACCCAGAGAAGACTTTGGATGGACTAATGAACTTCATCTCGCCACGTCTCCTTTACAGAGAAAGCTGACATCCATCGGCCTAGCTCGGGAAGCAAGTGGTCTTGGTTCGGAGTTTCGTCTGCTATTTGCCGAACTCGGCCTTAACTCTTATTCCTCCCAATGTGGCGCCTCATCCTTCCCAAGTGGTTCGACATTACGCGTGACTCTCTTCTCGTGATTTTGATGCCCGTTCTCGTCCTCAGCCTGATGACTGGGCACTCGATTACCGGCCACACGGGCCAAAGGGAGGCCGCCGACACCCGCAAGGGCAAGCGAGATTGGCACTGATAATCGGATTTTTTCGCGTGCGATGTGACCGCTGCGCCATTGATTAGCGGTCGCGGAAGTGCTGCTAGTGACGCATGTGGAGATTAAGGGCACGTCGGTTCAGGCAGGTTGTGACTGCGCTCGCGATTTTGGGCGCCGTTCTCAACGCGTGGGTGCTAACCGTCCACATCGCATCTATGGCCTTGGCGCAGCTCCACCCAAGCGGTGGCGAAATAGTCATCTGTCATAAAGGCAGCCTCAAATACATTGCCGACGTGGGGACGCCGGGTGAGAAGCCAGCATCCCAGAAAAGCTGCCCTATATGCTCCGGCTTAGCTGCGCTCGACATTGGCATTGCAAGCGAGCCGTCATTGCACGTTGCGCCGGTGACGATCGGCGGCGTTCAACTAGGCAACACGAGTGTCGAACTCGTCGCCGATCATCGTCCAGAGCAAATCCTCAACCGAGGCCCCCCTTCCGTCGTCTGATAGTAGCACACGCTTTCAATCAGTCGTTCAACAGGAGAGTGGTCCCATGGCTCGCATATTTATGCGGGCGGTCGCGGTTGCGACTGTCATCGCCTGCCTACCTATATCCCATGCATCAGCGCATTGCTTTGTGGGCAACAGATTTTTTCCAGCAACGCTCATTGTCGACGACCCTTGCGTCGCCGACGAACTGTCCCTTCCGACGGTCTCCGCGTTCCGCAACGGGGACGACCCGTCGGCGCACGAAGCCGATATTTCGGCCGAATTGTCGAAAAAGATCACGGATACGTTTGGGATTTCAGTGGGAGATACCTGGATACATCTAAGAGAGCCGGGCGGCAAAACCGTTCAGGGCTTTGATAACTTCGCAACCTCCTTCAAGTTTCAATTTCTCACCGATCCAGCCGAGGAGTTCGTCATGTCGGCCTCACTCGACGTCGATTGGGGTGGCACGGGGAGCAAAGCCATCGGCGCCGAGCCGTTCTCCACGCTGACGCCGACGTTATTTGTCGGAAAGGGCTTCGGGTTTTTGCCCGAAAGTCTGAAATACCTGAAACCGCTCGCGATCACTGGACAGGTTGGTTACGCGGTGCCGACCCAATCCTCCACAATCGAGGACGGAGAAACGACGCTCAACCCTCAGTCCGTCGTGTGGGGCGGGTCGCTCCAGTACAGCATGCCCTATCTCAAGTCCGCTGTGGAAGATAAGGGACTTCCCGATTTCGTGAACCGTCTTATTCCGCTCGTCGAATGGAGCCTCTCCACCGAAACCAGCAATTTCAACGGCGGCGAGGAGCGGACGACCGGAACCGTCAATCCCGGTGTGATTTATGTTGGTGACAAGTTCCAGATCGGCGCCGAGGCGATCATTCCCGTGAACCGCGCCAGCGGAGATGGCGCCGGCGGCATCGCCCAGCTGCATTTGTATCTTGATGACATTTTCCCGAAGACATACGGGCAGCCCCTGTTTGCTGCCTCAACTCATTAAAGGAGAGCTTCGATGCCGGAATCCAATCATCTCACCATTGCAGCGCTTGCTCTTGCCGTCCTCGTTGTTGCAACAGGAGCCGAAGCCCATGCACGGCTTGATAGCGCGAGCCCGGCGGTGGGCAGCACAGTCGGCTCCTCCCCGGGCCAAGTGACCTTGCATTTCACAGAGGCATTAGAGCCGAAGTTTAGCGGGGCGACTGTCAGCAACGCGGCGGGTGCTCGCGTCGATACGGGCAGTAGCGCGTCCGGAACCACCATGCGTATTGGCGTCAAGGGCCTCGGACCCGGAACCTACTCGGTGAATTGGCACGCGCTCTCGGTCGATACGCACAAGACGCAAGGAAGCTTCTCCTTCCACGTTGGAAAGTAGTTCGAGGCAAAGGCGTGGACTATTCGCTGATCTTCTGGCGTGCGCTGCATTTTCTAACGACGTTCCAGGCTGCAGGCGTTGTGCTGTTCTGCGGCTTGGCCGTGCTGGATCTTGCGGCGGTCAATGCCGTTCGATCGTTGAAATATGTTTTCTGGGTTAGTTTAGCGCTCTCATTCGCATCCGGGATCGGATGGTTCTTAGCCGTCGCCGCAGCCATTGACGGCTCCACGCCCATGGCGGCGCTATCGGATGGAACAGCAGCGGCGGTCATTTCCGATACTCAATTCGGTTGGGCCTGGATCGTGCGATTTATTGCGGGCGCACTGCTCGCCGTGCTCGTGGCATTCTCAGGGTGCAACGGCGTCTGGCCGACGACGGCAATTTTCACCGCAACAGCGATATTGGTTGGAGGCTTGGCGTTTGCTGGGCATGCCGCAAGCTCGCCGGGTTTGACCGGCTTCGTGCACCTAGCGGCCGACATTCTTCATCTGATCGCCGTTAGCGCATGGCTCGGTGGATTGCTCCCGTATGTGATTGTCTTGGGTGGGCGTAACGATTGGGCGCCGAAACCATCGATCGAGAACGCCCGGAAAATTACGAGGCGCTTTTCCGACGTCGGTATCGTTGCCGTTGTGACGATCGCGGCAACGGGTGTCATCAATGCCGCAAACCTCGTTGGCAGCTTTCGCCTCTTAGCAACCACCGATTATGGCCGATTGCTTTCGATCAAAGTGTTTATCTTTCTGATCATGGTCGTGATCGCAGCCACCAATCGCTTCGTGTTGGCACCTCGGCTTTCCACGAGCGACACCATCGATGTTATTCGACGCAATGCCTTGATTGAGGCTGCCCTGGGTGTGGCGGTGCTATCCATCGTTGCCGCTTTGGGCACGATGCCCCCGGCTCTGCTTCAACCCGGCGAAATGCCGAACTGAAGATGCATGAATAGGAGAAGAGAATGAAACAGCTAATCCTTGCTTTGACGGCTCTCATCGCGATGTGCTGTCCCAGTTTCGCGCACCAGTTTGAAAAAGGCGCCCTTCTCATTGTTCATCCATGGACACGGGCGACGCCGGAAGGCGCAACGATGGGCGCTGGCTATGTCACGATTACCAACAACGGCAAAGAAGCAGACAAGCTCAGCGGCGGAGCCTTCGAAAGCGCCGATCGTGTCGAAATCCATGAGATGAAAATGGATGGAGACAAAATGATGATGCGCAAGGTGACGGATGGCCTTGAGATCAAACCGGGAGAGACCGTAAAATTCAGCCCCGGCGCGTATCACCTGATGTTCGTCGGCTTGAAGAAGCCCATCGTCCAAGGACCAAACGCAAAGGGCTCATTGACCTTTGAGAAAGCGGGTACCATCGACATCGACTACAAAGTGGAAGCGATCGGAGCGATGAACAGTTCAGATGCAGACCACAGCGGGATGAAGATGGACGACCCCGAGATGAAGCACGATCACATGCAATAAAGATCGCGCAAAAAAGGCACGTAAGACGATTGACGCTCAGGGAGGCGGACCGTACGGTTTTTCCATGGGGTGGAATATTTGGGCAGCGAGACATTCAAGGATCTCGGCGGCATTTGCGCTGCTGAGCGTCGTATTTTATGCGTCGCTCCTCCCTAATCACCTCGTCTCCGAACTCAATCACTTTCTCTTCGCAGCGGACTACGGGACCTTTGCCGACGTCATTTGCAAGAGCGGCAAGTCTTCCGATTCAGTCCCCCCCGGCAAAGCGCCAAGCTGTCCCTTTTGTAAAGGCCTCGCAGCTTTCCAACTCGCCTTGACAGAGGCACAGCCGGCCATTCGGCCGTTGATGCTGACTGGCCAAAAGATCGAGCCGAGCGCAGCGGCTCTTCTGGCCATCACTTTCCTTATAACGGCACGAAGCCGAGGTCCCCCGCTGCTCGATTGATGACGGTAAGGATCGCCAATGTGTAGAAGCGATCCGGCACATCTCATTCAGATCATCATCAAAGAACTGACCAGCAACGTTCCGTCACGCTCGGAGCGATGAAGCGCGGTCATTTGGGGAAATGCATTATGTATCGTAACCGTCGAAGGCAGCTGCTTGGTGCAGCCGCCATGACTGTCATTGCGTTGGGTCTGCAAAACAGGGACGCAAAGGCGCAGGAGAATCCGAACGCGGCAAATCCGATGCCGCCAGTTGTCGTGGACCAAGGAAATGCCACTCCTTCGTCCAAGAAGGCGGTCAGAAAAAAGATTCAATCTTCGGGCGGCCAAAGCACCAGCACCGTTAGCGAGCAATCAACGTCGGAGCCGTCAAACCCGCTCGATTCGCCTGACGAAGCGGAGGTTGTCAGCGGAGTGGGATCGAAGGGTATGGCGGTGCCGCTCACAAGCACCCGTCTGTCCCGCCAAACCATCCAGTCACAAATGCCCGCTTCAAGCGACACGGCTCAACTTTTGACGACGGTGCCCGGTGTCAGCCTTTTTACGTCCGGAGGAATTTCGAGCTTGCCCGCTATTAACGGGCTAAACGGTGACCGAGTGAAGGTCCTAGTAAACGGCATGGTGATTTCGCCAGCATGCACCAATCAAATGAACCCGCCGCTCTCCTACATCGATCCGTCTCAGGTTGCCACGGCTGACGTGATTGCGGGCGTGACGCCGGTCGGTAAAGGCGGCGACAGTCTCGGCGGAACAATCACGGTCGAATCGTTACCACCACAGTTTGCCGATGTGAGCGAGGGCGTTCGCACATCAGGCAGCATTTCTGCGTTCTACCGCAGCAACGGCGACGGCATCGCCACGTCGGCTCACGCAGAAGCTGCAACAAGAAATGTGAGCCTCGGCTATACGGGCTCGTGGGCGAAAGCCGACGATTATTCGCGTGGAGATGACGGCCCTATCGTCCGGTCGACACTCTATCAGGCGTATAATCACGCCTTGACGTTGGGAATGAAGAACGGTGCCGACCTCTTCACCTTCCAAGGCGTCTATGCCTCGGTTCCCTACCAGGGGTACGTCAACCAGCGCATGGATATGGTCGACAACGATGCGTGGCTTTTCAACACTCGCTATATGACGCACTTCAATTGGGGAACCCTCGACGTCCGCGCATTCTACCACCAGACAAAGCACCGGATGGATATGCTGGAGGACAAATCCGGCGCCATGCCCATGAGCGTTGACGGCACGGATGCAGGTTATTCGGTCAAGGCCGAAATCCCACTGACAACCGTCGACATTTTGCGGATCGGCAATGAGTTCCACCGGCAAACCCTCAATGATTGGTGGCCGCCGGTTGCCGGCATGGAGCCGATGATGGGACCAGATACTTTCATCGATATCAATCATGGAACACGCCAGCGGCTCGGTACCTTCGCCGAGTGGGAACACCGTTGGGATCGCGCGTGGAGCACACTTCTTGGTGTTCGCAACGACATGGTCTGGATGGATACGGGCGACGTGAAAGGATACAGCTCGATGTACGCCGCCGATGCCGCAGCGTTCAACGCACAAGGCCACGCTCGCACCGATGCTAACTTCGACGTGACTGCGCTCGCGCGTTACGAGCCATCGGCAACCGAAACCTATGAAATCGGCTATGCCCGCAAAACACGGTCACCCAATCTTTATGAGCGTTACGCGTGGAGCACGGGTGCCATGGCGGCTGATATGATCGGCTGGTACGGCGATGCTAATGGCTACGTGGGCAATCTCGATCTGAAGCCCGAGGTCGGCAATACCGTGAGCTTCACTGCGGGCTGGCATGATCGCGCGCGTCACACGTGGGAGATCAAGGTCACGCCCTACTACACCTATGTGCAGGACTATATCGATGCCAATTTCCTGAAGTCGCAGTCGAGTATGGGCGGCGGCATGGACATGGGTGGCATGGGCATGATGGACATGGCGTCCACCGAGTTCGTGACGCTACAGTTCGCCAACCACGCCGCGCAGCTTTACGGTGTGAATGTTTCGGCAAGTCTCAACTTGTGGGAGAGCAACGTATACGGCCAGTTCGGCCTCACAGGCATCATCGGTTACGTCAACGGCGAGAACCTGGACACGGGAGATGCGCTTTATCACATGATGCCGCTCAACGCGCAGTTGACGTTGAACCATCGGCTTGGAAACTGGTCGAACGCCGTGCAGCTGAATCTCGTCAACGCTAAGGACGATGTCAACGCACTTCGTCATGAGCCGACGACGCCCGGCTACGCGCTCGTTGATTTGCGATCCAGCTACCAATGGCAAAACGTTCGGTTGGATTTCGGCATCGAGAACGTCTTCGACAAGCTCTATTACCCGCCCCTTGGCGGCGTCGATTGGGCAGACTATGCGGCCGCAGGGCAAAGCGGTCTGATCTCACCAGTGCCGGGACAGGGTCGTTCGTTCAATGCGGGCGTAACGGTGAGCTTCTAATAGAAATCTCAAGTAGCCGACGCAAAAGTCGTCGGCTACTTGATCGCCTCGGAAGCGAAAATTGCTTGGCCGCTGCCCTGTCAATAGCTTTCCGTCGAGAACAGGAGTTGATCGAAGCGAGTTCCCCCAATTAGGCTGACCGTTCGCCTCCTCGACGGCTCTGCCAATATATACAGGAAAACTGAACAGATGAGCTTTACAGACAAGCTGTATATGCGCTACACCACTAGACATGAGTGTCAAATCGGACAGTAAGCGAACCGCTCGCGCATCGGCCTTGGCGCAGGACCTGCGGGCTGTTGTCGGTAAGCTGAAGCGCCGTCTGCGCGATCAAGCGCACATTGGAGATCTGACGCCGTCCCAAGTGTCGGTGCTGCTTCGCCTGGAGAAGGATGGGGCTGCTACGGCATCCAGCCTCGCCCGGGCCGAAGGCATGCGTCCGCAATCCATGGCGTCGGTCATCGCCGCGCTGGAAAGTGCCGGCTTCGTGCGGGGTGCGCCAGATCCGACAGATGGACGGCAGACGCTCCTGTCACTCACAGATGCCTTTCGCAAGTGGATTGAAACGGGCCGCGCCGCGCGCCAGGACTGGTTGACCCGCTCGCTCCAGGCACGGCTCTCGCCCGAGGAAATGGGCGACGTTGCAAGGGCCGTCGAGCTGCTCAGGCGGCTTGTCGACGATTGACGCCGGCTAGTTCGCGCCAGCTTGAACGCACCACTTACTCAGGAGAACAACCCATGACCTTGACCACCCTGGATCCGAGGACCGCACTGCTGGTCGTCGACCTCCAGAAGGGCATTCTCGGCTCGTCGTTTGCCCCTCCTGTCGGCGAGATCGTGGCGCGAGCTCGCGCGCTGATCGACACCTTCCGCAGGCTAAAGCTGCCGGTGGTGCTGATCAACGTCGACGGTGGCGCCCCGGGTCGCACGGAGCAGCCCCGGCGCCATGACGGTCCGTTGCCCGCAGACTTCACGGACTTTGTGCCCGAGCTTGACCGGCAGCTGGGCGACATCGTCGTGACCAAGCGGACGTGGGGCGCCTTCGCCAACACCGATCTCGAAAGTCAGTTGAAGGATCGGGGTGTCACCCAGGTGGTGATCGCGGGCGTGGCGACCGGCGCGGGTGTCGAATCAACGGCGCGACAAGCCTATGAGGCGGGCTTTAACGTCACCCTCGCCGTTGATGCCATGGCCGGCACGCGCCCGGGCACCCACGACTACTGCCTCAGGAACGTCTTCCCGCGCCTGGGCGAGACCGGTACCACCCAAGAGATCATCGACCTCCTGGCGGCAAGGAGCGCGTGAGATGCATTGGCTTCCACTTCTCTCCTACTTCTTTGGCGGCGCCTTCCTCGCAAACGCCGTGCCCCATGTCGTCAGCGGCATGATGGGCAGGCCATTCCAGAGCCCGTTCGCCAAGCCGCCCGGCGAAGGGTTGTCGTCTTCGACCGTCAATGTGCTCTGGGGATTTCTGAACCTCGCCATCGGCTACGTGCTTGTCTGCCGTGTGGGTGATTTCGGCCTGAAAGATACGGCCGACATCATCGCGTTCGGCCTCGGCTCTTTCCTCATCGCATTGTTCTCAGCGTGGCATTTCGGCCGGTTCAACGGCGGCAATCGGCCGGAGCGAATATGAAGGCGCCGATCCCGGGCATCTTCCGGTCCCTGCGGATCTTCAACTATCGAATCTGGGCATTCGGTGCCTTCGTCTCAAATGTCGGTACGTGGATTCAGCGGACGGCGCAGGACTGGCTGGTGTTCACCCAGCTCACCCATCATGACGCTTCAGCCCTTGGACTGGTCATGGCGTTGCAGTTCGCGCCCCAGCTGCTGCTGTTGCCATGGACCGGCTTCGCTGCTGACTACTTCAATCAGCGCAAGCTGCTGATCGCCACCCAGGCAGCGATGGGCGGCCTCGCGCTGGCGCTCGGGCTTCTCACCGTCGCCGGCCTTGTGCAGCTCTGGCAGGTGTACGTCTTCGCCTTCCTGTTCGGCTGCGCGGCCGCGTTCGATGCGCCGGTACGCCAAACCTTTGTGGCCGAACTGGTCGGCGATGAAGACCTCCACAACGCCGTGGCGCTCAATTCCACCTCGTTCAATGCCGCGCAAATAATCGGTCCGGCCGTCGCGGGCCTCGTGATCGCCGCCATCGGGACCGGCTGGGCGTTCCTCATCAATGGCGCGTCCTTCGTCGCGGTGCTCCTCTCTCTCGCGTTTCTCCGCTTGGCCGAGCTTCGCCCGAGCGCCCGGGCACACCGCGCCAAGGGCAACTTCATAGAGGGGCTCCGCTACGTGCGGGAACGTCCGGCTCTCCAGGCGATCCTGGTTATGTTGTGCCTGATCGGGACCTTCGGCTTGAATTTCCCGATCTTCATCTCGACCATGGCGATCGGCATCTTCCACGCCGACCCTCGTGGATACGGTCTTTTGTCGTCGATCATGGCGATCGGCACGATGGCGGGCGCCCTGCTGGGTGCCGGTTACAATAAACCACAGTTCGGGCTGCTCCTGGCCGGTGCGGCGGTCTTCGGGCTCGGCTGCACGCTGGCCGCCATCGCGCCGGGCTACGACTTCTTCGCGGCCGCGCTCGTCGTCATCGGCGTAGCGGCGCTCATCTTCACGAACACGACGAACAGCCTGATGCAGCTCTCGACAGAACCCGCCATGCGTGGCCGCGTGATGGCGCTGCGCGTCGGGATCGGGCTCGGTGGCACCCCGATCGGGGCGCCGATCGTCGGATGGGTCGCCGACCATTTCGGGCCGCGTTGGGCGCTCGGGGTCGGCGCGGCTTCTGGCTTCGCCGCGGCGGCTGTGGCGATCTATGTGCTGACTCACAAGGCGCAGTTCCAGCGATCCAATGGAACTCACCAAGAGGCTCATTGAATCTTCTGCGCGACAAGCCAGTCGGCGCGTAAGCCACCATCGCGTCGTCTGGCCCCGAGTAGAAAAACCAGCTCAAGTGCGGTGGCAGAAGTAGGCTTCTCCGGCAATTGAGGTCAGCTTTGGCGATCAAAAGCATTAATCTGAATTCAACCGATGTCGCTGCGTTGGACCGCCAAATGTCGACTTGTTTACGAACATCCAATCTGACGAATGACCGTCGCTCCGGCCGCTACGCCCGCTTATGGCCCATCCCGGAAGTCGTTACCGGGCCAGCCTACTTCCGCCGCCGCTTTCATCCGCGAGATTGCAGGCGCATTCCAACCGACGCCGAACGTCGGCGTCTATCGGCCGTGCCGTCTAGTGGCCGCAATGGACGTTCGACGGCGTTGACTACGCCTTTGTCTTCCTTGCCAACGCCAAACCAAACTGCGTAGAGCGCTGGCAAAAAGAAAATGGTCAGCACTGTCGCGACCATAAGGCCGCCCATCATACTGTAGGCCATCGGCCCCCAGAAGACGCTGCGCGTCAAAGGTATCATGGCGAGGATCGCGGCGAGCGAGGTCAGAATGACGGGACGCGAGCGGCGCACCGTGCTCTCGATGATGGCGTCCCACGGCGAGAGGCCGGCATCGCGGTCATGGTCGATTTGATCGACGAGAATGACCGTGTTGCGCATAATCATGCCAGCAAGCGCAATGACGCCGAGGAGCGCGACAAAGCCGAAGGGGACATTGAATACGAGCAGCGCCGCAACCGCTCCGATCAGCCCCAGGGGTGCCGTCGAGAAGACCAGGAACAGCTTCGAGAAGCTCTGCACCTGGAACATAAGGATGGCGAGCATTGCCGCGAACATGGCCGGGAACACGCTGAATAGCGCGACATTCGCCTTCTCGCTCTCCTCGACTGCGCCGCCCGTCTCGATACGGTAGCCGGACGGTAGCGCTGATTTCAGCGACTCGAGCTTCGGCAGCAGCGCGCTCGTCACTGTCGGCGGCTGGACGCCGGGCGCCACGTCGGCACGCACCGTCAGCGTCAGATCGCGGTTACGCCGCCACAGGATCGGCTCCTCGAAGCCGTACTTTACGCTTTCAACCTGCGCCAACGGCACGGATTTACCGCCGCGCGTCAGGATCATGAGATCGCTGATGCTACCGAGGTTCAGGCGCTCATCGGGCGTCGCGCGGGCGACGACTTTCACCAGCTCGGTGCCTTCTCGGTATTCGGAGACAGTTGCGCCCGAGAGCAGCGTCGCAAGCGTCTGCGAGATCTGGGCCGTGTTGAGTCCGAAGGCGCGGGCGCGGTCCTGATCGACGACGAACTGGACGTTCTTGACCTGCTCGTTCCAGTCGAACTGGGGATCGATGGCGTTCGGCTCGGTTCGCATGATATTGCGGACCTCACCGGCGATCTCGCGCACTTTGGCGGCATCGGGACCCATGACGCGGAACTGGACGGGAAAGCCGACCGGAGGGCCGAAGTTCAACCGATCGATACGGACGCGAGCTTGCGGCACGGCGCCGCCCGCAATTGCACTCTCGAGCCTCACCTTCAGCCGCTCGCGCGCCTCCGCGCCTTTGGTCATGATAACCGTCAAAGCAAAGCTCGGATTGGGCAGCACGGGGTTGAGAGCGAGGAAGAAGCGCGGGCTTCCCTGGCCAATGTACGTCGTATAGGTCACGACGTCATGATCGCCGGCGAGCAGCGCTTCAGCTTCCTTGGCAGCAGCCGACGTCGCCTCGATCGAAGAGCCTTCAGGCAGGCGTGTCTCGATGAAAAGCTCGGGCCGGGACGAGGTCGGAAAAAACTGCTGTTGCACGAAGCCCATGCCTGCCATCGAGCCGGCAAAAGCGAGGATCGTCGCGGCGATCACCAGCCAGCGCCAGTGCAGCGCCCACGACACGAGGCGGCGCAGTGTTCGGTAAACCCGCGTGTCGTAGGTGTCGGCGAGCTTGGCGGCGGGTTGACCTTTCTCGGCGTGCGCGCCGGGCAGGAGCCTTACGCCGATATACGGCGTGAAGAGAACGGCCACGAACCAGGAGATGACGAGCGCGAGCGCGACGACCCAGAAGATGTTGCCGGCGTATTCTCCGGCGGTCGACTTGGCGAAGCCGACCGGCAAAAAGCCCGAGGCGGTTACGAGTGTGCCGGTCAGCATCGGGAACGCCGTCGATTCCCACGCGAACGACGCTGCCTTCATGCGGTCGTAGCCCTGCTCGATCTTCACCATCATCATCTCAACAGCGATGATCGCGTCATCGACCAGGAGTCCGAGGGCGATGATCAAAGCGCCGAGCGTGATCCGGTCGAGGTTCATACCGGCAGCCGACATGGCAACGAAGACGATCGCTAGGACGAGCGGCACGGCGAGCGCAACAACGACGCCGGCGCGCATGCCGAGAGATATGAAGCTCACGGCCAGCACGATGACGAGGGCTTCGGCGAAAGAGCGCAGGAACTCGCCAACCGACTCTTCGACAACCCGCGGCTGGTCGGCGATCTGCTCGATCTCAACGCCGAGCGGGATTGTCTGGCGGACTTCATCAACGGCGGCATTGAGCCGTTTGCCAAGGTCGAGCACATTGGCGTTGTCCGCCATTGCGACCGCGACGCCGACCGCGGGCTTGCCCTTGTGAGTGACGAGAAACTGCGCCGGGTCCTCGTAGCCGCGCTTCACGCTCGCGATATCGCCGAGTCGGAATATCTTGCCTCCGGCTTCGATCGGCACGGCGGCGACGGCGTCGGCGCCCTTGAAGGCGCCCGAGACGCGCACTTCGACCTCATCGGCGGACGTCTGAACGGTGCCTGCAGACACGACAGCATTCTGGTCGCGGACGGCATCGAAGATCGCCTGCGCGGGGATGCCGAGCGTCGCGAGCTTCTTGTAGCTCAGCTCGACGAAGATCCGCTCGGGGACATCGCCGACGAGGACGACCTTGCTGGCGTCCTTGACGCGCTGTAGAGCTGACTGCAGCGTTTGAGCATAACGCTTGAGATCGGCGCGCGAAACACCATCGCCAGTCAGCATGTAGACGGCGGCGAAAACATCGCCGTACTCGTCGTTGAAGAATGGCCCGATCGCACCTTCGGGAAGCTCGCCCTTGCTGTCGGTGAGCTTCTTGCGGATCTGGTACCAGGCATCGCTCGCCGCGCGGCCGTGCACGCTGTCCTTGAGCTGCACCTGGAAAACGGCCGCGCCCGGCCTCGAATAGGTCTTGACGTAATCCAGCTCGGTCATCTCCTGCAGCCGCTTCTCGAGCGGCTCGGCGACGAGCTTCTGCACGTCCTCGGCAACGGCACCCGGCCAGGCAACCTGAACGACCATCGTCTTGATCGTGAAGTTCGGATCCTCGGCGCGGCCGAGCTGCGCGTATGACCAAAGCCCTGCTATCGTCGACGCGATAATCAGAAACAGGATGACGGCGGGATGGCGCACCGCCCATGCGGAGAGATTGAATGATTCCATGACTACACCTGCCCGTCGCCTGGAGTTGAAGGGTGATCAGCGCAGTGCCGTTTTCTGTTCGATGATCCGTATCGGCTTGTCGGCGTCGAGCATGTGCACGCCGAGCGTCACGACACGGTCGCCGTCGAGAAGGCCGGAATTCACGAGGACCCGATCCTGCTCGAAGCCAGCCAGTTCGACACGCTTCTGCTCGGCGCGGTCACCGGACGCCGCGACCACCCAGACGAATGATCCCTTGCCGTCATTGCTGACGGCGGAGAGCGGAAGGCGCGCAACATCGCCACTGCCCGCGCCAGCGAGGTGGATCGTCGCGGTTCTGCCAATGCTCAGGGCCGTCGTATCGCTTGGGAGCGCGAAGCGGACGCGGTAGGTGCGCGACGTCGCGTCGGCTTCCGGCGAGACCTCGCGCAGTGTTGCGGGAATGTGTTTTGCGCCATCGCCCCAGATCTCGGCTTCGGCCCGGGCACTCTTTACCCGCCCGATCATATTCTCGGGAACGTCGGCCTCCACCTCGAGAGTGTCGAGGCGCGCCAACCTCATGACCGTCTGGCCGGCAGTGACGACCTGGCCGACCTCGACCGGGATCATCGATATGATGCCGGCATGATCGGCCTTGAGCTCCGCGTAAGAGAGCTGGTTTTCAGCAAGCGCGACGTTGCGCTCGCCCTTCTCGACGCGGCTCTGAGCCTCTGCCGCTGCCGAGTTCCGCTGGTCGAGCGCCGCCTGGGCGACGTGACCCTCCTGAAATAGCGTCTCGTAACGAGCGAGCGCCGCCTTCGCCTCAACGAGGCTGGCGCGCGCTGCCGAGAGCTCCGATTTCTGCGCTTCGAGAGAAAGTTCGAAATCGGTCGTGTCGAGCTTGGAGAGGGAACGGCCGGGCTCGACGCTGTCGCCCACGTCGACGAGGCGCGAGACGATCTTGCCGCCTACGCGAAAGCCAAGATCGGACTCATAGCGCGGTCTGATCGTGCCGACGTAGCTCCAGGCGGGGGCTGCCGGCGCCAGCGCGACGGACATAACCTGCACCGGCTGGACGGTTGCCTGCGGCGGCACCTCTTCCTTGCATCCGGCGAGCAGCCCCGCGAGCGCAACGGTGCCCAGAAGAATTGGAAACTTCGAGATAGATGCGGCCTGTCTGCGGCGGGTCATCGACATTTCCTCGACACTCCAACGGCTTGCACCCGCCGTAGCGGGATTCCAGTTGCAAAGTAAGCGAAACTAACTTATGTTAGTCAGGCTAACTTGGCAAGTGTTAATTCCACTAACTTTATGGAGTGCGGCAAATCACCGATGATCCCGACATGGACGACAAGCAGACAGCGAGCGGAACGCGCAAGCACCGCTATCATCACGGCGACCTCAGGCAGGCGCTGATCGACGCGACGCGCCAGCTCCTCATTGAAAAGGGGCCGGAGAATTTCTCGCTCGCGGACGCATGCCGGCTGGCGGGAGTAACGACCGCAGCGCCCTACAAGCACTTCCGCGACAAGAACGAAATTCTGGAGGCGATCGCCGAGCAGGGGTACGACGACCTCGCCGAGCAGACCACAGCTGCGGTCAAAGCCGCAGGCGAAGGCACGCTCGCAGGCATGATTGCGATGGGCGTAGCATACCTGTCGTTCGCCACAACTCAGACTGCGGTCTTTCGCTTGATGTTCGGGCAGAATGCGTCGATCAAGCAGGCGCAAAATGTGGCCGCGACAGGCCGCGACTGCTTCTCGCAGGTGATCGAACAGGTTGAGATCTACTGCCGCCGCAACAATGTCGAGGGCAACGCGCAGTTGCTTGCTTTGCAGCTCTGGACATTTGTCCACGGAGCATCATGCCTTCTCATCGACGATGACTACGAGAAGGTTGCGCCTGGGCTCGATCTGCAGGCACTCATTGCTTCGGCGGCGTCGCGGCTGTTGCCAATTCCAGCAACAGCGCGGAAGAGAAAGTCAAATTTGCCGACTCGCTAGCCACCAACCTGTCGGCACGAAGGCATCGGCGATCCCATCGCGTAGCTTCGGTCGGTGACCAACGCTGTGTAATTCGTTCAGCCGAAATCCCAGAAGCAGACCTCGAGCCTCCGCGGATCGGCGAGGTTGGAGGCGGCCGATTACGTTGGTTGAAAAAAGGTCCTTTGGGAATTCTCGCGACCGCAATAGAAAAGAGAAAAGCCGACCCAAGAGACATTGGCAACGGAAGTCATCCACTTGGCCAAAATTTCAAGTCGGCTGAAATCCGTGCCTACATTTGCGGAATTGGCAAGCACTCCATCACTTCCACCCGGTCACCGGGAAATATCGTGAAGTGCGGATGATTGAGGAACAATCGGGCGGCTTCGTCTTGCGAACTCGCCTTCACCAGCGTCCAAGCACCTAGCTCGTTGCGAACGTCGGAAACGCCGTTCTTGTCGGTGCGCTTCGTCTTGCCGAGCGGCGAACCCATTTCAGCGATCGCACCCTTGTGATCCTCGACCCATTTATGCCATGCCGCGATGCCGGCTTGCTCGCGTTGATTGCGCTCCGCTTCGGGCAACGCTTTCCAAGCATCCATCGCGGCGGCGCTGCCGAGGAAGACTGCGAGGTATGTTTTCATATCAGCTCTCCAAATATTTGCGCCTTCCGGGGAGGCCAAACTGCGAAACTTGGTGCCTCCGCTCGCGGCTTATTTCAGCAAAGGTCCGTTGATCGCCCAGATCACGCCGAAGGGATCTTTGAGCTGACCGTACCGGTCGCCCCAGAACATGTTCTCGAGCGGCATGATTGCAGTACAGCCGGCATCGACGGCACGCTTGTACCAAGCATCGGCGTCATTGACTTTCAACATGACGCTGAAACCCGCGGGGGCGACTGGCGGATGTCCGTGCTCGGGATAGAAATCGCTGATCATGACCGATGCACCGTTGACATACACGTGCGCGTGCATCGTGCGGCCCTTGTCGTCGGGCGGCACCAGCGCCGCCAATTCGGCGGCAAACGCCTTTTGGTAGAACTCGGCAGCTTTTACCGCGCCATCGACCGACAGATATACGACAGCACCGCCTTTGACTGGGGGATTGGGATACGTGTAGTCAGACATGATCATCTCCTCTGGCCGCACTTCAAGGACGGGGAACCCATCTGCGATCCGACACCTCTCCGATGAAAATTTTTCATCTTGCGTCTTGCATCAGACGATCCAGGTGCTGTCGGATATGTGCAGCTTGGGCCGGCGTCCCGGCCAAAGCTATGGCGCGATCGAAATCTTGGCGCGCTTCGGCCGAGCGTCCGAGTTGCAAGAGTAAAGCGCCACGCGCCCCGAAATAGTGAAAGTATCCGGATAACGCTGCTTCGAGCGGCGCGATCATGGCAAGCGCCGCCTCCGGTCCATGTATCTTCGCAATTACCACGGCGCGGTTGAGCGTTATGACCGGCGAAGGTTGCATTCGCTCGAGGGCCGCGTAGAGAGCATCTATTCCTGCCCAATCCGTTTGCGAGGCTGTTACCGCACGAGCATGCGTCGCCGCAATAGCAGCCTGAACCTGATAGGGGCCGGGTCGATTGTGGCGCATTGCCTTGTCAATGAGCGCGAGACCTTCGCCAATCAGCTTGGCGTCCCAGAGTGAGCGGTCCTGACTTTCGAGCAGGATCGCTTCGCCCGCGGAATCGAACCGTGCTGGCAACCGGGATTGCTGCAGAAGCATCAGCGCGACGAGCCCCATAATCTCCGGCTCAGTCTGAAATAAGCGCAAAAGCAATCGTCCGAGCCGGATTGCCTCGTCGCATAGGGGGGCGCGAGCCAACTCGTTTCCAGCCGAATACCCTTCGTTGAAGATCAGGTAGATCATGGCTGCAACGGCCGCGAGCCGCTCCGCGCGCTCGGCGGGGCCAGGCGCGTCGAACGGCACGTCTGCCTTCCCGATCCGCGCTTTCGCACGGGTAATGCGCTGCTCCATCGCCGCATCACTGACGAGAAACGCGCGCGCGATTTGCGCGACGGAAAGCCCCGAAACGATGCGTAGCGCCAGCGCGATCTGCTGCGTCACCGGAAGTTCGGGATGGCAACAGATGAAGAGGAGCCTCAGCACATCGTCGCGATAGTGAGAACCATCGAGCCGTTCGGCCATCGGCGCCTCGACGTCATCGAGATCGGAAATCATATCGTCGGGCGGCAGTTCGGCATCGCGGTTGTGTTTGCGTAACCGGTCCAAGGCCGAGTTTCGTCCAACAAGAATAAGCCATGCCGCAGGATCTCGCGGCGGTCCGTTGCGGGGCCAGCTGTCGAGGGCACGCAGGCATGCCTCTTGATAAGCCTCCTCCGCCGTATCCATGTCGCGGAAATAGCGAAGCAGTGCGCTCACCGCCTGCGGCCGAGCCGCAGTCAGAGCACTGTGCATCCAGGCTTGGTCGTGGATCAGCTCGCTCATCTCAATAAGACTTTACCCGCTCCTTCGGCGCATTCGGACGGGCCTCCGGCACATAGAGCGCGACGGGGCGAATTTCATAAACGCTGGTCGGATTGGCGGCGGAAAGCTCTCGCGCAACGGCAAGAGCACCCTCCAGATCCGGCACATCGATGACATAGAAACCGAGCAGCTGTTCCTTGGTCTCTGCAAAGGGGCCGTCGATCACCATGTTCGGCGCTCTGAGCGTCGTCGCGGCTGTTGTCGGCAAGAGCCGCAGCGCCGGCCCGAGCTTGCCTTCTTTCACCAGTTTTTCATGGACGACATTGAGACGATTCATGACCGCGTCGTCTTCTTCCTTGCTCCAGGACCAGACGACATCTTCTTTATTGTAGCAAAGCAGAGTGTAGAGCATGGCAACTCCCTAAATGGCTTCTTTTAAGACGGCCCAGTTTGCTCAAGGCCGACAAGGGGATGAAAAAATAAAAGTTCGAGATCCTGTCGGATCGGCCGTTCCGCCATCGTCCTAGTACTGGAACCGGGAAATAGCCATGAGCGGATACGCCTTTCACCGCCAAGAGAAGGACCAACGTCAATGTCAGACAAGAAAAAAGTAGCCCCGCAGACGAACACCATTCGCTTACACCGCGTCATCGCAACAAAGCCCGAAAAAGTTTATCGCGCTTTCATCGAAGCGGACGCGATAGCGAAATGGCTGCCTCCTTACGGCTTCACTTGCCACGTTGACCATATGGTGGCGAAGGTCGGTGGGACCTTCAAAATGTCATTTGCAAACTTCACGTCGGGAAAGAGCCATTCGTTTGGCGGAGAATATCTCGAACTCGTTCCGCATAAGCTCATTCGGTATACAGACAGCTTCGACGATCCGAATCTTCCCGGCATCATTCACGTGACCATCGCTCTGAAGCCGGTCGCGGTGGGAACGGAGATCAACATCGAGCAATCGGGCCTGCCGAGCGTGATCCCGGTGGAAGCCTGCTATCTGGGTTGGCAGCAATCGCTTGCTCAGCTCGCACAGCTCATTGAACCGGACATCGCCGACTGAATAAACGCATGCGAGAAGAGAAAGTGAGCCCACAGCCATGAAGAACCCCACGACAGTGGTAAGGCAGTCAGAGCGTGAGCTGGTCGTTACGCGAACCTTCAACAGCCCGACGCGCATCGTATTTGAGGCCTGGACCAAGCCAGAGCTCATCAAGCAATGGTGGGTACCGAAGTCGATGGGCGTGTCACTGCTTTCCTGCGAAATGGACGCTCGTGTGGGGGGCGGCTACCGCTTCGAGTTCGGCCCCGATGCCTCAAAGCCTATCGCATTCTACGGCAAATACCTCGAAGCGACACCGCACGCGCGCCTTGTCTGGACAAATGAAGAAAGCGATGACGGTGCCATCACCACCGTGACCTTCGAGGAAAAAGAGGGCAAGACGCTGCTGGCTATGCACGAACTCTATCCCTCGAAGGAAGCTCTCGACCACGCCTTCGCAGGGATGGAAGGTTGCATGCCCGAAACGTTCGAGCAGCTGGACGAGCTTCTCGTTACTCTGGGCGCGAGCGTGGGACCATCATGAAGCCGACAATCTAGCGGCCGGTATTTCAGGTAGGCTTCAGCCGATCTTCCAATCGATCTGAGTGCGAGATGCGAGCACTCACCTTGTCGATGACGATCAGCTTGAGCCGCTTCATCGGCATGTGCAGCGCCCTGCCAGCCGTCGCTGCTTCTTTCACCTTCAGCTTTTGCGAGCAACAGTAGTGGCGATAGAGCTCGCCCTTGATCAAGCTGCGCCGCAGTAACTAAATCAGACGATGCCCGCGAGGAGCGTCGGGCTGTTGACCACACCGGCGCAACACGCCGCGGGTTTCGACTTTGCATCAAAACCTGCAGGGCACTCCGCTCTCCGTCACGCTTCCGCGCCCCATCGCGACGTGTTGCGCAACACTTGTCGCGCGCAACTCAAATAACAGCCGCCAATGCCAGGCATCTCTTACAACGCTTTGATTTTAAAATATTTTTTTCGTATTCGATATGGCACGACAATTGCTTTCCGTCGATCTCGCTGACGCAAGTAGATGCGCCTCTAAAAAAAGAAGAAGTTGTGGGAGGAAAGCGATGAAGACGAACCACGTGGCCTGGGCGGGCGGGCTCGCCTTGCTCTTAGTGATCGGGGCTAATCCGGCTTTTTCCGATCTCGGGGTCAAGACCCTCGAAGGGAAACACGTTCAATACTACGTCACGGACGACATGCTGTTGAATGCGGATAAGGATCCGAACAACTGGTTGATGTACGGACGCGACTACGAAAGCACGCGCTATTCTCCGCTCAGTCAGATCAATGCTGGAAACGTCAGTGACCTCGTTCCGAAGTGGAGCCTGTCTTTCGGCGTCATCGGCGCACAGGATTCACAAGTCACTGCGGTGAACGGTCGACTCTATGTCTCATCGAGTCAGAACAAGGTATTTGCCATCGACGGCGTCACCGGACGAGAACTATGGCGGTACGATCGTCAACTCCCGGCAGATCTTGGTCCCAAATTGTGCTGCGGCGACGTGAATCGTGGTGTCATCGCATACGGGGACAAAGTCTATCTCGCGACATTAGACACACATCTGATTGCACTCGACAATGACACCGGCGAAGTCGTTTGGGATCAAAAGCTCGGCGACTACAAGACCGGCGAAATCTTCACCTCGATGCCCGTTGTAGCCGACGGGAAAATTATGATCGGAAACTCGGGAGGCGATGTCGGCGCCAACGCGGGTACGATCTATGCAGTTGATGCCGAAACGGGCGCGCCTGTTTGGAAAACTCATACCGTGCCCGTAACGGGCAATGAAGATATTGCCAAGACGTGGGGCAACGGATCATGGAAGAGAGCAGGTGGCACGCCGTGGCTGCCAGGGTCCTTTGATAAAGAGACCGGGCTTCTTCTTTGGGGTGTCGGAAACCCGGTGCCTGATTTCGACGGCAGCGTCCGCCCCGGCGACAATCTCTATACGGCCTCGACAATCGCGATCGATATAAAGACGGGCGAAATCAAAGGTCATTTCCAGTACACCCCGCACGACACCTACGATTACGACGGGACCAACGAAGCGATCGTGATCACGGACAAGCAAGGCCGCAAGGTATGGGTCCACGCTGATCGCAATGGCCATCTCTACTCGATCGACCGCGCAACATATAAATGTAACTGGGTAATCCCCATGGCGCGCGTCAACTGGGTGAAGAGCTGGGGTGACAATTGTCGGCCAAACGTCGATCCAGATAAAGTTCCAACATACGGCAAGGTCACCAAAGACATCGCACCTGTGTTGGACGGCGGCAAAGAATGGGTGCCTGCTGGGTACAGCAAGCGCACAGGATTTGTTTATGTGCCTGGCCGCGACATGTCGATGGATCTAGCCGCAAAGAAGCAAGAGTTTAAGCCGGGAGAATGGTATCTCGCGACTGATGTCCTGCGCCTAAATCCGGGCGGCGGGTACGTGAAAGCTTTTGATGCCACGACTGGCGATCTGATGTGGTCACGTCGTCAGAATACACCCGCGACGGGAGGCATTCTTTCGACCGGCGGCGGGCTCGTTTTCAACGGCGATGCCGAAGGCATCTTCCGTGCGATCAAAGACGACACTGGCGAGACACTGTGGGAATTCAATGTGGGTACCGGTATCCACTCGAACCCCACGACCTTCATGGTCGGCAACACTCAGTATGTAGCAATTTTGGCCGGACCCGGTGGGGGAAGTATTTGGCCCCTCGTATACGGCGATTGGCTAAAGACGCGGCAACAAGGCGGCAGCATGTTCGTATTTGCTCTGCACAAGAAGCCCTAGGCTCAACTCCGCTTTGACGGTTTGATAGCGCCAGCCGGGGATCGCTCTCGGCTGGCGCGCATATTCCAGGAGAAATGGATGCTGGCTGCAGTAAGAGCGAGTGTTGGAGTTGCGATTGTTGTCTCGTTCCTTTTAGGGGGTGCCGCGCTCGCAGAGGACGCGAGCACGACTGCCCCAACGGAAAGTGCGACAGGCGCCAATCCCTTCGAAGGAAGGCCGGACGCCATCGAGGCAGGGAGGAGTATTTACAGCAATACCTGCTTATTTTGCCACGGCGCGAACGGAATGGGCGCGCGTGCGCCGAACCTCGCCAAAGGCATCTTCCGCCCCGTGGACGGCGGCGATGATGCGACAATTTTCGGAATCATTCTCGGAGGCCGCCCCGGGACCATCATGGGCGGATTCGAAGGCTCATTGTCTCCAGACGATATCTGGAAGGTAATGGCTTATCTACGCGACGAAGGACGCAAAGCAGCGCTCCAGAAAACGAAAAAGAAAGGCCCTCCTAATCCTTAGATCGAGGGTCACGGTTATCGACGCCGCTCCGGACGAAATCTACGGCTTCTTCACGTAAAGGGATGCGCCCTGATTTAAGAACTTTTCGCTCATTTCGGCCATGCCGACTTCTTTGTCGTTCAAGGTGGCGGCGTAGTCGCGGACGTCCTGCGTGATCTTCATCGAGCAGAACTTCGGTCCGCACATCGAGCAGAAGTGGGCGACCTTGTGGG
>RXJH01000014.1 GCA_003987725.1 Hyphomicrobium sp. | reverse complement strand
CAAGAATCCGCAGGCAATGAAGTTGAGTTGCTAAAACGGGCTGCCGAGCCAGGCGCACCTTGGCTCGGCATTTGTCGGCCCTCACGACAAATGTTCAACAGCCGCTAAGCAGCAGCGAGACGGTTATTTGCATGGGGCAGGATTTGGACGTGGGGATAGAACAATAAACCCGCCTTCGAAAGAGCGGCCCGTTCCTCAGTCAGTTCCGGGAAACAAGAGGTCATCCATCTCTTGTCCCACAAGTCGACGTGAGGTCTGAGGCCGGTGTCATGCTTGAAAAGCGCCGCCCATTCCTTCTGCAAACTAAATGTGATGCCATCGAGCCAACCTTCGGCGGTGTCCGTTAACTCACTCGGCACGCTCAGCGAGAACGCGAAATTGTCGTTTCGAACGACGTCTCGGTTCAAGAACTCATAACGCACATCGGTGAAATATTTGGGGAACAGCGACGCGAACTTATTGGCTTGGTTCGGCGACGTGCTGATCGCGGGCCCGCGCGCGATCCAGCCAGCCCGCTCCGATTCCGCTTGGCCAACAGCATGTCGTTGATCCATGAGGATAATATGGCAATATTTGAAGTCAGGATGGTCATTTTCGCATCGGCAGTAGAAATGAGCAGTATCAGGAATGGCCTTGCCCATTTTGTTTGCTGTGCGCCTCGACATCACCGCCATTCAGTTCACAAAAGGTCTGTCGATTGCCGTCTAAATCGCGTCATCGTTGACTTTTCAGAAGGCCGGGCATGCCCGACACCGTTGGTGGCCAATGGCCATCTCCCGGTATTGGGCGGGGCCCGATGGTCGAACGTCTTGCATGTCCTCAAACGGTGAGATGAAGCGACTGCCGCCCAAGGTCTTTGGCATTTGATAACGACGCGCACTGACAATAGCGCCGGGAGATGGCGTCAAACCAAATTTGCGCTGATGAGGGGCGATCGATCCAAAAGGCACTGGATCGGCCCCCGAGCCTGGCAATGGCCCACAAAGCGGGTTCTTGCGGATCTCGGAGGCGACAGATGCCATTGCCGCTTAGCCTCGCCCGTACGACGGCTTGGTTCCGCAGTCGGTTTCGCCTTTCGGGCACGGTGTCTTATCCTTCGACACACCGCTGTGCGGTGTATCGGTGTGGGGTGGCCAGTTTTCCGGCAACCTGTCTTTCTTATGGCAATAGGTCCGTGTGAAAATGGTATGACAGTGCAGGAAAGGATGTGCGTCGGCCACGATCAAGCTGGCGGCTTGTCCAATGGTGCTTTCATCGACCGGCGCTTTTTCTCTAGCGCCGGCGGCGATCGGCGCAATGGCCAAACCCGCGAAAATCGCGACCGCGAACGGGGCGTGGCGAAGGGTCAAAAGGTGCGATAAAGTGGTCTTGCGCATTTTTTTTGTCCTTGCGTGATTTGTGAATTTCGCTTGGCGCGTCGCGCGCATTTCGTTGCGGGAGCCGGGACCACGCATACTGTTCGGAGCGTATCCCGGCCCCGACGTCATGCGACAACGCAGGTGGTGCTTAAGCAGCTGAGTGTTTGGAGGGTGCCGATACGCGCACGCGGATCCCGACGATCATCTCTGATTGCGAACGCCTGGTGCGCCGCCGGCAATGCCGCTAAAGGCTCAGCGCGTGCTCGGCCGTCTTGAGACCTAGTTAAGGAGCACGACGGTTCTGAGTGCCGTAAGACCCGGATCCGCGAAATCTTTTTGGCGGCACGTTGGAGACTGAGCGACGGATCTAAAATTCTGTTTCGCTTGTCGCGTCGTCTGGGATGCGACGGCTACGAGCGGCTCGAGCGCCGGCTTATGGATTTTCGCCGCAGTGGGGTGCCAGCTGGATCTCAAGGCCTCCACGAAAAGCAGGCGATCGACGCAAAAGCGGCCGCCGAGATCAATCTTCTCGCCCGCTCGGGCAATGTATTGATAACGAAACGCCGCGCGATTTGCATTCGCGAGGTCACCGGCGTCCGCCCTCTCGGTCACATGATGGCCATCTTGGTCTCCGCAATGCCGAAGCGATCCGGCCAACGCAGCTGAGGCGGTGAGGACGCAGAGCATCGTTGTCGCCACGCAGCGGAACAGATGGCTATAACGATCATTAAGCGGCCGGGCTCGTACCGAGGGCTGCATCATCATTCACTCAACGTTTCAAGACCGGAGCGCACGCGCGCGCTCGTCGAGCGCATACAGCGCATTGAGTTCAATGCTCTTGCGAAATACGCGATGGCCCGGGAAAGTTCCCCGGTCCGGAAATAAGCAGTTCCACGTTAGAAAAGAACCGTTGCGTCGTCTATGGTGCTTCGTTCTCTGGGTGGAGAACGACGTTGAAGGTACCGGTTCGGGCTTGCTTAGGTCTTCTCATCACTCTTAGCGTTGTCGCCGCTGGCGGGAGCGCGGAACTGCCGCTGCACCAGATCATTCAAGCGCTCTTCAACGCGAAGCCCGGGGTCCAGCTCAATTACTCGGGCAAAGACCTTTCCTTCCTTGATCTCAGCGGCGTCGACTTCAAGCGGGCGAATCTGGCGGGCGCCAACCTGCTGGGTGATGACCTGACGGGAGCCAATCTCTCCGGCGTCAAGCTTGTTGGCGCCAAGTTGGATCGGACGTCGCTGGCCGGGGCCAAGTTTGACGGCGCGGACCTTTCACAGGCCACGCTGTTCGACGCCGTTGGTTCTTTGACCTTCGAGGCTTCCGCCGCCAATGCACCGACCTTCGTAGGTGCAAATCTTTCCGGAGCGCGCATATTCGCACGATTGAGCCGCGCCGATTTCCGCAACGCCAACCTCTCGGCCGCGCGGCTCGGCACCGAGTGCAACCAGTTCAAGATGCCGAAGCAGACCGACCTTTCCGGCGCTCTCTTCGGTGGAGCGAATCTGACGGGTGCCGACTTCACCGGCGCGGGCCTGATCTTCGCCAACATGGCAAAGGCCAGTCTCAAGAGCGCCGTTTTGATCGGTGCCGATTTATCGAACGCGGATCTAAGCGGAGCGGAGCTTGCCGGCGCAGACTTCACCGACGCCAACATCTACGGAACAGTATTCAAGAATGCCAAAGGGCTGGAGGAGGTGAAGAACCTCGATGAGGCGAAGAATCGCGACAAGGCGGTTTTCTGACCGTCCACCCGCCTGGCATTACGCATTATTCATTAGTCAGTAAGGCGACAGCGGCTATGTTGAGACGAGTAGATGGTGTGGCAGTCTGATTTCGTGAGAAACCGTCTGTTCCAGCGCTGGCTTGTGGTCCTCGGCATGGTCGCCATGTTCGGGGCGCTCATTTCTATGCCGTTGACGGCCACCTATGCGCTGGCTATGGCCGGCGGCCACCCGGCAGTTTCCCACGGCATGACGATGGCGGATGGCAACGGCCAAATGCCCTGCCAGAAGCCGATGAAGTCATGCCCGCACTGCCCGCAAAAGGTCTGCCCGGAAATGGGCAGCTGCCTGGTCAAATGCTTCCAGCCTTTGCCCGTGCCGGTATCCGAGGCGCGGCTGTATGGTGATGCGGTTACAGGGCGCGTCGCGCCGATGCCGGTCGCCGTCACCACCGGGTCATTGATACCTCCACTTCTTCGACCTCCCAGCGTCTGAACCGCGCCCTTCGGGCGTGACTGCGGCTGCGGCTGATGCCGTGGCCCTTTGCGTGCGTTGGCCATGGTGGCCCGCGCCGGTTCACGACAACAGGAGATTCCTAACATGCAACGTTCCTCATTGCGCGCGGCCGCCGTCGGCGTCGCGCTCCTCATGGGTATGGCGGGCTCGGCGCTTGCCGACGTCAAGGACTACGAGTTCCAACTGCTTGATAAAGAGGTGAAGTCTGGCGCGGCCGTCATTTCGGTGAAGCTCGTGCATAAGCCCTCCGGCCGCGCCATCGCGGACGCCGTGATCTTTGCGAAGCGCATCGACATGGGGCCGGATGGAATGGAGATGATGACCGCGCCGATCGACTTGGTCTCCTCGACCGAGCCCGGCGTCTATCGCTTCAAGACCGACCTCGGCATGGCCGGGGAATGGGCCTTGTCGCTCGGCGCCAAGGTGCAGGGCGAGACCGGCACGGTCGAGAACAAACTCATCGTCAAGGCCACCCAATGAGCGCCCTGACCAAGGGGTTGGTTTCCGTCGCAGCGATTATCGCTGCGGCGGGAGCCGGGCTGTGGGCCGGCCAGACCGGTTTGCTCAAGCTGCCGCTGTCACCCGTAGAGGCCATGAGCGGGGCGCATTCCGCCGCCATCGGACCAATCATCTATTACCGCGACCCCAGCAGCAGGCCGTTCTATTCGCTCTCGCCGCGCAACACCGACGGCGGTCAGGCCTATGTGCCCGTCCTTGCTAGCGAGGACGTGTCCTTCGAGCCCAAGCCGAAAACGGAATCTGTGGCGCGGGCCGCCGCCTCACCCAACGAGAAGAAGATCAAATACTACCGCAACCCAATGGGCCTGCCCGACACCTCGCCGGTGCCGAAGAAGGATTCGATGGGGATGGACTACATCCCGGTCTACGAGGGCGAGGACAGCGACGATGGCTCGATCAAGGTCTCGCCGGGCAAGATCCAGCGCACCGGCGTGGAGACCGTGGCGGTCGGTCGCCATGCCATCACCCGCACCATCCAGGCCCCGGGTGTGGTCGCCATCGACGAGCGCCGCGTCGCGGTGGTGTCGCCGAAGTTCGACGGCTACGTGGTCAAGGTCGGCAACGTCACCACCGGCACGCATGTGAAAGAGGGAGACGCGCTGGCAACCGTGTTCGGTCAGGCGGTGCTCGACCAGGCCGCACGCCTGCTCATCGAACAGAACACCAGTGACGAAGCGACTTTTGCGCCGGGGCTCAAGGGTCCCGCCGGTGTAGTTGGCGCCACCCGCCGCCTGCAGAATCTCGGCGTGCCCGAGGAGTTCATGGACCAGGTTAAGAACGAGCGCCGCGTGCCTGACACCTTCACCATCCGCGCGCCCATTAGCGGCGACGTGCTGGAGCGCGATTGGAGCGATGGGCAAGGTTTCAAGGCCGGCGACGTTGGATTCCGCATCGTCGACCATAGCATGGTGTGGATGATGGCTAACGTGGCCGAGGACGACATCGCTTCGGTTAAGCCGGAACAGCGGGTGAAGGTCACGATGCGCGCCTACCCCGGCCGCGTCTTCGAGGGCCGGGTGAAGGTGGTTTATCCGCACCTGATGAAGGAAACGCGCACCGCGCAGGTTCGCGTTGAGATGCCCAACCCCGATATGGCGCTGCTGCCCGATATGTACGGCGACGTCGCCATCGCCACCGGCGGCAATGCAGATGCAGTTGCCGTCCCCGCCAGCGCGGTGATCGACAGCGGTACCCGGCAGGTGGTGCTGCTCGACCTTGGCAATGGCCGCTACGAGCCGCGCGGGGTCAAGCTCGGCAAAACCGGCGACGGGTTCCGTGAAGTCCTCAGCGGCGTTTCCGAGGGTGACAAGGTCGTCGTCAACGGGAACTTCCTCATCGACGCCGAAAGCAATCTGCAGGCCGCCCTGAAAGGCTTTACGGCGCCATCGACGCCGGCCGCGACGGAGGCCACGCAATGATTGCCCGCCTCATCGCCTGGTCGGCCAAAAACCTGATGCTGGTGTTCATCGCCACCGCCTTCGCTGTCCTGGCGGGCGTGTGGGCGGTGAAGACGCTGCCGCTCGACGCCATCCCCGACCTCTCGGACACACAGGTCATCGTCTACACTGAGTTCCCCGGCCAGGCACCGCAGGTGGTCGAGGACCAGGTCACCTATCCGTTGACCACGTCGATGCTGACCGTGCCACGATCGAAGGTGGTGCGCGGCTTTTCTTTCTTCGGTGTCTCGTTCGTCTACATCATTTTCGAGGACGGCACGGATATCTATTGGGCGCGCTCGCGCGTGCTCGAATACCTCAACGCGGCGGCAAAGCGGCTGCCGAAGGGGGTCACCCCGACGCTCGGCCCCGACGCCAGCGGCGTCGGCTGGGTCTACCAGTATGCGGTTCTCGGCAAGGACAAATCCCTGGCGGATTTGCGCTCGCTACAGGATTGGGAAATACGCTTCGGCCTTTCAAAAGCTGAAGGCGTGGCGGAAGTGGCCAGTGTCGGCGGCTTCGTCAAACAGTATAGCGTCGTGGTCGATCCCGGGCGCTTGCGCGCCCTGAACATCTCCTTGTCGAAAATCCGCGACGTCATTCGCGGCAACAACATGGACGTGGGCGGGCGTACGCTGGAGCTTTCCGAACACGAATTCATGGTGCGCGGTCGCGGCTATTTGCGCGGCATCGACGACCTCAACAACATCGTGGTCAAGTCCGATGGCGGCACACCCGTGCTCCTCAAGGATGTGGCCAATGTAGAGCTGGCGGGTGACGAACGGCGCGGTATCGCCGAGCTCAACGGCGACGGTGAGGTTGCCAGTGGCATCGCCCTGCAGCGCTCGGGTGCCAATGCACTGACCGTCATCGACAACGTCAAGGCGCGGCTGAAGGAGATTGCGCCCTCATTGCCCGCAGGGACGACGATTGAGCCGGTCTACGACAGGTCGGAGCTCATTCACCGCGCCATCGAGACCCTAAAGTCCACGCTGCTCGAGGAAAGCCTCGTCGTCGCGTTGGTGTGCATTGTCTTCCTGCTGCATGTGAGGAGCGCGCTGGTCGCCATCCTGATGCTGCCGGTCGGAATCCTCATGGCCTTCGTGGCCATGAAGCTTCTCGGCATAGGTTCCAACATCATGAGCCTCGGCGGCATCGCCATCGCCATCGGCGCGATGATCGATGCGGCCATCGTCATGATCGAGAACGCGCACAAGCATCTGGAGCGCGCGCCGCCCGGCAAGCCCCGCACCGAGATCCTCATCGAAGCGGCGAGCGAGGTCGGCCCGGCACTGTTCTTCTCCTTGCTCATCATCACCGTATCGTTCCTGCCGATCTTCACGTTGGAGTCGCAGGAAGGTCGCCTCTTTGGCCCGCTGGCCTTCACCAAGACCTTCTCGATGGCGGCGGCGGCGATCCTGTCAGTGACGCTGGTGCCCGCGTTGATGATCATCTTTGTGCGCGGTCGGATCATTCCGGAAGCAAAGAACCCGCTGAACCGTGCCCTCATCGCCATCTACCGCCCGATCATCCGCGCCGTGCTGAAAGCCAAGACGCTGACCATCGCGCTGGCGGTGGTGATCCTCGGCGTTTCGGTGTGGCCCGCCACCCAGGTCGGCAGCGAGTTCATGCCGAACTTGAACGAGGGCACGCTGCTCTACATGCCAACGACGCTTCCGGGGCTGTCGGTCACCAAGTCCGCCGAGCTACTGCAGACCCAGGACCGCATCATCAAATCGTTCCCGGAGGTCGCGTCGGTCTACGGCAAGGCTGGCCGCGCGCAAACCGCGACCGACCCGGCGCCGATCGAGATGTTCGAAACCGTGATCAATCTCAAGCCGAAGGAGGAATGGCGGCCGGGGCTCACGGTGGACGGACTCATCAAGGAGATGGACAACGCCTTGCAGTTCCCCGGCGTCTCCAATGCCTGGACTATGCCGATCAAGGCGCGCATCGACATGCTGGCGACCGGCATCCGCACGCCCGTCGGCGTCAAGGTGATCGGTACCGACCTTACCGCCATGGACAATGTGGCTCGCCAGGTCGAAACCGCACTCAAAACGGTCCGCGGCACCTCCAGCGCTTATGCGGAACGTGTTCTTGGCGGCTACTACCTCGAAATCATCCCGAACCGCGAGCGGCTGGCCCGCTACGGGCTGATGATCTCCGACGTGCAGGACGTCGTGGCGATGGCACTCGGCGCCGAACCCATCACCACCACGGTGGAGGGGAGGGAGCGGTATACAGTCGCCATTCGCTATCCGCGCGATCTGCGCTCCGACCCGCAGGCGATTGCCAAGGACGTGCTGGTGTCATTGCCGAACGGCGGCA
Source organism: Hyphomicrobium sp. (assembly GCA_003987725.1). Classification (GTDB taxonomy): domain Bacteria; phylum Pseudomonadota; class Alphaproteobacteria; order Rhizobiales; family Hyphomicrobiaceae; genus Hyphomicrobium_B. The sequence goes on along the minus strand of RXJH01000014.1, from coordinate 6,408 downwards.
CGGTGCCGTTGGGAGAGGTCGCGGACATCAAGCTCACGCAAGGCGCCACCAGCATCCGCACCGAGAACGCCAAGTTGGCGACGTACGTCTTCGTCGACATCCGCGACCGTGATCTCGGCGGCTACGTCGCCGACGCCAAGAAGGCTGTCGCCGAGAACGTGCAACTGCCGACCGGCACCTACCTGGTGTGGAGTGGCCAGTTCGAATACCTCGAACGCGCCGAAGCCCGCATGCAGATTGTGGTACCAGTGACGCTGATGATCATCTTCCTGCTGCTCTATCTCAACTTCCGGCGCCTCACCGAGACCCTCATCGTCATGCTGTCGCTGCCGTTCGCGCTGGTGGGCGGATTCTGGCTGATGTGGTGGCTCGGCTTCAACCTCTCCGTGGCCGTCGCGGTCGGCTTCATCGCGCTCGCGGGCGTCGCGGCCGAAACCGGCGTGATCATGCTGATCTACCTCGACAATGCCTCGCGGGAGATTCACGCGGAGTGTCTCCTCGATAAACGCCTGTTCACTCGCGCAGACCTCTACCACGCGATTATGGTCGGCGCGGTGGAGCGCGTGCGGCCGAAGATGATGACGGTGGTGGCCATCATGGCGGGGCTTCTCCCCATCATGTGGAGCACCGGCACCGGCTCGGAAGTGATGCAGCGCATCGCCGTGCCGATGATCGGCGGCATGGTTTCATCAACGTTGCTGACCCTCATCGTCATCCCGGCCATCTACGGACTGGTCAAAGGCTGGCAATTGCCTGCCGAGGAACCGGTCCACGCACAGCAACTCAACCCGGCCGAGTAGACCTGCTCCGTCTTCGATTTTGGAAAGGAGAGACTCACATGAAACGCTTCTTATTCGCAGCCATCATTTTGGCTCTTGCCTCGGGCTTCGCGGCGGCGGAGGACAAAATCGCAGCCACGCTGTACAAGACCCCCGGCTGCATGTGCTGCGACGGCTATGCCAACTATCTTCGCGCCCACGGTTTCAATGTCACCGTCATCGAACATCCCAACATGACGCTGATCAAGCAAAAGTATGGTGTGCGCGAAGACCTCGAAGGGTGCCATTCCACGGTCATCGGCAAATACGTTGTTGAAGGCCATGTGCCGGTCGGTCCGATCAAGCGGCTCCTTGCGGAAAAGCCCGACATCAAGGGCATCTCGCTCCCCGGCATGCCGCAAGGCTCGCCTGGGATGTCGGGAACCAAGGAAGGCCCCTTTGAGGTTCTAACCATTACAGGCCACGACGGCCCTGCGCCGATCTACGCCAAGGAGTAGGCCTCGATGATGTACGACGGCATGGGTGGGATGATGTGGGGAATGGGCCTCCTCGGGCTACTTGCATTCGTCGCGCTTGTTCTGTCGATCGCGGCGTTGATCAAATACCTGCGCTCTCACGACTGACTGCCATGAGGCCCTGGATGAGCAAATGATTGAGAGGATCGTGATTTTCGACGCGAGTGCCGGCAGCCGAACTGTTTATCTTGAAATTTCGGCAGCTGATCGCAAACTATAAGTTTAGGTAGGTCCGATGACTTTGCACCGCACCACACTCGCCCTGTTGCTGTCGTTGATCACGGCCTTTGCGCCGTTTGCCAGCGTCGCGATGGCGAAGCCCTGCATGATGACCGCGGAGATCAGCGCCAGCGATCCTTCGCACTGCCTGTGCGACAGGTTTATGTCTGGTTGCAGAACAATGCCGCAATGCCGGACAGCGGCCGGATGCGTGAACCACTGTTTCCTCAACAGCGCGATCCTACCCAACGGTGTGGATGCGCCTGCAGTCTCTCGTCCGGCGGCACCGACGCGATACGGCATTGAACTGCACTCGTTGCTTATAAGGCCGCCCACTCCGCCTCCTCGGGCCTGAATCAGACCTGACATGGCGAGCCGTGAAGCTCGCAACCATGCTGCGCACACAAGCGTGCGCGGTAACGTGACAAACATCCCAAACTCGGGAGAATCGAAAATGATGAAATCGATAATCGGAGCCCTGCTCCTCGGCGTCGTGACCGTGACCGGCTTCGCCGGGCTGGCGCAAGCGGGCGATTGGACCTGCCCAATGCCGATCACGAAAGGCGGTTGCCCAATGGTTCCACAACCAGGACCGCAGCTCCCTCAACCAGGCAAGTAAGGAATAAGACAGGCCCGTGGCTCTGCCGCGGGCCTGCTCTCGCTCGTCGGCGAAATTTCGTTCCGGTCCTAAGCTGTTTGAGCCATCGCCAAGGGGGAAACGAGGTTTATCGAGTGGTGATGCAAGGTGCTGAGACTTGCGCGGTGACCGATGGAGACGATGGCGGCCTCAGGGAGTTCGGCCCTGAGCCTACGAAACAGCGCGGCCTCGGAAAGCTCGTCGAGCGCCGACGTCGCTTCATCGAGCAACAGTACATCGGGTCTCGTCAGCAAAGCTCGGGCAAAGGCGAGGCGCTGCTGCTCTCCAAGGGAGAGGACGTCGCTCCATTGCTCAACTCGATCTAGGGATTCGAGCAGATAACCAAGGCTGACTTTGCTGAGCGCGTCGCTTATCCTTTCATCTGGGACATCAAACGCTGTTGCCGGATAGGCAACCGCCGTCCTCAAAGATCCAAGCGGCAAGTATGGTTTTTGCGGGACGACGAGCACGCGTGCATTCGGCGCCAGCGCAACGACACCTTGGGAATGGGGCCAGAAGCCGGAGATTGTTCGGAATAGGGTCGTCTTTCCGCAGCCTGAAGGCCCCTTAAGCAGCAGCGCCTTGCCAGCCTCGACCACAAAATTGGTGCCAGAGAGCAGTTGAATGCCGTCGGGTGTTTCGACGTGCACGTCGGCCACCGAAAGGGCCACCTCGGATAGTGCATGCCCTACCTTGATGCCGCGTCTCGACGCTTGATCACGGGCGAGCATGATTTGGCTTTCGAATCCCACCAACCGATCGACGACGGCCTTCCACGTGGCGAGGCTCGGATAAACATTGACGAAATATGAGAACGACGATTGGACCTGGCCAAAAGCGCCCACCGTCTGCATCAACGTTCCGAGTTGAATACGGCCCCCGAAAAATGGGCCGGCAAGAATGATGTACGGCAGGATCACCGCGATCTGATTGTAACCGGTCGTGAAGAACGTGAGAATTTTCTGTCGACCCATGATGGCATGCCAGTTGGCGACAATGCTCACGAAGTGGTCTGTCAGAAGGCCACGCTCGACACGCTCGCCGCGCATGAGCGCAACTTGTTCTGAATGCATTCGCACGCGCGCCAACCCGAAGCGGAAATCGGCGCCGAGCCGTTGCTGATTGAAGTTGAGGCCGATGAGCCGCCGCCCGATGAGGTGGGAACCGACAGTGGCCACAACTGCGAATGCGCCTGCGATCCACACCAAATGGCCTGGTACGGCGAGATCGTATCCCGCAATCGAGAGCGGAACCTCATTCGAAATACCCCAGAGGACGACACAGAACGACGCCAGCGTCCCAATAGCTGACAATAGGCCAATGCCAAGCGTCAGTGTTTGATCGACAAATTGTGCGATATCGTCGGCGATGCGCTGGTCAGGGTTGTCCGTGGCATCTCCGCTTAGCCGCATGCGATAGTGCAGACCATCGTCAAGCCAATGGTCGAGATAGCAATGCGTCATCCACCGCCGCCAGCGAATCTGGAGCCACTGACTGAGATAGAGCTGGTAAACCGCGATGACCATGAAGGCTGCAGCGATGACCGAAAAGACAAGGAGCTGCCGCCAGAAAGTTGGTAGATCCTTATTCTGAAGCGCATTAAAAAAGACGGCGTTCCATTGATTGAAGTAGACCGTGAGGCAAATTTGTCCGCACTGGGCGCAGATGACCGCCAAGACCAGGCCGCAGCCGATCCAGCCCTCCTTAACGCGGTAGGTTCCGAAAGGCCCGAGATGGACGATGGATTTTTCCACTGACCGAAAGTACGGAACCGCCAGCCGCCAGACTGTGTAAGCCTGCTCGCGCACTGTGATCATTACGCCTCTTCTCCCCATCAATCGCCGGGCACTACTCGACAGGTTTTTAAGGTTCAACACAAGTAAGGCACGGACCGTGCCAGCAGACTTGACGGGGCGTGCGGCTAATTTGGCAGGAGAAAGCCGCGCACTCTCAATGAGTTAGTGCCACTTGCGACATTCCAATGATGGTGATGGGCTGTTTATGATCGCGCCATTTCAATTGGCAATCTGCTTAATTATCAGGCGGCATTGAGAGAGGCGAATGGCAACCGGCCATACCGGGTGCTCAAGGCTTGAGCCATTCCCCAAGACGACCGAACTGGTGGTGTTGGTAGAATTTGAGACAGGACCTACGTTGGTAAAGGCTGCGTGCGACAAGTGCTCCAGACTTTTTATGGACGACGCTTGAGGTAAATCAAAGCTCAAGGGCCAAGCCGCAGGCATATTGGTACTTGTAGTAATGTGACCCTTTTCCGGCCCTCCTCGGGCGTCAGGAGTGACCGATGCGCCAATCAATTATAGCAAGGGGATTGCTGTTGGCGATAAGCCTTGTGTTCATGGCCTTAGCGCCAGAGGTTTCGTTTGCGCACGCTGGTCATTCCTATTCAAAATCTCAATTTGTTAGCGAACTGGCGTCGGGTCAAATCAAGGAGGCAATGACGCTCGATCGGTTGGATAATCAGCGAGCCATCATTGTTGCAAACAGCTTCGTAGTTTCCATGAGTTGCTGCGATGGGGATTGCTGCTTCGGCGGATGTTGCAATTCAATTGCCGGTGGCACGCACTGCCCCTCTTGCTCGGGGCCAGGGTTGTTTCCTGCACAGGACACTACGCTTAGCCTGCCTTCGTTGGATTCTTGGCGGGCAAAGGCCTTCATTGGCCATCTCACTGTGTCGGTTGCCCCCGAACTTCCTCCTCCGCGCGTTTGACCCGAGCGCCGTTTCAGCTGCCGCGGCCCCATGCCTCTTTGGCTCTCGGCTGATTGACTCCGCTCTTTTCCGAGCGCCTTGCCGAAAGCTGCGTCCCTCAGTTGCAGCACGCACAGCCGCAAGGATTCGATCACCCATAAAATACGTGCGCGAGGATGATGTTCATGTTCGAGCTGGCAACCTTATCCATTCAGAGCGGCACCAACGAAGTAGGCGCCGATGACTCAGTCACGTTCCCATGCACCGAGCGCTTCCAGGATGGGGCAATCCGGGCGATCGTTTCCCTCGCAAGCATCGATCAATTGCTGCAGGACGCCGGCCACGTCCTGAACCGCCTTTATGCGGTTGCTCAAGTTAGCGAGATGAGCTTCGGCCAACCTGCGGACCGTGTGGCTTCGCCGCTGTTTGTTGCGCCAGAGATTGAGCAGTTCTCCAATCTCCTTGATTGGAAAGCCGAGCAATCGTGCTCGCTTGATGAAGCGAAGTTCATGGACGTCACGCGGTTCGTATGTCCGGTAGCCGTTCGTTTGCCTGTAGACAGCCCTGAGGAGACCGACGCTCTCATAATAGCGGATCAGTTTGACCGTAACACCCGACAGTCGCGCGGCGTCGCCGATTCGGAACATGTGCGGGCCTCGCAAAGAAGTGATTGGAGTCTCCCATTGTTGGAGACATTAGGGTCAAAGTGTCAAGTGAGCTCTCCGCGAGGCGGCCAATCAAGAGAAAGGAAGCTGGAGGTAGCGGATGAGAACACCGACCGGTCCAGCGCCGAAAGAGGCGACCTGCGCAAGGCCGTCAATAAATCAAGCGTTGAGCCAGGTGAGCTTCGGACGGAAGCGAACTCGCCGATCCCCGTAAGGATTTTGTCATGAGTATCCATCAAGCGCCTGCTCGACCGACTGATGCGCGTCAGGGTTTGCCGATCGGTGTATTCGGAACGAGCCTGAGCATCTTCTTCGCTGTCACTTATCTCCTCTGCGTCGCACTCCGGCTTTTCGTTCCCGACGTGAGCAATCACCTCCCATGGTTCCAGTTTTTCCCGGGCTTTGACTGGACTCCATTCGGCATCCTGCTCGGCCTGATCGAGAGTCTTGCCTACGGCTGGTACGTCGCCCTCGTCTTCGGGTGGCTATTCAACTTTTTCATTTCTCGCTGCGCTTAAGGAGAGTCAAATATGCCTACTCACCAAAGATCCGTGGCGCATGCCGAGATAACAGAAGCGCCACTAGCTTCGGTTCCTGCGTTAACGACCAAACAGGCAGAAACGAGACCGGGCCGGAATGGAATCACGCAGGCGGTCGTTGCAAGCGCCGCCGTGGCCGCCGACCAGCCAAGGCCGCCAGCCGCCGGCGCGCTAGACTTGCTAGCCTACCAGCGCGACGTCTTGGAACGCGCGATCTTGTTCTTCGACACGCTGAGAAAGCGCGCCAACAACATGCTGGATCACGAGCGTGCTGGATTGCCGCCGTTGCTCAACTTCAAATATGAAACGCTTCTCGATGCCAGACAGTTTGAGCGCCCTGTCAACTA
>RXJH01000011.1:138077-151169 GCA_003987725.1 Hyphomicrobium sp. | reverse complement strand
TGTCGTCGAGTTGCTCGACGGCCTGATGCTTGGTGCCGACCGCGATCTCGTCAACGTCTGGCAGAAGGTCAATGCGCGTCGCTTCGATCGGGTGATGCTGAAGACCAAAGTCGTCGCGGCGCAAGCAAAGCCAGATGGCATTTATGTAAGATTTGAAGGTGCCGACGCACCGCCCGAGCCGCAGCGCTACGGTCTCGTGCTCGTTGCCGTCGGGCGGAAGCCCAATGGCAAGGCCATCGGCGCTGAGAACGCCGGGGTCGTGGTGTCGGAGCGGGGCTTCGTCCCCGTCGATAAGCAGATGCGGACGAACGTCGCGCACATCTTCGCCATCGGCGACATCGCGGATGAGCCGATGCTGGCGCACAAGGCCGTCCACCAGGGGCACGTCGCGGCGGAGAATGCGGCCGGAAAGAAGAGTTTCTTCGATGCCCGGCAGATCCCGTCCGTCGCCTACACCGATCCCGAGATCGCCTGGGCCGGTTTGACCGAGACGGAGGCTAAGGCGCGGGGCATTGCTTATAAGAAAGCTGTGTTCCCGTGGGCGGCGTCGGGCCGCGCCATCGCCAACGGCCGGGACGAGGGCTTCACCAAGCTGCTCTTCGACGAAGGCACCGAGCGGATCATCGGCGGGGCCATTGTCGGCACGGAAGCCGGAAATCTCATTTCCGAGATCTGCCTCGCCATCGAAATGGGGGCGGATGCCATCGATATTGGTAAAACCATCCATCCGCATCCGACCCTGTCCGAGTCCGTCGGCATGGCCGCCGAAGTCGCGGAAGGCATCTGCACCGACCTGATGCCGCCGAGACAACGTGGTTCTTAGACCTCTCTCCCTGCAATAGTTTCCGCTTGCTGAATTGGGCATGCGCGGGCTTCCGCTCTGACGGCGAGTATCCAGTCGCGTCGGGCATTCAGAGTTCGAGATATCGATTGGCCGTTCGTTGCAGAATGCAGCTCGATAAAGCACGGCAACTCCGATCGCTCATAGAGGTGGGGATCGGGGCATCGGCGGAGGGCAACGTTACATAGCATCATCGATCGATCCGACAAATGATCACATAAGGGATTTCTATTCGACATTGGCTGAGGGTCAGAAGCCGGAGGCATAAGGTTTTATTCCGTATAAGCCGTGCCGAGCATTACGGGCTGCCGGATGGTGGCAAATTCGGTACGCTTTCCCGTTCCTTTCGGGAGAACCGGCTGCAGAAGGCCGATTCTGTTGTCGAGGGCCATGCGCTCAACTAGTTTCCAGATTGGAATTGATCCATTTTTTGGAGGGGCAAATGCGTTCTTTGAAACTCGGCTTGGCCGCAGCGGCGGCCTTCTGCACGCTTTCGGCGACGGCTCAGGCTGATTGCGTCAAGGTTGGAGCGGTCGGCGAAGCTGTGACCCACGATATCGCCTACCTCTTTGCTACGCACGGTCTCGCAAACGTCATCTATGGGCAGGGCCGCGTAGGCAAAGGCCCGGTCCACACGAAATGCGACGACGGCTCAAGTATGACGACGTGCCACTCCTCGCAGATGGCGTGCAAAGTGACGACACCCAAAACCTGCTTAGGCGCTTGGTTGTGCTCCCCATTGTGACGCCATTGCTTGGCTCAAGTGAAGAGTAGCGCGACTTTGGAAGACGGCGTCGATCCGTTTTGGACGTCACTGGGTCGGAAGAGGATTGCAGGCCAGCGATGAAGTTCATCGCATCGGGCCCCACCATTTTCGACCCAGAGCGCGCTTGGCGACGTCGCCGAGGTAAAAGATGCGGTCGGCTTTTCAGAGAAAGCGGGCGCTCTAGGTTGTTCAATTGTTCCAGCACCGTCGTCAGAATGTGGAGTCCGCTGCCGCGGGCCCGGATCATTGGTCTTCAACGCACCTTCGCCGGCTCTGGACGGCTATCCTGCCCCTTTCTCGCCTGCTCGATGCTGGAGCCTAAAAGACGCCGCAAGGTGCTAATATCCGCACGAACAGGGGCACAGATTCAGCAAATCAACTCAGAATGAGCCGGCTGCGATTAATCGCAATATTATTGTCTATGCTGGTCCACGCCTCGATCGGCAGCTTAATGCTACCTCGGTTGCAGAAATCCAGCGCAGATGTACTCGACCTCGGGCAAGGGGTGGACATTGAGCTTGTCGAGCAAGGCCTCGCGACCGAGGGACAATTAAAGCTCGGCGACGCAATGCAGACGATCGAACCGGCCGAAATCTTGCCGCCTCGGCCACCACCCCAATTGGATGAGGTAAAGCCGGACGAGTTGCGCAACGTGATTGCTTCGGATGCGAGCAGCGTCGAGGCAATCGTGGGCGAGACAGAGCAACGGCCGGCGCCTCCCAAGCCGAATGTCGTGCCGGTCAAGGAACAGCAGCCGCCACAAGCTGCGATCTTCACTCAGGAAAGTTCCGGCCCGGCGAAGACAGGCTCAGATGCGAAAGCGGTGGGTCGTTACCTTGGCCAGATCAAAAAGCACGTTGAGCGCGCGAAGGTGAGCCCGCCATCGCGGCTGTCTGGAACTGTCGTCATGCGCTTTAGTATCGGTCTCGACGGCAAACTCACGTCGCGAGAGGTTGTATCAAGCTCGGGCTCTAAAATACTCGACGATGCCGCCGCAACCGCACTCGACCGGGCGGCGCCGTTTCCTCCAATCCCGCCAAACGTCAGTCTGAGGCCCGTCACCCTTACGCAGCAATTCACATTTGAGGCGATCCTTGTCGGCGGACGGTCACCTCGCTCACGCAGGGAATAGACCCTGTTCACAAGCTTGCGTTTCGTTGGGATCGCTCTTTGGGCGACGATGTCCGCTTCCACTTCACCGGCGCTCAAAGTCTACGCTAACGGTGAGTTCAGCCTGGCGCAAAGCCGCTGCTCGGGAGCAATCTCCTTAAATGGCGAGCTTGGCGCGCAAGGCGGCGTTTTCCGCCTCGAGTTCTAAGAGTTTGTCGCGAAGCGGCTGCACGGCTTCGCGGATTTCCTGTTCGGTAAAGCGCGGGATGATGTGCTGCGAACAATTCCAATCGAAAGCCTCGAGGCGAAGCCGAAATATCCGCTCGAGTTTCGCTTTGTATGCCCCGTCCGTGACCAATGCCGTCAGGGAGGGGTCTTCATCGAGACGGAGCTTTTCAACGCGTGCGTAAATCTTGAGCCGCGCCCGTCTTGGATAGTCCATCAGGAAGAGACACGCTCGGTCGTCGGCCGCAAAATTTCCAGTGCTGATATACTGCCTATTCCCGCGGTAATCGGCGAAAGCGAGCGTTCGCTCATCGACGAGCTTGAGAAACCCGCGAGGCCCGCCACGATGCTGCACATAAGGCCAGCCCGTCTCGGAGACGGACGCCAAATAGAAACTATCGCGGTCGGCGATGAAGGCCGCTTCGTTGTCGGTAAAGCGGTCGAATTCACGGTGGCCTTCGAAATTCAGCCATGCCTGCTCCGCATTCATTTCGGCTTGGGCAGCCCGCACGCTCGGCGTCACGGCTATGTCGAGAAATCCATAAGCCAAGGTCAACCTCCAACGGCAAGGGCCGGGACGTGTGAAGCGTTCCCGGCCTCCTCGGATCAAGCGGCTTCGGAAACACGAACTAATGGAAAGTCGATGTCGGTCTTCGCGACCTCATTGAGATAGTTCGTGAACGTGTTCTCGGCGACAAGACCAACTATCTCAACGATCTGAGCCTCGGTGAAACCAGCCGCGCGGACCGCTGCGATGTCGGCATCGCTCACATGGCCGCGCTCCTTCGCGACCTTCGCTGCAAAGGCCACTGCTGCGTTTGCCTTGGCATCGCCTGAAGCACCCTTGCGATTGAGTGCTACTTCTTCTGGGCTGATCTTCGCGAGGTTGAGTCCAAGATAGGTATGGGCCGACAGGCAATAGTCGCAGCCGTTAACTTGTGCGACCGCAATGGCGATACGCTCGCGGGTCTTTACGTCGAGGGTTTTGGCAAGGGCGCCCTGGAAACCCATGAAAGCAGCGAGAGCCGCCGGGCTGTTGGCGATGAGGCGGAACAGGTTCGGCACGACGCCGAGCGTCTTGTGAATGGCCCCAAGCGTCGGTTTTGTCGCTTCGGGAGCGTCGTCCACAGTGGGAACGGCCAAGCGAGACATCGGTGATCTCCTCTTTAGTGCCGAGCCGCTATTGGCTGGCTGGAGCCATAATCACTCTTTCCCTGGCGGCACATAACGCGCTAATTTCGGAAATGATTTTACCGAAAACTGGAAAAATCGATGGATCGCCTGGAGGCCATGGCTCTATTTCGGGAGGTGGTGGAAAAGGGGAGTTTCTCCGCCGCCGGCCGCTCCTTGCGCGTTCCACTCGCGACCCTCAGCCGCAAAATTTCGGATCTGGAAGCCTTGTTGGGCACGCGCCTTTTGATCCGCACAACCCGTAGATTGAGCCTAACGGACGTTGGCGTCGCCTATCTTGAATCCGCTCGCCGCGTGCTTGATCTTGTCGAAGATGCCGAACGGCAAGCCGCTGGCGAATTCGTGACTCCCAAAGGCGAGCTTATCATCACGGCGCCCTTGATGTTTGGACGCGTCCATGTCCTGCCCGTCGTAACCGATTTCCTGGCGCTCTTTCCCGAAATTGGGATTCGGTTACTCTTGTCGGACCGCAACATCCACCTCGTAGCGGACAACGTCGATATGGCGGTACGCATCGGGGAGCTCGCCGACAGCTCGATGATCGCTACGCGGATAGGGTCGATGCGTACCGTGGTTTGCGCCGCCCCGAGCCTGCTCGCGGGGCATCGCATGCCGCGCAGCCCGGCAGACCTTCGAGATTTCCCTTGCGTGACGGTGGATGCCCCGATGCCCTCACAGGGCTGGCGATTTGCAGCGAAAAACAGTATCTCCGCCGTCGAGATTCCGATTGTCTCGCGGTTGTCGGTCACCACGCCCGAAGCGGCCATGCATGCCGCCGTCCGCGGCGCGGGCGTGGCGCGATTGCTCTACTACCAAGTTGCAGACGCGGTTGCGTCTGGCAGCCTCAAAGTGATCTTGAAGAATTTCGAACCGAAACCAGCCCCTGTTCACCTCGTGCACGTTGCGCGTGGCCTAATGCCCTTGAAGATGCGGCGCTTCCTCGACTTTGCCACGCCTCGCTTGCGCCGGGCCCTAAACGAGCTCGAACCCTAGATTCCTATGCGCGGGACGATTCCGGTTCCCTCCCTGCGCAATGTATCCGCGCCGAAGTCAGCCACCGCGGCCGCTCATTAAAAACTCTCAGGAAGGCTCGCCTGAGTACCCTTCTTCCGCGGCGCTGAGGGGCGCCATGATGCTTGCGCGTTCGGTGAATGAACCTATCTCTCCGAGAGAATACCGTGGCGCGAGCGCAATTGAAGACTGTGCGATAGCAGCGTTCCGTGACTGGACACATGCGTCATCCATCGCGCCGAAACAGCGCGCAGTAACGCTTCAATTGGTTCCTACGTATTGGGTCCGGTGCGAGCCAAGGTGTTGCCGCCGGCGAGATGCGGCGCGCTGTGAATGCTCGGTAGCCAGCGAGTTGACTTTAACCCGGAGTCTTTCCAGATGAATTTCCGAGCTCCATTGCTATTGAGCGGACTGTTGCTCATCACAAGCGGCGCCGCAGAAGCTAAGCCGCATGCCATCGATCCAGACAAAGCACCAATCGTGTCCATCGATCGGTTCAGCGCCAAGGCCGCACATCTGCAATTGCGTACTGCAGGCAATGGCATTCCCGGTCCAAACAAGCCGGTCGATTTCGATAAAGGCCCATTCGTCACCACGGGCTTGTCGCCGACCACCGGCAAGCCGGTCCGCTATTACAATTTTGACGTTCAGGGCGTGACGCCCGCTCCGGTTTACGTGCTCTATCGGAAGGGCGAGGAAAAGCCTGTAGCAAACCAGCTCGATATCATCGATGGTTTGCCCGGCGACAAGAGCTACAATGATTTTCGACAGATCTATAAAGTCATTGTGCCCACGGACTATCTCGCCAATTCATTCACAGATGCGGCTCAGATCCGAAAGTCTGGTTACGAGGTTGAGAAGACCAACAATCTCCGCAATATGCCCATCGTGCCCGACAAGTCCGTTGCGCATGATCGCCTGAATGGGGAGAGCGCCGAATTGCAGCGCGCTTGGTATAAGGGCAAGATTGCGAAGTATTTCACATTCAGCGAAGCGCCTTTGTCCGTTGCGGGATCTGACGTGCCCGTTTCGCCGATTTATGTAACTTTCAATATCAATCCCGATCAACCGAAGGGCGGCCCAGGTTCCGGTTTCCGCACCGAAACCAACTCTTTGCAAACCCACAATGTGCCGGCCACCCTCCCTGGTGGTGAAGGATATTCACCGTTGTGGTCGGTCAACGTTTATGACAACGGCGATTGGCCGAAAGTTAGCAACCTCGACACGGCGCAGAATGCCAAATTGCTCGGTCCGGGGGTGGCGACCGTCAATTGCCCGATCGTTTTCATCGCGCCTTGACGGTAGCAGATGCTGGCTGCCGCTCCCGCACAAAAGAACCATGCGGGGCGGCGCTCGAATTATTTGCCGCCACGCCAAGCCGGGCGAGCCGATGACAGCCAATGCTGTTACCGCCTGGTTTCGCGATCTTTACGTTCGGCGTCTCGGATGGGCCGGTTATTCATCGCACTGCGGCCGGCGGACCTTCGCGACGCAGGCCGCCCGCAAGGCGACCACGGTCGGCGGTTCTCTGCGCGATGTCCAGGACATGCTCGGACACGCCAGCCTGATGAGCCTCGGGGCAAATTTGGCTTCGGGGCTTTTTTGTCCCTAACGTGGATTCAGGCGCCGCGATCGATTTGACTGCTGAGCGATGTTCATTTCTCTCCACGACCATTATGACGTGACGCCGTCGATGTGCGTAAAGTGCGGGAAATTCGTGGTTGCTCGCCGAATACGCCACTCCCGCACGCTGCGATCGTGTGGTGAAGGGCCTGATTGTGAGCGTCCCTCCAGTTGCCTCCAAACACCAACGGGAAGATTTCTGGATCGCCAAGCCGCGTTGGTCTCGACAATTGATCAGCCTGGGGACTAGTTTCCGTGCCAAGCCTGCTGAGTTTTATCGTAGGGAAAATGAAAATGATGTTGCGTTGCGTAGCTGGCGCAGTTTGCGCGGCCATGATTTTCACGGGTTCGAATGCCGCCTGTGCAGAAGATCTTTTCAACTCCGCAGCTTACAATTGGGGCGGCATCTACGTCGGTCTCAACGCAGGATGGGTTCGGAATAATACAGATTGGGCATTCCAACCTCCTATCGCTAATGCCCCCAATCAATCTTTTTCGCTTGAGAACAGCGCTGGCGTCCTAGGCGGACAGATCGGCCTGCAGCATCAATGGGGGAACGTCGTCCTCGGTGTCGAAGCTGCAGTTTCCGATGTAAACATCGATGGCGGATGGAGCCAGCACACCGGCTATGGCATCGGCAATTCTTTCGCAGAAACTAAAACCGGGACGCTCGTTACAGTCGGGCCGCGACTTGGGTGGGCTCATGGCCAGTGGCTTTTCTTCGGAACGGGCGGCTGGGCTACCGCCGATGTTCAAACGAGAGGAGAGCCGTTCTCTTCACCGGGGACATTTTTCAACAAAACTAATGAGCGCCAAAACGGCTGGTTCGCTGGTGGCGGCGTCGAGTATGCGCTTTCCCAGAATGTCTTGGCTGGCGTTGAATACCAGCACGTTGATCTCGGAGACGAATTGCATTGTCCCGGGTGCGTTCCAAACAACACCAACAATCACGAGATCGGTGTTGGTATGGATATCGTTCGTGCGCGACTGAGCTTCAAGTTGGGCCGGGACGAGGAACTAACGGCTGCCCCGCTGAAATAGAATATCTAGGAGCAAACCGGACACATCGCCCTCCTTCGCCTTCGCTTTCCGCGCTAGCGTCCGATTGCCGCCGCGAGAAGGGCGTTGATGCGGTTCGCATATTCACTCTGGCGGATAGAAGGCTAACCACCTCATTTTCAGTTTGTCCGTCTCGCTAACCTAGAACTCCGCGTCTAACCCACTGATCGCCTTCCTTCACATACACACGCTTTACAGCTTCCCATGCTAGATTGTGTGCGTCCGCATCCTCTATGGGGTCGTGAACGGAGCTGTCGACAGCGGCGTTAAATGTCGAGCGGTAGATATCCTGCGCAGCTTCCGGGAGTTCCCGCCGTACACTGCGCGGAAGATCGGCATTGGCAAGGTATGGCATTCAGAATCTCCTCACACGAAGGCCGCTCACGTCTCGTCTCCCTGCTTTCTGAGCACTAAGCGGCAAGCAAGTCTCTCGTCGAACCTGGATTGCAGGACCGGTATCGCGCGTTAGCCAAGGCCGTAGGTCGAGACGATTCCGAAGACGAATAGTGAGATGAAGGCAAGTACGACAAGCACGCTGAAGATTGCACCCGTCCTGTTTGGTCGCGGTGAAAAGTAGTCTCCCGAATACGAATAGTAATTCATGGGCACCTCATCCATCGCATGTTTGAAACTAAGCGGCCAACAAGTCCTTCTTTTCGAATCCTGATTGCACGATGCGCATGCGCGCCGGATCGAAGCTCCGCGCGAGTGCGAACGCCTCTGCCGGCGATCCCGATAGCCAGGTCTTGAAGTCTGCTTCCTCAGAGAGTAGCACCGGCATCCGTTCGTGATTGATCGTGTCTGTCAACGCATTAGGCGCGGTGGTCATGAACGAATAAACGTCCAGCTCGACGTTGGGGCCGTCTTTCTTGATCGGACCGTTCCAGCGTTGCCAAATTCCGGGGAACGCGAACGGGCACCGGTCCTCGTCGCCATTGACCGCGAACCAACACCACTTCTCAGGCTTGCCAGTATCGGGCTCACAGTAGCTCGACAAAGCAGTTTTTATCCTGCCCCGCTATTCATAATCGCGACGCTTCTTATATGCCTCTCAGCGCGGCGGCCGTCACAGCCGCCGAAAGCGAACAGAGGCAATGCGATAGGCGAAACGAATGCCGCTTTCTGCCCAACCTCTCTCAGGTTTCGCCGCTGCTGTTTTGAACGCGCTTACATCAAATATTTGCGTCATAAATCGGGACGGGATCATCGTCGCAGTCAATCAAGCATGGCTTAAGTTTAGCGAGGAAAATTCCGGCGGTGCGCGCAGGTCTGATATTGGGACAAACTATCTCAAAATTTGCCGGACTGCTACGGGGCACGGTTCGGAAGGAGCATCCGAGTTCGCCCGAGGGCTGGAAATGGTTCTTGCCAGAACGACCGAAAAATTTGAGCTGGAATATCCCTGCGATTCGCCAACCGAGCCCAGATGGTTCTTGGCGCGCGCTACACCGTTGCAGCATCAGCAGGGTGGCGTAGTCATTTCTCACACCAACGTCACTGATCGCAAACGACTTGTTTTCGATCTCGCGAAGTTAGCCGCCACCGATCCGCTCACTGGCGTGCCTAATCGCAGACACTTTGTGGATGTTGCCGCCGCCGAGCTGGAACGCACCAAACGATTTGGCACATCGACATCGGTGTTGATGATTGATCTCGATCATTTCAAGTCGGTCAACGACACTTATGGGCACGCAGCTGGCGACGAGGCGCTTCGCTCCGCTGCGAAGGCTTGTAAATCCGCAGTGAGAAAAGCTGATCTCCTTGCGCGCATGGGTGGAGAAGAATTCGCGGCCTTACTCCCAGGCACAGATATGACATCTGCCCTGGCGGTTGCCGAAAAGCTGCGCCGCGCTGTCGCTTCAACCGCGGTTTGCGTCGAGCAAAATACCTGTTGGCTCACAACGAGCATCGGCGTGTCCCAAGTGTCACCGGACGATAAGACGATTGAAGAAGCGTTGAGCCGCGCCGACGGCGCCCTGTACCGCGCCAAGCGCTCTGGAAGAAATTGCGTAATTGCAGCGAACACTGACTGATGAAGACAATGCGCTGGATAAGCTGGCGCTGTTCCGACCCTCATGCAACGCCGGGGCCTGACTATGGAGGTGGCGCGAAGTTTGGAGCGCTATCTAATATGAGAAGTAGACCTATTCCGCTTAACGCTGGCCCGCACAGAGGTGCCGGAGTGTTTTCGCGACGGTGTAATTACTGAGCCTAGTCTCATCGACCTGCCCCGCCCGATAAAGGGAAAGAAGGGCGTCGGCCATAACATCCGTCAGGGTATCGAGATCGGCGTCGGTAAGTGCAGCCTCGCTTTGCAAGGCTTCGCGGGCCCTCTCGTAAGCCGTGCGAAGAAGCGCAAGACCGCTCGATCCAAGCCATTCGCAATCGCAAAAAATTCGAGACACAAAACCTCATTGAGCAAAAAATGTAATGGAAATAGCCGATCAAAAAGCGGCTGCGATATCGGAATACCGCCGACGGATAAATCGTTTATTTTAAAGTTTCATGACAGACGCTAACTCGCTTAGGCCGCAAGCGACAAACTAAATATCGATGCAATTAGATTATCTTTGGAATCATTGTCTGTCCGTCGACGGTGCGCGGTTTCAGAGCTATCGGATGGAAGCGCTTCGCACTCTCCTGATCCCGGACGATGCTCGGATCAGAATCCTGCAACAGGGGGACTTCTGGGTTGCTCATGTTGACGGTGCCAAAGTGATCAGTTGCGGGCTCACTCGGCGCTTCGACGGCGAGAAGGATGCAATTCGGGCGGCCCTGGCGAACATCAAGATATCCGCAGAGGGAAAATAAATCGGACTCTTGTTGTACCGTCGTCACACGGTACCCCGGCTCCTCGACGCTAGCCTCGCGATCCTCGGGCTCTGCGGCCTCACGATTGCGATCGTCGGACACTGAAGAGGGCCCGTCGGCGAAAGCTGGCGGGCTTTTTGTTTCCCTCAGCCGGTCTCGATTAAATTTGTGGTCCGTTTTGTGGACCGACTGATCGAAAGCGCAATTTGACGAGATTTTTCAATGGCACATGGCGGAGAGGGAGACCAATCAAGTTACGTCCCCACAAGTCCGCCGAAGTCCGCAGACGTTTGGAGATTCAACGGCTTATTTCATGATTTCGCAGAAAACGCTTTAATTTCAAAAGCATGCGTTTTCGATCCTATCTTATGGCCATCTTATGGCTGAGATTGGCGTCATTTCCTCGGCGGACGACTGCGGACGATAGTTCGAATGCGGCGGGAGCAATCGAACAAAGATGACTAGTACGCGGGGTTATGATCGACGCCCCACCACCAGCTCGATCGATAGACCTTCAAATTGTTACGTGCGGTCCACTGGCGCTGCTCCCAATATTCACGTCCATCCGAAGAGACTTTGGCAGAGCGATAAAGTTGATCGAAAACTTCGCCAGTGATCCAGGTCGCATAATCGTCAACCCTTAGACTACAAAGCTTCGCCGCGTAGTTTGCCGGTCGCCCCACCCAAACCAAATCATTATAATTTCGCACTCCTATGCGGGCAGCAAGCAGAGAGCCGGTGTCGATGCCAACCGCATGGCGAACTGTGAAATCACGATTTGGATATTGCGCCTTAAGTTTCGGATTGATGATTTTGGTCACAGCACCATTGATTTGAAACGCGGCACGAACTGCATCGTTATTTTGCGTGTCGGATTTAAATATCCCCATTATCCGATCTCCGTCGTATGCGGTGATTTCGCCGCCGCGCTCTCTTATAATCCGCGCCGCGCAGGTCAGATAAGCCTTGTAGATTTCCGCCGGGAAAAAGGGTTCGGTGGGATAAGCGTTCACAAGATCGGTTGAATCAGCCAAGTCGGCGTACAACACCGTCGCATCAAGTTTCTTCCCATGGTTCCCTAGCCTCACATCATCTGGGTCGGGAATAACTTTAGCGTCTTGAATGTCCCAGGTGAGCCTGAATATCTCACCGACTTCGCTGGTTAGGTCGTCTGCCAATCCCATCGCTGCTGCTATCCCGCATAATGAAAACTTGATGTGGTCAACGCGATGAGCCAAGGCAGCATCGCGCCAGCCGTGCAAAAAAATGCGTACTTCACGTACAGAAACTTTTGGGTGAGAATCTCGGCATTACGCCAAACTTGGGCAAACATCTGATCAACATATTTTTCGCGAGAGCAGGATTTTATCTCCGCGAGGAAGTCAGCCTCTGTTCGGTTCGCGATCTCCTTGAAGTAGACAAGAGAACCCGTTCCGCCCTTGGTTTGAGGTGATGCAGCTAAGTACAGGAATACAAAACTAACTCCGAGCAGTACGGCTCCGACGACTGCGGGAATAACGATGTACCAGATGGGCAAACTCGACCACTGCAAATGGACGCCCAACACCGCCAGCATTCCGGTGTTAGTAGCAAAGATTGCATTCGATTTGTTTTCGACCCGTGCGAAGAATCCGAGGATTCGATTCAACTGATCGCTCGCCGCCTGGGAGCGCCACTCGTTGGCCGCGTCCATCTTTGTCCCCGATTCCCCGTGAAATCCCGTCAGCAATTTCCAGCGATCAAAGCTGTAGCACAATTAGATTGTTCTGAGGCGGCGGGTCGCCAGTGGGGATAAAGGGTGACGGCGTCGATAAGGGCGGACATTACTCCAAACCACTAAACCTACGGGCAAGCCCGTCGATCGCACGACTACCAGCGCCGTCACCCGAGCAGCTTTAAGGCAAGCTGTCAGCCATCTCGCTCACGCCGCGTCTCCCAAATATGCGCGCGCCTCATCTAGCGCAGCAACATAGTCGTCACGCACATAGGACAGCCGCTTATCGCGCGGCAGGTATTCCGCTGCGCCTTCCTTCCATTCCTTCGTGCCGCAACCACCTTCACTCGCCAGGTTTTCGTCCGCCGCGTCGAGATTGGCCTCTAGTTCTTCGATATAGCCGAGCAAGTCGCGGATGATAGCGCCAGCGGCATCGCGCTCATCTTGGCGAGCCATGTCCATTAATCGATGAAAGTCGCTAAGACCGGAGTCACGCGGATCGAAATATGATCCCGCAGCATCTCTCTCTACCTCATAGCCCTCAATCGCCCGGTCGTTCGCATCGCCAAACGGACTCTCGTAAAAAATGGACACACATAATTCCCTTCGCGTTGTATCTGCGAATCCGCCATAGGCGCGAGGAATTAATCAGTCAACGGATTAATCCGCCAAAAACGTCCACGGATTCAGGTCATCCGCTGCGTGTGCATAAGTCTGTGGAAATGCTGTTGAAAAAGCCGT
>RXJH01000011.1:2929-138027 GCA_003987725.1 Hyphomicrobium sp. | reverse complement strand
GAGGGATTCGAACCCCCGGTACCCTTGCGAGTACTCCGCATTTCGAGTGCGGCGCGATCGACCACTCTGCCACCTCTCCGGAAGCCGTGGCGCCAAACGGCGAAGTGGGCTTGTAGCTTCGCTTTTCCCGTCGCGCAAGCGGCTCAGAGAGCCGCATCCCAAATGAAGTCGAGCGTCTCGGTCGCAGGGCCCGTCGCCTCGTAGCCACGCGCGAGCAGCCGGCCCTCGCTCGCATCGGCAACCATCGCGAGGCGGGTCTTCTCGTTCAGAACGGGCGGCGCGAGCCAGGCAAACTCGGGATCGAACTGCGGCTCGGTCCCCCTCATGACACACGCCCGGTCGTGACTGCATTCACCACGCGACTGGCCGGGCCAGCCCGGCTCATCCCAGTGATTGGCTGCCACCGCATCGTGGCTGCGCACGCGCGCTTCATTCTCGCTGCGCTCGATGACCGCCGTTTCGTCCGCAGAGATGCCGGCAAGCGTGAAGATCGCCGGCGTCGAGATCGGCCGCTCGCTCAACATTCGGCGCGCATCATCGAAATCGCGCGCCTCCTCGGCGACCTTACGCAAGAGATGCGCCGGCGTCGGATGCGGCATCTTCCAGACGCGGCGGCGGTTCGCAGCCCAATCCAGGTAGAAAAGCCCCGTCGGATCGCGCATGGGCGCTTGATTGAGAGATGCGGAAAAGCGACCGGGCGCCATGACTTGTAGAACCCCTGTATAGCCGGGCCACGTCATCACGGCGAACGCCCCTGCCGGCGCGCCGCTGACTTTCGCGCAGATGATATTGCGGCCGAGCCCGGGCGTTTTCCAATCGAGAACGCGAATGAGCCGCGCCGAACGCCCATCGGGCGATGCTGCCGCGCTGCAGGTGCACGCCCACTCGTAGTTGATCGAGAAGAAGTATGCGCCTGGCCGGCCAAGCACCCGCGCGATCGTGTCGATCTCATCGAGATGCTCGTTGTTCCAGCGCACGAGCCACGCCCGGGAAACCCTGTCGAGGCCCGCAAGCAGCCGCCGCGGGTAGCGCCGCGTCGCGATATCGAGCAGCGCATGCGTCTTGTCGGGAGCGGCTCTGAGCGTCGCGAGCGGAAAATCCGGCCCCGTCTCGACAACGGGAATAGGCGCGAGCGCACTGATCCCGGGCGCCGGTCTTAAAGCCGTAGCAGGAATTCCCATGAATGCTTCGCCGCTCCCTCGAGTTGCCGGCACACCGCCCTCGGAACGGGGCTCGCAATTTTAAGAATCACAACGCCGTTTCCGATCACTAGAGATATGGCTGAAACGCCGCACGGCAATTGACAATGCGCTTCAATTCGACAATAAACCGCCCCTACCGTGGGCAGGAAAACTGTCCGCGCTGAACGCGCTGCCCGAGGCTCCGCTAGCACTGGCTAGCATTCCCTTGAAAGTCCACCTGTTTTTCGGGTGGCGCCACAGGGCGCGGCAACAGGCCTAAAAGGCCGAAAGGACGAAGCCATGTACGCTGTCATCAAGACAGGCGGCAAGCAATACCGCGTTTCCAAGGACGATGTCGTCACGATCGAGCGCGTCTCGGGCGACGCTGGCGCCAAGGTCGAGTTCGACCAGGTGCTGATGATCGGTTCGGGCGCAGACGTAACCATTGGCGCACCGGTCGTATCGGGTGCCAAGGTCATCGCTGAGCTGGTCAAGCAATCGCGCGGACCGAAGCTGATCGCTTTCAAAAAGCGCCGCCGTAAGAACTCTCGCCGGAAGAAGGGTCACCGTCAGGACCTTTCCGTCGTGCGCATCACCGACATCACAGGCGCGTAACGAGCCGCCGCTCCATTCGAGGACTTTGAAATGGCACAAAAGAAAGCAGGCGGTTCGACACGTAACGGCCGCGATTCCGAAAGCAAACGCCTCGGCATCAAACGTTACGGCGGTGAATACGTCATTCCCGGCAACATCCTTTGCCGCCAGCGTGGAACGCAGTGGCATCCCGGCGCCGGCGTCGGCATGGGAACCGACCACACCATCTTCGCTGTCGAAGAAGGCACGGTCGAATTCGCGACCAAGCGGAATGGCCGTATCTATATTTCCGTGAAGCCCGCCAAGCCCATCGCGGCGGAATAATCTATCTGTGCGATTGGCGGCAGCTCCGCATCAGCGGATACCGCCAAGCGCATAAAGTGTCACGACCATGGGGATGGCTCTGCCGTCCCCTTTTGCCTTTTTGGGCGCCCGCCCATATCGTGAACTGAATTTCGCGGTTAACCGTGGCCATGAAAACCGCACGCCTCAATCTCAGAGCCCTCGTCGATGGCGATGCTGCGCGTATCGCCATTTTGGCGGGCGATTGGGACGTCGCGAGCATGACCGGCCGCATTCCCTACCCCTACACTGAAGAAGCCGCGCTCGATTGGGTCAACGGCCTTGCCGAACGCGAGGAAGTGTTCGGCATCGAACGTGACGGCGAGCTGATCGGCATCTGCGGCTTCACGGCCGAAGCGAACGGCGACGCGGAGCTTGGCTATTGGCTCGGCAAGGCCTATTGGGGTCAAGGCTATGCAACGGAAGCCGCTCGCGCAGTCATGACCTATGGCTACGCCAAGGCAGGCGTCCGCCGCTTCGTTTGCAAGCATCTGACTGGCAACGGGGCCTCGGCGCGCGTCATTCGCAAGCTCGGCTTCAGACTGTCGGGCTCGGCGACCGGTTGGTGCGAAGCGCGCCAATGCGAGCTGCCCGCACTTTCATATGAGCGCCGTCGTCCCTGGACTTTGGCCATTAGAGCTTTGGCATCATGAAATTTCTCGATCAGGCGAAAGTCTACATTCGGTCCGGGGCGGGCGGTAACGGTTGCATCGCCTTTCGGCGCGAGAAGTTCATCGAGTTCGGCGGTCCGAACGGCGGCGACGGCGGCAAGGGCGGCGACGTCTACGTCGAGTGCGTGCAGAACCTGAACACGCTGATCGACTACCGCTATCAGCAGCACTTCTTCGCCGAAAACGGCACGCCGGGCATGGGCCAGAACCGCGCCGGACCGAACGGCAAGGATTGCACGATCAAGGTGCCGCCCGGCACGCAGGTTTTTGCCGAGGACGGCGAAACGCTGCTTGCCGATATGACGACACCGGGCCAGCGCGTGCGCCTCGCGAAAGGCGGCAACGGCGGCTTCGGCAATGCCCATTTCAAAAGCGCGACGAACCAGGCTCCGCGCCATGCCAACCCGGGCCAGCCGCCCGAAGAGTTGACGATCTGGCTGAAACTCAAGCTCATCGCCGATGCCGGACTCGTCGGCCTGCCGAACGCGGGCAAATCAACGTTTCTCGCGGCCGTATCCGCGGCGAAGCCCAAGATTGCCGATTACCCGTTCACGACGCTGCACCCGAACCTCGGCGTGGTGCGCGCTGGCGACGTTGATTTCGTGCTTGCCGACATCCCGGGTTTGATCGAAGGCGCACACGACGGCGCGGGTCTCGGCGATCGCTTCCTCGGCCACATCGAACGCTGCCGGGTTCTTCTCCATCTCGTCGACGTCAACTCGGAAGATGTCGCCGCCGACTACAAAACCATCCGCCGCGAACTGAAAGCCTACGGCAACGGGATCGAGAAGAAGAAAGAGATCGTCGCGCTTTCGAAATGCGATGCGGTCGACGAGGCGACGCTGCTCGAACGCCGCGACCTTTTGAAAAAGGCGTCGCGGAAGACGCCGCTCGTCCTCTCTGCTGTCTCCGGCCAAGGCGTCAAGGAAGCGCTGTACGCGATCGCGCGCGAAATCGCTCGCGCTAACTCAGGTGAAGAAGAGACCGATGCCGAGGCGCCGGGTCCCTGGCAGCCCTGAAACGCGACCAATTGCAACGGATCGCTTGCCCGGCGCACGCAACTCACTCACAATCGGCACGTGAGATTGAAGCCCCCTAGACAAGCATCCAGGAAACATCGCGCATGACCCACTCAGGCCGAACCCCCGTGTGGACATGGGCCGTCCCTGCTTTCGGACTTCTGTTTTTCATTGCGGCGTCGGCAGCGGGATTTGGCGATGATTTCGCCACTAACCCGCTGGGCTTGGCGATATCCCTCATCGTCATCCCGGTTATTATCGGCGCGGTCTTCGCGGCCGTCTACCATGCCGAGGAGGTCGCACATATCATGGGCGAGCCTCTCGGCACACTCGTACTGACCATCGCCGTTACGGTCATCGAGTTGGCCCTCATCGTTTCTCTGATGGTGTCCGGCAAGGCGACGCCGACCCTGGTGCGTGAGACCGTCTTCGCCGTCATCATGATTGTCACGACAGGCCTCGTCGGCCTCTGCATCGTGGTTGGCGGCATCCGTTATCGCGAGCAGCGATTCGACGTAACATCGGTTAAGATCTATCTCGCTGTGCTGATCGTGCTGACGACGTTGACGCTCATTCTGCCGAATTACACGACGACCACGCCCGGCGGTGTCTATTCCGAGAGCCAGCTGATGTTCGTCAGCGTTGTCACCATCGTCCTCTATTCGGTATTCCTCTACACGCAGACCGTCTTGCACCGGGGCTACTTCGTCGGCGAGCATACGGAAAAGAGCGGCGCCGCGCCGAGCCAAGGCAAGCTCGCGCTTGCAGCCCTTCTTCTTTGTGTCGCCCTGGCAGCTGTCGTGTTGCTGGCAAAACTGGTCGCCGTCGTGATTGACGTCGGCGTGTCGAGATTCGATGCACCGGAGAGCATCAGCGGCGTCATCATCGCGCTGATCGTGCTGACGCCGGAATCGATCTCCGCCGTTCGGGCCGCTCGGAAGAACGACCTCCAGAAGAGCCTCAACCTTGCTCTCGGATCATCGCTGGCAACAATCGGGCTGACGATCCCGGCGATTGCCGCGGCTAACCTCGTCATTCACAAGCAGTTCGTTCTCGGCCTCGATACCAACGACCTCGTGCTGGTCGTCATGACGTTCGCAACGAGCATCCTGACCTTCAGTACCGGACGCACCAATGTGCTCTTTGGCTTCCTACACCTCGTGATTTTCGGCACATTCATGTTCTTGACGTTCGTCCCGTAAGGCGGAATTAGCCATTCGGGCCCGCAATTGGTAAAAACCGCGTCGGCATTGCCGCTATGCGGCCCCCGCCTCTTGCCGGAATGCCCGCATTTGCAGATAAGCAGGCCACAAACTGCTTCCCGCTACCCTTTTTCGAGATGGAAATGGCCGACCCGTCAGCATCCGATGCCACGACGCTCACCGCGCGCCCCGAGTGGGCCGAGGCGCGGCGCATCGTGGTCAAGATCGGCTCCGCCCTGCTGACCGATCGCACCACGGGTCGCATCAAATCCGCCTGGCTGAACTCTCTGCTGGACGATGTCGCCGAACTTGCCAAAGCCGGTAAGGAAATCGTCCTCGTATCATCCGGATCGATTGCGCTCGGCCGCCATGCCCTGAAACTCCCGAAGGGCCCCTTGGAGCTCGAGCAGAGCCAGGCGGCAGCGGCCGTCGGCCAGATCAGCCTCGCCCACGCCTATCAGGAACTCGCCGCAGCGCGTGGACTGACAGCCGCCCAAGTGCTTCTGACGCTCGGCGACACCGAAGAGCGCCAGCGCTATTTAAACGCTCGCAACACGATCGAAGTGCTGCTGGCGCTGAAAGCCATTCCCGTCGTCAATGAAAACGATACCGTCGCGACGGCGGAAATCCGCTACGGCGACAACGATCGGCTCTCCGCGCGCGTCGCCTCGATGGTGTCCGCCGATTGCCTCGTCCTCTTGTCCGATATCGACGGGCTCTATACCGCGCCCCCGAACGACGATCCCAGCGCCGTGCACATTCCGCTGGTGACGGAGATCACCCCCGAGATCGAGGCGATGGCGGGCGATGCCGGAACCGAGCTTTCCAAAGGCGGCATGAAGACCAAGATCACTGCGGGCAAGATCGCCCTCGCCGCCGGCACCGACATGGTCATCACCTCAGGCAAAATCTACCATCCCCTTCGCGCCATTTCGGAAGGTGCGCGCGTCACGTGGTTCATCGCCAAATCCGACCCGGTCACCGCGAAGAAGCGCTGGATTTCGGGCCAGCTCGTCCCGAACGGCCAGATCTTCCTCGACGCCGGAGCCGAGAAAGCACTCCTGACCGGAAAAAGCCTCCTGCCGGCCGGCGTTACCCGCATTGATGGCGCGTTTGGCCGGGGCGATGCCGTTATCATCCGCTCGGCGGACGGCCGCGAACTCGGCCGGGGTCTTGTCGCCTATGCGGCGGACGAAGCACGGCGTATCATGGGAAAACGATCCAGCGAGATTGCCGCGATACTCGGTTACGAAGGGCGCGACACGCTCATTCACCGGGACGATATGGCGTTGACGAGGACGTGAAGCGATGAACAGACCGGAGCGCATCGAGAACGATACCGCCGCGTTGATGCGTGGCATCGGCGAAGCCGCGAAGGCGGCAAGCCGCCGGCTCGCAATCGCCACGCCAGAAGAAAAGAACAACGCGCTCAAGGCAGCCGCCAAAGCCCTGCGCGCCGCAGCACCGAAAATTCTCGAAGCCAACGTCAAGGACGTCGAAGCGGCAAAGGCTGCCGGACGCCCCGCATCGTTCGTCGACCGGCTTTTGCTCGATGAAAAGCGCGTCGCCGGTATCGCCAAGGGACTTGAGGAAATCGCCGAATTGCCCGATCCGATCGGCACCGTACTTGCGGAATGGACAAGGCCCAACGGCCTGAAGTTCCAGCGGGTTCGCGTTCCCTTGGGAACGATCGGCATCATCTACGAAAGCCGCCCCAACGTGACGGCCGATGCCGGCGCGCTTTCGCTGAAAGCGGGCAACGCATCAATTCTCCGCGGCGGCTCCGAAAGCCACCATTCGAGCGTCGCCATTCACGCCTGCCTCGTCGAAGGACTGCGTGCCGCGGGACTTCCCGAAGCCGCAATCCAGCTGGTCCCGACAACGGATCGTGAAGCCGTCGGCGCCATGCTGCGCGGCCTCGACGGCGCGGTCGATGTCATCGTTCCTCGCGGCGGCAAAAGCCTCGTGCAACGGGTGCAGGAAGAAGCGCGCGTTCCCGTCTTCGCGCATCTCGAAGGCATCTGTCACACCTACGTCGACAAAGCCGCCAACATCGACATGGCCCTCGCCATCGTCGTCAACGCCAAGATGCGGCGGACGGGCGTCTGCGGCGCCACCGAGTGCCTTCTGATCGATAAGAACGCCAAGAGCGACTTCGTCACTCTGCTGGTGCAGGCCCTGCTGGACGAAGGCTGCGAAGTCCGCGGCGATGCCTTCGTGCAAAAGGCCGATCCGCGCGTGAAAGCGGCAACGGCCGAGGATTATGGCAAGGAATTCCTTGAGCCGATCATCGCCGTGAAAATGGTCGACGGGGTAGACGAAGCCATCGATCACATCGCCCGCTACGGCTCGCAGCATACCGACGCCATCATCACCGACTCCACGACGACCGGCGAACGCTTCCTCGACCGCGTGGACTCGGCCATCGTTCTCGTCAACGCTTCGACTCAGTTCGCCGATGGCGGCGAATTCGGCTTTGGCGGCGAGATCGGCATCGCAACCGGCAAGATGCACGCGCGTGGACCTGTCGGCGTCGAGCAATTGACGAGCTTCAAGTATAAGGTCCGCGGCAACGGCCAGATCAGGCCGAAGTGATGAACCGCGCAGAGGCACCTCTGAGTTGACGCGAAAAATTCCGCTGCAGAGCTTCGGCTCCCTTCGCGTCAAAACCCCCTTGTGTCTTCCGGGGCAACGCATAGGTGTGATGGGAGGCACATTTAATCCACCCCACGATGGCCATCGCATCGCTGCCGAAGCAGCGATGAAACGGCTGAAGCTCGATCAAGTCTGGTGGCTCATCACGCCGGGCAACCCGCTCAAAGCGAACAACGGACTTCCCCCGCTCCACGGCCGTATGAACCTCGTCCAAGCCTTCGCGCGCGGACCGAAGATGAAAATCACGGGCTTCGAGCGCGAGCTCGGCACCCGCTACACCGCCGGAACACTGTCGTTTCTTAAGCAGCGTTATCCCGCCATCCGTTTCGTCTGGATCATGGGCGCCGACAACCTCGCCCACTTCGACCGCTGGCAGCACTGGCGGCACATCGCCGACATCATGCCGATTGCGATCGTCGACCGTCCCGGCTGGCGCCATGCCGGCCTGTCCTCACCGGCAGCCCGTGCCCTAGAACGCTACCGCGTCCCTGAGTCCGAAGCGGCGATTTTGGCCGACCTTCACCCCCCCGCCTGGATGCTTCTGACCATCCGCCTTTCGGGGCTTTCCTCCACGGCTCTGCGTGGTGCCGCGACCCCAATCATGGCGCTGAATGATTAAGTCATTGACTTGTATGACACTTTTGCGACAGCCCGGCCCTCATTTCCAATTGCGGCCCGGCGCGACGCCCATTAATATCCCGGGTGCTCCGGATCGTCCGGACGTTGAAAGACATGCGGGACCAACCAGCAAAGGACGTTCGCCGCTTGATTCGAACCACAACCGAGGCCGCCCGTAAGGGCTCCTCTCTCGCCTCGTCCGCCGCCCCGGCGCCGGACTCGGCCGCCCTGCTCGATGATGTCGTCCGTTGGCTTGACGACGCGAAGGCAGAGGAAATCGTCTCCCTTCCCCTCAAAGGCAAATCCGCACTGGGCGATTACATGGTCGTCGCGTCGGGCCGTAACGACCGGCACGTTGGCGCCATCGCCGAGCAGCTGCGTGAGAAGCTCAAGGCGCGTGGAGAGTCGCGCGTCAGGGTCGAAGGCTTGGGCGCCTGCGATTGGGTGCTGATCGACACCGGCGACGTGATCGTTCACGTCTTCCGGCCCGAGGTCCGCGAATTCTATAATCTCGAAAAGATGTGGCAGGCGGAGATCCCGCCGGATGCATCGCGCGGCGACTCCTCGCAGCACTGATTGCGCGGATTGAGTAGACCACTTGCAGCGGACGCGGCCGCGCACCTTCGGCCGCGCTAACGGGCGATTGATGCGCATCGCGATCTCGGCGGTCGGGAAACTGAAGGACGCCGAAGAACGCGCCATCGTCGAGCGCTACGCCAAACGCCTCAACGGCGCCGGCAAATCGCTCGGCCTCGGGCCGATCGAAATACGTGAGTTCCCCGAAAGCCGCGCGTCCGGCGCCGACGAGCGCAAACGCGATGAAGCGGCGCGCCTCCTCAAGGACATCGGCACGGGCGACGTGGCAGTCGCACTCGACCCGTTGGGACGATCTCTGACCAGCGAAGCCTTTGCCGCCTACATCCGCGACACCCGCGATGGCGGCGCCAAAACGTGCCACTTCCTGATCGGCGGCCCGGACGGCCACGGCGACGCCGTACTGACTGCCGCGTCGATGAAATTATCGCTTGGTGCGCTCACGCTTCCGCACGGCCTCGCCCGCGTCGTCCTCGCGGAACAGCTTTACCGCGCGGCGACCATCCTTTCCGGACATCCCTATCATCGAGCATGAGGGGACAATGGCTGCCGAGCCAAGAAGCGATCCGAGCGTCAAATACAGCTTCCCGCCGATCAGCCCCGCTGGCGCGCGCCTGCTCATTCTCGGCACGCTGCCCGGAGAAGAATCCCTCCGCCGTCAGCAGTATTACGGACATCCGAGAAATCATTTCTGGCCCCTGATCGCCGCCCTCGCCGATAAGCCGCTTCCTCTCTCGTATGAGGACCGCCTCGCGCTCCTTAACGTCAATCGATGGGCGGTTTGGGATGTCCTCGAAGGCGCCGAGCGCATCGGCAGCGCCGACGCCGCGATCAGAAATCCGGCCGCGAATGCATTCGGCGCGTACTTCGCGGCAAATCCGGAAATCCGCGCGATCGCTTTCAACGGACAGAAGGCTCGCACACTCTTCCGCCGCTTCGTCATCAAGCCGGGTATCGTTGCAGAGAATGATTTCGCGATGATCGCGTTGCCGTCTTCAAGTCCGCTTTACACGAAGACGCTCGACGAAAAGCTCGCCGTTTGGCGCGAGAAACTTGCGCCCCACACCGAGCCGCGCCGCAAGCGCTAGGACTTCCGCGTGAAATAATCGATCGCGAACTGCGGCAAAGCCCGCCGCATGGCAACCGCGACATATGTCGGCGTCGTAACGTAATAATGCCGCCGCGGCCGCGCGCTTTCGACAGCGTGAATGAGACGCTTGCTCACCGCTTCAGGCTCGAGCTTGAACGTCGCTTTCCCGCCAGCCTCCATCGCCGCGATGCGCGCCTGATACACATCCCGGTGCGGTGAATTCTCGATATCGACCGTCGCGAGCAGCCGCGCCAGCGCATGTTCGACAAACCGCGAACGGATCGGCCCCGGCTCGATCAGCGAAACGGAAATTCCCGATCCCTCGAGTTCGAGCCGCAGCGACGCCGTCAACGCTTCGAGCGCGAACTTCGAAGCGCAATAGGCTCCCCGATACGGCGCGACCACTAGGCCGAGCACTGACGAGCAGTTGACGATGCGCCCCGATCCGTTCTTACGCATCGACGGAATGAGCCGCCGCGTCAGATCATGCGTGCCAATGACGTTCACTTCGAACTGCTCGCGCAATAGCTTCGGCGACAGATCTTCGATCGCACCTGGCTGTGCAAAGGCGGCGTTATTGAACAGCGCGTCGATCTTGCCGCGCGTCATCTCCAGCGCCCTGACGGCGCACGTCGCGATCGATTGGGGATCCGCAAGCTCGAGGGGCAAGGCTTCGATGCCAAGGAAATTCTTGAGCCGCGCCAGATCTTCGGATTTGCGGGCAGTCGCGATCACGCGCCAGCCGCGCTCGCGCATCGTCCGCGCCGCATCGAGACCGATGCCGGACGAACATCCGGTGATGAGAATAGAGCGAGTCATTGGGCTCCGGCCGTTGCGCCGATCCAAGCTTAGCACGAGGCGATGCGTATCGCCTCGGTGCGGGCCCGAATCAGAATATCCGCCGGATTTTAGCGCGTTCTACTGCGCACATCCCGGCCCGGCTATTTCTTGAACTTTACGAGCACGTGGCCGTCATCCGCCCGGAGGGTCAGCACGTCGCCCTCCACGACGAAGGAACGCGCGGCTTCGAGCGCCGTGAAGTATTGCGTTTCGATGTCGGACTTGCCTTCGCACGCCATCTTGGTCGCTGCCAACGGCCCGATCTGAATGGCATCGTCCTCGATGGAAATCGGACCGCTGAAGCGGTTGCAGCCACCGGTCCCCGAAACCTTTTCCGTCGTGTAATCGAAGGTGAGCCCCTCGACTGGCTTGCCGTTGAGTTCGGTCGCGACCCAGCTTGCGGCCAGCGGACCGTCCTCGTCGTCGCCGGCGAACGCCGGAGTGGTCATCGCCAACGCCAGCGCGCCGAAGAGCATCGCCCTTATGTATCGCATGTGCTTTTGCCCCCGAGCGATTAGTTCGCGCCCTCAAGCAGACGCCGCGCGATCACCTGCGCCTGAATTTCCGCAGCACCCTCGAAAATATTGAGAATGCGCGCGTCGCAAAGAACGCGGCTCACTGGATACTCGAGCGCAAAACCGTTGCCGCCATGGATCTGCAAAGCATTGTCCGCGTTCGCCCAGGCGACGCGAGCACCAAGCAGCTTCGCCATGCCCGCTTCGAGATCGCAGCGCCGGCCGGCATCCTTCTGCCGCGCCGAGAAATACGTAAGCTGCCGCGCGATCATTGTCTCGACGGCCATCATGACGACCTTGTTGCGGACACGCGGGAACGAATAGATCGGCTTGCCGAACTGCGAGCGTTCAAGGGCGTATTTGAGCCCGAGATCCATAGCGCACTGCGCGACGCCGACGGCGCGCGCCGCCGTCTGGATGCGCGCGCCCTCGAACGTGTTCATCAGCTGCTTGAAGCCTTGCCCTTCGACGCCGCCGAGCAGGTTTTCCGCCGGCACTTCGAAGTTGTCGAAGGAAATGTCGTATTCCTTCATGCCGCGGTAGCCGAGAACCTCGATCTCGCCGCCGGTCATGCCCTGCGCCGGAAATGGATCCTCATCCGTTCCGCGCGGCTTCTCGGCGATGAACATCGACAGGCCCTTGTAGCCCTTTTCGTTCGGATTGGTGCGCGTCAGCACCGTCATGACGTCGGCGCGGACGGGATGTGTGATCCACGTCTTCTGACCGGTGATCTTGTAAACGTCACCGTCCTTCACTGCGCGCGTCGTCAGCGAGGCAAGATCGGAGCCGGTGTTCGGCTCGGTGAATACGGCCGTCGGCAGCCACTCGCCGCTCGCGATCTTCGGCAGATACTTTGCTTTCTGCTCCGGCGTGCCATTGTTATGAATGAGTTCGCCGGCGATCTCCGCGCGCGTGCCGAGCGAGCCCACGCCGATGTAGCCACGCGAAAGCTCTTCCGAGGCGACGCACATCGATTCCTTGCCGAGCGCCATGCCGCCGAACTCCTCCGGCAGCGCGAGACCGAAAACGCCAAGCTCTGCAAGCTTCGCGATGACGTCGAGCGGAATGTATTCGTTCTTGAGGTGCCACTCGTGCGCGTGCGGATAAACTTCATCGAGACAGAAGCGGCGCATCAGATCCTGGATCTGCGCGTGCGTCTCGTCGAGACCCGTATCGCCAAAGGTCATCGCTTCGGGCTGTGAGGCGATCAATTCGCCAAGACGCGCCTTGACCGGTTCGGAGCCGCCTTCAGCGACGATGTCGGTAACCGAATCCTCAAAGCGGCGAAGATCGCTCTTCGGGACGCCCAGCGCGTCGGCGCGCGCGATTTCGAGCTGGCTCATCGGAATGCCGTTGGCGATCTGCGCGGCGTATTCACCGAAGGCTGCAATGAGCAGCTGCTGCTCGAATTCCCCGAAGCGCCCTTCGCCCTCGAGACGAGCCGCCCAATCGTGCATCTGGCGAAGGCCCTCGACCGTCGTCGCAAGCCATGCGAGCCCGTGTGCCGCGTGCTGCGCCTCGTCGATGCCACCAGCTTCCTGGATCTTGATCCTGACGCCCGCCTTGGCGGCCTGAAGTATTTTGTCGGCCCCGGCAACGACTTCACCGGTACGCTCGATGAGCTTGGCGGCTCCCCCTGCAAGGATGCTGGCTCCAGCCTTCATCGGCGTAACGGACATGCGTTTCTCCTGAGGAATGACAATGCGCTGGACAAGGTATTTTGCCCATCCGAGCGGTACTGCGCGACCAATTCACTGCTCTGCAGGATTAGTCAACTGGTCCGGGCCATGAACCAACCCTCGCGCGACGTATTTGCGCAAAACCAGCCGCCCGGACGCTCCCGGGAACGATCGTGAACCCTGTAAGGTTTCCGCCAGTTACAGGACGGAGCATGAGCCTGAACCTGCGTCCAAATTGTCGCCTCCATCAGACTTATGACGTCCGGTGTGGACCCCGGTTCTCCAAGACACTAGGTTCCGCGCGACAAAACACGAAAAGCCTGGGGAGAGACGTTAACTCATGAAGCGCATGCGAAGATTGTTCGAGGCCCTCTACCGGGTCTACGAGCATTCGGGCTTCGCGATGGCCGGCGCGATCGCATTTTCTTTTGTCGTTTCCATTTTTCCCTTTTGCATCTTTCTCGGCGCCCTCTCCGGTATTTTCGGCGGCCGCGAGCTTGCTCAGGATGCCATCAATCAATTGTTTGCCATCCTGCCGGAGCCGGTCGCCAAGGGCATCGCTCCACAGATCGAAGCGGTGATGGGATCGCAGCGTATCGATCTTCTGACGGCCTCCGCGTTCCTGGCCCTGTTCTTCGCCACGAGTGCGGTCGAGACATTGCGCGCCGCCTTGAACGGCGCCTACCGGGTGCGCGAGAAACGGCCCTACGCGCTATGCCTGCTGATCAGCATGCTCTTCGTATTCGTGAACGCGTTCTCGACGCTCGTGATCACCTGGGTCGTCGTCGTCGGCCCGGGCATCTTCGGACCAGCGATCGTCGAAAGCTTTTCTGCCGGTTGGATCAAGACGTTTATCGACTCGATCAGCCTCGGACCCGGGCTCCGCTACGGCGTTGCGGGCACCGTGATGGCCGTGCAGTTGTTTGCGCTTCACTTGTGGCTGGTGGCGGGCAGACGGCGTGTCGCCGATGTCTGGCCCGGCATCCTTCTGACGATCGGCCTTTGGCTCGCGCTCGCCGGGCTGTGGTCCTACTACATTAAAATCAGCAACTATTCGTTGTTCTACGCCGGTCTTTCGCAGCTGATGATCGCGTTGATCTTCTTCCAGTTCACCGCCATCACCATTCTATTGGGGGCCGAATTCAA
This sequence comes from Hyphomicrobium sp., assembly GCA_003987725.1. Taxonomy (GTDB): domain Bacteria; phylum Pseudomonadota; class Alphaproteobacteria; order Rhizobiales; family Hyphomicrobiaceae; genus Hyphomicrobium_B. Next base: position 123,881 of record RXJH01000011.1, on the reverse strand, counting down.
TCGCGGTCTCATGGAAATGAAGCGGATGCGCCGCGAAGCGGCCGAGCGAGAGGCGCTTCGCCTCAGCACGATAGGCGGCGCGTAAAGGCGCCGCCTCGGCAATCGGAAATTTTCTCGGGAAAAGAGACAGCCTTCCTTCGCCGTTACCGGCGAAGGAAGATCGTGCATTATCGGGGCTGTGGCCCAGCTTCGATGACGTCTTCCAGGGTCCTGAGACCCGTCGTCGGAGCCGACACCAGCACCGCCATGTTGCCGGGCTTGTGCTCGTTCCGATACATCCGCATGTGGGCCTTAGGGATCTGCTCCCACGAGAACACTTCCGACATGCACGGATCGATGCGGCGCTCGACGACCAGCTTGTTGGCCTGCGACGCTTGGGCGAGGTTGGCAAAGTGCGAACCCTGCACGCGCTTCTGGTGCATCCAGAGATACCGCGCGTCCATCGTCAGGTTGTAACCGGTGGTGCCGGCGCAGATCACGACCATGCCGCCGCGCTTCACGACCTGCACGGAAACCGGAATGGTCGTCTCACCCGGGTGTTCGAAGACGCAGTCGACGTTGACGCCCTTGCCGGTGATCTCCCAGATCGCCTGGCCGAACTTGCGCATCTCCTTCAGCCACTCTTGATACTCGGGCGAGTTCACCTTCGGGAGCTGTCCCCAGCAATTGAACTTCTTACGATTGATCACGCCCTTGGCGCCGAGCTGCTTCACGAAGTCGAACTTGTCGTCGTCCGAAACGACGCCGATCGCGTTGGCGCCCGAGGTCGCACAGAGCTGGATCGCGAAGGCACCGAGACCGCCGGCCGCACCCCACACGAGCACGTTATGGCCGGGCCTGAGCACGTGCGGACGATGGCCGAAAAGCATGCGGTAGGCTGTTGCGAGCGTCAGCGTATAGCAGGCGCTTTCTTCCCACGTCAGATGCTTCGGGCGCTCGAGAAGCTGGCGGTCCTGCACGCGGCAGAACTGGGCGAACGAGCCATCCGGCGTCTCGTAACCCCAGATGCGCTGCGAGGGCGAGAACATCGGATCGCCGCCGTTGCACTCTTCGTCGTCGCCGTCGTCCTGATTGCAGTGAACGACGACTTCATCGCCGACCTTCCACCGCTTCACCTTCGAGCCGACCGCCCAGACGATGCCGGACGCGTCCGAACCTGCGATGTGGTACGGCTGCTTGTGGACGTTGAACATCGAGACGGGCGTGCCGAGCGAGGCCCAGACGCCGTTGTAATTGACGCCCGCCGCCATGACGAGGACGAGCACGTCGTGGCTATCCAGCTCCCACGTCGGAACGACTTCGATTTGCATCGCCGTTTCGGGCAGACCCTCACGCTCTTTGCGGATGGTCCAGGCATACATGTTCTTCGGCACGTGCCCGAGCGGCGGAATTTCCCCGATCTCGTAGAGATCTTTCTTGATGCCCGCTGCCGACTGAGCATCGGCCACGTCACTTTTTGCTGCCAACTTCTGGCTCGACATTGGTGTTGCGTCTCCCGACCTTTTCCCCGCGACGAGGGCCGTTATGGCTCATCTTCTTCGCGTTTCTCCCCAACCTCGCTTGGGGATCGCAGTATGAAGCACGTTTTTGCGCTGCAATGAAGAGGGTTAGGCGGCCGTTAATGCCCGCTCAATTCCTCTTTAACGAGAGAGGGTTATTGTTCCGGCTTCCTTTTCCTACCCATTCGGGCAGTTGGGATGCGGCTCATGCAAGACCTCTTTTGGCAGCTCAAGAATACCGACTCCTTCATCATTTACACGACGCTCGTTTTCGTCGGGATCGTCGGCTGGTTTATCCGCGAAATCGCCGGCTCTTCGGGGCTTGCCTTGAGCTCGCTCCCTTTGCTGACAATCGGCGGAATTGCAGGCCCGGCTTTCTTTACCCAGCAGATGATCGCGCTTTCATACGATAAGAACGTCAACGTCGTCACTGCGACAGCATTGGGCGTCCTCGTGGCGTTGCTCGTCATCCTGCTCGCCAAGTGGCTATGGACGGTCATTAACGAGCATCGCGTCAGCCGGGCTCGGCTCGTCGGTATTCCAAGCCGGCCACCCCGCCTGCGGCGCTAGCCCGGGTCCACGGCAACCCAGTCTTTGTACCATTCCCTACCGGCAGAGCGCGGCGAACTGCCGGTTTTGCCTTTTCAAGGGCTTCAGCTACGGTAAATGTCTCGCCACCACAATTTGACCCGAGCCTAGGGGCGCCTTTTCGATGTCGGACACCAAGTCCCGTGACCACGCGACGACCAAATCAGCGAAAGCCCTGCGCGATAAGCCGTGGCTGTTCCGGACCTATGCCGGCCACTCGACGGCAGCGAAGTCGAACGCCCTTTACAAGATGAACCTCGCGAAGGGTCAGACAGGCCTTTCGATCGCCTTCGACCTTCCGACGCAGACGGGCTACGATTCCGATCACGAACTGGCTCGCGGTGAGGTTGGTAAAGTCGGCGTTCCGGTCTCGCACCTCGGCGATATGCGTACTCTATTCGCCGATATTCCCATCGAGCAGATGAATACCTCGATGACAATCAATGCCACGGCCGCGTGGCTCTTGTCGCTCTACATCGCCGCCGCCGACGAACAGGGTGCCGACCGCAGGAAGTTGCAGGGCACCATTCAGAACGACATCATCAAGGAATACCTCTCGCGAGGCACCTACGTCTTCCCGCCCGAGCCGTCGCTGCGCCTGATCAAGGACACGATCGTTTACTCCTACCAACACGTTCCGAAGTGGAACCCGACAAACGTCTGCTCCTACCATCTACAAGAGGCGGGGGCCACGCCGGTGCAGGAACTCGCCTATGCGCTGGCAACGGGTATCGCCGTTCTGGACACAGTAAAAGCCTCCGGTGAGGTGCCCGAAAAGGACTTCGGCACAGTTGTCGGGCGCGTCTCCTTCTTCGTGAACGCAGGCCTCAAATTCATTACCGAGGTCTGCAAAATGCGCGCGTTCAACGAACTGTGGGACGAGATCACGCGTGACCGTTACGGCGTGACTGATCCCAAGAACCGCATGTTCCGCTACGGCGTACAAGTGAACTCGCTCGGCCTCACCGAGCCGCAAGCCGAAAATAACGTCTACCGGATTTTAATAGCTGCGCTCGGCGTCACGCTCTCCAAGAACGCGCGCTGTCGCGCGCTCCAGCTTCCAGCATGGAACGAGGCGCTCGGCCTTCCGCGACCGTGGGATCAGCAATGGTCACTGCGTATGCAGCAAGTGCTCGCCTACGAAACCGATCTGTTGGATTTCGGAGACATCTTCGACGGCTCGGCCGAGATCAAACGCAAGGTCGAGGCCCTGAAAGAAGAGGCAAAGGACGAGCTCAAAACGATCGAGCGCATGGGCGGCGCAATCGCTTCCATCGATTACATGAAGCGCAAGCTTGTAGAGAGCAACACGGCTCGCCTTTCCGCCATCGAGACAGGCGATCAGACCTTGGTCGGCGTCAACAAATGGACGGAGACTGAAATTTCGCCTCTTGGCGCGGGTGAAGGGGCCATCCTCGTCGTCGACCCGGCCGTGGAAATCGACCAGGTCGAGCGCCTGAAGGCTTGGCGCGCGGCGCGCGACGACAAGGCCGTTGCGAAAGCCCTCGCGGATCTCGAAGCGGCTGCGAAAGAAGGACGCAACATTATGGAACCCTCGATCGCGGCGGCCAAAGCCGGCGTGACGACTGGGGAATGGGGCGGGCTTTTGCGCAAGATATTCGGCGAGTACCGCGCCCCGACCGGCGTCTCGCAAGCCGCGGTCGCTCGCGACAGCGCCGCCTTGGAAGAGGTCCGAAAATCAGTCGATGCGGCCTCCGAGAAACTCGGCCGCCGTTTGAAGTTCCTCGTAGGAAAGCCGGGCCTCGATGGCCATTCCAATGGCGCCGAACAGATTGCTGTGCGCGCCCGCGATGTCGGCATGGAAGTTGTCTACGAAGGCATCCGCCTGACGCCTGCTCAAATCGTTCGCGCCGCAGTCGACGAGGGCGTTCACGTCGTCGGCCTATCGATCCTGTCGGGTTCGCACGTTCCTTTGGTGAAGGACGTGGTTGAGCGCATGCGAAAAGAAGGACTGGACGACGTGCCGCTCGTCGTCGGCGGCATCATCCCGCCCGAAGACGAGAAAACGCTGAAAGCCTTCGGCGTCGCCGCCGTCTACACGCCCAAGGACTTCCAGCTGAACGACATCATGGCGGACATCGTGAAGCTCGTGGACCGCTACGCCAAGGCCGCGTAACCAGCCCTTGCGGGAGCCGGCCGGCTCTCGCTACCCTCGGCCGATGAAAATCTGGGTCGTCCTTTTTCTTCTTTTGCTCGCCGTAGGCATTGCCTTCGGCGTGGCACGCGATTTGTGGTCCCGCCAGCAGGGCACGGTCGTCGGTATCGTCACCGCCGTGGATTTCGGCAATCCGCAGCCGAAATGGTATCCGGCGACGCCCCCAAAATATACCGCGCGCCTGCCGGACGGCCGTCTGGTCGCGGTCGCCGCCAAAACGCCGCTGAACATCCCCGTCGGAGCCCCTATAACTCTTACGGAGCTGATGACACCCTGGGGACAGATCTGGTACAGGCAGCGCGACTAGGGAGGGGCTGTTGCGCGAAGAAACTCGAAAGCGGCTCGAACGGGCACTTTGGCTCGACCGCGCCAAGAAACTCGGGATCGCCCTGGCGATCGTCGCGGCGATAGGCTTGGCCTTCGGCTACGAAACGCTGGATATGTCCGTCTCCAACACGGATGTCCAGGGCACCGTCACCGACATCGAGCCGCTGGTCTCCAAGCAGAACTCCGCCGATGGCGAGAACGTCATCGTCAGGCTTGACGGCGGGCCTCTGGTCCGCGTGCTGGCCTACAAGTCCCGCAACATCAAGATCGGCGACAAAATCCAGGTCGTGGAGCACCACCATGCGACGGGCCGGGTGACGCATACGCTGAGATAATCTCTTCACGCGTTGACGCGGCGGCCAGGGCCGGTATATGTCGCCGCTTCGCTCGGAATATCCGGGTTGATGCCTCAGTGGCGGAACGGTAGACGCGGCAGACTCAAAATCTGCTATCCATCGGGTGTGGGGGTTCGAGTCCCTCCTGAGGCACCAGAAATATAATAAAATCAATGAGTTAGGATAGGTATTTTTCGACGATTATCCTAACCGCTTATTTCGACGTGATTTTTGTTTTCCAATCCGGACTACAACCCCTCCAACGACTGATCGTTGTATGAGGATCAAACTCCGCACATGCCCTCACACTCATTCAAAAACAGATTGAGTTGGCCGTGATCCTCAGGGGTGGACAGATCAACTTGGTCGAGCGGCTTACATGAGCGATGCGCATAAAGTTGACCTCTGAAACGGGCGACCTGATCCGGCTCGCGGAGCCTCCGATCAACCTCTACCGCTCGCTGCCAGCCGGCCGGGTCGCTATCGCGAAGATCGCGCCATTGCGCATCGCTGCGGTAAGGGCAGTAAACGCAGGAAGACTTCGGAGGAACGTCGTACCCGCGCCGCTCCAGCCACCGCATGCAATCAGTGCGTCTGATCCGTTTCTCGATCAACGGCCATCGATTGGTCAGGTAATCCCGACCCGACGGCTTTATGCGGATCGCCTCGTCGAGCGAAATACCGACCCAAATCTCAACAGCGCCGGCCGCGATCCTTCCCTTTGGACCAACACCCAAAAGCTTGCGCACCTTTCGGCGGATCGGGCGCAGCTTATAGTTTCGAGTGCATTGTCGCTTGGATAAACCGCCCGCCCCAACATGGAACGGAACTCGCGCTTCGTCATCGCCCTGGAACAGCTTCTCACTTAGGCGACCAGTTGAGGTGATATGGACGGGAAACGGCAGCACGTTCGGCGACATCAACCATCGAAGGTGGTCGTAGACAGCATCTGGCTCGTCACCTGTATCGGCGAAGATCGCGGCATCTGGCATCGGCCCGACCTCGCCATGAGCCGCCATCAATGCAAGCGTCGTTGACTGGACGCCCGCGCCCAGCGAAAGAATACGAAGTTTTGTAGTGGACATTGTCGTTCCCGAAAATCGAGGGGAACAAGTCTATTTGTAAAAGGCCAAAAAAAAGCAATACCGTTTTTCAGAATGGGGGTTTTTCTAAATGGCGCGCGATACCGGTGACGCAACGGATAGCGTCGTAATTGTTTTGGAGCCGAATGAAAAATTCGAGTTCTCGGAATTAACCGACAGTTTTGCCGGGTTAGCGACCTATTACGAAAACAACTTCGGCGACGATCAAACAAACAAATTGTACGTCACTGAGCTAAAAACTAAATGCATCGAGCTGGAGCTGATCCCTTATACCGTCATATTGGGCGCGTTGGTCACGACGGCCGGAAACACAATAACCGTTGCAGATTTCGTAAAGCGCCTAACCGATGCATTGAGCGCGTTCGCGGGAAAGACACCCAACCCCGCTCAGGTATCTGCTGGCGTTACCATTGATGACGCAGCGGCGATTGCGCAATTCTTGAAGCCGCTTGTCGGACGGTCTGCTTCTTCCCTAAGGATCAGTCACGCCAAATTCGAACGTCACGACGGCGATCGATCAACAGTGATCTCCTACGATTACAATCAGAGCGAAATCGACAGGGCCTCGCGGGCCATAAGTCACCAGGTTCAAGAGGGTCCTACGGCACTGCTTGAACGTCCCGATGGGCGGCCGGCCGTGCGCTCGGAAAAAAGGACTGACGTGATCCTCATTATAGAGGCTGCCAACCGGAGGGCAGGAAAGGCCGCCGGGCGCACTGTAGACAAAGGGATTATATCTTCGATCACCGGGAAGGCTCTGCCCCTCTGGTTTCCAGAGAGTTTAGGCTACCTGAAGCATCAGATAGTCTCTGGTGAGGTGAACCCTTTCCAGACAGCGTTTGTGGTTGATGCGATTGTTCAGTTCGTCGATGACCGTCCCAAGGTCTACGTAATCACGGAGATACATCGATCAATCCCAATTGACGATGGCGAGGCGGAGTGATCGACAAGGAACGCGAAACAGCTCTATTTTTCATCACGAAATACCGCCCGCTCCGCGAGACGATACGGGGTCGTACGGGCGGTATTCTATCCTAACTTTTATCCTAACCGATTGATTTCAATAGCGATGTACGGCCCCTCCTGAGGCACCACAATTCAGCACAACCGCTAGCTCCGTCGGATTATCGACGGACGAGTTGAGGCTTCGCTATTCGAGTTTTCTCTCCTCGATCGCCTTCGACGCAGAAGGCCGCTCAATCCCAGAACCGGTCATCACGTCGGACGTAGGCCTGCTCGTCGGAATAGCCGCTGATATACAAAAGCGGACGTCGCACATGATTGATCCTAAACGCGCATCAACTGAGAAACATGCGCGGACGCCGAATGAGCGAGATCCTTGAGCACATAACCACCTTCGAGCATCGAGACGATGCGGTCGTCGCAGTGTTTGTCTGCGATCTCCATGACCTTCATCGTAATCCAGGTGAAGTCTGCCTCCTGCAAGCGAATGTGTGCGAGCGGGTCGCCCTCGTGCGCATCGAAGCCAGCAGAGATAAGAATGAGGTCGGGTCGGAAGTCATCCAGTGCAGGCAGAATTCGCTCGGTCATGGCAAGCTGAAATTGCACGGTGCCGTCCCCGGCCTTGAGCGGCGCGTTGAAAACATTGCGAACGCCGGTCTCTGACACGGCGCCGGTTCCCGGGAAAAGCGGCAACTCATGCGTCGAACCGTAGAACAGGTTCTTCTCATCCCAAAACGCGCTCTGAGTACCGTTGCCGTGATGAACATCGAAGTCGATGACCGCAACGCGTTCCGCGCCGTGCGCTGCGCACGCGTATTTCGCGGCAATGGCGACATTGGAGAAGAAGCAAAAGCCCATCGCTCGGGCCGCTTCCGCATGGTGGCCCGGCGGCCGGACAGGGCAAAAGGCGTTGCGGATCCCGCCGTCCTTGTCAAATACGCAATCGACGGCGTGCAATCCCGCGCTAACGGCAAGTAACGCCGCGTCCCAACTTCGATCTCCAAGAACAGTGTCGAGATCGAATGCATGCGGAAGGTTGGGTGTATCGCTCGCGTACCCGTTGAGCATGTCGAAATATTCCGGCGCATGCACGCGCAGGATGGCTTCTCTGAGCGCGCCATGTAGCGGAGCCTCGTGGCGCACAAGAGCCGCGAATGCGGGCGCGGCCAAGGCTTCCATGATCGCGATCTCGCGCGCGGGCCGCTCGGGGATGAATGGCCCTGGGTTGTGCTGGGCGAATGCAGGATGCGACACCAACAATGTTGCGGACGGTTTCGCCGTTGCAGGTAAGCCTGCCGTCAAAATGCTCGCGGAACCGCCCGCCATGAAAGCGCGGCGAGCCATGGGCACGCCCAACCGAGCAGTCATCGGATGGGCCGGGCGCGTGTGTCTTCGAGACGAAAGAACTATCCGCTGGCCAGGAGCAACCGACCGAACGGTGTTCGCGTAAAATTTATGATCTGACATCAAGGGCTCTCGGTCTCTAAACAAAGCGAATTTTATCCGCCCGAGGCCGAGGTCACACCTCGATTCTTGCTCTCAAACTTAAGCGCCCGGAGCGAATTCAACAGCAAGAAACGGAGCGCGCCGGCTTGATCCTCGTGCTCTTAGACGCTCGACCTAAACACTGGGGGCTCAATGCGAACACTTTGGCTTCTTGCTCTACTCGCTATGCCTGCCGCCGCGCTGGCTGGCCAAGACAGCAACTTACAGCCTGGCGAATACGAGGTGCAGATGCGGCTGGAGCTGCCGCACATCGAAGACATGAGCGCACAAAAGACTGCCAAGGTCTGCATCACTGCTACAGGCACGCACGGCATCGTGGTGCTGAGCGAGAACAATCCCCTGATCCGCTGTCCAGCCTCGAACATTAAGGAAAGTGGCGGGGAACTCACTTTCGACCTCATTTGCGAGGGGCACAATCAGGCCGTTGCTTCGGCCAAGTTCGAACTGTTTCGCGAACGCTTTGCCGGAGCTTTCGACATGAAAATGGGCGGTAAGAACATGACGATGACAGAGCGTCAAAGCGGCAAGCGCCTCGGCGATTGCGCCAGCCAGCCCCATTCCTGACATCACGACCAAAACCCAAAATCAGTGTCCTGACCTCCCGACGCCCACAAGCGGATCGACTCCGGAGATCGAAGAGCGCTGGAGATCGCCTGCGTTTCGCAGAAGTAACCGGTCGCACAACCATACGGAACAACCAGGATCCCAGAGCATTTTCGTCAAAGCAGGCAGAACGCTTGCCAGATAAAAATCAAGGAGGAATGCATGCGCGTTTCCATTCTCTATTCGATCGCGGGATTGTTAGCGGTGACGGTGGCGGGTCCGGCGTACGCCGATAACACGACGGACAAAACCAAAATGAACGACAACGGCGCGGTAGTGAACCAACCCGGTGGTAAGACTTCTGACCGGACCCCGGGCACAGAATCGCCCGACCGCGGGGCGGGCGCTGGCACGACCGGCGCAGCCGGAACGGACGCGGCTAAGACGCCTGAAGGTACATCAAATCGTACGCCGGACCCGACCAAACAGAAGTCGATGGATTGAGACGGTGTGGCCACGCAGGAAGGGATAGACTCCCGGCTGGAAAGAAGGAAGGCGTCGTATCCGTTGCCTACGGCGCCTTCATCACAACAAAACTTTACGGCCTCGCCTGCAAGAAGCAACAGTTGGCTAAGCCAATGCCGATCGCAGCGGGGTGAGAGAAGTGCCGGGCAGCGTCAAGGGGTTCGGCATTTCAATCGTGCCGTTCCCTGCGGCTGCGCTTCACTTCGACGAGAGAAACCTCGCCGCGACGCAGGCGCCGTAACCACTCCCAAACCGTTGCTGCACCTTGGGGACGGGGATTCCGTCTGCTGACGCTTCTTCTTCCTGGCCGGTGCCTCCGGCCGCACCACTTGATCCGGCGCACCGATCATGACCAGAATGAGCGAACACGCTGATGCGGCTCCAGCCGCGCCGGCGCTTTGCCAAAAATGCGATCGGCCGCAAGGCACCGCACCTCGTCTCGAATAAGCTTGCGACGGGATCGAGCGACGGCACCGTTTGGGTTGAAAGGCGAGCGCATGATCGCTGTAGGTTGGAACGTTGCCGTTGCTGAATTGCGAAACCGCAAGAGCCATAGCTGACGAAGCTCACCGTGCCTTCAGCGCAGGTGACGTCGAGGCTGTTCTTGAGACTTACACTGACGACTTTTATTTCAAGCGCAACGCCGAGGATTTTATTGGGGCCCCGCTAATCATCGAGGGCAAGGATGCGATGCGTTCCTTCCTAAAGAATATCATGCAAAAAGCGGAGTGCATGTCGTTCATCGACAGCTTCACTTTTCATTCCGGCATTGGCCGTGCACGAGCGTTATACTATCTCAAAGACAGACAGATAGGCACAAGTTACACAGCTAATCTGCGCCAGATCATTACCTTTCGGAATATGCAGATCGCGACCATGGACGTCTATCATGACAGGGCGCGCCTCAACGCCTTCTTTCGCCTTATAGAGCGTCAGACAAGTCCCTAAAGGGCATCTTGTCTCTCGGGGAGCGGTCTCCATGGCGCGCAGCGTCTGGCGTGACCCAAAAACGTCGCTCACTGAGTTTTTAACCACATAGTAATTGCAACCGCGTCATCGCGTATTGGTTACAGCCCCGACAACGCCAGAGAGGAGGCTAAGATGCGCACAACCCATTTCACCGCATTATTCGCTATCCTCATTCCGCAGTGCGCCGTCGCTGGTCAAGTGGGGATCGCCTCGCGGTATTGCCATCATCAAAGTTCCAGCGGGCGAAAGCTGTCGTGCGCGGCGAAAGTAGCAGCCCATCCTACCCTCCCATTCGGCACACGTCTGAGAGTGAGAAACCTCGCTAACGGCCGATCCGTTACCGTCACGGTGGTGGATCGCGGGCCCTTCGTGAAGCGGCGCATCATTGATCTATCGGAAGGAGCGGCGAACGCTATCGGCGCCTCGGGACTGACGCGAGTCGAGGTTACTCGCAGATAGCCAAGCCGGCTTCGAGCGTTCGAACAGCTCTGGCCTCTACGCCGGTGCTCGCTTCCTCTTGTCTCTCAAAAAATTCCAGCCATCCGGGAACTACGGGAAGCGCTTTGCGTTTCTGATCGTCGCCTAGGCTGACTTAAGCCTGTCTGCCCGGTCGGCCGCTCGCCATCTTAACTGTTCCAGCCTTTGGGGGACGCTTCTACCAAAAATAGCCGAGATAAGTAGCCTGCTTACGGCTGCGCGAAAGAAAAGAAAGTAGGAGTGATGGCGAACCAAACCGACGTTACGTTATTCAAAGTACTGGGTGGGCAGGAACACGCGATCCTGACCGATTGGCAAAACCTCCTCAAAGCCGGCGGGGCATTGCAAACTGGACGTATCAAAGAGGCAGAGCTCGATACTCAGTGCAAAACGTTTCTTTCGCAGTTGCGAGCATCTGTTGGAACCGACGGTGGCGTCGACAAATCGGGAAACTCTTACAGTTCGCTTCGGTCGATGCTCGGCGATATTTCGCGTTCCCGGGCTGTGCAGGGTTTCTCTCCAACCGAGACAGCTGGTTTCGTATTCTCTCTGAAGCAGCCGCTGTTTAACGCCATAAATAAAAGCAGCGACGATGCAGCGACGAAAGCGGCGTCCATTTGGTACACGTCGCTGCTGCTCGACGAGCTTGGGCTTTATACGATCGACGTTTTCGCTAAGACTCGCGAGGAGATCATTGCTCGGCAAACTCGCGAGATTTCAGAGCTTTCGACACCCGTCGTCAAGCTCTGGGATGGCATCTTAGCCCTTCCGGTTATCGGAACCCTCGATAGCGAGCGCACTCAGACCATCATGGAGAACTTGCTCCAAGCCATTGTCGATCAGGGAGCGGAAATCGCAATCATCGACATCACCGGTGTCCCGACCGTCGATACTCTAACGGCGCAACATCTTCTTAAAACGATAGCTGCTGCTCGGTTGATGGGAGCAGATTGCGTTATCTCCGGAATTCGTCCTCAGATCGCCCAGACGATGGTGCACCTCGGCGTCGAGTTAAACGTGGTCTCAAAGGCAAATCTTGCCGATGCTTTTGCACTCGCGCTGGCACGCGTCAATAAGACGGTCGTGTCCGTGAAGGCATTGAGCCGTGTTCAGAAAAATGGGCCCGCGGAGTAGCGCCGGCTCATGGAACGTATACCAATCCTGAAAATGGGCGCAGCCCTGCTCGTGACGATCCAAGTCGATATGCACGATCGCTTGGCGATGGCACTCGAAGAGGATCTGACGGCCAAGATCGCGGGGAACGCTTCAAAGGGCGTGCTTATCGATATTTCCGCGCTTGAAATCGTCGATTCATTCATCGGCAGAATGCTCGATAACATCGCTGCCGTATCACGGATGCTTGATGCTGAGACTGTCGTCGTGGGAATGCGGCCGGCTGTTGCAATTACATTGGTGGAGCTGGGACTGGCGTTGACCGGCGTGAAAACGGCACTGAACGTCGAACGAGGCATGGCGCTCATACAAAGGCGCATCGATGCCGACGTGGTCGATCGGGGAGAGCTCGATGACCGTAGTGCGGAGTGAGGTTGTTCAAATTCTGACCGGCGATGATGTCGTACGTGTTCGCCAAGATGTGCGAGCTCGCGCAGTTGAAGCCGGATTTTCTTTGGTTGATCAAACAAAGATCGTGACCGCGGCCAGTGAGCTTGCGCGCAACACCTTGGACTATGGCGGCGGTGGAACCGTTTTAATCGAGCGGGTCGACGTCGGGGGTCGCAAAGCAGTCCGATTAACTTTCGAGGACCAAGGTCCAGGCATTGCCGACATCGAAAAAGCGCTTACTGACGGTTATACCACCGGTGGCGGCTTGGGCCTGGGATTGGGTGGCGCCAAGCGTCTTGCCAATGAATTTTCAATTGCATCGAACCTTGGGCAAGGCACCCGAGTTTCTATTACTCGGTGGAAATAGAAAAAATGACCCCGGTCGCCGTTACAGAGTCGAGCCAAGTAGCTGAGGCGCGACGCGTATCGGTGGATTTGGCGCGCCGGCACGGTTTCGATGACGAAGCAGCGGGGCGAGTCGCGATCGTCGCGACCGAGCTTGCAACAAATCTCGTCAAGCATGGCGGCGGCGGAATTATCCTATCAAGCTCATTTGACGACCAAAACGGTACTCAGGGCGTCGAGCTGATCGCCATCGACAAAGGGCCGGGCATGGCGAATGTTCGCTCTTCCTTAGACGATGGTGTGTCAACCGCCGGAACCGCCGGTAACGGCCTTGGTGCGATTCGTCGGCAGTCTTACGCATTCGAAATTTTTTCGCAGCGCGGGCATGGGACAGTCATCGTATCTCGCTTGCTCGCCAAAATGGCCCATGGGCGCAGTTCAAATGGCCAGCTGCCCGCCTGGGGCGCAGTCAGCGTTCCAATGCCGGGTGAGACCGTTTGCGGTGACGCTTGGGCCATTCGATCCGATAGTACAAGCCGCACCGTTATGGTTGTCGACGGACTGGGCCACGGTCCCGATGCTGCAAAGGTTGCTACTGAAGCTATCCGGCTATTCGATAAATACTGGCGCTCCGGTCCTGCGGAAACATTGAAGTCGCTGCACGCTGGGTTGAGAGCGACACGCGGCGGAGCTGTTGCTATCGCGCGAATAGAGCCGGTTTCCAAACGCGTGGTGTATGCCGGTGTTGGAAACATTGTCGGCGTCATTGCTGCCGGCAACGGACAAATCAAGAGGATGCTATCCTACAACGGCACGATCGGACACAACGCGAGACATTTTCAGGAAATTGTCTACCCCATCGAAGACCCCGCATCTGCGGAGATCATCTTGCACTCCGACGGTCTGAGCAGCAGCTGGTCCTTCGATACTTATCCAGGACTTATCACCCAACACCCGGCGATGCTGGCGGCCGTTCTCTACCGTGATTTTGCTCGCGGCCGCGACGACGCGACCATCGTGGTAACGAAAGGCGCTTGCGAATGACCGCATGGCCGATCCTTACGATGGACATAAATAGAGAGGCGGACGTCGTTGCCGTTCGACAGCGAGCGCGCCGAATTGCCGAACTCATTGGGTTCGAGAAACAAGATCAGACCAGAGTCGCGACAGCGGTTTCAGAAATAGCCCGCAATGCATTTGAATACGCAAAACGTGGCAAGGTGACCTTCCGCTTGGACGTGAAGCGTGACTCTCCTCAGTTCTTCGTCATTGCCGTAAAGGATGACGGTCCAGGCATCGGGGATACAGAGACGATACTCGAAGGTCGTTATGAGTCGCGTCATGGCATGGGGGTTGGAATCCTCGGTGCAAAGCGTCTCGTCGAAGATTTCCGGATCGAGAGCAAGCTAGGCCATGGAACGCTGGTCGAACTTGGAAAGGCGCTCCCCAAGCGCCAAAAGACCGTCACCAAAGACGATCTGGCTAAAATAACGACGACACTTTCGCAGGAGCGGAGAGACTATGAGCCACTGACAATTCTTGCCGAGCAAAACGCAGAGCTCGTGCACAGCTTAGACGAAGTGCGCCAGCGTCAGAACGAGCTCGGAAAGCTCAATCAGGAGCTCGAGGATACCAATCGTGGTGTCGTTGCTCTCTACGGAGAGCTCGAACAAAAAGCGGAGCAGCTTCGCCAGGCGAGCGAGCTTAAGACACGCTTTTTATCCCACATGAGCCATGAATTTCGCACACCGCTCAATTCTATTCTCGCGTTGTCCGATCTTTTGATCAAACGCGCCGACGGAGAACTCACCAGCGAGCAGGAACGTCAGGTCGGCTACATCAAGCGATCGGCCGAAAGCCTCTATGAAATGGTCAATGATCTACTCGACATTGCAAAGCTGGAGGCTGGCCGCGTCGACCTTAGGCTTTCATCGTTCAGCGCACTCGATCTTTTCAGTGGCTTACGTGGCGCGCTAAAGCCGCTTCAGAAAGAGGGCATTGTTCAACTCGTCTTCGACGACCCTCCGGCGGACCTTCCGGTACTTGTGAGCGACGAAGGCAAAATCGCTCAGGTCATTCGCAACCTCATATCGAACGCGCTCAAATTCACGCTGTCCGGCGAAGTCCGAGTTAAAGTCACATATGACAAGCGGGAAAATCGCTTGCTCTTTGCTGTCAGAGATACCGGAATAGGCATCGCCGATGCAGATCAAGTCCGCATCTTCGAAGAATTCTCGCAAATCGATAGTCCAACGCAAAGATTGGTCAAAGGGACAGGCCTCGGCTTGTCGCTTTGCCGCCGCCTCGCCGAAGTTTTAAAGGGCGAGATCTTGTTGACCAGTAAGGTTGATGCGGGATCGACTTTTACACTTTCCATTCCGCCGGCAATCGAAGGCGCAAATGTCGATGCTGGCGCGGAGTGGCTCAAGAGGCCAGTGGCTCAGGTCATCTTGGAAACGGCGAAAGACGAAAAAAAGCCCACGGTACTCGTGGTCGACGACGATCCGGCTTTTCGCTACGCCCTTACTCAGCTGATCCAGTCCAATCCTCGGCCGTACATCGTCAGCGAAGCGCATGACGGCAACGAATGCTTGGAAATGGCGCGAAAACTTAAGCCGGATGTCATTATCCTTGACTTGCAAATGCCGCACCGTGACGGTTACGCCGTTCTCGGGGTTCTGACAGCGGATTCCGCGACCTGCGATATACCGGTGCTGATTTCGTCATCAGCCGATTTCGACACTATTATCAAAGAGCGGATAGCGGCTGCCGTTGGCTTTCTCTCGAAACGTGACCTCAATCAGCATTCGATTGCTTCAGCGCTTGATCGAATTCTTGGAGGCAGTCCATGACCACGTCATCGCCCGCCCTGATACTGAACGTCGACGACAACGAAGTCGGACGCTACACGAAGAACCGGATCCTTCGTCAGGCTGGGTACGATGTGGTTGATGCGATCAACGGAGCACAAGCGCTTGCTTTTACCGAAGAGAGAAAGCCGGAACTCGTTCTGCTCGACGTCAAGCTCCCGGATATCAACGGCCTCGAAGTTTGTCGGATCATCAAGCGCGATCACCCTGAAATCCTTGTATTGCAGATTTCGGCTTCGCTGACGACCGAAGGCGATAGAGTTCGGGGACTTGAAGGAGGCGCCGATTCCTATCTCACGCAACCGGTTGCCCCGAACGAACTCGCTGCTTCGATACGCGCACTGCTGCGTATACGCTCCGCCGAAAAGGCCTTGCGAAAAAGCGAAGCGCATCTCCAGGGTGTTCTCGCGAGTGCAGTGGACTATGCGATTATTCGGATTGAGGAAGACGGCTTCATCAAAGGGTGGAGCGCAGGAGCTGCGGCTATCTTTGGCTGGAGCGAACAAGAGGCGTTAGGGCAGGATATTGCCTTTCTTTTTAGTGATGAGGACCGCGAGGCCGGCGTTCCACTAAAGGAGCGACAACTGGCGCTAAGCACGGGAAGCGCCGACGACCGTCGCTGGTTGATAAAGAAAGATGGCCAACGGTTCTATGCTGTTGGTGTCATGACTCGCTTATCTCCTCCCGCCACTCCCGGCTTTCTCAAAATACTTCGCGATCAGACCGGTCAATTCGAAGCAGAAAGAGCATTGCAGGATTTGAATGCGACGCTCGAGCAGCGAGTCGCGGAAAGGACGCGGGAGCTCGAGACGGCAAACAAGCGATTGCAGTCCGAGATGGAGGAGCGGGAAAACGCAGAAGCGCAGTTACGGCAGAGCCAGAAAATGGAAGCGCTCGGGAAAATGACCGGCGGCATCGCGCACGATTTTAACAACATGCTAGCGGTCGTGATTTCTGGCATCGGGCTTATCGAACGTCAGCTGGCGCGGGGAAAGACGGATGTAGGCCAATACCTCCAGAGCGTGACCGAGAGTGCAAGACGAGCCGCCGACCTGACCCAGCAATTGCTCGCATTTTCGCGGCAGCAACCCCTGTCACCCGAGACTCTGGATGCCAATAAACTTGTCACCAAGCTGACCGGCCTTCTCGACCGTTCGCTTGGAGAGTTGATCAAAATCGAAACCGTTCTCGGGGCGGGTCTTTGGAAAATCAAGGCGGACCCTGGGCAGCTCGAAAGCGCTCTCCTCAATCTGTCGGTCAATGGACGCGACGCGATGAACAGCGAAGGAAAGTTGACGATCGAAACGGCGAATGCGCACATCGACGACGATTACGCAGCCGAGCATCAAATCTCCGCGGGTCAGTACGTTATGATCGCCGTCACCGACACGGGATCCGGCATGTCACCGGAAACAATCGCAAAGGCGTTCGACCCCTTCTTCACTACGAAGCCAGTCGGCAAAGGCACGGGACTGGGCCTCAGCCAGGTTTTCGGGTTCGTCCGTCAATCCGGTGGCCACGTTAAAATTTACTCCGAGAAAGGCGTGGGCACATCGGTAAAAGTCTATCTGCCACGTCACTTTGGAAGCGATACATACCGAACGAAAAGGACGCGTCGGCCTCCAGAAGCGGGAAAATCGAAAGAAGTTATTTTGGTTGTCGAGGATGAAGATCGCGTTCGATTAATTGCGGTCGATGCCCTTCGCGAGCTTGGTTATTCGGTACTGCAAGCTTCGAACGGGATAGAGGCAGTGCGGATGATAGAAGAGAGCCACGCGCTGACTCTTCTCTTCACTGATGTTGTCATGCCCGAGATGAACGGACGCGAACTTGCGGACCGAGCCTTGAAATTAAGGCCTGACCTCAAAGTTCTTTTCACCACCGGCTACACGCGTAATGCGATCGTTCACAACAGCGTGCTGGACAGCGGAACACACTTTCTCCAAAAGCCTTTCACCATTGAGCAATTAGCATCCAAGATACGAAGTGTCCTCGACGGGGCGTGAATTGCGCGCCAGCGTGTGTTGAAGCCGCGGATTCCCCTATTCGTCCAAGATTTTTCGCACCTTCGAGGCAAGTTCGGCAATTCTATAGGGCTTGCTCAGAAGGCTCGTGTCGGCGTCCAAGACACCGTTATGGACAATGGCGTTACGCGTATAGCCAGTCGTGTAAAGGACCTTCAAGGACGGCAGCTTTTGCCGGGCACGGTCTGCGAGTTCCCGTCCGGACATATCCGGCATCACGACATCGGTGAACAGCAGCGAAATATCACGCTCGTCACTCAAAATTTGCAGCGCCTGAAGCGGACCAGGTGCTTCAATCACAGAGTAGCCCAGTTCTTTGAGAGCTTCGACGGAGAGTACGCGAACGCGTTCGTCGTCCTCGACCACCAAAATTATCTCCTTTGTTGAACCTCGCTGCGCGATCGCCGTCTCGCGTTCGCGGGTAATACTACCTGGATCGCCATAATATCTGGGCAGGTAAATCTTCACCGTCGTGCCCACTCCGACTTCCGAGTAGAGCTTGACGTGTCCCCCGGACTGGCGAACAAATCCGTAGACCTGACTGAGACCTAGACCAGTGCCTTTCCCGACCTCTTTCGTAGTGTAAAAGGGATCGAAAGCTTTCTCCATGATTTCGGCAGTCATTCCGCTGCCCGTGTCGGTTACGGCGATAAGGACATATTGGCCAGGCGTCAGCGAATATTCTGCGGCGTACTCATCATCGACCACCGCGTTCATCGTTTCGATCGTAAGCTTCCCACCTTTAGGCATGGCATCGCGCGCATTGACGGCGAGATTGATGAGGGTATTTTCGAGTTGGTCGGGATCGGCATTCATCTGCCAAAGCCCCGCCGTCAGGACAGGCTCGATCCTGACCATCTCTCCTAACGTCCGGCCCAGAAGTTCGCTAATTCGAGAGACAAACCTGTTTGCGTCGAGTGGCTCAGGGGCCAGCGGCTGTTGACGTGAAAATGCGAGCAAACGTTGCGTCAGATTAGCGGCCCGTTTGGCGCCCTCGATCGCAGCGTCAGCGAAGCGTTGAACATCGGTTTCGCCCTTCGCGAGCTTTCTCTTGAGGAGGTCGAGGCCACTCAGAACGACCGCAAGCATATTGTTGAAATCGTGAGCGATGCCGCCGGTCAATTGACCAACGGCTTCCATCTTCTGAGATTGCCTCAGCTGCTCTTCAACCTTGGATCGGGCAAAAATTTCATCGACGACGCGTTGTTCTAGAGTGTTATTCAGCACCAAAAGCGCCTCTTCAGCGCGACGCCGCTCGGAAAGCTCCCGTTCGACCTTTTGATATAGCCGCGCATTATCGATCGCGGTTGCCGCTTGCCCCGCAATCCCGGTCAATAATTCTTCATCTTCGACCACGAACTTTGCCGGTAACTCGTGGCCGAAGAAGAGACCGCCGAGAACTTCACCAGATCGCGAAGTAACCGGAACCGCAAGATAGCTTCGCACGGGAAGATGCCCCGGCGGCATGCCATGATACGGATCGTTTTTTCCGTATCTCGGGTCTTTGAGAATATCGTCGGAGCGAACCACCCCGCCGCCTCTAAAGGTCGGCTCAAACACAGCCGTATTTCTTGGCATCGGAAACTTGTCAAAATTTGCGGGTTCGACCCCCGATAGAGCATAGAGCATGTAACTCTCGCCCTTGTCGTTGACCACGTTGTAGAAGAAGGCACCAAACTGCGCTCCAACGAGTTGGGTACAGGCGTCCGTTACGATCTGTACGATGTTGTCGACGTCAAGCTCAGACGCAACCGCCGAGCCAGTATGGTTCAAGACGCTCAGCTTCCGAGTTTCTGCTCGTAGAACCTCTTCAATGCGCTTCTGTTCGGTTACGTCGTGCCCCTGGATAAAAATGCCAGTGGTCGCTCCATCGTCGGTGATTATTGGCTGGTAAACAAAATCAAGATGGTGCGAGGAAACGGCCCCATCGGGACCGTGAAGGTCGACCGCAACCCCACGACCGATAAATGGTTCACCCGAATGAAAGACGCGGTCCAACAAATCGATGAAGCCTTGGCTTTCGACTTCTGGCAGCGCATCGGCAACGGATTTGCCTAAAATGGGACGACTCCCCACGAGTTTCAAATAGGCTTCGTTCGCCATCGTGAAGACGTGTTGAGGCCCGCTCAATGCAGCGATGAAACCCGGTGCCTGATTGAACATCTGGCGAAGACTTTCGCGTTCGCCGTGCAGCTCTCGTTCTGCTTTAACTTTGGCGGTGATCTCGACGACAATTGCCATCACACCTGCTGGCTGTCCTTGCTCGTCGAGCAAAGGTGAATAATCAAGATTGAGCCATACTTCTTCCGCCACCCCCCCGCGCCGATAAAGCGTAAGTGGAAACTCTCGGTAAGCGAGCGTTCTCCCGGCCAGACAAACCTTCATTATGTTGTCATTGAAGTCGGCAACTTCCGGCCAGCCTTCGCGAACTTTCGATCCGAAAAGTGCAGGATGACGTTGGCCGGCAAATTCAGAATAGGCATCGTTGTAAATCATGATGCCGTCTTCTCCCCATAGCGTGACGATGGGGACGGGCGAGCGAAGTATCAGGGCCAGAGACGATTTTAAGCTCGTCGGCCATTGCTCTATTGGGCCGAGTGATGTGCTCGTCCAGTCAAAGTTGGCTATCACTAGCGAAGCTTCGCCACCACCCGTTAGAAACGCGAAATCTGAAATCTGTGGCTCCCTTGGTGCGTGCGCAAACGACATTCGCCATGAGGCACCCTAAATAGTGGTCAAGCGGATGTCGAGCGCGATGGGTTGCGACGGCTACAATTGCACTGCTGTCTTCGAGTTCCCCCGCTAGCAAGAAATAGGCGCTTCTACGTGTCCTCCGGCGTTGCTCAATCCACTGGCTGACGGATTGCGGGACAGCGATCCGTGATGAGAGCTGCGAGCGAGTTAGCTTGCGGCTTTGTACCGGCAGGGAAACATGCGCAGCGCTGACGTTTCCCGTCCGCGCAGATGTCCTTTGGAACCAAGTCAACCTCACCGTCGTTGACCGCGTCGGAAGGAAGCGAATACTTTCTCCGAAATTGGGGCACCGGCTGACAGATTGGCTGGTGCCTCGTTGGACTAACTCTTCTCAAATAGGATCGCGATGAAAGTCAGCGAATTCGCTGGACGCGCCCGTGCGTGCCGGCTCTCCAAAAAAGCGAAATTCGAAGCTGCGTTTGAAAGAGCGCGTCGTGACCTGCGCCTAATCGACAGCGCTTCCCTACTGTCCTCTTCCCCAAGGCCAAGATTTGCGCAAAAGCAAAAGTCCGGTCGAGCAATAATAAAGTTGCCGAGGGAAGGCGTTCATTGAACGAGGCGTAAAGTTAGCCGCCCGAATAGCCGCCCCAACCCCAACGGTCTGCGCAAACGTGGCGCCAGCGATAGCAATAGCCGCCACCATATCCGACATCATAGTCGTCGTAGATCCAAATACCGCCACGCCAGTGCCCGCGTCGGTGGTGGCAGCGCCGGGGAAACGCTGAACGACGCCATGATGCGTTGCCCGGTCACGTCAGCATCGCCGAGTTCGGTCATGCCTCATATGCCGGATGTTCCTGGAAGGTGGTTCACCACCGCAGGACGCAAACACCTCCATTCCAACGCCTGCACCTGCGAACATCGCGGCGAACACGGCGAATGTTTCTTCTTGATACGCAGACACCATTGATTCGCGTCCTGCCCAGACCGCATCCGAAGCGCACCTGGGTGACCACGCTGTCCGGCTGATGAACGGGCGCGACCGGCATGGCCTCCGCAGAGGTCGCGGCGGCCAAGGCCAAGGCAAAACCGATCAATCTGATTTTCATTTCCGATCCTCCACGTCGTAGCTGTTTTCGCGCGCTCACGACACGCCTCAACCACAGGCGCGAGCAAGAGGAACAAGCCGTTATGGTGATTGTCGAGCTTGCTCTTCGACTGAGCTTTGAAGCGATTGGTCTTGTGCTTGCTTACGGCCTGTTAAGTCTGCGGCCCCGATTGTAAAGCCACATCCGCGTAAGCGAACCGATGATCTCCTCCGGCGTGTGGTCGAGGATATCGAGCGGCACGCGAACCTTCGATCTTGAGATGAGATAGAATGGCCGTCGCATGAACCGCCGGTAGAGTGGAACCGTCGGCGCGTCGCGCCCGAGCGCAACCGCCAACGGCTCCGACAGCGAAATCTCGGCTTCCCTGTAAATACTTCCCCGAACGACGACTTCGACGACGTCGATAGCAGCGATTTCCCTCCAGGCGAGGCGCCCAAGAGCCTCGATGAAAAGCCCATCGCAATTGGCCGCGAGCCGCGGTTTGCCTGTCTCCAGCAGCGGATAGCTGTAGTAGACGAGGCAAGCGAAGCACACGCTCGTCAGAAATAGGGTCACGCTCCCTTTGGCCAGCGACGCATAGAGGAACCCGGCGCCAAAGATCATCAGGATCCAAACAGGAAATTGGATCTCCTCCTGATCGTAAGCGACCGTATACCGGTCGTGGCGATCGTCGTTCTCGGCAGTCATGGCGGCAGCTCGAAGCATGGCCCGCTTCTCGCACGCGAGTCGAAATCACGAGGCCGCTTTTGCCCCGCAGATAATCTAGTGCACCGTATACATTCGGGAACCGGAAGATCCGGCTCCCGAAGAGATTCCCCCCGTTTCCGAGCCTAGTGTACGACCTCGCCGTGAAGCGTCAGATCGAGACCTTCGCGCTCGACGTCCGGCGCGACGCGGAGACCGATCGTCCAGTCGATAAGCTTCAGGATGATGAACGTGACGATCACATCATAAACGAAGACGATCGAAATGCCGGCCGCCTGGTTGATCACCTGATGCGGATTACCTTCGATCCAGCCCGGCGTTCCACCGTACTCGTTGATTGCGAAGACGCCAGTCAGCAGTGCACCGACGATACCGCCGATCCCGTGCACGCCGAAAGCGTCCAGCGCATCGTCGTAGCCGAACATGTGCTTGAGACCCGTCGTCCCCCAGTAGCAGAAGACGCCTGCACCGATTCCGATGACCAGCGCGCCGGCTGGTCCGACGAACCCCGAAGCGGGCGTGATCGCCACGAGCCCGGCGACGGCTCCCGAGCAGATGCCGACCACCGTCGGTTTGCGCCGCAATATCCATTCGATGAGCATCCATGTCAGAGCGGCCATCGCCGTCGCGAGCTGCGTGACGAGCATCGCCATGCCGGCCTGGATGTTCGCCGTCACCGCCGAACCGGCATTGAAGCCGAACCAGCCGACCCAAAGCAGCGACGCCCCGATGAACGTAAGAACAATGTTGTGGGCAGGCCCGCTGTCCTTGCGCGCTCCGAGCACGAGACACGCGACCAATCCCGCCGTCCCCGAGTTGATGTGAACGACGGTGCCGCCCGCAAAATCCAGAACCTTGAACCAGGCCTGATCGTTCGACGAATTCAGGATCCCGCCCGGTCCCCAGACCCAGTGCGCAATTGGCGCATAAACGATGGTTGCCCAGAGAGCAATGAACCAAAGCATCGACGAGAACTTCATGCGCTCAGCAAACGCCCCCGCGATCAGGGCAGGCGTGATGATCGCGAATGTCATTTGGAAGCAGATGTAGACCGTCTCGGGGATCGTCGGCGCAAGGGGGTTGGGATTGTTCGCGCCGTTCGAAATATCGCTCAATATGCCCTGCAGAAATGCCCGATCGAGGCCCCCGATGAAGGGCGTTCCGGCCCGGAACGCGAAGCTGTAGTTGAACGCTGCCCACAATACCGTCACGAGGCATGTGATCGCGAACGACGTCATTACCGTGTCGCCGACGTTTTTCCTTCGCACCATTCCCCCGTAAAACAGCCCAAGACCGGGGATCGTCATCATCAAGACGAGTGCAACCGACGTCAGCATCCATGCCGTGTCGCCGGAATTGACGGTGCACTTCTCCAACGTCTTTGCATCGCAAGCAGGAAGCGGCGCCGGAGCAGCGGGAGCGGCGGCCGCAGGGGCCGCTGGCGTCGTCGCGGCCGGAGCGGGAGCGGCATCCTGCGCCGCCGAGAATGACGATGCGAATACGCTCGCGAGGCTCGTCACGAACAGCGCAAGGACGATGCCTCGAGATAGTTTAGCGATCGATGGAAGCCTGCACTTGGCAAATCTAGCGAGCGGAATGTCGGGATGAGGCATCGCCTGAATCTCCTGTGATCGAATTCGAATGGGATCGCAATTGCAGGTAAGTATGCTTATCGTGCGCAAATCATCCGCACGCGTTCGGTATGCGAATCTTCACTTCCAGCGGTCGGTGAGGAGCGTCGATCGCAAAAATTGCAAATCTGAATTTTCGAGAAAAGTACGCCGGGAAACGCTTCCACGAGCCACGCCGAGATCAGTCGGCGCTTCGCTGAGTTCCTGACGCTTGAGCGGCTTCAGAACAACTGAGATCGTTTTCATTGGCCCCCCGGTTTCAGATGTCGTGGAGGCGACCGGGCCCAGCGCACGAGCAGGGCCCGCCAAGAAATGAAACAAAAATCGTGCCAGCCTGACCAAAAATCAGTCAAGGCCTTGAAACTAGGCAGAATGCGCGTTCATGGGACGGGTGACGACCAAAATGGCGTACGGAGCATTTGGACTGAAATCTATGCAACGGCGGACCGGACTGCACAGATGTTGATCATTCAACTCACGCGGAGGAAATCGGCCGCTTTGGCAAAGGATAGCAATCATTCGTGACCGGCAAAGGCGGGCTGAGGCGGGCCGGCGGAGAGAACCGGCAGGAACCGAATCGCGCTCGTTTCGTTCCTTCATCGAAGCAATTTGGAGGAAACGATATGACCTATGAAGATCCTCGCTCCGGTCGCGAGCGCAACCTCGGCCAAGACGACGTCGGAACCTCGACGGGATCGTGGATCGCGGGCCTCATCATCCTGGCGGCAGTCGCCTTTGGTGCTTGGTATTACTACGACCACACACGCAACGTCGCCGATTTGAATCACCCGGCAACGAACACGGCCGGAACCACCACGACCCCGGCAGCCCAACCCGACAATAGCTCGTCGACGGGCGCTTCGACCGGCACCAGCGGCACGACGACGACCCCGAGCGCCCAGCCTGCGCAGGAGATGCCTGCCGCGAAGACGCCGGAAACCAACACTACCCCCCCGAACGCGCCGAAGCCGTAAGACCATCATCTAAATCAGGAAAAGGGCCCGCCACTGCGGGCCCTTTTTTGTTTGGACCGACGAGAAGGCGGGGCTGGGAAATAACGCGAAGCCATCGCGAACAAAGTCCAGCAGACGGTTCGGCTGCAAGTTCGCAGCTGCAAGAACTCGACAGCTGCAAAAAAAATTCCGCCGCGGGCTGCAAACGAGCGCTGTTCTCGACAAGAACGCCGCAATCTCCGCGCATAACTGCGAAGATTGCAGAAGCACATCAAATTCCCCTGACGGCTTCTACCATTTTGCCGTAGAGAATGATTTCTTAGATCAAAAAAATTAGCCCGCGCCAGGCCGAGAGATGAAGCTTTACCCGAATGAACGAACTCTGCTCCTGATCGACGGAGCGAATTTTCACGCCACTGCAAAGTCGTTGGGATTTGACATCGACTACCGTCGGCTCCTCGACCTGTTTCGAAGCAAAGTCCGGCTCGTCAGAGCGCATTACTACACGGCGATCCCCGAGGAACCCGAATACTTCGCAACACGTCCGTTGGTCGATTGGCTCGATTACAACGGCTATTCTGTCATTACGAAACCTATGAAGGAATTGACGGATGCCGGAGGCCGAAAGAAGTTCAAAGGAAACATGGACGTCGAATTGGCCGTCGACGCCATGCGAATGGCGAACCAGCTCGATCATATCATCATCTTTTCCGGTGACGGCAATCTTCGAAGTCTCGTCGCCGCGCTTCAGGAATTGGGAAAACGCATCACAGTCGTTTCCACCCTCCGAACCGATTCACCGATGATCTCCGACGAACTCCGCCGGCAGGCCGATCATTTCATCGATTTGGCGGACTTGGGAAATGAGATCAGTCGCGTCTTTGCCGACGTCGTGGCGAAACAGCCCGTAAAAAAGCGAACCACCACGCAGGCACGCGATCTGGCCAAGATCGACGACGGAGACAATTAGGCCGAATTCTCCATTCGCGCCTTCCGGCTAGAATTTGAGTGCGGCCGTCACGCTTAAAATATCGCCTTGAAAACGATTGGTCGCGTCGATCTCGTGCAACCATTTCCCGACGATCTTGCCGGGAACGCCTATGGAGGTCGTGTTCCAGAGCAGCGCCGGCCCGATGCCAGCCGATGAGCTCTGGATGTCCGGCGCTCCCGCACCGCTGTCGTCCGTGAATTGCGAATAGAAGTACCCGTGCAATCCGACGGCAAAGCTCTGCGAGAAATATTTGTTGAGCATGCCATCGAGATGGAACTCATTGCCCGTTCGGTAATGCGTAGACGGATTTTCCGTATTGAACATGATGCCAGGCACGAGCGAAATTTCATAGCCCTGCTTCTGGTCGAGCCAGGTCATTGCGACGACGGAATCGAAGCTGAAGTAATTTCGGCTGGAATTGAGCGCTGCGCCGTCGCGGTAGGCGCCTGTCGGCATGATGATCGATTGATAAGCGCTGACGTAGAAGTTTCCAAACGCCCAATAGAGAACGAGCGGTGAGATACTGGTGTCGCCGCGGTTGCTAACGCTCGCATCGAGATCGAACGGAGGCGCCTTGGCTCCGGTGTTGGCGTCGAGGAAAGTCGTATACGAGCCGAACGCGTAGGTCGCGCCCAGAAACTTGTAATCGGTGACGTACTGGAAACCACCGAGATAAAGCATGGCGCTGGCGGACACCGTGTCGGGAACGGCGGGGCCTTTCAACTTCGCCTGGTAACTGTAGGCAGTTCCGTAGACGTACAGACCCTTCTGAGGTGCGACCGCCACCGCGAAGTCTCCGTAGTAACCGGGAACGTAGTTGGTGAGCCCGCCCTCGGCTGCGCGAGCTTCGGGAATTGGGAACAGGGGAAAAGCACAGACTGCCGCCGCAAGGGCAATGTTTCTACGCAATCGACACACGCGATAGAGACATCTCCGGCTACCGAGCATTCCCGCTCCCCCCGCTACGATATCAACCTCAGTAATCGATCAGTCCAAGATAGAGAGCACGAACAGCGGCATGCGTTTTGTTAGCGGCCCCAAGCTTCCGCATGGAATTCCGCAGATGGCTTTTGATCGTCTCTTCGCTCAGTCCCAGAATTTCAGCCGTCTCCAAAACGGTCTTGCCCCGGCCCGCCCACGCCAGCACGTCGCGCTCGCGGTCGCTCAGAGGCACGCTTGAAACAGATTCCGGCGCGAGCACCCTGTTGGGATCGTCTCTATGTTTTTCAGCAATCAGATCGACCGCGCGCTGAACCCAGTAGACCAGCACCACATGCAGATCGATCTTCTTCCGCAGGATCATGAAGCGGAAGCGGCTGATCGTGTCCTTCCAATAGAAGGAGCAGAGGCTCGAATTCATGCGGCCGAGACGATCACGATAGTGAAACGGAACCACGACACCGTTCTTGAACCCGTGGTCCTGCGCGGCCTCCATGATCTTGTATGCGCCCGGCTTCGGCCCGCTCGACACGCTCGGCAGCGGCACCTCGTCCCACGAAAATGGCGTATTCGTCCGCCGCGCGAATTTCACGCAATGATCGACATGAACGAACTTGTTCGACTTGTAGTCGCTCTCCCAGGCTTCGCCTGTTGTTCCCATATAAAACGGAACATCCTGATGCGGATTCCCGACATCGAGAAAATTAAACGACGCGAACCCGTAGTCCTCCGCAATCTTCTGCAAAGTATCTCTGAGTTCATCGAGGTCGCTTGAAGCTTCGACCGCGGTAATCGCCTCTTCCACGTTCATTTCGCAGACTCTCCCCCTTTCAGGGGATTTCCCAAGCAAGTCATCTCGCGAAAAAGTTCCCCATCGAAATTGCCGTACACACCGAGCACCGATGAGGTCGAAACTTTGCGCACAGTAGTGGCCATGAGTTCCCAAAGACCGAGACTGGTTGCGAAACTTTGCGATGTCCAGAGCAATTCCGCACTCGTGACCGAATTTCAGGAATTCCGACGAAAGCTCTTCGTCGATACGTTGCAGTGGGACTTACCCGTATTCGGTAACCTTGAGATTGACCAATTCGACGGGGCCACCGCGACCTATTGCGCCATCTATGCCGACGCGAAACTCATCAGCGGATTCCGGGCAATACGCTGCGATCACGAATACCTAGCCCTTTCGGTATTCCCGCAACTTGCCACCGAGCGCCCGTATCCCAGAGCGCCGGATATGTGGGAAATCAGCCGGCTGGGCGTCCATCCGCCGGACCTGAATATCGCCGGTGTGACCTATGCGGTAATGCTTCATCTCGCGCGCCAGCGCGGTGCCAAGGCTTTGGTGGCGCTCGTCGACCTCTGCCATGAACGCTTGCTCCGGCAGATCGGCATCAAGACGCGCCGCTACGGATCTCCCCAGTACATCGGGAACGACCGGAAGGGCCGAAGGCTCACGGCGGTTGCCGGCGAAATACCTATCCAGGAGCAGGGCGGCGAAGGCTACGAAGCTCTCATGGATCTCCTCCAAACAGTTGAGATCATCGATGAAACACTGGTTTTCAGACCTGAGGTCGTTCAATCGGGACCCGCTGAAGTTCTTCCTGACTCAGGCGGAATCGGCGATCGATCCACTGGTGAGGCTCCATCTTGGGCCGAAACCTATTTGGTTGGTAACCGATCCTGACCTCGTCAGGCATCTGTTGAAGGCCGATGAAGTCCTGGTCGACAAGGGACGGTTCGTAAGCAAGCTCCGCCCGGTCGTGGGCCAGAGCACGCTGACGCTCAACGGCGAGGAAAACCGAAAGCGCCGCGCCGTGCTTCACTCCGTCTTCGCAAAAGGTGTTGCCCAGCGGTTCGTCCCGGAAATGTCGTCTGCCATACGCGAGACAGCGATTTACGCCTCGAGACAATCGGAAGTCTCCGCTCACGACCTCACCGCACCCCTGGCGCTTCGCATGATCTGCATCGCCATGTTCGGTAAGGACGTGCTGTCCCGCGGCGACGAGCGAGCGATCGTCGAAGCTGTCCGGCTCGTCGAGTCCGACCTGGCGGACGACTTGTTCCGCGTCCTGCCGCTTCCACCCTGGAAAGCCCGCGCGCGCTGGCGCAAACGGGAATTGGCGCGGCGCATGATCGACGCCGTCGTGGCGAGGGTCCGTGCCCAGGCCGCATCGTCGACTGCCGTCGGCGCCCTGATCAATCTCGGCCTGACCGACGTCGAGATCCGCGACGAGATTGTGACAATGTTGCTTGCCGGACATCACACGACAGGTTCTGCCGCGGCTTGGATTCTCTATTACCTGGGCACGGTGCCCGGTCTTGCTGACGAACTCGCCGAGGAAGCCGAAGCCTCCTCGGACGACGCGGGCGAGTTGCGGCCCGACATCCTGCCGCGCGCATCGAAGAGCCTCGCCTTCGTCCGCGAAGTCTTGCGGCTCTACCCTTCGGCGCACTGGTTCTCGCGCGACGTCCGAACCGACATCACCGTCCGCAATATTCCGCTGAAGACCGGGGACTCGCTGATCTTCTGCCCATGGCAATTACACCGCGACGAGCATTACTGGAGCGAACCCCACAAGTTCGACCTGACGCGCAATTTCACCGGCAAAGCCTACCTCCCGTTCGGCGCCGGACCGCGCGTTTGCATCGGCATGGGATTGGCGAACCTCGAGTTGCAGCTCCTTGCCCTGGAAATGGCGGCGGCATTTTCGATCTCGGTCAAAAGCGCTGTTCCCGCGCCACTGCCGACACCCTCTGTCACGCTCGTTCCCCCGGATATCCGCCTGTCGCTCAAGGTACGTGAGCCATGGGAGAAAAGCATCGCGCTTCCCGAAGAGCCGATGCAGGTCCGCGCCGCCTCCTGAAATTTTCGAAAAGCACTTTGCATGAAGCGCCAATTTCTCATTCAGTACGATCAGCCCGACGAACTGGTCATCCACCTATGCCGCGTCATCGATGCCATTCGCGATGCGATGGACACGTCGCAGCGTCGCGGACAAAGCAATATCACGAAGGAACTCGGCACGCGCCTTCAGCAGTTCGCTGATCTCATCGACCGCCTGCCGCCAGACGACTAATCGACGGTGCTACCGATGACACCGACGATGTCCGTCAATCGGACCTTCAGCGCCTTCCCGATTTCATAGAGTTCGGCTGTCTTGAAGCGGGCCTCGCCCAACTCGCAGCTTGCATATTCGCCGATATCAAGCCCGGAAACGCGCGCCATTTCTTCAGCCGAAATGCCCGAAGCATGGCGGAAAAGCCTTATACGCTGGCCGATGAGAATATCGCCTCTACGATGACTTCTAAACGAACGAGGCATTTGCGCTCCGCCCCCTGCTCATGAACGCCTTCCCCCTAGCCGAAAGATTTCTCCGGAGGCGGATATACTGGATTCGGATAATACCGCGAATAGCTTAGCCCGCAAGCGAAGCGCAGCGCGCGATGTGATGTATCGACGACGCGATCCCACCGGAATCTGCGCTTCTTTGTCGATTTTTCATGCTTGCCGTTTTCAAGACGTGGCACGGTTTCTCCGCTATCTCACACCAACCACTGGGAGGGAATTCAATGCGCAAGTTTTCTGGCCAGATGACCGGTTTGACACTGGCTCTACTGGCGGCCGCAGCCTTCGCCTCAGCCCCCGCCGATGCCAGGGAATGCTTCAAAAAGGCTTCGCTGGGATCATCCCCCCTTGGCGAAACCAACGCGAAATTCCTTGCTGATGAATCGCTTCTTCAGCAGACCGACATGGGCGTGTTTATGGTCTGGGTGACCGGCGGCGGCACACCGGGCTATTCCTTCGGCCCTCGCAAGTACCGCTGCTCGCAAGACGGCGTCATGTCGACCTGTCACGCACAAGCGACCATCTGCAAAATGTGATGCAGACGTTGGTTTGACGAATGGGGCGGCGGCGGGACCGCCCCTCTATCGCCAACATGCGCAAGCTCTCAGCCTCTGCTCATGGTGGCGCTTTACTGGCTGAGCTTTGACGTCAGTCCTTATCCGAAAGCCTGATCTCTTCGCGCCGTCGTCCGGGCGAAATACTCGCGTCCGCCGCCGGCGCGCTTGCATGGGAAGCCGCGTATTTCGAATTCGGTTTTGAGGCCTGTTGCGGCCCATTGAGCGCACTCAAGAGCGCGTTGAAGCGCGATGCATCCGCCTCCGTCTGTGTCCGGTGCAGAAAATTCGAAATCGGCGAGTCTTCTGCGCATATCGAAACGCAGAAAACCAAAACCCCGACGACGAGCAGCCCGCCGACCAGCGCAGCGGCATCGCTCAACGAAAATGGGTCTGTCGTCGCGGCTCGAATCATCATGACGCTTCGTCCTCCGGAGGCGGAGACGAATTTAGCCCGGAGGCTCGCCCCGGAACTGTTCCCGGCGTAACAGCAGTTGCATGAGCCGGGCCTCGAACACGTCTTCTCGGACCTTGAAACCGCGTGCTTTTTTCGCGCGGTGACATGCGCATTTGGCGGCGCGCGGAAGATGTGACAGTAAGGATGGCGTTCGGCTTGGCCGCCCTTCCGAATGATTCCCCCTGCCAACGAAAGAACCCGCGATGCCGTTGACGTTTGTTGCGCCAATCAGGATCAGGCTGAATGCAATATGCCTGATCGCCCTCGTCCTCGCCGGGACGGCGGGCGAAGCGGCCGCGGCGCAATGTGGCAGCGGACCGGCGGGATTCCAGAGCTGGCTTCAGCGGTTCCGGCTTCAGGCGGCCGCACAGGGCATCGGATCGGGAACCGTTCTCTCGGCGCTCTCCGATGTGACCTATGATCCAACCATCATCCGCCTCGATCGCTCGCAACATTCGTTCAAACTGAGCTTTCAGCAATTCTACGCGCGTCGCGTTGACAAGGCGCTGATCAACAAGGGCCGGGTGCTGATGCAGCGTCATCGTGCGCTGCTCGACCGCGTCGAAAAGCGCTTCGGCGTACCGGGCGAGGTCATCATCGCCATCTGGGGTCTCGAAACGCATTATGGCGCCGACGCCACCGCCCGCTATTCGATCATCCGTTCGCTCGCGACCCTGGCCTACGATTGCCGGCGAAGCGAGTTCTTCACCGGCCAATTGCTCGACGCATTGCGGATCGTCGATGAAGGCGATCTGACGCCAGCGCAATTGCGCGGTGGTTGGGCGGGCGAAATCGGCCAGACCCAGTTTTTGCCGACCCCGTATATCCGCTTCGCCGTCGACTTCGACGGTGACGGCAAGAAGGATTTGATTCACAGCGTGCCGGACATCCTCGCATCGACGGCAAGCTTCCTCGCGGGCCACGGCTGGCAGCGCGGCGGCGACTACCAGCCAGGCTCTCACAATTACGGCGTCATTGCCGAATGGAACAAGGCAGACGTCTACGATCGGACCATCGCGAAAATGGCCGATGAACTCGGTCGTCGCTGACGATTGCCGCGGCAATCGACGTTCAGGACCAGCGGCGGAAAATCACCGAAGCGTTGACCCCGCCAAAGCCGAACCCGTTCGAAAGAACGTATTCGACATCGCTCTTCCGCGACTTGGGGCCGATAAGATCCAGCCCCTCTGCCACCGGATCCGGGTCGGTGAGATTGAGAGTCGGCGGCAGCATGCCGTTTCGCAGAGCGAGAATGGAAAAAACCGCCGCGAGCCCACCGGCAGCGCCGAGCAAATGCCCCGTGGCCGACTTGGTCGATGAGATCGCGGGCCCGCGGCCATGCCCGAACATGGTGCGCATCGCAGCAAGCTCACCCGCATCGCCGACCTGCGTCGAGGTCGCGTGCGCATTGAGATAGCCGATGGCGTCAGGCGAAAGTCCGGCCATCGCGAGTGCGTCACGCATGGCCCTCAATGCTCCATTCCCGTCGGGCGGACCCGAGGTGAGGTGAAAGGCGTCCGCGCTGGTGCCGTACCCAACGACTTCCGCGAGCGGAACGGCTCCGCGCCTCAATGCATGTTCCTCGCTCTCGATTACGAGCATGCCCGCACCCTCGCCCATCACGAAGCCATCGCGCGCCCTGTCGAACGGTCGCGACGCCTTTTCGGGCGCGTCGTTGAAGCCTGTCGAAAGCGCCCGAGATGCCGCAAACGCTCCGAGCGCCACTCTGTTGATGCACGCCTCTGCGCCACCGCAGACCACGACATCGGCTTCGCCGCTGCGTATCAACCGCATGCCGTCGCCGATGGCTTGCACGCTCGCCGCGCACGCCGTTACTGGCGCGCCGATTGGCCCCTTGAGACCAAACAGGATCGAGACATTCCCGGCGGCAAGGTTGACGAGAAACGACGGGACCGTGAACGGCGAAAGCTTTTTGGCGCCGCGATTGTCGACCGTCCGCACCGCGTCCGTAATCGTAAGAAATCCACCAATGCCCGACGCAATGACCGTTCCCGTCCGCTCGCGCGATTGCTCGTCTTGCGGCGCCCAACCCGCTTGCGCCAAGGCTTGTCGCGACGCGTCGATCGCAAAATGGATGAAGCGGTCCATCTTCTTGCGATCTTTGGCGGGAACCGCTGCCCCGAGATCGAAGCCTTCTGGATCTTCCGAAACATCGGGAACGACGCCGCCGACCTTGCAATCGACATCCGGCACAATCGCTTCATCGAGGCGCCGTATTCCCGATTGCCCGGCGATGAGACGTTTCCATGCTGCGTCTACGTTCGCTCCAAGCGGCGAAACGAGCCCCATGCCGGTCACCACGATCCGTGAACCTGTTTTACGATCTGCCACAGTGGCTCCCTTTTAGATGCTGATCACGACGGCCGCGCACGATGCAGAAGTCCGAAAGACCGCCGAATTGATCCAAATAAATTGCGTCCATAATTTAAAACGACCTACGCCGGCAAGCGGCGCTGTCGGCCGTGAAATTTCATAGAAATTGGAAGCCGTTGAGACGGATCGCGGAATTCTTCCCGCCATCTTGTATTCGCAATCCCGATGTGACCCGCCCGCCACCCTGCACCTCGGATGAACTTATTTCAGCAGCCGATTTCGGTTGAAGCTGGCACGTGTGCACTAGGCGGCCTCAGCGGCCAGGCCTAAAAAGTCCAGCGCGCCGTCGTCGTTCGTCTTTTGCTCGATTGCGGCTTATGTCCGCGCATGTCAGAAAGGGCCGTGAGTAGGCGGCCGGACGTGGCGTTCGAGTTGTGTTGGTCTTGTGAGTATTGTCCTGTGAGCGTCGGTAGAAAGATCGTAGCGAGTTTCTCCAGCACGGCTGGAAGCTTCTTTCTCGTGTCGGTGACGGTAGGGCTGGGCCTTGCCCTCTATGTGGCGACAACTCCCGACAGTGTCTCGGCACCCGCTCAAGTTCAAGTGAAGGCCGTCGCCAATCCTCCGCTCGTCAGAGCCGAACCCGTGACAGCGCCATCACCCGCACCGACTGTCGTCGAGGTCGCGACGATGGCGTTGACGAAGCCCGTCGCGCCACCCGCTCCGTCGTCGGACCGCGCCGCGCGCGTACGCCAGCTGCAGAAGGCCCTGGCGCGCGCTCAATGCTATAATGGCCCGATCAGCGGCATCTGGAGCGATGCCTCCAAGGATGCGATGCGCGGCTTCGCGGCCACTGTGAATGCGCAGCTACCGGTCGACAGCCCTGACGATACCCTCGTGGCGCTGGTCGAATCCAATGAGATGGCCACGTGTGCCCGCGGCCGCGCGATCGCAACGGGAGCCCTGGGAGCCAGCGTCCAACCGGTGTCGCTCGAACAGACGCGCGAAGAAATTCGAACGCCCACAGCGCCAGCACCACTCACCCCACCTCCAGCAGTGGAAGAGCGAACGATGCTGGACCATCCGTGGGCCCGCGCCGAAATGCTGACGATGCCGAAGGAAGAAGTCGCGGCCGTTACGCCCCCGCCGAGTGAACGCCCCGCGCCGATGCCAGTCGAAGCGGCGGCCAACGAACGGATGCCCGCCGATGCCCGGTCCGCGTCGCCCGTTTCGACGGTTCACTTCGAGGATAACAGGGCCGCTCCGCTCGATCCGCAGGCCGATCCGAGTTCCACCGCTGCAGTCGCTGACCCTGGCGCGGCTCCGGTTGCACCGCCGAAGCCGAAGAAAAAGACTGCCAAACGCAAGCCTAGCGCCTACGACGATGTCCAAACATCGATCAGCAAGAGCTTCGACAACTTCCAGCGGTCGCTCTCGTCGATGTTCTAGAGGCTTCGCAACGGGGAGGCTTTCATGCGACCGATCGCCCGAACTGTCGCGATTATCGCCATGGCTATGGCATCAGCGGCGGCGAACGCTGGCGAATACGCGCCCCTCGATTGCAGCAAGGCACAATCATCGGCCGAACGGACTATCTGCAAGAATTACAGCCTCGGCCAAAGCGAAGCGCGGATGGCGACGCTATTTTCAATTGTGACATCCCTCGTCGCTATGGGACAGCGCGGCAACATCCAGGATGACCAGCGAAAATGGCTGCAATCGCGGAACGCCTGCGGCGATAACCTTGCCTGTCTGCGCGAAAGTTACGCCGCGCGCATCCAGCAGCTCGAAAACGTCATGGCAGGCATCGCGTCCCGCGGCCCGTATTGAGCGCCGCCGCGTCTGCACCCATATACCGGCGGGAACGCGCGCCAGTTTATCGCGTTCCGCCACCGAGCGTGGCTCCGCTTCTCGCCCGCATGCACCTGCACCGTTAGGAGATTTTGCATGACGACGTTCGGCACCGCACGACTATGTCTTATGACGGTCGCGGTTCTTGCCGCTGCCGCCAGTTCGGCCAGTGCCATCGAATGCGATGAAGATTATCAGATCGTTCAGGGCAGACCCGTATCCACACCCTACTGCCGTGACAACTACCTCGCAGCCGTGGCGCGCACCTACGGCTACAAGGTCTCCGACAGCACCATCCGCAACAACCCATCCCGCAAAGAAGAGATCTGCAGGTTCATCGGCAGCGATATTCGCGTGCACACCGCATGTGAGGAAGTTCTGCCGGGGTCCCGCGATACCCGCTAGTTTGATAGATACGGCACCGCAAACTCGCGGCGCTCCGCATACAATCAAGCTCGCCAATCCCTGAAGAAAGGCAAGCAGCCATGTCCACGACCACAGCTACGAAAAGCCATGCCGGCGTCTTCTCCATTGGCGGCGATATTCCCGTCAACCGTCTCGGCTTCGGCGCGATGCGTATCACCGGCAAAGGCATATGGGGCGAACCGGACGATAAGGAAGAATCGCTCCGCACGCTTCGTAAACTTCCCGAGCTTGGCGTCAATTTCATCGACACGGCCGACAGCTACGGGCCCGAAGTCAGCGAACGGCTGATCCACGAAGCACTTCATCCCTATCGCGGTCTCACCATCGCAACGAAGGCAGGTCTCGCACGCACAGGTCCCGACGTATGGATCCCGCTCGGCCGGCCTGAATATCTCCGGCAGGAAGTGCTGCTGAGCATCCGCCGCCTCGGCGTCGAACGACTGGACCTCTGGCAGCTGCACCGCATCGATCCAAAGGTGCCGCAGAAGGAGCAGTTCGAAGCCATCGCGGCGATGCAGAAGGAAGGCCTGATCCGCCATGTCGGTCTGAGCGAGGTCAAGGTAAGCGAAATCGAAGCGGCTCAGAAATTCTTCAAGGTTGCGACAGTCCAGAATCTTTATAACCTGGCCAATCGCAGCAGCGAGGACGTGCTGAACTTCTGCGAGAAGCACACCATCGGCTTCATCCCGTGGTTTCCGCTTGCCGCTGGCGATCTCGCGAAGCCGGGATCGCGTCTCGAGGCGATCGCGAAAAAGCACAACGCCGTTCCGAGCCAGATCGCGCTGGCGTGGCTTCTGAAGCGGAGCCCCGTGATGCTACCGATTCCAGGAACATCGAAGGTCAAGCATCTCGAAGAGAACGTCGCGGGCGCCAACATCAAATTGAGCGACGCGGAATTCGCCGAACTCAGTGAGCTATCGAAGAAATAGCAGACGCAGGCGGTACCGGTGGCGAACTCGCGAAAGAGTTCGCCATCTCTTTCAGCATCGCGCGAACTTCCGGATGCTCGTTCCGGTCCCAATCGCGCAGCATGTGACGAAGATCGTCTTCGCGCTGACGAAGCAGCCGGTCGTAGACCGATTGCCCTTTTTCCGTGAGCTCGATCGCATCGCCGGCGGCGCGGGCCATCCCTGCAGCCTCTATCCGGCTGAACGGCCGCGGCGGCCGCCCATCCTTCGGACCGAGCAGGCCCCGAAGCACGTCCTTCTCCGCCTTTCCGCCCCGCTCGCCGAGCCGCGCCAGCAACCACAATTCATCCGGCTGCAGATCGACGTCGAGGCGCGCGGCGGCGCTCTGATAGACGCGCCAGCGGTTTTCGCGCGCCGTGATGCGCTCGACGATCCGCTCCAACTCCGCGAGCGATGTTGCGTCTCGCGGGATGAGCAGAGGATCGGTCGCCGGCTTCGAGGTGATGCTGCTCCGAAGCGGCACTTC
This sequence comes from Hyphomicrobium sp., assembly GCA_003987725.1. Taxonomy (GTDB): domain Bacteria; phylum Pseudomonadota; class Alphaproteobacteria; order Rhizobiales; family Hyphomicrobiaceae; genus Hyphomicrobium_B. Next base: position 86,644 of record RXJH01000011.1, on the reverse strand, counting down.
CTCGATGGCGAACGAAAGCATGAAAGCCAGGAATGCCAGCAGCGACGCGGTGTGAAAAACCGGATGCAGTGACGCGACGAAAAGCTTGTCGTAGGTGGCCTTTAAATCTCCCGACAGCGCGATCACGGCATCCGGGTTGGTCAAGGTCGCGGCAAGCTCGGGAGCAGTCGCCATCACATGATACTGAAGCGTGTAGGCGAAAATCGCCCCGAACATAGCCACTCCGACGACGCCGCCGATGGATCGGAAAAGCGTCGTTCCGGACGTCGCAACGCCGAGCTGTTCGAAATCGACGGTATTCTGCACCGCCATGACGAGGATCTGCATGACCATGCCGAGACCGAAGCCGAGAATGAGCATGTAGACAGACGCCGTGAAGGGCGTGGTCTCGACCGTGATGCGCGAAAGAAGGAAGAGCGCCGACGTCATGAGACCAGTGCCGATGATCGGGAATATCTTGTAGCGCCCAATTCGAGAGATGATTTGGCCGCTCGTGATCGACGTTAGAAACACCCCGACCATCATCGGCGTCAGATGCCACCCCGCGCTCGTCGGATCGAGACCTTTGACGATCTGGAAATAGAGCGGCAGAAGCGTAATTGATCCGAAAAGCGCGAGCCCGACGATAAAACCGATCGACACAGCGATGACGAACGTCCGGTTTTTGAACAGCGACAGCGGCATCAAAGGATCGGGCACCTGCGTCTCGATATAGATGAACGAGGCGAGCGACACGACGCCGAGCAATGCGAACGCGAACATGCTGACCGGCGCTTCTTTGACGAGCGTCTGTCCGAGGCTCGTGAGAATGACGAGCGCGGTGAGCGCCATGCCGAGCAGAACAGCGCCTGCGTAGTCGATGGAGATATTCGCCTTCCGCGGATGCGGGCGGAACGTCCGGTTGATGACGAAAAGCGCAAGCAATCCGAACGGCAGATTGATCAGAAATATCCAGCGCCACGAAAACTGATCGACGATGAAACCGCCGAGCAGCGGCCCGAGCACGGTGGACAGTCCAAAGATCCCGCCGAAAAATCCCTGATACTTCCCGCGTTCGCGCGGCGGCACGACGTCGCCGACCACCGCGACCGAGGTGACGATCAGGCCGCCGCCGCCCAAGCCCTGCAGAAACCGAAAGGCAATCATTTCCGGCAGGTTCTGTGCGATACCGCAGAGCGCAGAGCCGACGAGAAAAATGATCACGGCGACTTGCAAGACCAGGCGCCGTCCGAACAGATCACCGAGTTTTCCGTAAAGCGGCACGACGACGGTGGTGGACAGCAAATAGGCCGTCACGATCCACGTCAAATGCGTTAACCCGCCAATATCGCGCACGATTGTCGGAAGCGCCGTCGCAACAATCGTCTGATCGAGCGAGGCAAGAAGCAGAACGAGCGAAAGCGCGAAAAAGATCGCCATTCGGCCGCGGGCGCTGGTTTCTGGCCGAAGCGGTGTTTCAGAATTTGTGTGCTGCATGATGCCGAAACGCCGGGGCTGTGATTATGTGGCGTCTATATTTTCGAGAGGGCACGATTTAAGCACGGCCTGTCAACCCGCTGAAGGGCCAGCGCATACGACTATTGCTCTTGAGCGCCTCAAGCGGAACCTGAGCGCCCGTGCCAAGTATTCCCTGCTGGACCACGGGAATCGTGGATTTCTGAATCCCGCTCATCCCGGCATATCCGCAGATAGCGCCGCACGAGCAACACAACCAATCATAAGGTCGCCGCCAAATCGCGTTCGGTTGGCCCCCCTTCGCGAATATGGTAGCCGATCTCTGGCAAATCCTGAGGACATTATGCGGTCACGCGCAGCCTGCATCGTTGCAACACTGTTGATATGGCTGACGGCAATCCCGCCGGCATCGGCTAGTCCGACGCTGCTGTTCGAGCCTGAGACGGGCAAGATCCTCTATTCCGAAGATATTGACGACATTTGGCATCCGGCCTCGTTGACGAAGCTGATGACGGCCTACGTCACCTTCGAAGCGATCAAAGAGGGTAAGATCCATCTCGACGACAAGATTTCCTGCTCGCTGGTCGCAACCCTGCAGCCGCCGAGCAAAGTCGGCTTGAATGTCGGTGCGACGCTCTCCGTCGAGCAGGCGCTGAAGGCCGTGATCATAAAATCCGCGAACGACGTCACCGTGATGCTCGCCGAGGCGATTTCCGGCAGCGAATCCGCATTCATCGACAAGATGAACGCGACGGCCCGCCGCCTAGGCATGACACACACAAATTTCGTCAATACGAACGGTCTGCCCGATCCAGGGCAGCTGACCAGCGCGCGCGACATCGCGAAAATTGCTCGCGCCGTCGTCAGTGAATATCCGCAGTATGCAAGCTACTGGGCAATGCCGGACATGCGCATCGGCAAGCGGCGGCTCGGCAGCCACAACGCGCTTCTGAAGACGTTCCCAGGGGCCGACGGCTTGAAGACGGGCTTCACATGCGATTCCGGCTATAACGTCGTCGCCAGCGCTACGCGCGACGGCCGCCGTCTGATGGCGGTCGTTTTGGGCGAGTCATCCGGCAACGAACGGGCGGTCCGCGCCGCGAGCCTCTTGGAATACGGATTCCAGAATTACGACTGGAAGCAGCTTTTCAATACATCGACCGTCGACAACCTGCCGATGGACCCGAATGCCAGAGGCGTCGTCTCGGTCCGCGATACCGTGACGGCGTGGGGATGCGGCGGCCATAAGCGGCACATCGCGGGCGGCAAGCATAAATCGAAAAACAAGCTCGCAGCTAAGAACAAGGCCGCGAAAAAAAGCAGCGAAGCAACGGGCGATAGCCAGTCTGCGCTGAAGGGTTCCGACGCCGAGGGAGCTTCATCAAGCGCTTCGAGCGGCTCGGCGCAACCAGAAGCCGCCCAAGCGACCTCGGAATAGGGTCCCCTTCCTACTCCCTAGCTCGCCGCGACTAGACGATCAGGTCGAGCGGACCCTTCTGAAAGATGCAGCCCGGAACCGCATCGGGCGGCGATGCCTGGTCTGAACCTCCGCCATCGTCGTTATTATCGTTATCGCCGGGTTCCTGAGACTTCTGTCCGCCCGTTCCGCCATCAGGCGTTGTATCGGGATCGACATCCGGACTGTCCTCTTTCGGCGACGCGCCTTGGACGAGTTCCATTCCGGCACAGCCAGGCATGTGGCAAGCACTGCCGCCGGCTGCGGCCGCCACCCCTGCGCACGCGCCGAACAGCATCATCGCAACGAGCCCCACAGCCCTCGAAATCCAAATCATATTGATTTCGTCCTAGCTATTTTCCGGCCGCGAGGTGCGCTGACGGTCACGTCTACCTCTAGTTAACCAATCGATACAACAGGCATGAATCACGAGCCTACGAAAATGGCGTCAAACTTGCTTTTCCAAAATCCGTCAATCTGGATTTAAGCCTTGAGTAGGACCTTACGATGGCCTTGCCGTTGCGTGCGAGAGAGAACGCTGAACTGGACTGTACGCCGCCACCCCAAGATCTCGGCGCGATGGCCGAAGTTCTCGAAGGACAACACGGATCTCTTGCAGCGGGGATCGCCGACTTCTTCGCCCTCTATCATGGGCAGCGCGGTGACGCAGGGCGAGCATGGGCATGGACGGGGGTCGCCGATCTTGTTCGGACGCGGGAACGGGAACGCCTCGAAGGGATTTGAAGGGCGAGAATTGAACGATCTGCCGAAGTTGTGACACCCTCGGATTCCCCTCCCCTTCGACGGGGAGGGGTAAAACAAAAATGGCTCCGTTTGAGCGGAGCCATTTGCAACATTCTTTCTTTGGGACCTGCGCAATCTTCACATCGGCGAGCCGATGACGAGTGTCCAGAAGGATTTGAATTCCGTCTTGGGATCTTGAACGAGCGCGATGCCCATGTGCTCGGCGTCCGGCGTGAGGAGATTCTTGTTGTGACCGGGGCTCTCTTCCCAGCCCTTCAGCACTTCATTGAAATTGACTTGCCCCGTGCCGACGTTCTCGGCCGTGAGACGCGCGCGATAGCCGGCGCGCTTGACGCGATCCCAGGGATTGGAGCCGTCCGAACCATAATGGGAAATACGGTCCCACTTCGCGAGATCGCGTGAATGCGACTTGGCGGCTTCCGTCAGCTCCGGATTGAGCTTCAACGGCTTGAGGCCGTGCTTCTTTCGATAGGCATTGATGAGGTCGCGCGCCATTTCCGCATTGAGAGACGTGCGCGAATAGTCGCGATCGGAAAGAACGCCGGGCGCGGCCTTCTCGAACGTGCCCGAGGGCGCCTTGTCGAGCGCCGCGACTTTCACGTTGCTGCGCGGCGTTGAAGGCTCGCCGCCGAGACCGACGCTTGGAACCGAAGGCGAAAACGAAGCCGACGGCGCAGGCGAGGCCAGCGACGAGGTGGTGTTGGGATCTGTAAATCCCGACGAGATGGATGACGAACCGAGACTGCAACCGGCTAGCGCGGTCGCAAGTCCGGCAGTGAGCGCTACGCGATACATTTTTGCTACCCCCGGCACGGGACGTGCGGCTGTCCTCAGCATTGCCGGAAATCCGTTAACTGGTCGTTAACGCTAACGAGTTGCGATTCGCGCGCGACCTCGCCCCGCCACTGCGAACGATCAGAGCCACTCATTACGCCGGATCCCTGAACTCGAACCCCTGCCCCAAGCTCGATAATCGCCTGAATAAGGTGTCGCGATTTTGACCGTCGCGCGGCGAAAGCCCGGCGGCGCGGCCGAAGTCGAGCATTTCGAGACATAGACGCGTTGTGGGTCAAATGCGGGCGGCCCTTGGAAGTGAAGGATCAATCATCGAAGTTGTCGAGACAGCGCTTCTGATTCGCGCGGGGAGACCAATTCGATGAGTGCAGCCATCGAACAATCAGAACGGACAGCCGCAGCCGGGCCTTCGAGCCATCTGGGCGTCCGCGATCTTTTGCTGTTGCGCATCGCGACGGGCGGTGCCACGCGCGCCGACCTGCAGCGCGACGTTGCGCCGTTGCTGACCCCGCGGATTTCTGGCACCGAGTTCCGCCGCGCCGCCGAGCTGGCGCTGAGCACGCTTGCCGGCTCGCATGCGATCTCCGAGTCGAAAGGGCGCCTGACGGCCAGTCCCAAAGGTCTGAAGGCGGCGGCAGACCTGCTGCCTACGGCGCGCTCCTTCCCCGAGACCTGGGCCGACGTGAAAACGGCGCTCGTCCTCACTGCGGTCGGTACCAATGACGGCCCCGCAGTCAGGAAAGCCATCCAGCGCGCCGAAGGTCTCGCCGCACTCGTGTTGCAGCATCATTTTGGAAAATCGACCTCGCGCGTCCTCTCGCCCGCCGATCTCCGAGCCGAACTCGCAATCGTCGCCCTCGAACGCGCCTTCGGCAATAAGATAAAGACCGGCCTCGGCAAGGGCGCGGGTCTGCCGGCGAAACCCGGCAGGCTTCTCGCCGGTCAGCTCTTCAAGCAGCCGCGCGAGATCGCCAGCGACGGCAAGCTCATTATCGGCCTGGCGTGCGAAATCGCCGGTAGCCGCGAAACGTCTCTCGCCGCGCTCGAACTCGCACTCCTCCGGGCGCTCATGGTGCCCAAGACCGAGAGCACTGCCCCCTCGCCCCCGCGTCCGCGTGTCGAGCCGCAGCGGCGGCCGATCCGCGCGACGGCGCCGAACCCCGCGAACGACCGCTCGCCGCTCGCATCCGGCCAGCCATCGCTGTTCGAAGTTGTATCCCCTCCCGACATGCCAGAATTCTGTCGCGCTGTTGTCGATGCGGCACGACCGGTCGCGGAGGGCTGGCCAGGCAACCGGAAGGCGTTTATCTCTTTGGTATGGAAGGCGATTCGCAACGCGCGTCCCGACTGGGGTCTATCCGAGATTGCGTTCAAGGGAATGCTCGCGGAAGCCCACCGTTCAGGTCAGCTCGAACTCGCGACCGCTGATCTCAAAGACGGTCGCGATCTCAAATCGCTCGAGGACTCGAAGATCCTCTACAAAAACACTGTCTGGCACTTTGTGCGCGTTCAAGATTGAAGGCATTCCGGTACGCAATGGGTGTTGAAGGCGCTTCCCTCAAGCCGACGTTTGCTCCCTCGCTCGCGCCTGACAAGCTGAGCGAAGCGTTCGAGCATTCCATTACCTGGGAAGACGATCTCTGGCGCGCCGACCCCGTCGACGTGCCTGAGATCCATGCCAAGGCGCGCCAAAAATTCAACGAGCTTCTGACGAGCGTCACATCCGGCCGCGGTTACCACATGCAGGATCGCATCCTGCTGTTCCACGGCCAGTCCGGCGCCGGAAAAACCCATCTTTTGCGGGCTTTGCGCACCGACTCTCATCGCACCGGCCAGAGCTACTTCGGCTACGCGCAAATGACGCCGGACGTGCAGAATTACGCCGATTTCTATCTCCGCCGTCTCGTCCACTCGCTCGAAAAACCATACGATCCCGATCGCTTCGGCGAGTCCGCCCTGTCGCGGCTGACGAACCGCATGGTGCTCGACTCCGAGGTCATCTCGTCAGCGGATCTCGAAAAGCTTCGCGACGCGACGCTCGATGACAAGCAGCTCGCGCAGCTCATCCTTCGCCTCGCCGACCAGATCGTCGCCTGCGACAAGTTCCAGACGCGCGAGCTCGACATCAACATCGTGCGCGCGCTCCTTTATCTGCAGCGCCACGATCCGCGCATCGATCAGCGCGTCAGGCAGTATCTCAACGGCCGCCAGTTGACGGCGATCGCGCATGAAGCCGTCAGCGCGCTCGATCCGAACGACGGCGAAGACCGCGCCTTCGAAATCATCGCCGCGCTCGGTGCGCTCATCTGGACCGTCGATCGCGCCGCGCTCGTATTCTGCATCGACCAGGTCGAAGACCTGCGCTTCTTCGATAATGCCGAGGACCGCTTCCAGCGCGCCGTTCGCGATCTCATCCAGATCGCCAACCGGCTGACGAACGCCATCATCATCATCTCGTGCCTCGAAGACTTTTACGGCCAGGTACGCGGCCTCGTCGCGCAGTCCTATATCGATCGCATCGAGAAATCCGGTCCGGTTCTGCTCCGCGAAAGCCGGACGCCCGAAGAAGCGCGCCTCATCATCTCGAAGCGGCTCGCCCACCAGTCGGAGATGAGCGGCGGCGGCATGAGCTTCCCGGACGCCTCGCAATTTTTCGGCCCGCAGTTCTTCGAAGAATTCGGCGGCCTCTCGACGCGCCGCCTCTTGGAGCACGCGCAGTCGCGCCTGCGCGAAGCGACTTCGACGGAAGGCGACGAGCGTGAGCCCGAGCCCGAAAGACCGTCGTTCATCAGCACGCTTGCCCAGGCGCTCGGTCAAGTCGTCGGCTTCGGCGGCCAGGACGACGAAGCGCCCTCGACACTGTCCGCCGTGCAGTTCCGCGAGATGTGGGAACGCTTCGCCAATGAAAGCGAAGCTGAAATGCCCGCCGACGATCAGGAGCTGGTCGACGTTCTATCGGCCGCCCTTCTACTCGCGCGCGACGAATGGGGTCGCTCGATCGAAGTCACCGTCAAGCGTCTGGAGCTTGGCGACGACCTGCCGGCGTTCGACTTGACCGTCCGCCACCGCACCGGCTTCGCCAACGACGTGCGCGTGTTCCTCTGCAATCGGCCGACGCAGGGTGGCGGCCTGAAGCGCCAGCTCGACAAGGTGCTGACGGCAATGCAGGGCAAACCCTGCTTCATGCTGCGCGCCAGCGACTTCCCGCCGAACAAGAAGAACCAGACGGCGCAAGCTTTCCGCAAATTCCGCGACGGCGGCGGACGCCAGCTGCTCGTGCCGATTCCCGAGTGGGAACGCATGATGACGGTGCGCGAGTTCACCGCCCATCACCGCAACGATGCTGGCATGACGCAATGGCTCGAAGGCACCAAGCCGCTGTCGAGCCTCATCTCGATCATTCACCTGTTGCGTCTCGATCTGCTCGGACGTCCGGTGCCGCGCCTCGTCGCCAAGAACATGGACGACCCGCAATCGACGCTGGACGGATTCGACGCCGTCTCGGCCGAACAGGCGCGCGCCAACGAACAGGGCGAAGGCGACAACGGCCTGGCGGCGAACGACGACGATCTGCCGATGTCCGTCATCCTCGACGAGAACGGCAGCTACGGCGCCAGCATTCTGGCGGGCGGCGAAAAGAACAATCGCGGCCGCGCCGTGACAATGAACAAGAGCGTGCTGAAGCGGCACGCGGCATTCCTCGGCGGCTCGGGCTCCGGTAAGACGACGCTGGCGCTGTCTCTCATCGAGCAGCTTCTTTTGCGCGGCATTCCGGCCGTCCTGATCGATCGCAAAGGCGATCTCGCGAGCTACGCCAACCCGGACGTCTGGCGGTCGGACGACAACGAGTCGGCTGAACGTCGCGCCGAACGCGAAAAGCTCGCCGACGCGATCGACGTCGCCGTCTATACGCCGGGCCGCGCCTCGGGCCGGCCGATCTCGATCACGCTCCTGCCGAACGGCATCAATGAATTGCCCGATCACGAGCAGCAGTTGCTGGCGAACCTTTCGGCTGCCGCGCTCGGCGAAATGCTTCACCTGAAGAACTCGGCGACGCATCAGAAGCAGTCGGGTGTTCTGGCTGTCGCGCTGCGCATCCTGGGCTCGCTCTCAACGAACGAAGTGACGCTCGCCGACCTGATCCACCTTCTCGAAGACGAGCATCCCGAACTCACCGACCAGACGCAGCGCATGGACCCGTCCGGCAAGCTGCGCCGCGATCTCGTCGCCCAGCTCGACTCGCTCCGCCTCCGCAACGCCGCGCTGTTCGAAGGTGGCGGCGAAAGCCTGCGCATGGACAGCCTGCTTGGCCTTGGCAAGTACCAGAGGCCGAACCGCACACGCCTGTCCGTCATCTACACGGGCTTCCTCGGCGACAACGAGAACATCTTGTTCTGGGTCTCGCAGTTCCTGTCGGAAGCGCTCCGCTTCTGTCAGCGTAACCCGAACGACGAGCTGCAAGCCGTCGTCATGTTCGACGAAGCCGACCTCTACATTCCGGCGAACTCGAAGCCCGCGACCGCCGAGCCGCTGCAGAGCTTGTTGAAGCGCGCCCGCTCAGCCGGTCTCGGTATGATGCTCGCCACCCAGTCGCCGGGCGACCTCGATTACAAGAGCCGCGACCAGATCACGAGCTGGTTCATCGGCCGCGTCCGCGAAGACACGGCCCTCAGAAAGCTGAAGGCCGCTTTCCAGTCGGAGTCCGGTCTCGATCCGGCGACCGCACTGCCGGGCCAAACGGTCGGCGAATTCCACCTCGTGCAGGAAGGCCTCGTACGGCCCATGAAGGCGCAGCGTTCATTGATCGCCGCCGAGCAGGTTCCGTTCGACCGGATCGAGCAATTGGCTGCTGAAACAAGAGGCACTGACGAGAGGCAGCTTCGCCTTTTCGACCTTCGCTAAACTTCAATTCTGATTTCAAACCACGACATATTCCGTGATGGTGCGACGCCAGCAGTTGCAGCGCTGGACGCAACAGATGCGTGATTTTGAACGCATAACATACTGAAAATGCATGATTTATATGATTTTTCTATGGCGCGTCGAAAGCCGTTAATTCTTCTCTTGCGCCGGGGAATTTAGTGTGATCCCGTTTCTACGCCCAAGCGCGCAAACGCCTTGCAACCCCTGTCAAGTTTTTTTGCAACGCTGTATTCTCGGAGTTTGCCGGGCTTGAGGGGTTCTGACCGGCAGCGCTGAACTGGGGGCGGCTCCATTTAGCGGAATAAGGTGTGAGACCGAGGGGGCAAAACCGGTCGAAACATCGTCTTAGGGCCGCGCGTAATAGTGGAGCGAACTGACGAGTTCAGTGCGGGGTAAGTGTTATGATGGCGAAACCATTCGTCATGATGGTCGTTGCAACGCTCATTGGGCCTGCAGTCGGCGTCGGCCTTTTTATTCTGATGAATAACTTCTGAGCTTCTGGCGCCTTTCCTGCTTTCCGCTGAAAGACCCAAGCTGCTTCAGCGTCGGCGGCATCGCTGCCAACGCGCGCCGTATATTTGCCTCATCTCGGAACGGAAGCCGCCCAGCCTTCGCTGAGTTGACGCCGCAAAGCTCGACTACCGTCTGACGCTTGAGGCCGCCGCCCATCCCGGCGCTGGCATTAGCGCGGCTATGCGACAGCGATGTTACGTTTACTGCGGCATCTGACCGCCCTCGCGGAATTCTGCCTTTGGGTTCCGCGCACTGTGGTGCGCTGGCTCATGATGACCGTGGCTTTCAATCCGAAGCTCGGTCCGCTCCGCCACGTATTCACTGCTACGGTGCTCTACGTCCTCTTCGCCGTTCTCCTCGTCTACGTCGCGGCGCCGATCCGCGGCTATCTTGGCGACCTTTCGATGCACGACAAGCTCGGCTACGACGCCGAGCGGTGGCTGGCGACCGCAATCTATGATCCGAAGGGAAATTTCGTCGGCACGTTCGATCCCCGGCTCGATAGCCTGCGCGACGTGAACTACACGGGCAGCGCCATCGCGCTCGGTGATTACGTCGCGAACCCGGATCACAAATCCATTCCCGTCCGCGAGGTCCCGGAACAGTACTGGCGCTGCCTCTCATTTCATGAGGATCGCTACCTCGGCGGTCCACTCAATCCGTTCGGCATCGATCTCGTCGGTGTCCTGAAAATTCCGCTAACGACGATCACGCGCTCCATTGCCGCCCGCCGGCCGAGCCTCGGCGTTGGCGGCTCGACCCTGCCGATGCAGTTCGCCCGCGTGATTTACAAAACACCGCCAAGCCTGGACGAGAGCGGCCTGACGAAACTCCAGCGCAAGCTCGGCGAATGGTGGCTCGCGCCGGTCATCTATCGCGAGCTGACCCGCGGCGGCGACGATACGCTTCTGAAGCAGTGGGCAGCGAACCACATCTGGCTCGCGCAACGCACCGGCGGCCAGCCGCTACACGGCGTCGAGGTGACGAGTCAGGTCGTCTTCGGCAAGGAAGCGAAGGATCTCTCGACCGCCGAGCAGTTCGTGCTCGCCTCCGCCGTCAACAAGCCGATCATTCTGCTCGAAGGCAACGACCGGCTGAATGCCGTCCGCCTCGACCGCTGGCGCTACATCACGGAAGTCCGCGCACGCACGTGCGCCGAAAAACTCATCACCGACGAAGCCGAGCAGAAGAAAGTCGTTTTCGAGTTGATGGCGCTCGCCGGCGGCCCGCCCGATCCGAAGGTCAAACCGAAACTCGAAGCCGCCCTCGAGCGCTTCGCACCCGGCGACGTGAAACGCGCCGAAGCCAATCCCATGATCCGCGCCAATCTGCTGCTTCCGGCCGCCCGCTTCGGCATTCGCGAGGAAATGAAACAGAGCTACGGCTACAGCTGGCGCGATTACGTGCGCGGCGTGACGACGACGTTCGACATCGGCGAAAACCTGGCCTTCCGCGAAAAGATCGATGGCGCGCTCGCGACGCTCGATACGAAATGGACGTCACGCATCGACCCCGCGTACACGCTCGATCCAAAGAAGGTGACGGCAGACAAGACCCTGCCGAATGTCATCGTCGTCGCGGCCGATGGCGACGGCAACATCGTGCGCTACTACGAGGCGGGCGAAACGGCAGCCTACTTCGGCTCGCTCCCCGCCCGCCGCTCAAGCGATGGCCGCTATGATCCCGCGCTCGAAAGCCGTCAGGTGGCCTCCACCGGGAAAATGATCCTGGCCGTCGCCCTAGCCAATCAGGGACGCGATACCGCCGACACCCTCTATGCTGATCCGCAAGCGCCAGCACAGGGACTCGATACCTGCGCCAAGGGCGGAAGCTCCGGCAACCGCAAGGCCGTCGTTGCCTTCGCCTGCTCCCTCAACGCCCCGCTGATCACGCGCGGCGCGCAACTCGGACAGACGCCGGTCAAGCGGCTGATCGACGGCTTCGGCTTTACGATGCCGCCCGCCGCCGAGCTTGGCGGCACGCCGCCGTCGACGGCCGTCGTCCTTGGACAAATAGCGGGAGCCCCGCAGCGCGTTCAGTTCATGTCGAGCGTGATCCTTGCGTCACTCATCGGACGTGGCACGAAGCCGATCAAACCGCCGACGCTGATCGAGGCTTACGACTACACGCAGAAAGGCCAGGGCGGCGCGGGCCGCATGGCCGAAGCTCGCCCCGCGATCATTCCTAAGTCGCTCATCAGGCCGAACGCGGTCTGGCTGATCCGCTCGCTGCTCGAAGCCCCGCTCTGTTATCAGACCGGCGGCCAGTCTTACGGAACGCTGAAGAGCCTCAGCCAGTGGTGCGCGCGGCGACGCGGCGACCTGCGGCTCCACTTCGCCAAGACGGGGACGGCCGTATCGCTCGACCCGAACGCCACGGTCGATGCCTGGGCGTCCGGCGGACTGCAGTTCGCAAACGGCGCGGCCTATTCCTACGTCGTGCTCGTCGGCACCGGCACGCCCTCGAAGCCATGGGCCCGCGATCTCCACTCGGCACAGATCGCAGCACCCCTTCTCGATGTGCTGCTTCAAGATCTGGCCGCTCACGCGAAATCGAACCCGCGCCGCGACTTTCTTCCGGCCCGTCGCGCTACGCCGGTCGCGAGCCTCCGCAACGCGCCACGAACGGTGGCCGATGACTCAGCGAGGCTGACCGCGCAGAAACGCTCGCCATCCGACGAGCAGCTTCGCACTCTGACCTCGAACTAGCCCGTCATCCTCGAACGGACGACCCCGGACTTGATCCGGGGGAGGCTGTTCGGGGATCCAGCGTGAGAAGTGCCGAAGGCACAATGAACAAAAAACTCATCTCCTATTCATCCATCCGCTGAAAATCCGCCAATACTCAAACACCGGCGAGCCGCAGTTGCGACATCAAAAACGCGGACTGCACGCGGAACCTGTGCCCTTCAAACGGGGATGGGTTGGCGGTGATGAACCTGGATGGTCCTGAACTCGGGCGCGGGACGGGCTCGATGCGCCTCTACGTCGATGCGCGCGCGGGCGACGCACCGCAGAAGCCGCCACGCGATTGGAAACGTCTGATTCTCGTCATCGGCCTCGGCGCGCTGTCCTGGGTCGCGACCTATGTCGGCATGCTCGAGCTGATCGAAGCCAACATGGGCGACCTGCCGCTCGTCCATCGCATCATCGTCGGCTTTTCCGTCGCCATGCTGATGACGATGATCATCTGGCTGCTCGACCAGCTTTTCCGCCCGCAACCGTTCACGACGAAACTCTTTTACGCGGGCGGCTACGTATTCCTGTCGCTGATCTCGATCGGCTTCGGCTTTGGCTTCTATTGGAAGGTTCTCGAAAGCCGGGGCGAAGCCTCCCGCTCGGCCGAGAGCGCCGTCAGCCAGGTGCAAAATTCCTTGCACGGCGCCGAAACGCGCCTCGAACAGCTTCAGGCGACGCTGGTGCAGCTGACCCAGGTCTCGACCGACAAGGCCGAGCTCGAACGCGCGAAGGGCACGTCCTGTCCGAATTCGAAGCCGGGCGACGGCCCGCGCCGGAAAATGCGTGAAGACGATGCGCAGCGCTTTTCCTTCGCCTCCGACTTCGTCAAAGGCCGCATTGGCGCCGTCAAAGGCGACATGACGGCGCTCAACGGCGACCTGACGAAAATCGTCTCCGCCGATGCATCTACCTTCGATCCCAAAACCGGAACCCGCAACGAGTTCATGCGCGCGCTCGGCCGCAAACTCGATCTTACCGTGACCGGCTTCAACGCCTTCCGGACCGACCCGCAGCTGCGCCAGATCCGCTCCGACCTCGCCGACCGCGCCGAGCGCACGACGTTCGCCGACGGCAAGAACGCCGCGATCTCCTGCCCCGATCCTCAGTTGCAGATGGCGCTTCGCGGCGTCGTCAAGGCCATCGACCAGCTGCCCGAATTGCAGAAGCCGGAAATTGCTGCCGTTGAAGGTTCCGAAGCGACGATCGAGGCCTTTCGCCGCCTGACGACGACCTTCTACGGCTTGCTCTCGTTCAAGATGCCCCCCTCGGCCGACGAGCTGCGCGAGTTGCAGAAGAAGGCCATCCAGTCCGTCGAAAGCCCGGATGCCGAGGCCCGTGGTCCGCGCGCTTCTGCCGGCGATCAGACAGCAGGCCTCTCGAAACGCGATTACGTTCCGCTCGCCGTCGCCCTGTTCGTCGATCTCTGTCTCTTCCTCGTCTCGATGGGACAGCGCCCCGGCGGCCGCCTCGACGGCTTGGTCCCGAAAATGCAGGCCGCCGAGCGCGGACCGGTCATCGAGATTCTCTCGCGCTTCAACGACATTCACCGCGATAAGCAAATCCGCGAAAACTTCGAGTTGTTCCGGCACGTCGTCTTCGACATGAACGGTGACTACTACGTCGCCGTACCGCTCGACGCCCCGCCGCGCATGAACCCGACCGAACGCGAGAACCTGCGCGTCGAAGCGCAGCTTCTGGCCAATCTCTTTGCAAGCTTCGAAAGAGAAAAAATCTTCAAGCGGACGATGCTTCCCCTCACGGGCAGCATTCAGAAACGCTTGCAGCGCCAGGGCTCGAAGTTCGCAGGCTCGGAATCGTTCCGCGTCTATAAGTTCACGAACGGCGCCTGGTCCGACATCATCCTCGGCGCCGTCATGGGAGCCGCCCGCCGCGCCGAGCGCAGCGATGCCGCGGGCGCGCGTTCCGCCGGACGCGAAACCAGTCCAGAGGTCACGACAAAGGAAGCGTCCAACCCCGAGCCGCCGGCGTCACCCGCAGATGATCGCCCAGATGATCGCAATGAGCCGCTGGCCGCGCCGATCTTCGAGCGTCCCATGCGCGCCCAACGAGCAAACCTCGCGATCGACCCCGAGCACGCGGCTCGCTTCGGGCCCTATGCCGGAGTTTACCGGCCCGAACCCGAGTTTGCGCCGCAAGCCCCGCGTGTCCGCCGCCCGCCGCCGAAACCCGATCCAGAGGCGGACGTGACCGTGAAAACAGCTGCGAACAGCAACACCGTCCAACCGGCGCCGATAGCGCCGCCTCCTCTCCCCGAGTTCCGGCCGGCCACCGTCGTCACGATCCCGCGCACGTCGCAGCCTCGGAACGACGGGACCGCCATCACGCCCGACCCTTCGGAACCGCGCGCCAGCGTGACGCTGCAGCGGGAAACCGCAACCTTTTCCGTGCCCGTCGGTGAGGCTGTCATGCCGCCCTCCCTGGAAGCCGCCTTGCGCGGACTGGACGGCCGCTGGAGCGAACTGGAAAGCGAGCCGGCCGACGTCATCGAGGCCGGTGAACAAGTCGCAGCCCTCGGCGCAGAAATGCAGCTTTCTGAAGACGATAGGGCACTTATCCGGCGCATAGCGCCACCGGCGGCCGAATGAAAAAGACTTGGAAAGAAATAGCGATAACGCCGTTCGCCTTAAATCGAACCGACCGGCAACGCTTGTTTAACATTCTTCCTGGCTTAATGGGGCCACCGAATGCCCAGCGGGGGGCAGTTCGAAAGTCCGAATTTTTTTGTCGGCTCAAGATAGGAAATTTTTAAATGCGCATCGCTTCGCCTTCGCGTCTCATGATGGTGGCTCGAACGGACAAGGAAGCACGCCTCAAGGACTTCATAGGGGATGGTCTTTTGCCCCGCGACGAAGGCCTGGCAGATCGGAAGTGCTTGACTCTTTTCGTTCGCAATCCGGATAGCCCGGTCGCGCGTGCGCTCTGCGCCGCTTGGTCGGAAGGCCGTGTCGACAATACGCGGATCAGAATTCTGATCTGCGATACCAACTCTGAAGAAGCGGCGTCCGGCGCCTTGTTCGACATTGCCCACGCCGAGTTTCGCGTCCTCGCCGATCAGAACTTCGGCTCCGCCCACGAGCAGCTCGTCGTTGGCGAGAAGTCGGTGTGGATCGGCGATTGCCTTCGCCGCGATCCGACGAAGCGCGACGCCTTCGAACTTTTCCATCCGAATGAAACGACCACTGCCGTTTTCGCGACGGCATCGTTCGAGAAACTCTGGGTGCGCGGCCGCCCGTTGAAGCCCTTCAAATCGGAGAGCGTCGCGCCTGAGATCATCGCCGTGCAATCGGGTGAGCCGGACGCATTGCCCCGCAATCCCCGCCACTGACGGCGAAGGTCGCGATCCGAAAAACACACGCACGCGTTGTCATCCTCGGCTTCATCGCCGAGGATGATTTCGTTTTGGGCTAAGGCAGCGCTTCGTATCCGTTCCAATCCTTGAAGGCCCGGACGCGAGCGCGACCCACAATCGTGATGGCCAAAACTTATCCCCGCCTTTTCGCGGCGTGGTAAACTCCGCCGATGCTTAGAGAAAAAGGCCGCAAGAACGCGCAAAGGCCAGCATTTCGAAATTTGCTGCCGCGCTTCGGCCGTTGGCCCCTGATGGGCTTTCGGACCCATCGTCAAATGCGATACTCAACCTCGGGCTAAGCTGAGGCGCCAATCGTGCGCCTTGCGAAGCTCTGATCGTCAGGCACTCAAACAGGATGCCACCCCCATGCACTTTATCGCGCGCCTTGCAGTGTTTTTCGCTCTCATGCTGGCAACGATCTCGAACGTCGCCGCAGCCGAGAAGCCCTTCCTGCACTCTGGGATTGCGGCCGATGCGAAACGCTATGAATCCTATCTCAAGACCAACTGGAAGCCCGACGGCAAGACGCCCGCCGCGCTGAAATCCGAGGCGGAGAAAGTTTTCGCCACGGACCCGCGCGCAGCATCGCGATCACTCGCCAATGCCGTCGCGATCGACGAGAAGGATTCGAACGCCTGGACGCGCCTCGCCGAAGCCTTGCTCGCGATCAAGCCCGATCCCGACAAAGGCGGCGAACGCTACGACCTGCCGATCTACGCCTCCGGCGCCGCCTATCGCGGCTATCAGCGCGCGACGGATGACGCGCAGAAAGCCCACGCTCTATATGTTCTCGGCCGCACGCTCGAAGCGCGCTCCTACTGGCGCCCGGCAATCGATGCCCTGAGCTTGAGCCTCTCGCTCGCCAGCGATCAGACGACGCGCGAAATGTACGACCGCCTTCGCGGCGAGTACGGCTTCCGCATGACGGACTACAAGACCGACAACGACGCGACACCGCCACGCCTTTGCCTCCAGTTCTCGGAAGATCTTTCGCGCACGCAAACCGACGTCACGAAGTTCATCTCCGTCGGCGGCAAGGATCCGCAGAACCTCGTGCAGGACGGCAAGCAGCTCTGCCTCGAAGGCCTGAAGCACGGCGAACGCTACGAAGTCCAAATTCGTGCGGGCCTTCCCTCCGACATCGGCGAAACGCTGCTGAAAACCGCAAATATCGCCGTCTACATTCCGGACCGTTCGACCTCGGTTCACTTCGGCGGCAAAGCTTACGTACTGCCGACTCGCGGCCAGCAGGGCATCCCCGTCCTCACGACCAATACGAACAGGATCGCCATCGAGGTCTATCGCATCGGCGACCGCAGCCTTGCGGCGACCCTGCAGTCCGGCGACATGGCGCGCCAGCTTTCGAGCTACGATGTCGACAACATCCGCGATCGCTCCGGCATCAAGGTCTACCAAGGCGAGATGGACATCGCCTCGAAGCTTAACGAAGAAGTTTCGACGGCCGTGCCGGTGACCGACGCGACGGGCAAGCTCGAACCCGGCGTCTACGTCATGGTCGCGAAGCCGACCGAGAAGCAGAAGGAAGAGAGCTACGAGCGCGCCACGCAGTGGTTCATCGTCTCCGACCTGGGCCTCACGGCCTTCACCGGCAACGACGGCATTCATGCGCTCGTTCGCTCGCTGACCGAAGCGACCGCCGTCGCCGGAACGTCGGTCAAGCTGATCGCCCGCAACAACGAAGTGCTCGCAACCGCGTCGA
The DNA here is from genome assembly GCA_003987725.1 of Hyphomicrobium sp. Taxonomy (GTDB): domain Bacteria; phylum Pseudomonadota; class Alphaproteobacteria; order Rhizobiales; family Hyphomicrobiaceae; genus Hyphomicrobium_B. Next base: position 68,909 of record RXJH01000011.1, on the reverse strand, counting down.
CGGATGATCGCGGCTACGCGAAGTTCGACGCAGCCCTGACGAAAGGCGAAGGCGGCGCCGCGCCCGCGATCCTCGTCGCGCAGAAGGGCGAGGGCGAATACGCCTTCCTCGATCTGACGCTCAACGCCTTTGACCTCTCGGACCGTGGCGTTCAAGGCCGCGATCCGTCCGGCCCCGTGGACGCCTACGTCTACACCGAACGCGGCGTCTACCGCGGCGGCGAAGAAGTGAACGTCACCGCGCTCGTCCGCGACCAGTTCGGCAAATCTTCAGCCGTACCGACGACGCTGATCGTCTCCCGCCCCGATGGCGTCGAGCAAGGTCGCCTCGTGATGAACGATCAGGGCCTCGGCGGACGCGCACTCGCCGTGCCGCTTGCCAAAACCGCAATGACCGGAACGTGGCGTCTCCGCCTCTACACCGACCCGAAGGCCGAGGCGATCGCTGAGAGAAGCTTCCTCGTCGAAGACTTCGTGCCCGAACGCCTCGACATGACGCTCTCCGCCAACATCCCGGCGCTGGTGGCTGACGAAAATCAGACGATCAATGCTGATGGCCGCTATCTTTACGGGCCGCCTGCCGCAGGTCTCGGCATCGAAGGCGAGGTCGTCGTCAAGGCTTCGAACAAAGACGTGCCTGGCTTTGCCGGTTACGTCTTCGGACAGGCAGATGAACTCGTGAACCCGGCACGCCAGCCGCTCGATGCGAGCCTGGCAATGGACAAGGACGGCAAAGCCGCGATCCCGATCGTCCTGCCGCAAATGGCGAAGACACCGAAGCCGCTCGAAGCCGCGATCACCGTCAAGCTTCGCGAGGACGGCGGCCGCACGATCGAGCGCAAGCTCACGCTGCCGGTCGATCTGAAGCTCGAGCGCATCGGCATCAAGCCGCTGTTCGAGAACTTCACCGCCGCCGAGGATCAGAACGCCGATTTCAACGTCGTGCTGCTCGATGCCAACGGCAAACCGGAAGCGAACAACAATCTGACGTGGACGCTGACGCGCCTCGACACGAACTGGCAGTGGTATCGCCGCGACGGCTCGTGGACCTATGAAGCCGTCACCGTGAAGCGCAAGATCGGCGGCGGCCCTCTCACCATCACCGCTGACGGCGCCGCTAAAATCTCCCAACCCATCCAGTGGGGACGGTATCGTCTCGACGTGGCGTCCAACGATGCCGATGGCCCCGCATCCAGCGTGCTCTTCAACGCCGGCTGGTACACGACGGGCGAAAACGTCGATAGCCCTGAACAGCTCGACGTTGCGCTCGATAAGGACAGCTACAAAGCCGGCGAAACGGCGAAGCTGCGCATCGCCTCGAAGCTCGGCGGCAAAGCGCTCATCGCCGTACTCGGCACCGGCCTCCACATGATGAAAGAAGTCGACATCGCCAAGGGCGGCGGCGAAGTCGAAATTCCGCTCTCGAGCGAATGGGGCCCGGGCGCCTATGCCACGGCCATTCTCTACCGGCCGATGGACGAAGCTCAAAAGCGCATGCCGAGCCGCGCCATCGGCGTCCGCTGGCTGCCGATCGATCAGAGCGGCAATCATCTGAAAGTGGCTGTGACGCTCCCTGAGAAGGTGAAGTCGGGCAGCACGCTGACCGTGCCGCTGAAGGTCGAAGGCCTCGCACCCGGCGAAGACGCACGCATCGTCGTCGCAGCCGTCGATCTCGGCATCCTGAACCTCACGCGCTACGAAACGCCCGCGCCCGAGAAGTATTTCTCCGAGCAGCAGAAGCTGGCGTTCGAGATCCGCGACTTCTACGGCAAGCTGATCGACGGCATGCACGCGGAGCGCGGCAAGCTGCGCTCGGGCGGCGATGGCGGCGCGGCGCTGCAAGGCAACCCGACTGTCGAAACGGTTGTGTCGCTCTTCTCTGGTCTCGTCCAAGTCAAGGCAGACGGCACCGCAAGCGTCGACTTCGAACTGCCCGACTTCAACGGCACCGTCCGCGTGATGGCCGTCGCCTGGAGCAAGGACAAGGTCGGCCACGGCTCGGGCGATCTCATCGTCCGCGATGCTGTGGCGCTGACGGTCGCCGTCCCGCGCTTCATGACGCTCGGAGACGAAATGAACCTCGGCTTCTCCATTCACAACGTCGATGGACCCGCAGCGCCCTACAAGCTCGCGCTGTTCAAGAAGGAAGGCGACGACAGCAACGAAACGCTGACGGAGATTGCCGACAAAACTGCCGACCTCAAGAACGGCGAGCGCACCTTGCAGCGCATCGCGTTTAAGCCAACGGATCTCGGCGCGCTGACGCTGAAAGCCATCGTCACCGGCCCGAACGACATTCGCGTCAAGCGCGAGATGACGTTCCAGGTCCTGCCGCCAGCGGGCGACATCAAACGCACGACGATCTCGTCGTTGAAGCCCGGCGGCAAGTTGCAGGTCACGCGCGACCTCGCACAAGATCTGATCCCGTCGCGGACGCGCATCAACCTCTCCGTCGGCCCGGCCGCACGTCTCGACGTGCCGACGCTCCTCGCTCAGCTCGACCGCTATCCCTACGGCTGCGCCGAGCAGACGGTATCGCGCGCGATGCCGCTCGTCGTCGCCAATGCGGTCGCGGCGCAAATCGGTCTCGCCGAGGACAAGGCGCTCAAGGAACGCGTGCAAGGCGCAATTGCCCGCGTCTTCGAGATGCAGGACTCGACCGGCGCCTTCGGTGTGTGGGGTCCGTCATCGACGGACCTCTGGCTGACCGCCTACGTCACGGACTTCCTGACGCGCGCCAAGGAGGCGAAGTACGACGTGCCGCGCGAGGGCTTCAATCGCGCCCTCGATAAGCTGCAGAACTTCATCGCCTATGCGTCCGACTTCGAGAAGGGTGGCGAAGATCGCGCCTACGCGCTCTACGTGCTCGCTCGCAACGGCCGCGCACCCGTCGGCGATCTCCGCTACTACGCCGATGAACGCATCGAACGCTTCTCGACGCCGCTCGCCAAAGCGCAAATCGGCGCCGCGCTCGCGATGATGGGCGACAAGGAACGCGCCGAGCGGACGTTTGCAGCAGCGCTTGCAGCCATGCCGGATAGGCCGGACAGCGGTTATCGTAGCGATTACGGCTCGTCGCTTCGCGACGGTGCGGCGCTCGTGACGCTCGCCGCCGAAACCGGCATCGCGCGCGACGCCCAGCCGAAGCTCGCAACCGTCATCGCCAAAGCCTACGAGACGCGCAACTATACCTCGACGCAGGAACAGGCGTGGATGCTGCTCGCGGCGAAAGCGCTGAACGACGAGGTCAAGGCAACGACGCTCTCGATCGACGGCAAGCCCGTCAACGGTCCTCTGCTCAAGGGTCTGAAACCGGCCGAGCTGAAGGACGGCGCGCTGACGATCGCCAATAACGGCGACACCGCCGTCGATGCGGTGATCTCCGTCATCGGTGCCGCGCTGACGCCGGAACCGGCCGCATCGAAAGGCTTCAAGATCGAACGTCAGGCCTATGCGCTCGACGGCAAGAAAATCGATCTCGCAAGCCTCAACGGCGGCAAGTCCGAGGTGAAGCAGAACGACCGCTTCGTCATCACCGTCAAGGTGACGTCCGACGATCCGGCCGGCCGTGTGATGGTCGTCGATCGCCTGCCCGCGGGCTTCGAGATCGAAAACCCGCACTTGATCGATAGCGGCGCGATCTCCGGCCTCTCGTGGCTGAAATCGACGGCCGACCCCGAGCACACTGAGTTCCGCGACGATCGCTTCGTGGCAGCCTTCAACTTCGCCAACGTTCGAACGACGTCGGAGACCTCGAACGACGACAATGGCAGCTCGGTCGAAGGTGTCGATCAGAACTCGGTCGAAGTTCCGGACAATGGCTCGGTCGTGCTGCCCGACGGTACGGCGCAGAAGAAGCCGCCGCAGGTAACGGCGACGCTCGCCTACATCGTGCGCGCCGTAAATCCCGGCACGTTCGTGCACCCTGCTGCGACGGTCGAGGACATGTATCGCCCCGAACGCTACGCCCGCTCCGCCGCCGGCAAACTCACCGTCTCGGCTAAGGAGTAAACCGAAGTGGGGCTGGGTCTACGCACGATACGCTCGAAGTTATCTGCCCTCCAATCCTCCCCCCGCAAGGGGGAGGGCCGGAGCGGGGGTGATGATAAGGTTGTGCCCCCAACATCAGCCACTCTCCTCCGGCAACTCGCTACTCTCGTTCCCCTCCACCTCCGGAATCCCCCTCCCCCTCGCGGGGAGGGGAGAAGTGGACGAGTGTTCTCAATTCGACGCCTCACGATTGCCGCCGCGTTGACGCTGATGATCGGCACCGGCGGCGCCTACGGCCTTTACTGCAAGGCCTTCGCCGACGCGGGACCGCTGCCGCTCGAACAGGCGAAAGCCGTGTCGGTCACCGTCATCGATCGCGACGATCGGCTGCTGCGCGCCTTCACGACGACCGAAGGCAAATGGCGGCTGCCCATCGATCCGAAGGACGTCGATCCGCATTATCTGAAAATGCTCTTCGCGTTCGAGGACAAGCGCTTCTACAGCCACCACGGCGTCGATCCGAAAGCCGTCACACGCGCCGTCCTGCAGATGGTTCGCCACGGCCGCCTCGTATCCGGCGGCTCGACGCTGACGATGCAGGTCGCGCGTCTTCTCGACGGCAAGCACGAGCGCACCGCTGACGGCAAGCTTCGCCAAATGGCGCGCGCCATCGAACTCGAACGCACACTGTCGAAAACCGAGATCCTGAAACTCTACCTGCGCCTCGCGCCCTTCGGCGGCAACCTCGAAGGCGTCAGAGCGGCTTCGCTCGCCTACTTCGGCAAGGAGCCGCGACATCTCTCGCTCGGAGAATGCGCGTTGCTCGTCGCGCTTCCGCAATCGCCCGAAATGCGCCGTCTCGACCGCAATCCCGAAGCCGCCCGCCGCGCCCGCAATCGCGTGCTGATGCGCGCCGTGGCGGCAAAGGTCATCACCGTCTCCGAAGCCGAACGCGCCAAGGCAGAACGCATCCCGGCTATTCGTTACGCCTTCCCGAAGCTCGCGCCGCATCTCTCCGAGACCGAGGCCGCCGCGCATCCTGCCGAGAGCGTCATCAAGCTGACGCTCGACCGCCATCTCCAGCAAAATCTCGAACGTCTCGCGCGCGAGCACGCACGCACGATCGGCGACAACGTCTCGACGGCCATCATCGTCGCCGACCATCAGACAGGCGAAATCCTCGCCGAAGTGGGCTCCGCCGATTACTTGGACGCAGCACGCCACGGCGCGATCGATATGGCGACGGCCGTCCGCTCGCCCGGATCCACGTTGAAGCCGTTCGTCTACGGCCTTGCGTTCGAAGCGGGCCTCGCACATCCCGCGACGCTGATCGAAGATCGGCCCGTGCGCTTCGGAACCTATGCGCCGAAGAATTTCGACGACGGCTATCATGGCACCGTCTCCATCCGCGAAGCCCTCGAACAATCGCTCAACGTTCCGGCCGTGCGCGTCCTGGCGCGCGTCGGACCCGGCAAACTCGCCGGCCGCTTCCGCCGCGCGGGCGTGACGGCCCGCTTTCCCGACAAGTCCGAACCGACGCTCGCGATGGCGCTCGGCGGAACGGGCCTGACGCTCGAAGAGCTGACCCAGCTTTACGCCGGTCTAGCGCGCGGTGGAGACGGCATCATGCTGACGCATCGCTACGATCAGCGCGGCAAGATCTGGGGAGCGACGCACGCGAAGCCGCTCGTCAACGCCCACCGTCTGATGTCGCCGCTAGCCGCGTGGTATGTCTCCGACATTTTGAAAGATGCCCCGCCCCCGCTCAACGCCCGAAGCGGCCGCTTCGCCTACAAGACCGGCACGTCGTACGGCTATCGCGATGCGTGGGCCATCGGCTACGACGGCCGCTACGTCATCGGCGTCTGGGTCGGGCGTCCGGACAATTCGTCCATTCCGGGCCTGATGGGCCGAAGCGCCGCCGCGCCGATCCTCTTCGACGCGTTCGAACGCTTGGCCGGTCCACGCGCGCCGCTTCCCGGCGCACCCGCCAACGCCATCAGAGGGACGAACGCCGACTTGCCCGCGCCGCTCAAACGCTGGCGCGAACCCGGCGACGACCCGGCCGCCGGAAAATTCCTACAGCCGCCGGTGTTGATCTCGTTTCCGCCGGATCAATCCGAGATCGCCGAAACCGATCTCGACGGCGAACCCCTTGTGCTCAAAGCCGACGGCGGCGCGCTGCCCCTCACATGGCTCGTCGACGGCAAACCCATTCCGTCCGACGCCCACACGCGCGAAGCCCAATGGCAGCCGGAGAGCGCAGGCTTCGTCAAGCTGACGGTAATCGATGCCAATGGCCGTACCGACCGCGCCTTTATCAGGCTAAGGTAGCCCTCCGCCGCCAGCGAGCAACGGCCGCCCTTCAGACGCCGGTACATGCTCAGCGCGGACGGAAGCATTGCCGGGAGCTCGAGATGGACCTCGCCGAGTTGCGTCGCCTCTTCGCGCGCGAGATGCTGGCCATCGCCGGCGTGACCGGCAACGAGCGGCTCGAAAACGCCTTCGCCAGCGTGCCGCGTGAAAAATTTCTCGGACCCGGCCGATGGCATATTTTGACGCCATGGTCCCGTGGCGACGTTGACGAAAATGACGCGGCTCTCGTCTACCAGGACGTCGTCATCGCCCTCGATGAGGAACGCGGCGTCAACAATGGCAGTCCGTCGCTGCACGCGCGCTGGCTCGATGTCGTGGATCCGCGCCCCGGAGAGCACGTTGCCCACATCGGCGCGGGAACCGGCTATTACTCGGCCATTATCGCCGAACTCGTCGGCCCGGAAGGCCGCGTGACGGCGGTCGAATACGACGCCGCCTGCGCGTTAAGAGCGCGTGAAAATCTTGCCAGTCGCCGCAATGTCGTCGTCGTCCACGCCAACGGCTGCTTCTGGCCCAAAGACAAAGCCGATGTCGTCTACGTGAATTTCGCGATCCCCCGCCCGGCCGACCCCTGGATCGAAAATCTCAAACCCGGCGGCCGGATGATCTTCCCGCTCGGCATTCCGAATTCGACCCGCTCGCGCGGCCGCTCCTTGAACGGCGTCGCGATAACGGCGACACGCCGCGAGGCGGGTTACGAGGCATCGTCCGTGTGCCCGGTCTCGTTCGTTTTCGCGGAGGGACTGACGCCCGAACCCGGAAATGACGAAATCAGGAATTTGTATCGCAGCCTCAGAAACGGCGGCTGGGAAAATGTCAAAAGTCTCGTTTGGAAGCAGCCCGCCGATAGTGCAGATTGCTGGTACGTTGGGCCCGACTGGGCCCTAAGCTACAACGCCATTGCCTCCTGAAGCTTTTTCTCGCGTCGTATATTTGGAATTCCATCGCCCATGAGACGCCACCGCGCCGCAACCGGGAAATATCTGCTCGTGCTCGCCATGACTGCCGCTTCGCTGGCGTCGGGCGGCTGCAACGAGCACACCGAAGAAAAGGGGGCATCCAGCCGGACGCTTCCGGCACTCGGCGCCAAGACCGACGAAACCTCCGTCTCGGGTATTTCGTCCGGCGCCTACATGGCCGGGCAATTCCAGATGGCGCACGCCAAGCGCGTTGCGGGCGCCGGCATCATCGCGGGCGGACCTTACGGCTGCTCCGAAAGCATCTTCGCCGGTACGCTTCCGGGCACCGGCACCGCGATCCTGAACCTTTCGAAAGCCGTCAACGGCTGCATGCTCGACCTCCTCGGCGTCTGGGGCGTGTCCGACCCGCAGGAGCTTGCGGCGAAAGCCAAAGAGCGCGCCGAGAAAGGCGAAATCGATCCGATCGCCGACGTCGTGCGAGACCGTATCTATCTCTTCACGGGAACGGCAGATCACACCGTTGCACCATCGATCGTGCAGCACGCGGCGGCGTTCTATGAAAAACTCGGCGTTCCCCAATCGAACATCGAACTCGTTTCGAACGTGCCGGCCGGCCACGCCTTTGTGACGGACGGTGAAGGCAGCGCCTGCGGAACCTCGGGCGAGCCCTACGTCGTCAATTGCAACTACGATCAGGCCGGCGCGCTCTTGAAGCAGATCTACGGCAGCCTCGAGCCGCGCGCGGCAACGCCAGCGGGCGATTTCATCAATTTCGACCAGCGCCCGTTCTTCCGCCAGGACGACAGCGCCGGGCTCGCCGAAACCGGCGTCGTCTACGTTCCAAAGTCCTGCAAGGAGCAGCCGGGCTGCCGCGTTCATATTGCCTTCCACGGCTGCTCGCAGAATCGCGAAGCCGTCGGCGATACGTTCATCAAGGAATCCGGGTTCGCCCGATGGGCCGATACGAACCGGCTCATCGTGCTTTTTCCACAAACGGCGGGTTCCTCCATAAACCCGCAAGGCTGTTGGGATTGGTGGGGTTACACGGGCCCGCAGTACCTCACGCGCGATGCGCCGCAGATTGCCGCAGTGAACCGCATGCTCGATGCCTTGCAAGCGCCGGGAGGAGGCGCATAAACCTCAACGGCGAGTGGTGGATGCGCCTTGAGGGCGCCTGCATCGCCGCCAGCGCGACGTAAGCCGCCACTTCAGCGCGGCGAATGGGGGGAAATCCATAATGCTCGCACGCGAACGCCTTTTTGCGCCCCTCATGTCCCTGCCAGCGGCGGCGCCGTGGCCGCTGCCGCCAAGCATAAGGCGAACGCTCGAAATCGCAGCGGCGATCGCGACGATGGGATGCCTCGTCATGGCGGCCGCACTGCCGAACGATCGTGACAACGCCTCGTCCGCCGCCTCCGGTGGCATTCCCGTATCGACCGCCCTGCACCCCGGACGCGAAACCGATTTCGGCGCCTACCTCGGCGCGCCCTATCATGTCCCGAGCGACTTTCATCTCGTGAAGAAGGGCGTGACCGACCTCACGATCAAGAACGTCAACTGGTACACGCTGCCGTTCGAAAATCCGCTCTACTACGGCATCCGCCTGCAACGCTGGATGACCGGCGGCCGCTTCGGCTCGATGATCGACTTCACCCACTCGAAGGTTTACGCGCCGCTCGACGAGGAGGCGACTTTCGAAGGCACGTTTGACGGCAAACCGGTGCCCCCGATGGCGAAGCCAAAAGACTATTTCAAAAAGCTCGAATGGACGCATGGCCATAACATGCTGACGCTCAACGGCTTGATCCGTCTGCCGTCGCTCGGAATTATTTCGCCGTACCTTGGCGCCGGTGCTGGATTGTCGTTTCCGCATTCGGAAATCCATCCGAAGACCGACCCGTCACGAACCTACGAATATCAATACACCGGCCCTGCCGGCCAAGCTCTCTTCGGCCTCGAGTTCCGCCTTCCGACCGGCTCCGTCTTCGTCGAATACAAATTCACGATGGCGGATTACTGGGGCCCCCTCACTGGCCGCGACGGCACCTGGTACCCGATCGACATGTTGAACCAGTTCTCGCGCTGGTGGAAAGGCGAGGAGCCCCCGAACGGCTGGGCAGGCGCGCGCCTGACGAGCCATCAGGTGATCGGCGGCTTCCTCACGCGCTTCGTGCCGAAAACCGCCGGCGCGAGGTGAGCAGCAAGCTTCGCCGCGAACGTCCGAACTTCGGCGGCAAGCCATGTCTCGAAAACCGCTGCGGCTTCCGGAGTTTTCGCGCCAGCGCGGCTAACGAGATAATAGCCCTGGCGTGACGCGACGACATCGAACGGACGCACGAGCCGCTTCGCAAGAAGCGCATCGCCCGCCTGAATCTGATCGGCGAGCGCGAAGCCTTGGCCCGCTTCCGCCGCCGCGAGCGCAAGATCGCCGTTGAGAGTCGGACCCGACGGCACCACGCGGCCGGAAATTCCCGCCGCGGCAAGCCATGCATCCCAGCACTCCTTCGCAGTCTCCTGAATCAGAAGGCTGCCATCGAGATCCCGCGGTGACGTAAGCGCATTGTCCGCCTGAAACTTCGGACTGCAGACGAGCATCAGCTCTGCATCGGCGAGCTTTCTCGCTTCGATACCGCTCCATTCGCCACCACCGAAACGGATGCCAAGATCGACGTCTTCTTTCGCGAAATCGACGAGCCGGTGGCCTGGATCGAGGACGATATCGATGCCGGGGTGAAGCGCCGTGAATGTTCCGAGACGGGGCACCAGCCAAAGCGCCGCAAACGAAACATCCGACGTCACGACCAATCGCTTTCGCCGCCGTGACGGACGCGCGAAGCGGCTCGACGCGGCCGCAATCAGGTCGAACCCCTTCGTCAACTCCTGTGCCAGAGTTTGCCCAGATTCCGTCAGCACCACGCCCCGGCCCGTCCGCTCGAACAGCGGCGTCCGGAATTGAGATTCCAGCGTGCGGATATGGCGGCTGATCGCAGCGTGCGTGACGTTGAGCTCAGTAGCCGCGCGCGAAAAACTCAATAGCCTCGCGGCGGCTTCGAACGCTTTTAGCGCATTGAGCGGGGGCAGTTTGCGGACCATGCCCGATGTAACAAAAACTTACATCACGTGTAAAGCAATGCCGTTTGTCCGGCGTCGCCGCGAGGCGCACCGTTCCGTCAGTGAATGCGGGAAAACGGAGAACCGCCATGATGCGCGTTATCGAGCATCTAATCGAGACCATGGAAGCCCTTCTCTACCCCTCCCGCCGCCATGGCTGGAAAAGATGATGACTTCGATAACCTCGTCATCCTTGAACGGACGAGCATCGCGAGGTCGTTCGGGGATCCAGCGTAAGAAGTGCCGAAGGCACCACATTGCGTCTTCGACGAGTCTAACGCTGGATCCCCGGCTATCGACGCAGCTCCGCTGCGCTCAGCCGAGGATGACGGCTGAGAAGTTCACTCCACCCGCCATGAATACTTCAAAAAATGGAAAACCCTAGAACCGCTTCAGCAGCCGGTCGATGTATTCGAGTTCGTCTTGCGGCCTGCGGTTCTCACCCGAACGCTTGCGCAGCTCTTCGAGAATTTCCCGCGCCCGCTGCGCGTCGATCGCATCCGGTACTTTGACTGATGTGCCAAGGTCCGGACCCTGCGCACGCTGCGGCCGGCCCATCGGATCGCGAGGAGAATTGCCACCGCGCCCGAGGCGTTGCTGCGCATTCTTCTGCATCTGCTCAGCCATCTGCTGGGCGCTCTGACGCATCTGTTCGAGCGCCTGCCCCTGCTGATTGGCGGCTTCGTCGAGATCGCCCTGCTTCAGGGCATCCTCGGCCTTGCCCATGGCGTCCTGCGCCTTGCCGAGCTTGTCGGGATCGCCCGCACCCATGTCCTCGAGATCCTTCTTCAGCTTCTCGAGTTCGTTGCGCAATTGCGCCTGCCGATCCTGCAGACTGCCTTTGCCGCGTTTCTGCTGTCCGGCGGACTTGCCTTGTGAGCCCTGCTGGCCTTCGCCCTGTTGTCCGCCGCCTTCCTGATCGGCCTGCATGTCGCCTTGGCCGCCTTGCTGTTGGCCCTGGCCCTGCTGGCCTTGGCGGCCCTTGCCGGACTTCGGCGAGCCCTGACCGTTCGGGTCGTCCTGCGAGCCGCCCTGTCCTTCCTGACGGCGCTGCTGGCCGAACGTATCGTCCATCAGCTGCTGCTGCTTGCCGGTAAGATCGCTGAGCTCGTTGAGCTTCTTCATCATCTGCTGCGCGCGTTTCTGCTGCTCACGCGCTTCCGGCGAATTGCTCGCCTGCAGGCGGTCCATCAATTCGCGCATTTCCGACAGCATCCGTTCGGCTTCATCGCGCGAACCCTCGCGCGCGCTCTTCTCCAGATCCTTCATCATCTGGTCGAGGTCTTGCTGCCCGAGTTCCGAATTCTGATCGTCCTGCTGCTGCTGATCGCCGGACGGATTTTCCTTCTCGGCGTTCTTCTGCATTTCGTTGAGATAGTCGTTGAGCCGCTTCTTCAGCTCCGCCATCGCATTTTGAATTTCCTTGTCGTCGCCCTTCTCGATGGCGTCCGACAGACGATCCTGCGCATCCTTCAGCGACCGCTCGGCTTGCGACAGCGCCCCGTCCTCGATCTTCAGCGCAATCTGCCAAAGCTCGTCGATCGAATCGTTCAACGCCGCACGCGTTTCCTGCCGGTCGAGACGATGATAGATCGCCCGGAGACCGAGGTAGACGCCGTCGTCCTTGATGAAGCCCTCGGGCTCCATGGTCAGCGCGTCGAGCGCCCGCACCACCTTCGGCCGGTTGCGCGAATCTTCCGCAAGCTTGCGCCGCTGCTCGACGACGGCCCGCGCCAGCGGATTCTTGAAGCGCCGCGACGGCAGAACGATTTCGATCGGCTCGCTGCGCCCGACCTGCCCGCCGACGTCCGTCGCCTCGAGCCAGAGCTGAACGCGCTGCCCCGCCCACGGATGCTCACCGATCTCGAGAAGCGCCGACGTATCGACAGTCTTGGCGCCGGGACGCGGAATCTTGAGGCTCAGCACCGGCGGACGCTCCAGCGGCAAGCGCGGCCCCGTGAGCGGCGGCGGCTGCGCCCACGACTTCGCATTTTCGACGGGCTTCGGGGCCACCTTGCGCACCTTAACTTCTGCGCTCTGCAGGCCGTAATCGTCCTCGGCCTTGTAGAAGACGCGCATCGATCCGCGCGGCGTGCCGGTGATGTCCTTGGTCAGCGCGATTTTCGGCGCCGCGTCGGGAATGACGTCGAATGTCCAGGCTCCGAGTTCACGCGTTCCCGAAAGTGCGCGAATGCGCGCCGATTTGCGGATTTCATACCGTGTCTCGGAGACGTTCGAGGTCGTCCCGTTTTTCGATGTCTCAGGCGGCACGATGAGCGGCGCGGTCGCCCCGTCGCTCAAGACTTCGAGCGATAGACCGCTCGAGCCGAAGCCGCTGCCTCGGAGCGTCAGCAGGCTGCGATCCGGGACCTCGAAAAATGTGGTTCGCTCTTTGGCTTCATCGCCAGCCGGCTGCGAGCCGTCGGCGAGAAGCACGGGAGGGAGCGCCGTATAGGGCGGCGGCGTGACCCAGGCATCCACGCGGGCTGGTGGCCCGGACTCAGCTCCGCCGAAACGGAAAGCCGACGCCAGCCGGTCGCCGAGGTTCCCCGTCGCCAGCAAGGCGATTGGAATGAGCAGGACGAGCAGAAGCCCGCGTACCGCCCACGGATCGAAACGATCGGTTCTGGGAGCGGGACGGCCAACCCGAAGACGGGCGATGGCCCGAGCCAGACGTTCCCGGTGTGCCTGCCAGATTGCGGACGTCGTCGCATCCGATGCGCCGGACGTCAGCGTATCCTCGTAGGACGTCGCGGGCCGGTGCGGAACATTCGAACGGCGCTCGATCCGCCGGATGGCGTCATCGCGCGAAGGCCACGGAACGCGAACCGCGTAAACGACGGCCGCGACGGCGCCCACCGCAAATGCAGCCAGCAGAAGTTTATGAATCAGCGGGTCGAGGTAAGCCCACACCCCGACGAACGACAGGATGGCGAACACAATTGCCAAGCCGATGACGAGCCACAGCCGCGGCCACAGCCGCTCGAAAAACAGCGCAAGCGTACTGAGGCGAACTTTGCGCGCAATCGACCGTGAGATCTCGGGACCAGGATCCCTGCTTTGAGGCTCTACCATGCCCGCCTAAGCTAGCACGGGCCCCACCCCCCGCACGTTAACAAAATGCAACATGAACGGGCTCCAGCACGGGATTTTCCACCGCTCGGCGACGCCGCGTCGCACGGCCCCGAAAACGACGAAGGCCGGGATTTCTCCCGGCCTCCAATCGCAATTCGTATTTTGTGACAGCCGTGCCGGTTACTCGTTCCAGGCGTCCCCGCTGGGCTTTGACCAAGTGTCCTGATCCGAAGATCGCGGCACCAGCGCCGCAGTCGGCTTCTTGCCCCGCCGGAACAGCTTCTTCAGGCCGCTCTGCTCGTCTTCGTCATCTTCGAGGCCTTTGCCACCCGTGGCGTCGCCCATCGCGCGGCGCTGCGACGCCGAAATCTTCGGGCTCTCGACATATGCCCGTCTTACACCGGACGTAGGTGCCGCTGAATAGGTGCCAGCGAGTGAAGCCATCACATCCATCGAGGCGCGCATACGAGCCTCATCGAGAGCGATGCTCGCGACGTTGGCGCGTTGCACACCCATGCGGATGCCTTCGCGCGCGCTCTCGAGCCCCGCGCCAAGGAAGAGCACGAGCCAGCCCTTCTTCTGGCGCTCCTCGAGAAGCGCCTTGATACTTTCGTAGGTGTGCTTGCGGCTGGAATTCTCTATCCCGTCCGTCACGACGACGAGGATGGCCTTGTCGTCGACGGCGCGCTTGTCGAGGCCATCAATACCGCGACCGACCGCGTCGAGCAGCGGCGTGCCGCCGCGCGGTTCGAAGTCTGCCGGCGAAATATCGGCGGCCGCAGATAGCGTTGATCTGCGAATGATCTCGTAAGCTTCGGTATCGAAAATCGCGAGTTCGAAATCGGCGTCCTTCAGATTGTCGTCGTTGCGGCTCTTCGCGAGATAGGCATTCACGCTTTCGATCGTGGCGGCGCGGCAGTCTTCCATCGACCCCGAACGGTCGAGCACCATGGTGATTGCGGTCTTGGTCGGTTGGGCTTTGGCCTGAGATTGGGACTGAGTGGGGGACTGGGCTTCGGGAGTAGCTTCCGTCATGTCATCGTCCTTTTCAGCTTTCCCAGATGTCCTTGTCGCTCTTGAGCATCCGGGTAATGGCCGCCAGTTTTCCCTCGGACGCGCGCAATCGCGTCTGGAGGTCGGCGACCTCGGTGTCGACGTGACTCGCGAAAAGCTCAGCAGGATCGAGGCGAACCTCTTCGCAGGCGGCGAGGAATTGCCTGAGCGTCATCTCTGTCGCGCCGTTCTCGATGCGCGAGTACTGGCTGTTCGAAAGTCCCATCGCTTCTGCGACGGTCGATTGCGTCAACCCGGAAAGCTTGCGCGCGTCCGCTAGACGCTCGCAGATCTCTGCGAGGCGTTCGTCAATGCTTCTGGGTTTCGGGCGTTTCGACACGTATTGCATTTAGTGCAACATGCAATTGCGTCAAGTGCAAGTCGAAGGCCGGGCAAAAATTTTATTTTCAGCCTAGAGCCAAGGCGGAATGCGATCGGCGCCAATTAGATCGTCATAGCTCGGGCGCGGCCGGACGACGGAAAACTGTTCGCCGTTCACAAGCACTTCTGGCACCAAAAGGCGGCTGTTGTAGGTCGATGACATCACCGCGCCATAGGCGCCCGCCGTCATGACGGCGAGCAGATCCCCCGGCTCGACCGGCGGCAGCGCCCTGTCCTCCGCAAGGAAATCGCCCGTCTCGCACACCGGGCCGACGATATCCTGCTGGATCGGCGACATGTCCGAGCGCGCTTCGGTGACCGGCCAGACGTCGTGATAGGCCTCGTAGAGCGTCGGCCGGATCAAGTCGTTCATCGCCCCGTCGACGATCGTGAACGTCTTGTCGTCGCCTTCCTTCACGTAAATGACCTTCGTGACGAGCACCCCGGCATTGCCAACGATCATGCGGCCGGGCTCGAGAATGATCTTGAGACCGAGCCCGCCCAGCGCCTCCTTGACGACGGCCGCGTATTCATCCGGCGTCGGCGGAATGTCGTTCGCACCCCGGTAAGGGACGCCGAGACCGCCGCCGATATCGAGATGCTCGAGCGCAACCCCGTTCGCCATCAAATCGCGCGCAAGATCCGCAAGCAGCCGGAACGCATCTCGGAACGGCGCGAGATCGGTGATCTGGCTGCCGATATGCATATGAATTCCGGAAATCTTGATTCCGGGAAGCTTCGCCGCCTCGGCATAAAGCTGCCGCGCGTCCTCATAGGGCACGCCGAACTTGTTTTCGGCCTTGCCCGTAGAGATTTTCGCATGCGTCTTCGCATCGACATCCGGATTGACGCGAATGGCGATGGACGCGGTCTTGCCGAGCGACGTCGCAACCTCGCTCAGCGCCAGAAGCTCAGGCTCGCTTTCGACGTTGAAGCCGTGAATGCCCTCTTCGAGCGCGTAGGCCATTTCGCCCCGCGTCTTGCCGACACCGGCGAAAATGATCTTCGATGCTGGGACGCCCGCCGCCCGCGCCCGGCGAAGTTCGCCTTCCGAGACGACGTCCATGCCCGCGCCAAGCCGCGCCATCGTCGCGAGCACCGCCTGGTTCGAGTTCGCCTTGACCGCAAAGCAGATGAGCGCGTTCTGATCCGCGAACGCCCGCGCCAAAACCTCGTAATGGCGAACGAGCGTCGCTGTCGAATAGCAATAGAAGGGGGTTCCGACCTCGGCCGCGATATGTGCGAGGCTCACGTCCTCAGCATGGAGGATGCCGGACTTATACTGAAAGTGATGCATGGGAGCGCTTCTAGCGGATGTGAAAGACCCGCGTCACCGAAAAATGCTGGGAGCGTTCAAAAACCGTCTCGTCGACCCGGTTATCGCAACAGCGGGTCGAGGATGAACGACTCGTGCGGCTTCGGCGGCGCATCCGAATTCTGGCCTGCGGCGTGAGCATCGGGCGATTTCGCATCACCCACAGCCTTGGCGGCCGGAGGCGGTTCGAGAGGTCCCTTGACGCCGCAACCTCCAAAACCGGCGCAAGCCGCGCCAACGAGCGCCACCGCGATCCAGGATTTCGTGCTGCGAAGGCGCACGGCCATGCCAAAAACACTCCAAAACCGTTCGGCCCGCTCGGATGGCAGGCAACGACTAAGACTTTTAGACCTTCGACCGCGCCTTTTCCAACCGCCTGAGCCACTGCCGGGCCATTTTGGCGACGTTCTGTGGCGCGGTTCCCCCATAGCTCGTTCGGCTCTTGACCGAATTTTCCACAGACAGCACCGAAAATACGGCTTTCGTGATGCGCGGCTCGACCGCCTGCATGTCGGTTAGGCTCAATTGATCGAGATCGACGCCCTTGGTTTCGGCCGCTTTCACGATCGCGCCCGTCACGTGATGCGCCTCGCGGAACGGCATTTTGAGTTCCCGGACGAGCCAGTCCGCGAGATCGGTCGCCGTCGAATAGCCGCGCCCGGCAGCGGCGCGCATGGCCTCCGCGTTGGGCTCCAGATCCGTAATCATGCCCGCCATGGCCGCCATGACGAGTCTGAGGCTCGAGAGGGCGTCGAACGTCGTCTCCTTGTCCTCCTGCATGTCCTTCGAATAGGCCAGCGGCAGCCCCTTCATCACGATGACGAGGCCTTGGAACGCCGACGCGATGCGGCCGACCTTGGCGCGCGCCAGTTCCGCGGCGTCGGGGTTGCGCTTCTGCGGCATGATGGACGAGCCGGTGGTGAACCGGTCCGAAAGTTTCACGAAGCCGAACTGCGGCGTCATCCAGATGACGATCTCTTCGGCGAGACGCGAGAAGTGCACGGCTGCGATCGTCGCCGCGGCAAGGGTTTCGAGCGCGAAGTCGCGATCCGAGACGCCGTCCAGCGAATTTGCCATCGGCCTGTCGAAGCCGAGCGACTCGGCCGTCATCTCGCGGTCGATCGGGAACGAGGTCCCGGCAAGCGCTGCCGAACCGAGCGGCGATTCATTGAGCCGCTTTCTGGCATCCGCGAACCGGCCGCGGTCGCGCGCGATCATTTCGACGTAGGCGAGCAGATGATGGCCGAACGTCACGGGCTGCGCAGGTTGCAGATGCGTGAAACCCGGCATGACGGTCGCGGCATGCGCCTCGGCCTTCTCGGCGAGCGCCTGCTGCACGTTTTCGAGAGCTGCGTCGATGCCGTCGATGGCGTCGCGCACGAAAAGCCGGAAATCGGTCGCGACCTGATCGTTGCGCGAGCGGGCCGTATGCAGCCGCCCCGCCGCCGGACCGATCAGCTCTTTCAGCCGGTTTTCGACGTTCATATGCACGTCTTCGAGCGCGCGCGAGAACTCGAACGTGCCCGCGTCGATCTCCGCCTTGATCTTGTCGAGGCCTTTTGCGATTTCGCGCGCATCGGTTTTGGCTATGATGCCCGCCTCGGCGAGCATCGCCGCATGCGCCTTCGAGCCGCGAATGTCCTGGGGTGCGAGCTGCTTGTCGAACCCTATCGAGGCATTTATCTCCTGCATGATCTCGGCAGGAGACATTGCGAAACGGCCACCCCACATGGTGTTGGCTGGCTTGTCGGTCACGGGCGGCTCCGTATTAGAGAAGAAAACAAGGTTACCAAATGACAGCGAACGGCGCGGGAAGCCCGCAAAAGGCTCTTTGGATTGTGGCGCTGTCGGCGCTGGCCGGGTTCGGGGCCGTATACGTTATCGGAGGCGGGTTAAGCAACGGAAGTTCGGACGAATCCGGCGCCCGCGCGCAGAATATATCGCCGCCCGCCGTCGGGGAATCCGGGGCCTCCTCGTTCAAGCTCGGAGAAATGGCGGCCTTCGTAACCAAAAAGACGCCCGAGCCGCTGCCCGACATCACCTTCCAGGACGGAGCCGGAAAGGATGTCACGCTCTCGAGCTTCAAGGGCAAAACGATCCTCCTCAATCTCTGGGCGACCTGGTGCGAGCCCTGCCGCGAGGAGATGCCGGCCCTCGACCACCTGCAGAAAGAGCTCGGCAGCGACAAGTTCGAGGTCGTGGCACTGAGCCTCGACCGCAAGGGTTACGAGGCGTCGCGCAAGTTCCTCGATGATTTGAAAGCCAGCAACGTGAAGCTTTATTCGGACGCGACCGCCAAGCAGGGCATGGCTCTGAAGCTTCTCGGAATGCCGACGACGATCCTCATCAACAAGGACGGACTGGAAGTCGGGCGGCTGGCAGGTTCGGCGAAATGGGATTCCGACGACGCCAAAAAGCTCATCGAGGCGGCGATGAACTAGCGGCTCGTCAGCCTTGCGCGGTGTCCGAAAGGACAAAAGGACAATATCCGTCATTCTCGATCGGACGAGCCTGCGAGACCGATCGGGAATCCAGCATAAAAAGTGCCGAAGGCTCGATAGTATTGTGTCTTCGACAGTTTGACGCTGGATCCCCGGACTTTGACGCGGCTCCGCCGCGCTCGTCCGAGGATGACGTTGCGCGCTGTAAAATTACTTCTTCTTCGTTTTCTGCGTCAGCGCCGAAGCGGCAACCGATTTCGCTTCCTTGCTCGCCTTCGGATCGTGCAGAATTTTTGACGCTGCCGATGCGACCGCCTTGCCCGTCGTTTCCTTCGGGGACTTCGTCTGCGTCAGCGCCGAAGCCGCAACCGCCTTTTCGGCCTTCGTGGCCGTCTTGCTTCTCAAGACCTTCGAGGCCGCCGAAGAGACCTTTTTGCTGGTGACTTCCGATTTCGCCATGGGCGTCGCTTCCTTGTTTCGGGGGGCCGCCGAGGTGCGGTCCCGCGAGATCGAATCATGCCAGATTCGAATACGACGTGTAATGACAGGCAAGCGCCGTTTCCATAGTCTTTCTAAGCCGACGATAACGGACGGACGCTTCCGATCTCCGGTCCCTTGTACGCCGAATTGACACCCTGCGCCCGAGAGGCGACAAGGCGCGTCTCGTAATTACAATATACCCGCACAGCATCGGAGACGCTTTCCCATGGCCCACGACGACCTGAAGAAGACAATCGAAACGGCATGGGAAGCCCGCGACGGCCTTTCGTTCGATACCAAGGGCGCGGTGCGCGACGCCGTCGAAACCGCCCTCAACCTGCTCGACAAGGGCGAAGCCCGCGTCGCCGAGAAGACGGACGGCACCTGGGTGGTCAATCAATGGCTGAAAAAGGCGGTCCTTTTGTCGTTCCGTCTCAATGACATGGAAACGATTCCGGGCGGCCCGGCAGGCAGCTTCTACTGGGATAAGGTGCCCCCGAAGTTCGCCGGCTGGACGGAAGCAGACTTCCGCAAGGGCGGCTTCCGGGTGCTGCCCGGCGCCATCGTCCGCCGCTCGGCCTACATCGCTCCCGGTGCCGTTTTGCTCCCCTCGTTCGTCAACCTCGGCGCCTACGTCGATAGCGGCACGATGGTCGATACCTGGGCGACCGTCGGAAGTTGCGCTCAGATCGGGAAGAATTGCCATATTTCGGGCGGCGCCGGCATCGGCGGCGTGCTCGAGCCCCTGCAGGCCGGCCCTGTTGTGATCGAGGATAACTGCTTCATCGGCGCCCGCGCCGAAGTCGCCGAAGGCGTTCAGGTCGGCGAAGGCTCCGTGCTCTCGATGGGCGTTTACATCGGCGCCTCGACGACGATCATCGATCGCGCCACCGGCGAAAAAATGTTCGGCAAGGTGCCCCCCTATTCCGTCATCGTCTCGGGTACGATGCCAGGGAAGCCGCTTCCGAATGGGGAACCAGGTCCGAACCTCTACTGCGCCGTGATCGTCAAGCGCGTCGACGAGAAGACCCGCAGCAAGACCAGCATCAACGAGCTTCTCAGGGATTAGCCGTGGCGCGCAGATACCGGGCACTCGATGCGGATAAGATCGTCGATACGCTCGAGAGGCTCGGGCACCGTATCGGAGATCGTTTTCCGAATTCGGGCCTGTCCGGCGTCTGCGCCGACCTGATATCCGTCGCCCGTCAGACATCGGAGCGCATCGCGTACGTTTCGCGCCCGAACTGGACGCTGCGCTCACTTCTCATCGTGCTGGTATTGAGCACTCTCACGGTGCTCGCTTACCTCGCCGCCCAGGCCACAACTCTGAAGGGCACCGACGAGTGGTCAGAGGTCCTTCAGGGCATCGACGCGCTCTTTAATCTTACCGTGCTTCTCGGAGGCGGCGCGTTTTTCATCTCGACTCTGGAAACGCGCTGGAAGCGATCGCGCGCGCTCGCCGCGCTGCATGAGCTGCGGTCTATCGTGCACGTTGTCGATATGCATCAGCTGACCAAGGACCCGAGTTCAGACCGGGCGGCGACGGTCGGCAGTCAGAGCGGCGACCGGGAACTGTCCCACTTCGAACTCATGCGCTATCTCGACTACTGCTCGGAAATGCTGTCGCTAACCGCCAAATGCGCAGCCCTCTACGCCGAACGCCTGAGTGACGCGGTTATTGTCGATACGGTCGGCGACATCGAGCGCTTGACATCGGAGCTCTCGAGTAAGATCTGGCAGAAGATCACGATCGTGCAGAGCCTCGACGGCCGCGAAACCGAGCGGGCCCCCGTCAGTTACCTTCCAAAGGCGCAAGCGTAGATGACCCTCGTCCCGACCGATCCAGTGGCTCTCTCGCAGGCACTCATCCGCTGCGAAAGCGTAACGCCCGATGAAGCCGGCGCCCTGACGCTCCTGCAGAACGTGCTCGAGCCCGCAGGCTTCACCTGTCACCGCCTCGTCTTCTCAGAGCCCGGCACGCCGGACGTCGATAACTTGTACGCGCGCCTCGGCTCAGGCCGGCCGCATCTCTCATTCGCCGGACACACCGATGTCGTCCCCGTCGGCAACGAAGCGGCCTGGACCGTTCCCCCCTTCGCGGGTGAAGTCCGTGACGGCATTCTCTACGGACGGGGCGCCGTCGATATGAAGGGCTGCATCGCGGCGTTCGTCGCGGCGTCAATGAAGTACATCCATCACTACAACGGCCTGCCGCGTGGCTCGCTGTCGTTCATCATCACGGGCGATGAAGAAGGCCCGTCGATCAACGGCACGATGAAGATCCTCGACTGGCTGAAAGCACGCGACGAAGTCATCGATGCCTGCCTTGTCGGCGAACCGTCGAACCCGAAGGCGCTCGGCGACGAAATTCGCATCGGCCGCCGCGGCTCTCTCAACGTCGATCTGATGGTTCACGGCAAGCAGGGACATTCCGCGTATCCCCAAATCGCCGATAATCCGGTGCCGAAACTCGCCCGTATCATCGACCGCCTTTCGACGACGAAACTCGACGACGGAACGGAAAACTTCCAGCCGTCGAACCTGCAGGTGACGGTGATCTCTGTTCCGAACACGGCGACGAACGTCATACCGGGACGCGCCGTCGCCAAGCTCAACATCCGCTATAACGACGGCTGGACGCGTCCGACGATCGAAGAGTGGGTGCGAAAAACGACCGCAAGCGCGGCAGCCGAGGTCGACGCCAAATACGATCTTGCATTCTCCGGCACCGGCGACGTCTTCCTGACGAAACCGGGCCCTCTCGTCACGACGCTGAAGGACGCCGTCAAATCCGTCACCGGCCGCACGCCCGCGCTGACGACCGGCGGCGGCACATCCGACGCGCGCTTCATCAAGGACATCTGTCCGGTGGTCGAATTCGGCCTCGTCAATCAGACGATCCACCAGGTCGACGAGCACACAAGCGTCGCCGACCTCGAAACGCTCACCGAAATCTACGGCCGCTTCATTACGAACTACTTCCGCAACGGCTGAGTATAGACGTCATCCTCGGCCATGCGCGCCATCGGCGCGGCGAAATCCAAGCACCAACAAAAAAGGCCGCCATATCCGGCGGCCTTCTCAATTTACCCCGCTAAAGAGTGATCGTTAGATCGACTCTTTCAGCTCCTTCGCGGCGCGGAAGGCGATCTTCTTCGATGCCTTGATCTTGATGGCTTCGCCCGTTGCCGGGTTGCGGCCCATGCGTGCCGGACGCTTGCGAACCTGCAGAACGCCGAGACCGCCGATGCGGATACGGGCGCCCTTCTTGAGATGCTTCGAAATCTGCGCGACGAGATCTTCGAGCAGCGCAACCGACTGCTTCTTCGGAATCTCGTGAGCTTCCGCGAGCGTCGCGGCAATATGCTTCAACGTAACGGTTTCAATCTTCGCTGCAGCTTTGGCCGGAGCCTTGGCTGAAGTCTTTGCTGGCGCAGCTGCCTTTGCCATTGTCGTCCCTCTTATCCGAATCGGTTTGGTATCGAACACTACATCGTCGAAGCCCTAAAACATGCGGTTTTCGGGCCTTTTTCGAATGAAGCGCGCGAAAAAAGCAGCATTTGTGGCCCGAAAGCAAGCGTAACATAGGGCTTTCACGCAAAAAAAGACGCCAAAACTCGATATTTTGGCGCCAGTTCGAGAGTGAGACAGGAGGGCGGGGAGGAAAATCGCTCAGGCGAAGGTCAGGCCGGTGCCGCCCGCGACTTCTATCACCTGGCCGGTCACCCAGCGCGACTCGGGTCCAGCCAGGAACGCCACGACGTCCGCAACGTCGCTCGGCTGACCGACGCGCTTCAGCGCCTGCTTGCTTTCCGCGAACGCGCGGCCTTCGGCATTATTGACGAATTCCGCCGCCATATCCGTTTCGATGACGCCCGGTGCGACGACATTGACTGTGATTTCGCGCGGTCCGAGGTGGACGGCGAGAGTTTTCGCCAAATTGTCGAGAGGCGCTTTTAGCATCGAATATGCCGCGACCGCCCCAAGCGGAAGACGGCTGGCGAGACTGGAAGTCGAGACGATCCGGCCACCATTCTTCAGACGCTTGCTGCCTTCCTGAGTAATAAGGAAGAGCGACTTGACGTTCACGCTGAAAATCTCGTCGAGAACATCCTCGGTGGTCTCATCAAAGCCGACGAACGGCGCAATGCCCGCGTTATTGACGAGAATGTCGAATTTCGTATCGCCAGTCCGCTGCTTCAATTCCTGATCGACGCCCGCAAACAGCGCCTGTGCCGCACCTTTCTTCGCAAGGTCGGCGCCGACCGCGAATGCGTCACCGCCATTCGACTTGATTTTTGCAACGACCTCATCGGCCGAAGCTTTGCCTTTGCCGTAATGAACGGCAACGAGCGCTCCGTCGGCTGCCAATTTCTCAGCGATCCCGCGGCCGATGCCCCTGCTGCCACCCGTGACGACAGCGATTTTTCCGGAGAGAGGTTTTGACATGAATAATCCCCATGGACTCTTTTTGCGATCCGTCCTGATCAGGTTGGCCGGCCATCTGACAGGCACCCCGGACACCACCCAAATAATACGGTAATTCCGTAGTTCAAGATTTTCGAACTATTGAAACTTCAACTTTCCGTGGCTATTTTATTGGACATGCAAAGACCCTTTGTTCACCCGGCGGTTGAGGATGTGACCCTCGAGAGCGTGCTGTACGCTCTCGCCGACTCGACACGACTTGAAATCGTGAAAAAGCTTGCAAGCGGCGGCTGCGGGCTGAATTGTTCGATGGCGGCACCCGCCGACCTGCCCAAATCGACGCAATCGCACCACTTTCAGGTATTGCGCGAGGCCGGCCTTATTCGTTCGGAACGCCGCGGCACCGAGGTCGTCAACTCGCTGCGCTGCACCGAACTCGACAAGCGCTTCCCCGGCGTGATCGCATCGATCCTGAAAGCCAGCGAAAAGACGAAGAAGCGCTGATCCGGCGGCGATCTCCGCGTCGCCAGCACTACTTAAAATGCTTCGACAGCTTCAGACCCTGGCCCTGGTAGTTCGATTTGAGCCCCTGGCCGTAGAGCGTTTCGGGCGTTTCCGTCATCCGCTCATAGATAAGCCGGCCGATGATTTGCCCGTCTTCGAGGATAAACGGCACCTTGTGCGAGCGCACTTCGAGAACGACGCGCGAGCCTTTGCCCCCAGCCGCCGCATGTCCGAAGCCCGGATCCATGAACCCCGCATAATGCACGCGGAATTCGCCGACGAGCGGATTGAACGGCACCATCTCGGCGGCATGCGTCGGCGGCACATGCACCGCTTCCTTCGAAGCCAGTATGTAGAACTGATCGGGATCGAGGATGAGCCGATGCTTGTCCTTGACGTAGATGGGGTCCCAATAGTCCTCGACCGGATAAGCGCCGACCTTATCGACGTCGACGACGCCGGTATGCCGCCGCGCACGAAATCCGACGAGTCCCGATTCATCGCCCGCAAGATCGACCGTCAGCGCGATACCGCCGGAAATATCGGCATTCTCCGCCGAAACGAGACGTTCCCTGAGCTGCAATTCGCGCAGCACGGTGTCGCTATCGGCGGCCGGACCGTTGCGAAAACGGATCTGAGACAGCCGCGACCCTTTTCTGACGACAATCGGAAACGTCTGTGGACAGATCTCGGCGTAGAGCGGCCCATTATAGCCACGCGGAATTTGATCGAATGCGCCGACACCGTCGGCGATGACGCGCGTGAACACGTCGAGCCGTCCCGTCGAGCTTTTCGGATTCGCCGAAGCTTCGACGTCGCTCGGCAACGCCAGAGATTCGAGCAGCGGCACGATGTAGACGCAGCCCGTCTCTAACACCGCCCCTTGGCTGAGGCTGATCGTATGCAGCGCCAGGTCGTCGAGATTGCCCTGCACCCGCCCGCCCGGCCTCGGAAGAAAGCTCGCGCGCACCCGGTAGGCGACGGCGCCAAGTCTGAGATCGAGACTCGCGGGCTGCACCTGCCCCTCGATGACCGGCTCGGCAATCCCAATCTCGCGGTCGGCAATCATGCCCGCGATCGTTTGCGACGGAAGAATACCGGCCGCTCGCTCGCGCCGCCGCGACGCCGAATGCGTTTTCTCACTTTTTGTCATGGCGTCGGTCTACCCCCTAGGGCTCCCTCTAAAGTAGGCCTAATGCTTCGCCAAGCGCGACAATGTCGGCAATACCGGTTATTCCGTGCCGATGATGCCGCCTCTTGACGCCGCCGGGTACGGGCGGTAATCCGGCTCAACTCTCGTGGTCCTTTGGCCGGCCGGCTTGCAGCCACGTTAAACAAGTCGCTAAAGAGGCCGTGTGCGCTCCCGGTTTCCCCGCGCCCGGTCTTTCGTCAGCCGGCGTCCGTGGACCGGGATTTTTTATTGCGCGAAAGGCCGTCCGATGGCGAATGACGAGCAGTTCCCCTCCAATAGTCCTGCATGGCGCCCCGACACGGTGCTTGTCCATGGCGGCACCACCCGGTCCGAATGGGGCGAAACCTCCGAAGCCCTCCATCTGACGCAGGGCTTCGTCTACAAAAGCGCAGAACAGGCCGAGGCGCGCTTCAAGCAGGAAGACCCCGGCTTTCAGTACACACGCTTCGGAAACCCGACGATCTCGATGTTCGAAGATCGCCTGAAGCTGTTCGAAGGCGCCGAGGAATGCCGCGCCACTGCCACCGGCATGGCCGCCGTCACCGCCTCGATGCTCTCCTACATGAGAACCGGCGATCATATCGTCGCCGCGCGCGCGATGTTCGGCTCGTGTCGTTACATCGTCGAAACCCTTTGTCCGCGTTTCGGCATCGAAGCGACGCTTGTTGACGGCAAGGATCTTGACGCCTGGCGCGCCGCTATCCGCCCGAACACCAAGATGTTCTTCTTCGAAACGCCGTCAAATCCGGTGCTCGAACTCGTCGATATCGCAGCCGTCTGCAAGATCGCGCGCGAAAATGGCATCCTGACCATCGTCGACAACGTATTTGCGACGCCGATGCTGCAGCGGCCGTTGGCGCTCGGCGCCGATATCGTTGTCTATTCGGCGACGAAGCACATCGACGGCCAGGGCCGCTGCCTCGGCGGCGCCGTTCTCGGCAAGACCGAGTTCATTACCAAGTACGTCCAGGAATGGCTCCGCCAGACGGGCCCGTCCATCAGCCCCTTCAATGCGTGGGTGATGCTGAAGGGTCTCGAGACGCTTCCGATCCGCGTCAAGGCGCAGTGTGAAACCTCCGTTAAGATTGCCGACCTTCTATCCGGCCTCAAAGGCGTGACGCGGGTGCTTTACCCCGGCCGCGCCGATCATCCGCAAGCGGCGCTTGCTCGAAAGCAGATGCCGGGCGGCGGCCAGATGATCGCGTTCGAGGTCGAAGGTGGTAAACAGGGGGCCTTCCGCTGTCTTAACGCTCTTCGTTTGATCCGCATCTCGAATAACCTTGGGGATGCCAAGAGCCTCGTGACGCACCCCGCGACGACCACCCACTTTAAGTTGACGCCCGAGCAGCGCTCGGAACTGGGAATTAGTGATGGTATGATCCGTCTTTCGATCGGACTTGAAGCGGCCGAAGATTTAGCCGACGATCTCACGAATGCGGTGAAGAAGGTTACGGGGTGACGGGGACAACATGAGTAAAAGTACGCCGGCTTCGGCAGCCAGAAAGGCCGCGTCAGCAGCCGCCGCCTACCACGCCTATGAAGCCACGACGCGCGGCATCCGCATCCGTGTCGAGCCGCGCTACATGGAAGACCAGTCGTCTCCGGAAGACAGCCATTTCGTGTGGTCCTACGCGGTCGAGATTAACAACGACGGCGCCGAGACTGTGCAGCTGAAATCGCGCATGTGGCGGATAACGGATGCACTCGGCCGCACCGAAGAAGTGCGTGGCGCCGGCGTCGTCGGACAAACGCCGGTCATCGAACCGGGCAAATCGTTTCACTACACGTCGGGCTGTCCGCTAAAGACGCCGCAGGGTATCATGGTCGGCAGCTATCAGATGTCGGACGAAGCCGGTAAGCTCTTCGACGTAGCCATACCCGCCTTCTCGCTCGATAGCCCCTATACCCGACGCAGCATGAACTGAACGCGGCGACAGCCGATGAGCGAAGCCCGAGACCCAATCTTGACGCCCGTCGAATTGCTTGCGCGCCTCGTGGCCTTCGACACCACGAGCCACAAGAACAATCTCGGCCTGATCGCGTTCGTCGAAGATTACCTTCGAGGGCACGGCGTTTCATCGCAACGGATCGTCAGCGAAGACGGTCAGAAAGCCTCGCTCTACGCCACCATCGGCCCCGTTGACGAAGGCGGCATCGCGCTCTCCGGCCATACCGACGTCGTGCCCGTCGATGGCCAGGACTGGACAAGCGACCCGTTCACGCTGCGCGCGGATAATGGCCGCCTCTATGGCCGCGGCTCTGCCGATATGAAAGGCTTTCTCGCCGCTTCCCTCGCCGCCGTCCCCGACTTCAAGAAGCGCAAATTGAAGAAGCCGATCCATCTCGCCTTCTCCTATGATGAGGAAGTCGGCTGCATCGGCGTTCGCCCGATGATCGCCGAACTCGGCAAAGCTCTCCCGAAACCGCGCATGGTGATTGTCGGCGAGCCGACGAGCATGCAGGTCGTCGATGCGCACAAAGGTCCGGTCCGTTGGCGCGTCGACGTCAAAGGACGCGCTGCCCATTCGAGCATGGCTCATCTCGGCGTCAACGCCGTGACCTACGCCACGCGCCTGATCGGCGAACTCGACCGCGTGGAAGCCGAGCTGAAGCGCCGCGTGATCGACGTCCGTTTCGAACCGCCCTACTCGACGCTGCAGGTGACGAAGATCGACGGCGGCACCGCAACCAACATCGTCCCCGTGCATTGCAGTTTCGTTTTCGATATCCGCGCATTGCCCGGACTGCACGCCGACGAAATCGAAAACCGCTTGCGCCGCTTTGCCGAGACGCATTGCCTCGCTGAAATGCGCGCCATCGCCCCCGAAGCCGGCATCGACATCGAACGCGTCAATGCCGTGCCGCCCTTCGGCGCCGAACCGTCATCCGAAGTGGTGGCGCTGGCCCTGAAATTGACCGGGCAAAACGAAACCTTCGGCGTCTCCTACGGCACCGAGGCCGCGCTCTTCCAGGATGCTGGCGCGCCGTCCGTCGTCTGCGGACCCGGCGACATCGCCCAGGCGCATACCGCCGACGAATGGATCGCCGAGAGCGAAATCGCCAAATGCATGGCCTTTCTGGACCGCCTCGGGGCTTGGGCCGAGACTTGAGAATAACGGCCAAGTCCTACCGCACCGCGGCGAAACTCAATGCGCCGCAATAGGTTAAGCGACGCCCGAAACAGTGTGACTTGCCTACGACATACCGTGCGACAATCTTGCAAACCCACGACTTTCTTCGCGGACCGCCGTGCTTCTGGCCCACTCTTGAGCGTACCAATCACTCGAGCCTTCGAGCCGCCGAGCCTTCGCCAATTTTAGAGACGGGCCAATGACCAAACGCTTGCAACTTCTCAACGCCTCGGCTTGCGCCATGACCGCCGCTCTCGCGCTCACCGGATGCTCGACGGCCTCGGTGCCGACCATCGGCTCGATCAATCCCTTCGGGGGAGGGAACTCGATCTCGGAAATCGACCGCGCCTATTTGCAAGCTGCGGGAAGCTGGGATCTCAACCACGACAACGTCGTGACCTGCAACGAGTGGAAGTCCTACGCCGAAGATCTCTTCAACAGCGCCGACACCGATCACGACGATTCACTCGACGCGAGCGAGTGGAACAATCTGACCAAGATCGACAAGATGTTCGTCACCGCGGACCTCAAGTATTTCGATCAGAACGGCGACGGCAAGGTCACGCGACAGGAATTCGTCGACAAGCCAAACCCCGCGTTCGTCCTGATGGACAAGTCAGGCAGCTGCAAACTCGATGGCGCTCAGATCGCCAGTGCCCGCTCGAAAACCGAATACGATGTTTCGGGCAAGGCGCCGCAAAGCGGCGACCCGCGTGATCAGGGCGGCGATGTCGGTAAAGCCGCGAACGGCGGCCTCGGCAAATAAGGAAAGGCAGTTGCTCGGCTGGCCTGCAAGCGAAACTCAGCCGCCGGCTGCCCGCAATTCATCGAGCGAGAACTCATATCGCGCCGTACAGAATTCGCACGTGACGACGATCTTACCGTTG
Organism: Hyphomicrobium sp.; assembly: GCA_003987725.1. Taxonomy (GTDB): domain Bacteria; phylum Pseudomonadota; class Alphaproteobacteria; order Rhizobiales; family Hyphomicrobiaceae; genus Hyphomicrobium_B. Next base: position 39,626 of record RXJH01000011.1, on the reverse strand, counting down.
TCGTCCAGCATGTCGGACAGTTCGTTGGCGCCGAATGCGAGCAACACGTTCTCGACTTTCTCCCGGCTGCATCGGCAGAACGAAGAAAGGGGAATGACCCGCTCGATGGCGACGGCCTCTTCATGGAAGAGCCGCAGCAGCAGCCGCTCGACGGTCAAGCCCGGGTCGAGCAGTTCGAGATCTTCGACCGTCGCGGCAAGCATTTCGACGCGCTTCCAGTCATCGTCGGCATCCGACCCGCCTTCATCGTGCGAAGCCCCGACGCTTTGCACCATGAGACCGCCCGCTCGCCGGTGCCAGCGCACGTCCGACTGCGACGCTTGCTTTGGCGCCACGTAATGCTCCGCGACCGCGGTCCGGATGAATGTCGGCAGATTTTCGCGTTGCTGAAAATAAGCCGCCGCCGTTGCCGAAAGCGGCGCCGCCTCGAAAGCGAGCACGCCTTGATAGCGCTCCTGTCCCGGACCGGAATCGAGCGTGATCGCGAGATGGCCGTTGCCCAGCGCCGCCGCAGTCTCCTGCCGCGCTCCACCTTGCGCAATCTCGGCAATCTTCTTTGCGTCGTAGCGGGCATACCCCCTAAGGCGTCCGCTTGCGGTGTAGTCGGCAACGAGAATTGAAACCGGCCCGTCCGATCGCGTCAGCAGATTGAGGTTGCCCCCTTGCGGCAAGGCCGATCCGCAGAGCGCCGCCAGCGCCAGCGCTTCCGACAGCGCCCGGCCCGGAAGGTCTGGCATCGCATGCGGTGCGACGATGGCGTCGAGTGTTGCTCCGAGCCGCACCAGCCGGCCGCGGATGTTGGAATTCTGCGTGCGAAAAGCGACGACGACGTCGTCTATCGGTATCGCGGGCGGCGTTGGTGGAGTGTCAACCGGCATCGGTGAGACAAGCCCTTAGGCGCCGAAGCACCATGCAAGAATGGCTTTCTGCGCATGGAGACGGTTCTCGGCTTCGTCGAAAACGACCGACTGCGGGCCTTCTAGAACGTCCTCGGTGACTTCGTGTCCGCGATAGGCTGGCAGGCAGTGCATGAAGATCGCGTTCTTGGCCGCCTTGCTCATGAGCTTCGCGTTGACGGCATAGGGCGCCAGAATTTTCTTCCGCCGCGCCGCATCCGACTGTCCCATCGAAACCCATGTATCGGTGACGACGCAATCGACGCCTTCGACCGCATGCACCGGATCCGTTCCGATCTCGACGTCGCCCTTCTCACGACGAAGCCACGCAAGTGCTTCCTCTTCCGGGAAGAGCTCTTTTGGACAAGCGAGTTTCAGCTTGAAGCCGAAACGGACGGCCGCATGCATCCACGAAACCGCGACGTTGTTACCGTCTCCGACCCAGGCGACCGACTTGCCCGCGATCGGTCCGAGGTGTTCCTCGAACGTCTGAATGTCGGCCATCACCTGGCAAGGGTGGCTCTTTTCCGTCAATCCGTTGATCACGGGGATCGTCGAATAACGGGCAAGCTCGGCGAGCGTCGCATGCGCATTGGCGCGGATCATGATGCCGTCGGCGTAGCGCGAGAGAACGCGCGCCGTATCGGCAACGGATTCACCGCGGCCGAGCTGCAGATCGGTATGGTTCAGCGTCAGCGCGCCGCCGCCGAGCTGGCGCATTGCGACATCGAACGAAACGCGCGTCCGCGTCGAAGGCTTCTCGAAGATCAGCACGAGGACGAGGTCTTCGACGTTCTTCGGCCGCAGATTGGCTGGCACACGTTTGCCGGCCTTTTTCATCGCATGCGCCGCGTCGATGATCCCGCGCAGCGTCTTGCTGTCGAGATCGGCGATATCGAGAAAATGCCGGACGGTTCGGACGGGAGGTTTCGTGGTCATGACTTGCGGAGCTTTCTCCCGCTCTTTCGAATGTACGGTCATGGGGACGTCTCGCCGGCGACACGCGCGAGAGCGCGCGACAGGGCTCTGACCCCTTCGCCAATCTCTTCCTCGGTCGCGATGAGGGGTGGAAGCACGCGGACGCTATTGTCTCCGGCCCCGACGATGAGAAGCTTCTCCTCGTTGGCCGCTTTGACGACCTGAGCTGGCGTGACACCGGATTTCAGTTTCAGTCCCATCAAGAGACCCGCGCCGCGAACCTCTTCGACGATCCCCGCGTGCTGATCCTTGAGGCCTTCGAGGCCCTGCTTGAGGCGCAATGTTTTCATCTGCACGGCTTCGAGGAACCCGGGCTCCGCGATGACGTCGAGAACCGTCGACGCGACGGCCATCGCCAGCGGATTGCCGCCGAACGTTGAGCCATGGGTGCCGGGCGTCATGCCCTTGGCGGCTTCCGCCGTCGCCAGCACCGCGCCGACGGGGAATCCGCCGCCGAAGCCCTTCGCAATCGCCATGACGTCGGGCGTGACGCCGGCCCATTCGTGCGCGAACAGTTTACCCGTCCGCCCCATGCCGGTCTGAACCTCGTCGAGCACAAGCAATAACCCGTGCTTGTCGCAAAGTTCGCGAACGGCTTTCAGGAATTCCGGCGAAACGGCCCTGACGCCACCCTCGCCCTGAATGGGCTCAAGCATGATCGCCGCCGTCTCCGGCCCGATCTGGGCCTCGAGCGCATCGAGATCCCCGAGGTCGACGTGATCGAAGCCGTCGGCCGTCGGCCCGAAGCCTTCGAGATACTTCTCGTTCCCGGCAGCAGCGAGCGTTGCCAGAGTCCGCCCATGAAAGGCGCCGCGAAAAGCGATGATGCGCCGGCGCTCGGGCTGACCCGACACATAATGATAGCGGCGTGCGACCTTGATCGCGCCCTCGCAGGCTTCCGCGCCCGAATTGCAGAAGAAGATGCGTTCCGCGAACGTCAGCCGCGTCAGCTTATCGGCGACGGTCTCCTGACCCTCGACCCGGTACAGGTTCGAGGTGTGCCACAGCTTCTCGGCCTGTGTCTTCAGCGCCGCGACGAGTTGCGGATGCGCATGACCGAGCGAATTGACGGCGACGCCGGATCCGAAATCGAGATAGCGCTCGCCGCTCTCGGCGATCAGCCAACAGCCCTCGCCGCGCACAAAAACGATGTCCTGACGGGCATATGTGCCCATCACAGCCGTTGACTGTCCGCTGGTCTCGGAAGCGCTACGGGAGGCTTTCCCCAGCGCTGCGGGGGAAGAAGACATGGTTCGTGGATAACCCTGAGCAGAAAATCAAAAAGCCGCCCAATTCCGGCGGCTCAATCACAACCCCTGATAACGCTCCCCGGCAAAGCTGTCAATAAATGCTCGGTTTCACCCCTCGGCTTCACGGGCCGAATTGCCAGCGCCACGTCCTTATGGTTGAAATAGGGGCTATGGCGCACCGAAATCAGACATATCCCCTGGCGCGAATCGTCTGTGGCGCAGTCGCCACTTCTCCCTGTCAATACCCTCAAGCTTGCAGCTCTGGCTTGTAGACGGGATTCAGCATGTTGTAACTTATGCTTGTCAGGCCACGACATATGGCGGCGCTAGCCGCTCTTGTTCGGTTGTGTATCGGCCTCGACCGCGCCTTGGGCTAACCGCTTGTCAGCGGACTGCCCGTGTCTCGTGCGCGTTTCTGTTCTGCGTCTCCTCAAGTTTTTTGCGTTTGTAAACCGGTTGGGACCGTCGTCCTCCGCCGTCGCGTCGTGTTCGTTCGCACGCGTTGGCAGGGGCTCGATTGCGGCCGGGTAACTGCGGGCACCGGGGGGTGCACCGCCGCTGATGCGGCTCGAGAGGGAGCAATCGACGGATGTCTTGGACTGATGAGCGCGTGGACCTTTTAAAAAGGCTTTGGTCCGAAGGGCTGAGCGCGAGCCAGATCGCAGGCCGCCTTGGAAGCGTGACGCGCAATGCCGTCATCGGCAAAGTGCACCGGCTTGGTTTATCCGGCCGGGCGACGACGTCACGAATGAAATCGCACCGGCCCCGCACCCGGTTGGCAAATACGAAGCGCCCGGTGAAGCAGCGCTTCGCACAAACCGGAAATCCTGCCGTGCGGGCACTCTATCTAGACGCCGAAGCTTACGTGGCGCCTGCGGAAGAGATCGAAATTCCTGTCGCCGAAAGAAAAACCATTCAGACGCTGGGCGAATGCAGCTGCCGTTGGCCGATCGGCGATCCGCAAACCTCTGAGTTCCATTTCTGTGGCCGCGCCAAGGTGCCGTTGCTTCCCTATTGCGAAGTGCATGCCCGGCGCGCCTTCCAGCCCGTTGCACCGCGCCGCCGCGAGCGCACGGATGTCGAGCCGATCACGGCGAGCCTGCCGGCTCCCGCCATCGCCGGCTCCGACCCGACCAAGCAGCGGGCCTGACATTTAACCACCGGCGTGCCGGGGGGCTTGGCCGGTGGAAGAAGAGAGAAAACCAGCAGCCGCGGGGGCGGCTGCTGGTTTTCTCGTATCTGCGTCAGGAGCGATTGACCATTCGGCCATACGCTTTGCTGCCCCGCCGCGCGCCCGTGCTAGGCTCATGCCCCGGTTGTCCGGCGACGGAGATTGTAATGGGTAAGAACAAGCACAAAGACAAAAAGCCTGACGAGCCGAGGTTCGAACCGCTGACCGATGAGGCCGCCACCGTCAGCTCCAGCCACGACGGCTCGGGTCGTCCCCTTAAGTCATCCGAAGATGACCACACGTCGACCTTGCCCAAAGGCTATTCGCTCGATCCTCCGAAACTGCCGGAAGAGATCGAAGACGCCTCGATGCGCTCCGGCGGCTATCCCTACGACAAGCGCTTGAAGCGGGAAGAGTACGAGGAAGAACTGCAGGCGCTGCAGATCGAGCTGATGAAGCTGCAGAAGCATAATCTCAAAGCCGGCAACCGTATTCTTTGCCTTTATGAAGGCCGCGATGGATCTGGCAAAGGCTCCTGCATCAAGGCCTTCAACGAACACATGAACCCGCGCAACACCCGCACCGTCGCTCTGCCGAAGCCGACGGAAACGGAACGCGGCCAGCTCTACTTTCAGCGCTATGCGGCCCACCTCCCGACCGCCGGCGAAATCGTCCTCTTCGACCGCTCCTGGTACAACCGCGCCGGCGTCGAACGGGTGATGGGCTTCTGCACGCCTGACCAGCTCGCCGTCTTCCTCCGCGAGGCACCCGAATTCGAGGGCCTCCTCATCCGCGACGGCATCAAGCTCTTCAAATATTATCTGACAATCGGCCGCGAGATGCAGTTGAAGCGCTTCTACGAGCGGGCGAAAAATCCGTTGAAGCAATGGAAGCTATCGTCCGTCGATCTCGCCTCGCTCGACAAGTACGACGATTACACGCGCGCCGAAATCGAGATGTTCCGCTTCACCAACACGGCCACGGCACCCTGGACGGTCGTGCGTGCCAACGACCAGCGCCGCGCCCGTCTCGAAACCATTCGCCATATTCTGCTGTCGGTCGAATACGAAGGCCGCGACCTCGGCGCCATCGGTAAACGCGATCCATTGATCATCGGCTCCGGTCCCGAATTCTTTCATCCGGCCGTCAGCCCGTAGAACGAGCCCCGGCTCTAGCGGACGAGAAGGATCGGGGTGCGCGCAACGACGGACGCCCGCGCCAGCTCACGCCCGTCGGCCAATGCTGAGCCGCCGAAAACCCCGATTGTCAGGCTCGGCTTCAGCCGCGCGATGAATTCCGTCAGCGCGCCCGGAACGCCGAACGTCGGCCCCGCTTCCTCGAAGATGATGGGCAAGGTCGTCTCCGACACGAGGAGCCGCGATTGCCCTTCGATCTCGGCGTAGTCATCCGCGGTATCGGCGCCGATGACGATATGCACGGGAGCCTTCGGTGCCGATAGCCGCTCCGCCGCGCGCAGCATCGACGGCAAGCGCTCCGCATCTTCGACGATGACGACGACGCGCGATTGCTTCGATCGCTGCTCGCCGCAGAGCAGAAAACCCGTCGCGCCGCTGACGTTGGCAAGCAGGGTGCCGATCACGGAGTCGCTGCGGGCGGCGGGCATGCGCGCCAGCGCGACGATGTTCCAGGGCCCGCGCTCGTCGCACATCTCCGAGATCCGGTCGACGGCATCGCCTGAAGCGAGCGTGTGGCGCACCTTGACGCCGTGAGCCGCGCCGACCTCATCGACAGCGCGGCGGCACCGCGTCATCAGAAGCTCGAAGCGCCGCTCGTGTGCGACGAAGCCGCCCGGAACGGCGCGCGCGGACTGTCCAACCATTCGGACGGGCACGCCCTCCGCTTCGCCGGCGCTGCCATCGGAAACCACCACCGTTTCGATCTCGGCCCCATAAGCGGCGGCAAGGCGAACGGGCGCTTCGAGGCGGGCGGCCGGATAGTTCGCTTCCGGGTCGAGCCAGAGAACGACGCGGCCGGAAAGCTCCGATGCTTCCGCTACGTGAGCGATCACGGCGCATTACCTTCGGCGCGCCGGGCCAGTGCCTCGGTGAGATCTGCCGCCCGGATTTGCGACGCCGAATGATCGGCTGCGATCGCATCGGCTTCCTGCAGAAGATGCAAGAGCGCGATCCCCGCGAGCGACACGCGTCCGCCCCCGCGCCGCACGGCATCCTTGTAGATCAGCGGCGCGACGGTCGCGTTGAGCGGACGCAGCCCGTGGTCCGACGCCATACGCGCGGCGCCCTTGGCGAAATCGTCCTCGCTGAGGTCCGCGATCGGCACTGTGTCGGCAAGCTTCGCGACATGCGGAAAGTATCGCGCGACTCCCGGCTCGATGGCTTCGAGCTTCGACCACGATTGCGCATCCGTGATGAGTACGATGGTTGCAAGCAGCGGGATCGGATCGGCCTTGATCCCGACGCCCGTGGCGTTGATCGGCACGATCTCTTTGCTGCGAATGGCGGCACTGAGCGCAAGCCATGTAGTGGGATCGGCGGCAAGCTTCCACGCCTCGATGATGACGATGCCCGATCCGGCGCGCATGAGATCGCCTGGAAGAAGCACGGGCACGCCCAGCGCGTCGCGGCTGATCTCTCCAAGCAGATCGGAAGCTGAGGCGTTCCGTGCGACGACGACGCGGGTGCGGACCGATGGATCGTAAAAATGCCCGTCGTCGCAATCGAGCAGGACAGTCGGGGCATTCCGTTCCGCACCGACGCTGCGCACGGCCAATGTCATGAATGTTTCTTCGATCGCGTCGAGTGCCGCGGCGATGGAGGCATTCTCTGGATAGGATTTCTTGATCTGAGCGAGACCCGGCCGCACTGCCCGGAGCGCCGTCTGGCGAAGAAGCGCGTCATGCCGCTCGCTCGCGCCGAATTCGGCTTCGGGAAGCGTCGCGACGATCGATTGTAGCTCGTCCTCGAAAGCCGTGATCTTGGCTTCGACATTGCGTTTCAGCGAATCTGGCAGTGCGCGAAAAACATCGGATCTGACGACTCGGCCTTCGTGCATGGGCGCCAACACGTAACCGTCGAGAGATTTGACGACGGCAATGTTCTGCGCCTCGGCACGCCGCCGCACTGGCTCGACGGCCTTCTCGCTCTGATAGCGCATCTCCTCCTCGAGCAGATCGAGGCTGATGCGGTGCTCTTCGCTTTTGAGATACCTGTTGAACGCCGCCCACGCCTTCGTCGTCGCTCCGCGGACATCGCGGCGGAAGCGCGCTCCGTCGCCCGGCGGCAGAACGAAGCCCTTTGCACGCGAGGGCGCGTCGTGATCAACGACGTAAATCCAATCCGGCGACGGCGACCGCTCGACGTCCTTGGCTATGGACTCGGCAAGTTCGAGACGTCCTGTTCCGGGTTGCCCCATGATGACGAGATGCTCGCCGCGGCTCGCTTCGAGCGCCGTCCGGATTTTCGTGATCGCCCGCTTCTGCCCAAAGAAGTGGGTCTGCTCGATGGGCTTGATCGGCGTCAGATCTTTTGCGGGCTTCTGGTCCTTCGCCGTCTTCGGCTCTTTCGTCACGCTGTCGTCGGTCGCTGTCGAAACGTCGGCAAGACGATCCGCAAGACGGCTCGTCACGAGCGTCACGACATTCGTTGCTGCCTCCGCGGCGCTGCGCTTGATCCCGTTCGCCGATTTATCCGGGGTCGCGCTGTCGTCCCCGGCAGCAGCCGGAGCATCGGTTTTCTTCTCCGATTTGCTACGCCAGAAAACCATTCGCACGACCTCTCCCCTGGAGACTGACGACTATTCGCATGGCATGCTGGGCGACGAAGAGGCCGCCCCCGCGCCCGCTTGTCAGCAACAGTCGCACGGGCATAATGGCGGCACCATGACCGAGGATAGGCCTTCCGCAACGAATCCTTACCCACCCGTCCTTTCGGCTGAAAAGACCCGGGATTATGAACGCGCCCGCACCATCCTGCGCGGCACGCAACGGCTGCTCCGTTCGCTCGACTTCGAAAGCGTCAGCGAAGTCTCCCTCGCCAACGGACGCCGCGCCGACGTCCTTGCCATCCGCCGCGACGGCGAGATCTGGATTGTTGAAATCAAGTCGAGTATTGCCGACTTCCGGGCCGATCAAAAATGGCACGAGTATCGCGACTACTGCGATGCGCTTCTCTTCGCGGTCGCACCGGACTTCCCGACGGACATTCTACCAGTCGATACCGGATTGATCTTCGCCGACGCCTACGCGGGCGAGATGGTGCGAACGCCGCCACAGCATCCATTGCCGGCCGCCCGGCGGAAGGCCGTGACGATCGCGCTCGCGCGCACGGCGTCGATGCGGTTGCACGCCGAGCGCGATCCGGGTTTCGGAATGGAATGAAAAGAGCGCAGCCGCTTTATTTCGGTGCGCGCTTCGCCAGGATGCGTTGCAGAGTACGGCGATGCATGTTCAGCCGGCGCGCCGTTTCCGAGACATTGCGATTGCAAAGTTCGTAGACGCGTTGGATGTGCTCCCAGCGCACGCGGTCGGCCGACATCGGATTCTCGGGCGGCGGCGCCTTCGAATCGGTCGGCGCAAGCAGCGCGTCGGTGACATCGTCGGCATCCGCGGGCTTCGCGAGATAATCGACGGCGCCGAGCTTCACGGCCGAAACCGCTGTTGCGATGTTGCCGTAGCCGGTGAGAACGATCGCACGCGCATCGGGACGGGCCCGCGCGAGCTCGGCGATAACGTCGAGGCCGGAGCCGTCTTCGAGACGCATGTCGACGACGGCGAAGGCCGGCGCCTTTTCGCGGATGAGATCGACGCCTTCAGCAACCGAATGGCCGAAACGGACCTCGAAGCCGCGAAGCTCCATGGCGCGCGCCAAACGTTGCAGGAATGACCTGTCGTCGTCGATGATGACCAACGAGCGGTCGGCCGGCAATTCATCCTGTTTGAATGACAGGTCTTCGGTAACCAAAGGAGCCTCCCGGATCTATTATTATCCGTTGCTTTTTTCACGACGGCCATAATCCAACGCCGCCTACCCGGCTGCAACCCCTTAGGCAAGCAAAAAGCAGCCTAAAAGGTTACTAACGGAGCAAAAAAAGGTCGGCCATTCGTGCCAAATCGGCGGCTTATGCCACTTTAGTTGCCGAGGCACGCCGTCCCGGCCACGCGAAAGCGCCCGGCGGCAGCTCGAAAGCGGTTCTTGGCCATGAGATCTGGACATTGGCGCCATGCCGGGGGGGCGTGAGGTTCGAGAACGTCACGGTCGCCCCAGAACGCTCCAGAAGCGTCTTGGCTATGAAGAGGCCAAGCCCCAAGCCCGAGTGGCCGTGTTCGCCTTTGTCCTCGAAGCGCCGCGTCGTCACGTAGGGCTCGCCGATACTGTCCATCATCTCCGGCGCAAAGCCCGGGCCGTCATCGCTGATGGTGAAGTACACGTGAGACCCATTCCAGCGCGCGGTGATCTGCACCTCCGAGTTCGCAAAGCTGATCGCATTCTCGATGAGATTGCCGAGACCGTAGATGACGCCGGGACGGCGATGCGCGACGGGCTCGATCCTCACTTCGTCGTCGAGGCCCGGCAACGGATTTGCCGAAATGATGATGCGCTTGCCCGCGCTCCTGTGCCGCGCCGATGCCTCTTCCAGCAGTTCCGCGACGCTGAGGCTCGCGTGCATGGGATCCTGCTCGTCGGGCTTACGCGTCAGCTTCTGCAGAATTTCCCGGCAGCGTCGAGCCTGACTGTGAAGAAGCTGCAGGTCCTCGCGATAGCGGCTGTCGCTGCCGAGCTCATGCTCGAGTTCTTTGGCGACGAGCGCGATCGTCGACAGTGGCGTGCCGAGTTCGTGCGCGGCCGCCGCCGCCAGTCCGTCGAGCGCGTGCAGCCGCTGCTCGCTGGCGAGCACCATGTCCGTCGCCGCCAATGCGGCCGACATCTGCCGCGATTCCTTGTTCAATCGCCATGTGAAGAAAGCCATGAAAACCATGGACGCGATCGTCGCCAGCAGCATGCCGATCTTGTAGTCGGTCGGCAGTTCGAAACGCGTCCCCTCCCGCCACGGCAGCGGATAATGATGGTTGATGAGAAGCATGCCGATCGCGATCACGGCTGAACCGAGGACCACCGTATAGCGCGGCGGCAGCGTCGCGGCTGCGACCGTGACGGGTGCAACGAGCAAAACCGAAAACGGATTTTGAATACCGCCCGTCAGGTAGAGAAGACCCGCGAGCTGAATGACGTCGTAGAGGAGGAGAGTGAGCGCCTGCCGTGTGCTGAGCCGATAGCGAACCGGAAACCGGATCGACAGGAAGACGTTCAACCACGCCGACAGCGCGATGAGCACGAGACAGCTTCCAATGTTTAAGGGGAAGCCGTAGAGCAACGTCACCGCCGCGATCGCCGCAAGCTGACCGAGCACGGCCATCCAGCGCAAGCGAACGCTCGTCATGAGACGGAGCTGGCTCTCGCGCTCGTTTACGATGCCTTTGAGAACCGGCGCGGGCGCGCTATCAGTAGGCATACTCATGAGATCGATGAATCCGGTTTCGAAGTCGTGACGGCAAGCCGCATATCGCTCGCGCTTGCACGCCTGCATTAGAAAGGCGACATCTTATCAGCTTAGCTTCATTCTTACCCAAAGGGCGACGGAGACATCAAGCTTATGAACCGCACGACGATTGGGATGATCTTCGCAGGCCTTCTGACTGGCGCCGCTCTTGGGTTTATTGCGCTTAAGGTTCCAACTCCAGGGACGAATACGGAGACCCAGGTGACCGGTGTGCCGGCCGTAGGGGGACCGTTCAGCCTCGTCGATCAGCACGGTAAGCGCGTAACCGAGAAGGACTTCCTCGGTCGCTATATGCTCGTCTTCTTTGGTTACACAAATTGTCCCGATATTTGCCCTGCTGGTCTCCAGGTGATGTCGGCGGCGCTCGATAAGCTTGGCAGCCGTGCGAACGACGTCGTGCCGGTGTTCATCACGCTCGACCCGGCGGAGGATACGCCAGAGCGGCTCGCGACATACCTTAAAAGCTTCCATCCGCGCCTCGTCGGCCTGACGGGAAGCGAGAGCGAGGTTGCCGCGGCGGCAAAAGCCTATCGGGTTTTTTACCAGAAAGTTCCTGACGCAAAGGACCCTTCGCACTACAGCATCGATCACTCGGCGATCTTCTACCTGATGGGCAAGGACGGCAAATTGGCCGCGCCGATCCCGCACACGAACGATGTCGATCAGCTCGCACTCGCGATCGAAAAAGCAATTCATTAAACATTCGCGGCGATTCGTTCCTGAGACCGGAGCGCCACACTTTCACATGCTGGAGACTTCACTCCAGACATTGCTGCTGGAGCAAGGGGCCGAACCTTGTTAGGTCATCTTGGTGCTGTATTGATCCGGCACACGCGAACGGCACTTCGTTGCATCGATAGGATGCGCGTCGGCTTTTGGGGGCAGAGCGCATGAGGATCATAAATGGACATCGCGCCATCGACCTGAGTTCAAAATCGCGATCGGTTCGTCTCGAGGACATCGGCGCTGAGTTGGAAGTCCGCCGTCATCCGGGAGCACGCCGCTTGACGTTGCGCGTCAGCCGCACGCGGCGGGCGGTGATCGTCACGCTGCCTCTTCAATGCGATCTCGATGAAGCAGGTACGTTCCTCAATCGTCACATCGATTGGGTGCGCGCCCGTCTCGACAGTCTTCCGAACCACGTTCCGTTCGAAGACGCCGCAGCGATGCCGCTCCGCGGCGTGCCGCATACGATTTCATTCACGGGCAACCGCAAGACGCGCTTGATCTCCGTCGACGATCGTCAAGGCACTCGCCCGACGATCATCGTGCCGGGTGACACGGAGCGCGCGCCCGACCGGCTCACGCGTTATCTTTTCGACGAAGCCAAGCGCGATCTCGCCGCCAGCGTCGCAAAGCACGCGCGTCCTCTCGCCGTGAAGGCAACGCGCATCGCCATTCGCGATCAGACGAGCCGTTGGGGCTCGTGCTCGACGACAGGCGCGCTGTCCTTCTCGTGGCGCCTGATCCTGGCGCCGCCCTTTGTCTTGGATTACGTCGCCGCGCACGAAGTCGCCCATCTCTCCGAGATGAACCACGGGCCGCGCTTCTGGGCGCTCGTCAAGAAAATCTGCCCCGACTTCGAAAGCGCGAAGCAATGGTTGCAGGTTCTGGGTCCCGATCTGCACCGCTACGGACCGGCGCACGGCCAGACCCAGAGCTGAGCCCGGAGAGCTGACCCCGGCTCACCACCAGTTGGTGAATGACAAAAAGCCATTCCGTTGTTCGGCAAGCGTCGCATTGGGTGCGGCGCCCGTCGCGGCCTTCGCCTCGTCCGGCGTCGCCGAAACCGCACGCGCGATGAAATTATCGTCGATCTGTTCGGCGGGATGATTTCCCGCACCCGCCAGGCGTCGCCCGCCATCCGCTTGCGCCTCACGCCGCGGCGCCGATGGCAGAACCTCTTTCCCCTCGACGACGCGCGGCGGCCGCATCGCAGTCGACGCCGTTACGAGCGGATTGATACCGAAGTCGGCCGCGTCCGCGTCTGCGCTCCCGATAACGGTCCCCGGCAGCGGCTCGGGCGCCAAACCTTCGTGCGCGACACGCATGACCTGCTTCCAGATTTCGGCGGGAAGCGTACCGCCGGTCGCGCGGTTCATCGGCTTGCCGTTGTCATTGCCGACCCACACGCCCGCCGTCAGATGGCTCGTGTAACCAATGAACCAGGCATCGCGAAAATCCTGCGTCGTCCCAGTCTTGCCCGCAACCGGCCGGTCCGGCAGCGCAGCTCGCTTCCCCGTCCCGTAGACGACTGCCGCATTCAACATGTCGTTCAGCGCCCCGAGCCGGTCCGCCTCCGCGATCCTGTGATCCTTGACCGGCGGCCGGGCTTCGAAAAGCACGCGGCCCGCGCCCGTCGAGACCTTGACGATAACGTGCGGTTCGACGACCTCACCGCCGTTCGAGAATGCCGTGTAGGCACCCGCCAGCTCGAGAAGCGTCACTTCCGACGTCCCAAGCGCCAGCGCGGGTCCTTCGCGCAATTCCGATTTGATGCCGAGGCGCTCGGCGAGATCGGCCGCCGTGCCCCGCCCGATATCCTGATTGAGCCGCACCGCAACCGTGTTGACCGACTGCGCCAAAGCGCGGCGGAGGGTGATCGGCCCAGCGTACTCGTTCTTATCGTTCTTCGGCGACCAGCCGCCGATCGTGATCGGCGCGTCATTCGCAACGGTCTCCGGCGTCATGCCGCGATGCAGCGCCGCGAGATAGACGAACGGCTTGAACGCCGAGCCCGGCTGGCGCTTCGCCTTGACCGCACGATTGAACTGGCTGTCGGCATAATCGCGGCCGCCGACAAGCGCGCGGATGCCCCCGTCGCTGTCGAGCACGGCGACGGCCGCCTGACTTGCGCCGAACGCCGTACCCTTCTGCTCCAAACTATCCGCGACGATTTCCTGCGTGCGGCGCTGCAGTGCTTTGTCGATTGTCGTCTCGACGACGAGATCCACGTCGTCACCACCCGTGATCGCCTGCAGCTGATCGACGACGTAATCGACCACGTAGCCTGCATCGACGGACGTCTTGGCCATCTTCTGCTCGTTGAAGACCAGTGTCTGCGCCAGCGCTTGCGTCTCCTGCGCTTCGGAGATGAAGCCCGCATCGAACATTTTCGCAATGACGACGCGCGCACGCGCCCGCGCCGCTCCAGGGCTCGCGGCCGGCGAATATTTGGAAGGCGCCTTGAGCAAGCCCGCGATCAGCGCCGCTTCCGGCAACGTCAGCTCGCGGGCGGGCTTGTCGAAATATCTCCGGCTCGCAGCTTCCACTCCGTAAGCACCGCCGCCGAAGTAGACTTGATTCAGGTAGAGCTCGAGGATTTCAGGCTTCGAGAGCCTGATCTCGAGCCACAGCGCAAGCCCGAGTTCGGCGACCTTTCGCGTCAGCGTCCGGTCCTGAGTGAGAAAGAGGTTCTTCGCCAGCTGCTGGGTCAGCGTCGAGCCGCCTTGCGCGAAGCGGCCCGCGCGCAAGTTTGCAAACATCGCGCGGATCATGCCGGCCGGATCGACTCCATAGTGATCGAAGAAGCGACGATCCTCCGTAGCGACGACCGCTGCCGGGACGAGTTTTCCGAGCTGATCGAGCGACACATATTCGCGCGGCGCACCACGCTCCGTCAGCGTCGAGCCGTCGCGCGCCAAGATGCGGACTAGCGGCGCATGCGCGGAATTGCGAATAGCAAGCGGATCGGGAAATACGACCGTATAATAAACCATCATCACGGCGAAGGTCAGCATCAGCACGCCCGTGCCGAGCACGCCTGCGCCAAGCGCTAAGCGGTATTTGAGCTTCAAGCGGGCCCGCCATTCGCGCCGTGCGATAACCGGCGGCGACGGCGGCGGTCGTTGCGATGGTTGCGCCTGCAGTTGGGCAGCATCGCCAGCTTCGTCGTCAAATCGAAAGGCTTGCTGCGCAACGGACTGAAAAGAACCGGGCAGCGTTGGCCCCGGTTCGGGCGCAGCAACGCGCGGGCCGCCGAACAGCATTCTGCGGATCAGCCAAAGTGCAAAACGCAAGGCTGCAGCGATGGCGCGCAACACGTCGAACCTCGAAGGCGGAATTCGCCCTTTGCCGCTCAAGCTCGAATAAGCCTGATCTGGACAGGAAAAGCGGGGATCTATCCGACCATTGTTATCGAGCGTTGGCTAAGGTCACGTTAAGCGCCGCCCCGCACCGCCGATATCGAAACAGAAAGTTGAGGTTGTAGACGCTGCAAAAAAGTCCCGCTCCAGAGACAAAACGAAATTGTCCAGTGGTATCCGGCTTCTCGGGCGGCCATAGTGAATAGTGATATGAATCTTTTGAGGAGAGCGGATGTCTGCTGCGGGTGAACTGGCTAGCTACAAGGACGCACTACTAGTTTTAGGCACGGCAGGCGTAGTCGTCCCCGTTTTGCACCGCATCGGCATCAGTACGGTCTTTGCATTTCTTCTATCCGGCGCCTTTCTGAGCGGCGGGGGCCTCGGCTCCTTGACACCCTACCTGCCCCAGATCTCCTGGCTGACGATCACGGACCCCGAACGATTATCGAAATTCGCCGAATGGGGCGTCGTCTTCCTACTCTTCATCATCGGCCTCGAGCTTTCTTTCGAACGCCTATCGACGATGCGGCGCCTGGTGTTCGGACTCGGCGGGGCTCAGGTCATCGTCTCGGGGGCCCTCATCGCCTTGGTTGCCTATGCGCTCGGCCAGCCGCCGGCCATAGCGCTCATCATCGGCGCTGCACTCTGCCTGTCCTCGACTGCCATCGTCATCGAACTCCTGGCGACGCAGAAGCGGCTGTCGACCTCTGTCGGACGAACGACCTTCTCGATCCTTCTGTTTCAAGATCTCGCCGTCGTTCCGATCCTCATCCTGATTAGCGTTCTTCAACCTGGAAACGACACGTCGATCCTCACCGGAATTGTGACGGCGCTGGTCCAGGCTGCCATCGCACTGATCGTTATCGTCGTCGTCGGCCGCTTTCTGTTGCAGCCGCTCTTCCGCCTTGTCGCGCAGACCCACAACGCCGATCTCTTCATCGCTTCGACCTTGTTCGTCGCAGTCAGCACCGCCTTCGTGACGGCCGCGGCAGGTCTGTCCATGGCGCTCGGAGCCTTCGTCGCCGGCCTGCTGCTGGCTGAAACCGAATTCCGGCGCGCCGTGCAGGCGACCGTCGAACCGATCAAATCACTCCTGCTCGGCGTGTTCTTCTTCTCGGTCGGCTCGCAGCTCGACGTGCACGCGTTGCTGTCCCATCCAGGCCCAATCCTCGCAACGACCGTCGCCCTTATCGTTCCTCAATTCCTGATCATCTACGGATTGGCACGCCTCTTCGGCATCTCGAAACCGACAGCGTTTGAATCGGCCGCGCTGCTCGCGCCCTGCGGCGAATTTGCCTTCGTAATCCTGACGCTCGCGTACGAGTCAAGACTCGTCAATCACGACCTCTTGACCGTACTGCTGACCGCGGTGGCGTTGACGATGGTGCTGATCCCCGCATGCGCCAGGATTGGCCGCAAGCTCTCCAAGCGCTATATCCCGCCGCCGACAATCGATCCGGCATTGACGGTCACGCCAGTCAGCGACGGCAGCGTCAAGGCCCTCGTCGTAGGCTACGGCCGGGTCGGACAGCTAATCGGCGACATGCTCGCCGAACACAAGATCTCCTACATCGCCGTCGATCGCGCGCCAAACCTCGTCGCCAACGCGCGGCAGGAAGGCAAGCCCGTGTTCTACGGCGACGTGACGTACGTCGAATTCCTCGAGCATTGCGGCCTCGATACCGCCAAGGCGGCAATCATCACGATCCACAAGGAAGCCGAAATCGATGCCATCGTTAAAGTTCTGAGGGCTCGTCATCCGAACCTGCTCATCGTCTCGCGCGCGAAGGACGCGGCCCATGCGCGCCATCTCTACGAGATCGGCGTCAACGATGCAGTGCCGGAAACGATCGAGGCGAGTCTCCAGCTCTCGGAAGCCGCACTCGTCGGTCTCGGCGTTCCGACCGGCCCCGTCATCGCGTCCATTCACGAGAAGCGCGATGAATTCCGCACCGAACTTCAGGGCGCTGCCAAAAAGGCGGGAACGGTAACGCGCGCATTTCCCAGAAAACGCACGACCTGAGCGCTTTCGACGGATGCGCGTCGACGAAAATGCGTCACTCACCGTCATCCCGGCGCAGGCGGGGATCCAGACAAGCATCAAGATAACGCGTGTGGATGATTGATTGGGTGCCGACCTCCGTCGGCATGACGGGGATGAAACTTCCGAAAAGCGCTTGAACTGAACGATTTTCGAGCCGCACTGGTCCGGCCCTGGTCTTGTGCAGGAACTTGCCATTCCCACATTTCGTTTCCCGATGGAGATAGAATGAGGGAGACGATGCCGACAGCATTCGCGAGAATGAACCGAACTCGCTTCGGCCAGGACGAATTTGCAGCGAGTCTTCCAGCGGGTGAGTTCGACGAAAGTTTCGCGCGCATCGAGGCATTGGCGAAGGTACTCGACAGTGCCGTTCGCATCCCCGGAACGAAGATCGTCATGGGGATCGACGCCGTTTTGGGCCTGGTGCCTGTCATCGGCGACGCCATTTCGGGCGCGATCGCGAGCTACATCATTTGGGAGGCCCGGCGCCTCGGCGCGCCGCGCTGGCTCATCGCGCGCATGGCGATGAACACGGCGATCGACACCGCCGTCGGCAGCATCCCGGTTTTCGGCGACATGTTCGATGTGGCTTACAAATCGAACCTCAAGAACGTCGCGCTCTTGAAGCGCCACGCCGAAAAGCATGGATCCCGCTACGGCCGACGCACGATTGAGGCGACGTATACCGTCGCCTGACAACCGTGCGCGGAGTTGTGGAAAGCCCCGGGCCTCGCAAGTGGGACGCCCGGGACGATAGCTGGAACGCTGACGTCTTAGACGTCCAAGTTCGACACGTTGAGCGCGTTTTCCTGGATGAACTCGCGCCGCGGCTCGACGATATCGCCCATCAGCTTGGCGAAGATTTCGTCTGCTTCCGCGAGATCGCCGACCTTCACCTGCAGGATCGTCCGCGCATCCGGATCGAGCGTCGTTTCCCAAAGCTGCTCCGGGTTCATTTCGCCGAGGCCTTTGTAGCGCTGCAGATCGAGGCCCTTGCGGCCAACATCGTACACCGCATCGAGCAGCGAACGCGGACCGGTGATAATCTCCGTCTTGTCCTTGCGCTTCAGCTTCGCCGGCGTGTTGTAGATTTCGACGAGATGCTCGTGGCGCTCGTTGAGCCGCCGCGCGTCGAGTGAACCCAACAGCGCCCGGTCCAGCATGTGCACTTCGGTGACGCCGCGAACCTCGCGCTTGAAAACGTAACCGTCGTTGCCGTAGCGGCCTTCCCAACCCGTTTCCATCTCTTCGGCGATGGAATCGAGACGTTGCGCAATCCGCGTCGCAATGGCTTCTGCCTTCGCGGCATCCGGTGTCGAAAGGATCGACGCATCGAACACGCCGCCGATGGCGCCCTGCTCGACGACATCGCGGTTGTAGCGCGAATGCAGCCCATTGATGCCGCCCGCGATCTGCCGCGCTTGCTCGACGATCTCACGCAGTTCGCGTCCAGCTCGCTCGGTGCCGTCGCCGCCGACGAGCACCGCATCGACGAGGCCCTGATCGATAAGATAATCTTCGAGCGCCCGCTGGTCCTTGAGGTACGATTGCGACCGGCCCTTCTCCACTTTGTAGAGAGGCGGCTGCGCAATGTAGACGTGCCCCTTGTCCACCAGCTCCGGCATCTGCCGGTAGAAGAACGTCAGCAGCAGCGTGCGAATGTGCGCGCCGTCGACGTCGGCGTCGGTCATGATGATGACCTTGTGATAGCGAAGCTTGTCGAGCTTGAACTCGTCGCGCCCGATGCCCGTGCCCAGCGCCGCGATGATGTTCGTCACCTGCTCGGATGACAGCATCTTGTCGGTGCGGGCCCGTTCGACGTTGAGAATTTTACCTCGGATCGGCAGCACGGCCTGGAATTCGCGCTTCCGGCCCTGCTTGGCGGAACCGCCTGCCGAGTCGCCTTCGACGATGAAGAGTTCGGTCTTCGACGCGTCGCGATCCTGACACTCGGCAAGGCCGCCGGGCAGACGCAGTCCATCGAGCGCGCCCTTGCGCCGCGTGAGATCGCGGGCCTTGCGCGCAGCCTCGCGAGCGAGCGCAGCCTCCACGATCTTGCCGACGATGACCTTCGCTTCTTTCGGATGCTCTTCGAACCACGCGCCGAGCTGATCGCCGACCATGGATTCGACGACCGGCTTCACTTCCGACGAAACGAGCTTGTCCTTCGTCTGCGAAGAAAACTTCGGATCCGGCACCTTCACCGAAAGCACGCAGGTCAAGCCTTCGCGCGCATCGTCGCCCGAAAGCGCCACCTTCTCTTTCTTCGCAAGCCCCGTCTCTTCCGCGTACTTGTTGACGATACGCGTCAGCGCGCTGCGGAAACCGGCGAGATGCGTGCCGCCGTCGCGCTGCGGAATGTTGTTCGTGAAGCAGAGCACGGTCTCGTGATAGCTGTCGTTCCACCAGAGAGCCGCTTCGACGGCGATGCCGTCCTTGTCGCCCTGGATCATGATCGGCTCGGGAAGCGCCGACGACTTCGAGCGATCGAGATAGCGAACAAACTCGGCCGAGCCGCCGTCGTAAATGAATTCCTGCCGCTTCACGTCGGCATGACGCGCGTCGATCAAAACGATCTTCGCACCGGAGTTCAGGAACGCGAGTTCGCGCAAGCGATGTTCGAGCGTCCCGAAATCGAACTCCGTCACGTTGTGGAACGTCTCGGTGCTCGGCAGGAATGAAACTTCCGTGCCGCGTTCCTCGCCCGCGTCCCCGATGACCTTCAACGGCGCAACTGCGTTGCCGTTGTGAAATTCGATGAAATGCTCTTTGCCTTCGCGCCAGATCCGACACTTGAGCCACAGCGATAGCGCGTTGACGACCGAGACGCCGACGCCGTGCAGACCGCCCGAAACCTTGTACGAGTTCTGGTCGAACTTCCCGCCCGCATGCAGCTCGGTGAACACGATCTCGGCTGCGGAACGCTTCGGCACCTGATCGTCGTCGCGCTTGATGCCGGTCGGAATGCCGCGGCCATCGTCGCGCACCGTGCACGACCCGTCGGGGTTCAGCGTCACCGTGCACGCCTTCGCGTGACCAGCCAGAACCTCGTCGATCGCGTTGTCGACGACTTCGTAAATCATGTGGTGGAGACCCGACCCGTCGTCGGTATCGCCGATGTACATTCCGGGGCGTTTGCGAACCGCGTCGAGGCCCTTCAGCATCTTGATGCTGTCTTCGCCGTATTCCTCCGGCGCAGGGGTTTTCTTGAGCGGTTGAGCGTTCATTTTTGGGCTTTCTCAGCGGACGGAATTAGGGTCCATTTTTATAGCACAAACCGCCCTGGAAAGCCTTACAAATTCACAAGAATAAGCACCCAAAAAGTCGTGGATTTTCAGTCTTTTGGATGTGGCCGTTTGTCCCGTCGCGCCGACTTAGGAAAGAGCCCCGATCTTTCCCTCTTCCACGCCCCAAAAATGCGCTTTTCCGCGAAGCGCCGAGAACGCCTCGGCGTCCGTTCCGGTCATCCATGCCTGCGCCCCGAGACGCAGGATTTCGGCGAACAGCGCACCCCTCCGGTGGACGTCGAGATGCGCCGTGATCTCGTCGAGAAGGAGGATCGGCGCCGCCCCCTCCTGCCGCTCGGTGAGAAGCTCGGCATGCGCCAGCACGAGCCCAAGCAGCAGCGCCTTCTGCTCACCCGTCGAGCACTGACGCGCTTCGAGCGCCTTCGGACCGTGCTCGACAATCAAATCGGAGCGATGTGGCCCGTCGAGCGTACGGCTCGCCGCGCGGTCGCGTTCGCGCGTCTCGCGGAGCGTCCGCGCGTAGGCATCTTCCGCTTCGATGGCCGAGAGACGCGCGAGATCGTCCTCGATCGTCCCGACGAGTTGAAATGACGACCACGGAAACGCGGAATCGGGATCGCGCTCGCGCCGCTTCTGAACGATTGCAGCCATTGCCGCCACGGCTTCGAGGCGCGCAGCCGCCACCGCGACGCCCGTTTCCGCCATCACCTGTTCGAAGCCCGCAAGCTGCGCGTTATCGCGCACGCCGTCGGCCAGCAGACGATTGCGGCTCGTCATCGCCCGCTCGAACCGCCCCGCGATCGTGCGATAGCTGTGATCGAAACAGAGAATGAGCCTGTCGAGAAACCGACGCCGCTCGGAGGCAGGGCCAGTGAACAGCCCATCCATCGCCGGCGTCACCCAGACGATTTCGAGATAATCGGCGAGAATGCCAGACCCCGATTGCGCCGAGCCATCGATGCGCACGATGCGGCCGGAACGTCCTGAACCCTCAGCCCGCGCGCTCGTCTGAGAGCCCGCTGCCAACCCCGTGCCGATATCCGCCGGACCCGAAAGCGTATGCGCATGCGCGGCAATCGCAAAACTTCCGTCGCCGCCGGCCCGCGCCAGATCCACGAACGGCACGCGCCGCAAACCCGTGCCGGGAGAGAGCAGCGACAACGCCTCGAGCAGATTGGTCTTGCCCGAGCCGTTCGCGCCGACGATCACCTGCGGCCCCGCGTTGGTCGAAACGCTCGCCAAGACATAGCTTCGGAAATTCGTCAGCGTCAGCCGCTCGACCCAGAGGGAATTAACCTCAGGCATGAGACCCGACCGGCTTCCCGGGCTGCAGCTCCATGTTCAACTTCTTTGCTTTAAGGGAGCCGCTTACACCGTAGGAGCTGCACCAAGAAATCGCGTACTGGTCGCCATCCTTTCGTATCGTCAAGTCAAAGATGATGGCCGAAGTATCGAAATCGTCGAACTGGACCGAAGTAACGTGAAGAGCCGAAATAGTCACGACAGCATGTTTCTCAAGGACGAAAAAGCCATTCTGATCGACTTCATTCGTCATGTTCCACGCATGAATGCGCACACAGCTTTCCCGTGCATTGCGGATAGTAAGTTCGAGGATGTTGGCATCGTGAAAACTCGGGACGCGCCCGAACCAATCAATAACTTTACGACCGCCCGGAATATCGGCGAATTCACTTTCAATCGACATCCCTTCCTCTTGGGGCGCTGCGGGCGCTTCCCCCTCGCCCTTGCGAGGAGGGGTTAGGGGTGGGGGTTATTCCGTATGCAAGCTGATCGAGCACGCCGACGCAAACGTAGCGTGGCCCTATGGCAAAGACATCGATCAAGAAGCGGTTATTCAAGATTGGGTCCGAAAAAATCGATGTATTGCCGCTATCGACAGAATGCTCATCAGCACTAGCGCCGCGCCCGGAAACAAATCCGTGATCCTGTCGTAGGAGCCATAATCCCGCGAAACTGAAGGAAACATATAGCTCGCGTAGGCAAGAATATCGAAGGCAAGCAGGCCAGCAGCGAAATATGCCAGCCATCGCTTCTCCAACAAAACACCCGCCGCAGAAACAATATGTAACACAGCGAAAACAGCGGGTTGCCAGCCGTACTCCGCTCCACTCAACCTAAAGAAAACCCAGGAAACAATGGCCAACGTGACGGCTGCGAACCAGAGCAGCCATGAACGCGTCAGCTGTCGCATCACCGGCTAACCCACTCGGCAAAGCCTCAAACCCGCATCGGCATCAGCACATAAAGCGCGCTGCCGTCGCCGCCGTCGCGCACCATCGTCGGCGAGCCGGGATCGGCAAGCAGGAACCGCGCATCTTCGCTCTCGAGCTGATCGGCGATGTCGAGCAAATAGCGCGCGTTGAAACCAATCTCGAGCGGACCCGACGTATAGCCGACGGAAATCTCTTCCGTCGCGCTGCCGCCTTCCGGATTGTTCACCGTCAGGATCAGCTTGTCCTTGCCGACGTTGAGCTTCACCGCGCGCCCGCGCTCGCTCGCAATCGTCGACACGCGATCGACGGCGCTCTTGAACGACGCGTTCGGGACTTTCATTTCCTTGTCGTTGTTATGCGGAATGACGCGGCCGTAATCGGGGAACGTGCCGTCGATCAGCTTCGACGTCAGCACGACCGGGCCGATCTCGAACCGGACCTTCGTCTGCGAGACGCCGACTTTGACCTTCGCGCTCGTGTCTTCGAGAAGCCGCGCGAGTTCATGCACCGTCTTCCTCGGCACGATGACGCCGGGCATGCCTTCCGCGCCCTTCGGCAACGGCAGCTCCACTTGCGCCAGGCGGTGACCGTCGGTCGCAACCGCGCGCAGCGTCTTCGTGCCGTTGGTCTCGGCCGGATGCAGATAGATGCCGTTGAGGTAATAGCGCGTCTCTTCCGTCGAGATCGCAAAGCGCGTCTTCTCGATGAGCCGCTTCAAGTCGCCGGCTTCGATTGTGAACTCATGACCGATCTCGCCGACAGCCAGGTCCGGAAAATCATCGGCGGCGAGCGTCTGCAGGCTGAAACGCGACTGCCCGGAGGTGATCGTCAGCCGCTCCTTGTCGCCGTCGCGCTTCATTTCGATCTCGGCGCCATCGGGAAGCTTGCGCACAATGTCGTGCAGAACGTGCGCCGGAACCGTCAGCGTCCCGGGCGTCGAAACCTTCGCGCTAATGCTCTCGCTGACCTCGCGCTCGAGGTCCGTTGCCTTGAACATCAGCGCGTCACCCGACGCCTTCAGCATGATGTTCGACAGGATCGGTATCGTCGTCCGGCGTTCGACGACGCTCGTAACGTGGCTCAGCGCCTTCAAGAGTTCCCCACGTTCGATCTCGAGACGCATATCTGTCCTCAGCATTGACTATGGAATTGCGCGTGGAATGGCGGCCTGAACACGCCGTGGCATCACGCGCGAGAAAACGGTTGGCCCCGGGGCGAACGGAATCGCCCACGGAGCCGGATCAGAGCCGAAAGATGGCATCTTTTCAAGCAAGATGTATCAGCCCGCCCAGAACAGGCCCTCAACCGCGCCGATCCGGCGCGGAATCAACCGGAAATCCGAGGCATAGAGCCTTGCCGAGCCACCCCATGGCAAGGCCGGCACTCCGGGGGAGGTGTGCCGGCCCTACGTCGCATCAGGCCGCAAGGGGTGAAGTTGCGGTCAGTGGTTGAGAAGCCTCTTCAGCTCCTCAAGCTCGTCTCCGAGGTTCGGATTCTTGCTGATTTCGCCTTCGATCTTGCGGATCGCGTGCAAAACGGTCGTGTGGTCGCGGCCGCCGAAACGGCGTCCGATCTCCGGCAGCGACCGCGCCGTCAGATGCTTGGCGAGATACATGCCAATCTGGCGCGGCCAGACGACGGAACGATGACGGCGCTGCGACAGCAGATCGCCCTTCGAGACGCCGTAGTGCCGCGAAATAATCCGCAGAATATCCTCGATCTTGATCCGCCGCGGCTCGAGGTTCTGAACGAGATCGCGAATGACGGTCTCGGCGATGTCGAGCGTGATCGGCGTGCGCATATACTGCCACGTCGCATAAAGGCGCGTAACGGCGCCTTCGAGCTCGCGCCCGTTCTCCGTCAGCCTCGACGCCAAGAGATCGATGACGTCCCGCGACAGCGAGAACGACGGGTCCGCCGCGCGCTTCTCGGCAAGCCGCTTGTCGAGCACCTTGAGCCGAAGCTCGTGATCGAGCGATTGCAGCTCCGTGACGAGGCCGCGCTGCAGCCGCGACCGCATGCGCTCGTTGAGCCGCTCGATCTGGTTCGGTGCGCGCGCCGAGGCGACGACCACCTGCTTGCCACCGTCGAGCAGCGCGTTGATGATGTGATCGAATTCCTGCTCCGTCCGCTCGCCCTGCAGGAATTCAAGGTCGTCGATCAGCAGCATGTTGATGTTGCGGAACCGCTCCTTGAACGCCAGCGGATCGGAAGAGCGAAGCGCCTCGACGAACTGATAGCGAAAGCGTTCGGCCGTCAGATAGAGAACCTGCGCGTTCGGCGCGCGCTTCTTCACTTCCCAGGCGATGGCGTGAAGAAGATGGCTTTTGCCGAGGCCCACCTGCGAGTGAATGTAGAGCGGGTTGTAGCCCGGCGCGCCCGAAAGCACGGTTTCCGCAACCTGCGTCGCGCCCGCATGCGCCATGCGGTTGGAAGCGCCGACGACGAAGCTGTCAAACGTATAGCGCGGGTCGAGCGGCGAGCCTTCGAGGCCGCCAGCCGATGTCCGCTGCGCCGGAAGCATCGGTGCGCGCATGGCAGTCGGACGCTGCGGCAGCTCGGTGTGCTGTGCCGGGGGCGGCGTCGCCGCAGCAGCAGTGTTCGTCGTCTCGACGGGACGCGCCTCGCCCGGCCTCTGGGCGACCGCGCCCGGCTGACGCCAGATCACCTCGACGCGCTCGACCGTCGCGAACTCGACGCGAGAGCAGTGCAGCAGATGTTCGGAATAATGTTCCTGGATCCAGTTGCGGACAAATTTTACAGGCACCGAAACCTTGACGATCCGTCCGTCGAAGCTTTCGAATTCCAGGCTCTTGAACCAGCTCGAATAGACCTCTTCGCCGAGCTGAACCTTGAGCATCGCGCGAACCTTCTGACCGCGGCCCTCTACCGCGCCCTGAGGAGTCTCCGTGCCCTGTCCACCGCCCGTATCCTGAGACTCTGCTTTTTGTGCTGCCTGCATAGTATGTTACTCCCCGCTGATAACGCGGGACGCCCGAAAGCGCCCCCCTCTTCATCGCCCGCCGTAACCCTCCGCCGTGCGATGCCGTCTATGCCTTCTTCGACGCCTGCTAGCCCTGCACCCAATCGAGCCCGGCGAATTTCCAGCCGGAAACTCTTCCGCGATGTTGGCTAGCGTCCAATGCTCCCTCAAAGCCCTCCATAACGTTGTGGCAACGGCTATACCCGGCCGCTGCCATCTCCTCTGCAGCCATGCGGCTGCGGCCCCCTGAGCGGCAAATGAAGAAAATCTCAGTGGTCTTCTCGACGCCCTTGGCAGCCAGCGCTGCCTCCAGGCGCTTGGCGAAATCCGGAACGATCCGGCTGTCTGGAAACGTCTGCCACTCCATTCGCACCACCTCGCGATGGATCTTGGAGAGATCCGGAATTCCGACGAACGCCCACTCGGCACGCGTGCGAACATCCACCAGAACGGCCTTTGGATCGCTCTCGAGACGCTTCCAAGTTTCGAGGACGGGAACGTCCTCGATGCCAGAAGCTTCCAGTTTTTCCACTTATCCCCTCACGTCCCACGCAGTACCGATAAAGACCCGCACAAGTCATCCCCAGGAAGAGCCCAGAGAATCCCCAGCTGTTAATGTCGTTGCCAAAGCAACGCCAAAGGTTAATCGCAGGTCTTTATCTATTTTGACGATGCATTCGCGGTCGCCAATTCTGTTGGCCCACGAACGCTACGCTCGCCGAACTTACCTGTGCGAACGACCGCTTTTACCCCGCTGCCATCCACTGGCAAATTTACTATCCCTTAACCTTCTTTTCGACAAGCGCCCCCCAACCCGAATATGGCCGTCCAGCGAGAAGAAAAGTTGTCCACAGGATCTGGTGACAACGTGAGTCACTTCGCAAGCCCTGTGCATAAACGCCCTGACTCGTTCGGGATTCTCGCACTCCCAATCACCACCGGAGCGGCGTGGTCGCAGCTGTCATCCACGCGTCATTTTTTTTTGGAGCCGGGGCCGGACGAAAGCCGGACAACTCGTCCGTCCATCCTCCAAGAACCGCCGATGAGCGGGATTCCAGCAGGTTAATGACGTTAAAAAAACAGCGGGCCCGAAATCGGACCCGCTCTTTACCGGTGCGAATATGCAACAGGGCGGAAAATTGGCCCCTGTTATTCACATGTACGTTACGCGCTCATCGCCTTGACACGCTGCGTCAGCCTAGAAACCTTCCGGCTGGCCGTACGCTTGTGCATGATGCCCTTCTGGGCGCTGCGGACGAGCAGGGGCTCGGCGGCGGCGAGAGCAGCCTTGGCCTTCGTGGGATCACCCGACTGAATGGCTTCTTCCACAGCGCGAACGTGGGTTTTCACGCTCGAGTGGCGGCTCTTGTTAACTTCAGTGCGGCGGATCATCTGGCGCGCGGCTTTTTTCGCCGACGACGTGTTAGCCATAGGTTGTCCTTACGTTGCTACGAATACGCCCGCGCGATAGCGGAGAGCTAGGCGAGGCGGCGGGTTGAAAAAATCTCTCGTCGGCCCAGGATTGTTGGTCCAGGCACACGGTTTGCGGGGGGTATAGCCGTCCGAAAGTGATCGGTCAATGAATCAGCATGGCGAAAATGCCCGATTCCTGGCGAATGCGATGTCGCTGCCGGTCGCAGCGCTTTTCCTGGCCAATTGCGATAAGCCGGATGGTCGATAAAGCCGAAGCCCGGCATCTTGGGGGGACCTCTAGAGAATGTTGTCTTGGACCGGATGGCTGTTTGCCCTGGCTGCCTCCATTTTTGCGACCATTCTGGCCGCAGCTGCGAACCAGCCGATGCTGCAGATGGCTGCTGCCGCTGCAGTCGCCATTGCCATAGCCGTGCTGGCGATGCGCGATCACCGGAAACTCAGGAACGACGGCGCCCCACCGAGCGCCGTCGCGAGTTCGACCGCGCGCTACCTCGCCCTGATTTGGGGCTGGGCGGCGCTGACGCTGTTGATAACCTACCTGTTCATCATCCAGCAGCACTGGCCCGAGTGGTGGCAATTTTTCCTCGGCTTCGCTTTCGCAGCCGTCGCGAGCCTCGGTTTCTCGGCCATGCTCGATCGTGACCGCGCCGCCGGCAATACCGACCCGACCCTCGTCAAATTCGGACGCATCCTGCTACAGGCGCAGTTGCTTGGCATGGCGGCAGGGGTGGTGAGCCTCTTCGTCGACAGCAAATTTCCGCGCGCCGAGACCTACGCCGACTGGGCCGGCTGCAACATCTTCTTCTTCGGCGCCCTCGCGATTGCAGCGATCAGCCTCGATGCATTACGGTCGCCCGCTCACGCGTGATTGAAGACAAACCGCCGGATCGGAACATTCGACCGAGATGACCTTGCGCCCATCGCTTCCCTGGCTGCTGTTCACTCTGACAGCCGCACTCATCGCCATGTACCTGGCCGCATCCGCAGTGCTGAAAGTCGAAGCCGCCATCGCCGCGGCTGTCTTCGCATTGGTCATCATCGTGTCGGCGATACGAACCAACGCACCGGTCTGGCGGCAGCCGCCGGCCGCCACTGGGCCGACTCCGCGCGAGGCGCTCTTCAGAACCATCCAGCTTATGATGCTGTCCTACCTCTGGTGCGCCATCGCCTTCTACGCGATCTATCTCGGCACGCACACGCGCTGGCAGCACGGCTGGGAATACGGCACCGCCATCCTGCTCATCTCCGGAGCCTACGGATATTATCTGCGGCGTCTTCGCGATCCCGCCGACAATCTGTCGAGCCCTCCGGCAATCGACCGAATGGTGAGATTTACAGCCTATCTGGCTTTGTTGATCGGCGCCGGACTGATCTGGCTCATTGGCTCGGGAAAGCTGGCGACCGTGAAGGGCGATTGGGCAGCGAACCAGCTTTTCCTCGCCGGCGGTTTTGCGGTCATGTGCCTGAGCGCCATCATCGTCAAGACCAACAGCGTCCTCGCCGAGCGTCACGCCAACTAACGTCGCTTACGTTTCAGCGCTGACAGCGCGGGCAATAGAATGTCGCCCGTCCCGAGTGAACGACGCGCCGTATCTCCCCGCCGCATCCAGGCGTCTGGCAAGGCGACCCAGCGCGATCGTAAACCCCGAACCGCTCTTGAAACGCACCGCGCTTTCCATCCGCATGCCGGTAATCGCGAAGCGTCGAGCCCCCGGCTTCAATGGCACGCTCGAGCACATCGCGGATTGCGGGCACGAGCTTGATTGCTCCTTCCGTCGGAACGCCACGGCGGTTGGCGAGAGTCTTCGCCGAGCGGTTCGGCGATAGCCCGGCTTGAAACAGCGCTTCCGAAACGTAGATATTCCCGAGCCCCGCAACGACGTGTTGGTCCATCAGGAAGGCCTTGAGGTTGACCTTCCGGCTCTTCGCCTTGGAGGCGAGATAGTCCGCCGTCAGCTCCTCGCCGAGCGGCTCGGCGCCAAGCTCGCGAAAGAGCGGATGCTGCAGGCGCTCCGTGCGCGCCATCATCACCATGAAACCGAACCGCCGCGGATCGTTGTAAATCACGCGCGTCCCGCCCTTGAGATGAAGCACGACATGATCGTGGGCCGGATCAGGCGCCGCCCCATGCGCGTACTGGCCAGGTGTATCGGCCGTCCCGTCATGGACGATCGTGAAACGCCCGGTCATGCCGAGATGCATGACGAGATCTTCGCCGTTCGAAAGCGACGCGATCAGATATTTCGCCCGCCGTTCGAGCCCGATGACGGTCTGCCCCGCCACCCGTTCCGCGAACCTCTCGGGCAGCGGAAATCGTAAATCCGGCCGCCGGGCTTCGAGAGACGCAACCCGGCTGCCGACGAGAACGGGCGCGAGGCCCCGGCGAACGGTTTCGACCTCCGGAAGTTCGGGCATGGCTCCAAAATACCTGGCGTTGAGGATGAGTTGAGCCGATGATAGCGCGACGGCGCGCGAACGGCTATGCTGCGGATATGGATCAGAATTCCCAATCTGCAAGTCAGCAAACCGGCCAAGACGCGGGCGATACTACCGCCTCCTTCGGCTTCCGCGCCGTTCCCGAAAGCGAGCGTCAGGGCCTCGTCAACAAGGTCTTCGCGTCGGTCGCAAGTCGCTACGATCTGATGAACGACCTGATGTCCGGCGGACTGCATCGCATGTGGAAGCGCGAGCTGATCACGATGCTCAACCCGCCGCGCGGCGCAACGTCCTTCAAGCTGCTCGATGTTGCCGGTGGCACCGGCGACATCGCCATGCGCTATGCGAACGACAGCGGACCGAACGCCACCGCGGTCATCTGCGACATCAGTCCCGAGATGCTCGAGGTCGGCCGCCGCCGCATCGCTGACGCAGGCTTGCAGAACCGCATCCAATGCGTCGAAGGCAACGCCGAAGAATTGCCGTTCGAAAGCAGCAGCTTCGACGGCTACACGATCGCCTTCGGCATTCGCAATGTCACCCATATCGACAAGGCTCTCGCCGAAGCCTATCGCGTCTTGAAGCCCGGCGGCCGCTTCCTTTGCCTCGAATTTTCCGAATGCCGTGTACCGGTTCTCGACCGCCTGTACGACTTTCACTCATTCGAGATCATTCCACGCCTTGGCCAATTGACCGCCGGAGACGCTGAATCTTATCGCTATCTCGTTGAAAGTATCCGCCGCTTCCCGACCCAGGAGAAATTCGCGGAACTCGTTCAGAGTGCCGGGTTTTCCCGTGTCAGCTATCGCAATTTGACGGGCGGCATCGCAGCTATCCACGGTGGCTGGAAGATCTGACGGCAACTATCCAACGGTGTTCTGCCGTCACTGGCGTGTCTCCAATTGACGCCGCCCGCGACCATTCATAGTTTTCCACACGGGAGGGGAAGAAGCGTTTTCTTCCCCAGGAGGAGGTGGGACTCATGAAAACGATAGCACTTGCCTGTACGTTGGCCGCCGCCGCGATCTCGTTCGGCGCTGGCGCAGCAAACGCTGGATGCATGACGAAAGCGGCAGTCGCAACGTCGACGTCGGCCGATTCCGCGAAGTGGTTTGCAATGGAAACGATGGTGCAGAACGTGAGCTGGGGCCTCTGGCCTGGCTTCCTCGCGAATGGCGACGTCGCTGGCTACAAGGTCACCAACAAGCAGTACCGGTGCAGCCCCGATGGCGGCATGGTCACCTGCCACGGCCGCGCGACATTCTGCGCGAAATAAGCCGATCTGAAATTTGGAATTCCGGAAGCGCCCGTGGTCGCACGCGGGCGCTTTTCGTTTGCGCCGCTGGCGGCCACGCGTTGTATGGCAACTTCGTCGACGCGCTTCGCAATGGCGCAGGATATTTAACCGTCTTTACCCGATACATGGGCATTGCTTGACCTGGACGCATCGCGGCGCTTGTGTGGCCCGACGCTGGCCATTGGCCCAATGAACTGAGGACTACGAAACTCTCACCATGCCCGGAGCGATCGTTAACACGCTGAGACTCGCGCGCGCCGGATTTGTGCTTGCACAGTATGGGGTTCGCTTCGTGCCGAAGGGCATTGCCGTTCCGCTGCCGCTGAAGATCGCGCGTGCGGCGACTCTGCCCGTCGAATTCCTCTCTTCGCCGTTTCAAAAGAGCGTGCCGCGAGCGACGCGCGTCGCTTCCGCACTGACCAAGCTCGGACCGAGCTACGTCAAGCTCGGACAGTTCCTCGCAACCCGCGCCGACGTCATCGGGCCTGAACTGTCGGCTGACCTGCGCCACCTTCAGGACAAGGCCGAACCCTTCTCGATGGCGGAAGCCCGCGAGGCGGTGGAGCGCGCGCTCGGCGGCAAACTCGAAGATCACTTCGTCGAATTCGGTCCGCCCGTCGCCGCCGCATCGATCGCTCAGGTCCACAAGGCGTATGTGCTCGACGGTGGCGTCCGCAAAGCCGTTGCCGTCAAAATCCTGCGTCCCAACATCGAGAAGCGCTTCAATCGCGACCTCGACAGCTACTATTTCGCCGCCCAGATGATCGAGCGCTTCTATCCGCCCTCCAGGCGTTTGAGGCCCGTCGCCGTCGTCGATAATTTGAAGCACACGACCGCGCTCGAAATGGACCTCCGTCTCGAGGCGGCGGCAATCTCCGAGATGGCGTCGAACACCACCGAAGATGAAGGCTTCCGCGTTCCCACGATCGACTGGAAACGCACCGCCAAGCGCGTGCTGACGATCGAATGGGTCGACGGCATACCGATCTCCCAGCGCGAGAAGCTACAGGCAAAGGGTTTCGACACCGCCGCGCTCGGTCTGACGGTACTGCGCTCGTTCCTCCGCCACGCGATGCGCGACGGCTTCTTTCATGCCGACATGCACCAGGGCAATCTGTTCGTCGATGCGGATGGCAAGGTTGTCGCCGTCGACTTCGGTATCATGGGCCGGCTCGGTCTCCCCGAACGGCGTTTCCTTGCCGAGATCCTGCACGGTCTCATTACCCGCGATTATTATCGCGCCGCCGAGATCCATTTCGAAGCGGGATACGTGCCGCCCCACCACACGGTTGAGGAATTTGCGCAGGCGATGCGCGCCATCGGCGAGCCCATTCAGGGCCGGACGGCGGAAGAAATTTCGATGGCCGATCTGCTCGGTCAGTTGTTCGCATACACCGAAGTCTTCGACATGGAGACGCGGCCGGAGCTGATCCTGCTGCAAAAGAGCATGGTGATTGTCGAGGGCGTCGCGCGCGACCTCGACCCAACGCTCAACGTCTGGGTTGCAGCCGAACCCGTCGCCAAGGAATGGATGGAACAGAATCTCTCACCGCTAGGCCGCCTCCGCGAGGCCGGGCGCGGCGTCGAAGAGATCGGCGAAGTCCTGCTGAAATCGCCGGCGCTTCTCCAGAACTTTGCGCAGGTGATCACCGGCTTTTCCGAAATGGCGCGCTCCGGCCTCCACCTCGACGACGAGACGACGGAAAAAATCGCGTCTCGCTCCAAGCGCAGTCGCGTCGGGGATGCCGCGCTTTGGATCGGCGCGCTGAGCCTCGCCCTCATCGCCGTCAAACTCATCGGCTTTTTCTGATCGCCGAGCCGTTCACTTCTTCGCCTTGCGTGGACCGACCAGATGCGTGCCGTGTGCGATCGCCGCCGTCGCCCGCATCGCCGCAGCGATATAGACGACTTCCGCAATTTCAGCCTCGGTGACGCCTGCGTTTTCCGCGTTGGTGCGATGAACTTCGAGGCTGTACGGACACTGAGTCGCCAGCGCCACGCCGAGCGCGATCAATTCCTTATAGCGCCTGGGAATAACCCCCGGCGCCATCGCCGCCCGGTCGAAATTCTCGAATGCCGCCATCGTCGCCGGCGAGAGATTACGAAGGTGCGGCAGATTGGATAGGTTGGCGATATCGTACATTTGGTACCCTCCGAGGCTCGCCGTCACTTGCGCCGGCGATTGCAGTGAAACCTCGTGACGTTTCGTGCGCAGGTCAAGCCGCTGGAGCAGCAGAAAAATCGAGGAGACGAGCATGTCGGACGTTCGGCCGCCGCTACCGCCATTCACACGCGAAACCGCAATTCAAAAAGTTCGGGCGGCCGAAGACGGATGGAACAGCCGCGACCCGAAAAAGGTGTCGCTCGCCTACACGGTCGATAGCCGCTGGCGCAATCGCGCCGAGTTTCCCGTCGGCCGCGAACAGATCGTCGAGTTTCTGACGCGCAAATGGAACCGCGAGCTCGACTATCGCCTGATCAAGGAACTTTGGGCTTTCGAAGGAAATCGCATCGCCGTCCGCTTTGCCTACGAATTCCGCGACGACAGCGGCCAGTGGTACCGCTCATACGGCAACGAGAATTGGGAATTCGATGACAATGGCCTGATGCGCTTGCGTTACGCCAGCATCAACGATCTGAGAATCTCGGAAGGCGAGCGCAAATATCACTGGCCGCTCGGGCCGCGCCCTGCCGATCACCCGGGGCTTTCCGAACTCGGCCTCTGAATGAAAAAACGGCGCCAGGAACTCCCGGCGCCGTTATTTTTTAAGCGCTGAGCACGGGCTTGTCCGCCGGTGCGCGCCGCATGAACCCGAGCAGGAAAATCGTGCCCGCCGTAATGGCATAGGCGATCAGCTGCATACCCGTCGGCCGATCCATATAGCCAATCAAGACGTGCAGGATCTGCCCCGGCCAGCTCTTTTCCGAGAGCAGCCAGGATGTATTCCAAACCGGCGTGTCGAGGACATTGATGAGACCCGCGTTGGAAAGCTGCGCCACGGCGGATGCGGCCAAGCCCGCAGCGAGCAGCGTCACCAGAACGCCCGTCACCGAGAACATCCGCTTCAACGGAATTGCGGCCAGCCCGAAATAAAGGACCGTCGACACGGCGGCGCCGAGCGCCAGCCCAATGGCCGACCCGAGCAGCAGTTGGGCCGCCGTTTCCGTACCGCCCATCACAATGCCCGTCATGAAGAGCACGACCTCGCTACCCTCGCGCATGACTGCAATGGCAACGGCGGCTCCAAGTGCGAAAAGCGATTGGCGTCCCGCGGTAACATCGCTCCCGAGTTGCCGAAGCTGCTGCGTCATCTCGCGCGCGTGCTCCGCCATCCAGACGACGTGCCAGGCAAGCATGACGACAGCAAAAAGCAGAATGGCAGCAATGAAAATTTCATGCCCGCGGCCGTCGAATGCGTTCGAGATGCCGGCCGCGAAGAACGCGACGACAGCAGAGCCGATAATCCCCGCGACGATGCCAAGAAACACCGCGCTGCCCCGTCCGCCCACGCCACGCGAGGCGGCAAGCACCACGCCGATGATCAGACCAGCTTCGAGAACTTCGCGGAAAACGAGAACGAGTGCGGCAAGCATGGGCGATTACTCCGCAACGATATGGCCCAACGCCGAATCCTGGTGAAATTCGCCGAAGAACATGTAGGTCCCGGACTTCAGTGGCTTCAGCCGGATGATCGCCTCGCTCTTGCCGGCGATGATTTTCTCGAATCCGAGCTCATAGCTCTCGAACTCTTCCGGAGTCGCGTCGAGGTTTTTGACCGTAATTTTGATCGGCTTGCCGACCGGCAGCTTCAACGCATCCGGCTCGAACTTGTGATCCTTGATGGAGATCTCGACCTCGTGCTCTTCCTCGGTCGCCTGAACTTCGAGGGTGCCAGTCCACACGCTACCGAGAGCGAAAAGAGCGACGGCCAATGCAGAAAAATAGGAGCGAAAACGCGCGACGTTGCGCGAGTAAGACGAACTGCTCATTGCATCTCCTAATAGGTCAGGATTCAAGGTCCCGAGATCAGGCTAAACGTCAGCTAGAGCCCAAGTAGCCAATAAGAGTCAAGAATTTTTCGCCCCGAAAGAGGGCTCTGAATTTTATAAATTCGTGAGGTTTGAGAAGGGGCTGAAGGGGCTCCTCCAGGATTGCCATTTTTTGGCCAGGAGGATGGGGTGCATATGCAGTGCGGGAATAGTCAGCCACTGAGGATTGGCCATGCATTTCCGCGCTTCCCGTTCGACCGATACCTTACCGGACTACGAGCTGGAAGACGTGCTGATGCGGGCCGACGAGCCCGAGGCCTTCTACGCAGGAGAGCCAATTTCCGCCCCGCCGAGAAGGCGCGGCAATCCGGTTCGAAAGTTTTATTTCTTCTTATTCGCAGCTGTGGGAACGGGAGCTGCCCTCGTCCATTTTGACGCTCCTTGGCAGCAATGGGTCTCCAGCATCGAGCAGGTCGTCTCATCGGCCATAAGCGCGAGAGCGCCCTCTGCGCCGCTCGAACCGGTACCGCCGAAAGACGTGGCTATGGCGGAAAATTCCGGCCCACTTCCGCCGCCGCTACCGCCATCCGCGGCAAATTCCCAGCCGTTGCCCGAAGTCGTCATTGCAGCAGCGCCAGGCGCGGCAACGGGTTCGCCCGCTATGGAGGAAAAGTCCGACGCCGCCGCGACTGACGCATCTTCAGCGCCGGCTGCACCTGCCGATCCGTATCGCAAGCGTGCGGAAGCTGCGGGTCTTCATCCCGATCTCTCGCATGTGCTGCTCACGCGGCTGACGGCGGCCGATTATAAAAACGCTGCCTTCGCGATCGATAAAGCCCTGAAGACAGTTCCGGACGATGGCGTTTTCGAGTGGCCGCGCTCGCGCAAGAGCGGCAGCGCCGTTTTCAATATCCATTTCGTGGCGGGCGCCGGGCACGATTGCCGCCGCTATGTCGTGACAGTCACGAAGGATCGCTGGACGACCACGGCGCTGCCGATGGAACGATGCGGCGTCAAGGTCGCGTACCGCGGAGCGACCAAGGAACAATCGATCGAATGATGCCGAAGCCAAACGAGGCCTCAGCCGGATGAACTGAATACGCAGCCATCGCGTCCAACGTCGCGACCAGATATATTCCGGTATGTCGAATGTCGCCTTCACTTCGGAGGCGCTCAGTCCCGTTTTGGATGAGCCGTGAGTGTGGTTCGTACAGTGCATGTCCGCATCGAAGGCCGAGTCCAAGGCGTCGGCTATCGCGCCTGGGTTGAAAGCACGGCGCGGACGATGGCTCTTACGGGCTGGGTCAGAAACCGCCGCGACCGATCAGTAGAGATCACGTTGCAAGGGCCAGCCAATCAGGTCGACGAAATGCTGAGCCTTTGCAAACAAGGCCCGCCCGGCGCACACGTCACGAAAGTCGAAATCCGGGGTGAAGGCCTCGGCGCCTACGACGGTTTCGACGTTCTGCCGACCACGTGAAGAAAAAAAGCGCGCCGTCACCAGCAGCGCGCTTGATAATGATGCTCTAATCGCGCTCTCTAAAAATAGTAGGCGCGCAAGACGCCGTCATAGTTGCCGCTATCCATGCAGCAACGTTTGAAACCTGCGTCCTGATCCGCACGGGCACGGATCGTTGCGGCCCAGCTTTTCGATGAGTTCGACGTCGCCATGAACGACGCGATCACCGCGCTTGACTTGGGTTTCGGAAGGGAAAGATTTGCGACGCTTGCTCGAGACTTCAAAAGCAGGGCAGATCGTCGAAGCTTCTGGACTTTCTTGCCATGACCCACCTCCATCAGCGGCTTGCAACACAAAAAACGCGCCGCTGGCACGAGGCACAGCGGCGCGTTTTGAATTCATATAGAGGGCACTGATTGACTTCGTTCTTCACAAATTCACATGACGTCTCGGCAGACCTGGCAACGACCTACTCTCCCGCGTCTTAAGACGAAGTACCATCGGCGCAGGGGCGTTTCACGGCCGAGTTCGGAATGGGATCGGGTGCAGCCACCCCGCCATAATCACCAGGTCGGCGGAGACGTCATATGACTTCTGTTTCTGGTCTATTTCTGGATGCTAATGCCTACGCTCATCGCGGCGCTCGTGAGAGCGG
>RXJH01000011.1:2623-2879 GCA_003987725.1 Hyphomicrobium sp. | reverse complement strand
CATTGCTAAATGAGAGCAATCAAGCCAATCGAGTTATTAGTACCGGTAAGCTACACGCCTTGCAGCGCTTCCACACCCGGCCTATCAACGTGGTGGTCTTCCACGACTCTCGAGGGAGAACTAGTTTTGAGGTGGGTTTCCCGCTTAGATGCCTTCAGCGGTTATCCCGTCCGCACATAGCTACCCTGCTGTGCCGTTGGCACGACAACAGGTCCACCAGAGGTGCGTCCATCCCGGTCCTCTCGTACTAAGGACA
>RXJH01000011.1:541-1675 GCA_003987725.1 Hyphomicrobium sp. | reverse complement strand
GCATCCGTCACCATCCGCTGGCCGGGGAATGTTCGCCCCGTTCCCATCGACTACGCCTTTCGGCCTCGCCTTAGGGGCCGGCTAACCCTGCGCAGATTAACTTTACGCAGGAACCCTTGGACTTTCGGCGAGAGTGTCTTTCACACTCTTTGTCGTTACTCATGTCAGCATTCGCACTTCCCATACCTCCACGGCCCCTCACAGGTACCGCTTCACAGGCCTAGGGAACGCTCCGCTACCACGCACACCGTAAGGTGTGCATCCGAAGCTTCGGCTCGTGGCTTGAGCCCCGTTACATTTTCGGCGCAGGACCCCTTATTTAGACCAGTGAGCTGTTACGCTTTCTTTAAAGGATGGCTGCTTCTAAGCCAACCTCCTGGTTGTTTTGGGAGTCCCACATCCTTTCCCACTTAGCCACGAATTGGGGGCCTTAGCTGTCGGTCAGGGTTGTTTCCCTCTCCACGACGGACGTTAGCACCCGCCGTGTGTCTCCCGAGCAGTACTCTCACGTATTCGGAGTTTGGTTGGGTTTGGTACCGCTGTGGGCGGCCCTAGCCCATCCAGTGCTCTACCCCGTGAGGTATTCACTCGAGGCGCTACCTAAATAGCTTTCGCGGAGAACCAGCTATTTCCGAGTTTGATTGGCCTTTCACCCCTAGCCACACGTCATCCAAGACCTTTTCAACGGGCACTGGTTCGGACCTCCAGTGGGTGTTACCCCACCTTCATCCTGCACATGGCTAGATCACTCGGTTTCGGGTCTAAAGCCACGAACTGAACGCCCTGTTCAGACTCGCTTTCGCTGCGCCTCCACCTATCGGCTTAAGCTCGCTCGTAACTTTAAGTCGCTGACCCATTATACAAAAGGTACGCGGTCACCCAGGACGAACCTTGGGCTCCCACTGTTTGTAAGCATCCGGTTTCAGGTGCTGTTTCACTCCCCTCGTCGGGGTGCTTTTCACCTTTCCCTCACGGTACTGGTTCGCTATCGGTCGCTGAGGAGTACTTAGGCTTGGAGGGTGGTCCCCCCATGTTCAGACAGGATTTCACGTGTCCCGCCCTACTCGAGTCCTGTGTATCGTCCGTCCCGTACGGGGCTGTCACCCATCGCGCCGGCCTTTCCAGACCGTTCCG
>RXJH01000011.1:0-491 GCA_003987725.1 Hyphomicrobium sp. | reverse complement strand
TTATCGCAGCGTACCACGTCCTTCATCGCCTCTCAGCGCCAAGGCATCCACCGAATGCTCTTAAGGCACTTGATCGCTCTCGTGATCGATGTCCGTTGACCGGCAGCCGCAAGGCTGTCGGTCACGACACGGTCACAAAAAGACCAGTGATCAGATCGTTTCCGACCCGATCACCGTATGCTTGCCGAACATGACCGCCGGGGTTGGCAGCTTTCGCTGCCCCAACGGCCACATTCCCTCTTCACGATGTCACTGATTGTTTTCGCACACGGCAGCATCAACCGAACCTGTCGGTCCTCGCTGATCATTGCCGCGGCAAACGCATTCTCCAGATAGCGGGCTCGACACCTCATCTTCGGGCGGCGGCCGTTTGCACGACGCCAAGTCCCAAAAGAATGGTGGAGCCAGACGGGATCGAACCGACGACCTCATGCTTGCAAAGCACGCGCTCTCCCAGCTGAGCTATGGCCCCAAGGGGTCAAGCCAGAGGT
>RXJH01000007.1:194981-284816 GCA_003987725.1 Hyphomicrobium sp. | reverse complement strand
ATGCCCGGCGACGAATGCCCCTGGACCAGAATGAGATCGCCGCCATGCCTTTCGGACGGCGCGTGCCAGAAATGCGTGAAGCCGGTTTCGTAGAGCGTCGCCGCCGACTGGTAGCTCGCGATGTGGCCGCCGAGCTCGGTCGACTCTTTGTTGGCGCGCAACACCATCGCCGCCGCGTTCCAGCGGATCGCCGACGCGATGCGATGCTCAAGCTCGCGATTGCCTGAATACTTCGGCTCATCCTTCATCGGGATGGTGTTGAGGTAAGCCGTGCTGGACGCAAACGGGATCGCAGCACCGCTCACCCTGGCGCGTTCGACAACCTCTTCAAGGATGTCATCAGCCCGCTCGGTACCATTGTACGCAATCACTGATGAAATCGAATCCGTCCAGTCGCGAACTTCCGCGTCCTGAGCCGCTACGCTGCGCCGATCGCTTTTGCCCATACAAGTCCTCAACAGATCGCTGATCGGGTTGTTTGTTGAAACGGCTCGAACACGTGCAGATTCAACTTTTTCATTGCAGCGCGTGCGGCGACGGAGGCGGAATCGCGCTGATTTCGGTCACGAATTTTTGCCGCAGCGCGCGCGCGAAGTCCTCGTAGCCACGCGCGGGCAGAAGAAAGGTATCTGGGCCACCGACGACGTGGTCGCGATACCATTGA
This sequence comes from Hyphomicrobium sp., assembly GCA_003987725.1. Classification (GTDB taxonomy): domain Bacteria; phylum Pseudomonadota; class Alphaproteobacteria; order Rhizobiales; family Hyphomicrobiaceae; genus Hyphomicrobium_B. The sequence continues at coordinate 284,152 of RXJH01000007.1, read as the reverse complement.
TCGAGCGTCGTCGCCTCAAGATCGGGAGCGCGCGAAAGCTCCTTGAGGCCGAACCCGGGGGCACGGTAGGCGCCCGCGCCAACGACGTCATTCTCACCTTTCACCAGAATGGGAAGGCCATTTATCGTTGCCCCGAGTGCCAGAACGGCGTCACGTTCTGCATGAAGGCCGTCCGTATCCGTGCAATTGTCGATGCCGTCGCCTGAAACATCGACGACAAAGCGACCGACCGGCACTCTCAGACTCGGGATGATGCTGACCGAAACCGTGTGAAGCATGCGGGCCAAGCAAGTGAATTCACCGCTTTGCTGCGGGATCTGCCGCACAAGGCTCGCAATCGTCGCGGCATCTTTCGCAGAGGCGATCGGGTGCCAGCCGATTGCGACATTGGCCTGATCAGCCCACGTGATCATGGAAAACATGATGCTGCCTCGAGTCCCCCCAGTTATGGCGGCGATTACCGACGGATCTTCGAGAGCCTTCGCGATGCCCTCCATTTGAAGCCTGTAGCGACCAGCATCGACCGACTGGGAAACATCAACCGACACGATCAATGCAATATCGACGCCGTCGTCGCCCAATGCTTTTGCGTAGGTGCTTTCCACATGGACGACGGCAACGGTTAGACAGAGCGGGAAGAAAATGAGCGACAACGCCGCGATATAGAACATCGCCTTGCGAAGGACTCGAGGAGCGGCGGAAGAGAGGCCCAATTCGACTCGCGCGGGTAAGTGCTTGGCCTCAAAGCCGGCTCAAGCAGCGTTTCTTTGAGAGGGTCTGTTCAATGCCGGTTGCTCAGGCGAGCTTCCGGGCGACATGCGCCCGGGAGCAAGCTTTGCCACCAGCGTCGCATCGTTATCAGTTGGATGCGACTTTCTTCAAAAGCTTGAAGGTCCAGGTCATTGCACCTTGCGGAATGCCCTGGAACGATTTCGCGACTTCTCCGCCCCACAGCGGAACCGCACCGCCCCAGCCGGAAACGACGGAAACATACTGCTCGCCGTCTTGCTCCCACGTGATCGGCGAACCTACGATTCCCGATCCCGTGTTGAATGACCAAAGCTCCTGGCCCGTCTTGGCGTCAAGTGCTTTGAGATAGCCCTCGGGCGTTCCGTAAAACACTAACCCGCCCGCCGTCGTCAGGACACCGCCCCAAAGTGGTGCCTTGTTGTTGACCTGCCAGACGATCTTCCCCGTGGAGGGATCAAGGGCCTTCAAAGATCCGATATGGTCCGCGAATATTGGCTTGATGGTGAAGCCGGCGCCGAGGTAGGCCGCGCCCTTCTTGTAGGTGATGGGCTCGTTCCATAGATCCATCCCCCACTCATTCGACGGGATATAGAACAGCTTGGTATCTGGGCTGTAGGCCATCGGCATCCAGTTCTTGCCGCCGAGGAAGGCTGGTACCGCCCAGATCATGTCGCCCTTCTTACCGTCGGCCGATTTTGCAGGGTCGCCAGGGCGATGGGCTGGATCGTAGATCGGCCGCCCGGCCTTATCGATGCCCTTTGCCCAATTGATCTGTTCGACGAATGGGAACGCAGAGATGAAGTTTCCGTTCTCGCGGTTGAGCACGTAGAAGAAGCCGTTGCGATCGGCCGTTGCCGCAGCTTTCGTTCCGTTGAGATCGAACGAAACGACCTCGTTGGTGCCGTCATAGTCCCATCCGTCGTGAGGTGTTGTCTGGAAACCCCACTTGATCTCACCGGTTTCCGGATCGATGGCGATCCGTGAGCAACCCCATTTGTTGTCCCCCGGGCGGACGTAGCTGTTCCATGGGCCAGGATTGCCGACGCCCATGAATATTAGCTTCGTGTCGGGATCGTAGGTTCCGCCGAGCCATGGCGCACCGCCGCCGGTCTTCCACAGATCGCCGGGCCAGGTTTCGTTTTGCTTCCCAGTCATCGTCGAAGGCTGACCGTTGAGCGAGCCGACGTTTCCTTCGATGGTTGGTCGAGTCCAGACCAACTCGCCATCGTCGACTTTGCGAGCCTCGACACGGCCGACAATCCCGAACTCGCTTCCTGAAACGCCCGTTACGATGAGGGGCCCGAACGCCTTCGAGGGTACTATGAGCGGCGCGGCCGTTGCCGTATGCCCAGCCTTGGGATCATCAATCTGTTTCGACCAGACGACTTTGCCTGTCTTCTTATTGAGTGCGACAACCTTGGCGTCGAGCGTCATGAAATAGACCTTGTCGCCAAACAACGCGGCGCCGCGATTGATGACATCGCAACAGGTAAGAAGCCCTTCAGGCAGGCGCGCATCGTACTCCCAGAGCCGCGCACCCGTTTTCGTGTCGATTGCAAACATGCGGCTGTAGGATCCCGTCACATACATGACGCCATCCTCAACAAGCGGCTGGGTTTCCTGCCCGCGCATTTTCTCGCCGCCGAATGACATCGCCCAAGCGGGCACGAGACGATCTACAGTCTTGGTGCTTATTTCAGTGAGTGGGCTGAACCGCTGGGCGTTCCAGCCAAGCCCATTCATAAGCACATTGTTGGTCGAACCCGCGTCGTTCGCGAGGTCGTCGATCGTCACATCGCCAGCTTTGGCTGTGCCTGCCATCGTCATGGCAAGGGCGAATGCGCTGGCACACATGAGCGTTCTCACGAACGCGCCGCCGGTTCTTCCGAACTTGTAGGACACTATTATCTCATCCATTGTTTTTCCTCCCTTGCGGACTCGTCGAACCATCGAGCGTGTGCGACGTGCCGGCGAATTCCGCGCAACCGTCGTGCCAAGGCGGCAAGTTCTTGAAACTTCTGATTTCGCGAGATCACAAAATTCGGAGGCTGTTCAAAGATTGAACAGCGCGGTTCGATGGGTGAGTGTTGCCATGTAACGAAATGTGCGGCGCACAAAGCTTGATTGCTTGTAGCCAATCGCTTGCGCTGAGCTAGGTTGACCGGGTCGGTCGCGGGAACGGCAGTCTTGGTCTACTCGGAGTCTTGAGCCTCTAGCGCCCTGTATACCGTGTTCCGGCAGACATTAAGCCGACGCGCAGTCTCGCTGATGTTTCCGCCGGTCTCCGCATAAACTTCAAGCAGCCGCGCCCGCTGAAGATCGCGCAGAGATTCTCCTTGCGCCTGCGCCAAAGACGGTTGCCCGAGATGACTGACCAAAGCCTCGTCGATTGTGCCGTTCAGGTCTGCTGTCGAGAGCGCCAGGCGGGCGAGGACGCTACGCAGCTCGCGAATATTTCCTTCCCAAGCCCAGCGGGCGAGGGATGCAACCGCCTTGTCCGTAATCCGGTTTCCGGGACTAATCTTCTCGAGCAGATGCAGAACAATTTCCTCGAAATCCGTTCGTTCGTTGAGCTTAGGAAGCGTCACGTGCACCGTGTTAAGCCGATAGAGAAGATCCGCTCTAAAGCGCTTGCTCGTAACGGCTTGGCCCAGTTCAACGTTCGTCGCAGACACGATGAGCACGTCGACCTTCGTCGATGTGCCTCCCACTGGGCGAACGGTGTAGTCGTCGAGGAACCGCAGAAGCACGGACTGCAAAGCAAACGGCATATCGCCGATTTCATCGAGAAATAGTGTGCCGCCGTTCGCCTCTTTTGCCAGTCCGCGCGAGCCGCCTCTTCGTGCGCCCGTAAATGCGCCGTCCGCATAGCCAAAAAGCTCAGCCTCAATCAAACTATCCGGGAGGGCAGTGCAATTCACCGGCACAAAGGCGCCTTTGCGACCGCTCGCGTTATGAGCAAACCGCGCGAGTTCTTCCTTGCCTGTTCCCGTTTGACCGCCGATCAGAATTGGCAGGCCGATCCGTGCGGCCGAAGAAACATTGCCGCAAATCTGTTTGACCCGGGCGTCCGATGCTACGAACTGATATTTCGCAGTGCTCCGATGAGGACTTGTGTCCGTATCTGCAGAACGCAGAAACACGATTTTTTCCAGTCCACGCTGCGATGAGCTTCCTCCGCTAGCGGATGCTACTATATCCCGCGGCGGCGCGTCAGTTGGCGGAACGTTGACGACGGGAGCAGCTTGCCGTTTTCGCGAGCTGGTCGTGCATTCGGCAAAAGATTTGTGTTTTGCCGGGAAAACAACTATGGCCCCGAGCTCCGAGTCACCATCCTTCACAAGCACTGTGCGTGTGTTCGCCAGCCGCCGCGCGAGATCTCCTTCCCAGTCCTCGAAGGGTAATGACTTGAGATAGGACAGATCCGGGGCATCGGACTGCGCACCGAAGTGCGTCGCGAGGCTTCTTATCGCTTCCGGCGAGGCGCAGACGATGGCTCCGCGCCGGTCGATCGCAACCAAATCATTGCTTCCCCATTTGCGCTGCTTTTCTTGAAATCTTGCGGTGAGGCGAGAATGTTCATTCTTGATCGACTGGCCAATCAGCCCTTCGATATGGTCGGCAAGCGAAACAACGAGGGCGAGGTTTTGATTGCTAAAGGTTTGGGGCGGACCTGATATGTCGATCACACCAAGGAGCTCATGGTCGATCGGATGGAAAATCGGTGCCGCGGCGCACGTCCAATGTTGGACTTTCTCGCAGAAGTGCTCGGCGGCATGAATCTGAACCGGCTGTCTGACCGCCATGGCAGTCCCGATCGCATTCGTGCCTATGCCAGTCTCGTCCCAACAGCCCCCGGTCTCCAAGTGAACTTGGCGCCCGGCGTCAATGGTCCGATGATCTCCGAGAGTTTCAATGATATGCCCTGAACCGTCGGTCAGGATCAGCATCGATGAGGCGTCAGAAAGTATCTGGCCGGTGCGTTCCATCGCTAGGCGCGCGGAGGCGGCCAGAAGTGCGTTGTCGCAACGACGGCGATAAAGCTCGGCATCCGAAAGTTTGGGGGCCCGCTGGTTGCCGACGTCGACGCTAAAGTTCCGGCAACGCTGCCACGACCCGGTAACCGCGGGCCGCAACGACTGCGGCAACTCTCCACCGCAGATAAACCGTTCCCATGCATCTCGTATAACGCCTTCGTTCATGGTCTCCGCGATCATAGAGTTTTGAAGGGTTCAAAAGCTGTAGATGAAGATGTCGTTGAATACAACGCAACTACGATGCGTTGCACCGCACTAATGGGCCTCCATCCGCGCATTGATGGCGATCGACTACGGCGGTGTCAGTTCGCTCGGATCCCTGTGATCCTCTGGTAGGACTAAACTGCTAAGATTTGAGCCGTGATGATTTTTCCTATCGCGAGTTTCATTTCTGGGGATGTTATCGGCTGGTCCCAAAACACCTAATGCTCAATGATTTATTCAAGTGACGAAATTTTTTTGTCTTCATTGCCGAAGTGCAGAGCAGAATAAAAAATATGCGCTGCACCAATGTTGATAAAGTCAACACATGCTCCCAATGACGTCGACTGACGAACATGGCTTTGCAGACAAAAATCTCACTACATCTGAAGTAAATCAGTGCGTTATTAGCTTGGCACGGCCGTTGCTATCCTTCCGTTAACAGACCTGCAAAGGGTCGACGTTGGGATGGAAGGGTCAAGGAATGAAAGCGGCGGTTCTACATCGCTATGACGAGAAGTTGGCGGGACAGGAATTTGTTCAATACGAAGATGTACCAGCCCCCCGCATAGAAAGTCCTGCCGACGTTGTTGTGCGAATCGGCGGCGCAGGTGTTTGCAGAACCGATCTACATATCATCGAGGGAATTTGGCGCGAGAAATCCAACGTCGCATTGCCCTATATCATGGGGCACGAAAACGCCGGTTGGGTTGAGGCCGTTGGTTCCGAAGTTGACGGCATAAAGGTTGGCGATCCCGTTGTTTGTCACCCGCTCGTCACCAGTGGGCACTGTCTGGCGTGCCGTCGCGGCAACGATATGCACGCAGTCGGAAGCAGCTTTCCCGGCATCAACGCGAACGGCGGGTATGCCGAGTACCTGAAGACCTCGCAGCGCTCTCTTATTAAGTTGCCGAAGACCCTCGCTCCCAAAGATGTCGCGCCCTACACGGACGCGGGATTGACGGCTTATCGCGCAGCCAAAAAAGCTTCACGCCATTTGTTGCCCGGACAGTATGTGGCGGTCATCGGCGTCGGGGGGCTTGGCCACATCGGTATTCAAGTGTTGAAGGCGCTGTGCGCTGCCAGCATCATCGCAGTCGATCGCTCTGATGTCTCCCTTGAACTCGCCAAGCAATGCGGCGCCGATCACCTTATCAAAGCCGACGGGAATGAAGTCGAAGCGATCAAGGAGTTGACCGACGGTCAAGGTGCCGAAGCGGTCATTGATTTCGTCGGCGAAGGGGATGCCGTCAAAAAGGGGCTCGCCGCGACACGAAACGACGGCTTCTATTACATCGTCGGATATGGCGGCAGGGTCGAGGTGCCGACACTGGACATGATCGCTTCAGAGAAGACGATCGTCGGCAATCTTGTTGGCACCTATGCGGAGCTCGTCGAGCTCATGGCCCTTGCTGATCGGGGCCGCGTCAATCTCCGGACGAAGGAATACCGGCTCAAAGACGCCAATCAGGCTCTCCTCGACCTTCATCACGGCAAGGTTCGCGGCCGCGCGGTGCTCGTGCCCTGAGGGATCAACGATGCTCGACCTAAACGCCGCTACGGCCAATGCAATGATCAAAAAGCAAATCATGTCCGAAACTGGCGCTCTCGTGGGAGGCCTCGCGAGGAGCGCTTGGCACACGTGGACGCGTCTTGCGAGGAGCGAGGCCATGAGTACGCCCGATGGAAGAGACGTGATGTTGAAACGCCACGAGATCGTGGTCCGCATCATTGACGTCAATTCTCGCATTCTGCGCATCGACAACGAGATCAACGGCCTCGACATCGAGCGACGGAATGCCGAACGCGACGTTCACGCGGTGCCCTCGTCGGGCCGCGGCGAAGCTCTTTTTACGATTGAGGAGCGGATCAGTGAGCTTGGTGCCATGCGTCAGAAAATTCTGACGGAGAAGGCGTGGCTAGAGCAGACGCTTGATGATTTCGATAGCGCCGCCGCTGCCAACGAGACGTCTGAGAAACGCAGTGTGAGGAGGATGTCATGAACCTCAACTCCGGCCCGACCGCACCTCAGGCCATGAATGGGGAAGAGCAATCGAAAGACGAGTTCTTTGCCGAAGTTGGCGACATCGCCCAACGCATGATCGAAAAGCATGGGAAGGACTTTGCCATCGGTGTGCTGATCATTGGCGCACGCTTCATAGCGGAAGGCAAACCACTGACCCGTGCCAAATGACCTGAATCGAAATTCCAATTCGGCGCACAGGAATACCCGGGAAGCACTGGAATAGTAATTAGCGAAGGAGAAGAAGATGGCCGCAGGCTTAACACTCAACAAGATCACGTCTCAGAAAGGCATCAGCATCGCCGAGGCCACATCGCGCGTTGCTGACCTCGGCTGGACACCTACGTACGTCCAGGAAGCGCAGACTTTCCCAACGGACTATAAGATCTCGAAGGTGCCGAGGGACCCAATGAAACAGGTTCTTCGCTCCTATTTTCCTATGCAGGAAGAAAAAGACAATCGTGTCTATGGCGCGCTCGATGCCGCGCTGCGTGGCGACATGTTCCGGAACGTCGAACCCCGTTGGGTCGAATGGATGAAGCTGTTTCTGGCCATCATCCCGTTTCCGGAGATTTCTGCGGCGCGGGCCATGGCGATGGTTGCCCGGCTTGCTCCCGGTGAAGAGCTGCGCACTGGCTTCACCATGCAGATGGTCGACGAGTTCCGCCACTCGACTATCCAGATGAACCTCAAGAAATGGTACATGGAGAACTATATCGATCCTGCTGGGTTCGATATCACCGAGAAGGCCTTCGGAAAATGCTACGCTTCGACGATCGGCCGCCAGTTCGGCGAGGGCTTCATCTGTGGTGACGCGATCACCTCAGCCAATGTCTATTTGACCGTCGTCGCCGAGACCGCATTCACCAACACGCTGTTCGTTGCGATGCCGTCAGAAGCCGCGCGCAACGGTGACTACGCTCTGCCGACGGTGTTCCTCTCGGTCCAGTCGGATGAGTCTCGCCACATCGGCAACGGTCACTCGATGCTGATGGCGATGATCAACGACCCCTCCAACCACCAGTTACTCGAACGCGATCTCAAATATGCGTTCTGGCAAAACCACGCCATCGTCGACGCTGCCATCGGCACCTTCATCGAATACGGCACGACGAACCGCGACAAGAACAAGGAGTCCTACGTCGAGCTGTGGCACCGGTGGATCTACGAAGACTACTATCGGACTTACATGCTGCCGCTCGAGAAGTACGGCATCAAGATCCATCATGATGACGTCTCGGCGGCGTGGGATCGGCTGGTCAAGAAGAACTACGTGCACAAGATTGCGCAGTTCTTCGCAGTCGGCTGGCCTGTCAATTTCTGGCGTATCGAAGCCCAGACCGACAAAGACTTCGAGTGGTTCGAGCACAAATATCCGGGCTGGTACGCCGAGTTCGGCGATTTCTGGAAGTGGTACGCGAGAAAGAGCGTTCCCGGCGAGACGAACATCCTATTCGATCAGGAGAACGGCTACGTATATCCGCACCGCTGCTGGAGCTGCATGTGCCCATGCGTAATCCGCGAGGACTTCTGCGTCGGTGAAGTCGACGGCAAGCTCTACACGTACTGTTCCGAGCAGTGCAAGTGGACCCACACCGTCGCTTTCCAAGCCGAATACGAAGGCCGGCCGACACCTGCGATGGGCCGCTTCAAAGGCCAGCGGATTTGGGAAGACTGCTACCACGGCTGGGACCTCGCCGACGCGATCAAGGATCTGGGCTTTGTTCGTCCCGACGGCAAGACGATCACGGCGCAGCCGCATCTGCGGTTTGGTCCGAAGGACATGTGGACGCTTGATCACGTGCGCGGCAATACGCTTCAGAGTCCGCTCGTCCTCCTTCGCGAGATGAGCCTGGCCGATCGCGAAAAGCATGTCGCCCAATATCGTGCGGGCTTCAAGATCAATCCCTGCAATGGCAGCTGTTCCTGCCGTCACTAACATCGTTGGGGGCGCCTTAGTTTCCGGGCGCCTGCCACGAGTGCGGAGGCCGATTGCAAGTGGCCTCCGCATCTTTCGCGCAACTGGGTTGCTGGCAACCCAACGTCACGGAGCAGATGATGGCAAGTAAGGCCGCCCATAAAGTTCGACTCGAGCCGATCGGGATCGAGATGGACGTCGAAGAGGGTGAGACGGTGCTTGATGCCGCCTTTCGTCAAGGCGTGGCACTCATGCACGGCTGCAAGGAGGGCCAGTGCTCGAGTTGCAAATCACGACTCGTGGAAGGCGACATTGATCTCCTCAAGTACTCGACATTCGCCCTGCCTGATCATGAGCGGGATGAGAACTACATTCTGCTTTGCCGCACACACGCGTTCAGCGACATCACGGTTGAGCTGACCAATTTCGATGAAGAGCTTTTGAGCCGGTCCATTCCGGTCAGGGCGATTAAAGGCAAGGTTGCGGCGGTCAAACCGCTGACGCACGACATCCGTCTCCTCGAGATCGAGCTTGCTGAACCGCTCAAGTTCTGGGCCGGCCAATACGTCGACCTCTCGATTCCGAGCGCGGGTGTGACACGTGCCTACTCGATGGCTAATCCGCCGAGCGAGCAGATACGGTTGCAGTTCATCATCAAGAAGTATGCGAACGGCGCGTTCTCTGCCCTACTCGACGATGCCCTCACGCCTGGAACCGAAGTCATTGCGAAGGGTCCTTACGGTGCCTGCTTCCGGCGGGAGGGACACGAGGGCCCAATGATCCTCGTTGGGGGCGGTTCGGGGATGTCGCCTCTGCGCTCTATTTTGCAAGACCACATCGAAAGCAAGGAGCAGCGGCCGGTGCGCTTCTTCTACGGGGCGCGAAGCGAGAAGGATCTCTTCCTCCTCAAGGAATTTGCTGACGTTGCCGCCAAGCTCAACGACTTTCAATTCATCCCCGCACTCTCCGACGAAATTTCCGCTGGGGAATGGAACGGAGAAAAGGGCTTTATCCATGAAGTGGTCGCGCGACGGGTAAGGGAAGAGGGACTGAGCGGTCCAGTGGATGCTTATTCCTGCGGTCCGCCACCGATGATCGATGCGCTAATGCCGGTGCTGTTTGCTGCGGGCGTCGAGCCGAGCCGGTTCTATTTCGACAAATTCACTCAGCCGATTTTGAAAGAATAAGACACACGACAGTTCGCTTTGATCAGAGAAAAAGACGTCGGACCAAGGCGTCGGGAGGAAAAAGATGGATACTCAGACCGCAACGCAGCCAGCGAAATCCGGTGCAGCCGGTGCCGCCGAATTTCCCGGCTCCGATAGCCGCAAGTTCAACTACTTCGAGCCAAAGGGCCGCAAGGCAACGCACTACGAGGACATGACACTCGACGTCCAGCCGGATCCCGATCGCTATCTATTGCAAGATTGGATTATCAACTTCCCCGACGGGACGCCGACGTACTCCAAAGATTGGACCAGAGTCAAAGCAGCAGACTGGCACAAGTTTCGTGCCGTCGATCAGGAATGGGAGAAGACGCACTATCAACGCCAGTCGACGATCTGCGGCACGATCCAGAACGTCATCGATAACGGCCGGCGCTCGGGGGCGGTTGGCCGTTTCGACAAATCGTGGGTCAAGGTTCTCGCCGATCACGTAGGCGCTTACAAGCATGCCGAATTTGGTCTCGGTACGTCGCTGATGCAGGCGCAGCGCTACGGCTTCACGCAGATGATCAACAACGCGATCCTGACGAACTCATCTTACAAGCTGCGCTTCACACAAGATCTGACGCTCTATCTCGGGGAGATCGGCCTCGACATCGAGGGCGGCATCGACAAGGACGCGGGAAAACGCAACTGGCTTGAAAATCCGATCTGGCAAGGCACGCGTCGCGCCGTAGAGGAGATTATGGGCGCGACGGACTACCTCGAGCAGTATGTTGCAATCAACATCGTGTTCGAGCCGCTCATCGGCGAGCTATTTCGCAGCGGGTTCATCCTCCAGATGGCGGCAGCACACAATGACTTCATTACACCAAGTGTCGTTTCCGCCGCTGAGGGTGACTATGAAAGAAACCTCGCCAACTGCGTCGAGCTGATCCACGTTCTGCTGAACGACAAGGATTATGCGCTCCACAACAGGATCGTGATCAGTGAGTGGATCGAGAAGCACGGCAAGCTGTGTCTCGCCGCCGCCGTCCAACTTCAGCCCATATGGTCTCAACCACGCGTGAAAGTTGCCTCATTCACGGAGGCGCTCGAACAGGCTCGCAACCGACTGCGGATGATCTGCGCGGAAACAGGTCTTGCTGCGCCGTCGATAGTCGCGTGATCGACCTCCAAAGAATCAACCGACGCTTTTCCGCAAAGGAACAACCGCTATGAGTGACCACAACGCGAATATCTTCAAGTCGATGAAGGAGATCAAGTTCGAGGACACGATCTCGCATCAGTGCGGAGTAACAATGAACGACAGCGTCGAGGCGCGTGCCATCGCGGAAGTGATGGAAGCGAAGCCCAACATCGTCGTCACGTATCTGCCCGCAATGATCCGCATCGACGGCCAAGGCAAGATCGAATTCAAGATGAGTGAAATCAGCGAGGCACTCGGCCGGCCGATGACGCCACATATCTTCGAGATCTCCACCTCCACGCATTACGGCCGGATGGTGATGATCGACGAGGAGAACGTCGTGCTGTTCGGGAATATGGACGACGCAATGAAATACATTTGAAGGAAGTCGCGTCAGCGGCAAGCGAAGGCCGCTCCGTCATCCCTTTCAGAAAAAACCTGCAGGTCCGTATCGCTAGAGAAAGACAAAGCCGAAGGATTGATCCATGTACAAGGCGCGCAACGGCGAAGAAATCTTCGTCATCGACGGTCATACGCACTTTTGGGACGGAAGCCCGGCCAATCAGAAAAACGTCCACGGCAAGCAGTTCATCGAATGCTTTTTCAATTATCACACCGGCCTCAGCCCCAAAGAGGAGCTCTGGCCGAAAGAGAAATTCGAGAAGTACGACGAAAAAACGCTTTACGACGATCTGTTCGTCAAGGGCTATGTCGACATAGCGATCCTGCAGCCAACGTATTTGAATGATTTCTATGTGAACGGCTTCAACACCACGGAGCAGAACTCTGTCCTTAAGAAGAACCACCCTGATCGATTTATTCTCAACGGCAGCTTTGATCCTCGGGATGGCACCAAGGGCATTGAGTACCTACACGCCTTAAAGGAAACCTATGACATCAAAGGCGTCAAACTCTACACGGCCGAGTGGAAAGGCGAGTCGAAAGGCTACAAGCTCACCGATAAGGAGAGCTATCGTTATCTTGAGTGGTGCGAGAAACTTGGGATCAAGAATATCCACGTCCACAAGGGTCCGACCATTCTGCCGCTCAATCGCGACGCATTCGATGTCGCCGACGTAGACGATGTCGCCACGTCTTTCCAGAATTTGAATTTTATCATCGAACACTGCGGTTTGCCGCGCCTCGACGATTTCTGCTGGATCGCCACTCAGGAAACCAACGTCTATGGCGGCCTTGCTGTGGCTATCCCGTTTATTCACAGCCGGCCGGCATATTTCGCGCATATCATCTCTGAGCTGCTCTATTGGCTCGGACCGGATAAGCTTCTGTTCGGCAGCGACTACGGGATTTGGACTCCGAAGTGGATCATCGACAAGTTCATGGCTTACGAACTGCCGAAGGATGTTGCGGCGGAGACCGGCGTAAAGCTCGATCTTGAAGCCAAGAAGAAGATACTCGGCCTAAACGCAGCTCGCCTCTACGACATCGACATTGCTGCGCACAAGGCAAAGTTCGGCGGCGAAGCGAAAAAGGAAAAGGCCCTTGCCGGAGGGTGGTTCCGATGAAGAGGCCATCGCGAGCATCCAACGATGTCCGCGTCTCGGATGTGTGGCGCAAGCTTGGTTGCGTCACAGATCCGGAGCTCGACGAATCGGTGACAGAAATGGGGTTTGTGACAGAGGTCACGATCGGCGGCGATGGGGATGTTGCCGTCAGTTTCCGTCTTCCGACCTATTGGTGTTCGCCGAACTTCGCGTTCATGATGGGTGAGGACATGCGTGCCAAGATTCTCGAACTGGATTGGGTACGTTCGGCCAGGGTCGTGCTCGGCGAGCACATGTATGTCGATGCCATCAACCGCGGCGTCAACGAAGGTCTGTCGTTTCGCGAGGCGTTTGGTGAGGAAGCGACGGGCAACCTCGATGAACTCCGAAAGACGTTTCTCAACAAGGCATTTCAGTGGCGGCAGGAAGCACTACTTTCGCACCTCCTAAACGCAGGCGCTGCGGGAAGTGACGTCGTCGAGTGGACAGTCGGCAAGCTGTACGACCGTGAGACTACGATCGAGGCGCACGGTCTAATCGCGCGCTATCTTGACCGCCGCCATATCGGCGGAGCCTTCGATGATTCATCGCTGGCGTTCGTATCGATCGACGGCGCGCCGCTTTCCGCAATGGCCCTTCCAGCTTACCTCAGATCAATCCGGCGCTTAAGGACGAATGCCGAATTCAACGGGGCCCTATGCCGGCGGTTGCTGGTCGAGCGCTTCAGCACGGAGCCGCTCACGGGCTGTCACTCTTAATCCGGGAGATGCACGCGTACACGCGTCGGCCAATTAAAAAAATATCGAGGAAACGAAATGCCAAAGATGATGTTGCATGACGAATCGGCCCGCGAGGCGCTCGGCAGGGGTGTTCACAAGCTCGCTCGCGCCGTTGCCGGAACGCTTGGTCCGCGAGGCATGAATGCCGTAATGGATCGCCCGGTCGGCACGCCGATTATATCGCGTGACGGCGTGACGATCGCCGCAGAGATCGAACTCGAATGCCCCTTCGAGAACATGGGCGCGCAAATCGTGCGCGAAGTTTCAAAGCAGACGAACGATGTTGCGGGCGACGGTACAACGACCGCGACGGTGCTGGCAGATGCTCTGGTGCAGGGCGGCCTCAAGGCCGTTGCTGCGGGGGCGAATGCGGTAGAATTGGTGCATGGGCTCGAAATGGGCGTCGGCGAAATCCTGTCTTCGCTTAAGGCTCAAGCGAAGCCCGTGGCCTCGGCGCAGACGATCCGCGCGGTAGCCAACATAGCAGCCAATGACTATGACCTCGGCCGCCTCGTGGGGGAGGCGTTCGACAAAGCCGGCAAGCACGGCATTGTGGACGTTCAGTACGGAGTTGGAATGTTCACTACCCTCGAGTTCATTGAGGGTATGACGTTTGATCGTGGCTATCTCTCGCACCATATGGCGACGAACGCGGAATCCCTCGAAGCCATCCTCGATCATCCACACATCCTTATCACCGATCAGAAAATAGAGTCTCCGACGGAACTAGCAAACGTCTACCAGGCGATCGAACAAACCAGACGCCCGCTCCTTATTATCGCCGAGGACATCTCTCCGGCCTGCGTTATGGACATACTTAGACGCCGAGAGAAAACAGGGGTCCCAATAGTTGCGGTCAACCCACCGGAGTATGGTCACTGGCGGAAGACGATGCTCGAAGACATCGCGATCGTCACCGGCGGCCGTGTTATTTCTCGCGATCTCGGAGGTCGTATCGATAAATGCGAACCGGCCGATCTAGGCACAGCCGAACGGGCGACAATATCAGCGACGCGTACGGCGATTTCGCGTGGCGCCGGCAGCGATGCCGCGATCGCGGCGCGCCGCGATCAAGTCACTCGCCTATATGAGTTGGCGCCGGAGAATATCGAGCGCGACAAGCTGCAGGAACGGCTCGCCAAGCTTTCCGGCGGCACCGCATTGCTGCTCGCCGGCGGCGTGACCCCGGTCGAGCAGAAACGCAAGGCGCAGCTCATTGAAGACGCAATTTCAGCTGCCCGCGCCGCAGTCTCCGATGGCGTGGTGCCGGGCGGTGGAACCGCCCTGCTGCGCTCTCAGCCCGCGCTCGAAAAGTCTATCAAGAGCGCAAAAGGAAGCGTCTGCCGGGGCATAGAGCTGGTGCGCGAAGTGGTGCAGAAGCCTCTCGAACGGATCGCGCAGAACGCCGGTTACGATGGAGCTGAAATGGTCACACGGGTCGCTGCGGCCAAAGGAGACCACGGGCTCGACGCTCGTACCGGAACAATTGTCAATCTCATGGAAGCCGGGATTATCGATCCGGTCAAAGTCGTAATGAGCGCCGTACAGAACGCAGCTTCTATCGCCGGATTGATTTTGACGACGGACACGCTCGTTGCAAAGCGGCCGGATGATTACGATCCGACCAAGGAGGCGGCGCGAGGAGGCGGAGCAGAGCTTCTCGGCCGCACACCGCCGCCAATCAAGCTCGTCAACGGATAACGAAGCGGATTTTCAAAATTAGCGATACGTCGCACGAATGAACTGAGGGAAGAATGAACAGATATCTGGCTGAGTTCCTTGGCACTACGGCACTTGTTTTTGTTGGATGCGCCGCCATCACCATTGGCGGATTGGGGGCAGCTCTCGGCTCGCCTCAGGAGATCTCGGCAGTCGCCTTACTGCCGATTGCATCGGCTTTCGGACTGACGGTGGCGGCACTCGCATACGGTATTGGACCGATCTCGGGCTGCCACATAAATCCGGCGGTCTCGATCGGCGCATGGGCGGCCGGCCGTCTGCCGGCGAGCGATCTGCCGGGCTACATTGCTGCGCAACTTTTGGGAGGCGTCGTCGGCGCGGCGCTTCTTTATTTTGTGCTGTTAGGAAAAGCCGGCGGGTACGATGTCGCCACGCAGGGGCTCGGCCAGACCGGCTGGTCGGGGTATGCCGTCACGCAAGCCTTCATAGTCGAGTTCGTCGCGACGTTCCTCTTCCTGGTCGTTATCCTCGGAGCCACGTCGCGCGACGGCATGACGCCCGCCGCCGGCCTCGCCATCGGATTTGCTCTCTTCGTCATGCATCTGGCCTTCATTCGGGCAACAGGTGCGTCGCTCAACCCTGCCAGATCGCTTGGTCCCGCTGTTTTTGTTGGCGGGCAGGCCCTCTCAGACGTTTGGCTTTACCTCTTGGCTCCGCCGCTCGGTGCGTTCACGGCCGGACTCATGTTCAGAAGCACCGTTTTGGAAGCCAGATAGGAGCGATGTCCTTTCTCCAGGCAATACGGCGCGGCTGCCGACTTCGGCCGCGCCGGTTATTGGTCTCAATGGTGATGCTAGGCGCAAGCAAGTGAAACAGTCGATCCCGATCGTTCAACGACCAGGCACAATTTCAGCGAAACGTCGGCATTTATTGCGGACGGACGCAGCGCGGTTCATCGCCTGCATTTTTGCGGGGCTCGCCTGCGCGCCGGTTGGGCAGGCTCTTGCGCACGAAATGTACGTCACCAATGAAAAGGACAACACCATATCGGTGATCGACACGCAGGCGCTTCGTGTTCTTCGCACTATTCCGGTTGGCAAACGGCCCCGCGGAATTACGTTCTCGAGCGACTATTCCCGATTTTTTGTATGTGCCAGCGATAGTGATGCGGTCCAGGTCTTTGATGCTGCGAGCGGCCGTCATCTCTATGATCTTCCGTCAGGGGCAGATCCGGAGCAGTTCGCATTGGCCCCCGATGGCAAGCACCTCTTTATTGCTAACGAAGATAACGCCGTAACGACTGTAATAGATGCAGGCACCCGGCAGGTGGTCGCGCAGATCGATGTTGGCGTGGAGCCCGAGGGCATGGCCGTCTCGCCGGACAATTCGCTAGCCGTGACGACGTCCGAGACAACCAATATGGCGCATTTTATCGATGCGACCACTTATAAGCCCATATCGAACGTACTTGTAGATCAGCGGCCGCGCCACGCCGAGTTCACGGCAGATGGAAAGAAGGTCTGGGTTTCGTCGGAAATCGGCGGAACGATCTCGATCATCGACGTTGCTGGCCAGATCGTCGAACATAAAATCGCGTTTCAGATACCGGGTGTACCGAGTGAAAAAATTCAACCGGTCGGCATCGTCTTCTTACGTGATGGCAACACGGCTTTTGCGGCCCTAGGGCCCGCCAACCGGGTCGCCGTCATCGACGTGAAGACGGCAACCGTTACCAAATATATCCTCGTCGGAGAGCGCGTCTGGCATCTCGCGCTGACGCCCGAAAACGACCTGCTCTTTACCACCAACGGACTTACGAATGACGTGTCCGTAATCGACGTGAAAACCTTGACGGCGGTGAAGTCGATCAAGGTCGGACGCGCTCCGTGGGGCGTTGCCCTGCGTGCAATGACGCCGCTCGCCGGAGTTGTGAAGAATTCGCTCGACTAGCGAGATTATCCTTCCAGGAATTGGAGTCTCTGAATGAATTTAGCTCGATTGACGGTTGTGCTTGTCGTTGCTCTGCTAGCAACCGCAACCTGCGCATTTGACGCCTTAGCACACGGCAGTGTCACGCCCGAGCCTGTTGATACAACGGGGCTCGAGCCGCTTGGACCGGAATGGCGGGCGGAAAACCCTTACAAGGGCAATGAGACTGCAATCAAGATTGGAGCTTCTGGCTATAACCAAAACTGCGCTCGTTGCCATGGTCTCGAAGCTATCTCGGGGGGCATTGCTCCGGACCTGCGCTACGTTGAGGCCACCCCCGACGGCGACGCTTGGTTTCTCAATCGCATCCGTCACGGCGCGACCGTCAACGGCGATTTCAAGATGCCGCCATTTGAAGGTATACTCAGCCAAGAAGCAATGTGGGCTATTCGGTCCTATTTGGAATCACGGCCACCAGACTGAGGCTCGTGATAAGATGTTCAAATGCCGATTGGCAGAATTTGTTCTTGCGCTTGGCATATTCCTCGTCACCTCGCACGCGGCGGTAACGGGCCGGCCGCTCGACGAGGTCGTGGCTAGCAAAGTTCTTCGTATTGCGGTTTACATCGACAATGCTCCGTTCTCGTGGATGGACGGAGAGAGCGCCAAGGGCATAGACGTCGATATCGGTAAGGCACTCGCACGGCGCCTCGGTATCAGCGCCGAAATTATTACGCGCATGACCGGGGAAAGTGTCGACGATGATCTCCGGTTCAATATCTGGAAAGGTCCAGTCGGTGAAGGCGGCATTGCGGATGTGATGCTGCACGTGCCGGTCGATCGAGAACTGATGGCGCGGAACAATCTTGCGGTCATCGGCAATACCTATTTCGAGCAGCATGTTGCCCTCGCAATCGATTCGTCTCGGGTCCCGCGCGACGCGACATTCGAAATATTTCGTAAAGAAAAAGTCGGCGTCCAATTCTCGACAAGTGCGGACTATTTCCTGATGCGCTTTGACGACGGCGCATTGATCAACAATGTTGTGCATTATACGAACGTCGCCGACGGCGTGCGCCAATTTCTCAGCCATCAGACTGTGGCCCTGCTCGGTGTAAAATCGAATCTCGAGGGTGTTTTGCATGACCAGGGCCACACCGCAGTGTTTATCGAGCCGCCAATGCCGGGGATCACGCTAAAGAGTTGGAAGATAGGAACGGCAGTGAAAGAAAACAGCCGGGACCTGGGCTACGCGATCGGGCGTGCTCTCGACGACATGCGCGCAGATGGAGAATTGGAACGGATTTGTGCGAGCTATGGAGTGACTTTCACTCCCCCTTCTGCCGATTGATGCGTCTTGCCGGAGCCGTGTGCCCGTTTCAAACGAAATGGATTACGTCATCTGCTGCTTTCACAAGGCATCCGGCATATGTGTAGCCAAGATTGTATCGAGCTTTTCGGTGCCGGTTCACTCCGGGGAGCCAAATAAGTCATTCTGCTTTTTTTCGAAGTTGGTTGCTCGAGAGTGGAGCGGAAAGGACCGCCCATGAGCCGGCTGCCCTTAATCCTCATCGGCGGGTGCCCCAGGCGCGCTCCTGGCGTCGAAGTTGCAGTTCGGCGACGGAGCTGGATAAGCTTCGAAACGTGCCGCCGGACTTCGAGCAGGCGTACTTCCGACTCATCACGTAAGAGATCAGTGTCGGAGATAAAAGTCGGCGCCATGCTTTGGCGACCTTCAGTCACAGTTTGGACTGTCACCGGACCGCATTGTTTTTCTGTTTTTGTTGTTTCAGGCTTGGCGCAAACGCGTCGTAAAGTAACGCGTTATCAAACTAAGAGATGCTGGGACACACTCAGCCGTAAAGGGACGAAACGAATTTCCAAGGGAGACGGAAAGCGCGGGCGCCACGGATCGAACATTTTGGTGAAAAGCGAAGGAGCACCCCATGGTTCGACAGTTTCCACCGCTCGTCGAGCGGATCAGCCGGGCCCTCTGCCAAGCGAATGGCAACCCCACCGATACCAGGGTCAAAGGCAAGCCCATGTGGCAGACCTATCGCCGCGATGCTCAGGCGGCCATCGACGGTTCGGGCATTGATGAGTTGGTGCACACCGTGCGAAGCCTCATAGAGGAGAAACGCGTGTCACCCGCGGTGCGGGCAGAGCTTGTCGAAGCGTTGATGCGTTTTGAAGGAGAAAGCGAGTCCATCGCGGCAGTCCACGAGCACCAGTATAGCGACTTCATGCGATGGTAACGGCTTAGGGGTCGAGCCCTATCTGCATCTTTGCCGGGCACGACGGCTCGTGAAGGCCGTTGTGCCCGAAGCTCGTCAGCTCCTCGCGTGCACGAGCTGGTCTTTAACTACGGCGAACCTCGCGTCGGGGTGGGCAACCTCTGTTTGCACCCGTCTGTAGCTTCGACACTGCAGGGCGCCTGACAGAGATCCGGCGAATAGCACGTGTCTCGGGGATTGCTCGCCGCCCAATATGAAAATTGTCCGAATCGTAATGAGATGAATTTGATCCCAGGATGATAAGGTTGTCCCCCCGTCTTATGCTTCAAAGGCAAGGAGACGCTGATGGTCCATCGTCATCCCCCTCTGATCGAGCGGATCTGCCGCGCTTTGTGCCAAGTGCATGGCAATCCGACCGACACGAAATTTCAAGGAAGGCCGATGTGGGAATCCTATCGTCGCGAGGCGAAGGCGGCCATCGACGCGTCCGGCATCGAAGAACTTCTCGACAGTGTTCGACACGCGGCGAAGACACAAGGCGTGCCGGCGGAACTGCGACAGGAGCTTGCTGAGGCGTTGGTGCGGGTGGAGGGCGAAAATCGGCACAACGATGCGGAGTCTGATGGATGAAGAAGCAGCCGGGTTCTCGTCAACACGCCTGACCGTATGAAATCGATGCGCTGAGCTCTGCCTCTCCTAAAAGGTGGCCTGGCTCATCGCGATAGCCGTGCGCGCCTTCGTGGACACGACCCTGCCATTGCTGTTCGATTTGATGGCACCGCGCGCTGGAGCGGAAGCTCCTAATAAAGGAATTGATGCTTTTGAGGAGCGATGCACTGGCGGGGCTCGCCGCAACAGCAACCGTGTAATAGTAGAGTTTGCTAGAGAGATTGCCGGGCATAATTTCGATTTTGCCGAACCACGGGCTGGAGGGATTGGAGCACGCCCAATGGTAGATTGGCAAATCCACGCAGAAGCCGTCGACCTTTCCTTCCGCCAGGCAGTCGTGGATGCGGCCTTGATCGGAATAGGCAACGAGGTTGGCGATAAAAATTTTCCCGTTGGGCTTACCCTTGTTAGCAGACCACCGCACGCCTGCCGCCTCCAAGACTTCGAATGCACCCGGATCATTGATGACGCCGAGTACCTTGCCATCGAGATCGCCGAGTTTGCGGACCCTAGTATCGCCGGCGCGTCGCGCAAGTACGAATGGGAGGTAGGTATACGTTTCCGAATACGCAACTTTTCGGTACGACGCATTTGGCGGTAGCGCACTCCAGATGACGTCGACGGGTTGCTCGCCCTGTTTGATGCCGACATGAAGCAATCCCGTCAGCGCGTCCCACGGGTACTCGACGAATTCGCACGTCACGCCGATTGATTGTGCATAGGCGCGGGCATAATCGACGTCCAAGCCCATAAGCTCTTCGCGTGGGCGGCGACGGAACGATAACCCCACGAATCCTGGTTCAACTCCGACCCGCAGGACCCCTCGCGTTCTGATTTCGTCGAGACGGTCCCTCACCGGCGCAAGATTCCATCTTCGCGCGACCTGAAGCAGCGGGTCGTGGGCGTCTTTGGCGTTCACGGTTGCGGACGCGATGTCGTCGAGTTCCTGGACCGCCCAGCCAAGCCGTGCGCGTAGGCGGCGACCGGCGGTCCTTTGCATGTCGACGAGTTCGTCAATGACCTTGTTGTTATCTGCAACGTCTCCGAGATTGACCGCCATCTCGTTGACCGTTGTCGAAACGCGGCCGAGCGAGTCATCGCTGGTCTTTCGGACTTCGGCAACCGCGTTCCGAAATCGTTCCCCCGCGTTGTCGATTTGACTTTCTACATCAGCGAAGTTCAACAGAACCTCGGCTTCCTTTGCGTGACCCATGGTCGTTTCGGCGAGTCTGCCCACTTCGTTTGCCACGACGGCAAAGCCGCGTCCGGCTTCGCCTGCACGTGCGGCCTCGATTCGAGCGTTGATCGAGAGGATTTTAATTTGGTGACCGATCTCGACGATCGTTGTCAGGATTTTCTTTGTATCCGCGGATTTGTTGGAGATGATCTCCATCAGCGCGTTGAAGTCACGATCGAGCGCATCGGACATGTTCTTAAGAGCGTCGCGCGTCTCGGTCTGAATGCTAGCTGCAGTCGCGCTGCAGGTCTCCAAACCGTTGTTGGCGGCTTTGAGCGCCCCGGCAAGGCTGCTGGTTCGTTGGTTCGTTTCTTCGATAAGCCGATTTTGGATTTCGGCAGCTTCCAGTGATTGCCCGGTCAAGTGCCCGCATTGGGCCGCTGCTTCGTGCACGATCACTATCGGAGACGTGAAGGGGTCGCGTTCCGTTGAGCGTCTGCCGGTCATTCTTCCCTCGCTGGATGCGTAACCCAATGCGCGATGGCAACTTCAAACCGGGTCCATCATCGGCTGAGACACGGACAAACCACGGAAGGAAACGAGAAGTGGCCGGAGAACTTCCCCGGCCAAGTTGAGTTCGCGGGTCAAACTGGGAGGAACCATTAGGACCGGTGGCAGAATACGTGCATCGTGCACTGTAGGGAACAAATATTGCGTCAGAATAATCTCATTTTATGCATTCCATAAGTAACCCGTGGGGCGACGGCCCCAACGCTAAAGTGCGCGGACGGCCTATCTCTACGGTTCTGACCGCCGCCGCAAATCCCGGAAGACGGTCAGAATTTCCAGTTGAAATTCCCCTTGATGGATTGGTCGGAGACGTTGGAGCCGAACTGACCGCCATAAGAGACGCTGAGCGCGGCGTCGGGCGACAGCGCGTAGTCGAGCCCGGCTTCGATCGCCGCTGCATCTTGTGCAATCGGAACGCCTCCGATCGTGAAGGCCTCGCCGCCACTCGCAAACTGCATGATCGAAAATGGCGTCACGTCACCGAAGGCATGACGCCAGCCGAACGCGCCTCTGGCGGTGAGGTTTGCACGGTTGAGGACGAACGTGGTCGATGCGCGCAGGCCGAGCGTCGAGAAGGTTGCGTCCGTGTCTGCCGCCGCACTCCTCAGTGCCGCCGCGCCGCCTGTCTCGCGAAATCCGTCCGTGTGCAAGTTTACATAGGCGAGGTTGGCGAAAGGCTCGAAGCCGATGTTGCCAGCACGTACATCATAGGCCAGTTCGCCGAAAGCCTGCGCGGTGCCGGCATTATAGTCGCCCTTCAGGCTATCGGCGAGGCCTGGGAAGACGACGGAGCGGCCAGTCGAGATGTCGTGCCACGTGTAGGCTGTGCCGGTGCGGAAGGCGAGATGGCCCCATTGCGTGCCGCCATAGAGGCCAAGGTGGTAGTTGTCGCTGCTGCCTGAGGAGCTGCGGTCGTGAACATTGAAGTTCAGATGGCTGTAGCCGGCTAGCGCGCCGAGGCGCCAGCTGTCCAAGACAAGACCGTCGCCGCCGACGAAGAGGCCGCCGGTCGAGCGGTCAAGACGCGCGGCATTGCCGTTGCCATCGGTATGTCCCCACGATCCGAAGCCGCGGCCCCAGACTGTGCCGGAGGCAGAGCGGAGGCGGTCTAAAGCAGCCTCGCGCACGAAACGGCTGTCCTCGATGAGCGCCGTCTTCGCCGAGGCATGCAGCTCGCCCGAAAGTTGATCGAAGGCATTCCGTGCCTCGGGCTCGGAGAGATTCAACACAGCGTCGTAGACAGGATTTCCGAAACCGAGACTTTCAGCTCCGCCAGCGGCGGCAATCTGGTTCGGCGTCTGCCCAATCTGCTGGAATGCGACGGAGCTGCGCGTGACGTCGAGAAACACATTGTTGGCGTCGTAATCGAGCGACAGGTCGAGGAACGGCGCATTGTAGACGAGATGGTCGTAGGTGCCGCTGCGCCCGTCGGCGGCGGTGAGGATCGTATAGCGGTGGCCGACCGTATAGAGACCGGTAGCGGGCAAAACATTGACCGTCGCGCCGCTCTCGATCGTCGCTGTGCCGGTGATGTTCAGCAGATCCGTTGCAGGCGTATTGTTGATCTCGGTCCGTAGTGTCGATCCGGTCGACTGCGTGTAGTTGCCGGTGATCGTCAGCGTGCCGATGGAGTTGCCCGGTGCGACGATGCCGTTGTTGGTGACGTTACCGACGATGTTGCCAGTGCCACCCAGAATGCCGCCGTTCTGTACAGTGACCGTCGGGCTGGTAAGCGTGCCGTTGACGCTGAGAATGCCGCTCTGGACCGTGGCGCTTGTGGTGAAGGTCCTCGCGCCGGTGAGTGTCCAGGCGCTTCCTTGCATCGATAGGGTTTCGAAGTTCGAAAATTTCGCGATGTCTTCGGTACCTGTCCCTTGCAGCACCAGATTGTCCGTGCCGGTGCCGCCCTGGACGTTGCCGTTGAGGACAGAGCCGGTTTGCAGATTGAGCGTATGTGTGGCTGCACCGGAGAACACAATGGCGCGTCCCGCGCCGGTCGAGCCGATAGTGCCGCTGTTGGTCACGGTCGCGGCATTCGAGATCAGCATGCCGTCAACACCGGACTGGATGGTTCCGGTGTTAATGAAGGTGCCCCCTCCGGCGGCTTCGACGGCAGGACCGCGAACCGAGGTGATGGAGCCGTTGTTGGTGAATGTCAGCGGTGTGGATGCGCTCGCGTAGACACCGTTGTAGCCCCCGGTGACGATGCCCGTGGTGTTGTTGGTGACGGTAGCCGGTCCGCCTTGGACAAGAATGCCGGTCGAGTAGCCGGTGGTGCGGTCGGCGTGAATTTCACCGCTGTTGATGACGGTGCGAGAGGTGCCTTGCCCGACTGATACGGCATTGCCAGATCCAGTCGTGGAAATGATGCCACCCTGATAGTTGGTGACCGTGCCGCCGAGCCACATCGTGACGCCTTCGACGGCACCGGTGATGGTGCCGTAGTTGTCCAGATAGCCGGGGCCGCCCGCCGGCGGCAAACTTATTAGCTTGTAACCGAAGGTGATTGCCGTCCCCGAACCATTTACGGTCGCGCCGCTCGAATTGACGAACGTGCCACCCTCATTCAGCTTGACGGAATTGGGGCCGTTCACTGCTCCGCCGTTGGTGACAGTCCAGGCCTGCGTGGTGGCGCTGATGCCGTTCGAGACGGTGACGCCAGGAAAAATCCGAGCTGTGGTGCCGACGTATGTGTCGAGGTCGACGCTGGCAGTGTTGGTGGTAATTTCGACGTCGGCGGCCTGAGCGGCGGTTGCAGCCGCGAGGGCGATCACTGAAATAGAGCACCGAAGATATGGCAGCCACCGTATGACATCAAAGCGTCCGACCGGTGCAACGCGGCCAAGGTTGCGTGTGGACGCGACGCGGCGCGCAACCCATTCAGTAATAAGCATTTCGCGGCGCCCCCAAGCTCTATTGTGCGATCCGTGAATCGCCTTTAGCCAAGCGGCCTTGATTCGTATCCCGGCCAACTGGAGGGGATGCTTGCGTGGCGCGCTCACTCTTCGCCCCATAGGACCAACTGCGCGAGCGCCTGAGCACGTGTGCGGACGCCAAGCTTTTGACGTGCGTGCTCCAGATGATACTTGACGGTCGTGCGCGCGATGCCCAGTTCTTCGCCTATGGCGCGGTCGGACTTGCCTGCTCCAACTTTGCGAAGACATTCGAGCTCACGAGGGGTCAGCAGGTCACGCGGTCCTCGTTCGGGATCGACCTGAAGCAACGCGCGTGCGCGGGCGTGGGTCAGGAGCGAGAAGAATTGCAGCCGCGCACGCACGATTGGTGTCAGCAGTTGCGACGAACCGGCCATCGTTACGAACGCCAGTTGTCCCCCAGGGCCGTGCATCGGGATGGACAGTCCGTCTGCCCAGCCGAATTCACCCATAGCCTCCAAAAACACTTTCTCTTTCTGCGAGAGCTGTCGGCCAGCCATTGCGGTCCCCCAGCTGTAGGGACCTGACTTTCGCCGTGCCTCCGAAATGGTGAAGTCATCGGACGCGAAATTGCTTTGGGTGTAGAGGGCGGCCCAAGCCTCCGGCCAATTGCGAAAGTAGAACTCGAACTTGTCGCCATTCTCTCCGGCCGAATGGAACGCGCCACAGGCCGAGGCCGAGTAGCCGTATGCGGCAATGTAATGGGAAAAGACATCGGCGAGACTGCCAATGTCGTGGCACCCCTCGATGGTATCGACGAAATCCCAGCCCCCAAAGTCGAAGCCTTCTTTGCAATCTCGACTCTTGCTCAAAGCCCCGTTCTGCCCCTACTTGCGCGATCGAAGGTCTCCAGCTCGCTGAAGGCACGCACGTTGAGCCCGTGCCGCACGCGCTACGAATCTGGAGTTATCTCGTTGTGATCTATCGCTTTTTTTGTGGAATGCCGCCCGGGCATATACGGGCGGATGCGGGCGAAACAGGACGGCAACGTGGCTGAGGAGCGGAAACGGCGGCTGGAAAGCTGGAAGGAGATTGCAGCGTTCTTCAATCGCGATGAGCGCACCGTCCGGCGGTGGGAGCGCCAGCGGGGGCTGCCCATTCACCGCGTCCCGGGTGGCGAACGCAATCTGGTCTACGCATACCAGCACGAACTGGAGCGCTGGCTCGAAGGGAAGCCGCTCAACGCGGAAGAAGGCGAGGCAGACAAGCCGCAGCCGGCGCTCGTGGTGGCCGAATCTCCAGCTCAACAACCGGGATTGGATACAACCCTTCCGCGCTCGGCACCTTTCAAGTTCGGTCGCCTGCCAACTACGGGCGTCATCATTCTGTCATTGACGGTGATTGGGCTAGCCGCACTTGGCGCATTTGAGAGGGCATCATCGTTGCCGTCTTGGCCAGTTGGACTCTGGCGATCCAGCAAGACATCGTACGCGCCATCGCCGGAAGTGCGCGATCTCTATTTGGCCGGAGTCTACAATCTCGGAACGCGGCAGACCAACGGTCTAACCCGTGCAATCCAATATTTCACGGAAGCGACTATTCGCGACCCGAACTACGCAGTCGCTTATGTGAAACTCGCCGACGCCTACAACACGATCAGCCAATATACCCTGATGCCGGCAGAGGAAGCCTACCCTCGCGCCAAGGCCGCTGCCGAGCGAGCGATCGCGCTTGATCCCGATCTGGCCGATGGCTATGCGGCGCTCGCGTTCACGGAATTTTACTGGTCGCGCAATTTCAGCCATTCCCAGCAGCTTTTCGAACGGGCGATTGCGCTCGATCCGTCCTCGGCCCAGGCCCGTCACTGGTATGCATTGACTTTAATGCAAGGCGGACGGTTCGAGATCCCGTTGCGTGAAATCTCCAAAGCTCAGGAGCTTCAGCCGGAATCGCGGGCCATTCTCGCCAACAAGGCTCTCATTCTGTTTCATGCCGGGCGCCCCGCTGAAGCGATCCTCATTCTGCGCCAGCTTGCGGATGCCGAGCCAAATCTTCGTTCGCCGCCTGAATATCTCGCAACGATTTATCTCAGTGAGCGGCGCTATCAGGACTATTTACGCGAATACCGGACGGCGGCAGTCCTCGCGAAAAACGCGGCTCGCATTGCAATCGCGGATGCTGCGGAGGACGGATTTCGTCAGAACGGTGCGAGGGGGCTTCTTGAATCCATGCTGGTGGAGCAAAAACGTCAGTATGCCCTTGGCCATGAACCAGCCTACAAGCTCGCCGGGACGGCGGCGCTGCTGAATGATGCGCAAGCGGCCCTGCAATATCTTGAGGACGCCATTCAGCAGGACGAACCGGATGTTCTGGGTATCCTCATTGATCCGGCCTTCAGATCGCTCCAAGGTACAGAGCGGTATCGGGACTGTATCAAGCGCGTAGGACTTACTCCGCTCGAATAGGATATCAGCTTCTTTGGGACCCTCGCGGCTCCGACGACAAGAGCTTTAAGAGCGCGCGGGTCTAGCCGCGAAGAGTCCAATTCAGCGCGACAGGTTGGATTCTGCGTATGCCGGAAAAATAGTGGAAAGGGCGCTGCTCAGTTTGGCTGCGCCTCGCGGGCTCAGGTGATTGTCATCAACATAGAGGGCGCGGCCATCTTCGGATGCGTGGCACTTTTGGTCATCGCAGAAGGTCAAATGGGGATAGATCAGTCTGACGCGGTCTTGCGCTCCCGCCTGGGCAAGAACTTTCAGTATTTCAGCATTGCGTTCATCGAACGTGGATCGTGGAATTGACACTGACGATGACTGTCCATGGATAAGCGCAGTTGTCATTGTCAGCGGCACGTTAAACAGCGGTTCCGGGACAGGACCCATCAATATCAGCTCGCGATTTCCGGAAGTAAGTTGATTTACCGTTTCGGGTAGTGCGCGGGCGAACGGAATGCCGAACCGAACGAGGTCCTTCGCCTCTTTGCCGTTTCTTGGCTGAGTGTAGTACGCGGCCCACCGTCCGATAAGTATGACCCGCTCAATTCTAGCTTCAGAAAGATACCGGAACAGCCTTTCCTCCGCCTCCCGGCATTTGATGGGCAACGGCACGCTCTCTGGAATGATCAGGGGTGCGCATCCCCCCTGCGCAACGAAGTAGCCTTTCAGACCTTTCGTTTTGGCAATCTCCGATATTGCCGGTGCGATCATCCGGCCATGCGAGTCGCCCCATAAGACAAACGTCGCATTCGGAGCCGTCGCATCACCAATCATGCAGTCAGCCGACAACGGATTGGCGGACTTAGCGCAAAGACCCGGAGTCATCAGGCTTGTCGGATTTTCGCGCGTGAAACGCGCAACCTCCGGACCAAACCGGTCACTCCACCCTTCTGACCAAATCAAGAATTGCAGAGGTAGAAGACAAACGATTGCAGCCGCGGCTGTTGTCTTGAAAATGAATGGTCGGTGCAGGGCGTCGGTCCGAACGTGACGTCGGATCGGCAGTTCCAGAAGATGGTAGGTTGCTGTTGCGCATGCTATCGCCAGCACAATGAGTCCAATCCGATCCAACGGCGACACCAAGGGGACCGGCAACAAGCCCGCGAAGACGAAAATTGGCCAGTGCCACAGGTAAAGCGGGTATGAGATCTTACCCAAGTACACTGGGACCGGCATTGACAGCGCGCGGCCGATAAATGTGGAACCAGATCTTCCAGACCATATCAATAATGCGGCCCCCACTGTCGGCAATAGAGCCGCAAAGCCTGGAAATGCCGTCTTTTCGGTAAAGGTCAATGCAGCCAGCATGATCATCGTCATTCCCGCCGCCGAAGCAAATCCGATCGCTCTCGTTGGTAGCGGCTTTAATAATGGCGACGCTATCGCTACGCCGATCATCAGTTCGAACGCGCGTGTATGCGGCCAATAAAAAGCTTTCGATCCGCCGCGCAGTACGGCGTACTGCGAGAGAAAGACAAAAAGAACTAAGACCGCCGCAAAGATCATCCACGGGCGGGTTCTGGTCGACGTCATCAAAGGCGCAAGAAGAAAGGGTGCGATCAGATAAAACTGCTCTTCGACCCCGAGAGACCACGTGTGGAGCAGTGGCTGCGATTCAAGCGCGGGTCCGAAATAGTCTCCACTCCGGCTGAAAAAGATGTTCGAATAAAAAAGCAGGGCAGCTCGCGCCGAGCGCGCGAACGTCTCAAGGTCCTGCGGCAAGATTAGAAAGTATAACGCTGCGATGGACGATGCGAAAAGAACCAGAAAGAGAGCTGGGAGAATTCGTCGTGCACGTCGGGCATAGAATTGCACAACGGAAAATTCGCCTTTAGCCGCATCGTTCGCGATGTTCGAAGCAATAAGATAGCCCGAGATTACGAAGAATACGTCGACTCCGATGAAGCCGCCGCTCAGCACATCAAGCTTGGCGTGAAAGATAACAACTAGAACGATGGCGAGCGCTCGCAAGCCGTCAATATCCGCCCGGTACGTCATCAGCGATATTCCGCCCCGTTCCCCCTAAAAGATCGCGATATATACGGTGTTCTCTATCATCACGGCAACGTCAGGGCGGAAAACTTGAACGATTAGTTCCGTTAATCAGTCTGTGGTCCCGGGTCAGTCGTCCACTGTCGGAGGAGGAGACATCGGTACGCTCATTGAGGTAGAGAGCTCCCGGGCCACGGCCTAACGGGGTGAAGGCCATCGTTCACCCAGGTGCATGGGTGGCACGGATTGGCCAGCATTGCTCACTTGCGGCGGCTTCCCCGAAGCATGATGGTGCTTTACGATCGTCATCGGTGGGTGCACCACTGCGTGCGCAGTGTGGGGAAGCTTGGAAGTTCAATGTCGCGTCCGATCGCATTTGATGCGACACATGTCGTTTCACGTCTGGTTGTCGAACGACCCTCTGGGATCGATAAGGTCGATCTTCTTTATCTTGAACATTTTGCACGCGACCGCTGTTCAACAGCAGTTCATTACGGGCTGACGGCGCCCCGGTTCCACGACGCAAAAACGCTGCCTCAACTGAGCGCGCTTGCGACGGCGGACCGCTGGAGCGGCGGCGAACTCGAAAATGATCGGGCGTTTGCGAGGGTTTTGTCGGCGGTCGCCGGCATCGCTGCCGCGCATGTTCCTGCAAATGAAAGGCCGGCGAAACGACAGGTTGCCAATCGATGGCAACGTCGCGCCACGCAGATTGTTTGGCGGCTCTCGCGCGGCCGGAGCACATTGCCGGAAGGGGCGATCTATCTCAATGTGGCGCAGCACGTCTTCGAGAACCATCGCTTCTTTACGTGGCTTGATCATCGCAGGGATGTCGTGCCGGTCTTTATGGTCCACGATCTCCTGCCGCTCGACTATCCGGAATTCTTTCGCCCCGGATACAAAACGCGCTTCGAACGGCGCTTTGCTACCATTTCCCGGTACGCACGAGCGTTGATCGTTGCAAGCGCTTCCGTTGCCGACCGTGTTCGACATGAGTATCGGACGCGGGGTCTTACCCCGGTGCCGATCTGGGTTGCGCCGCTGCCGTCTCCACTAAGTGCCAAGAGGGAAGAGCAACAGTTCGATGCCGTGTTAGCGCGGCATCCCTATTTTCTAATGGTCGGGACGATCGAGCCGAGGAAAAATCATCTGCTTGTCTTGAATTCTTGGCGGCGCATCGCCGAGGACCATCCGCACCCTCCCAAGCTGGTCATTGTTGGAGGGCGAGGATGGGAAAACGAGCAGGTTCTCGACGTCCTAGATCGCAGCGACATCGTTCGACCTCACGTCGTCGAAGTAGCGGGGATTACAGACGCCGGTTTGGCGATGCTGCTCAGAAATGCCCGTGCGGCACTCGTGCCATCGTTTGCGGAAGGCTACGGGCTCCCCATCGTCGAAGCGCTAAGCTTCGGCACGCCGGTCCTTGCCTCCAACATTGCGGTGTTCAAGGAAGTCGGACAGGATCGATGTCAGTACATCCATCCCATCGATGGGCCGGGTTGGAGGCAAGCGATCCTCGATCTCTGCAACGCGAACCATCCTCGCGCAATTCAGGCACGGACCGCGGCTCAGTCGTTTTGTCCGCCGGACTGGACAGCATATTTCGAGGGAGTCGACGATTTTCTGCGCGCGCTTTAAAAAAGATTTGCTGGGGAGAAACGAGTGACGGCAATCACCCTTGAATCGATTTCTCAATATCCGCCGCTTAAATCCGGCTGAATGGCATTTTTTTTGTGGCGGAATGGTCACATTTGCGTGGGTTCTGATTGTTCAAAAATTTCTTATGCTGACGCTGAATTATAGCTACGTATACTAGCGCTGAGTGGGGGGGCTATATTTCGCATGACGTTCGCGTTCGGGCTTGCTCCCACCTGTGCGTTATTCCTAACGGTCGTGTCGTTGGCAGCTAGCCTCGCTGGCTGCAGCGGGACTGGTCCGCGCGGGCGCGATCTCATCGCCGCGGGCAGCCAAGAGGATGCTCCCTTCGCGCTCGTCGATATCACCGATCAGACGCTTGATGTCGTATCCGACTGGCGCCGCCCATCGTTCAGCGCGACCTACGGCGATTACCGCGGCCCGCAGGCGCAAAAAGTCCAAGTCGGCGACGCCGTTCAAGTCAACATCTGGGAAACGGGATCGGGCGGCCTCTACTCGGCGCCTACTGGCGATCATTCGGTGGCTCAGGGAACGCGTAACTCCTCCATCCCCGAGCAGGTCATCGCGCGCGACGGAACGATCAACGTTCCCTATGCAGGCCGGTTGCGCGTCGCGGGTTTGACGACGCCGGAAATCGAACGGATGATCGTCAAGGGATTGCAGGGCAAAACTCCCGACCCGCAGGCCATGGTCACGTTGACCAAGAACGTCAGCCAGTCGGTGACGGTCGCTGGCGATGTCGCCAACGGCGCGATCGTACCTCTTAATCCGAATGGGGACCGCATTCTGGACGTCATCGCGCAAGCCGGTGGCATCAAGGCGCCCGTCCATGAGGCGTTCATTACACTCTCGCGAGATGGGACGTCCTTGAGCGTCCCGATGCAGGCCATCCTCGCCAATACCAAGGAAAATATCTACGTTCGTCCCCGGGACATCGTGACGGTGTATCGAGCGCCTCAGTCCTTTACTGCGGTCGGCGCTACCGGGCGCAATGCTGTTGTGCCATTTGACGCCGGCGGCATCACACTCGAAGAAGCCATGGGAAAAGCGGGCGGGCTTCTGGATGAAAGGTCAGATCCGACGGGTGTTTTTGTCCTTCGATATGAGCCCGTACGTCTCGCGCGCCAATATCCCAACATTTCGCCGCGACTGGTTGAGAACGGCAATGTTGTTCCTGTCGTCTATCGGCTTGATGTAAGCAACCCAATCTCGCTTTTCCGCGCCCGACGCTTTGCCATGCGGGATAAGGACATTCTATATGTAAGCACCGCGCCGCTAACTGAGATCGAGAAGGTCTTTAGAGTTATCGGGACGTTGGCTTCGCCGGCCCTTTCGACATATTACTATACGTCCCGATAAAGGCGCGGGAGAAGATCTGCGGATGGGGGCTAACCTGCTCGTTCGTCTGCGGAGAAGTCGGATTCCCAAATGAGGGATGCTTCGCCGTTCGGGTCCATCATCGTCGGTGCGCACGGCGTCTTCATAACTTGGGTTTTTGACGTCGTGCGACGACTTGCGGCGCGGGCGCCGCATGCCCGCGTCGTGCAGATCGATCGCGAAGACGGTATTCTAAGCTTTGGCAAAGATTACCAGATTTACCTCTCGAATTATCCGGGCCCCGCCGCCATCGATGCCATCGGGCGCGGAGATTTAAGTGTCATTGCGGTCGTTGAAGATCCGGCGGACATTCTTGCTTTTCAGCGAACGGTCATCGGCCTTTCCCATCTTCAGTCTATTCGCGCGCAAACGACGTCGGCCGTTGCCAATTTCGCCATCGGCCAGAGCGATCGAGTCACCGTGCTGTCGCGTGACAATTCCACGGACGCCAAAGCCGTCGTTCATTCGATCGCTCGTTCGCTGCAAATCGGCCTCGGACGGGATGAGATAGATGCTGTCGTGAATGAAGTTGCCGACGCTTCGGGCGGCGATAGTCTGGAGGCCGCCCTCAAACAACATGTCCGCGATTATCTCGCGCCAATACGATTTAGCCTGGGTGACGGCCAGATCGATCAGCTGAATTTGGCGCGAAGTGTCATGGATCCGCTGCTCGCAATGGCAAAGGGTTCGGCCGTGCGGCCAATTTCCTGGCCGACGCCCGTATTCAAGTTCAGCGGTGATCCCGAGCTGCCTCCGCCCGAGGTCATCGACGTCGCGGGACCCGCGCGCACACTCTACTATGGGCCGTATTTCCACCTTCCGCCGAACCGCTATCGCGTGGAGGCGTTCCTCGCATTCTCGGAAGAAATTGAGGATGTGCCGTTCGTTCTTGAATTCTACGGCGAACGCTTCGACAACCTGGCATTAGCGCGCGCTCGTATCGAGCGTCGAAAGGCCGGCGGCTACCGAGGATATTTTGTGCTCAATCATGTCGACGCCCTGCAATCACTCGAGATTAGACTGATCGTGGAACGTGGCGTCGAACGAGGCCGGCTATCCCTTATCGAATTGCTCTTCTTCGTTGATGACAATACCGGACAGATGTTGTTACCGTCCGCCCCATAATCGAAGAGGCTGTATCGCGGGCATGCATGCCGAGGGAAGTCGTTTTTGATCTGTCCCGATTGGCGACGCGATTTTCCCGCTCCACGCCAAACGGCATCGATCGCGTAGATTTGCGCTATGCCCAACATTTTTTGGGCCATTCGCGTGGCGGTCGGGGCGTTCTTGCCAGCCCCCTCGGTCCGCGCCTGGTCGAAAATCTGCCTGCGCGACGTCTCTTGGATGACCTTACTGCCCACTGGCGCGAGGACATGTCCGTGGGTGCGGAGCCACCCTATTCCGAGTTCAGCAAGTGGTTCGCGGCGGGCGCGGAAGGCAAAGTAAGGACGCGTCTTGATGCAGACGCCGGGCGTCAGACGGTGGCTTCCCTGGCTGCTTTTTTGAAGTCTGCGAACGTTTTTGTTGGCGGCATTCTTTCAGGGGGCAGTCTGGTCAGCTCGGCACCGCCGAACGCCGTATATTTGAATATCAGTCAGTTTCCTTTGTTTTTAAGTCGTTATTTTCGGTTTCTCCATAAACGACCTGATATCAAAGCCGTTTTTATGGTGCATGATATCCTGCCTCTCATCTATCCGGAGTTTTTTCCGCCTATCGAGCAACGCGTTCATTCGGCGCGAGTTGATGTGGTGGCGAGATGTGCAAGCGGAATTATTGTCTCGCATTCCGAAACGAAAGACGCGCTCGTCGACCAAATCAAGAGACGCGGTGGCTCAGTCCCGCCCATCGCTACGATACCGATTTCTGTCGATGAACAATTTGCGTATTCCGAAAAACGCGATTTCAATGCGCTGGGACGACCCTATTTCGTAGTTCTCGGCACAGTCGAGCCAAGAAAGAATCACCTCTTGCTCCTGCAAGTATGGCGCGAGCTGGTGGCAGAACGCGGCGACGACGTTCCCCAGCTCGTGATCATCGGGGCGAATGGCTGGGAGAACGAAAATGTACGTGATTTGCTTGAGCGAACGACACAGATCGCTCGTCATGTGAGGTGGCTGGAAGCGCTCAGAACGCCTCAGCTTGTCGAGATTTTTCGCGGCGCCCGGGCGCTCCTAATGCCCTCCTTTGCAGAGGGCTTTGGATTGCCTGTGTCGGAGGCCTTGACGCTCGGTATTCCGGTTGTAGCTTCCGAGCTTCCGTGCTTTCGTGGCTTGGATGGACCGACGTATCTATCGCCGGATGATGGTTTGGGATGGAAAAAAGAAATATTGCGAATATTCGATGCCGAACGCTCATCAACTGAGCATTGTGGAATATCGTTAGACAATTTGCGGCGCCAATCGCTGTGTCGCTTGCGCGACATGGAAGACTTCCTGTCAACGATTTAAAAGGTGACTGTGGACATCGTCACGTCGCGGTGCATATTGATTAGTTAATTTTATTAGTAGGTTTTGGGTGCGGGGGATTAGCGTGGTAAATACATTTGATGTGCGTGAAACCCACAATCGTATCCTAGATGGCTTCTCCGCGCGTCCCGAAAGGGCGGTGTTGAATTGGCTCACGCCGCGCGTACCAAAAGCCATTTCCCCAAATCAACTCACGGCGCTCGGAGTTTTTGGAGCGGTTTGCGCAGGCACCGGCGCGGCCTTGACCAACCTCTCCACCAGCTTTTTGTATCTCGCCATCGCCGGGCTGTTTTTGAACTGGCTCGGCGATTCTCTTGACGGGACCGTCGCGCGGTTTCGCAAGATCGAACGGCCTCGATACGGATTTTTTGTCGATCACCTGAGCGATGTCGCTTCGCAAATCCTGATCGTTCTCGGGTTGGGATTGTCCCCCTATCTGCAGTTCCAGGTCATTCTTGTTGCGCTGGTCGCCTACCTGGTGATGACGATCTACTCCCTCGTCAAATTGCACGTGTCTCGCACGATGCAGCTGAGCTATTTCGGCGTGGGGCCGACAGAGATTCGTATCCTTGTCGGAGCGGGGATGCTGTTGACGCTCTTTGTCGAGCCATTTCCGGTTTCAACGTTCTTGGGTGATCTGACGGTGTTCGATTTCGCAGCGATCGGAGTGTCGGTGTTTGCTCTCGGTTGCGCAGTCGTCACGTTTGTGAAAGACGCGCATGAGATCTCCATTCTTGATCCCGTTCGGGGCAAGGGCAGCGCGTCCGCAGTCGATATGATCACCCTCGAGTCGGGCGGCGCGCCCGCCAGAGAGTCCTAATCTTCGCCACATGTCGGTTCGCTGGAACCGGTGGGCTTGCTCCAAGCGGTTTAGATTTATGACCAAGTTCAGTTCGCACTGGTTTGCTCTTTCAGTCCCCCCAGAGGGATGCGATGAGCAATAAGGAACGCGCCTCTCTTGCTCAGTACGCCGGGCGCAGATTTGTCTTGTCTGGGACGTCAGTCGTCAAAGACCAGTTTCCGTATTGCCGCCCAAGCGAAGAGTGGGTGAGCGCGACTGCAGGATCACGCAGCACCGAGGTCGTAAGTTTCGCGCACTACGACTATTTGGGATTGGCGGAGAATCCGCGGGTCAGGGAAGCGGCGAAGACTGCCATCGATACGATGGGCCCGGGCGCCGGAGCATCTCGCCTGGTCGGCGGGGAACTCCGGCTGCATCGAACATTGGAGTGCGAATTCGCGCGGTTCTTAGGAGTCGAAGACGCTCTTGCGCTCGTAAGTGGATACGGCGCAAACGTCACCTTGGTTTCGCATCTCCTGACAAAGGGCGATATTATTTTTGTCGACGAGGCTTGCCATAATAGCATCATGGTGGGAGCCGAACTGTCGCGCGCCGACGTTCTCACGTTTCGGCATAACGATCTTGACCATCTTCGGGATCAGCTCGCGCGCGAACGGTCGAAATACAACAGAGCGCTCGTCATCGTTGAAGGGCTCTACAGCATGGATGGGGATATTCCTGATCTCCCATTGCTGATCGAGATCTGCCGCCGTCATCAAGTTTGGCTGATGATTGATGAAGCCCACTCCATAGGTGTTCTCGGATCATCCGGACGCGGAATCACTGAGCATTACGGCATTGATCCTTCGGAAATCGATCTGATCATCGGCACGCTTTCGAAGGCATTTGTTTCCTGCGGAGGCTTCATCGCCGGTAAACGCAGCGTTGTCGAATGGCTTCGCTATACGTTGCCAGGGTTTGTTTACAGTGTAGGGCTTTCGCCTTCGAGCGCGGCCGCTGCTCTCGCAGCTCTTTCGATAATGCAAGAGGAGCCGGCGCGATTGGTTCGGTTGCGCGAAAATTCCGAGTACTTCACGGCGGCCGCGCGTGCGGCCGGATTAAACATGGGCAACAGCCTTGGCATTGCGGTCGTTCCGATATTTTTCGACGATGTTCCCACGACCATGAAGGTTGCTGGCGCTGCCCTTGATGCCGGTTATTACGTGTCGCCGATCGTGCAGATCGCTGTGCCGCGGGATGGGCCGCGTCTTCGCTTTTTCATTACGGCGAAGCACGAGAAGGATCAGTTGGACGGCGTGCTGAATGCGATCAAAGTTTTTCCGTCGCGTGGACATCAGTCTACGCTCCAGGAAGGTCGAAAGGCCAACGAACCCGTCGCGTGCTAGAAGCAACGCTGATGGCTTCCGCGAGCAGGTGGCTGGCCCGCTAAGCCTCCAACTCTATCGCGATCCGGCGCACGGCAATCGAGGGCGGTTTTTTATCGACGCTTGGCTCAGAATATCGCCCGACCGGGTGGCATCGGGATTGGCGAAGCAGATCTTCATTAAACCGCTGCGCCAGTGCGCGGTTGGATAGAAAATGGAACGCCGGACGTTTTTCCGACCGAGGGCGTCATCGCCCATGTTCCGTTCGGACTTACGACGTCGAATACTGCGCGATATTTGCCCTCGGGAAGTGTCGCTGTCGGAAGCGCTATTTCGAAATCGACCGGAAGGTCGGGCGCGAGGCGTTGAACCGCCAATCCGAGATGGGTTTCGGAGAGGACCTTTCCGGGCTGAGCTTCCGTCGTGATCCTGACGCCAGCCGAGACGTATCCGTTCGGGGCGCTGGGCCAGGCATCCAGGCTCTCGTTCGAGACGCGGCAAGCGACTGCGGGACTCGTGCCGATCGCAACAGGCTCGAGTGGATTGCGCGGTCCGATGTAGAAGACCGTCCCGCGCTTGCGCTTCAAAGCATCGTGCTCGGTGCCGAGAGCGCGCAAGCGAGCAGCAACGGTGTCCGTTCCGGGCAGCAGCTCTTCGCTCGGCAGCAGGCACCAGAAGAAATCGACCCGGAGCAGCTCGCGGCCGAACTGCTTGGCGAGTGTCTGCGCGCCGTTCATGACATCCGGAAACCGCGGGCGATAATCGTCGCCGCACAAGATTCCTGCCGGCTTGATCTTCTTCGACCAGAACGCGAGGTTCTGGGCCAGTATAGGATTGGTGTGCACGGCGTCTTCGTAATAGACGTCGATCGGATCGGACCAGTCTTCGAACTGGATGGGCGAATACCCCTGCAGCGGGCGGATGTTCGGGCAGTCGGCCGTGTGGATTTTGAACTGTTCGATGCCGTACTTGATGCCGAGGCGGGCTTCCATCGCGCGCACGCCTTCGTTCTTTTCCCAAGGGTCGATGCAATAGACGGTGGCCGAGGGGTCGACGCTTTTGGCCCATGCCCAGCTCGAGCAGCCGAAAAGCGATCCCACTTCCACGACCTTGCCGTTCTTCGGCACGAGTGTTGCGACGGCTTCGATGGCTTTGAGTTGGTGCTCGGAGACCTGGCCGGGGATGGCTAGATTGTAGGGCATGGATTTCTTTTGCCAGGCAGCGTTTTTGGGCAGTTGTTGACTAGTCTTTTGTTTTCGATTGCAGTGTCTTAAATCTTTCGCGCATGCGATGTGTCCCGGAGTCGGGCGCTGAAGGATTGCGCGACCAGGAAACATTTGATCGTACGACACGGGCGGGAACGCCCGCCGCGACGGAGAACGGAGGAATGCTACCCGTCACGATGCTACCGGCACCGATGATGGAACCTTCTCCGATTTCCGCACCGGCAAGAAGGAATGCACCAAGGCCCACCCACACGCGGTCACCGAGGATGATATCTGTCTTAGTGTTGACTCTGTCCAAGTTTTCGAGATCGTAGATAGCGTGCTGGTCATTGGGTTGGAAAATAATACTATCCCCGAGCATGCAATCTTCGCCCAAGACTACTCGACTGTTCATTACAGAAAATCTTGCGCCGTTGATGGTTGTTCGATCACCGATACTAACCTCAACGCCCCGGTAGCAAGCAATAGTTGTGTTGAGAGTTCCACATCGCCCGATGCGCACATGTCCATCCGGTTCAAGGAAATCGATCCGCGTTTTTCCAAGAAATTCGCCACATTCAAACGATGATTCTGGTCCCGACCAAGGCCTTGCGCCAATGTGCACTTGTGCTTCCTCTTTCCGCAAACGATTCAGCATTTCGATGGACAAGCGAATGCTCACTCGATCTAGAGCCCACGCTCCGACACTTAGTCCCGGTAAGCTGGCAATTTGGTCAGCTTCCACTAGATTCATAATTTACTCCCCGCGTTGAGCCGCAAAGCCGTCGCTTGGCGCGGCGCGACCAGCTGTAACGATGGATTCCGCCTTCGATTGTCAAATATTCGCCTGCAGGCTTCAAGTGCGGCGCTGAGGTTCCGCAATAAACCGGGAAGGCGACCAACGCCATTAGGTTGACACCGCGAACGCAGATGGCTCTCTTTCTGAGCTGGTGGCAGGGGACGAGCATGCACGGGATTTTGGTTGCAGTAGGTTCGCCGGGGCAAATTACGGAGATAGAGAAAAATATATTTAGCGCGTGGAGGGATAGGCTAAATTTCCATCCAAAACACGTCAGAGTTGCGAGAACGTCTACTTCCTTATTTTTTAGCGCTGAGATGGAAAATCCGGTATTTCCTGGGGGCTCGGCTTCGATTTCTGATAGCGGAGCGTTTGCGTTCGCCGGCGTTCCATTAATCGATGATCTCGCCGCGAATGGGAAATACGGGGCGGATGACATTGCTCAGTATCTCAGGCTTGGGCCACGGAGATTTCGGCAGAGCGTCGCAAGTTCATATGCGGTTGCCGATGTTTCCGCCGAAAGACTAATTGCGTTTTCAGATCTGTGTGGACGTTATCCTTGGTTTTATAGGAAATCCGACGGCATCGTTATTGTCAGCAACGTCTTGTCCCTGTTGGCGGAGAATCGGCAACGGTTGAGCGCGCGGGCAGCCACATCTCTCTGCGTTCATAGTCAGATTTGGGGAGACGAAATATTCCCTGGGGTAGAGCTATTGAAAACAGGGCAAGTCCTCATTTTCGATGAGTATGGACTGAGGACGATGTCTCTGGATGATGATTGGGGATGGTTCGGCGCGTACGACATTCCCTCGGTTGCCGACTACGAGACAGCCTCAGACCGTCTGCTCCAAACATTCAAAACTCTGGGGACCTTGGTTTCTACAAAAATAAGTCTAGGCCTATCGGGTGGCAAAGATAGCCGCGTTATGGCTGCTTACGCCGTTCGTGCGGGGCTAGGAGATAATCTGGATGTTTTCACATCCGGAATCGAGAACTCACCGGAATTTGAGATTTCGGCTCGTGTCAGATCGGTTCTTGGCGTAGCGGGCAGGGAAATCGTTGGTCGACCGGCAAATCTTACGGCAGAGGCATATTGGCCTTCATTGCGGGCGCAAATTGGAAGGTACAAAGGTCTTCTGTTACCTGTGTCGGGGAGTAAAGAGCGCTTCTCTTCAAATCCGCGCATTGAGATTTCGGGTTTTGGCGGAGAACTTTATCGAAGGGGAATCGCGAAGCAATTCGTCACCAAACCCATCAAGAACATTGACGATGCTTGTGTAAGGTGGAGATCGTATCACGTGCCTCCGGATGTCAATCGCGTCATCCGAGATGAAGTCGTGAGGAAAGATGCAAATTGGATGGCATCCTGGGTCAAGCAGAAAATTGCTGAGGGATACGACCCACAAGCATTGCCAGAGTTGTTTTTCGTATCGTATCGGGTCCCCTTGCATCAGGGCATAGCCTCTATGGCGAGCGGCGCCAAGCTGTATGTCGATCCGCTTATTCATCCTAAGCTTCAGAAAACGCATTTCCTTTTTGGCAGGTTCGCAGGTGAGGCCGAACTGACGCATTGCGCGCTGCTTTGGTACGCGAAGCGAGAGCTTTGCAGCGTTCCGTTTGTGAAAGACAAGTGGCACGACAGTCTTGGCCATATCTTTCCGCAAGGCGCGCTGGCGTTCGACAGTTTTGCTGCTGGAGCCAGCGACAAATTTATTCGTCCTTTCGCCTGGGAGTTCTTTTCCGAAGCGAAAGATAAGGTCAAATCGACATTCTCTGCTGAGACTGAATTGTTTGAATTCGTGGATCGGAGTAAGTTGAATTTATTCCTCGATAGCGATGGAGCGTTGAAGTCAACAGCTGCTGCCAATCAAATGTTCACCATCCTAGGTTTGCAACTCCATATGACTGGGGACGTTGAGCCGCCGAAGGATGGCCCGATGGTCTCGGCCGAGATTCTGAATCGTGGCTCCGCTTTAGAATGGGGAAGGCCGCCTTTATGATCAGATCTGCCGCTTAAAGGGGACGATGCTAGGAGAGGAATGAATTTAGCTCGTGCTGATCGACTTCTAGAAATAAGGTGCATCTCTCTTTTGAGTCTTTGATCACAACCCATCGGGCATCTGGACTAAGTGACGGTTGGACTCCATACGGCTGGCCCGCGGTAGAGCTTGTCCCTCGGTATAGAAAAATGCGTTTTCCTGTTGCCGCGTTGACGACCATAACGTCGAGATACCCGAAATTCCCGCCCGACGTTAGCCAGTCGGATGGTGGCCGCGCGTCGCCGGGGTCGTATTTTCCTTGCAGCGAGACCACCGCCCAACGGCCATCTCGACTGATGTTGCAGTGAAGGTCGCGATTTGACTCGCTTAAGAGGCGAACGCTGCCATTGAAGCCGACTTCATACAGGCCTCGCGGCGTTGCGCTGCTCGTGCCGTAGGCGACGACCAGCATCGCGGGCTTGTGAAACATCGCGCGTTCGTGGCCGATATGAAAAAACTTCCCGCTGAGCTGTTGCTGGCGGAAAATATTCCTGCCTCGGGGCGCGCGCTCTTCATTCCAGACCCACATGCGCTGCGGGTCGCGACCGTTGCGGTTTGCGCAGTAGGCGATCCACGAGGGATCGTAGGGTGAGAAGTGCGCATGGTCCATCGGCCAGCCCGGCGCGGCGATGTTCTTGATGCGTCCGGTTGCAATTTCGACCATGTCGCAACGGTAGTTCTGAGGCGCCACGTAGCGGGACCTCGTCAGCAACGCCCATTTCCCATCCGGTGAGATGTCGTTGTCGGCAGACGTGATCCAATTCGGCTCGTGCAGGATCGTGCGAGGCTGCGGATTCTTCGCACCAAGGTCGACGACGGCGGCCCCTTCTTTCTGGCTGACGAGCATCAGGCCGTTTTCCGCAATACTATAGTACATGCGGGTGTCGCGTACGTACGCCAAGTGTTCGACGCTGGCGGTGCGCGGGTCGAAGGCGATGAAGTCGAGCCCGGGTCCGGTTTTCGGAGTCGAAGCCAGAACGGCGCGGCCGTCGGGCAGGAAGCCGTTGGAATGGGGATACGTGAAATATGTATTCGGGGGCGAGCTGACGACGCGTTTGATCAGCGGAGAGGGTGGACGAATTGGCTCATCGCTGGCTTTCTGAGCGAAGGCCGGGGCGCAAATATTTCTGCCGTTCAATAAGGCAGGCGCGCTGACCGTTGTAGCTGCGCCGATAATGAAGCGACGGCGGGATAAGCTCGTCATGTCGATTTATCAACTTCCGCGTGATGCAGACAGGTTCCGGCAGCGTGAAATCGCCAGGCGGCGGCCAATTTGGAATTGGCAATTCGTGGCCGCTATTTTCTAATAGCTTCATCCGCCGCTTGATATTGTTTCTTGGCTTTTAAAATGCATTTCTTTGCGTTAGTCCCATTAGAGTTAGCTTCCGTGTGGCTTGGTTCAAGGGGGGCTTCGGGTAGCGATTTGCTACATCATCGGCCGGTGCGCGATCGCCGCGCCTGGGGGACTAGTATTGTTCGGAGTGGGAACTGAACATGGCGCTTGGTAGCGTAAATATTGTTACGTCGGATCGGGGGTGGATTCTAGAAAAACTGGCTTCGGAACTGACGCAACGTCTGCCATACGTTCGTCACCGCGATGCCGTGGACCCAAGTGCGAGCATTCAATATTACATTACATATTCCTGCAGGCGGCAAAGAGTTTCGCCAATCGAGTTGGCCTATTTCGCTCATTTGGAGAAAAACGAGGAAACCGCCGCGGAATTTTTTGCTGCAGCGCGCGACGTTGATTATTGCGTTTGCCATTCTCGAATGTATGAGGACGTCATTCGAGATAAGGGCATTGAGAATGTCATCTCGATTTCGCCTGGCGTGGATTTGGACCAATTTGTTCCGCGGGTGAAGATCGGGGTCGTCGGACGCACCTATCACACCGGACGCAAGGGTGAATCGCTTGTCCAGCAAGTGATGGATGTTCCCGGGATCGAATGGCATTTCACCGGCGATGGGTGGCCCGGGCCGGCGGAGCTGGTTCCTGGAAACAAGCTCTGCGATTTCTATAACGGGATGGACTACATTCTGGTGCCCGCTTTCTATGAGGGTGGGCCCATGTGTGTCGTGGAAGCTCTTGCCTGCGGCGTACCCGTGATTGCCTCGCCGGTCGGCTGGGTCGGGGAATTTCCGCATATCGCGTTCAAGAATGGCGATGCGGCCGATCTGCGTCGTGTGCTGGAGCAAGTCGTCTCGGAGCGAGCTGCCCTGCGGGGCGCCGTGCTCGACCGTACCTGGGACGCGTGGGCGGAGGGGCACGACAAGCTCTTTCAGAGTCTGCTGAAAGAGCATCGCCCTCGATTGCACATTTCGGAGGACGGCGCTTCACGGGACGACGACGTCCGCGAGGACTTGGGGAAGGTGGTTCTTCTGACTCACGGGTCTGAGCGCCATTCTCTCGGCGGCCCGACAGTGCGGGTTCCGGCAACGGCGGATTATTTGCGGCGGCGCGGCGTTTTTGCCGAGGTTCGCAACTTTCCCGATCCTGCGATTTTCGACGCCGACATCGTTCATGGTTTCAACGTCTGGTCTCTCGAAACCGCTTTGACGATGGCCCGCAAGTGCCATTCGCTGGGCAAGCCGTTCGTGTTCTCTCCGATCTTCCTCGATCAGACAGAGAATGAATTCTGGTCGGGAACGATCCCGCAGCTTTTTGCTCAGGAATGGGAGGCCGATCGCCTCGAGGCCGAGCTTGTTTTGGCACGGGCGGCGTTCGAGCATGCGCGCGAACTCGGCCGAACGAGTACCGAGGCCGCTCCCGGCCATCATGCGTACGTCAGGGAAATGATCAGGCTGGCCGATGAAGTCATTTGTCTCAGCGAGCACGAGCAACGCGCTCTCCGACGTATAGGCGCTGAGGTTGAAACTTCGACGATCGTTCGCAATCCGGTTGATGTCGGTCGCTTCGGGCACGCAGATCCAAGCCTATTTGCGGATGCGTTCGGGCTCAAAGATTATGTCGTTTGCGTTGGCCGGATAGAGTCGCGAAAAAACCAGCTGATGCTCATTCAAGCTTTGAGCGGTCTGAATATTCCGGTCGTCCTGATCGGTGCGATCTCCGATAAAAAGTATGGTGAAACGCTTCATCGGCGCGCCGGGGACAATATTCACTTCACCGGCCGTATCGATCCCAACAGTCCGTTGATTGCTTCTGCGCTCGCGGGTGCCAGGGTTTCGGTGTTGCCAAGCTGGTGCGAGGGGGCGCCTCTTGCGGCGCTCGAGGCGGCCGCGGCTGGAGCATCGATGGTGCTTTCCAACCGAAGTTCAGAACCCGAATATTTCGGCAACCTTGCGCGATATTGTGATCCGGCGGATCTTGGCTCAATTCGCGACACCATCCTCGAAGCCTATGAAGCTCCGTTCGACGCGAGCCGTCGCGCGGAGCAGAAGGACTATGTTGCCCGGAACTTCAGCTGGGAGCGGTATGCGGAGCAGACGCACCATGTGTATCAGAAAGCCGCCCGAGACTTCGCCGCAAAGAGAGATTCTTCCTGTCAGGATCGCGTGGCGGCGGAGCATGAAGATCACAAGGCGTCGAACGAAAATGATG
The DNA here is from genome assembly GCA_003987725.1 of Hyphomicrobium sp. Classification (GTDB taxonomy): domain Bacteria; phylum Pseudomonadota; class Alphaproteobacteria; order Rhizobiales; family Hyphomicrobiaceae; genus Hyphomicrobium_B. Next base: position 239,699 of record RXJH01000007.1, on the reverse strand, counting down.
CCGCGGAGCTAGACGGTCATATTGTTTTCGACGTCACGACGAGCGCCAATCATAAGGGACGATGGACCGGGATTGCCCGCTTCGAAATGGCATTGGCCAGCCACCTGATCAAAACGCGGCGGCAGACGGTTTCGTTTGTCGCTTGGCATGATCCGACGCAGAAGTTCGTGGTCATCGATCACAACGCGATACTGTCTCGCGACGTTGGTTCGAATCTCGCGCTGGCCGGCAAACGCGGATTCCAGGTTCCGAAGTTTCGTGCCGGGACGCGACTGTTCGTGGGTGGCAGCGCATGGATGCAGAATTCACGGTACGCGGATGCCCTGGGAGACTTTTGCGCGAGTGCCGGGCTTGAGCTGACGGTGGCCTTCCACGACATCGTCCCGGTCAAATTTCCACATTGGTTCAATGAGGGATACGCCCCAAAATTCGTCGCTAATCTAAAAGTCGTTTTGGCCAATGCTCGCGATATTCTGGCGGTGTCGGAGAATACAAAGAAGGACGTCGAAGATTTTGCCTTTGCCAACGGTCTGTTCTTGCCGACGATCAGAATATTGCGCGAAGGTGATGACTTTGGGGTCTTTTCATCGAGCGATGCTGGTCATGACCAATCACCCTTGATCGAGGCCCTGAAAGGGCAACAATTTATTTTGGCCGTCGGCGCCGTCCATGCGCGCAAGAATTACGGCCTGCTTTATAACGTCTGGACGCGGCTCGCCGAAAAGCTTGGAAAGAAATGTCCGAAGCTCGTCATCGTCGGAGGTGTGGCCTGGAACGGCAATGACGTTGCGCGCGCCTTCAAGGAAGATCCGCGTACGGCGCCAAACGTGCACATCGTCGACAATATCGAGGACGATCTGCTCAATTGGCTTTACGAGCGTTGCTTGTTCACGGCCTATCCCTCTCTCTACGAAGGGTGGGGGCTTCCTGTGGCGGAAAGCCTCGCCCGTGGGAAGATCTGCATTGCTTCGAATTCGTCTTCTATTCCGGAAGTCGGCGGACAGCTCGCGGATCTGATCGATCCATTGGATTTTGCCGCGTGGTACGCAAAGATTCTTTTCTACTGTGGAAGCAAGAGCGCTCGTGACTTGCGCGAAGCTCAGATCGCGGAGGGGTATGTAAATTATCCCTGGTCGGTGGCCGCAGACGAATTCGCGAAACAGCTCACGGCACCTTTATCTGAACGAGCAGTTAAAGACGGATACCTCACCGGCGCTCTCGTCGACGTTGGCAGTCCAGCGAGGCCTGATGTCAGCTTGGTCGGGTGGTTTAACAGGGAAGGGTGGGGCGTTTGGGCGGCAAAGACGACGTCGGTTATCGCCGTGTCGCTCAGAAGTCCCCTGACTGCGGATGCATTGTTACTTCTGCATGCGCGCGCTCTGGCGAGCTACCAGTTGCCCGTAAGGTGTGCGCTTGAGGTCGATGGCAAGCACGTTGCGACACTGCAGTTCGACACCGCTACCGTCAGGCTTTGCTCGGTGCCGATTCCCAAGGAGCTTGTCCGAGACAAGCTTCAAATCACCATTTCATTTCGTGTCTCGCACTTGATTCCGATTAGTTCGGTCGTCCCAAAAAGCGCAGACGACCGTCCCGTAGGCATAGGATTATCGAAGTTTGCGCTTCTTGACGCGCGCTACCCGTTTGCGGTCAAGAGATATGCAACCAGCCCTGATGATGTTTTGAATTCCGTGTACGTCGGCGATGAACTTGACCTTCGCATGCCCGAGGTCGCTCGAAGTATTATGGGACCGCACGTCAAGACCGATTCCGCTTGGGGCGCCCGGAATCCCGGAGCCGATTCCAAACTGAAGTTCGAAATTCACCGCGGCAGATCCGGAGACCTTGATCTCGATATCCGGTTCCGCGCTGTTGCGAGTTCCGAGAAGCCCGTGTCGGCTGTCATCGTCGCGGAAGGCGGCGAGGTCGTTGGTCGCATCGAGGCGGTGGACAGTAATCTTCATTGGTCGACGATCCGAATTCCCGAAAAGCTCATCATTTCAGCTCGACCTTTAATCTTGGAAGTTTTGCGAATGGACATGCGGTCGCCCAGCTTGCTTGGCGTCGGCACCGATGAAGAGGAATTTACGCTCGGGATATTCGGGGTCCGGATTCGCAGTTCCTATGGAGTGGCGGCTGAGCCGAAAGCCCGGCTATATCCCTTTGGTCAGACTATTGTGCTAGGCGACTCTGCCCCGACAGAGGATTCATTCATTCTGCCATCGACGTGGCACTTGGCTGAGCCACATGGGCAATGGACGCTCGGCGAAAGCGGCTGCTTCGATCTACGGCTGCGGGACGACGTTTCGCCAGAGGCGGAGATCGAGATCGTCGCGGCAGTTCCGGGCGAACTTATCGATGGCACAGAGGGGCCGTCGCTTGCCGTCGAGATCAATGGCCGTGAAATCGTCCGGCAATCGCGCGCTCACGCCAATTTTGAGGCCATCCGCGCGCGCATTTCGCCGGAGTTGCTTGCCGAAGGTTCAAAATCCCTAAGGATACGATTGTCCACGGATCGGACTTTCGTGCCGTCGCGAGCGGGCGAGTCAAAGGATGACAGGCTTCTCGGCGTACTGGTTCGAAGCCTGTCCGTCGTTCCTGGCCGGGCGTGCAGCAGGAATGATGCGCCGGTCAGCTATGAAATTGGCGACACCCTGGCGTTCGGGAGACAAGTCCGTGTTCGCTTTCAACGGAATGCTGATCCTTTTCTTTCGTCCGAGACCTGGCATGAGTCCGAAGTCAAAGGTCGTTGGACGAACGGTGTGCGAGGGTCGTTCCTTCTGCGGCCAGAGGCGCTTTCCGAGCGGGACTTGGTCATCGAAGTGATGGCTGGGATAGGGGCCGGTGCGTTGGTCGGAGAAAAACGGCGTGAGCTTTCGCTTCGTATCAATGATGTCGAGATTGCGCGACAAACGCGGCACAATGGGCGGGTGGCGGTGATTGGAGGCGTTATTCCGCGGTCGCTCGTGGAAGAGGCATCGGCCTGGATGATCGACATCGAAGTCGACCGGTCGTTTCAGCCATCCGAAGCGTTTGGCTCGACGGATCAGAGAGCTCTTGGAGTTTTTGTCAGGCAGTGCAGAATTCTCGAAGGGGGCGCAAAGAAACTTGCTGTACTTTCTTCATTGGGCGCCCGATTGCTTTCCCAATAATCGCTGGACGCCGTGTTTGATGGATCCTCGTACGGTCAGAGGGGCGGCTTTGCGCTGTAGACCTAAAATATTATGAGACATTGGAAACGCATCGTGGACACAAAGGAACTCGTGAGGGCGGCCTACGTCGCGCTTCTGGGGAGAGAACCTGAAAGCGAAGAAGTCTTGACGGCGAAAGCCGCGGCTCTTCAGGACCCCGTCGATATTCTTCAGCATTTCTTGTCGTCCGAAGAATTCCAAGCTTCGCATAAGGATTTTATTGCCACGCTTAGGATAGGGCAGGCGGCCATTGCACAGGACGTTGCGGTCGATGCAACGGAAAATGAGCTGCGTGCGCTATTCGACAGAATTTGCCGCCAATGGCAAAAGTTGGGTGATATCGAGCCGTATTGGTCGGTGTTGACGAATGATCGATATCGACTGTCGAAATTTCAAGAGAACAAAGCAGAGTTTGAAAGAACGGGCGAGCAGTCGTTGCAAATGCTGCAGCGTGCCGCTGCGCGCTGCCATACAACGGTTCCGACAGGAGTTTGCCTGGAGCTTGGGAGCGGCGTCGGCCGGGTTACGCGCCATCTCGCCGATCAATTCGAGAAGGTCATTGGGGTTGACGTCTCCGAAGGCAATTCCGCGCTTTGTAAGAAATATCTGTTGGAGAGCGGAAAGCACAACGTGGACGTTCGGGTGATCAAGGCTCCGGTCGAAATCGAAGCATTACCTGAATACGATATGTTCTATTCAATCATTGTTCTTCAACACAATCCTCCGCCTGTCATCAGATATTTTCTCACGACGTTGCTTTCCAAAATCCGGCCCGGGGGCGCCGCCTATTTTCAGGTGCCGACGCATACTCCTAATTATAAGTTTTCCATCGGGAGCTATCTCAAGAGTGCGACCGAGGTCTTAGATATGCACTTGCTGCCCATGCCCCACGTTTTGAGGTGCATCGATGATGCAGGACTGAAACTGAGGGAGGTCTTGATGGACACCAGCACGGGCATGTACGGCTCCCATTCGTTTTATGCCGTGAAGCCGCTTTGAGGCCAGGCGCGGGCCTCACTGTTGCGGCATGAAGGAAACCTGCAGAAGAGACAGTCTTCCATCAAGAGCTCCCCGCTCTGTGATGATCTGAGCCTGAAGTTCGGGGCCCGCGTTAGGATGCAGGAACTCGAATGCGGCGGCAAACCTGCCGGGCGCCGGCGACGCGAAGCGTACTCGCTTCAGGCACACCTCGCCGGCATGAATTTCGACGCGAAACGAAGCGTCTCGTTCGGTTTCGAAAAGGTCCACGAGAATCTCGGCGCGATATTTACCGGGCGGCAGGTGCATGTAGGGGCCGTGAACAAGCATGCGCGCAGGCCCCATGAGGTCGATACTTACGGGCGCCATTTCTGTCGGACGTTCCGCGGAATAGAATGCATTCCGCGGCCAGACGACGGCGGCGATCTCGTGGCGTGTTATCAAGGCGGCCAGTGGATCCAGGACCGACGGTATCAAAATTTCGGCGAGTTCATCGGTGCTTGGGGAGCGGTCCGCAACGCCTTCGAATTTTCTGACGGCTGCACCCAGCTTGCCCTCGGCCATTTCCTTCGGCGTTATGTGCGCGGCGTAGGAGAGAATTTCCGTTGCTTCAATATTCAGATTGAGATGTGCGCACATTGCGCGAAGAAGGTCCGGCAGATTTATATCCATTTCACGATCGAGGACGGCGACCTTCGGGCCTTTTCGTAATGCCAAATTTGCCGAATACGACGCCGAGCAAACTCTGATGGCTTCGATATTCGTTCGATTGGTTTTTTCCTTCAGATAGTTGACGACGCGGCTTGGCTCTTCGGACATGTAGAGCACGGGCACGTTCAGTCCCTCTATCGCGTCGATAAATTCGACGCCGGGATAGTTGGTGAGCAATAGCCGGCCGGCGGTGTGCTCAACCGGTGCGGGGACGGGTTGGGCGACGCCAACAGTCACCACTTCAACGGGGCCTTCGAGGTTCTTCTTCGCAAGAGCCCGCAGGACCTCGAACGCCCAAAACGTCAATCCGCCGGGCGGTCCAATAATCAGTGCATCCTTCTCGGTTATCATCAGTCACGGCCATCGTGCGGAGCCGCCAAAGCCAATTCGGTAGCTACTGGCCGGGACATCTTTTCGCTTGCGACCGCGTGAGGATTGACGAGCGCGTCAGGCGCACCGAGGGCTATGCCTTCCACGAAGTTGAGACGCGCGGCTGTATCGCCAGCCTCGCACAGGTAGGCGGACTTGATCCCCACGGCAAACGAGTTTCGCCTTCCGCTTATTGGCAACGTGTCTAGTTGAAGGCGAACCTCCTTATCGGCGATGTCGTCCACTTCAATGAGAACGAGAATCCAACGTTCGCGCTCGGCCTCAACATGAAAAGAGTGAACGCGCTTTCCTATTTGGATGTTTAGTTGATGCAGGTGGCCGTCATCGTCGCAGAGGCTCTCAGTATTTTTCTCAACCGGCGATGCTGGAGCGCCGCCGTATGCCAGAAGGTAAAGATGCAATCTGTCCGGATATCGAACGCTGGGTTGCGTAAAAACCAACTCGGTTATGCCTTCGTCCGTGATCCAGCATCCTTTTTCGTCCGGTTCAGCCCAGCCGGTTCCGGCGCGGAAGCGCTCAGCCGATGCAGCGTGCGGGGACTGCCCACGGCGATGTTTCCGGGAAAACGAATAGAACGTCGCGTCGTGATAGATCGTGAAGGGGTGGTTTTGCCGTTCGACGCCCAATGATTTGTCGATAATTTCTTGAGCGATTTCGATCCAGGGGCGCGGCCGGAATTCGCGAATGATGCGCTTCTCTTTTCGCGCTAGGAGATTTGGGTCGGTTAGGAGTGCTTCGAGCTTTTCTCGAAAGTCCGTCTCAACTTCCAGGTCAAAGTATTCCGCGAAGTCGAGCCCGGCTTCGGGCAACGATGATATTCTCGAAACGAGCGGCACCTTTCCTTTGGCGAGAGATTCGGTCACGGGAAGGCCCCAGCCTTCATAGCGGCTTGGATAGATTGTGAACATGCACGCGCTGTAAAGTGCGTCGAGTTCTGTGTCGGAGACGTTCGAGAACAGTTTGATTTTTTCTGCAGATCCGGATTGGAATTCAAGAGGTGCAATGCCGACTCGTTCTTCCAACCGCGACCGCCGACGCAAACAAGTGTCGGCACATTCTCGACGCCTCGTTCGTGAATGAGATCGAGCCAAGTTTGAAAGACGAGCTTGTGATTTTTTCGGGGTTCGATCGTCGATACGAACAGTATGAAGTTGGACTCTTCAACTCCGTATCGGTTCAAAATCACTTCTTTCGTCTGCTTTTTCCCAGTGCGGATCGGTTCGAACTTGCCGTCCAGGCGAATCCGAGACGCGTTTGGCGGATTGTAACCGAATTTTATGGCAATCGAGTCGAGATCCTTCGCAGTCGAGTTTGAGCTCGTCAGGACGCCGTCTGCGTGATCGAGGACGCCGCGCAACCATTCGCGGAAATCGTAACCAAGCTCGCGGACAAAATACTGCGGCGCGATGATGGGAATGCAATCGTGGACGAAGGGAATGTAAATCAGATTGCATTCCAGCTTGGCGCGGCGAACGGCTAGAAAGTAGTTCGGGATCGCCCAGGACGATCCGAGATTAATCAGCCGGGCTCCTGGCGGGATCTCTAGGTCGGGTCCGATAAAAATCTGCGCTTCAATTCGTCCAACGAGACGTTTCCAGTGGACGTCATCATCTTCGCCATCGGCGGCGGTCATCGCCACGAGGTCTTCGACAATTTCATTCGCAATCGGCGTCCAGTAGTTGGAGGCGCGCGAAAATGCAGAAAACAGAATATTCAGCTTCTCGGGCGGCTGAGCTATGAGGGCCGACAGGACGGCGAGTTGAATGCGCTGTATACCGGTTGGCCAGCGCGAGTTCACTATGTAGTAGGCGATGTCCGTAATGTCGAAAACAATGGTCGGCCATTCGGAGCGTATTGTGTCCGCGGGGTCGGTGCCCTCAAATGCCGAAACATTCAATACCGTGCGCAGTTTTTCGCGTCGCCAACCCAGCATTCGCAGCTCTCGAACGGGGGCGGGGTTGGAGGGATCTCGTAAGAGCGCGCTGTAATATTCCTGCGCAGCTTCCTCATGCCTTTCTTGCAGCTTCAGAGCATGACCCAGCTGTAGGTGGGCGTCACAATCATCCAATCCTAACGCCAACGCCTGACGGTAGGCGGCTTCTGCATCTGCGACATGACCGGACTCCTTGAGGGCATGTCCGTATTGAATCCAAATAGGCGATAGGGCCGGGTCACAATCGAGGGCCCGTCTATAAAGTGCGGTCGCTTCTTGCCAGCGTTGGTTGTCTCGCGCGCGGTCAGCCGAAGCGACTGACTTGGCGGCCGAATATTTGAGAAGCCCTCTTGGACGTAATGATAGTCGTCTGAGAAATTTAGCGGCCACCCAGTGCATTCGGAAAAACTCGCTTTATTCGTTCGTATTCAAGGACGTTGCCTGACAAAAAATCGGGTCATCGGCAATCATTGAAGTGACCTTGGGCGATTGAGCATTTATAAGACAGGTGTATCGGCCGTCCGCGGCTGCCAACTATATATCTCAGAGATTGGAAAAACTTTTCGTCCCCCATGCAACTGATTCGTATGCCAATTTCGGAGGACGAGCAAGATAACAAAACCCGTCGTCTCCTTCTTGAAGGATATAATTTAGCTCTTTCGGCGGGGACTGGCATAGCGACGTATTCTCGGACGTTGGGAAGTGCCGCTCGCGCGCTTGGATATCAAACAGACCTTCTCGTCAGCACGAACCGCGCCATCGATGAGAGCGATGCGGTGATGGCGGAGATCACGGTATTCGATGGACCTCGAAACCTAAATCTCATTCACAAAGGACAAATGGAGCTGCGCCGGTTGTTCGGTGCGCCGCTTGGCATCAAAGCCGGCGTCTTAAAAAGCGTCGACGGGGTGGTGGCGCGACCGAATGCTTCCTTCGACGGCTTCCGTCGCATTTATGGTGTGCCATTTCTGCTGGACGTCGAGAGACTGCATTTCATGCGCCACGGGAAGCGGCTACGTCTCCGCGTGGACCAGCCTCCGGATATTTTTCATGTTACGCGTGCAGCGCCACTCCATATTCCCGGCGCCGCAAATATTTATACGATCCATGATATCATTCCGCTTCGGCTTCCTTCCGCGACGGCCGATGACAAGAAATATTATTTGGGTATGTTGCGCGAGATCGTTCGAACTGCCGATCATATCGTGACTGTTTCGGAATTTTCTCGCCAAGATATTATTCAGCTGACGGGAATATCTCCTGATAGGATCACCAATACTTATCAGCCTGTTATTCTGCCCAAGGACGCGACCGAACAGCCGGATGCCGCTATTTCCGACATGCTTGCAGCCAAGTATGGCCTCGATTTCAAAGATTATTTTTTGTTCGTTGGAGCTATCGAGCCAAAGAAGAATATCGCAAGGCTCGTTGATGCTTATGCGGCTTCGGGCGTGCAGAGGCCGCTGATTATCGCCGGGGGTCTCGGATGGATGTACGAAAAGGATCTCGAGAAAATAGCTGACGAGCGTTTTCTATCCTACTCGGTAGCTGGTAAGCACATCGTGCCGCAGCGGCGGGTGCGGCGCTTATCGTATGTTCCATACAGCGATCTCGTCTCGGTTATGCGAGGTGCGCGAGCACTGCTTTTTCCTTCCCTCTATGAAGGCTTCGGTCTGCCGGTGCTTGAAGCGATGACGGTCGGGACGCCGACAATGTCATCGAACGTCACATCGCTTCCGGAAATTGTGGGCGATGCCGGATGCCTGGTGGATCCATTTGACGTGGACGCGATGGCGCAGGCCATTCGGCGACTCGATGCGGACACGGACTACCGCGAAGACCTTACGGCGCGCGGTTTGAAGCGAGCGTCCGATTTCTCCTTGGAGAAGTACGGTCGTCGATTGCGGTCGGTGTACAATAAAGTCGCCTGGTAATCAGACCAGCACTTCATATATTCTGAACACTTTACTCGGCGGTCCAGCTGCAAGCTCCGCGAGCTTGACCATGGGTTCATTGATTTCGAGAACCCAAGAGAACTCCACCCAATCGAGATCGTAGTCGCGGCCAAGTTGCATGAATTCCGAAACAAGGAGCGAAAGAATAACGGGGGCCAATGCCGTTCGGCGCAAGTTCTGACGAATGCCCAGAAGGGGTATTCGCGCCGATTTCCAGCGATCGGACCAAACCGCATGAACGAGCTTCAGCCAGTTAAAGGGCAAAAGCCGCCCATTGAAGGGAGCTAAGGCTCGATTGAGATCCGGCAAGGCGACCATCATCGCCGACGGAATGCCATCGACTTCGACGATACGGCCAAATTTCCCGCGCATTATTGGCCGGGTTTGGGTGATCATCGCGTTGATTTCGGCGTCTGAGAACGGCACAAAGCCCCAGTTGTCACGCCATGCATCGTTGAAGATGTCGAAAACGATTCTGACGTCATCTGCATAACGCGCCATATCGAATTGTCGAATCTTGATCCGACTAGTTTCACGCGCCAATCGTGCCAGACGATCGATCTGCGGGACCGAGGTGGCGGGACTCGCGCGATAGGCGAACAAGTCCATCGATTTATTTAGTCCGCACGTTTCCAAAAGCGGTCCGATCCACGGACGGCTATGTCTTGTCAAAATCGAGGGCGTTGTTTCGAAACCACTGACGAGGAGACCGCATTCCTCATTTATGCTCAGGCAAAACGGGCCCATCATGCGCTTCATTCCGCGATGGCGAAGCCAGTCTGTCGCCGCGCCAACCAACGCCTCAGCAACCTTCTTATCATCGATGCAATCGAAAAATCCGAAGTGGCCGGTCTCGTCCTGGTGTTGCGCCAAGTACCGGTGATTGATTTGTGCCGAGATGCGGCCGACCGGCTCGCTTCCCCGATACGCGACAAAAAATGCGGCTTCTCCGGACGTGAAAAATGGATTGTGTTTGCGCGAGACCTGCTCGCGTTCAAGAATGTCTGGCGTTGCTACCCAGAACGGATCGTTCTTAAATACCGTATAGGGCACTTTAAGCCAGGCACGCAGATCTCTCTTCGTTGTGACTTCCTTTATGGAAATAGACTCGGCCATCAATGAGATCTCCCGATAGCCAGCGATTTAACCACCGCGAGAATTCGATCTGCCCAATTCGCAGGCATGCTATTGACGAGCCGAAGCAAAAAACGGAGCTGCCAGGGGAATACGATTTCGGATTTTTTCCGTTCGATCGCCTGAACTATGCGGTCAGCTGCGGCTTCGGCGCTCATGGAAAACGGTTTCGGATAGGAAAGGCTGGCGCTCATAGGGGTGTCTATGAATCCTGGACATGCGACCATGACTTGAACGTTGTGAGGCTTTAGCATCCTTCGGATCCCCTGCCCGTAAATGCGGGATGCGGCCTTGGACGCCGAGTAGACCGGCGCTTCCGGGAGGCCCTGAAATGCCATAATTGAACTGATGATGACGACATGGCCATTCCTTCGCTTGATGAAGGAATCGATCAAGGGGATAATTGTATTGAAGACCCCGTGGATGTTTACGTCGCAAATATTGCGGGCCAATTCAATAGTTTCGCCATTTGGTCCTGCAAGAACATCGCGACCGCCTAATCCGGCATTTGCAGCAATCAGGTCGACAGGCGTCATGTCATCTGCGTGGAGCAGAGCCTTCTTCATTCCGGCCGCATCGCCGACGTCGCAGATGACAGTGCGTACCTGTGCACCTCGCCGCGTGCAGTCGGCTGCTACCTTCTCAAGGCGGGCCTTGTCACGTCCAAAAAGTGTGAGAGTGGCCCCGCTATGCGCAAGTCTCACGGCCAACGCAGCACCGAGCCCGCTGCTGGCTCCGGTGATGACAGCATGGCGGAATGCCGTGTGTTGTTGCAATTTGCACCTTCACGGGATTTCGGTGGGAAACTGAAATAAAAAGGCTATACGCAGGAAGCGGTCAACCGGGAAGTCGCCGCGGGTTTTCAATATAGAGACGTATATAGAACTGACCGGGTACGACAATTCGGACATGAGAAGGATCGAGCCAGGTCAATGACTGCAGCCGACAGAGCCGAAACGCTAAAAAGAGGAGCGGATGGCGCTCGTACCGCTTCGTTTCGCAAACGGTCCGAAACTGAACGGGGAGCGTTCTTAAAGTACACGCGTATCTGTGTTTGGTTGCTGCCGTCGATCTTGGCGATCGGCTATTATGGATTAGTTGCCACCGACCAATACGTCTCTGAATCGCAGTTTGTCTTGCGGACATCCGAAAAGCCGGCCGGTTCATCAGGATTTGGTGCACTCCTGCAAATGAGCGGCATCGGAAGGGTAGAGGATGACGTCTACTCGGTGCAGGCTTTCTTATCATCGCGCAGTGCTGCCGACAGCCTCGCAGAGCGTCTGCCGGTTCGGAAGATTTTCGGACCGCCAAGCGCTGACTTCATCGCGCGATTTCCGTCGATCTTTTTCAACGACAGCAAGGAAGAATTTTACAAGTACCTGAATTGGATGATCACGACCCGATATGGCAGCACCACCGGAATAGTGACATTGAACGTGCATGCATTTGCTCCTGAGGATGCGAAAGATGTCAGCTTGGCGCTGCTCTCGCTCGCGGAAGAAGTGGTCAATCGGATGAATGCTCGGATGCAGGAAGATGCCGTGCGTCTTGCCGAGCGAGAAGTTCGCCGTGCTGAAGAGCGGATGGTGTCGGCACAGATTGCAATTACGCAGTTTCGCAACAAAGAATTGATGATCGATGCCTCCGGTTCTGCGATCGTGGTGGTCGAGGTTATCGCGCGGCTGGAAGCAGAGCGCGCGCAACTCCAGGCTCAGATCCGGGAAATCTCAAAAGGTGCCGGCACCAATCCTCAATTGCCAAGTCTTCGGGTCCGGGCAGAGGCTCTGCAGTCACAAATTTCGGCGGAACGGCAGAAGATCGCCGATCCGAAAGATGGGATTGCCGATCAACTCGCGCGCTACGAGCGGCTGCTCCTGGATCAACAATTCGCCAAAGAGACTCTTACATCCGTCCGCAGATCTCTCGAAACGGCCCAACAGAACGCCAGGAGGCAGCAGCTTTATCTGGAGCGCATTGTCGAACCAACTGCACCAGATAGCTCGATGGCGCCTACGCGGCTTAAAAATATAGCCACGGTCGCTGGGCTCAATGTTGTGATGCTTCTCGTGCTATGGCTGGTAATTTCGGGATTCAAAGAGCATGTCGTGGAATCCCAACATGACTGAGCATTGCGGGCTCTCAATTAGGATGGAGCTTACTTCGCAACGAATCCAGTCCGTAAATGCCGATAGCGAACAGCACCATACCGCATAGTGCTGGATACCACGGCGTAAAGTGCGTCACGACGGAATCGCCGAGGACGCCGGCGCGAAACATTTCATAGCAATGCACAGTCGGATTTAGCAGCGCGATCGATTGTGCAGAAGTCGGAAGCCAGTCGACCATAAAGAACGCTCCGGAGAGCGGCAGCATCAGGTACTGCATCGGTTGCACAAATCTTTGCGTCGCTTCGGAATATTCGCTCAGAATCGCGAGGATGAATCCCATCCCGCCCGCCAGGACAATCATGGATATCCATCCTGCCACCGCCCAACTTGGCTCGGTCGGGAGTTCGATGAGGTCGGCTGCCGCAAGAACCAAATACGCGAACACGAGGGCGGTTGTGGTGCCCATTGCCTCGAGCGCAAGCCTAGAGATTACGATGTCTACGAGCGTGATGCGCCGGTGGTAGAGCAGGCCATAGCTATGGGAGAGAAGGCCGAGGCACGAGTTCGTGAGGTGGCGCCACAACGTCAAAGGCAGATAGCAGGTGAAGGCCATGCGCAAAATCGGCACGCCATGCTCAAAGGACGGCTTTAAAGTATGCCAGATTGTCATGACGCCGGTGGCCAGGATCAGAGGCTCGAGCACGATCCAAAGGAAGCCGATATTGGCGCGGCCGTAATGGCTCATGACGTCGCGAATTATCAAGGCGCTGATACATCGAATCTGAGTCTTCAGGCCACGTTGAAACTCGCCAGCCATTCTACAAACCCGCATTCAGCATTCGACGACTCATTGCTTTCAATTCAGGCGCCCGGCCCGAAAGTAAGATCAGACTTTGCAATCCAGCGCGGTCCATCGACGGTCATGATTTGAATGCGCGCTCCGCTGTCCGACTGGGCGCTCGGCTTGAAGGGCACGGATAGAGAGTTCGCCGGCACGCGTTCCCCGTCATTGCTGCTCGGCGATCCATAAAGGATTACTGTCGCGTGCTTGAATCCGATCACCATCTGCCGCTGCGCCGACGTGGAGGGTGCGTTCGTCGCGGTTCCGCTTCCCGCGCCTGCCACGGCCAACGGTTTGCTATCGTTCGCCTGTGTGGCTTCTGAGCCACTAGATGAGAGGCTGAGGCCGCCATTGGTCGCTGTTGGCGTAGCCAGATTGGCTGAACATCCGGCAAGCGCGGAAAATAATATGCATATCGCCAGAAGGATCCGTTCCGTTACGCGCATCGTCTCCCCCACAGCGTACTTTGATTTCCCAACAACGTGATGCCCTCATATATTATCGAGTGGCCGGAAGAGGTCAAAGCCCCGGCTCATCAATTACTTCTATTGAATTTATAGGCGAGATCGCGTTCGGTAGCCTGATGGCTGCAGCCTGGATTTTTGAGGGCATTTTATTATGGAGGGCAGTCCTTGCAGTTGAAAAGGTCTGCGCTCGAATTAGAGACGGTCGAACTCGTGCCGGTTGGGGCCGGCCCTGGTGCATCCGCAATTGAACGCAAAAATCCATTCCTTCATTTCGTGGCGGCTTGGCGCTGGTTCCTCATATTCGTTGGCGCTCCAACTGTACTTGCCGCGATCTATTTATTCGCGATCGCGGCTGATCGCTATGAAGCGGAATCCAAGTTCATTGTCCGCAACCCCAGTCTCGGCACGTCGTCCCTAAGTGGCCTCATGCAGGAGGTCGGCGGCGCCGGAATGACGAACGACGCTTACATTGTTCACGCGTACATGCGTTCGCGAGATGCTCTTAAGGTGCTTGTTTCGCAAGCGGGCTTGCTTGAACGATTAAATCGTCCTGAGGCGGATTTCCTGTGGCGCTATCCAAGTTTCCTTTTCAAGCAGTCGCAAGAGCATCTGTGGAAGCACTTCAATCGATTCCTGACGATCGACTACGATCAGACGACGGGCATCAGCACCCTTCGCGTGCAAGCATTTCGCCCTGACGATGCGAAAATAATAACGGAAGTTCTCCTGGGCTCGGCCGAGACGCTCGTCAATCACATCAGTGCTAGAGCCCAAGGGGATGCCGTCGCGACCGCTGCGCAAACGGTGGAAGATAGCCGGCTCAATGCGCAGGATGCCGTCAATAAGATAACCGAATTTCGCAAGAAGAACCGGATGATCGATCCCGGAAAGATTTCCGCGTCGGCTCTCGATACCATTACCCAGCTTTCGCTCGACATTGCGAAAACGAAGGCCGAGCTTGCAGAGTTGACGAGCTCCTCCCCGGACAGCCCGCAGGCGACGTCGCTTCAGCGTCGAATAGCGGCGATCAACGATCAGATTGCGCAAGAGCGACGGTTGCTCGCCGGTTCCGACCAGTCTCTTGCGCCGCTCATCGCTGAATATGAAATGCTAACGCTCAATCGCGAATTTGCCGAACGTACATTTGCATCGGCTCAATCCGCGTTGGAACTGGCGCGTATCGAGGCATCCCGGCAGCAGATTTTTCTCGAGAACATCAGTTCTCCAACGGCTCCCGACTATCCGATCTATCCCCGGCGGTTGCTGCAGCTCATAGGCGTATTCGCACTGTGCAGTCTCGCCTATGCAATTGGCCGGAAACTTGTGCTCGAAGTGCTGGCGCACGCTGAAAGATAGGGGTTTCTCGGGAAGTACATGACCGGAAGACAATCAACAATTCTGGCGCCAAATGACGACGCGATCGTTGTTCGCGATCTCGTAAAAGAATTTCATACAGATATTGGCGTCCGGCGCGTGCTGAACGGCATTTCGTTTCGCGTGGGCCGAGGAGAGCGCCTTGCTGTTCTCGGGAGAAATGGCGCCGGAAAGTCGACGCTCATTCAAATCTTGTCCGGCGTTCAGGTCGCGACCAGCGGTACAATCGATCGCGGGCTCACGATGTCCTGGCCGCTAGCGTTGTCTGGAGGCTTCCAAGGCGAACTCACAGGATTCGACAACGTTCGCTTCATCGCGCGAATTTATGATGTTCCGTTCAAAGAGACGTATGAGTTCGTCAGCGATTTCTCTGAGATCGGACGGCAGCTTCATACGCCTTTCAAATATTACTCAAACGGCATGCGGATGCGCTTGGCATTCGCGTTGTCGCTGGCAATTGATTTTGAATGTTTTCTGATCGACGAGGTCATTCTTGTCGGCGATCATCGCTTCCAGGAAAAGTGTCATCGAGAGATATTCGAGAAGCGGGCTGATCGCGCCATGATCCTCGCAATTCATGACGGCACGATCGTGCGTGAACGCTGTACTGCGGCGCTCGTTATGAAAGACGGCAAGGGGAAAGTTTTTACCGATCTCGTTGCCGCGGTGAATACCTACGCAACTTTATAGAATTCTTGCGCTGCGCGAAGCAATCATTGCGGCCGCTCCAGCAGGCGTTGGTCGATCATCTGTTGCCTTGCGTCGTCGAAGCGGCAGTTTAGATGGTCATCAGGCCAGGCCTTCTTGCTTCAGCGCGACGTCTACTGTTGGGCGGGCTCGGGCATGCTCGAAGAGGGTCTTCAGCGGCTTCGGAAAATCGATCTTGTTCGACGCGGCCCAGAGCAACATCACGAAAAGATAAAAATCGGCGACGGTCGCGTGTTCGCCGAAAAGATACGGGCCTTTCGTTTGGGCGGCGATTTCCTTGAATTTCTCGCGGACTTTTGCGGCCGCGGCGGTCTTGTCGGTGTCTGTCGCCGAGTTACGAAACAACGGCGCGAAAGACTTGTGAATTTCGCTCGAGATAAATGCGAGCATCTCTAGAAGCCTGTAAACGCCGAATTGCCCCGGAGCCATGAGCCCCGGGTAATTGCCGGCGATAAAACTTAGAATGGCGACGTTTTCCGTCAGGACTTGGCCGTCGTCGAACTGAAGTGCCGGGACATAGCCCTTTGGATTGATGTCTAAATACGAGCGGCCGTCTTCGAGCTTATGCGTTTTGAGATCCACCTTAGCCAATTTGAACTTCATGCCGGCTTCTTCCAGCGCAATGTGACTCGCGAGACTGCAGGCTCCGGGTGAGTAATAGAGGATCATATAAGTGCTCCGCAGTTTGATCGGTCAACGTTCAGAGTGGCTAGAGGTTTCAGAGCCTTTAATGCTCATTTGCAGACTTAATTTACAACTAACCAAGATCAGCGACAGCGCTCGTCGTTTAAAAACTGCGGCATAGTCTCGCTGAATTACTGCGTGTCTAAAGGAGTTTTATGCATGTCAAAGCATCTCACATTAGCGGTCATGATCAGTATTGCCACGGTAGCCGCGCCTGCTGCATCGGAGGCGCATTGGCTCGGCTTGGGTACGGTACGGACGGGTATCGATAGTGCTTTCGTCCGCACTACAGCCCTTGCGGATGCGGCTTTCTACAAGACGCAGAGGCTCGGCAACAGAATGTTCGGTTGGTTGAACTGCGGTGTTTTCCACGGTAGCCGGACTTGAACTTCGAGACGATCGGGGCGGCCTCGCCGATCTTGGGGCCGCCTTATCGAGCAGCAATGATTTTGAGAGCTGCATCGATTTATTTTCTTCAATATGCGGGCTTGTAACATTCGCCGGCTATCCGGCGCTCCTGTCTCTTCTGAAAAAATGAAACCTGCGTAGCGGTGCTTCCCTACGACGAAGGCCGTTGCGGAGCCAAGGCTACGTTTAACGGGATAGGCCTATCGATCTGCTTCGTTGGGGCATCCAATGATCTATGCTGTTGTTTCTTGGGGCGTGCATCACCGAAACGCTGTGTTTTCGGCAGGGAACTTTTATGGGGCGCATCATTTTAGCTTCGCCGGTGTCGCCTATGAATACCGGAACGGCGCCGTATCTCGGGCTGTTCATAACAGCTGGACTATAGGTTTTACGCTCGCAAGACGTATTGATCGTGACGACAGCGGAGTTCGGGCGCTTCGATCATCACTACATGGGGATGCCCGTTGTCGCGGTAGAGGATTACGATCCTGATCCCGACGATATCGTCATCGCGTTTTTCGCGAACAACCGATTTCATCGCTTCGCTTACGCGATCGCAGAAACGGCCAACAGACGAAAGAAGCTCATCAGCGTTCTTCACGAGCACCAGTGTTTTCAGGCCGTCTCCGACATGCATTCGAGGCGCATTGCGGGCGAGCGCCGACCGGCAAGCCGTGGTCACCTATTACGAAGCCCGCATCGAGGCGCTTTACGATGCGATCTGCCAACGCATAAATTTGAGCAAGCCGGTCATCAATCCGGGGCACCTCGATGTGCGTGATAGATGATGTTCCCTTTGGCGCCGGCTTAGCGCTGCGAAAGTTTACCGCCCATCAATTGATGGGCGGCACCTCCAAGTGCGTGCTCTTGCGATCCAAACTCGGGTCGAGCATAGACGCGGTTTTGAAATCGCGGTCTGCCGAGTCCAGGTCGCCTTCGTCGATATATGTGTCGGCGCGAACAAAGTACGCCATTGCGTATTTGGGATTGATAGCGACGGCCCTGCTTAAATCGTCTATGGCGTCACTGAACTTGCCCTGCATCTTCAATACCACTCCCCGATTGAAATAGACGACCGGCTCGTTCGGATTGATTTTTATTTCACGGGAATAATCGGATATGGCGGCATCTAGGTCGCCTTTTTTGCGCAAGCAATTTCCCCGGTTATTGTACACCCTCGGATAATAAGGCTCCAATTTGATAGCTTCGTCGTAATCGTCTATGGCGCGGTCGCAATCGCCGAGCGCGGCGTATACAATGCCACGGCCGACGTAATAATAGGGATCCGGCATCATTTTGGCGGCACTGGAAAAGTCCGCTATTGCGTGCTCAAAATCGCGTTTGCTGAAGTAGGCGAGCGCGCGGTTTCCGTAGTAGATGGCGAGATTGCGCGTATTGTTGGATGGGGACTCGATTAGGATCGAGCAGCCCGTAATGTGCGAGTCAGGTGTTGGCCCTGACTCGCAGTCATGGGCTGCATCCGCAAATGCTGGGCTGAAAGAAAGCAAAAATAGGATAGGCGTTGCAATATAACGCATGTCCGTTTTCCCGAAATAGATGAGAAAGTCATAATTCAATATGTGATAATGATTTGAATATTGGCCGGCAAAAATACGCGCACTGAGTCGGAATGATAGCTCAGCGGTTGTGTCGCGCAATATCGAAGGGCCAGATCTCCCCAACCATAATGGTCGACATATTGACCTAAGCTGTCGTCGAAATGTCCAGAGGCGGTATTAGTCGACGAAAGTTTTTCGGTACTTCAGTTTTGTCCGTCGATGTTAATTCAATGGCTTGCTTGCCATGTTCATACTGGGGTGGAGTGATTTTTATTTTTCAAGCGACTGAGTATTTCTCGAGATTTTTCGGTATCGGATTTTTTATGAAGCAACGCATCGTCCTGGCGGGACGGATGTTGGAATTCGAAGGCGAAGAAGGCGACTATTATTTCCAGAACCTTCCCGAATTTTCGCATGGGGCCGGCGAGCGAAATCTGCTGAGATTTGCAGAACGGCATCTGCATCCGACGAGCACATGTTTGGACATCGGCGCGCGTATCGGACTTACGACGGCGAGCTTGGCGCTCGCCTGTCCGCAAGGGCACGTCTACGCCTTCGAACCGTCGCCCAAGCGCGCGCTCCATTTGCGCGGGAACATGACGGCCAATTCTCTATCGAACACGACCGTCGTGGAGCGTGCATTGGGCGCGACCTCTGCAGCGTACGCAGCGATTGTGAGAGATCACGGTTGGCAGCCATTATCCGTTGATGATGTGCGGGTTGCGATGGAGACGATCGATAGCTGGTCGGCTGCGGTCAGTTCGCCCATCGATTTCGTCAACTTGAACGTGGGAGGCTATGAAGCCCACGTTCTCGCCGGCGCGGCCGAGACCCTGGCCCGCGATCGTCCTGTGATCTTCATGGAGTTTAATTCCGTTGCGATCGCGTTCGCAGCAAGGCGAAGTCCCCTGTCGTTTGCGGAGACCATTTGGAAATTGTTCGATGTCTTTGAGATAGATGAAGATGGCGTATCGTCGGCGCCGGATGCTCGCCTCTTCGTTTTGAACAACATGGTTCGTCATGGATGCGTCGATGACATTGTGTTGGATCTGAAGCCCGATCAGGACGCGGAGACAATACGCGAGGTTCTGGCGAACGAACTGGAGGCCGAGACAGCGGCTGCTTGATGCTCGCGCGTACAGCCGCGGCTCAAAATAAAACGCGCCCGAGTGCGACGCGATCATTGTCGGCGGAGGCCATGCGCTCGACGAGTTCTTCAAATGTCGCCTTCGGCCTCCAATCCAACTCTTTCTCGGCCTTCGCCGGACAGCCGATCAAAGTGTCGACTTCAGAAGCTCGGAAGAACGCGGGGTTGACGCGGACCACGATCCTGTTGGTGCGGCAATCGCGTGCCGTCTCATTTATGCCGTTGCCTTCCCATGCGAGCTTGAACCCCAATGCGTCGGCGGCGTGGGTGACGAAATCGCGAACGGAATTGGTTCGGCCTGTCGCGAGCACGTAAGTATCGGCGACCTTGTGTTGAAGCATCTTCCACATGCCTTGCACGAAATCACCGGCAAAACCCCAGTCGCGCGCGGCATTGAGGTTTCCAAGTTCGAGTATGTTCGCGTTACGATGTTTGATCTTGGCCAGTGTGAGCGTAATCTTGCGCGTAACGAATTCCTGTCCACGCAAGGGAGATTCGTGATTGAAGAGAATGCCGCTCGCGGCAAAGATATTGTGGGCCTCTCGGTAGTTGACCGTAATCCAATGTGCGAACAGCTTCGCGACGCCATAGGGGCTGCGGGGGTAGAGCGGCGTCATTTCCGATTGGACTTGATCTTGGATTTTTCCAAACATCTCGGATGTCGATGCTTGATAAAACCTGGCTTGCGAGCCTGTCATTCGCAGGGCTTCGAGGATGCGCAGGACGCCGAGCGCATCGAGTTCGGAGGTGAGAAGAGGTTGCCGGAACGAGGCCCCGACAAAGCTTTGCGCCGCCAGATTATAAATTTCATCAGGCTTTATTTCGTCGACGACGGACACGATGTTCGAAAGCTCAAGCAGGTCGAAGTCGTGGTACTGTATCTCGTTTTCGATTCCGAGTTCGGCGAGGCGGCCGCGGTTCATGCTGGCGGTTCTCCGCACGCCGCCGTGGACAGCGTAGCCTTTCTCCAGCAAAAATTTCGCGAGGTATGCGCCGTCCTGACCGGTGATGCCGGTTATAAAAGCTGTTCTCATGAAAAGCCCCCAAAATATCAGCGATATGAAAATGAACTTCAAAATCGTCTGTGTTCGTTGTTCTTCAACGTGCGCGGACGTTCGCGTCGGCTAGCGTCTTCAATATATTGGCAGCTGCAACAAAGTCGGCTTCCGCCCAGTAGAGTCCCTCAGACTGGTAGTGGCGAAGCATGTCGCGGTATGGCGTCATCCGGTAGGGGAGCGGAAAGGCGTGAGCGTAATCGTTCAAGTATTCGGCGGGCGCCGACCAGTTCGTCGCGATCGTCGGCACACCGGCTTCCAGCGCCTCTTTGATCGTGAGGCCGAAGCCTTCCGCGCGGTGGAGCGAGAGATAGACATCGCTCATTCGGAATAGAGTAGAGATGTCAGCGTCCGTCAGGCGGCCTTCGATGAGCTGAATGTTTTTTCCGAGCCGCCGCAGTATGGAGCTGCGCGTGAGCAAAGTTGTTTTTGTGAATTGTGCTTTGATGAGCAGCTTAAAGTTCGGATCGTCGCCGAATGCCAACTTCCAGGCGTTGATGTGGGCCATCGGATTTTTGCGCGCAGGGCAAGAACGCAGATCCATGATCGCGAGGCCGACGAAGGCGTCCTCGCGAAGGCCGATCTGCGCGCGGGAGAGCTGAGATGGTTCGGTCAGCTGAACTTTGTGCGGAGTTACTTCACACGGCAGATTCAGGCCGCTGGTGATGGCGGCGGCTGAATATTTCGAGGGCGTTCTGAAGCAATGCAATACGGCTTCCAAAAATTTCCATTCCTGGGGGAAATAGGGCATTTCCCAGACCAGATGGCCGACCCTCCAGCTCCGCGCGATGAAATCCGGAGGCAAGTATGAAAGTGTTCGCGCATAAGTGTCGGGTTGGCCGAGCAGGAGCAATTTCCTTGGCGGGGCCAAACTGCCGTTCCGGATTTTTCGCAATAGCTCGTCGGGGTCGCATTTCGTGGTATCGACGATCGTCGGTTGCGGGCCGTTTGCATTGAGGTGGTTGAGATCATATCGCGCAGAACGGCCGAGACCGTTTTCGTCGCCGATCGGACCTGCGACGATATCAAAGAAATCATCGATTGGAGGCGAAAGGTTTGGATCCTTGTTCCATGTGCTCGCGATTTTTTTGTTTGTAAGCGATCGCGTGTGAAGGCGTCTTGAACTCTTAATCCGGTGTGCGAGCAACTTTATCCAAGGGTACCCGGGTAGCTTCTCGCGAAGCGACAAGTGCAGACGATCGGATTCCAATCTTTGGACGGAACTCATTTGATCTCAAACTCAGTATCGAAGATGAAATGATTTGACTGACTAACGTCAGACGGGCCTAGCTTCCGTCGGCGTCGCGTGTCGCCGGCCTGAAAATTGGCCGATGTGTCCGTTGTGGATATATTTCTCCATCGTCTGTGGTTGAAATGGAGACCCGCGGAGATCTTCGCGATTACATCCTGTTTGTGACGCGAAATTGGTTTCGCGCACACATGGTGCACCGATCATATGTTCTATATGTCGAATGGCAGACTAGCCGCGCCTCGACGTTGTGGCGAAGGCGATCAGTACGCCCATCGAGCGGTTGGTTTCATAAGAGGTCGCGCTTCAGCGCTTGGCAAAGGCAATGCGGTCCACCGCCGCCGAGCGTGAACATGGAGAGATCCGGATCGTAGACCTCAATCCCGAGCGCGCGCATGCGAGCGTTGAGGTCCTTGTTCGCCGCCGTCGAGAGAACGCGATCGTTGCCCAGGCTGACAATATTCGTGCCGAGCTGCGTCGAGTCGTAATAGGAGACGGGAAGAATTTCGTAGCCCTTCGATTTCAAGAGATCGAGGAACCAGGGCTGATGCGCATCTGGCGCCACGGCTACGAGCTTGTCGTTGATGAAGCCGACCGAAACGTCGAGATGCACGAAATGCGGCGGGAACGGGACCGGATAGGCTTCCCATCCCTCGGCGCGGAACCATTCGCACATTTGTTCGGCACCTTCCTTTTCGGAGCGTTCGCCGCCGTAGCCACATAAAACGAAGCCGGGCTTGACCACCATGAAGTCGCCGCCTTCGAAATGTCCGGCCGTGATCATGTTCCAGATCGGAATTCCGGCTTCCGTGTAGAACTTGAAGGTCAGTGCGTAATCGCCGCGGCGAAAGCGCGTCTGCGGCATGGTGATGACGGCGCCGAAGGGTGTCATGACACTCGAGTCGCGTGCGAAGACGCCGTACTTGAGTTCAGGGCGCGCGTCGAGCCAATGGCACTCGACGCCGGCGCCCTCATAGACATCGACCATTGCGCGGTGCTGAGACATGGCGAGCTGAGCGTCGAAGTGCAATCCGAGAGACAGCGTGTGCCGGGCGACGGCGCTGACGGGACGCCACTCGAAGAAGTCCGGCTTTCCGAGCAAGACATGGCGCAGAACGCCGGTTTCGGAATCCAGTCCCCAGGGCACGGAGCTCGCGACGGATTTCGCGATCGGGTTCATGGGAGCACCTCGTAATGCGCGTCGGTCGGGGCGCCGGCATTGATGCGGACGATGTCCTGCGGACAGGCGGACATTGCGACAACGCAATCCATTTCGGCTTTGAGAACGACATAGTCGCCGGGTTTCGACACGGGTTCTTCCCAACCGATGCTGCCGTCGGATTTGATCGGAATGTTCATCCAAAGATTGAGGGGCGAAGGCACTTCAGGCGGCGTCAAGCCGATGCCTGCCATTCCGGCGCGGAGATTGTCGGCGCAATTGTCGTGGTAATCCGTGCAGCCGAGGCCCTGATAGCGATAGATGTCGCAGGCGGCGATAAAAGTGTCGTGGACGCCGGGCGACGTATCTTCGACGAGCGTGAGGATCGGCCGGCGCTTGTTCGTCACCAGCTTGTCGCCGGGCTTCGGGCGGATGCGATCGATGGCGGCTCGCATATGTTCCATCGACAGAAATTCGCCGAGGTCTTGCGCGTTGAAGGCCCACGTATCGACAACCTGATGACCGTGCGTATTCACGATGCGGATCGAATGTCCGGCATTGAGGGCGACAGCACGCCCTTTCCGCGCGGGAAGCTGTTGAAGTCCGCTCATGCCTTCACCTTTATGCTCGGGAATTCCTTGCGGATGGCTTCCGTCACGCCAGTTGCGTAATCGGCGGCGAGGAGCCTGCCTTTCTCTCCATCGCAGCCGTGAGCGGGTGAGAGCACGCCGGAGCACGGGACCCATCCGGTTCGGGTCGGGTAGACGTCGTATGGCGGGAAGTCTGCCGGCTTATCGTTGGGAAGCGCCGTCATGTCGACGAGTTCGGGGTGGTGGTAGAGCATAAGAGACGTTTCCATCACCGCCGCATGTTCGAGCGCGAAGCCGGGGAAGCCTTCGGGAAAGATCTTCTCGATCGTTTCCGTCCGCGTGAAATCCCAGTATTCCAGCCGCAGAATCTCCATATCGCGAATGCCCATGTACGACAGTTCGCGCATCGCGAGATCGATGCCCTCGATGGTGAACATCATGTTCTCGTAGTGGCCGTTGATGAGGACGAGGCGGCGCGCGCCGTGGCGGGCGAATTCCTTGATGACGTCACGCAGGAGATGCGCGAGCGTATCGGCATCGAGGCTAGTGGTGCCGCAGAAATGATTTCCGGCGCCCATTTTGGGCTGCGATTTGTAACCGAAGGCGACGGCCGGGGCGACGATCGCGTCGAGCTGTTTGGCGACGTCTACGGCAACGGCCGTTGCCAGCATCACGTCCGTTCCCATCGGCAGGTGCGGTCCGTGCTGCTCGGTCGCTCCCACGGGCAAAAGAATCAGAGCGCCGCCTTCGATCCGCTTTTGATAGGCGGTCCAGCTCATCTCATTCATAAAAATTCGGTCGCTCATATTTTTATTTCCTTCAAACCATCGAGGCGCCGCCGTTGACGCCGATTACCTGTCCCGTCATGAAGCTCGAGCCGGGGCCAGCGAGAAACAGGGCCACTTCGGCTATCTCTTCAGGCTCACCAATGCGACCGAGCGGATTGGCGGTTTCGAGCGCTTTCCAATCGGCCGGCATGTTGTCGAAGTCGAGCAAGGGTGTGTCGGTCGGTCCGGGCGCAATGGCGTTGACGAGAATGTCGGGCCCGAACTCTTTCGCCCAGCAGCGCACCATCGCGCTGACGCCGGCTTTCGACGCACAGTACGCAGCGTGATGCTCACGGCCGAGCTGTGCAAGCTCAGAGCTGAAGAGGATGATCTTGCCGCCGTTGCCCCGCTTCTTCATGGCGCGCACGGATTCACGGACCATCAGGAATGTGCCGATCAGGTTGACGTCGAGCACCTTGCGCGCTTCGGCGACGGGTGTGTCGAGCAGGGGTGACATCAGAAATATGGCCGCGGTATTGACCATCACATCAATACCGCCGAGCGCTTCGTCCGCCGCCGCAACCGCGTCTACAACTTGCGCTTCGTTGGTAATGTCGAGCGTGTAGGTTAGGTCCTTGCCGCTTGCGATCGGATTGATGTCGAACCTGGCGACGCGGGCGCCCTCGGCTTTGAATAGATCGGCGATGGCGAAACCTATGCCGCTTCCCGCGCCCGAGACGATGATTTTCTTGTTCTGCAGAGTGCTCATCCGAGAAATTCCCCGCGGTCGACGCCAATCGCTTGTCCGGTGATGTTGGCCGCAAGATCGCTTGCGAGAAACAGATAGAGCCCGGCGACGTCGGGCGGCTCCATCAGTCCGGGCAATGCTTGGGCAGCGACGACATCTGCAAAAATGTCGGCTTCGCTACGATGTGCGCGCTCGGCCATGGTTTTCGCCGAGCGTACCGAGGCGACGGTTCGCACCCATCCGGGACACACAGCGTTGACGTTAATGCCGCGCGGTCCGAGCTCGCGCGCGAACGTACGGGTCAGGCCCACAACGGCGTGCTTGGAAGAAATATAGGCGGCGAATTCTCCGACCGCACTCTTGGCCCAGACCGACGCCGTATTGATGATGCGAGAGCCGGGCTTCAGCAGAGGCAGGCCAGCGCGGGTGACGTTCCAGGTTCCGCGCACGTTGATGTCGATAATGCGGGCGAAGGTCGCGTCGACTTCGTCGCTCAAGTCCGTCACCGGCGTGATGAGTTCGAGGCCCGCGTTGTTCACCAGCACGTCCAGTGTCGCTATTTCGGCGAACGCGGCTTGAAGTGCCGCTTTGTCTGTAATGTCGGCCACAAAGGATTTGACGGGCCTGCCGTATGTTGTGGTCAGCCGCGCCGCGGCATCGTGGATCAGTTCGTCGTCCGCCAGGATCGTGACGTCGGCGCCTGCGCTTGCGAAGCCTTCCGCAATCGCAAAGCCTATGCCCCGGCTGGCGCCCGTCACGAGCACCGATTTGTTTTGAAGATTGATCACGGTTGCGTCCTCAGGGTCCTATACTTTTTCTTCTTCCCCTGTCGCGGCGCGCACGAGCTTCAAGATGCGCGTGCGAAGTTTGAAAAATGCCTCGCTGTCGCGCAGTTCGAGCGTGCGTTCCGGTCCCAACTCCGCCGAGATGTCGACATCTTCGAGCATGCGCGCGGGCCGCTTCGAGAAGACGATGATGCGATCGGCTAGAAACACGGCTTCGTCCACATCGTGCGTGACGAAAATGATAGTCTTGGCGTCCTGGCGATGGATGCGGCGGAGCGCGATCTGCAGGCCCTCGCGCCTTTGGGCATCAAGAGCGCCGAAGGGTTCGTCCATCAGGAGAACCTCGGAGCCGGCCGCGAGTGTGCGGGCGATGGCTATGCGCTGGCGCATGCCACCGGAAACTTTGTTGGGATAGAAGTCTGCAAAGTCCGTCAGGCCGACGAGCTTGAGATAGTGATCAAGGCGCGCTTTCTTGCGCTCCGGCGTCAGGTCGAGCCGGTATTTCATGCCGTAGGCGACGTTCTCGGCAACAGTCAGCCACGGGAATGACGAGTAGGACTGGAAGACCATGCCGCGTTCGCGATCCGGTTCGCCGATGGGCTGACCGTCGAGACGTATTTCGCCGTAGGTCGGCGTTTCGAGGCCGCCGACCATGCGCATGAGCGTGGTCTTGCCGGAGCCTGAGGGGCCGAGGAAGACGACGAATTCGTTGCGTTGGATCGTCAGGTCGAAGGAGGGCGCGACGACTTCGAGATCGCCAAAATATTTGGCGACGCCATCGAATTCGAGATAGGGAGCGGTGGCCACGTTGCGCCTCTCAGAGATATCGGAACAGGCGCTTGTGCAGGAGGCGCAGGACCTGATCGGTGACCAGTCCGATCAAGCCGATGGTCACAACGCCCGCCATCACTTCCGACGTATTCATGTAGCGGCGCGCCGCCCATATGACGAAGCCGAGGCCGTTATCGGCAGCGACGATTTCCGCAATGATCAGGTAGGTCCAGCACCATCCGAGCGTGATGCGCAGGTTGTCGAACAGGCTTGGCAACATGGCGCGGAAGGCGACATCCGACAGCATCTGCGCGGGCCTTGCGCCGACAGTGTATGAAATCTCGACGTATTCCTGCGGGACGCGCCGCATGTCGTCGGCGACGAGCAGCACGAGCTGGAAGAAGGTGCCGAGCCAGAGCAGAAAGATCTTGGTCGTCTCGCCGACGCCGAACCAGATGATGCTGAGGGGGACGAGCGCCGGCACCGGCAGATAGCGGATGAAGTCCACGATCGGCTCGAGCGCGGCACCGACGCCGCGGAAGCTCGACATCGCGATGCCGATCGGAACCGCCATGATCACTGAAAGAGAGAAGGCAACCCAGATCCGCAGCGTCGAGACACCCGCGTGCCATAACAGGTTCTTGTGGAGGATCATGTTCCACAGCGTTTCGATCGTGACGGTCGGAGGTGGAAGAAAGACCGCGTTGATCCAGCCGAGACGGGTCGAAATTTCCCACAGGCCCAAGACGAAGAGGCTCGCGAACGCGGCCGTTATAATCTGAGCCCGCTTCGACAGCGTTCCGCGAAACGCGAAGAATTGGTTGCGGGTTCGTTTCCGCGGATGGGAACGCGGCTTGGACGCCGCGTTCCCGGCCGACCCCCCAGCCGCCGTAGACAGTATCGCTTTGCTGGTGCTCACGCGCTGATCTCGCGGTCTGCTTTTTTGTAGACTACTTCAGATCGGCTTCGGTGATACCGGCAATAATCGAATTGTCGATCTGCTCTGCGGCTTTGAGGTTATTTTCGGCAGCGCCATTTTCGAGATTGAGCTGCATGACCTCATCGAAAACCTTGTAGAGCGAGCCGGGGGCGCCGGGCTTGCCGAAATATTCGCTGGTTTCCTTGTGGCCCGTATAGTCCAAACTGCCTTCAATCGAGGCTGCGAACTCTTCCGGCGACAGGTTGAAGTGGGGTGCGGCGAGCTTGATGAAGTCCGCTTTGTTCGATTTGAAGTAGTCGATGGCCTTGAAGATGCCGATCATGAACTTCTTGTACTTCTCAGGATTGGCCTTCAGGTCGTCCTGACGGGCAATGATGACGTCGACGATGATGCCCGGGTATTGGGCCGAGGAGACCAGGATGTGGGGCTTGCGCTGTGGGACCTTATCCACCGCCTGGGACAAGTTCGGCTGGTAGGAGACGACAGCGGCAATCGACGGATCGCTGAAGACGGCGATGGTGTCGGCGGTGGCGATCTGTTTGACGTCGAGATCGGCCAGCGTCATGCCCTTCTTCTTCAATTCCATCTGCAACAGCAGGCGGCCCGGGATATTCGGCTCAGAGGCGACGGTTTTGCCCTTCAGCTGGTCGACGGACGTGATGTCGCCTGATGAGATGACGCCGTCGCCGCCGAGCGACTGGTCGATGGTGCCGATGATGATGCCTGGCGTCTTGGCATCGCGCGGCTTGCCCTGATATTCGCCGACCGTGCGCATATCCATTTCGATATCGCCGTGCGCCATCGCGGCCATGACGTTGGCCCGTTCATCTTCAAACTTGATGCTTACGTCGATGCCGAGCTTTTTGAAGTAGCCGAGTTCTTGCGCCACGAAGACGGGGGCGTAGCCGCTCCATGTCGGACAGAGTATGCGGATCGCCTCGTCAGCCTTCGCGACCGTCGCGGCCAGGGAGAGGCTCATCCCCAACGCCATCGCAACCCCGGCTCCGACAACCCGCCGAACGTTCATCGTTTTATGCATCGGCACCATCCCCAGATGACCACACCACCGTAGCGTTGAAATCTCCGGCAAAATCACATCGAGACCAATATTGATTATTGGAAAGATACATCGAAAACTGTCAATGTGACTGCGCAGGGTAAGGAAAGGGAACGGGATGCGCCGGCTCGACAACATCGACATTCGCCTTCTCCGGGTGTTCGTGACGCTGGTCGAGGCCGGGGGGTTCGCCGATGCGCAGATCGCGCTCAACCTGTCGCAGCCGACGTTGAGCACGCATCTTGCGGCGCTCGAACGGAAACTCGGCGCGCCGCTTTGCGTGCGGGGCCGGCGCGGGTTTCAGCTTACTCCGTTCGGTGAGGCGACGTATCTCGCGACCCAGAAGCTATTCGCCGACATCAACGCTTTCGAGGAGCGCGTGGGCCAGCACAATGGGCAGCTGGTCGGGCGGCTGCGCATCGGCATCGTCGACGGGATCGTCACAAATCCCGCCCTGGCTCTGCAGCATGTTATCGGCCGCTTCATGGAAAACGCCGAAAATGTCTACATCGACCTCGAACTCGGTACGCCCTACGCGCTGGAGCAGGCCATTGCCGATGGTCGGCGCGATGTCGTCATCGGGCCGATGTCGCAAAAAGCTCCCGGCGTCACGTACGTCGCCATTCACCGGGAGCCGCACGGCCTCTATTGCGGCAAGGGTCATTCTCTTTTCGACGCGTCGTCGGCTTCCCTCACGCGGGAAGCCATCGGAAAAGCGCTTTTTTCCGTCCGTGGATATCGCTACCTGGACGACCTTTATCGCGCCGACCATCCGCGCGCCACGGGGCACGTGGTGCAGATGGAGGCGCAGGTCATGATGATCCTGTCGGGCCGCTTCATAGGGTTTTTGCCGCGCCATGTTGCCGAGAGCTGGGTTCGGCAGGGTCTGATGCGGGAATTGAAACCGCAGACCTATCAGTTCCAATCCAGTCATTTTGCTGCCTACCGGAAGAGCGACGATAGCCGGCCAATCGTGCGCAGCTTTGTGCGTTTTCTCAGTCAGCATGCGGGACAGACGCGCAAGCCCACGAGCGCGATGAAAACGGCTTGAAGAGGCGTCCGGTTCGTCCGGTCAGGCGTCGGCTTTCTTCGCGAGCGCGACGAGGACGGGCCGGAGGTCTTGTGCCGACTTCAGGGGCGCATCGAACCAGAGCCGGGTAACCTCATCACCGGACGTCATGTCCAATCCCTCGGGATCGATGGTGGCGAGACGCCAGCCTTCGGGGGTGCTCGCTCCAGCCTTCACAGCGTAGCGCCCGACCGCGTCGGCATGGTCCGAGTTCATGTGCCCAACGGCGCCTTCCTCAGCCTCGGATAGCGATTCGAGCGCGGCGGCTGGCACGGCGAGGTCGTCCGCCGTTATCGCATAGGCTTTGCCGAAGCCGCCGTTCAGCGAGGCGCGCGCGAGCGTAAACTTCCAGAAGGCGAAATCCGGGAAGTCGGCGTATAATGCCGCTTTCGGATTGCGTCTCAGAAAGCGGCTCTTCACATGTGGGCGATCTGGGCTGTCGGCAAGATTTTCGGCCGTGCCGATCAGGGTCATCCGGGGATAGGCAAGCGGGTCGCCTTTGCCGGGTTCGCCCACGAGGAGCGAACATCTGGCATCGGCTTCCAGGTTCGCGAAATGGCCCGAGAGCCTTGAGATGAGGAAGACCGGAGAACCGTCCATTGCCGTCGCGAGGCTGACCCGGCTGACCGATGGCGAACCGTCGAGCGGGTCAATCGTGGCCAGCGAAGCGTAGCGGGCGGTGCGCATGAGTGTTTTGCCGAGGCGCCGCGCAGCGTCATCAACAGGCTGAAGGGTATCCGGCTTCTTGTTTGTCATTTTTCGTTGCCTAGCTTGCTTAGAGAAAACAGGGCGCTTGGCTAAGCTCGAACAAGCTTTTTGAATGGCTGCAGCGGAATAGATTCGATCCGCAAACCCTTGCAGCGGGTTTTGTCACGAACAACGACTATTGGAAAGGAGTGATTTCAAATGGCTACTTCGCCGGACCTCACGTGCCGGGTCATTCGCGCGGCGGATACCTATGACGGGAAGCAGGGTCTGACTTATTTCTGTGGCATCGCCTCAGAGACCGTCGGCTCAAAAGGCATCTGTATGCATCTTTTGACGGTCCCGGCCGGTGGGCGCGCCAAGGCGCACCTTCATGAAAATCATGAGACCGCAATTTATATGCTGGACGGCGAGGTTCTAACGTTGTTCGGGCATCGGCTTGAGAACTGCATTCCGACGCGGGCAGGCGATCTCGTCTATATTCCCGCGGGGGTGCCGCATCTGCCGATCAACATGAGCGATAAGCCGGCTTCTGCCGTCATTGCCCGCACGGACCCGAACGAGCAGGAAAGTGTCGTTCTGCTGCCAGAGCTCGAGGCTCTCGTCGAGGAGAGGCTCGCGTCGTTCAAAAAGTCGGGGATTCCGCAGGCGCAGTAGAAGCAGGATTGGGATGCGGGCGCCGTTGAAATGTGGAGCGCCGTTCGAGGGGAGCGGTCGTCTTGCGTCAGGCGATGATTGTCAGGGGAAATGGAATGGCACGTGTATTTGCGCTTTTGCTTCTCTGGGCGTTCAGCGCGGGACATTGTCTTGGCGCCGAGCGTGTTCTGACATTGTCGTTTGGCGGCGAGCCGCACCGCTTTACCGCGGCGGAGCTTCTAGCGCGGCCGGACGCGACCGATCTGGTCGTTCCGAATGATTCCGCATATCACCGCGAAATGACGTATCGCGCCGTGCCGCTGCTGGGGCTCCTCGGTACTGCTTTAAAAGACGGTTACAATACGATCGAAGCGCGTGCGAGCGATGGGTACGTTTCGCAAATTCCGAGCGAGCTGGTGAAGAAGGGCGCCGGGGGCGGCGCCGTTGCATGGATCGCAGTGGAAGATCCGGCAAAGCCGTGGGCAAAACTTCCGGATAGGGATGGTAGTGCTGGTCCGTTCTATCTGGTCTGGGAAGGCGCTGAGCGCTCTGCCATCGGCAACGAGCTCTGGCCGTTTTCCCTGGCGTCGCTTTCGGGCGTCGAAGATCCGATCAGGCGTTGGCCGCAAATAGCCGTGGATCGATCGCTTGCGGATGATGCGCCCGAGCGGAAGGGGCAAGCCGTATTCATCAAGAACTGCATGACCTGCCACCGTCTCGATGGCGCGGGGGAGGGCGAGATGGGACCGGATCTCGGCCGGCCGATGAGCGCTGTCGATTACATCACCGAGCGTGGACTGCGGGCCATTATCCGGAATCCAAAAGCTGTGCGCAGCTGGCCGCAGCAACAAATGGAGGGTTTCAGCGAGGCGGCAATTTCGAATGCGGAACTCGATGCGCTCGTCACCTATCTCGCCTATATGGGCAAGCGGAAATCGTCCGGCGAGGCTTTGCCTTCTCAGGCTACGCCATAAATCCTCAGTAGATGCCGGGGACGAGCCGGTAGGGGACGCGCTTCATGAGATCGCGATATTCCTGAGATTGCTTCAGCACGCGTTCTTCGCGGTTCATGCGCGCGATCTGCAGCAAAAATGCAATCCCGTACCAGAAGGCATTCATGGCGACCGGCATTGCCAGCAACAGCCCGATGTGTGCCAGCGTATAGCCTGCATACATGGGATGCCTGACGAACCGATAGGGACCTTCGCGCTTGACGCCGCGATTGGCGGCGATGATGCCGAAGCTCAGTCCAAGGACAACCTTCGCCGTCAGCTGCACGCAGATGCCGCTGAGGATGATGATATAGCATGCGATAAATGGGACCCAAGGTTGCGTTGGGCTCGGCGTAATGAGCAAGGGAGCGATCGAGCCTGACACGCCGATAAGCCAATCAGACGGGCGATCCGAGAGCGTCGGCGATGGGCGCCGCAGAAGCAGGAATACCATCGGCACGATCTCAGACAAAAATAGAAGATAAAACCGAATATCGTTGGTGGCCGACAGCTTGTGGTACGTGCGGACCGCGAACAGGCCGAAAATTCCGAAGATAATCGTACGTTCGAGAAGATCGAGCGCGAGGACCTTATTCCATGTGTAGGATTTGAAGAGGTTTCCCTGAAAGGCGGACTGAACCCCGCTGACGAACGCATTCATTGCTGGAGGGTCCCTCTACCGAGCGGGCGACCGAAACCTCGCTTCGCCGGCTTGCCGCCCTAATCGCTTATGCTCTCGCTTGCTATACGCCACGATCCTTTAAGAAGGGCTGAACTCATCGGTCTTTAAATCAATCACGCCATATTTTCTGTTAACGGATTGTTTGCCGTATCCGCGATTGAGCGCGCAATCACGCTCGAAAGTCGCCAGCCAACGCAGCTTAGACGACACGTTTTGAAAGCGCGGTTTCACTCATGCGAGCATGGGGTTGCTGGAGCCCGGCAGCGATTGCAAATCTTTCTCCGCGGCCCGGGGAGAATTTCCGCGAACGGATTAGGCGATGACCGAATCCGTCGCGGCATCCGCGTGTTTGCGGTCCAGCGCGCCAGCGACGGCGTCGTCCACGCGCTCCAGCCATATGAATTCGAGGCGATTGCGGGCGTCTTGAGGAATGTCGTCGAAGTCGCGCCGGTTTCGCGCGGGCAGCATGACGCGCGTGATGCCAGCAGCTGCCGCGGCGACTACTTTTTCCTTGATGCCGCCGACCGGGAGAACGAGGCCCCGGAGCGAGATCTCTCCCGTCATGGCAGTGTCGCTTCTGACGGTGCGGTTCGTGAGAAGCGAGACGAGGGCCATGAACATCGCGACACCGGCGCTCGGGCCGTCTTTCGGCGTTGCGCCAGCCGGAACGTGCACGTGGATCTCGCTCTTCTCGAAGATGGCCGGATCAATCCCTAAGGATTGCGCGCGGTTTTTGACGAGCGTCATCGCGGCTTGGGCGCTTTCGCGCATCACATCGCCGAGTTGCCCGGTCAGGATCAATCCGCCTTTGCCCGGGGACTTTGTCGCCTCGATGAAAAGGATGTCGCCGCCGACCGGCGTCCATGCAAGACCGGTCGCGACACCCGGAACGCTCGTGCGCATGGCGACTTCATTCTCGAAGCGCGGTGCTCCGAGGCTTTCGGTGAGATCTTTTGGGCCGATGCTGACGCGCGCCGTACTGTCCTCGGCGATCTTGACGGCTGCGTGCCGAAACACCTTGCCGATTTCGCGCTCAAGCGAGCGCACTCCGGCCTCGCGCGTGTAACCATGGATAATGGTGCCCAATGCCGCGTCGTCGATCGTAACCTCATCGGGCTTCAGGCCGTTCGCTTCGAGCTGCCGCTTGACGAGATAACGGCGGGCGATCTGCAACTTTTCACTTTCCGTGTACCCGGCGAGGCTGATGATCTCCATACGGTCGAGCAAGGGCCCCGGTATCGTTTCGAGCATGTTCGAGGTGGCGATGAAAACCACTCGGCTCAGATCGAAGGGTACGCCGAGGTAGTTATCGCGGAACGTGCCGTTCTGCTCGGGATCGAGAACCTCGAGCATGGCAGCCGATGGGTCGCCGTGAATGCCGCGACCCATCTTGTCGATTTCGTCGAGCATCATGACGCAATTGCGCGCGGCCGCCCTTTTGATCCCCTGAATGATGATGCCCGGAAGTGCGCCGACGTAAGTGCGGCGATGGCCGCGAATTTCGGATTCGTCGTGAACGCCTCCAAGGCTCACGCGCACGAACGGTCGCTGCATCGCGCGGGCGATCGATTGGCCGAGAGACGTCTTGCCGACGCCCGGTGGACCAACGAAGCAGAGAATGGGCGCCTTGCCGTGAGGCGCGAGCTTACGCACGGCGAGGTATTCGATGATGCGCGTCTTGATCTTTTCGAGGCCGAAATGGTCTTCGTCGAGAATGCGGCGCGCGGCGACGATGTCGATCGGCTTCTCTTCAGGCAATGCCCAAGGGAGTTCCGTCAACCAGTCGAGATAGGTGCGGATCATGCCCGTTTCCGCCGCGGCTTCCGGCAAGCGTTGATAGCGGGCGAGTTCCTTGCGGGCATGCTGCTCGACCTCGGCCGGCATCTGCGCCTTTGTGATTGCTTCGCTCAGCTCCGCGACTTCCTGAGATTTGCCGTCGCCTTCGCCGAGCTGACGCTGGATCGCCGCCAATTGCTCGCGTAGCACGGCTTCACGTTGACGGTCGTCGAACGCAGCTTTGGTTTGACGGCCGATCTCCTGCGCGATCCGCATCACCTCGATGCGTTCGGCGAGCAATTTGGATACGCGTTCGATGCGTGTTGTCAGATCGACCGTCTCGAGGATCGCCTGTTTGTCTTCGGGCGTGATGTCCATGTAGCCGGCGGCGAGATCGGCGAGCGCTGCGGGAGACGCCGCATTCTCGATCGTCGCTATCAGTTCCTGAGGGGCTTGCGGAAGCAGTTGCACCGCTTCGAGCGCCTGATTGCGAAGATTGCGAAAACGCGCTTCGATCTCGGTCGAGCGTGCGTCGGGTTCAGGCAGATGGATGACGCGCGCCGTCAGAAATGGTGTGCCGGAGAGGAAATCGTCGATGCGGATGCGTTGCACGCCTTGCACGACGACGTGATGCGTGCCGTCGGGCGCCGCGAGGTAGCGAATAATGTTGGCCAGCGTGCCTATCCGATAGATATCGCCGGGGCCTGGATCGTCGTTTTCCGGGTCGCGCTGCAAAAAGACGCCGATCTGGCGCTGCTCGCGCACGGCCTGCTGAGCCGCAGCGACGGATTTATCGCGGCCAATCGTCAGCGGCAGGATTAGGCCCGGGAAGAGAACGACTTTGCGGACGGGAAGAATAATCAGCGCGTCCGTCGGAAGATCGGCGTTCCGTGAGACGTTGCCCGTCTCGGGTGCAGTCTTTTCCGAACCCGTGGAGTTCGCGTCACCAAGTGCCATTGCTCTTACCTCACCCAGCTTTGGTCAGCGAGAACACGAGGCAACCGTTCGCTACGAATTGGCGAACGGCGTATCGTCCTGCCGGCAACTGGATCCGGCGCTCGAAGCGCCCTTGCGGCAATTCGAGGTGATGGATCACGGCATTGCGAAGCTGCGGCGGCACAACACGACGCCCCGAAACGATGAGGACGCCGTTCTCGATCGAGGCTTCGACCATTTCCGGATCGACGCCCGGAAGCGCCACAAAAACAAGAATTTCGTTTTCGGTTTCGAGCACGTCGACGGGAGGCTCCCAGGCAGGCTCGTTCTTGGCTTCCGGGCGCTGCAGGGAGAAAAATTGACGATGCATGCGCTCGGCGCGCGTCAACGTTTCGACGGCTTCAGCCAACATCCAGGTCATCGGATCTCTTTTTGACATGAATACTCTTTCGCTTGCGGATTGATCCGGCGAGAAGCCTGCTTGAGGAAATCTATCGCGCTGAATTCGATCTGTCGCGGGTTGGATGTTTGCAAAGCATCGCTGCGGCCTCTCGTCGTTCGCATGGCTCGCGTTTGCCGGATGCAAGGGCGGGTGATGATTTTTTGTTACCGGGCCCTCGGCGGCTCCATAAGGTCATCCTTGAAGAACCTGCGGGCGAGGGCCAGGATCTCTCCGTCGGTCGGATGATCAACGGTTTCCACCCCTCTGATCTTCGGCTTGAGCGCGGGAGCGCGGCGGTCGATATGGTTTATCAAGGCCAGCTTTTCGTTTGCGGGCCCGATGATGAGGATGGCTCCTGCCCCGGCCAGCGCGTCGGTCACGTGCTGCAAGAAATCCGGATCTTCAGGCGCGTGTCCGCTGCCAATGGTGTTGGCCTTGTGGTGAATATGGCGAACGGGATCTTTGGGACGGACGACGATCTCCTTCGCATCCGAAACATTGAAAAAGAAGATGCGGGCTTCGTGGTGGTCGATCCAGATAACCGCGTGAAAATGTTGGTCCGACATGCGATCTCCGTATGAGCGAGCGTGAGCCAATTCCTTGTCGTGCTCGGCGCCATCCCGAGTGAGGCTCCTTATCAAAAGTTTTTATGGCGCTTGATTTACAGGGGGCTTTTTCACTTTCTTGCTGGCGACCGGCTTTGTTGCAGCAGGCTTCGTCGCGCTTGGCTTGGAGGAACTCAGCTTCTTTGCAGTCTTCTTGTTTTGGGTAGCCTTTTTGATTTTTTTGTTCTTGCCGGCGGAGCCAATTTTGGCGGCATTGCCAGGGGCAGGGGTGGCAGACGCGGCTGTTTTGGCTTTCGTTTTGTTTCCCGGCTTCGCCTTGGCGCTCGCCGCCTGCTTCTTTGGAAGTTTGCCAGTCTTTCCCGCATCTGCGGCGGCTGAAGTCTTGGCGGCCTTCTTGGCCTTTATGCTTTTGCTGCTGACGTCCTTCGGGTCGACGGTTGCTTTGGTGTCGTTGTCGCTAGCCGTCGCCGTTTTGGTGGCGTTCTTGCCAGCCTTCGCAGCGTTGTGACGCTCGACGTCAGCCTGTGTGATTTCTCCGGCTTGGACAAGAGCAACCAGACACGGTGTCGACAGACCTTCGCCAACCGTTCGCATGCACTTGCGAAGCTCTTCAGTGCCAACGGAAAACTGGCTGCAGTGCTGATAGTAATCGCCTCTGCACGCTTGCCTTACGTTATCGTCGACCGCATAGGCACATGCGCTCGACATCACGAACGAGGCAACGCCGGTTGCCAGCAAAATGCCGCTTCGAGCGAAACGCAGGCATCGAGATATTGTATGGCTGCTGATGGGGGCAAATAGGTTTTGCAATCGACTAACCCAGGTCTGACCTCAAACACGGCGCATTCCAACATTAAAGGCTGCCGCAGCGGCCGCAACCCGGCCGCTATTAGCGCCTAGAACGTGGTTATCAATAAAGTAGTTGCAAGAACGGATGAATTGTTTGCATTAGGGCCCACGTTGAGCCTCGGGCGGCTAATTCGGGCCCAATACACCAAATTTGCTTGAATTCCGTAGCGTCAAACTCGCTGTCATGGCATGGCAGACGCGCTTTTCACAGTAAGGGGTGGGCCTTTGGGTCCGGCAAGTCGCGATGAAGACAAAAAAGATAGTACAAACAATCGCAGTTTCCGCGGTGGCCCTAACCGTTGCGGGGACCGCGGCCGATGCCTACTCAAGAAAAGTGAAGAACGCGTGCTCGTCCGACTATGCGAGCCTCTGCGGGAAGTACCGGGAGGGAAGCTCAGAGCTTCGCAGATGTTTCGAGAGCAACCGGCGCGTCCTTTCGAGAGACTGCATTGAAGCCTTGGTGAATGCCGGAGACGTACCGGCCCGATATCTGAGGCAGCGGTAGTCGCACATCGTTTCGAATTTCGATGCCGCGCTACTCCGAAGCGGACGTCGCATAAATCC
Organism: Hyphomicrobium sp.; assembly: GCA_003987725.1. Taxonomy (GTDB): domain Bacteria; phylum Pseudomonadota; class Alphaproteobacteria; order Rhizobiales; family Hyphomicrobiaceae; genus Hyphomicrobium_B. Next base: position 201,776 of record RXJH01000007.1, on the reverse strand, counting down.
CGATATTGATCCGTGTGCGGCGGTTGACGTTCGTCTCCGCTCATCTTGCATTGCGGTTTGGCGATGGCCACTTTCTTTGTGCTTCGGTGATCCGGCGCGAGGGAGAAGGCTATGAAATACCTTACTGCGGCTATTTTTGTCTGCGTCATGTTTTTGGCGGGGAATGCGCGAGCCGACGACATCGCCTGTATCAGCACGACTTTCAGAATCATCGGCGCCAACGACAAAGTCTGCATCAGCGCCTTCGATGATCCCAAGGTGCCCGGCGTTGCCTGTCACATCAGTCAGGCGCGGACGGGCGGTCTCAAAGGTACCTTCGGTCTCGCCGAAGATCCGTCGAAGTTTTCGATCGCGTGCCGTCAGGTCGGGCCGATCAACACGGACGTTTCCAAGCTTGCCGATCAGGACGAGGTTTATTCGTCGAGCACGTCGCTGTTCTTCAAGCACACGCATGTCTTCCGCACGGTCGACAAGAAGCGCAATACGCTTGTCTACGTTGCGATCAGCGACAGGCTGATCGAAGGCTCACCTTATAACGCTATCTCGACGGTACCGATCATGCCATGGGGGACGCACTAGCGCTCGCAATCGCCGCGTCGCGCTCCGTGCGTTGCCGCCGGTCTTGCGGCGCGGACGTTCTTTGGAACCTCCGGGGCCGAGCATCGGTTTTGGCAGAAGCCGATGAAGGAGGCTGCGATGGCTTTGACACCCGAAAATATCGACGAACGAGCGGATCATTCCTCCCGACCGCGCTTTCAGTTTCCTTGGCTTCTCGCGCTGGTCGTTCTTGTTGGGGTGATTGGCATTGTGCTCAGTTTCGACAGCGATCGGAGTCTGTCGGAGCGCAACGGCGTTCTGTCGCAAATAGACGCCGATAACGATGTCATCCCAAGCCTTGCGCCACGATAACGAGAGGCTGGCGTTGGTGCGGTTCTGCTTCCATAGACCGCCCGCGCAGATAGAGGCGTACGGACCGTTCGAGCAGGCGGTTGACGTCGCTATAGGCATTGCCGATCGAGAGAATGCATGTTGCCAGGCGTTCTTTTTCAGCGGGCCGCGAGCCATTGAGCCGAAGCTCTTTTGCTGCGCGCTCAAGAACGAGCGTCATGCGGTCGAGCGTTTCGGGCTGAAATGCGTGAGAAGAGTCCATTTCGGTGCACCTCCGAAGCTTTCTCCCCCATGCTCATCACATACCACACACCAATGTCAGTTCGAAGAACGTCAGGCATCGGACAGAAGCAGTGCTCGAAGCATATGCCGATCAGCCGAAGTGCATAAAACCCCGTAGCGACAGTCGAAAACGCGAACGTTAAGTCCTCGTTTATCGTCGTTGCAACTTGTAGTGCGCTATCTGATCGCGCGCGACAAAAGCTGCAGCGAGTTTTGCGAAAATGCATATTCGATGCGCTGCGTTCGGGAGTTTTTCCCGACGATCGTCAAGTATCCGGCATCGTCAGAGAGCGTCGTAATCTCACGAAGAGCGAGCGCGTGTTCGATGCCGATTTTGCGAGAGAATGTCCGGCTATCCTTGGCGATGCCGAAGTGGAGGGCCGCAAGTATGGCCGCTCCAAGCTGCGAAAGCGCGGGCTCTTCGGAACTCAAGGCCGAGACGGCCTCGAGGAATCTTTCTTCGGTAATCTCGTCTTCCGGGTCCGCGCTCATGCCGCCTTGGCTTGCTCGGACAGCCGGAACGACACGAGCACGGATTTCGAGGTCGGTGTATCGCTCAGCTCGCCCGCGCTCGAAAGCGGAACGAGGACGTTCAGTTCGGGATAGTAACCGGCAACTGAGCCACGCGGGAGTTCGTAGGGGACGACGCGGAAGCTTTTCGCGATGCGTTCGACGCCGTCGTCGTACCGGCCGATGATATCGACGCGCTCGCCGGCTTCGGCGCCGATTTCGGCGAGGTCGGCCGGGTTGACGAACACCACGCGGCGCTCGCCGTAAACACCGCGATAGCGATCGTCGAGACCATAAACGGTGGTGTTATATTGATCGTGTGAGCGGAAGGTCTGAAGCACGAACGTGCCCTTCTCGGCCACCGCCCGCTGGTGCTCAGTCTGATCCGGCAGTTCCACACGTCCGAAGGTCGCCTTCTGCGAGGGCGTATGCCAGATGCGCTCGGCGGCGCCATTGGGCAGGCGGAAGCCGCGCGGGCGACGAACGCGCTCGTTATAGTTTTGGAAGCCTGGGATCGTGCGCGCGATGAGATCGCGGATGCGGTCGTAATGGTGAGCGAGGCCCTTCCAGTCAACGACCGCCGATCCGACCGTCGCTTCCGCGATGCCGGCGATGATGCCGATCTCGGAGCGAAGCTCGCGTGAAGCCGGCTTATTGATGCCGCCCGATCCGTGCACCATGCTCATCGAATCTTCGACAGTCACGATTTGGGCGACGCCGTCGGCATTGCGGTCGATCTCGGTACGGCCGAGGCACGGAAGGACATAGCTGACCTTGCCCGGAAGCAGGTGCGAGTGGTTGAGCTTCGTCGCGATATTGACCGTCAGCTTCTGGTTCATCAGCGCCTTGGCGATCAACGGGCTGTCCGGCGTCGCGCGGGCGAAGTTGCCGCCGAGAGCGATGAAGGCCTCAGCCGATCCATCGAGCATCGCGCCGATGGCGGCGATGACATTGTGACCATGCCGGCGCGGCATCGAAACGCCGAATTCCTTTTCGAGCGACTCGAGGAATGCCCGCGACGGCTTCTCATTGATGCCGACGGTGCGGTCGCCCTGGACGTTCGAGTGGCCACGCACCGGGCATAGCCCGGTGCCGGGGCGGCCGATGTTGCCGCGCAGGAACATGAAGTTCGCGATCTCGCGGATGGTCGCCACCGAGTGGCGATGCTGCGTGACGCCCATCGCCCAGGTGCAGATTGTCCGGTTCGCGCCGATGTAGATTTGCGCCAGCTCTTCGAGCTGAGTGCGAGTCAGGCCCGACTGATCTTCGATCTGTTGCCAAGTCGTCGCGTCGACGCTCGCCCGGTAGAACTCGAAGCCCGACGTGTGCTGAGCCAGGAAATTCCGGTCGAGAACGGACGGGCGTCCGGCAGCGAGCGCCGCGTCATCAGCGGCAAACACGGCCTTTGCCATACCGCGTACGGCCGCCATGTCGCCGCCGACGCGGACTTGAAAATATTCGCTGGCGATCGGCGTCGAGCCGCCGGTGATCATTTCCAGCTTGTCCTGGGGATCGGCGAAACGCTCGAGGCCTTTTTCCCGCACTGGATTGAAGACGGCGATGTGGGCACCGCGAAGTGCCGCGCGGCGGAGATCGCCGAGCATACGCGGATGATTGGTGCCGGGATTTTGTCCGATGACAAAGATCGCATCGGCCTTCTCGAAATCCTCGAGCAGGACCGTGCCTTTGCCGATGCCGACGGCCTGCTCGAGCGCGACGCCGCTCGCCTCGTGGCACATGTTCGAGCAGTCGGGGAAATTGTTGGTGCCGTAGAGGCGGACGAAGAGCTGATAGATATAGGCGGCTTCGTTCGAAGCCCGGCCTGAGGTGTAGAATTCGGCGCGGTCGGGGCTGCTGAGACTATTCAGTACGCCGCCGATCTCGGCGAAGGCTTCGTTCCAGGTCGTCTGTACGTAACGGTCGCTCGCGGCGTCGTAGCGCATAGGATGGGTCAGGCGGCCTTCGCGCTCGAGGTCGTAGTCGGTCCAGTTGCGGAGTTCGCTGACCGTGTGTTTGGTGAAGAAGTCGGGGCTGACGCGCTTGTCGGTCGATTCCCAGGCGACGGCCTTCACGCCGTTTTCGCAGAATTCGAAGGACGAGCCGTGCTCGGGGTCGCCCCAGGCGCAGCCCGGGCAGTCAAAGCCGTCCGGCTGATTGGCTTTCAGCATCGTCACGGCGCCTGAAATCGGCGTGCCGCTTGCGAGCAGCTTCTTTCCGCAGCTCTTCAAGGCGCCCCAGCCACCTGCCGCCTTCGACTTTTTGCCAATAAATTCGGGTTTGCCCATCGCGCCTTCACCAACGTTTGCCATTTCCCGGCTCGCATTGTGCATGTGCGAAATGATGGGCGACCGCAACGCACAAGCAAGGAATAACCGTTATGCGGAAACGGAATATCGCGTGATGTTTCAGGAATTTATGGGGTCATAAACGCGTCGGCGGCGTGCCTCAAAAGGACGCTCTTCCGAGGATGTGCTGCCCGTCCGCATCATCCATCGAGGCCAAAAGGCTTGCCGGCAGGTCGCGTCCTCGAAGTATGGCGACGATCTCCAACGGCTCGCTGACACCACGGACATCGACCTTGGAAACGAGTTCCGGCGCGGGGGTCCATCCGGCCAGTCTCGCGACTTCGCGGGAGATGACGATCTGGGCGCCCTTTTCCTTGGCGATGGCTTCAAAGCGGCTCGCGACATTGACGGCGCTGCCGATCACCGTCATGTCGACGTTCGCGCCGTAGCCGATGCGGCCAATCAACAGCTGGCCTGCTTCGATGCCGATGCCGACGCGGAGGGGCCGTCCGAATTCGGCTTCCATTTTGGCGTTGATGTGGTCCAGCGCGAGGTCGATGTCGCGGGCGGCTCTCAGGGCTTGGCGGCAGCCGACTTCAATGCCGTGCTTGTCGCCAAATACTGCCAGCAGGCCGTCGCCAATGAATTTATCGATCCAACCGTCGTGAACTGCGATGGCGCTGCCTGCGGCTGCGAACACTTGATTGAGCATGAAGACGACGTCGTGCGGCAACTTCTTCTGCGACAGGCGCGTGAAGTCGCGCAGGTCGAGGACAAAGGCCGCGAGCGGCTTTTCGAGGCCTTCCGAGTCGAGTTCCGCCTCATCGGCTGCCTCCGGGCCCGTCGTTGAAGGTCTCAATAATCGTGTGACCGTCATCGGTCCGCGCGGTCTCACCTGGCAGGCAAGGCGCACGTTTGGCGGCGCGCCGATGCTCGCGAGCGTGACCGCTTCCGGAAATGTTGCCGGCGGCAAGGCGTCGATGCCTTCCTCTATGCGGACACGGCATGTCGAGCAGCGCGCACGGCCGCCGCAGACGGACGCGTGAGGGATGCCGTTCATCCGGCTGATTTCCAGCAACGTCGGACCGAAGGTGCAATTCACCGTTCCGCCGCCGACGTAATTGATGGTGAAATGCGGCCAATAACGCCGTTGAATGGCGGGCCACGCGAGCAGCGCCAAGGCCGCGGCAAGCATCGCGGCAAAGACGAGCCGCACGATCAGACGCATCGCCGCCAAGCGGTCGGCGTTGTCGGGGCTCGGCCAGTGCGAGAGTTGCTTCACTTCGTCGAATGTTTTCGGGTCGGCGATCATCTGGGAAACGGCGCGGCCGCCGACCATGAATCCGCCGAGCGCCGCAATCGGGATCGCGATTGCAATCAGCAGCAAGAGGGGTTGGATTTTCCGGTAAGGCGCGTAAAGGCGCAGCCAGAAATGAATGCCCATGCAGCCGTGTATCCAGACGAGCAGCAGAAGTGTGCTCTGCAGGATCGCACTGTCCGGCCAGAGACGTGCGAGCTCGTAAAGGTAAGTGTCGTTCACTCCGAAGATGTCGCGCGCGCCGCGCGTATTGACGATGTGTGGAAGAAGCAAAAATGGAATCATAAGGCCGAGCGCGAGCTGGATTGATTCCCACGCCGGCAGACGAAGCGTCGCGCGGTCGGAGAGCTTATCGAGCGCCAGCACGATGTGCGTGACGAGTGCGGACCCGAGGATGATCGTGCCGGGCCATGAACGCGTTACGGTCCAGCGCCATTGCTGGACTTCGTACATCGCCTGAAGATCAAAAAGGCCAAGCGCGTGATTGAGAAAATGGGTGGTTGCAAAGGTGAAAAGGATCAGCCCCGAAATAAGGCGAAGTCTCTGTCTCCAGTCTCCTCGCAGAAGGACGTGCATGTCGTCTCCGGTGCAGGGGATGCCCGTCTCGCCGTCCTATTTCTGCTGCCGTTGGTCAAGCAGATTTGTGCGCTAATCGGGGCCGATCGCACGATATTCGACAGCCTGCTGCCGGAATGCACAGTTTAGAAATAAATGGGAGGGCGCCGGGGTTTTCGTGCCGGCCGGCGCAGAGGCTCAGAAGATAAAGCCGGTGTTGATGAAGTTGCTGTCGTGATCCCGGACGATTTTGTTCAGGATACGTTTGGAATCTTCTGTCTGCTTGGCCGCGATCATGGATCGGATCGAGAATGAGCGCAGAGCGTCCGTTACCGACAGCGTTCCTTCGGCGGAGTCCTTGCGTCCCGTGAACGGGAAGACATCCGGCCCGCGCTGGCACTGGCAGTTGACGTTCACGCGGCAAACTTGATTGACCAACGGATCGACGAGCTTGCCGATAGTCTCGGGATTTTCGCTGAAGATCGAGACCTGCTGACCGTGCTCGGAGGTGATGACGTATTCGAGCGCGGTTTCCACGTCATGGAAAGACATGATGGGGACGATGGGGCCGAACTGTTCTTCGCGATAGAGTCTCATGGTTTCCTTCGCGGGGTAGATGACTGCTGGCGCGAACAGCGTTCCGCACGCCGTTCCGCCACCCTTGTTGAGAATGCGCGCGCCTTTCGACTTCGCGTCCTCGACGAGGCGCGTCATGTGCTCGACTTTTCCAAGATCGGGAAGCGGGGTGATCGTAACTTCCTTTTCCCACGGCATGCCGATCTTCAGCTTTTGCACTTCGGCGACAAGGCGCGAGACGAAATCATCGATGACGTCGCGATGGACGATGAGCATCTTGAGGGCTGTGCAACGCTGCCCGTTGAAGGAAAGTGCGCCTGCCACGCATTCCTTGACGGCGAGGCTCATGTCGGCGTCCGGCAAGACGATGGCGGCGTTCTT
>RXJH01000007.1:148563-194883 GCA_003987725.1 Hyphomicrobium sp. | reverse complement strand
AGCACGCCGAACGTCGGCGGTTTGAATACGACAGTGTTGCCCATGATCATCGCGGGGATCAACGTCGCGAAGGTTTCATTCAGCGGATAGTTATATGGACCCATACAGAGCACGACGCCGAGCGGCGTGCGCCGGATCTGGCCGATCGTGCCTTCGACGACGAGGAAGCGTGAGTTGGAGTTGTCGAGTTCCTTCAGCGCAGCGATCGTCGCTTTTATGTAATCAACGGTGCGATCGAATTCCTTTTCCGAGTCGGCCTGGCTCTTGCCGATCTCCCACATGATGAGATTAATGATCGTGCTCCGGCTCTCGATCATCAGACGGGTGAATTCCTGCATGCAGGCGATGCGCTGGGCGACGGCCATCGTCGGCCACTCTCCGCGGCCGTCGTCATAAGCTTCGACGGCGGCGGCCAGCGCCTCCATGGCCTCGGGAATTCCGGTGGTCGGATGACTTCCGAGGCTAATCTGCTCGAGCGCGCCGTCCGGTTTGCGGACACATATGGCGGAACGCACGGGAACGGTCGCGCCAGTCCAGCGTTTCAGCTCGCCGCCTAAAAGAATATCGCGCTGATCGATCGGAGATGGTGGAGCATAGACTTCCAACTCCGCGTCATCGGGAAAGAGCGCTCGCAATTGGTCTGTGGTGACCATGTGCCGATGCCTCCGATCTTGAAGAAGAGGAGAACCTTGCAGAGGTGCTGCAAGAGCCTCTGTCCTCTTCGATCGGGCGTCTGATCGCGAGGCTCAGCGCATCTTGAAGCCGAAACTCAAGGTTAACCTCGCGACGGGGCTATCGTTCCGTAGGCCACTCTAGAGGCAGCCGCATTCCGGTGCTTGAGGAGCCGGAGTTCAGGGGAAAATCTGGTAGATCCAGGTTTCGCTGAGGGCCTGGCCGTCCTTCGCGAGATAGGCGCGGATGTCGGCTGCCTGCCCGTTCAGGTCTCCCAAGTCGAACATCATGCGCCAGCGCTTGGTGCCGATGACGGGGAATGCTTCGACGCCGCTGATGGTGCCGTGCGACGACGTCACGACCACCTGAGGACCTCCGCGAACCTCGTTTTCCAAGGTTTTGCCTTCGACGTCGATCATGAACTTTCGCGCGCCGGGTTTGGTGTGGCGAAGGTCAAGGTCGCGACCGCCGAGACCGCCGAGGCCGATGCGCGTAGCGACGATGCGGGCGACATCGCCTGCGGGCGGCGAGTCCAAGCCCCAATACAACCTGTAACGGGCGTTGACGACGGAACCTGCTTCGACGGGGTGCTCGGGGTTCCAGAAGGCAACGATGTTGTCTTCGGTTTCGTTCGGAGTCGGCAGCTGGACCAGTTTGATGGACCCGTTGCCCCAATCCGACAGCGGCTCCACCCACATGCTCGGCCGCCGGTCGTAAAACAGGCTGTCGTCCTGGTAGTTCTCGAAATTGCGGTCGCGCTGGATCAGTCCGTAGCCCTTCGGATTTTCGTCGAGGAAGCTGTTGGTGACGATGCGCGGCGGATTGGACAGGGGACGCCAGATGCGTTCGCCGCGGCCCGTCCACATCGAGAGGCCATCGCAATCGTGAACCTCAGGGCGCCAGTCGCCGCGGAAGGAGCCGGAATTTTCGCCGTACCAGAACATGCCGGTCAAAGGCGCGACGCCGAGCAAATGAACCGGCGCTCGGAAATAAAGCTCGCACTCGATGTCCTGCAGAGCGCCGCCTTGGCCGCCCTCAATGCGCCGGCTGTCCATGCGGTAGGCGCCCGTCACGCTCTTGCCTTCGAGCAGGGCGTAGATCGTCATGCCGCTACTGTTCGGCTCGAGCCAGAAGTTCGTGAAACGCGGAAATTCCTCGGGCTCGCCGGTGTTGATCGCGAGGCCGCGCGCGGATCCGCCGTACTGGTCGTAGGGATCGGAGGCGCGGAAGTAGGAGGCGCCGAGATAGGCGAGCCAGTCGCTCGTGCCGCCGCGGGACATCAACCGGAAACCGGCGAAGCCCGCCGATTTCAATTTCCGCAGCGGGTGGTCGCCTGGCATGTTGAAGTAGTCGGGGCTGTAGACAACCTCGCGTGCGGCATTGTTTTCGATCACGTAGATGCCGACGGGTTCGGCATAGAAGCGGCCTTGCGGAAAGAGCCGGACCGTCTGGGCGCCCGGAGCGCCGCGCCAGAGTTCCATTTCGGGCTTGTAGACGGCTTGGGCAAACGTATCGAAGGTCATGCCCTTCAACGGATCGCCGGCGTCCGGCTGCGGGGGAGCGACGTAGGCCTCCTTGGAAAGCGCCTTCGCCCTTTGCTTCAGGTCGTCGAAGGAGAACGGCTGTGGCGGCCCGAGTTCGGCGGCTCCAATCGGGGCGGCGCTCATTGCGGGTCTGTTGCTCCATCCCACCATGGTGCTGGTCAGGGCACCGGCCAAGACGTGTCGACGATCAAGCATGAAGGGCATGTTGTTTCGATGTCACCATGGAGGGGCAAGAACAGGTGTGGCGCCGCCTATATCAGCCACGAAACGGGATAATTCAACAGGGCGTGAACCCGGCCTTGCAGCGGCACCGTTGAGGCCTCCCGAATGGCCTCCCTCGTGGACCGATCATCGGCCACCGAGGGGACTTCAGTTTGTCCATATTGAGACTGCGGCGTCCTACCGCTAGGCCGGCGTGCCCGCTGGACGGGCTTGGCCAAGTCCGCAGCGGGCGACTAGGGACCCTTCGCGTTAACGTTGTCGAGTGGCCCGGGAGAAGATTGGAAAATTTCGTTGGCACTGAATTGTCCCAATTCAATTTCCGCCTGCAACTTCCGTTAGCTAATTTGCGGCTCCGATCGGCGATACTGCCGATCTAAACATTGGTGCATTTGAGATTAAACTCTCCGCAACTTTTTCTTTACATACGAAGCTCTACAATGGGCAGGTTCCATTATAGGTAAATGCCGTGCGGCGCAAAGAAGCGATTGTCGGGCGATGATGCTGAGCGGGCCCCCTATCGCAAATGCTGACTACGTCAAGGAGCGGCTACAAGTTCTCCAGCGGGAGATGCTTGTCGGGATCGCGTCCGGCGAGACGCTCTTCAACATGATGTCGCTGCTTTGCCATGAAGTCGAAGCGCTGGCTTCAGAGGTCATTTGTTCCGTCATCGGTGTCGATGATGAGGGGCGCCTCAGCTTCATCGCGGGTCCAAGCCTTCCCGGAGACTCTCAGCAGCTGAACGGTATCATCATCGGACCCAACGTCGGTTCGTGCGGTACGGCGATATACCGAAAGCAGCCGGTTGAAGTTCAGGACATCGAAAACGATCCGCTTTGGGAAAACTATAGAAACCTCGCTTTGCCATATGGGTTGCGCGCCTGCTGGTCGAGTCCGATCGTGGCAGCCGACGGGCGCGTCCTTGGGGCATTCGCATTCTATTTCCGCAAATCGCGCGGAGCGACGGACGTCGAGCGCCTGATCGTCGCCAAATGCGTCCAGATCTGCGCAATGGCCATCGAGAGTACGGACGCGCGTTCCAAGCTCAACGAGCTCGCCTTCTTCGATCCGCTGACGGGTCTTGGCAACCGGGCTACGCTCCGGAAGCGGCTTGCGCTCGTCTTGCAGCGCGCCGATGAAATGCAGCGGTCGGTCGGCATCTTCCACGTCGACCTCGCGGATTTCAGAGCGATCAACGATCTGCACGGCCATTCGGTCGGCGATGTCGTATTGAAGAGGATTGCCGACAGGTTGCGATCGGTCGCTTCGGAGACCGATTTGATCGTTCGCCTGGGCGGCGATGAGTTCTTGGTCGCGAAAACCTCTTCCGCAGAGGATGAAGACTTCAAGGCGTTCGCGCGCGCGATCGTCGATGGTTTGAGCGGCCGTTACGACCTGGACAGCGGCGAGCGCATTTCAATTGACGCCGTGGTTGGCGTTTCGAATTTTCCGGCCGACGGCAAAGATCAGGATACGCTGCTCGCGCACGCAGAGACGGCGCGGCGCCGCGTCAAAAGAGGTGGCTGCGGGTACGCGCTGTTCGAATCCGAAATGCAGCGGGAGCAGCATCGGCGACGCATCATGCAGCGCGACGTCGGTCTCGCGGTCGACAAGGGGGAACTGTCGGTCGTCTTCCAGCCGCAGGTCGATGCGCGGACGATCACGGTCGGCGGTTTCGAAGCGCTGCTGAGATGGAACCACTCGGAACACGGATCAATCTCGCCTGCGGATTTCATTCCGGCAGCAGAATCCAACGGCGCCATCCTCGGCATGGGTGCTTTCGTCCTGCGAGAAGCGTGCAGGGAGGCCGCGCGCTGGAAGGCGAAGCTTAGAGTTTCCGTCAACGTCTCTGCGGCGCAGATCGTCGAGTCGGACTTCGCTGGGCTCGTGAGAGACGTGTTGTCCGAAACAGGTCTCGCGGCAGAGCGGCTCGAAGTGGAAGTGACCGAAAGTCTCTTCATCCAGGATTTGGCGGCTGCGCAAATGACGTTGCGCGAGATCAAGGAACTCGGCGTCAGCGTTGCCATCGACGATTTCGGAACCGGCTATTCGTCGCTCAGCACGCTCCGGGCATTTCCCTTCGACCGCATAAAGGTCGACCGCAGCTTCGTTTCCGACATGGTCAAAAATTCGGATGCGGCTGCCATCGTCAATTCGGTCATCGGGCTTGGCCGCGCGATGGGCTTGCGCGTCGTCGCGGAAGGTGTCGAAAACGACGAGCAGGTTTCAATGCTCCGGCTTCTTCGCTGTCACGAGATCCAAGGCTACCTGTTCGGCAAGCCGCTGCCGATCGATGCCTACGCGCATTTGACGGGGCCGAAATCGCCGCGCACATTTTCGAGCGCGATGCCGAAGCTGCGCGAGATCTAATCCGCTATTCGACGCCGGTGAAGGCCATCCACGGGTCGCGTCCGACCGTCAGCAGATCCAAAACATCCGACGTATGTTCGCCGAGATCCGGGCCGGGTGTGCTTGCAATGCACGGCTTGCCGTCGATGACGATCGGGCCGCGAATCGTGGGCACCGACGTTCCATCCGCGCGCGATAGGTCTTGGCGCATTCCGCGGGCGACGACTTGCGGATCGGCAAAGGTCTGATCGAGCCGGTTCACGGGGCCAGCCGGCACACCGGCCGCTTCGAGGTCTGCGAGGAGTTCGCCCGACGATCTCTTCGCCGTTGCCGCTTCTATCAGGGGAATGAGTGCCGACCGGTTTGCGACACGGCGCGCGTTGGTGTCGAAGCGTTCGTCCCGTTCGAGACCGGAAAGCCCGAGCACTGCGCAGGCGCGCGCAAATTGTCCGTCGTTGCCTGCCGCGATGATGATCGGGCGGTCGGCGGCGGGAAAGACCTGATAGGGGACGATGTTCGGGTGGGCGTTGCCGAGGCGGCGCGGGGCTTTGCCGGAAACGAGATAGTTCATCGCCTGATTGGCGAGCACCGAAACTTGCGCGTCGAGCAGGGCCATGTCGATGTGTGCGCCTTTGCCGGTTACGTTCCGGGAATTGAGCGCGGCGAGAATTCCGACCGTCGCATAGACGCCCGAAAAGATGTCGGCAAAGGCGACGCCGATCTTTTGCGGCTCACCCTCCGGCGCGCCGGTCAAATCCATGATGCCGCCCATGCCTTGCACGATGAAATCGTAACCGGCGCGGGGGGCGTAGGGACCGGTCTGGCCGAAGCCGGTGATCGAGCAATAAATGACGCCGGGATTGATCGCTTTGATCGCAGCGTAGTCGAGGCCGTACTTGGCAAGGCCGCCGACCTTGAAGTTTTCGATAATGACGTCAGCGTCTTTCGCGAGCGCCAGCACAGCATCGCGGCCGGCGGGCTTCTCGAAATCGATTGCGACTGACTTCTTGCCGCGGTTGGTGGCGTGGAAGTAGGCGGCCGAAGTTTCGCCAGTGCTGCCGGTGACGAACGGGGGGCCCCACGTTCGCGTCTCGTCACCACCTTCCGGCCGTTCGACCTTGATCACGTGCGCGCCAAGATCAGCGAGCGTCTGTCCGGCCCAGGGACCGGCAAGAACGCGGGCAAGCTCGAGAACGCGCAGTCCCGCGAGCGGCTTCGTACCTTCCGCTGCCGTCATGCGAACGCCTGCAGACCGGTAATGGCGCGGCCGAGGATCAGCGCGTGAATATCGTGCGTGCCTTCGTAGGTGTTCACGGTTTCGAGGTTCAGCATGTGGCGCATGACGTGGAATTCTTCGGATATGCCGTTGCCGCCGTGCATGTCGCGGGCGGCGCGCGCGATATCGAGCGCCTTGCCGCAATTGTTGCGCTTGATGAGCGAGATCATCTCGGGCGCGACCTGTCCGTCGTCGAAAAGGCGGCCGACGCGCAACGCTGCCTGAAGGCCGAGCGATATTTCCGTTTCCATGTCCGCGAGCTTCTTTTGGACGAGCTGCGTGGCGGCGAGTGGCTTCCCAAACTGTTTGCGGTCGAGCGTGTATTGGCGCGCGGCGTGGAAGCAGAATTCGGCCGCTCCGAGCGCGCCCCAGGCGATGCCGTAGCGAGCGCGGTTGAGGCATCCGAAGGGTCCGGCGAGACCAGACGCGTTCGGCAGAAGCGCGTCTTCCGGAACGACGACGCCGTCCATGACGATTTCGCCGGTAACGGATGTGCGCAAGGAAAGCTTGCCGCCGATCTTCGGGGCGGAAAGGCCCTTCATGCCCTTCTCGAGAATGAAGCCCCGGATCTTATCTCCATGCTCCGCCGACTTTGCCCAGACGACGAAGACGTCGGCGATCGGCGAATTGGTGATCCACATTTTGGAACCGGTGAGGCGGTAGCCGCCGGGAATTTTTTCGGCGCGCGTTCGCATGCCGCCAGGGTCCGATCCGGCATCGGGCTCGGTCAGGCCGAAGCAGCCGATCCAGTCGCCGCTCGCGAGCTTGGGCAAATATTTCTGGCGTTGCTCTTCGCTGCCATAGGCGTGGATCGGATACATGACGAGGGACGATTGCACGCTCATCATCGAACGGTAGCCCGAGTCCACGCGTTCGATTTCGCGGGCGATCAAGCCGTAGGCGACGTAGCTCGATCCGGAACCGCCGTAATCGGCAGGGAGGGTGCAGCCAAGGAGACCGAGTTCGCCCAATTGGCGAAAAATATCAGGATCGGTTTTTTCCTGCGCGTAGGCTTCGACGACGTGGGGTTGAAGCTTGTGCTGCGCGAACGCATTCGCGGTGTCGCGGATCAGCATTTCGTCTTCGGTCAGCTGATCGTCCAGCAGCAAGGCATCTTCCCACACGAAACTTGAACTTGCTGCCACGACGAACTCCCGGATCGATTTGTTGTTTGGCGCGCACTCTATTGGGTCAGCCGCGCATTGGGAAACAGGTAAGTCTGATCTATTCCGCTGGTCTGCGATGCCGTCTTGGTGCATTGCCCGTTCGCCCCGGCGGTGGTATCGGGCCGATCGGTCAGGACCTGCCAGCCGATTTCGCGCCTTTTTTATTAAATGCGGCGGTAGATGTCTCAGGCGGTGTGGAAGGAAAGCGGAACATGTCTCGTCGGCCTCTCGTTGGCGTCATTTGCTGCATGCGTACTCCGGAAGACCCGGTGCAGGGCGTTGCCGAGCGCTATCTGCGGGCGGCGCCTTTCATGGGTGCGGACTTCGTGCTTGTGCCCTCGATGCCGGAAATCTCGAATGCGGCGTCCATTCTAAGCCGGCTCGACGGGATACTCTTGACCGGAAGTCCCTCGAACGTTGCACCGAGCCATTATCGGAGCCCCGACGCGGGGGAAGGGCCTTTCGATCCCCGGCGCGACGAGACCGCGTTCCGGCTGATTTCGGAATCGGTCGAGCAGGACCGGCCGGTGCTCGGCATCTGCCGGGGCTTTCAAGAGATCGCGGTTGCCTACGGCGCCCGTCTCCGGCGCGATCTCGGGCAGACGGAGCGGGAACAGATTCACCATACGCCGACGGGATTGCCGTTGGATCAGATGTTCGCGCTCGAACATCGGGTGGACCTCGCGTCCGGTGGGATTCTAGAGCGCGCGATGGGCCGACCGTCGATCGTCGTCAACTCGGCGCACTTTCAGGGCGTGAACGATCTCGGCAGCAAGCTTACAGTCGAAGCGACGAGTGCGGACGGCATTGTCGAAGGGATTCGGCCGACGGGCGGGGAACGCATTCTTGCGGTGCAATGGCATCCAGAATGGCGTGTTGCCGACAATCCGGATTCGCGCGAGCTCTTCGCCTGGTTCGGTCTGCTGCTCAAGGGCGCGAGCATGCGCGAAGCCGCAGATATCGTCGCCGAAAAGGCTGCGCTCGCTTAGTGCTGCAGGTTAGTGCTTTTGGGCGACGATGTGCTCGAGTGCGCCTTGCACGCCGGTGATCAGAACCTGGACGCCAATGCAGAGCAGCAGAAACGCCGAGAGGCGGGTGAGAATGCGGGTGCGCGCGGGTCCGAGCAGATCGACGACGCGTTCGGCGTAGGCGTAGCAAAAGCCGACGAGGAAAGCGATGGTGAGAGCCGCGCCGCAGACGCCGGTGTAGAACGGCAGCAGCTCGGCGACCGGTAAGTTGGGGCGCGTCGCACTCAAGGCGATCGCGACCGAGATCGTTCCGGGGCCTGTCGTGAACGGCATCGTCAGTGGGAAGAAGGCGACGTCGCTGCCCCATGCCTTGGCTTTTTCAGTCGTCGCATGGTCCTGCTTGCGGTCTTCGGTTTCCTGCGGATTGTAAAGCATGCGCCAGCCGCTGACGGCGACGACCGCTCCACCCGCGACCCGCAGCGCGTCGATGCTGACGCCGAAAAAGCTCATCAGGGTGGCGCCAATCAGGAGCGACACGAGCATCACGATCGCCGAGTAGAAGGCGACGCGCCAGGCGAGCCAAGTGCGTTCCGATACGGGCCGGCCGATGGTGATCTGGCTATAGATCAGCGCCCCGCCGAGTGGGTTCACGATTGAAAATAACGCGGGAAACGCAATCAGAAAGTTTGCGGTGATCGCGCTCCAATATTCCATGGGGTGGGCCTATCGATAAAGGTGGACTGATCGCAGCTTCGCAGGCCGCATCTTCTTAGCGGCGAAAATTTGCTTGCGATAGGTATGCCGGCGCGACGCTACCATGATGACGACGGCTCGCTCTTGCCGAAGACTTCCTGCAGGCGTCGCAAGGTCCCGGGGGACACAAGATCGGGCAAGGCGTCGAGTGCGAAGAACCCATGCTCGGCAATTTCGGCATTCGGGGCCGGGATGCTGTCGCGGCGCCAGCGGTCAATTCTGAACAGCACGATGTGATCGCCCGGATAGTCGTCGAAGTGCGAAAAAATGCCGATGAGCTCTGGCGGCTCCAGGATGACAACGCCGGTTTCTTCGAGTACTTCGCGCGTAATCGCCGTTTCGATTTCCTCGCCGCGTTCGACGCCGCCACCGGGGAAATGCCAGCCCGGACGGTAGGCGTGGCGGACGAGCAGAACGCGCGACTCGGCATCGACGACGATGCCTTGCGCGCCGAGCGTAACGATGTCGTCGCGTTTCGACAGGAGGGTCGTCAATCGCGTCAGCATGCGCCTGGTTTCCAGCCGTAGAGCCAGTCGAAGCCAGCCATGACGCGTGATGGTGGTGCCATTTTCATCGCAGCGTTGCGGGCGAGGGCGGATGCTCCCTTCATGTGATAGATGCGGCCGTTACGCTCTGACGCTTCCGCTACCTTTGCGACGCGCGTGTGGCGCGCCCGCTCGTATTCGCCGAGCGCCGGTTCCATGTCGCCGCCGTGAGCAGGGATAGCGTTTGCCAACGTGATCGCATCTTCGAGCGCCATGACGGCGCCCTGGGCGAGAAACGGCAAAACGGGATGGGCGGCGTCGCCGAGAAGTGCGGCGCGGCCGGATGTCCAACGTGTGAGCCGTGGCATGCGGTAGAGCGACCAGTTTCTCCAACTGTCAGCGGAGTCCACCAGTGTGCGGAGAGGTTGGGCGAAGGTGCCGACCTTCGCTTTGACAACGTCGGCGACGATCGGGGAATCCCAGCCTTCGACGCGCGTGACATCGTCAGCGATGACGACGAGGGCAATATCCTCACCACCGCTGACCGGGTAGTGGACGACGTGCGCGCCGGGCGAGAGCCAAATATGCACGGCGTTCGGAACGAGTTCGGGCGGCAAATGTGCGGCCGGTACAACACTGCGAAAGGCGGTTTTTCCGACCGGAATCAAATCCGACTTTCGGCTGCCGCTAATTTGGTCTCGAAGTCCGGACCAGAGACCGTCGGCTGCGATCAGAACAGCGGCGTCGAATGTTTCGCCGTTGGCGGCAGTTGCGCGAATGCCGTCGCGTCTGTTTTCGAACGATACGATACCGGTGCCCCGCGTGATGGTGATGCGAGGTTCGGCGTCGGCGCGTGCTCTTAGTGCGATATGCAGGTCGCGCCGGTGAGCGGTCCAATAGGGTGCGCCGTGGCGTTCAGCGATCCAAGACCCAAGAGGCAGTTGCGTCAGCTCGCGGCCGGTCGCGCCATCGCGCACGCTGAGGGCGGCGGGGCTAGCAATTTTCGTTTCGAGGAACTTCTCTACGCCGAGATCGCGAAGGATGCGCGAGCCGTTCGGTCCGATCTGGATACCGGCGCCCTCTTCCGGGAATTCGGAGCGGCGTTCGCAAACGTGGACATCGATGCCACGCGCAGCGAGCGCGATCGCAGCGGCCAACCCGCCGATGCCAGCGCCGGCGACAAGGGCGTTTCTGGGATTCGCCGTCATCAGCCCGCGTCCGAGGCGATGGGTCGGCTCGCCCTCATGGCGTCAGGCAGCGTCAGCCACGAGGCTGCCCTTCGGATCGCTTTCATCGGCTTTGAGGCGCGGGTCGTAAATAAAGAGCGTCGAGCAGTAGGGGCAGAGAATCTGGTTGTCCTGACCCATGTCGAGATAGACATGCGGGTGGTCGAACGGTGACCGGGCGCCCATGCAATTGAACTCTTTGACGCCGACGAATATCCGCTCTGCGCCAACGTCGTTTGCAAAATGTGGAATTACGGCCCCGGCCATGCTTCACCCTTCCAAGACGGGAGATGTTTGGCCGCACCATATCCTCGTGGCATCCATGATGGTAGGGGACATAAAGACTTTCCAGCAGGTCACCGGCAGCGGGCGGTAATGGACTCCTTTGACAGCGACGGCGTCGAAATCGCCTATCTCGATACCGGCGGCGGCGACGGCAAGATTCCTGTTCTGCTCATCCACGGCTTTGCCTCCAATGTCGCGACGAACTGGGTGAATACGGGCTGGGTCTCGTTCCTCACCAAGGCCGGCTATCGCGTCATTGCGTTCGATAACCGCGGGCATGGCGAAAGCCAAAAACTGTACGACCTCGTCGACTACGGCGCGCCGCTGATGGCGGAGGATGCGCGGCGTCTTCTCGATCATCTCGGTATCGCGCGGGTGAATGTGATCGGCTACTCGATGGGGGCGCGGATTGCGGCCTTTCTCGCGCTCGCGCATCCTGAGCGTGTGGCACGCGTCGTCTTCGGCGGTCTCGGCATCAACATGGTGCGCGGCATGGCGGGGACAGGTCCGATAGCGCGCGCGCTTGAAGCGGCGAGCATCGAGGAAGTGACCAATCCCACGGCGCGGACATTTCGTGCGTTCGCCGAACAAACGAAAAGCGATCTCAAGGCGCTTGCGGCCTGTATTCGCTCGTCGCGGGCACCGATCTCGGCTGAAATGGCGGGCGAGATTGCGGCACCAGTGCTTGTTGCTGTTGGCTCGACCGATGTGATCGGCGGTTCGGCGGCGGAACTCGCGGCGCTCATTCCGGGGGCGCGTGCTTATACAATTCCGGACAAGGATCATAATCGCGCGGTCGGCGACCGAAGTTTCAAAGCCGAAACGCTGGCGTTTTTCGAAGCCGCGACTTGAGCGATTGCCTGCCGGAAGACGGCGCGCCTGGTGACCTGATGACCGGGCTGACACGGGGGATGTCGCGAAGCCGGGATCAAGGTCGACCAGGGCACACGCCCCCGCCGAGGCCAGTCAGGGGCCCCGTCGAGTGCTTTACATCCGTCGATGCGTCTTCTGATCGGTACTCAGTACATGCCCGATCGAAGACGCGAGGACGGCGTATTCCAGCTCGCACGCGGTACAAGTTCGAGCCCGCCCCAGCACCTCTGGGGGCTGATGCCGAATATCCGTGCTGAGTGACGTGTTGATTTCAGGCTGATGTCGGCGCCCAATTGAATGTGGATAACTTTGAGCCGGCGCCGGTCTGCGACTTGACGGCCACGAGCGCGCGCGCCGCACGGCCGCCGTAGGTCCGCCTTCGGTTCGACAAGGCTCAGGCCCAAATCCGTCTGAAAAAACACGGATAATTGGGATCATCTCGCCGTTTAACCGGCCGTTAACCTTAACAGCCGTCTATTGGGCCGTCATGGTCTCGCGTTTTCGTATCAGCGTTCTTGTGCCGTCGGCCGTCCTGATGCTCTCGGGACTTGGGCTGCTGTGGGGCTGCGCGACCGGACCGAATTTCGTGGTCAAGGACGATCCATGGCGGTCGCCGGAAGAGCGGGCCTGTCTCGCGTCAGGCGCTGTGAGGCAAACGGCATTCGTCCGTCCCCGGTCGGCGCTGGGTGGTCCGAGCGTCTGTGGCGCGGAAAGCCCGTTCGAGATGTCGGCTGCGGATAACGGCCGTGTCGAATTGAGACCGCCGGCATCGCTTCGCTGCCCCATGATCCCGCAGATCGATAGCTGGGTGCGGGACGTCGTCGAACCTGCGGCGCGCCGTTATTTTCGCCAGGAAGTCGTCGGCCTAACGGTGCTCGCGTCCTATTCGTGCAGGCCGATGAACAGCGTCGAAGGAGCAACGATCTCCGAGCACGCATATGCGAACGCCATCGACATCGGTGGTTTCATTCTGGCTGACGGCCGGTCGATCAGCGTTCAGCGCGGATGGGGCGGGTCGGAAGGCGAGCAGGTGTTCTTGCGCAACGTGCACGATGGCGCTTGCGGATATTTCATGACGGTGCTCGGCCCGAACTACAACAGCTTGCACAGCGACCATTTCCATCTCGACCTTGCCCACCATGGCCTTACCGGGCTGAAGAATATCTGCAAGTAATCGGCGGCGGGATGGGTGAGAGCGTGCAGACCGCGGCTAAATCCGCTAGAAGCGCCGCATGACTTGGGATCACGATCCGCCACCCGGAAGCCGGCGCGGCTATCATCATGGGAACCTGCGCGAAGCCTTGATGAAGGCCGCGCTCGATTTGATTGCGGCGAAGGGGCCGGCCGGGTTCACATTCGCAGAGGCGGCGCGTGCGGCTGGGGTCAGCCCTGCCGCGCCTTACCGGCATTACCGCGATCGCGATGCGCTGATGGCGGACGTCGCGCGGCGCGCGTTCGAGGCGTTCGAGGCGAAGCTGAAACAGGCCTGGGCGGGCGGCACTCCCGATGCATTTACGGCGTTCGAGCGTGTCGGCCGGGCGTATCTCGATTTTGCGAGGGTCGAGCCCGCGCAGTATTCCGCCATGTTCGAATCCGGGCTGTCGTTCAAGGCGTTTCCGGATCTCCATATCGCGGGAGAACGCGCGTTCAATATTTTGAAGGACGCCTGTGCAGCGCTCGTTGCGGGGATGCCCGAGGCCAAACGGCCGCCCGCCATGATGATGGCGCTCCACATCTGGGCTGAAGCGCACGGTATCGCATCGCTCTTCGCGCGCGGCGACGAAGCCCGGCGGCCCATTCCGATGAGCCCCGAAGATCTCCTCGATGCGGCGGTTCTCATCTATCTCGATGGTCTCGGCGCACGGCCGCGGAAGAGCGGCGACTAGGCCGGCCGAGAGGAACGCGCTGCGGACGCGTGTGGATTGCCGGATGCGGAGGCGATTGTCGGTCCGGCGATATTCTGCCTACAAATGCATAGGGAGATGCGACTCGCTCATGATTGGTCGCGGTTGACGACAGCGGAATGCTGCCAACCGCAACGGTCGGCTGGCTCAGGCGTTGGCGTTCCAGCTATCGAAACGAAAATGATCGACGAACGTCAGCGACGTTCGGAGTCGATACCGGATGATGATGTGTCGGAGGTGGTAATGCCCGGCAAGTGCCCTAAATGTCAGAACATCGTTGGCAGCGTGCGTGCGGAGCAGATCAATATCTCGAATGCGATGGGGAATGTTTTCGCCGGTGCAAGCTACAACTGTCCACACTGCCAGACGATCTTGGGTGTCACCGTCGACCCGTTCGCGTTCAAAAATGAAATCGCCATCGAGCTGATGAAGCGGATGAAGGGCGGGCGGTAGGCGGCGAGCGGCTTGCATCGCCGCTAGGTTGCAAAGCTTCCCAAGATATATTTTTGGAGCCTGAGGTCGTCCTTTCTCAGATCGCCGTCGATCGGATTGACTATCAGGCCACCGTTAGGATGTTCGGACGAGGCCTTGGTCAGAATATAAATGATCCCCGTTTGGTAGTGCATCCCGTCAACTGGGTTGAGATACGTTGCACAAATCGGAATTGAGGTCGCGAATCCATCGTCTCTCTTGGTGGCGCGCTCGATTTCATCGTTGCGGATGATGAGATGGTGTTCGCGAGTAGTGTACTCGTCTGGGAAAATGGCCTCTCCCAACGTGATGCCCATTTGCCGATCATTCAGCCCAGACTTTACGATTTCATCCAGCAGCGAGAGGGCGCCGTCCATTCCTGCCCGAGTATCGGCGTGAGGATGAACGTACAAAGCGGGTATTTTCCCAGTATTCTTCACAATGATGTTTATGCTGACGGTGGCGTTGTTTTCGTGAAACTTGAGAGCGCTAGTGATCTCGGCTGTGATGCCGATCCAGGGCCGCTCACTGGCCGCTAACGTCTTTTCTGCGGCAATAGCCGATCTAATGGATATGGAATTTGCATCCCGCTGCTGGTCCAGCTGACCCTGGGTAATCCAGAACGTTCTAGCCACGAACACGATGCCGCCGGCCGTGACTATGAGGCTTGCCGCACTTGTCCAAAACATCGCGCACGCCCACAAAGCCATACTCTGCTGGGCGGCCAAATCGCGTTGGGAGGTTTGGAACTCTTCGGTGGCTTTTACTATCTCATCTACGCATTTCGAGAAGGCTATCGACTCCATCTCTTTGCAGGTGCTGCGTATGCGGTCTTGGGTGCGATCGCCGTACTCCGCGGCGGACTGCTCTGCTTGTCGGCTGTAGCTGGCGTCTAGGCGTGCCAACTGCCAAGAAAGGATAAACAGGGATACAAGGACGAACGCGCCTAGAAGACCTATGACAGTCGTATCAAGTCGACGCCAATTGCTTCCGCGCATCGGATCAAGATCACCGCTGTAAATTTCCCTCTTGCGAGCTTATTTCGGATTCTTGGCTCTTGCCGCCAAAAACCTCCGGCACGCCCTTGAACTCCCCACTTGCCGTCCCACCTATGTGAATGTAAAATACATTTACATCCTAACCAAGGAGAGGGTGGCGATGACGCAAGTGGTTCAGACGCTCGATGATTATGGCAGGCCCGCGTGGATTGCCGCGATGGTCTTGGGTTTCATCGTTTTCTGGCCGGTTGGGCTCACCATCCTGGCCTATATGCTCTGGAGTGGAC
The DNA here is from genome assembly GCA_003987725.1 of Hyphomicrobium sp. GTDB lineage: Bacteria > Pseudomonadota > Alphaproteobacteria > Rhizobiales > Hyphomicrobiaceae > Hyphomicrobium_B. The sequence continues at coordinate 179,407 of RXJH01000007.1, read as the reverse complement.
GCATGAATTGCGGATGGCATGGTGGACGGGGTCGTGGCCGGTGGGAAAGCCGGTTCGCCGATCGATTTGAACGGGCGCGGTCACGCGTCGAAGACGAGTTTCGCAATTTCAGCAGAGGCGCCCCGTCGAGCGGCAACAAAGCGTTCGACGATTATCGCGAGGCGACGCTGAAACGTCTCGAAGAAGAAGAGCGGGAATTTCGCGCATTCCTCGAGCGTTTGCGGCAGGCGAAGGACAAATCCGAGTTCGATCAGTTCATGTCGGAACGCCGCGAACGTCCGGCACCGAATGACGGCGCGACCGCCTGATTCAAGAAGAGTTCAACGGGGCTGCCGCATCGGCGGCCCCAATCTTTTTATCTTCTCAAGCGGACGGAGCTCATCCGATGTTTCATCACCTTCTGCACCTGCCATTCGTCATTCTACATTTTGTGGCGGTGGTACTGCTCATCATGGGCGCAGCGTTTTTGCTTCGGCGGTTTGCGTGGCGGCGTTGCGGGGTAGAAGGCGCTTCCGGCTCGGCAGATCGTACTCCGGAGAACTCGGCGTTCGAGGATTACCGGCGCGCGACGATAGCCCGTCTCGAGAAAGAGGCGGAGGAGTTCCGGATGTATCTCGAGAGGTTACGCCGGGCCGCAGATGCTTCGGCATTCCAGGCTTTTCTCGAGCACCGGAAAAACAGCGGCTCCTCCGTTACCTAAGTCCGCCAGCTTAGGCTTGTTGGCGGCTGCATAGGTGGAATTCTCGTTTTTCGCCTATGTTGCCGTTATTTTAGGGGTGTTCCTGTCGCGTGTCGTTTATGGTTTCCCGTGACAGCCTCGGCGGGCTGGCTTGTTTGACGCGTACGAACTCACGGACCTTCGATGCCCTGGCAATTTCTGAAGAACGCCGTTGCGGCGTATGGCGGAGGACTGCGCTCCGCGCTGGATCACGTCAAAGAGGCGTTCGGCCTGGAGGGCGGACATACGCCAGCCCAGTCGCGCGTCGCCTTCACGATTGCCGTGGTTGCGCTTGCCGCCAAGATGAGCAAAGCCGACGGCGTTTCGTTACCGATCGAAGCCGAAGCCTTCAAACGGCAGTTCAAGGTTCCCGAAAGCGAATGCGCGCACGTCCGGAAGCTCTATGAGCTGGCGAGCCAGGATGTTGCCGGATACGAGATCTATGCGGCGCAGATCGCGCGCATTCTCGAAGGGCAGCCGGAACTGAAGCTGTCGGTGCTGGAATGCCTGTTTCATGTTGCGAGCGCCGACGGCATTTTGCATCCCGACGAGGATCGCTATCTTGCGCACGTCGCTGAGATCTTCGGATTGACGAAGGGCGAATTCCGCTGCGTCCGGCGCAGCTTCGTCGTCGATGCCGACAGCCCTTACGAGGTCTTGCACATTTCGCCGACGGCATCCGACAAGGAAATCAAAGCGCGCTACCGGGAGCTGGTCAAAGGCCATCATCCGGATGCGCTCGTCTCGAAGGGCGTGCCGCCTGAATTCCTGGCGGGCGCGGAACGCCGGCTTGCGGCAATCACCGCCGCATACGAGGCGATATTGGAAGAGCGCGGCCAGCGCGTCGAGCGAGCCCTGGAGCCGACGTGACCTTCAAAGCCGATACGCCGCTTTCCCATGACGTGCATCCCGCGGACAACCGTGAGGCTAGGCGCGGCGGCGCGAAGCCGTCGTTGCTCATCCTGCATTACACCGGCATGAGTTCGGCCGCGAAGGCGATCGATTGGCTCGGTCGCTCGGAGAGCGGCGTGTCGTGCCATTACGTCGTCGACGAAGCCGGGCGTATCACGCAGCTCGTGCCGGAAGAGCAGCGCGCATGGCATGCAGGCGTTTCGTATTGGCGCGGCGAGAGGGACATCAACTCGCACTCGATCGGCATCGAGATTCATAATCCCGGGCACGAGCACGGCTACCCGGAATTTCCGCCCGATCAGATGGCGGCCGTCATCGCGCTATCGAAAGACATCGTGCGGCGGCACCACATCGCGCCGGAAAACGTTCTTGCGCACTCGGATGTGGCACCGGGGCGAAAAATCGATCCCGGCGAAAAGTTCAACTGGCTGCTTCTTGCCAAGGAAGGGCTTGGGCTCTGGGTGCGTCCATCTCCGGTCAAAGAGGACGATCTTGGACTGGGATCCGGGGCTTCGGGTCCGCGGGTTCTTCGGGCGCAGGAGCATCTTGCTTCATACGGTTACGATGTGAACGCCACGGGTACACTCGACCCGGGCACGGAAAAAGTTCTGAAGTCCTTCCAGTTGCATTTTCGCCCCCGCCGGGTTGATGGCCGGCTCGACCGTTCGACGGAAGTTACGCTCGAGCGGTTGGTCGAGGCGTCACGGAAGCGTGCCGCCGCTTGACGAGGCTTGGCCGGTGCTGTTGATGCAGATCGAGCCGGCCCGTGACCGTCTCTTTCGCCAGGGGGCAGGTAAGCCCAAGCCATTCCGAAGCAGGACCAACCGTGTTCAAACCGCGGCGCCCCGAATTTTTGGCGCTTATCGTTGCGATCTATGCGGCGCTGGTTCTCAATCAGCCCTTCTGGCGAAAATTTTTCGAGGTCGTTGAGCCATCTCGATTCAGCGATTGGCTGCACGTCGGCTCGGCAGCAGTCTCGATCGTTATCGTCGCCTATCTGGTCTTGCTGGCGCTATCGGTAAAGCCACTCTTGCGGATCGTTGTGCTGCTGTTCCTGCCAGTGATGGCAGCGGCTGCGTACTTCATGAGCGAATACGGCATCGTCATCGACGCGCATATGGTTCGCAACGTGTTCGAGACGGATACGGGCGAAGCCGGCGATCTGGTCACGCTAAAGCTTGTCGCGTACGTCGTGTTCCTCGGACTGGTTCCGGCGGTCCTGTTCTGGTGCACGCCATGGACGGAGCAATCGTTTCGCTGCGAGGCTTTGGGCAAGCTCAAGGCGGCTGCTCTGTCGCTTGCGATCCTCGTTGGCGTGTTGGCGCCGTTCTGGGGAGATTTCCTTTCGCTGGCGCGCGATCATCGCAGACTCAAAATGACGTTGACGCCGGTGAATATCGTTTCGGCGCTGGCGGGATATTCGCGGCAAATGGCGCGCAAGCGGCCGAAGACCGTCGCTTCCTACGGCGAGGATGCGCGGCGCAACGCTTTCAGTGGCGGACGAAAATCGCTCTTCGTCATTGTGGTCGGTGAAACCGCACGCGCGGACCATTTTTCGCTCAACGGCTATCAGAGGCCGACGAACCCAGGGCTCTCGTCGATCGGCGATCTCATCAACTACGGGCAAGCCTACTCGTGCGGCACCGATACGGCGCAGTCCGTGCCGTGCATGTTCTCGGGGTTAGGTCATGATCTTTTCACGAATGCCAAAGCGGATGGGCGCGAAAATCTCCTCGATATCCTGAAGCGCGCCGGCATCGATGTCGTGTGGCGCGAAAATCAAGCGGGCTGCAAGGGCGTGTGTGCGCGCGTTCCGACGGAGACTCTGACGGGGCATGAGGCTCCGACGTTCTATCCGAGCACCGTGAACTTCGACGATATTCTCGTCGACGGTCTCGAAGAGCGCATCGCGAAGCTCGATCGGGACACTGTGATCGTGCTTCATATGATGGGCAGCCACGGCCCCGCGTACTGGAAGCGCTATCCGGAAAAGTTCGAGACGTTCCGGCCGGCATGCAAGGATGCGCAGTTCAGCCGGTGCGATCTGGAGGGCATCGTCAACGCTTATGACAATACGATCCTCTACACGGATCATGTTCTGGCGCGGCTCATCGAAGTGTTGAAGGGCGCGGCGGCCCATAGCGTCGATGCGGGCATGGTCTATGTGTCCGATCATGGCGAGAGCCTCGGCGAGAAGGGCATGTATCTTCACGGGATGCCCTATGCCATCGCGCCGGAAGCGCAGATCCATGTGCCCATGGTCGTCTGGCTTTCGCCGGCGATGAAGGAATCGCGCGGTATCGAGCAAGGCTGCCTTCTCGGCCGGAGCGGAAGCCGGGTCGGGCACGACAATCTTTTTCATTCGAGCCTTGGGATCATGGGCGTGGCGACCCGCGTTTACGATCCGTCACTGGATCTCTTCGCGCCTTGCCGGAAGCCCGCTTCCTGATTCAATCCGAATGAAATAACGTAGCGGGTGTTTAAGTGACGCGACGATTTCGCGTGAGCCCGCGACGAAAATAATATCCCCGGTCTACCCGGACTCATGCATGATCGGTCGTGTGACGATCACCGCGTAACGGCCGTTTGGAAGGTCAAGCATGATCCGCAGGTTGACTGGTCTGGCGTTCTCACTCGTGTTTGCGGGCCTGTTTGCTGGCGCGGTTTCCGCCTTCGCGGATCAGCCGCTCGGGCCCGTGGTGCCCAAGGCGGAGATGAACGCCCGCACCATCACAACCCTGCTGTTTCAGGCGAAGCCCGGAGCAACGCCGGATTTCTCGAACAAATACCTCGTCTATCTCGATCTTTCCGAACTCAACTTCAAAGGCGCGAACCTCGCGCATTCGGATTTTTACGGCACGGACTTCACGGGCGCCAATCTCAAGGGTGCCGATCTTTCGCATACCCGGCTCGACCGTTCGGTGCTGATGCGCGCCGATCTTTCGGGGGCCAATCTGACCGGCGCGACGATCCTGCGTCCGACGATCTACGCGGACCTCTCCAACAACACGCTCGACGCGCCGCGCTTCACGGGTGCGAATTTGACGGAAGCGCATGTGTCGGCGGAACTGTCGGGCTCCGATTTCAGGGGAGCGGATCTGTCGAGGACGAACTTCTTCCCGTTCGAGGGACGGCCGGGTGAGGGGACCCTTGCCACCGCATATCGGAACGTTCTCAAGTACTGCGACTTTTCCGGCGCGCGCATGACTGATGCCAACATGGAGCGCACGGTCTTGTGGTTTGCGAAGTTCTCCGGCGCCAATCTCAGGGGCGTCAATTTCAGAGACGCCGATCTCTCGCGCGCCGACTTCGCGGGCGCCGACATCGCAGGCGCGGACTTCACGCGGGCCGATCTCGACGGTGCGAATTTCGTCGGCGCCATCGGCATCGCAGAGGCCAAAGGTCTCGAGCAAGCGATCAACCTCGATCGCGCGCAGCGATAGCGCGCTCGTGTATTCGGTGACGCCCGCGCTGACGCGAGGCTGACATCGCCGCGCTCATTCGACAAATATGGGATGGTCATTAACTGTTGTTAAACAGTATATTGCCAACCTCTCGAAGCTACCTTCCATTCCGGAGTGCCGACATGGCGACACAGATGCGAGCCAGTGTGTTCAGTCCGCGTTCGGGTGTTTTTGTAATCGCGCTTTCCATTGCGACGACGGTTCCATTGATTTGGGCAACCACGGCGAATGCCGTCAGTCTTCGCGTGAAGCTTGCCTGCTCGCGCGACTACTATGCGCTGTGCAGTCAGTACGCATCAGATAGTCCTGAAGTTCGCCAGTGCATGCGCGCTGCGGGTCCGAAGCTTTCTCCGCGCTGCATCAATGCGCTCGTCCAGGCGGGCGAGGTGAGCCAGGAAGAAGTTTCGCACCGCGCTGCCCAACTCCGGTAGTCCTTTGATGGCCCCGGCGACTCTCCTGCGGGGAGCCCGCCGCTGGGGCGGGTCGTGGTTCCGATTGGTTTGATTAATAGGAACTTGACTTGCGCGCCACGAACTTCGCTAATGTTGCGTTCAGGCGGCCGAGAGTCTGTTGTTGCGTGGCAGGCAGATCCCTATCGGCCGCGTGAGCAGCGAGGGCGGTTCGCATGGTGGATCTTCAGCCGTGGCGGCAAATCGAGGTTCCGGAGCCTCGTCCTGACGAAGTCTACGAAGTCACCCTGTTCGACCGGCCGTACCGTTTTCAAGGTTTGAAAGCGCTGCTTGGCGCCGCCGATTTCGACAAGGCGGGGGATCGCAATTGCGGTCTTGCGGCGAGGGACGATGTCGAGCGCGAGGCGGCGCGGTCGATCCTCTCACGTTTGACGCTGCAGCATCTTTATGATCGCCCGCTGACGGACGAGCAGGGCCGCGTCGATTCCGTGATGCGCATCAATTACGGCATCGACCTCGATACCTTTGCGGAGATCGCGCCGAAAACGCTGGGCGAGATCAAAAACCTTTTACTCAAAGCGAAAGCTTCCGAAGCCAAGCGCATCGGCGGCGCGCTGACCGGCGTGATGGCGGCGGCAATCGCCAAGCTGATGGACGTGCACGAACTCGTCTATGCTGCCAAGAAGCTGAAGCGTTCGGGCAAGGCGCGCACGCTCGTTGGCGCACCGGGAACGCTGTCGTCGCGTTTGCAACCCAATCATCCGACCGACGATCTCGATGCGATGTCGGCGCTGATCTACACGGGCCTTTCGATGGGTTCGGGCGACGCGCTGCTGGGCCTCAATCCCGCGATCGATACGGTTGAAAATATTTCGAAGACGCTGAAGCATCTCGACAAGCTCCGCCGCGAGACGGGAGCGCCGACGCAGATCTGCGTGCTATCGCATGTGAAGACGCAGCTCGCCTGTCTCGAGAGCGGGGCGCCGGTCGAGATCATGTTCCAGTCACTCGCGGGCACGGACCGGACGCTGATCGAAGAGTTCGACGTGACGGCCGACGTGCTGGACCAGGCCTATACGACGATGGCAAAGCATGGGCCGCTGGCAGGCGAAGCGGCGCAGTTCATGTATTTCGAGACCGGCCAGGGCAGCGAGCTGACGTACGGCAAGCACAACGGCATCGACATGACGACGACGGAGGCGCTCTGCTATGGCCTCGCCCGGCGCTACGACCCGTTCATGGTCAACAACGTCACCGGGTTCATCGGGCCGGAAACGCATCGCTCGAATTTCGAGATGATCGTCTCGAATTTGCAGGACCATTTCATGGGCAAGCTGCTCGGCCTGCCGATGGGGATGGCGCCCTGCTATACGCTGCATTCCGAGATCACGATGGAAGGCCAGCAGATCGCCGCCGAATTGCTGACGGCGGCGGGCGCCAACTATTTCATGGACGTTTATCTCTCGATCGACCGGATGCTCGCGTATTTCGACACGTGCGGGCACGACGATCAGACGATGCGGGAGGTGCATGGGCTGACGCCGGCGCCGGAATTCCTGGAATGGGCGATCGGGCGCGGGATTTTCGTTCGCGACGAGGATGGCGAGGTCGAGCGCGGCCCGAACTGGGGCAATCCGAAGATTTTCTGCTCGGATGAGGAATTCGAACGGCTGCGCAAGAATCTCCCTGCTGCTTACGGCTTCGAAAGTGCGGGGCCACGGCCGACCGAACAAGTCTCACGCGCGATCAAGGCAAACCTCGCTGCGGCACGCGAAGCGATCTACGCCGAAGTCACGCCAGAGCGGCTGGCGGGCATCGATTTCCGCCGCGTGAAAACTTCGGCGACAAGCAAGGAAGCGCATCTCAGTCATCCCGATCGCGGCGCGAGGCCGTCGGACGACATGGTTGCGGAGCTTTCGCCGGAACGGGTCGACGTGCAGATCATCGTTTCGGACGGCCTCTCGGCAGAAGCGGTGCATCACAACATTCCGGATCTGCTTCCGGCGTTGCTCGACGGGCTCAAGGAACAGCGGATTTCTGCGGGCAAGCCGATCCTTGCGCCCTACGGCCGCGTGAAGCTCGCCGAAGCGCTGGGAGACGCTCTGCAGCCGAAGCTCGTCATCAATCTCATCGGCGAGCGACCGGGCGGCGATGCTTTGGCGTCGCGCAGCATGTCGGCTTACATCGCCTATCGTCTCGACGATGATGCGAGGCAGGATGCGGTGAAGTTTAGCGGCAATCCGGACATCCGCTACGAATACACGGTGATCTCGAACATCTATTCGGGCGGGTTGCCGCCGAGCGAAGCCGCCGTGCAGATTGCCGAGCGCGTCAATCAGATCCTGACGGCAAAGGCTGCTGGCAACCGCCTCGAGCGCGCCATTCATGACCGTTCGCACAACATGCGGGCGGCGATGGGGGCTTAGGCTTCCGCTTTGCCGCGCCGGCCATTTAGCGGGCGCAGCCTATTCTTTCCTCTCCCGGAACGGGAGAGGATGCCCGAACGGGCAGGTGAGGGACTTAAGGGTTCCACAGGACGCCGAAGCCCCTCATCCGGCCTCCGGCCACCTTCTCCCCATGGGAGAAGGAAGTGCTGTGCCGTTCCTCCAAGATTGATCCGTTTCGCCTCTTTCAGAGCGCGGAACAAAACTTGTCTTGACAGGCAACCAAATGGTTGCATATTAGGTTCATGAGCATGGATGACGTTTTCAAAGCGCTTGCGGATCCGGTGCGGCGTCAGTTGCTCGACAGCTTGCATCAGCGCAATGGCCAGACGTTGGGCGAGCTTTGCGAAGGACATGACATGTCGCGACAGGCCGTCACCAAGCATCTCGCGATCCTTGAGGACGCAAATCTCGTTGCGACACGTAAAGACGGCAGGGAGAAGCTTCACTTCTTAAATCCCCTGCCGATTTTTGAAATCGCCGACCGGTGGGTCCGAAAGTTTGAGCATGGGCGTCTCAGGGCGCTCGACGAACTCAAGAAGAACCTGGAAGGAAAGTCCGATGGCAAACGATAAATTCGTTTACGTGACGTACATCCGCACGACTCCCGAGGTGCTTTGGAATGCGCTGCTGACGCCTGAATTCACACGTCAATATTGGTTCGGCGTCACGCTCGAGAGCGACTGGAAAAAGGGTTCGACCTGGAAAATGGTTTTTCCGGACGGGCGCGTTACTGACAGCGGGGAAGTGCTGGAGGTCGAGAAGCCGAGGCGGATCGTCTTGAAGTGGCTGAACGAGTGGATGCCTGAACTTAACGCTGAAGGATTTTCCCGGTGCACGATGGAGATCGAGCCGGTGGAGGGCGCGACGAAGCTCACGGTCATCCATGAGATCGACAAATCGCAGTCGAAGGTCATCGAGGCGGTCGGTGGCGGTTGGCCGAGAATCCTATCGAACCTCAAGACGCTTCTTGAGACGAACGAGCCGCTGGCGATGACGAAGGGCGGATGCAAATCGGCGGCGTAAAGAGCCTCAAAGGAAACACCATGGCAAACGATCGCTTCGTTTACGTCACATACATTCGCACGACGCCGGAGAAGCTTTGGGAGGCGCTCCTCAAGCCGGAATTCACGCGGCAATACTGGTTCGGCGTCACGCTCGTCAGCGACTGGAAAATCGGGGGCCCGTGGAAAATGGTCTTGCCGGACGGCAGCATCGTTCACGACGGCGAAGTCCTCGACTTCGAGCCGCAAAAGCGTCTCGTGTTCCGCTGGCGGGGCGAACGCAGCCCGGAAATGAGAGCCGAGGGCTTCTCTCGATGCGCGATAGAGATCGAAGAGGTTCCGAGCGGCGTGAAGCTCACCGTGCTGCACGAAATCGACAGGCCGGAGTCGAAGCTCATTGAGGATGTCTCAGGCGGATGGCCGATGATCTTGTCGAACCTCAAGAGCCTGCTCGAGACGGGTGACCCGATGGCCGGACTGCTGGCCACTTCCAGATCGGCGGCGTGAGCGGGCCGGCTTCGCTCGTTTCGACCGAAGATTGACGGTAAACGGTGTCCTCAGACCCTTGACGTTTGGTTGTGGACATCGCTTATCTCATTGCACCAGCTGGCTGGACGGCCGCTGCCGGTTTTCGTTGTGGCGAAACGCGCTCTAAAGGCTCGCGAGCTGACATCCGGCAGAGGAAAGTCCGGGCTCCATGAGGAATACGGTGGCGGCTAACGGCCGCCGGGGGCGACCCTAGGGAAAGTGCCACAGAAAACATACCGCCAAGCCGGACTGCCTTCGGGCACAATCCGGCGGTAAGGGTGAAAAGGTGCGGTAAGAGCGCACCGCGCTGCTGGTAACAGCAGTGGCAGGGCAAACCCCACCGGGAGCAAGATCAAATAGGGGTGGGCGCGCGGAGCGGGAAACCGCAGACGCAAGGCGCGTCCTCACGCTACCCACCCGGGTTGATTGCACGAGGCGTCTGGCAACAGGCGTCCCAGATGAATGGTCGTCGAGGAGGATCCTTGGCCAACACTCGGCAAGCCGGTGTTGGGCTAGCCTCCAGACAGAACCCGGCTTACAGGCCAGCTGGTACTTTCTTTTCACATCCGGTACTGATCGTGCAGGGGACGACCGATCTCCAGGTTACGGCAGATAACGCTACTCTCCTGGCGTCGGCGCAACCCGGCGCCAAGCTCGTGATGATCGACGGCATGAACCATGCGTTGAGAAAGGCACCCGCGGATCGGGCCGCAAACTTTGCGACGTACCGCAATCCGCGATTGCCTCTCGCCAAAGAACTCGTGCCTGCGCTTTCCGCCTTCGTGAGCGCGCACTAGCGCGAAGCTCCACGGTCAGCCGGTATCGTCGCCGTCTCGAATCATCGGTGCCGGTTGCTCCGGTGGCTCGACGAGTTGGCGGTAGAGATGCCACGTCGCGTGGCCGAGGATCGGCAGGGTGATTGCCAGTCCGACGAGCAGCGGTATTGCACCGAGCAACAGTCCAACCGCGACGATCAGACCCCAGAGGGCGATCGGTCCCGGATTTTCGATCGAGGCGCGGACGGATGTTCGCACGGCGGTACCAATGCTGACGTGGCGATCGACGAGCATTGGGAACGACACGACGCTGGTCACGAGCACGAAGAGCGCAAACATGAAACCGAGCAAGTTGCCGGCGATGGCGAGTTCCGTGCCCTTTCCGGTCCTGAAGACTTCATGGATGAAGTCTGAAACGGATGCGGGTTCGCCACCCATTATCTGCGTGTACATGAGGTTTGCGGCGTAGAGCCAGGCGACGAAGATCGCCGCCAACACGAGGCCGAGCACGAATATTCCGCCCATCCCAGGGCGGTGGATGACGGAAAACGCGCGGATCGCCGAGGTGTCGAGGCCTTCTTCGCGCCGTCTGCTCAGCTCGTAAAGTCCGACCGCAAAGAACGGACCCAGCAACGCAAAGCCTGCGACCATCGGATAGATGAGGGAAAGCAATCCGTAGCCGAACAGGATGCGGGCCAGAATGATGCCGATGACCGGATAGATGAGACCCGCGAAGACAAGGTGGGTCGGCATCGCGAGGAAGTCATCGTAGCCTTCGGCAAGCGATTTCCAAACGTCGGCTGTCGTGATCCTGCGGACCGCAGGGTCAGTGTCGCGCCAGATAACGGACGCGGGCCACCTGAAATCGCGGCCCGGGTATGCGTGGGGTCGCGCGGTTGGGGTTCGAGAAACGGTGTTCGCCATGTCGGCACCTGCTGATGTTGTGGCGCCAAAGTGGTCGATGGCCTTTGGCACCGGACAATCGGAGCGCCCCGCCTCGCCTTCTGCGCAAAGGATGCGCTCTTCCCCGAAAGCTTCAAATCAGGTCTGCGTTACTGCTAATTCTATTCATAAAAATCTTTAATTTTCATAATTTTATGCCGCTCTATTCATTTTTTACTTTATGATCGGAAGTGCCGCGGTTGTGGACAGATGATGCAATTCCGCTTCGCACCACGAAATATCCTTAATATTCCGTTGACGACCATCAAATCCCATGCGATCCCATAAAGGCCCGTCCGCACCGGGCAGGACACCGTGGCCGGGCGCCGATTTGGTAGAGGGCCCAAATCCGAGCGACCGCCACGGCCCCTTACTTGAGTATTTCGGGCGACACGGGCGCTCTCTGCTCCCGCCGTCCGAAAAGAAGGATCTCATTTTTGGTTCGGCGGTTCCGCTGCGGGGAGCCGGGGGCCAGGCAGACAAAGCGTAGCCAGTAGCTGAGTGGAGGACGAAAACCGTTAGCTGAGGGATGGACCGCTTTGTCTCGACATTCACAAACAAGATCGACGCCAAAGGCAGGGTTTCCATTCCAGCCTCGTTCCGCGCTGTCCTCGAGCGCGACGGGTATGCCGGCGGCATCGCAGGCGGTCTCTACTGCTACCCCTCGCTCGACGCTCAAGCACTCGATGCAGGCGGCGAAAGACTTGCAAAGAAAATCGACGGGCTTCTCGCGGGCTTGCCGGACTATTCGGATGAGCGCGATGAGCTGTCTGTCGCACTCTACGGCGACGTCCAGGTTCTCTCGATCGATGGCGACGGCCGCATCGTCCTTCCTGAAAACCTTCGTGCCCACGCCAACCTGGACGCCGCCGTCTCGTTTGTTGGACTTGGTGAAAAATTCCAGATGTGGGAGCCCAAACTCTTCGAAGCCCGCCGCGCCGAGGCGCGAAGCAAGGTCCAGGTAACGCGGAAACTTTTTGCAGCGGGGAGCCGCCCGTCAAGTGACGGCGGCGACGAGGGGGCACGGGAATGACGCGCGGTGGCGGGGCAGAGGGAGCCTCGCAGGGGCCGGCTGAAAAGCCTTCGCGCCACATTCCCGTGCTCGTCTCGGAAGTTCTCGAGACGCTTGCACCGAAGGACAGCGAAACCTACATCGACGGCACGTTCGGTGCGGGCGGGTATACGCGTGCCATTCTCGGCGCCGCCAACTGCAACGTGCTCGCGCTCGATCGCGACCCGACCGCAATCGCCAACGCTACGTCATTGCTCGAAGAAGCCGGTGGACGGCTGAAGCTTATCCACTCGCCGTTCAGCCAGATGGAAGACGCAGTTCGCGAGAACCTTCCGGGTGAACAGGTCGACGGCGTCGTTCTCGATATCGGCGTATCGTCGATGCAGCTCGACGATGCCGAGCGCGGGTTTTCATTCCAATCCGACGGGCCGCTCGACATGCGGATGTCGGTTTCCGGCATGAGCGCTGCGGATTTTCTCAATACGGCGGAAGAAGAAGAAATCGCCGACGTGATTTACACGTTCGGCGAAGAGCATCGCTCGCGCGCGATCGCTCGCGCCATCGTCAAGCGGAGGGAGGAGACGAAGTATTCGCGGACGCTCGAACTCGCCGATACGGTCTCGCGCGTTTTTCACGGCCGCAAGATCGACGGGCGGCATCCGGCGACGCGGACGTTTCAGGCGCTCCGGATTTTCGTCAACGACGAGCTTGGCGAACTCGCAAACGCGCTCTCGGCGGCGGAGCGGATCTTGAAGCCCGGCGGGCGGCTGGTCGTCGTCAGCTTTCACAGTCTCGAAGACCGGATCGTAAAGAAATTCCTCACCGAGCGGAGCGGGCGGACGGCCGGTGCTTCCCGGCATCTACCGCCGGAATCGATAAAATCGCGCGAGCCAAGTTTCCGAATTGTTAACTCACGCCCGTTAACACCTTCTAAAGGTGAATTGGATGTGAACCCTCGTTCACGGTCTGCACGTTTGCGGGCCGCAACCCGCACGGACGCTGCGGTTTGGCCCTTGGATCTGGACGCATTGGGGGTTCCTCGACACCGATAATGCTGAGCTTGGAGACAAGCTGAACGGGAATTGTATCAAAATGCGTCTCTTGAATGTTGCCGCCTTCTTTTTTGCAGTCGCCAGTGCGCTGCTTCTTTATGCATTGAACTACGACACGCGCCGCCTCGAGGCCGAGCTTCAGGCGAAGGAGCGACAGGCAGATCGTGCTCGCAGCGACATCGCCGTTTTGAAGGCAGAGCGCAGCACGCTCGCGCGTCCCGATCGAATCGATGAGCTGGCACGGCGGCTCGGGCTTGGACCGCCGAGGGCCGAGCAATTCCAGCATGGACGGGAAGTGTCCGAACTCAGCGAGCGCCAGGGCAGCGCCAATGGCCGGTGATCGCGCAGACTTTCTGATCGGAGGCGCTGGCGCGCAGCACGTGATCCGAGGCACCGGAACGCACGCGGTAACGGGCATGGGCCAGACGCGGCGACGCGCGGAAGCGGCCGTCTATGGCGTTTTGTTTTCCGCATTCGCGGTCGTTGGCGTGCAGCTTCTCGTGTTGGCGGCCGGACGGCATTCGGATATCGCGCTGGCGATCTCGGAGCCAGTCGCGGCGACGAGCTTCAGCCGTCCCGACATCGTCGATCGCAATGGGCGTTTGCTCGCGACGGATCTCGAGGCCCCGTCGATCTTCGCCGATCCAGGCGTCGTCCTCGATCGCGACGAGGTCGTCGAAAAACTTTCAACCGTGCTGCCCGATCTCAATTCGTCCGAACTGATGCGCGCGCTGTCGGACCGGTCGCGCCGGTTCGTCTGGGTACGCCGAGGCGTGTCGCCTGCCATTGCGCAAAAGGTCCACGATCTCGGGTTGCCGGGCGTTTCGTTCCGTTATGAGCTGAAGCGTGCGTATCCCGGCGGCAAGATGGCCGGACACGCGCTCGGCTATGTCGATGTCGACAACCGTGGCGTTGCCGGCATCGAGAAATATATCGATGACAAAGTCGGCGTCGATCCGGTGCACTCGGCGGTGCTTTCCAATCGTCCGCCGGTGCGCCTCTCGCTCGATCTCGGCGTTCAGCACGCGCTCGAAGACGAACTCGACGACGCGATGCGGCGCTATCAGCCCGAAGGCGCGGCTGGCGCAATTCTCAATATCAAGACGGGCGAAATTCTCGCGAGCGCATCGCTGCCCCAAGTCGATCCCAGCTGGCCGATGCAGGCGCTCGACGACAAACACATCGATCGCATGACGGGCGGGACCTACGAGCTTGGCTCGGTGTTCAAGACGCTCACGCTTGCCATGGCATTTGATGAGGGACTGGCGAAGCCCGATACCGTTCTCGACGTGCGGCAGCCCCTCGAAGCCGGACGGTTTACGGTGACGGACATGCATCCGTCCCGCCGGCCGCTGACGGTCACGGAAGTTTTCACGCACTCATCGAACGTCGGCGCCGGCATGCTGGCGCTGGAGGCGGGGCCGGAGAAGCTGCAAGCATTTCTGAAGAAGGCTGGCATCCTTGAGCCGATGCAGACGGAGGCCGGGACGATCGCGACGCCACAGGTTCCTTCGCGGTGGAACCGGGCGACCACAATCACCGCTTCGTTCGGGCATGGCATTGCGGTCGCGCCGCTGCAGTTCGCGGCTGCCGCTGCGACGCTTTTCAATGGCGGAAAGACCGTGCATCCGACGTTCTTGCGAAAATTCGACGCTGGGACCGCCGATGGCAAACCGGTGATCAGTGCTGCGACATCGCGCGAAATGGCTGAGCTGATGCGCGCCAACGTCGTCGATAAGGATGGCACGGGCGGGAAAGCGGACGTGCCTGGCTACCGGGTCGGCGGCAAGACCGGCACTGCCGATATCGCGAGCAAGGGGGGATATACGTCCAATGCCGTCATTTCCTCGTTTCTCGCCGCGTTTCCGACGGACGATCCGCAGTATCTGACGTTCGTCGTGCTATTCGAGCCGAAGGGCATCCCGGACACCAAGGGCCACCGGACGGGCGGCACGAACGCCGCACCCGTGACCGGGGAGCTGATCGCGCGCGTCGCAGCGCAGCTCGGCGTTGCGCCTGAATTCGCCACGGCTCGTCAATGACATATCGATGAAGCCACTTTCGGCCGCATTTGACGGCCTCGACGAGGGCCCGTATCAAGCTCCGAGCCAAACGACGGGTGAGACGAACAGAGGGCGATAAGCGGGGCCATGCGGCTTAGCGATGTGCTTCCAGCCGGTATCGAATTGCCGCCGGGCGCAGGGGATGTCCAGGTCACGGGCATTACCGCGGCGAGCGCCGCCGTCAGGCCGGGTGCGATTTTCGCCGGACTTCCCGGCACCAAGGTCGATGGCGCGTCATTCGTTCCCGATGCCGTTGCGCGGGGGGCTGCTGCAGTCATCGTCGGCCGGAACAAGGGCGTGACGGTACCGCCGGGTGTTGCCCTGATCGAAGTCGACAATCCGCGCGCCGCGCTCGCAAAAATCGCGGCCAAACTTGCTGGGAGGCAGCCCGCGTGCGCGGTTGCCGTTACGGGCACGAGCGGCAAGACGTCGGTTGCGGATTTCACACGGCAGATCTTTTCGGCTCTCGGCCATAGCGCCGCGTCGATCGGGACGGTCGGCATCGTGAAGCCGGGAGGCGCGGTCTACGGTTCATTGACGACGCCCGATCCAGTCACGCTGCATGCGACGCTTGCGGCATTGGCGGACGAAGGCGTGACGCATCTCGCGTTCGAAGCGTCGTCGCATGGGCTCGATCAGCACCGTCTCGATGGCGTGGAGCTTGCGGCTGCGGCGTTCACGAATCTCGGCCGCGATCACATGGATTATCATCCGACGGTCGAAGCGTATCTCGATGCGAAGCTCAGGCTTTTCAGGGAGCTTCTGAAACCCGGTCAGCCGGCGGTGATCAACGCCGACGGTGCGTATGCGAAGGAGGTTCTCGCCGCGGCCAACGCGCGGGGGCTGCGTGTGCTGACGGTCGGGGCACTGGGAGAGACGCTGACGCGCACGTCGCTGACGCGCGAGGGCTTCCGGCAAAACATCGGCATCGATGCGGGCGGCAAAACTTACACTGTCGAGCTGCCGCTCGTCGGCGCCTATCAGGTGGAGAATGCACTGGTTGCGGCGGGGCTCGCGATTGCGGTCGGCGAAGAGACAGGCGCGGTTCTCGCGGCGCTCGGCTGCCTCAAGGGCGTACCCGGACGGCTCGAAATCATCGGCGAGCGAAACGGCGGTCTGACGATCGTCGATTATGCGCATAAGCCGGAAGCGCTGGCGGCGGCGCTCGATGCGTGCCGGCCTTTCGCAACAGGGCGGCTGATTTCGGTATTCGGGTGCGGCGGCGATCGCGACAAGGGCAAGCGGCCGATCATGGGGCGGATTTCCGTCGAGCGCGCCGACATCACGATCGTGACCGACGACAACCCGCGCAGCGAAGTCCCGGCGCAGATTCGCAAGGAAATTCTTGCCGGGGCGACCGGCGCGCGCGAAATCGGGGATCGCGGAGAAGCTATTGCGACGGCGGTGAAAATGATGTCTCCCGGGGATGTCGTGCTTGTGGCCGGAAAGGGCCACGAAACCGGCCAGATCATCGGCGATCGCATCGTGCCGTTTTCCGATCACGATGAAATCCGGCGGGCGCTCGCGAGTTGACGATCTGATGCATCCACTCTGGTCCTCTTCCGAATTGAGCGCCGCGCTCTCGACCGATACCGAAGGCGGGACGGGCGAAGCCATTTCCGGCGTTTCCATCGATACGCGTTCGTTGCAGCCGGGCGATCTTTTCGTGGCGCTCAAGGATCAGCGCGACGGGCACGATTTCGTTTCGGCGGCCTTCAAGGCGGGTGCCTCCGCGGCGCTGGTCAGCGAGACCTATACGCGTCAACCCGGCGAAGGCGCGCTGTTCAGAGTGGCGGATACGCTTTCGGGGCTTGAAGCCTTGGGTGTGGCGGCGCGCAAGCGACTTGCTGCCGATGCGCGCATCGTCGGTGTGACGGGAAGTGCGGGCAAGACCGGCACCAAGGAGATGCTGCGGGCGTGCCTGTCACTGCTCGGTGCAACGCATGCGTCGGAGAAATCCTATAACAATCACTGGGGTGTTCCGCTGACGCTCGCGCGAATGCCGCGCGAGACGAAATTCGGCGTGTTCGAAATCGGGATGAATCACGCGGGCGAGATCCGGCCGCTGACGAAGATGGTCAGGCCCGATGCTGCAATCATCACGACGGTCGAACCGGTACACCTCGAGCATTTTCCCTCGGTCGAAGCCATTGCGGATGCCAAGGGCGAGATCTTCGAGGGGCTGGCGCCGGGTGGCGCGGCGATCATCAAATTAGACAACCCGCATGCGAGCCGGCTCAGGACAATCGCGGAAAAGCTCGGCGCCAAGCCGATGACCTTCGGATTCGATGACCGGGCCGACGTGCAGGGAGCGAATTTCACCGCATCGGACAACGGCAGCGACATGACAGTCGCCATCCGCGGCGGCGGCAGCTTTCCCGTTCATCTTGCGATGCCTGGGCGGCACATCGCCGAAAATGCGCTGGCCGTGGCGGCGGCGCTTTATTCCGTCGGTGCCGACGTTCAAAAGGGGCTCAGCGCGCTTCAAAGCCTCGCTCCTCCGAGCGGGCGTGGGGCGCGCTGTACGCTCCATATTGGCGATGGGCAGGCGCTGCTTATCGATGAGAGCTACAACGCAAATCCGGCCTCGATGCGGGCCGCTCTGGCAACGCTTGCTGCAGTGCCGAGGGCCAAATATTCGCGGCGTATTGCCGTCCTCGGCGACATGCTGGAGCTTGGCAGCGAGGCCCCCGCGCTTCATACGGGCCTAAAAGGCGCGGTTGACGAGGCGGACGTCGATCTGGTTTTTGCCTGCGGACCGCATATGAAAGGTCTTTACGACGCCCTACCCGCGGCCAAGAAAGGCGGCTACGCTTTGACGTCCGCGACAATCGGAACCGCACTTGCCGAAAATCTTCGTGCGGGAGATGTCGTGATGGTCAAGGCATCCAACGGAACGCGCCTCGGTCCCGTGGTCGCGGCGCTCAAGACGCAATTTGGAAACGACGAGCCCGCTGCCTAGGCGGCGTTGATCATAAGGGGGAAGTTTTCACCGCATGCTCTACGAGCTCGTCAATTTCGCCGATCAGATCAGTGCGCTGAACGTATTCCGGTACATCACCTTCCGGACCGGCGGTGCGATCTTCACCGCGCTGCTGTTTGTCCTGATGTTCGGGCCTGCGATCATCGATCTTCTTCGCCTCAAGCAGGGTAAGGGCCAGCCCATCAGGACGGATGGGCCGCAGTCGCATCTGTTGAAGCGCGGCACGCCGACGATGGGCGGGCTGATGATCCTCGCGGGAGTCACGGTATCGACGCTGCTTTGGGCGCAGCTTTCCAACGGCTACATTTGGGTCGTGCTCGGCGTGGCGCTTTCTTACGGCGCCATCGGTTTCTATGACGACTTTCTCAAGGTGACGAAGCGCACGACGGCGGGCTTCTCCGGCCGTATCCGGTTCCTGCTTGAATTGCTCGTCGCGGCTATTGCCGGGTTCGCGCTGATGATGCTCAGCCCGAAAGGGCTCAGCACCGATCTGACATTCCCGTTCTTCAAAGACTTCGTCATCAATCTCGGGCCGTTTTTCGTGGTGATGGCCGTGCTTGTGATCGCGGGTGCGGGAAATGCCGTCAACCTAACGGACGGTCTGGATGGTTTGGCCATCGTTCCCGTGATGATCGCGGCGGCGACGTTCGGCGTGATCGCTTATCTTTCCGGTAACGCGAAGTTCGCGGGCTATCTGCAAATCCATCATGTGCCGGGCACGGGCGAACTCTCGGTCATTTGCGGCGCGCTCATTGGCGCTGGTCTCGGATTTCTGTGGTTCAATGCGCCGCCTGCCATGATCTTCATGGGCGACACCGGTTCGCTGGCGCTTGGCGGCACGCTTGGCGCGATCGCGGTGGCGATCAAGCACGAGATTGTGCTGGCGGTGGTCGGCGGTCTTTTCGTGCTCGAGACGCTGTCCGTCATCATTCAGGTTTTGTCGTTCAGATGGACGGGAAAACGCGTGTTCAAGATGGCGCCGCTACATCACCACTACGAACAGAAGGGGTGGAAGGAATCGACGGTCGTCATCCGGTTCTGGATCATTTCGGTCATTCTGGCGCTCATCGGCCTTTCGACGCTGAAGCTGCGCTAGGACGCCAAACGACGCGACATGCGATAGAGTCGGGCCAATGATTCGCGCCACGTCTTTTCAAGGCACATCCGTTGCAGTGTTCGGGCTCGGGGCATCGGGTCTCGCGGCTGCCGAGGCGCTGCGCGATGGCGGCGCCACGGTACAAGCCTGGGACGATGGCGTTCCTGCCCGCGATGCTGCGATTGCCAGGGATATTCTGCTCGCCGACCTTAGCGTCGCGGACTGGTCGAGGTTCGCCGCTCTCGTGCTGGCACCCGGCGTGCCATTAACGCATCCCGAGCCGCACTGGACGGTCAAAAAGGCGCGCGAGAACGGCGTCGAGATCATCGGCGATATCGAGATTTTCACGCGCGAGCGGGCTTTGCATTCGCCGGGCGCGCCGTTCATCGCGATCACCGGAACCAACGGCAAGTCGACGACGACGGCGCTTGTCACCCATATTCTCCGGCATGCCGGGCTCGACGTGCAGATGGGCGGTAATATCGGGCGGCCTATACTGACGCTCGATCCGCCGGAGCCCGGCCGGTTTCACGTCATCGAAATGTCGTCGTTTCAGATCGACCTAACGCCGACGCTCGAGCCCACAGTCGGCGTGATGCTCAACGTGACGGCCGACCATATCGACCGACATGGAACGATCGAGAATTACGCTGCCATAAAAGAACGCATCGTGCAGGGCGCCGACATCGCGGCGGTCGGCATCGACGATGAGTATGGATTGGCGATGCTCAGACGGCGGATCGTTGCCGGACCGGCGATTGCCTTCAGCGCGGAGAAGTCCATTGCGCCGGGGTACAGTTTGCTCGACGACACGGTCGTGTGCAGCAATCGCGAAGGGCTGGCCGTCAAGCTCGGGTCGTTGAAAGGCATTCCGACGCTGCGCGGGCGGCATAACGGGCAGAATGCGCTGGCTGCGGTTGCAGCCGTGCGCGAGTGCCTGAATGCGCTCGGCAGATCCACGGACCTCGATTGGCAGGGGGCGTTGTCGTCGTTCCCGGGACTGCCGCACCGGCTCGAAGAAATCGGCCGTCTCGGCAAGACGCTCTTCGTCAACGACAGCAAGGCGACGAATGCGGATTCCACCGAGAAGGCGCTCAGTTCATTTCCTCGCGACATCTATTGGATTGTCGGCGGCAAGCCCAAGGCTGGCGGCATCGCGAGCCTCGTTCCGTATTTCGATCGTATCTCGAAGGCTTATCTGATCGGCGAAGCGGCCGACGAATTCGCGCAAACGCTCGAGGGCAAGGTGCCGTTCGTTCGAAGCGGCACACTTGACGAAGCGGTGTGGGCTGCATCGCGCGATGCTCAATCCAGCGACGGTGCAGAGCCGATCGTGCTGCTATCGCCCGCTTGCGCGAGCTACGATCAGTTCCGGAATTTCGAAGTTCGTGGTGAAAGCTTCCGAGGTCTTGTCGCGTCGCTCCCCGGGATTGCGATGCGAGCGGCCTCATGAAGCTCTCGCGCGCAGACCGCAGTTTGCTCGCAGAATGGTCGTTCACGATCGATCGGGGACTGCTGATCGCGCTCGTTTCGCTCGTCGTTATCGGTGTCGTGTTGTCGGGCGCGGCGTCGCCTGCCGTTGCGCTGAAGAAGGGCTTGCCCGCCTATTACTTCGTCGAGCGCCATATTTTCTTCGCGGCGCTCGGCACGGCGGCGATGTTGGTCATCTCCTTTTTTTCGCCGAACGGTGTGAGGCGTCTCGCAGCGGTTTTGTTTCTTGTCGCGGTCGCCGGGATGATCGCGGTGCTGTTCTCGGGCGCCGAAATCAAGGGCGCGCAGCGATGGCTGAATTTCGGCGGCTATTCGGTGCAGCCATCGGAATTTGCGAAGCCGGCTTTTATCGTCATCATCGCGTGGCTTTTCGGGGAGGCATCGTCTCGCAGCGATATGCCGGCACTGCCGTTCGCGCTGGCTCTCTGGGCTTTCTTTGCGGGCATTCTGGTCGCGCAGCCGGACGTCGGACAGACGGTGCTGATCAGCTCGACTGCTGGACTTCTCTATCTGCTTGCGGGGCTGCCGGCTATCGGGGCGGGCTTACTTGTGCTCGCGGGCAGCGGGGGCATGTGGCTCGCGTATGAATATTTTCCGCACGTGCAGTCGCGGTTCGCGAAATTTTTCGGTTCGGCGCCGCTCGAGAGTTCGCAAGCGGGGCGCGCGATCCAATCGTTCGCCGAGGGCGGCCTCTTCGGCCGGGGGCCGGGAGAGGGCACGATCAAGTCGATCCTTCCGGATGCCCACACCGACTATATCTTCGCGGTGATCGGCGAAGAATATGGCGCTGTCGCCTGCATCGCGCTGCTTGGCGTCTTCGCGTTCATAACCATCAAGGCGATGCGGCGCGCCGCCGGAGAGCCGAATGCCGCCGATCGGCTGGCGATCCAAGGTCTCGCGCTCGTCTTCGCGCTTCAAGCGCTCATAAATATGGGTGTGAATATCGGCCTGTTGCCGCCGAAGGGCATGACGCTGCCGTTCATTTCGGCGGGCGGATCGTCCATGCTGGCGCTTGCGGTCACGGCGGGGATGCTGCTGGCGCTGACGCGACGGCGTCCCGATCCACAACGCCTCAAAAAGCCGCGATGGATTCCGGCCATCGACGAAGTACAACTCGCAAGACCAACACCGAAATCATGAGCGAGATTTGAATGACCGGCGTGCAATCGATCATGCTTGCCGCAGGCGGAACGGGTGGGCATCTTTTTCCAGCCTTCGCTCTGGCCGAAGAGCTGAAACGCCGGGGCATCGCCGTCGATCTGATGACCGACATGCGCGGCGACCGCTACGGCAGCGGCTTTCCGGCACGCAACGTCTATCAGGTTCCGTCGGCGACATTGGCTTCGCGTGCGCCGTCCGAGATTGCCAAGACGGCGACGGCGCTTGCACGTGGCACGCGCGCCGCCTTCTCGATACTCGGCACGGTGAAGCCTGCCGCCGTTATCGGTTTCGGCGGCTATCCGACGCTTCCGCCGCTCGTTGCGGCGCGGTTGCGTGGCATTCCGACGGCGATCCACGAGCAAAACGCCGTGCTCGGTCGCGCCAACAAGCTGCTCGCCAAGCGCGTGACCGCGATTGCGACATCGTTCGAGCGGACAAAGTTTCTCGAAGGTGCGCTCGCCAAGAAAGCCGTGCTGACTGGCAATCCCGTTCGTCAGTCCGTGATCGATGCGGCGGCACGGCGCTACGAAGCGCTGACCGACGACGGCGTCATTCGCATTTTGATTTTCGGCGGCAGCCAAGGGGCGCGCTTTTTCTCCGATACCGTTCCGCTGGCACTTTTCGCGCTTCCCGATCAACTGCGGAAGCGGCTGCGCGTCGTGCAGCAGGCGCGCGAGGAAGATCTGGAGCGCGTTGTCGAAGCCTATTCGGAGGCGAGCATCAGCGCGGAAGTTGCGCCGTTCTTCGCCGACCTTCCGGCGCGGATGGCGGCGGCGCACCTCGTCATCGGCCGGGCTGGCGCATCGACCGTCGCCGAGCTCACGGTGATCGGCCGCCCGTCGATCCTGGTGCCGTTGCCGCATGCGCTCGATAACGATCAGCTCAACAACGCGCGCCGCCTTGCCGAAGCAGGTGGCGCATGGTGCTTCGAACAGCGGAATCTGTCGCCGGAACGCATCGCTGACGAGCTGGAAAAGCTTTTGCAGGCGCCCGCCGCCCTTGCGACGGCGGCCAAGGCGGCTAAAACCGCGGGACGTCCGGACGCCGTCCGGAATTTAGCCGACTTTACGCTCGCTTTAGCTGAGAAGACGTATTCTGGGGCGCGGCGAGAGCATTCGAGGCCCTGAAACGCCATGATTCAGCGCAGTTAGACTCATCGAGGTAATTTCCATCCATGCAGATGCCCCGCGACATCGGGCCTTTCCACATCATCGGAATCGGCGGCATCGGCATGAGCGCCATCGCCGAAATTCTGGTTGCCAAAGGCTACACAGTTCAGGGCTCCGACCAGAAGGAAAGCGCCAATGTCAAAAGGCTCAGGGCCAAGGGCATTCGCGTTTTCGTCGGCCATGATCCGGTCAACCTCATCGGGGCGCGCTACGTCGTCATCTCGACGGCGGTGAAGCCCCTCAACCCGGAACTCGTTGCGGCCCGCCAGAAGGGGCTGACGATCATCCGGCGCGCCGAGATGCTGGCGGAGCTGATGCGTCTTTATTCCACGATTTCAGTCACGGGTACTCACGGCAAGACGACGACGACATCGCTCCTCTCGCACATCTTTACGGAAGCGGGCGAAGAGCCGACCGTCATCACCGGCGGCATCATCAATTCCTGGGGTTCGAATGCCCGGCTCGGCCAGGGCAAGTGGATGATCGTCGAGGCGGATGAAAGCGACGGCACGTTCACCCGGTTGCCGACCGAAATCGGCATCGTGACGAATATCGATCCCGAGCATCTCGACTATTTCGGATCGGTCGAGGCGATGCACCGCGAATACGAAGCGTTTTTGCGAAATATTCCGTTTTTCGGCCTGGCGGTGGCGTGCATCGATCATCCGGTCGTTCGGGACATGATCCAGCGGCTGAACCTCCGGGCGGACGGCCGCAAGCTTCTGACGTACGGTCAAAGCAAGGATGCCGATCTCGTGCTCCAGTCGGTTCGCATCGAGGGGAACACGACGACTTTCGACGCGGTCCTAGCGGCGCACGTCAAAGGTGGCGCGCGGCGTCTTGAAGGCTGGTCGGTGCCGATTCCCGGTTCGCACAATGCGCTCAACGCGCTTGCGGCCATTGCGGTCGCGACGCATGCGGGTTTGCCGGACGCGAAAATCAAAGCGGCTATGGCGGGATTTTCCGGTGTCAAACGCCGCTTTCAATTCGCCGGCGAATGGAACGGCGTCGGCATCTACGACGACTACGGCCACCATCCGGCGGAAATCGCGGCGGTTCTGGCGGCGGCGCGCGGCGGCAGCAAAGGACGCGTGATCGCGGTGGTCGAGCCGCACCGTTTCACGCGTGTTCGCGACCTCTTCGACGAGTTCGCGCAATGCTTCAAGGATGCCGATAGCGTCGTGGTCGCTCCGCTTTATACGGCGGGCGAAAGTCCGATTGCGGGTATCGACAATCGCACATTGGCGGATCGAATCCGGACGCTCGGCGGACGACCGGCCGAAGCGGTCGACGATCCGAGCCTATTGGCGCCGGCTATCAAACGCCTGGCGCGCCCGGGAGACATCGTCATCTGTCTCGGCGCGGGGAATTCGACGGAATGGGCGAACGCGTTGCCGGGATGGCTTGCCGAAACACAGCAGCGGACCGGGAGCAACGGCTGATGTTCGATGACATCACCGGCGAACTTCTATCCGCCATGCCGGATCTTCGGGGACGGCTCAGCGCCAACGCGTCGCTCGCCGACGTCACGTGGTTTCGCGTCGGCGGTCCGGCGCAAGTGCTCTTCATGCCGGCGGACGAAGCCGATCTCGCATACTTCCTGAAGCACCGGCCGCGCGAGCTTGGCGTTCAGGTCATCGGGCTTGGTTCCAATCTCTTGGTGCGGGATGGGGGCGTTCCAGGCGCCGTCATCCGGCTTGGGCGCGGCTTCAGCGAAATCAAAGTCGATGGCCAGCGACTGCGGGCCGGCACCGCCGTTCCCGACGTCAAAGTGGCGCGTGCTGCTGCGGACGCAGGAATTCGCGGGCTCGCATTCTATCGCGGAATTCCGGGGGCGATCGGCGGGGCGCTGCGCATGAATGCGGGCGCACACGGACGGGAAACGAAGGATTGCCTCGTCGGCGCGCGGGCTGTCGATCTGCAAGGCAATATCCACGTGCTTTTGCTTGCCGACATGGGTTTCACCTATCGCCACTCGGGCATCCCGAAAGACTGGATTTTCACCGAGGCCACGTACGAAGGCGAGCCGGGTGATCCGGCCGAAATCCTGAAAGAGATGGACGAAGTCGCCGACTATCGGGAGAAAAATCAACCGATCAAAGAACGTACAGGCGGCTCGACGTTCAAGAATCCGCAAGGCCACAGCGCCTGGAAGCTTGTCGATCAAGCGGGTTGTCGGGGATTGCGTATCGGCGGAGCAAAAGTTTCCGAGATGCACTGCAACTTCCTGATCAACGACCAGCAGGCCACGGGCGAAGACGTCGAAACACTCGGCGAGACAGTACGCGCGCGTGTTCTTGCGACATCGGGCATTACACTCGACTGGGAGATCATCCGGCTCGGCGTTCCGAAGCCCGGCCGTCCCGTCGGCGAAGCGCTGGCGGCGGAAAGTGCCGCTATTCACGCCAGCCAAAACTGATCAAACTACGAATGCATCTCTGACTGAAGCGAGCCAGCCATGAATGAACTCGGCCCGGTGCCCAAGCGCACGCGTATCCACGTCGCGGTTTTGAAGGGCGGGCTGTCCGCCGAACGCGAGGTGAGTTTGAATTCCGGCGCTGCGGTTGGCGAAGCGCTTCTGCAAGAGGGCTATACAGTCACCGAAATCGACGTCGATCGGGATCTTGCGAGCAGGCTGCAGGAGCTGAGGCCCGATGTCTGCTTCAACGCGCTGCACGGAAAATTCGGCGAGGACGGCTGCGTGCAGGGCGTTCTCGAGCTTTTGGGGATTCCCTACACGCACTCGGGCGTGCTCGCCTCGGCGCTCGCCATGCACAAGGAGCGGGCGAAGGACATCATGAAGCTTGCCGGCGTGCCTGTCGCCGAAGCCAAGCTGGTGACGCGCGGAGAGGCGCTCGAAGGCCATGTGATGCCTGCGCCGTACGTCGTTAAGCCGGTTACTGAAGGGTCCAGCGTCGGCGTCGTGATCGTGCCGCCGGATACGGAGCGGCCGCCGAATTCCATCGCCGCGGGGGGGCCGCTGGACGAGATCGTGATGGTCGAGCGCTATATCGCGGGCCGCGAGCTAACTTGCGCTGTCATCGGTGATTTTGTGACGGATGTGATCGAGATTGTGCCCTTAAGGGGACTCTCTTTCTACGATTACGAGTCGAAGTACGCGCCGGGCGGTTCCAAGCACGAGCTGCCTGCACAACTTTTACCAGATATTTACCAGTTGGTCCGTTCCTTAACCTTAAGGGCGCATCAAGCTTTAGGCTGTCGCGGCGTATCGCGGGCTGACTTCCGCTTCGACGATACCGAGGGCGGAACCAACGAGCTGATCTGCCTCGAAGTCAACACTCAGCCGGGCATGACGGGGACCTCCCTGGTGCCTGAGCTGGCGGGGTATGCCGGCTGGTCGTTCGGTGACCTCGTCCGATGGATGGTCGAGGACGCGAGTTGCAACAGGTAGAGAGCAAGCAACGGTTCTGGTGGCGGGCAGCACACGATGCGCCAACGCCTGAACCGGATGCTGCTCGATGGATGGCCGAGACGCGCACTGTCGCGACGGCCAGCAAGCGCGTCGCCAGTGGCGCGGCCAAACGCTCGCCTTTCGCTCTGCAAATTCCGCGCGGCGAACGCCGCTTTCGCAGGTCACGGCGCACGCAGCGCTGGGTGAAGCCTTCGGCCATCGCCGCAGGCGTTTTGGTTTTCATCGGGGCAGCCGCGTACGCGTTGCCGCTCGGCAAGCTCGGCGCAATCGATTTCACGGCAAAAGTCAACGACGTGATGGTCGCCGCAGGATTTGGCATCGATCAAGTGAACGTTTCGGGGCAGCATTATTCGTCGGATTCCGACGTTTTCGATGCGCTCGATCTTCCGAACGTCAAGACCTTCGCGGCGTTCGATTCCGATGCGGCGCTGAAACGGATCGAGCGGATATCCTGGATCGATACTGCGCAGATCACGCGCGTTTATCCGGGAACTCTCGACGTCGTCGTTCGCGAACGGACGCCTGCTTTCCTTTTGCAACGGGGTGAAACGAACTTCCTGGTCGATGCCACGGGGCGAACGCTTGGACCCGCCGCACGCGGTTCCAATTGGAATTTGCCACGGGTCACAGGCGAAGGCGCCGAGAGCGAAGCCATCCTGATGCTCTCGGCCTTGCGGCAATATCCGCAGATCGAACGGCAGTACGCATACGGCGAACGCATTGCCGAGCGCCGCTGGCGGATCGTGCTCAAGAACGGCACCGCGCTCGAACTCGGCGCGGATCGCGAGATCGAGGGCTTCGAAGAAGTCGCGACGGCGCGAGAAGCAACATCGGCGCTCAAGGGATCGCCGATGGTCGTCGATGTTCGCACGCCCGGCCGGATTGCAATCCGGCCGTTAGACGGAAATTCCGGACGGACGGCGTCGAAGGTGGGTGCGCAGACCGTGTCTCTGGTTTCAGAACGGCCCTAACGGAGATTTTTGTGGCGGATCGGCGCAATTACCGGACCATCGGGCTTCTCGATATCGGCACCAGCAAGACTGTTGCTGCCGTCGTCGTGGCCGAACACAGCGCTGGTGCAGCCCAGCCGTCGTTGCGGCTGGCGGGCCTCGGCATGCAACGCTCTAAGGGCATTAAAGCCGGTGTTCTGACGGATCTCGACGAGGCCGAGTCGGTGGTTCGTGGCGTTATCGGTCAAGCCGAGCGAGCCGCTGGAATTTCCGTCGGCGGCTTTACGCTGTCGGTCGCTGCCGGGCGGCTGTCGTCGGTTCATTGCACGGCGCGAACCGAAGTCGAGACCGGTAGCGTGACACACGACGATCTCGCGCGTCTCATGGCGGCGGGCGAGAGCTACGCCGAACGCAATGGACGGACGCTGATACATCTCAATCGTCTCGGCTACGAAGTCGATGGGGCGAGCGGTGTTCGCGATCCTCTCGGGCTTTCGGCGCGCCGGCTTTCTGCAGGGCTGCATGCGGTCACGGCCGACGAGGCGCCGCTGCGCAATCTGCTCGTGCTGGTCGACAGATGCTATGCGAGTTGCGACGGCCTGGTCGCCGCTCCCTACGCGAGCGCGCTTGCTGCGACGACGGCCGAGGAGCGCCAATTCGGCGTCACCTGCATCGATTTCGGGGCCGGAACGACGTCCATTGCGATGTTCGCCGATGGTGCGTTCACGGGAACCGACGTCATTCCGGTCGGCAGCCAGCACATCACCTACGACATCGCGAAGGCGTTGCAGACACCACTCGCCGAAGCCGAGCGAATCAAAACGCTTTATGGCACACTTCTCAATGCCCAGTCCGACGAGCACGAGTCGTTCTCCTACCCAATCTCGGGCGAAGAGGACGATGCGAGCTACGAAACCAGCAGGGCGCGGCTCACGGATATCATCCGTCCGCGCGTGCAGCAGATCATGGGGCTTGTACGTGAGCGCTTGGCGCTCAACGCAGCAAGCCGATACGCGGGAGACAAGGTCGTTCTGACGGGCGGAGCCAGCCAGCTTCTGGGATTACCGGAGGTCGTCGCGAACGCGTTCGACAGAACCGTGCGCATTGGACGGCCGACGGATCTTCCCGGTCTCAACGCAAGCCTCGCGGGACCGCAACTTGCTACGCTCTCGGGGCTGGCAATGATTGCGGCTCGAGGCGAAGGCGAGTTGAACGTCGCCCGGGGCCGGAAAACGGTGACGCAAGGGTATCTCGGCCGCGTCGGTACATGGCTCAAGGGCGGGTTTTGAAGACGTGTCGCAGAACGAGTTGAAATCGCCGAAGTGATGGGCGCGGGAGCCCAGCGAAATCACGCGAAACGGCAAACTATCAATGTCGAGGAAGCTATGAGCATCAAGCTGCAATTGCCGAAGCTGGTCGACGCCAAGCCGCGGATCACCGTGATCGGCGTTGGGGGCGCCGGGTGCAACGCCGTCAACAACATGATCGCAGCCGGATTGCAGGGCGTGCAATTCGTCGTCGCGAACACCGATGCGCAATCACTCGAGGCTTCGAGCGCCGAACATCGCATTCAGCTCGGGGTCAACCTGACGGAGGGCCTCGGTGCGGGCGCCCGGCCGGAGATCGGCGAAGCGGCAGCTGAAGAAGCGCTCGAAGAGCTTCGCACGAATATCGCCGGTGCACATATGGTGTTTATCGCCGCCGGTATGGGTGGCGGCACGGGAACGGGCGCTGCCGCGGTCATCGCGCGGATCGCGCGCGAGCTTGGGGCGCTGACGGTCGGCGTCGTCTGTAAGCCGTTTCAGTTCGAAGGCGCGCGGCGCATGCGCATCGCGGAAGCCGGTGTGCAGAGCCTTCGTCATCTCGTCGATACGCTCATCGTCATTCCGAACCAGAACCTGTTCCGTATCGCGAACGAGCGCACGACTTTCGCGGAAGCGTTCGTTCTGGCCGACCAGGTGCTCTATTCGGGCGTCGCCTGCATCGTCGAGCTGGTGCTGAAGGAAGGTCTGATCAATCTCGATTTCGCCGACGTCAGGACCGTCATGAGCGGCATGGGCACGGCGATGATGGGAACCGGCGAAGCGACGGGCGAGCGCCGGGCTATCCTGGCGGCGGAAGAGGCCATCGCCAATCCGCTGCTCGACGATGTGACGCTGCGTGGGGCCAAGGGGCTTCTGCTCTCCATCTCGGGCGGCCGCGAAATGACGCTCTATGAAGTCGACGAGGCAGCGAGCCGGATCCGGCAGGAAGTCGATCCCGACGCGAATATCATCGTCGGTGCGACGTTCGAAGAGCAGCTCGGTGACCGCCTCAGGGTGTCGATCGTCGCCTCCGGCATGAACAGGGCGGCCGAATCGATCGTCGGTCAGCAAGGCGGATTGCGCGCGATTGCGGGTGCACAGGCCGCCGCTCAGCAGGCCGCTGCGCCTCAGCCTCAGATGCAGCAGCCGCGGCACGCAATTCATGCACCGGGCGCATCCATTCCTCCCCCTCCGCCGTCGGGCGATCTGCAAAGACGGCTGGCCGAGGCTTTGCAGCCTCCGGCAGGTGCTCAGGGGCAGAATATTTCCCAACCCATCCACAGCGAAACTCCACGACAGAATCGTGACAGCTGGATTGCTCCCGGAAACGTCATGATCGAAGACGGCCTAGAAAATTTTCCTCCCCTCTCCGGCAACGCTTTGTTACGGACTCCACCGCTTCCGTCGGGGTCTCCGAGCCAAGATTACGACTCCCGATTCGAGCCGCAGGCACCCGCTGAAATTCATCGCGGAGGACGCCGTCTGCCGGGCATCGAAGAATTTCCTCCGCAGGCGCAGAAAGAATGGAACGCGCATCACGGAGCGTCACCGCGCGCGAGTTCGAGAGATGCAGAAGAGCCCAGAAAACCTGGACTTCTTGAACGTTTCGCAGGGCGGGGAAGAAAATAGAAAGCGCGCGGAACGGATGTCTACAATGCGCTATGCTTTCGATCTTAAATCGTGGAAAATGCGCGGCGAGGGCAGGTGATTTTTCTCGCCAAAAACGCGCAGAAAATGGGGCTGCATCAAGACGGCGACGGCGTCAAGGATGGTTGCCAAACCGTAACACAGTGTAAGAAAGCGTGATTTGTCGGTGTTTGGCGAAGCAGTTAGCTTTTGTGCATCGACCACTTGCGATGCGCCTTTTGATCAGAGCAGACACGGCCGAAATAAGGCTGGCTCGCCCTGAAGTTTAAAGGGGATCGTCCAAAC
>RXJH01000007.1:3176-148513 GCA_003987725.1 Hyphomicrobium sp. | reverse complement strand
TCCAGTTGACAGGCACGGGGGTGCACAGCGGAGCTCCGGTATCACTCACACTGCATCCAGCAGAGGCTGATACTGGGCTCCGCTTTCTCGTTACAAAACGAGGAAAAGTCATTTCGGAAATCGCGGCACACGTAGCTAACGTCAAGAATCTCACACTATGTACCGTCATCGGCGATGACGCCGGAGCAACGGTTGGAACTGTCGAACATCTTCTTGCGGCCCTTCGCGGCCTCTCCATCGACAACCTCTATATCGAGATCGACAGCAAAGAAGTTCCGATCATGGACGGCAGCTCGGCGGTTTTCGTCGACGCCATCGATCGGGTCGGCATTCGCGAGCTTTCCGAGCCGCGCAAGTACATCAAGGTTCTGAAGCCGGTTCGCGTTGAGGAAAATGGCTGCTGGGGCACGCTTGAGCCGCACGCCGGTTTCCGTATGGACGTGGAAATCGACTTCCAGTCTCCGGTCATCGGCCGGCAGCGTCTGCAATACGAGATGAGCCCAGGCGTGTTCCGTCACGAGCTTTCTCGCGCCCGTACCTTCGGGTTCATGAGCGACGTCGAGAAGCTCTGGAAAGCCGGTCTGGCGCTCGGCGCCGATCTGACGAACACAGTGGCGATCGGCGACGGCAAGGTCATGAACAAGGAAGGGCTCCGCTATCCGCAGGAGTTCGTCCGCCACAAGATGCTCGACGCCGTTGGCGACTTGGCGCTTGCCGGTATGCCGCTGCTCGGGGCTTATCGCTCCTACCGTGGCGGCCATCGTCTGAATTCGATGGTTCTGCAGGCCCTGTTCGCTGACGCTTCGAACTGGGAAATCGCGCAGGCACCGCGTGCACGCGCTACCCGCTCGCCGGTCCATGTCGTCCCGCAAACGGTCGTCGCAGCGGAATAAGCGCAAGCTTATTCCCTGGTCGAACTGGCGCATGGCTCAGGGGGGTGAATCTCTTGTTCAGCCCGGAATGCACCACATTCTGGCGATAGTCTAGCCAAGGTAGGCCGTTGGCGGGGATATGCTGGCGATTTACCTTTCGGGGCGAGCTTCGGGGTGCTATCCGCATGCGGTCGTCGACAGAGTTTGGCCGGCGTTGATAACAACGACAGCCTGTGTGGGAAGCAACGCGGCGCATGATCATTTCGACGCGAGACATCAAGAAAATCCTTGGGGCTGCAACGGTCGCGTTGACGCTTGCCGTCGCCGGCTGCTCAGGTAACAAGCTCGATACTTCGGCTCTCAATCCGGATCCGCCCAGCAAGATGTATGCTGACGCCGATGCGTTGATGGCCAAGGGCAATTTCGACGACGCCGCGCAGAAATTCGAGGCGGTCGATCGGGAGCATCCGTATTCTCAGGAAGCGCGCCGTTCTATCGTCATGGCGGCTTATGCCTACTATCGCGCCGGCAAATCGCCTGAGGCAATCGCTTCGGCCGAGCGTTACATCACGATGCATCCCGGCACGAAGGAAGCGCCTCTGGCGCATCACATCATCGCGTCAGCCTATTTCGACGACTTGAAAACAGCGAACCGCGACCAGACGCCGGCGCGCAAGGCGCTCGAGCAGCTGAAGATATTGAAGAGCCGCTATCCCGACAGCGAATACGCGCGCGATGCCGACAACAAGATCCGCATCTGTCAGGACAACATCGCGGCCAACGAGATGGAAGTCGGCAGGTACTACCTCGACAGGCACAACTACGTGGGCGCGATAAACCGTTTCAAGACGGTGGTGAGCGACTATCAGACGACGGCGCACGTCGAAGAAGCGTTGGCGCGTCTCGTCGAGTGCTACATGGCTCTCGGCATCACCAAAGAGGCACAGAACGCTGCCGCCGTGCTTGGCCACAACTACCCGGACAGCAAGTGGTACAAGGATTCCTACGCACTGCTCGAGTCCGGCGGACTGGCTCCGCGTGAGGATGGTGGCTCCTGGCTGTCAAAGGCGTGGAACGCTGTCCCCAAGGTGGGCGTACCTAAGATGAGCTTCGGCAGCGGCTGATTTGCCGGTTTTCGTCTGAAAATCACCTCGTGCTAGAGTTTGAAGCGCGGCCGGATATCCGCCGCGCTTTTTGCTTTGCTTCGCAAGTTGTCCGAGATCGTCATGTCTCCAGCAGGTTCGAAAAAGACATCCAAAGGCCGCGCATCCGCGCCTGCAAAAAAGGAAACGGCCGGGGCGGAAATCGCGCGGCTAGCGGCCGAGATTTCCCATCACGACGATCTCTATTACCGGAATGACGCGCCCGAGATCTCGGACGCGGAGTACGATGCGCTTCGCCGCCGCCTCGCCGAGCTGGAGAACGCCCATCCGGAGCTTCGCCGTTCCGACAGTCCCACAAACAAGGTCGGAGCGGCTCCGGTCGCCGCGTTTGGCAAGATCAGGCACGACGTGCCGATGCTATCGCTTGGCAATGCGTTCGACGATCAAGATGTCGTCGATTTCGCCGAGCGCGTGCGCCGCTTTCTGAAGCTCGGCGACGACGATGCGTTGGAGGTTACGGCCGAGCCCAAGATCGATGGGCTGTCGATTTCAATACGCTACGAGGCCGGCGTGCTCGTCCAGGCGGCGACGCGTGGCGATGGCGCGGAAGGCGAGAACGTCACGGCGAACATCAAGACGGTCGGAGAAATTCCGCATAAGCTCAAGGGGCGGAATGTTCCCAATCTGATCGAGATTCGCGGCGAGATCTATCTCGGGCACAAGGATTTCGAAAAGCTCAACGCCGCGCAGGCGGCGAGCGGCGACAAGGTTTTCGCCAATCCCCGGAATGCGGCCGCCGGATCGCTCCGCCAGCTCGATCCATCGATAACGGCGAAACGGCCGCTGCGATTTTTTGCATATACTTGGGGGGCCGCCTCGGAGCTTCCGGCAGATACGCAGGCTGGCGTGGTTCAGAGTTTCGGAGCGTGGGGCTTGCCGGTCAATCCGCTGATGCGCATCGCGACGACGACCGAAGACTTGCTCGCGTTCTATCGCGATATCGAGCGCAAGCGTGCGTCGCTCGGCTACGATATCGACGGCGTCGTCTACAAGGTCAACCGGCTCGACTATCAGGAGCGGCTCGGGTTTGTCTCGCGCTCGCCGCGCTGGGCCATTGCGCATAAGTTCGCGGCCGAGCAAGCAACGACGGTGCTCGAAAAGATCGACATTCAGGTGGGACGCACCGGTGCGCTCACGCCGGTCGCGAAATTGCGTCCCGTCACTGTCGGCGGCGTGGTCGTGTCGAACGCGACGCTGCATAATGAGGACGAGATCGCGCGGAAGGACATTCGCGAGGGCGATACCGTTGTCGTTCAGCGGGCGGGTGATGTCATTCCGCAAGTCGTCGAGGTCGTACTCGACAAGCGGCCCTCGCATTCAAGGCCGTTCGAATTTCCGACGGTTTGCCCGGTTTGCGGCAGTCATGCCGTGCGCGAGTCGGTGGAAGAAACCGGCAGGGCCGATGTCGTTCGCCGCTGCACGGGCGGGCTTATCTGTCCAGCGCAGGTGAAGGAACGTCTCAAGCATTTCGTTTCGCGCAATGCCGTCGACATCGATGGGCTCGGGGCGGAGAAGATCGAGTTTTTCTTCGACACTGGGCGCATCAAGTCACCGGCCGACATCTTTACGCTCGAGAAGCGGGATCGCGAATCCGCCGAGCCGCTGACGAAGGTCAGGGGCTTCAAGGAGACGTCGGTTCGCAAGCTCTTTTCCGCGATCGATGCCCGTCGCGAAATCGCGCTCGACCGCTTTCTTTTTGCGCTCGGCATCCGGCACATCGGCGAGACAACGGCGAAGGATCTTGCCAAGGCCTACGGTACGCTGGAGGCTTTGCGCGCGGCCGTCGATGCGGCGGTTGCGGGCGGCAAGGGCAGCGATGCATACGAAGACATCGATAACATCGAAGGCATCGGCGAGACCGTCGTCGATGCGCTGGTCGATTTCTTCGGTGAGCAGCACAATCAAGAGCAAGTCGATGCACTGTTGAAGGAAGTGTCCGTCAAGCCCTACGAGCGGCTGCAGACGAAAGCTTCCCCCGTTACCGGCAAGACGGTCGTCTTTACCGGAACGCTGACGAAGCTGACACGGAACGAGGCGAAGGCGCAGGCGGAACGGCTTGGCGCGAAAGTTTCCGGTTCTGTTTCGAAAAAGACGGATTACGTCGTCGCGGGCGCCGAGGCCGGATCGAAGCTCGATAATGCGCGAGCGCTCGGTGTGACGGTGCTCGATGAGGACGGGTGGATCGCGCTCGTCGGTCAGAGCTGATCAGTATTGTTCTTAGGCGGCTTTGAGCGCGATGAAGAATTCGCCGTCGCGCATGGTGATTTCGATGTCCTGGTCACCATTGGCGGCCAGTGCAAAAAGCGTGACGATGTTTTCCGGACGCTCATCGCGGACCGATGGCTTCAGTGCTTCCGGGAAATGCGGTGCCGCTGTCAGTTCAAAGATTTCAAACATCTTACTCTCCCTCATGCGTGTGCATGTGGAGGTGTAATGACTGCGCGTATTTTCCGCTGTCACCGATGGGACAGGCGCAGTGCGACCTAGACCGGCTCGGTCGCCTGCTTCAGCCAGTTGCGCGAGGATGGATCGAGGCCCGGCGCAAGCGTGTCGTAGACATGCTTATGGTAGGCGTTGATCCAATCGCTCTCGCTCGCGTCCAGCATTTTGGCGACGATTAGCCGGCGATCGATGGGAGCGAGCGTCAGAGTCTCGAAGGCCATCATCTCGCGATCTCCGCCTTCGACAGTTTCGGGCAGCGTGACGAGCACGACGTTCTCGATGCGAATGCCATACTCGCCGACTTTGTAATAGCCGGGCTCGTTCGAGATCAGCATTCCGGCGTGGAGCGGCGCCATGCCGGCACGCGAGATCGATTGTGGTCCCTCGTGCACGGAAAGATAGCTGCCGATACCGTGGCCGGTTCCGTGATCGAAATCGGCGCCGATCTGCCAAAGCGCGCGCCGCGCGAATGGATCGAGATCGATGCCGCGCGTGCCTTTCGGGAAGCGGGCGGTCGCGACGGCGATATGGCCTTTCAGAACGGCCGTGAAGTGCCGTTTCATCTCCTCGCTCGGTTCGCCGATGGCGACCGTGCGTGTGATGTCGGTCGTGCCGTCCTGATACTGGCCGCCGCTGTCGATGAGGAAGAGTTCGCCCGGGCGCATTCGCCGGTTGGTGTCTTCCGTCACGCGATAGTGGACGATAGCGCCGTTCGGGCCTGAGCCCGAGATCGTCGGGAAACTCACGTCGCGGAGCATGTTCGTATCGCGCCGGAATTCTTCGAGCTTTTGGACGGCCGTGATCTCGTCCAGCGTTCCGTCGGCGGCCCAATCGTCGAGCCATGCGAGGAAGCGGACGACGGCGTGACCGTCGCGCAGGTGGGCGGCGCGCGCGCCGATCACTTCGGCATCCGTCTTGATCGCCTTCGGGACGATGCACGGGTCTTGTCCGCGGGCGATGAGCTTTGGCCCGAGCTTCGCGCCGAACCAATAGGCGGCGGTTTCGGTATCGAGGCGGACGCGCTTGCCCTTCGCCTTCAGCTCTTTCAATCGGGCAGCGAGCATTTCGGGGGGCAAAAGTTTTGCGACGGGCGCAACGGCGGCGCGGGCCTCGGAATCGAAACGATCGGGTGCGATGAAGAGTTCGGCTTTGCCGCTCGCCGGGACGATTGCGAATGCCAGCACGACTGGATTGTGGGCGACATCACGCCCACGAATGTTGAAGAGCCAGCAGATGGAGTCCGGAAGCGTCAGGATGGCGGCGCCCTGGCCTTCCTCCTTCAGCCGCCCTTGCAACTCAGAGAGCTTGTCGGCAGGTGTTCTGCCGGCGAACGCGATCGGCTGTGCGATGACTGGATTTTGCGGAGGCGCCGGCCGCGCCTTTCCCCAAATGCTATCGATCGGATTGCTAGCGAGCGCTTTGAGCTTCAGTCCTTTCGGTGAGACGGCTTTTTGCAGCCGTTCGATCTCGCCGGTGGTGTGGTTCCAGGGATCGAAGCCAATGGTTTGGCTATTGCCCAGATGCCCGGTCAGCCATTCGGAGATCTTGTTCCGAGGCAGCAGCGAGACCTCGAAGATGTCCGTGTCGGTTTCGGCTCCGGCCTGCACGGTGTAGCGGCCGTCGACGACCAGGACGGCGGCGCGCTTGGTGACGATGGCGATCCCGGCGGAGCCTGAAAATCCCGTCAGCCATTTCAGGCGCTCGGCGGAGGCGGGCACGTATTCGCCCTGGTGCCTGTCGGCGCGTGGGACGAGAACGGCATCGAGCTTTGCGCGTGCCATCAGTGCACGAAGCGCCTTCACGCGTTCGGCGACGCGCTCGGGCTCGGACGAGGATTCGAAGGTCTGCAGCATGGGAGCGTTTCTAAGCGGCAGTGCGCGAGCGGGCAATGGAGGATTTCAGCGCCGTTCTAGCGTCAGCGTAGACCATCCCGTCAGGCGGTCGTGGCGCACGACCGAGAAGCCGTGGGCTCGATAGGTGGCGAGGACCTCCGGCGCCTGTGGGATCAGAATCCCCGAGAGCACCAGAGTTCCGCCGGGTACGACCGAGCGGGAGATTGCCGGTGCGAGGCCGATCAGGGGCCCAGCCAGGATATTGGCGATGAACAGATCGAACGGGGCGCGGCTTCGAACTTTCGGGTGTCCGATGCCGCTCGCAACCACAAGCGCAATACGACTCGCGGCGCCGTTGAGCCTCACGTTTTCCGTCGCGACCTTCACCGATTGCGGGTCCATGTCGGCGGCGATGATTTCGGCATGCGGCAACGCTTTCGATGCCGCGATGGCCAGCACGCCCGATCCGCAGCCAAGGTCGAAGACCCAGTTGAAGGACTTCGCGCGCGTCAGCCGGTCAATTGCCAGGAGGCAGCCGAGCGTCGTGGCGTGGTGGGCGGTGCCGAAGGCTTCTCCGGCGTCGATCAGGATCGCATTCGGACCGCCAGCGATGCGGCCTTTGTCATGGCTACCGTGGATGGTGAAGCGGCCCGCATGGACGGGCGGCAATGCCGCTTGAGAAATCGCGACCCAATTGAGGTCGGGCACGGTTTCGACGGTGAATGCGGGCAGTGGACCTTGCACGAGAGGCCCGAGCTCGGCTGCCAGATCGCGATCGCCCGCATCGGCATCGAAGTAGGCTTCGAGCCGCCAGCGATCTGGGCCGTCTTCGAAAACGGTCAAGGCGTCCGGCGGCGGCTCAATCAGATCCTGCAACGCGTTGCCGGTTTCATAAGCAAGTGATCGGTCGCTAAACTGCGCCGCGAATTTTTTGACTGCCATGCGATTTTTTCAGTTCTAGGCCGGTCTGCCTTCGAACTCATAGCCTTCCGTGCTGACGGGATCGGGGAGGTGATCCAAGAATAAATCCCACTTGGCGTCGATATGCTTCGCCGCTTCGGCCGGTGGCAACGTGACGAAGGAGCCATCCGGCTTTTCGACGACGATGCCGTCGCGGATCAAACGATCGAGCGCATCGTCGATCTCGAAATCGATTTTCACGCCGAAGGTGCGGGTCAGGTAATTCTCGATGGCGAGGTCGATGGACGGCAGATCGGTACGCGTCGACTTTTCCTTGGCGAGAACGCTGTAGAGCAGCATTTCCTCCTTCACGTCTTCTTCGGCGCCGCGGGCCGCGATTTTGAGGATGACGCCGCGGTTGTCGGCCATGGTGTGGAAGTAAAGGTTCTGCGCCATGATCACCATGTAGCGCTGCTTCTGATTGAGGAAGCCCATGGCTTGCCGGGCAGCGATGCCGCCCAGGCCCGCCAGCGCACCAAGCGCCGCGATCGGATTGCTCATCAAAAGGGCGACCTTGCCGGCTGCGCCCGCCGCGCCCATGCCGATGCCGCCGCCTGCCGTAACGCCGAGACGAAGTTTGTCCATCGGCCGGAAGCGGACTTTGGTGTTCGGGAAGATCATCTCGACGTCGGTGCGCGGAATATTCTTGAAGAGCTTCAAGTAGATATTCTTGTCATTCATGCTCTTCGGGAAATGCGCGCGGGCTTTGGCGACGTAGGTCTCGGCCGCGTCGCGGGAGAGCTTCAGGTCGCGCATGGCTTCTTCGACGCACGCTTCGACCGGCTTCAACTTGAACATCAAGAAAAGCCGCTGGAATATCGGAACGTCGAATTCTTCCTTTCGCAAAAACTTGCGCAGGCGGCGACGTTCGTATTTTCGGTTCGAGGCGCCGCGATAAAAGATCGAAATCCGTTCGAACT
Organism: Hyphomicrobium sp.; assembly: GCA_003987725.1. Classification (GTDB taxonomy): domain Bacteria; phylum Pseudomonadota; class Alphaproteobacteria; order Rhizobiales; family Hyphomicrobiaceae; genus Hyphomicrobium_B. The sequence continues at coordinate 140,324 of RXJH01000007.1, read as the reverse complement.
CTTTCATATCGACGAACAAATCGAGGCCGTAGTGGCTATCGGGGGTCATGATGAGTTCGATGTTGCTCGGTTCGATGCGCTCGTAGTTGGCGCGCTCGAGCAGGGCTTCGACGCCTTCGAAGACGCGATGTTTCAATACCTCGCGCTCGTCATCCGAAAAGCTGCGCGTCATCAGCAGGTCGCTATCGGGCGAAAATGCTTCGTAGGTCTGCTCGAGATCGAGTAGCAGCGCGAAGTACTGCTGCTGGCGCCAGTAATCGAGATAGCGAAAGAAGCGGCGTGCTTCGGCCGCTTGTCCGGCCGGCCAAAGATAGGGCTTCGTCAGGCGATCGAGCAACGCAAAGCGCGTCACGGGAATGAAGCGCTCGCGTTTGCGCGTATCGTCGGGCTCTAGAATGTCGATGGGCCGGTGCTCGGCATCCTCGGAAAGCTCGGCTGGCTTCGCTTCGAAGTCCGTGAGATCCGCAAGCCGCTGAAAAAGGCCTTCTCTCCGCTGTAATCGGCCTGCCGCAAAGTCTGCCGACGCCATACACAACTCCCCGAACTTTTCGTTTTTGATCCAGCTTCTTACGCAAAGAAGTTCATAGCGGGTCGCTGGAGATCACGCGAGCCTCGCAACCCTTCGTCGCGGAATGATGACGAGCATTTCGCCGAGACCGATGCGGATTAGCCAGCCCTACCGGAGGTTGATGATACATCACTAAGTTCCACGGCGCGCACAATTTTTCGGTTCATAACTTTCGCTTTTGGCTTAGTAGCCACGATCTTGGGCTAGGATCATGCACAACTGGGATTAGAGGGGAATTTTTCGCTTTCGGGGGCGGATTACTATGGGGGCTTTGCGTTTTTTGGCCTCGGGCTTTGCAGTGTGCATGGCCCTTGGGTGCGGTGCCGTCGCGGCAGACGAGCTCGTTCTACCTTACAGTTGCACGATGGATCGAGGCGCTCCGCGCCTCTCGCCGTCGGAAGAGACGACCTATCGCATCATCGGTCCTCGGGAGGATCTCGCTTTTCCGTCATGCTCCGGTTCGGCTGCATGGACGTGCGAGACGATGATGGTCTACAAATTTTCGATCGAATGCGCGGGCCAACGTGTCGCCTGGGCCAAGGTCGCAGCATCAGCGCGAGCTTCCGGCGTTCGCCTTCCCGATCAACTTCCGCCCGGATACGCGCCCGTGAGCAAGCTCAGAGGGCGTTTTGTTTTTCCGGGGTTCGGTCATACCACGACGCTGGCGCATGTCGCATCACAAGAGCTTTCCGCTGATGCGGTCATCGAGCCAGCGGCGCTGCGTTCCGAACGCGAGCCCGAGCCTGAGACGACGCATTGGATTACCGTCGTCGATCCGGCGGCAGCATCGGCTTCTGGGGTTGCTTCCGGGAATGCGTTCAAAGTTGCCGGCGTTGTCTCAATGCTTCTCGTCTCTCTGATGGCGGCCTGCCTGTTCTGGGTGCGACGGCGGCAACTCGGATCATTCGAGTTCCTGCAATTTGCCGGATGGGCAGGATCGCTCGCCGCGCGGCTCAGAGATTTTGGGGCGACATCGTTTGCCCGTGGAAGTTCGGCTTTCGGCAAAAGCTATGAAAGTTGGAAGGCGGCAGCATCGGCCCAGGACGGCGATGACGGGGAAGATGCCAATCCGCTGGCTCACGTGCACACGCGGCTGCACGAAACGGAGACTCTCATTGCCGGCCTTCCGGGCGATCTCCTGTTGCGGGATGTGCTCGCGTCGGAACTCGATAGTCTGTACGACCGCGCCGCGGAGCTTGGACGTCGCGTTGGGCAGATCGCACCGGAGAAGTTGCGGGCGTCGGTTCGCGCGATCACACGCGATCTCGACCGTATCGCGCGCATTGCGCACGGGGCAGCGCCGGCGTCTCACGATGAGAGCGCCGACATAGCGGAGCACGACGCGCCATCGACGGTCTACGAGGCTTACCGAATTCTCGGACTCAATCCCGATGCGCCGGATGCTGCCGTCAAGAAGATCGTCGATGCCTTGCGGATGTCCTGGCACCCGGATCACGCGCGCGACGAAGCTGACCGCCGCTATCGCGAACAGCGCATCAAGCAGGTCAATGCCGCGTGGGATCTGTTGAAGGTCAGGCAAGCGGTGGCAGCTTGAACGGAAATTGCCAAAACAAAACGGCACCGCTCATGTTCGCGCGGTGCCGTTCATTCGAGTCCAAACTCTGTTCTTCTTTCAACTCATGATGAGTAGCGATGGGCGACCGGAAGGTTTCGAATTTCCTCCTCGGTCAGCGGCGTCGTATCAGTCAGCAGGTAGTTCCTGCGATTTGCCCTGCTCAAATCACGCTGAACACCAATCCGCCGCGCGGGAACGTCCCCGTCCTTTCCGCGCACGACGCCTATCTTACCCCTTAACGGGAAGCGGTAAGTGCTCATGGATAGCTCCTTTCAAGGACTCTACCCTCCCAAACAACGAACCTTCGCTTCGGTTTCACGTCCCTAGAAATATATTTTAGATCAGGGACTTAAAACGCAAGCGCGGTCGTTCGGCGCCGACAATCCGGCGTCGTAAAGTTTTGATTTAGCTGATGAACCCCCACGCTCAACGAGCTGGGGATAACATGTCCTGGAATTACGGCAATAAGAAGAAACTAGCGGCCAGAATTAGGCATGGCCTGAGCATTTGCTTTCGCAAATTCGTCACACAAGATCGACGAAACTCGCGACGACGCGCTTGATCGAACCGTCATCGAATTCGATGGTCAACTTGTTCCCGTCGACAGCCGTCACGGTTCCCTCGCCAAATTTTTCGTGGCGCACGCGCGTGCCTTTTTTGAATGACGGTGCGTCGGCGGTTGATGCGGCTACAAGCTCGCCTTCGAGCGTCAGCGGTCCTCTGGATCTCTTTTTCGGATCCTTTTTGCTGCTGCTCCAGGATTGCTGGGCGCGCTGCCATCCGGGCGTATTGTAGGTCGACCGGAATGGTTCCGATCCGCCCGTGCGGTCGAAGCGGCTTTGGCCGAAGCCTCCACCATAGCCGAATGGATCGGACCTGCCGCCGAACGGCATTTCGCTTTCGACGACTTCGACGGTCGCGACTGGCAGCTCGTCGACAAAGCGGGACGGAAGCGCCGATTGATAGAGGCCATGCGTCCGGCGGTTCTGCGCGAAGGAAATCTTGGCAATCCGCTTTGCGCGCGTGATGCCGACGTAGGCGAGCCGGCGTTCTTCCTCGAGGCCCGCCTTGCCGCTTTCATCCATCGAACGCTGATGCGGAAACAGGCCTTCTTCCCAGCCCGGAAGGAAGACGATGCCGAACTCCAATCCTTTGGCGCCGTGGAGCGTCATCAGAGAGACGCGGTCGCCGTCGCTGCTCTGCTCGGCGTCCATGACGAGGGAGACGTGCTCGAGAAAGCCCTGCAACGAGTCGAAGTCGTGCATGAAGCGCACGAGTTCCTTCAGGTTTTCAAGCCGCGACTGCGACTGCGGACTTTTGTCGGCCTGCCACATCGCCGTGTAGCCGGATTCATCGAGGATCAGCTCGGCAAGATCGGTATGGCGCGTGTGTTCCAGGCTTGCGCGCCAGCGTTCGAACGACTGCGTCAGGTCGAACAGCGATTTGCGCGCACGCGGCGTCAGCTCGTCGGTTTCAACGATTTCGCGGGCGGCCTGATAGAGTGGGATGGCGCGGGCGCGTGCCAGCTCGTGAATGCGCTTGACGGTGGTGTCGCCGAGGCTGCGCTTCGGCACGTTGACGATGCGTTCGAACTTCAGATCGTTCGCGGGGTTCGCCACGACGTCCAGGTAGGCGATCGCGTCCTTGATTTCCTGACGCTCGTAAAAGCGCGGACCGCCGATAACGCGATAGGGCAGGCCGAGCGTAATGAAGCGATCTTCGATCGCGCGCATCTGGGACGATGCCCGCACCAGTACGGCCATATCGTTCAGCCGTTCGCTCTTGCGCTGGAACTGTTCGATCGCTTCGCCGATGGCGCGGGCTTCGGCTTCGTCGTCCCAAAAATTCGCGACGCTGACCTTCGCGCCCGCTGCGCCATCGGTGAAGAGCGTCTTGCCGAGACGGCCGTCGTTCTTGGCAATGAGGCCGGACGCGGCGGCGAGAATGTTTCCGGTCGAGCGATAGTTGCGTTCGAGCCGGATGACTTTAGCCCCGGGGAAGTCCTTTTCGAAACGCAGGATGTTATCGACCTCGGCGCCGCGCCAGCCGTAAATCGACTGATCGTCGTCGCCGACGCAGCAGATGTTGGGCGATCCCTTCGCCAGGAAGCGCAGCCAGAGATATTGGGCGACGTTGGTGTCCTGATATTCGTCGACCAGGATATAGCGGAAGCGGCGATGGTAGTCGGCGAGAACGTCGGGGTGTTCGCGGAAGAGGCGCAGGCATTCAAGAAGCAAATCGCCGAAATCGCAGGCGTTGAGATCCTTCAGCCGGGCCTGATAGGCCGCATACAACTTTGCGCCTTGGCCTGCAGCGAAATTGTAGGCTTCGCCTTCAGGAACCTTATCGGGCGTCAGGCCGCGATTCTTCCAGCTGTCGATCAGGTTGGCGAGCTGACGCGCGGGCCAGCGATCCTTGTCGATGCCGTTGGCCTCGATGACCTGTTTCAGAAGGCGCACCTGGTCGTCGTCGTCGAGGATCGTGAAGCCTGGTTTCAGCCCGACGAGCTCGACGTGGCGGCGGAGGATCTTGACGCCGATCGAATGGAACGTGCCGAGCCATTGCATGCCTTCGAGCGTGCCGCCGATGAGCGTGCCGATGCGCTCGCGCATTTCGCGCGCGGCTTTGTTCGTGAACGTGACGGCGAGAATTTGCGACGGGTAGGCGCGGCTCGTTGCGAGAATGTGGGCGATGCGCGTCGTGAGTACGCGTGTTTTGCCGGTGCCGGCGCCTGCAAGCACCAGGACCGGTCCTTCCGTCGTTTCGACGGCGTCGCGTTGCTCGGGATTGAGGCCTTCGAGATAGGCGGGCTGGCCGCGCGACGCCGCTATCGCGCGCGCAGAAATGGACGGACTGTTCCTGTCATCGTGGCGCGCTGCTCGGGGCGCCTCTGGCAGATCGAACGGCGGGTCGTCGTCATCGTGCGGCAAATCTCCGCTGCCGGCGGCGCCCGGTTTCTGAATTGAGGTCATGGCACTCAGGTAAACCACCGAGGCTGAACGTACAACCGGCGCGGCGCCCCGCCGCGGGTCGGCCGCCAGCGTTTTGTCAAAACGATCCACAGCTATTCAAGCGTCTGAAAAGACGAACATTCCGGACAAAGTCCGTGTTTCATTTTCGGTTTTTGCGGGGGTCGCCGGAAGCCTTCGGCCGCCGTTCGACGACGACTGCCTCATCAGAGGATTGTTACGGGCCCGAGTTCATTCAAAACCGTGGGTCGGATTATGACCATTTCGAATCGAACCTCGGGATTTCTCTCTTGCCGTTCGCGAGTGGCGCAGTCCGATTTCACGCGATCAATTTCCGATCGCGCCAATGTGGAAAATTCCCCGGCCTTCTATGACATTTACAAATCCGCTAAGCTTATGATCTAAGGTTCTCAATTCAATTTGTGGGCGTACCGGTACATGCCCGTTGGAATTGAGCCAAATTTCAAGTTCAGAGTGAACTGCCGCCGTGCCATACAGGTGTACAAGGCAGGGACGTTATTTCAATGATGTCCGCCAGTGTGCTTTGCGTTTCGGGCGCGGCTCAAAGAGACGTTCATGAACAACGGGCTATTATATTTTGGCGGCCTACTGGTCGTTGTTCTTTCGGCGCTTTTTGCCGTACCCAATTTCGTCGACTGGAACGGATATCGCGGCGTCTTCGAGGAGGAGGCTTCGAAGGTCCTTGGCCGTGACGTCCGCGTCGGCGGCTCGGTCAACCTGAAGCTTCTCCCGGTCCCCTACGTCCGCTTCGAAAAAGTTCGCATCTCCAACCTGACCGGCCAGACGGGCGAGCCGTTCGTCCGCGCAGAGAGCTTCACGATGTGGCTCTCAGGGCCCGCGCTGCTGCGCGGAGTTTTGGAGGCCAGCCAGATCGAGCTCGATAAACCCGTTCTGACGCTTGCTGTCGATGAGAAGGGTAGCGGGAATTGGACCAGCATCGAGTTGAAGCCGGGCGATCTGCCGTTCGTGCCGCATGACGTAGCGCTTCGCTCGGTGCGGCTCAGAGAGGGTGCGATATCCATCTACAACGCCGCTTCAGAGCGTGTCGCATCGCTGGACGGCATCGACGGCGAACTTTCGGCCGACGGCCTCAAAGGTCCCTTCCGTTTCAAGGGCTTGGTTTCCTGGTCGGGAGCCGCGCACGACGTTAAATTCGCGACAGACATTCCCGATCCCGACGGAACCTTCGCGCTCAAGGTTTCCGCGCGGGGCGACAGCTCGCCCATCGCCTACATGCTGGATGGCCGCGTTTCCGATTTGAGCAACAAGCCGACATTCAAGGGCAACTGGACTGGGAAACTTGCCATTCCCGGCAGCGAAACGATTGCCCCCAATGGCAAGGCGCCGCCGCTTCTCGATCTCAAAGCGGACGTCACCGCGGATGCGCTGGGCGCAAAGTTTGAGAAGCTTGCGCTATCGCTCGACGATTCTGCCGCTCCGCAAATGATTACGGGATCGGCTGTCGCCACCTGGACGGCGTCGCCCCGGCTCGACCTTTCACTGCAATCGAAATGGCTCGACATTGACCGGCTTGCCGGCGCGGGTCAGGGAAGCGCCTCGTTCGCGAAGCTCAAGCAACTCGCCGGCGGTTTGATGCAATCCGTTGCAGGCGACAGCACGGCGACGGCGAAGATCAATCTCGAACAGGTGAAGGTCGGTGGCGAAAACGCGGGCGGCCTGTCGATAGATGCAGTTCGGCAAGGCAACGTCACGCATCTCAATACGTTCAAGGTGAGCCTGCCTGGCGGATCGCGGCTCGATCTTGCGGGCGAACTCAAGAACAACGCGGGCAAGTTCAGTTTCGCCGGAAATGCCTTCATCGGTGGCAGCAGTTTCGGACGTCTCAAAGCGTGGGCGGAAAAATCCGGGGTTCCGATCGATTTCGACGCCGACGGTTCTTATTCGGCCGCGGGCAAGCTCGAAGTCGATGATACGCACTTTGCTTTGACGGATGCCTCCGGAGATCTGTCGGGCCGGGCTCTCGCCGGTGAACTCAAGATTTTGCGCGGCGACCGGCAGCTGACGGATTTGACCTTGCAGGCTGCCGATCTCGACACGCGAGAAGTTTTCCCGAAAATCGCCGCTGCCTTGAACAGCGAATTCCGCCGCTCGCTCGGTCTTCACAAAGTTGAGGGTGCAGAAGATCCGCGCGCGGTTTTGCCGGGTGACGTGCGGTTGCGTGTCATCGCCAGCCGGCTGACAGATGGCGACGTCACTTATCGCGATGTCGATGTTTCGTTTGCGATCGAAGGCCGCGACGTCAAGCTGCCGGTGGCGCGGCTGACCACGGCGAACGGACTTTCGATCGAACTCGAAGGGCGCGTCGAGACGCGCGATGGCGGGCCGGCCGGCACGTTCGCGTTCGATCTCGTCGGCGGGACGCCCGACGCGATGCGCGACCTAGTGAGCAAGGCCGGACTTTCGACAGTGCTCGGCGAGGATCGCTTCGCGGGATTGAAGGCCGGAAAGATCGCCGGGCTGATCCGGCTCGGCCTCAGGTCGCCGACGGCGACGGACGTAACGTTCGACGGAATGTTGAACGGCGCCAATCTCACCGGAGCGGCGGAATTCGACGGTGGCCTCGGGGGCTGGCGCTCGCAACCAAGCCGCATTCGCACCTCGCTCGATGCGCCGTCGTTATCGTCGCTGCTCTCGACCCTCGGTCGAAGCGGCGTGAGCAACCGGACCATCAGCGCCGATCAAGCGGCCCAGAAATCTCGCGCGTCGCTGGTCACGGCCGGGGTGATCGGCGCTGACGCCGAGGCGCGTGCGGACATCACGTCACCCGATTTCAACATGAGCTTCACCGGCAAGACGCGATGGCCAGAAAATGCCAAACTGGCGCTCGACGGAAGGCTCGATTTCAAGGCGGCACAAATTGCCGACGCCCTCGTTGCTGCCGGGATTTCGTTGCCAAGCGGAGCCGAAGACGTTGCGGCGCGTGGTTCGCTGCAAATTGGGCACGACGCAAATGCCTGGACAATCGCGACACGCGACTTCTCACTCGGCATGTCGACGCTTGCAGCTCATCTGACAGTCACGCCGAAGGCCGAAGCCGTGGAGGTCGATGGCAACATCGATGCGGATCGCGTCGCGTTTCAAAGCCTGCTCGCGGCCGTCACCGACGCGCGGCCGCAGCAACCGACGGCGACGGCCGGATCGGACGTCGATAACGACGCGGCCGCGGATGCGCAGCCGATCTGGCCCGAGGGGCTGTTCAACTTCGCGGCGCTCGGCAACACGAACGCGACGCTCAAGATCGCTTTCAAGACGCTTGATTTGAGCGGGGGCCTTGCAACACACGACGGCAAACTGACGTTGATACTCAATCCCGGAAAGCTTGCGGTGAGCGATCTCAGCGCTGCGGCAGCCGGTGGACAGTTGAGCGGGACTGTCGGTTTCGAGAAGGCATCGAACGGGGTCGCCTTCGCTTCGACGCTGAAACTCGATCAAGCCAAGTTGTCGACGATCAGCACGGCTGGAAAAGGCACGGCGACGATCGATCTCAAAGCCGAGGCACGGGCGCAAAGTCCGGCGGGTCTCGTTGCGGTCATGACGGGGACGGGCACAGCAAAATTTGCTGATGCGGAAATTTCAGGCCCATCGACTGCGACCGTCGCCCAAATCGTCGACGACATTCTTGGCGGAAAATTGCAGAACGAGCAGCGGGCCATTTCGGCGGCTCTTGCCAATGGGCTCAATAGCTCGAAGCTAGCGATCGGCAATCGCGAGTTCGCTGTCTCGATCGCCGACGGTTCGATCAAGCTCGACAAGTTCGTGCTCGACGGTGCCGACGGTCAGCTGGAGGGCAACGTCACTGCCGATCTCGCTATGCTCGACATGAATGCTGCTTTCCAGCTGACGTCGAACGTCAGGCCCATGCCGCCGCCAGCAATTCCGCTGGCGAATTGGACGCCGCCGGCTCCCAAGGGGCCGCTTCCTGCTGTCGTGGTGCTTTATGACGGGCCGCTCGACAATCTCGGGGGGCTAACGATCAAAGCGGACGTCGCCAGCCTTCAGCGCGAACTCGTTGTCCGGCAGATGGAGCGCAATGTCGAAGAGCTCGAGCGATCGCGGCGCATCGACGAAGAGCGCGTTCGTCTCGAGAAGGAACGTCGCAAGAAACTCGCAGCCGAGCGCGCTGCGGCTCTAGCGGCCGCGAAGAAGAAGGAAGCGGAACGATTGATGCCCGGCGGCGCAGACGCTACTGGGCCGGCGAATGAACCGAGTCAGGTGCAGCCTGGCGGTCCGTCCGCTACGCCGCCCGTGGCGCCGCAATCGCCTGCGACGCAAAACAGTCCGCCGGCAAGCGATCCACCCGCGCAAGCGGCAGAGCCGCAGGATGCCGGGAAGCCTCAGGACGCGCCGGGCAACACCGTGTTAACGCCGAAAATATCGGTCGAGCCTCTTCCGCCGGAAGGCGCAGTTGGCGGTGAGCCGAATGCGGCGACAGGTACGGTCGTGATCGATCCTGAAACGGGCTTGCCTGTTCCGAAGCCCGAGCCGGCGGTGCGGCCATCGACAGGACGTTCGACGAGCGCCCAGAAGCAGCCTCGCCGAACATCTTCGGATGAAGTGATGAAGAGCCTAGGCGGCTTCCAGTAATTCTCTGGCCTTTGAAGTGCGGCAGAGCCGGGAGCGGTCAGTTGTCGTCCATCTTGAGGGCGTTGATGAACGCCTCTTGAGGGATTTCGACTTTTCCGAACTCGCGCATCTTCTTCTTGCCGGCCTTTTGCTTGTCGAGCAGCTTTCTCTTTCGTGAGATGTCGCCGCCGTAGCACTTGGCCAAGACGTCTTTGCGGAGCGCCTTGATCGTTTCGCGGGCAATGACCTTGGCGCCGATCGCGGCCTGGATCGGAATCTGGAAGAGATGCGGGGGAATGAGCTCCTTCAGCTTTTCGCACATCGAGCGGCCACGGCTTTCTGCGCGTGAACGGTGCACGATGATCGACAGCGCATCGACCGGCTCGCTGTTGACGAGAATGGAGAGTTTTACGAGGTCGCCTTCCTCGTAATTCTTGATGTGATAGTCGAAGGACGCGTAACCGCGCGAGACGCTCTTCAAGCGGTCGTAGAAATCGAACACCACTTCGTTGAGCGGCAACTCGTAAACGACCATGGCGCGTGAGCCGGCGTAGGTGAGCTGCTTCTGGCGGCCGCGGCGGTCCTGACAGAGCTTCAGCACGGCGCCGAGATAATCGTCGGGGACGAGGATGGTGGCCTCGATCCACGGTTCTTCGATGTGATCGATTTTCGGGACCTCCGGCATGTCGGCCGGATTGTGCATCTCGACGATCGTGCCGTCGTTCATATGCAGGTGATAGATGACGCTCGGCGCCGTTGTGATGAGATCGAGGTTGAACTCGCGCTCCAGACGCTCCGTGATGATCTCGAGGTGCAAAAGACCGAGGAATCCGCAGCGGAAGCCGAAGCCCAATGCTGCTGAGCTTTCCGTTTCGAACGAGAAGCTGGCGTCGTTCAGGCGAAGCCTGCCCATTGCCTCGCGAAGATCTTCGAAATCGGCGGCATCGACGGGGAAGAGGCCGCAGAAGACGACAGGTTGCGCCGGCTTGAAGCCGGGCAGGGCCTCGGGGGTTGGATTTTTTTCGTCCGTAATCGTGTCGCCGACGCGGGTGTCGGCAACCTCTTTGATGGCGGCAGTGAAGAAGCCGACTTCGCCGGGGCCGAGCTCATCGAGCATTTCCTGTTTCGGCCGGAAGATGCCGACGCGCTCGACCTGATAGCTGCCGTCTGTTGCCATCAGCTTCACGCGCTGACCCTTCTTCAGGGTGCCGTCGATGACGCGGGCAAGCACGATGACGCCAAGGTAGGCGTCATACCAGCTGTCGATGAGCATCGCCTTCAAAGGCAGTTTAGGGTTGCCTTTCGGGGCCGGCAGGCGTTCGACGATGGCTTCGAGCACGGCTTCGACGTTGAGGCCGCTTTTGGCGGAGACGCCGATGGCGCCCGAGGCATCGATGCCGATCACGTCTTCGATCTGCTGCTTGACGCGATCCTCGTCGGCGGCCGGCAAATCGATTTTGTTAAGTACGGGCAGGATCTCGAGATTGTTGTCGAGCGCTTGATAGACGTTGGCGAGGGTCTGGGCTTCGACACCCTGGCTCGCGTCGACGACGAGGATGGCCCCTTCGCAAGCAGCGAGCGATCGCGAGACCTCGTAGGCGAAGTCGACGTGGCCGGGCGTGTCCATCAGATTCAATTGATAAAGCTCGCCATTTTTCGCCCGGTAATCGAGCCGGACGGTCTGAGCCTTGATCGTGATGCCGCGTTCCCGCTCGATGTCCATCGAGTCGAGGATCTGCTCTTTCATTTCACGATTTGAGACATTCCCGCAAAGCTGGATCAGCCGGTCGGAAAGCGTCGACTTGCCGTGATCGATGTGGGCGATGATCGAGAAATTTCGAATATGTGAAATGGCTGTCATGGGCGGGGCTCATAGCACCCGGAACTGACCGGCAAAAGGGGCGTTAAGCCACTGAGGGGGTTGCGGGGCCTGCTTGATCGCCGCACGTCGATAAGAGTGGCGGGAGCGGTGGCGGTGTGCCAGAAATCTTCTCGCGCCCTTTGTGCTCCCCGGCGCCCCTGGAGAACCGATATGGCGAATTCATCGTTCGAGGCGAACCCGGCTTTTACCAAGCTTGGGGATGATGCGAAAAAGGCAGTCACTCAGGCGTTCGACGCCATGGCCAATTGGCGGGCGGAGCTTGCCGAACTCGGAGAGAAAAACAGCAACGCCGTCTTCGACAAGATGGCGGAGGCGGCCAAATCTCTCGGTTGGCCGACGGATTTCGTCGAACTCAGCCGCAAGCAGATGCAAAACGCCTCGAAGCTGCAACTCCAGGCCGTCGATCAGGTGATGGACGTTTGGGAGAAGCAGGTGAAGGCGCTCGGTAATCCTCAGCAGATGCCGAGCTTTCCGACGTTCCCGAACTTCCCGAACGTGCCTGGTTTTGGCGCTGGCTCGGGTTTCCCGCCATTCTCAGGCACCAACGGCGGCGCTTTCCCCGACTTTGGCGGCGGGGCCGTCAACCCTGTGCAGTTCTGGCTGCAAGCCGCTGAGATGTGGCAGAAGGGATGGCAGCAGGCAATGTCCACATGGCTGGACGGTCAGCAGACGCCGGGAAACAGATCTTCCGGCGGTAGAGGCAACGCGCGTTAGTGCGCTGAACTCGCCCGTAATTTGAGGATTGAAGGCTCCGGTTCCTGTGGGACCGGAGCCTTATTGTTTGATCTATCTCGCAATGCCGCAACATTTATGCCCGTTGATGCCGTTGCGGCAGCGTTTCGCTGTGTTTATCGTTCCGGCCGCGAAAGCCCGCACGCGGACCAACACTGTTCCGCGCAAAAAACAATAACAGTCAGCGCGAAGGCTCATCGCGCTAGCACGGGGAACGCTCTATGACGATGTCGAACCCGGCTTCGGCGAACGCCGCAAGCGTATTCGGACGCGATCTTCTTGCATCGATTGTCGTTTTTCTGGTGGCCTTGCCATTGTGCATGGGCATCTCGATTGCATCCGGCTTGCCGCCAACGACGGGCATCATCACCGGCATTATCGGCGGTATCGTCGTCGCGACGATTTCCGGCCAACCTATGCAAGTCAGCGGGCCGGCCGCCGGGCTTACCGTTCTCGTCTATATGCTGGTTCAAGAGCATGGCGCCGCCATGCTCGGTACGATCGTGCTTTTCGCGGGGCTTATTCAAATGCTGGCGGGCTATTTGAAGCTCGGCCAATGGTTCCGCGCGGTGTCGCCGGCCGTCATTCACGGCATGCTCGCAGGCATCGGCGTGCTGATATTCGCTTCGCAGTTTCACGTCATGTTCGACGGCAAACCGATCGGCAGCGGCGTGCAGAATCTGATCGGAATCCCGAACGCATTTCTCGACGCGATCCACAGCGGCGATGGACGTCAGACAGCCGGACTCGTCGGATTGCTGACCATCGTCACGATCGCCGGGTGGAGCGCTTATTCACCCAAATCCATGAAACTCATGCCGGCGCCGTTGGTCGGCGTCATCGTGGCGGTGATCGCGGCGAAGCTTCTCGGGTTGGAGTCGATCAAGTTCGTCGACGTGCCAAGCAACATCTGGGAATGGTCGCTCCAGATGTATCCGACGCCGCAGAAGCTCATGAGCATCTTTGATCCGGGTATGATCATCGGTGCCGTTTCCATTGCCTTCATTGCGAGTGCGGAAACGCTTCTCTGTGCAACGGCCGTCGATCAGATGCACACCGGACCACGCACGAAGTACGACAAGGAACTTTTCGCGCAGGGGGTCGGCAATTCGATTTGCGGTATTCTCGGCGTGCTGCCGATGACGGGCGTGATCATTCGCTCCAGCGCAAACGTGGCTGCGGGAGCGCAGACTCGATGGTCGGCAATTCTCCACGGCGTCTGGCTTCTGCTTCTCGTTGCGTTCTTTCCCACGGTGCTGAAGCTCATTCCGCTTTCCGCGCTCGCCGCGGTTCTCGTCTATACGGGCTACAAACTCGCGTATCCGAAAATCCTGCCGACGTTGCGATCCTTCGGTTGGGCCGAAGTCGGGATCTACGTAGTCACGGTCGTCACGATCGTGCTGACGAACCTTCTGGATGGTGTGCTCGTCGGACTTGGGCTGTCGCTTCTGAAGCTCGTCTATGCGTTCTCGCATCTCGAAATCACAACGCAGGATGGGCCGGACAATCGGATCGACATGCATCTCAAGGGATCGGCGACGCTCGTTCGCCTGCCGATGCTCGCGTCGGCGCTCGAGGGACTGAAGCCCGGCGCGCAGGTTCACGTCCATATCGAAGATCTCGATTATATCGATCACGCGTGCATCGATCTCTTGTCGAACTGGGATCGCCAGCACGGTTTGAGCGGCGGTTCCCTCTCGATCGAATGGGATGCCCTCAAAAACAAGTATCAGCAACGCAGCGGTAATGCGCTCGAACGTGCCGCCGCCAAGGAGAGCGCCGCGGGCGCGCCGGGGGCTGGCGTGGTCGCGTAGCTGCGGGGTCGATTCAACGGCTGCAGCAACGGTTTTTGTTCGTTTGAGCGGTGGTTTGGCGGCCAGCGGAGACCCCGCTTGCCCTGCACGCGAATTGGCCTTAGATTAGAATTATTCTAATTCTATGGTAGAGGCCGATGCGGCAGTTCAAAGATCTTGATCAACGCGAAATCCTAGCGCTCGCAATTTCACTCGAGGAAGAACACGGCCGCATTTACGCCGACTATGCGGCGGGCCTCAGCGCCGACTACCCGGCGTCGGCAAAAATTTTCAAGGAGCTTGGAGAGGAAGAAAACGAGCACCGGCGCTGGCTGATCGATCTCTTTCAGCGGAAGTTCGGCGACCATATTCCGCTCATTCGCCGTCACGACGTATCAGGCTTCGTGCGCCATGATCCAATCTGGATGATTCGGCCGCTCGGCATCGAGAAGGTGCGCCGACAGGCCGAGCAAATCGAGGCGGAGACGCGGAGTTTCTATCAGTCCGCGCTAGCGCGCGCTTCGGACGCTGATATCCGCAAGCTTCTTGGCGATCTGATTGCGGCTGAAGACAATCACATCGAGATTGCCCACGACGTCGCCGCAGTGGAGCTGACCGACACGGCGAAATTGCACGAGGATCAAGCGGCGCGGCGCTCTTTCGTGCTTCAATATGTGCAGCCCGGACTAACGGGCTTGATCGATGGCTCGATCTCAACTTTAGCGCCGATCTTTGCTGCAGCCTTCGCCACACATAACACCTGGCAGACATTTCTCGTCGGCGTCGCTGCGTCGGTTGGCGCCGGAATATCGATGGCCTTCGCCGAGGCTCTTTCCGATGATGGGGAGATCTCAGGGCGCGGCCATCCGTGGCTGCGCGGCTCGGTCACAGGATTAATGACGGCCCTTGGCGGTCTTGGACATACACTTCCTTATCTCATTCCGGATTTCTGGACCGCGACCACAATTGCCGTCTGCGTCGTATTCGTCGAGCTTTGGATTATCGCCGGAATTCGCTCGCGATTCAGCGAAACGCGGTTTTGGCGCGCGGCGTCGGAAGTCGTGGTTGGCGGCCTTATCGTCTTTATGGTGGGCATCCTGATCGGCAGCGCTTAGACAAGAGGGCCGGGAAGGCCTCACTCAGGCCATAGTCTCTTGACGCTCTCCAGGCGGCTGGCAAAAGTGCCGGTTCTCATCAATGGCCGAAGGCATCTCATGCGCGCAGGTTTTCTCGTTTTCTCGGTGGCAGCACTCATGCTCGCGGGGCTTTCCGCGAACGCCAATGCGGAAAGCACCCCGCCGCCGCCCCCGAACAAGCGCAATTGCCAGAACACGATACCATTCAACCGCTGGCTCGCCGACTTCAAGCGCGAAGCCCTATCCGAGGGCATTCGTCCGGAGACGATCGAGGAGACGATCGGCGGCATGACGCCGGATCAGGGCACCATCGGTCGCGACCGGAAGCAGGGCTTCTTCTCCCAGACGTTCATCGAATTCTATTTCAAGCTGGCCACCAAAGGCCGCGAGCAGATGGGCCGCACTTACCTGCAGCGCTATCGCCCCATCTTCGATCGTGCGGAGAAAGAGTTCGGCGTGCCGGGTGCGGTCATCACCGGGTTCTGGGCGCTTGAAAGCGACTTCGGCGGCGGAATGGGCAAACTGCCCGTCATGCATTCGCTCGTCACCTTGGCGTGGGATTGCCGTCGCGGCGATATGTTTCGTGAAGAGCTGAAGGCGGCGATGAAGATTGTCCAGCGCGGCGATCTCACCCCCGATCAGATGATCGGCTCATGGGCGGGCGAACTCGGTCAGACGCAATTCCTGCCGCGCCACTATCTCAACTACGGTATCGATTACGACGGCGACGGGCGCGTCGATCTCATTCGCAGCAATGACGACGTCATCGGATCGACGGCGAAGTTCCTCGCGTCGATGGGGTGGCGTCGTGGCGAGCCGTGGCTCGAGGAGGTCCGCGTCACGAAGGAGCTGCCGTGGGACAAGGCTGATCTCGCCATCCAACTGCCGCGCTCGCAATGGGTCGCGTGGGGCATCGAAGGTGTCGGCGGCAAGCGGCTTCCGGCGGATGGCCTTCAGGCTTCGCTTTTGCTGCCGATGGGGCGCAATGGGCCTGCCTTTCTCGCCTATCCGAACTTCCTCGTTTACACGCAGTGGAACCAGTCGCTGACCTACGCGATGACAGCCGCGCATCTCGCGGCGCGCATGGCGGGCGCGCCGAACCTCAGCCGCGAGAGCGGCAATGTCGCCTCGCTCAGCTACGAACAGTTGAAGGAGCTGCAAAACCTTCTGAAGCGCCGGGGCTTCGATGTCGGCGAGATCGACGGCAAGCTTGGCGCGGGCACGCGCAAGGCCGTCAAAGAAATGCAGATCAAGTTCGGTCTGCCGGCTGACAGCTATCCGACGGCCGAGCTGCTGACGGCGTTGCGCGGGCGCAGCTAGCTTGCATCACATGATTACGCCGGCTGCTTGTTGAGCTGCCGGCGTAATTGTATTCCGTCACTGCAACTCGTGGCGCTTTGCGCTTAGTGCAGCTTGACCTGCGGTTCGGTGCGGCGGGTCAGCAGGCGCGAGAGCGTGTCGAGCGCGACCTTCACATAGCCGTGCAGCGCGACCTCGTGCATCTTGTAAAGCGAACGATACATGATCTTCGCGAACCAGCCTTCGATGCGTAGCGACTTGCCTTCGATGAAGCCCATCAAATTGCCGACGGTCGAATATTTGCCGAGCGAAACCAACGAACCGAAGTCGCGGTATTTGAACGGCGCGAGATCCGTCGCACCGTTCATGCGGCGCTCGATCTGTTTCACGAGATGGCTCGATTCCTGATGCGCAGCCTGGGCGCGAGGAGGGATCGGCGCCGTTTCGCCGTCGGGCAGCAAATAGGCGGCATCGCCGATGACGAAGATGTTGTCGTCCTTCGTTGTCTGCAGCGTGGGTTTGACGATGAGCGTGTTCATACGGCTCACTTCAAGGCCGTCGAGCTTTGAGAGCACGTCCGGGCCTTTAACGCCGGCAGCCCAGACGACAAGCTCGGACGGAATGAATTCGCCGTTGCCCAGCGTCACGCCTTCGCCTGTGACTTTCGTCACCGGACTGCCGACCCGGATATCCACGCCGATGCCACGCAGGATGTTCGCGGTCGCCGCGGAAAGGCGCTCGGGCAGTGCGGGCAAGATGCGGGGAGCCGCTTCGATCAGCGTGATCTGGAAGTCTTTTTCGGGATCGAGCTTGTCGAGGCCGAACTCGATCAGGCCACGGGCTGCGTGGTGCAGCTCCGCCGAAAGCTCCGATCCCGTCGCGCCAGCGCCAATGATCGCAACGTGAAGCTGGCCGTCTCTGACGGGGCCCGGCTGGGCGTAGGCGCGAACGCAGGCATTCAGGAGACGCCGGTTGAATCGTTTCGCCTGCTCCGGCGTGTCGAGCATAATCGCATGCTCCGCCACTCCCGGGGTTCCGAAATCGTTTGAAATGCTGCCGATCGCGATGACGAGGGTGTCGTAACTGAACCACCGGTCCGGCGTGATCTCGCGGCCTTCCTCGTCGTAGGTCGCGGCGAGATGTACGCGCTTGTTGGCGCGGTCGAGACCGATCATTTCGCCGTAGCGATAACGAAATCCGTGCCAGTGGCCTTGAGCCTGATAGGACAGCTCGTGGCGTCCGGTATCCATGCTGCCTGCCGCGATCTCGTGCAGGAGCGGCTTCCAAATGTGCGTGCGCGCACGATCAACGAGGGTGATTTCAGCCTTGCCGGTCCGGCCGAGCCTTTTGCCCAGCTGTGTCGCGAGTTCCAGTCCGCCCGCACCGCCGCCGACGATGACGATACGATAGGGCTGCTTTCCGGTGGTGCCTTCGGGCAAGGTAGCGGGAGCCTGCAAATTCATATTGGCCTCATGCGCAAAGTCATGACGGCGGCATCAGGAACGCAAGTCGCCGCCGGTCGCCTTCTTAACATCCGTTACTATTTTTTTGGTTATCGTTTCGATCGCCTGATCGGTCAGCGTTTCCGTCGCAGGCTGGATCGTTATTTCTATGGCGATCGATTTCTTGCCCTCGGCCGCGAGGCTGCCGCCTTCAAAAACGTCGAACACGTTGACGGAGCGGATCAGCGCCTTGTCGGCATTGGCGGCGGCCTTCACCACGTCGCCTGCGGCGACGTCTTTCGGGACGATGAAAGCAAGATCGCGCGTCACGGGCAACAGATCTGATGCGGCCAGCGGCGGCTTGGCGCGGGACTTCTTTTTCTCCGGCGGCAGGGCGTCGAGGAAGATTTCGAAAGCGGAAACCGGGGCTTCGACGTCGAGTGCCTTCAGAGTTGCTGGGTGAATTTCGCCGAAGTAGGCGAGCACGGTTTTCGGGCCGAGCTTCAGCGCTGCCGAGCGGCCCGGGTGATACCATGCCGGGGCGTCACGCGTGATTTGCGCTTTCGTCGGGTCGAGCCCGAGTGCCGACAGCGCCGCGAAGACATCGGCTTTCACATCGAAAACGCCGACGGGATTGGCATTTCCGTCCCAGTGCCGGCTCGCGCCTGACAGCCGCGCCGTTCCCGCACGGACGCCCGCGGCGCTCGTGTACTGATCTTCCGGCTGCTCGCCGCGATAGGCTTGGCCGAGTTCGAACAGGGCGACATCGGCAAGTCCGCGATTGCGATTGCGCGTTACGGCCGTCAGCAAGCCGGGCAGCAATACCGGACGCATCGACGACATTTCAACCGAGATGGGATTTCCGAGGTCGAGCGCTGGGGAGCCACCGCCGAAATGCGTTGCCTGCTCTTTCGGGATGAAGCTCCACGTCACGGCTTCGACGAAGCCGCGGGCTGCGAGAAGACGGCGGGCGCGCCGGGCGCGCTTTTGCTTCTCGGTGAGGACGGCGCGGGCAATTCCATCGGCGCGAGGCAGGGGCGTCGCCGGGATGCGATCGAGACCGGCGATGCGGACGACTTCTTCGACGAGGTCTGCGGGGCCGTGGACGTCCGGACGCCACGTCGGGACCGTCACTTTCGCGGCGTTCGGCTTGCCCGAAATCGTGAAGCCCAGGGCTTTGAGCGTATTCGAGATTTCCGTTTCGGTGAGGTTTACGCCCGACAGCTTCTCGACCCGCGCGAAATCGAACGGAATGATGCGTTCTTCGATCGGCTCCTTGCCCGCGACCTTTGCCTTCGTCGGCTCGCCGCCGCAGAATTTCAGGATCATATCGGTTGCGAGATCGAGGCCCGGGCGCTCGGACGCCGGATCGACGCCGCGCTCAAAGCGGTAGCGGGCGTCGGTCTGCAAGCCGACTTTGCGTCCCGTCGCGGCGGTGCGGACCGGATCGAAATAGGCGCTTTCGATGAAGACGTTCGTTGTCGCGTCCGTCGAGCCTGAGGCTTCGCCGCCCATGATGCCGCCGAGGCCTAGGGGTCCGGAGTCATCGGCGATCACGCACATGGTGTCGTCGACGGCGTGCTCCTTGCCGTCGAGGCCGAGGAACTGCTCGCCGGATTTGCCGAGGCGGGCGCGAATGGCACCCTTCAACTTGTCGGCGTCGTAAACGTGCAGCGGCCGTCCGCGATCGAGCGAGATGTAATTCGTGACGTCCACGAGGGCATTGATCGGTCGCAGGCCAGCCGCCTTGAGCCGGTTCTGCACCCACGCCGGGGACGGGCCGTTCTTGACGCCTTTGACCAAACGTCCGGCGAATACCGGGCAGGCGTTCGCGGTTTCCTTCGTGAACTCCAGCTTGATGTCGATCGGGCAATCGGCCTTGCCTTCGACCGCGCCGAGCTTCGGCTCGGGCTTCAGCTTGCCCATTCCAGCCGCCGCGAGATCGCGCGCGATGCCGCGCACGCCGGTGCAGTCGGGACGGTTCGGCGTCAGTTTGACTTCGATGATGGGATCGTTGAGACCCACGACATCAATGTAGCGAGCGCCGACGTTATCGGCCCAGTCCGCGGGCAGATCTAAAATGCCGTCGCTTTCCTCGGAGAGTTCGAGCTCGGCTGCCGAGCACATCATGCCGTTCGAGACGACACCGCGAACTGGCTTTTTTTCGAGCGTGATTTTCGAACCCGGGATGTACGTTCCGAGGGGCGCGAACACCGAGACCATGCCAGCGCGAGCGTTCGGCGCACCGCAGACGACCTCCATCAACGGTTCGCCCTTGGCGACCTCGACCTGGACGACCTGCAACTTATCCGCGTTCGGGTGTTTCTTCGCCTCGACGATGCGGGCGATCTTGAAAGCGCCGAGCAGCTTCGCCGGATCTTCGATGCCTTCGACCTCGAGGCCGATGGCCGACAACGTCGTCGCGATCTCGTCGACGGACTTCTCCGTGTCGAGGTGATCCTTCAGCCAAGAGAACGTGAATTTCATTTCGCAGGTCTCGTAAGCAGAATTCCCCTCCCTAGCGGGGAGGGGGTAGGGGTGGGTAGAATTCGCGACAAGGTGATAGCGGGTTCAATCCTCGTCCGCTACCACCTGCGATGCCGCTCAGTCCTTGAATGGGTCAAACTCGCCCTCTCCGGCCATAACTACGGCAAAAGGCGTCAGCCTGTGCAACACGCGCGTTGATGTCGCGTGGTGCGCAAGGACCTCATCCAGCCGCCTGTAGGCCATCGGGCTTTCGTCGAGGTCGGCACCGACGAGCGTTACGCCGCGCCGCTGCAGCCAGGCGTCCATTTCGACGCGCGAGAACCGCCGCTTGGCTTCCTTGCGTCCAAACAGACGGCCTGCGCCATGCACCGTCGAGTAGAGCGACGCCTTTGCTTCAGGGCTGTCAACGCCCTCGAGGATCACTGCGTCATCACCCATCGAGCCGCCGACGAACCCGCGTTGCCCGGGAAAGGCCGGCGTTGCGCCCTTGCGGACGACCCACAGATCGCGCCCGTCGTGCGTCTCTCGCCATGCATAGTTGTGATGATTGTGGACCATGTCTGTCACCATACCACCGATGATCTGGCGTACGCGTTCCACCACCCACTCACGGCCAGCGTACGAATAGCGACCTGCAAGTTCCATCGCAGCGATGTAACGCTGACCGAGCTCGCTATCCTCATCAACCACGGCAGGCGGAACGTTCATGCCGTCCTGTCCGCCCGCGGCTTTGAGGTAACGCGTCGCGCTCGTGTGGCCGAGGCCGCGGCTACCAAAATGCACGCCGATCCATACATAACCGGCTTCATCGCGCATCAAGTCGACATAGTGGTTCCCCGATCCGACCGTGCCAATCTGGTTGACCGCCTTCTGCCGATAGGCCTCCATATCGGAGGCCTTCCAAGCATTAGAATCGTCAAACAGCTCATGCTCAACGCGCTCGTTGTTCGAACGTCCAATCCCGAACGAAACGATGCGTGCGATATCCTTTGCGATGTTTCCAACTCGGCTTTCGATTTCGTCGAAGCGCGTATCGAGACGCACGGCCATGTTTCCGCATCCAATGTCGAAGCCGACACCGGAGATGCTGATCTGCTTTTCGTAAGCAATCACGCCGCCGACGGGTTGCGCATAGCCAAGGTGTCCGTCTGCGCAAATGACGCCAGCGACGGCGTTGCCAACGCTCATGCAGTTGCGCATTTGCGCAACTGTCGCCGGATCGTGCTCGCCGATGACGGTCAGCGGGCTGTCGCGGTATGCTGCGTCTTGGGGCTTGAGCGCCGCAATCCCGGCACGCGCCGCTTCAGCCTCGTGCGCCATGTGTTCGTCGCGGGCGGCCTGCCGGAACTGGCACCAAGCGGGCCATGCCTTCATGCCTGGCCTTTCAACCTTTACGTCGGGATCAGTGTATCCGGCAGCTACCGCAAGTTCGCGAGCGCGCGCCTTGTAGGGATCTGAACGTTCCATTGCGTTCACCATTTACGATTCTGAAAACAAAAAAACCTCCGCAGCGCTTGCTGGGAGGCCTACATCGAGGTCCGAGAAATAGTTGTGTGTTACCTTAGTGTAACTCCATCAACTTCTATAGGATCGACGTAGGCCGCGCGCGGTTGCAGACTGCCCATTTCTGGACGCCGATCTGCAAACAAATATGCGCGTGCGCGTTTCATATCGTCGATTCTTGAAGTTGAGTGCGGACCTTATGCGTCATGCGCGCTGTGCACGTCAAGCTCTGTACGCACTAACTACTTAGCCCGCCGCCGAGGGTCGGCACGTCGAGCATCGAAAAGCCGTAGTGGCTGAGCCACTTCAAATCGCCGGAGAAGAACGAGCGCAGATCGGGGATGCCGTATTTCAGCATCGTCAGCCGGTCGAGGCCGACGCCGAATGCGAAGCCTTGATACTTCTCGGGATCGAGGCCGCAGTTCCGAAGCACGTTCGGATGAACCATGCCGCAGCCGAGAATTTCGAGCCACTGGCCGGGCTTGCCGATCGCTTCAGCGCCGATATCGACTTCCATCGAAGGCTCGGTGAACGGAAAGTGCGAAGCGCGGAACCGCATCTTCACTTCATCGACCTCGAAGAAGGCCTTGCAGAATTCCTGGAGCACCCATTTCAGGTGACCCATGTGGGTCGACTCGTCGATGACGAGGCCTTCGACCTGATGGAACATCGGCGTGTGCGTCTGGTC
This sequence comes from Hyphomicrobium sp., assembly GCA_003987725.1. Taxonomy (GTDB): domain Bacteria; phylum Pseudomonadota; class Alphaproteobacteria; order Rhizobiales; family Hyphomicrobiaceae; genus Hyphomicrobium_B. The sequence continues at coordinate 117,644 of RXJH01000007.1, read as the reverse complement.
GCTGTCCATGCGGTAGACACGGCCCGGCGCGATGATGCGGATCGGCGGCTTTTGCGAGACCATCGTGCGGATCTGCACGGGGCTCGTATGCGTGCGGAGCAGCAGCCGCGAGCCGTCGGCTTTCGGCGAGAAATAGAAGGTGTCGTGATCCTGGCGCGCTGGGTGCTCGGCCGGGATGTTGAGCTTGTCGAAGTTCATCTCGTCCGTCTCGATGTCCGGACCTTCGGCGACCGAGAAGCCCATGTCGGCGAAGATTTCGACGACTTCGTCGAGAACCTGGCTGACCGGATGAATGCGGCCCTCGGCTACGGGGCCAAGGCGCACCGGTAGCGTGACGTCGGCGCGCTCGGTCTTGAGGCGTTCATCGAGCGCGGCGGTTTCAAGCACGGCCTTGCGGGCATCGAGTGCGTCGGAGACTTTCGCCTTCAGCGTATTGACGGTCTGGCCGAAGCTCTTGCGCTCTTCAGGCGGCAGCGAGCCGAGTTTGCTCATCAGCTCGGACACCCGGCCCTTTTTGCCGAGCGCCGAAACGCGAACGGCATCGAGCGAGGCAAGATCGCCGGCACCGGCAATCTCGGCCAACAGGCTGGTTTCGAGTTCGGAGAGAACGTCAGAAGTGCTCATGCAAAACCTCGTCCGGGCGCGGGTCCTTGTCGGACGACGCGCGGCCTTTGTTTGGCAGGCTTGGTGCGCACGATCAACTCCGCGCGACGATCCGCGGGCTCATATTCGTGACCCAGATCGCCGCCGGAAGCGTTGGGTCCCGGCTTTGCGCGGCCGCGCTTGACGCGCGGCCGGCTTCTGCCGGGAAAACGGTCGTTTTGTTAAGCTGCCTTTGCGACAGGCGAGCTGGCGGCGGCTGCAGCCTTATCGACCAGTGCCTTGAAGCCCGCCGGATCGTTGATCGCGATGTCGGACAGAACCTTGCGGTCGACCTCGATGCCGAGGTTCGTCAGGCCGTTGATAAAGCGCCCGTAGGTCAGGCCGTGCTCGCGGACAGCAGCGTTGATGCGCTGGATCCAGAGTGCGCGGAAATTGCGCTTACGACGCTTGCGGTCACGATAGGCGTACTGCTGCGACTTCTCGACCGCCTGCTTGGCAACGCGGATCGTATTTTTGCGGCGGCCATAAAAGCCCTTGGCGGCCTTGATGACTTTCTTGTGCTTGGCGTGGGCGGTAACGCCACGTTTGACGCGGGCCATTGGAGAAAACTCCTGGAATTAGTGCTTCAAGATGGAAGAGATTTCGTTTGCCGCTTGGGGCTTCCTAAGGAGCCGACGCCAAGGGCCAAGAGATCTCAACGGTTATAGGGCATGTACTTCTTGACGATCTTCGCGTCAGAATCGTTCAGCACGCCTGTGCCGCGCGCTTTCTGAATGAATTTCGCCGTGCGCTTGATCATGCCGTGACGCTTGCCGGCCTGGGCGGCAACAACCTTGCCCGTGCCGGTCATCTTGAAGCGCTTTTTGGCGCCGCTCTTCGTCTTCATTTTAGGCATTTTGCTTGTCCTGTTCTCGCTCACGGGCCGCATCGGATGCTCGCGCTGACGCGCTTCACATCCTGGCCCTCCGCGGGGGCGGCGCTTGCGCCGGGCCGCCTTGCGGCCTCGGACCCAAGGGTCCGAAGTGCTGGCGGCTCGGGTTGCGCCCGACAGACCTTGCGGTCTGAAGTGCTGCTTTTGGACGGCAGCACTCTCGGCAGCTGCGAAACTGCCGGTCCTGCGAAGGGATGCTTTTTGCGGTTTCCGCTTGATTTTCAAAAGCATAAGAACCGCCACGGCATGCCTCGCCGGGCGGCTCTGGGTGGGTTTATAGGGGAGCCATCGGAACTTCGCAACATTTTCGGCATGCGATGCGAAAAATGCAACGCTTCGCAGGTTTTCGGCGGGGACTCGCGAATTTCTCAAGAGTTACATTAGAACTAAATACAGAGTTAATGCGTTGTTAACGGCGCATATGGGCGAGGGAGACGGGCCGTGAAGCAGATCATCGATCAGATCGTCAGTTTGCTCCAACAGGGCATCACGGCCATTTTCAGGTTCGTCGAGCTTGTCTGGCAATGGTCGTTCGGCCAGATGCTGGCGATCTTTCAATCGGATTGGCAGGCGCTGCCGGTTTGGAAAATCGCTGTTCTCGCGCTCGTCGTCATCGCCATCGTCTACGTGCTTTACAAGGGCTTCTTCCAGCTCTGGGCGGCGGCGGAGCAGATCTTCAAGGCCTTTGTCGAGCTGTTGATGGTTCTCGTTTCCATCCTGCCCTATGTGCTGATCGCGGGCCTGATTGCGGCGGCGGGCAGCTACGTCATTCAGCACGTCAACATCTAGCGCCAACCATTCAGGCTTGCGAGGCCGGCTCGGCGTCGGTGGGCGCGCTCGTATTCGTGTTCTTGCTGAAGACGATACGCGTGCGGACGTAGTAGAGCGAGGCGAAGCAGATCAGCAGAGAGATCGTTTTGCCTTCGATCGGCGGCATGTTCATGTGGTGCACAGTCAGCCAGATGATGGCGGCTGTCAGAAGCAGGCCGAGGAGTGACGTCGAGACGAACTCCATGAACAGGCGATGCCGCGATTTGTGCGACATGTCATGCAGGAAGACGAAGTTCGTCGTCAGCGCGAAATTCACGAGCATGCCGACGCCGTAAGCGACGACGCTCGCAAGAATGGGAAACCCGACAAGGTAAGTGAGACTGAGAAAGATCGTGTAATCGACGACGGTCGAAGCCAGGTTGACGCCGGTATAAAGTAGGGCATGGCGAACCTTGGGGTGCATTCCGACGGCCTTTTCGCGACTGATTTCGAACGATGCGGGAGATGAAGCGGGCTGGCAAGTAGACCGCTGTAACTTGGGAAACAACAGGACTTTTCGTGAGGGCGATTTACCAGCGCGGAGTTCTAATCTGCTGTTTTCTAGGCCCTTCGGAAAACTTCGGTTATGCGCCAAATCGACCGGAGCAATCCCTATGACGTCAAGTGTTGGCGCGGGTGCTTCGTGGCCCACGGCGGTACACAGCAGAAAATTTCCATTTGCCGCGGATTGCGTCTCGTTAGCTGCTGTTGACTGGCGCGGGCGTCCATATCTGGCAAGCTAGGATTGCCGTTTTTGAGTGGCGTACTTTGAGAGTTTGGTCATGAGACTCGATCCGTTCGTCGTCGCGATTTTCTTTTTGGCTGCGCTGCCGACTGCTGCGATCAGCTTACGTTCTGCAACCGGCTGGCGCGTCGGCGTGGTATTCGCGGCGTTCTATCCGGCGCTGGTCTTGCTCGTCGGAATTTTGATGATTGCCGCATTTATTTCGCTTGCAGCGCTCGGTCTGGTGGACCTCGATTGAGGACCAAAATCGCTTAGCGTTTCTTGGGGAACAGCGGCGCTGGCCGCGGCTGTGGTGACGTGGGCTGCATCAAATGCAGCCTACGGAGCAGTGCCATGTACCATATCGTTCATATCGGCTTAAACAGCGACGCGCTGAAAAAGCTGGACGAACTGCGGCAAGCTTATCCAAATCTCTATAATCGCCAGGATATTATCCTTCGCCTGCTCGCCGATGCGCACCAGAGTTTGGCAGATCATGCACCGCAACAGCCGAAACTTCAGCTCGCTGCATGACAATGATTGCAGAAATTCTGTCTAATTCAGTGTTCATTCAGTTTTTAGACGACACATTTTTCGCGCACGTTTGTTGCGTGCGTTTCCTTAATGCGTTCGTTTAAATTGCGGAGATGAACATGCGTATTGCACCACTTCTGGCTGCATCCGTTGTCGCCATCGGCTTGTCGGCGGCGAGTTCCGGGTCGCAAGCCGCCCCGTTAGCGCCCCTAAAGGGTCTCGAGACAAACCAGTCACTCGCGACGCAGGTTGATTTCCGGCGATCCTGCTGGCGTTGGCGCCGCATCTGCGCCGATCGCTGGGGTTGGGGCGGCCCGCGTTTCCGCCGCTGCATGTGGCGTCACGGCTGCTGACGCTTTCACATCATGCGCGGCAGGCGCATTGCAATCGCCGCGCATTCTCACTCATTTTCATATCTGCGTATTCATACGGCGTATGCGGGTCGCCAACAGGCTCATGACGCGTAATGCGAACTGCGGGTCGCTGCGCACGACAGCAAGAAATGCCGGCTTGTCTATCGCAACGACTTCGGTCGGTTCGGCGGCCATTGCTGCCGCACTGCGCGGGCCATCGTCGATCAACGCCATCTCACCGAAAATTCCGCCGGTGCGGACGTTCTCGAGCACCGTGCCGTAGGTGATGATGTCAACGCGGCCTGATCGCACCATGTACATGGCGTCGCCGGGATCTTCTTCGAGGAAAATCTTCTCGCCCGCCTCGAAATGGCGAAATGGCGCGCCAATGTGGTCAAGTATCGAGAAATCAAATGGCCGGTCATCGCTCATGCGGCCGTTCCCCCGAAAAGACCTGTCGGATACGGCAACGCTAGAACCGTCTGTCGGCGAGAGCAAGTCCACCGGCGCGGATGGGAGCAAATCGGGAGCGGGACGAGGGAGACAAGGGCGGGGCGGATAACCCCGCCGCAGTCAGATCATTTGGGGGCGAGCACCATCACCATCTGGCGGCCTTCGAAGCGCGGTTCGCTCTCGACCTTGGAGATGGACTCGGTGTCGGCTTTCACGCGCTGCAACACCGCCATACCGAGTTGCGAGTGTGCCATCTCACGGCCACGGAAGCGCAGCGTTATCTTGACCTTATCGCCGTCTTCGAAGAAGCGTTTGATCGCCCGCATCTTCACGTCATAGTCGTGATCGTCGATGCCAGGACGCATCTTGATCTCTTTCAACTCGACGATTTTCTGATTTTTACGGGCCTCGGCGGCCTTCTTCTGCTCTTGGAATTTAAACTTGCCGAAATCGAGGATCTTGCAGACCGGCGGCTCCGCGTCGGGCGAGATCTCAACGAGATCCAGTCCGGCCTCTTCGGCGCGGGCAAGAGCATCGAATTTTGCAATGACACCGACGTTCTGGCCTGTCTCATCGATGAGACGGACTTCCCGGGCCCGAATTTGGTCGTTGATGCGGGGCCCTGAGTTTTCCCGGCTCTGAGGCTCGGGTCGCATTGGTTTACGGATGGTTCAGCTCCTTTTGTGGTTCCAATTATGACTAGGGGCAGACTCCACCCCCGGTCAGCGGCGAACATGGGAAGCAACGGGCGCCTAAGTCAAGCGGGACGCTTGAGCAAAATTGGCAAATGAGGCTATTTCGCCCATTTTCCGAACACATCCCTTTGCCGCATGGCCTTTTGGCAAGGCAATTGGCCGCTATCGCCAGTGATCAGCGATCCATGGGGTCGGCAGGACGTACTTGTAAAATTTCTTCCAAGTTGCGTTCACGGGCCAAATCCCATCGCGGGCCTCGTCGGGGTCCGGCTTGCCGTGGAAAGCCACTACGCGCGCTTCCGGCGGTAGTCGCGGCGTGATGAAGAAGTTTAGCGGCCAGGCTGGAATAAGCGAATGCTTGAAGCTCAGGCACCATTCCGGAGGGAAGAAAACAACGTCTTCGCTTTCGGCCGATATATATTGCTGCTCAATCCGGTAGCGGCCAAGAATGGCTTCCGGATTGGCGTTAAAAGTATCGAAGATGTGAGACATTTTCCCGACCGGAAATCTATAGATCGAGGTATTGCCTATCCGCTCATTGGGCTGGGTCCAGTTCTGAGCAACGCAGAAGCGACCCGGCTCAAAGTCGAAAAAGTCATCGATCTGTCCGGTGATGACAACGTCGAGATCGAAGAACAGGACGTCGCCTTCGAGATCGAGAAGCGGATACTGCCAGAGCGACAACTTCCGCCAGGGGGTCGTGAATTCGCGCTCGGGTAGGTTGATGGGCGGCAGCGGCGCAATCTGCACCCAGGGGTCGGCTCCCTTAGCGTCGTCCGTGAAACAAATGAGGCGTGTCTCTCGCCGCGCATTTCGCCGGACCATAGATGCCAAGCGATTGAGGTAGTCGATACCGTATCGAGTGCCCCACTTTATACAGATTACTGTTTGCATCGCCCCGTTTGTTACTCTCGCGTCCCTACCGTATCGGCCACCCAGCCGTAGATCTTTCTATCTAGTAGTAACGGAAAAAACGCCAGAAGCGTTCGGGCCCGCCTCACAGCATTGTCTCACGCTGTTGACAAGTCAAATTGGTTTTGACCGGCCGGCATGCCGCTTTCGAGGGAAATTCGAGGGGACAACCGGCGCCCGGTCGCACAGGTGGAATGTGGTATATTTAGCGAGCGAACGCCTCCACGGCGCCGTTAAGTGCTGAGCAGACGCTGATAAACGGCCAGCGTTTTCGAGGTCAGCTGGTCCAGCGTAAAGCGGCTGCGGACGTTGGCCGATCCCCTTTGGCCGTAAGCCTTTCGCTTTTCGGCCGTCCAGCCGAGCATCGTTTCGATCGCATCGGCGACGGCTTTCGGATCGGCGTATGGCACGCGCAAACCGGATGCTTCGTCCGGCTTGACGTCGGGCACCGTCAGCGCGACTTCGCGGCCGGGTCCGGTATCCGATACGATCATCGGAACGCCCATCGCCTGACCTTCGATGGCGACGCGCGGCAGTCCTTCCTGCTCTGAAATATTCAGCGCGATGTCGCTGATCGCGTAGGCGGCGGCCACATCTTTCACGTGGCCTGGGAATCGCAATTGATGCGCGACCCCGAGCTTTTCCGCCTGGGCTTCGAGCTGCTCCTTGAAAGCCGGCTTTTCGATTTCGCCGGCGAGAACGCAAACGACGTCCGGGGCGCCGCGCTCCTTCAATATCCCGAGCGCCGAAACAAGATGGTGCTGCGCTTTGCGGGGCGTGATGCGGCCTGCCAAAATGAGCACAGGTTTCGATCCGTCGGCATTCAGCAGCGTTCGAACGGCAGCCAGTCTTTCAGGTGTCAGCAACGCCGGATCGAAGACGGTTGAATCAAATGCACGATGTATGACGGCGATGCGCTTCTCGGGCGTGTGGTAGCGCGTGCGGATGAGGTGCGCCATGTAGTCCGAGACAGCGATTACGGTATCGCTGCGCGCCATGACGCTGTTGTAGAAATTCTTCAGCCGCGTTTTTTCTGAATATTCGGAATGGTAAGTTGTTACAAAGGGCGTGGCGGTGCGCCGGGCGGCGTAAAGGGCGCTCCACGCTGGGGCGCGGCTACGGGCATGAATGATGGAGACGTTTTCACGGCGAATGATGCTCGCCAGGTCCGAAGCATTTTTCGCAAGAAGCAACGGATTCTTCGTGGCAAGCGGCATCGAGATATGCTCGGCTCCTGCAGCCAGAAGCTGATCAACGAGTGGGCCGCCTGCGGATGCCACAATTGCGCGATGACCGTTCTTGACGAGCGCAGTCGCGATCTGCAGGCAGCCGAGTTCAGCGCCACCGGCGCGCATCCGGGGTATCACCTGCAGCACTGTGAACGTGTTTTTCATTTCAGCTCATCAAGCGGAGTCGTCGAGACCAACGATGGACAGTCCCTATAAGATTGCAGCAGCCGAACCGCAAATCCTTCCTGTCGGGACGGGGGCTGAGGCACGGGAAATCCCCTTCATTGCGGAGCGCCCTGCGAATTCCAGCGGGCCCGGTCTGTTTTGGCTCTCGGGCTTCATGTCGGAGATGTCGTCGACGAAAGCGACGGCTGTTGCGCAGTGGGCCGCGGAGCATAACCTTGCATCGACGCGGTTCGACTATTCCGGCCACGGCGTCGCTGCCGGGCGCATCGAGGATGGGACGATCGGTCGATGGCTCGAAGAAGCTGTGGCGATTTTTTCCAAAGTCACCAGCGGGCCGCAGATCGTCATCGGTTCGAGCATGGGTGGGAATATCGCGCTTCTGCTCTTGCGCAAGCTTTTGCGCGAACGCCCCGAGAAGGCGGCGCGCATCAAGGCGCTCGTTCTGATTGCTCCCGCGTGGGATATGACGGAAGAGCTGATGTGGAAGCGGTTTTCCGAAGAAACCCGGCGCGAGATTCTGGAGCGCGGGTTTTTCAAGCAGCCGTCCGCCTATGCCGAGCCCTATACGATCACGCGCCGCCTTATCGAGGACGGGCGCGAGCATCTTCTCGCGCGAACGCCGTTCGATCCGGGCCGGTCTGTTGTGATCGTGCAAGGCTTACTGGATGTCGATGTGCCAGCGGCTCACACGCGCGAGCTCACGACGTTTTTGACGGGCGGCAAGGTCAAGTTGATCGAGGTTGCCGACGCGGAGCATCGGCTGTCGCGCCCGCAGGATCTCGATTTGCTCTTCGCCGAAATCAGCAAGCTGCTTTAGCGTTATTTGTCGTTGCCGGCTGCGGCATCCGGTTCGGGAAGGCCCTCGGCAATAGCCTCTTCGAGACCTTCCGGGCCGGTGGCCGCGGCAATGGCTTCGGGCACCACCCAAATCCGGAAATTCTGCGTCGCGAGGCCGTTGTCGCAAAGGAGACCGCCACCGGCGTTGCGGCAGCTTTTGTCGGCCGCAATCGTGAAGGCCCCGGCGGAAGCGCCGCGGCTCTCGCCGACTTCGATGACTTCGATGCGCGCGTCGGCGTCGATCGTGATGCTGCGATAGACGCAGGCGGATTTTCCAGCGCAGGGATCAGACGTCGTCTCCTGCGTCGTTTGCAGCGCGATGGCTTGAGTGCGCGGCATGCTTACGGCCGGGGCTTCGATGCCATTTGAAAGCCAGCAGCTCTGGTCAATGCAAATGATCGGATCGGGTTTGAAGCCGAGCGCTCCGCCTCCGTCATCGAGCACAAGCAACACCGTGGCTTGCGTCGTGTCGGACTTCGGAGACTCGGCGACAATCGGCCGTTGGATTTCCGGTTTCGGGGCGGGTGTTGCCGCGACGGGAACCGGTGCCGGTTGCTTTTCCGGAGCGGGAGCGACGGCGGGCGGTGGGACAGGCACGGGAGCTGCGGGCACCGCGGGCTCGGCCGCAAGCTGCTGCGGGCGGGCTTCCTGCTTCTGGCGATCGGCCTCTTCGGCACGGGCGCGGCTAAGCATGTCCGCCTCATAATCGGCGTCCGGCTTACTCGCGGCGGCTGATAGCTTGGGTGCTGGCTTTGGTGATGGTTTCGCCGCTGGCTTCGGCGATGGCTTTGGGATTTCCTCGTCGCTCGCAGCGGAGAACTTTTGCGCGATCGCCTGGGCCGGATCGATGGGATCGGCACGGACGCCGAGTGCGAAGGTCAGCACCGCCATCGTCGCTACAATGAGCGCTCTAGTTGCCATGGAAAGCTCGTGGTCCCGCTCGCATCGGCACGCCTGCCGGGGCGCAGCCGCTATCGTCTTTATCCTCTATTCTGGCGGAATGGGGGAAAAGGTGTGACCGCAAACCAAAAAGGGTTCGCTAAAGCTCGGCGATCGCCTTTAGCCCTTCGACGTACGTGGGATACGCAAGTCTAACGCCGAGCTCGGATTTCATGCGGGCGTTCGAGACCTTCTTGCTCTCGACATAAAAACTTCGAGCGGTCGCAGAGAGGGCGGCATCGGCGGGGTCGGTTGCCGGGGGGCAGGGCAGCCCCAACAGCTCGGCGCCGTAGGCGATAACGTCCTGCGGGGGCGCTGGGAGGTCGTCCGTCACGTTGAAGATATGGACGCCGGGCGAAAGGTCGATACTTGCCTCTACGGCGGTCGCTATGTCCGCGACATGGATGCGGTTGGTAAGCTGGCCCGGCTTGAAGACGCGGCGGGCAGTGCCTGCCTTCAGCTGATCGATCGCGCTGCGGCCGGGTCCATAGATTCCCGGCAGGCGATAGATGACAAGGGCTTTGCCGGATGCGTGCGCGAGATCAATCCAACCGTTCTCAGCTTTGACGCGACGTTGCCCGCGCTCGGTTCCTGGCCGCGTCTCCGTCGTTTCGTCCACCCAGTTGCCAGAGGCGTCGCCGTACACGCCGACGGTCGAGAAGTAGCCGATCCAGCGAATGGAAGGACTGGCGGCGATCGCCGCTCCATAGTGGCGCAAGGCCGGATCGCTCTCGGCGTCCGGTGGAATCGATAGCAGCACGTGCGTTGCGCTCTGCAGTGCATCGGCGACGTCGTGGAGCGCATCGGTTCCGTCGAAGAGAAACGGTTCGAAGCCCTGCTCGGCAAGACGCTCGACCTTTTCAACGTGTGCGGTCGTTCCGGCGACGGTCCAGCCCTGTGCGAGGAGTCGCCGGCCCAGCTCGCTCGCGCAGTAGCCTAGTCCGAAACAGAAGAGCCGGCTCATGCGCCTCGAGTTCCTTCCATTGGCAAAGTCCATTCCGCGGCGACTTCGGGATCGCGCTCGCGATCTTGATATTGCTTTTGCAGGGCTTCGATCTCGCCGGGGTTTGCAAGCCGGCGTGACGCCCAGATCGCCATCGCCCGGACAAGAGCGGAACTGTCTTCCATCAGTGGTTCGATCTGACGTAGCAGCGATCGATCGCCAGAATTTCCAGAGGCGATCAGCGCGTTGCGTACGACGCGGTCGCGCCCGGTTCGTTTGATCGGCGTGCCGGCGAAGCGCGAGCGAAATGCAGCGTCGTCGAGCGCGAGGAGTTCGGCGAGGGGCGGATTGTCGGTTTCGGGGCGCGCTGCGTAACGGATCTCGGTCGCGGCGCTTGCAAACTTATTCCACGGGCAGACGGCGGCGCAGTCGTCGCAGCCGAAGACGCGATTGCCGATGGGCACGCGGAATTCCGGTGCGATATGTCCTTTGTGCTCGATCGTCAGGTAGGCGATGCAGCGGCGTGCGTCGAGCTGATAGGGCGCGGGGAATGCATTCGTCGGGCAGATATCGAGACATCGCCTGCACGAACCGCAATGGTTCTCGGTGCCTGCGTCAGGTTCAAGCTCCGCCGTGGTCAACACGGCGCCGAGGAAGAGCCAGTTGCCGTGGTCGCGCGAAACCAGGATCGTGTGTTTGCCTTGCCAGCCGAGCCCGGCCTTGGCGGCCAGCGGTTTTTCCATCAACGGCGCGGTATCGACGAAGACCTTGACGTCTGCACCTGATCTTTCAGCGAACGAACGTGCCAGCGACTTGATCTTCTTCTTCAGCACGTCGTGGTAATCGCGGCCTTTGGCGTAGACCGAAATCGCCGCATTGGACCGATCCCGAAGGGCATCCAAGGGATTGCTTGGCGGGGCGTAGGATTGGCCGAAGATGATGGCGCTCTTGGCGTCGGGCCACAGCTTCAACGGACCGCTCCGCCGGTCGGCATGGGTTTCCATCCAATCCATGTCGCCGTGACGCTTTTCGCTGAGGAAGTGCGCCAGGCGTGCGGTGAGTTCCGTGTCGTCGGCCAGCCGTGCGATGCCGACGGCGTCGAGCCCGAGCTTCGATGCCTCGGCACGGATCATGTCCGTGAGATCGGAACCGGATTTAGGAACGTCGAGCATACGAGCGATTTAGAAATCGAGGTCTGAATAGGCAAGGGGCGGCGCGGTTCCGGGAACCCGGTCGCCGAGCAGGGCGCGGAAAGATGGCCGCGACTTCATCCGTTGATACCAGATTTTGACCGCCGGGTAGTCGCTCCAGGGGATCTCGCCAAGGTAGTCTGCGGTCGAAATCTGGGCGGCTGCGGCGAAATCCGCAAAACTCAGCTCATCCCCGCCAATCCAGCGCCGGTTGTCGGCGAGATAGCCCGTATAAGACAGATGGTATTTGAGGTTGGCGCGGACGGCACGCAGAACGCCAGGATCGGGAGCGACCGGGCCTGACGGGCGCATCGAGCTATAGACCTTCTCGATCAGCAGCTCGCGCGTCACTTCACGATCGAATTTGCCATGATACCAGTCGATGAGGCGGCGGACTTCCGCGCGATCCTCCCGGTTGCCAGGGATGAGTGGCGGCGGTCCCGGCGTCGCCATCGTTGCAACGGGGAGCACTTCTTCAGCGATGAATTCCGAGATCGAATAAGCACCGCAGAGGATCAGGCCGTTGTCGAATTCGAGAACGGGCATCTCGCCCGCCGGGTTCTTCGCAAGAAAGCTCTGGCGCCATTCCCATGGGTTTTCATCGACGAGCTGAACTTCAACGCCGTATTCGGCAAGCGCCAATCGAATGGATCGGGAACGCGGACAGAGGCGATACTGCGTAAGTCGCGGAGGCATGTGATTCCTATTCTGCTGGTCGCGCCATTATACACCCGCTGTCGTCGATTCGATGGCAACTCGGCTAAACGACCTCTTTGGTATTACCGCAATTTCTGGTAACGCTCGCGCGCGTTCGGAGCGCCAAAGGAGCACTGATGGAAACGTGGCAAGTCGTACTGCTCGGGCTGATCGAAGGCCTGACGGAATATCTACCGGTTTCCTCGACGGCGCATCTTCTCCTTACAGAGCAGGTCATGGGCGTAACGTCCTCGGGACGGACGTTTGAAGTTCTGATCCAGCTTGGTGCGATCCTTGCCCTGCTGACCGTTTATGCGGGCAAGCTCTGGCACATCGCTCTTGATTTTCCCAGCAACGCCAGAACGCGGCGTTTTGTTTTTGCGGTGTTGATCGCCTTCCTGCCAGCCGTTTTCATCGGCGTTTTGGCACATAAGATCATCAAGGAAGTGCTCTTTGAATCGCCGCTGATCGTGTGCACGGCTCTGGTCGTCGGCGGCATCATTCTGCTTGTCGTCGACCGGATTAAGTATAAGCCGCGCTATACCGACGTTATGGACATTCCTCCGCTGACGGCGCTCATCATCGGCTTCGCGCAGTGTCTCGCGATGATCCCCGGTGTTTCGCGGTCGGGCTCGACGATCGTCTCGGCTGTGCTGCTCGGCGCCGATAAGCGCACCGCGGCGGAGTTTTCGTTTTTTCTCGCCATGCCGACGATGACGGGAGCGTTCGCCTACGATCTCTATAAAAACTGGGCGATTTTGACGCCGGACGACGTGAGCCACATCGTGCTCGGATTTATCGCGGCGTTCATAACGGGCGCCATCGTGGTCCGCTACATGCTCGACTTCATCTCGCGGCGCGGGCTTTCATTCTTCGGCTGGTGGCGCCTGCTTGTCGGCGGCATCGGACTGGGCGTCATCGCGGTCCTACACTGAGGCGAGACATTCCTCGATCACGCTCGACGGCTCGCGTTCTGCGAGCCGTGTGTGTCTTAGAGCCGGTCAGGCCGCATGCGACGTGAGGGGCTTCGTGAGAACGCTCCGGAGGCTCTCGACGTCCTTGGCGGTGCGCAGGCCTTCGAGGGTCGCGGGGTCACGGACGAGCCGGGAAATGCGTGCCAGGGCCTTCAAGTGGTCGGCACCCGCGTGTTCAGGCGCCAGCAAGAAGAACAGAAGATCGACGGGTTCGCCGTCGTGACTCTCAAAGGAAATGGGACGCGCGAGGCGCGCGAAGAGGCACGTGATCTTCTTCACGCCAGGAAGCTTGACGTGCGGGATCGCAATCCCACGGCCAAGGCTCGTGGAACTCAGACGCTCCCTCTGCAGCAGGGCTGCATAGATGTCGCCGGCAGCAACGCCCGTCAGCCCCTCGGCCTTTTCAGCCAGGTCGCGCAGCGCCTGCTTTTTGTCCTCAGCCTCGAAACGCGGAATAATCGCGTCAGGGGCGAGCATGTCTTCGATATTCATTCAGGCTCCATCCACGATGATATGGCCGTCAATGTGGCTACCGAGCCAGGTTCCTGGACGGCCGCCACATTGCATTGATCGAAATAAATAAACTGCCCTCAATCCGCATGTTCCGGCGCGGAGGCGCCATTCGCCTTCGCCGCCGCAGGAAGATCGGCGTCGATCCACCCAATGTGCCCGTCGTTTCGCCGGTAAACTACGTTCAGCCCGCCATGCGCCGCGTTCCTGAAAATCATGAAGGACGCTTCGGACAAGTCGAGCTTCAATACAGCTTCGCTAACCGTCATATGGCCGATGTTCCGCTGGCCCTCGGCAATGATAAGCGGATTCGCATCTTCCTGCTCGGGCTCGTCGTCGTCACCTAAGCTCACGATATAATCGCGTGCTTCGATGTCGACCTTGCGACGTGCAGCTGCAGCCGGCGAGGTGTGATGCTTAATGCGGCTCTTATAGCGCTTCACGCGCGTCTCCAGCCGGTGTGCGGCGGAATCGACGGAGCTGTACGCGTCGCCACCTTCGCCGTGCGCCTCGAGCATAAGACCGCCTGCAACATGGACCGTGCAGGACGTCTTAAACACCTCGCGCTCGCGTTCGAGCCGGATGTGGCCGTTCACTTCGCGCGGAAGAAATTTTTGGAGGATGCCCCGGATCTTGTCACCGGCGTAGCTTTGGAAAGCGTCGCCGACTTCGATGTTTTTACCAGTGATTTGAATGGTCATGAAAATGCCTGTTCTGCACTTACCGAGGCTGCGTTTGCCGTTGCCGAGCGCAATGTGCTCCTGGGCTCCGAGCTGCCTTTTTTGAAGCCTTGGGAGCGTGTGACCGACACTCAACCCAGCCTCTCACAGTATAATCGTTAGGCCCCCCCATGGGCCCTGTCAAATCACGCTTTCGGCTAAGAATGTAACTGAAAGTCTCTTTTTTCTCAGCGGGTTATGTGCTGAAAAATCATGCAAAGTCGCCGAGACGTTCAACCAGTTTCTTGTCGCGCCGGCGCTGTACCGACGAGGGTATGCGCATCGCCTCGCGATACTTTGCGACAGTGCGGCGGGCAATCTCGATGCCTTCGCCTTTCAGGCGGTCCACGAGCTGATCGTCGGACAAAACATCGCCGGCGCTTTCGGCGTCGATCAGCTGCTTGATCCGATGGCGGACGGCTTCCGAGGAGTGTGCTTCGCCATCGGCGGCCGAGGCAATCGCGGACGTGAAGAAATACTTCAGCTCGAATATACCCCTTGGCGTCGCGATGTACTTGTTCGAGGTGACGCGCGACACGGTCGACTCGTGCATCGAAATCGCGTCGGCAATCACTTTGAGATTGAGCGGGCGCAGGTACTGCACGCCGTACATGAAGAAGCTGTCCTGCTGCCGCACGATCTGCTCTGCGACCTTCAGGATCGTGCGCGCTCGCTGATCTAAACTCTTAACGAGCCAATTCGCCGTCTGCAGGCAATCGAAGATGTAGCCCTTGTCGCGCTCGTTGGTCGCGGACTTGGCGATGCGCGTGTAGTAGGTGCGATTGACCAGTACGCGTGGCAGAGTGTCGCTATTCAGTTCGACGTGCCAGCCGCCATCCGAGGCGGCGCGGACGATGACGTCGGGTACAACCGGCTGAAGCTGAACGGAGCCGAACTTGAGGCCGGGCTTGGGATTGAGCCGTTTGATCTCGCGGATCATATCGGCAAGCTCGTCCATATCGATGCCGATCGCCCGTTTCAGGGCCGGGATGTTGCGGCTGGCGAGCAGGTCCAGATGCGCCAAAAGCTGCGCCATCAGGGGATCGTAGCGATTTTGCTCTTTGAGCTGGAGCGCGAGGCATTCGGCCAGCGACCGGGCGAAGATGCCGGGGGGATCGAAGGTCTGAAGCTTGCCGAGCACGCTTTCGACCAATTCGAGCGGCGCGCCGAGACGCTGGGCGAGCGTTTCAAGGTTCGCGGGGATGTAGCCGGCCTCGTCGACGAGATCGATCAGGTACTGGCCGATCAACCGTTCGATGGGGTCGCTTACGGTCAGCGGCAGCTGACTGCTCAGGTGGTCGCGGAGCGAAATCTGGTTGGCGACGAAATCCTCGAGATCGTTGTCGCCGTCGCCATTATGCATGCGCTGGGAGACGTTGGCCCAGCTCAATCCCGATGTTGCGGCCGAGGTCGCGCCCAATCCGGGTTCGCCTGTTCCCGGCTCCTGGAAGACGTTGCCAAAGTCGACGTCAAGGCCGCCGGTATGGTCGTTGACGGGCTCGCGCAGATCGAGCCAGCGGTCCTCGGCAGTGCTTTCCTCCGTGCGTTCAACGATCGGCTCTTCGGCGGTCTTAGCGCTGGCGTTGTCGTCGCGCTCGAGGAGCGGATTGCGTTCGAGCTCGGAGTCGACGAATTCGTTCAGTTCGAGATTGGAGAGCTGCAGGAGACGGATCGCCTGCTGCAGCTGTGGCGTCATTACCAGCTGCTGGCCTTGTCTCAGCTCTAATTTTGCTGAAAGCGCCATGCGCTAACCTGCTGCTCCGTTTCCGTAAATTCGGAGCGACATATACTCAACGCGCGTTAACGAACATATCGCCAAGGTAGACCCGCCGCACATCTTCATTCGATATGATTTCAGAAGGCTTGCCCTGTGTCAGAACCTGACCATCGTAAATAATGTAGGCGCGATCGATCAGGCTTAGTGTTTCGCGAACGTTATGGTCTGTGATCAACACACCAATACCGCGTTCGGTCAAGTGGCGAACCAGTTGCTGAATGTCTCCGACGGCTATGGGGTCGATGCCGGCGAATGGTTCGTCCAGCAACATGAACGACGGGCGCGAGGCCAGCGCGCGGGCAATTTCGCAGCGTCGGCGTTCGCCGCCCGAAAGCGCCATCGCCGCCGATTTTCTCAGTCGCGTGATTGAAAATTCCTCGAGCAAGCTGTCCAGCTGCTCCTGGCGGGCCTTACGGTTCGGTTCGATCAATTCGAGGACGGCCATGATGTTCTGCTCGACCGTCAGTCCGCGAAAGATCGAGGCCTCCTGAGGAAGATATCCGACGCCGAGACGGGCGCGCTGATACATCGGCAGTTTTGTGACGTCCTCGCCGTCGATCGTGATGCGGCCCTCGTCGGCGGCGACGAGGCCGGTGATCATGTAGAAAACAGTTGTTTTGCCGGCGCCATTCGGACCTAGAAGACCAACGGATTCGCCCCGGCCCACGGCCAGGTTCACGCCTTTGACGACCATCCGCTTGCGGTATGACTTCTTGACGTCGAACGCCGTGAGCCAGCCGTCGGCGCCGATGGCGTGCGGGTCGTCGGGGGAAGGCACTTGGCGTGCGCTTACGCCGTTGGTGTGCCCACTTGCGCCATTGGCGCCTGCACCATTCGACTTCGATCTGAGGCGAATTGGTAAAGCCTTAAACACCCGATACCTCGCAGCCCTTCGTGCCCTATCGCCGCCGCCTCAAATGCCGCCATGCCGTTCACAAGGTCAAGGCGACGTACGGACCTGCCAGCTATCTGCCTGGATCTTCGATTTCTTCAATTGGCCCGGATAAAAGACGGCGCTCGGACGTTCGGCCTTGAAGACCTCGCCATTGGCGCCGCCCTCGCGGCTCGTCATCACAGCTCCGCTCGTTGCTGTCGGCTCGGTCTTGATCGTGGCCTCGCCAGTGTTCATGTCGATCACCAGCCTCGTTCCGTTCACGATATTCTTGCCCTGGGTCAGCACGACGGCGCCGCCGAGCGTCGTCAAGTTTTTCTTGACGTCAACCTCTGCCCAGTCGCCCGTTGCGGTCTGGCCGTCCTTGGCGGTCACGACGACCTTCTTGCGGGCGGTCAGGTGCGTCAGCGACGCGGGCGTGCCAGCAGCTGCCGCAGCGCCATCAGTAGAACCGATCCCGGCATTGCCGGTGTAGAACGCTGTCAGTTCCTGCGATCGCATCGAGATGCTGCCCTGTACGGCCGAAACGTTGCCGGTGAACAAGGCGGTCTTTGCCACGTCGTCGACGTCGAGCTTTTCGGCAACGACGTCGTAAGGCGAATTTGGATCGGTTTTGAAGGCTGCACCGAACGATATGCCGCCACTGTTGTCCTGATCGTCGTCAGTCGATTGCGCACCCGCCTTTGCCGAAGGACGAACAAAATGCGCCGTGATGCGTCCTGCACCTATTCCGGAACTTTGATCCGCAGGCGACGTCAGCTGCATTTTGCTCGTCGTGCGGTGGTAGGTCAGGCGACGCCCGCGGAGCACGTTCGGTCCCTGCGTTACGACGACGGTACCGGTCAAAACCATCGTCTGCGCCGTCTGATCGTAATCGACGCGATCGCCGACGGCTTTCTTGTCGTCGCCTTGAGTCAGCACGACATCGCCTTCGAGAACGGCGGTGTTCGAGATCGTATCGAAGAGCGCGGTGTGACTGGTTGCGGTCTGGCCGTTCGGCTGCTTCAGCACGACGGTATCCGTCGCGAGAATTTGCTTCACCTTAGTTCCCTGGCTGCCGGGGGCCTGCGAAACGGGCTTCGCGGCATTGCCGCCTTCGGGCGCGACCGAGCCTTCATAAGTGACGGTCATTTCGGGGGCGGTCATGGTGGCCCCGGCCTGGGTCGCGACGACTTTGCCCGTATAGAATGCGGTTTTCTTGACGTCGTCGATGTCGAGGCGATTGGCTTCGACGTCGACGGGCTCACCGGGCTTTCCAAAGGGAAGCGCTTGATCAGCCGATTGATCGCCGGCGGCAGGCTGAGCTTCCTTCGGCTTCATATGCGTCCGCACGTTATCGACGAACGTATATTCTTTCGCCTTTTGACGGATGGTGAGTTGGTTCGACGTGATTTGTCCTGCGCCCATCAATATCGTCGATGGCTGATCGGATGTGATGATGTTTTCTTTCGTCCTGATCGTCGCTCGCGTCAGCTTCGCGGTCAGTCCTCCGTCGCCCGTCACGTCGATCGAATCGTAAAGCTCCAGGACGTTCGTATTGTTGTCGAAGAGGCCGCGAGCCGCGACGAGGTTCGTCTTCTGCTTTTTGGCATCCGTCAGCTCGCCGGTGATGCCTTGCAGATGAATGGCCGTAAGTGATTTCAGATCCTGTTGCGCGGTCTCG
This sequence comes from Hyphomicrobium sp., assembly GCA_003987725.1. Classification (GTDB taxonomy): domain Bacteria; phylum Pseudomonadota; class Alphaproteobacteria; order Rhizobiales; family Hyphomicrobiaceae; genus Hyphomicrobium_B. The sequence goes on along the minus strand of RXJH01000007.1, from coordinate 99,074 downwards.
GCCTTCACCCAATAGCGTCCGCCGTCAGCGTTGAAGCCTTCGTAATGCGGATTATGCATCTTGAGATTGTCGGCAACGATCTGCGGAACTTCGATCGGCGGGAGCGCCGGCCCAATTCCGGCGTTGCCGAGAATGTTCATGGTTGAAATCGCGACCGTCGCGACGGCGGCAAGCGGCAGCCCAATTTTGAGAATCCGGACGCGCTGGGAATGGCGATGAGCGGCGATGCGGCTTTGGGTGCGATCGCCGGCAATGACGATGCTGTTGCCCGAGGCGCGCGCGGGGCTACCAGCTACAGCCGTATTATTCGATGTGACAGCCGCAGTGGCCATGAAGTTCCCCCCAAGGCCCCTAATCTCGCCGGTAATTGGGGAGACTTTGGGACCTTATGCTCCGGCTCTGGCGCTTAGCCGCGGCCGGGGTCAGTGCGCGAATATATCGTCTTCCTCGAACCCGGCGAGGTCGAGGCGGGCACGTGTGGGCAAGAAGCCGAAGGCCTTTTCTGCCAAATCCTGCCTCCCTTCTCTCGCGAGCATCATATCGAGCTTCTTCTTAACCTCGTGAAGATGCAGGACGTCATTCGCAGCATAAGCCTTTTGGCTATCCGAAAGTTCGGAGGCGCCCCAGTCGCTGCTTTGCTGCTGCTTTGAAAGTTCTATGCCAAGCAGTTCCCCGACGAGGTCTTTCAGGCCGTGGCGATCCGTGTAGGTGCGGGAAAGCTTCGAAGCGATCTTGGTGCAATAAATCGGTGTGGTTGCAACTCCGAGGTACTGCTCAAGCACTGCGATATCGAAGCGCGCGAAATGAAAAATCTTGAGAACTTTCGGGTCGGTCAGAAGGGCCTTGAGACGCGGAGCGTCATAGTTCTTACCGTCGAACTTCACGAGATGGGCCGTGCCGTCGCCACCTGAAAGCTGCACCAAGCACAGGCGATCGCGATGGGGGTTCAGTCCGAGCGTCTCGGTGTCGATCGCAACGCCATTCGGAAACGTCAGGCCGGCTGGTAAGTCACCTTTGTGAAGCTTGATCTTGGGCGCGGTCATTGTTTCATTTCCGTCGTCGTCATCGCCGCCGCGGTCGAGACAGCTCGTCGCGATGCCACGAGTCTCGCCGAAGTTATCTTGCCGGAGGCTAAATGATTGATGCTGTTACGCTCTAGGACTCAAAGCGAGATAGGTCTGTAGCATTCGGCCGCGGCCGAGAGCAAGAACAGGCTTCTTCGTGGGAATAACCTCGCGGAAATGCGACGTCCGGCAGCGCTTTTCGGCATGCAAGGCCGTCTGCGTCATCTGGCTGATGCCGTTGGCGGATCTGAGGCAGCCGTTGACGGTCTTGAGCCGGTGCCCACAGGACCGCTTCCCGTATTGATCGTCGCTTCAACCGACATTCCAGGCCGTACAAGCGTGCCGAACGCCGGGTTTTGATCGAGGGCGATCTTCACGGGGACGCGCTGGGCGACCTTCGTGAAATTCCCCGACGCCGTATTCGGATCGAAAGACTGCGACGCGAAAATGTTGGCGGTGCCCGGCGCCCAACTCTCGACGTGGCCCGTCACGTTCAGATCCGGAAAGGCATCGACCTTGATGCGCGCCGTTTGTCCGGACCGCACATTCGTCATCTGGGTTTCCTTGAAGTTCGCGATGACCCAAACATTGGGAAGCGAAACGACCGTGATTATCGGAGATCCCACGCCGACGAATTGCCCGGGACGGACCTGACGCTGGCCGACCATTCCGTCCGCCGGCGACAGGATGCGCGTGCTCGTCATGTTGTTCTGCGCAAGGGTCTCCACGGCTTTGGCAGCACGCAGCTGTGCTTCGAACTGCACCTCAGCGGGGGCGAGGCTTGCGAGAGCGGTTTTCTGCTGATCAAGCTGGGCTTTGCTGAGAGCCAACTGAGCCGTGCTCCGTCGTGCGTTGCCGTCGGCTTGCTCGACGCGCTGAGTCGTGCCGATATCGCTCGATTTCAGCAAGTCGTGCTGGCGCTTGGCTTCAAGCGTGTAGCGATCGAGATCGGCCACAGCCGCGTCTACTGCTGCTTGAGCCTGACGCACGAGGCTTTGCTGGCTTTCTTTCCGATTGGCGAGATTGTCGAGGTTTGCCTGCGCAGAGGCGACGTTCGCCTGAGCTTGAACGAGCGCGGCGTTGTAATCGGACGGGTCAATTTCGGCGAGGAGATCACCCTTCTTCACAGCCTGAAAATCGGTGACCGGCACCGCTCGGATGTAGCCCGACACCTTGGTCGCGAGGGGTGTGACGTCACCGGCGATGAATGCATCGTCAGTCGTTTCGAGTGTGCTCGTCGCCGGTTCGCTGTGCGCGGCGGCGGTCCAACGGCCTTCGGTCTTGGTGAGATGCCATGCCAGAATTCCCGCCGATGCGATGGTGGCGATTGCGAGCGTCCTAAGAGCCAGTGGGCGTGCGTGGCGAGGAGAAGGTGGCGCGGGCGAGCCATCGGTCATAGCTTCCTCCTGGGCTTTCTCCTGGTTTCGCGGAAGCAAACCTCACGAGTGCCGAACTCGTAGGTTTTAAACGCGACGGTCGCGCCGTTTCCGTTGCGAACAGTCGCCGCGCCGTGCGGGACGATCTCATTGGGAACAGAAGCTTCTTACTTTCAGCGCCGGTGGAAGTTCCGCTCACAGCCTATTTTCGCGGTTCAGGCTCGGCATCCATCGAGGAAAAGCTTGGCGCAGATCCGGGCTCTTGCCTTGATCTCTTCGGGTGAGGGAGCGGGGGCCAACCCGAGCATCGCGGTGCGCTGTAAATCCATCACCATCATTCCTCGCAGCGCGCTGACCGTTGCGACAGGATCATCAAATTTTAGCAATCCGCGGTCGCGCTGGCGTTCCAGCCACAACGTCATGGCTTTCGTGGTCTGCGTCACGGCGACCTCGTGGAAGGTCGCGGCAAGCTCGGGACAGCGATCCCTTTCGCCAATGACCAACCGAAGCATGGCGATCGTTTCCCGGTCGAGCGCCAGGTTGCCGAAGGCAATGAGGAAATGCTCGACAGCGTCGGCGAGTTCGTAGCGATCGAGGTCGGAAGGCTCGACTGCGAGCATGAAGCGCGCGGTCCGGTCGGCGATGACCTTTTCGAAAAGGTCAGCCTTGGCGGGGATGAGGCGGTACATCGTCTTCGTCGAAATTCCGGCGCGCTGGGCGACGTTTCCCATCGTGGCCGACGCGTAGCCCTTTTCCTGGAACTCCACGGCTGCGGCCTCGATCAGGAGGTGAAGCGTCTCCTCGTCGGGCCGGATTTGCGGCCGGCCGCGACAGCGCCTCTGAGCCGTACTATTTTGTCCCATGATCATTTTCCAAATTCTTGTTGACATCGATTTTATAGTGCTTATTTTGGAAAACGTCAAATTTCCTAATGGTCGCGGCATAGGGGCCGCGTTTGGCTGCGAGGAACAGGGTCCATGGGTCTTCATTCAACGGCGCTGACGGCAGATAGAGAGATTTCTGACGCGGAAACAGTGCGTTACGTCCCCGCAACAGCGCAGAAGCCATCGAACGTCGAAGATTTCAAAGCGCCGGCAGGCGATGATACGCACGTCGAGGCGCAGCCGCCGGTTCAGGCTCCGAAGAGGGCACGTGGGGCGCTTGTCGCGGGGGCGAGCCTCGCCGTTCTGGCGGCCGCCGCATACTTCGGCTGGCAGTACTGGACGGTTTGGCGTTTCCAGGTTTCGACGGACGACGCGTACGTCCAGGCCGACAACACGACGATCGCGCCGAAGGTTTCGGGTTATCTCTCGGATGTTCTCGTTGGCGACAACGAGGCGGTGAAGGTGGGCCAAGTGCTGGCGCGGATCGACGATCGCGATTTCAAGGTCGCGCTCGATCAGGCGAAGGCCGACGTCCTCGCGGCAAAGGCCTCCGTTGCGAACAAGCAGGCGTCGCTCGACGCGCAGCAGTCGGTGATCGACAGCGCCAAGGCGACGATCGATGCTGATCGCGCGAATGAGACGTTCGCGGAGCAGGACAATCAGCGTTACTCGCATCTCGCGACCACGGGATACGGCAGCGTTCAGAACGCCCAGCAGGCAACGTCACGGATTGCAGCTGCTCGCGCCGCGATCGCGCGCGACACGGCTGCGCTCGCGACGGCGACGAAGCAGACCGATATTTTGAAAGCAGAGCTGGCTCAGGCGCAGGCGACGCAGGCGCGCAATGAAGCCGTGCAGCGGCAGGCCGAACTCAATCTCTCCTATACGAACATTCTGTCGCCGGTCGACGGTTTCGTCGGGAACCGTACCTTGCGTGCCGGTCAGTTCGTTCAGGCCGGGACGCAGCTGATGGCGGTTGTTCCGACGTCTGCTGCTTATATCGTCGCCAACTACAAAGAAACGCAGCTTGCGGACGTTCGCCCGGGGCAGGCCGTGACGGTCGAGGTCGATATGTTTCCGGGTGTGGAAATCCCGGCGCACGTCGATAGCCTTGCGCCGGCGAGCGGCCAGCAGTTCGCACTTTTGCCGCCGGATAACGCGACTGGCAACTTCACCAAAATCGTCCAGCGCATTCCGGTGAAGATCACGCTGGACAAGGGAAACCCACTCGCAAACGAGCTTCGTCCGGGCATGTCGGTCTATCCGACGATTGAAACGAAAAAGGCCGATGTAACCGCAGCGTCTATCGCAGCCAAATAATGGCGCAGGCGTTATCCGCGCCGGAGTGAGCAGCTATGGCAAGCAGTGTTCAAGCAGCAACCGGCGCGGATTTTCCGAAGGCGGCCGCCGATAAAGCAAGCCTGACGACCTGGATCGCCGTCGTCGCCGGTATGATCGGCGCCTTCATGTCGATCCTGAATATCCAGATCACCAACGCATCCCTTCTCGATATCGAAGGCGGGATCGGAACCGGCGCCGACAACGGCGCGTGGATATCGACGTCGTATCTCATCGGCGAAATCGTCGTCATTCCGCTGACCGGATATTTCAGCCGCGTCTTTGGGTTTCGCCGGTACATTCTCGTCAGCACTTTTTTCTTTGCCGTATTCTCGATGGCATGCGCCTTTGCGCACGATCTCGGCACGATGATCGCGATGCGGGGCCTTCAGGGGTTCGCGGGCGGCGTCCTCATTCCGATGGCGTTCACGATGGTCGTCACGAAGCTGCCGAAGCCTCAGCAACCCGTGGGCCTGGCGCTTTTCGCCATCGCCGTCACGTTTGCTCCGGCCATCGGCCCGACGATCGGCGGATATCTGACCGAGAACTACGGTTGGCAGAAGATCTTTTTCATCAACGCGATCCCGAGCGCGATCATGATCGTGGCACTATGGTTCACGCTCGAGAAGGACAAATTGCGGCTCGGCCTTCTCAAGGAAGGCGACTGGGCCGGCATCGTCACGATGGCCGTCGGGCTTTCGGCGCTGCAGACGCTGCTTGAAGAGGGCAACAAGGATGACTGGTTCGGCTCGCCCTTCATCGTGAAACTCGCGGTCATCGCGGTCGTGTTTCTGACGGCGTTCGTGTGGATCGAGCTAAAAGTGCAAAAGCCGCTTGTCGATCTCCGGCTGCTGAAGAACCGGAATTTCGGTATCGGCACCGTCGCCAACATGCTGGTCGGCTTCGCGCTGTTCGGGACGGTCTATGTGCTGCCCCAGTATCTCGGGCAGGTGCAGGGGTATAACGCCGAGCAGATCGGCAACGTGCTCGCATGGACCGGCTTGCCGCAGCTGCTGATTATCCCGTTCGTGCCTTTGCTGATGAAGCATTTTGATGTGCGTTACATCGGCGTGGCAGGCATCGCACTTTTTGCGTTGAGCTGCTTCATGAACGTCAACATGTCGCTCGATTATTCCGGCGATCAGTTCTTCCTGCCGAACATCGTGCGCGCAGTTGGCCAGGCGCTGATCCTGACGCCGCTGACGGCCATTGCGACCTCGGGCATCGCGCCTAAAGACGCGGCCAATGCTTCCGGGCTTTTCAACATGTTGCGTAACCTGGCGGGCGCCGTGGGCACGGCCGCGCTCGAAACGATCATCACGAAGCGCGAGCAGTTTCACTCGAACGTCATCGGGCAATCCGTGACGGTCTATCGCGACGAAGTTCGTCAGCGGATCGACGAGATGACTAGCTATTTCATGGCGCACGGCATTTCCGACGCCGCGGCGGCACGCCATCAGGCGATCATCGCGCTCGGCAAGACGGTCAAGCGGCAAGCGCTGGTCATGGGCTTCAGCGATACGTTCGCGGTGATCGCCGTCATGCTGGCGATCGCAGCGGTGGCGTTGCTGTTCGCGCAAAAGGCGCCGCGTAGCAGCGGCGCCTCAGCGGCACATTGATCGGCGGATACTTGTGCTTGGAAGCCAGGGGATCAGGCGTCATTCGTCGGCAAGGGATAGAGGGCGCGCGACTTGTTCGAGCGGTTTGCCTTCGGCAGCGACCGCTTTCAGCCAGGCAATGCCGGCTGCGATGAGCATCAATACCGTGCCAATGAGATAGCCCATGAATACGCTTTCGCGCGATCCGGTGTCGATGAGATGGGCGAGGAAGAAGGGACCAATGACGCCGCCGACTCCTGTGCCAATGGCGTAGAAGAGCGAGATGGCAAGCGCGCGAACTTCGAGCGGGAAGGACTCACTGACCGTTAGATAGGCTGCGCTCGCTGCAGCCGATCCAAAGAAAAACACGATCACCCATGCGACGGTCAGCATGGAATCGGAGACGAGATCGGCTGCGAACAGGTATCCCGTGACGGCGAGCAGGATCGCGGAAACGCTGTATGTCGTGATCAACATAGGGCGTCGTCCCCAAATATCGAAGAGCCGTCCAAGGAGCAGCGGTCCAAGGAAATTTCCGGCGGCGAAGGGGAGAAGATACCAGCCGATTTTGTCCGTCCGGACGCCGTAGAACGACGAAAGAACGAGCGCGTAGGTGAAGAAGATTGCGTTATAGAAATAGGCTTGCGCGGTCATCAGGGCAAATCCGACAATTGCGCGGTCGCGGTTCGTTTTCAGGATGGATCTCGCGACCTCCAGGAGCGGCGTGTGGCTCCGCGTTTTCAAGCGCGTCGTTGTGATCGAATTATCATCGAGAACGTGATTTTCGCTTCGAAGCCCCGCTTCTATATCGCCGACGATCTTGTCAGCTTTTTCCGGCTGGCCATGCGTGATGAGCCAGCGCGGGCTCTCCGGGATCCAGAGGCGCAGCAGAAAGATGAATGCGCTCAATCCGCCGCCGATCAGGAAGGTCAGCCGCCATCCTATATCGGCGGGCATAAGACTGGTGCTGAGCAGGAAGACCGAGCCCAGTGCTCCGAGTGCCGCGCCGAGCCAGAAGCTGCCGTTGATGCTGAGATCGGTCCAGCCGCGATAGCGAGCAGGCACCAGTTCCTGGATGGTCGAGTTGACGGCCGTATATTCGCCGCCGATGCCGGCTCCGGTGAAAAATCGAAACAGCGAGAAGCTGAGGAGATTCCACGAGAAGGCTGTTGCGATCGTCGCGATCATGTAGGTCGTCAGTGTGATGAAAAACAGCTTCTTGCGGCCGAGCCGGTCCGTCAGCCAGCCGAAGAACAATCCTCCGAGCACGGCGCCCGCGAGATAAGAGCTGTTCGTTATGCCGACATCGGTGTTGGTAAACCGCAGCGTCGGGCTTTCCTTCAAAGCTCCCGCTATGGCGCCGACGAGCGTGACCTCCAGCCCGTCGAGAATCCACGTGATGCCGAGGGCGGCGATGACGAGGACGTGGAACCGTCCGAACGGCAGGCGATCGAGGCGCGAGGGTATCGTCGTTTCGACGACAGTCCCGCTTTCAATTCTCTCACTTGCAACCGGCTTTTGCATGAACCGCAGGACTCGATCGCGCTTCGGAGGGAAACGCGTGAGCCGTGCTGCGGTTCAATTCGAGCGTTATTGCCATCTAGGTGAAGCCTTCCGGCCCTCGATGCGGCTCGTATAACTCTTCGAGATGGGCAATTTCCTCGCTCGTCAGCTTGAGCGAAATGGATTTTATCGCGTCGTCGAGCTGATGGGGCTTGGTCGCGCCGACGATGGGAGAGGTCACTGCGGGTTTGCTCAGCATCCAGGCGAGGGCGATCTGAGCCGGTGAGACGCCTCGCTCCTTGGCGACAGTAATCACGCGATCGACGACCGGCTTGTCCAACGTCTTCGATTTTTCGTAGAGCCGATCGGCGAACGGATCGTTCTTAGCGCGCTCGGTTTGCGGTGCATCCTGCCAGGGACGCGCCAAACGCCCGCGAGCCAACGGGGACCACGGCGTGACGCCGATGCCTTCGGATTGGCAGAGCGGCAGCATCTCGCGCTCCTCCTCGCGGTAGAGCAGATTGTAATAGTCTTGCATCGATATGAACTGCGCCCAGCCGTTGGCGCGTTGCAGGCCGAGGGCTTTCATGAACTGCCAAGCGTGCATCGAGGATGCGCCGAGATAGAGCGCTTTTCCTGAACGCACGACTTCGTCGAGCGCCTCCAGCGTCTCCTCGAGCGGTGTCTCGTAGTCGTAGCGGTGGATGATGTAGAGATCGACGTAATCCGTACCTAGGCGCTTTAGACTATCGTCGATCTCGGACAGGATGGCCTTGCGCGAAAGGCCTTTGCCGTTCGGTCCGAGCCGCATCGGCGAGTAGACTTTCGTGGCGATGACGACTTCGTCACGCTTGGTGAAATCGCGGATGGCACGGCCGAGAACGCGCTCGCTTTCGCCGTGCGAATAGACGTTCGCGGTGTCGAAGAAGTTTATGCCTTGTTCGAGGGCGGACTTGATGTACGGGCGGCTTTCGTCCTCGCTCAACGTCCAGCCCCATTTCATGACGCCGCCGTCGGATTGGCCGTAGCTCATGCAGCCCAGACAAATACGGGACACTTCGAGACCGGTGTGGCCGAGCTTGACGTATTCCATGGATACCTCGCGGGGGTGAGAGCGCTATCGGCGGTTTTGATGTAGGCCTCGTTTCCGATCATTGCAAAGTGCGCCCATTGTTCGTCGGAGAGTAGCCGCGCGGGCAATACGAAGTTGCAAGCTCTTGGAGTAGGTTGGGAGGGAAGAGAGAATGAGCGTCAATGCTTGTCGATAGCCGGTTGTTGATGGCGGCGTTTTTCTCCGCCTTCAAACCATATCGCCACGGCGGTGGCCAAAACGACGCCTGCCCCGGCTCCGGCGTTGCCCGCGATGGCACTGCCAGCTGCCCATGACACGCCGATCAAAACGAGTGACGGTAGAGCGGCATTGGCTCGGGATTTTGAAAGCGCGGAGGTTATGACCAAAGCGCCGAGGACAGCACCGATGGAGCCGAAATAGTAGTAACAGATTGCGCCGATGAAGACGATGACCAGGGTCACGCCAGCCGTCCCTTAGGAACCGCGAATCGGTGGTTCCACCGTGGATTTTACACCGACGCCGAAAGAACGCTTGCTGACAATTTAGACAAAATGCGCCGGATGTGCCGTTCTATTCGGCAATTCGCCTTATAGGACGCCGGATTCCGCGAGGAAGCGATATCGTGTCCATTTTAACTGACGTGCTCGTGCACTTTCCACGCGCTCGCGGAGCTGCCTGATGCGTTTCATTTCGTTCACATCGACGACCTTGCCGCGGCACGCCCTGGTGTATGAGACGAGCTCATATTCGGCTGCGTTGAGACGGGCAGTTGCTTCGCGCTGGAGGAGTGACAGGAGCTTCGTGTTCATGGGAGAGGCCCTCTCACTCAAGCTAGGCGATTTGAAGCGCGGCAAGAAGGGACTTCGTATCGATCTCCACAACCGCTGAAATTGCAGCGATGCGCTGGCCGCTTGTCGGCCACTCGCTTGTGCATCTTGACCGTCGATGCCGCAATCGCCACCTAACGCAAGAGCGAATAGGAGGCGACCATGTCCGGCGATGCGGCCCCCGTCATCATCTTCATCGCAAGTTTCTACGCGTTTGGGTTCGTTCTTGTTTACGCCCTGGCGCGTGCATGGGAGCAAGCACTCTCGGCCCGGCATCGAAGAGAATTTGCGCACGTACGGCCGTCGGCGAATGCTCGCGGCAGGCGGGTGCGTGCGTTGCGGGACCGCTCAAGCCGAACAATGTAAGAGCGAAAATGACAACATCCGACGGGGTTTGGCGATAATTTCTCGGACCGAATATCGCGAATCTTCAAGGTTTGGAAAATCTTCGCGCGAGGGTCGCCGGCGTTAACTTCTCGCTGTCGGATTTCTGATATTGTACGCATACCTCATATCCTCCCCCCGGATTGAGGTCTTGAGCGTGGGCACTCGGCCACCCCTCTTCCCCCCGCCGGGTGCCCACCATTCCATTCAAGTATTCAAGCCTCGAAGCTACATCTCTGCTCGCAATGCGCGCATGATGATGTGGCCGGAGGAGTCCTCGGAAACGGCCCGCCTCGGCTGATCTTCTGGAATGGCGCGCCTTGGAATTCGTCGCACCCAGCCAGCGACGCGCGGCCGAACAATGGTACCCATCGTTTTAGTTTGCTTGTCGTTGTGCTCGGCTTCGTCGAGCGCTTTGGCCAACTCGCCGGCGGAGATCGATGGGGCCTTCGGGACGATGACGTCACCAGCCTTCTCCGGCCCCGCAATATTTTTCTGCGACGCGAGTACAACATTCACGCGTGTCGGCCGGCTTTTGGAAGACGGAGCCAGGGCCAACTGGGCGAGAGCTTCCCGGGCGAGTCCCTCGCCGACCGTCACGACGGTCCATGAGCTGGCCACGATCAAAGCAATATAAAATAAAGACGCATAAACTCGATCTGACATCGCACAGCCAATTATTTGCCGCTTCGCGCCCCTTGTGGCAGCCTAGCAGAGTACGCTCTCAGGCTATGGCTGTTCCCTGGTTGTGATGAAAATCATCTTAGCGAACATTGCGCAGTTGTTCGTGATAGCGGTCACAGATCGCCGGTTGAACCGATCGCCGTGCGGATGGCATCGAGGCCATCGGTCAACGCGGCTGGTCCAGGTTGGAGAATGAGCGGCGATTTGATCTCGTGGATCCTGTTTTTGCTTACGGCGGGCACGTCCTGCCATCCGTCGCGCGCGCGTATTTTTTCCGGTCTCACCCTTTTGCCGCACCAGGACGCGAGAATGATGTCTGGTGCTCGCCGAGCCACTTCGGCCGGCGTCACGATACGATCTTTGGCTGCGGGCTCGCGCCGTTTCTCGGGAAAGATATCATCACCGCCTGCAACCTCTATGAGCTCGGAGACCCAGCACAAGCCCGTTATCAGCGGGTCGTCCCACTCCTCGAAATAGACGCGCGGGCGTCGCGTGGCCGAGCGCGTTTCACTGCGGGTATTTTCGATGCGCGCCTCGAACGAATTCGCGAGAGCATCGGCTTTCTCGCTGCAGCCGATCAGTGCGCCGAGGGTGCGGATCATTGCGAAGATGCCGGCGAGATCACGCTGATTGAAAATGTGGACGGCCAGGCCCGCGCGCGCGAGGTCGGCGGCGATCGAGGCTTGGATGTCCGAAAACGCAAGGACGAGATCGGGCTTCAGCGCCTCGATTTTTGGAATGTCGGCTGAGGTAAAGGCTGATACGCGTGGCTTCTCGCGGCGGACTTGCGGCGGACGGACGGCATATCCCGAAACACCGACGATCCTATTCTGCTCGCCGAGAAGGTATAGCGTCTCGACCGTCTCTTCGGTCAGGCAGACGAGCCGGCGGGCGGGGAAACAGCGCATGTGGTTTAATCCGTGCGATTCATCGCTTAGAGTTCGGGATGATGAGCCATCATAGCGTGTCTACTTCCGGCAGTGGGACCGGCCGGCGCTTTTTCTTCGTGTTCCTTATATCCATATTGCGCGCGGCGGCCGCGCCGTGGGCGCACGCAGCGGAGCTAGAGCTCACCTATCTCGTCCATGAGCCTGCGAAAACGTCCGCACACGCGCCTCTGATCGTCGTGCTTCATGGCAGCGGTTCCGATGAAAACGATATGATCGGCCTCTGGCAGCAACTGCCTGAAGATTTCATCGTCGTATCGCCGCGCGCTCCTTTTGGCGGCGGGGCCAGCGGTTATCGATGGTATCGCAAGGGGAATTCGACAGGCGCGGATATCAGGCTCAGCATCGCCGCCATCGGCAGGCTCGTCGACACGGCGATCAAGCGGTTTGGTGCCGATCCGAAAAGAGTTTTTCTGGCGGGCTTCAGCCAGGGAGCGGTGCTCGTCTACCATGCCGTTCTGGAGGATCCCGGCAGGTTTCGCGGCGCTGCGGTTCTCAGCGGCTCGCTTTATGGCTTCGATGCGCACGAACTTTCCACGCGAAAGGATTGGCAGACCGCATCGCTCTTCATCGGGCATGGAACGGCCGACGCGCGCATTCCGTTTGCGACCGGAAAGGCTGCCCATACGCAACTCGATCGTCTCGGCGTGCCGAACGAATTTCATGCCTATCCTGGCATGCAGCATGAAACCCAAGATCGCGAAATCAGCGATCTCGCCGAGTGGCTGACATCGCGCGCCGCCGCGCCATAGCTAACCGGCGTCGCGAACTTTATCCTGCGTTTTGGTCTCGAAATCAGAGGCTTCGTGGCGCTCGTGCAATTGCCGCGAGGGCTCACCCGAGGTGCGATTCACCATGAGCCCGCGCTTGACGGCCGGCCGATCTCTGAGCAGGTCGGCCCAGCGACGGACGTTCTTATAATCTTCGACCGAGAGGAACTCACCGGCCCCGTAGAGCTTGCCTTGCACCAGCTGGCCATACCATGGCCAGATCGCGATATCGGCGATCGTGTAGGTATCGCCCGCGATATACGCGCTTTCCGCCAGCCGGCGGTCGAGCACGTCGAGCTGGCGCTTGGTTTCCATAGCAAAGCGGTCGATGGCATATTCGATTTTCGTCGGCGCGTAGGCGAAGAAATGACCGAACCCGCCACCGAGGTAGGGCGCGCTGCCGACCTGCCAGAACAGCCAGGACAAACATTCAGCGCGGGCGGCGCCCTCGGCCGGAAGGAAGGCGCCATCAAACTTCTCTGCGAGATACATAAGGATCGCGCCGGATTCGAAGACGCGGATGGGCGTCGGGCCGCTCCGGTCCATCAGAGCGGGGATTTTGGAGTTGGGATTGACGTCCACGAAGCCGCTGCCGAACTGGTCGCCTTCGGAGATCCTGATCAGCCAGGCGTCGTATTCGGCACCGTGGTTCCCGAGCGCCAGCAGCTCTTCGAGCATGATCGTGACTTTCACGCCATTGGGCGTGCCTTGCGAATAGAGCTGGAGCGGATGGCGGCCGACCGGCAAATCCTTATCGTGGGTCGGACCCGCAATCGGGCGATTGATGCTCGCGAACTGGCCACCGCTCGGCTTATTCCAGGTCCAGACCTTCGGGGGCGTGTAATCGGTCATCGCTAGCTCCTTTCGGGCGAGGGGTGCTCGGAACGCGAATACAATTCACGATCGGCATCACTTCAATGGTTCAGTCCGAAACAGCGTCACTCGCAGTCCCCCGTGCGAGACGGGGCCGCCGGGAGGCAGGAACGGCAGGCCGGTCGCTTTGGCAAGCGACGCTTCGCTCGTGATGAGCCCCACTTTCCAGCCGCCGAAGCGGCTCTGCAGCGTCTGTCCCAGCGAACGGTATAAGGGTTGAAGGTTGTCCCGGTCGCCGATCCGGTCGCCGTAGGGAGGGTTGACGATGACCAGTCCGGGCGGGCCGCTTGGCGCCGTCAATTCGGTAATAGCGAGTTGATTGAACTCCGTCATCTCCGAGACTCCGGCGCGCTCCGCATTGGCGCGGCTCATACGGATCGCTCCCGGATCTAGATCGCTGCCGAAAAACCGGAGTTCCGTTTTTGGCCGATCGGCTGTGGCCTTGAGGCTCTTCCAAGCAGCTTCGTCGAAGGTCGCCAATTGCTCGAAGGCAAAGCGTCGCGAGCGTCCAGGCTTCAGGCCGGCTGCGATTTCCGCGGCTTCAATGATGAAGGTTCCGGATCCGCACATCGGATCGACGACGGGCTCGGTTCCAACGTATCCGCATTGCCGCAGGAAAAGCGACGCCAGCGTTTCTCGCATCGGTGCCTTGTTGACGGCTTCCTTGTGGCCGCGCTTATGCAGGGACTCGCCGGAGGTATCGACGGCGATGGTGCAGAGATCGTCGTCGATGCGGGCTTTGATGATGACTTCGGCGTCGGCCGAAAGCGGCGCGCCCAGTTCTTCGCGGATCGCTTTTTCGATGCGTTGAGCCGCGGCGCCTGAATGATAAATGCGGGATCCCTTGCAGGAGGCCTGGACGCGGAAGGGCACATCGGAGCGCAGGACTTCGCCCCAGACGAGGCGGCGCGCGCGTTTGTCGAGCTGGGCGAGATGCATGGCGCGGAATTCGCCGATGCGAGCGAGAACGCGACCAGCGCCACGAAGCTCGAGGTTTGCGCGCCAGACCTCGGGCCAGCCGCCCTTTACCGTCACACCGCCGGTGCTGATTTTCGGTTGCCTGAAGCCGTGTTCTTCGGCCTCTTTGCAAAGCACGGGTTCGAAGCCCGGGGAGGTTGCGAGGAAGATTTCGAATTCGCCATCTGTGGTCATCCCGTCTGCATATCGGGCCGTCTGCATATCGGGAAGAGGCGCAAGCAGCGACGGTTTTGTCGCCGGGGCTTTCGTGAGGCTGAGAGCGAGCCCGCGTTAACTCATGACCGGTGCGCCGAGGGTCAATTCCATCTCAAAACGATTTGATATGCATCCATGCGTTCAAGACGCCGTTGGTGGATGTCTCGGCCTCCTTGAGGGCGGCGGATTGGCGGGTTCGGGGGAGGCGCGGTGAGTTTCGAAGGCTCGCTCGGTGCTTGCGCCAGCAACGGCGCCTCGGCGTCGTCGAAGACATGGCTCGTCGGGGCCCATCCTGGACCGCGATTAGGCGTGTTGGCGTTTTGATTTGGGCAGCTGTCTTCCGATCTTGTAATATTTTCAGGTTGTCAGGGACAGGAGCGGCCGGCCCAACTTACATATCGGTGACTGTTTGGCCGCAATTCCGTCACACCCCGCAACGAGTTCGACGCCAAACGACCGGAAGCAGCCTAATCGTCAGGCCGCTCGCAAATACGAAGATGTAATGCGAATTCTACTCATTGAAGACGACACCGAGACAGCGAGGCTGGTCACTGACAGCTTGACGCTGGACGGACATCAAGTCGACGTGGCTTTCGATGGCGTGGATGGCTTGAAAAAAGCGGTGGTTGGAGCCTTTGATGTTCTGGTCATCGATCGCATGCTTCCCCACCTTGACGGTTTGAGCGTCGTGCAGAGCCTGCGGCAGGCAGACGTCACTTCCGGCATTCTTTTCCTCACGGCGGTCGGCGGGACCGAAGACCGTATCGAGGGCCTTGCTAGCGGCGCCGACGACTACCTCGTCAAGCCGTTTGCGCTCGGAGAGCTTCTCGCACGCGTGACGGCGCTTGGGCGGCGGCCGCCAAGCCCGAAGCAGGATTTCCTCTTCAGGATTGACGATCTCGAGGTCAATCTCGTCAAACACGAAGTGCGGCGTGGTGGAGATGTCATTCATCTACAGCCGCGTGAATTCCGAATGCTCGAGATCCTCATCAAAAACCGCGGACGCGTCGTGACGCGGTCGATGATTCTCGAGCAGATGTGGGGATTAGAGACGGATACCAAAACTTCGATCGTTCAAACGAACGTCAGCCGCTTGCGGTTGAAAATCGACCGGCCGGGGGACACGCCTCTCATTCGCACGGTGAGAGGCTTGGGTTACATCATTGACCAGCCCGCATAAGCTAACGCAGAGAACGGCTTTTCGTCTGGCGGGCTTCGTCGCCATCGTCATTACGCTGACGAACGTCCTCATTTTCGCGATTTTATTTTTCATCATCAGCCAACAGCTCGGCCAGCATCTGAAGGCGCATATCGATGAGGTTCGCGAGACGCTCGCCGACGTGCAGGGGGATGAGGTCGACGGATTTCGCGAACTTTCGGCAGCGGTTGCGCGGCATGCTCTTGTCGCCCAGTCTGATGAAGACATCTATCTTTTGACGGATACGGACGGAAAATACATCGCCGGCAACGTCAGTTCGTTGGATCGGTTTGAGGGTTGGCGAACGATCCCGTGGAATGAGTTAAAGCTCATTGGGCAATGGTCGTCATCGCGCGCGAGCGATGCCGTCATCGGAACCTGGACGCCGGTCAAGGGCGGCTACCTGTTCGTCGGAGACGGCAACGGCGACATCAAGGATGCACAAAGACTGCTGCTCACCGGACTTCTGTGGGGCATCGTCTTGTCCGTCATTTGCGCGCTTGTTGGCGGTTATCTGCTCGGTCTCAAGGCGCAGCGCCGCGTCGAGGAGATGGAACACGTGCTCGACGCGGTCGCCTCCGGCGATTTCAATCGGCGTATCCCGAGGAATGCCGCCGCGGACGACATCGATCACGTCGCGGCGCTGATCAACGTTACGCTCGATCGATTGCAGAGGCTGATCGGCAACCTGAAGCAGGTCTCGGTCGATATCGCGCACGATCTCCGGACTCCCATAAGCCGGATGCGGCAGAAGCTCGAAACCGTGAGGTCGGGCCCATCAGACATCGCCACCTACAAAGCGGCGGTTGATCAATCGATCTGTGAAATCGACAATATCGCCGAAACCTTCGATGCGCTGTTACGCATTTCCGAGATCGAGGCGGGGGCGCAAAAGGCAAAATTCGTCGACGTCGAGTTGAACGGCCTGTTGGCAAACATCATCGATGCGCTTGAGGCGGTGGCGGAGGAGCATCAACATCGGTTGCGCGCGCTAGGCGGGGCCGGTGATCCCGTGATCGTTCGCGGGGACCGCCGGCTCCTCAATCAGCTCTTCGTAAATCTCTTCGAGAATTCGATTGTTCATTGCCCGCGTGGTTCCGAAATCGAGGTGGAACTGATCAACGACGCGCAACATCCCATCGTCCGGGTTCGTGATACGGGACGAGGCATTCCGGCGGAGGAACGAGAAAAGGTATTCAGGCGGCTTTACCGCTTGGAGAAGAGCCGGACGACGCGTGGCAGCGGTCTTGGCCTCAGTCTCGTTGCGGCGATCGCGGAACTCCACAGTGCAAAGCTCACGCTGGCGGACAACAAGCCCGGGCTGGTTGTTGAGGTTGCGTTCGATCAGGCGCGGCGCGCTGGTTGAGCGGACGAGGGCCGCCGCTCAGACCGGTTCGCTATTTCCTGAGATTGCCGAGAACAGCATTTGGATGACGGCGACTGTGAGCGCCATAAAGACCCCGGCGAAAATGACGTCGGAGAGAAAATGCCCTCCTTCCACCATACGCACGAAGCCGCATAAGCCTCCGAGGATGAGGCCCGTTACGATCCAAGCGCTCGCGGCTGCCGGAAACAGGAGTGCAGCGGCGAAACACACGACGAAGATCGACGACGCTTCACCGGAAAAGAACGAACAATTCCGTGGGCATTCCTGAGATTTCACCAGCGGCGGCGTGTACGCCTTCGACCCTCCGAATTCGACAACTGTCGAAGGCCGCGCCCGGCCCCAATGGTCCTTGAAACCGAGGTTGGCGATCGCCAAAGGTCCGACCACGACGCAGACGGCGAGAAACAGCCATTTGTTCGAAGACAGCGAGAGCCATGGGCGTCCCGTCGAGAGGGAAATGATGCAGCCCGCCAGTCCGACGGCGCAGGCGCCGTAGAAAAGGACATTGAAAAGCAGTCTCGCGGTGTTGAAAAACGGTGAGTCACGGCCGCTGAACTGGTGTTGGGAGTCGACGAGCAGCTGCGATATGGCGAGATCGAGATTGGGATAGATGGAGAAGACAATTGCGCTAACGATGCCGACGAGCAAAGCGCCAAAGATAAGCAGTTTCGCTGTCCTGCGTTGCGGATCGCCAGCGCCGATAGCCGCCGAAGACGCGGTCATTCCACGTAGAACCAAGAAATCCCCCCATCGAAGTTTTTGCGCGGAAGCTCCGCGAGCATTAAGCCGTGATCTGGGCGGATACCTACCAATTTTGCACGGTTTGCAAAATCGGCTCCATCAGCGTGTGAGCATTGCAAGCATTTTCGCCATTATTCTGAACGTGGCAAGGATTTGCGGCCGGGCCAACGCAACGACACGTAAAGCACGGTCAACAGTAGCACCAAGGTCACCAGCGAAGCATACTCACGAGGCAGGCTCAAGCCTCCAGCATCTATTGGCTTCGTCAGAAAATCGCCAAAGGTTGCGCCGAACGGGCGTGTGAAGACGAAGGCGATCCAAAACAAAAGTACGTCGTTCATTCGCGTGAAGAAATGCAACGCGGCTACCGCAACAATGATTGCGGCGGTTACCAACGCGCCTTGAATAAAGCTAAGTCCAACATTGTCGACGAGGTAGTCGCCGAAAGCTGTTCCAAGGCTATTTGAGAACAGAACCGCGATCCAGAACATGATCTCGGCGCTTGGCGTGGCAATGGGATATACCCTCAAGTTGCCGACCCGAGCGTACCAAACCGCCAGGCTGAGGGCCAATCCGGTCACGAGTATAATTGAACCGGCGAAATAGCCTAGGCCTAACGAGCGATCCATGAAATCCGATATTTCGGTGCCGGCCGTCGTCGTCGCAATGATCGCTGTCCAGAACAGGGCCGGCTGGTAACCCTTGCTTCCGATCTGCGCCCACAGAATGATGCTCAGTATGCCAAAGGTGATTGCGAGGCCGACATAATATCCGAGGCCGAGTGACATCGAAATGAAGTCGCCGGCGGTTTCGCCTAGCGTCGTTGCCAGCACCTTCATGATCCAGAAGAAGATCGTGACCTCTGCGACCTTCGAATAGGCGGCACTTTGTTCGGCTGCATAGTTCCGGTTCATTCATCATCCGTCCGCTGCAAGATGTTTGGCGCCCGCTGTTGGCGTAGATCGGGAGATTGGTTCGGATCGGCGCGATCCAAGGCTGTCAGATCATCCCATCACTTCGCACGTTTGGACTGACTGGGATGCTTTGCTGCGAAAATGCTTTTCAATGGCTTCGAGTGCGGCTCTCCGGTCTCGATAGACCCGTCTATTCTCGAGGTAGCCGTTAGCGATCAATGTCAGCGTCGCGCCTCCGATGAGCTTGGACGAGCGAAGGTTGGCCAGAATGACTTCGAACGCTTCGATATCCAGGGACGGACCTGCGAGCTGGCTCGTAATATCTTTTACAAGTGCGAGGTCCGCCGTCTTGAAGCGCTTGGCGTTGTGGTTCGCCATTTGCGGTAAAACCGAAATCTCGGCGATGAAAGCCTCGACAGACGCTCCGGGACGGCCACAGAACAGGTTGAGGACGGCACGGAGTGTGTTGGCTTGCTTGGGGGCGCCTGCATTTCTGAAACCAAGTTCCATGGCTTCCAGGCTGTCCTTCAACCGCAAAGGATAGACAGTAGACGGGTTCAGGCGTTTCAGCCGCGCAAGGATCGTTTCGTTCGAGCCCTGCTCAAGCCAGCCGGCAAAGTGATACAATTCCTGCGACCTCTGGAATTCCGCCAGCTCAGCGATCGCGCGCAGAGTGCGGGCTAATTCCTTAGTGTGCATTGCCTGATCGACCTGTTCGTTCATCTCGAAGGTCCAGCAAAGTTAAGGCCCTTGGCGGTCGCTTTGGGGCGAAATGCTCACAGTTCTGTATGGCTGTCTGCAGAGCCGGAACGAGGCTCTATCACCCTCCGACGGGCATGGGTTTGTGTCGTACCCGCAGTTCACAGGGCTATTCCGGAACTATCGTTCGAGGCGCGGCGTTCAAGGCCCAGCTGAAGAGGATGCCGGGAGGTTTCCATGGGAAGAATTGACACAGCGGACGAGGTTCGTTCCGCGTCGCATGATTTAACGGACAGAGCCGTGGATGCGGGACTGAGAGCCGTCGATTCATTGGATCGGGCGGTCACAAGCGCTCATGATACGGGCCAAAGGCTGGCTGCGCAGACCTCCGAGCTCGGCGACAATTTGCAGAAAGTTGCCAAGAATTTCTCGAATGCCGTCGACAAATCCGTTGCCGAGCAGCCGCTGACGACTCTCGGTATGGCGGTCGCGGCCGGCTTCATTCTCGGCGCGATTTGGAAAGCCTAGATCGGAGTTAGCCGGTGTTCGCAAGCCTATTCAAGAGAGCCGAAGCAAGTGTCGACAGCGCACTTGGCGAACTCGGAAATCGCCTGCTGATCGCAATTCCGTTTATCGTGGCGATTGGCTTCGCCGCGGCGAGTTTCTCATCGTTCGCCAACCGCACCTATGGTCCTGAAGTCGGCAATCTCATCGTCGCCGGCGGATTCGTCATGTTGGGGTTTATCGTTGCGCTGATCGTAAAGCTTAGAAAGCGGCCTGGCCCATCGCCCGAATTGCACGAAGAGGCCGTAGCGGAGGAACCTCCGAGCGCGGGTCCGTCTTTTCTGGAAGACGAGAAGGTCATGAGCATCGTCTCGGCGGCAGCACCCATCGTCCTTCCGGCGATGCTCAGGACAGCTACGAAGAATTGGCCGCTCATTCTGGCGGCAGCGGCGGGCCTTTATGTGTTCAGCCGTTCCGAAAATGCGGGAGGCACGACGCAATCGGCCCCTCCGCAAGTTTGATAATTAAGGAGAGATCTATGGGATCCGCAGGTATGAATCGTTTGGATGACGAAGTGATGGACGCTTCGGATCGTGAGGAGAACGGATCGATACTCAGTGATCCGACGGTCGCGCTGCTTGCTGCGGGCGCTATCGGCTTTGCCGTCGGTGCGGTGATCTGGCGGTATCGGAAATCCAACGCTTCTTCGTATGGCTCGCTGGAGCGGGCGCTGGATATGGCACGATCGGGCGCGACCGACACGGTCCAGAAACTCCGGAGAAGATTGCATGACGAAGGCTATTCTCCGGCCCAAATCGAAGGTGCAGCAAAGAAGCATCTCGGCCGATTTATTGACGCCGTGCAGAGACGCGCCTACTAGACGCAGCGCGGTCCTTCATTCAATCGATATGCTGGACAGCATCGGTGCCATTACGCGCCGGTGCTGTTTCGGTTATGCATTTCCCATGCACCGCTGGGCCCGTATGGCAGCAGGATAGGAGTAAGGAGGCTCGACATGCAACTTATTCACAAGATCATCGTCCATATGGTCCTGATTGCGGGTCTCGCTCTGATTGTCGGGCACTACGGTCATTTGGGTGAAACGACACCGGCAGGTCCGCAGTCCACCGAGTGACCGGCGGCAGTGATGATGCGGTGTTCGGAGCGGTTCAACATCCGTCTCGAAGCATCGGAACCTGGTGATTGCGGCGCGCGTTTACAGCCGCATTCACAAAAGGAGTCGTCACGATGGGCAGCACAGCTGACAAGGTATCCGGCTACGCGAACGAAGCGGCGGGAAATATCAAGAAGAACGTCGGAAAGATTATCGGGTCCGACAAAATGGAGATCGAGGGCGGCGCTCAGGAATTGAAGGGCAAAGCCCAGGTCGAGGTCGGCAAAGCGAAAGCCGCCGTGAAAGACGGCGCTAACAAGGTCGCCGACGAAATCAATCGCAAGCTCTAGCCAAAGCGCAAGGGACGGTCATCGGCCGTCCCTTTTTTTGCCGGAGCTTGCCATGCGAGCGGTCGATATCGCCAGCGACTCAACATCGATGCGCCGGCTGAGAAGGCGCAAGGCGACTTTCGCCAAAGGAGATGCGCCGCGACGTCTGACGGCTTTCGATGCCGCCTGCTACGTGCTCATCTTTACTGGCGTCATCCTTCTTCTCTATTACGGAAGCAGCGTGCTCATGCCATTGGCATTAGCGGGCCTTCTAAGCTTTGTATTGACGCCGGCGATCCGCCTGCTGAAGAAGATCGGCATTCCCAAGATGGCCTCGGTGATCACCGTCGTTGTGATCTCGATCGGCGCCATCGGTGGGGTTGGTTTCGTGGTTGGCGGGCAGATCTCGGATCTCGTCTCCGAGATCCCGAACTATGAATACAATCTACTCAAGAAGATTTCGTCGGTTCGTTCGGCTTCGGTTGAATCCAGCGCGCTCGAGCGAGCACGAATTACGCTTGAAGATTTGCAGGCGGAGCTTGCGCGGTCGGAAACCCGCAAGGGTTCGACCGTAGCCGCTCCTCAAGGCGGGAGCGACGCGCTCAAGCCCATACCCGTCGAGATTCATCAGCCGCCCGAGCCGGTACTCGACAGGACGGTGTCGCTCATCCGGCCGCTGATTTCTCCGCTTGCGACAACAGGACTGATCATCCTGTTTCTTTTTTTCATTCTTGCTCAGCGGGAAGATCTAAGAGATCGCTTCTTGAGGCTAGCCGGTACGGGTGACCTTCAGCGCACGACCGTTGCGCTCGATGATGCGGGTGACAGGCTCAGCCGATTCTTCATCATCCAAGGCCTGCTGAATACCGGCTTCGGCATTTTCATCGGCGTCGCCCTTTGGGCGATGGGATTGCCCAATCCCGTCCTCTGGGGCGTTCTTGCAGGCTTGATGCGGTTTGTTCCGTTCATCGGGTCGGTGATCGCATGTATTTTTCCGATCATTTTGGCGGCGGCGATCGATCCCGGCTGGTCGCTCGTGATCAAGACGGCCATCCTCTTTCTCGTCTCGGAAGTCGTGGCCGGTGAAGTCATCGAGCCCATGCTCTATGGGCGCAACACGGGATTATCGCCGGTCGCGGTCGTCGTCGCGACGCTGTTCTGGACGCTGATCTGGGGTCCGGTCGGATTGATCCTGGCTACGCCGTTGACCGTCTGTCTCATGGTCTTGGGCCGGCATGTCGAGGCGTTGAGCTTTCTCGAGATCCTGTTTGGGGATGAGCCAGCCCTCGAGCCGCACGAGAGGCTTTATCAACGGGTCTTGGCCGGCGATGGCGTCGAGGCAATCGAAGTTGCCGAGCAGAGTATGAAGGAAATGCCGCTCGTCCAATACTACGACGATGTCGCCATGAAGGCCTTATCCATGGCGTACGACGATGCTGCGAGTGGACGGCTCAGCAGGGACGAGATCACGGAAGTGAAGGACGCGATCGAGGATGTCGTCGATGGCTTATCGGAGCACGTCAGCAGCGGGGACACTCCGCACCTGAGCGAAGAGAAGGGCGATCAGAGCGAGAAGGATGCCGTCGTGCTCTGCCTGCCGGTTCGCAGCGAGCTCGATGAAGGGCCGCTGCTGATGCTGGAACAGGTTCTCGACGAAGCGGGGATGCCCACATCGACGCTGCCCTACAATGCATCTCTTCGCCTGCGCGCATTCGAAGCGGGGCGCGGGCAGCCGAAGATCGTGGTATTCGGATATTTGGGATCGGACAAGCTTCCAGCCTTCCTCGGCATCCTCCTGCGCCGTGCGCGAAGTGCGATGCCGAATGCGACTATGGTCGCCGGTTTTTGGTCTTTGACGGGAAAGAGCAATCTCGCGGAGGAATGGCGAGAAGCTGCAGGCGCGGACCGCGTCGTGACCAAGATCTCCGACGCGGTAGCGCTTTGCAAAGAACTTCACGGAACTGACGGCGCACACGGCAGCGGCATTGCTGAGCCGAATACCATTCGCACGGATATCGTCTACGAGAATGCGATGCGGTTCGGCGAAGAGTTAGGTTCCTGATGTTGAAATCGCATCGCTGTTGAAGTGGCGATTGCGGCGAAAATCATACAGTTTTGTCTGGCATAAGTAGGACGCACCGCAAACAGACGTCCACTGATGAACGGCCGTTCAGACAAGTTCTTTTCGGAACTTCACCGATCTCATTCCGTTGAGACTTCGCGTCATCGAGGCGTGGAAAACGACGGAGATTTCGATGTTGAAATATTCGATTGCAATCGCGGCCCTTCTCGCTGCCAGTCCGCTTGCGGCGGCTGAACAGATGGATCGCGGCGACAAGGGAGCGGGCGCGAACTCCGCGGCTGAACACGCTCCCGGTAAAATGAAGGAAGGCAGTTCATCCAAAGATCTCGCGCCGTCACAGCGCAAAGAGGAAGGCAGCTCTGCCAAGGAAGCATCGCCTTCGAAGCTCAAAGAGAATTCGGCATCGCGTTCGGACGAGAGCGGTAATCGAAAGGCCGATAACGACAAATCGCAGCGCTCTGACAAGGCAAAAGACGATACGTCACGGGCCGAGGTTGGCAAGGGCGCCGAATCTACAGGCGCAAGTGAGGGTGCTACGGGCCGTACCGGCGGCAAAGCCTCCATCACGGGTGTGACCGAGGAGCAGAGAGCGAAAGTCAAATCGGTCTTTACGCAGCACCACGTCGAGCCGGCTCGAGGTCTCAACGTGTCGGTCAACATCGGGGTCGCACTGCCGCATTCAGTGCACCTCTATCCGGTTCCAGCCGAGATCGTGACCATCGTCCCAGAGTATCGCGGGTACGAATACATTCTGCTCGAGGACAATCGTGTTGCCATCGTGGATCCCGCCACGTTCGAAGTCGTCGACATCATCATCATCGCCTAAGCAAAAATAAATAGAGAGACAGAGGAGACCGCTATGAAGACTCTGACCAAGTGTGTTCTTGCTGCCGGCAGTTTGCTTGCAGTGTCGGCGACGACTGCATCCGCTGAAATCGTCTGCAATGGTGAGGGCGATTGCTGGCACGTTCGCGAACGTCATGTGTATCGTCCGGAATTCGGCGTACGCGTTTATCCGGATAACTGGCGATGGGCCGACGCCGACGCCAGGAGATATCGCTGGCGTGAACACGAGGGTCGCGGATATTGGCGCAATGGCATCTGGATTGGATTCTAAAATCCAAAGTGGCGGTCGCTTATGCTGCGACCGCCACCGATAATAAAAAAAACACCCCGACGAGCGAGGGTTGCTGTCGGGGTGCGGGGTCTCTCCCAGATTTGCCAATGCGGGTGAGAGGCCCCAACCGTCGCGTGACCTGCGATTCGGCGCAAGGGTGAAAGTCCTGGTTTTCAACAGTATGCAGATCTTATCCACGAAGCTAATAGTGGAAATTCCGCTTATTTCTTTTCCAAAAGCAATTTAGCGCGAGATGCCAATGCGCTGGCGGCGAGTTCAGCGAAGCGCTGGAGAAGCCAAGGCAAGACAAGTTCGAGCCGGACGGCATCGTTACTGACCAGAACCGTTCCGCTTGCCTTATGCCCCATTCCGCTCAGGCTGAATTCCAAAAGATCCCCATTCCAAATCTCGCGATCTATCGTCACGAAAGGAAGATGCACCGATGCCAAGCCGTTTTTCAAACGACGAATGGCCTCGTCCTTTCCCAAGCGGTGCGGAATGGTGATGACGACGGGGTCTGACACTGAACGGTTCCTCAAATCGAATGGCGATATTCAGATCTGCGCATTCCTGTCCGGCCTATAAACGTCCGGCAACGGCGCCCCGATCCAGACTCGGTGACACGTATTCTATCATCGGTGGGAAGCCATAGGATTTGGTCTTATTTTTCGGTCAAATATTGAGCCCGCTTTAAACGCTGCGCGCGTAGCCTCCACAACTCCGAGTGCGGAAAGACCGTCGAAGGATGAATTTATGTCACAGGTGCTTAGAGGTGGCGTAGCTCGCCTCGAAGTGATGACAAAGTTCACGCTCGCGACGTTGGCTCTCGCCAGCGGGATCTACACCTACATCGGCGTGCGGAGCTTGCTCGAAGGTCCCCCGATCGAGGTGCTTCTCGCTGCGATCGTTTATTCGGCAGCGGTTTCCGTGGCGATATTCGCATTTTGGACGTATTTGATGCGATTTCTTCCGCACGTCCGGCAGGCGTCGTCGCGGCGGCTGATGTACGTCGCAATGTTCATCGGGAGCGTGATGATCGTTGCGATGTCGGCTTGGCTCAATGCCGCTGCGTTGGCGGGATCTGCCGCTCTCGAACAGCACATGGCGAGCGCGACCGACCAATATCAGCAAAGCTTGGATATGGCCCATGGCAATGCGCTCGCGGCGCAGGGACTTCTTCCGGATGTTCAGATCGCAGCGAAGCGCTTTTTGATCCTTTCCGGTCAAGAGCGCCAATCGGGCGCGCTTACCGGCACTTCGGGCAGCGGAACTGTGGTTCAACTTACCGCGCAAATGTCGACACAGCTCGACGCGCTCGCGAGTGAAATTGAGGCATCGCGAGACCGCATAAAGACGCTCTTTGAATCGGGAAGCAGTACGCTTGAAAAAATGCGTCAGCTGACGTCGGGAACGGGTCCAATTGAGGACCGCACGAACGAGTTCGCCGCCGAAACCGTATCCCTGACCGGCGTCATTGCCGACCTGCAGCGGACGTCGATCGCTCCGGCAGTGAAGCGGACCGCTGACGCGCTGTCGAAAAGCTTTATTGCGCCGGCGGCCGGTGGACGGACTGCGAGCCTAGTGGACCGGCAGAACCAAGTCGTCGGGAAGGTCGAGCAGTCGATCAAAGCTCAATCGCAGGCATTGTCGGCTGCGGCCGACGAGATCCTCTCGCGACCCGAGGCGAAGCCCATCAGGTTCGTGCCTTTGTCGAGAGCGGAAGCCGTCATTCAGTACGGCACGGACTTTTTGCCGAGCTGGGCCGGCGCCATCTCGCTCGATCTCATGCCGGCTGTGTTGATTTTCATCCATTCGATCGTCTTCGAAGCGATCCGTCGGGAAGAAGGTGGCGCGCGCGAGGAAGAAGGGGTCACCGCGGGTGAAATCATGCGCGCACTCAAGATCTACAATAATCTGCACGCAATGGAGACGCGGTCGACAATGGTGATGGCACCCTCTCCCGATGAAAGAGTCGCCGCGGCGGAAATGCCGGTTGTTACCGGGCCCGATAGGCCGCCAGGTAACGTCTCATCCATCAATCCTGCTATCGGGTTCACCCGCTGACTCCCATGGCCGATCAATCCATTTCTCCGGGAGAAGGGGGTGGTATCGAGGGCGCGATCATTCGAACCATTTTTCTGCTTCTTCTGTCGGCAAGCGGAAGCATCCTGGCGCTGGATTTCCGCGAAGAGATAAGCCGGGCTTGGGATGAGGGCGGAGAACAGGTTACGCGCGTCGTCATTCAGCCGCCATCGCGGACCGATCAGGAGCGTCCTTATTTTCCGAAGGCCATGCCCGTCATTTCAGGCGCGGAAAGTCCGAGAATGCCGGGATTAGCGGAGAAGCCGACGCCGGAGATGATCGCAAACCGGATGTCATTTTACCTCGGATCCAACGGCGACGCTTCTGCGATCGGGAGAATCGAGCCGGGAAGCGCTGCAGATTTCGAAAAGTTTCTCGATCACGACGGGAGAAGCGCGAAGACGATCTGGTTGCTATCGCCGGGCGGGTCTGTTCCTGATGCGATAAGCATGGGCCGCTCCGTGCGCAAGCGTCGTCTCGATACGATGGTTGCGAATGGCGGTTATTGCGCATCCTCGTGTCCGCTGGCGTTTGCCGGAGGTGTGCAACGCCTGGCTGGCAAACACGCCTTGATCGGCGTCCATCAGGTCTCGGCGATCGCGAAGGGGACCGAATCCTGGGGCGACGGCATTTCGGCCGCGCAACAGATTTCGGCGCGTTGCGTCGAATACCTTGTCAGCATGGGCGTCGATCCCGAAAGCTGGATCAAGGGCATGCAGACGCCGAAGGAACGCCTTTATATTTTCAGGTCGGAAGAGCTCCAGGCGCTGAAAATCACGACGGGACTGGCGAAGACTTGAGAGGAGCGGTCGTTCGCGGACCGGAGAAGCGATTGTGCAACGAAAGGCATGTGCTGTGGGTTCTCCCTAAGTTGGAAGCGGGAGTACAATTCATGACCATTCGAAAAGTGAAATCGGGCTACCGCCTGGTATCGAAGAAGGGCAAGAATCTCGGAACCTATAAGAGCAAAGCCGGTGCTCAGAAGCGCGAAAGGCAGGTTGAGTTCTTCAAGAAAAAGGCCGCTCACGGATAGAAATTTCGACGACCGGATTTTTCCACATGCGAGCTACGCACTGATTGGCGTTTTCAACATATCGTCCACCGTAAAGATAGCGCGGCGAGTCGTGTCGCCCATTTTGTGACGGGTTTTTGCAGGAAGCCTGGGCGCCTCGCAAGCATGAGGAGGCCTTGGAATGATCCGACAAGCGCTGCGCCGTGTCACGTCGCCGACGACCCACGCCGACGATATTTCCTGGCGGGTGGGTGTCTTCGCGGTTGAGCGACTGCGCTCCGATCCTGACAGTTGGCTGGCGCCGAATGTGCTGTGGGCGGAGTATTTTTGCTGGTGCAAAGCTAAGGATGTGCAGCCGTTGCCGGCCGCCAATTTTCTCCGGAAGTTCGATGAAGCTGCTGTGAGCCTCGGCGCCCGGAAATTCCGCGCGGGCGATACGATTGGCTATGCCCGGATTGCTTTCAAGCCTGCGTCTTGATCGCTGGACGCCAGGGCGTGGTTACGCTTTCCATGCTATGTTTTCATTCCGGCGCAGGGCGGCCTCTGCATGGTGTATGCAGGCGCTGTGTATTGCGCGTCGATGCATGATATCGAACAGTGTTCGCGTTTTGATATCGGTCGGCCAATTCGCTTCTGAGACGAGTGCGATCCTTCGCGTCAGTTCACGCGCGATTTCCTTATGCCACATCAACGCGTCATCAAGGGTATAGGCGTCGAGCGCTTCTTCGCAGCAATACTCCAACCATGCCATTTCGCCTCGTGTTGGCGGACTGCTGCTCTCACGCATCACTTCCTCCACTCTCTTAACTGAAGACGCAAGATGGAGGCGATTTGTTCCAGAGGCCGAACGGCCTAGCTCGCAGAGACATACGACCAGAACAGCGGTCTTCCGTCCCGACGCTCGGAAGACATCGGGCAATTTGGAAGATTAGGGCGCGTAGCCGACGCCCGACGTGCCTGAATCGGGAGTCATGGCGGCATCCGCGTTGCTCGCGGCCACACCAGCATTTAGGGGCGGCGACCGCAAATCGGCGTTGAGCGAATAAGCGCTCAGCGCCATGAAAGATATGAACAATGCGGAAAGCCCCGCTACAAACGACTTCATTCGTCACCTTCGCAAAATCCGGAATGAAACGTCGTTGCTCGGCCTTAGGTTCCGCGCTGACGTTCTGGTTGAAGCCGTGTTTCGCCTTCGGTCATTGCCAGAAATATACTTCCTATGCTGCCATTTGCAGTGTCGCGCTCATCGCTTCGCAGCTCTCACTGCAGACTTGGCAAGCATCTACGCAATCCTGCATGTCTCCGAGCTTCTCGCAGCTCTCGGCGCACGCGCGGCAGATTTGAGCGCAGGCGCGGCATACAAAGACGTGCTCGGGAATTCCAGTCAACAATATCGCAGCAGATGCGTTGCAGATTTCCGAACACGCGATCATCAATCGAAAATGATCGGGTTCGATGTGTTTTCCGCCTGATTCAAGGCAATGGTTCATGGCTTCATTGAAACATGTGGTCGCGCAGGTCTGGCAAAGATCAGCGCATGCCCGCATTTCGGTGCTGAGTTCTTGCATCGTAAGCAACTCCATTCGCATTCGAGTTACTCAGTGGGAACCAGCCAATAAGGCGAAGGGTTGCGTTGCGTTCACGCGCCGAGTGAGAAAACTGCATAAAATAATCTGCAAATGCGCGGCGCCTTAGGGACGGGAAATCTCACCGAGCCGCACTTTAACGGGCGGCTCGGCGATGCTTTTCAACCTATCCCGAATGCCGGACCGCATTGGTCGACGCATCCGGGTTTCTCGCTTTTGGAGCTTCCCAAAATGCTCGGAAGCCATGTTGGAACGGCCCCGGCGTCCTAGTGATTATCGGCCTCTTTAACAGCCCAGTCTGAGAGTGCCGGGTATTTTGCCTGGCTGATGCGGGCAGCGTGCCCTGGCTAGTTCTCGCAGGCTTAGGCACCTTCCAACTCCGGTTTGTGAGAAGGCGCTGGCGCGTAGGCTTGTGGCCTACCTTCCACGATCCGGCACGGCCCTACTCTTGTCGCACAACGCGACGTATCTGTAGAACTATATCGCTGCCAATTCTTGGCCAATAAAAAAGTTGGGAGGATTTCATGCCTTTGGACTCTTCAATTCCGAGTCATCTGAGATGCCCGCGCACACGCTCGCGCCGCGTCAGCGACAAATGGAATCCACCGGTTCCAATGTATTCGGCGCGCGGCGCGGAATCGATCGAGAACCTGACGATGGCTTACCTTGGCGTTCAGTCCAAAGGCGACGACATGAAAGGGCCGGCCTGCGCGGCTTTTCAAAAGATCTTGCAGAGCTTCAAGCAACCCGACGGACCGGCGCGTCACGATCTCGTTCAGTTCACCGACGGCCAGGGTTATCTCAATCTGATTGCCGTTGCTTATTGGACCGACCCGGCTGCGTATGACAAGTGGAAGGACAGGCCCGCCATCGCAGACTGGTGGGCATCGGACGATCGTCTCAAGGAAGGCGTCGGCTATTTTCGCGAAGTGCTGCGCCCGCGTATGGAGCAATTCGAGACGATCTTCACCCATGAGCATGGGCCGCTCGAAGGTGTCAGCATTTTGATGGGGGGCATGAGCGAGCCGATCCTGGAGCACGGCTATTGGGGATCGATGCGCGACCGCCTGCCTCTCTCGCAGACAGACCCGATGGATCCATCCGGCGAACTCGCGGTGAAGACGGGAACGCCTTCGCTCGGCGGGCGGGTGATCGTGTCCGGCCATGAGAACGTTGCACTCATCCGGTCCGGCGAGGATTGGAGCAAGACGGAAGGCGAAGAGCGGCGTACCTGGTTCGAAGATATCCAGCCGGTGCTGCTCGAAGGCATGGATTACCTGCGCGACGACGGCCTCGAAGCAGGCTGCTATTGCAACCGCTATGTCCATCACATGGACGAGAACGGCAATCCGCTGGAGAAGGGCTTCGGTTACAGCCTCTGGCGGTCGCTTCGCCATCTCGAGCTATGGGCGGAATCGCACCACACGCATCTGCAGATTTTCGTGACGTTCAACCGGCTCGCCAAGAAATTCAAAGAGCTGACGCTTTATCACGAGGTTTCGGTATTCGACGCCTCAGCTCAGTATTTCGAATACATCAACTGTCATCCGAAAACCGGCGTCCTACGCGCCGTTTGAGTGATAGTCGCGATATCCGAACAGTGTGGCGCCAGCCTCCGGTTGGCGCCGCTAGAACCGGCCTGATTCTGGTGTCCCGCGATACCGGCGCGCATGCTGAAGCGCTCTAGTACCTCGTGCATCCGCTTCGTTCGCAGGCGTGCAATCCCTTGCTCAGACATTTCTCGTTGGCGTTTTGCATGGCGCCCTCTTGCGAGGAGGAAGGCGAGCCGCTGACCGTGTGCCATCTCGTCGGGGATGAACTATAGCCGTATGCATTGCAAACCCAACGGCTGGCACCCGGGAAAGACGGCGGCCGCGCCGATGCATCGTCGGCAGTCGCGGAGATGCACAATACGCCAAGCACCAGGGCCGTTCCTCGTATCGAGATCATTGGAGTTTCCCTTTATTGTTTTCGACTTGTTCAATCGGGAAACGCTGAAGCGGAGTGACGTGCGTTTGGAATTACGCCTCGTCGACAGTCCATGATTCGCATTTGGAATATGCCTTCGCGCAAATTCCAGGATCAGCGCCTCTATTCCGACTTCGGAGTGCGAATGACGATATTTCAAGGAATGGCCCATTCCATTTGACTCGTGCGGTGCCGAATCCAGGGCTTATTCCGAATTGTATCTAGAGCTGCTTGCGGGTTCGCGTATACTGAGACTAATGACAGTACAGTCAGCGATGACAAAAGGGTGGTTGCGGGGCTCCGAGGGAACGTGATGCGCTGCGAGTTGCCTCGCATGCCTATGCCGCAATTCTTGCCGTGAAGATCCTGTCGAGGTGACTACCAGCCACTACCTTCGTCGGCATTGACATCCGAGCGATTCCACCAGCCGCCGCCCGATGCTTGGAACAACGCGGCCGTATCGGCGTAGCGATTCGCCTTGGCCTGAATTTTAGCAATGATTGCTTGCTGATAGGTGTTTTGCACAGTGAGCACCTCCAACACGTTCACTTGGCCGAGTTCAAGCTGTCGCCGCGTGAGGGTCAGACTCAACTCCGCTGCGGTGGCGGAGGCCTCAGCAGCACGCAGTGTTTTTGCATCACCTTCAAGAACTTGAAGTGCGTCGGCGATATTCTGAAATGCGCCAATGGCAGTGCTTCGATATTGAGCGGCGGCTTGGTCAAGACCTGCCTCGGCAGCGCGCTGTTGTTGCTCAAGAGTGAACCCGTCGAATATCCGTTCCGTGGCGCTGCCAGCTATGGTCCAGAACGTGCAGGTAGGACCGCATACGAAGAAATCGACGAAAGAGGCTGATTGCCTGCCGACATTTGTGCCGTTGATGTTGAATTGAGGCAGCCGGTTTGCAATAGCCACTCCGACATGGGCTGTTGCAGCGTGCCAGTTGGCTTCTGCCGCACGTACGTCGGGGCGTTGCTGAATTATGGCCGACGGCAAACTCACGGGGAGTTTTGCGGGCAGCCGAAGCGAGCTGAACTCGAAACGCTCAGGTAGCCCTTCACCCGAAAAATGGCCGGAGAGGGCGATGAGTGCATCGCGCTGGCGCGCCAAGGCAGTTTCGAGCGGCGGGAGCGTTTGCTCGGATTGTGCCAACGCCGCCTTTTGTGCGGCCAGATCGAGCAGTCCGACCTGACCGGCATTGTAACGGCGTTGGACGAGTTCCAAAAGTTCCCGTTCAATCTTGATGATCTTGTGTGTGGCCGCGATCTGCTCGCGCAGCGACGCCTCTTGAATTGCGCCGAGGACGATATTGGACGTGAGCGTCAGATAGGTTGCTTCGAGTTGAAATCTCTGAACGTCAGCCTGAGCCTGCAACGCTTCCACCTGGCGCCGGTTGCCGCCGAAAACGTCTGGTGCATATGTGACCGTGAGCTGTGCTGTTTGTAGAGTGAAGTATGGCGTCTGTGTTGGTGTGGACGGGACGAGTACGCTGCTGCTGACTTTTTGCCGAGTCGGCGAATAGTTGGCGTCGATCGTCGGAAAGAAAAAACCCCTTTGCGCTTGAACCGTGGCGTTGGCGGCACGTAACGCTGCCTGCGCCGCAGCAAGATCGCTGTTATCGCTTAAGGCTCTTACGATCAGGCTATTGAGTGGTGGGGAACGATATAAGGTCCACCAGTCGGCAGGGATATCCGCGCCGTGGCTAAATGTTTGATGTTCTCCCGCGGCGGTCCCGGGCGTCTTCAACGCCTGCGAGGTCACGGAACTGACTGGAGGCGGTTGGGCCGGCTGGAAATTGGGGCCTACGGCGCATCCCGAGAAGCCCACTAACATCGACGCGAGCGCGATTGGCGTCAATGCCAGCGTTCCGAAAGATCGTTTCACGAGGCCGCTGCAATCGCGAGGCATGCGCATCGGAGCAACGCTTCCCTGTTCACCGCCCGGCACGGTCAAACGACAAATGTCGAATTGGCCAGATTCGGCATTAGTCGGCAATGCTGCGGCATCGAAAGGTCGATGACGCGGGATATCTGCCACGCGCTCTGCGTATTTTTCGGGCCCGCACGTTTGGCGAGGTTTTTGACGGCGAATCTTTCGTAAAATGTCGCCAATTGGGTTAGGGGTACGGTCATGCGCCGAATCGCTTGCTTGATCGCTGCACTGCTTTTTACGGCGCCGTCTGCGCTCGCGAACGACGGGCGCGAACTTGAACTCGGGATGACGCGGCGAGAGGTCGAGCGAATAACTGGCCCAGCTGATGTTGTTCGGTTGGAACGCAACGGTGTTCAGTGCTTTGGTTATGAGCCACATCCGGAACGCCTACCCAACATTCTCTTCGTGCGCGAGGGAGCGTTAATTGCTTTTCGCGCCGGCCGCCTCGTCAAGCAGATCGATGTCTACCCGTACAACATCGACATCCAGTGCTCGCAGATTGCGAGCGAATGGGACTTGCCTCCTTCGAGGCCGATAACCTGTTTCCGAAAGTTCTGGATTCACTGCCCGTAATAGGGAGTATGCCCGCGCTTGCGCGCGATGCGTTGGACGCCCCCTCCCCGAAAGCCCGATAGTTAAACCTTTACTGTTTATTAATCAGCGCGGTGCGGGGCGAAACTGGGATTTGTAACAGTTGACCGGGGCCTGCGAATTATTCGTTAGATTTCGCATGAGCCAATGGAAGCTAAAAAGAGTTCTAGCTATATCGGCGTTAATTGTCGTCGTTGAATCCGGCTATCGATTTTTGACTCCAGGACAGGACGTCGGTTTGACGATTGCCGCCAACGCGGCAGCAGAAGAACGTGCAGCCATACCAAAAGGCGAAGCCAATACCGTTGACCTTGAAGTCTCGCAATTGAATGCCGTGAAAGTTGCCGCAGTCCAAACGCGGGATTTCCCCCAAGAAAAGGAGGCAATTGGCAGCATCGACTTCAATGAGGAATTATCGGTGCAGGTTTTTTCGCCGTACTCAGGACGTATCGTCAATCTCTACGGCAAGTTGGGCGATAACGTTCGGAAGGGGCAGACCCTATTTACGATCGATAGTCCCGATCTTCTGCAATCAGAGTCCAACCTGATTTCAGCGGCGGGAGTTCTGGACCTCACGAATCGCAATTTGAATCGCCTCAAAGAGCTTTTTAAATCTCACGCGATTGCGCAAAGAGACCTTGAGCAAGCTACTTCGGATCAGCAAGCTGCCGAGGGTGTGTTGCGTGCGGCACGCGATACCGTTCGGCTTTTCGGCAAGAGCGAAGCTGATATCGATCGCATTATCTCTCAGCGCGCAGCCGATCCCATTCTTGTCGTACCGAGTCCTATAGATGGTCAAATTACAGCGCGGAACGCGGCGCCAGGCCTCTTCGTGCAGCCCGGTAGTGTGCCGGCTCCATACTCCGTAGCGAACATCGATACGATGTGGATGCTGGCCAATGTGTCGGAGGCCGATAGTCCGGCGTTTCATGTCGGACAAGCCGTCACTGTCACCATCGCCGCTTTTCCCAATCGAACGTTCGAAGGCAAGATCACCGCGATCACGCCGGTTGTCGATCCAAATACGCGACGCGTTCTCGTCAGATCCGACATCAGAAATCCGACACATGAACTTCTTTCCGGAATGTTCGCGGACTTCAACATTCAAATTGGCGACCCGATTCATTCTCTCGCCGTGCCGCTCGGCGGCGTGGTTCGTGAGGGCGATGGAACGACGAGCGTCTGGGTCACTTCGGATCGCCGGCGTTTTACGAAGCGTACGGTGGAGATCGGACTCGAACACAAAGGCTATTGGCAGATTTTATCGGGTGTAGAAGCCGGGGAGCTCATCGCTACCGAAGGCGCGATCTTTCTGAGCAATATGTTGATAGCCGGTCATGCCGACTGACCGGAACGCATCGCAAAGAGGCGTAGCGGGAGCGGGGCATGCTTAAAGACATCCTTGCCTTTGCGCTTGTTCGCCGGCCAATCGTTCTCTTGGGCTTGTTCGTTTTTCTTGCCGCGGGCCTTTTCGCTTTTTCGAGGCTCAATATTGAAGCCTATCCGAATCCGGCTCCTGTGATCCTTGAGATCACCGCTCAAGCACCCGGTCTTTCGGCTGAAGAGATGGAGCGCTATTACACGATACCGATGGAAGTCGGTCTCTATTCGACACCCGGGGTCGTCAACATCCGATCGACGTCTTTCTACGGATTGTCGTTCGTGCGCGTCACGTTCGCCTGGGGGGTCGACTATTATACAGCCTACACGCGGGCGGCTCTCAATCTTCAGCAAAATGTGAGCCTGCCGAACAGCGTCGTTCCTACCATTCAAGGCTCGAGTTTGGTGGGTGAGGTCTATCGGTATCAGCTCGTCGGTCCTCCGAATTTCGGGCTCACGAATCTACGAACGGTTCAGGATTGGATCGTGAGCCGCCGTCTCTCAACAATCCCCGGCGTCGTCGCGATCAACTCCTGGGGCGGTACGACAAAGGAATTCGACGTCGAGGTGAACCTCAACAAGCTCGATGCTTACGACGTGACGATTCCGCAAATTATCACCGCACTTGGCAACGCAAATATCAATGTCGGCGGCCGCGAAATTGCCATTGGCCAACAGTCCGTGAATATCCGCGGGATAGGATTGTTCGATAGCGGCGGTGAAAAGAATTTAACCGAAGGCATCAAGGTCAGCGACATCGAAAATGTCGTGCTGTCGCAAGTCAATGGCGTTCCGGTTCAAGTCAAGGATGTAGCGAAGGTTGCGGTGGGTTATCGGCCGCGCCTGGGCATCGCAGGGCGCGATCTCGACGATGACGCGGCATTGGCCATTGTCGTCATGGGGCGCACCTACCACACCAACGAAGTTGTGCCTCTCATCAAAGCTGAAGTCGAAAAATTAAACACCGACGGAAGCCTGCCGGCCGGCGTCAAGCTTGTTCCTTATTATGATCGCATAACGCTTGTTGCGGTCACCACCCACACGGTTCTTCATAACCTCGTTTTCGGGTGCCTTCTGGTTTTTTTAATTCAGTGGGTTTTTTTGGGTGACCTGCGGAGTGCGATTATTGTCGGAACGAATATTCCCTTCGCACTATTTTTCAGCGTCATTATTCTGGTTCTTACGGGGGAAGACGCGAACCTATTGTCTGTCGGTGCGGTCGATTTTGGCATAATCGTCGACTCTGCCGTGATCCTCGTCGAGAATATCTTCAGAAATCTTCAGGCCAGTGCCGAGAGCCGACAACACGTCATCGATCAACTGACGGAAGGACGTTTCGGAACCGATCCCACACACCCGGTTAGAGGCGCGGGCGTTTGGACGGATCGCTTGCGGATCATCCTTGCAAGCGGCTTGCAAGTCGGTGAGCCCGTGTTCTTCTCGGCAGCCATCACGGTTGCTGCGTTCGTTCCGTTGTTTACGATGCAAGGCGTGGAGGGACAGATTTTCGGGCCTATGGCCCGAACTTATGGCTACGCCCTTTTGGGTGCATTGATAGCAACGTTCACGGTTACGCCGGCCCTCGCATCTTACCTGTTGCCCGAGAGAGTCCAGGAAGTCGAGACCGTCACCGTTCGCGTTCTTCGCAGAATCTATAGTCCCATGTTGGGATGGTCGCTTCGCCACCGCCGACTAATGGCTGCAGTAGCGTTCGCATTCCTCGCCGGAAGCGGGTTCATTGCATCAAGACTGGGAAGTGAGTTTTTGCCTCATCTCGAGGAGGGCAATCTGTGGATCCGCGCCTCAATGCCTCCGACGATAGCGCTCGAAGCCGGTGAGCCAACGGTGCGCAAAATGCGCGAAATTCTGCTTCGGCACCCTGAAATCATAACCGTGGTCTCGCAGCACGGTCGCCCCGATGACGGAAGCGACGCTTCGCCGTTTTCCAACGTCGAACTTTTCGCGCCGCTTAAGCCGTTCGACCAGTGGCCTGCCGGCCTGACGAAGGATACGCTCGTCAATCAAATTCAGCAGGAATTCACTGCTGTGATGCCTGGTGTGACATTCAATTTTTCGCAATACATCCAAGACAACGTCGAAGAAGCGCTGTCGGGTGTGAAAGGCGAAAATTCCGTCAAGATTATTGGCCGTGACCAGCAGGTGCTGGAGACGCTCGCAAGACAAGTGCAGCATGAATTGGAGCAGGTCCCAGGGATTGAAGACCTCGCGGTCTTCTGGGTTCTTGGGCAGCCTAACCTGAATATCAAAATCGATCGGCAACGCGCTGCGCGTTATGGCCTGAACGTCGGCGACGTCAATACCGTCGTGCAGGCGGCGTTGGGCGGCACCCAAGCTACGACGCTTCTCGAAGCGGATCGTCAATTCGGCGTTGTCGTTCGTCTCGCCCGGGCTGACCGGAGCGATTTGGAGGCGATCAAGAGGATCAAAGTCGGCTACATGACTCCCTCGGGCAGGAACGCCTACGTTCCGTTGAGCGAGCTTGCCGATGTTAAAATCGAGAACGGGGCTTCATTCATTTATCGCGAGGCTACACAGCGATACATCCCAGTCAAATTCAGTATTCGTGGAAGAGATCTCGGCAGCACGGTCGCGGAGGCTCAACAACGGATCGCAGAGCACGTTAAACTTCCACAAGGTTATCGTGTCGTTTGGGCGGGCGAGTTCGAGGAACTTCAAGTCGCCAAGCGGCGTCTCGAAATCATCGTTCCAATCAGCGTCTTGCTGATCTTGGTTCTCCTCTACGGTTTGTTCAATTCTCTCAGAGACAGCCTTTTGGTGCTCGCCGGAATCCCCTTCGCGGCTTGCGGCGGCATCCTCGCGCTCTATTTCAGCGGACTCGCTTTTAGCGTTTCAGCCGCGGTCGGGTTCGTATCGCTTTTCGGCGTGTCGGTGATGAACGGAATATTGATCATGACTTACTTCCATGAAGTAAGAGCGAGCGGTATGAGGACTATCGACGCGATGTTCCATGCCGCTGAGCAGCGCATGCGTCCGATGTTGATGACGGCCCTTTCCGCCTGCATTGGCCTTCTGCCCGCCGCCATTTCGACCGGCATCGGCAGCCAGGTCCAGCGTCCTCTCGCGACGGTCGTCGTGGGTGGAATGTTCATAGGGCCCATCGTTCTGCTCATTGCGGTGCCGGCCGTTCTGACATTCTTCCTCGAGAGGGATGAGCCGCCGGCTACGGGCGAAGGCTCAACGTGACGATGGGAGGATCTGATGATGTTCAGACGCCGCCTTTCGATGTTCCTGTTGCTCGCGACCTTTCCCTTGCATGCGGCTTGGCCGCAGGAGGGATCGCATGGATCGCACGCGAAATCGTCCGATAAGCCGTCCGATATCGGCAAGGCGGCACCGCGATCGAAGGGCCGGCCAGGAACTCAGACTCCAGTTGCTACCGATAAATCCGGCCGCACAAAGCCCGCGCAGCCTTGGGATCGTCGTGGGGGCACTAACCCGACCGGCACGGCGGAGACGCCGCCTCTCGAAAAAGGGAAAGCGGGCAATGACATGAACGCTGGTTCCCAGTCGCGGCAAGGGGACGGGTCGCCACAAGTCGATCACGTGTTGAAGACGGATGAGATGCTCATCCGAAAGCGCATCGAAAGTCTCGCTGGTGCGATCGGCCGATCCAAAAGTCCGGCGGTCGACAATTCATCGACATCGCGCGCTCTTCGCCGGCCTTCCATCGATGGCACCAGGAACGCCATTGGCGTTCGCATTCCAGGTGGATCTGCTGCTCCCCAGCACAATCTACTTCGTCCGGCGACAAAGCCAAGCACCCCAAATCCGTTGATTTCCAGACAGAAAGAACTCGGACGGGGTCCGGCAATCGTTAGCGGAGCCGTTCCGCACACACAGGCTGCGATCAACGGAACGCAGATCCGACGCAAATACCGATAAAATTTTAGGATTTAAATCGTCCCGTTTTCGGCGCGCCAGTATTGCCGGATCGCGTCGTCGAGATTATTTTTAGCAGTGTGTTCTTGGCTCTGAGGTCGGGAGTATGGCTCTCTTCCGCGAGGCAAATGAGGTAAACAGACCGGCTTCCCCACCAGTTTCTCCGGGTCTACGGATCGTGGGGGCCGCATTGCGTTTGCTGATTATTTTGGCGCTGGTCGTCCTTACAGCCCGGGTAAGCGCTCCTCAAAGCAAGACACTCTGGTCTGTCTATGAAGCGCCGTTGGATCTTCTGCGACTCGTTCTGGGAGCGTCCGTATGCGTTTTTATCGGCACCCGCATGTTCGTGGGATTGTCGAACCATGAGGCAAGCCGGACTTGGGCTTATTTGGGAATGATCGTCCTTCCGTTTACAATCATATGCATCCTAGCTGTGTGGTAGGGCTACGATCGTTTCCAACGTTTACCGAAGCGTCGAGCCAGTGGCTCACGTCTTTATGAGCCTTTCAGCAACCGCCTTGACGACCGCTTCGGTCCGTGTAGCAACGCCGAGTTTCGTTCGCGCGCTATCCGCGTGAAAATCAATTGTGCGTTTCGTGAGGCCGAGAATGGAGGCGATTTCTGCCGATGTCTTGCCTCGCGCGATCCACGTCAGGATCTCG
Organism: Hyphomicrobium sp.; assembly: GCA_003987725.1. Lineage (GTDB taxonomy): Bacteria > Pseudomonadota > Alphaproteobacteria > Rhizobiales > Hyphomicrobiaceae > Hyphomicrobium_B. The sequence goes on along the minus strand of RXJH01000007.1, from coordinate 59,364 downwards.
CTTTCCCGGTCGCTCAAGACGATGTTCTGAGGCCAGTAGGCCCTGCGCGCGACGCCCGCGAGACGGGCAGTCAAGATCGTCTGAAGCATTTCATAGTCGATGGGTTTGGTGACATAGTCGTCTGCGCCGAGCTGACGTCCTTTGAGTTCGTTCGCGCGGTCTGCAAGGGCCGTAAGAAAGATAACCGGCATTTCGGCAAATCTAGACGTCAGGCCGACGAGCTTCTCCAATAGCTCAAAGCCCGACATTACGGGCATGTTGATATCGGATAAGACGAGATCGGGAGGGTCTCGCAAGATAGACGCGAAGGCCTGATGACCGTCGTAGGCCAGTTCGACCTCGTAGCCCAAATCGCGAAGTTCCTCGGCGATCAGCGCAGCTGTTTCGCGATCATCTTCGACACAGAGGATTCTCTTGCGGGTATCCGACATTGACGGATTATACTGCTCTCAGCGATTGCTACCAACGATAAGTCGATGGAAATGCGGCAAAACCTCTGCGTGGCGGCTCACTGATGCATTGGCGAGACTCCATTCGTTTTCAGCTCACCTTCATTTTTCTATGCATACTGTTCCTTGTCGTGCTTGTCGGTTCGTTCAGCATTTGGCGGCTCAGCGGCTTCAATGATCTTTCCGCTGACGTTTCTGAAGTTTGGCTGCCAAGCACGCGCGTGATTGGCGACCTAAGCAACTTTACTTCAGATTTCCGAGCAATCGAAGGCAGTTATCTGCTTGCGACCAATTCTTCCGAGATCGACCCTATCCTCAAGGAGATGGAAGGGCTGGACCGCTCGATTTCTGAGGCCGAAACGCGGTTCGAGGCCATACGTCATAACTCCAAAGAGGCAGGGCTCTATGCCGACTTCAAACGGCAATGGGTTCGGTATCGGGAGATTGTCGACCGCCAGATGGGGTTGGTTGAACGTGGCGACACCGGTACTGCTGTCGCCAATTACAAAAATAGCTCGCGAATTTCCTATGATGCCGCGAGCGACACGCTCGGAGCGCTGACCGACCAGGTCGTCTCGAGTGCCCAAGCCGCAAAAGACCGTTTGGCCGATGCATACAGAAATGCGTTCTGGCTCATCTGTGGTGCGATATTGATAGCCGGCCTGCTTGTGGCGGTGGCGCTCGCGTATATCAGACACTCCGTCTCCAAGCCTCTCGCGCAATTGACGGATAGCATGCTCCGCCTCGCGGCCAACGACGTCGACGTGGAGATCGGCAACATTTCGCAGCGAACCGAAATCAGTAAAATGGCGCGTGCAGCGGTCGTTTTCCAAAACAACGCCGTCGATCTCATGCGCAGTAAAGCCCTGCTCGCCAACCAAGCGAGCAAGCTCGAGGAGCAGTTGGCCTACGAGCAACGACTTGCCCTTTCGCAAAGAAATTTCGTCTCAATGGCGTCGCACGAATTCAGAACGCCGTTGACGATCATTGACGGTCATGCGCGCCGAATGGAGAAGTTGAAGGACAGGATTTCGGGGGAAGAGCTGATCGACCGACTTTCGAAGATTCGATCGGCGGTGCGGAGGATGTCTTACGTCACTCAAAATTTGCTCGAGTCCGCGCGGCTGGCCGAGGCGTCACCCACATTGGAGCCCAGCGAATTCGATATCATCTCGCTGCTTCACGACGTCTGCCAAATCCATCGAGAGGTGAGTCCATACACACCCATTAGAGAAAGTTTTGCGGTTTCTCACGTCAAAATTACTGGAGACGAACGATTGTTGCATCAGGTGTTCAGCAACATCCTCTCCAATTCAGTGAAGTATTCTCCGGATGGCTCGGCTGTCAGCGTTGCCGCGAAAGACCTTAATGATCACGTGCAAATCATCGTAGCGGATGAGGGCATCGGGATTCCGGAGCCGGATCAAGAGCGGTTATTCGAACGCTATCATCGCGGAAGCAATGTCTCTGGCATCGTTGGCACCGGCGTCGGTCTATATCTCGTCAAAATGGTCGTGGATCGCCACGGTGGCAGCATCGAAGTGGAAAGCGGCGTCGGCGTGGGGACGAAAGTTATCGTGGATCTTCCGAAGGTTCTCGGAGCCGATCTGCAGGCGGCTATTTGAAAAGTTTTGTTCGTGGGATAACTCGAAGTTGAGCAGCGAATATTCGGGCGTTTCCCATCCGGTTCGGCGCCTAAGAACGAGGGAATATCCTCGGGGCACATATTTTTAATAATGAAGCGCGGTACGTGCACCAACGACGATGGCGTGAAGCTCTGGGTCGCCACTCGGATGCCAGACATATTGTAGGTCCGGCTGCAACGTCCACCCAGGTACGATCTGGTAGACATAACTGAGTTCTACGTTCGCCTCGAAATCCTGCACGGGGACTGATGTGCCGGTGAACGCCCCGAGATCTCGATCGAAGTCCGCGCGCCCATCAGAGTACTTGGAATAAATAAATCCCACGCCGAATTTGTCATCAGGGCGGTGCGGCACCATTCCGCTTACAACAACACCGCCGTCGACATAGAAGTCGATCAGATTGCGGTCTGATGGACTACCCGAAATACGGGTGTAAACGCCGATTCCGCTGTCTTTCGGGCCGTGCGAGGGGCGATAAATTTGCTGATCGATGACGGCGTAGATACCTCCGTCGCCTCTATGCCTTTCTGCCTCGCCCGATCCGGCGGGGTTGGCTAACAGCGTGCCATCGTTCGCGAAACGTTGATCATTGAACGAACCAAAATGTCCCCACGCTCCAAACTTATAAGTGTGGCTTAGTCCCTTATCGGAAGGGTCGCTGCGCAGCTGAAGTTCAGCGATGACAAACGCAGGGTCAGTAACGCGGAAATTTAGTCCGTAGCGATCGCGATTCTGCGGGTCACCAGGCCCGGGGCCCGCGGGGTCTCCGTTGAGCACGGCTAAAAGATAAGTTGTCTTTGAGTCTGGTGCATACTTTATCCGTACACCAGGTGTGGAGAGAGGGTAGGCTGCGCCACCACTGGGCAAGTCTTCTGCGACGATGGTTGCCCAGTCACTTTGCAGGAACATCGTGCTTAGATCACTGAAGAAGAATTCTTCGTCGGCTGCCAATTGACCAATTCGAACGCTTCCTTTGCCCTTATCGAATGTCTGTTCGAGCCAAAGCTCTGAAAGCCGCGTTGTTGACAACGCCTCGATAGCGGCAATGGTGTTTATGCCGCCAACATAATCGCGCAGGATTTGACCCGTGTTGTGAATCTGAAAGGTGTTTGCGAAGATACTTGCGCCATGCCAGCCGATCGCCTTTTCCAGATCGATCGTCAACCGCGTTTCAAGCAAACCCTGGTCGATCATGCCTCTTTTTATGCCGCCGTCGACATTCGCAAGACCGTCATTTGTGTAGTTGAAGACAGCCGTAATGCCATATCCCGCAAGTTCTTTCCGGGCGCCGAACGGATCGCCATGATTAGGCAAGCTGCTCGCGATAGAGGGAGCTGTTATGCCGTTAGCGTCCGGGCCCGCATCGTCCGCAACCGCCGGCAATACCGGCAGACAAATCGCGATAAGCGCAAAGCAGGAGGTCCAAGCACGTCTACACTTGTTCACGAACCGACCGTTCGTGAAAAGAATAACTGACATTCGTCCCCGTGCCCCCCAAGACACCGCCGACCAAGAAACGTAGTCGTTAGCTAGCACTTAGCGTGACCAACTAGGCCAGACGCCCCCTACGCAAGTCATTATGTGTACAGTGAGCGTAAACAACTCGGCTGGATCGCCTAGTGCGGCCAGACTAGCAGTTTGGGTGAGCGCAAATCCGCGGCGATCATGCGGACCTGTTTTATTCGACATGGATCCATTCTGCTGGCGCCTCAACAAAGGCGTGTCTGTAGTCAACCAACTACGACGCGATGCTCAGGAAGACAGAGTCGGTGTACGAGGAACCTCTGCATCTTTGCATGAGTCGCTCGTGCACGAGGTCCGCTCGTGTTTGTCTGCACTCAATACGATACCGTCGGGATCGATAGGATCGGCCCTTCAGTCGCGTAGGACCTTGTAGCTGGGATTCGCGTTGGAAAAAATCACTCCGCCTAAATCCCATTTCTAGTGTTGCGTCTCGAGAGCATAACTGTGGCGACATGCGTCGGATGCTCCTGCGTCACCAGTTCTTCGGAATCGGTGAGGGGAATCGTGAAGTCGCGCGTGCTACATCCCAATCGCGGCAAGGCTTTTCCAGATCATATACGCGGCGACGACGAAGATGAGCGCCGCAAACACAGTCGTGAGCATGCCTCGTTCTTTGGCTAGGTGCCTGGCGACACGGGTGCCGGCCCATCCTCCGGCGATGCCACCCGCGATGAATACGAGCGCGAGCGACCAGTCTATGAGACCGGAATAGGCATAGTTTAACGCGGTCGTGAGGCCGAACGCGGTTACGGCAATCAGCGACGTGCCTATCGCATTGAGGATCGGCATCCCCGTCGAGCCAACGAGACCCGGCACGATGAGAAACCCGCCGCCGATGCCGAAGAACCCGGAAAAGAGTCCGGTGCCAAGGCCATAGGTGAGAACTTTCGGAGCTTTATCGCGATTGCATTCGGCGCCGGGGTTGCCCGGATTGCCTCGCCCTTTCAGCATCAGAACACCGATGAGCACCATGACTATCGCAAACAGAATGAGGAGCTTGTGGCCGTCAATCGCCTTGCCCATGGTCGAACCGAGCAGAGCGCCGATCACGCCGGAGGCCGCATACATTCCGCCGCAGCGCCATTTCACTGTGTGCGCTCGGGCGTGGCCAACGAGCCCCGTCACAGCATTTATGGCAACGGCGAACGCGCTTGTTCCAATGGCAACGTGCGGGTTGGTGATGCCTACGAGGTACACCATCAGCGGTACGGCGAGTATGGACCCTCCGCCACCGACAAGGGCAAGCGTGAAGCCGACCAGTGATCCCGAAACGGCGCCGAGGCAATATTGAAGAGGCTCCAGCGTCACGCCGGCTTCTCGATGAGGTGCGGATGAACCATCCATTCGCGCCCCTTGAGCATTCCCCGCCAATAGATCGGCGGTAGCAGTCTCTCTTTGAGGAACCAGGCGGTGCGGCTCGGGCGCGTGCCGTCGATCAGCCAAGTCGGGAAGCTTGGAAGCAGCTTGCCGCCGTAGCCAAATTCCGCGAGCACGATCTTGCCGCGTTCGACGGTGAGAGGGCAGGAGCCATAGCCATTGTAATCTGCGGCTGGTCGTTTGCCCTCCAGGACAGCCAGCGCGTTGACCGCGACGACGGGCGCTTGTTTTCGGGCCGCGGCGGCCGTCTTTGCATTGCTCGTTCCAGCCACGTCGCCCAGGGCGAAGACATTTTGATAGCGCACGTGCTGCAGCGTCGCCGGGTCGACCTCAATGAAGCCACTGGGGCCGGCGAGCACGCTGCGGGCAACGAACTCGGGCGCCACTTGGGGCGGCACGGCATGAAGCAGATCGAATGACTGCTCGATCCGTTCAACGGAGCCATTGGTGGTTTTGCGTTCGAGGGTGGCAATTTTCTTTTGGCCATCGACCGCGACCAGCTTTGATTCCAGGCGAAGGTCGATGCCGTATCGCTTGATGTAGCTTTCGAGTGCCGGCACATAGGCTGGAACTCCGAAAAGAACTGCGCCGGCGTTGTGAAATTCGACGTCGATGTTCTGAAGCACGCGGGCATCGCTCCAGATGTCGCAAGACAGGTACATCGCCTTCTGCGGAGCGCCGGCGCATTTGATCGGCATCGGTGGCTGAGTGAAGAGCGCGCGGCCACGACGGAATTCTCGTACCAGCCGATAGGTGTAGGGCGCCAGATCGTAGCGATAATTGGACGTCACGCCGTTGGAGCCGAGCGCTTCAGCAAGACCCGGGATGGCATCCCAGGCCAGCTTGATGCCCGGTGCTGCGACCAGCACGTGATATTTCACGACGCGTCCATCAGCGAGCTGGACCTGGTTCTGTTCAGGCAGGAAGTCAGTGACGGCCGCCTGAATCCATTCGACGCCGTTCGGAATGACGCTGGCTTCGCTGTGCCGCGTCTGCTCGGGCGAGAACACACCGGCGCCAACCAGCGTCCAGCCCGGCTGATAGTAATGAGTCTCTGCGGGATCGATGACGGCAATGGAGATTTTTCGGTTGCGCTTGCGCAGGCTTGCCGCCGTCGAAATCCCAGCCGATCCGCCGCCGACGATGAGAATGTCGTAGGTCGTTTGACGCGTTGCTTTTGCGCGTCGCTCGAGTGCCGGCATGATGGAGCTCAGGTCGTAACCTGCGCGCTTCGCGGTTTCGACCGCGGCTGCAGGATCTTTTGCGTCTGAATCGGCAAGCGCCCACAGAGTCGCCGAGCGCGTTCCGCTTCGGCAGAATGCCAATATCGGGCGGGGGAGATGGGCGAGTGCTTCCCGCATCGCGTTGGCATCGTCGCTCGTGATCTTCCCCGCGACGACCGGCACATGAGCGAACGCCAGCCCGTTGCGCTTAGCAACGCTGGAAATGTCCGCCGCCGTTGGCTGCCCCATCTCTTCGCCGTCGGGCCGATTGGATACGATCGACCTGAAGCCCATTTTTGCGGCTTCGGCAACGTCTGCTTCCGTCAATTGAGGCGCGACCGAAAATGTCGGGCTGAGTGCCTTAAATGACATCTAAAAATCTCCTGGGTTACGCGCGAGCGAAGCTTCGCGTTTTAAAAATGAGTCTGTGCAGGCCCATGCCTGCGCCCATCGCCAGTACGAATAGCAGCGCCGATATCGGCTCGACCGCGAGGGCTGCTATGCCGGGACCAGGACAAATTCCGGCAAGACCCCAACCGATTCCGAAAATCGCCGCACCGCTGATCAATCGCCAATCGATGTCGCTCGTCGGAGGAAGATGAAAGTAATTCGACGCAAGCGGCTTTCGGAGGCGCTTCTCGACCTGCCAAGCAACGGCCATCGGCAGCAGCGCACCGCCCATGACGAATGCCAAGGTCGGATCCCAATTGCCGGTGACGTCGAGAAATGCGCGTACCCTCGCCGGATCGATCATTCCGGATATGGCGAGGCCGGAGCCAAAGAATATGCCGCTGAGCAGGGCAAGAACGTTCTCTCTCGTCATGGGGACAATCCCAGCAGTCGCATCATCGTGATCGTGATCACGCCTGCGGTCATGAAGGTGAGCGTCGCGAAGACGGAACGTTTGGAAAGCCGGGAAAGGCCGCAAATGCCATGGCCGCTCGTGCAGCCCGATCCGAGCTGCGTGCCGAACCCGACGATCGCGCCTGCGATGATCAGTATGGGCGGAGTGGGGAAGTTGGCGTTCACGCCGACGACAAGCTCGACCAGTCCGGCGCCGATGGGCAAGCCGGCGATAAAGGCCCACGCCAGCTGCCGTGGCGTGTCACCGGACGATATCCCGAATGCCCGCGCGAACAGCCCGCTGACGCCAGCGATGCGCCCGTTACCAAGCAATATGATTGCTGCGGCCAAGCCGATGAGAAGGCCGCCAATGAGGCCTTCTATCGGAGCTGCCTGAGGAAAGCCCGGCATCACAGCACGTTCAGCGGAAGTTTCAGATAGCGCGTTCCATTGTCTTCAGCCTCGGGGAGACGTCCGCCGCGCATGTTGACTTGGACCGAAGGTAGAATGAGCTTGGGCATCGCGAGCGTCGCGTCCCGGCGCGTTCGCATGGTCACGAATTCGTCTTCGCTCACGCCTTCGTGCACGTGGATGTTGTGAGCCTTCTCGGCGCCGACCGTCGTTTCCCAGGCGTATTCATCACGCCCGACGGCTTTGTAGTCGTGACAGAGGAAGAGACGCGTCTCTTCCGGCAGCTGCAAGAGACGGCGTATCGAGTGATAAAGCTCGCGTGCGTCGCCGCCGGGGAAATCCGCACGGGCGGTGCCGTAATCGGGCATGAACAGCGTGTCGCCCGTGAAGACCGCGTCTCCGATGACATACGCCATGTCAGCCGGCGTGTGCCCCGGTACGTGCAGTGTAATGGCCTCGATTTCTCCGATCTGAAAACAGTCGCCGTCGGCGAACAGCTGATCGAACTCCGATCCGTCGCGTTCGAACTCAGTGCCGACGTTGAAGATTTTGCCGAAGACGTTTTGGACACGAATGATCTCGCGTCCGATCGCCAGTTTGCCACCGAGCACATTCTGCAGATACGGCGCGGCCGAGAGGTGATCGGCGTGCGCGTGCGTTTCCAGCAGCCATTCGACCTTCAATCCAGTGGCGCGGACGTAAGCAATGATCGCGTCCGCCGACTTCGTGTTCGTGCGGCCAGCCGCTTGGTCGAAATCCAATACGCTGTCGATGATCGCTGCCGCCCGGGTGGCAGGATCATGCACGACGTAGCTCACCGTGTTGGTCGGTTCATCGAAGAAGGCTTGGATAGCGGGCTTCGCTCCAGATTCGCGCGATTTGCGGATCAAGGCGTCGGCTTGGCTGACAACGGGGTCCATGGGTTACCTTCCTTTTATTTCATAATTTATGTAATTGTGTATTTTAGTTGCGTCAAGCGGCCTTGGTGTGGCAAGGAGGCGCTATGGAAAACACAGTGATGACGGGCGATCGGCCGCTCCGAATTGGAGATCTGGCGCCCAATTTCCGGGCTCGCACGACGCAGGGCGACGTGAGCTTCGATCAGTTTCGCGGAAAATGGCTGGTGTTCTTCTCGCACCCGGCCGATTTCACGCCGGTCTGCACCAGCGAATTCGTCGCCTTGGCCAAGGCGGCGCCGCGGTTTGCCGAGATGGACTGCGCCTTGCTTGGATTGTCCGTCGACAGCCTGTTTTCACACGTCGCGTGGTTGAATGCGATTAGGGAGCTATCGGGAGTCGAGGTACCGTTTCCCGTCGTCGAGGATCCCTCGATGGCGATCGGGCGTGCCTACGGGATGCTCGATGAAAAATCGGCGGATTCGTCCGCCGTTCGCGCCGTCTATTTCATCGATCCCAAGGGGATCATCCGCGCCATGAACTGGTACCCGATGAACGTCGGAAGATCGGTCGAAGAAATGCTGCGCATGGTGGCGGCGCTTCGACGATCGGAGAACGGAGACGCGCTTACGCCAGCCGATTGGCAGCCCGGCGACGATGTTCTTGTTCCACCGGTCGTCCCGCAGGGCCGCTTGACGGCGGCTCTACCTCAAGACTGGTTCTATCGTTTGAAAGCAGACAGATGAGCGCCCTTTTCCAGTCTCGCGAACTCGCCGATGCGGCGGCGGAAAAAATTCGTGTCTTCGCGCAGCCGCAGCGTCTAATGATCCTGTCTTATCTCTTCGGCGGCGAGCGAGGCGTAGCCGAGATCGAGAGAGCAACAGGCATTGGTCAGCCAACGCTCAGTCAGCAACTTGCAGAGCTTCGCCGTGCCGATCTCGTCGTTACGCGCCGCGAAGCCAAGCTGGTCTATTATCGTCTCGCGAGCGATAACGTGATCCTTTGCGTGCGTACGCTGGAAGCGATGTTTGGCGGTGATGAGATCCGGCCGGCAGGGGAACAGGTTCAGCCGAGCCGACGTGCCGTCAAAGCTCAGGCTCAGACTGTGGAGGCTTCCCTTGGAGCGGCCGCCTTCGCGAGGATTATTTGAGTGATGATGCGTTAGCAGTCACCGCTGGTCGATCCGGCTCAAACTGCAGATCGACCACGGCATACGTCGCTCTTCAATCAATGACGTCCGTTACGATATTTGCACCAAGCAGTTCCTTTCTGCTGGGGTACCAGGCGCTGTCGGACGGCGTCGCGAATACGCGCTGCACGAATGTCTCCGGGACCTCGACCTCCTGGAATAGCGATCGGATTTTATTGGTCCCGGCGCCGATGGAATTGGCACCCTCGCCGCCGACCGCGTGAAAGCCAAGCCTGGCGCCAACACGCACGTAGCGATGCGTGCCACCTAGAAAGGCAAGCGTGCAGGCACTTGCACACATTTCCTCAGCGTAGGTATCAAGACCACGCGATCTGATTTCGTCATATAGGCGCGTACCAACACCGACATGACCGCCGGGACTGTTCAGAACAACCGTTTGAATGCCTGGATTGTCCGCAAGCGCACGCGAAACCTCTCCGAGAACGCCCCAGGCCAAGTAACCGTTGATCTGGAGGTTCGTGTCGTCCACCGAGACGGTGTGGCCTTGCTGGCCGATCCAATCCTGGTCTGTTGCCTCTTGATAGAGGGACACCATGCCACTCGAAAAAGGCGTGAGCAGAAGCAGGCCTATTGTTCCCACGATGACCGAGACAGCACGTGCAAACCAGCGAGTCATCCACCACCTGCCGCCGCTTCTATCCGGCGCGCTCGCGCGCCACATGCCGACAAGCTGCCAGATGCTGACGGCCCCGATGAGTAGGAATCCAACGGTTCCCTGAATCATCCTTGAAACCGGCGTGTCTTGCATCGACCATTGGGTCAACCAGAGGGTCACGATAAGAAAAGTGAGCAAAGGAAGAATGATCGTCCAAGCAATGAAGCTAAGCCAAAATGGACTTTCGCCACGCCAATTCCGAAAGATGAAATTCGACAAGGGACCCTCGCTACAGCCGTAGTTCTGATGTTGCCCGCGTGCGTGAATGCATGCTGGAAAGCTATGGCATTGTCTGCACGTCTGTTAGGAAAATCTTGCTTGGAATTTTTAAATCGGACTGTCGCGCTGGTAACAGCCTTGACCGGCAGAGGTCATGCCCCTTTGTACGGATGCGCAAAATCCGAACAAATTTTCAAAAAGTTATGCCGTTCGGAAGCATGGGACGAACCCGGTGCAGGCTCCTTGCTAACGCGGACTGCTCGACATAGTTTGAGGGCAGGGGGAATGCGATCCGAATTGGAGTCGTCCATGACCCAAGTACAAGTCGAGCAGAAAAGCTTTCAGATGCCGCCGCAGGAAGGCTTTAGCGTCGCATACTTTCTCACAGTCGCTGATATCGATCGATCCGCTCGATTTTATGAAACGGTCTTCGGAGGCCGCATTCTAAGCAGAGGCGACGAGAAGGGCGCGCCGGGATACATCCAGATCGGGAACATGTGGCTCCTTGTAAACGTCGGGGGCGGGCCCACACCGGACAAACCATCGGTAACTCTCAGCGTGCCCCCTGATCCCAATTCACTCAGCAGCTTTTTGAATATCCGCGTTGCAGATATTCAGGCGTGCTATGAGCAATGGCGAAGTCGCGGAGCCGAGTTTATCACAGAGCCAAAAGACAAATACGGCGAGATACGCTGTTACATTCGTGATCCCGATGGCTACATTATAGAAGTTGGGCAAAGCAAGCCGGGTGTGCTTTACGGCTAAATTGCACGAGGCATCAAAGCGAATCCTCGCTGCTGATCGGCTGTCACGCACCGAGATGGAGTTGCGTTTCGTCGCTGACGTGACGCTTGCAAGAGTCCGAATAGTGCGCGCGCCGCCAGGAGTGCAGGCCCGCGGCATTTACATTCGCATCACAGCCAATCGTGCCGTGTGATCCGAGGGTTCGGGTGGAAAGAAATCCCGATCCGGCATGCGATCAATGACGATCCTTCGCTGACGATGAAGATCGCCTGCAAATCAGGCCGACACTATCCAAAAAATACCTTGACGAATAAAATCAACCAAACGGTTGACAAATCTTCGTGAGGAACTATTGTCCACCTTGCGGTTGAATGTTGATAGTCTTCGGTAGGAAGTGTGGCAACCGACGAGCAGCACAAAGCCGCGTCCAAAAACGGCACTCAATAATAATCGGAGGAAATTATGAAACTTCGCGTTTCCGGCGCGGCGTTGTTGATGCTCAGCGCCATGGCGCTGCCGGCATCAGCTAACGACGATGTGCTAAAGCAGACCTCGGATTCGAACCAATGGGCAAAGCCGGAGGGCAACTACGCTGCCACCCGCTATTCACCGCTTAATCAAATTACGACCGAAAACGTCGGTCAGCTAAAAGTCGCCTGGACCTTCTCGACCGGCGTCTTGCGTGGACACGAAGGTTCGCCGCTCGTTGTCGGTAATGTTATGTACCTGACGACGCCTTTCCCGAACAACGTTATCGCTCTTGATCTCAACGACGAGCAGAAGATTCTTTGGCAGTATTCGCCGAAGCAAGATCCGTCCGTCGTGCCCGTCATGTGCTGCGACACCGTCAATCTCGGCGTGTCATATGCAGAAGGCAAAATCTTTCTCTACCAAGCCGATACCGCAGTCGTCGCCATCGATGCCAAAACAGGAAAAGAGCTTTGGAAATCGGTGAACGGCGATCCGAAGAAGGGTGAGACAGGCACTGCGGCGCCGATCATCATCAAGGATAAGGTCATCGTCGGTATCTCCGGCGCCGAGTTTGGTGTCCGCGGGCACGTCACGGCTTATGATATCAACACCGGCAAGCGAGTCTGGCGCGCTTACAATCTCGGGCCCGACAACGAGATGCTTTTTGACCCGGAAAAGACGACGTCACTCGGGAAGCCGGTCGGCAAGGACTCGTCTCTCAAGACGTGGAACGGCGATCAGTGGAAGATTGGCGGCGGTACTGTCTGGGGCTGGTTCTCTTACGATCCGGAAGCTGACCTCTTTTACTATGGTTCGGCCAACCCCTCGACCTGGAATCCGGCTCAGCGCGCAGGGCCTGACGGTAAGCCGATCGATCAGAAATGGACGATGGCCATCATCGCTCGCAACCCCGATACCGGTGTCGCGAAATGGGCCTATCAGATGACGCCTTTTGACGAATGGGATTACGACGGCGTCAACGAAAACATTCTGGCCGACATCGACATCGACGGAAAAAAAGTGCCGGCACTGGTGCACTTCGACCGCAACGGTTTTGCCTATACGCTTAATCGTAAGGACGGTGAGCTGCTGGTCGCCCAGCATTTCGATCCGGCTGTAAACTGGGCAACCGGTGTCGATCTCGACAAGTCGAGCCCGAACTACGGTCGCCCAATCCGTGTGAAGAAGTACTCGACGTTCGCTAACGGCCCGGACTTCAATACGAAGGGGGTTTGCCCCGCTGCATTGGGCACAAAGGACAGACAGCCGGCGTCGTATTCGGAGCTGACCGGTCTGTTCTATGTTCCGACCAACCACGTCTGCATGGACTACGAACCGTTCAAGGTTTCGTATACGGCTGGCCAACCCTACGTTGGTGCCACGCTGTCCATGTTTGCTGGGCCGGATAAGCCGGAGCACATGGGTAACTTCATCGCTTGGGACGCTGCAAAAGGCAAAATCATCTGGTCGAAGCCGGAACAGTTTTCCGTTTGGTCGGGCGCTTTGACCACCGCGGGCGGCATTGCCTTCTACGGTACGCTTGAGGGTTACTTCAAAGCCGTCGATCAAAAGGATGGCAAGGAACTCTTCAAGTTCAAGACACCGTCCGGCATCATCGGCAACGCGATGACGTACATCCACGAAGGCAAGCAATACGTGGCGGTATACTCGGGCGTTGGCGGTTGGGCTGGTATAGGTCTGGCAGCCGGCTTGACGAATCCCAACGACGGTCTTGGTGCCGTTGGTGGCTACGCCGGCCTCAAGCAGTACACCAACCTTGGTGGCTCCCTCACAGTCTTCTCGTTGCCATAGCGCTTCCTCCAAGAAGTCACGCATAAGCTAAGGAAACGAGACACTTGGCCGGTGAGAACACGCACTTGCCGGCCATTTTTTCTAGATAACGAAGGACAGAACCTCGTGAGTTCTTACACTAAGGCTGCCGCAGCAATCATCTGCGTTGTCGGAATTTGTCCCGCAGGAATTGCGCGTGCAGAGTGGTTTGAACAAGCCGATGCATCTCGGCGGTTTCCGCAGAAACATACTGAACTTCTGCAAATGGCCGATGCTTCATCCCATGCTTCGCCGGACGGAGTTTCGAAGTCCGACGATGCGAACGCGCCGTCACCTGGCTCTCGCCAGAAAGACGGCGACGCGGTCTACCCCAATCCGATCAGCGAGCTGGCGAAGAAGGATGGCTACAAGTTCGAGGATGGCCGCTATCGAAACAAGGATGGCGATCCGCAGTCGGTCGTGACAAAGGATTACATGGTCGACTGGGGCTCTTGGAACGGCTTTCGCCGCTACCATGACGCCTGCCACGTCTGCCACGGTCCGAACGCGCTTGGCAGTACGTTTGCGCCCTCGCTTGCCGACTCGTTGAAGACAATGGACTACGAGACGTTTCTCACCACCGTCTCGAGCGGTAAACAGGAAAGCAGGGGTGGCACGGAGTTCGTCATGCCGTCGTTCGGCGAAGACAAGAATATCATGTGCTACATCGACGACATCTACACTTACATCAAAGCGCGCTCGCTCGACATCCTGCCGCCGGGGCGCCCAAACGGTCGCGAAGACATCTCACCGGAGGCCAAAAAAGCCGCGGACGACTGTACGGGATAATTCTCTATCCTAAAGGCGATGGATCAATCACGATTCATCGCCCTGTCGACATCTGTTTCCTCTCCAGCCACGTTCGAGTCCTTTTCGGGAAGCACGTCGGCAAATTCCGCGAGCCGCTTCCACTCAGCGACGGGCTGCGGATAATTTTTGTCCGGAACAAAGCCCGATTCTTCCTTGAGTTCCATTTTGTGGATGTAACGCGGGCAGTTGGCGAAGACAGTGCGAATATGCACGCGAATGAGCAACTCGGCGCCGGGATAGCGTTTGAGCAGGCGACTCGAAGTGACGGCCTCTGCCATCCCTGAGACTCTCAGGCGTGCTTGCCTTTCGAAATCGATGAACAAGAGAGCCACATTCGGATTTTCGGTGAGATTGCCGACCGACAGATACATGCCACTGCCGTCGTAACTCGGAAAAACCAGCGTCGTCTCGTTGAGTACGCCGACAAAACCGCGTGCACCACCTTTATAGGAACAACTCGGCCGACCCTGTGCATCGACCGTTGCCAAAAAGAACATATTCTGGTGGGCGATGAATGCAGCGTCGGACGCGGTGAGGGCGGGCTTGACGTTGCTATCACGCAGGCGATCCGCCAAAGCGCGAATCCCAAATTCATCCTGCCATTTTCGATGCCCGTCGGTATAAAAGTTATTTACGGCTGCAAGTTTGGAAGGCCCTTCCTGGCGCACGTGAGGCTGCAGGATCGATGAGAGGTTTTCTAAGCACGTGAGCCAGTCACGCTTGTAAAGATCGGAGGCGTACGGCGTGCCGATTTTTTCATGGGTGACAGTGAGCTCCGTCGTAGTGTCTCCGAGCGGGCGGAGGTCGGCGATGACCAGCGACGGCGGGCCTTTGAGCCCCTTGGCGGCGCCGCTGTAGCACCAAGTCATGACGATGCGCCGGCTCTCAACAATCTCGCAATAATGTCCCGAGATTTGGTAAGGCTCGCCCATCGGGTCGTTACCATCAACGCTGTACTGTCCGCCTTCGCGTAGATCGATGGAGACAGCATTTACAACGCAGGAACCGGGGGCGAGCCACTGGGCGATGAGATCCGGCTGCGTCCAGGCCCGAAAGACGTCAGCAGCCGGTGACTCTATTCTTCGGACCATCGCGAGTGACGGCAACTTACCTCTACGATCGCTTGCCATTACGTGGCTTCGCCTTGTTTTTCAGCAGCTTCTCAAGCTTATCGAGACTTCCGGCCCAAAACTTTTCATAGCTTCCGAGCCAGTCATACGCCTCATTCATGGGCTGCGTATTGAGGGAGCAAAGATGGATGCGACCCTGGATTTCGCGATCAATCAGGCCCGCTTTCTCCAATGCTTTGATGTGCTTCGAGATCGCGTTCAACGTAAAGGGAAACGGCTTCATCAATTCCGTCACGGTGTGCGGCCGCTGCGCGAGCATGCCGATAATGGCGCGCCGGGTGGGATCCGATAGAGCCTGAAAAACGTCGTCGAGATGTTTGCTGCGATGTTCAACCATATGCTTGAATATATGTGATCCGCCAACAAGTGTCAAAGCAGCAACATCGGCGCTCGGCCGATGAGTATATCGACGATATCAATCGAGCTTCTCGCTGAATTTCCAGGAATTCGCCGGCGCATTGACTTTGAGTGCAAACGCCTAATAATAATCCAAATGGTTGAATATTCGCGGCCGCGCCTGGATGGTTTATTCCGGGCGCTTTCTCACCAGACTCGCCGGTCTATTGTCGAGCTGCTGCTTCAGCGGCCGCACAGCGTGAGCGAGCTCGCGCAGCATTTTCACATTTCTTTTGCTGCAACCTCGAAACATGTTCAGGTTCTCGAACGTGCCGGGCTGATTGAGCGCGAGATTCGAGGCCGAACACGTGTTGCCAAGATTGATGTCAAGGTGCTCGCTTTCACGCACACTTGGCTATCTCGCCATCAGCCTCTTTGAACGCGACTGCCGTAAAGGCCTCAAGAAGGCGGTCTGCTGAGCCAAGAGATCGTGCACGGCGCTGCTGTGACTTGCCCGTTGCACATTCCAATAACGATCGAGATCGGACGCGAATGGAGTGCCGATTTTCTCATGGGTGACCGTGAGCTCTGTCGCAGTGTCCCCGAGAGGGCGCATGTCGGCTACGACAAGCGACGGTGGACCCTTTAGACCTTTGGCGGCACCGCTGTACGACCATGTCATGACGATGCGCCGGCTCGCAACGATCTCGCAATAACATCCCGAGATTTGATAAGGGGCGCCCATCAGGTCATTGCCATCAATGCAGTACTGTCCGCCTTCGCGCAGATCGATGGAGACGGCATTTACAACGCAGGAACCGGGAGCGAGCCACTGAGCGATAAGGTCCGGCTGCGTCCAAGCCTGAAAGACGTCCGGCGCCGATGACTCTATCCGGCGGACCATAGTGAGCGACGGCAACTTATCTCTACGATTGCTTGCCATTACGTGGCTTCGCCTTGTTCTTTAGCGCGGCGAGATGGATGTGACGGCCAGTGGTCGCACGTTTTCTTCATCGCCCACGCTCCATTCTAGCGAGTGACTTCAGCAGGCAATCGCGCGAACGTCACCTCGACAAGCCTCCTGGCTGAAGGAGGCAAGGGCAGGATTGGGAGGGGAGGCTCGACACGAGCGATGTGCAACATATCTGCCAGTGCGTAGACAACGCGCAGGCTCGAGAACTGTTTGAACAATTGCCAGAGCGGTGCGAGGTCGGCGTCGAGTCTGCGCGCTTCCGATATATTTCCCTGCTGGATCGCCCTGACGATCTTCAGGCAGACGATCGGAAACAGTCCGCCCAACACGCTGTACCAAGTGTGACCTCCGCCGATCAGCGCCTCGGTCGAGTTCCCGTCGCCGCTATAGCCGAGCAGAAAGTCGGCTGGCACGATGGCGCGCAGCTCCGCCAGATGGTGCAGCGTCTCCTCACGCGCTTCGGCCGGGTTCTTGATGGCGATGATCCCGGGCACGTTCGCAAGGCGACCGACCAGAGCCGGCGTGAACCGGAAATGGGTGGTGCCGGGATTGTCGTAGATGACGATTGGCAGACCGCTTTCCTTCGCCACCACCGAGAAATGCTCGAACACTTCCTCTTCTGTGAGCGGCGCGTAGGATACGGCTGCGAGCAGTCCAGCACTTGCACCAATACTCTTGGCATCTTGCGCAAGCTTGACCGCTTCGTCTGTTCTGAGCGCACCGACGCCAGCAATGATGGGCGTGCGGTTGGCCGATTCTTCCACCGCGGCCTCGAGCGCCCGGCATCGTTCCTCGCGCGTTAAATACATATAGGTGCCGGTACTGCCGAGAAGGCCAATGGAATCGACCCGGGCTGTGCAGAGGCGAGCCACCAGGCTGCGCACTGCGGCGGTGTCGACGCGGCCATTGCGGTCGTTCGGGGTAATCGGAAAGGCGGATAAACCGCTCAGAAACGACATGGTACTGTTCCTGTAATCAGAGGATGGCGAAGGGACAGCCGATGTTCTCATCTCCAGGGACGCTTCGGCCTGTGTTCGCGTGAGGGGATTGAGATGACACGCGTCATGCGGTCTCCGCCAATCCCGGCCAATAGTGGCTGTCCGGGGTGGGGCGCTTGCCGAAAATCGCCTGACCGACGCGCACGACGTCGGCGCCTTCCTCTATCGCTTCCTCGAAGTCGCCGGACATGCCCATCGATAGCTCGCTGAGCGCGGCATTGCGCTTGACGGCTTCATCGCGAAGACGGCGCAGCATCGCGAAACAGGGCCGCACCTTCGCCATATCGGCGCTGAACAGCGCCAACGTCATCAGCCCGCGCGGCTTCAGGCGCGGAAACTGGCCGAGCGTGTCGACGAACGGAATCAGGGCATCCGGGTGCAGACCGAACTTGCTTTCCTCGCCCGAGGTGTTGACCTGGACATAGACGTCGAGGAAGCGGTCTTCCCGCTCCAGCCTGTTGTTGAGGAGATCGGCGAGTCGCAGGCTGTCGAGTGCATGGA
Organism: Hyphomicrobium sp.; assembly: GCA_003987725.1. GTDB lineage: Bacteria > Pseudomonadota > Alphaproteobacteria > Rhizobiales > Hyphomicrobiaceae > Hyphomicrobium_B. The sequence goes on along the minus strand of RXJH01000007.1, from coordinate 41,118 downwards.
ACTCACAGGCGAAGCGCGCGAGGTATTTCACCTTATTGGTTTGGAGATGTCCGACAATACTCCAGTCGACGCCGAGCTCTGCAAGCGCGTCATGCTTCGCGGTCGCTTCCTGAATCTTGTTCTCGGCGAACGAGCGGATACCTGCCTCATAGGCAAACCGCAAAATATGCGCCGGCACCGTTTTGGTGACAGGCAACAATCGAACCGAGCCTCGGTCGCGCCCTACGCGCGCGCAGGCGCTGTCGATACGTTCCTCCACGGAAGCGAGATTGGCGCGGAACCTGGAGACCGGATTGCGGCCGAAGCGCTCCGTGTCCGCGACTGATAGCCGGATACCCTCATGGTCCATCATCACTCGAATACTTCCGCTTCCTATCCTGGCCGGCGCGATGTGGCGTTTCCCGTCGTACGCAATGGTGCCCGACGGATTCGCTTGGATTCCGTCGGGAATATCGCCAAACTGGCTTATATAGAACGTCCAGTTTGCGCATATTGAGGTGGTCCAGTTGAGCAAGAATAATGCCGCGCGCTCGCAGGGGATGGGTGCGTTACAGATTTACGAGGAGATCAAGCGGCAAATCCTTGGCGGGGTCTTTGGGTCTGCGGGGCAACTGCCATCATCCCGTGCCTTGGCACATGAACTCGGTGTATCGCGCACGACGGTGACAGCCGCCTATGAGCAACTGCTGGCGGAAGGATTTATCGAAGTTCAGCAGGGGGCACGGCCGCGTGTGGCATGTGCTGTGGTCGGCCCATCGCGGAACAAGACGGGGTCGAAACGCTCCGTCCGGACTCGACTCTCAGCCTATGGCGAGCACGTTCGCAAGATTCCGCCATGGTCCGATAAAGAACTCGGCAGGCTGGTCGTCGACTTTCGCCATGGCGACCTCGCCTCTTCGGATTTCCCGGTCACGCTCTGGAAACGTCTGATGAATAAGGCGATGGACCGGCGCCCAGAACGTTTGTCCTATGACGATCCTCGCGGATCGCGACGCCTGCGCATGGCGTTGCAAGGTTATCTCTGGCGCGCACGGACGATCAGATGCGACCTGGACCAGATCATTATCGTCAACGGCTCGCAGCAGGGGTTGGACTTGTGTGCGAGGCTGCTCCTGGATGCCACGGACAGGTTCGTGATCGAAAACCCATGCTACGCCATGGCTCGTCAGATTTTCTCCGGCACGGGAGCGTCGCCAGTGTCCATTCCCGTCGATGATGACGGGTTGAATACGGACCTCCTCGCTGAAATTGATGCACGGCTCGCATATGTTACGCCGTCCCATCAGTTCCCGCTTGGCGGTGTGATGCCAATTTCCCGGCGGCATCAGTTGCTCCGATGGGCCACGCGCCGCAACGCCAATGTGATTGAGGACGACTACGACAGTGAGTATCGTTACGACATCAATCCGGTGGCGCCGCTGCACGGTTTAGAAAACAGCGATAACGTCATTTATCTTGGCACGATTTCCAAGACGCTCTCGCCGACGCTGCGCATCGGCTACTTAGTTGTTCCGCCTGGATTGCAGGACGTGTTTGCCACCGCTAAGGAGCTTGCGGACCGGCACTCTCCTGTCGCGGAACAGGAGGCGTTGGCCGCCCTCATCGAGAGCGGGGCGTATGAGAGCCACCTACGCCGCGTCCGACGCCTCAATCACGAACGACGCGAGATATTGCTGAACGCTCTCCGCCACCGGTTTGGAGACAAGGTTGCGATCGAGGGCGCGGATGCGGGATTGCATATCGTTGTTTGGTTCAAGGATTTGCCGGGATCGCTGGAAGCCGCTCTGCTTGAAAAGGCTCATCGCGCTGGTGTGGGGGTGCATACCATATCGCGACTTTATGATCAGGGCGCCCACGGAGTTCGCACTGATCGGATTGGCTTGGTCATGGGCTATGCCGCTCTCGACGCGAGGCGAATCGAGAGAGGAATTCAACTCCTGGCGGAAGCTATCAAGCAGGTGAGGTTCGCAAGGAAGCCCGTGCCACCTACGTAACTCGGTATCCGTCTGGATGCCGCGTGAACTTTGGCGGAGTTAAAGCGACTTGACTGTCTACCTATTAGAAGGTAGACAAAACCCATAATGCCCTTCCGCAACTAACCGCCGCCAGACCGCTCTTGGTTTTGAACATTTTGGAAAGGAACTCGGCATGTTTGGAATCTCCCCTCTTGGCTGGGTACACACACTCGGCAGCCTGCCGGCCATTCCAGCCGCAGTTTATATGTTTGCCCGTCATGGTCGGATCGTGCCGAGCTCGACGGCAGGTGGTGTCTACTTTGCGTCGATGCTGATCGGGGCCGCCAGCGTTGGTCTCATAGCGCATGAGCCGATCAGTTACGGCATTGCCGGTGTCACGCTCGTGCTGCTGCTTGTTGGCTATGGAGTCGCGTGGCTACCCGGGCGCAGCGGTGCAAAGAGCTACGTTGAGACGAGCAGTCTGACACTGACTGCATTTCTGCTGATGCTGCCGACTATCACCGAGATTCTGCGTCGCGTGCCGGACGGTCATCCGCTCGTGACAGACCTTAAATCACCTATCCTTCTCGGAGCTCAGGGCGCCCTGCTTGCATTTCTCATCGTCGGCCTGACGGCCCAAATCATCTACCTGCGCAGGCAAGCACGTCTGCAACGATATGGCACCAATCGTGGGGCAACCTGATAGCGACACGGACGGCGTGATCTGCGAAAGAAATGAGTGATCGAAATGAATCGCGATTTGCCCATGACAGCCTTGGCGACAGACAGCAGCAAGGGCATCGGCGAGATCATCGCCAGGTACTAGAAGGTGGATCTTCCTTATGACTGACTTGTCCACCGCCGACGAAATCTTGGCGTGCGCTCGCAATCTCGTGATTGCGGGGGGCTACAACGGCTTCAGCTACGCGGACATCGCCGACGTGGTGGGCATTCGTAAGGCGAGCATCCACCATCACTTTCCGAGCAAGGTCGATCTCGTTCGGACCCTTGTGTCCCGTTACCGCGAGGAAGTCGAAGCAGGCATCGCGGAATTGGAACGCCACAGCTCCGATCCGGCCGACATCCTGCGCAAATACGCGGGCTTCTGGGAGACCTGCATCAAAGACGCGAGCCTGCCCTTCTGCGTTTGCGCCCTTCTTGCCAATGAGCTTCCCGTGCTGCCCGAAGAGATTGCGCTCGAGGTTAGGGCGCATTTTCGGTCGCTGTCGGCCTGGCTCACGTCGATCTTCGAGCGAGGAGCGCAGCGAGGCCGTCTCCATCTCACGGGTTCTCCGCGCGTCGAAGCTGAAGCCTTCATGGCGACCGTTCATGGCGCGATGCTCTCGGCGCGAGCCTATGGCGATCCCAAGGTTTTCGGTGTCGTCGTCAAGCCGCTGCTTAAACGGCTAGCTGCCTCGGGATGACGCTGCTCATCTATCCCGCGTGAGATGCGGTGGTCTTATGGGATCAGCCGACGATTAACGTCTGTGAAGAGCAAGAATCCGACGTTTCAGGCCTCTCACTTGATATCGCTTTCCCTTCGAACGCCGGTCCCGCGGGTCCGCTGCCATTCCTAGAATCTATGCTCGGAACCCCGGCGATCCAGTGCCGGAGTTCCGAAACATTCGTTGCGGTTGAGCGAGACGAGTCTCGTTTGCGTCAGTGGGTCTTGTACTCGGACTGCCCTTTCGACAAGGCGAACTCTTCTTCCGGCGAAAGTATGAGTTTGTGCCGGCCGATGACTGCGAAGTAGAGGATGCCGACCGCGAACCAGGCAAGCACCCAGTAGATGCCCTGCTGATAGGTGCTGTCGCCGAGCTGGTAGTAGAGCGTCACGGAACCGATGATGATCGTCAGAACCGCGCCGGGAATGCCGAGCGGGCTGCGATACGGCCGCTCGATGTGGGGCATTCTCACCCGTAGGAGGATGAAGGATACCGCCTGCAGGATGTAGGAGCACATGGCGCCGAACACCGCCATGTTGAGCAGCGTCGTGCCGATGGCCTCATCACCGACCGTCATGAAGACGATGAACATGATGGCAAGGCCTAGGATCGCGCCGGAGATCATCGCCACGTACGGCGTCTTGAGCTTGTGGCCGGTGACCGAAAGCGCCGTCGGGAAGTATCCTGCACGGCTCAGCGAGTACACTTGCCGCCCCATCGCGTAGAGAATGGTGTGGAAGCTCGCGATCAGGCCGGTCAGAGCGATGATGCCGAGCAGAACCACAGCGCTGCTGCCGTAGATGGCGCGGAAGCCGTCGAGCAGCGGCTCTCCCGAGGTCGACAGTTTGAATGTGCCGACGCCGGCGACGGACGGGTTGAGCAGCACGATCATGAAGGCCGAGACGATGAGCGTGCATATGCCGAGGATGATGCCCTTTGGCATGTCGCGCTTGGGATCGACCGATTCTTCCGCCGCCAGCGGCAGCTGCTCGATGGCGAGGAACAGCCACACGGCGAAGGGAAGCGTCTTGAGAACGCCTTCCCAGCCAAACGGGAACAGCGGCCCGTTGCCGTCGGGAAGCTCCTTGCCATCGGGACCGATGTTGAGCGCCCAGCGGTTGAAGTCCATGTGCGGAATGGCGCTGAACCAGAAGACGACCAGGATCGCGAGCGACAGGATCGTGATGATCAGCGTCACCCGAAACGACAGCTCGACGCCGAAGATATTGAGAAACAGGAACACGATGTAGGTTCCTATCCATAGGAACGGCGGCCAGACGTGGCCCACGCCGGCGGTTTCTAGAATGCCGTTGAGGTAGGTGCTGATGAAGAAGCAGACGACGGCGGGCGTCACGACATATTCGACGTTCTCGCAGAGCCCCGTGATGAAGCCGCCCCACGGTCCCATCGACGAGCGGGCGAAGGAATAGGCGGCGCCCGTGTGCGGTAAGGCCGGGCTCATCTCGGCGATGCTGAACACCAGACCGAGATACATGACGCCGATAATGCCGCCCGCTACCAGCATGCCGCCCCAGCCGCCGGTGCCGAAACCGAAGTTCCAGCCCGAGAAATGGCCGGAGATCACCGCCCCGACGCCGAGCGCCCACAGCGACCAGATACCTGCGTAGCGTTGCAGGCCGCGGGCTTTGAAGTAGTCATCACCTACTTTTTCGTAGCTGACGCCAGAACTGCCCTGCTCTTCCATGACATTCTCCCATCGTAAGACTTGCCGGGCCGCGACGTGGACGGGAGCAAAATGGGATGAAACCCCGCGCCGGAGGGCGTGGTCCGCAATGCGTTGAAGATTGCAGAGAGTGCGGAATTTCTGGGCTCGCGCCGGTCAAGGCCTGTGTGCATGCGCTCCCCCCTGCATGCCATCTCGTGCGTCCGCTCAGTATTCGAAACTGAACATCGGCAGATTGCCAGCTTTGCATCAGACAAATGACAACGATAGAAGGGAGCGGATACTAGAGTAGAACTACTCTGATGCCTGGCCCGACGCCGCAAGCTTCAAGACATCGAGCACTCGTGAATTCTAATTGCGCGATCCGTCGAGCCATGTCGCGAGCCTGACAAGCTCAGCGAGGTTCCGCGTTCGCATTCTCTCCATCACCCAAGCCCGGTAGTTCTCGACCGTGCGCGTGCTGAGCCCAAGCCGGAGAGCGATCTCCTTATTGGAAAGACCCATCAGCAGATGATCCATCACCTGCTTCTGGCGCGGAGACAGCTCAGCGAGGCGGGCCCGAAATTCGGCGCGCATGTCGGCGTCGATCTTCTTGCGCGCTCCGATATCTACAGCGTTTTGGATGCTCGTCACGATCCTCTCGTCCGTGAACGGCTTTTCGATGAAATCCACCGCGCCACTCTTCACAGCGGCGACGGCCATCGCGATATCGCCATGGCCGGTAATCAAGATAACCGGCAGGCTGGGGAAGCGTTGAGAGATCTCATGATGCAATTCGATGCCCGTCATGTTGGGGAGCCGGACGTCCGAGACGACGCAACTGACATCGCTCTCGACCGCAGCCGACATGAACGCCTCGGCAGACTGAAAAGAGCAGACATCGAGTCCAGCTCCAGCGAGGAGCTGCCCCAAGGAATCTAGAACGGCAAAATCATCATCAATGATGGCGATTTTCATATTATCGCACCTGACGGTAACGTTCGAGCGGCCGGCAAGGTGAAAGAGACGCGCGCGCCCGCTCCATTGCCGCCCAATGTCATTCGGCCGCCGTGCGACTCGATGATCGAGCGGCTGAGCGATAATCCCAACCCCATGCCTTCGGTCTTCGTCGTCGTGAACGGCGAAATCGGACGCTCAAGGAGGATAGGCTCGAATCCAGGCCCATTGTCGATGATCGATATTACGATGAACTTATCCCCTTCCATGTCGGCTTCTATTTGAATGAGCCCATCGCCAGCGCCCACTCCGGCGATTGCCTCCGCGGCATTTTTCACGATGTTGGTAATGACCTGTTCTATTTGCAAGCGATCGACCATCACACTTGGCAGGTCGCGGGAAATAAGAGTTTCGAGCCGGATGCCGTGCTCATCGAGATCGGCTCGGCATGCGGATTCCGGACGTCGGATAAGCTCATTGACCGAAACCACCTCCGGCCGGGATGCTCCTGAGCCGATGAATTCCCGGAGCCAGTGTATTACTGATGCTGCGCGGTCGACTTGCTCGATGATTTGCTCGGTTGTGCGCGCTACCGCAGCGTGATCGAAGGGTTCACGCTTTAGAGCTTGCCGCCCGACACGGGCATAGTTTCCGATCGCTGCCAGTGGCTGGTTGATCTCATGGGCGATCGCTGCGGTTAGTGCGCCGAGCGTCCCGACACGCGACACGCGGGCGAGCGCTTCCCGATATAGCCATAGCTCGCGCTGAGTGTTGCGCTGCTCGGTCACGAGCATGCCGACGATCAGTCCAGTCAGTGCAAGAACGAGCATCAGAATTTGCAGCGCTGTGATGCTTAGATCGCTGTGGGCTGAGAGTTGGATCGCTATTATCAGCAATACCTGAGCTGTCACGAGGGCGCCGGTCACGGCTTCAAGCCCGAAGCGAACCGCGATCCAAATAACAGGAAGAAACAGGAGGTAAAACAGTTGGGACCGGTTGCTGTCGGCCGAGCCGAAGATCAGCACCAGCGAACCGAGCATCAGCACGAACGGTAGTGCCAATTCGGGGGTCGGAGGAAAAATACGCCGCCCCGAAAGAAGGATCAGAAGAAAGGGCGTCATCACTGTGATGCCGATCATGTCGCCGACCCACCACTCCAGTATCCCTCTCGTGATCTGCTCGATGCCGATGATCGACGTTAGAGCGAGCAGAAGTACGCAACCTGTGGCCGCCACCAGCGCCGCGACGGCCGCCGTTCCCAACAGCCATATCAAATCACGCTTTGACTGCAGCCCCCGCGAAAACTCGGCGCCGGCACGAGTGAGAAGCCAAGTCGCTGCGGTGTAGGTTCCTCCCAACGTCACAACGACTCCGATCTCGGTGTGGATCGGCAAGGGGAAGTGCCGCAACAGTCCATCGGCCAACAACGGCGCGATAAACAGCCACGGGATAAAGGCACGACCGAATGCCAAGACCAAAGCGATGCTGGCGCCGGTCGTGGGATTCCAAGGCGTCACTCCGAAGGCGCCGAGTGGATCGACAAAGCTGAGCCAATCGAGGACGACGTAGACTGCAAGATAAATGAAGCCGAGCGCCAAGTATCTCAGGGCGGGCATTTCTCGTGCGCTGTTTCGCGCAAGCGCCTGAAGCATGGCACGGTCCCCGAGGAGATGTGGCGATAAAAGCTCCCGTACTTCTACTCTAGTTCCATTGCCCTCGATTCACTACTCGGGCACTTGCCCAGAATTGCGCCAGGCTGCCGAATGATGTGTCGTTGCTGCGCATGGGTGCTCGCCGCCAGAAGGCCCAAACCCTAACGGTGCAGTGCACCATGCCCGGATCGCGCGATCGATTGATCGGATGGCTTTGCGGAGAGTTCAAGAACATACGCCGCGCCCGTTGTCCGCTTCGTACGCGGCGCCGGCGGTGGACTAAGAAAAAGCGCACGAGCGCGCTAGTGACGTAGGAGGAAAAGCCATGCCGTTCGCGCCGCGGCAGCAGGGTCGGCCCATCGAATATTTCATGCTGTATGACGTGAAGCCGACCGGCCAATCTGTCGGGCTCTACGCGAACCGGCAAATTCCGGAGTCTGTCGTCGACGATTTTGGTCGGAGTTATGTCTTTGCCGGCATCGCGCCTCGCCGACAGAATGGAGATTTCGACGTTGACGCCCTTCGGACCGGAGAATTCATCCTGAAGCCGGGACTTCTCTATCGTATCGAATGTGCGCAGCCGCCGTCGTGGTTCGGCTCGCTGTTTCGATAGCAGGCTAGAAACCTTTGTCTGTTTAACGCAAACGAAATTTTACGCGAAATACGAGCGCGGCCGGAGTGGAAGGCGCCGAACTCAGGAATACCAGAGCCTCGGCCAGCTCAAGGAGAACTGACCTCATCAGTCGGCCGGGGCCGACGCCGCGCTGGCGCGCCGACGTATATGCCGTTTTCCGAAGTGTCCGCCGTCACGACCGCACCTGCTCCAATAGTGCAAAGCTCGGCCACATTAATGTTATCAATGACGATGCTGTTCAAGCCGAGAAAGCAATGAGACCCTATCTTGGTCATGCCGCCAGTTACGGCCTGAGCCGCAAGAAAACTGAAATCACCTATCTCGACATGATGAGAAACGTGACACCCGCTGCGGATGATCACTCCCGTACCGATCTTGGCGAAGGGCTGGATGATTGCCCCGTCGAAGATCATGGAGCATTCGCCAACATCGAGATCTGGACAGGTTATCGCGCGGCTTGAAACATAGCTGATGAACTCATAGCCCTTGCTCTTGGCTTGGAGATACTTACGCTGGCGAACTCTATTGGCGTCATGTGGGCCGATTGGCAGCAACATGCGCGTCTCCAGCGGTGAGAAAAATTGTTCGACCTGCTCGAACGGCACAACGGGCAAGCCGTGGTGGGTTGCGTCGGTAAGATAAGCTTCATCGACAGTGAAGCCTACCACCTCATGGGGGCTGTCGTGCGAGAGTACGTACCAAGCGAGGCTCGCGAATTCGCGGTTGCCGAACAAAACGACTTTCATGAGCGGTCCTCGCAACGAAAATTCTTCTGTTTGTGTGATTGAGCAGTTGGGAATGGCCCGTACCAGAAGCGTTGTTTTGCTCCCTCGGCAAGAAAACGTACCCACTGCTTGCCCGACGGACGGTGTTCGTTGGCTTTAATGATCGCCCATGCTCTCGCTAGAGCCATCTGCGATGCCCGATGCTGGCCCGCAGCCCGACGCCGAGGAGCCAACCTAAGTAGTGCTCGGAACTCCCGGTCGACAGCTGCTTGCGCCACGGCCTTATCGGGCCAATTGCGCCGGAAGACCGCGGCCGTCCGCCTGCTCGCCTCAACACGTCGAATCCTGGTCGCTCCTGAATACATACCGCCAGGATGCACACGATACGCCGTGAAGGTGCCAGCTAAATACCCAATTCGGCCCGTTCCAGCCCGCAGCACCAGAAGCGGCCAGTCAGCGTACGGCAGTTCCCTGAACCAATGCGGAACAACTCCGAAGTTGTTGCGGGAGAGAAACGTCGCAACGTGAGAGTGCCTGCCCGCGGCGATATCAATGGCGTATTCCATCGGCAGCGTCGGGCGGGTCCACTCACTCCCTTTCACGTTCCCAGCCTCGTCAACAGAAAGTAAGGCGTGGCAGCATGCCGACAACGTCGGATCTGCATCAAGCATACGCCCCTGCAGCTCGAGCTTGCGAGGATCTGTGTAGAAGTCATCACCATCGAGGATCGCGAGATACCGACCAGAGGCCGCGGCTATCGTCTTCAACAGGTTAGAGCGTCCTGTTGGTCGTCCCATTGCGTAGATGACATCTCCCCTGTCGCGGTGGAAGACGCGCACGATATCGGGATGGAGGCACGCGAAATCATCGACGATCTTTGCCGTTCCATCAGTTGAACCGTCCTCGCCGACCAGGATCTCAATTCGATAATCCGTTTCCTGATCGACGACAGATTGCAGGCACTCCCGGATAAATGGAGCATGATTATAGGTCTGAATCACAATGCTGATGTCGGGTCGCATGGGATCATTGATTACGCAATCAAGCTCATACGAGAGCTCGCGTCTTGGCACTGCAGCAAAATCGCAAGAGCAACTCCTCTATTTCACGATCTGAAATAGACGCCATGCCGGGATGTGCAGGGAGGTTGACGATACGCCGGTATATTGCGTTGGCGACGGGCGCATTCGCCGACAAGGGTGGATAGTACTTCCGCAGCGTTACAACATTGGACGACAGCTCATCGGAGGTGACGTCGCAATCCGCGAGAAGAGCCAGCTGACCGTAAACGCTTGTCGAGGGATGTGGAGGTTCTTGAAGCTGGGGAATGTCCAACTGGGATGCCAAGCGCGACAGTCGCATCAGCTCGGTCCGGTAAGACGGCACCCATGAGTTTTCGCTTTCAAGCCGGCTAAGTATGAAGGCCGCTGCCGGCTCAGAGAGCTTGCCGTTGCCGCAGTAGCGTGCACTTTCCGTGGTGAATTGACCGTAGCCTAGATTTATTGCGGCGCGCGCCCTCGTCTCGAGTTCGGCGTCAACAATGAGACACCCACCTTCTCCAAAACCAAAAGGCTTCGTGTGGTGAAGACTGAGACACTCGAGTACGCCGGCGTGATCGGAACGATCAATCGAATCGAAACCGGCCGCATTATCGAGTATCAAGGGTTTTTCGAGGCATCTTGCCAGGCGAAGATGCCCGGAAAAATCGGAACACAGTCCGAATGGGTTCGTCACAACGATACCGCCGAATGTAGACGGATCAAGACGCGTTACCTCCTCGATCGACAGCACGCCCCCTGTATCGCAGTCAACGATCCTGGCATCGGCAAAGGGACCGATGATTGTCGAACGGAAGCCGAAAGCCGAAACGAGCCACGGCTTGTCTGCCGGATTGCGAGCTGTGATCGCGGCGGCCGCAGTCAGCGCCTGCGTACCGCTCGCGCACGGGATTGCAACCCTGGACGACGGGAGTTTTAGTCGAATTTCAATGAATGACTTGAGGCGTTGCCATACCGGACCGAAGTTCGACCAGTGGTTTTCCAGGTCGGACTGAGAGAGAAGCTCTTGGATGCGGTTGAAGTCTGGCTTCTTGGGCTCGATAAACGCAATGGGTGTCACTTGCGAAAATCCCCGCTCAGGCCGCACCTTAAGCCTAGAGACTGCGAATTTTGTTTGCAATTGGCCCAGGAAAAAATCCCGATGGGATAAATCGATCTGTCCGACCAGACACGAACGCAATCGACCAATTTGAGATTGGGCAAAAAAGGCAGGACAGTTTCTGTTTGCCGGAAGGGGCGATACAGACCGGCGACTAGCCACTAGCCAGTACGCCCGGTTCGTACGGACGTGGATGGCCAGTATCGGTATCCACCCAGCGAAGTTCGGCACACACTCTCTGCGCCGAACTGAAGCGGTGCCGATCTGCCGCCGAACCGGGATCCTTCGCGCTGTTCAGCTGCCACTGGGTCATTCGAAGATCGAGCACCATGCGCTATCTCGGGATCGAGTTCGCTGACGCGATCGAAATCGCTGAGAAGATCGACATCCGACGGCGGCATCACCACTAGGAGCGGACGTAGTCACCCTGGATAACCGTGTCCGGTCCGCAATTCGTCAAAACCCCACTTGCCGACAAAGTGCGATCAGCCAATATGCGCCGATAGCGTGTGAGCAACAGAGAAGGAGTTTCAGCGAGCGCGCGCTTCGCGAATTGCTAAGCCTAACTAGTCCGTCGATAACACGACCGAGCTAGCCATTGTGGTTAAATGGTGTGGTGCCCAGAAGAGGACTGCAAAATCGGCCCTCTATGCCTTTGAGATATCAAGCAAAAATTTGACCGCCACTGCGCGATGTATGCCACTCGTGTAGCGCAAAAACAAGTGTGGCCATCGCGATCCGTTTCTCACTGGGCGCTGTCGATTAACACCCCCACACTGGAAGAACCCCCGTCACCGATTCCCCTATTTCGGCTCACCGCGCGGCAATTAAGTTTCCCATTATGACTGGCAATTCTCACTCGAGGAGACCTTAGGCGGCTCGTCGCGAAAGAACTGGCAATGAGGCGCAGGTCAGTCAGGCGGTGGGCGATGAGTGATATAGGGGGAATTTGGGGCCCCCAATATGACCGAACGATAAGCGCATCGCGTCGCCGGAGCAGGGTCACCGCTCAAAAAGTCCACCATATTGTGGGAACCCTGAGGGCGAACTCCGGCATCCGCAGACCGCCGTCTTTCACATGCCCCTAGAAAGGTCAGAAAGGCACCGTTGCGCGGAGCTTTGAATCGAAGGAGAGCTAGGGCAGGTCCCAGTCGTTGCCAGTCTGCCAGGTCAAAAGGTGCCTAACATGAAGGAACGGTGGATCCCCGCGTCTGGCGTGTGCTCAACTGATGAGGCTGCATGTCGTCCAACACCGTCTGCCTCATGATAGGGGCCGCCGCAGCCGCTGGCCGTTTCACCGCTGCTACCATCCAGTTCGCTTCTCGAATAGAGCTTTTGCAAAGGGCAGCTCATCTAGTAGCCCTGCTGACGGTGACGGCTCCAAAACCGAAGCCGCCGAACGCGGGCCCATGATCACCGCGTCGAAGGTGCCGAAATTACCGCCCAGGACTTTAAACGCCACATCACTTAGCTCGGTGTCGTCGGGAAATTGTAGAGCCATGCGGCAAAGCATATCGGTCTTAACGATGCCCAACATGAGCTCAGCAGCGGCTTCCTGAAACTTCGTCGCCTTCGGATCAGACAAAAGCTCGGCGTATCCTTCCAATTGACTGATCCAATTCTCCCTGTTCTTGGAGAGTTGATCCCATAGCGTTTTGAAATTTGACGACACCTCACCGCGCTCTTGTGGATCAGTGCAGTCTATCCGACCTCTCTCGACCCAAAAGGAATTGTCTGGGCGCCCACGAGCGAAAATGTGTGAGAGCGCAAAATCTGCACCCCTCGCAAAAGCTGCCCGTTCCTCCCGCGATGCGTTTTTCTTTTTGAGCCAACCAAACACTCGTAGTCCCCCATTCCTGTCACGAGGCGCTTTTGATTTCTGATTTGAGAGGAGAACGCTAGGCGCTTTCCGCCGCGCCTAAGTGACCACAGCATACGGTTCGCCGCCTGGCCCGATTGAGTAGCTTTCTATGAGAGATCATCATCGATACGTTGAGTCCGTGGCCCGACCGCATTAACGGCCCTAATACGACCAACATCCCCGCCAATGCGGATCGCAGTTAGAGCACCCGCAATGATCGAGTTGCCAAACACGACCGAACGGCCGCCTTTAGGAAGGTGGCAGTCGAACAGTCGAGGGGAGGGTTTGCCCCTCTCCTAGGAACGAGAGTTTCCAATTTCTTGTTCTTATAGTGGGCTGAAGCCGTGAAATATTCTTCAAAATCAATCATTTGAGCGCGAAATCGACAGAGATGATTTCGGCGGAATTTCACCGGCTTCCACGCTGCTTCTCGATGGTCCGGAGAAAACCCGCTTCTGGCGAGGCATTACCTTAGTCGCTAACCCTAAACTACATCTAAGGAGACCATGCAGCCTCAAACTGCGACTGCCAAATCTCGGACTATAAACGGGGGCCAATCCGGCCGCCGCTCTTCAAACCCTTCCCGCAAATCGCCCGTTCAAAAGCAAGTCAAAGGGCCGCGTATCCGTTCGCTGGGCAATCTCCTCAATGACGACACTATTCAACCCCGTCAGCAACTCTGCGGCCCTTGGCTCTTGGAGCGCGGTTTTTCAATGGTATTCGCTCCGACTGGCGTAGGCAAAAGCTTGTTCGCGCTGGGTATAGCTGCTGCCGTTGCGGGTGGTGGCACGTTCGGACACTGGAAAGCTCCCGCCCCTCGACGGGTGCTGCTCATTGACGGCGAGATGGACCCTTCCGACCTCAGAGGCCGGTTTCAGCTTATCGTTGACGCCGCGACGGGCGGAGACAAACAGAAAGTGATCGGCAACATTCACGTCTATGCCCGTCACGATCAGCCGGTTGGCGACACATCGTTCCCTGACTTCGGCAACGAGGAGCACGAACGGCGCATCTTGGAACGCATCCGTTCAGTGCGCCCTAATCTCGTCGTCCTCGACAATCTGAGCACTCTCGCAACAGTGGACGATGCCAACGCTTCGGAAGCGTGGGACCCGTTCTTGAAAATGCTGCACCGTATCCGAGAGACCGGCGCTGCGGTGCTCGTCATCCACCACGCAAACAAAGGAGGAGAGAACTACCACGGCTCGTCGAAGATACCAGTCATGTTTGATAGCCTCGTAAGGCTCAAACCACACGACAGCATTGGCGGAACGGGCGGCGCTTCGTTCAAGCTTGATTTCACAAAGCTACGAATGCAGTCGCCGGATGCTGGGCAAGTATTCACCGTCAAGTTTGAATGTGGCACCTGGCGTTGGGATACTCTTGTTGATCCCGACGTGGCGGACCTCGTTCGGCGTATCTTAGATGGGGAGTTCGGGCGTCAAAAGGATGCAGCGACGACCCTCGGCATTTCGTCAGTCGAAGTAACGAGGATGCTCAACAAGGCATACGACGCGGGCATCGTAACGCGAGAGCAAATCCGAAATGCTCTGCAAAACGCCCGGGACGATGACGAGGGAGAAACAAGTGACTTCTGATTAGAAGCATTCCTTTCGTCGATTTTGGAAGGGAAGGCCACTCTCCTTCCCGCGCGTGACCTGGACTAGTTGGCAGACCGCAAGAAGGTCTGCGCCCCGTTCGGGCGCTGGGCTCTCCCGGACTACCCGCCGCATTCGATTGCCCATAGGAGGATCATCGGGGGCGGCGGGGATACCTTTCACGTTGTCGTCCCTTCAAAGGAATGTTCCGGATATTTTTCGTTTGAAGACTTATTCAATGAAACATGGACGGTGCCCCCCCGTGCAGGGCCGCCGTCTGATAGGCCATTCTTTCTCGGTCCCAATCTTCGCGTAACAACTCCTTGCCTGGTGTTCTAACCGGAAATTGAGAGGTTCCGAATGTATGCTGTAGTCGTTTGAAGAGACATTAGACAAATTCGAGCGGCCGATACCCCCCCGTGGGGATTGGCGGACTTGATCGCACTAACTAAGCCGAACCAAATGGATTCCATCTCATAACGCTCGTATAGGAAAGAATGCCGCCAAGAACTCTTCGCAGTCAGTCGCCTTGGCCGTCCTATTATGTTGGGCAGCGGGTCAGATGTCGGTTCCTGCTGATCAAGCAGGTTTGGCAACCGTTTGGGCTGACTACTCCAATATACAATGAGCCGTGGCTGCGTTCGTCTCCAGATGGGCCGGTCATAGAAGCATCCTTCGAGGCAGTTCTGACTGACCGCCGAACCGTTACATGGGTGTCAGAGGCTTGTCGCTTCTGGCAGTGGCCGATCATTGACCCTGTCCAGCGTTATGTGACCAGCCCAGTCTTCGAGGAAATGTGCCTACTTCAGACCCCGCTCGGCATAGGAAATACCAGCGACCCGGGCTGGATCATTCGTCGAATGGAGGCGGAAGAAAAGGTCGCTCATTGTATATGGCGCGGCGATAATGGGCTAAGGGAGCAGGCCTTCGCGAAGGCGCGTGAACTAATTTTGACTGGGAGGGTGATCGGTGCTTGGCAACGCCATGGCAACTGTAGCCAGCCTTATAGATTTCGGCCAGCTCACTTGCTCGGACCCTTTTGACTAAACGGCACCTGCATTATCAGGCGTTCCTAACATGCGCTATTCCGTGCGGAGCAATTCGTCATGGTCGCGAGCCGCTTTCAAGCCCCGAAACATAGTTCGACGGCTCACGCCCAAAACCTTCGCCGCATCGTTTGCGTTGAGGCCATCCTTGGTCATTAGGTTACGAGCCTTCGCTGCCATATCGGGTGACCATTTGATCGGTGGCCCGAGCCGGGTGCCACGCTTCCTTGCCGCAGCCAATCCCGCTCTCGTGCGATCTAAGATAAGGTCACGCTCGAATTGGGCCACGGCCCCGAGAACATGCAAAATCAACTTTCCAGTTGAGCCTTGAGTGCTGAGGCCGTCTTCCACAGTGCGAAAGTGAATGCCTCGCTCTTCCAAGTCGGCAATCAGCTTAGTGATATGCACGAGGCTGCGACCGATGCGGTCAAGCTTATAGCAAGCCAAAGTGTCCCCGGGTCGCAGTTCGGACAACACCTTTGCGAGCACTGGTCTGTCGTGGCGAACACCCGATGCCTTCTCGATGAAGATGTCTGCTGTCTTGACGCTCAGCTTTCGGGCAGCGTCACGTTGGAGATCGAGCTTTTGTTCGCGGGATGACACCCGCGCATAGAATAGCGTCTTGGCCACTTTTTGCACTCTCATGTTGGCACCAACTCATGGCACCTTACATCCGAATTTGTGGCACTGTCAATGGCGCGGTGTCACAAAGGATGGTATGTGGCACTAAAATTCAGATTGCTTATAATTGAGAGTGGAGCATCTCGGATCGGAGCTCGGTGTTTTTCGCGATATTGGGCCCTGCTTGGCCGGGACTGACGAAAATGCGTGAAGTCACCGAAAGTCATCCCCCGTTGTGAGACTGTTTCACTCTCGACTTGATTGATCATGTTGCCGAATCGCTGCCTGGATCTCCTTGCATTTACGAAGTGGTCATATTGAAACTATTGCGGTTCAAATAGATCGACAAAAACACCGGCCGCCGTTGCGGATTAGAGCGTCATGTTAATGGGGTATTCCCTCCGAAGGGCGACACAGCACATGCACAAATTGTCATTGAGCGAGGCAGCCGATCGCGAGCAAGTGCCGAAGGGTTGCAATGTGATCATGTTTTCCGGCGGGAGAGATTCTACTCTTGCAGCATTGCGCAGCCACCAAACAGATCCGCTCGTGCTGGTGACCATTGCAGCGCCTCACTTGATCGGTCTGGACCTGGTTCGCCGAAGGTTGGGAGAGCTTTCCCAAATTTTGCCGTCCACCACATTATGGATAGTTGTCCGGCAGCCAAACGAGCTGGCGACGGATACCAGCTTTTACGAGCAGACGTGCCTCCCTTGTCACCATGCGTATGTGGTTGTCGGATCGGCTGTAGCGGCAGCTGTGAAAGCAAGAACGCTGACGTTTGGGTATGTCGGTTATCAGAACGTTTGGCCCGAGCAGACACCGCTTGCGATTAATTCTTTGAGAAACGTCTTGGAGAAATACGGTATTGAGTTAGCACTCCCCGTACAGGACATCGCCTCGCGAGACGACGCGATTGCTGCTCTTGACCGCCTGGGCATCCATAGCGGATCTCTTGAGCAGAAGTGCATTCGTCAAGTCACAAACGTTGAACTTGACCCCGATCGATTGCGTAGTCAGGTCGAGCTATGGGAGTCTGCCATCGGCAAATCGCTTGCCGCACTGGATCAGATCGCTATTGAGGTCCTCGAAGTAGCCCGACTTGGAGCATTCAATGACTAACTCAGTAGCGAGCGAACTCTCGACTTGGTCGCTACTCGCAGCCGTGGCAACACTCATGGCATTTCAGGTTAGTCTTTACACGTTGGTGGGAAGAGAGCGTAAAGCGCCATACGTCATCAATTCTGTCTTCGGCTTGTTCTTATTGGGACTGACAAGTGCGACACTCGCGCTTTGCGCCGCGCTTGTTCCAAAAGATTGGGATTGGTACGCGGGACATGCCTCCGCAGCTTTGTTGCTCGTCAACCTACTTGCAACATGTTATGTCTTGTACCGCTTTTCCATTAGGTTTCTTTATTTCGTTGATGATTGGCGTCCAAAATATTTGCCTATCATCCGACACTTCCGCCATTGGAAGCAGTCGCAAAATCATCGTCCGACGTATGCTCATGATCCCTTGCCAATCGATGATGACCTCCGAAAGGAATTGACGGAGATCCTGTCATCTTTCGGAGAGCTAGACGTTCGGGAGGCGCTCGCACCTCGCTCTTTGGCGGTAGCAACAGAGCACCAGGCTCAAGCTAATAAGTTGGTTGGCAAGTTAGCAATGGCCTTTTTCAAGGAGGGGCTAACAGTACAGTATCTGACAGCGTCTCGACACCCGATCGAGTTCGTCAGTTTCCTCGAAAAGCTTGCGAAAGATGACGGAATCGAGTGGCGAACGGCGGCGAAGCTGTTGGTGGTCATAGATGCTTACACGCCTCATTTCGGCTTCGCAGATTCAATTTACGCAAAAAAAACGAAGCAGCTCGAAACGCTGGGCGTACAGTATGTTTGGTCAAGCCGAACGTACGCTGGGATGCACACGGCAACGTCCAAAGCGTTTAAAAAAATAGAATCTCGTAAGTTCGACGATACTCGAAAGCCGACGCTAGTGGTGTACGAAGACTGCTATGCGCTCGTAGATGTAGAATCCATTGAACAGTATCGGGTGTTCGTCCGACACGTCTTACCTTCAGAACGTATGTGGGATGCAATGTTCAGCGTCTTCATAGAAGCCGCTCAAGCGGACGCCGACTGGAGTTTGCTGCACTCTTATGCGAGCATGAAACTTGACCTTCGTGTGAAATCGGCCGCACCAGAGGAAGTGGTCAAGACTGCTTCACGGGCTGATAACCGGAGGGGGAAGGCTCCAACATGACTTCTGCAAACTTAGCTACGATGGACGCGCTTTACGGCCTCGTAGATTGGAGCGAGCCTCTCGCGAGCCTGATCCAGATTCCGATGGTTCAGCGACTGCGACACGTGAGACTTTCCAACATCGATTCGCTCGACATGCCAGGTATTGCGAACATCTCTCGCTATGAACATGTCCTTGGGGTCGCCCGCCTTGCTGAGCTCGTGCCCTTCCGCTCGAAGTTGTCGAAGTTCGATAATGTTCTTCTGCTCGCGTCGGCGCTTTTGCATGACTGGGCGATTACAGCGTACGGCCATTTAGTCGAAGAAGCATTGCAGTACGTGGGTACTGGCTTCGACCATGAAGAACGCTTACACGAGCTTGCTTCCAATCTCGCTCCGGATCAAATCGGAGGCGTAGGGATGCAGATATTGGCTGGCCGCGAGACTGGGCTGGTTAAATGGGCGAGAGCAGTCGTTGGACCACGAGAGGCTACTCGCCTCGTCGAAGAAATAAGTGATCACATCAAGGGGCGGGGATTGTTTGGCCGCGTTATATCCGGCGACATAGACTTGGATAACATCGATAATGTCTATCGGATGGCCTACCACCTAGGTTTAAACGTGGACCGGCAAGAGCCTCAACGACTTGCGAAAGCTATCGTGGATTTTTGCCGCGATACGGGTGATCCGATATTTCGCAAGGATGCAGAGACCAATCTTCAAAGGTGGCGAGAAACGCGAGCAATGGTCTACCAAAACCTAATGCTCGCACCCCACGATTTTGCGGGCAAACTTATGATGCTGTTCGCTGTTACAACGGCATATGAAAACGGCGAGATTGCTAAGTCCGAATGGTCGCTCACTGATACCGAGCTGATTCATCGCCTTACGGCGTCGCCTACTGCTGCGGTGAAAGATTCTTCTTTGCGGTGGTTGGCTGGTGAACTCTGGAACTGCTCGCCACTCGAATGGATGTCAGGCAACCGGCCGGACTATGCCGACCTACGCCTTTTTTCAAATCAACTCAGTTCTAAATTAAATCGAACCTGCTTTGCATACGCGATAAAGGATAAGCGTGATCGCTGCTTGAGTGTCAGGTTCGATGACGGGAGCACGAAGACTTTGGGCTCGAACTCACGTCAGTGGTTGTTCGGAGTAGGATCTCCTGACCGGCGTCCATTCTCTGCAGATGAAATAGGTACAACGTTTAGACTAGCCTTTTCATCGTTTGATACTCGACCCATCGGCGTGGCTTCGTCAGATCCACAACTATCTTTGATATGAGCATTGACGCTCTAAATCACATCGATTGGGATTTCCCGAGAGCGACTGGCACCGGCGACGCAATTCAGTCGTCACACTGGTTTCCCGGGAATTACATCGGCCAGATACCTTCGTCTCTTATTCAGGCCCTGTCCGCGCCCGGCGATCTCATAATGGACCCCTTTAGCGGAAGCGGAACAACGGCTGTCGAAGCTCTACGGCTTGACCGCAATGTGATAGCTTCGGATCGCATTCTTGCCTGTGTGATGATCAGCGCCGGAAAGGTTGCACTACAGAACGGGGCCCTTAGCAAAAGTCTGGTGGAGAGGCTTCTTGAGCAGCTTGTTTGGCGTAATCTATGTGCAACCGATGCAGTGGGGCGACGGAATGAGGGTGCGTCTCCTGAACTAGAATCTTGGTTCGCACCATCAACCTTGGCGCAACTCCGTTTTCTCTGGCAATTGGTAGAGAAAGAAATAGGGCTATCCAAAGCGGCGTTGTCGCTCGTGTTTTCAGATACGTTGTATGCGTGTTCATCACCGGGTCACGCCACTACGGCCAGTGGAAACAAGAGACGCCATCATTGGGGATGGGTTGCCGACAACGTAAAACCGAAGCAGCTGGTGGAACATGATGCAGTGGCCATGTTTGAGACTCGTCTCTTAGAGCTGGCCGCAGCCAATCTCATGAAAAGGGGTGGTCGCGCATTTGTTCTTTGTCAGGATGCGAGGACGCTGGCACAACCATCAAGCTGCGTAGATATGATTGTTACCTCTCCCCCATACGTGAGCATGATCGACTATACTCGTGCGAACCGGCTATTTTATACGTGGATGGGTTGGAATATCGACGAACAGCGCGAGCAAGAGATTGGAGCTCGCTACAAGCGGCAGCGTCGGAACGCAGCGAGCGATTATGTAATGCAAATGAAAGCGTGTTGGACCGAAATTCACCGCGTGATGAAAGTGGGAGCATATTGCGCCCTCGTCATAGGCGAATCTCGGAAATATCCGGGAACTGTGGATCAGACGGTTGCTGATCTAGAAAGTATGATGCCTCGAGTATGGGGGCCGCGACATCGAGTGCCTTCTCGTCGAAGAGTTTCCGACCGGGCATCCAACCCGTCAGTCGAAACACTATATGTTTTTCAAAAGTCATGATCATCGCGATTTTCGGTCGCTCATCGACAGGCAAGACGACGATTGTCCGTTCGTTGGCGCAACGCTTCCCAGACATGCCGATTCGACACTGTGGAGAAGAAACGCGATTATTGGCGAAACAGAAGGGGCTTAAGATAGACGACCTCACCGCGTCGGACCACCAGTCTATCGACGTGGTGACCCGAGCTTGGGTTGGCCTACAGGATCACTGTATCGTTGAGGGTCGATATTTGGCCTCAGTACTCTTGGGACGGTCTGGCGTCTTATTTGTGCGGCTCGAAGCTTCTGAAAATGATCGAATAGCACGTTGGCAAGCCCGCCATGGAACGGTAATCAATTTAGGCGAGGCGGACGCTGCCGAAGACGCATTCTGCGATACACAGTATCCTCTCGCGCGTAGTGTCCCTACTCTGACGTTGAATACTTCTGGGCTGTCGGTGGCTGAGTGCGTACAACTAATCGGCGATCTAATACAAATTCGGGTCCACGGGCGAGACTAGCTCGATTTCATCCTTATCCCGCGATGGTGGATGAGGATCTCGCGGCTCAGTTGGCCAGAACACATGTGCGGAAGGGCCATTCAATTTTGGATCCCTTCTGCGGATCGGGCAGGCTTCTTGCCGCTGCCGAAGCGATGTCTGCCGATCGCATCGTGGGAATAGACATCAATCCACTTGCTGTCTTGTTGACAAGAGCGCGATTGGCTAACCCCAATGTCAGCGTCCTACGAAGGTTGCTTGCCGAAATCGAAACGGACACATGTTATCGGAAGCGGATAGCCGCATCGAGCGAAGTAAAAACGGTTCAATGGTTCAACGAACAATCGATGGAAGAACTAAGCCAGATTGTTGCTTGGTTGAACATGAAGCAACTTACCCAGCCGGACCTGCTGGTATTGGGAGCTATTCTGAGTGCCACAACGAGAGACGCATCTTTCGCGCGGAAGAGTGGCTGGAAACTTCACCGCATGTCCGAGGCTTCCCGTTCTACATTCGCTGCATCTGCTTGGGCTCATTTCGCGCGAAGATTAGAATACTTCATTTCGCAGAGCGATACGAAGCCATACAATTCTAAAAATACATCTATAAGGATTGGGGATGCTCGTAGATTGCGAGTGGATGAGGGAGGCAGGAAATTTGATGTGATCCTTACTTCGCCACCTTATGGGGATTCAAAGACAACCGTTCAGTACGGAGCGGCGTCGAAGCTTTGCCTAACTTTCGTCCCTCTGGTGAAGGGGCTTGAAACATTCAGTTGTTCTTCCTCCGTTGACTCGCAATGTCTCGGCGGCAGACTATCGAGGGAAATCCGCCATCTTTCGCGTCAATATTGGGCTGGAAGCGCCGAGGGAACGACCGCGAAAAAAGTCGAGAGCTTTCTCGCGGATTACGCAATAGCGTGCCGAGGAATAGCTTCATCTCTGAAAGCTTCAGGTACGGCAGTTTTGATTGTCGGGCAAAGGTCAACAGGTGGGTTCAGAGTGAAGCTCGATCAATTCACAATTGATCAATTCGCTAGCTTGGGTTTTGAGTTAACTCGATACGATGTACGAAAATTGACGCGCAAACGACACCCTTCGCATGTCAACCGCTTTGCTCGAAGTTCATGTACTTCCAAACGCGATTCAGGTTTGATCCGAACAATGTCGGAGGAGTTCATACTTACATTCTCTCGTTCCGGCTAACATATGGGGCCAACTTACTGACTTCAACAGTAGGCGGTCATTTCCGCGAAGGAAGATTTGAGGGATTTTTGACACGCCTATCTGCTCGCATCAGCTTCGCGTGTTTCTATTGGCCCGAATTTCGCTTGGTTTGTCGATCGCGTATCGAAACTGACCGTTTTATGTTTGGGGTGGCCGATGTGCACAAAGGCGTTGGGTATTCGCGATTTCTGGACCGATATCGTGGAAGTAGATTTCAATGAATTCGATCAGCATCGGGGTGATTTGCGGAAGGCGATGCATTGCGCCACTTCACTCTACCACATGCACGATTGGGTCTTTCGCGCTCACGAATCATCAATAAAAGCGCAAGGCTGGACATTTCAAAACAAGTTACAGAAACCCATATCGGTCGAGACAAGTGAAGGGTTTGCGAACTGGTTGAGAGACCAAGATGGAAACTTTGAGATCATTCGTTGTACGGCAAACGCCTTAAAGCACGAGACTTTGCTCAAATACAAAAGCAAACAGTTTGGAGCACCTCACTTCAGTTCAAATGTAGCCAGCTTCTCGATCGGAGGCGGCAGCGCCAGCTCAGGCACTTCGCCCGGCAAAGTGAAGTGGGAAGTACGTGTTCAAGCCCTAAATTCCGATGGGTCCGATGGCCCACTTCTGCCGGTAGCGTCCGCCGTCAGAACGATGTGGATCAGCCTCAACTCCCAATATAAATGGTGGTGAAATATTGCTGCGGATCCGGCAACAGCGGACGCGCTCGCATAAAGCTTTTTTGGGGCTTAAGCTTACAATGCAAGGGCGGTGCGAGCGGAAACGTACTTCTAGGTCCGCCTTCGGGACTCACCCGCCGGTTGTTTTTGCGATGCGGACACCTCAATCTTGCGGATCGCCTCCGCCATTTTCGCGAGGCTGATTTTTCGATAACTAGCGGCCGCGCTTTGATCGGAGTGCCCTTGGATCGCGTCTGCAACACTGTCTGGGATGTCGAGGTCGGCGCACTTCGTCTTGAACCAATGACGGAATGCGTGGCTCGGCGCTTTGCGAGGATCAGCGAAGCCGCTCTCGCGTATCCATTCACGGACGCGATTGATTGCGCCGTCTGAGGCATGACCCGCCGTTTTCGACTTTCTGGGACGCGCTTCCGCTTGCTTCCCGCCGTAAAACAATGGACCTCCGTTCGGGCGTGTTTTCACGAACTCTAAAAAGTCGCGACTGACGATTTCAGGATGAAGCGGCACGTCGCGTTCCGATCCGGCGTTCTTTATCGTGCCTCCATCGTCTGCAGGGGCAATGCGGATGATGGGGACGCCATTGACTGTCATGACGCGGTTGCCCCAGAGCTGGGCGATTTCGCCCACTCGCGCTCCGGTCAAGGCGAGTAGCCACGGTATCCAACGCAAACGAGTGTCCGTCTGAACATCAGCAAGAGCCAGTATCGCGCTGACCTCGGCATCATCATACGGCAGCCTTCCTTCACCTGCTCTCTGCTTTGATTGAACGCCAATGCCCTCCGTTGGGTCCGTGGCGATTAGATCATTGCGTTTAGCAAGGCGATACAAGGTGCGGATGCTCGCGAGGTAGCTCCCGTTGATAGTCTTGGCAGCAAGCTCCTGGCTTTGAAGCGCATCCTTCCAGGCAATCACGTCTGTTCGCGTGACGCTCTTCACGTCGTTGTGTTTGAGGTGCTCTTTGAATGCGCGGACGTGCTGCCTAAAGGCGACGAGCGAGCTTGGTGCCTTCGCACTTTCTCTTTCCCAGCGATCTAGCAGATTGTCGAACGTGAGAGAGGTAGGCGATGAAGATGCTGACGCTACGGGTTTAATGCCTTCCCACTTCGGGAAGCGGGCGGCGGCCGGGTCGGGAGTGTAATCGCCTTCGGCGTTCTGTTTCAGCTTCCGTGCCGCTTTGATGAGGGCGGTTGCGAAGGCTTCGAGCAGTCCTAACCGGCTATCATCGTCAGCGATTACTCCTTCGCGAAGCAATACCGCTTCTAGGAAAGGCCCGACGTAGCGTTCAAGCTGGCGCAGCCGACCTTCATTCGGAAAGGTATTTATAGTCAGCGTCGGCGCGGTGAGTGCATGATGGGCGACTTCGCCAACGATCTTCCACCACTCGGCGCTAACTGGCTCGTCCTCAAAACCCGAGGCGAGCGTGTCGTAGAGAACGCCGGACAGCGCCACACGCTCCTTATTCGAGAGACTGCGTGGCCCTTCCAGGATCGCCTGATACGCTCGGTCAAGCTGCTGTAAGACGGCCACGTGGCGCTGTTCACGCAGCCCCTTGTCGTTGGTTCGCAGTGAGAAGCGCAGCACGTCGATGAGCTTGACGGTAAGTTGGATCGGCGGTCCGTTGGCTGTTTCAGGCGGGAGCGAAAGAGCAACTTGCTTACCGCGAGCGATCCTCAAAACGGGAGCAGGAACGCGCTTCTGAAACTGCGCATGACGCGAGCCAGAACGCCGAGTTGGACGAGACATGAAAAGCACCACGTAGCGCACCTCTGTATCACAGTTGGTGCGGCCAAACTTTCAATGATGCTTGATACTTACGACGCCTCAAGGACTTAGCAAAGCCTTGGTGCCCAGAAGAGGACTCGAACCTCCACGCCTTGTGAGCGCTGCTACCTGAAAGCAGTGCGTCTACCAATTCCGCCATCTGGGCATCGACGTGTCAGGTAAATTGTGCGGACGCGGAAGTCAATTGCGTGACACCAAATCGAGGCGAGACAACGCATCGCTGGTGCGCAAGGCGGCGCTCCGGAGGGTTTCACGGCGCCGATTGGGCGTCCGTTCGCCGCGGGACGGTTTCTTGGGCCGAATCCTGCCATTCACATCGTGCGGCGCGGACTTCACAGCGGCAATCCGTAGGTCTAGAGCTACCGCTTGAGCTGATGGCAGCATAAGGGCCCCGGGTGGCCGCAGCATCGAGGTTTCGGAATGGCAGAAAACGGCAAGCTGGCGACCGTGTTCGGAGGCTCCGGATTTGTCGGGCGCCACATCGTTTGGTCGTTGGCTCGGAAGGGCTACCGCGTCCGCGCTGCCGTTCGCAGGCCCGATCTTGCGGGTCATCTGCAACCCATGGGCGTCGTCGGGCAGATCCATGCCGTTCAGGCCAATCTCCGCTTCGCCGATTCGATTGCGCGAGCCGTAGAGGGCGCGGAAATCGTCATCAACGCCGTCGGCATTTTGTCGCCGTCTGGCGCGCAGACGTTCGAAGCTGTCCACGCCAAGGGTGCGGAGCGTGTTGCGAAGGCCGCAAAGGAGGCGGGCGCCACCCGTCTCGTTCATATTTCGGCGATCGGCGCCAACAAGGATTCGGCGTCACGGTATGCGCGGACGAAAGCTGAGGGCGAACGGGCGACGTTCGCCGAATTCCCGTCGGCGCTCGTGCTCCGACCGTCCATCGTGTTCGGCCCAGAGGACGAGTTCTTCAACCGTTTTGCCGCCATGGCGCGGATCAGCCCCTTCCTGCCGCTCGTCGGCGGCGGTGGCACGAAATTTCAGCCGGTTTTTGTCGGCGACGTCGGGCAGGCGGCGGCCAACGCCGCGAACGGGATCGGAAAACCTGGGACGATCTATGAACTCGGTGGCCCGGAGGTTCTGAGTTTCCGGGATCTCCTCAAGGCAACTCTACAATATGCCGATCGCCGGCGGCTGCTGTTGCCTCTGCCGTTCGGGGTGGCGAAGCTGATGGCGATCCTGAGTTCGCCGCTGCCGAATTCGATGCGGCCGCTGACGCTCGACCAGGTGCGGCTCTTGCAGTCGGATAACGTGGTGTCGGAAGCCGCGAAAAAAGAAGGGCGAACGATTGCGGCGCTTGGTATCGACAAGCCGGCCTCAATCGACGGGATCGTTCCGGAGTACCTCGAACGCTTCAAGCCGAAGGGCCAATACGCGCATTATCACTCCTAGGCGAAGCTCGCGGTCACGATGCCCGGCAAAAGCAGAGCCACCCGACGGATTGGGTGGCTCTTCGATTTGGAATCGCATGCTTCCGGGCCGCCGCCGACCTCTGCACGCGGATTATCGCGCCTGCTCTCGTCGAGCAACAATGGACGGATACCAATTCTAGGACGGTTATTGAGTGTAACGCAGAGGATGTTGTTCACAGAAACCGAAATCAAGGCGCGTGAATTTTATCCTTTTGAACTTCGAAACTTCGTAACGCTTTGCGTCCGCTTATTGCAATTTCACTGCGCAAGGCACCAATTCAATTTTTGAGCGGGTCATCTTCACCTTTCGAACACGCGCGCTTTTGTGTTTTTTGCTGCGCGCCGAAACTTGAGCATACTTACCCAGTGTGGATCGCAATTAGGGGATCCAATGCAATCAACGCACAAAGACATTCCGCTAGAGGCGGTGCGGGGACTTGCGGCTTTCGTCGTCCTTTTTTGCCATTGCAATCTTGCGTTTTTTCCAGACGCCGCCTTGTGGTCACGTATCCCCGGCGTGACGACACTGATCCAAAGTGTCTTAGCTGGGCATTCAGCCGTGGTGCTGTTTTTTGTGCTCTCGGGTTATGTTCTCACCCGATCATATTTCTTGTCAGGAGATGCGCTCGTTGTCGTTCGCAGCGCGGTGAAACGCTGGCCGCGATTGGCTGGCCCGGTGCTCTTGGCCGTCTTGGCATCTTACTGCCTGTTCAAACTCAACCTGGAATTTTTCCACGACGCTTCGGCGATTTCTGGTTCGCATTTTCTTGCCACCTACGGCCGAGGCATCCCGGATGACCAGATCGCCAGCTTCGCGCCGCATTTCAAAAAGGCGTTTAAAGAAGGTGTGTTCTATACCTTCTTCTATGGCGAGGCGACTTATGACAGCAGCATTTGGACGATGCGGGTCGAATTTATTGGCAGTTTCGTCGTTTTTGGATTGGCGCTTCTTGTCAGACCGCTCTTACTCCTCAATCCCTTCACCGCAGCCGCTTTGATGGGAACGGTCGGCTTTCTTTGCTTCGCGCAATCTCCGACGCTTTCCGGTTTCGTCTTCGGTATGGCCCTTGCAGCCTTTCTTCCACAAGAGCGCGTCGTGGCACTGTGGTGGGTGTTTGCCCCCACACTTCTCATTGGGATCTATTTGTTTGCATGGGGATTGGAGGACTCCGAATTGATTGTTGGGGCGACGCTCATCATTCTTGCCGTTTGCGTGGCACCTCAGTCAGTTCGTCACGTCCTCTCATCGAAACTGGCAGCCCGGATCGGCTGGCTGTCGTTTCCCCTTTATCTCGCCCACATCCTTGTGATCACGACGCTCGGATCGTTTGCGTTGATTACTTTCCAGGGAAGCCCCTACGACCCCGCGATTGCGACTTTAGTCTCCGTCATCGCGTCGGTGATCGTCTCAATTCCATTTGCTTGGTTGAATGATCTTTGGATTGACGTCGTGAACCGCGCATCCAACGTCGCCATGACAGCCTATGGCCCTGTCGCTCTAAATCGTTACCAGGCGAGCTTCCAGATTTCGAGCGGCCCCTGATGATTTGCTTGCCCGGCAAAAGCAGAGCCACCCAACGGATTGGGTGGCTCTTTGTCATAAAAAGGTGTTTCGGCTGCCGGCTTAGTGGAGCGGTGCGATCGACAGCTCGTCTTCCTGAGCATGCCCGATTGCCGCCTGCAGGGTGTCCGTCAGCGCGATCGGGGTACCGTCGGCCGCGTGGAGCGAAAAGAGGGGGATGCCTTTCGGCAGTCCTTCGATCTGCGGGAACATCTCGATCGCTTCGTCCGAGGTCAGCGTCTTGATGTAAGCGACCTCGCCGCCACCAAGACGTGCAAGCTCCAGCTCGCTCATGACGGGCACTACAACATTGTGGGTTTCGGTGGCTTTTACGGTGGTCTTAGTGTTCATGACGCTCTTCCTCCTTGTGTCGAGGCCGGGCTCTCATCGCAGCGTCCGAAATCATGTCCTTCCGGTCTGCGCGTGTGCTCCGATCCTCCGAC
Organism: Hyphomicrobium sp.; assembly: GCA_003987725.1. Taxonomy (GTDB): domain Bacteria; phylum Pseudomonadota; class Alphaproteobacteria; order Rhizobiales; family Hyphomicrobiaceae; genus Hyphomicrobium_B. The sequence continues at coordinate 12,533 of RXJH01000007.1, read as the reverse complement.
GATTCGGCCGCCGGCGCTGTGACGTGAAAGACTCAGCTCAGGTCCGGCTTTTGATCTGTTTCGCTGTCCCTATCTCAATTCGCCTTACAAGGCGCTCCGGTTCCAGACGCTGCAGATCAACGGCCAAAAGCCCATTCGATAGCTCGGCACTCTTCACTTCGATGCCGTCTGCCAGCACGAACGTCCGTGAAAACTGCCGGGACGCGATGCCCCGATAGAGATAATCACGGTCTTTATCGTCTTGTTGCTTGCCACGAACGGTCAATTGTTTGTCTTCGAGCGTAATTTCGAGTTCGTCTTGCGTGAACCCGGCCACGGCCAACGTGATCCGGAGAAGCTCACCGGCATCACCGTCCCGGGCGACCCGTTCGATGTTATAAGGCGGATAGCCGTCACCACCCTTGGTGGCTCGATCGACCAGCCGCTCGATTTCTTCGAAACCCAAAAGCAGCGGGTTCGAAAGTGCGGTTAAACGTGTCATCTGAAGGCCCTTGGTTAAGCGACCATCTTTCCCCATTTCCCGGACGCCCTTTCGAGCCGTCCGACCGCCGCATCTCTGCCAGCGGTTCAATCAAGATATGGGGGCCTCTGCCCAGTCTTCAAGCGTAATGGGAGGGGGAGTGTCGCGGACGCCTCAGGTGCGCTCAAAACGCGGTAATACCGGTTTTCTGCCTTAAGTCCGCCCGCGTCCACGGACATGGGATCCGCTCTTCGAGCTTTTTTCCAAAGTGAGGGTTTCATGAGGTTCGCGTCCGCAGCGTTCGCTTCGGCCATCGCTCTTTCTATCGTTGCATTTGCTATTCCGCCCGCCGTCGCTGAGGAGCCTGCGAAAGCGGCGGACGATTCCGGGAAGGTCTTGGGTGATCCGGATGGACCGCTGACACCCGAAGAGAAGGCGGAGAAGGAAGCGCGTCAGGCTTGCAAGGTCGATCTCTGCCGGGCGTTCCATTCCAAGGAAGCGACGGGCAAGGACATCGCCTGCCATGTGATCAAAAGCTGGCGCAAGGAACAACTCGTGAAGCTCGTCGCCAAATTGAAGGTGACCTGGCCCTATGATGGTGCCCATTGCTCCACCGACCTGACCGTCAATCACGCGGAATTGGTGAAGGCGATGGCCGCGCCGAAGGCGGAGTTGGAATTCGCCAAGCACACGGTGACGTGCTCGATTGCGAGTGAGAAGAAGGGCGCGACGGACTTCTCGTTCGATCTCACGCCGAAGGTGACATTCGAGAACGGCAAGGCCACCAAGGCGCAGGCTCATTGGGGCAAGATCGAAGCGCCGACATTGATCAAAAGCGCGCTTTGGACCGCGACCGCTGCCGACAACACCGTGAACATTCTATCGAGCTCCATCGTCGAAGAGGTCAACGAATTCATTTCGAAGCGATGCGACGAAGTCAAAGACCAGTGGGCCGCGAAGCAATAGCCGCGAAATTCATCTTCGCATTTGCGAAGTGTTATATTGTTATTAGGCCGGCTTATGAGCTGTTATTGTAAATACGATTGGCACTTATTGCCGCTCCAGCATACGTATGCTGGCGTTAAGCGTGGACAAACCACTCTTGGAGGAAACCATGAAGACGTGGTCGAAGCCTGAAGTTCGCGAGCAGGAAGTTGGTCTCGAAGTGACCAGCTATCTGCCGGCTGAGATCGACCTCATCTAATTCAGATGATGTCGACCTTAGGGTCGGACTTTAAGCGGCGGCCGGGTCTTCCGGTCGTCGCTTTTTTATTATCCTAGCCGAGGCTTTCGATGGCCTCGCGCTTTTCCTCAAGTTCCAGCCACCGTGTTTCAGCGGCTTCGAGCTGCATTTGGGCCTGGCCCAGGCGCTCGCTCGTTTTATCGAACGCCGCACGATCGCGGGTGAAGAGCTCGGCATCGGCGAGTTTTGCCGCGAGATTTTGGATTTCGGTTTCGAGCTTTGCGATTTCGATCGGGAGCGTCGTCAGGGCGTGCTTATCCTTGAAGGACAGCTTCTGCTTTGCCGATGCAGAAGCGGCGCTCGATTCCGCCGCGCCTTTCCGAGATGCCGCTGCAGCATTCGATTGCGATTTCTTTTGCAGACCTTCGCCCTTGCGCTGGGCCAGCATATCGGAATAGCCACCGGCATATTCCGTCCAATATCCATCGCCTTCCGGCGCCAATACGCTCGTTACGATGCGATCGAGGAAATCGCGGTCGTGGCTGACGAGCAAAATCGTACCGGCGTAATCGGATAAAAGTTCCTGCAAGAGATCGAGCGTTTCGAGGTCGAGATCGTTCGTCGGCTCGTCAAGGATCAGCACGTTCGATGGCTTCGCGAGTGCGCGCGCAAGCATCAAACGCGCCCGCTCTCCACCCGAAAGAACGCGGATCGGCGACAGCCGCTGCTCGGGAAGAAACAGGAAGTCCTGCATGTAGCTCGCGACGTGGCGCGGCTTGCCGTTGATAATGACCTGGTCGCCACGTCCACCCGTCAGCGCGTCGGATACCGTCCAATTGGGATTGAGCTCATCGCGTTTCTGGTCGAGCGCGACGATCTCGAGATTGGCACCGTGTCGTATATTGCCGCTGTCCGGCGAAATCTGGCCGGTCAGCAACTTGATCAGCGTAGTCTTGCCCGCGCCGTTCGGACCGACGATGCCAAGCCGGTCGCCGCGCATGACGCGCAGGTCGAGGGCCTTGACGATGTCGGTCTCGCCGTAGGCCTTCGAGATGCCGGTCGCCTCGACGACGAGCTTGCCGGAGAGGCTGCCTTCCGAAGCGTCCAGGCGAACCTGTCCGACGGAGTGGCGCTGTTCGCGCACTTCCTGGCGCATGGCTTTCAGCTCGCGCACGCGGCGCACGTTGCGCTTGCGCCGGCCGGTGACGCCGCCGTGCATCCACTGGTTTTCGCGGACGATCTTGCGGTCGAGCTTGTGGCGCTCGATTTCTTCCTCTTCGAGCACCTTGTCACGCCAGTCTTCGAACGCTGCAAAGCCCTGCTCGAGGCGGCGGGTCTTGCCCCGGTCGAGCCAGACGGTCGCGCGCGACAGCGTTTCGAGGAACCGGCGGTCATGGCTGATTAGCAGCAGGGCCGAGCGTGAGGCCTGAAGGGTCGATTCCAGCCATTCGATCGCGGTGAGATCGAGATGGTTCGTCGGCTCGTCGAGCAGAAGGACATCGGGCTTGGCGACGATGGCCTGTGCAAGACCAGCGCGGCGTGCCTCGCCGCCGGAAAGGGTTCGCGGATCGGCTTCGCCGTCGAGACCGAGTTCCATCAAAAGGTAATCGGCCAGGTAAGGGTCGTCGGTCGGGCCGAGCCCGGCTTCGACGTAGGCGCGAACCGTTTCGAAGCCTGTGAAGTCGGCTTCTTGCCGAAGGTAGCGGATGCTGGCGTTCGGATGGGCGAAGCGCTCGCCGCGATCCGGCTCGACGAAACCGGCTGCGATTTTCAGCAATGTCGATTTTCCGGAGCCGTTGCGGCCGACGAGGCAGACGCGGTCGCCGGGGGCGACGGTCAGCTCGGCGCCTTCGAGCAGCGGAGTTCCGCCGAAGGTCAGGTTGATGTCTTTGAGCGTAATGAGAGGAGGTGCCATGCGGCCCCTCGTAGCCGTGGACGCGCGCCGGATCAATCCTCGGTGACATTTGTTCGGGACTGCGACGGGCGCTAGCTACAAACGGAGGCGGTTGCCTTTTTGACGCGGGCCGAAATTCGGTCAGCAACAGCGGCTGATTTTGCCGCCGCCTTCGCCATACCGGCTCGCCTGCCGTTCACGGAAGAAATCCTCGTAGCTCATCACCGGCTCGCCCGGATGGGCGCGATGGCGGTGCGCGACGTAAGCATCGTAGTCAGGCACGCCGACCATCAGCCGCGCCGTCTTGGCGACGCCGGCTGCAAACTTGAACAGGGGATTTGTGCCGGTTTTTTGCATGCATCATTCCGCCGCAACCACGGCCGCTTCGCGCGCCGAGACATCCGGGTTGGCGAGCGCCTTCATGATAGCCGCCGCGCCAAACCCGGCCATGGCGACCACGAGCGCGATCAGGAGGCCTGTCAGCGTAGCGTTCAGGTAATCGTTGAAGACGATGCGCTGCATGTCGTCCAAGGATTTGGCAGGCGCGATAACTTGACCGGACGCCAGCGCATTCGAGAATTTCGTTGCGTGCGAAACGAAGCCGATCGCCGGATTTTCGCTGAAGATTTTCTGCCAGCCTGCGGTGAGCGTACAGATCGCAACCCAAGTTGCCGGCGCGAGAGTCACCCAAGCGTAGCGCTGCCGTTTCATCTTGAAGAGGATGACCGTGCAGAGCGTGAGCGCGATGCAGGCCAGCATCTGGTTGGCGATGCCGAACAGCGGCCAGAGCGTATTGATGCCGCCCAGGGGATCGACCACACCTTGATAGAGGAAATAGCCCCAGCCGCCGACGGCGATCGACGTCGCGACGATGTTCGCCGTCCACGAGCGCGTTTCCTTGAGGGACGGACGGACCGTGCCCAGTAGGTCCTGGATCATGAAGCGCGCGACGCGCGTTCCGGCATCGATGGTCGTCAGGATGAAGAGCGCTTCGAAGAGGATGGCGAAGTGGTACCAGAAGGCCATCAAGCCTTTGCCGCCGATGGCGCTGGAGAGAATTTCAGCCATGCCCACCGCGAGCGTCGGTGCGCCGCCGGTGCGGGACAGGATCGTCGACTCGCCAACGTTGGCCGCGGCTTCCTTCAGCATGTCCGGCGTGATGGCGAAGCCCCAGCCGGAGATTGCTGCCGCGGCGCTTTCCGGCGTCGTGCCGATGAGGGCTGCCGGGCTATTCAGTGCGAAATAGAGCCCGGGCTCGAGCGTCGTCGCTGCGACCAAGGCCATGATGGCGACGAAGCTTTCCATCAGCATCGCGCCGTATCCGATGAGGCGGGCGTTGACTTCGTTGTCGAGCATCTTCGGTGTCGTGCCGGACGAAACGAGTGCGTGGAAGCCTGAGATCGCGCCGCAGGCAATCGTGATGAACAGGAACGGGAACAGGTTGCCCGCGAAGACCGGGCCGCTGCCGTCGATGAACTTCGTGACGGCCGGCATCCTGAGATCGGGCAGCACGAAGAAGATGCCGATCGCCAAACCGGCGATGGTACCGATTTTCAGGAATGTCGACAGGTAGTCGCGGGGTGCGAGCAGCGTCCATACCGGCAGCACGGAAGCGACGAAGCCGTAGGCGATCAGCATCATCGACAGCTGTTCACCGGAATAGTTGAACATCGGCCCGAGCGTCGGATCCTCGGCGACGTGGCGACCGAAGATCAGGGATAGCAGCAACAAGGTGAGGCCGATCACCGACATCTCGCCAATGCGGCCTGGTCGAATGAACCGTCCGTAAAAGCCCATGAGGACGGCGATGGGGATCGTCATCATGACCGTAAACGTTGCCCACGGGCTTTGCTTCAGCGCCTTGACGACGACAAGCGCCAGAACCGCGAGCAGGATGACCATGATGAGCAGGACGCCGATCATCGCGATGGTGCCTGCAATCTCGCCGAGCTCGGTGCGAATCATTTCGCCGAGGGAGCGCCCGTCGCGCCGGGTCGATGCCCAGAGCATGACGAAATCCTGCACCGCGCCCGCAAAGATGACGCCGACGATCAGCCAGAGCGTTCCGGGCAGGTAGCCCATCTGCGCCGCGAGCACGGGGCCGACGAGGGGGCCTGCTCCGGCGATGGCTGCGAAGTGATGGCCGAAAAGAACGGTTTTGTCGGTGGGGCAGTAGTCGAGCCCGTCATTGAAGCGCTGGGCGGGCGTGAGGCGCGCTTTATCGAGCTGGAGCACGCGGTCGGCGATGAAGCGGCTGTAGTACCGGTAGGCGAGCAAATAGGAGCAGATCGCGGCGGAGACGAGCCAGATCGCGTTGATGGTTTCGCCTCGCGATAGTGCGACAATTGAGAGCGAAACGGCGCCGAGCGCGGCGACGGCTACCCAAGTGAGGTTCAAGCGCCAGTTGTGCATGTTTCGTCCCTGTCGTCCGCGATTATGCTTCGCAAATCGTTTTCGCGGCGGAGACTACATAAAAAGCTGGGCGAGGTCAGCCGTGCTGGCAATCGCGGGCTTTTGCGCCAAATTGGTCTAAGAAGATTGGCCTAAGAAGAAAGAGATGGTGGAGCTAACCGGGATCGAACCGGTGACCTCTTGCATGCCATGCAAGCGCTCTCCCAGCTGAGCTATAGCCCCAAACCCATTCCAATCGGCGGGGCTGGATCCCGCCGAAGTTCGAAGTTCCGCCTGATAAGTCGTCTTGGCGGAAACTGCAAGGACGTTTCAGAGCTTTATCAAGGCTCTTCGTCGCCCTCGCCTGCCGGGCCGCCGATAATGTTCGAGACGTCGCCGCCTTCTTCTTCCTCTTCCTCGAGGAAGGTTTCATCGTCTTCGGTACCGGTATCGTCGGCTTCAACGTCGACGAGAGCCTCTTCGCCCTCGACCGCCGGCAATTCGCCGTCGGCTTCCTCGGCGGTCGCTACCTTCTTCGCCTTCTTGGCGGCGAGATCCCGCTGCTCAGCCTGGAGGGCTGCCAGTGCCGCCGGTGAAGAAGCAATCACATATTTGCTATTGCAGAAGGGGCAGATGATCGGATCGTGACCGAGATCATAGAAGCGCTCGTCGCAGTTCTGACAGGTGCGCTTTGTCCCTCGCGCTTGCTTGGTCGCCATTGGTCGTGCCTCAGGGTTCGGAAATCAAGGGAGCCCGTCTGCCATAGGCGGTGTCCCCTGTCAAAACGAAAAGGTGGGAGCTGGCGGGACTGCGTCAAGGTCCCCGGCCGCTGGCGTCTCGCCCCCCTTCCGATGGGGCCGTTGACAGGGCGTCGCGGTCCAGTGTCTATCCGGGCCTAAAGTCAGGGAAAAGAGCCTGACAAGCCAGATTTTCAATGGTTCGGAAGGTCGATTTTGCACACTACATCCACACCGAAACCGCTATCGTCCCTCCGCTCCGCACCGCTCAAAGGGAAGGTGCGGGTTCCGGGCGACAAATCGATCTCCCACCGTGCTCTCATTTTCGGTGCTCTGGCGACCGGGACAACGCGTATTACGGGGCTTCTGGAGGCCGAGGACGTCATCAATACCGCGCGGGCGGTGGTTGCACTCGGCGCGATGGCGGAGAAGCAGGGTGACGCTTGGGTGGTCAAAGGCCGCAGCGTCGGCGGGCTCAGCGCCCCGGCTCAGGCACTCGATTTCGGCAATTCGGGCACCGGGACGCGGCTGATGATGGGCGTCGTCGCCGGGCATCCGATGACGGTCACGATGGCGGGTGATGCATCGTTGTCGCGCCGGCCGATGCGGCGGGTTTTGGCTCCTCTCATAGACATGGGCCTCGAAATTCTCGAGCCCGGCAAAGAGACGTTGCCGCTGACGCTCAAGGGTACGAGCGAATTGATTCCGATCGTCTACGTGCTCCCCGTGCCTTCGGCGCAGGTGAAGAGTGCCGTCCTTATCGCCGGTCTCCATGCGGCGGGAGAAACGACGGTCGTCGAGCACGAGCCCACGCGCGATCACACCGAGCGGATGCTGCGCCATTTCGGGGCGACCGTCAGGACCGAGACGAAGGGCGCCGATACGCACATTACCGTGAGGGGACATGCGGAACTCACTGGCAAGGACGTTCACGTTCCCGGCGATCCGTCGTCGGCGGCGTTTCTGGCGGCGGCGGCATTGCTGGTGCCCGGTTCCGACGTCACGATCGAGGGTGTGCTGATCAATCCGACGCGTGTCGGGCTTTATATGACGCTGCAGGAAATGGGCGGCGATGTTACGTTTCTCAATGAGCGTGAGGAGGGCGGAGAGCCCGTCGCTGACATTCGCGTCCGCGCGTCGCGTCTCAAGGGTGTGCGGGTGCCGGCGGAGCGTGCGCCGTCGATGATCGACGAGTATCCTGTCCTTGCGGCGATCTCGGCCTTCGCGGAAGGTGATACGCGGATGGACGGCCTTGCCGAACTCAAGGTCAAGGAGAGCGACCGGCTGCAGGCAACAGCTGCGGGATTGGCGGCCAATGGCGCGACGGTGCGGGTCGAGGGCGACAGCCTGATCGTTTCGGGGAACGGCGGCCTCAAGGGCGGCGGCGTCGTTGCAACCCATCTCGATCACCGGATCGCGATGGCGTTTTTGACGGCGGGTCTCGCGAGCGAGCAACCTATCGTGGTGGACGACTCGACCATGATCGCGACAAGCTTCCCCGAGTTCCGAGAGCTGATGGAAACGCTCGGGGCGAAATACGATGAGCCCGCGGGCCGGTGACAACGATGTTTCATGTCCGTCCGAGATTTGCGATCGGTCTTGTTGTGGAACGGAGGGCGCGCAGTTGATCATTGCGATCGATGGTCCGGCTGCGTCAGGCAAAGGCACGCTTGCAAAGCGGATTGCGGTTCACTTCGGCATGGCCTGGCTCGATACCGGTCTTCTCTATCGGGCCGTCGCCCGAGATGTTCTCGCGTCCGGCTCCGATTTGGAGGACGTTCAGGCTGCGATGGCGGCTGCGAAATCTGTCAACGCCGAGACGCTGGATGATCCCGCGCTCCGCGGTCCGCGCGCCGGCGACGCAGCTTCTATTGTCGCGAAGATTCCCGAGGTGCGCGCGGCGCTGCTCGAGTATCAACGGGCATTCGCGCGGCAGGACAATGGCGCCGTTCTCGATGGTCGTGACATCGGCACGGTCGTCTGTCCCGACGCGCACGTGAAAATATTCGTTACCGCTTCCGATGAAGCGCGGGCGAAGCGGCGGTTTCTCGAACATCAGTCACGCGGCGAGAGCGTTACATATGACGATCTTCTGGCTGATATTCGCCGGCGTGATGCGCGCGACAGTGGCCGTGCTGCGGCGCCGATGCATGCCGCCGACGATGCGGTTCATCTCGATACGACGGCGCTGGACGCGGACCAGGCATTCGCGGCAGCGTTACAATTGATCGGCGGGATGCGGTAGGCCTCCTGAAGCTCGCTAAGAAACGCGGTTCGAGGCTTGCGTGCGCAAAAAAGCGCGCGTTTCTGTTCAAGCGATTTTCGACGCTAAACATAGCAGTCATAAATCTTATTTGATTTCTGGGTGGTACAGTTCCACCTATAGGTTTGTGATAGACCATTGCAGGCACGTGCCGATTCGAACCGAGACGGCGGTCTCGGTGTTTACGAGTCTCCTCGCGAACGAGGAACAAGGGACGCCATGGGCAAGGACGAACGGAAAGTTCTGAAGCCGGAAGATCCTGAAATCCGTGATTGGACGGACTCGATATCGTCCGTCATCGCGTACGGCGGAACGGACCGGGCCGACGACATACTGGAAGAAGTCGTCGAGCGGGCGCGGGTCAGTGGTGCGGCAATTCCTTTTGCGTCGAGCACCGCCTACATCAACAGCATAAGCGTCGACGAGGAA
>RXJH01000007.1:0-3126 GCA_003987725.1 Hyphomicrobium sp. | reverse complement strand
TTCACGCATTTCTGGCACGCGCCGTCCGAAAGGCATGGCGGCGATCTCATTCTGGTCCAGGGGCATTCGTCGCCGGGCATTTACGCGCGCGCGTTTCTCGAAGGCCGGCTCGACGAGAACCGGCTTCTGCATTTCCGACAGGAGGTCGGCGGAAAGGGTCTGCCGTCCTATCCGCATCCGTGGCTGATGCCGGACTTCTGGCAATTTCCGACCGTCTCGATGGGCCTCGGGCCGTTGATGGCGATCTATCAGGCGCGGTTTCTGAAATATCTGCACGCGCGCGGACTGGCCGACACGGAAGACCGCAAGGTCTGGGTGTTCTGCGGCGACGGCGAGATGGACGAGCCGGAAAGCCTCGGCGCGATTTCGCTCGCGGGCCGTGAGAAGCTCGACAATCTGATTTTCGTCGTCAATTGCAACCTGCAGCGGCTCGACGGGCCGGTGCGTGGCAACGGCAAGATCATCCAGGAGCTCGAGCGCAACTTCCGCGGCGCGGGCTGGAATGTGCTCAAGGTCATCTGGGGCTCGCAATGGGACGAGCTGCTGGCGCGCGATACGACGGGCAGACTGCGCCAGCTGATGGAAGAGTGCGTCGACGGCGAATACCAGGTCTTCAAATCGCGTGACGGCGCGTTCATCCGCAAGCACTTCTTCGGGCGGTATCCGGAAACGGCGGCGCTCGTCGAAGACTGGTCGGATGAGAAGATCTGGCGCCTGACGCGCGGCGGCCACGATCCGTCGAAAGTTTACGCGGCGTATGCGGCGGCGACGCAGCACAAGGATCAGCCGACGTGCATTCTTGCCAAGACCGTCAAGGGTTATGGCATGGGGCAAGCCGGCGAAGGCCAGATGCTCGCGCATCAATCGAAGAAGATGGATGTCGACGCGCTGCGCCAGTTCCGCGATCGCTTCAAGGTGCCGGTTGCCGACGACCAGCTCGCCGATCTGCCGTTCATTCGTTTCGAGAAGGGTTCGCCCGAGGACGAATACCTGCACAAGATGCGGCGCAACCTCGGCGGCTATCTGCCGTCACGCCGCCGCAAGTCGTCGGTCACGCTCGAGGCGCCGCCGCTGGCGCTGTTTGAATCGCAGCTCAAGGGGTCGGACGGCCGCGAGATCTCGACGACGATGGCGTTCGTCAGGATCCTGACGGCGCTCATGCGCGACAAGGCTCTCGGCCGCCACATCGTTCCGATCGTTCCCGACGAAAGCCGCACGTTCGGCATGGAAGGCATGTTCCGGCAGTTCGGCATCTTCAGTCAGGTTGGCCAGCTCTATCGGCCCGAAGATGCCGATCAGCTGATGTTCTACAAGGAAGACAAGTCCGGCCAGATGCTGCAGGAAGGCATCAACGAAGCCGGCGCGATGGCGTCGTGGATTGCCGCGGCGACGAGCTATTCGACGTCGGACGTGCCGATGGTGCCGTTCTACATCTTCTATTCGATGTTCGGTTTCCAGCGCATCGGCGATCTCGCATGGGCGGCCGGCGACGAGCGGTGCCGCGGCTTTCTGCTCGGCGGCACGTCGGGACGCACGACGCTCAACGGCGAGGGCCTGCAGCACGAGGATGGCCACAGTCATCTGATCTCGGCGACGGTGCCGAACTGCGTCTCCTACGATCCGACATTCAATTACGAGGTCGCGGTCATCGTCCAAAACGGCATGCGGCGCATGCTGACGGATCAGGAGGACGTGTTCTTCTACCTGACGCTGCTGAATGAGAATTACGAGCATCCGCCGATGCCGGACGGCGTCGAGGCCGACATCATCAAGGGCATGTATTTGTTCCGGGCGGCGCCGGAGGGGGCGCCGGGCCACAGGGTGCAGCTCATGGGATCGGGCGCGATCCTGCGCGAAGTCATCGCCGCCGCCGATCTCTTGCGCGACGACTGGGGTGTCGCAGCCGACATCTGGAGCGTGACGAGCTTTACCGAGCTTGCCCGCGACGCCCACGATGCCGAGCGCTGGAACCTCCTGCATCCGACGGAGACGCCGCGCGTTCCGTTCGTGACGCGCAAGATTGCCGGGCGCGGCGAAGGACCGGTGATTGCGTCGACCGATTACATGAAGCTCTACGCCGATCAGGTCCGGCCGTCGGTGCCGAACCGGTATTCGGTGCTCGGCACTGATGGCTTCGGGCGTTCCGATTACCGCCGCACGCTCCGCTACTTCTTCGAGGTCGATCGGCATTTCGTGACGATTGCTAGCCTCAAGGCGCTGGCCGACGAGAACAAGATCCCGTCGATCAAGATCGCGGAAGCGATCGCGAAATACGGGATCGATCCCGACAAGGCCAATCCGGCCCGCAGCTGACCAGGACAGGTTCGATTCCATGCCGCTCGTCGACATCAAGGTGCCGAATATCGGTGATTTCGAAAATGTCCCGGTCGTCGAAATTCAGGTGAAGCCGGGCGATGAGGTGAAGGCCGACGATCCGCTGATCACGCTCGAGAGCGACAAGGCCGCGATGGATGTGCCCGCGCCCGTGCACGGCAAGGTGGCGGAAATTCTGGTCGCCATCGGCGACAAGGTCAGCGAAGGCAGCACCATCATCAAGCTCGATACGGCGGGCGATGGACAAGCCGCAGCGCCGGCCGCCAACGGCAAGGGCCAAGCCAAGCCCGAGGTTCCGGCGAAGGCGGAGCGCACGGCGGAGAAGACCAAGCCCGCCGCAGCAAGAGAAGAAGCCCAAGACGCGGGATCGATTCCGCCGCCCGGAGATTTCGGGTCGGTGTATGCGAGCCCGTCGGTGCGCCGCATCGCCCGCGATCTCGATGTCGATCTGACGAAGGTCAAAGGCACGGGCGACAAGGGCCGCATCACGAAAGACGATGTGAAAGCCCACATCGCGCGCAGCAGTCAGCCCGCGACGGCGCCCGGCGCAGTAGGACAGACGACGGGCATTCCGGAAATCCCAGTACAGGATTTTTCGAAATACGGACCGGTCGAAACCAAGCCGATGTCGCGGCTGAAACGATTGACCGGTCCCAACCTGCATCGCGCGTGGTTGAACGTTCCGCACGTCACCAATGCCGACGAAGCCGACATCACCGATCTCGAGGCTTACCGCAAAGAACTCGACGCGGCGGCGAAAGACAAAGGCTATCGCGTGACGCTCGTCGCGTT
>RXJH01000003.1:371523-754941 GCA_003987725.1 Hyphomicrobium sp. | reverse complement strand
CATGTCTTCCGACGGAACGATCATCGACACGACACCCTTGTTGCCGTGACGGCCGGCCATCTTGTCGCCCGGCTGGATCTTGCGCTTCACGGCGACGAAGACCTTGACCATCTTCATGACGCCCGGCGGCAGCTCGTCGCCGCGCTGAAGCTTGTCGACCTTGTCGGCGAAGCGAAGACCCAAGCCCTTCTTGGCATCTTCGTACTGCTTCTGGATCGCTTCGACTTCGGCCTGTGCCTTCTCGTTCGCGAGGCCGATTTCCCACCACTGGCTGCGCGGGATATCGTCGAGGATCGCTGTGTCGATCACCGTGCCCTTGCGAGCGTTCTTCGGGCCCTTGGCGACTTCCTTGCCCATCAGCGCGTCTTTGAGGCGCGCATAGACGTTGCGGTCGAGGATCTGCAATTCGTCGTCGCGGTCCTTCGCGAGACGCTCGATCTCTTCGCGCTCGATCGCCATCGCACGCTCGTCTTTCTCGACGCCGTGACGATTGAAGACGCGGACTTCGACGATCGTTCCAGAAACGCCCGGCGGCAGACGGAGCGAGGTGTCGCGCACGTCGGACGCCTTCTCGCCGAAGATGGCGCGGAGCAGCTTCTCTTCCGGCGTCATCGGGCTTTCGCCCTTCGGCGTGATCTTGCCGACGAGAATGTCGCCCGGGTGGACTTCGGCGCCGATGTAGACGATGCCGGCTTCGTCGAGGTTCTTCAGCGCTTCTTCCGAGACGTTCGGAATGTCACGCGTGATTTCCTCGGGCCCGAGCTTGGTATCTCGCGCCATGACCTCAAATTCCTCGATGTGGATCGAGGTGAACACGTCCTCGGAGACGACGCGCTCGTTCATCAAGATCGAGTCTTCGAAGTTGTAGCCCATCCACGGCATGAACGCGACGAGCACGTTCTTGCCGAGCGCCAGCTCGCCGAGCTCGGTCGAAGGACCGTCAGCGATGATGTCGCCTGCCCTGACGTGGTCGCCGACGTTGATCAGCGGACGCTGGTTGATGCAGGTGTTCTGGTTCGAACGCTGGAACTTGCGCAGACGATAGATGTCGACGCCGGGCTTCGAAGGATCCTGCTCTTCCGTCGCGCGGATAACGATACGGGTTGCATCGACCTGATCGACGATGCCCGTCCGGCGTGCCGCGATGGCGGCGCCGGAATCCTGCGCCACGCGCTCTTCCATGCCGGTTCCGACCAGCGGCGCTTCCGCCTTGATCAGAGGCACGGCCTGACGCTGCATGTTCGAGCCCATCAGCGCGCGGTTGGCGTCATCGTTCTCAAGGAACGGAATGAGCGCGGCCGCGACCGAGACGAGCTGCTTCGGAGACACGTCGATGTAATCGACCCGGTCCGTCGGAACGAGCATGACGTCGCCGTTGTGGCGGACAGTGACGAGATCTTCCGTCATCTTGCCCTTGGCATCGACGGCGGCGTTCGCCTGCGCCACGTGATGGCGCATCTCTTCCATGGCCGAGAGGTAGGCGACCTCGTCCGTCACGCGGCCGTTGACGACCTTGCGATACGGGCTTTCGATGAAGCCATACTTGTTCACGCGCGCGAACGTCGCCAGCGAGTTGATCAGACCGATGTTCGGGCCTTCCGGCGTCTCAATCGGGCAGATACGGCCATAGTGCGTCGGATGCACGTCGCGGACTTCGAAGCCCGCGCGCTCACGCGTCAAACCGCCCGGTCCAAGTGCCGAAAGACGGCGCTTGTGGGTGATCTCGGAGAGCGGGTTCGTCTGGTCCATGAACTGCGAGAGCTGCGAGGAGCCGAAGAACTCGCGCACCGCCGCCGCTGCCGGCTTGGCGTTGATCAGGTCCTGCGGCATCACCGTGTCGATATCGACAGACGACATACGCTCCTTGATGGCGCGCTCCATACGGAGCAGGCCGACGCGATACTGGTTCTCCATCAGCTCGCCGACGGAACGAACGCGGCGGTTGCCGAGATGGTCGATGTCGTCGATCTCGCCCTTGCCGTCACGCAGATCGACAAGCGTCTTTACGACCGCGAGGATGTCTTCCCTGCGGAGGACGCGCATCGTGTCGGGCGCGTCGAGTTCGAGACGCATGTTCATCTTCACGCGGCCGACGGCCGAGAGATCGAAACGCTCCGCATCGAAGAACAGGCCGTGGAACAATGCGGTCGCCGCTTCGATGGTCGGCGGCTCGCCCGGGCGCATAACCCGGTAGATGTCCATCAGCGCTTCCTGCTGATTGGCGTTCTTGTCGATGTTCAACGTGTTGCGGATGAACGCGCCGGTGTTGACGTAGTCGATGTCGAGGATGTGGAATTCCTTGACCTTCTGCTCCTTGAGCTCGGCCAACAGGTTTTCGTCCAGCTCGTCGCCGGCTTCGGCGAAGATCTTACCGGTTTCGAGATCGACAATGTCTTCGGCGATGAAGCGGCCGGCGAGGTCCTCAGCGGAGATCAGGATTTCCTTGACGCCGTTCTCGGCGATCTCGCGCGAACGCCGCGCGGTGATTTTCTCACCGGCGCGCGCAATGACTTCGCCCGTCTTGGCGTCAGCGATATCCGACTGCGGAGTTACACCGCGGAACTTCTCCGCGATGTACGGCATCTTCCAGCCGCGCTTCGATTCCTTGATCGGAATGTGCTTGTAGAAGTGCGCGAGGATTTCCTCGTCATCGAGACCCAGCGCATAGAGCATCGTCGTCACCGGCAATTTGCGGCGACGGTCGATACGCACATAGACGTTGTCCTTCGCGTCGAACTCGAAATCGAGCCACGAACCGCGATAGGGAATGATGCGAGCCGCGAACAACAGCTTGCCGGACGAGTGCGTCTTGCCGCGATCGTGGTCGAAGAAGACGCCCGGCGAGCGGTGCATCTGCGAGACGATGACGCGCTCGGTGCCGTTGATGATGAAGGTGCCGTTCAAGGTCATCAGGGGCATGTCGCCCATGTAGACGTCCTGCTCTTTGACGTCCTTGATCGACTTCGAGCCCGTCTCTTCGTTCACGTCGAATACGATCAGGCGCAGCTTGACCTTGAGCGGCGCTGCGTACGTCATGTCGCGCTGCATGCACTCGTCGGTATCAAACTTCGGCGGTTCGAATTCGTAGCTGACGAACTCCAGCGTCGATTTTCCGGCGAAGTCCGAGATCGGGAAAACGCTCTTGAAAACCGATTGGAGTCCGAAATCATCCTGCCTGCCGCCTGGCGGCTCTTTGACCATCAAGAAGTCGTCATAGGATGCTTTCTGAACCTCGATGAGGTTCGGCATCCTGGCGACTTCGCCGAGAGAACCAAATTGCTTCCGGAGGCGTTTGCGGCTGGTGAGGGTTTGAGCCATATCGGTCCCTTCGTGCTCTCGTTTGCGGGGTAGACCCGCGATCCAAATGCGACGCGCTCAGGGTCCCTGGAGAACCGGGACCTCCTGAAACGGTTCACCGGAAGGTCCGTTTTGAGGCTCGTGAGAACCCCGGACCCTCCGGAAAACCGTTTTGTTTGCGCATTGAAGCTCCACGTCTGGAGCCAGCCGCAATGCGCGGTATGTTCGTGACACCCGGCTGACGGGTGGGAAGCATGCATCGACACCGGCCGGGAAAGTCCCAGCCGGTGCCGACGATCGATTACTTCACTTCGACGACTGCGCCCTGATCCTCAAGCTGCTTCTTGAGCTTCTGGGCTTCGTCCTTCGAGACGCCTTCCTTCACAGTCTTGCCGCCGGCCTCGACGAGGTCTTTGGCTTCCTTCAGGCCGAGGCCCGTGATGGCGCGAACTTCCTTGATGACGTTGATCTTCTTGTCGCCGCCAGACTTCAGGATGACGGTGAACTCCGTCTGCTCTTCAGCCGGTGCAGCGGCGGCGCCGCCAGCAGCAGGTGCGGCAACTGCGACAGCCGCAGCAGCCGACACGCCCCACTTCTCTTCCAGAGCCTTGGCGAGCTCAGCGGCCTCGAGCACGGTGAGGCTCGACAGGTCATCAACAATTTTCTCGATCTTCGACATATATAGGGTCCTTACGGTTTGAACCTAGAGGTTGAATTGCAGCACCCCCTTATGGGCCGTGCTCCATGTGGTTTCCGAGGGCTCACAGAGCCCACAACTTGGCTTCGGCTAGGCAGCCTCTTCCTTTGACGCCTTCGCCTGGATGACGCGTGCGAGCTTGGCACCGGGCTCCTTGACGGTCCGGGCGATTTTCGTCGCCGGAGCATTCAAGAGACCGATGATCTTCGCGCGCAGTTCATCGAGCGACGGCAGATCGGCAAGAGCCTGCACACCTTTCGCGTCGAGGATCGTTTTCCCCATCGCGCCGCCGAGGATCACGAGCTTGTCGTTCCCCTTGGCATAAGCGACGGTCGCCTTCGCCGCTGCGATCGGGTCCTTCGAGAAGGCCAGAACGGTCGGCCCCTTCAAAAGATCTGAAAGCTTTTCGGCGTCGGTATCCTTGAGCGCGAGCTGCGCCAGCTTGTTCTTGGCCACCTTCACAGTGCCGCCGGCGTCTTTGACGCGCCTGCGGAACTCTGCGGATTGAGCGGCCACCATGCCGGTGTTGTGGGCGACCACAACCACGCCCGTGCTTTTCAGCTCGGTGTGGAGATGATCTATGAGCTCACGTTTCGCGGCTCTATCCACGTCTCGTCTCCTTGCTGCGAAGCTTCATTTGCGAAGCTCCGCGGGTTGCACCTTTGCCGCCGTCTCCATTGAGGATCGGGCGACGCTTGGTCTGTCCTCGTTCCCGTAGACCGCGTGTGATAAGCGGCACGGTGCTGACCCAGAAGGTTCAAACCGAACCCGAGGCTCTCGCCTCAAATCCGATCCACTTCTGTCTCATGCAGGCTCTCTCGAAGGAGAGACTTAGGCTTCCCGGCGAACCGGACCGCACCCACAATCTCGGACAGTGCCGAACCGGAGCACGAAGCTCCGGTTCAGGGTTTTCCGGGTTGCCCCGGAATTCTTCAAACTCAGACGACTGGTCCCGATGCGACGGTCGCCGTATCGAGCTTCACCCCCGGCCCCATCGTCGAAGACAACGAAACCTTCTTCAGGTACGTGCCCTTCGAGCCCGCCGGCTTGGCCTTGATGACCGCATCGACGAACGCCTTGATGTTCTGGACCAGGGCTTCCTCGGTGAAGCTTGCCTTGCCGACGCCGGCGTGAACGATGCCGGCCTTCTCGACGCGGAACTCAACCGAGCCACCCTTCGCGCCCTTGACGGCGCCCGTGACGTCCATCGTCACCGTACCGACGCGCGGGTTCGGCATCAGGCCGCGCGGGCCCAGCACCTTACCGAGACGGCCGACGAGGCCCATCATGTCGGGGGTCGCGATGCAGCGATCGAAGTTGATCGTGCCCTTTGAGACGATTTCGACGAGATCCTCGGCACCGACAACGTCGGCACCAGCGGCCTTCGCTTCGTCGGCCTTGGCGCCGCGCGCGAACACCGCAACGCGCGCCGTGCGGCCCGAGCCGTTCGGCAGGTTGCAGACGCCACGCACCATCTGATCGGCATGCTTCGGATCGACGCCGAGGTTGACCGCAACCTCGATCGTTTCATCGAACTTCGCCTTGGCGCGCTGCTTGATGATCTTCACGGCTTCGTCGACGCCGTAAGCCTTGCCGGCCGGAAGACCCTGCTTGATGGCTTCCATGCGCTTGCCGCCGGCTTCGCGCGTTTCCTTGATCTTTTCGGCGCTGATTTGAGCTTTTGCCATCGGACCTTACTCCACCACCTTGAGACCCATCGAACGCGCACTACCCGCGAGCGTGCGGGCGGCGGCATCGATGTCGTCGGTGTTCATGTCCTTGAGCTTGCCCTTGGCAATCTCTTTCAGCTGCGCGATCGTCACCTGACCGGCAACGATACGACCCGGCTCCTTCGAACCCTGGCCGCCCTTACCCGTCGGGCGAAGGCCAGCGGCCTTCTTGATGAGATACGTCGCCGGAGGCTGGCGCATCTCGAACGTGAAGGAACGGTCGGAGTAGACCGTGATCTTCACGGGAATCGGCGTACCCTGCTCGAGGTCCTTCGTTTTTGCGTTGAAGGACTTGCAGAATTCCATGATGTTGACGCCACGCTGACCAAGCGCGGGACCGATCGGAGGCGACGGATTGGCCGCCCCGGCCGGCACTTGAAGATTGATGAAGCCGTCTATTTTCTTCGCCATAGTTCCCCTTCAGCGTTAGAGCCCGCACCGGATGGCCGGGCTCAGGGTTAGCGGTCAAACGGACCGGCATCCGTGACGGATGACCTGCCCTCCCGCACATCGCCGCTTCGGAATTCAAACTCCGACGCGGTTTTCCGGCGGCATTGCGCCGGAACTCTCTTGCCTCAGCCACCAAACGGCAGCCTCAGGCGGGTACCTTCTCAACCTGCGTAAATTCGAGCTCGACCGGTGTCGGACGCCCGAAAATCGAAACCGCGACCTTGACGCGCGAACGCTCCTCGTCGACCTCTTCGACGATGCCGGTGAACGAGGCAAACGGGCCGTCGGCCACCTTGACGTTCTCGCCGATCTCGAAGGTGATCGTCGGCTTCGGCCGCTCGACGCCCTCTTTGACCTGATTCAAGATCCGCATCGCCTCGGCTTCGGGGATCGGCATCGGCTTGTTGTCCGCGCCGAGAAAGCCCGTCACCTTGGGCGTGTTCTTGATCATGACGAACGCAGCGTCGGTCATCTTCATCTTGACGAGGACGTAGCCCGGCAAAAACTTGCGCTCGGTCGGGATCTTCCGGCCGCGCTTGATTTCGACGACTTCCTCCGTCGGCACGACGATCTCTTCAAAGAGCTCGTCGAGACCGCCCGCCTTGGCGCGCTCGCGGATAGCGTCAGCGACCTTGCGTTCGAAATTCGTGTATGCGTGCACGATGTACCAGCGCGTACCGGCAACCGATGCTTTATCTTCGCGTTCTTGCGCGACAACCATTCTCAAAGGCCCTCTGGCGCGTCACTAAAATCGATTATGCGAGCCGATTTTCAGGTGCCCACCCCTAAGACGAAACGCACGATATGGCTCAGCGCCTGATCAACAAGCAAAAAGAAAACAGAGGCGAGCGCGACCATGATGAGCACCATCAAAGTCGTGATCCACACCTCTTTCCAAGTCGGCCAGGTCACCTTAGCGACTTCCTGCCGAACTTCCTTCATAAAGGTTATGGGATTCAACTTCGCCATCAAACTGCTTTCCGTGCGCATAAGCGACAACATGCCGCACCGGCCTCGGCAATTTTACCGGGTCGGTCGGCAGATCAAACCGTCATGAGGCTGGCAGGGGCGGAGGGTCTCGAACCCCCGACCTTCGGTTTTGGAGACCGACGCTCTACCAATTGAGCTACACCCCTAAACGCGATGCGAGCGAAAACCCGATCGTCGAGCAGCCTCTTTCGGGGCGTGCACCCTTAACCGATGTTTGAGGTCTTGTCAGCCCCGCTTGCGCCTTTTTTCTCGTTGCGCCTGCGATAGATCGCGCCGGAGGGCGCTTCCGGATGCCCTCAGACCTCGCCCGGAGGCGCCAGAGGGCGCGATGGCGGGGCGCTTCCATCCCAACGGTCGGGACTGAAGCGCCGAGGCGCCGGCTACAACCGCTTCGGAGCTCAGCGCCGGGCGGGCGTCCAAGGTCCAGGGTCCGCCGAGGCCGAGCCGGAGTCCGCAATGGGCTCAATGACGACGGCCGAGCCGTAAGCCAAGACCTCGGTCACCGCGGCTGCGATCTCGTTGGCGTCATAACGCATGGCGATGACGGCATTGGCCCCCATGCTCTGCGCGTGCTCGACCAGGAGATCGAAGGCTTCCTGGCGGGTGTGCTCGGCAAGCCGCGTATAGACTGAGATGTTGCCACCGAAGAAAATCTGGATCGCGGCGCCGATATTGCCGACGACGCTGCGCGAGCGGACCGTCAGCCCGCGCACCAGTCCCAAATGGCGAACGATGCGAAATCCTGGAATGTCGTTCGTTGTGACGACCAGCATGGCACTCCCCTTTCGTCCCTATCCGGCATGGCGCCGGACTTGCCGATTCGCTGCAGGCTAGCGCGAGATCCATTTGGTTACGACGACCGACGGTGAAATCTTTTTTCCAAACAGGCTGGACATCAGGGGACAGGCGGAGGCGCCGACGGGCGTGCGCTCACGCGCTCGTCTGCACGGTCGAGGAAAGAATTTCCCGGCATCGGGAGATCGTGGCGCCAATCTCGCCAATAGGAACCGGCCTACTGAAGTAGAAGCCCTGAACCTCTTCGCAACCGGCTTTCGTGACCATCGCCAACTGCTCAGCCGTCTCGACGCCTTCGGCGATTGACGTCATGCGCAGACGTTTGGCGAGTTCGGCGATCGATTGAATGATGGCCGCGCAGTCGCGTCCGTTCACCCCGACGCAATCGCGCACGAAAGAGCGGTCGATCTTGAGCTTGTCGAAGGGGAAGCTCCGCAGATAACTCAGCGAGCCGTAGGCGGTCCCGAAATCGTCAAGCAGGATTTTGACGCCGAAAGACCGGAACCGGTGCAGAAGTTCGTGCGTCTTCGGATGGTCGCGCAGCAAGACGGATTCAGTGATTTCGAGTTCGAGGCGGCCTGGGACAAGACCTGATTCCGCGAGGGCCTCTGAGACGGCGCCATAGAGGTCGCCTTTTTCGAACTGCACCGAAGATAGATTGACCGAAACCTTGATCCCGGGAGGCCATGCAGCCGCGTCCTTGCAGGCACGGCCCAGCGCCCATTTGCCGATTTCGACGATCCAGCCGCTTTCTTCAGCGAAGGGAATGAAATCTGCCGGCGGGATCAGGCCGCGCTCCGGATGACGCCAACGTATCAGCGCCTCGAAGCTGCTGACGCCACGCGTGGCAACGTCGACGATCGGCTGATAGTGCAGCTCGAACTGCTTCTTCTTCAGGGCCACCTTCATATCGATATCGAGGCGCTTCGCCCTGCCGCACGCGTAATCGCCCTGTGGATCGTAGATTTCGTAACCGCCGCGTCCCGATATTTTTGCGCGATGAAGCGCGAGGTCGGCGTTCTTCAGAATTTCGTCGGCATTGGCGCCATGCTCGGGAGCAAGCGCGATACTCAGGCTGCCGGTGACATGCAGCTTACGGCCGAGAAGTCGCTGATCGGCTGCTATGGCCGACAGTAACCGTTGCGCCAGATGTTCGACCTCTTCACGCGCGATCGGACCGACCCTTATCAGCGCGAATTCATCGCCGGCGAGCCGTGCGAGAACATCGGATTTGCGGACGACCTTGGACAAGCGTCTTGCGACACTTTTCAGCAAAGCATCGCCAACCGGCTGGCCGAATGCATCGTTTATGCCTTTGAAGTCGTCGATGTCGATCCAGAGAACCGCGAGAGCTCTGCCGCTTGCAAGGACGCTTTGAAGCTCGTCGCGGAAATGGACGCGATTGTAAAGTCCGGTCAGCGCGTCATGCTCTGCGAGCCACTCGATTTTCTTTTCCGCTTGGCGCTCGGCGGTAACGTCCTCCTGGATGTCGACCCATCCGCCATCAGGCAGAGGCTGACTCGAGAGGAGGATGATCCGGCCGCTCTTCAGATATCTCGTTTGTTGAAATGGCTTGCCTTCGGACAGGGCCGTCAGATGTTCGTTGATCCGACGTTGCTGGAGGGCGCGATCCCCCTTCGCATCGAGACGTCTTTCTCGCGACACATGATGGGCGATGATATCCGCAAATGTGGCGCCGGACGTCGTTAGCTCATCCGGCAGATCAAAAATCTCCCGGTAGAGATTGTTGCAAACGATCAGCCGATGTTCCTTGTCGAAGATCGCCAAGCCGCGCACCATGCCCTTCATCGCGCGCTCGAATAGCCCGTCCGGTGGTCCGATCTGCTTCCTTCGGGATCCATACGCTTTACGCGCAGTAGGCATGGAGGAATGACCGCCGGTCTTCATCTTCATCATTCGCGAAATCGCGTCGTCAAAAATTAATCAGTCTACAAATGAATTAAAATTTTTGCCCATATTGTAGTTCGGTGAGCCGGGCTACTACTGGCTATTTAGCCAGTCATCCTGCGGCATAAGTCTTATGCTCAGGCACGCGGCGTCGTCCCGCTTCGGGACGGCTTTCCGCCATCGGTCCGCTTGGAATGAGCTTGATTGCGAACTCGATGGCCGTTAACTCACCGCGACCCCTTCTGCTCCGATCAACCCAATCAAAACCGCGTGTTCAATTCACGCCAGCTAAAGTGCGAGACTGAATTTGCGAAAATCATCGTCCGGCCACGACCCCAGAGTACCTTCGATCTTGCCGCACGCCGGTCCCCTCCTCGCGCGCTATGACGTGATTTTCTGCGACGTATGGGGGGTCGTCCATAACGGCGCAACGGCCTTCGAAGGCGCCTGCCAGGCACTCGAAAAGTTTCGAGCCGGCGGCGGCACGGTCATACTCGTTACCAACGCGCCCGTGCCCAAGCGGCGCGTGGCCGATATGCTCGCCTCAAAGCAGGTTCCGACTAGCGCCTGGGACGATATCGTTTCATCAGGTGATCTCGCACTCGATCATGTTGCCGCACGCGGCTTTCATACGCTGCACTGCATCGGTCCGCAGGACCGCGATCGAGCCTTCTTCTCGGCGCTTCGCGCGCGCTCTGTTCCGCTGGCCGAAGCCGAGGCAATCATCTGCACCGGGCTCAACGACGACCGGAATGAAACGCCCGACGATTACCGGCCTCTTCTCGAAGCGGCACTCGCAAGGCGGCTGCCGTTCGTGTGCGCAAATCCGGATCTCGTCGTCGACGTCGGCGGCACACTCCTCTTTTGCGCCGGAGCCATCGCGGATCTTTATGTCCACATGGGCGGCCCGGTTTTCTGGACGGGGAAGCCTCACCTCAACACTTACGAGACTGCGCATCAAAAAGCCGAAGCGCTGCGCAACGCCAACGTCGAGCGCAGCAAGATCCTCGTCATAGGCGATGCGTTACGAACGGACCTCAAGGGGGCCGAAAACTACGGCTGCGATGCGCTCTTCATCGCCTCCGGAATTCATCGGCACGAGACGGTCGACGGCATAGATCTCTCGACGGCGAAGCTGTCCGACTTGTTCGGACCGGGCTCGCCGCCGGCTCTCGGCGCCATGCTGGAACTCGCCTGGTAGCGTCTCCCGCGCTTTATTTCGTTGTCGTCAACGGCGGCTGCGCCGGCGGCTCGCTTTTCGGGCGCTTCGGCGCCGGACCGTCCGAGAAGCTGTTGAACACAGTGTCGGGCGAGGTCGTGTTGTGCTGAGACGGCGCGAGCCTGCCGATCCAGATGTCGGTTGCGCGCGCGTGATCGAACTTCATGATGTTGTCTTCGCGCCAGCCCTTGGCGCCCTGTTCGCGAACTGCGATGCGCGCCGTGTCGTTGTTGAACTCGGTGATGTACATCGATCGCAGCATTGCGAAGGGTCCGCCATCGATACCCTTATCGAAGACGACGTCGATCGCTTGCTTGTCGGCGTTTACGCTCACCATGCGGACCGCTGCCGAACCGCCTCTCTCGAACGCGAGATTGAACGTGCGAGTTTGCGGCTCGTACGAAACTTCCTTGATTTTGACCAGCGGGCGGCCGTCCTGCTCGATCGGACCGACGATGAAGGACGAGCCATAGGCGGTGGTCCGCATGCTCGATGGGGTCATGGGGCGTGCGCGCCAATAGCCGTCTTGAGGATAGAGTACGAGGACTTCTTCGGCCCCGTCATCGCGCTTCATCCAGAGTTGCAGCAAGTGGAGGCCGCTCTCGACGCGATCTCCGACGCGCACCGTCGTCGTCGCGGGACGCCAGAAGGTCGGATAGGAGAAGCCGACGAGCCAAAGCTTTTCGTCTTCATAGAGCGTCACTTTCTTAGGCGGGTTCGGCGCGGCGTAGCTTGGGTCCGATGCCATGTCGCAGGCAGTCCAATCGGCTTCGACGTTGGCGCGCATTCCTGCCGAGAGATAGACCGGGTGCGCAGCTTCAATTCGAAATGCCCGGACGTTCTTGTTGGCGAACGAGATCGCGACATTATCCTTCTCGGCGCAGAGAACCGGCTCGCTCTGGTTCAAAACGTCGACGGCGAGACCGTCCAAGGAGGCGGCAGCAGCCGGCACGATCTCAGAACCCAGCAACAACAGTGCGGCGGCCAGCAGGCGAACGTAAAGTGGCATTCATTACTCCGTTTCAAGTCATTCAGTTTGTATTGACGCAATTCCGGACGCAAAACCGCTGGGCACTTTTGCTGGAATTGCTCTAGCGCGGCTCGAGCACGGCATAAATGTCGCCAGAGTTCGCCTCGTGCGGCAGTTTGCTGAGATAGCCGGCCATCTCCGTGTCAGAGAGCCAGCGATCGAAGACCAAAGTCTGTCCTTCACCGAGCGCAACGTTGTAGCGGTAATCTGCAAGCGACGATAAACGGTCGAAGCAAGCCATCGCCACATCGCGGGCGATCGTCGTGAACTCGAACGAAAGCGCCTTGAGCGGACATGAGAGTCCGTGCAGCACCGCGTCTTCGTAGCCTTCGACGTCGATCTTGACGAACGACGGCAAGCCATAGCGCGCGATTAGTCCATCGAGTGTGACAACCTCGATCGGAATTTGCCCGTCCCAAATCTGGCCTTCCCAGCCTTTCGCGCCTTCGGCCTGATGAACGAAGTCCGGCGAGAGCGTGGAGACGGTCGGGTTCGTCGTGTTGACGAAAAGCTCGCGCGTGCCCGCTTCGGCGCCAACGGCGCGGTCGACGATCTCGACCAAGGGATCGCGGCCGTGGATGTGGCTCAGCGCGGAAAAGAGCAAAGGCTGCGGTTCAATCGCTATGACACGCGCGCCAAGGCGCCGGAACGACGACACGCGGTCGCCGACGTGGGCGCCGACATCGAAGACGAGATCGCCCGGCTCGACGAAACGGCGGTAGAGCGCGTCCATGGCGCTTCGCGGCGCGTCGGGCCCGAGATAGATCCGCAGCGACCGGAACACGCCCTCAAGTGAAGGTGACACCATGACGTCAGATCCCTGCCTGCACGGCCCGGATCTCTACGGGCGGCGCGAAGTCTTCGGGAATTCCGGCGATGCCGTGACGGCGAAAGAAGCGGCCGACCGCGGGGCTCGCCGTAAATACGACGAACGGAACGGCGAGCACATACCCGGCCGTCAGAGGCAGGCTCCATAATACGGCCGCAGGCGAAATCAGCGCCATCGCCAGGTAGAGCGTCGATCCGAACAGGAATTGCGGCCAAAGGCATCGCAGCGCATCCGCCCATGTGACGCCATGGCCGTCGCGGCGTTGACCGTTCCAAACGATAGGTCGGCCAATCATCAGACTGAACATGAAGATGGACGTTCTGATGGTCGTCACGGCGCCGAGGATGAGCGAGAATATGATCTCGATGATCGCACTCGATGCAAATCGCACCCAGCCGCCGAAGCGACGGACTTCACCGCGCGTCAGAATGGCATCGACGATACCGGCGAGCTTTGGCGCGAGATGCATCGCCAGGAGCAGCACGTAAATGATCTCGACCGCGTACCAGGGAAAGTCCGGCTGGTCCTGCGCCCGGAGCATGGCGAGCGGAAAGAGGGCCGCGAGCAGCGTCCACGCTGGAACGCCGAGGAACATCAGGATAGCCCACAGCAGTTGAAAGCGGCTTACCGGCTCAATGCCCTTCATGCCGAGCAATTTCAAATATTGCATGTTGCCCTGGCACCAGCGCGCGTCACGGCTCATGAATTCGAGGGCATCGGGCGGATTGTCTTCATACGACCCCGTTTCGACGGGCAGAACACGAACCTCATAGCCGGCCTTGCGCATCAGCACGGCCTCGACCTGATCGTGCGATAAAATCTGACCGCGCTTCAATAAGCCATCCAGCGCACAGTGCTGGAGATAGGGCTCGATGCGCAGGAGTGCGTTGTGTCCCCAAAACGGTCCGCAGTCGCCCACCCACCAGGCTTGACCCATCGTGTAGGTGCGCATGCCGAGCCGCATGCCGAACTGGAAGATGCGCGCGAACGCCGACGATGACGGAGTGCCGACGACAAGACTCTGCAGAATCCCGATTTGCGGATTCTTCTGCATGATGCGCACGAGCGAGAGGATGGCGTCTCCCGTCATAAGACTGTCGGCATCGAGCGGCAGCATAAACTCGAAATCGGAGCCCCAGTGACGTGCGAACTCGCGGAGGTTGCCTGCCTTGAAACCTGTGTTGTCTTTCCGGCGGCGATAGCTGATGCGGTCCCGGTCCGGATCGGCACTCCGCCACGCGGCGACTTCCGCTTCCTCGCGCTGGATGACGTCGTCGCGATCGCTGTCGCTCAAGACGAAATAGGAGAAGCGGGCGCCCTCGCGCGTGCGATCGAGGCTTGCCTTCACCGTCTTCAGCCGCAGCAAGGCGCGCGCCGGGTCCTCGTTGCGCAGGGTCATCAGGACGGCCGTGTTAACCGTCAACGGCGACGGATCGGACCCTTCTCCGAAATAGGTTTGTTCCGTTTGGACCTTCCCCTTCGCCCCATGAAGCTGCCACAGGCCGATGACAGCATTCCAGAAGCCCAGAACAGGCCATGGAGCGCCGAAGGCGAGACAAATGACCATCAAGGCGCCGAGAACCGTCCAGCCGCCAGTCGAGAAAATGGCGCCGGCGGCGATCACGATGAGAAGCCACGTCGCAAGATTAAGGAACAGGACGAGGCGCCGCCGCTTCGTCAGGGCGGCTATTGCCTGCTGGCCGCGGGGAGTCGTAAGGCTTGGAGCCTCAACGACGATCGTTCCATTCAGGTCCGAGACCCTCTCGTGCTCGGCACCGATCGTCATTACGGACCCATCCTTCGCAATGAGTGACCCGCAGAGCAGATCCGACTCCAGTGGCCGACCCATAAGGCGTAGCCAGGGCCAGATCGTGGTTGCTCGGGCCCTCTGGTACGTCAAACCTGGCGTCGCGGAAGTACGACCTGAACGCCTCTCCCCGCCTTCATTAGGCGAAGCACGCATCGCAATGGAATATTCCGCAATCAGTCGCGGCACCGAGCGCATGGTCGCACTCGGCGAGATTCCCAGAAGCGAATGGCCGCGAATGCGTGCGCCGTTGCAAGCCGGAGATTTCTCCTTTCCCGTCAAATACGGCTATTCCGCGACTGGACGCGTCACTGCCGGTTCCGAGGGATACGCCGGCAAGCGGGTGTTTGTGTTGCATCCGCATCAGGACCATTTTCACGCGCCCGAGGAGTTGCTCGCGATCCTGCCGGACAACGTGCCGTCGCGCCGGGCCGTCCTCGCCGCAAACATGGAGACGGCCCTCAACGCCCATTGGGACGCGGGTACGGCGCCCGGCGACCGCATTCTCGTCGTCGGCGCGGGCATCGTCGGTTTGCTGACCGCGCATCTCGCGAGCCGGATCGCGGGAACGGAGGTCGCCATCACCGACATCAACCCGGCGCGGGCAAAGTACGCGGAGGCGCTCGGGATCAAGTTCGCGTCCCCGGCAGACGTCCCCGGGGACAACCGGATCGTCTTTCATGCGAGCGCGGCAAGTGCGGGGCTCGAGACCGCAATCAACGCCTGTGCGTTTGAAGGATGCGTCGTCGAGATGAGCTGGTATGGGACGAACCCCGTGACCGTGAACCTCGGCGGCGCGTTCCATAGCCGGCGCCTCAGGATCATCGCTTCGCAGGTCGGACACGTGGCTCCGAGCCACCGCAACCAGCTCAAACACAAGGACCGAATGGAACGCGCGATTGCTATGTTGGACGACGAGCGTCTAGATGTGCTCGTGGCTGATGACGTCAACTTCGAGGATCTGCCTTCGACGCTTCCGAAAATCTGGTCATCGTCCGACCTGCCGCCCATCGTTCGCTATTAATTGTTACAGGTTTCATACATCCATGTACTCCGTCGAAGTTCGCGACCGCATCATGATTGCCCATTCGCTGCCGGATCCGTTTTTCGGGCCCGCGCAGAACCTGCACGGCGCGACCTACGTCGTCGACGTTGCGTTCTTTCGCGAGAAGCTCACGCCGCAGAATGTCGTCGTCGATATCGGCGCTGCGTTGAAGGTGCTCGGCCAGACGCTTCAACCCCTCGCCTATCAGAACCTCGACGTTCTTCCGCAATTCAAAGGCGCGCTGACGACTACCGAATTTCTCTGTAAATATGTCTTCGATCGCATTGCGAAGGCGGCGGCCTCCGGAGCACTCGGCGACGACGGAAAGTCGCTTTCGCGGATCCGCGTGACGCTGTCGGAAACCGACTTGGCGCGTGCCAGCTTCGAGGGACCGATCGGTGGCTGAAGCCGTCTTCGCCATTCCTGGGGATCTGAAGGCCACGACCGGTGGCTACGCCTATGACCGGCGCGTCATCGAGCTGCTGCCGGCGTTCGGCGTTCCAGTGTCCGTACTTCCCTTGCCAGGAACGTTTCCGAACCCGGATTCCAACGACCTCGACGAAACGCGGCTCATACTCGAGAAGCGGCATACGGACTCGGTGCTTCTTGTCGATGGTCTCGCCTTTGGCGCTTTTCCGGACAGCATCCTCGGCGCCCTTCGCGGGCGCGTCATCGGGCTCGTCCACCATCCGTTGTTTCTCGAAACCGGACTGCCGCACGCGCGCAAGGTGGAATTGAAAGCCAGCGAAGAGTGCGCGCTGGCGCGGGCGAACCACATCATCGTGACGAGCCGCGCCACTAAGCGCATCCTCACCGAGCATATGGCAACCCCGGCCAACAAAATAACGATCGCCGAGCCCGGGACGGATCCGGCGCAGCGCGCAACCGGCACGGGTGCACCGTTGCAGATTCTGGCCGTCGGCGCCGTATCGCCGCGCAAAGGTTATGACCTTCTCGTTGAGGCGCTCGCGCCGCTCAAGCATCTCGATTGGCGATTGACGATCGCGGGCGCGCTCGACCGCCATCCGCAGGCCGTCGAGGCCGTTCAAAGTGCGATTGCGAGGAACGGACTCGAAGATCGCGTCACGCTTGCCGGAAAGGTCGTGCCGGCGACGCTCGAACGATTTTACGATAGCGCAGATCTTTTCGTTTCGGCATCGCTCTTCGAAGGATACGGAATGGTTCTCGCCGAAGCGATGGCGCGCGGCTTACCGATCGTTCTCGCGGCCGGGGGCGCGGCGGCCGATACCGCGGGCGAATTCGCGGCTCTCCATGTCGAAGCCGGCAACGTCGGCGAACTCACGTCGGCGCTGCAGAAGGCGCTGACCGATAAGAAGCTTCGCAACCGGCTCGCGGACGCGGCCTGGGAAGCCGGGCGCACGTTGCCGACATGGCATGAGACGGCACGGCGCATCGCAGCCGTCATTCTGGGATTGCGACCGTGAGCGATTTTTCGCCGGAATGGCTCGAACTGCGCGAAGCCGCGGACGTGCGCTCGCGTAATCGAAACGTCGCGGATGCGGTGGCCGCGCGCTTTGCACTTCGAGCCGAACTCAGCGTGGTCGATTTCGGCGCGGGTACGGGAGCCAATCTCCGAGCGACATCCGCCCTGCTGCCCGAGCGGCAGACGTGGACGCTTGTCGATCACGAGACCGCTCTATTAGATGTGGCGAAAGCAAAACTCATCCGGTGGGCCGATCGTCATGAGGAAGATGGCGAACGGCTTGTGCTCGACAAAGGCGGGCGGCGCATCTCGGTTCTCTTCAAGGTCGCCGATCTCGCACGCGATACTGAGGTGCTTCTCGACGACAAGCCCCAGCTCGTCACGGCCTCGGCGTTCTTCGACCTGACGTCGGAAGACTACATCCGGAAGCTGGCGAAGGCCGTCACTGGCATGGGCGCTGCCTTCTACGCGACGCTGACGTACAACGGCCTGCAAAAGTGGACGCCCCACCGGCCTGCCGACAACCAGATGACGGCCGCCTTTCAACGCCACCAGATGCGGGACAAGGGCTTCGGTCCGGCCGCCGGACCGCTCGCGGGTTCGCATCTGGTCGATCAGTTCCGTATCAACGGACATGTCGTCACCGAGGGCGAGAGTCCATGGCGGCTTGAACGCGGTGATCGCATGCTGATCGATGAATTGATCCGAGGCCATGCGGTTGCGGTGACCGAGATCGGCGGCGTGGACGAGAAAGCGATCGTGAGCTGGCTCAACGTCACGCGAACCGCAGCGTTCGTCGGACATACCGACGTTTTCGCCGTGCCTTCCTGATACCGTCTACCGGATAGAAGCTATCCGTTAGCGCGCTTCGGGATCATCCGCTCGACCACACGGTCCTTTCGCACGAAATGATGATAGACGGCCGCCGCGATATGTATCGTGGCGAAGATGACGATCAGCACAGCGCCAGTCTCGTGCCATTCGAAAATTTCCTTCGCGCGGTCTTCGTTCTTTTCGGTGATGGCCGGAAGGTGGACTCCGAAGACGTCGAGGTAGTCGCCATATGAGATCGCCGTGTAGCCGATGACCGGAACGGCGATCAGCAGCGCATAGAGAAGCCAATGGACGAGATGACTGACGCCGGTCAACGCGGGCGGAACGGTCGGATCGGAACGCGGCGCGCCCTGCGTAAGGCGATAGAGCAAGCGCAGCACGACGAAGAGTAAAATCGTCAGCCCAATAACCTTGTGCGAGCTGTACAGAGTGCCGGTCAGCGCGTCCCAGACGCCTTTTACCGGCTCGCCATTTTCATTGACGCCCGGCATCTCGTTGCCGCGATAGGCCATGTAAAAGCCGAGCGGCAGCTGGATGAGGACGAGCAGCGCGATCCACCAATGAAGGCCGCGTGCAACGGGCGTGTAAGTGGGAAGGTCGTATTTCGGATCCTGGGCCATGCGCTAGCCTCGCCGCTGATGCCTCAGATTACAATCGAACAGCACATCGCCGCCGTCAAGAACGCGCACGGAAGTTTCGGGCCGTATCGCCTCGCCAACGCTGCTAATGGGCAGCAATGAAAGTGCTGGCATGCCCGATCCAAATATTAGCGGGGCAACGAGAATGTGTATCCTGTCGACTGCTCCGGCATCTATGAAATGCGAGATCGTGATGCCGCCGCCTTCCACCAGAATTCTTTTGAGGCCGCGCGTGAAGAGCGCGTGAACGATGTCTCCGGGTTCGATGCGCGGCGTGGACGATTTTACGACGAGGCGTTCGGCGCCCTTCGGCACGGCCGCTTCGCTGCTCGTCACGACGAGGCAATTGCTGTCGCCCGTCGCTAAGCAGCGCGCCGACGCCGGAAGGCGCCCTCTCGGGTCGATGATGACGCGGACCGGCTGCGGACCGTCAACGCGCCTGACCGTCAGCAGCGGATCGTCCGCGATGATTGTGCCGATGCCGACGACGACGGCATCGACGCAGGATCTTAGGCGGTGCAGATGGTCGAGCGCGGCCGGGCCATTGATGACTTGGGAGTCGCCGCTGACTGTTGCAATCCGGCCGTCGAGGGATTGGCCAAGCTGCGCGACGACGAAAGGCCGGTCCGGCGGCGCGCCGACAATCGGATCGAAAACCGATTGCAAAGAGGTTTCACTGTCAATTTTGCCGGATGTCATGGGTTCTCATAATGATATAACGCGCTCGAATGACCGTGTCGCCGAATGATCGTAAGCGTGGGCCGCTCCGGGATTTCGCACTTCGTCCACTGGCATTCCTTCTTCCCAACTCTCATAGCACCCGGTCATGACTTCGAAGCCGCTCGGCCTAATTGAAATCTACCGGCGCGCGCTCGCCCTTTTGGCTCCCGAGAAATATCTGGCGATCGGCCTTGCTGCGGCGGGCGTCGTGATCGCGGTCACGCAACTTGCCGAACCCATTCTCTTCGGCAAGGTCGTGGACGCGCTGAGCAAGGGCGAAAGCGCTTACTTCTACATCGGACTTTGGGCGCTGCTTGGGCTGTTCGGGATTTTTGCAGGCGTCATCGTCGGCATCAACGCGGACCGGCTGGCGCATCGCCAGAAGCTCGCGCATCTCGCGCGTATTTTCGAGAAAACGATCGCCTTGCCGCAAAGTTCGCACGCCTCACGCGGATCTGGCGCGACGATCAGGACGATCCTGTCGGGCATGAGCGCGCTTTTCTGGCTTTGGCTCGGCGTCATGCGGGAGCAGCTGGCGGTCGTGTTCGGCATTATCCTGCTGGTGCCGACGGCCTTCGCCATGGACCCACGGATGGCGGCCATTCTGTTGACGCTCGCCGCTGCGTACACGCTGATGCATGTCATCGTGGTGAGGCGCACGGCCGTTGGGCAAGCGGCCGTCGAAGAGCACGAGACGGCGCTTTCGAGCCGCGTCGTCGATGTCATCGGCAATGTGACGGTCGTGCAGAGCTACGCGCGGCTCAAGGCCGAGGGCGACGCGCTTCGGGGCCTCGCGAACGATCTCCTGACGGCGCAATATCCGGTGCTGACGTGGTGGGGGGTGCTGACGGTTCTGCAGCGCTCGGCCGCGACGCTCACGATGGTCATCATATTCACCGCAGGCGCCGTTCTCGCCGGAAGGGGCGAGCTTACCGTCGGCGAGATCGTCAGTTTCGTCGCGTTCGCTGCGCTGCTGATTTCGAAGCTCGATGCGCTGTCGGGTTTCGCGGTTCGCATCGACCAGCAGGCGCCGACAATTACCGCGTTGTTCGCGCTGATCGACGAGGCCGGAGCGCCGGCGGACGCCCCGGGAGCGAAGCCGCTGCGCACGGTCGATGGCGCCATCACGTTCGACGACGTGACTTTTCGCTATCCGGGGGGCTCGCAGGGCATCAGCGACGTATCGTTCGACGCCAAGGCGGGCGAGACGATTGCATTCGTCGGTCCGACGGGCTCCGGCAAGTCAACGACGACCGGCTTGCTGCAGCGCTTCTTGAAGCCGAAATCCGGACGCATCCTGATCGACGGCCAGGATATTTCCGGGGTCACGCTGCAGTCTTTGAGAAGCGCGATTGCCGTCGTCTTCCAGGATGCAGGGCTGTTCAACCGGTCGATCGGCGAGAACATCCGCATCGGCAAGCCGGACGCGACGGACGCCGAAGTCGAACGCGCCAGCCGGCTCGCGGAGGCACACGACTTCATCATGCGGAAGCCCGGCGGCTACGACTACGTGATCGGAGAACGCGGCTTGTCGCTATCCGGCGGCGAGCGTCAGCGCATCGCGATTGCGCGAGCCATTCTGAAGGATGCGCCGATCCTTATTCTCGACGAAGCAACGAGCGCCCTCGATTCCGAGACTGAAGCGAAGATCAAGCGGGCGCTCGATACGCTGCGCGCTGGCCGGACGACATTCGTCATCGCGCACCGGCTATCGACCGTCGCCGATGCCGACCAGATTTTCGTGCTCGATCAGGGGAAGATCGTGGAACAGGGCCAGTTTGTCGAACTGGCGGAGCGCGGCGGACTTTTCTCGCGTCTCGTCGCGGAAGGCGGCTTCACCGTTCCGAAGACGACCGAGAAGCCACGCGCGCCGGGTCTTTAAAGCTTGTGGGCCATACGCGCGCGCTTCGTCTCGAGGTAACGCTCGTTGAATTTGTTCGGCATGGCGACGATGGGCAGCCGCTCGACGACGCGAATGCCATGCGACTTGAGTGCCAATTCCTTCGCCGGGTTGTTCGACAGCAGCTTGATCTCCGGCATTTGGAGGTCGCTCAGAACGCGAGCGGTCAGGCCGTAATCGCGACTATCGATCGGTGCGCCAACCTCGATGTTGGCTTCGACGGTGTCCAATCCCTGATCCTGCAGCGCGTAAGCCTGGATCTTCTTGAAAAGACCGATGCCGCGGCCCTCATGATAGGGCACGTAGATGATCGCACCGTAGGGGACCTCGGTGATGATCTTCAACGCGGACTGGAGTTGCTGGTAGCAGTCGCAACGCAGCGAATGAAAGATGTCGCCGGTCACGCAGCCGGAATGAACGCGAACGACCGGGATCGGTAATGCGCCATTGATCTTGCTGGCATCGCGATGAACGAGCGCCAAAATCTGCTCTTCATCGGTCGCGCCGCGATACGCGTGGGCTTCGAGCATCAGCTCTTGGCCTTTGAATTCAATCGGCAGAATGGTTTCCACCGACCAATCAGCTGGCAGTTGCACAGACGTCAAAATACCCGACTTCATTGTTACCGTGGCTCCGGGAGCTCAAAAGGCATATGCCTCATTTGCCGCGAGAAGGCAAAGTCTCGTACCTATGCCGGGCTCTAGGTTGTTCCTAAGGGAACAGCCAAGCCAGATTGTGTTGCCGACGCGCTTACTTGGGCATACTCGCCGGAAAGATTTAGAAGGTCAGGATGACGCGGGTCAGTTAACGACCGGCTTCCCTTCGGCATATCGGACATTTTCAGCTTCGCATCAGCCGCGCGAATTCTATTTTCGGGCAACGGTCCATGACGACGGTAAAGCCGGCGGCGCGCGCGCTTGTGGCGGCCTCCTCGTTGATGACGCCGAGTTGCATCCAGATCACGCTCGCGCCAGTGCTTGTCTTCACCGCGATTGCATCGCGCACGATCTCGGGAACGGCGGC
Organism: Hyphomicrobium sp.; assembly: GCA_003987725.1. Lineage (GTDB taxonomy): Bacteria > Pseudomonadota > Alphaproteobacteria > Rhizobiales > Hyphomicrobiaceae > Hyphomicrobium_B. The sequence goes on along the minus strand of RXJH01000003.1, from coordinate 732,585 downwards.
CGATGCGCGGAAAAGGTCGACGACGTCGATAGGTGCAGGAACGGCGGCCAGATTCTCATAAACCAATTGGCCGTGAATAGACTTGCCTGCGATGCCGGGGTTCACCGGCTTCACGATATATCCCTGGTCGATGAGGAAACGCATGACGCCATAGCTCGGGCGGTCCGGCTTCGCCGACGCACCGACGACGGCGAATGTCTTGGCCCGCTTCAGGATCGTGCGGACCTCATCGTCACTCAGTCCGTCGATACTCATGGCGCGGGTTCGGGAAGCGTTACGCGTCCCGCTGCATCGAGCGTTATGAAGGGATTGTAGGCGACCTCCCAAAGGTGGCCGTCCGGGTCGGCGAAATATCCGGAATACCCGCCCCAAAAGACCTTCTGGCCGGGCTTCAATAGCTTCCCGCCCGCAGAGATTGCTTCGTTCAGAACCTGATCGACTTCGGCTTCCGAGTTGACATTATGAGCAAGAGAAATGCCCGAAAATCCTGGCTTGCTTGCCGGTACGCCTGCGTCGCTCGCCAAGGCATCGCGGCCGAATAGCGAAAGAACAATTCCGCCCAGGTCAAAGAACGCGATCTCAGCCTTGCTGGCACCGGACGCACGAAAGCCCAGCGCTTCGTAGAATTTGCGAGAGTTTCCGACGTCCTTGACACCCAGGGTCACGAATGAAATCCGGGGCTCCAATTCAACTGTCCTTCCATTCAGGCTTGCGCTTTTCGATGAAAGCACAGATGCCCTCGCCCGCATCGGCTGCCATCATGTTTTTCACCATGACCTCGCTCGCGTAGGCGTAGGCCTCGTCGAGCGGCAGCTCGGCCTGCCGATAAAAGGCCGTCTTGCCGATCGCGACCGTCGCTTTCGATTTGGAGGCGATCGTGCGGGCCATGTCCAAAGCAACCGTCATCACATCGTCCGCAGAGACGACGCGATTCAAGAGACCGTAGGCAAGCGCATCGACTGCGGGGACGGGTTCACCGAGAAGCAGCATTTCCATCGCGCGTTTGCGCGTTACGTTGCGGGAGAGAGCTACCATCGGCGTCGAGCAGAAGAGGCCGATATTCACGCCTGGAGTTGCGAAGTCGGCCGTTTCGGCTGCGACAGCCAAGTCGCAAGTCGCCACGAGCTGGCAGCCCGCCGCCGTCGCTCGTCCCTGCACGGCTGCGATGACCGGCTTCGGACAGGCGACGATGGCGCGCATGACCGACGAGCACGCCGTCATGGTCTCCCGGAAGAACGCTTCGCCGCCGTCGGGATCGGCTCGGTGGCCGGTCAATTCCTTCAGGTCGTGACCTGACGAAAAGACCTGGCCGGCGGCGGCAAGAATGATGACAGAGACAGACTTATCCTTGCCGAGCCGTTCGATTTCTCGCTGCAAGCAACTCAGCAACGCCCGCGAAAGCGCGTTGCGCGCTTCCGGCCGGTTCAACGTCAGGCGGACGATGCCGGGTTCGACGGTGTGTGTCAGGACCAATTCCGTCCCGACGTTCAAACGTTCTTGCATGAGAGAACCTGCCAGTTCGCGGCGCATTCGCCGCTGCTGCAGGCGCGCAGTTCTAGTTCTACTGCAGCGCCTTCTCGATTTCGGCCCGATGCGCCTTCACGAGGTCGACGTTCTCTTTGTACTGCAGCTTCGGCGTGGTGCTGATCGCTTCATTCAGCTCATCGAGGAGCTGCTTCTTGTCGGCTTCCGGAATGCTGTTGTCCTTCTGGACGTCGTCGCGCTCCTTTTTCAGCGCATCGACGGGGTCGACGAAATTGCCGGTCGTCGCATCGAGCCCGGCCATGACGATCGAGATGTTCGCTGCAACGTCGTCGAGCTCGGCGAAGTTCGTGAAGCCATGCTTCGTCGCGATGCCTTCGAGCTCGGCCTGAAGAGCGGAATCGGGCTTGTCGCCGGCGGCCTGGATTTTCGAGGCAATCGACGCGAGATCGGTCTGAGCGGCAATGAAGCGCGTTACCTGCTCGTCGGTCAACTTGATCTGCTTGACGTCGTCCGACGACGGCGGGTTGGCGCCAGTCGCCCCAGCTGCGCCCTGCTCGGCCGGCGCTTTCGGTGCGGCCGCGTCCTGTGCCGAGGCAATCGTGATCGCCGCGCATAGCCCTAGTCCGCCAATGAATACGCGCACCGCCGTCCGGGTCAGAGAGACCGCCATCGTGTTGCTCCACATTGCGCCCGCCTCTTGCGAGCGATTACCGTTCGAACTGATACGCCGACTAAGACAACAATAAGAAGCGTTTACCTCCGGCCACCCTGAATTTCAGGCTGCGTGGTGCCGGAAGCTTTCCTCTGATCTATCGCATGCTGGATTTATCGCCAATGAACAAGGCGAGGTGAGGCGTGGTCTGAGCTTTTAAGCCAGGAGCCAGAAACGCAAAAGCGCGCCACGCTTCGGAGCGCGCTTCACGGAGGGCATGGATGTCCCGTCCGAAGAAATTGTTTGCTTTCGCTCACGAAGCAAAATCTCGAAAACAACCCAATTCCTGGTTGGTGTGCCACTTTGTCGCGCTCGCTCGTACAACCGCAGCACGCGGCACGCCATCGATCCGCTTTCGGACAGAATTGACGACATTCAGCGAGCAGCCGATGGCGTAATTCAGCAGCCCGATCTCGCTGCTGGTCCAGATCCGAGAGCGAAGCCTAAGCCAGAGCTGGTCCGGTCTCAACTTTGGTGCTCGGCGCCCCCTCCCACCGTCCACGTCGGAGATCTGCGACCGGAGATCCTTGCTCGGCGTGACTAAGGCTGGATAGACGCCGTATGTCTTCAGGCCCAGATGCCACGCAAGGCGGTTGTCCTCGTCGATTGGTCTCGTCCTTGCCATCGGCGCGAGCCACTTCCGCGCTCCACGATGCGAGAGGATGTAGGCCGTGGCATTGATCGGGTTCTCGGTGTAGCGAACCAGCGCATACTCTCCGAACTGAGCGACCTTGATGACTGACTTCCTGAATCTCGAACTCAGGTGGATGTAGTCCCATTGTGGACCCGCGTTGTCCACGGCAGAGCTGATTATTGATAGGAAGTTCTCGTCAATTTCCGCATCGTCTTCGAGCACGACAGCATAATCAATACTGCGACCAATGATGTGGCTCGCAACAACGAGGTGACTCGCATAGCAGCCGACTTCTCCGTCATTCAGACGTTTGCTGGCGCTGAACTCGGGCTCGAGCCAGCGCGGAATATTTCGCCCTTCGACGGCTCGGATCCTCTCGAATGTAAACCCAATCCGATCCGCTTGCCGCTGAACACGCGCCAACCGTTCAGATGCCCTATCAAGATTGATTAGGAAAATTGCCGGCTGCATTCCAATACAACACCCGCCCCAATATCTATTTGGCGAGCGTATCAATCACCGACAAATGCACAACGGGATGTGGACTGTTATTCAGTCCTTTAAAGAGCCGCAACTTCGGCGACTCGACAAAAGCCTTTTGCGCCCCACTCATAGAAATTCGATTCGCCATATAGCAATTGCAAACCCAAAGCCGCATAACCAGACACTCGTACACAATGCCAAAGTTCATCGACAAAGCGCGCGAGCTGGAAACGGACGATCGGCCGGAAAGCTTTGACCGCGCTTTGGGTGCGATCGCAAAGGCTGCGCCCGCAAAGCCGACATCTGCGAAGAAGGCCGCGCCCAGAAAGCGCTGAGATCTCCCAATTTTTGAAATCTGAACCGCACGTAGCGGTTGAATTACCGCCTGGGTTTCTCATGCTGACAATCATCATCCTGTGGTAAAATGATACCGTGCGGCGGTATTATAATACCTATTGTATTAAGCGCTTGAATTTACTTGATATTTTCGACGCTTTCAAATTCCTGTTGCCAGATGCCCGTCATTTCGCGTATGCACGCCGCTTCTCGGAATGCGGCGCGCAGTGGACGATCGAAGCGTGCGCAGCCATCCGCCAAGGAGCTTCAAGATAATGTCTACCTATGTCGCCAAGCCGGCCACGGTGGAGAAGAAGTGGGTTCTCATCGACGCCGAAGGGCTCGTTGTCGGCCGGCTCGCTGCTCTCATCGCGACGCGCCTCAAGGGCAAACACAAGCCGATTTACACGCCGCACGTCGATTGCGGCGATAACATCGTCGTCATCAACGCTGAGAAGGTCGTCTTCACCGGCGCCAAGCGTGAAGACAAGGTCTACTACCGCCACACCGGCTATCCGGGCGGCATCAAGGAGCGGACGCCGCGCCAGATCCTCGACAGCAAGCATCCCGAGCGGATCGTCGAGAAGGCCGTCGAGCGCATGCTCGCACGCGGTCCTTTGCACCGTCAGCTGATGCGCAACCTCCGAGTTTATAAGGGCGGCGCGCATCCCCACGAAGCGCAGAATCCGGAAAAGCTCGATGTCGCGAAGCTCAACCGTAAGAATGTGAGGGTCTGAGATCCATGGCTACCGAAACAAAGACCCTGGCCGATCTTGGCGCCGTGAAGGGCGCCGAGCCGCAGGCCGCGCCTGTCCGGACCCAGAAGCTCGACAAGCTTGGCCGCGCCTATGCGACCGGCAAGCGTAAGAACGCCGTCGCACGCGTCTGGCTGAAGCCCGGCAAGGGCCTCATCACGGTCAATGAAAAGGACTACAAGGCCTATTTCGCCCGTCCCGTTCTGCAGATGCTTTTGCAGCAGCCGCTGAACCTCGCCAACCGCGCAACGCAATATGACATTCGTATTTCGGTCGCCGGCGGCGGGCTCTCGGGCCAGGCTGGCGCCGTTCGTCACGGCATCTCGAAGGCGCTCACGTATTATGAGCCGGACCTTCGTGGCGTGCTGAAGAAGCAGGGCTTCCTGACCCGCGACAGCCGCGTCGTCGAACGTAAGAAGTACGGCAAGGTGAAGGCGCGTAAGTCCTTCCAGTTCTCGAAGCGCTAATCCGAGCGAGATACCTGAGACAAAAATACAGCCCGCCCAATCGGCGGGCTGTTTTCATTCTTTGTTACAGATCATTTCATGTTGCAGAAGGGTTGCGGCCGTGCCGCCCCGATGCCACATACGGCCCACACGCCAGCGCGGCTTGACCGTAGCGATGAGGGATTCGGGATACGATGGATTGGCTGCTGAACGGCTTACACGAGATGTTTTCGACACTCGTGACCGACATTGGTTATCTCGTGTCCCCCCACTGGTGGCGCACGCATGCCGTGGCGCTCTTCAATATCCTGATGATCGACCTCACCCTCGCCGGCGATAACGCGATCGTTGTCGGCATGGCGGCGTCGCGCGTTGAAAAGTCCATGCGCGCCAAGGTGATCTTCTGGGGCATTCTCGGAGCGGTTCTCCTCAGAATCATCTTCTCGAGCATTGCGCAGCAGATGCTGCAGGTGATCGGCTTGACGCTGGCCGGCGGCATTCTGCTGCTCTTCGTCTGCTGGAAGATGTACAAGCAGATCGTCGAGGCCGACACGCACTCCATCCACGAGGTGGAAAAGAACCTCGCGTCCAACGCCCCTCACCCCAACGAGACCTCATTCTGGGCCGCGCTCTGGACGATCATTCTCGCCGACCTGTCGATGTCTCTCGACAACGTGCTGGCGGTCGCGGGCGCTGCGGGCGAATCCACCCTGGTGCTGGTCATCGGGCTTGGCGTTGCCATTATCCTGATGGCCGTCGCCTCCACCTTCATCGCGAAGCTTCTTGCGAAGTATCCTTGGATCGCGTGGTTCGGCCTTCTTATTATTCTCTACGTAGCGGCCGATATGATCTATCGCGACAGCCATCGCATCGTTTGCGAGACCTACGGCGTCGGCTGTTCAGAAACAATTATCCAGGGCATCAAGCACCGGCTTGGCCTCTTGTTTGGCGGTTAGTGTCATGACCATGACGACGGCGAAAACCAAACTTGCTTCCGTGTTCATTGACGGCGAAGCGGGCACGACGGGTCTCGAAATCCGCGAGCGGCTGGCGGGCGTCGGCCAGATCGGCGTCAAGAGCATCGATCCCGCAAAGCGCAAGGACCGCGCCGCGCGCGCCGAAATGCTGCGCAGTGTCGATCTCGTCGTCCTTTGCCTGCCGGACGACGCGGCGCGGGAAACGGTTGCACTCGCCGACGAGCTCGGCGCCAACGCCCCGAAGATTGTCGATGCCTCGACTGCGCATCGCGTCGCCGACGGCTGGGTCTACGGTTTTGCCGAGATGACCGCGGACCACGCCGGGAAGATCAGGGCGGCTAAACGCGTCGCCAACCCCGGCTGCTATCCGACGGGTGGCATCGCGCTCATCCGGCCGCTCGTCGACGCCGGCATCATCCCGGCGGATCACCCTGTGACGGTCAATGCCGTTTCCGGCTATTCCGGTGGCGGCCGCAGCATGATCGAAGCCTACGAGGCCGGAACCGCGCCCGCGTTCGAGCTTTACGGGCTTGGCCTCGAGCACAAGCACGTGCCTGAGTTGCAGACCTATTCCGGTTTGACGCGCCGGCCGATCTTCGTGCCTAGCGTCGGCAACTTCCGGCAGGGCATGCTCGTGTCCGTGCCGCTGCACCTTGATACGCTGCCGGGCAAGCCGTGCCTGCGCGATATCGAGTCCGCACTCGCCGAGCGTTATCGGGGGAGCGAAATGGTGCGCGTCGCTGCCGAGCCGTCCGCGAGCCTTTCACGGCTCGAGGCGGAAGCGCTGAACGGCACGGACAAGCTCGAACTCTACGTCTTCGGCAAGGCCGCGTTGAACCAAGCTGTTCTGGTGGCGCGGCTCGACAACCTCGGCAAAGGCGCGGCAGGTGCGGCCGTTCAGAACATCAAGCTGATGCTCGGCCTCGACTAGAGAAGTCGCGAGGCACGATCCCAGCGCGCCGCGTCGCATAGAGATGCACAACGGCCATGGCGAACACGAGTGCCCCGCCTGCCTGATGGGCGAGGCCCAAATCCAACGGAACGTGGCTGAGAAGCGTCGCGATGCCGAGCAGCACCTGCAGAATGACCGCGCCGCCGATCCAGAGCGCGGTCAGGCGAATGCGATCATCGACCGGTGTCCGGTAGGTCAACGCGATCTGCACCAGAACGAGCGCGGTGACGACATAAGCCATCATGCGATGGTTGAACTGAGCGGCGGCATGGCCTTCGAAGAAACTCAGATACGGCGGATTGATCCAGTAATCGCTCGGGAACCACTGGCCGTCCATCGTCGGCCACGTATTGTAGATCAGCCCGGCTCTGAGGCCCGCGACGAACGCGCCGAAGACCACCTGCAAAATTATCGCCGCGACGATGATCGATGCCATGCGCTTTATGAGTGGCGTCGCGACTTCGCCGGTGATGCGCGGTTCCGCCGGCCACTCGTCGAGCGCGAGCCAGACCAGCAGGCCGAGGATCAGGAAAGCGGTCGTAAGGTGGAGTGCGAGGCGGTACTGGCTGACTTCGATGCGGTCGCTCAGTCCCGACTTCACCATGTACCAGCCGATGGCACCTTGCAGAGCGCCGAGCGCGAGGATGCCTAGGAACTTCATTCCCGTTCCGCGATCGAGGCGGCCGGTCCACCAGAAGAACACGAGCGGCAATGCGAACACGATGCCGATCAGGCGTCCGAGCAGACGGTGGCTCCACTCCCACCAATAGATGAACTTGAATTCCTCCAGCGACATGCCGTGATTGAGGGCGGTGTACTGAGGTATCTGCTTGTACTTTTCGAAGGCCGTCATCCAGTCGGCTTCATGGAGCGGGGGAAATGCGCCGAGCAGCGGCTGCCATTCGGTGATGGAGAGGCCGCTCTCCGTTAGCCGCGTCGCGCCTCCGACAACGACCATCGCAAAGACAAGCGACGCCACGAACCATAGCCAAAGCGAAACGGCCCGGTTACCCGTATCGCCTGCGAGCCTGGTGGCGGTTTCTCGTACTTCGGAAAGTTGCGTCATCGTCATCGGTCGGACATATCCTCAAGCCGTCCCAGAGCGCGTGTGATACTCCTTCACCGCGGCTGGACAATGCGCCTATGCGGCGCGGCGGTACAAAACCTGGAATTCGAGGGCGATTTCGAGAAAGATGACGCAACGCAAAAGGAAGCTTGTAGGCACGCTCGCGCTGCTTTTGATGATCGCCGTCTATGCGGTTCTGGCGGTCGCGGTGGCGATCGTCCTGCAAGTGCGCAACGTCAGCACGGTCGCTGAACTCGTTTACTACATCGTCGCGGGTCTGCTCTGGGTGTTACCGGCGGGCTGGCTCATTGCCTGGATGCAGCGTCCCGACGCGTGACTTCCCTGCCCCGCCCGATCGCAGCCGAGAAATCGCGCGCTTCACCGATCGGGCGCGCTATGCCTGCCGGGCCATCGGCACGTGTTGCTGTGTTACGCGGGCCAGGCGATGCATTAGCGCCGCTGGCGCCGGTTCCTGCCGCCCGTAGCGAATGACATCGATGTCGGCGACCTCGAAGCCAAGGAACATGTTGCCGCTATCCTCGCTTGCGGGCGATCCCCGATAGGACGATGCGACAGCTATCGCCGCGTCGAAGCGTCCCTCGATGCCTTCGAAAAGTCTTCGCGCCTCTTCACGGCGACCGACGACAACAATGTGATCGTAGGCCTCGTCGAGTGCATCGAGCACAAGATTCAAATGATCGGCATCGATCTCGCTTTCGTTACCGCTAGCGGCTTCCCCGCTGGCGACGGCGTGCGCATTCGTCCCGGGAAGACGCTGGATGATCTCCTCGAAGCCCGCGTTGCCTGAAAGCAAATCGTTGAAGCCGGTGTTCGTGTCGAGACCGGCGTCGCGGGCAAAGCCGTTGCCGCTCGGACTCCAATCAACAAGGATCGGCTGTGTGTTTCCTTTCGCGAGCGCCTTAACGAGTTCGATCGCCTCTGCATATGGAACGATCTCGTCCGTCTCGCCCGTTATCAGCGTCCGGTAGCCACCGCCGGCCGTGCGCCGTTTGCTAATGCGCTTCGCCACGGCTTCCATGTCACTGTCAGTGAACGCCGCGGGTGGGGCCTCGTCGTCGGGCTCCTCGATTTTCGGCGCGAGCGTGTCCGACGCCGAAGCCGCGGCAGGAATCGAAATTGACGGCGGCTCAGGGACGGCCGGCTCATTCATTTCATCGCCCATCTCACGAATGAGCGGCTCTTCATCCAAGGCGACCAACAGAGGCTCAGCTTTGCGCCGGTCGGAGGCGCTTGGATTGCGATGCCCCTGCCGCTTCACGGTTTGGAAGAGCGCCCCCATGGCAATCCAGGCCGTTCCGAACATCAGCGATGCGAACGTCACCAGAGACGAGAGCTGAAGTTTCTTCGGGAAGACCGGAACACTTTCGGGCTGCGCCTTGGAAATGATCTGCGCCTCCACCGGCTGGGCGCGCGCGTCGAGCTTCTTGCGATTGGCCTCGAGCTGCACCTGAAGGTTTCCAAGCTCGGTCCGTTTGGCTTTCGCGTTGGCTTCAAGTTGCGGAAGCTGCGCCTCTTCCGGCGCAGTCGTCGCGATGCGCGCTTTGAGGTCGGCGAGGCTTTGCGCGATGCTGATCTCGCGGCCTTGCGCGACCTTCGCTTCCTTTTCGAGGCTCGCGACGATCTTGCCGATTTCGGAATCAATCTGCAGCTTGAGGCCCGCGAGGTCCGCCTTGAGCTGGCGCATGCGCGGATGGCCCGGGAGCAGCGTTGCGGAAAGCTCCGTGATCTGCCGTTCGATGCGCACGCGCTGCTGCACCAGGTTCTGAATGAGCGGCGATTTCTGCACATCGGCCAAGGCGTCGGCAGACCCTGCCTTCATCATCTCGCGTGCGGATGCGGCGCGGGCTTCCGCTTCGCCACGGGCTGCCTTGGCTCGCGTCAGCTCAGCGGTGAGGTCCGACATCTGTTGCTCATTGAGACCGGTGTTCTGCGCGCTGCTGCGGAATGCGTCGATCTTGCCGCGATAGCGATCGATCTCGGTCTCGGCGTCGGCGACTTCGGCCGAGAGCTTGTCGATCTTGGCTTTCAAGACTTTCTGCAGATCGTCGATTTCGGTCTCGCCCTGCTTGGCGAGAGAGGCGCGGTAGTTCTCGGTGATCGCGTTGGTGATTTTGGCGGCAAGCTCCGGATCGAGCGACGTCATGCGCACGCCGATGAAGCGGCTCTCTTTCGGCGAGTAGACTTCGAGGCGGCTGCGAAACGCCGACATGACGCGATCGCGCTCGCTTTCGCCGGTCCGTGGTCCGCCGATGCCGACCATGCGACGTGCGGCGTCGAGCTGATCCACCGGCCCCAGCGCGCTGTTGAATTCGCGTCGTTCGTTGAGCTTCAAGTCGTTCGCAATCTTCTGCATGAGATCGGGCGACTGGAGCGCCCGCATATGCGCGTTGATCGCCTCCTTGTCCGTCCGCGTCGTGACGAGATCGGAGTCCCAGGGCGCGCTGCGCGGATCGGAAAAGGTGTTTGACGTCCCCTTCGCTACGATGGCCAGCTCAGCTTCGCTCTGATAGCGCGGCGCCATCATCGTCAGCACACCGAACGTTGCGCAACCCACTGCCAAGCTCAGGAGCACGAGTGAACGGCTCTTGCGCTTCAAAGCTCCGAAGACGGTCGGCATCTGAATTTCGTCGGGCGAAGCAACGGCTCGCGGCGGCATATCATTGCTCGATCAGGGGTTTCAGTGCCCTTCAATAAGCGGCCGTCGAGGTTAGCAACTGCTTAAGCACACCGAAAAAATACAACTTCTTAGGTTTTGTTAACCGTCGGCGACCTAATGTTCCGCACGTTCATTTGTTGCCCGGAATCCTGCCGATGTCGGTCCGCCTGCTCTCAATTCTTGCCGCCGTCGTGTCGGTGCTTGCAGGCGCCTGTTCGCCGGACCGCGACCTTGCCGGTCTCGATACCCGGATTGCCGGCGCGACCGTCACCGGCAATGCTTCCGTGAAGGATGGATACCCGGTTCCAGTCCTCCCGGCTTCGGCGGAGACTGTCGCGTGGGGTACGCCGGCTGTCTACACTGGAGTTGCATACAATGCCGGTGGCCCATATCTGCTCGATACCGACGATCGTCTTCGCGTGTTCGTTTACGGCCAGCCCAATCTCTCGCGTCTCTACGTCGTCAGTCAGGAGGGCAAGATTTCTGTGCCGCTGATCGGCAATGTCACCGCGCGCGGCAAGACAACGAATGAGCTTCAAAACATCATACGCTCGCGGCTCGGCACCGAGTACGTCAAAGACCCGCAAGTGACCGTCGATATTCAGCAGAACCGGCCCTTCTTCATTCTCGGAGAAGTGAAGAATGCGGGTCAGTATCCCTACGTTTCCGGAATGACGGTCGAAACCGCCGTCGCGATCGCCGGTGGCTACACCGAGCGGGCGAGCGAGCGCAGTTTCCGGGTGAAGCGGCGGGCCAACGGCTTCGTGCAAGAGCTCGACGTTCCTAGCGATTATCCCGTGAAACCGAGCGACACCGTCTACGTGTACGAGAGATTTTTCTGAGCGCCGCTCTCCCTTCCGACAACATCGAGAAAAGTTCGGCGCAGCTTCGCGTTTCGCAGCTTAAGGGTCAGCGTAGTTAATCGCGGGGTCGCTCAGGCGACGCGTTCGGATCGGCCGCGGGGGTCAAAACAAGCGGGCTGTTGACGATGGAAAGTCTGATATTGGCACGCCGCGCCCGCGCCAGGTGGTGATCGATCAGCTCCCGAAGGCGCACCCGGTTCAAGTTCGAGACATATGATTTAAAATTTGACATAAAACGATACGGTTCCGGCGCCGGATGAACTCTTCCCTCCGGGGATGCAGATTCTCTGCCAGCTGCGCGGGTCGGGAATTTTTCCTTATAATCAGGGAACTTGACGGCACATTCTGTGTGCCTCAAAGCTACATTGTTACACAACGCCGACGTAAGTAAGATGCCACTGAGACGCCGCCTTCTCGCGCTTATCGCGCTCGTCCTGGCGCTTTGCCTTATCGCCGGAGGCGCGCTCTCCTATTGGAATGGTCTCCGAAAGGTCGACCTCGAAATGTCGTCGGGGATTGACGTGGCGTCGAGCGCCATCAGCGATGCCCTTTCGACGATCGCCTCCGGCGGAGACGCGAGGGGACAAGTCCTCCGGCTTCTTTCGTCGTTTGACGGCGACCGCCATATCAAGGTGAGCCTCGTCTCCCCAGACGGCAAATCTGTCAATGCTTCGCACCTTCTGCCGCCAGTGGACCCGCCGCCGCATTGGCTCTATTGGCTGCTGTCGGGCACGCCCCGCGAGCGCACGTTCGATCTTCCCGCGGATCTCAAGCAAATAGGCACGATCACGATCGCTGCGGACTCGCACAACGAGGTGAGCGAGGTCTGGGAGGATCTTAAACTCAAGTTCGTGATCGTCGGAAGCTTCTGCGCCATCGTGTTCGGGCTCATCTATGCGTCCCTCGGCCGGGCGCTCCGACCTCTCGAGCAGCTCTCCTCGGCGCTCGATCGCGTGGGCGAGGGCGATTACACGGCGCACGTCTCGGAAGATGGCCCCGATGATCTGAAACGCATCTATCGCGCCTTCAATCGCATGGCGGAGCAATTGCAGGATTCCGAGCAGCGGAACCAGCGGCTCAACGAGCAGCTTTCGACTGTGCAAGAGGAAGAGCGCTCAGAAATTGCGCGTGATCTTCATGACGAAATCGGGCCGTTTCTCTTTGCGGCGGACGTCGATGCGCAAGCGATCCCTTCTCTCGTATCGCGGCAGGCTTCGGATGAAGTCGTCGATCGCAGCAAGGCGATCCGGCAATCCGTCAAGCATATGCAGGTGCACCTGCGGGGCGTGCTGAGCCGGCTTCGGCCAGCGCATCTGATCGATCAGGGATTGGCGATCGCGGTCGAGCAGCTCGTCGCCTTCTGGAAGGCGCGACGGCCGCAGATCGATTTTCAGATGGACATCGAGGATGAAAGATTCGCGACGGCCATCGAAGAAGTGGCATTCCGCATCCTGCAGGAAGGGACAAGCAATGCCGTTCGCCATGGGCAACCGGGCACTATCGGCCTTACCGCGCGGCGGACGGGCGAGATCCTGCGTATTGTCGTTTCTGACGACGGCTCTGGAATCACCGCAAAGACCACGCGAGGTTTCGGTCTCGCTGGAATGCGCGAGCGCGTCGCCTCACTCGATGGGCGGTTCAGCATTAGCGATCAGGAAAACGGCAAAGGTGTCATGTTGATCGTCGAAATTCCCCTTCCCTCCGCGAGCGCGAGCGGCAACAACAAGCACAAACCAATAACCACGAGTGCAGCATGAAAATTCTTATCGTCGATGATCATGGCGTCGTTCGTGAAGGCTTGCGCAAGCTCTTTGTTGCGCATTTCGAAGCGAACGTCCTCGAAACGGCAGGCATCGATGATGCCCTCGCGGTCTATGCGGCGGAGAGGCCGGATGTCGTCGTGCTCGACCTCAATCTCGAAGGCGCAGGCGGGCTCGAAGTCCTGAGGCGAATTACGTCCATTGACGGCGCGGCGCGCGTCGTCGTTTTCAGCATGCATCACGAGCCACTCTACGCGGTCCGCGCGCTTCGCGGCGGAGCCCGCGGCTACGTCAGCAAGAGCGCGCCCGTCGAGGAATTGATCAGCGCAATTCGCAAGGTTCGCGGGGGCGAGCAGTATATCGACCGCGATCTCGCGTCGAAAATTGCGGTCAGCCAGATCTCGTCCGACGATCCGCTGCAGTCGCTATCCATACGCGAAGTCGAGATCCTTCGCATGCTCGGACAGGGCAAGAGCATGACGGCGATTTCGGACAGCTTGGGGATTGCCTACAAGACAGTCGCCAACATCTGCACGCAGATGAAGGTCAAGCTCGGCGTCGATCGCACGGCCGATCTCATCCGGCTCGCAATCGAGACGCTCAAAACCTAAAGAAAAAAGGCGCCGGAGCTAGCGGCGCCTTTGTTCTCTTCATTCAACAATAGTTAGTTGTGCTTGGCGCCGGCGGTGGCCTTGATGTTATCGAGGCCGGCTTTGAAGATGCCGGTAATCACGTCCTTGGCCTCTTGGTCGCTTTTACCGTTCGCATCGAAAACGGCCGACCAGGCGAAATTGATTTCGTCCTCGTCGTCATCGTCGGGCGTCAGCGCGAACTGGGCCTGATAATTTTTGACGGGCAATGGGCTCTCGACGATTTCGTAGCGATAGAAGTTCGGCTTTTCGTCGAGGAGCTTTTCCTTGATCTTGCCGCCGTCCTTGAGAGTCAAAGTACGGAACTTCGCGTCACCCTCGGTGCTCTCCTCGCAGCTTGCAATGGCCGGGTGCCAATCCTTGATCGAGCACCAACCGCCAAACTGGGTCCAAAGCCTCGTCTGCTCGTCCTTCATCTTCGCGGGGTTAACTTTAAGCTCGAGCTTCTTGCCGACAGCGATGCTTGCCGCCTGAGCGACCGAAGCCCCGGCGAGCATCCCTGCGACGGCGCCGGCGATCACAAGGCCCTGTACAAATTTCATTGGTGTCACTCCCCTTCTTTTCTGCTCTCCGCTCTTACGAAAAATCGACGGCGGGCGGGTTCACAACCGTGTTACTATATTACGAAGGGAGTTTCGCATAGACGCAACCGCTTTCAGCTGAAAGCGGCGCTGAAGGCGGCTTGGCAGCCCTTAAGCCGCCGCGGTGCGCGGGTGGGCTTTGGTATCAAAAAACAGGGCCTGACTGATAATGGCCATAACGGTGTCGCGCTGAAATGGCTTCGAAATCAGAAAAGTCGGCTCCGGCCGTTCGCCCGTCAGGACTTTTTCCGGATATGCCGTGATGAAGATGATCGGCACCTCGCGCTCCGAGACAATTTCCTTGGCCGCTTCCAGGCCGCTGCTGCCGTCGGCAAGCTTGACGTCGGCGAGGATGAGCCCCGGCATCTGACGCTTTACGGCGTTAAGCGCCTCGTTCTTCGTCGTGGCGACATCCTGTACGGTGTGACCGAGACTGGTGACAATCGTCTCGAGGTCCATCGCGATCAACAGTTCGTCCTCGATGATCAGGACGTTCGTCGCGACCTGATGCGCGATTTCCTGCCCCGCAATCTCGAGCAGCTTTTCGACCTCGGGCTCGTCAACCTCGAGTATTGCGGCGGTCTCGGCGGACGTGAACCCCTCCACCGCAACGAGCAGAAATGCCTGGCGGGGCAGCGAGCTTATGGAATTTATGCGCTTTTGCGCGGTGCCTATGGAATTCGAGGTTTCCTCTGGGGCGCCGCCATCCAGGCGCACCGAATTCCAGACTCGCAGGAATAAATTATAGAGCGCCACCCTCGGTGGCATGTTCGACGGAAAATCGGACGGGGTGGAAACCAGGCTTTCAAGCAGCGTCGCAACGTAGGCATCGCCCGTCTGCTGAGCCCCCGTCAGCGTGCGTGCAAACCGCCGAAGATATGGCAAATGCACGCGGATTGTCTGGGCAATCGACATTTATTCTGCGCCTCCCGAACCAGTCCAGAAGAACATTTTTCAGTTCTCTGGAACCGCCAAGTCCACCGCGTGTTTCAGCATGGCGGCCAATATGCACCGAAACACCAACGCATGAGTAATCGGGATGGTTCCCCCACAGGAACAATTTCTCTCGCGCGACGTTCGTCGGACGAGCCCCCAACACAACTTTCCTAGAGGAGTTTGTCCCAATCGGGGCCAATCCAAATCTTCAAGGGCACAAGGCTATCATGCAGAAGCGCCTCGATATGCCGGATGATTGCGCGCGGCCGGACGACGAGCTTCCGGATCTCGAGCGCCATCCGGAACATGAAGCTGCCCGGCCCTCGGTTCCGCGGCTTCCAGGCTTCGCTGCCCAGCTTATAGGCCAGCGTATGCGCGCTATGTATGAAAACATCGCCCAGGAACCAATACCCGAAGACCTCCTCAGTCTCGTTCGCAAGCTCGAGGGCAAGGAGGATTCAGAGTGACGGAAACTCCAAGTTTCGGCGATGCCCTGATTCAGGCGATCCCAAATCTTCGGGCATTCGCTCATTCGCTCAGCGGCGATGCGCAGCTTTCGAACGATCTCGTTCAGGAAACGCTTCTCAAGGCCTGGACGCATAAAGATTCGTTCGTGCCCGATTCCAATTTGAAAGCCTGGCTCTTCACAATTCTTCGCAACACGTACTTTACACATTACCGCAAGTCGCAGCGCGAAGAGCTGGACGAGGATCATGCCGCCATGAACGCCAGCGTTCCGGCGACACAGCTGACGCATCTCGAATTCGACGACATGCAGAAGGCTCTGATGCGTCTGACCGCCGATCATCGCGAAGCGTTGCTTCTGATCACCGCCGAAGGCTTCTCCTACGAGGACGCGGCAAAGGTCTGCGGGTGCGCCGTCGGAACGATGAAGAGCCGGGTCAACCGGGCCCGGAGCCGGCTGCTCGAAGAGATGACCGGACGCCCCGCCACGAACGACCAGGAACCCTTCAGCGTCCGCAAATAGCGGAATGGGTCTGGCTCAGCGGATCATCGTGACAATCTTCGAAACCGGCACATGTGGGGGAGCGCGAATAATAATTAAATCCCGCTCATCTTGTATGGCTAATTAATATTCCACGAGGGCTTCGGAGCCGAAAAACGGCCGTGAATGCCGGTGTAATCGCAGGATTAACAGGCAGGGAACCAATTTCCTGTTCAGCGCGTTTGCCGAGGTTAAGCACACGCGAGGGGAGTTTTGTATGTCGGAGCAGCTCGGCACCGTTGGGTCCGACAGAATTTCTACGGGCCCGAACAGTATTTTGTTCGAGATGCTCCAGACATTGCAGGCAGTGAAGGCCGGCGATTTCAGCGTGCGCATGCGCGGCGATTGGGATGGGCTCCCCGGAAAAATCGCAGATACCATTAATGACATTATTATCACCAACCAGCGGATGGCGGACCAGCTGCAGCGCGTCGGCCAGGTGGTCGGCAAGGAAGGTCTGACCAACCAGCGCGTGACACTCGGCCTTGCGCACGGCGCTTGGGGCGAGATGGAACAGTCGGTGAACTCGCTCATCGACGATTTGCTGCAGCCGACGACGGAAGTGACGCGCACCATCGAAGCCGTGGCGCAAGGAAACCTCCTGCAGCCGATGCGCCTCGATGTGGACGGCCGCCCGCTCAAAGGCGAGTTCCTGCGTTCGGCGACCATCGTCAATACGATGATCAAGCAGCTCTCGGTCTTCACCTCGGAAGTGACGCGCGTCGCGCGTGAAGTCGGCACGGAAGGCAAGCTCGGCGGACAGGCGCAGATTCGCGAGGTTACTGGCGTCTGGAAGGACCTGACCGAGAGCGTCAACTCGATGGCGTCGAACCTCACGGCACAGGTTCGCAACATTGCCGATGTGACGATTGCGGTCGCGAACGGCGACTTGTCGAAGAAGATCACCGTCGACGTTCGCGGCGAAATTCTGCAGCTCAAGGAAGCCATCAATACGATGGTCGAGCAGCTCCGCTCGTTCGCCGCTGAAGTGACGCGCGTTGCGCGCGAAGTCGGCACCGAGGGCCGTCTCGGCGGTCAAGCCGTTGTGCCAGGCGTCGGCGGCACGTGGAAGGACTTGACCGACAACGTCAACCTGCTGGCCGCCAATCTCACGACGCAGGTTCGCAACATTGCCGAGGTGACAACGGCGGTCGCCCGCGGCGACCTTTCGCGCAAGATCACCGTCGACGTCAAAGGTGAAATTCTCGAACTCAAAAACACCATCAACACGATGGTCGATCAGCTCAATGGCTTCGCCTCGGAAGTGACGCGCGTCGCGCGCGAAGTCGGCACTGAGGGCCGTCTCGGCGGGCAGGCGACCGTGCTCGGCGTCGCGGGCACGTGGAAGGATTTGACTGACAACGTCAACTCGATGGCCGGTAACCTCACCGGTCAGGTCCGCAACATTGCCGAGGTCGCGACGGCCATCGCGCGCGGCGACCTGTCGAAGAAGATCACCGTCAACGTGTCGGGCGAGATCCTGCAGCTCAAAGAGACCATCAACACGATGGTCGATCAGCTCAATGCCTTCGCATCGGAAGTGACGCGCGTTGCGCGCGAAGTCGGTACCGAAGGCAAACTCGGCGGACAGGCGCAGGTGTCGGGCGTCGCGGGAACATGGAAAGACCTGACCGACAGCGTCAACTCGATGGCTTCGAACCTCACGACGCAGGTTCGAAACATCGCCGAGGTTTCGACGGCGATCGCGAGCGGCGACTTGTCGAAGAAGATCGACGTCGATGTTCGCGGCGAAGTTCTGGAACTCAAGGAGACCATCAATACGATGGTCGATCAGCTCAATGCTTTCGCCGGCGAGGTGACGCGCGTCGCGCGCGAAGTCGGCACGGAAGGCAAGCTCGGTGGACAGGCGACCGTGCCGGGCGTCGCCGGTACGTGGAAGGATTTGACCGACAACGTCAACTCGATGGCCGGCAACCTCACGGGCCAGGTGCGAAACATCGCGGAAGTGACGACGGCGGTCGCCCGCGGCGACCTTTCGCGCAAGATCACCGTCGACGTCAAAGGCGAAATTCTTGAACTCAAAAACACCATCAACACGATGGTCGATCAGCTCAATGCCTTCGCATCGGAAGTGACGCGCGTCGCGCGCGAAGTCGGCACGGAAGGCAAGCTCGGCGGGCAGGCGCAGGTGTCGGGTGTCGCCGGTACGTGGAAGGATCTCACCGACAACGTCAACTTCATGGCCGGCAACTTGACGGCGCAGGTTCGCAACATTGCCGAAGTCGCGACAGCGATCGCGAGCGGCGACTTGTCGAAGAAAATCACCGTCGACGTTCGCGGCGAGATTCTGCTGCTCAAAGAGACGTTGAACACAATGGTCGAGCAGCTTCGCTCGTTCGCGGCCGAAGTGACGCGCGTTGCGCGCGAAGTCGGCACCGAGGGCCGTCTCGGCGGTCAGGCCGTCGTGCCCGGCGTCGGCGGCACGTGGAAGGACTTGACCGATAACGTCAACTTGCTCGCGGCCAACCTTACGACGCAGGTTCGCAACATCGCCGAAGTGACGACGGCGGTGGCCCGGGGCGACCTCTCGCGCAAGATCACGGTCGACGTCAAAGGCGAAATTCTCGATCTCAAAACCACCATCAACACGATGGTGGATCAGCTCAACGCTTTCGCTTCGGAAGTGACGCGTGTTGCGCGCGAAGTGGGCACCGAAGGCCGCCTCGGCGGCCAGGCGGCCGTGCCGGGCGTCGCCGGTACATGGAAGGATTTGACCGACACCGTGAACGTCATGGCGGCGAACCTGACCGAACAGGTTCGTGGCATCGTGAAGGTCGTGACGGCCGTCGCCAACGGCGATCTGAAGCCCAAGCTCACCGTGAAGTCGAAGGGCGAGGTCGCCGCGCTTGCCGAAACGATCAACGACATGACGGACACGCTCGCGCTCTTCGCCGATCAGGTGACGACGGTTGCGCGCGAGGTCGGCGTCGAAGGCCGTCTCGGCGGTCAGGCGAACGTGCCGGGTGCAGCCGGCACGTGGAAAGATCTCACCGGCAACGTCAACCTGCTCGCTGCAAACCTCACCACGCAGGTCCGTGCAATCGCTGAAGTCACGACGGCGGTGACGAAGGGTGACTTGACGCGCTCAATTCAGGTCGAAGCGCGCGGCGAAGTGGCGGAGCTCAAAGACTACATCAACACGATGATCGGCAACCTGCGCCTCACAACGCAGCTCAACACCGAACAGGACTGGCTAAAGACGAACCTCGCGCGTTTCACCAGCATGTTGCAGGGCCAGCGCGACGTCGTCACCGTCGGCAAGAAACTTCTGTCGGAACTCGTGCCGCTAATCAATGCGCATCAGGGCGTCATCTATCAGTACGATGCGACCGGAAGCCAGCTCAAGATTCTCGCGAAGTACGCGGACGACGTCGACGTTCGCTATCCGGAAAGGCTGGAGCTTGGTTCCAGTCTCATTGGACAATGCGCGATCGAAAAGAAGCGCCGCGTGCTGACGGACATTCCGGAACCGGCGGGCAGCATCGACGCCGTCGTCTTCCGGGCCCCTCCCCGCAGCGTCATCGTGCATCCGATCACGTTCGAAGATCAGATCAAGGCCGTCATCTCGCTCAGCTCGCTGCAGAATTTCGAACCGGCGCAGCTGACGTTCCTCGAACAGCTCTCGGTCAGCATCGGCGTCGTCTTGAACAGCATCGAGGCAACGATGCAAACCGAAAGCCTGCTGATGCAGTCGCAGCAGCTGGCGGCCGAGCTGCAAGATCAACAGAAGGCCATGCAGAAGACGAACGAGGAGCTGGCGCAGAAGGCGCAGCAGCTCGCAGAACGCAACTTCGAAGTGGAACGCAAGAACGAGGAAATCGATCAGGCCCGGCGCGCCGTCGAAGAGAAGGCTGCCGAGCTGGCGTTGACGTCACGCTACAAGTCGGAATTCCTCGCGAACATGTCCCATGAGCTGCGGACGCCGCTCAACAGCATTCTCATTCTCGGGCAGCAGCTGACCGACAATCCAGACGGCAATCTCTCCGACAGGCAGGTGGAGTTCGCGCGCACCATTCACGGCGCCGGTACCGACCTTCTGAATTTGATCAGCGACATTCTCGATCTTTCGAAGATCGAGTCGGGAACGGTGTCCGTCGATGCCGAAGAGATCGCGTTCAATGGTTTGATCGAGGCCGTGGCACGACCGTTCCGCCACGAGGCCGAGCGGCGCGCGCTCGACTTCCAGGTCACGTTCAATGCCGATCTCGGGAAAACGATCTTCACGGACTCGAAGCGGTTGCAGCAGGTGCTGAAGAACCTGCTCTCGAACGCCTTCAAATTCACGCGCGAAGGCCATGTCCGGCTCACGGTCAAACCTGCAACCGCCAAGTGGAGCAGCGATCATCCCATCCTGTCGACGGCGCAGACGATCGTGGCGTTCGAGGTGCAGGATTCGGGGATCGGAATTCCGGCCGACAAACAAAAGCTCATCTTCGAAGCCTTTCAGCAGGCCGACGCCAGCACGAGCCGAAAATACGGCGGCACCGGTCTTGGTCTCGCGATCAGCCGCGAGCTCGCCCACCTTCTCGGCGGCGAGATTCAGCTGCGAAGCGAGCCCGGAGCTGGCAGCGTGTTCACGCTATATCTGCCGCTTCGATACGCCTCGCTGGCGAGCGAAGTTCGTACGAAACCGGAGGCCACGTCCTCCGCGCCGACGCCGTTGTCTCTCGCCGGTCCGCTGCCCACTCCTGTCGAGGACGATCGCGACAACATCGCGGCGGGCGACCAGGTGCTTCTCATCGTCGAGGACGATGTCAATTTCGCGCGGATCCTGCTCGATGCCGCCCGCGATACCGGCTTCAAGGGCATCATCTGCCAGCGCGGCGTCGAGGCGATGGCGCTTGCGACCGACTACAATCCGACGGCCATTTCTCTCGATATCCATTTGCCGGACGTACTCGGCTGGTCGGTGCTCAGTCAGCTCAAGCATAATCCGCTGACGCGGCATATCCCCGTGCAAGTGCTGACGCTCGATGACGATCGTCATCATGGCTTGGCGCGCGGCGCCTACTCGTTCCTGACCAAGCCGCTGCAGGCCGATCAGCTGAAATCCGCGCTGCGCAAGATCGGCACGTTCTCGACATCGACGACGAAGAAGCTTCTGATCGTCGAAGACGACCCGGCAGAACTGCTGAGCGTCTCGGCGCTCCTCGAAGACCACGACCTCTCGATTTTGTCCGCATCCAGCGGGCAATCGGCAATTGAAATTCTAAATCGCGAAGACGTCGATTGTGTCGTTCTCGATCTCAAATTACCCGATATGTCTGGCTTCGAGATCCTGGAGCATATGAGCCGCCAGGAGACTATGCGCGATATCCCCGTCATTGTTTTCACTGGACGGGAGTTGTCGAGCGAGGAGAACTTGCAGATCCGACAATACGCCCGTACCGTCGTGGTAAAGGGCGTTGAATCCCCGGAACGCCTTCTGGACGAGACTGCGTTGTTCCTGCATCGCGTCGTGACCGAACTTCCGGCCGAGAAGCAGGAACTCTTGTCACGGCTGCACGATACGGACGACTATCTCATCGGACGCAAGGTGCTTCTCGTCGATGACGACGCGCGGAACATCTTTGCGTTGAGCAGTCTTCTCGAGCGTCGCGGAATGGAAGTCCTGACGGCGAACACCGGGTTGGAAGCCATCGAAACCTTGAGTTCGACCGACGTTTCGATCGTCTTGATGGACATCATGATGCCGGAAATGGACGGTTATCAGACCATGCAGAAAATCCGAAGCAGCGAGAAGAACCAGCGGCTGCCGATCATCGCGCTCACCGCAAAGGCGATGAAGGGTGACCGCGAGAAATGCCTTGAAGCCGGCGCATCCGATTATCTCGCAAAGCCAGTCGATACCGAGCAGCTGATTTCAGCGCTGCGCATGTGGCTGCATCGGTAACGGAGACGACATGGCAGGCGAAACCGTTTCGATAGATCCCATCAATATTCTTCTGGTCGATGATCAGCCTGGAAAGCTGCTCACCTACGAGGCCATTCTCGACGGACTCGACGCCACGCTCATCAAGGCGACGACCGCCGAGGAAGCACTCACCGCGCTCCTCAAGACCGACATCGCCGTCATTCTGATGGACGTCTGCATGCCCGACCTCGACGGCTTCGAGCTTGCCGCGATGATCAGAGATCATCCCCGGCACGAGAAGACCGCGGTCATCTTCATCTCGGCGGTCCGGCTTGAAACCGACGACCTTCTGAAGGGTTACCGGACGGGTGCGGTTGATTACGTGTCCGTTCCGGTCGTGCCGGAAATTCTAAAGGCGAAGGTTCAGATCTTCGCCGAGCTCTACCGCAAAAGCCGCCAGCTCGACACGCTCAATGCCGAGCTAGAGGCACGCGTGCAGCAGCGCGCGCAACAGCTCGAAGAATCGCATGCACGGTTGCAGGAGAGCGAAGAACGCCTTCGTCTCGCCAGCGAGGCGGCAAAGCTCGCGACGTTCGAATTCGACCAGAAAGCGCAAACGCTGCAATGGTCAGCCAACATCTCCGAGGTGCTTCATAGCAAGCTTCCACAACATCAAACCTTCGAGTCGTTCATAGCGTTCGTGCATGAAGACGATCGCGAAATGGTGCGCAGCTACGTTCGCACGACAAATTATGCTGAAACGACAGCAGAATTGGAGTTTCGCGTAACAGGGGCGCGCGGGGTTGCATGGATTCTCGCCCGCGCCCGGGCCTTCAACACCGGCAATGCCGAGACGCCGCGCGTGCTTGGCACCTTGCTCGACATCACCGATCGGAAGTCAGCCGAAAGCCATCAGCAGCTGCTCATGGCCGAGCTCGATCATCGCGTGAAGAACATTCTCGCCAACGTGGCGGCGATCGCGCGGCTTTCGAGTTCCAATGCCGTTTCCGTCGGATCGTTCGCGTCGGCACTCGATGGGCGCATTCACGCGATGTCGGCGGCGCACGATCTTTTGCGGCAGAGCAGCTGGACCGGCGTCGATCTTCATGAACTCGTTCAGGGCGCGCTTGCGCCTTTCCGTTCCCGATCCGACAACGACATCGTCGTCGACGGCGAACGCGTACGGCTGACATCGAAGTTCGGCCAGTCCATGGCGCTCGTTCTGCATGAACTCGTCACGAATGCCGTCAAACACGGTGCGCTGTCGGAGCCGGGTGGCCGAGTGGCCGTAGAGTGGGCGCGAATCGTGACGCCGGATGGCGATAAAATCAGGTTCTCCTGGCAGGAAAGCGGGGGCCCCCTTTGCACCAAGCCGGAGCGCAACGGCTTTGGACTGGCGGTCATCCGCAGCGCCGCATCGGAGTGCGGCGGCGTCGCGGAAATGAATTTCGCGGCGGAAGGTTTTCAATTCAATTTCCACGGAGATCTCTCGTCGCGCGCACATATGGTGGGCACACGACACATTGCGATCGTACCGAAACCGCGCGCACCTTTGCCCGCCCCCAACTTGGCGGTTCCCGGTCCCTGCCGCATCCTCCTTGTGGAAGATGAGGCGCTAATCGCCATGCAGTTGCAGATCGACCTGGAGGCGGATGGCCACACGGTCGTCGGTCCGTTCGCTCAGCTTTCGGAAGGCCTCAAGGCTGCCGCGGATTCGAACTTCGACATCGCGCTTATCGACATCAATCTCGGTGCGGACAATAGTGCGCCGATCGCCGAGATTCTCGACCGGCGCAGGATCCCGTTCGCGTTCACGACGGGTTACAACGATCTGGTGTTCTTGCCGCCACGGCTCAGGGATTATCCGCACCTGACGAAACCTTACAATCCGGCAGAGGTGAAGGATCTCGTCGCGCATCTCGGGCATGCTGCCGAACAGCGCCGATCCGCAGAAAGCGCGTCCAACCAGGTCGCGTAAGTTTTCTGGCACGGTGGGCTTGCGTCAGCGGCACACGCCCTTCAGGCGTCCGGCGGCTCCACTTGAAGATTGCTGAAGTGCGCATTGCCGAGGCCGGTGCCGATCGTCAACACGGCCCAGTTCCGGCAATCCCGCATCGCCGGGCGTTCGCTCAGGCCCTGGATGACCGCATCATTATGAATAATGACCTCGGTTTTATGGCCCGCGATCTGCGGGATATCAGCTTCCAACGCTTGTCCGAGATGGAAATCGTCGCCATCCCAATTGCCCGGAAGATTTTGCGTACCGCTGCGGATGGTACCGTCGCTTCCGATGATGCCGGGACACCCGGCACACACGAAAGGTGCGAGGCGCAGGTTCGACTTGCCCGCGCGCTTTTCGAGATCGATCAGCGAGAGCGCGATACGTGCGACGATATCGTTTCTGGAGACGTCCTTATCGCCATGACGCCAGATGTCCACGGATCGCGCCTTGGCTCTTGCAACATTACCGTCGCTATCGAGCTTGAATTTTACAATTCCGCAACGAACATTGGTGCCACCTATATCGATTGCGAGAAGGGCGTTATAATCCTTCAGCATTTCGGACGGGAGCATGTAGGCCGATCCGATAAGCCCTGCTTCATCCGGATGATTGCTGATGATGCGTAGATCGGGCGCGGGGCCCCGGGAATAAAGGATCGCTTGCGCCCGGCCGACCGCGAGTTTGCCGATGATCGAGTCCGTAAATCCGCCGCCAACGACGATGCGCTCCGTGCCTGACCACTCCTTCAGTTCCAGGAAGGACTGCACGACGCTGACGAATGCCGAGGCGAAATCATCGATCGCGCTATGGATAACGGCGCGTTCCTTGAATTCGCCGGTCAGAAGCAAGACATCGAGTTCAGATTTCGGGATTGCGCCGTCGGTGGGCAGCCCGGCAAGGGGATCTTCCGACGCTCGCCCGAAGATCAAGCGCCATTCCTTAATGCGCTCTTGAAATGCCCCTTTGTTGGCCCGATCTCCTACGAAGCCATCTCCGTCGCGGAGCATACTGTTATAGCAATCGATGCGGACACCTTGGAGCAGATTCATCCCGTGGTGCAAATCATCGAGCTTTAAAGTCTTCTGGAATTCGCCCGGCACGCCGTGCATGGGTCCTCGCATTTTGCGCTGCAGGCAACCAACGCGCTTGCTTAAGAGTTGTTCCCGTTTGCAAATCACTCCCTAGGGGGACCCGATGACCCTGACGACCTCCCAACCGTATCGCGCTTCTCTCGACGTCGCGGCAATCGGCAACGGACGCGTTGCTGCGCTCGTCGATCAAGGCGCGCGGATCGTGTGGTGGTGCTTTCCGCGACTGGATGGTGATCCGATCTTTTGCCGGTTGCTCGCAGGCGACGAAGACAAAGGTTTTTGCGATGTCGTGCTCGAGGGCCAAGTCTCGGCGCAATCCTACTACATACGCAACACCTGCATTCTCGAAACGATCCTGATTGCCGAGAACGGCGCCAGCGTGAAGGTGACGGATTTCTGTCCGCGTTTCTGGCGTTACGACCGGTCCTTCCATCCCGCGCAACTCATCCGGCGGATCGAGCCGCTCAGAGGATTGCCGCGTATATCGGTACGCGTCAGGCCGACGTATAATTATGGGCAGCCTGCCTGTAGCGCGTCGCACGGATCAAATCACATCCGGTATCTTTGCGGGTCTACTGCCGTTCGCGTCACCACGGATCTTGCCGTCTCCTATATCGTGCACGAGACGTCGTTCTCTCTGACGCATCCGGCGACACTCGTGATCGGCCCGGATGAACCGATCGAAAGCTCGATCGATTCGATGTCGAGAGAATTCCTCGAACGCACGCGCGATTTCTGGGTGACCTGGGTCAGAGGTCTTGCCGTCAGCTACGAATGGCAGCCCGAGATCATACGCGCTGCGATTTCCCTCAAGCTCTGCACCTTCGAGGAGACGGGCGCCATCACGGCCGCTTTGACGACGTCGATCCCGGAAGCGCCGAACACGCCGAGGACGTGGGATTACCGCTTCTGCTGGCTGCGTGACGCTTACTTCGTTATCCGCGCTCTCAATCGCTTGGGCGCAACGCAGTCCATGGAGAACTATCTCGACTACATCACGACCGTCGTCTCCGATACGCAAAGTCCGCTGAAACCCGTCTACGGGATCGTTCACAACGATACGGCGGCGGAGCGGATCGCGCCGCACTTGCAGGGGTATCTCGGCATGGGCCCCGTGCGCGTCGGTAACCTCGCGTCCGACCAGCTGCAGCATGACGCCTACGGCAGCGTGATCCTTGGCGTCGCGCAGATGTTCATCGACCAGCGGCTGCCGCGGATGGGTGATGTCAGTCTATTCCGCGAACTCGAATTTCTCGGAGAACATGCGCGCCGTCTCTATCTGGAACCTGACGCGGGCATATGGGAGTATCGCGGACGCTTGCGCATCCATACGCACTCGGCGCTCTTGTGCTGGGTAGCGTGCGATCGGCTTGCGCGCATAGCACAGCTTCTCGGCTTGCCGGAGCGTGTGGTTCACTGGAAGGAATCCGCCGATAAGATCCGCGCGGAAATTCTCACGCGAGCCTGGAGCGACAAGCGCGGCTCTTTCACTGGTGCCTTCGATCACGATGAACTCGACGCCAGCGTGCTGTTGCTGGGTGATCTGGGCTTCCTGCCGCCCAACGATCCGCGGTTCGTCAAGACGACCAATGCCATCGGCCGCGAACTCATGCGCAACGGCTTGATGCTGCGCTATGCGGCCGAGGACGACTTCGGCCTCCCGGAATCGGCATTTCTCGCCTGTCAGTTCTGGTACATCGACGCGCTTGCGTCGGTAGGACGGAAGGATGAGGCGCGCGAACTCTTCGACGAGCTTCTGAAGAAACGCAACGCATTCGGGCTTTTGAGCGAGGACCTCAATCCAGCAACCGGGCAGCTGTGGGGAAACCTTCCCCAGACCTACTCGATGGCCGGCATGATCAATTCCGCGATGACGCTCTCGCGGACTTGGGAAGATGCCTGGTGCGGAAGGCCGGCAAAACATGACACCACGCCCAAGGGTCAGGAGCCGGCGGAGCACGATCTCACCGCAGCGGGCCTGATCAGTCCGCGCCGGTCGCTGAACGTCAACTGAGCGAGGGCGCGCGGCCGCGCGTCCGCCGCGTCGTCGCCTGCTTCAACACGGCGACGATGCGGCAACGAACGCCATGCTCGTTGAATTCGCGCTCCACCTGGGCGCTCGGAAAGCCGCTATCGATCAGCGTCGTTCCGAGCCCTCGCCTTTCAGGCGCCTGGACGCGCGGGCCGCCGCGCTCGTCCCAGACGAGTTCGAAGGACGACTCATCGTCGTCGATCCTGCTTAGCGTCCATTTCACGCTGACCGCTCCACGCTCGTCTGACCAGGCGCCGTATTTGATGGCGTTCGTTCCGAGTTCATGAAGCGTCAATGCGAGCGCGCTCGCAACATCGCCGGGGATGACCGTATCGGGGCCGCCCATGTTGAACCGTTGTGCGCCAGGTGGCACAAGAGGTTTCAACGTTTCAGAGATCAACTCTTTCAGTGAAGCACCGACGAAGCTGCGCGTCGCGATCAGGTCCATCGCGTTCCCCATCGCCGAGAGACGGCCGGACAGCGACTGCGCAAAACTGTCCACGTCACGGCTAAACCGCGCTGACTGGCTTACGAGGCCGCCTATGACGGCAAAGGTGTTCTTCAGGCGATGGCGCAGTTCAATATTGAGCTGCTCCAACTGCATTTCCCCGAGCGCGCTATCCTGAAACAATGCTTCGTTGCGCGCGCGCTCGTTCATGAGCCCCTCGACCTTGCGATTGAGGAGATGGACGACTGCAATGATGAGGCAGGACAGGATCGTGAAACTTCCGAGGGACACAATCGCAGTGGGATTAACGCTCCACCCGGGGCCGGGAAGAAAGAAGTACCAGCTGAAAAGAAACGAGGCTGCGGCGACGATCAATGCCGGACCGGTTCCCGCGATGAGCGATGCCAGGAGAACCGCCAGAAAGAAGGTCAAGAAGGGAACGGTATCCTGCAACCATCGCGTCAGGCCCATCCGCGTAAACGCAGCAATGGCAAAAATCGCCATCGCGACCGGATAGGCGAGGAGTGGTCGCCGCCTGAGACGCGGAAACACACGTTCGATTAGATTATCGACGAGTTGAACCATTCGCCCCCACGAACGGCCCGGCGCCTCCATCCAGCATTCCGGCGGCGCTGTAGAGCCGTCGCCGTCCCCCATTTGCGTTTACGCGAGGCTATCATGAAATGCGCGCTCAGGCGAGCGCCCCAGGCGGACTGTGGCAAAGAATGCTGCTGCACAGGCCTCGTTGTCTCAGCGAACAGGGCGAGAACGCTCTGCGGTGCCGCAGAAAGGGAACCTACTGCAATACCGGGGGTTTACGACAAAGTGTAGTGCCGCTCGGGGGCTGGCGTTTCCTAAGCTCGCGTGTCGGATGGAAGGAGGTCTTGTGGCCAGACTTGTCATGGTTTCGAACCGTGTCATCGATTTCAATGTGGCCCAGCAGGCAGGTGGCGTCACAGTTGCGATTTATAACACCCTCGCCCAACAAAATGGTTTTTGGTTCGGATGGGACGGACAAATCGATAATTCCGATTCACCCGAATTGAAGGTCGCGAGAGTCGACGGCCACACCACGGTGACCGAGCCGCTAACGACCGACGACTATAACGAATACTATCTCGGCTATTCGAACTCGGTCTTATGGCCCGTGTTTCATAACCGACTCGACCTCGCGCAGTTCGAAGCCGGATATTATTCCCGTTACGTTGCGGTGAACGAGAGGTTCGCCCGTCATCTTGCGCCTCTGATCGAGCCGGACGATGTCATTTGGGTGCATGACTATCACCTGCTGCCGATGGCGCTCGAGCTGCGCAAGCTCGGCATCGAGAACCCGATCGGCTATTTCCTGCACATCCCCGTCGGCCCCGCCCAGGCCCTGCTTGCCATTCCGGAATACAAGGAGATCGCCAAGGCTCTCAGCGCCTACGATCTCATCGGACTGCAAACGCAGTCAGATGTACGGAACTTGATCGACTTCTTCCAGCAAAGCGTATTCGGCCGTCTGCTGCCGTCGGGGCGCATTCGCGTTCTCGAGGCGGAGCTCGATATCGGGTGCTTCCCTGTTGGCATCGATCCCGCCGACTTCGCCTTCGGCCCGGACGAAGCGGAAGAATTGAGGGCCGCCGAGACCTCGGAGATAAACCGTATCATCGGCATCGACCGGCTGGACTACACCAAAGGCCTTCCGCAGAAATTCAAATCCTACGGGAGATTCCTGGAAGAATATCCGGAATACCGCCGGCGCATCGTGCTATCGCAGTTCGCGCCGCCGACGCGCGAGAGCGTCGAGGCGTATGCCGACATCAAGGCCGAACTCGAATCTCTCGCGGGTTCGATCAACGGCCGATTCGGCGAACTCGACTGGGTCCCTATCAATTACATTCACAGAACCATTCCGCGTGCGGAGCTTCGCGACGTCTATCGCTCATCGCGGATCGGATGGGTTACGCCGCTGATGGACGGCATGAATCTCGTCGCGAAAGAGTACATCGCCTGTCAGGATCCGGCCGATCCGGGGGTTCTTATCCTGTCGAAGTTTGCCGGCGCCGCCGAGCAGCTTGCCGCTGCGGTGCTCGTCAATCCTTACGACCTCAATGATCTCGTTCACGGCTTGCGGATCGCGCTTGAGATGCCGCTCGAAGAACGCTCCGCGCGTCATGCGCAGCTCCTCGACATCGTTCGGAAAAGCGACTCAAACGCCTGGAGCCGCAGCTATTTCTCGGCCCTGATGAAGGCCGGACAGCGGCGCCTCGCGCGAGCACCGAAATCGTCTTCAGAAATGGGGAAAGCTCTGGAGCGATTGCAGAGCACAGCCAAGAAAAACAATCCGCCTAGCCGCTTCGCGGCCAATGTGGTGACATAATGGATGTCACCATAGAAAAAATAACCATTCCCAGCGGGGAAGATGCCATGTTCAATCCGAACATCCTCTGCGTGGACATCGGAGGCACGCTCGTCAAGGCTGCGACTGTCAACGCCTCGGGTGTGTTGATTTCGGATTTCATCACGACGCAGACGCCGAAGCCGAGCACGCCGGATGCGCTGGTGGATCTCATCAGCGACGTCGTGAAAACGTTGCCGACGTTCGGGCGCGTTTCCGTGGGCTTTCCCGGCGTCGTCGGCCGCGATCACATCAAGACGGCACCCAATCTCGGCACCCACCACTGGAACGAATTCGATCTCGAAGCCGCCTTGCAGCGCACGTTCGGCGTTCCCGTCCGCGTGCTGAACGATGCGATCGTCTATGGTTTGGGCATCGCGCAGGGGCCCGGCCGCGAATGCGTTTTGACGTTCGGCACGGGCATGGGGTGCGCGCTCTTCTGCAACGGTTCCGCTTTCTTCGGGCTCGAACTCGGCCAGCACTACGCGAACGACGATCTGAACTATGACCAGTACATCGGTCATGCCGCCTATCTGGCACTCGGCGACGACGCGTGGAACGAACGCGCGAAGCACGTGCTCGCGAAAGTACAGGCTTTGACGAACGTCGATCACCTTTTCATCGGGGGCGGAAATTCGCGGCGGATCAACTTCGCTCTCCCGCCGTGGGCGAGCGTCGTTCCGCCGGCAAGCGGCATCGCGGGCGGCGCGCGTTTGTGGCGCTCCGAGATGGATCAGTGGTTCAGGCAGACGAACGATCTTGTCGGGGCACCCACGGAGTCGAGATGAACGTCCTCACCATTGGCGGCGCAATGGTTGATACGATTGTCACGATTGCGAGCGACAAGATCGAACAGGTCAAGATGCGCAACGCCGAGAGCTCGTTCCTTCTTCTCGAGGAAGGACACAAGACGGAGGCGGAGGAAATTGCGTCGAGTTGCGGCGGCGGCGCGGTCAATGCGGCCGTCACGGCCGCGCGCCTCGGTCATCAAACGTCGATCATCGCCAAGATCGGCCGCGACGCAAAGGGGGAAATTATACTCAACCGTTTGCGCGCCGAAGGCATCGACGTCTCGTGGATCGCCGTTGACGAGAGCGAGCCGACAGGATCATCGGTCATCATCTCGTCCCACGAACGAAATGCAGCCGTTTTCACGTATCGCGGCGCGAACACGAAAGTCGAAGCTGAAGATCTGCCGCCCGAGGCATTTGCGGGGCGCGATCTCGTTTACGTTGCCAATCTCAGCAATGAATCGGCCAAACACTATCCGCTCGTGGTGGGACGGGCGAAAGCCGCAGGCGCGCTGCTCGCGGTGAATCCCGGCATTCGGCAGCTGACTGCTCGCTTCGACGACTTTTGGCACAATCTCAAACACATCGATATTCTCTGCGTAAACCGCGCAGAAGCGCAGACGCTGATGCCGCATCTCCTGCAGTCTTTCGGGGAGGGCGGCGCGCCTTTGGTTCCCAAAGACGATGTGCCGGTTCCGCCTCTCGCGAAGCGCGGGCTGCGCAGCGGCGGTTACGAGATGTCACTCGCAAAATTTCTCGGCGCACTGATAGAACTCGGTGTCGGCGTTATCGTGTTAACCGACGGTGCTAATGGCGCGTTCATCGCGCGCGGGCGTGAACTTCATTATCGCACGGCGCAGCATGTCGTCGCAGCGGCAACGACGGGCGCCGGTGACGCGTTCTCCGCTACGTTCGCATGCTATCTAACGGATACGAAAGATCCGGCACGCGCGCTGAGTGCGGCGGCGGTCAATGCCGCCAGCGTGGTAAAGTTCATCGATACGCAGACAGGGCTTCTCGATAGGCTAGCACTGGAGCAAGAAATCGAACGGGCGAGCGCTGCGGCACCGCTATTCAGCTTCTCCATTTGAGCAGGGGTCAGTGGTTTTGACACAGCAATTAAAGAAAAGCACCGCTCGAGACGATATCGCGTTGACGACGCATAAACGTGCCGTCGCCGCGCGCGAGACCGTAGAGCGTCTTATTGATCGCGACGAGCCCGTTGCGCTTTTCCTCGACATCGACGGCACGCTTCTCGATGTCGCGCTGACACCATCGACGGTGCACGTGCCGCCGAACCTTGCAGAAGTACTCGATGTACTGGCGGGGCGCTTGCACGGCGCGCTAGCCATCGTCACCGGACGGTCCTTGGAAGAAGCCGATCGGCTGCTCCATCCGGCAAAGTTCGTCGCCGGCGGCGTGCATGGCGGTGAAATGAGATTTTCCGACAACGGAAAAATCGAAACGCTGACACCGAAATTCAGCGCGGCGCTCACGGCCGACATCAAGAAGATCGCCGAGGGGCTGCCGGGCATCGTCTACGAGGACAAAGGCAGCGGGATCGCGCTTCATTACCGGCTCGTGCCGGAACTCCAGTCATCCTTGATGATGCTGATCGACGCGCTCGTGCCGCTGTATCCCAATCAATTCTCGATCTGCGAAGGCCGCAAGGTCATCGAGCTCTTGCCTATCGGCTTCTCGAAGGGACGCGCGCTCCGGACACTCGCGGCGCTACCGAAGTTTGCCGGTCGCATCCCCATCATGATCGGAGACGACATCGCCGACCTCGACGCGTTCCGCGCTGCCGAGGCGCTTGGCGGTTACGGCCTGAAGGTCGCCGGCGAGAATTTCTCGGAAGCGGAGTCGGCGTTTCAGGGACCAGCCGAAGTGCTCGCCTGGCTGCGAAGAGTCTCTGAAACCGGCCCGCAATAAGCGCGAAGTTTCAGGCGGCTTCGGCTTGTGCCGCGTTTTCGCTCCGCGGACGGCTCGGTTCGTTCAGCACCATCAGAAGCGGCGTCAGGCCCTCGGAATCGACGAGCTTGAAGATCTCGATGTCGCTCCGCGCCTTCTCGCTCCAGCCTGCAATCTGCAATGCGCGTTCGGCTTTCGAGAAGAGCCCGTGATTTCGGACCGCCCTCTTATCGAGGTACTGCTTTAAATCTTCGCCCGTTAGCCCCTGCTCTTCCGCCCATTTCTTGCGGATCGCCGTCAAGTCGGTGTCGCTTCCCAGCGATTCCTCTTTCTTCAATTTCTGCAATTCGTTTTCCTGAAGGAGCCACCACTTCCCGCCCTTCGGCCAGCGAACGAGATCAAGGTCGCTCAGCACGCCTGCCAATTGATTGACGGCCATGCCCTTCGCGGCTTCGTCCTTGTTGTCGGGATCGCAACTGTAGAGGTTCGGGATAACGAGGTACGAAGCTTTGTTGTGATGGACAAAGTGACGGCGAACCCATTCGAGATCGGCGCCCGGCGCGCGATTGATCGCCGTATCGATGGCATCGCGAATCTGGCGGGCCAGCGTGCCTGAGGGGCGGACCGACGGTGGCTCGCGCGGCGGATTGATTATGGCCATAGCGAGGAGGCCCATGTCGATGCCGATCGTCGCCAGCAGCGCGATGACATCCCGTCCCGTGATCGGCTCGCCCTCGTCGGTATGACCGGCCGTCACGACCTTGCCGCCCGAAACCAGATAGCGAAACGAACTCGCCGTGTAGGCGCCGATATTGCTCCAAAGATTTTTGACGGCATTCGCAACGCCAGCCGGGCCTTCGTTGAAAACGGCGGCGCGCAGTTTCAACTCGGCGGGTTGGTCGGCTTGCGCCGCCGCGTCGCGCAATCGTTCCGCGAGCGTTGGATCGTAACACGACGATCCGGATTTACCCGGCGGCTGTGACACTGAATCGGCGAGCGCGCGCATTTCGGAAGCGGTCGATTGGCCGAGCTGGTTGCTGCGCGCCGCGATGTTCCGCGCAAGTCCGCGAATTTCGGACGCCTTGTTCTCGAAGTTGCGCTGGCGTTCCTCGATCGTCGCGCCGCCGAGCACGTCGGCTGCCTGACGGAGCGACTGAACATCCGCCTGCACCGGCTCCAGCCACGAGCGAGTCATGCCATCGCGTAGCGCGCTGACGGCATCGCGCACGCTTCGGCGCGCATTGTAGAGCGGGCCCTTGCCGGCGCCAGAGGCGACGCCGCAGCTGCCGCCGCTCGTTTCTTCGCGCGACATCTGGCTGTCTGACCACGTGACGACGCTGTCGAGCTGACCGCGCACGGCGTCGAGCCGTGCCGCAACCGCTGCGCTGGCGTCGCGGGCATCCTCCTGCAATCCGGCGAGCCCTGTCTTTGTTGCTTCCTCGCCTGAGATCAGGCTCCACCAGAACCCGTAGCCGAAGCCGATCGACCAGATCGCAAGGAATACGTACAGCGGGAACGTGATGAGGCGTTCGCGGAGGCGCCGCTTGGCGCCGAACGTCTCGCGGAGCGTGAGCCACAGCAAAAACGTCAGTGCGATGACAACCGCGGCCACGAGTACGTCGTTGGAGATCGATATGCCTCCCGCCGGTGCGGCGGGCGTCGAGGATACGCCGACGATGAAGTCGCGCATGCCGTGCCAAGTCGCGTAGCCGGAAATGATCAGCAGCATGAACGATGCGACACCGATCAACGTGTTGCGACCGAGGATGTAGTCAATCGTTCGGCTGATCAGGCTCGGCTGGGCTGCATCCGGCATACTCAATCCCCACGCTAACTCTCACGTCTTGAGATAGCCGAATTGGCGAGGATGATCCGTGACCCGAGAGCAACACTCGGCCCATTCACAGGGCACGCCCGGTCGTGGAGGACCTGCTGGCGTCACTTACCTGTCACAACCCAGGCCGACGGCCGAGTGTCTGCATAGGTCGCGTGCGAGCGAGATCAGACCGCTTGTGCCATCGAGGGTTTGTTTTCGAGATATTTGGCGAATTGAAGCTTGAATAGACGATTGTAAGCGCCGCCGCTCGCGATCAACTGATCGTGCGATCCGCTTTCGATGACGCGCCCCCCCTCGATCACATGGATGAGGTCGGCATGCAGAATGGTCGACAGGCGGTGGGCGATGACGAGCGTCGTCTTCCCCTTGGTCAGGTTGCGCAGCTCGCGCTGAATGGCATCTTCGGTTTCGCTATCCAGCGCTGACGTCGGTTCATCGAGAAGGATAATCGGAGCGCTCTTGAGGTAAGCGCGCGCGAGAGCGATGCGCTGCCGCTGACCGCCGGACACTTGGGTGCCAAGTTCGCCGACCTGGCTGTCGTAGCCGCGCGGCAAGGATATTATGAATTCGTGAGCGCTTGCGGCTTTCGCGGCCTCGATGCACTTCTCATCGGGCGCGTTGTCGAGTCCGGCCCTGATGTTCTCGATGATCGAGCCTTCGAAGAGAAACGAATCCTGTCCGACGACCGAAATGTTGTGGCGGAGCGATACAAGCGAGATATCGGCAATCTTCTGACCATCGATCGTGATGTCACCGGAGTCGGGTTCGCGAAGCCTTTGCAGCAAGGCGAATACGGTCGATTTCCCTCCCCCGGAATGGCCGACGAGCGCCGTCACCTTGCCGGCCGGAACAGAGAAGCTCATGCCGTTGATCACGGGCTTGTTCGGAAGATACCGGAACGAAACATCGCTGAGCACGATCTCGCCACTCGTGACCTGAAGTTCGGGCTTGCCGGGCGGCTCGCTCTCGCGCGCGGGGGTGTCCATCAATTCATACATCATGCGAACGCCGACGGACGCGGTGGCCAACTGAAGCTGGACGCGCGAAATGCGGCGCGCGGGATCGGCGCACATCAGCAGCGCGGTGATAAATGCGAAGAACTGGCCGGGACTTTCGCCGTGATATAGGTTGCGCCAACCCGCATAAAAAACGACAGCGGCGACGGCACAACCGCCGATCGTTTCCATAAGCGGATTCACGCCGGCGCCAATCGCGAGCATCTTGTTCGATATCCGCTGAACGGCTTCGATCGCATCGAACATGCGCTGGCGCATCTTATTTTCGAGCTGGAATGATTTTACGACCTGAGCGCCCTGACTCACTTCCCGCGTGATTTGGATAATTCCGCTCAAGGAATGAACTTCGCTTCGCGTCGCCTTCTTGATGCGCTCGACCATTTTGCGCGACGACAACGCGGCAACGGGGCCGCCGACGAGAGCGATCGCCGATAGGATCGGATCCAGCACAATCATCGTTCCAACGAGGCCGATGATCGTGAAGAGATCCCGCCCGAGGTTCAGCGACACCATATTCAGCATGTCCCTGACGGCGCTGGCGTTATGCGACATCCTGGTGACGAGTTCGCTCGATGTGTGCTGCTGGAAGAAAGCCATATCGACTTTTAGCATATGGTCGAACATGCGCTTTTGCGTCTGCGCGACAAGCCGATTGCCGATGTTGCCGAGAACGACCTCGGAGAAGTAGGCGGCGAATCCCTTGGCGACGAATATCGCAACAATGCCGACGGTAATTCCGACGAGAGCGGCGCGATCCTGATGGACGAAAATCGTATCGATCACATACTTCAGAACGTAGGCGCTCAGCGACGTCATGCCGGCAACCAGCAACATGCAAACGATCACGAGCGCGTATTGCGGCGCATATTCGCGGCCGTTTTCCCTCATCAGCCGCTTCAGAAGATCAATGGTCGTCGGCATCCGCTTCTCTATGTCGCCCGTAAATGGAATCCGCGTGTTTTTCGCCGGCCGGAGGCTACGTTGATTGGCCATGCCACCAAAGTCAACGGACGCTCATACTCGCATCGTACACAGATACCCTTGACCCCGTGCCAAGGGCTTTGTCGTAAGGCCCGGACCGCTTGCCGCATAGTGGCAATTCTGCCGCCGAAGACTGAGGCTCGGCTCAGGCTTCGACTTCGAAATTTTCAGGGCCGCCATGGCTTTCCGGTGCATCCGGCGACCGCCGGTTAGAACTTCTGTCGCGCCACATGTGAAAAATCTTCAGCAGCCGGTAATCGGCCTGGATCCATGAGTACCGCAGGCCGTTCAGACCTCCCATGAAATGTCTTCGGCCGATATAATATTTGAAGAAGTTTACGGGGAACTCGAGCACCATTCGCGCGACGAGCGCCGCTGGCGACGAGTTGGCGTGCTTGGCGGAGAGTTGCATTCTTTCGCCGAGCTTTCTCTTCAGGTCCTCGTAACTGCGGAACATATAGTGGTAAGCGGGCGCACGAAGTATGCCGACGGCGTGACCGTCAGTCACCACTGTGTCGTGGACCTTGGAATTGCGAAATCTTACGACGCGGCGATCGTATAATCGCACGTAGTGGTGATCGCGCGCCCACGGTCTCGGCCGCTTGGTGTTCGGATAAACGAGTTCCAGCGGCATGCTGTAAGCAACGCGCGACGGCATGACGTTCGCGAAGAGCGCAATGATTTCTCGTCTCAGCGACGGCGTGATGACTTCATCTGCATCGAGGTTCAGCACCCAATCGTTGCGGCACTGGTCTTCCGCAAATCGCTTTTGACCACCGAAGCCCAGCCATCGCTGCGTGATCACGCGGCAGCCTTCGGATGCGGCAACGCGGACGGTATCGTCGGCGCTTTGGCTATCGACGACGACAACTTCATCGACCCACGGCCGCACGGAACGAATGGTACGGGCGATGCGATCGGCTTCATTCTTGGCGATGATGAAACAGGAGATCGGCAATTTATCCATAAAAAATGCCTTTCAAAATCAACGTTAACATCACATCACGCATAATAAACACCATACGCATTTTGCCGAAAATCAGCCGGGCAAACCGTTCGCAGCCCTTTCGACGCACTGCATGGTCATCGAATACTTCGCGTTTGATTCATGCTCGGCCTAACGACCGAGAACATTCGGACTAACTCGAAACTTTTAAAGGTTGATCCCGTGGGTGAAGCTTGAAATGAAGCCAGATTACTAACCGCCCATGGACCGCATACACCGGGCGTCGCGCAATTGACAGTCTGAGGCGATTCTTTGCACACGCTAATATTGCTCAAGTTGCCATAGCGCCACCGGAGTGCGGCGGATCTGCGTGGCGAAAAAATTTGAGCATTTCACCCTTCGCGAACGCGCCGCTTCGGTGCCGGGAAAGCAGGAGCTGAGCCGTTGCATCGCCAATCCGCCGTCGCTCAGCTGCTCTGCAGACCAGGGCCATGCGGCCGCGAGCGCGAACTTATCGGTCTGTTGGCGAAGGTGAGCCTGTAAACGCCCGCGGCGGCACCATCGCACACTCGAGTGCGCCGATATCTGAAATCATTATACGGAGAATATATAAGCAGTATTTGCGGGCTTTTGGGCTGTGAGTGCCATTTGGCATTATTGCCTCTTGGGCGTCACCGGACATTAATTGGCAGAGCTTCGGTAAATCATTGCGATCGACGAATATCCCAATCGGACGATCGCACATCTTTTTCCACATCGTGATTGCCGGCCACAGGATAGATCTGCTCGCGCTTATGGTGTTTCAAAACGCCGAGCTGGCGGACGACCTCCTTGCCTTGCTCGTCGTCGGGAAGATCCCAAAGTCCGGCATTGTCTCCGAGGTCGAGTGCGATATCCCAGCGAAACGCCGGGCCGCCAAGTTCGCCTCCCTCTTCCGACAGGCGCAGCGCCGTCGCGAGACTTTCCGGATAACCGGCGGGCGGAATGAAGCCCATTCCATTTCGAATGGCGGCGGACACGACTCGATCCGTCGCAACATGCGCGTCGGAAAACACCCAAAGATGAAATGTTTCCGCCTCGCGCTCAGTAAGGGTTGGACCGGTCGACATGCTTGTTCACTCCGCGCGCTTGGAATTCCGATTGGCGCAAACGGTTTGCGTCTCAAAGGCTCTCGTGCACTTTGGCTTTCGCGGCGTGCGCAGAAAAACCTTATCTCTTGTGATTTTTTGAACTGCCGACGGGGATAGAAGTGGAGGGCGCAGAAATAGGCAGTGAGCGCAAAGCGTCTACAAACAAAAATGCATAATGATATTCGGGCCTACAATTTGGCGACACACGACACCGCGCGCGGACGTCGCTCAATCAAAGTGCTGCATCATTGAAAGAAATGGTCGGAGCGAGAGGATTTGAACCTCCGACCCCCAGTCCCCCAGGCTCCTGCGCGGTCTCTGGAAATGCGATATCGATCAACAACTAAGCTACCTCCTTCGTTTTTTTCTGGGACTTTTTCTGGGACTTGGCGACTCGTTCTAGCGCGTCGCGAAGGTCATCGTCGAATACGTGAGCGTACTTCGCCGTCGTCTTGATATCCCTATGGTTGAGTAGCTTCTGCGCGATCTTTAGGTTGCCGGTCTCACGCAAAACTTTCGTCCCGACGTCGTGCCGGAGGTCGTGCAGCCGGAAATTCTTGACCTTCGCACGGCCTCTGAGGCGCTTCCATTGGGTCTTGGCCCCTTCGTAGGTAATTGGGTAGCGCTTACCCTTCTCCCATTGCTGGCCGGTCTTTTTATCTTTGCGCGTGACTTTCGCGACGTAGGTGAAGACGAACTCAGGATGCTTCCCGCGGCAGCGCTCCAGTATCGCAAGGAGCGACTCGGTGATCGGCGTGCGTACCGGGTGACCGCCCTTGCCGATCGTCTCGATGCGGTTGGCGTGCCAGTGGACATTCGACCAGCGGATCAACGTCTCGTCGAGGCGCGTGGCTGCAGTGCGAGCGTATTCGAACCAGTCGGCGTAATCGTCACGGACAGCGTCGTCGAGCGCCTCGGCCTCATGCGTGTCAAGCTCACGGACTCGCTCAGGCGGTTCCGGCAGCATATGGTCCTTCCAACATGGCTCATCCGGAAAATTGTGCTTCCAGGTCCGCTTCGCCCGGCTGAACAGTTTCTGCAGGATGTCAGTCGTCGTGCGGTTGACGGTGGCGTTCGAAATCCTCGGAGCGGGCGAACCGTCCTTCATCGTCTTCTTGTGCTTGTACGTGTGCTCCGCGCGCCAAGAGACGAGAGCAGCGATCGTATCGTCTTTGATGTCGGACAACAGCGTGCTCGGACCGAGCTTGGTCTGAAGCCTCTTCAGATCGCGGAGCGTGTCTGCTGAACCCGAGTGATGCTGGCCGACCTCTGTCCAGTAGCGACCGATTGCGGCCTGTACCGTGAGCGGGCCATTGAAGAGCTTCTTCTGCTGTGCGTGCTCTTCGCGCGCCTCGTTCTTTAATCGAAGTTCTTCGGCCCGCGCTTCCTTGAGCGAGGTGCGCTTTGTACTTCCATTATATCGAACACCGCCGAGCTGGAAGTCATACTGGTAGTACGGGCTCTTCTCGGTTTTGAAGACTGACATGGCGCGAACTCAAACCCTTCCTGGCGAGTACGAAACTCCTCCAGAGCAGCCGGCCGGAATTTGCGCCTCTTGCGCGTCTGACCCGTGCCGTATTGGACCGCTCTGATACGTCCATGACGGACATGTACTATGAACGTCTTAAGGCACATATCAAGTTCGGCCGCCGCTTCCTGCGGAGTTAGTAAAGACTCAGCCACGGGCCAGCCAGATGTCGCCCGTCAGTCCCGCAATGGAGTTGACGGCAGTGGCTGACGACCTTGCCGGCTGCGATAAGGGCGGAATAGACAGCGCGCGGCGCATCCTCACCACGCCCTGCATTCTGTGCAAGATTAACTGTCTTGGCAATGAAACGCTCCGGATTTGCAATTAATTGCACACTACGGAAATGCGGCTCGGCGTCAAACCACCCGGCGCGTAGGCAGCCCACGCCTTGTCAGCGTGAGCTCACCTATTGCCTTACTTTACCGTGTCGTCACGATAACGATGGCGGTGCTGGCTGACGGTGGAACGTCAAGCCAGATGATCGTTGTGTTCATGCTATACTCCTTTCTGCCCCGTATGTGGGACGGGAGTATTTAGACAACGGCGCATCTTACCGACTGCCGCCGGGCTCGAATTCGGCACATGGCTGGTCTATGCTCGGCCTAAACCTGCGACACCGCGAACACTTTTTGAAATGAGCGACGGCAAAAGCCAGATGCACGAGCAGACCAAGCCGGGCGACCCTCGGTCGCTCGACACCTGGCGTGCTGCCGCCAAGGCTTATCGGAACACTACAACGAGGGCGCGGACGGCGCTTTCAAAGCTGCCTCGAAGGCCGTGCGGTCCAATATGCGACTGCCCAATGCTTATTTTGCAATTAATTTCACCCTCTGCTTAACGACTGCATAACAAAAGAGCGCCACCTCCTGTCGAAAGCAGCACTCTCAATGATCTGGCTAAATTAATCCGGATACTGATGATCAGGTCCCTGGCTACTTCTCTGCGGGAAATCTGCCGCCCTTCATGTTGTCGGTCGCGTACTGGCAGCCGGCGAGGAGCTGGCCCAGGGCCTTCGACACTTCAGCGATCTCGAAGTTGTTCGAATAGATGATCTGACCATTCATCTTGCCGGCAACCGCGAACCGTTTCTTCGCCGTCACGACTCGTCGGGCGAAGTTGACGACAGCCGAAGTCTCAGCGTTGCGGAGGCCTTTGTCGGTTGCGTCGAAAATGTAGAAGCCGGTGCCGCCAACAAAGAGTTCGGCTTCGATTTCAACCGGCTCAGCGTCGTCAACAATGTAAGCGATCGTCGCCTTACCATTGACGGTCTCGCCATCCTTGGCCCGTTCGGGCGTGATGAAGCTGAATGTGATGTCGAAGAAGTCTTTGCACTGGAAGCCGGCTAGCATTTTACCGGTTTTGACCATCGCGGTGTAGTTGTCACCCTGGAACGTGTCCTCAACACGCTGGTAGCGCCACTCGCCTGCTACTGCTGAGCCAGACAGGACGCCCAACATGAGCGTTGCATATACCAATCGTCTCACTTCACCCCTCCTGGGTCTCACTCTTGGTCTCTGTACTCGACGCAAGAAAGCCCCGAGCTGCAGACTCAGGGCTCTCAAACACCTCTTTCCGGGCGGTGCTTTGGGAACGAACAGGCCACGTACATGCTCTATCTACGGGCTGAATACCGTCAGTGGCGAGCTTGCTTTTATGCCGGACTGACCGAGCGCATGTCCGTTCCCTTGATCGTTCTATACTCTCACTGAGCTGCTGCTGGTCAATTGAAATGCAGCTCTATTTGCGATTAATTTCATTCTTCGTCGGTACGGACATAGCGTGGCTCTCAGTTCTTCGTGGTCAGCGTGCGATCACCGGCTTGGCTCCAAACGGGAAGCCGGCGAGCAGCGACTACGGTAATCCAAAAACCCTCGCTGAAATTAATTGCATTCGCTACCGTCGAGGCTCGGACGCGCTTATTAACTTTTGTAGCTGCCGTTCGATCCGCAGGACTACCTCAAGCACGTCATCAGGCGAGCCGGTTCGTTCGAGACTTTGTTCAAGTCGGTGAACGATCTCTGCGGTGGTGGTGCGACCGTCCTTTTCCGCAGCGGTCTGCAGTTTAGAGCGCAGGTCCGATCCTTCGGGAAATCTGAGTAGTATCTGATCTCCCTCGCGCTTCCTTGGCAGCTTTAACCGAACCATGAAGTCATCCTCCTATCGCTCTTGCGGCGTATATCCATGGGATATACCCCTATATCAACGCCGATAGTTTCGCAACGGCGGATAGTGCGATGAGATTGAGAGGACAACCATGACGTCTTATGCCAATTCGAAGTCGAAAAGCTTCGCGGAGACAGGCAAGTCAGAACTTGCTGCTGCCGCCAGGACGCTCGGCGTACGGACGGCCAGGCGCTTTTTCATTTTGGAGAAAAATCCGGAAGCCGCAGTGAGGCGGCTGCGAAGCTGGTGCAAGTCTAAGAGCTTCACCGGCGACGCAGTCGTAGGATTTGTAACCGAATGGGAAAAGCTTACGAGGTCCTGGACGGCGGAGGTGCTCGATGAGCAGAGAAAGTGGCACGCCGCCGATGTGACTCGGCTACCGCTGACGACTTCAAGACTGTGATCTCGCTCGTTTCGCTTCTACCGTTCGCCGGGGCAGCACTCAAGTCAGCGAAACGCCTTCTTGTGAAACGCTAAACGCAACTAGAAAAGAACGTTCGATGTTAAATATCCCTAATGCCAAAACGAAGCCCGGTATGACTCCCGTCGCCTTTCCCTCAGACCACACCGATCCTAAATCGAAAAAGACGAAGAAGCCTTACAAGGCCGTGCCCGGCGAACTTGGAGTATGCAGAGCTGTAGCCGGTGGCAGTCTAGCCGCAGGTGTTCTGTTGTATAGAATTTACGGCCTCTGGCGTGTCCAGCAAAGCAAGCTCACCCGCTTCAATCGGGAATGGATTGCAAATAGCAGACAGGATTGGGGCACGAAGGCCGGCCTCACGTTTAGTGAGATCAAGAATACTGCGCTTCCATCGCTTAGAAAGTATTGCAGCGACTTCCTGCAAATCCGGCAATGCAAGGTGCACCACGACGGACCAAAGCTACTCTGGATAAGTCTTGACGTGGACGCGTTTCGAGAGGCCATGCAGAACTCTAAAAATCATTGGGAGATGGAAGAGATCAGCTTTGATAAGAAGTGATGCTGGTCCCGGATTGAGCCAATCAAAGATCGTCACGTTTTCAGCTCATCTTGGTGACCCAAGATGTAGCGGTGTGCTGACGATCTGAGGTTACTCTGATACTGGCCGATCATAAGATCGGCCGACTATCAGCCGATCTCCTTCACTGTGAGGGTAACACTGTGAGAAGTACTCTAGATCGTTTTACTCTTACTTACGTAAGAGTGCGAGAGGTCGGCCTTCGGCCTTCCTCATCGCGACCAATAGGCTCCGCTTTATCAAGGAAAGCGGGAAAGGAAGTGAAGTGGGTCGGACCTACGGTCCTCCCGGCTACGCTTCGCTCCGCCCACTCGCTTCGCTCGTGTGTCCTCCTTCCGTCGGACCCTTCCTCCCCCCAAAGCCCCCTCCTTCCTCGACTTGCCGACCTCGTGCTTACCTAAGCGAGCAATCTGCTTGGAAACGCCCAACCGTCACGCGCTTTACTTTTAGAAGTTGAGAAGCTGTCGAGGACCGCGCGCATCGAATCGTTCAGCGCGTTCCTGTCATTCAGCGGCCATTGTATTGGTCGCTTAGAGGCTCAGAACACTACCCCAGCTCACAGCGATCGAACTGGCGTCAGCGGCGAACCTCGGGGCAGCAAGAAGCAATCCGAATGCTTTGGCTCTCGAGGCAGTTTCAAATGGCGGAATATGCCGTTCGCGGTCTTTGGTCGGCGTGATGATGCCGATTTTGGGCAAGGGTCAATTCCTTGCTGGCTGCCGCGCCAGGCTATGGCAGGCCGCGGTCGTCACGTCAAACCGATGCCAGCGGCGGGCGACTGCCCGCATGGCGGACGAGGATGCTGCGCACGGCGCGCGCAACATCTGCGCTGTCGAATTTGGTGGACACTTCGATGAAAGCGACGTTGGCCTTCTGGAAGGCTTCGCGTTTGATGGCGTCGCGCTGCAACGCCGTCCCCTGGTAGTGGCCGGTGCCTTGGTATTCGACGGCGACCACGGCGCGCCCGGTACGGTCGATGATGACGAAATCGACCCGCTTGCTGTTGATGGAAGCGTATGCCAGCTGCTCGGCTTCCTCGTTCAGGGTCTTGATGGGGCGCAGCACTTCGCCGAGGCTAGTCTGTGCCATCACCCGGAAACCGCCATTGACCTCGCGGGCGACGCTCTCGAGCAGCAGCAGCACCGGGTACTCGCTTTTGTTCAGCAGGGGCTGGGTCTCCCACGCCACCGCCTCGACGAAACGCATCTGCTCGGCGGGGTTGCCGAGGCGTCGATCGGTGATGGTGGCGGTGCCGCCCGTCCTGCCGCGCCGGCGCGAGCGGAAGTAGCTGCGCAGCAGCAGGCACACCGCGACGGCGATGACGCAGGCGGCGATGATGCTCGTCGCATCCAAGCGGCTGAGCGCATTCTCGATCGGGGTGCGGGAAAGACTGTCGGGCATGGGCTTGGCTGAAAGAATATGTTTCGCCATTCGATGGCGTCAAGCACAGCGCCTTAGCGAGGCCGCCGTACCTGGGGACGCTTGTC
Organism: Hyphomicrobium sp.; assembly: GCA_003987725.1. GTDB lineage: Bacteria > Pseudomonadota > Alphaproteobacteria > Rhizobiales > Hyphomicrobiaceae > Hyphomicrobium_B. Next base: position 687,650 of record RXJH01000003.1, on the reverse strand, counting down.
AATGTTTCAACGACTTTATTTTTTGGCGCTCCCCTAACTCTTCCCCCGCTTCTCCGCCGAGTCCTTAGGGAATGATTTACGAGCCCGAATACGGACGTCGTTGGCTCGCAGCTAAGACTGCTGACTTCTTCTTTTCGAAAACCCGCCTCAATAGCACTTTTCATTTGTCGTCCCGATTTATGCAATTGGTCGACGCAGAACGATAACCTATAGGCAAGTTAAGACAATGAATTTGCGATATAATGAGCGTTCCATGGTGTTTAAAATTCGCTTTGAGAACAAAAAACTTGATTGCAATGCTTTGTCCCGTTGGATGGCCAATCGCGTCGAATTGGTCACGGCGTTGGCCGCCGAAATTCTCGTGCAATTAATTTCACTTGGCATAGCCGGATCAGTGCCCCGAACGAGAGAGACTTTCTGCGTGCTGGGCAAAGCAGGACTGAGCCTAGATCATGCGCCGCTCCCTTCTACAGACGCGGACCGTCGGTGGACTGCCGCTTTGCTCTCTGGATTTCCATACCAGGACAGGCCGTGCTGCCTCTAGCGCTTTGCGCGCGAAAACGAGAGTCCGTTTCGCACAACCGGCACGCCGAGGCAGCGCATCGTGGAGCTCTTTGTGCGGACGCGGCATGCTGCACGGTCAGCCAGGGTGGCCATTCAAAGGTGAACATGAACGGCTCGGCATGCAGGCCGACTTAGCACGGGCAGGAGTCCCGCCGGAACGCGTCGCTGCAGTTCTTGCGGTCTTCGAGAGGCCACCTATCCGCTGTCGTGTGGGTCAAACTCCGTTCCGGTTCTCCTCTTCAGCTCTCGAATACGGGCTTGAACAACCCGAGAGCGCCTTTGCATGGCCTGAAGGAAAGGCGACGCGGGTCCGCGAGAACCCAAGCGAAATCGCCTACGAACCACGGAGAAGAATGGGCATCGGAACAATCAACAACGTTTGCTACCCCCACGACGCCGCCGAACTCGAGTGTCTCTGGAATATCGACGCCGTACTTGCGTTTGATGTGGAGGGCCATGTCATCATTGAACTCACCCTTGTCGAGCCCAGAGTGAATAAGCAAAGGCCCTCGATGATGAGTGCGCCGTGATCGGTTCTCGACGTCCTTGAAGCCGTTCACGATCAGCCAAGCCCAAGGCTGCTTTATCGAAAGTGCTCGACAATTTTCCAACTTAGGCGACCATCGTGCTCGCATCGTTTCTTTCACTTGTCCCCCATTGTAATGTGCGGAGCAGCGTCGGTGGCACTGCACCCATTGTTTGGATTTTTCGCGAGCATTCTTGATCCCTTCGGAGGCCTGGCTCCATTGACAACCGGCTATGACATCCGCTCTCTGGAAACATTCGCGACCGATCTGGAAGACTTGAACTGGAGAAGAATTCGGATTGAACGATCGACGTCTGCGGCCTAACGAAGATAAGCGCTACTTGATCAGCCGGACTGCTTTGCCCGTACGCGGCAGCTTCGCCTTTGAAGGCGCAACATCATCAAAATCTGCGTCGATCGGGTCTTCGTTTTGCTTCGCTGGTCTGCGGTGTTTCGACCAGGACCATGCCCGAGCGATCGCCTCACGATTGGCCTCCAGGTACGCCAACGTTGCGCGCAGGTGCCCGATAAACTCATTACGATCGACATCCCCTCCAGAGTCGCCCTTGAGCTTGAGGTCTCGCCAGCGGCCTGTCCAAGCGCCCGGCAGCCGGTTGATCCATCGGTTTGCGGCATCAACCTTCCACCACGTTTCATCGTTCGCGTTGCGCGCTTCTTCGAGGGCAATCTTCAGCGCCTCGATGACCGCCTCGACGTCCCTGCCCATTTCCCCTCCAACGTGAGTCGTCCGCCGCCATGCTACTGAATTCGAGTTCGGCCGTCGTCGATTATGCCCCTCGAAGATGATTTAACGAGATGTTGGTTCGGTGGCGGAAACTGCCCAGCCCGGCAGGCCATTCGTGCAGAATGCCGCGACGGAAGTCCTTTAGCATCACCCTTTTCGGGTTGTAGCCCTAAAGTTGCTCGCGCCTGTGCATATGTCGGCTATTTGCGGCGATGCAAAATTAGACATTTACGGCCTTTCCTGAAAAACTGATTTCGGGGACGATCTCAGCGGGAGGGGGGATGAAATCCGCAAACTTCGGCTTTCTTGTTGCGCATGACGCGCGACTGGTCACGCTCGGTGGCCTCCTGGAACGATATTTCCGTGGCGACCCTTCGACGGCGATCGTCGAATTGCGCCAGTTCGCCGAACTGACGGCCAAAATGATCGTCGCCTACCGGGACGAGCGTGAGACCTTCAAAGAAAGACTCAGGCGGCTGTCCTATGAGCGGGTCATTCTGAAGGAAGTTATCGACGTCTTTCATACGCTGCTTGAGCGGCAAAGCGGAAAGCGCAGCGGCTCCGAAGGCAAGACGGACTCGCAAGACCAATTCGCCTTCTGAGGCTTTCGCGCTGGAGACCTGACGTGGCTATTCCTGACTATCAATCTCTTATGCTGCCCGTGTTGCGTCTCGCTGCGACAGGTGAAAAGCGCGTTGCCGACGTCAGTGAGCGTATCGCTGACGAATTCGGGCTGACCACTGCCGAACGCGAGGAACTGCTGCCCAGTGGTCGTCAGCGCGTTCTAAATAATCGCATCCACTGGGCAAAGTTCTACATGAGCAAGGCGGGATTTCTCGCTTCGCCTTCGCGAGGGAAATTCGTAGCGACCGAACAAGGCATAGCTTTACTGGCAACCAAACCGGAGCGGATAGATGTGGCGCTTCTCATGCAGAGTCCAGAGTTCCGCGATTTCTACGTGGGTGGCAAGGACTCTGATACTGATGCGGGCAAGATCGATGCTGCATCGGCGCTTTCCGACTCTGACATCGGCGCAACAACGCCGGAAGAGCAAATTGAAGCGGCTTATCAAGCTGTCCTCACGGTCCTTCGGGCCGATCTTCTCGATAGGATCAGTCAGAATAGCCCAACATTCTTCGAGAAATTGATCGTCGAACTTCTGGTTGCCATTGGCTATGGCGGATCGCATAAGAACGCTGCGATGCAGCTTGGTCGCTCCGGAGACGGTGGTGTGGACGGCGTTGTCAATGAGGATCGTCTCGGCCTTGATCGCGTCTACATTCAGGCAAAGCGGTATGCTCCTACGAACTCCGTCGGGCGGCCAGACGTGCAGGCCTTTGTCGGGAGCCTCGTCGGCCTGGGCGCAACAAAGGGTGTGTTCGTTACGACTTCGACGTTCAGTTCTCAGGCACGCGATTTCGTAAAGCATCTCGCACAGCGTGTGATTTTGATCGACGGGCATCAACTCGCAGAGCTGATGATCGAACACAACGTCGGTATTCGCACGAGCCGGGCCATTGAGTTCAAGCGCCTCGACGAAGATTTCTTCTCAGAAGAATAATGAAGTTTTTCGGGATTGTCCTTGCGCGGATTTTTTCGACGGCCGTGGCTGCACGGTCTGGGCATCAATATCGAAAGTAATAATCATGGGCGGTGGGGCTGATCGTTTTGAAGTAGAGCGCGTTCTCGCCTGGGCTGGTTTTGGCGAGTTCCGGCATGTATCGGGACGGCTAGGTGTTTCCGATCTGTTTGATCAGAAAAGGCGAACCGGCGTTTATGTGCTAAGTTTTCGGGACGGCAGCTACTATGTGGGTAAAGCTACCGATGTTACGGGTCGCTTTCGCGACCACCGCGATAAGAAAGACCCCATCGAAGGAATGGCATTTCGCGAAGTTCCGGCAAAACTTCTAGATCGGGTAGAGCAAGATAGCATAACGGCGCTTGAGCTGCTTCGCGTGCCACTTAAAAATATCACATCCACGCGGGCGGGTGCCGCTTCAGAGCGGCTTGAAAGCGCTTGGGCTACCATGGATGAAATTCGGCGTTTTAGCGCCGACCGAGCTTGGAACGACTTGTCGGGCAACCCTCTCAGCGATCGGGACAGACGTGCCAAACTGCATGATCGCTTTTACCGGTTGATGCAACGTCCGGACGTGGATGAAATTATCGAAGCTTTTGCGCTTTACCTTGCCCGGTGCGTACCACTACCTGCACGGACGGTTCTGGGCCGCTGGGTGATCTCCGCGCTGCCCGGAGGGTACGAACTTTCTGCCATAGCAAATCTCACAATCGGCTGGCAGTGGTCGGCGGTGGCTTTTGAAGGACCGGAGGGCTCTATGATGCAGTTCTATGGGAGGGGTTCCGTCTTGAGGCGCACTTTTGGCCGCAACCTTGAAAATCTCGCCGGCTGCGACGTTTACATTGCGAGTGAAGTCATGGGAGGAACAGACCAACTGCGACTAGTCTGTCGGCCAGCTGAAGCGCGTGCGTTGCTTGAAAAGGAACCCGTTGTACATGCGCTGCGAGAGGTTACTCTCGACCTCATGCAAAGGCCCACCCCTCACGCACAACACCATTGCTTTGATCTCGCCGATGCGATCCTGACACGTGCGCGATCGCTTCCTCAACCAGAATTCAAACCGGTGTTGACCTGACCAGTCCGTGAAGTTGTGGCGTCGAAACAGCCGTTTGAAAGCGACGACATCGATTGCATCAATATAATATAGGAATCCGATTGCTCTTTCAAAAACGAAGGTCGCCCGTCAGATTTTTGTCTCTGCCTCCTAAACCGCATATGGCAGAGTTCAATTTCGACCCGACGAAAGATTGAAGCTCGTTCGCCCACCACCATCACCAGTGCGCCCGGTTGATCCGAGAGACATTTCCTAATGAGCGATACAAACCAAGCTGCTACCGAATACCTCGTGGGATATTGCGCAGATGCGCGGACGCTGAACTATGCAGTTCTTCTAAACGGCCCCTGGGGCGCGGGTAAAACCCATTTCGTCAATCAGTTCTTACGAACGTACGAAATAAAGCACCTCTACATCAGCCTTTACGGAATGACGAGCACTCGACAAATCGAGGAGGAATTTTGGAGACAGCTTCATCCCGTCCTATCCTCAAAGCCAATGAAAATATTGACGGCGGTCGGGAAAGGGTTGCTGAAGGCTAGCATCAAATTCGACGTCGACGGTGACGGCAAGGAGGATGGTAGCGTTTCCCCAACGCTGCCAGAGCTTGACGTAGCGAAGCTCGCTAACCCGACAGGTCGTGTCCTGATTTTTGACGATTTGGAACGTTGCAGGATGCCACTTGACGAAGTCCTTGGTTATATCAACTCGCTTGTTGAACACTCGGATTTCAAGGTTATTCTGATTGCTAACGAGAAAGAGCTAGTTGAGAAAAAGGATCAGCGCTATCCCGAAATCAAGGAAAAGCTCATAGGGCAAACGCTCGAAGTGCGAGCATGCGTTAATGAAGCATTGGATGAATTCATTGCGTCGATAGCCGACGAGGCAGCGAACAAATACCTGTCTGAGAACAAAGCGGCCATTATTCAAATCTACGAGCAATCTGACAGCGGAAATCTGCGCGTCCTAAAACATGCATTGTGGGATTTTGAGCGGTTCGCAGCGGGTTTCCCATCCTATGTTTGGAAAAATAAAGAGGCTGCCAGTTGGCTTTTTGGAGCGTCGTTGTCCTTGGCTATCGAATATCGACTGGGGCGGGCAACTTCAGCTGAAATAATCGACCTCTTCGAAAATAAGATGGTGCGAGAGGTTTCGAAATATCAGCGCAAGAAATCGGACGCAGAGCCCGCATCTCGCGTTCAGGCGCTCGAAGACAGATACCCAACTTTATCCTTTGACCAGACTGTATTTGACGGTCGAGTGCTGGCTGACGGCCTTAAGAATGGATGGTTCGATCCAAATGCGACGGAGAAGGGCCTCTCGACAAGCAGCCTTTTTGTACAACCGTCGGAATTGCCGGCGTGGCGGACAGTCTGGTCGATCTTCAATGTAAGCGACGACGAGTTCAATTCAGCTGTCGCGAAGATGGAGAAGCAGTTCGTAGCACGCGAATTTCTCGAACCAGGTGAGATACTACATGTTACTGGTCTTCGGCTGTTCTTGTCCGAAGCAGAGGTTCTCGCGTTAACGCGTGCGAGTGTTGTCTCAGAGTGCAAAGCCTACATCGACGACTTAGAGCGTACAAAAGCGCTGCCACGAGATTACGACGAATACTTCGAAGGCTTGCCGCCCTCATACGGTTTTGGGTTTGTAAACTCCGACACAACAGAGTTTCGCGAGGTTCGAGACTACCTCCGGGATGCGCTGCTGCGGTCTTTCGAAGCGAGTCTTCCTGGGAAGGCGGACGCGTTGCTTGATGAGTTGCGTTTCAAGCCCGACAAGTTCATCACGCAAATCAGTTCAACCGGGAGCGGCAACGTTTATTGGAACGTACCGCTGTTAAAGCACATCGATCTTAAAGCGTTTGTTGACGCGCTGCTTAGTCTTCAACCGTCGGATCAGAGACGGGCAATACTAGCCCTCAAGGAGCGATACGATCACCAACGTCTGTCGCGCGAACTCATCTCGGAGGGCGATTGGCTCAAGCAGTTATCAGCGGAGTTGGAACGTTGCTCGAATGAAGCATCTGGAATTGCTCGCTGGCGTCTTAAAAAGTACGCCGAGTGGAGTGCCGCTCCGTTCGAGGGCAAGTAGAGCTCCCCAAGCCCACCTTAACCGCGGGAGGATCAGCGCTGATTACTCCCGATAACATTCATTATCGCGACTAACTTCCAAGCCGCTTCGCCCTGCTGCGAGATTTGCAATTAATTGCAAAACTGCTGTGGGCAGAGTCGAGGAATATTTCCGTGCCGGCCTGCCCAGCACGCAGATCGCGCACGAGTCCAATTTCACTGCAATCCAACACTAAGGCGGAACTCTACCCGAGCCCGCTCTCATGGTTGCTGCTACCCGGGCCGCACACGCGGGCACGCATTCTGTCGCGACATTGAAGCGCCGCCTTGCCGCGATTTCCAGCGCCCACAAGCAAAGTCACGTTCCCGTTCCAGGTGGCTGCTCGTCTCCTCGAGTCGGGCAGCGTTCCTGCGTGAACGTTGAAGCTGGCCGTAATATCACGCGCGTTATAGTCCAATTATCGAAGTGCACCACCATTTGCCCTCCGTTTACTTATCGCCCCCTGATTTTTTTCTGCCAGCCAATACGAGATTGGCGGTCTGAGGATCGTAAAAATATTTGGTAATCGTCCCGTCCTTTATGCGCTCCACGACTTCGTTCACAATGAAGACGGGGACGAGGAACCATTCCCGCGGAATGACCGGCTTGCCGAAGCGATCCTTGATTTCGATGTCGAGGCGTGCGGGATCGAAAACGCGATGGATCAAATTTTCGAGTTTGGTGCGGTTTATGTTGTAGAGTTCATAGGTGGCAACGATTTCCACATCGGCCATAAGGAAGGTCGGATCAAGCTTTGCATTGGCGATCCGCTGCACCACATCACCGCCCGTCACGCCGATTTTGTGCAGAACGTCGCGGTGAGCGGCGACAACCGGATGCCCAGACTTGCTGCGCAAAACGTAGATCGTACCACTCGCGAGATCACCGTCATTGGCTTCGTCCGTGAACAATGGACCAGCGGATGGCTCGGAAATGAGACGGCTGGTCTCGTCTTTATATAGTGCGCGCTGAAGCGATCGGAGCAAGAGATTGCTCTCCGTACCGTTTGAATAAATCACTTGTAGTCGCGCATCCAATTGGCCATTGGGGGCCTTAATCGGCTCACCTACTTCGGCAACAAGCGCCGTTTGGCCGCCAAGGATGAAGAACTCTCCCGCCTTGATATCTGATTTCAGAAAGCCTGCGTCTTTCCTGATGCGGCGCGTGATCCGCTCCCCGGTTTCAAGTTCTTTCGCCACCCGATCGAACAACGGCTTGAACCCCTCAAAGTCTTTGCAGGGAGTTCGATTGGCAATTTCCTCGGCGGCGCGCTTCTCGGCGGTCGCACGCACATGCCGAAGCGCGGTGATGTCTGCTGAACCCGCCGCGCCTTCCAACTCGGCAAGCAACTCGTCGTCGTCCATAGTTTCCGCTGGCGTCGCAGCAACGGCTTCCGCGACCGTGAGCAGCCCTTGATGATCCATCGACGCAAGAAGGGAGCGGCATTCACCGAGCGAACGCAGTTGATCAAGGCGCACTGCATAAAGCCGCTCGAAGATGTCGCGCTCCTCGCCATGCTGCGGAATGCGACCATTCTGCTCGACGAAGCGTTGGATTTCCTCGAAACCCGCAATAATGCGTTCTTCGCGCGGCGACCGAGCACCCTTCTTTTCAGGCTGCGCAAATTCGTCAAGTTCTTCGCGCAGTTCATCGAGGTCCAGATCACCCATAGCGGCCCTCATCCTTGAACTTCACAAATGCGGCTGCGCCTTCTGCCATCCGCTTTTCCCAGGCATCGGTCGAACTGATTGAAGGGAGCCGTCCACGTTCTTTCTTGAACTTAACGGCGCGCACAGCAAGCTCCTTGGCTTCCTCCGGCGTCAGCGTCGTGCGCTTAGCGGCAATCGCGGCCGCGACCTGCTTGAGACTTTCTTCGCTCATCGTCTTGGCGAGAATAGCATAGGCTTCGCCGAAAGGGTTGATCCGGTCGATCAGGTCGATGTCTAACTCTCGGACGTCCATCGCGAACTTACGCACACCGTCGATCAACGCCGTGTTGGGGCTCGGCTCGTCGTCTTCACCATCAATCGCAAGCTGCTTCGCCTGCTGCGTCAGATTGAGGGCGGCAACGGCGTGTTGGCGCACAGCCTCCTGATCTTCCTCATCAAGTTCTGGATATTTGTCCTTGATGATCTTGCCCATGCGAACCTGCGTCAGTTCTTCCGGCACAAGTTCCTCATCAAAGAGTCCGCGTTCGATGGCTGTCTTCTCCTGAACAAAGGCGGCAATCACCTCGTTCAAGTCCTCGTGGCAAATGCGTGCCGCCTCCTTGCTCTTGGGTTCGGCAAGCCCCTTGATCTCGATCTGGAACTGCCCCGTCTGCTCGTTGAAGCCCACATTGCACTTGTCTGGATCATAGCCGCCTTCGCCGTAGTCAAATCCTGGAGTTGGGCCGCTTCCCTGCCTCTTCGGCTTGAACTCAAAGCGCGGGGCAAGAACCTGCTCCATAAGAAGGCTTGCTGCGATTGCTTTCAGTGTGTCGTTCACCGCCTCGGTGACAGCTTCCTCCGAAGCGTCTGGCTCTGCGATCAGGTTCGTGAAGCGCGCGCGGGTCTTGTCCGGCGCATCGCGGGTTGCGCGCCCGATGATCTGCACGATTTCCGTGAGGCTGGACCGATAGCCGACCGTCAGCGCGTGTTCGCACCAAATCCAGTCGAAGCCTTCCTTCGCCATGCCAAGCGCGACGATAATATCTACATGGTCGCGGTTGTTCTTCTGCGCAGGGTCTTTCAGCGCAGTCGAAACGCGATCACGCTTGTTCGGGTCGTCGTCAACCAGATCAGCGATGCGCAGCATGCGGCCCTCTGCCGTCTTCACAAGCTGGAAGCCGGTCGCGGGGTCGACGCCCTGCCATTCGCCCAGCTCGCTGATGATGTGCTCCACCTCCTTGATCTTGTCCTTTGTGCTTTCGCGCGAATTGACATTCGGGATATGGATAATGGTCTTCTCGGCGGGATTGAGGACGTTCAGAATGTCGTCAGTGTACGAGCCGGAATAGAAGAAGTAGCCCATATCGAGCTGTTTCAGATATTCGTAGCCATTGAGCTGCTCGTAATAGGTGTAGGTGACCGTATCGAATTTTGCTTCGTCATGTGGGGCCAGCACGGGCATGGCGTCACCTCGGAAGTAGGAGCCGGTCATTGCCACGATATGCGTCTTGTCGCGCGCAATGAGCTGTCCGAGGTGCTGGCCGAGCTTGCTGTCGGGATCGGCGGAAACATGATGGAACTCGTCCACGGCAATCAGCCGGTCGTCAAATGCTTCCACGCCGAACTTGTCCACGGCAAAGCGGAAGGTCGCATGAGTGCACACCAGCACCTTGTCGTCGCTCGCAAGAAACGCCCCCAGTGAATTGACCTTGCCGCCATTGTCCCCGCCTGGGGCGTTGCAAAGGTTCCATTTCGGCTCGACGCGCCAGTCGGCCCAAAATCCGTACTTGGCCAGCGGCTCGTCGTTGAAGCTCGCGCCTATGGATTTTTCCGGCACGACGATGATGGCCTGCTTGCGGCCTTGGTTGGCAAGCTTGTCAAGCGCGATGAACATAAGCGCTCGGCTCTTGCCCGAGGCTGGGGGAGACTTGATGAGTAGATACGGTTCGCCACGCTTTTCATATGCGCGTTCCTGCATCGGCCTCATCCCGAGGGCGTTGGCTTTCGTCGAAGCGCCGTTGCGCGCGTAGGAGACAGAGATAGAGGGAACGGATTTCTTTTCGTCGGTCATGCGCCTGCCCCCGCCTTGCGTTTCTTAGCTCCGCCGTTCCTAGCCGCGCCTTGGCCAGCGGTCATTTTGGTGTAGAGCTCGAATAGCTTCTCCAGCCGCTCCGAGTCGTTCTTGAAGCGCCGCCCGATATAGATGCGCTCCAGCACCTCATCGTTATGCTCGTGCGCCTCCCGCAGATCGGCGGGCATTTTTTCGGGATCATAGAGATCGGCGATGGTCGCGGGGAAATGCGCCTCGCGCACGAGCAAGATGTCCTCGGCGCAGCGCGCCAGGTCGGTCTTGTTCTTCTCAGTGAGTGTCGGCACCGGAAACGTGTTCCAGCCGAGAGTATTGGAATAAGAGAAATCCGTCCGCATCCGTACGCAGACAGTTCCAATCCAAACCCAATGTAAGCGCGAAGCGATAACTGCTATATTCCAGAGAGGCGCATCGTACATCGCAAAGGCCTTTTCCTGTACCACGCAATGCGGCTCAAGCAGCCCAACGGGAAGATACGGCCTATTTTCTGAGCTCACGCGCGGCACAATTATGGTCTGGTTTTGCGACATAACCTGTTCACGGAACCGCCATGGCGTTTCGGACAGCTTCTTCGCACTTGCATCCTCTTTCTTCTTTTTATCGCCTCCTCTATTTTTTGCGTTGGCACTCGTCTCTCCGTTCCCTGCGGCGATGCGAGATGCCTTGACCGCTGCGACTCGTTCGGCGATAGGCCGCAACTTCATGGCGTCACTGGCGTCTTCATCGAAAATCCAAAGGCAAGCGCGAGGGGAACAGTCAATAAATTCAGTGGAGCCATAAAAAGGTCGGATAAATCGGCTCGCCTTCGGCGCTTCGTTGACGATTTCATGCGCCTTGTCATTTGAGAAAATTAACGCCGCACCATAGTAGGGATGGTTGCCGAACTGCATCGGCGACATGCCCTGAATTGGATTGGCCGCCTGCTCGACTTCAATATTTGGAGCTGGAACAAGATACGCATTAATGTTCGCAACTTCCCTGCACGCAGCAGTTTGCGTCTCGGCCTCCGAAACCGAATAGAGGCGCTTCGTGAGCCTGCCTGGCCTGGAAATGCCAACAATCACAACAGTCACACCGGCGTTGTGGCTGGCGAGGTTTGCCCACCTGAAAGACGTGTGCGCAAAAACAATTTGGCTATTCGTCTTGAAGATTTCTGGCCAAAGTATCGGGACATGCTGGCCTTGGCAGATCGAATTTGTCGCCACGAAGGCGGCCATCGCTTTTGTTGTTGTCCCGTAGTCGGCGGCCTTCATTAGCCATCCGGCCACATAATCCAACGATTTCCACTTCTTGATGCGGTAGTCCAGAAGCGCCCCAAGATCGGCCTTCTGGTCATCGGTTTGTTTCTTACTGCCAAGATATGGTGGATTTCCGCAGATGTACGTTTCGCCACCTTCATTCTCGAAGTCGATTTGTGCTTGGTCAAGTGGCGTTTGAAGCAGGTCGTCAGCAAGAAGCTTCACGCCAGTCCCCGTTGGCGGGCAGACACTCAACCAGTCGAGCCGCAGGGCGTTGCCACAGATGATCCAGTTCTCTGCATCCAGCGGCAAAAACTCTGCCAAGGCTTCCTTCTGGCCACGATGTAGCACGTCGCACTGATATTCGGCGATGATAAGCGCGAGACGCGCGACCTCGGCTGGGAAGTCGCGCAGTTCGATGCCACGAAAGTTAGTCAGTGGGATTTCCGTTCGACGACCCGTTTCCCCGCGCCGTTTGTTGATCTCGGCTTCGATGGCGCGCATTGCTTTATATGCAATGACAAGGAAATTTCCGGAGCCACACGCCGGGTCAAATACTCTGATCTTCGACATGCGGTTGCGCAGGTTAACAAGTTTGCGGGTATTACCGCCCGCTTCTTCAAGCTGGTCACGAAGATCATCGAGGAATAGCGGATCGAGAACCTTGAGAATGTTCGGCACGCTCGTGTAGTGCATGCCGAGTGCGCCGCGCTCCTCGTCCTCTGCAACAGCCTGGATCATTGACCCGAAAATGTCTGGGTTGATCCTTTTCCAGTCGAGGCCGCCGATGTGCAGAAGATAGGATCGGGCGATCTTGGAAAAACGCGGCACGTCGAGGCTGCCAGAGAATAGGCCGCCGTTTACATAAGGGAAGGCGTCGGCCCAGCGCGGGACCTTGGCATTCGCCCGATCTTCAATTTTCGTGTTCATAGCTCGGAACAGCTCGCCGACGACTTCGTGCGTGTTGGAAGAGTCACGCGCACTCATTTGCTCGATGGCGGCCGTGAATAAGCCGGTGCCATTGAAGATGTCCGTGTCTTCGGCGAAGAAGCAGAAGATCAGCCGCGCCATAAAATGGTTCATGTCACGGCGGCGCTCGGCGGAGCCCCACTCGGGATTGTCTTTCAGAAGCTCGACATAGAGCCGGTTCAGGCGGCCTGTGGCACGGATATCGAAAGCGTTATCTGTGATCTGCTTGACGGTGGTGATACCCGCAAGCGGTAGGAAGAAGCCGAAATGCTCGGGGAAATCTTGGTAGGTGGACGCGACGGTCTCACCACTTTCTAAGTCCTCAGCCTCGAAGTCCGCGCCGTCGGTGGCGAGGATGAAGCGTGCTTTGGCCCTGGCGGTGGCCGGGCTTGCCTTCAGCGCCGCCAGCGTCTTTGTCACCTCACCCGGCAGACCGACGGCGATATGGATGTTGTTGGTTTGTAGGACGCCGCCGAGATCAGATTTGTTCGACGTACCGCTGCGAAGACGCTTGATCGTAGTTTCCTTGTTGCCGAATGCTTCAAGGAAGGCGAACGGAAACTCTTCCGGGTCGAACGGCGCAGCCGCAAGGGCCGATACGGCCTCTTCGATTTCGACAGGGTTCATTGCGACTCACTCAGCGTGGCACGTCTTTGTAGACGGCCCCTGCAAATTTCCGTAATTTCCTCGTGCATTCGCACAGCATCCCCCAAATGCGAATAAGTCCGCGTTCTATGTCCTAGGCCACTATGTCGGGCAAGGCTCGGGCACGGAAGACCAAACAGATTGCATGTCCCACCTTTTCGCCACCGACTGCACATGACGTGCGCCAGCAAGGCGGCATCGGGTCCTCTGCTGGCATCGTCGAAGGCAGCTGAGCTGTTGGGTGGTGAATGGCCAGTCCGCTCAGCCCCCGTGCAACGCTGAGCCGACACGAAAGCAGGAAGTCGTCAGGGACACCCTCGCGGGCAAAATCGATGTACTCCCAAGCGGCATTTGGAGGCAATGCCGGTTTCCGCGAAAGCGGTTTCAGAGTCACAGGGGAAAACCCAAAAGCGCAAAATGCTCTGCATCAAGCTCGGCAGTGGCTCACGTTTATTCTGGAGCTTGCTGTCGAGGTCGGCGAGCACGCCGCTCAGAAGAAGAGTAGGGAGAACAGTGTTCTCACTTCACCTTCTTGATCAGTTTCAGGAGAGCTTCTTCTTTACCGGTCAGACCGCCGTTGCGGCCCTTCTGAGCGCCGAACTTCAGGAGCGCCTTCTCGTACTTCTCGTACAGCTCGTCGTCCATGTAATGCAGGACGGCGTGAAGGTTGTCCTTCTTCTCACCACCGGCCAGGATGATCTTCAGGTTGTGCGCCGAGTTCTCCTCGGCCAACTCCAAGAGCTTATTGGCGTTCGTCGGGTTGATGTGCTTGGCGAGCAGATGCGCTTTGGTCCAACCGATATTAATCACCCGTCCCTTGGAAATCTTGAGCTTGCGGAAAGCCCTGTCGATCGCGACCAGATAATAAATCTTGCGACGGCCCAGCGAGGACACCTTGATGAATTTTTGGAACCGATCTGGGTGGTGATCGAACAGATCGCGAAGCGTGCGAGCTACGTCGAGGAAGTTCTCCCCGACCCCTGATTTGTCGAAAGACATCGCCTGATTGAACAAGGCGGCGGCCTCAATCATGTCGTTCCTCCTTGAGTGACATCTTTCACTAGCGCAATTAAATGCACAAATTCTTTTTCTAAACCTGTCATGATTGCCTATCCCCGCCTGCCTTCGGCTGAGCTGCCATGCCCTTATCCTTACAGGCGTCGATCAGATCAGGCCGGAGTTGCCTAAGCTATGTGAAGCAGACTCTCGTGATACTATACCTTCCTTTCGAGTGTTTCCGTGCACGATGCGCCCTCCCGGCTGCGGGTCAATTTATTCGGCTAGAAAGATTTTGGTATGGATAACGTGTAGCCCTGCATACCCGTCTCGTTATTCGTCCAGACGATCGGCATGGCGGGATCAGCCAGAATGCCTTCGATCTGCTTCTCGACCGGGATGGTGCGGGAGCTGGCCGCGTTACGGCTGAACACCCGATGGAAAAAGCTAAACCGAGCAGGAGGCTCGATTGACCGCCATCTCTGCGAAGACGGTGCTGCGCTCGCGCAATACGAGCCGGCCCGATAAGGTGCTGTCCACGCTGTTGCTGCGGGTATCCGCTGGGTCCACGCCGAGCCACCGTTTTCGACGACCGGTACAGCGATCTACTGCACTACTTCATCCGGGAGGTTGCTGAACGTCCTGATGTGCTCCGCGCTGCCCTCTTTCTCCTCGACGGTCACGACTATGAAGCCACCACCTGGGATGGCGTCCGTCAGCTCAGCCACGACTTCTTCCCTCGCCTCGTCCGACATTGTACGCGGCCCCGGCGCGCCCGACGACCGTCGATCGCCGTGCAATTAATTTCACAGTTCAGAGAGATCAGGCATTCGACTTCGCCCCGTCCACCAACAGCATCGCCCAGCTAATTTTCGGTCACTAAGTGGAACGCGAACTCACCGTGCAGCTCCTCTGCTGCCTTACGGTACGTAGCTGCGGCATCGCCACTGGTCTTGAAGACGCCGAGGTACTTCGTTTCGTAGTTCGACGTGATGCGGGCTTCCCAGCTACCGTTCTTGCGCTGGCGGACACCCTTGATGTCGGACTTCCCGCGCGGACCCTGGTTGTACAAATTCTGCTGTCGGGTGGCGGGTCGAATGTTCTCCCAACGATTGTCTGATCTGATCAGGTTGCGGTGGTTGACCTGGCGCTCTGGCCAATACCCGGTCATGTACAAGACCGCGAGCCGATGCGCTCCGTACGAGCGGTAGTCGACCATGATATCGACATACCCTTTGTGCCTGAGACAGCCGACAACCTTTCCGGTCGAGTTGCGGGTGAAGACACCCGTCTCCGGATCGTACGAAAGGACCTTTCGAAGGCGCCCTGCTGTAAGCATCACAACCACCGAGCGAAAGAACATTCCGCGAAAAAATTCTGGGACTCGTACCGGGACTCTCGGTCCCAATTCCGGGACTTTTGTTCTTTTGTATGCCTTTGTTCGCCAGTTGTTCCAAACGACGATTTTGGCTTAACCCTTGGATTTATTAGGTAAAAATTGGTCGGAGCGAGAGGATTTGAACCTCCGACCCCCAGTCCCCCAGACTGGTGCGCTAACCAGGCTGCGCTACGCTCCGATTTGGAAATCTCGATGGCATCGGCCTGAACTTCACTCAGGGAGGCCACCCGGCCGATTTGGCCGGTCGATCTCGGCGTTGGGTACCCGGAACGGTCACCCCCGTCAAGGACGATGTACCCGCCGGCCGCGCATCCGGGTTATTCGGGCTCAGAGTGCGGGTTTTGGATGCGCGGAGCCCCGGCAGACCCGATGTCTTAACGACGGTATTCCGGCAGTCGCTTCAGGATATCGATGATCGGATTGTCGACCCAGGCATGGGTTACGAGATCCCGGTGGCGGCCGTCGCCTCCCGGAACAACCGCGACGCCGCCCGTCGCGAGCCGCGTGTTTATCTCTGGACTGACGTCGACGTCGTGCGCGGCGAGGAGGCCCTCGAACTGGGCGTTCTGATTGCGGGTGGAGCCAAGGTAGACACTCACGAAGAACGCCGATGGATCCGCCTCGATCCAACGGGCGAACTTATCGAGGTCGCCATAAAGCGAGTCCAATAGAACGACGCCGCGAACGCGCTTCTTCAATCCGCCGCGCTCGATCGCGGAGGCGGCCGCGACGTATCCGCCGCTATAGGCAACGATGATGACTGGCATGCTCGCAAACGTGCGGAGTGATTTGCGATCGCCGTGCAGGCGCGCGAGCTGCTGTCCGGCCTCGCCGATGAACCGTCCGAAGACGCCGGGCTGCCAGAATTTGCCGGCGCTCGAGTCCGCGGCATCGACGGCAAGCTGAGGCGCGACGAGAACCACATTTGCGTTGGATGCAGAGATCTGATCCGGAACTTTCTGGCGGGCAAGAACGTCGCGCTCGAGCGTTGCGCCATGGCCGTGAAAGAACACCATCATCAACGCCGGGCGGCGGATATCGAAGCCCTTCGGAATGTGCAGGAGCACCCGATTGTCGTTGTAGGTCTGATCTTCCCAATAAACGCGGCCTGAGCCGGTGCGATGGCCCTTGCGGCCGTTTTCATCGACGTTGAGAAATGGCGCGTTCGAACCCGGCATGGTCCCATGATAGGGGAAGGGCGCCGTATCGAAGGGCACGAGAGACGTCTTTGCGGTCTTGGTCGGGCCGCTTCTCGATTGGACCTGCGTTTTTGAAGGGGCGACAGGATGCTTGCCCGTCTTGCTTGCCGCACCGGACTCCGAAGCATTCAACGTCCATGCGAGGCTCGCGCCGAGAGCTTGCGCAAGAAATCGTCGTCGCCCGCTGTCTATTCTCGGCGGCGCCATGCGCTACGACGCTCCGTCATGGTTCATTAGAGTTGCGTTTACCCTCAAACAGAATAGTCAGCCATGATTCGGCTATAAATCGATGCGTGGCTCTAAAGTCCAAAGTTGTCCAATTCGTGGGACTTGCCGGTAGACACTAAACAGATGACGTTGTGACCCTCTGCGGCCATGACGTGAACCGGACCATCCGTGCAACGCTCTAGATGTATTTTAGCAACGGGCTTTTAACATGTTCCATCGGCAGTTGTTGCCCCGCACCCGAGTCAATAGTGTCCCACGAATCGGTCACGGTTAAGCTCATTCGATGACAACTGCTGCCAGCATGCCCGCCCCGTCCTCGATCGCTCCGCGGATCGACGTCCGGACAGTTTCAACAGTCACCGCGACCGCACTCGCCGTCGCCGATATGATCGGCATCGGTGTTTTCACCAGTCTTGGCTTTCAAGTCGCGAGCATTCCCTCGGTGTTTCCGGTGCTGTTGCTCTGGATCGTCGGTGGCATTGCGGCGCTCTGCGGTGCCCTCGCCTACGCGGAATTGGCCGCCGCGTTTCCACGCTCGGGCGGCGAATACAATTTTCTCTCGCGCATCTATCATCCAGCCATCGGATTTCTGGCGGGATGGATATCCGCGACACTCGGCTTCTCGGCGCCGATCGCGCTCGCGGCAATGGCATTCGGCGTCTACTTCAAAGCGATCATTCCTGACATCTCGCCCCTGTTTCTCGGGCTGGCCGTCGTCTGGATCGTGACGGCCGTCCATCTCAGCGGCATCAAGCATTCGAGCAAGTTCCAGAACATCTCTACGATCGTGAAGGGTACCCTTATCCTTGCGCTCATCATCGCGGGGCTTGCCTACGGGACGCCGCAGCCGATTTCGTTCGCGCCGTCTGCCGCCGACATGGACTACATCGCGAGCGCGCCGTTCGCGGTGAGCTTGGTCTTCGTGATGTATGCCTATTCAGGCTGGAACGCCGCGACCTACATCGCCGGTGAAATTCGCGAGCCCTCCGTCAGCCTGCCGCGCTCGATCGTGGCGGCGACGTTGATCGTCATCACCAGCTATGTCGCGCTCAATGCCGTGTTTCTTTACACGACTCCGATCTCTGCGATGGCTGGCCAGCTCGACGTTGCCCTCGTCGCCGGCAAGCACATTTTCGGCGAGTTCGGCGGAAGGATTGTCGGCGGCCTGATCTGCATCGGGCTCATTTCTTCAATCAGCGCCATGACCTGGATCGGGCCGCGCGTGACCATGGCGATGGGGAAAGATCATGCGATGCTTCGTGCGCTATCGCGCACGACGAGCGACGGCGTTCCCAGAACGGCAATTCTGTTGCAGCTCGGCATCGTCAGCGTTTTGCTCATGACGCAGAGCTTCGAGGCTATCCTCGACACGATCCAGTTCAGCCTCACACTGTGCTCATTCCTGGCTGTTCTCGGCGTCATCGTGCTGCGCTGGACGTCTCCCGACCTGCCGCGGCCCTACCGAACGTGGGGCTATCCGATCACACCACTGATCTTCCTCGGTGTGACCGCTTTCATGATGTACTACCTCGTTGTCGAGCGTCCTCTCCAGTCGCTGGCCGGCCTTGCCATCATGCTGACGGGATTGGCGGTTTATGCCTTTGCCCAGCAGCGTTCGATGAGTGATGTAAGGCCCTAATAGGATTAAACATGGCTAGAATGCGGGTCACCGTTGCGATTGCCGTAGTGGCTATCGCATTCTCAATTCTTGGCCCGTCGGCACAAGCCGAGCCGAGCGCCAGCATCAACGATACGGCCCGCTTCATTGCGGGGCTGCCGCCATCGGCAGGGTCGCCACTTAACACGTATACGAACGACGGATACTGGAAACAGTATGCGCGCGGCTTCGACGAAGCCTGGGGCAACCTCGAAAAGCGCCAGCTGTCGAAGATCCGGACCATGGTCTCGCGCGATTTCAATACGCGGCAGTCCGTGCTGTTCTATCTTTTCAGCGGCCCTGACTTTCTCTACGCGGACGCCTTCTTCCCGTCGGCCGATACTTACGTGATGGCGGGCCTGGAGCCGCCGGGCGCCATTCCGGATCTGCGCAAGTTCTCTCGCGGCGAGATTGCAAGCTCGCTGCGCGACCTTCGCTCGTCGCTGAGCTCGGTGCTGAGCTACAGCTTCTTCCAGACGAAGTTCATGAGGGTCGATTTCAGCCGCGCGAAGCTCAACGGCACGCTGCCCGTGCTGATGACGTTCCTGGCGCGCTCGGGCAAGACGATCTACGACATCTCGCTGTTTGATCTTCAGAGCGACGGCACCCTGCATCCCGTCGAGGAGCAGATTGCCAATCCGACCGGCAAGGGTGCGAAGATCACTTTCTCCGACCCGGACGTCGGCAAGAAGCGCACGTTGTATTACTTCAGCACGGACCTGTCGGACAGCGGCATCAAGACGAGCGGCTTCCTGACGTTTTGCGATCAACTCGGGCACGGCGACAGCTTCATCAAGAGCGCGTCGTATCTGATGCACTCGGATAATTTCTCGACCGTTCGCGACTTCCTGCTTTCACACAGCGTGTCGCTGCTTCAGGACGACTCGGGGATTCCCGTGCGCTTCTTCGCACAGGGCTGGCAGCTCCATCCCTATGGCCGGTATGTCGGTCCGATCAGTCTTTTCGGCGGGCAATATCAGGCGAAGCTCAAAGACGTTTTTGCAAAGGAGCGCGCGAAGCCGATCGATTTCAGCCTCGGCTATCGCTGGCGGCCCCTGGAGTCGAACATCCTGCTCGCCGTCAAAGATCCGTCAGCGACTGCTTTCGAAGCGGTGCCTGCGTCCAGCAGCAAGAAGAGCGGCGTCGAGACGTCCGATGCCAAGCCCAAGGTCGAAGCAAAGGCGGATACTCCGTCGCGGCCACGCTACCGTCGCCATAAGCAGCAGACGGTCAGCAATCCGTATCAGCTCTTCGGCTACTCGCCCTGATAGCGGGCGTTAGGTTCCGGCGACTATGACCTTCGCGGGATGAACCCCGCGAGGTCGTCCGCCGGAAAGGTAAGCACTTGCAGCTTTTCCGGGAGACGTTCGGCTGCGATTGCGGCGACGAAATCGTCGCCAGCGTCGAGATTTCTGACGTCGAGAACGTATCCGGCGCCTTGCGGGCGGGTCTTGCCTTTGCCGCCGACGACGCCCTGCTCCGTCAGCAGCCGGCCGATACCGATGCCCAGCGCTTTGGCGGCGGCTTCGAGACGTACCCAGGCCATCACGACGTCGGCATCGTGAGTTGCCGACAGCTGCTGATCGGCGCCGAAGCGCTCGGCGGAAGCGATGATCCGCTGCCGTCTGTCGCCGGACATCTTGAGGCTGCGCTGCTTTCTTTCGAGGTCGACGCCGACCGGCGCGATCTTCGAGACGGCAATGAGCGCCGCTCCGCCGGTGTGCGAAACGTTGAACCACGGCGATCCTGCGGCGAGCCGTGGACGGCCCCCCGGTTCGATTTCGAAGTCGGCTTGGCGGGTTTCCGGACCGCCCGCGCGTTCGAGCACGATGCGGGTCGCAATGCGTGCGTTACGCCAGAGCCGGCGGCCTTCGCTATCGCCGGACATGGATGCGACGCGGGCGTTATCCGAGGCCGAGAGCCGGGGCGTCACCTTCTCTTCGGCTTCCAGAAGCGATGCCGATGTGACGAGATCAACGAAGAAGACTTCGAAATCGCCCACGGCAGCGGCCGCGCCTTGTTTCTTATGACCGGCCTGCACGCGACTTCTTCAGATCGTCGGCGCCATCGGCGGCATTGAGCGGCTGGCCAAGAAGGATCGCGCGCGCGATTTCCAGCTCGCGGATTGCAGTCAGGATCTGAACGTTCGCCGGCACTGGGGTTTCCTCCCGCGACTTGCTCGGCGCTTCGGTGGCCGTCGTCTTTGCGACGGGCTTGCGGCCGCGTTTCCGGCTTGCGGGTTCGGCCGGCATTGCAGCCTGCACCGCCGCGGCGCGGTGGGCTGCAGCCTTCACCTGCTCGACGCCGTGCTCGCGGAGGATTTTTTGGACTCCCCGGATGGTGTAGCCTTCGGCATGAAGCAGGGCGCGGATGCCGCGCAGAAGCTCCATATCCTCAGGTCGATAGTAACGGCGGCCGCCGCCCCGTTTCATCGGGCGGATTTGCGGGAACCTGCCTTCCCAAAAGCGCAGCACGTGTTTCGGGATCTGCAGCTCGTCAGCCACTTCTCCGATCGTGCGAAATGCTTCCGCCGACTTGTTCATGGAGTCACCGCCCTCGCGCGTACCAGATCTTCGGCGATTGAACGCTCAGTCCGATCGCGATGCAATCGGAACTCAGCGCTTCGCGTGACCTTTGTTGATACGATCCTTCATGATGTTCGACGGACGGAACACCAGAACGCGCCGCGGCGTGATGGGAACTTCTTCGCCGGTCTTCGGATTGCGACCGACCCTTTCGCCTTTCTGGCGAATACCGAACGAGCCGAAGGACGAAAGCTTGACCGCGTCGCCTTCAGCTAAGCTCCCGGAAATCTCATCGAGCACGCGTTCGACGAGATCCTGGCTCTCGTTGCGTGGCAACCCGACTTTTTCAACGACGGCTTCCGCAAGATCAGCTCGCGTCAACGTCTTGCCCACCATCTCGTTCTCCCAGCCGAACACTCTGTTTCTACCCGCGATGGTAGCGGCGGTTGGTCGCGGGGTCAACGGGAGGAGCAATCAAGCGACTGAAAAGGCACGACTTTCTACGCTGCAGCGCACCAATTTCTACCAGCGGGCGAGGACGGCGCCCCAGGTGAAGCCGCCGCCCATGGCCTCCATCAGGATCAGGCTGCCTTCCTTGACCCTGTGGGCCTCGAAGGCGTCATTCAGAGCCAAAGGGATCGACGCCGCCGACGTATTACCGTGGCGGTCAAGCGTCATCACGATCTTCTCTGGCGCGACGCCGAGCTTTTTGGCGATCCCGTCCAGAATGCGCTTGTTGGCCTGATGGGGGATGAACAGGTCGATCTCGTCCGGAGCATATCCCGTTTCGACCAGCGTCTCTTCGATGACGCCGGAAATCTTCTGAACGGCATGGCGGAAGACCTCGCGCCCATTCATGCGGAGTTGGCCAACGGTCTTCGTCGATCCGGGGCCGCCATCGACATAGAGGAGCTCCTCGAAGCGGCCGTCGGAGCGAATTTTCGTCGCGAGGATTCCCCTGTCGTCGCGCGACCCGTGTTGCGTCTGCGCTTCGAGCACCACGGCGCCGGCACCATCGCCGAACAGAACGCAGGTCGAGCGGTCCGACCAATCGAGAATGCGTGAGAAGGTTTCGGCGCCGATGACGAGCGCGCGCTTCGACTGGCCGAGCCTCAGGAAATTGTCGGCGACGGTCATCGCGTAGACGAAACCCGAGCAGACGGCCTGGACGTCGAAAGCGGCGCCCTTGGTCACGCCGAGCATCTGTTGGATTCTTACCGCGGTCGCCGGGAATGTTCGATCGGGCGTCGCGGTCGCGCAGACGATGAGATCGATATCGACCGGATCGATGCCGGCCCGGACCAGGGCTTGCTTGGCGGCAGCAGCGCCGAGATCGGACGTCAACTCGTTCTCATCGGCGATGTGGCGGCTGACGATGCCGGACCGTTCCCGGATCCAGGCGTCACTCGTATCGACGATTTTCGCGAGGTCGTTGTTGGTCACGGCGCGTTTCGGAAGATGCGCACCGACGCTGCGGATGACGGAGCGGAGGACTGCCAATTTTATGCCTTTCCGAGCGAACCGCCGGCTGCGCCTTGCGACTGTGAACTGCCGCCGGCTGCCGAAAGCCTATGGTGAAAACTATCGATATCCGCCGTCAGACGCGCGATCAGTCCGGAATCGGCCATCTCGTAGGCAAGATCGACGGCGCTCGCAAATCCAAAGGCGTCGGTGCCGCCATGGCTCTTCACGGCAATGCCATTGAGGCCAAGAAAGGTACCGCCATTGACGCGGCGCGGATCCATCTTGTCTTTCAGCACGCGAAATCCGCCCTGCGCGAGAAAGGCGCCGATTTTGCTCAGCACGGAACTCGTCATCGCGGCGCGGAGGTAGGCGCTGATCTGTTTCGCCGTGCCCTCGGCGGTTTTCAAAGCGATGTTGCCGGCGAAGCCTTCGACAACCAGAACATCAACTGCGCCGCGGCCGATCTGATCGCCTTCGACGAAACCTTTGTATTCGAGCGGCAGCGCATCGACCGACTTCAGCAGGGCGTGCGCGGCCTTGACGTCCTCGTTGCCCTTCATTTCCTCGGTGCCGACGTTCAGCAGACCGACGGACGGCTTTTCGATGTGGAACACGGCGCGCGCCATCGCGGCGCCCATCAACGAATAGTCGGCCAACTGGCCAGAGGTCGCGCCGATGTTGGCGCCGACGTCGAGGACAATGCATTCCGATTTGATGGTCGGCCAGATCGCTGCGATGGCCGGGCGTTCAATGCCGGCGATGGGCCGGAGCACGAGTTTCGCGATGGCCATCAGGGCGCCGGTGTTTCCGGCCGAAACTGCTGCGTCCGCCTCGCCCGACTTCACGGCTTCGAGCGGCAGCCACATGCTGGAGCCCTTGCCGCGCCGCAGGGCCTGGCTCGGCTTCTCGTCCATGGCGATGACGTGATCGGTGTGGACGACACGCGACTTCGCCCGAAGCGCTGCATGCTGTGCAAGTGCGGCTTCGATACGCGGCTGGTTGCCGTATAAAATAAAACTCAACGCAGGCTGGCGCTCGAGGGACAATGCCGCCCCGGGGACCACAACCTCCGGACCGTGATCGCCACCCATTGCGTCGAGTGCAATAGTCTTTGGGCTCGCCATTTCTTGTCGATTGCCGTTGAAGTCGTATTGGCACAGAGGAGTAGTGCCAGACCCGGCGTGGGTCTATCTGTCCCCGAAATTCGGCGAGACCATATCCTTTTAGGGCCCGCCCACAAGGCGAAAACGCGCCTCGTGACAGAAGCACTCACATCTTCCGGTTTTCGCTTGACTTTTTCCCCACACGCGACCGCCGCGCAGCCTCTCAGCCGCGCGTCAGGTTGTGCCAGCCGCGTGCTTAGCGGTCAGGCTTGAGCTTGGACAAGGCCGCAAAGGGGCTCGTTTTTTCGGGCTCGGCCGCCTTCGGGTCCTGCCAATTGAACTCGGCGTCGGAGCGGCGCGGATAGGGATCGAGGGACGCGGACAACGTCTCGTAGACGATGCGCCCGACGGGGATTTCCCCGTGCTCGAGCAGTTCGACGTCGGCGACACCGAGGATGCCCGCTTCCTCCCCCTCGTCCGGTGCGTCAATCTTGGGGAAGAATTCGACGTCAAAGTCGGCGTTTACGTTGCCCACGACGGGCTCCAGCGACACCACGCACGCCTGCTCCACGACTGCTGCGAGCGTTCCACGCAGGCGGTATCCATCTCCGGCGATCGCATTGATCCGATAGTTGGTGGAAAGACTTTCGACCTTCAGGATATCGAGGGCTTGCGCGACGGCTTGGCGTTCGGCAGACGTCGCCGCGCGGTCACGCTGCAATCCGCCGGCCGGAATTTCCGCTGATTTTTCGATCCAATTCAGTTGGTCAGTCACGTCGTTGATACCTTACGTTTTGCTGTGGCGGACGCGAGCACTTGGCTCGCAACGCCGTCGTTTACGAATACATCGAATGCATGGTCTGACAGAGCGGTTGACGCGGCCTGCATATAGACCGCAAGGCCGGCGGCGTCGGATTCCCGCTCTGCCGAACCGCCATAAACATAGCCGCGAAGGGTTTTGGACAGCTCGGGCGAACCTGCCTCAGCCAGACCGCGGCGGTAGCTCGCGGCGCGCTCGTAAAAGGCCGCAGCTGCCCGCTTAACCTTCTTCGGCACCGTTAGATCCCCCACCCCCATCTCGCGCATGCAATCGTCCATATCGATGACGAATGCCTCGATCGTTCGGCGGACCAGCCCTTCTGCGGCGGGTCCTTTCCCGCGCAGGGCTTCGAGCGCCAGAAAAAGGTGAAGGGCGACCAGTTCGAATCTACCCTCCGGTGTGTCCGGGACGCCGAGGCTTTCGTAAAAAGCCGGTTGCCGCGCCGCGGTCACGACGCTGCCATAAAGCTCTTTTGCTTTGCGGCTCGTATCGGCTCGCTGCGTCAGCCATCGCAAAATCATCGGTTTCCTCGGTTAGCAGCATGGGCGGAGCAAATGTCTGGGGATCATGCCGGGCGGCCACGGGGGCGTGCAGTTGCCGGCTTCTGGCGCTCAATCTAAACACACGTCGGCGATAGGGCGAAGAGATTCGCGCCAATGAAAGTTCAAATGAGACAGTACGGCCAAAGAAGTCGGCATTTAAATGCGATATTCCGCTCGGGGCTATTCGCGTCGGCTGTCGTTGCGTCAACCATCATGCTGGGGGCATGCGGCACGCCGACGATCACCAAGCATGGCCAGCAGTTCCGGGCGACGGATCTTCAGGCCGTACAGCCAGGGATGAGCCAGGATCAGGTGCGTACGGCTCTTGGCACGCCGGCGACCACGGCCGTGGTCGGTGACGGCCGGGCGTTTTATTACATCTCGAGCACGGACAGCCAGAAATCGTTCTTCCTTCCGACCGAGACCGACCGGCAAGTGGTGGCGGTCTATTTCAATCAGGGCGGCACTGTCGACAATATCGCGAACTACGGCCTCAAGGACGGAAAGATCTTCGATTTCGTCAGCCGGAAGACCCCTGCCCCTGGCGGCAAGGATGAAGGCATCCTGAAGGCGCTCTTCCGCAACCTCGGCAAGCAACAGCTCTTCGGCAACGGCTGAGCGGCTGTTTCGCTTAATCTCGGCCAACGCGCCATTCGCGACGCATAAGGCTCTCGCCGCGGCGGCGCGCTTGAAACGCCGTCGTGAAAGACACAAATTCAGCGGCAGTGCCGGCGCCTCGTTCCGCGTCTGGCCTCAACGCAATCGCGCCGGGGTATCGCATGACGGAAAACATCGAAGTTGGGTTCATGGTTTTTCTGGCGGACGGCAAGGACGGCATCGGCGCCGTCCGCGAAGTCACGCCGACCTCAGTCGTCATTTACGTGGAGAACGCCGGTGAGTTCGTCTTGCCACGATCGGCGGTCAAGGACGTGCACTCGGAAAAGGTGCTGCTGAGGCCCGAGCTTCTCGACAAGCGCCTGCTCAAGGCCATTGGGCACGAGCACGACAGCGAGGATCCGAACCTCGTGGGATAGTCCCTGCCCTCATCGTGCTTCAGCCGACGAGATCAGTTGCAACAGAAAAGGCCCCGGAGATCACTCCGGGGCCTTCGACGTTTCGAACTCAGTTGCCGATCACCAGTGGGCGAGCACTGCGAGCAGCAGCAGCGCCACGATGTTGGTGATCTTGATCGCAGGGTTTACGGCAGGACCCGCTGTATCCTTGTAGGGATCGCCGACGGTGTCGCCGGTGACGGACGCCTTGTGGGCCTCCGAACCTTTGACGTGCTTGACGCCGTCCTTGTCGACAAAGCCGTCCTCAAAGCTCTTCTTGGCGTTGTCCCAGGCGCCGCCGCCCGACGTCATCGAGATCGCGACGAAGATGCCGGTGACGATCACGCCCAACAGCATCGCTCCGACGGCGGAGAATGCCGCGCCTTTACCCCCGATGGCATTGACGACGATGAAGAGCACGATCGGCGAAAGAACCGGCAGCAGCGACGGCACGATCATTTCCTTGATCGCCGCACGCGTCAGCAAGTCGACGGCGCGGGCGTAGTCCGGCTTGGACGTGCCCTTCATGATGCCGGGGTTGGCCTTGAACTGACGGCGCACCTCTTCGACGATCGAGCCCGCCGCGCGGCCAACGGCCGTCATGGCGAGACCGCCGAACAGGAACGGGATGAGACCGCCGAGCAGGAGGCCTGCGACGACGTAGGGATTGTCGAGGCCGAAGTTCACCTGCACGTCCTTGAAGAACTGATAGCCCGTCGCGCCTGGAGCATTGCCCTCGGCGATGAAGTGCTGCAGGTCGTAATTGTAGGCGGCGAAGAGCACGAGGGCGCCGAGACCGGCGGAGCCGATCGCGTAGCCTTTCGTCACGGCCTTCGTCGTGTTGCCAACCGCGTCGAGCGCGTCGGTCGAACGGCGCACTTCCTTCGGCAGGCCGGCCATCTCGGCGATACCACCCGCGTTATCCGTCACCGGACCGAAGGCATCGAGTGCAACGATCATGCCGGCGAGGCCGAGCATCGTTGTCGTTGCGATCGCCGTGCCGAAGAGGCCGCCGAGCTTATAGGTCGCGATGATAGCGGCGACGATGGCGATCGTCGGGAGCGCGCAGGCTTCGAGAGAGACTGCGAGACCCTGGATCACGTTGGTGCCGTGTCCGGTGACCGACGCCTGGCTGATCGACCTCACGGGGCGATAGCCGATGCCCGTGTAATACTCGGTGATCCAGACGATGAGGCCAGTCAGCGCCAGGCCGACGAGGCCGCAGAGGAACAGGTTCCAACCGGAGATCGTCTGCCCGGCTGCCGTGCCGACATCTCCGAAGCCGCCGAGCACATACTCAGTTGCGACGTAGAGGCCGAGAATCGACAGAACCGCCGATGCGATCACGCCGCGATAGAGAGCGCCCATGATCGAACCGTTGGTGCCGAGTTTCACGAAGTACGTGCCGACGATCGAGGTCACGATGCATGCCGCGCAGATGGCGAGCGGATAGAGCATCAGGGCAGTGAGGTTCGGCTGGCCGGCAAAGAAGATGGCGGCCAAAACCATCGTCGCGACGACGGTCACGGCATAGGTTTCGAAGAGGTCCGCCGCCATACCCGCGCAGTCGCCGACGTTGTCACCGACGTTATCGGCAATGGTCGCGGGATTTCGCGGATCGTCTTCCGGGATGCCGGCTTCGACCTTGCCGACGAGATCGCCGCCGACGTCCGCACCTTTCGTGAAGATGCCGCCGCCGAGACGGGCGAAGATCGAGATGAGCGAGGCGCCGAAGCCCAGCGAGACGAGCGCGTCGACGACGTCCCGGCTACCAGCTTCCTTGCCCAGGCCGAGCGTCAGAAACGCGTAGTAAGCGGCGACGCCGAGCAGCGCCAAGCCCGCAACGAGCATACCGGTGATGGCGCCGGCCTTGAAGGCGATGTCGAGCCCCTTGGCGAGCGAGACGGTCGCCGCCTGGGCGGTTCGAAGGTTGGCGCGAACCGAAACGTTCATGCCGATGAAGCCCGCGAGGCCTGAAAGAACCGCGCCGATCAAAAATCCGACGGCCTGGAGGGGCCCGAGAAGCAGCCATGCCAAAACGAAGATGACGACGCCGACAATGCCGATCGTGCGATACTGTCTGTTGAGATATGCCTGTGCGCCTTCGCGGACAGCTGCCGCGATTTCCTGCATCCGGGCATTGCCCTGGTCGGCACTCAGCACGGATTTGGCTGTCACGAATGCATAGAGGATCGATAACGCCCCGCAGGCGATGATCCCCCAAAGTATATTGCTCATTGAGTGGTCCCTTTTGGCACGCTTCCTATCGAGGCCCGTTTGATCGGGCCCGCATTCCAGGTGCTTTCAGGCGCTGCCGAAACAGCTATCCCGCCCCCGGCATTTTTTTTCACTCTCTGATTATTGCGTCGTCGGCAGAGAGCCGCGGCGGACCATGCCAAAAGTGTCGCAGTGTTGCAACTCGGACGAGCCGCGAATGCCCGCAAAAAAGCGGCCCGTGCGGATATTTCCGCGCGAACCGCTCGAAAGTCATTTTTTCCTAGCTTGGGCCAATTCTAATGACGGCGGTGGCCGCCGTGTCCGCGGTGGCCCCAGCCGTGGTGACGGCCGCCCCAGCCGCGATGACCCCAGCCACGGTGTCCCCAGCCGTGATGGCGCCAGTGACGGTGCCTGTAGCCGCCGTAGTAGCCGTAATACGGGCCGCCGTAATAGTCGTCGTCATAGTAGTAGCGACGGCGAGGATAGTAGCCGTAGTAGTAAGGCCATCCCAATCCGAAATAGATACCGCGACCCCAGCGGCGATGGTGACGCCATCCGCGGTGCCACCCACGATGATAGCGGGCCTCAGTGACGAGGCCCGGAGACTTGTCGACCTGCACTTGCATAGCGGTTAAGCCAGCGGCCGCATTGGCGGATACTGGGGCCGCTCCCGCAAACAGAAGTCCGGCGAGCACGGACAACGGCATTACAAGCTTTCGCATTGTTTTCTCCCAGAAGGGTCATTCGCCCCCGGACATCTTCCCCGGACGTAGACCCGGCGCGTCTCGAACGCGGAACGTGCCTGTGCGGTTTCGCGTGTATCACTGTACCTTCTTCGCATCAGTGAAAGTGCGAGCAGCTGTGCTTTCGATGCACGATGCGGCAGATAACTTGTATGGCGGATACGTATCCAGATAGCTGGCAGCCGCTTGCCGCCATGCTAGTTAGTTCAGGTCTGACTTCGACAATCACCGGAGACCGGCGTGACCATTGATGACAGCTTCCGGAGTGCGTCGGGACAAGAACTTATTGGAAGAATTGCCAACGCCTACGACATCGACGAGCAAAGCGCGCAACGCGCCGTTCAATCACTCGCCGATGAATTGCAGGCGCGCATTCAGCGCTCCATGCTTTCGCGCGGCGGGGTGGCCGATGTGGTTTCTCTCGTTACGACTCCAGGCGCGACCCTGACACCGGCCGACAGTTCCGGCTTCACCTCTCCGGAGCTTGTCGCGAACGGTGATCAGATCCTCAACGTACTGATCGGCAACAAGCATGTGAGCCGCGGTATCGCTGCGCGAACAGCATCCAGCTCTGGTGTCGATGCTTCGATCGTTCAAAAGCTTCTGCCCGTGGTCGCGACCTTGGTAATCGGCGAACTGCAAAGGCAATCGGGCCCCGCGATCGCGAAGGTTGCGAGCACCATTCCGGGGTTTTCCGGCGCGGGTGGAAGCCCGCTGCCGATGCCGGGCGACGCGTTTCCGCCAGCCGGACGAGACGCCTACTCGCAGCCAGATGACCGGCCACCTTTCGGAGGGAGCGCGTCCGATAAGCCGGCTGCACCATCGCGACCGATTGACGGCGGTAGTCCTCTTCCCGTTCCGGGCGACGATATTCCAGGTCTTGGGCGGCGTGGCCGCTACCCAGGTCCCGCGTCCGAGGACGATGATAATCCGTACAGCCGGCTTCCCGATATCGTCCGGCGTGGCGGTCAGCAGGTTCCGGGGCCCGAGGGCGGTTCCCTCGAAAGCGTCATCCGTTCGATCCTCGGCAATCTCCTTGGCTCGAACAGCGGCGTGGTCGGCACGATGATCAAGCTGTTTCTTGTGCGCTGGATCGTTTCGATCGTGCGGCGCGTGCTTGGGCAAGCGCTTGGTGGCCGGCGCTAACGGCGTGATCCCCGTTCGGGAAACAAGAAAAAAGGCCGGCTCGAAAGCGCGGCCCTTCTAGATCCCGAAGACCACAAGTCTCTAGCGGCAGGGTCTGGCGCTGATATCGCAGCTCCAGGAGCCGCCGATACCGGCTTGCGAGCACTTCACGCTCTTGCTCGATGCACGGCCCCAGTGCGCCCAGTCCGAGCCATATTCGAAATCGGTGAAATCGGCCCAGGATTTAATGCCGGTGGCAAGAGCTGCCTTCTTCGACGGCAGCCCTGCACTCGAGCCGTAGTGATAATGGTCGACGAAGCAGGTGCGGCCACCCTCGCGACGCTGTTCGTGAATAGCTGCCACGCCCGTATCATCAGCGAACGCCGGAGCGGCGCAGGCAAAAAGCGCGGCTACGGCGAGCGCCGGCCTCATCCATCCGAAGCGAATCATTTTTTCCCGTCTCCGAAGACAATCGAGGGCAGAACCCCCCGTCGCGTATTTCGCAGATTCAGTGATGCTCTCGATAGCTTTTCAAGCGGACGGGAAAGGAATTTCAACGCGCGAGGCAATCGGGGCACAGGTTGTTGCCGAAGCGCAAATTCTTTCATCGCGCTTCGGCAATTTTGAATCTGGACGCGGAGTTTACTTGACCGCCACGACCGAGATCTCAACGAGCATCCTCGGATCGATGACCTTGGCTTCGACGCAGGCGCGAGCCGGTGCGCCCTTGCCGTCCAGCCATGCGCTCCAGGCTTTGTTCATGCCGTCACGGTGGCGGATGTCGTTGAGCCAGACGGTCGCCTGCAGAACTTTCGTCTTGTCGGTGCCTGCGAGCGCCAAGAGGCGGTCGATCTCGGTCAGAACTTCGGCGGTCTGGCCTTCGACGTCCTTGGAAAGATCCGTCGGTATGACGCCTGCCGTAAACACGAAGCCGTTGGCCTCGGTGACCTTCGAATAGACGGGTGAAGTTTCATAGCGGGTGACGGTCACTTGAGGTCTCCATTTCCGGTTTTTATCCGGCCGCCTCATAGCAGGTGACCGGGCCGGCCTGAAGCCTCAAAGAAGCGGTGGGTCTTCGTGCCGCTCACCGTCGACGATCAGGCCTTTGAGGGCTGCCGTGCCGTCGGCGGCAACCGCGACGATGGCCTTAACCTCATGTGACCTGACCTTGTCCTCCAAGGCGCGGCCCGTGCCTTCGGGAATGAAGTAGGTTTCGATGCCGTAGCGGACGATGACGTTCGTTACAGCGTTGTTCCCGTCCTGCCAGACCTGCTTCACCCGTCCCTTGATTACAGCCTCTCCGGGCGCGACTTTGGATGGGTACCGGCTGCCGACATGCGTCTCGGCCCACTTGCCGTCCGGGCCTGAGGCCAGGGTGACGTAAGCCGGTGCGCCGACCGAAAAGCCCGTAAAATCGGGGTCCGTTTCCGTGGTCGACTTCGTGAGCGTGCTGATGTCGTAGCCGAGCGTCACGTAATCGCCGCGAAAGATGTCGCGTGGGTCGAGCGGCTTGACGGCCAGCGTGACCTCCTGCCCGGACTTCAGCAGGCGATCGCGTGCGTAGACCATGTCAAACAGCGCCGCCGATTGGGCGATCGCAACCAGCGCGAGCAGCGGCCAGACCAATTTTTGTGTGCTGATCATGCCGGACGTCCTCTGCCTGCGCTTTGCCTGGCCAAGCGCAATGCCACGTACGCGAGGAATGAAACGATGATCGCCGCAACCAGGAAGAACAGCGATGTCCCGAGAATGGAACCGACCGTGACGCCATAGAGCGTGAGGATCTCGGCCGAGAAGCCGATGTAGCCAATCCAAAGCGCGCCGCGGTTCCCGGTCGACAAGGCGTAGGCGATGGCGGCGAGGATCAGGACGAGCGCTATCGCGGCCAGGGCGATGAGATCAACGAGCGGCGGGACGACCAGGAACTGCCGCGCGAAAAGTCCGGCGAAGGCGACGGCGAGCGCGTACGCAAAGAGCGGGGCCGCGATATGATCGAGCTTTGCATCGAGATCCGGTTCCAGCTTCTCCATCGCGACGGCGGCCGCGGCGGCGAGGCCGCCAATTACGGCAACGAGGCCATGCTGATGTCCGCCGCTCAACTGATAGCCGAGCGAGATCACGAACATCGCCAATGCGAGTGCGGAGAGATGAAGGCCCGGACGCCAGCGTTGCCAAATGAAGGCAGCCGTGACGAGCGCCCAACCGATGAGGAATGCCCAGTGGACACCATTCTTCTCCGACGTTTCGAAGAATGACCAGGTGCAGACGAGAACCATCGCGAAGGCGAGCGCCGGATTGGATCGCAGCATCGCCCCTGCGAAGAGTGTCCCGATCCACCACATCAGAACGCCGTCCGAAGGATTGCCGCTGATGTTGTACATCTGGCTGATCAGCATGATGCTGGCGCCAAACATTCCGCTCGAGAACAATATCGCGGCATCTGCGAGCAGAGGGTGGCCGCGCACGACAAGCCATCCGGCCGCGCCGTAGCCCGCCCAGATGGTGGCTAGGAGCAAGAGGAGACGCCCTAGGCGCGGCATGTCCTCCCAGTGCGCGGCGACGAACGAAATCGCGGCGAACCCGAAGAGGACGCTGGCGAGAATTCCGAGCGCGGGCGCCAGCCCGAATTCACGCCCACTGCTCTCGACGTCGGCCAGGATCGCTGCCCGGCCCTCGCCGCTGACCCATCCATTCGATTGCCAGCGCTCGAGGTCGCGCTTCAGACGGTTTTTATAGGGGGACCACATTTCGGGGCATCACCGCCGGAATCGCTGTTTCATGCGGCTTATGGTGGACCACGGGGGCACGGCGTTGGCTAGACCGCGGCAGCACCGTGATGCCGCCGCATTCCACCGGATCTCGCGATTTATCCCAATTTCGGCGGTAACCACATTTGTCACAGCAAAGGGATCGCCCCCGTTCTTGACGCGCCGCCGCTTCTCAAGCACTCTAGTTGCGAATGATTGTCATTTGCAAAAGGTGACCCTTATGGATGCCCGAACGGGGACAGTTGCCCCTCCCGCCGAAGCTGCCGGAGCAGCCGACGGAAGCTGGCGAAAACCCGTTGCGGAGCGTTCGCTTGGCGAAGTCTTCCGGACCGTTCGGGTTCAGGACCATTCGAGTTACTGGCGGCGTCTCGCTGCGTTTTTCGGCCCAGGCTACCTCGTCGCGGTCGGCTATATGGATCCCGGCAATTGGGCGACGTCGATCGCCGGCGGATCGAAATTCGGTTATGCGCTGCTGTTCGTCGCGCTCCTCTCGAACGTCATGGCGGTCATCCTGCAATCGCTCTGTGCGCGTCTCGCCATCGGCTCGGGACGCGATCTGGCGCAGGCCTGCCGCGACGGCTATCCCAAATGGGCCGCTTTCCCGCTCTGGCTTCTCGCTGAAATTGCAATCATCGCGACGGACGTGGCGGAAGTCATCGGCACGGCGATCGGCCTCAATCTCCTGTTCGGGGTTCCCCTCGAGATCGGCGTTCTGCTGACGGCTCTCGACGTTTTCGTCGTGCTTCTTTTGCAGCGGCTCGGCTTCCGGTACCTCGAGGCTTTCATCATCGCCATGCTCGGCGTCATCGCCATCTGCTTTTCCGTGCAGATCGCGCTTGCGGATCCGGAATGGGGTGCGGTCATTCGCGGCTTCGCTCCGACGACAGATATCGTGCGCAATCCCGAGATGCTCTATTTGGCGCTCGGCATCATCGGTGCGACGGTGATGCCGCACAATCTCTACCTGCATTCGGCCATCGTGCAGACGCGGGCTTTCGGAACTTCGACGCAAGAGAAGCGGGAGGCCTTGAAATTCGCGACGATCGACTCGACCGTC
The DNA here is from genome assembly GCA_003987725.1 of Hyphomicrobium sp. GTDB lineage: Bacteria > Pseudomonadota > Alphaproteobacteria > Rhizobiales > Hyphomicrobiaceae > Hyphomicrobium_B. Next base: position 653,585 of record RXJH01000003.1, on the reverse strand, counting down.
GCGTTGTGCTTTGCGCTGCTGATCAACGCGTCGATCCTGATCCTCGCCGCGGCCACGTTCTACAAATCTGGAAACACGGAGGTTGCGGAACTCGGACAAGCGCAGTCTCTGTTACATCCACTGCTTGGATCGGCGATCGCGCCGACGCTTTTCGGCATCGCGCTCCTCTGCTGCGGCTTGAACTCGACCGTTACGGCGACGCTCGCGGGCCAGACGGTCATGGAAGGCTTCCTGCATATCAGGTTGCCGGCCTGGCAGCGGCGGCTCATTACGCGCTCCGTCGCGCTCGTGCCGGCGGCTGGCGTCACCCTCCTCTTCGGTGAGGCGGAAACGGCGAAGCTGTTGATCCTTTCGCAAGTCGTGCTGAGCTTGCAGCTGCCCTTCGCAATCGTGCCGCTCGTGCAGTTCACGGCGAGCCGCAGCAAGCTTGGCGATCTCGTCTCGCCGCGCTGGCTGACGGTTGCGGCAGGCATTATCGCGGTCACGATCATCGCGCTCAATGTGAAGCTGACGTGGGATTATTTCACGGGTTAGAAGCGGCTTCCGCGTTCGTCGCCTACAGCTCCCGCAATCCTTACCGAAAGCAGCGGCAGCGGCTTAACTCGTTGCAAGCCCACGCCGCCCCGCTTAAATAGCCTCCGATAGGCCGCTGAGGTGCCTCCCGCGCATCGCCGATCGGCACCGGGCCAATTCGCTTCAAAATTCTCATCGGAACTTCGTTCCCAGGCTGTGGAGCCGCCGTGCATACCGTTAAGACATCCGCCGTACACGTCATTGGCGCCGGGCTCGCGGGCTCGGAGGCGGCACATCAAATCGCGGCGACTGGCACACCCGTCGTGCTGCACGAGATGCGGCCGGTTCGCTCCACGGAAGCGCACAAGACCGATGGCTTCGCCGAACTCGTTTGCTCCAACTCATTCCGCTCGGACGATTGGGAGAACAACGCCGTCGGTCTGCTGCACGAAGAGCTTCGCCATGCGGGTTCGCTCATCATGGCGGCCGCCGACAAGCACAAGCTGCCAGCGGGCGGCGCGCTTGCCGTCGATCGGGATGCGTTCTCCCAGGAAGTGACGGCACGCATCTCGGCCAATCCGCTGATCACGATCGTGCGCAGCGAACTCGATGGCCTGCCACCCGAAGATTGGGCGAACGTGATCGTTGCTACGGGTCCGCTGACGTCACCCGCATTGAGCGCGGCGCTCGCAACGCTGACGGGCGAAGACTCGCTCGCGTTCTTCGATGCGATTGCGCCGGTCATCCATCGCGATTCCATCGACACGTCGATCGCGTGGTTCCAATCGCGTTATGATAAGGCAGGACCAGCCGGCACCGGGGCCGATTATCTCAATTGCCCGATGTCGAAAGACGAATACGAGGCGTTCGTCGATGCGCTGCTCGCGGGTGAGAAGACGTCGTTCAAGGAATGGGAAGCGTCCACGCCCTACTTCGACGGCTGTTTGCCGGTCGAGGTCATGGCGGAGCGCGGCCGCGAGACGCTTCGCTACGGGCCAATGAAGCCAGTCGGGCTCGACGATCCGCGCACGGGGCGCTGGCCACATGCGGTGGTTCAGCTGCGGCAGGACAATGCGCTCGGCACGCTCTGGAACATGGTTGGCTTCCAGACGAAATTGAAGCACGCCGAACAGGTGCGCGTGTTCCGGATGATCCCGGGCTTGCAGAATGCGGAATTCGCGCGGCTCGGCGGCCTGCATCGCAATACGTATCTCAATTCGCCGAAGCTGCTCGATCGTTCGCTACGGCTCAAGGCGATGCCGCGCCTGCGCTTTGCGGGACAGATCACCGGCGTCGAGGGTTACATCGAAAGCGCCGCCATCGGCTTGCTTGCGGGACGTTTCGCGGCGGCGGACGCGATGGGTTCCAGTTCAGCTGCACCGCCTGCGACGACGGCGCTCGGCGCGCTCCTCAATCACATCACCGGCGGACATATCGTCAGCGAAGACGGCGAGCGCGGCGCGGCCCGCTCGTTCCAGCCGATGAACATCAACTACGGTTTGCTTCCCGATCTCGACGTCAATCCCACGCATGATCAAAACGGTCAGCGGCTCAAGGGGCCGGAGCGCGGGCGGGAGAAGAAGCGGGCGATGTCGCGGCGCGCGCTCGCCGATTTCGCGAACTGGCTCGGCGACGCAGCGCCGGTAAAGCAATCCGCCTAGGGAGCCTATTGCGCGCCCGTCGTGCCGGCCGAAGCCGGTGCAAACCGTTGCGGCGTGAACGGCGCGTCAGCCGGTGGCGTTTGCGTCGCCGGCATGGCTGCAGGCGCAGGTTCCGATGCCGTCTGCGGTGCGGCGCGATTCAGCGGGCGGATCTCGATGGGCGTGCCTGGTGGCGCGGGCGGCGGTGGAGACGATGCTGGAACGACTGCTGTCTCCGTTGGCGGCCGTCCGACGACGGCTTCCGAAGGTGTTTGATCCTCAGGGCCGGACGTCACGCCCACGGTCGCACCGCCGGTATCCGTATCATCGGGGTCCGCGGGCCCCGCAGCAGGCAGAGCGTTGAGCGGACCGGAAGGCTTAGCCGGCAATGCGCTCGTCGCACCGTTGCCGGCGGCGGGCTGCTTGGCCAAAATTGAATTGATGTCCGGAATTTGCGCGTTGGGTTCGGCGACGGCGGGCGGAGGCACGTCGTCCGGGGACGGCACTGTGTAGCCTGCCGGGTCGGCATCCGGTCCTGCACCGTATTTCGCCAGCACGCCGCGCGCTTTGTCGACGACAGCGTCGGCGATTGCGGCTTGGCCTTCGGCGGTCGGATGGAAGGCTCCGGAGTACGTCGATGCCAAGATGAGCTGGAACGGCGCGAAAGGCTCAATCCGCAGAACCTTCGTCAGCATACCGGCGGCGACGTGGAAATTGCCCGTCATGAACGCATCGTTCGGGGTCCGGAACCAGCGCTGACGCGCCGCGTAGGGCTGATAATCGGCCGGGTTATAGGGCGTCCATGCGCCGTCGATCTTCCGCGGGAGCCGAAGGTCGTCGACCTCGCTGACGCCTTCGACGCTCAGGCCCGCGCATATGCCGCGACCGATGAAGGCGCGCCGGTGTGTTTCAACGAATGTCCAGCCGAACTCGAAGGCGCTGTCGCGCATGAGCCGATGCAGCTTGTCGGCAAACCAGGTGCCGAGCTTCAATTTGGTGCGGTCCAATTGGAAGTCGGGCACGACCTCCATGCCGGCGTTGCCGCTGCCGCACATCTGGCTGCCGTCGCCTTCGAGGGCGAGGCCTGGATAGGCGACGAGCAATATGCGGTCGCTTTCCTGCCAGGGCACGTAGAGGATGCTGTGAATGGCGCGATTGAGTGACTTATAGCGCGCGCCCAATGTACTGAGTTCGGCGGACGCCTCCGCCTCGCCATGGACTTGGCCCAGCCAGCCGCCAAGCTCGCGCAGCAGCGATTCGTTGGAGAGGACGGCGTTCGCCAAAAGCCGCGAGAAGCCGATGTCGTTGCCGCCGATGGAGAGCAAGACGAGGTCGATTTTGCGCGCGTCATCCTGCCGGCACTTGCGGAGGATGATGTTCTGCAGTTCGGGAATGGTCCCGTTCATGTGGTAGGCTTCGGGCAGATCGAGAGTCTGCGTCGGGTTGTTTCCGCACTGCGCTTCGGCGACCGCCGATATCTGAGAAAGGCGCGGCGGGTTCGGCACCCATTCGTTGCCCTTGTAGCGCAGAAACAGTCCGTCGGTGATTTCGGCACCAGCGCACGACACGCCGACGAACGTCACGGCGCGGTGCGGATCTTCGATGGCGAGTTGCAACGCTGTCCGCAGTTGCTCGGAATAGAGCGAGCGATGGCAGGCCTGATCGAGCCAGCGCGCATTCTCCTTGATGAAGGCCTTATCGCCGAGATCCCGCCAAGGGCCGATGCGCGAGGGATATCCGGTCAGTCCGCTATAAAATCCGACGGTGCTGTAATCGGACGCGCGCTCGCGCGAAAAGCGCACGGCGCGATCGGGATTGCCTTCGCCGGAAGCAAAGCTGTCTCCCATTCCGGCAATCAGGATGTCGCGAACCTTGATGAGCTGCTTCGCAATTTCGCGGCCGCCGATTTCGACGGTGACCATCATGCCACCAGGGTATGGCACGACGAAGCGCGCGGGCTCGTTGCACGGCTGGGTGATGGCGTCGCCGCGAGGATTCTTGGCGTCGCCGCGCGGCGCCGTCAGCCATCGGCACGAGAGCGTGGACGCATCATCTACGCCCGTGACCTGAACAATGACGGCGTGGTTCGACGGATTGATATAGTCGTCGTAAGCATCGCATTTGAAGCGATTGTTGTTCCAGCACGTCTTCTGAAACATCGACGCGGCCCAGCCGTCGCGGTCGCCGCCTTGCAGCGCGTGCTCTCCGGACAAAACCGGAGTGGAGCGTTCCGACGGGCCCAATGCGCGATAGGTGGCGCGGTGCGCTTCGGTATCATGGGGATCAGTGAAGAAGCGGAACGGGTTTTCAAGTTGCCAGGTGATGACGGGCGACCCGGCCTCGGCGCGACCCGGCGCAAGGACGCTTCCGGCCGTGCACAAAAGCGAAAAGACCAGCCCTGCTGCGAGTGTCCGCAGCCCACGTCTTGAGATGAACCCCATCTGCCCTCTTCGCTTGGCCGTCAGACGCGACCTGACCAATGCGCGCGTGCAATACGCCACAATCGAGCGATAGGCGCGATTTCCAAGATGTCGCGCGCTGGCTCGTGTCGAGGGTTCTGCAAAGCGCGAAAATAGGGCTCCACGAGGGCAAGCGGCAATAAAGCCGTCGTGGCGGCCTTCGGCTTGCCCTTGAGTTGGCGCCGGGCTTCGGCGAGCGCTTTGCGTCCTTCGCTCACGAGCCATGCGGTTTGCGGACGCCAATCCTGCGGCTCATCGGGTCCGAAAGGGTTTGGAGAGCGGGCCAACGGCAGCAGCGCGCGGTGTCGCATCAGAGCATATGGCAGTTCGAGGCCGATGCGTGCAAAGCCCGAAGCCTGGGACGCTGCGCCGGTAAGCGGCTCGTCGAGAGTGACGCCGAGGATCGACGCCGCAAATTCGAATGGCGTACCGTCGATGATGCGCGTCGATTTGGCGAGCGCGGCATCGTCTGCGGGAGCCTCGCCGTAAAGAGCGTCCGCATGGGCTGCGAGATAATCCTCGATAGCCCCGAGCGAAAGCTCACGGCGGCGGATGACCTCCGCAAAGGCATCGAGCACGGGATTGCCGGATTGTCCACTTTCGCCCCGGCTCAGAAATGCGTCTCGCCACCACGCAACGCGAATTTCACCGAGCGCGGCTTCGCTGACGAGACGCGATATGCGTTCGATCTCGCCGGTAAATGCCGCGAGCGCGATGAGATCTTCGCGCGCCTCCCGGGGTGCGAAGAGCGCGGCGTAGAAACGATCAGGCGCGTGGGTCCGCGCGGCGAGGCGCACCGCATCGAAGTCGATCGCTCGCGTATCGGAGTTGCTCACACGTCACTCGCGGATTGGAGGCGCTGCTCTGGATCAGAACGGCCGTTACGGAACTGCGATCAGCGCCGCTGCGATCGTTCGCTTCTCTGCGATGAGGATGTTGTACGTGCGGGCCGCGGCTCCTGTCGACATCGGCTCGAGGCCAACGCCGGCTTTGGCAAATGCGGAATAGACCTCGGCCGAAGGCCAAAGCTGCTTCTCGCCCGTGCCGAGCAGAACCGTGATGGGAGGATCCAGCCGGCTCAGAATAAAGTCGATGTCTTTCTCGCCCAGCGCTTCTGCGCTCGTCGCGGTCCAGGCATAGACGCCGTTCGGCACGCAGATGATCGAACCGCGATGGCTCATCTCCGCGAAACGGAAGCCGCCGTTGCCGTAGGCCGTGATCGCCGTCTCGTAGGGATAGCGGGCGACCTCGGGCGACATAGCGGCGGCGTTCCTCGTTCGCGTCGCCTATCAGGCCTTGGCGCGGCTCGTCTTGGTCGCGGCGACCGCCTTCGCGGCAGTGTCGCTCCAATCGCGTTTGACGCCGAGGTAGCCCAGCAGCGGGGCGGCGATGAAGATCGACGAGTAGGTGCCGATCACGACGCCCAAAAGCATTGCGAGATTGAAGCTACGAATGACTTCGCCGCCGAAGATGTAAAGCGAGACCAGCACCGCGATCGCAGTGATACCGGTCAGGATGGTGCGCGACAGCGTCTCGTTGATCGACAGGTTCAGGAGCTGGTTCAGCTCCATTTTCTTGAACTTGCGCAGGTTCTCACGAATTCGGTCCGACACGACGACCGTGTCGTTCACGGAGTATCCGAGAATGGTCAAAAGCGCGGCAACGGTCGAGAGATCGAATTCGAGCTGGAACAGCGCGAAGATGCCCGCGGTCAATAAAACGTCGTGGCTCAACGCCACGATGGCGCCGAGCGCGAACTGCCATTCGAAGCGGAACCAGACGTAGGCCACGATCGCCAAGAGACCGGCGGCGACGGCGATGAAGCCGGTCATGCGCAATTCGCTCGAAACGGCGGGACCGACGACCTCGACGCGGCGCTGAACATAGTCGGCGCTGGTTACGTCGATTACCTTTTGAACGGCAGGCTGTTGGGCCGTTTCACCACCCGGCTGTTCTTCCAGCCGCACCAGCACGTCGTTCGGTGTGCCGAATTCCTGAATCTGCACGTTGCCAAAGCCCAAGCCGTTGAGCTTTTCGCGCAGCGCGGAGATATCGGCATTGCCGCTCTTCGTCTGCAGCTCGATCAGAGACCCGCCCTTGAAGTCGACGCCGTAGTTCAGGCCGAACGTCAGGCAGAGCGCGATGGATATCAGCATCGCGAGGATGGATCCGATGAGCGCCGGCGCCTTGAACTTCATGAAGGGCAGGTTCAGGTCGTGCGGGAAGAAGTCGAAGCCCTTGAAGACCGGTATAAGTTTCATCAACACGGAAGTGGTCTCCTAGACCGGCACGGTTTGGATGCGGCCCTTCGGCTGAGCCTTGAGCCAGAATGAGATGAGCAGCCTGACGACCGTCACGGACGCGAAAATCGACGTCAGAATGCCGATGGTCAGCGTCACGGCGAAGCCGCGGATCGGACCCGAGCCCAACCAGAACATGATGAGCGCGCAAGCAAGCGTCGTCAGCTGACTGTCGGCGATCGTCACGAAGGCACGCTGGAAGCCCGCATCGATGCTGGCAATCGGCGTTTTGCCCGTTCGCAATTCCTCGCGGATGCGCTCGTAGATCAGAACGTTGGCGTCGACGGCCATCGCGACACCCAAGACCAAGCCCGCGATGCCTGGCAGCGTCAACGTCGAGCCGATGAGCGTCATGAGGGCGAGCGTCATGATCAAGTGCACGAGCAGACCGACGCAAGCGAAGATGCCGAACGTCCCGTAGGCAAGGATCGTAAGAAAAATGACCGCGATACCGCCGATGATGCCGGCGCGCTTGCCGTCGGCGATCGAGTCGGCGCCGAGCGACGGGCCGACGGTTCGCTCTTCGACAATCGTCAACTTCGCTGGCAGCGAGCCGGAGCGGAGCTGAACGGCGAGGCGGTTCGAGCTTTCCACGTTGAAGCTGCCGGAAATCTGGCCCGAACCTCCGAGGATAGGCTCGCGGATAACCGGCGCCGAAAGCACCTTGTTGTCGAGCACGATCGCAAAGGGCTTGCCGACATTATCCTTCGTGAAATTGCCGAATTTGCGCGCGCCGCTTTGGTTGAAGCGGAAGTTGATCACCGCCTCGTTGGTGCGGTTGTCGAAGCCCGGCTGGGCGTCGGCTAGGTCGTCGCCCTGAACGACGGGTTGCTCGCGCAGAAGATACTCTGCCGGCCCCTCGCTTCTATCGCCCGGGTAGATCTTGTAGCCCGCTGGAATGCTCGTCTGCTTGGCTTCCTCGGCGCTGAGCGATGGGTGAACTTCATGGAAGGTCAGCTTGGCGGTTTCGCCGATGAGCGCCTTCAGGTCCTTCGTATCCTTGAGACCGGGAAACTGGATCAGAATGCGGTCGGTGCCCTGCCGCACAATCGTCGATTCCGAGGTGCCGAGATTATTGACGCGGCGATTGATCGTTTCGATCGAGGCCGCGGCGGCGTTGGAGATACGCGCGCGGAGGCCCGGCTCCGTCGGCTTTACGATAATGGTGCCATCGTCATTGCCGGCCGTGACGGCGATATCGTAACCGCCGGTGCCGAGCACGGCGCTGCCGATCGATTGCCGGGCTTTGTCCAATTGCTTGATCGCCGCATCGCGCTCTTCGGGCTTCGCCAGCTTGACGACGAGTTGCGTGCCCTGGATGCCGATGCCGGTGAAACCGATTTTTGCATCACGGAGAAGTTTGCGCGATTCATCGCGCAGGTTGTTCATCCAATCCTTCTTGATCTCGTCCTGATCCATCGCGAGCAGAAGATGCGCGCCGCCCTGCAGGTCGAGACCCAAGGGCAGCTGTTTCTTCGGCATGAAGGACGGCCACGACGCGACCGTTTCCTTCGAGAAGAAGTTCGGCATCGCGAGCGCGAAGCCCACGAGACAGGTCAGCAGGGTCAGAATGATTTTCGTGCGTGTGAATTGCAGCATCGGAACAAGGTCTCAGACGTTAGGAGATGCGCGGAGCAGAACTTGCGCATCTGGCGCAGCTACGTTCTCGCACGATGAAGACGTTCAATCACGTTGCGTCTTTGACAGGTTCGCCCTTCGTACGGACTTCCAAAAGGGTGCCCTTGACGATGCGGACCTTCAAATTGTCGGCAAGTTCGACCTCGATTTCGTCGCTCGTGTCGGAAGCTTTCGTAACCTTGCCGACCATGCCCCCGGAGGTGACGACGGTGTCGCCGCGGCGGACGGCATTCAACCGCTCGCGAAGCTGCTTCGCGCGCTGCGACTGCGGACGGATCAGGAGGAAGTAGAAGATGGCCAGCATCGCCAGCATCGGGATCAGAAGTCCGCCCAGTGGGTCCATCGGGCTGGCTGCGGCGGTCTGCGCGAATGCGGAAGTCGTAAACATTGGAAAGGATGGTCCTCCGGATGCGATTGAAATAAGCACTACCGCCCCGGATCCCAATGGTCCGGAGGGATGAGCCCCCTCAAATTCGGGCGGACTATAGTGGTCCGAAACCCTTTTGCAACCTCGCATAGGCCCATGAAAGGCCGTTGGCACGAGATCGGGCAACGATTAAACACGCTTTTTCCGGCGGATAGCACGCCGGGCCTTCAGTCTTCTGGAAATCCTTAATGACAGACGCAGATGCCAATCGCCCGCTCTTGGAACGGATCGCCGACGCTCTCGAGCGTTTGAGCCCTGCCCCGCTACGGGCCGCCAACTTCAGCAAAGCCGACGCGTTCGTTTGGCAAGCCGATACGGCGAGCTTCGAGCCGGTTCCCGAGGTTAGCCGTGTGCCGCTGAAGCTTCTCAAGGGCATCGACCGGACTGCGGGAATTCTTCTCGACAACACGCGGCGCTTTGCGGCCGGGCTTCCCGCCAACAACGCCCTGCTTTGGGGCGCACGCGGGATGGGCAAATCGAGCCTCGTCAAAGCGGCGCACGCGGATGCCTTGAGCCTCAGCGGCGGATTGAAGCTCGTCGAGATCCACCGCGAGGATATCGGATCCTTGCCGAAGTGCCTGGCCATCCTCAAAGCTGCGCCCTTCCGCTTCATCGTCTTCAGCGACGATCTCTCCTTCGATCACGACGACACGAGCTACAAATCGCTGAAGGCCGTGCTCGACGGCGGTATCGAGGGCCGCCCGAAGAACGTGATTTTCTACGCGACATCCAACCGCCGTCACCTCATGCCGCGCGACATGATCGACAACGAGCGGGCGACGGCCATCAACCCCGGCGAAGCGACCGAAGAGAAAGTGTCGCTCTCGGACCGTTTCGGGCTCTGGCTCGGCTTTCACAACGCGAGCCAGGACGATTATCTCGCGATGGTCCAAGCCTACGTCGAGCACTTCGGCATCAAGGTCGATGCGGACGAATTACAGCGCGATGCTCTCGAATGGGCGACGACGCGCGGCGCGCGGTCGGGCCGCGTCGCGTGGCAATACGTGCAGGATCTGGCGGGGCGCACAGGAATTTCGACGGATAAGGTTTGACGTCTTTCGTCATCCTCGGCCGAGCGCGCCACCGGCGCGTCGAAGGTCGGGGATCCAGCGTAAGACTTGCTGAAGGCACGTCATAATTTTGCGTCTTCGACGACTCTGACGCTAGATCCCCGAACGCGCGTCGCTCTGCTCACGCGTTCGAGGATGACGAAGTGCCAAGAAAAAGAGAGCCGGATCGATGGACCCGGCCCCCAGTCTTCCCTCAGTGCCAGCGCGTTGCCCCGCGCTATAAGTTTGCGTCAAAGCTTCTCGAGATACGGCATCGGATCGACCGGTTTCGAGCCTTGACGCAATTCGAAGTGGACTTGCGGCTGATCAACCGAACCGGTTTTGCCGGCTTTCGCGATGACCTGTCCGCGCTTGACCTTGTCGCCGCGCTTCACGAGCAATTCGTCATTGTGCGCGTAGGCGGTGACCCAACCGTTGTCGTGACGAAGCAGCACGAGGTTGCCATAGCCTTTGAGCTCGCTGCCTGCATAGGCGACGACGCCGGACTCCGCGGCGTGGACCTCGGTTCCGAGCGGCACCTGGAGATTGATGCCGTCATTATGCGTGCCGTCAGGACGGCCGCCAAAACCTGCAACGATCTTGCCGCTCGTCGGCCACCGCAGCTTACCGGTGTTGGCCGCCGAGTCCGCGACCGAAGGCGGGACCGAAACCGCGACTTTTTCCTCGGGCGCAGCAGGCTTGTCGGCCGGTGCCGGCTTTTCGGCGACCGGTGCCGGAGGCGCGGGCGGAACGTCAGGAGACGCATCGGTGGCCTTGTTCTCAGAAAGCGCTGCGACGCGCTTCTCGCCATTGATGACGGTCGGCTGCATCGTCGTCGCATCGCCATAGCGCGCCGGCGGGCTCGGCACGATCGGCGGCACCTCGGCCGTAGCCGACGGGGCGGCGGGCGGCGCGGATGTCGAAGGCGTTGACGCGGCGGCACTCGGAGGTGCGGACGGCAGCGGCGCGGGTGTCACCGCGGCGACGCGTACCGGGGTATCGTGCGCGGCTTCACCCGGAATCTTCAGAACCATGCCGGGCTTCACGCGATGCGGATCGCTGATGCCATTCACCTGCTGAAGCTCGGCGAACTTCACCTTGTTCGACCGCGCGATGCCATAGAGGGAGTCGCCGGGCCGCACCGTGTAAGTTGCGTTGTAGCGCGCAGCGACGTCGGGCGCGGCGGGAGAGAGCGGCGCGGGCAATGGCGTTGCTGCCTCGACGGCCTTCGCCGCGGCGACGCTGCTGCGATCGGACGAACCACCGGCAGCCGGAAGATAGAGCTTTTGCCCCGGCTTCAGGTTCGGGTTGCTCAGGCCGTTCAGCGACGTCAATTCGGTGAGCGAAACCTGATGACGGCGCGACAGCCCATAGAGCGTATCGCCGGGCTGAACCTCGATCATTTCACCCTTGGCGAGCGGCGCCGCCTGTGAAGCGGGAGGCTCGTCGCGGGCCTGCGTCTCCTCGCGCGGCGCACGGGCAAATGGCTTTGCCGGGCGATAGGGCTGCGACGCTGCAGGCTGCGATGTGACTGGCGGCGGCGGCTGCCCATAGGGCGCGCCATGATCGCCCGTTGCATCGGGCAGAGCGGCGACCTGAACGGACGAAGCGCCGGCGCCGTAAGGTCCGCGCGGCGACGAACCGCCGAGAGATTGGTTATCGCTTAATGAACCCGTGCGCACCGGCTCGGGCGGGACTGGAACGCTCGCCGCGCCCGGATCATCATTAAAATTGAATGACGTGCTATCGAAGCGCGTAACATCCGCGCTGCAACCCGCGAGGGCAAGGCTTGCAATTATTAGAGAAACGGCGCTCGCGGACTTGAGGCCCAAGCGCCCGCACTGGCCTACGCCAAAACAACTCATCATGGTACGCACCTCTACTCGCACCATCCATTAACCTTTAACCGGTTAACGGGGAGTAAACGTCCCCCGTGCGATTTAAATTTGATGCCCCGAGTTGCACTGCTTGCGGTGAGAGCCGCGTGCCCTGCCCCACAGAAAAGCGGCTCGTTGGAAACGACGGTGATTTTCGACGGTGCGTTGCACACCGCCGGAGTTTTATCGGAATAGCTGAGGATTGCGCTCTATTCGCGGAGGGATTTCGTCTTTCTGACGACTTTCGCAGAGTTGCAGCAGCCGCAATTCCGGATCATTTCAGCCGGCTGCTCAATGATTTCAACGCGCCGTGATTGGTCAGATCGATGCTCAGTGGAGTGACGGAAATTTTGTTTTGCGCAATGGCCGCGAGATCGGTCCCGGAAATGAGAGTCGATTTCCGCCGTTCGAATCCGAACCAGAAATACGGCGTGCCCCACGGATCGGAGCGGCTATCGATATCCAGCAGCGCCTGATCTCGAACGCCCTGTGTGGTGACGGCGACGCCTTTGATTTCGTCCGGATTGGCATCCGGGAAATTGATGTTGATGAGCGATTTCGGCGCCCATTTCTCCTGCAGCAGTTTCTTGATGAGCGAGGGCGCGTGCGCGAGCGGCGTATCCCAAAGCGCGCGCCGCGACCCTTCTTCAAAGCCCATCATCAACGAGAGCGCGATCGAAGGAATGCCGAGGATCGCGCCTTCCATCGCTGCCGCGACCGTACCCGAATAGGTGATGTCCTCGGCGAGGTTCGATCCGTGGTTTACGCCCGACAGGATCAGATCGGGCGGCTGATCCTTCAGAACATGACGCACGGCCATGATCACGCAATCCGTCGGCGTGCCTGCAATGGCGTGGGTGCGATCATCGAGCGAGCGCAAACGAAGCGGTGTGTGCAGCGTCATCGAGTGCGACGTGCCCGACTGGTTCGTTTCCGGCGCGACCGTCCACACATCGGGCGAAATGCCGAGTGCGATGGCTTTCAGGATTTCCAATCCGCGCGCATTGATGCCGTCGTCGTTGGTGATCAGGATTCTCATGGGAAGACGTTACGCTTTCTGTATTTGCGCCAGGCCGCCCATATAGGGACGAAGTGCATCGGGAATGATGACGCTGCCGTCGGCTTGCTGATAGTTTTCGAGAACGGCGATCAGCGTGCGTCCGACGGCGAGGCCGGAGCCGTTCAGTGTGTGGACGTAGACCGGCTTGCCGCCGTCTTTCGGGCGGAAGCGTGCATCCATGCGCCGGGCCTGGAAATCGCCGCACACCGAGCACGAGGAAATCTCGCGATACGTGTTCTGGCCGGGCAGCCAGACTTCGATGTCGTAGGTTTTCTGCGAGGCAAAGCCCATGTCGCCCGTGCACAGAAGCATCGTTCGGAACGGCAGACCGAGGCGCTTCAGGACTTCCTCAGCGCAGGATGTCATGCGCTCGTGCTCTTCGAGCGCCTTCTCCGGCGTAACAACGGAGACGAGTTCCACTTTCGAGAACTGGTGCTGGCGGATCATGCCGCGCGTGTCGCGACCGGCGGCGCCCGCTTCGGAGCGGAAGCACGGTGTCCACGCAGTCATGCGCATCGGCAGCTGCGCTTCGTCGAGAATGCTCTCGCGCACGAGGTTCGTCAGCGAGATCTCGGCGGTCGGGATGAGCCAGAAGTCGTTCGTCGTCTTGAACAGGTCCTCGGCGAACTTCGGTAGGTTGCCGGTGCCGTAGGCTGCCTGATCCTTGACGAGCAGCGGCGGGTTGACTTCGGTGTAGCCAAATTCGCCCGTATGCAGATCGAGCATGAAGCTGCCGATGGCGCGTTCGAGGCGCGCGATAGCACCTTTCGTCACGACAAAGCGCGCGCCCGAAATTTTCTGCGCGGCTTCGAAGTCCATCAGGCCCAGCGCTTCGCCGATCTCGAAATGCTGCTTGGGTGTGAAGTCAAATGTGCCAGGCGTGCCGACTTTGCGAACTTCGACGTTGCCCGTTTCGTCAGTTCCGAATGGCACCTCCTCACGGGGCGTATTCGGAATGACGGAAAGCGCATCCCGAATCTCGGCGTCGAGCTGACGCTCGTCCTCTTCGCCCTTGGCGATGGACTGCTTCAACTCGGCGACTTCGGTCATCAGACGTGACGCGGTCGCCTCATCTTTCGTGGCTTTCGCCTTGCCGATTTCTTTGGACGCAGCATTTCGCTGCGATTGCGCTTCCTGCAGCGAGGTCAGCAGCGCCCGGCGCTTCTCATCGAGCGCGATCAGGCTTGCTGCCTGGGGCTCGAGCCCACGCCGGCGCAGACCTTCATCGAAAGTCGCGGCGTTGTCTCTGATCCATTTGATGTCGAACACGGGAGGCCTCTTCGCGTACGAGTGTGCGTGAGGCCGTCCTATACGATGCTTTTCCCCCGGTCCAGGGTTGCGAAGAAAAGGATGACGCCCGCAACAGCGGACGCCATCCCAGCGGGGCTTTAACGGCAGTCCCACATGCCGAACTGAGTAAAATCGTGTGCCTGGCAGGCCTCGACTATCCCCTCATCGCTTGATGAGGCTCTCGCCAAGGTGCCGGCGGCAGAAGACAGTGCAACGGAGGCTAAAAGGACTTTCAAAAATTTAGTCATCAAAAAACTCCTCAACACAATTGGAGACACAACGAGCTCCGCTCGCCGATGCGATGCTCGTCGGTCGAAGTATGTTTGATGATCGGGATGCGTTACTGCGGCATTTGTGGTGCGCGCGTATTTACGTCAGTGCAGAAACGAATGGCTGCTATGTTTGCTCTTTGGCTTTTGCTTGCTGTCTCTCGACGAAGCGAACGGCAAGGATCGATATTTCATAAAGCCCGATCGTCGGGAGCGCCATAATGCACATGCTCAGGGCGTCGGGCGGGGTCAGAAGCGCGGCGGCGGCGAAGATTGCGACAATGGCGTAACGCCGTCCCTTCGCGAGGGCTTCCGACGTCACGAACCCGACACGCGCGAGAAGCGTCAAAACGACCGGCAGCTGGAAGACGATACCGAAGCCGAAGATCAGCGTCATGATCAGCGACAGGTATTCAGACACCTTCGGCAGCAGCTCGATCTCTGGCACGCCCTCGCCCGACATGTGCGTCAGGCCGATCGAGAAGCGGATCAGCACCGGCATCGCGACGAAGTAGACCATCATCGCGCCGATGACGAACAGCACGGGCGTGGCGATCAGATACGGCAGGAAGGCGCGGCGCTCGTTTTTGTAGAGGCCGGGCGCGACAAACTTATAGATCTGCGTCGCGGCGACGGGGAACGACAGGAAGGCCGCGCCGAACATGGCGAGCTTCACCTGCGTCATGATCTGTTCGAGGAAGTGCGTCGCGATCAGCTTCACGTGGTCGCTGCCGGACGCCCACATGTAAGGCCAGACCAGAACGTTGTAGATGTGACCGGCAACCGCGAAGCACAGGAAAAACATGACGACGAAGGCGCAGAGCGCCCAGATCAACCGCTGGCGCAGTTCGATCAGATGATCGAGCAATGGCGCCTTGCTGGCGTCGATCTCCTCCTGGCCTTCGCGCAGGGGCTCAGGGACCGGGCCTGTCGCCGACGGCGGTAACCGCTCCTGCATCGCGCTAGGACTCCGTCCGCTCGGCGGTGGAAGACGTTTTCTCCGGGGTGACTTGCGCTTCCGACGACGACTGCGGCGTGGCAGGACGCGGCGGCTCGGCGGGCGTCAGCAGCGGGGTATCGGCGGGTGCAGGCGGCGGGGTCGACGATGCCGCCGGGGGCGTACTCGCGTTCGGCTCTATATTCGATGCTGCGCTGGCGTCGTGGATAGACGTCTTCGCCTTCATGACTTCCGAATTGATCGAGCTCTGCATCTGCTCGACTTCCTTGCGCATCGCGTCGAGTTCGGCTTCGCGCATGGCGGCGTCGAACTGGCCTTTGAACTCGTTGGCATGGCGGCGCACGATACCAGCGTAGCGGCCGAGCGTCCGCATGAAGACCGGCAGTTCCTTCGGGCCGACGAAAATCAGCGTCACGATCCCGAGGATCAGAAGCTCGCTCCAGCTGATATCAAACATCGAGCAACCTTGTCGGGACCAGCCGCGAACTTATGAACGTGAAGGGATCATCCGACCTTGGTGCGATCCGGATTCACGGCTTCGTTCTCGATCGTACGCGGCGCGGGCTTGACTACGGGATCATCGTCCTCGGCCATGCCCTTCTTGAAACTCTTGATGCCCTTGGCGACGTCGCCCATCAACTCCGAAATCTTGCCGCGGCCAAAAAGCAGCAGAGCAATGACGAGGAGGAGGAGAATATGTTGCGCGCTTAAACCCATTGAAAGACCTCTCGGCGGCAGCTTGGCACCGGCCAACAGCTGAACGCTTCTTCGTATCTAAGACCTTATCGCAGAACCGCCAGGGCGGGGCAAGGATTGCGGATGCAGCGGGGTTGCGGCGCCCCGCGAAATTCGTAATTGGCGGGATGGCTTAGACCCGCTTCGCCTGACGGCGGACGCTCGGCCCGGCGCAAATTAATGATAAGTAATATTTGCCCGTGGCGGGGCGGCGAATGCGGTCAGTTCTCGCCCTCGTCCTTTGCAGGCCCGTCCTTCCCAGGTTCGCCCTCTTCGTCGCCTTCGTCGTCGAGGGGCAGCGCCGCCTGTTCTTCTTCCTCGTCGCCGTCGTCGGTCAGCGGAAGCTCATCCGGCATCAGTGCCGCGACATCCGTCGGCGACGGTACAGTGAAGCCTGGCGGCAGGTTGGCGTCGAGAAGACCAGCCGCCTTGAGATCGGCGAGGCCGGGCAGGTCCTTGATATTGTCGAGACCAAAATGGACGAGGAAATCTTCCGTCGTTCCGTAGGTCAGCGGCCGGCCCGGCGCCCGGCGCCGTCCGCGCGGGCGGATCCAACCCGTTTCCATGAGCACATCCAGCGTGCCGGGCGACGTCGATACGCCCCTGATCTCTTCGATCTCGGCGCGGGTGACGGGCTGGTGATAGGCGATGATCGCCAAAGTCTCTTGTGCCGCCTTCGAGAGCTTTCGCTCCTCTTTCTGCTGCCGTTCGAGCAGAAACGACAGATCGTCGGCGGTGCGGAACTGCCAGCGTCCCGCTACACGGGCGAGCACCACGCCGCGATCTTTGTATTCGGCTTGCAGCGCGATCAGCAGGGAATGGACGTCATCGCTGGCGTCGAGGCAACGAGACAGCGCCTTCGCGTCGAGCGGCGCGGATGACGCAAAAAGCATCGCTTCGAGGCGGCGCAACTTCTCGCGACCGGCACTTTTCGAAAGGTGATCGACAACGGCATCAGGGTCGCTCAGCCCGGGCGCGGGCCCACTGTCGAGCGCCGCTTCCGCGTCGTCGTTTCGGGCCGTTTCGGTTTTCTCGCGCGTATTATCCGACACTAGCGTCAGTCTCGGCGGAACCATGGCTTTTTTCTAGCCCCCTTATCTTTCCGGCGCTGCTAGCCGATCTTTTCCCAAACCGCTCCCGCTTCGCGTTTGCGCATGTAGATCGGTGCGAACGGCTCATCCTGCCGAAGCTCGATCAGCCCTTCGCGCGCCATTTCGAGGGTGGCGCCGAACGAACTTGCAAGCGCTGAACGCTCTTCTTCGTTCCTCGGCAGGTATTGCTCGAGGAAAAGGTCGAGCTGCGCCCAGTCGCCTTCCGTTGCGCCGACGAGCCTTTCGAGACGTGTCCGCGCCTCCTTGATCGACCAGACCCGCCGTGCCTTGACAACGTGGACGACGCGAATGGTGCGCTTCCGCTGCTCGGCGTAGGCTTTGAGCAAGTCGTAGACCGTGGCGGTGTAGGTCGTGTCGCGCGTAACCTTGATGTGCTCGGGCGCCCCGCGCGCAAACACATCCTGGTCGAGGCG
Organism: Hyphomicrobium sp.; assembly: GCA_003987725.1. Taxonomy (GTDB): domain Bacteria; phylum Pseudomonadota; class Alphaproteobacteria; order Rhizobiales; family Hyphomicrobiaceae; genus Hyphomicrobium_B. The sequence continues at coordinate 635,845 of RXJH01000003.1, read as the reverse complement.
CCGCCGCGTCAGCAATATCGCGGCCTTGTCGCGCATCGCTTCGAGCCGCATCAGGCGGAAGGACAGCCGTTGCGCCAGCTCTTCGGCCGTCGCCGTGTCGGCGGTGTCCTTTTCTTTCGGCAGGAGCAGGCGCGATTTGAGGTACGCGAGCCAGGCCGCCATCACCAGATAGTCGGCGGCGAGTTCGAGCTTCAGGCGCTGCGCTTCCGCGATGAATTCCAGGTACTGCTCGACGAGGGCGAGGATCGAAACCTTCGTCAGGTCGACCTTCTGGGTGCGGGCAAGAGCCAGCAAAAGATCAAGCGGGCCTTCGAAACCTTCGATATCGACGACGAAGGCTTCCTCCCCGACCGGCATGTTCTCAAGGCCCGAAGCGTCCCAGCCGGAATCCGCGCTTTCGCCTTGCGTTGCCGTCTCGTCCATCGCGTCTCGATTATGTTCCAGTGCCGGGCGCCGCTCTCATTTTGAGGCGCGACAGCGACACTACACTGATTCAGACAACGGGAGTCTGCTGGCCCAGGAGCCCCGAAAGGAGTTGTAGAGCCTCCTCCTTATCGTAAGGTTCGATCGGGCGGATGCAAGAGCAAGCCTGCCCGAATCTCTCGGCAGCGCGGCCTTGCAGAGCGGGCACGCCTTCCGCGGCCGCGCGCATTTCCCCGATATCGCCGTTGCAGTGAAGCGCGAGGTCGGACCCTGCGGCAATGACGGCCTCGGCGCGGGCGCGCATCGGTCCGCTGAGCGCCTTCATGCTGAGGTCGTCGCTCATCAGAAGGTTATCGAAGCCGATCTCGCCGCGGATGATCTCCCTCGTCACGATGGCCGAGGTGCTGGCGGGATTGGCCGGATCGATCGCGGAATAGACGACATGGGCCGTCATCGCGGCCGGGATATTCGCGAGCGCCTTGAACGGCGCGAAGTCCGTTTCCGACAGGACCGGGCGGGGCGTCGCGACGACGGGCAACGAGAAATGGCTGTCGGCCGTCGCGCGGCCGTGACCTGGAATATGTTTAATTACCGGAACGACGCCGCTCGCGAGATACCCATCCGCGACCGACCGGGCCAAGGCGACGACCTCGCCGACGGTCGCGCCATAGGCGCGATCACTGATGATTTCGTGAGACCCATCGACGGGGAGATCGGCGACGGGCGCGCAATTCATGGTAATGCCGAACGCCCGAAGCTCCTCGCCCGTCAGCCGTGCCACGGCGAAGGCGGCGCGTTTCGCGGCTTCCGGGTCGCGCGCGTAAATCCCTGCGTAGGTGGCGGCGGGGGGAAGCGACCGGGCAATCGGCGGTCGCAGGCGCTGAACGCGGCCACCTTCCTGGTCAATCAAGACGAGGAAATCGCTCCGGCCGACGGCATCGCGGACGTCCTCGACGAGTCGCTTCAGCTGCTCGCGATCGGCGACGTTGCGGGCGAACAGGATCATCCCGGCGGGTTGAACATCGCGATAAAAGCGGCGTTCGTCGTCCGTCAGGGCGACGCCAGAGAGGCCAACAATCAGGCTTGCGACCATCGCAGCTTGGCCCTCCGAGGCCGAATGCCTTGGTTATTAAACGCAACCGGCCGGTGCGGGCGCACCAGCCGGAGACATACCACGGATGCTTACGGGATCAGTAAGAGGTGACCCAGCAATCTTTGTATCCTTGCGCCTTCAGCTGCGAACAAACATTGTTCGCCTCCTCCCGCGATCCGGGCGGACCGACGACGAGGCGGTCATAGGCGCCCTTCGTCAGGGTGGCGGAAGCGACGTCCGGCGTTTTGCCGGCCAGCGCGCTACCATACTTCTGCTGCATATCGGCAAAGGTTTTCAAGGCGTCGATGCGGCTCGTTCCAGAGCGGGGAATAGACGCCAAGACAGCGACGAACCCGGCCCCTCCGCCCGACGATGACTGGACGACTGGCGGCGCATCCGCAGTGGCATCGGTTTCGACGGTCGGCTGGGCACGCGCGACCTTCTTCAGCTTCTTGACCGGCACCGCTGCGGCGGCATCGGCCGCGTCATCCACGCTGCCGGTGCTGCCCGTCGTATTGGGCGAATTGACCGTCACGACTTTGACGGGCTTCACCTTCTTCGCGGTCGGCGCGGCCGGCGCTGCCTCTGCGTTCAAGGGCGTGGGGCGCACGGGCGGACCACTCGTGGCCGGTGCGGGTGCCGACATGCCTTGATGCTGGCCGAAGTCGACCAGCGACGTGCCAGGAACGCCGCTGAAGCCCTGCTGCGGCCCGCGATCCGGCTCAGACGCGGGCGGAGGAGACTGAATGGTGCCGTCGCGGCCGACAACGAGGGTCGAAACCTTCCGCGCGCCGCCGCTATTGTCATCGGTCGCGGACGCGTTCGCCGTGGTGTCGGAGTTGCCCGTCGAGGAGCCGTCAGAGTTGTTCGCCTCTTCCGCCGAAGCCTGCGATGTGCCGTCGCCGAGGCGGCCCATGATCTTGGTGTCGGAATAGGGAAACTGCTTGCCGCCCGCATCGGCCGGCTTCGTCTTCGAGGGGAATTCCGCGCTCTTGATGACAGGCGGGTCGCCCTGCGGATTGCCTCCGCCGGTGATCTTCTTATAGCCGTAGGCCATGCCGCCGCCGATCACGATGGCGCCGATCAGGGCCGCCACGATCATCAGCGGCCGGCGGCCGCGCGGCGCTTCTTCCTCGTCCTCGTACTCGACGTCTTCCTCGCCATAGACGGGCTCAAGCTCGCCGCCTTCGGCCTGACCGAAGCCGAGATGAGCATCGCCGCGATTCTGCTGGTAAGGATCGTGGGCGAAATTGTCGTGAGGGCCGGCCCAGTCGGCCGCGCTCAATTCGTTCTCGTGGTACTGCTGCTGACCGAACGTCTGCGCTGAATGCGCCGGCTGCCGGGCGGGTTGCGGCGTGAAAGCCGGTTGGCCGAAGCCACCGTTATCGAAGCCATGCGGATCGTGATCCTGGGCTGGCCATTGCGTCGCCTGCTGCTGATTTCCGTAGGCCTGAGACGGCTGCGCGGTCTGTTGGGGGGCGAAGCTTGGCCGCGTCGGCGGCACATAGGGCTCGAACTGCGGCGCGTAAGGATCTGGTTGTCCCGCGGCTGCGTGCTGCTGGTAGCCGCCATAGTTCCCGCGATTCGGCGCTTGCGACGGCTGAAGCTCGCTCCACTGGCCATAGGCCGGCTGCTGCTCAGGAGCCTGCCCGCCGAAACCCGGTTGTGGGAAGTTTGGATAGCCCGATGCCGGCTGCTGGGGCTGCTGGTGGCCAGGCCAGCCGCTGCCGTTATCGGCGTGCTGCTGCTGCGGACGGCCGGTTTGCGCCTGTGGATTGACCCAGGGCGGCTGAGAGCTGCTCGTCTGCGTATTGGGGCGGGCAGCCAGCCTACCGGCGTTCGGCCCGGGAAATGCGTTCTGCGAGGACATCGCGAAACCCCCTTAAAGTGGGGCGCAAAATCGTAGTTGCGCCTAATCGTCGATTCGAGACTTTAGCGCATCGCTTCGGGCGCCTCGACGCCGAGGATCTGAAGCCCCGATTTTATCACCGTCTTTGTCGCGAAAATCAGCCCCAACCTCGCCGACGTCGCAACCCCGTCATTTGGCTGAATAAATCGTAAATGTGGCGAATCGTTGCCTCGTGTCCATTGGGTGTGGAGAGCGCTGGCGAGATCGTAAAGATAGAAGGCAACCCGATGCGGCTCGTGGGCAGCAGCCGCGCCCTCGACCAATCGCGGTAAACCTGCAAGGCGACGGATCAGATCGAGTTCGCCCGGATCGGTCAGGAGCGAAAGATCAGCCTTCTCCAACGCCTCGACGGATGCGTCCAAGCCGGAAACCTGCTCGACCGCGTTTCGCAGCACGCTCGCGGCCCTAGCATGCGCGTATTGCACGTAGAAGACAGGGTTGTCCTTCGACTGCTCCGTCACTTTCGCGAAGTCGAAGTCCAGCGTCTCCTGATTTTTCCGGTAGAGCATCATGAAGCGGACGGGGTCGCGGCCCACTTCATCGACGACGTCGCGCAGGGTGACGAAGGTGCCTGCCCGCTTCGACATCTTGTAGGGTTCGCCGGCTTTGAAGAGCCTGACGAGTTGTACGACCTTCACGTCGAGATCGGCTGCGCCGTCCGACAGCGCGGCGACGGCTGCCTTCATCCGCGGGATGTAGCCGACGTGATCGGCGCCGAAGACGTTGATCAGATGGCGGAAGCCACGTTGCAGCTTGTCGTAGTGGTAGGCGACGTCGCCCGCGAAGTAGGTGTAGCTGCCGTCGGACTTCTGCAGCGCGCGGTCTTCGTCGTCGCCATAGGCCGTCGATTTGAAAAGCGTCTGGACGCGGTCTTCCCACTCACCGTCGTCATGGCCCTTCGGCTTCTCCAGCGTTCCCTCGTAGATCAGACCCTTCTGCCGGAGAACTTCGATCGCGGCCTTGACCTGATCGCGGCCGTTCGACGTCAGCGAAGCTTCCGAGAAGAACACGTCATGGCGAATGTTGAGGGCGGCAAGATCGTCCTTGATCATCTCCATCATCTTGGAAATGGCAAACGAACGGATGATCGGCAGCCAGCGCTCTTCCGGCATGTCGAGGAGCGACGGGCCGTGCTCGGCGGCCAGTGCTTCGCCGACGGGCTTCAGGTATTCACCGGGGTAAAGCCCCTCAGGGATAGCGCCGATGTTCTCACCCAGCGCCTCGCGGTAACGGAGGAATGCGGAACGTGCGAGCACGTTCACCTGGCCACCGGCGTCGTTGATGTAATATTCGCGCGTCACATCGTAACCTGCGAAGACGAGCAGGTTTGCGAGCGCATCTCCGAAGACGGCGCCGCGGCAATGGCCGACGTGCATGGGCCCCGTCGGATTTGCCGAAACGTATTCGACGTTGAGCTTCTCGCCGCGGCCTGTTCCGCCGGCGCCGTAGGCCGATCCCTCTTTCAAGATCGTTCGAACCAGCGACTGCCAGACGTCGTTCTTGAAGGTGATGTTCAAGAAGCCGGGACCGGCAACATCGATCTTGGCGATGCTTGGCGCGGCTTCGAGCTTGGCCTTCAGGGCTTCCGCGATATCGCGCGGCTTCATCTTCGCGGGCTTCGCTAGCACCATCGCGGCGTTGACGGCGACGTCGCCATGGCTCGCGTCGCGCGGCGGCTCGGCGTCGAAGGCCGGAAGGGCAAGGTCCTTGGGCAGAACTCCCTCAGACTGAAGTTCCGTCAGCGCAGTTTGGACGCGGGCTACGACATCAGCGAAAACGTTCATTAAGATTAGCGACCTTCGGTCTGGCAGGCGGGCGGCCCGCTGGGCGTTGAAACTCGAGCTTCGCGCCTATCCCAGTTCCGGGGTGGCGTCAAACAGGCGGCGATGCTCCGCAAGGGCGTAACGATCGGTCTGCCCCGCCAGAAAGTCGCAAGCGACGCGGGCCCGATGCCGGTCGTCGAGGCCCTGCAGCGCTTCGCGCCATCCAGCAGGCAGCGTCGCCGCATCGGAATTGTATTTCTGAAATAGGTCGCGGACGACGTTTTCTGCCTTCTCCATCACGTCGAGTACGCGCCGGTGGTGGTAGACGGCAGCAAATAGGAAGTTTTTCAAATGCGCGAGATCGAGGGTCATCGCGTCCGAGAAGGCGATCACGGCCTGACCGGCGGCACGAATGTCGTCGGGCGACCGAGGGGCCGATGCCGCAAGCCTTCGGCGGCTTTCGGCGACCACGTCGCTCACCATCGCCGTGATCATGCGGCGGGTCACTTCGTAAATGGCGCGACTGTTTTCGGCTCCTCTCGCGACCGCCCTCACCTCGTCGGCGATCGGACCGGCCAACGGGACGCCATCGAGCTTATCGAACGTGATCAATCCGGCGCGGAGCCCGTCATCGACATCATGCGAGAGGTAGGCGATGTCGTCGGCAAGGCTCGCGACCTGTGCTTCGGCGGACGGCCATTGGTCGAGCTTCAAAGGGCACCACGCTTCGATGTGGCGCGTGACTTTGGCGACGAGCGAGCCCGCATGGACCGGGCCGTTGTGCTTCGCCAGCCCTTCGAGCGTTTCCCAGGTCAGGTTCAATCCGTCGAACGCCAGATACTTGCGCTCGAGGGTCGTCACTACGCGAAGCGATTGGGCGTTGTGGTCGAAGCCGCCGTAGGGGCGCATCTCGGTATCGATCGCCCGCTCGCCCGCATGTCCGAAGGGCGAGTGCCCAAGATCGTGCGCGAGCGCGATCGTCTCCGCCAGGTCTTCGTCGAGGCGAAGCTGGCGCGCGATGGTGCGGGCGATCTGCGCGACTTCCAGGGAATGGGTCAACCGCGTCCGGAAGTGATCGCCTTCGTGGGGCAGGAAGACCTGCGTCTTGTAGGTGAGACGGCGGAAGGCGGTGGAGTGGAGTACGCGGTCGCGGTCGCGCTGGAAGGGGCTGCGCGTCCCGCATTGCGATTCGGCGTGATAGCGTCCGCGGGAGGGCACGGCGCTCGCGGCATAGGGGGCGGGCAAGCGTTCCCCGGGCTTTAGATTCTGCCCGTAATCCGGGGTCTCGGCGGTCGGTTTGAGACTCGCTACCATCGATCAATGCGCTTAGGATTTGACTTCGTCTGCCGCTTTCCTATCTGTTGCGTACCGCCGCCGCTAGTAGGCTCTGGCTGGTTAACTGCTTGCAAGCGATCGATGCCCGATGACCATTACCGTCACAGAACGCGCCGCGACGCGAATTGCCGAGATCACCGCGACCGAGACGGAAGCGCCCATTCTGCGCGTTTCGGTCGAGGGCGGCGGTTGTTCCGGCTTCCAATATAAGTTCGATCTCGTCGGCAATCGCGCCGATGACGACCTTGTCATCGAGCGGGACGGCGCGGTCGTGGTGATCGACCCGGTTTCGGCGCAGTACATGGAAGGCGCACAGATCGATTTCGTCGACGACCTGATCGGCGCCGCCTTCAAGATCACGAACCCCGTGGCGACGGCTTCCTGCGGCTGCGGCACCAGTTTCTCGATCTGAGCGATCCGGATTTGATTTGCGGCCGGTTGAGTGGCACACCTGACCGGCGGTTTGCCGCGCCACCCCGGCGCGAACCGGTGTTCAATTCGCTTCGAAACGCTCCCTCGCCATGATCATCGCGACCTGGAATATCAACGGCGTCAAAGCGCGGCTCGAATCGGCGCTCAGGTACCTGCGCCAGCACTCGCCCGACGTCGTTTGCCTGCAGGAGATCAAATCCGTCGATGAGGGCTTCCCGACCTCGGCCTTTCAGGATCTCGGCTACAACGTCGCGACCAATGGCCAGAAAGGCTTCAACGGCGTCGCGCTGCTTTCGAAATCTCCACTCGAGGATGTTACTCGGGGATTGCCCGGTGACGACGCCGATCAACATGCGCGGTGGATCGAAGGGTCGGTGGCGCTCGGCGATCGCATGGTTCGCGTCGTCTCGCTTTATCTGCCGAACGGCAATCCGATCGGAACGGAAAAGTTCGCCTACAAGCTCGCCTGGATGAAGCGCATGCAGGCGCGGGCGGCAGCGCTGCTCGCGGATGAAATGCCCCTGATCCTTGCGGGCGACTTCAACGTCATTCCCGAAAACGAGGATGCGAAGCGTCCGCAGGCTTGGGTCAACGACGCGCTGTTTCAGCCGGAGAGTCGCGCTGCTTGGCGAACGCTCGTCAATCTCGGCTTCACTGATGCGACGCGCGCCTGCCATCCGGGGCCCGGCGTCTACACGTTCTGGGATTATCAAGCGGGCGCGTTTCAGAAGGACGACGGCATCCGCATCGATCACATGCTGCTATCGAGCCAGGCCGCCGATCTCTTGCGTTCGTCAGGCATCGATCGCGATACGCGGGCGCAGGAGAAGCCCTCCGACCACGTACCGGTGTGGATCAAGCTGGCGGCGTGACGCGTTTTAAGCGTTGCGATCCGTTCGGCAGCTTCGCTCGTGAACCCCGCCGAACGCGAAAGACTTTCAGCGGGCCGTGGCGCCGCTCGGTGTCAGTCCAAGCATCGGCGACGATGACGACAAGGCGGGCGCGGACTGCGCCGCCGCCGGACGCAGGGTCGTCGCCCCCGCGGGAATGACGGAGGTCCGCTGTGGCGAAACCGATGGCCCGGACGTGATCACCTGCGGTGCGGGCACGGGCATCGCAACGCCCATCGGGCGCACCAGTTCACCATTGGCGCAGGTTCTCACCGGTTCGGGCGCCAAATCGTCGAGGCCGTCCTTGCCGTCGCGCACGGCGGGTCGGCGGCCATAGAGGTTATGCCATTCGGCGACGCGTCCGGTTGCCTGCTGACGAACGCCCTCGCCCGCATTGCAGAAGATGTTCTGATAGATATCCTCGATCCACACGCGCTCGCTCGGCGGTGCGTTGGCGACGGCGACGTCGATGAGGTTGAGTGCTGCCGTCGGATTCTTTTCGACGAATTTTCCGCGCCACATCAGATCGGCGAGGAAGGCTTGCGCGCCGGGGTGTCCAGCCTGCGAAAGACGCGACAGCCAATGCCGGCCGTTCGCAATCTTGCTCGATTGATCTTCGAAGCCGGCGACCGTGATATCCGGCCCCTCGCCTCGCAGAAACACTTTGGCGAGTTCGAACTGCGCGTCTTCATCGTTGAACGTGAGTGCGGCGCGCTGCAATGCGCGGTTTGCCTGCTCGACGTCCGGCTTCACGCCCGCGGCCGCAACGCCATTTCGCAAATACATCGAAACGGCCGTCAAAGATTTGGCGGCAATCGGCGCGAGCGAATCGTCGTCGGGATCGACGTCCTGCAATTCGTCTGCAAGCGACTTGTACAAGCTGAAAGCTTTACCGTGATCGGTATACGCGCCTTCGTTATCGCCGTAGATGCGCGCCATGTAGAAACGCGCGATCTGCGGCTTCGAGGGCTCGAGCGCCTCGAAGGCGGGCAACGCCAGCTCGTAGTAGCCGCCGTTGAACGCCGAGATTCCTTGCTTCATTGCGTCGTCCGGCGTGCGGAAGACAACGTCTTCCGCCATCGCCGAGCCGAGCATCAGAAGAGACGCAACGCTTCCCGCAAGTGCAAGCCTAAATGTCCGCATAGCAGTGAACTTCCGCCTTTCCTCCCGCATGGGTTACGGCGCCGTACCTCGCCGGTCCCACTTGGTCCGCAAATTTTCGCAGCGCGCCCGATTGATACATGTTGGGCGGAGCCTTCCAATTCTTGCGCCGTTTCGCCAGCTCTTCCTCACTGACTTCGAGGTCGAGCGTGCCCTTCTCGGTATCGATGACGATGACGTCGCCGTTTTCGACGAGCGCAATCGGACCACCGACAGCTGCTTCCGGACCGACGTGGCCGATGCAGAGACCGCGCGTGCCACCGGAGAAGCGTCCATCCGTTATGAGGGCAACCTTATCGCCGGAGCCCTGGCCATAGAGTGCCGCCGTCGTCGACAGCATCTCGCGCATGCCGGGGCCGCCCTTCGGCCCTTCGTAACGGATGATGATCACATCGCCATCCTTGTACTTCCGATCCTCGACCGCCTGGAACGCATCTTCCTCGCAGTCGAAGCACAAGGCCGTACCGCGGAACTTCAGCGTTTTGAGACCTGCGACTTTCACAATCGCGCCATCGGGTGCGAGCGAGCCCTTGAGGCCCACGACGCCGCCCGTCGGTGTGATGGGATTGGAAACCGGAAATACGACTTTCTGATCGCGGTTGAATTGGACGCTCTCGAGATTTTGAGCGAGTGTCTTGCCGGTCACGGTCAGGCAATCGCCGTGCAAAATCCCGCCCTCGAGCAGAGCCTTCAGGATCTGCGGAACGCCACCGATGTCGTAGACATCCTTGGCGACGTACTTTCCGCCGGGCTTCAAGTCGGCGATGTAAGGCGTGCGCTTGAAGATCTCGGCCACGTCGAACAGATCGAAATCAATGCCGACTTCGTGCGCCATGGCAGGAAGATGCAGCGCACCATTCGTCGAGCCGCCGGTCGCGGCGACAACGATGGCCGCGTTCTCGAAGGCTTTGCGCGTGCAGATATCGCGCGGGCGAATGCCGTCGGCGATGAGGCGCATTACGGCCTTGCCGCTCTCCATCGCGAGATGGTCGCGGCTTTCATAGGGAGCGGGCGCGCCAGCGGAACCGGGCAGCGCCAGGCCGATCGCTTCCGATACGCATGCCATCGTGTTCGCGGTGAACTGGCCGCCGCACGAACCCGCCGACGGACACGCGACGCACTCGAGCTCGTGCAGGTCGGCGTCTGACATCTTGCCAGCCGAGTGCATGCCGACGCCTTCGAACACGTCGACGACCGTTACGTCATGACCCTTGAAGCGGCCAGGAAGGATCGATCCGCCGTAGATGAACACGCTTGGCACGTTGAGGCGGAGCATCGCCATCATCATGCCGGGGAGGCTCTTGTCACAGCCCGCGACGCCGACGAGCGCGTCATACGAGTGGCCGCGCATCGTCAGCTCGATCGAATCGGCGATGACCTCGCGCGAGACGAGGCTCGACTTCATGCCTTGATGGCCCATCGCGATGCCGTCGGTGACGGTAATGGTGCAGAACTCGCGCGGCGTGCCGCCAGCCTCGGTGACGCCTGTTTTCACAGACTGGGCCTGGCGCATCAGCGAAATATTGCAGGGGGCGGCTTCGTTCCAGCACGATGCGACGCCGACGAATGGACGGTGGATGTCCTCTTCCTTCAGCCCCATCGCGTAATAGTAGGAGCGGTGCGGGGCCCGCGACGGACCTTCCGTTACGTGGCGGCTCGGCAACTTCGATTTATCGAACGTCTTGGCGTCCATTTATTCCTCTTTGGGCATCCTCGCCCTATCCACACATCCGACTTTGGATGCGGCAGGGATGCCAGTCGCGGGGGCTCTGCGAAAGTGCTCTGCCTGTTAAAAAGTGACGCTGCATTAACAGCGGTGCCGTCAGCAGGTGCGCGGTCATTGTGGCTCGAAAGTGGCGCGGCGTTTCCGAAGAGTTGCTAAACCGCCACATCAGCCATGCAAGTCGTCAAATATCGTTAACGGCCCCGGGCGCTACTGTAAAATCTGCCCTAGGCCTGACGCGTCGACGACGGCCGTTGGACTGCCATTTGGGCTGACATTTCGGCGCCACAAGGGCCCGAGTTTGTCGTGCGCGAGACATTTCTTTACGGCCTGGCGCGATTAAGTGTTGATCGATCGGCCCCAACCTTCGCGGAAGTGGTTCCATGTCATCAGGCGCCGAGCCTCAACCGACTGCCACGAGTTATTGCCGGTTCATCGCCCGCCGGGGTTCGCCACCGCTCGACGGCGCGGCGTCGCTCGGCGTGACGGGGGTCGAGGTCGACCTCGGCGCCGGCCAACAACGCCACATCTGGACTTACGGTGCGCTCCGGTCTGAAGAGCCCATACGGCAGAACGCGATCGACGTTCTGCTGACATCGAAAGACGAGCCTGGCGCGTCGCTCTTCGTGCAGGGTGCGCGCTTCGCGGCGGACCTCAGGGAACGGGCGCCGCAGCTTTCCGCGCGTGCAGCCTGGCTTCGCGAAAAACGAATGTGGTTCGTTCTCCTCGCGATTCTCGCGGCGCTGTTTTTCTTGGGCTACCTGTCCGGCTTCAGCCCGGCGAAGTCGATCGCCAAAGCGTTGCCTGACAGCTGGCGCGAGCGGCTCGGCAAGACGACGCGCGAATCGATGACCGAAGGCCACAAGGAATGCATCGACCCGGCGGGGCTTGCCGCCCTGAAGCGGTTGACGGACCGGCTCTCGCAAGGTGCGCCGGCGAACGTGCCGTTCAACATCCATGTCTATGACTGGTCCTTGATGAATGCGTTTGCGGTGCCGGGCGGGCAGATCGTCCTGACCAAGGGCCTGCTCGACAAATCGCAAAGTCCGGACGAGACCGCAGGCGTTCTCGCGCATGAGATGGGTCACGGGATCGAGATGCATCCCGAGGCCGCGATCATCCGGGGCATCGGCCTCGGGGCAACGCTCGAAGTCATGCTTGGCGGCACGACGGGCGGCAGTCTCGCCAACGTCGGGCTCATGCTGGCGCAGCTCGGCTATTCGCGCGACGCCGAGCGGGAGGCCGACAAGCATGCCTTGGAGCTGCTCAAGGCCGCCGGCATCTCTCCAAAAGGTCTCGGCGATTTCTTCTCGCGCGTGGTGAAGATGGAGGCCGAGGGCGGCGACAAGGGCCCCGGTGCCTTCAGCTGGTTCCGTACCCATCCGCCCGCCGCCGAACGGGCGCGGCTGGTCGGCGCGCAACACGATTATCCCGCGAGCCCCGCGCTTGATGCCGGCGATTGGCAGGCTCTCAAATCGATATGCAATAAGACGCGCGCTGCGGACGAAGCGACGTAGCGGCAGCCTTGAAGCCGCCGACAGTGTGGGCAACTGCTTCCCTAGCCCGAAGTTCGTCAGAATCGGCCCTTAGAGGGGAGAATGACGGCGCCGATGCGCGCGCCAGCCTCGGAAACTTTGCATGAAGCCGGTTTTCTTCGTCGTCGGATTTGCTGCTCTCGCCACGACGATCTACATCGGGTCGCCGTTCGCGACGGCCTGGAGCATTCGTGAGGCCGTTCGCAACGGCAATGCCGACTATCTCTCGACGGCCATCGAGTGGCCGACGGTTCGCGAAACGCTGAAGCCATCAATTGCGCGGATTGCGCTCAACCTTCCCGATCCCGAGAACGATCCGGCGGCAAGCACAGGGCTTTGGACACGCTTCAAAGCCTATTGGGGGCAGAGCGCCGTCGACGGCCTCGTCGACAAGTACGTGACGCCCGAGGGACTTCCGCAGCTCTTCACGCTCAGGGCCAAGTATCGCGATCTTGTCGCGAGCGAAGACGAGGCGAAGGCATTGCCGATCATGGATCGCATCTCGCGCGCTTGGGCTCGCGTGAAGCGGGCGGAATTCACGAGCGCGACGAGCTTCGAAATCGACATGGAAGACAAGTACGATCCGACGCGGCTTTATCTCGGCAAGCTCGAGCTGCGTCCCGCCGGATGGAAGCTGACGGAGCTTCGCATCAAATTCCTGACGACGGCCAAGGACGCCGTGCAGCGCTTTACAAGCGCGGAACAGGGCGCGTTCTAAGACGCCCTGTTCCCGCCTCGTCATCCGCTGTTCGCCCGTGGCACGTCGGCTGCGGCGATAATCGGTTTCCGAAAGGCTTGTGCACAGCCGACCCCGGCAAGTGTCAGAGCTGCGCCGATGACATCGAAAAGTTTCACGGGCTCTCCCAGCATCACGATCGCCGCCGCGGCGGTCAGAACCGGCAACAGGTTCATGAACACGGCGCAGCGGTTCGGTCCGAGCTGCTGTACACCGCGGATCCAGAGGAATGGCAGCACAACGGACGCGAGGCCACCCGCATACGCGATCAACGGTAGCGTTTCGGCGTTGAGCTGACGAAGCGGCGCGGGGGTCGCGAGAAATGCTGGAAACATCGCGGTCAATGCGCAGAGCGCCTGCATGTACGTCGATTGCCATCCGGTGATCGGCAGGTCCCAGCGCTTCAGCAACACGCCGTAGAGCGCATAGACGAATGCCGCGATCAGCATCAGCGCGTCGCCGGGGTGGACGCCATTTCTCGGCAATGCGGAGATGTCGCCGCCGCTTACGAGATAAAGTAGTCCTCCGAAGGAAAGGGCGCCGCCAACGACCACGCCATACGTCGGCGGTTCGCCAAGCAGCGCCGCACTTAGCGCCACCGTCAACAGCGGGGTGAGCGCCGTAAACACAGCCATGTTCGTTGCCGTCGTCGTCTCGGCGGCGAGATAGGAGAGGCTCTGGAACAGGCACATCGCCAGAAAGCCGAGGATCGCGAACTCACCGATATGGGGCCAGATCGCCGATCGATTTCGCCACGCAGTTCGGCCGACGAACGCACTCATGAGGATGACTGCGAAGAGCAAACGATAGAACGTGATCGCCTGGGGTCCGATGGTGTGCGCCGACAAGCGTGAGACGATGACGTTCCCGGCCCACAGAACGATGGCGAGGAACGGATAGAGGAAAGCGAGTCTTTGGCTGAGCATGATGTGATGTCCGTCGTCCTACGAAATGGGCTTTGGGTCGTAGGACTTCCGGATCGGTCAGTCTCACGCTAGAATAACCGATCTTGTTGAGATTAGGACATGCTCCGAGACATTCGTTTGCGCCACTTGGATTTCCACGCGACCGCTCGTCCGATGGCGGCGATGGAAGTCGACTACCCCAGCGGTACTTCGACGGGACGGCACAGCCATCCGCGCGCGCAGCTGCTCTTCGCTGTTTCGGGCGTCATGATTGTTCGCTCGCCGGCAGGTTCCTGGGTCGTCCCGTCCAATCGTGCGGTCTGGCTGGCGGCGGGGCTCGAGCACGAAGTGGAGATGCGCGGAGACGTGAAGATCCGCACCGTTTTTGTGGATCAGGATGCGTCCCCTCACCTGCCCCGGGGCAACTGCGTGATTGCGGTAAGTCCGCTGTTGCGCGAACTGATCGTTGCGGCGGTCAAGGTTCCTGTCGATTACGAAAGTGGCTCGCGCGACGCGTGCCTCATGCAGCTTCTCCTCTATCAGCTGCGCGAGCTGGATGTGCTGCCGTTGCATCTTCCGATGCCTGACGACACGCGGTTGCGAACGATTTGCGAGGCTCTGCTGCTGTCTCCCGACGACGACAGGACAGCCGGGGATTGGGCAGATCGCTTCGGCGTGACGTCCAAAACCGTACATCGGTTGTTTTTGAAGGAAACGGGGCTGACGTTCGGACAGTGGCGTCAACAGGCGCGTTTGCTCTCAGCGCTCGAACGTCTCGCTCGCGGCGATAAAATCATCGACGTTGCCGTGGACAGCGGGTACGCGAGCCAGAGCGCATTCACCGCGATGTTTAGAAGGCACTTCGGCACGACGCCGAGCGCCTTCTACAAGTAGCCCGCAAATTGGAAGCGCATCTCAGACGCTTTCCAGACGGCGAAGGGCGGCCGAGAAACGAATGATCTCGGCTTCCAATTCGGCCTTCCGCTCCTTCGCTTCCTCGATGGCTTCCTCTTTGGCGCGCTCGATGAACTGCGGATTGGAGAGTTTGGCGTCCATTTTCTTCAGGTCGCCTTCGGCGCCTTCGATGGCCTTGGCGAGACGCCGCTTCTCGGCCGCCATGTCGATGATGCCGGCGAGCGGCAACGCTGCCGTCGTCTCTCCGGCGACGATCAGCGCTGCGCCCTTCGGGGCCGTATCATCGAAGTCGATCTCGTCGATGCGCGCGAGACGCCGCAATGTTTCGTCGTTGCGACGGACACGTTCGCGGATCTCGTCGTCTGCGCCGACGATGACGAGCGGAATTTTTGCGCCAGCGGGCACGCTCATTTCCGTTCGCACCGAGCGGATTTCGGAGACGAGGTTCACCAGCCAATCCACTTCTTCGACCGCGTCCGCTTCGACGAGCCCATCGAGATTTGGCCACTGGCTGAGGGCGAGAATGGTGTCGCGCTTCACGCCGTATTCGACCATGTGCGTCCACAGCTCTTCGGTGATGAAGGGCATGAACGGATGCAGCATCTTCAGGATCTGATCGAGCGTCCAGGCCGTCACGGCGCGCGTTTCGGCTTTTGAAGCCTCGTCGTCGCCCGCGAGCACCGGCTTGATCAACTCCAGATACCAGTCGCAGAACTGACCCCAGACGAAGTCGTAGATCGCGGCGGCGGCTTCGTTGAACTTATAAGCTTCGAGCGCGCTGGTGACGGCTTTCGACGTCAGCTCGGTTTGCCCGACGATCCATTTGTTGAACGTCAGCGATGCCGACTTCGGATTGAAATCGCGCTGGCGCACGCACTCGTTCATCTCTGCGAAACGCGAGGCGTTCCAGAGCTTGGTCGCGAAGTTGCGGTAGCCTTCGACGCGCGATTTCGCGAGCTTGATGTCGCGTCCCTGCGCCGCCATCGCGGCGAGCGTGAAGCGCAAGGCGTCGGCGCCGAACTCGTCGATCAGGACGAGCGGGTCCATGACGTTGCCCTTGGACTTCGACATCTTCTGCCCTTTTTCGTCGCGAACGAGGGCATGCATGTAGACGTCCTTGAAGGGCACCTCCTTCATGAAGTGGAGGCCCATCATCATCATACGGGCGACCCAGAAGAAGATGATGTCGAAGCCGGTGACGAGGACGCTCGTCGGGTAATAGCGCTCGAGCTCCGGCGTATCGTCGGGCCAGCCAAGCGTCGAGAACGGCCAGAGCGCGGAGGAGAACCAGGTGTCGAGAACGTCTTCGTCACGCCACAAAGATACAGCGACGACAGTTTGGCGTTCGCTGTGGAATTGCTCTCCAAAATCTTCGATTGCGTCCGTTGCGTTCGACCGCTCTTCGACGGTTCGGACACCATAGAAGTCCTTCGCCTGCTTCACCACGTCGTCCCAGGACGAGCCTACAAAGACCTTCTCCTTACCAGGCATAAAGTCATAACTTATCGGCTCGCGGTTTGACCCAGTGAGTCCGGGCCCATACCATGCCGGAATCTGATGGCCCCACCAGAGCTGGCGCGAAATGCACCAGGGCTGAATGTTACGCATCCATTCGTAATAGGTCTTCTCCCAGTTCTTCGGGACGAAGACGGTCTTGCCTTCCTCGACAGCGGCGATTGCGGGCTTCGCAAGCTCGCCAGTGTTGACGTACCACTGGTCCGTGAGCCACGGCTCAATGACGACGCCTGAGCGATCTCCGTGCGGAACAGTGTGTCCGGTCGGTTCGATCTTTTCGAGCAGGCCGAGCGCGTCGATGTCGGAGACGACTTTTTTCCTCGCGTCGAAGCGATCGAGACCACGATAAGCCTCTGGCGCCTCATCGTTGATCTTGCCGAAGGCGTCGAGAATGTTGATCGGCGCCAGATTGTGACGTTTGCCGACCTCGAAGTCGTTGAAGTCGTGCGCGGGCGTGATCTTCACCGCGCCGGTTCCCTTCTCGGGATCGGAATATTCGTCAGCGACAATTGGGATCTCGCGGCCGACGAGCGGCAGCTTCACCTTCGCGCCGGCCTTGATCAGCGCTGCATAGCGTTCGTCATCAGGGTGCACGGCGACGCCGGTATCGCCCAGCATCGTCTCGGGTCGCGTCGTCGCGACGACGATATAATCCTTGTCGTATCCCGGCACCTTCGCGCTGAGCGGATAGCGGAAGTGGTACATGTGCCCGCTCGGGTCTTTCGCAAGCACCTTCGCCAGCGCCGCCGCATCGAACGGCTCGCCGCTCTCCTTCGACCACGAGAATTTGCCGCGCGCTTCGACAGGTATGACTTCGATGTCGGAAATCGCGGTCTGGAACTTCGGGTCCCAGTTGACGAGGCGCTTGTCCTTGTAGATCAGCCCTTCGTTGTAGAGCTGCACGAAGACCTTCACGACGGCCTTCGACAGGCCTTCGTCCATCGTGAAGCGCTCGCGGCTCCAATCGCAGGAGGCGCCCAGGCGCTTCAACTGCGTGACGATGGTGCCGCCCGACTCTTCCTTCCACGTCCAAACGCGCTTTAGAAATTCCTCGCGGCCGAGTTCGCGGCGCGACGGCTGCTTGTTAGCGGCGAGCTGGCGCTCGACGACCATTTGGGTCGCGATGCCCGCGTGATCCGTTCCTGGCTGCCAGAGCACGTCGCGGCCGCGCATACGCTCGAAGCGGACGAGAATGTCCTGCAGCGTATTGTTCAGAGCGTGCCCCATGTGGAGCGAGCCGGTGACGTTCGGCGGCGGGATGACGATCGAATAGGCGGCGTTCTTGCCGCCCGATGCACTCCGTCCGGCTTTGAAGGCGTTGGCCTTCTCCCATTCGGAATTGATACGCGGCTCGATTTCGGCCGGTCGAAAAGTCTTTTCAAGCATTGGAGGGAGCGTCGCTTATCAGCTATCGGGCCGAGGTTTTGGACCCCGGTGGTACGGCCGACCTTCGCCGGCTGTCAACCGTCGCTCCCTAATGGCCGGATCTTGTCCGGTTGTAGTTGGTCCTCGCGTCAACGACGCGAGGGCCCTTTTGGCGGGGTGTTCCCGGCCTCGTTCAAGAGCGCCCGCTCGACGATTTTGGGCATATTCTCGGTTAGCCACTGTCTCAGGATAGGCCGCAAAAGCTGGGCAGCCACGTCGTCTACGCCGTCGGACGCATGCTCGGCGGATGCGTGAATTTCCGGCAGCCGGGGCGGTTGCGGATGCTCGGCGGCGGGCGGCGCAGCTTCAACCCGCGGCTCTTCGACCGGCCGCGACATGGCGCTCATGCGGTTCAAACGGGTGTCGAAGAACGTCGGCATGTTGCGTTTCATGCTGTCGTTTTCGTGGGCGATCTTCTCGACCGCTGCATCGTCTTCTTCCTTGGCCGGATGGAGGGTGACCGGCGGCGGCTCGATCATGCGCCCGTGGGCCGGCTCGAACGGAATTACCGTGCGGGAGCGATCGCGCTCATGTTGTCCACTTGATGCCAATGCTTCACTCAGCCTCCCAAGTAAATTCGGCCGCTCGGAGGTATTTGGTGCCGCTGTCTTGAAAATCGCCGGCAGCTCGAACTCCGCGGCTTCATCTGCAATCGCGCTTCGCCCGCGGAGTGTCGTGATGCGGACTTCGCGCTTCTCACTTTCGAACATCGGAGATCGATCGGCGATGCTGGTCCGGATCGATGCCAGAATGTCTTCGACGTCGTGTTTCGCACCATTCATCATTGTCATGACGCTTCCTCTTCTGCGTACGAACTTGAAATTCGCAGAACCGCGTCGGCAGCCCCGTTGATGCCCCTCCGGTTCGTCGATGCTGGACAGATGAGATTTTTTGAAATGCGCCCCATCAACCCAGTGACGTAGCGGGCGTCCCGATCATTTACGCAGTGATCGAAGCGTCCCCCCGCTCAAGAAAAAGCTACGGCGAGGTCGAGGCAACCGTGTGGCGAAAGCCACTCGCAAGAAAAAATTTGTTGTAGCGACAGGAGTGTGGATAAGTGCCGGTGCATCTCCATTTTCATGGAGATGGTTTTCCGGCGCTGATCAAGGGACTATTCGCGGGGGCTCTTTTGGCCTGGCAGCAGCCGCTCGGTCATTTCGCGGCGAAGCGCCCGCTCGAGAATTTTGGGCATATTTTCGGCGAGCCATGTTTTGAGCAACGGCCGCAAGAGATCGGCGACCGCGTCTTCCATCGGACGATCGCCACTCAGCTCGGTCGAGAGCGGGGGGAAATCCCCGGTGTGGAGAGCGGAGTCGTTCGCCTCGCTACGAAGTGCCGGCGCAGCCGATGGCGCGGGATTGGCGCGGACGAACTCGGGCGATGGCGCGGGCTCCGGTGCACGAACGGGTTCCGGCACGCGCGGCGGCTCGGGCGCAAGCTCGGCAGTCGGAAGCGGCTTTTCCTGGTGGCCGAGGCCGAAGACCGGACGGAAGGCGTTCGAGAGCGGTTCGAGCTGGCGCGACGGTCCGAGAGTGGCGGAAACGCTCGGTACGGCAAAGGTCTGACGCGGCTTCGGCGGAAGCACTGGGGCCGGAGGCTCTGCGCGTCCGAAGATCGGGTCTTTTGCGGTTTCGATAAGATGACCGGCGTGCGAGCCATTGGCGACGCCGTTCATGGGCGTTTCTTTTTCGCTGGCATAGGGTGGCCACGCGGGGGTACCCGGCTGCTCGAATTGCGTCGCCGGTGACTGAGGCACGGGCGCCGTTTCGATCGGCTGCGCGGGTTCCAACTTCGGCTCGAGCTTCGTCTCGATTTTCGGTTCGGGCTTCGGCTCAAGCTTCGGTTCGATTTTCGTTTCGAGCTTCGGCTCGATCTTCGGTTCGGACTTGGGCTCGGCTTTGGTTTCGAATTTCGGCTCCGGAATGAGCTCAAGCTTGAGTTCGGCTGCGGGTGCGGCGGGAGCGGGCTCGGACGTGGGCGCCGTCCGAGCGAAAGGAGACGGGCCGAGATCGAAGGCAAATGGATCGGCGGCGTCGGCCGGATCGCTGCGATCTGCCGGCGTCTTCCCGGCCTTTTCGGGCGGCGATTTTTCCTTGGCGACGATTGCGTCTGCGGCCGGTGTGTCGCGACCTTCGCGCAGGGCATTCAGATCGTCACTCAACAGCTCGGTCAGTTGCGCCTCGATCCGCGCCGCATCGGATTCGATAGCCGGATGGACTTCGACCGGCTTGGCATCGAGGACGACGCCCTGCTCTATAGGTTCCGCCTTTTTGGCGACGGTCTCGATCGAAATCGTCTCGATCGTTATCGTTTCAATCGACACGCTGTCTCGCGCCGCAGATCCGTTGTGCGGCTTCGCTACCGAGTCCACCTCATAGAAGTCATTTTTCTCGATGGGCGTAAATGAGGGTTGCTCGGCCCTGGCCGGAGCAACGCCGGTGTCTCGCCTCGCATCGGTCGAGCGCGCTGGATTTGACGGCGTGTGAACCGGCTTGATCTCCGGCTCAGGATCCACCGGCTGCGACGACTTGAGGAAAGCCTCGCGCGACATAAATCCACGCTGCGGCAGGGGCGATGGCGCGGCCGCTGGTCTGGCCGCCGGAGAAAACGGGGCCCCCGTTCGCGCAGACGTCGGGGATGACGGCGAAGAAGACGGCGATCTCAGACCCGATGAATCCTCCGCGATGATCTTGCGGATCGAGGCGAGGATTTCTTCCATACTCGGCTCGGCTGTGGATTCAAGTCTCGACATACCCTACCTTTTTCGCAATTAGGCCGTCTTTCCGGACAGCATAGCGAACTCACCGTACCCAACCCGCTCTCGCCCACTCTTGGACTCAACCAAAGGTCCTTCCGAGATCCAGCATGGTGTCAGGTTGCGGGAAATCCGCAACGATCTCACGAGCAGTTATCCCCCGAGAGCGGCGCTCTCAAGGCGGTGGCACACATTGAAATCTAAATCTTTCGGGCAAAAAATCCAGCCCTGGCAAAGTATAAGTTCAGCGCCGATCACTTGATCGGCGCCACGTCCACATGCTCCCGGCGGCCATCGCCGTGGGTGATATCCAGTCCGAACCATTTGTTGCGGACTTCGAGGTAATGAACTTCCGGATTATAAACCGCCGTAGCGGCGCCGACCTCGGAGACACTTAGGCGACCGATGGCGGAAACGACGGTGTAGGAGGCAACGAGAATGTTCCGCTTCGTTGTCTCCAGGTTCACCTGCGACTGAAGCAATTCCTGCTGCGCGTTCAACACGTCAAGAACGGTGCGCTGGCCCACCCGTTCCTCTTCCCTCACCCCGTTGAGAGCCGTGGTATTGGCGACGATCGAAGCCTTGTCCGAGTCCTGCTGGGCCTTGAAGCCCTGCAATTGCGACCAAGCTTGCACAACCTGCGACTGCGATGCCGCGCGTGACACTTCAATCTGCTGAAGCGCCGCAATATGATTGTGCTTGGCCTGCCGCACGCGGGCGTAGACTTCGCCGCCAGCCGGATAGAGCGGGACGTTCACACGGCCGACGATGGACGCTGAGGTTGCCTCGTCGATACCCTGCGAGGGGTCGAACTGATCCGTATAATTTGCTTCAAGTTGCGCCTGAGGGAGCAACGCGCCGCGGATCTGGTCAACCGTGAAGCGCTGCGCCTGCTCGAGATACAAAGACTGTACGACCTGCGGATTTTCCTTCGTGCCGATCGCGATAGCCTCATCGAGCGAGCGCGGGACGAGCTTGGTGTTCGGATTTGCCTCCACAAGTCCTGCCGGCGGATGGCCGATGACCTGCTCGAAAATGGCGCGGCTCGACTTCAGGTTGGCTCTGGCCTGATCGAGGTCCGACTGACCGAGCGCGCGGCGTGCTTCAGACTGCGCAACGTCCGTTCTGGTCACTTCGCCGACACTGAAACGATCCCGCTGCGCCTTCAACTCGGCGTCGAGGAACTTCAAGTTGTTCTCATTGAGCTTCACGATCGCCTGATCGCGGGTCACGTCACCGAACGCGGTCACGGCGTCGAGCAGAACCTGCTGCTCCGTCTGCCTCAGCGTCTCGCGCCCGGCGCGGTCGTTGGCTTCGGCTGCGTTGACGGCGTTGGTGACCTGAAAGCCCGTGAAGAGCGGCTGCACCGCGTCAAAGGCATATCCTCGCGGAGAGATGTTGCCACGAGTCGTCGCACCGACCGCCGGAGATACCGTGGTGTTGTGCTCGCGGCCGACGTTGGCCGAGAAGTTGATGTCGGGCCGGTAGCCGGCATTCGCTCGCGCAATATCCTCGTCGCGCGCTCTCTGCGTCGCACGGGCGGAATCGAGCGTCGGGCTGTATTGATAGGTGGCCGTCAGCGCGTCGAGCAGCGTTTCCGCGTGCACTGTCGCAGTCATGGCGATGCCGATCGTGAAAGCCAGCAAGGCTTTCGAAGCGTAACGCCCGACCGAGGTCGCGTCGTTGCGAGCTACTTTGACTTTGCTTTTAGCCAATTGAATTCACCTGATACCACTCACAGCCCCTACTGAAGAGAGTGGTCCCCCAATCATTCCGTCTAGCCGATTCGAACTGCGTCGACTAAACGGTTTCAGCCCCATGAAGTCCGACGGATAACTTATGGCGCTATTCACGCCACGCCAGGGGTCCCCGCTAATTTCCTCGAAAGAGTTGCTTTTTTCGCGCTTCCCCCGAGGCTTCCCCCTTAACTCTTTACCTAATGAATCCCGTCGATATACGCCCAAACACACCTATCTGTGGCCTGTTTGCAGCACGACGTGAAGAACTAGAAGACGAACGCTGGTCGAGCCTCTGCAAAACCGGAAACGAGGGGCGCGGCGGCCTGAAATGCGTCGCGCCTCGCGAACAGTCCCGCCCGCTTATGCAGAACAACCGCGCGGCCGATCTTGTCATTTAGCGAGATCGAGACCAAGCGGCCGTTTTCGCGTATCTGATCCTCGATAGCGCGGGGCACCTTCTCGATGCCGCCTTCGATCAGTACGAGGTCATAGGGAGCGGCAGCCGCCCAACCCGATGCGGCTGCGCCGGAGACAACTGTGACGTTGCCGATTGCGAGCGAAGCGTAAGCTTCCTTGGCGGTCTTGACGGCCTCATTGTCGGCGAAGAGCGACACAACTTTATCCGCCATCTGCGCCACAAGGGCCGCTGCGTAGCCAGCCTCGCTTATGACGAGCACATTGTCGCCGGCTTCGAGCTCTGCAAGCTGGATGAGCTTCGCGAGCACCCGCGGCGGCAAGGTTTCCCGTCCAGGCGCAATCGTCAGGAACTCGTCGCTGTAAGCGAGACTTGCGAGCGGGCCAGGAAGAAATTTCTCGCGCGGGATCGCCGTCATGGCCGCCATGATGCGCCGGTCGGTCACGTCGCTGGGACGGACCTGACTTTCGACCATATTCCTGCGCTGCAATGCGACGTCCGCCATCGCTCGTCTCCCGCCCGCGAGATTCTTCATCGAGAATATCTCTATAAGAATATCTCTATAGACGACGCGACACCCGAGCGCGACGGGAACGCCGTCGCATGTGGAAAATTCGTTCGAGGCTGTAACGGCTTGTAAGGAGAGACTGGTCTATGTTAGATGCCCGTTCGGTCGGCGGGTGTCCCGTCTTGGTTCAGCGGAAGCATTCCGAAACTTTCGGTTTCCGCTTCAAGCCGGATAGAGACAGCCGCTCGAACGCAGAGAGGCCACGTGGCGGAGTGGTTACGTAGCGGACTGCAAATCCGCGTACCCCGGTTCAATTCCGGGCGTGGCCTCCATAATTCTTCATAGAAAATCAGTTCGTTTCGACGGCGGAGACGCGCTTTTCCGGCAGTCCGAGACGTGTAGAAGCAGTGTTCGAAACCGCCGGTTTTGACGGTTTTGATACTGCCCCGGGATCCGTCGTTCAGACGGCTCTGGATGCGGTGCCGATTCCCAACGGCGCCGCCCAATATTCTTTCTTCAGTCTCGCCGTACGGTCCTTCGCGCCGTTCGCAGGACGCTTCCTGCCAGGACCAGCACCATGGAGAGAAGCAGGAATGCGCCTGCCCACCATGCCGGAACTCCAAGTCCGACGGTCAGAAAGGCGGTCGCCCCTACGACGGCAAGAATGGCGACGGCCATGAACTCGTCGTCGAGAAAGAGGCCTATCAAGCTGAAAAGGATTTCTCGCATCGCCTTCATTGGGTGATCCTTGCGCCTGTCCGCCGAAGCAACGCCGAGAGGGCGAGAGCAGTGATCGAGAACACGCCGACGAATCCGAGGATCGCGAGGTCTTCTCCGGGCCACGCGATACCCAGACCTTCTCCGGTCCAGAATACGCCGAATGCCGATAGCATGATGCCGACGGCGAATTTCAGCGCATTTTCGGGCACGCGCGACAGCGGCCTGTGAAGGGCAAGTCCGATCAACAGAACGAGAGCGCAGGCTGCGAGTGCGCCGATGCTGGCGGGCCAGATCATGTCTCGCACCGAGCCGACCGCGATAACGATGAACACGACCTCGAGACCTTCGAGCAAGACGGCCTTGAACGACGTCAGGCCCGCAATCCAGTCGAGGCGCGATTTTTGGCGTTCGGCTTCATCGCGAATGTTCGCCGTTTCCTTGGTGAAGACGAGTGTTTCGTCGTGGAGCGCAATGATGCCGGCGGCGCGCAAGATCGCTTTCCTCAGCCATCGCATGCCGAAGAGCAAGAGGAGCACTCCGATGACGAATTGCAGTGCGTGAATGGGAAAGAGGCTGAGAAGGGGGCCGAGGGCGACAACAATCAGCGCCAGCGCCGCCATGCCGATCACGGAGCCGAGAATTGCAGGACGCCATCCCCGGAACGTGCTGGCGGCAAGGACGATCGTGAAGGCTTCGACCGCCTCGACCAAGGACGCCAGAAACGCCGTGGCAATCGCTGGCCATACAATCGAGAAAGTGCTCATTCGAACGCATTCCAACATCTCGGGCCGCGGACCGTCGCGGCACGCGTACATCTTTCACTGAATGCCCGCGACGTTATCATGAATCCCTCCGGCGCGGATGGGCCCAGGCGATTGCCAGCACGGCAGGTTTCGGCCCTTGCGCGTGCCGCCAAAGAACGCTACCAACCTGCCCGTCGGGAGGACACTGAACCCGCGCGTGCCACGCCGATTTCGCGCCGGATCTTAGCCTTCCACATGCGTGCTTCCACTTGTCGCCGCCATGTGACGTGGGAAGCGCCAAACAAAATGACCCAAAGGTCTCGCCAGCGCGGATACGTTCTGCTATGCGGGGCGCTTTCCGGCATTCCGCGGTAGCTCAGTGGTAGAGCGTCCGACTGTTAATCGGATGGTCGTAGGTTCGAATCCTACCCGCGGAGCCAATAGCCAAAGTCCGGTACAGTTCACACCGGTTCAAGCCAAATCTATTTACCGAATAAGCCGAAGCGACTGTCGCCGCGAACCGGCGGCGGACGATCCCTCATCGCGAGCATCGCGTTTCGCGTCCGCCCGTTCAGGATGACCTCAATTCACCTGTTCGCTCGACAAGATGCGCGCGCGAGGTTCCCGGCTCAAACGGATCGGCGAAATACTGAGTTTCGTTCGCCACCAGTCCGTCGCGGAATTCCATGATGCTCACGGCGTAAGATGGTCTGCCATCGTAGGCGAGTGTGAATTCGGTCACCCAGAGATCGCCGCTACCGATAATTCTTTGAACCGTAAATCGCTTCCTGTTCGGCTGGAGGCACCGGCTCTCTTGAATATTGTGACGGCCGCGGATCCTCTCACCCGATTGGGGATAATCAAGAACCGCATCCTCGCGGTAGATTTCATGTTCGACTTTGAAGTCGCTCGCGTCCGAAGCAAGCCAATGGCGCTCCAGCGCCGCGCGCACGGTTAGATCATCCATCTTGACCTCCAGTCACGCTTTCTGCCGTCGCGCCAGCGATGAAACGCGGGCAATGCACTCGCAATCGCGGTCCGGCGTCATCATACGCGTTCTTCCGAAGGGTTCTCGCAGAGGCTCAGGTTGTAGGCGGTATTGACGAGCGAGACGTGGCTGAAGGCCTGCGGGAAATTTCCCATTTGGCGTCGCGCGCGAGGATCGTACTCCTCTGCTAGAAGACCGACATCGTTTCGAAGCGCAAGCAGCCGCTCGAACATCTTGTGCGCCTCCGCGACGCGGCCCTGCAGGATCAGATTATCGACGAACCAGAAGCTGCAGGCGAGAAAGGCACCTTCGCCGGGCGGTAATCCATCGTCCGTTTTGCCGGTGTCATAGCGGAAGACGAGGCCGTCGACGAGGAGACGCCGCTCGATCGCGCGAACCGTGCCGACGATCCGCGGATCGGAGGGCGGCAGAAAGCCGACGATCGGAAGCAGTAGAAGGCTCGCATCAAGGACCTTCGATCCGTAGGCCTGTACGAAACTACCCAATTCGGTGTCGAAACCGTAGCTGCATACGTCTTCGTGGATCGCATCGCGAACCTTGCGCCACCGCTCAATGGGACTTTCCACGCCAAGCCGCTCGGCCGATTTCACGGCCCGGTCGAATGCAACCCAGGCCATGACTTTGGAATGCGTGAAGCATTGGCGAGGTCCGCGCACCTCCCAAATGCCCTCGTCCGGTTCGCGCCAAATCGTTTCAAGATGATCGAGAAGGGCCCGGGCTATCGCCGACCATCGGTTCACCGACGTCATGCCATGCTCGTAAGCTTGAAACATCGCGTCAGCGATTTCACCAAAGACGTCGAGTTGAAGCTGCGTTGAGGCGGCATTGCCAATTCGGACGGGGCGCGCTCCGTCGAATCCGTCCAGCCAATCGACCTCCCATTCGGCCAGACGACGCTCGCCGCCAAGCCCGTACATGATCTGGAGTTGATCGGGACTCCCGGCGACCGCTCGCAATAACCAATCACGCCATTGCCGTGCCTCTTCATAGTAACCGGCGCGGCCCAGCGCGCGCAGCGTGAAGGCGGCATCTCTGAGCCAGCAATAGCGATAGTCCCAGTTGCGCACGCCGCCGGCCTCTTCGGGCAGCGAAGTGGTGGCCGCCGCAACGATGCCACCGGTCGGCGCATAGGTTAGCCCCTTCAGCACCGTCAGCGATCGCCGGACGGCTTCGCTCCAGCAGCCCTCGGAGGTGCAGCGGTTTGACCACGCGTGCCAGAATGCTTTGGTTTCCCGCAATGCGCGCTCAGGATCCACGCCTTCGGGTGGTTGCAAGTGTGAGGGACCATAGCTCAAGACGAACGGCACAACCTCACCGGCGCTGACGGCGAACTCGCCGACCGTCGTGAAGTCTCGTCCCTCCAACGGGATCGGCGTCCTGAGCATGGCCATCTCGGGTCCGGCGATCGCGCGCAGACCTTTGCCATCGAGACGCTCTACCCACGGCACGATCGAGCCGTAATCGAAGCGCAGGATGAATTCCGTGCGCAGATCGACTTTGCCGCGCACACCGCGAACCAGGCGGACGAGATCAGCTCTGCCGTCGCGCGGCGGCATGAAGTCGACGAGTTCGACAATACCGGTCGCGGTCTCGAAAACCGTCACGAGAATGAGCGAGGTATCGATGTAGTGGCGCGTTGTTCGAAGCGGCGTGTCCTTGGGGGCTATCAGCCAGCGTCCATTGTCCGGATCGCCGAGCAGGGCTGCAAAGCAGGCGCTCGAGTCGAACCTCGGCCAGCACAGCCAATCGATCGAGCCGTCTCGCCCGACGAGCGCGGCCGTCGCGCAATCGCCGAGAAGCGCATAGTCCTCGATTCTCCGATCAGGCTTGGCCACACCGCTCACCCGCGACGCTTCCCGACATTTCGATGCTCATTCGTTCCACCGCGCTTCGCTTTCCCTTCAGAACCTCGAAGGAGGTTTCCTTACCTTCTCGCCAGAACCGGATATCAAAACGCGAACGGCCTAACCGCAGATCCGTCAATGTCACGTCGGGCAGCCAATCGGGCAATGCGGGGTCGACGTACAATTTCCCACGCGGCGCATCCTGCTGTAGCCCAAGCATTGCCTGCAGCAGCATGAACGGCGTGCCCGCCGCCCACGCTTGAGGCACATTGGCGCCGAGGTACTGCACGGGGAAACTCGTGCCGTCGCGTTGCAACCCGGCATAGAGCTCGGGCAGCCGGTTCAAAAGAAAATGACTAGCCGCGCCGCTGATATCCCGCGCCACCATCGCTGCCTCGGCCGCGAAACCGTAGCGGCGCATCCCCAAGGCGATCAGCGAGTTGTCGTGCGGCCATACCGCCCCGGTCTGGTAATCATAGGGATTGAACGAGATATGATCCGCCGAAAGCGTGCGGATGCCCCAGCCGCTCCACATATCTTTCCGCATGAGGCGCTTTACGACGGCCTCGGCACGTTCCGGCGCGACAATCCCCGACCACAGGCACTGTCCGATGTTGGAGGCCACTGTCATGACCTTTTTCTTGGCGCCGTCCAGGGCGTAGGCGTAGAGGCCGGCGCTCTCGTCCCAGAACGCATCGTTGAACTTGTCGTAGAGCTCCGTCGCCTTCTTGCGCAGCGCGTTGGCCCGCCGCTTGTTGCCGAGTTCATCATAGATCTCGGCCGTGCGCAGCCAGGCGTCATAGACGTAACCCTGCAATTCGCACAGCGCCTTCGGACCCGCTACGAGCGTGCCATCGGGATACATCACGGCATCGCCTGAATCCTTCCATCCCATGTTTTCATAGCCGGCCTTCGAGCGCGTCTGGTATTCCTGGAAGCCGTCGCCGTCGCGATCGCCGTATTTATCTATCCAAGACAGACAGGCTTCGACGTTGGGCAATTGCCGCTCGATCAGCTCGCGGTTTCCGGTCGCGCGCCACGTTGCGTGCAGGGCTACCAAGTACAAGGGTGTCGCGTCCGCGGTGCCGTAATAGGGTGTGTGCGGGATCAGCTTGAAGTGCGCCAGCTCGCCGTAGCGCAGCTCGTGGAGGATCTTGCCCGGCTCGGCGTCGCGGTAATCGTCGCGTTCCGTCGCCTGATATTGCCCCAATACTTCGAGCGCTCCGGCAGCGAATTCCGGATAGACGATCAACGTCTGCAATGAACCGATCAACGTATCGCGGCCGAACAGGGCGACAAACCAAGGCAAGCCTGCGGCCGGAACGAACACCATGCGATCGGTGCCCTTCAGGGGGAGCCGAAGAGCCGCCATGTCGATAACGCCTTGATTATAGCAGCGATAGAACTCCTCGTTGCTGGTCGTGATTTTCAGAACGGCTCGCTGCCAATCGTTCATCTTTTTGGCATGGGACGTCATTTCGCTGGCATCGGCGCATGGCCCCGGAGCGCGGATGTGGCTGTTGCCGTCGATAAGCTCGTAGGTCAAACAACCATGCCAGCTTTCGCCGGCCGTCAGCGCGATATCGAAGCTTAGCCGTCCATTCGCGTTCGTTGCCGGCGTGTTGTTCCCCCTGCCCGCCCGGACGATCAATTCACGGCAGAAATCTTTATTGCGATAGGCAATCCGAAGCACTTGACGCTTCGGCGTCCACGAGGTTGTGATGTGGCCACGCCGCACAATTTCCTCGCCCTTGACCTCGAAGATGTCGGCAAAATCCGATCGGATCGCGATTTCCAAATTGAAGCGCACGGGCCGCAATCCGTTGTTGGTGATGTCGATGTCCTCGTGCATCCCTCCCTCGACATGGCGGCCGATCTTCAGCCCGAGCGTGCGCGCCGGAATTGGGCCGTCCTCGCTCACGAAGGCATGGTTCGTCAGCACGATATGCGCCGCATGAGAGGAAACGGCGCCGCCGTTCAGAAGGTCCCAGGGCTCACCGTTCGCATAGATTGCCCAAGCGCTGATGACCCGGGTGTCGCGAAAATACATACCGTGATTGCTGGGCGAGTTCACTTGTCCATCAGGAGCGGTGACGAAAACCGTCTGGCCCTGATGGATCGCGATTTGCGCTGGCCCGACCTGAACTTTAAATGCCATTCGGGAGGCCCTTTCCGGCCAGAGTATATGTAGGTCCTCCTATCAACCCACGTAGGTGGTCAGATGGATTTTTGCAGCGTTGCATGCGGGCTCATCAATAATGTACCTGCGGTTTAAATCGAAAAAATCGAAAATACGGCGTCTCCGGTTTCAGTCGGCTTTGCTCGCACGTGGAACCAATTCAGGGCGGGTCTGTTTGCATTTGGGCACGTTAACCGGCCTCGGAAGCGTGGAGTTTCCCTAAAGCCGACGCGGCTTTTCTGCTGCCGGCCACCGGACCGATCTTTCGGAATGCCGCGGACCACTTCGCAGTGACCCGGACAAGTCGGCCAACTCGGAAGGTTGCCGCGATTGCGAGAACACGGAATGCCGTCATGAGCCGTGGCGCCACTAAAACAGGGAACTATCTGCCGGGCAATCAACCCATCGACGAACTGTGCATCAATACGATCCGTACCCTGTCCATGGACGCGGTGCAGCAGGCCCAGTCCGGCCATCCTGGCACGCCTATGGCTTTGGCTCCGGTCATCTACACGTTGTGGCAGCGCTTTCTCCGTTATGATCCCGACGACCCGGCATGGCCGAATAGAGACCGCTTCGTGCTGTCCAACGGACACGCGTCAATGCTTCTCTATTCGATGTTGCATCTTGCCAGCGTACGGACCGATCAGACCTCCCGCGATCTCGCGGTTACACTCGAAGACATCAAGCGCTTCCGCCAGCTCGACAGTCGTTGCCCGGGACACCCAGAATATCGTCACACCGCTGGCGTCGAGGCGACGACCGGGCCTCTCGGTCAAGGTTGCGGGATGAGCGTCGGGATGGCCATCGCCGAGCGCTGGCTGGCGAAGCACTTCAACAAGCCGGACCTCGAGATATTCAACTACGACATTTATGCGTTCTGCGGCGACGGCGACATGATGGAAGGCGTCGCGAGCGAAGCCGCCTCGCTCGCTGGCCACCTGATGCTCGGCAACCTCTGCTGGATTTACGACAGCAACCGCATCACGATCGAAGGCCACACGGATCTGGCGTTCAGCGACGATGTTGCCGCGCGTTTCCTCGCTTACGGCTGGAACGTGCTGCGTGTCGGCGATGCCAACGACTGCGAGCGGATCGCGGAAGCAATCGAGACCTTCCGGAATACGCGCGACGTACCGACGCTGATCATCGTCGATAGCCATATCGGCTACGGCGCGCCGCACAAGCACGATACCAGCGCCGCGCACGGCGAACCGCTTGGCGCCGAAGAAGTCCGCCTGGCGAAGCGCAGCTATGGCTGGCCGGAAGATTCCAAGTTTTTCATTCCCGAGGGTGTGCGCGAACACTTCAGTGCCCAAATCGGCCGGCGCGGGCGGGATCTCCGGACGGCGTGGTCGGAGCTCATGAAGACGTATCGGTCCAAATATCCCGACGCGAGCAGCGAAATCGAACGATTGCAGACGGGCGAACTTCCGGGCCGATGGGACGCCGATCTACCGAGCTTTGCCGCCGATCCAAAAGGGCTCGCGACGCGCGATTCCTCCGCCAAGGTGCTGAATGCCATCGCAACGCATGTTCCCTCGCTTATCGGCGGCTCGGCCGATCTTGCGCCATCGACGAAGACGCGTCTGACCTTCGAGGCGGCGGGAGATTTCGAGGCTGGCAAATATGGCGGCCGCAATTTTCATTTCGGAATTCGCGAACATGGCATGGGCGCCATTCTGAATGGGCTCGCCTTGTCCAAGCTCCGCGCGTACGGTTCGAGTTTTCTGACCTTCTCTGATTACGCGAAGCCCGCCATCCGCATCAGCGCGCTGATGGACGTTCCTGTCATCTATATCTTCACGCACGACTCGATCGGCCTCGGCGAAGACGGGCCAACGCATCAACCGATCGAGCAGCTCGTTGCACTGCGCAGCATACCCGGCCTCATTACGCTCCGGCCCGCCGACGCCAACGAGGTCGCCGAAGCTTGGCGTGTCATCATCGGATCGGCGCGTGGGCCGGTCTGTCTGGCATTGACCCGGCAGCCTGTCCCGACATTCGATCGCAAGCGTTACGCGTCCGCGGCAGGCGTTGCGCGCGGCGCCTATATCATGGCTGATGCCGACCGCGGCAAACCTCAGGTGATCCTGATCGGCACCGGCAGTGAAGTTGCACTTTGCGTGGAAGCTTACGAAACGCTGAAGCAGGAAGGCGTTGCGGCGCGTCTCGTCAGCATGCCGTCGTGGGAATTGTTCGAACAGCAGGATCGGTCGTATCGCGATAGCGTGCTGCCGCCCGCCGTCAAAGCACGCGTTTCGGTCGAGGCGGGCTCGGTCATCGGCTGGGATCGCTATGTGGGGCCGACCGGCGCCAGGATCGGCATGCATAGCTTCGGCGCGTCGGCGCCAATCAAGGATGTGATGAAGGCGTTCGGCTTTACGCCGAAGAACGTACTGGCCGTGGCGAAGCAACAGCTCGGCTTGGCCAAGGAGAAAGCGGCATGAACGCGCTGAAGCAGCTCGAATTGTATGACCAGTCGCTCTGGCTCGACTATATCAAGCGCAGCCTTATCGAAAGCGGCGAGCTCGGCAGCCTCATCGAGCGCGACGGATTGAAGGGCGTCACATCTAACCCATCGATTTTCGAGAAGGCCATCGGCGAGACGGATGAATACGCGGACGCCCTGAAGGCATTTCAGGCCCGGGCCGATCACAGCATCTCTGCCATCTACGAACATCTGGCAATCGCCGATATCCGCGCCGCAGCCGACGTGCTGCGTCCGGTTTACGACAAAACGAATAATCGCGACGGTTATGTCAGCCTCGAATGCTCGCCTTATCTCGCCAACGATACCGAGGCCACGGTGACGGAAGCGACGCGGCTATGGGCGGCCGTCGATCGTCCCAACTTGATGGTGAAGGTACCGGCGACGCCTGCCGGCATACCCGCCATCCGGCAGCTGATCGGTCGCGGACTGAACATCAACATCACGTTGCTTTTTGCCGTCAGCGTCTACGAGCAGGTCGCCGAAGCTTATATCTCCGGGCTCGAAGACCTGAAGAAGTCGGGAGGCGACGTTTCAAAGATCGGAAGTGTCGCGAGCTTCTTCGTCAGCCGCATCGATACTGCCGTCGACAAGCGGCTCGATAGGCTCGATGATCGACAGGCTGCGGAAAAGCTGCGTGGCAAGGCGGCGATCGCCAATGCGAAGCTCGCCTACGTTCGATACAAGGCGCTGTTTTCAGGTTCACGCTGGAACGATCTCGCTGCTTCGGGCGCGAGGACGCAGCGACTCCTCTGGGCTTCAACCAGCACGAAAAATCCGGCCTACAACGACACGATGTATGTCGACAGTCTCATCGGCCGCGAGACGGTCGACACCGTTCCGCCCGCGACGATGGACGCTTATCGCGACCACGGAAATCCGACGCCCGATGCCATCGAACAGGATGTGGCAGGCGCACGCGCAATACTCTCCGCGCTCGCCGAGCACGGCATCTCGTTGCCCGAAGTCACGGATGAGCTAGTGAAGGACGGCGTCCAGCAGTTCGCGGACGCATTCGACAAGCTCTTTGCAGCCATCGCCCACCGGAGCCGAGCGCCGACCGAAGTTCAATGCAACGGTCTGCAAATCGCTCCGGGCTTTCCGGAGTTGAAGAGGGCTTATGATAACGAACTCGAGACCTGGCGCAGGGAAGGTCTCATCCGGCGGCTGTGGGCTGGCGACAAATCGCTTTGGACCGGAGCGGATGAAAACAAGTGGACCGGCTGGCTGCACATCGTCGAGCAGGAACTCGGTGACGTCCACCAATTGCGGCACTTCGCGGAGAACGTGAAAGAACGCCGCTTCACGGATGTGGTTTTGCTCGGCATGGGCGGCTCGAGCCTCGGTCCGGAAGTGTTGAGCGAGACGTTCGGGCAACAATCCGGCTGGCCCCGCTTCCATATGCTGGACAGCACCGATCCGGCGCAGATCAAGGCAACCGAATACGCCGTCGACCTCGGGAAGACGCTGTTCATCGTCTCATCCAAATCCGGCAGCACGCTGGAGCCGAACCTCTTCATGGACTACTTCCTCGATCGCGTTGCCGCTGTTGTGGGCAAGGAAAAGGCGGGCGAGCATTTCGCCGCTGTCACGGATCCGGGTTCATCGCTCGAGGCGCGCGCCAAGCAACTCGGCTTCACTCATATCTTTCATGGCGTGCCCTCGATCGGCGGCCGCTATTCCGTACTGTCGAACTTCGGACTGGTACCGGCCGCCGCGATGGGTCTTGACGTCAAGCGGCTTCTCGACACGACGCTGCCGATGGAGCGCGCGTGCGGCGCCGATGTGCCGCCTTCCGAAAATCCCGGTGTGAAACTCGGCATCGCCTTGGGCATCGCTGCAAAGCAATTCGGCCGCAACAAGGTGACGATTATCGCGTCACCGGAAATCGCCGATCTCGGTGCGTGGCTGGAACAGCTTCTGGCTGAGAGCACGGGCAAGGACGGTCGCGGACTCATTCCGCTGGCGGACGAGCCGCCGACAACTCCTGAGCACTATGGTAGCGACCGTTTCTTCGCCTATCTCGAATTGGACGGGCGCGCAGCGTCGTCACAGCAGCAGGCCGTGGATGCGCTCGAAAAAGCAGGACATCCCGTTGCAAAAATCCGCGTCAAGGACCTCTGGCACATCGGCCAGGAGTTCTTCCGGTGGGAAATCGCGACTGCAGTCGCCGGTGAGATCATCGGGATCAATCCGTTCGATCAGCCGGACGTCGAGGCGAGCAAGGTCAAGACGAGTGCCTTGACCGACGCATACGAGAAATCGCACAGGCTGCCGGACGACGAGCCGATCTTTCGCGAGAACGGCATTGCGCTCTACGCCGATCCGCGCAATGCCGCAGAGCTCGGCCGCCACAACACGCTTGCCGGATACCTGAGGAGCCATTTTGGACGCGTGGAGGCCGGCGACTACGTGGCTTTGCTTCCCTACATTTGGCGTGACGAGACGCATATCCGAGCCATGACGGCGATGCGTTCGCGCATCCGCGACCGCACCCACGCCGCCACCTGCCTCGGCTTCGGCCCCCGATTCCAGCATTCCACCGGCCAAGCGTACAAGGGCGGTCCGAATTCCGGAGTCTTTGTCCAGCTCACCGCCGACGACCCAATCGATTTCGACGTGCCCGGCCATTCCTACAGCTTCGGAGTCGTGAAAGCGGCGCAGGCGCGCGGCGATCTCGATGTGCTGGTGGAACGAGGCCGGCGTGCGCTGCGCGTTCACGTCAAGGACGTCGATGCGGGCCTTGCGGAGTTTGCACGCGCCGTCGACGAGGCGCTCGGTAACGAGCTTTGAGGGTGACAGAAATGCAGATCGGGATAATCGGTTTGGGTCGCATGGGTGGCAACATCTCTCGCCGGCTGATGAAGGCTGGACACCACTGCGTCGTGTTCGATGCCGACGCCAGGCCGCGCGATGCGCTGGCCAAGGAAGGTGCGACGGCAGTCGGGTCTCTGGAGGACATGACGAAGGCGCTCACGGAGAAGCCGCGCGCTGTCTGGCTGATGTTGCCTGCCGGCCGAATAACCGAACAAACCGTGGCGCAACTCGGCGATCTTCTGGCGCCTGATGACATCATCATCGATGGCGGCAATTCCTTCTACAAGGACGACATCAGGCGCGCGAAGGCGCTGGCAAATAAGCGTATCCGCTACATCGATTGCGGCACGTCCGGCGGCGTCTGGGGTCTCGAGCGCGGCTATTGCATGATGATCGGCGGCCCACAGGAGGCTGTCGCGCACCTCGATGCGATCTTTGCGGCGCTGGCGCCCGGATTGGGCAAAATCTCACGCACTCCGGGCCGGGAAAAAGCGGATCCCCGCGCCGAGCACGGGTATATTCACACGGGCCCGAATGGCAGCGGACACTTCGTGAAGATGGTGCACAACGGCATCGAATACGGATTGATGCAGGCCTACGCCGAGGGCTTCGACATTCTTCGCAACAAAGATTCCAATGACCTGCCGGACGACGAACGCTTCGTCTTCAACATGCAGGACATTGCAGAAGTCTGGCGGCGCGGCAGCGTCATTACATCCTGGTTGCTCGATCTCAGCGCTGCGGCGCTGGCGAAGGATCCGCAGCTGAAAAATTTCTCCGGCTTCGTTCAAGATTCCGGTGAGGGCCGCTGGACCGTCGAAGCCGCCATTGAGGAAGCCGTTCCCGCTGAAGTTCTCTCGACAGCGCTTTACGCACGCTTCCGGTCGCGCGGGCAGCACACGTTCGGAGAGAAGATGCTTTCG
This sequence comes from Hyphomicrobium sp., assembly GCA_003987725.1. Taxonomy (GTDB): domain Bacteria; phylum Pseudomonadota; class Alphaproteobacteria; order Rhizobiales; family Hyphomicrobiaceae; genus Hyphomicrobium_B. The sequence goes on along the minus strand of RXJH01000003.1, from coordinate 599,942 downwards.
GCGATGCGCCTCGGCTTCGGCGGCCACGTCGAAGGCAGCGAGCCAATCGACCCCGAACCGAAGACAATGAAATCGCGAGGGCGCGCCGCATCGTAAAACGCAACGGACCAAGTCAATGTCGTTAAAGGCTCCGATCCGCAGACACCAAGCCGCGCAACTCATTCAGTGTCCACCGGCGCGGCAGCCCGAGCCGGCCGATCCGTGCGCCATGGTGATCTTCGGCGCCTACGGCGACCTCACCAAGCGCCTCGTCGTTCCCGCGCTCTACAATCTCTCGCGCACCAGGGTGCTGCCGGAAAAATTCGCGCTCATCGGCGTCGGGCGAAATCCGGGAACGTCCGAAAGCTGGCGCGATCACCTTTACGATACGATCAAGAGTTATGTCCGAAATCCGGTGACCGAGTTCGAAGTCGATGCTATCGACGATGCGGCCTGGAAGCGGCTTGCTGATAAGATGTCGTATGTCCAGGGCGATCTGACAAAGCCCGAAGTGTATCAGACGCTCGGCAGTGCGCTCGCCGATGCGGAAAAGGTGCATGGCACCGAAGGTAACGCCATTTTCTATCTCGCAGTTGCCGATCGCCTCTTCGGCACGGTGATCGATTACCTCGGCGACGCCAAGCTCACCCAGCAGACCGAGGACAAGAACGGCAAGAAGAAGTTTTGGCGCCGTGTGGTTATCGAGAAGCCGTTCGGCCATAGCCTCGACTCCGCCCGCAAGTTGAACGCGCAGATCCTGCGCACGCTGAATGAAGACCAGATTTTCCGCATCGACCATTTTCTGGGAAAAGACACCGTCCAGAGCATCATGGCGTTCCGTTTCGGCAACGGGCTGTTCGAGCCGATCTGGAATCGCGACCGTATCGATCACGTACAGATCACCGCAGCAGAGACGGTGGGCGTCGAGCAGCGCGGGTCGTTCTATGAGGTGACCGGAGCCCTGCGCGACATGGTTCCCAATCACGTGTTCTCGCTGCTTTCGATGGTCGCCATGGAGCCGCCGACGGGCTTCGATGCCCAGGCGATCCGCACGAAGAAAGCCGACGTGCTTGCGGCAATGGCGCCGGTGTCTGTGGCATGCGCAGTGCGCGGTCAATACGGAGCGGGCAAGGTGAAGGGCAAAAAAGCCGTGGCCTACCGGCAGGAGCCGAATGTGGCGCCAGATTCGAACGTCGAAACCTATATCGCCATGAAGCTCGAGATCGATAACTGGCGTTGGGCCGGCGTGCCGTTTTACGTGCGCACGGGAAAGCACATGTCGCGACGTGATACGGAAATCGCGATCTGCTTCAAACAAGCGCCCTACACGGCGTTTCAATATACGCCCGTCGAATGCTTGCGGCCCAACTGGCTGGTGCTGCGTATCGCTCCGGACGAAGGCATTTCCCTGCAGTTCGAGGTCAAACGTCCCGGCCCTGTCGTCAATCTCGCTGCCGTCAAGATGGACTTTCACTACAGCGACTGGTTCGCGAAGGAACCGAATGTCGGCTATGAGACGCTGCTCTATGATGTGATGATCGGCGATCCGACGCTCTTCATGCGCGCCGACATGGTGGAGCACGGCTGGCGCATTGTGCAGCCGGTTCTCGATGCGTGGGCCGTAGAGAAGGCCGATTTTCCAAACTACGAGTCCGGTAGCGACGGTCCAGCGGCCGCCGATGACTTGTTGCACGACGTCGGCGGCCGGGTGTGGCGGCCGATCAGTCCCACCGGGTGCAATAAGCCATGAGCGGTTACCCGACGATCCAACTTTTGCTGGCTGACGTCGACGGGACGCTCGTTACTCATGACAAGGTGTTGACGGACGCGGCGAAGGCAGCCGTTCGCGAACTGCACGATACCGGCATCGGATTTGCGATCACGAGCGGCCGGCCGCCGCGCGGCATGTCGATGTTGATCGCTCCACTGGCACTCAGAACTCCAATCGCCGGCTTCAACGGCGGCGTCTTCGTCAATCCCGATCTGTCAGTGATCGAAAGCCACCTGCTCGATCCCAAGACGGCGAAACAGGCCGTTGCCATTCTTATCGATCAGGGTCTCGACGCGTGGGTCTATACGGAAGACGAATGGCTGATCCGCGATCCGAATGCGCCGCACGTGGCACGCGAGACGTGGACGGTGAAGTTCGAGCCTACAGTCGTCGCATCGTTCACCGACGCGCATTTTGCACACACCGTCAAAGTCGTCGGCGTGTCGAACGATTTGGACCGCGTCGCTGCGTGCGAGAAGGTGGCGCAGCGCACCCTCGGAGAAGCAGCCAGCGCCGCGCGCTCCCAACCCTATTATCTCGACATAACGCATCCCAAGGCCAACAAGGGAACCGTGGTGGCGACGCTCTCCAAGTTCCTCGACGTCGCGCCCGCCAAAATCGCCACGATCGGCGACATGCCCAACGACGTTCTCATGTTCGCCAAGAGCGGCTTTTCCATCGCCATGGGCAATTCGAGCGATGAGGTGAAGGCGCGGGCGAGTGCCGTCACCGACAGCAGCGAGAACGAGGGCTTCGCCAAAGCCGTGCAGAAATTTGTATTGGCTCCGGCCAACGCAAGAAGTTCGTGACCGGGCAGCCCGAGTTTCGGGGTACCGGACAGAAGGAGACGTCCTTGAGCAATCCGTTCGTGGCGAACCTTGAAATTCTCGCCGATGCGGACGCGTTGGCGCTGAGGGTTGCGAATTGGCTGCTTGAATTGGCGACAGCGAAAGATGGAGGTTTTGCCGTCAATCTGTCCGGTGGCTCGACGCCGCGGCGACTTTATCAACGTCTCGCGGGACCGCCTTTTCGCGATACATTCCCATGGACGCGAACGCATTGGTTTTGGGGGGACGAGCGATTTGTGCCTCCGGACGATGCGCTCAGCAATTACCGCATGGTTCGGGAGGCATTGCTCTCGCGGGTACCGATCCCAGATGCCAACGTCCATCCGATACCGACCGACAGCAGCAGCCCCGAGGCGGCCGCCTATGATTATGAGCGCCTCCTCAAATCTTTTTACGGCGCTGAGCGACTCGACCCGGCCCGACCGCTCTTCGACGTGACTTTTCTGGGTCTCGGTCCGGACGGACATTTGGCATCGCTGTTTCCCGGCACCGCCGCGCTCGCCGAGCGGAACCATTGGGTTGCCACTGTCATCGGCGTCAAGTCCGATGCGCGAATTACCCTCACCTACCCAGCTCTCGAGAGCAGCCGGAACGTCGCCTTTCTGATCGAAGGAAAAGAGAAACGTGCGATCTTGAATCGGCTTTGCAACGGCGACGCCAGTCTGCCCGCCGCGCATCTCAGACCGGTGGGCACGCTGCGGATCTTCACGGACGAGGCGGCTATCGAGCCGGTGGTTCAAAGATGAACGAGGCAAGGCCCAATCAGACAATGAGCCGAACCGGCTTGTGCACGTTGGCGATCGACGTCGGCGGTACCGGCCTCAAGGCCTCGGTTCTCGATGATGCGGGGCGGATGATCGTGAAGCGGGTGCGGGTCGATACGCCTGATCCTTGTCATCCCGGAATCCTGTTGAACGCGCTTGCTGATCTGACCGCTGCACTTCCTCCCAGTGAACGAATTTCCATCGGCTTTCCGGGTGTCATCCGTCGTGGCCGCGTTGTTACTGCGCCGCACTTCGACATCGAAAAGTGGCGCGACTATCCACTGGAGGCGGTTCTGACACAGCGCTTCCGGAAGCCCGCTCGCCTCCTCAATGACGCGGAGGTGCAAGGTCTCGGGATCGTAACGGGGAGCGGGCTTGAAGTCGTGCTCACACTCGGCACAGGCGTCGGCAGCGCGGTGTTCGCCAATGGCGCGCTCGCGCCTCACCTCGAGCTCGCGCATCATCCCATTCACAAGGATGAGACCTATAACGGCTACATCGGCGCCGAAGCTCGCCGCACGCACGGAGCCAAAAAGTGGAAACGCCGCGTGCGGAATACGATCAAGATCGTCTATTCTCTACTGCACTACGACATGCTGTATCTCGGCGGAGGAAATTCTGCCGACGTCGGCGCCGATGATTTGCCGGACAATGTCCGCATTGCCTCTAACGATGCCGGTATCACGGGCGGGATCCGTCTCTGGGACGAAAAAATCTGGCAAGCCGTCCGCAACAATTGAGCGTCAGGCGGGGCGCCTAGCTTCCTTCACCCGTCAGCCCTCCTCCCATCGCTACACCCGTCAGCCCTCTCCCCATCTCTTCCCTTCTCAGCGTTCAACTCTATGGTGGCGCGAACGAGCCACAGTGCCGTCACAAGCTGCTTTGGACCGGTCCATTTGCCCGGGATTGGGGTTGTACTGACATTGCCCAAGTGCTGTATCCAAGGCGCTCTGTCCTCGGAACGGCGTCAGGCGTCGCCGGGGCTATCATCGATCGGAAGGGGAGCCATGAAAAAATTGCTTTCGCTCATCGCGCTAAGCTGCGCGATGGCCGTTCTATTCGGCGCCAATGCTCCGCGGGCGCGGGCCGCGGTGCTCACGAGCAACGTTTTGACGTTGAAGGCCGAGCAGTCCGGGACTGTTCAGCAAGCGCGCTATCGCTGCTGGTGGCGTCACGGCTATCGCCACTGCGGCTTCCGGCGCCACAGCTGGCGTCACGGCTACTGGCGTCACCGCCACTGGCGTCATCGGCATCACCGCTATTACGGCAACAACTTGCGCGAACGGGGCTGGCAATACCGGGCCTGGCGCGAGGAGCACGACGTGCCGACCGACGATCCGTCCGGCTATCAGAAGTGGCGTGATCGCTACTACGCAGAGCACGGCTACTATCCGTATCGCCGTCACTACTATTACAATTCGTACTCGACCTACACTCAGCCGACCAATCGCCGCCGCCACGCGCCTGGAGACGGGTACTGCATCGGCCTCTGCTGGTGGTAATGGTCCGCCGAGACGACGCGTGATCACGGGCGCCGGGCATGTTCCCGGCGCTTTCTTTTTTGCAGCGTCAAATGACCTTCTTCCGCCTGTACTCGCGCCGGGGTGAAATGCGGAGATTGTGCGACCGGGTGTGGTCACGAATGTCACGCCCACAGTGCAAAATGCGCTGTAAAATCGGCATTTGGTGCACGAAATCCGGGTGTGTCGCTCAGGCTCTTGACGTTGGCGCGTGAGCATCTTCCAATGGTGCGACGCAAAGTTACAGTCGCGTGGGGAACTTTTAATGAATTTCGCGAGGGGAGATTTTCTGTCCCAATCGATGGGCAGATCGGCCCGGCTTGTAAACACCCAAACGATTCTGATCGCCGTTCTGATGACGCTGACCGCCCTTTCGTGCTGGCCGGCAAAAGCTGACGATCGGCAGTTCGGCCCGTTCGGGCCCGAGGGTGCGCGGATGCGCGAGCAGCTGTGGATTTTGCCGAGCGGCGAAGAAGGACGCGCGCTGCGCGCGACGGTCTTCCGACCAGAGGCCGATCCCTCGGAACCCAACAAGAAATTTCCTCTCGTCGTCATCAATCACGGCACGGACGAAGCGACGCGTCTCGCCGTCTCCATGCCTGTCTATTACTGGCTGTCGCGCTGGTTCGTCGAGCGCGGTTACGCGGTGGTGCTGCCGCAGCGCCGCGGCCATGGCGCGACTGGCGGCCCACTCTCGGAAGCGGTCGGCACATGCGACCACCCAAATCATTTCCTGTCCGGCAATATCGCCGCCGACGATATCGCTGCGACGGTCAATTACATGAGCGCACAATCGTTCGTCGCTCCGAAGGAAACCATCGTCGCCGGCGTCTCGACAGGCGGATGGGCATCGTTGGCGCTTGCTGCGCGCAATCTTCCGCAGGTGCAGGCCATCGTGAATTTTGCGGGGGGACGAGGCGGTCACGCTTACGGCCGCTACAATGCGGTTTGTGGCAGACCGGATCTCGTTTCGGCGGCTCAGGCATACGGTGGCAAGGCGCACGTGCCGACGATCTGGTTTTACTCCGAGAACGACAGCTATTTCGGACCGGCCCTCGCGGAGGATCTGGCGCAGGCCTGGAATCGTGCTGGGGGCAATGCGGAAGAGCATATTCTTCCAGCCTACGGCAGCGACGGCCATACCATAGCTGATGATCGCCAAGGCTGGGATATCTGGGGGCCGAGCCTCGATGCCTTCCTGACAAAAGTCCGCGGCGACCAGGTCGAGGTGGCAACCAAAGGCGCACAGCCAGCTCCGTCGATCGAAACGTCTGCAATCGCGACTACAGGGGCCACTCGCTAAGAGCGGCTCAGACGTTGCCCGAGTTTCGCTGCAGAGCGGCACTCCGACTTCTTTGTGCGACACCATCGACAAGACCTAGCGCCAGCCTTAGCGTCAGCGTAAGTTCGTGAGTGCGGAGGCCGACGCGATGGCGCGCGGCCCCGGCAAGTTGCCAAGAAGTTGAGCCAGTGCCTCGAAAGTTTTCAAGTCCGGTAAAGCCAGACCATGGCCGTTAGACCCAGAAGCACTGTTGCATCGGCTCTGGCGGTTGCAATGAGAGACTTCGGGATCGGGTCTCAAACGGTTTTGAAGATCGGGTTCCTCGCTCCGCTCGAGGGGCCGCTCAAAGCCTGGGCGGTTCCGGGCATCAATGGCAGCCTCATTTGGGTCGAGCGCATCAACGCCGCCGGTGGCCTGAAAGTCGGCAACCGAAAATACATGCTCGAACTGATCCCGTTCGACACCGGCTATCATCCGGAACGATCACTGCAGGGCGCACGGAAGCTGATCCTCGAGGACGGCGTAAAGATCATCCTCATGATCGGCGGCAACGACCTCATGGGGGACATCAGACGGCTCATCAATAGACACCGTATGCTCGTCACAACGCTTCTGCCGAGCGATCTTTCGCCGGACGTGCCGACAATCGTTGCGCCGAGCGAAGTCCATCCAATCTACAATGTGACGGGCGTCGAGTGGCTGAAGCGGACGCAGCCCGGGCTCAAGACCGCGGCGCTGTGCGCGCAGCGCGATCTTCACGGCCTGCCGTCAATCGCGACCTATAAAGCGGCCTTCGAAGCGGCTGGCATCGAGCTTGTCGCCGAGCGCTTATTCGAACCGGAAACCACTGATTTCGGGCCGATCGTCGAAGAGCTGATGGCAAAGAAGCCCGACATCCTCTGTTGGGATACGGCCTATGAGCCGTTTGTCCATGCGCTTACGATCGAAGCATTCAAGCGCGGATTCCGCGGCCGCCTTCTGTCCTGCACATGCGACAACTATCCGGAGCTCATCCGGCGGACGAGCCTCGAATTCATGGAAGGGTTCGTCTTTCAGTTTCCGGACTTCGACGATCCTCGCCTCAACGAGGGCCACGTGAACTTTGAAGAGCCCGGCAAATTCTACGAGGAATTCTGCCGTCGCTTTCCGGGAACCTGGAGCGCGGTGTCGTGGGAATATGCTTCGACGCTGGAATTGTGGAAATCAGCCGTGCAGCGGGCGCGCACGTTTGAGCCGTTCTCCGTTCTCGCTGCGATGAAGGTCGGCGGCATCGGTCAGCACGCTTTCGGCGAAGCCATATGGTGGGGCAAGGATCTGTTCGGGATCGACAATGCGCTCGTCGGGGATTGGCCTGTCGTCGCGATCATCAACGGCAAGGCGCGAATTCAGGAGTACGGCTCTGTTGCCGACTGGTGGTCGAAACACCGGTCGATCCTGGTCAAGCACATGCGGGCATTGAACCTGATGTGGGACCAGCGCGAGCACATTGCGGCTTCCGCCGAGATGCTCGACCGGATGACGGCTCACGATTCGTAAATCATGTCTTCATGGGCGTTGGCGACGTAGATCTTGATGATCTCGACGGCGGTTTCGACGTTTCGCCGTTCAATCGCGTCGTAGAGCGATCGGAACATGAGCTGGATGCTCTTGATCTTCGCCGGTGTCAGCGCCTGCTGGCGCGCCGCGGCCCACTGCGGATGGCTGCGCACTTCGTGCAGAATGGCGTACATCGTGGTGATCAGCGAGTTGTGCGTACCACGGGCAATGGCCATCATGAACTCTTGTTCGTATATCGCGAACATCGCGGCTTCCGTGACGATCGCTTCCAGGCGAACGAGCTGGCTTTGAAGATCGGCGATGTCGCGCGACGACATGTAGATCGTTGCGAGGCGCGTCATCTCGGGCGCCAGAATAGAACTCGCGATGTTCATCGCAAACGGTGACGCCGTCTCGGCGAGTTGATCGACATCGACGAACGAGGATGCCTGTCCGTTGCTACCCTCCTGAGGCGAACGTTTTCTTTGATATGAAACGAAGGTTCCGCTTCCCGGACGGCGCGCAACGATGCCGTATGTCGCCAAGAATTCGAGTGCCTGGCGTATCGTTGCACGGCTATCACCGAAGGCATCGGCCAAATCCCGCTCGGCCGGAATTCGCGTACCGAACTGATATTCTCCCGAAGCAAAGCGGGCAAAAAGACTCGTCGCGATCTCCTTCACGCGCGGCGTGACGAGCGGATGCCGCGTCAAGTCGTCGATCCAAGGCGGGGCTTCGAGTTCGTGGCTTTCAGACATGTTTCAGCTCAGGCTCATGTGAGGTTCGGGCACTGGGAATGGGTTTCGGCGGCTTTCCGCTGATGCTCGATCGCGAGAAATGCCGGAAGTCCAAGCAAGGCGGTGAGCGCGACGGCGGCTTCCAAAATCGCGCGATCTGAGGAGAGACCGTTAGCGAGCGCGGGAGGACTGTGAGCGAATTCGGCACTCTTTCGGCCGTAAGGGGAGAAGGTCGCAGCGTCGTGCAGCGATGCACCAGTCATCGTGAGCAGGCAGACCTCTGCTGAGCCCGGACCGAGGATTTCGCTCAAGATCGATGCCAGCTCGCTCGTCCGATTGGCGATCAATCCAGACGTCAGATTGGCACCATCGACAAAGAGATGGTTGAAACGCGTGATCGCGCGCGCGCCTTCGGTGAGGTGACGATAGCGCTGCCGGCGCGCTTCCATCAGCGCATGCGGAACCTTTGCCGCGAGCCGGAAGTGAAATGAACTCGTGCCCGTCAATGGCACGTCGAGCGTCGCGACGCTCTCGATCGCTTGCCGCCAATGCTCCTCGGCTTCGCGAAATGCAACGTCCGCTTCGCTGGTGTTCTCGAGGATGAGGTGCGCAATGCCGGCGTTCGAACGGCTTGCAGCGATGACCGGCACGGGAATCGTCGCGCCCTCGAACGTCGCTTCCGCCCGAAGCCACGAGCGCGCGGCGGAAATGATCTCTGCACGCCCCAACGTCAGGAAAGCACTGACGGTTTGTTGCGTCCAATTTTCGATTTGGTCCACAGGCACGCGCATAATTTCAATTTCGGAAGAGATTTACCGATCCCCCTAATAACAAACAGAATTCGCTTTTCCCCGACAGAATGCAACCGAATTCGACCAATATTACCCAAAGTAGGTTCGCAACTGCGATATAGTGTCTAACCGCCCTAAATACCGATGAAATCTGGTTTTTGTGCCTGCGAAACGGTCAAAAGCGTTTCCTTTTGGTGATTTTTTTGGCTTGCAGGTAATTCGACGTTCCATAACATGGCCCCGTCGGATCAATTGCGGTAATTTCTGGTTCAAATTGGTTTCTGTCGCGAAATCATCGACTTGCATCTCGTCAACGCCGCTGCCGACGGGGGACGTGTTCTTTTGGGCCATGCGATTGCGACGCTCGCTGGACCAATCTGGGGATCAATCACTGCACAAATTAATCAATAAACAAGCTTCGTCGGAGCGATCATGGCCATAGAAACTGGAACGCTATCTGCGGGCGGCGAGCTTAACGCTCCGTCCGGTCAACTCGTACGAGCGATCGACTGGAGGGGAGCATTTTGGGTCGCGAGTGGCGTCCCTGCTCTCGTCTTATTTTCGATCGGCGGAATCGCGGGCGTCGCGGGAAAGGTTGCCTTTCTCGTCTGGTTCGCATCGATGATCATGGGCTTCATCCAGTCCTTCACCTACGCGGAAATTGCCGGCCTCTTCCCCAATAAATCCGGCGGCGCGTCGGTCTACGGCGCGGCGGCTTGGGTCAGATATTCGAAGCTGATCGCGCCCTTGTCGGTCTGGTGCAATTGGTTTGCCTGGTCGCCGGTGCTCTCGCTCGGATGTTCGATCGCGGCGGCTTATATCCTCAATTCGCTCGCAGCGATCCCGCCCGCGGATGCACCGCAAGTCGCGGCCTGGATCGGCGCGCATGCCAACTCGATCCCGCTGGATTCGCCTCGTGTCGCCGAGTGGCTTGCGGCTAACCACGGCAAAGCGGCGACCGATGCCGTGGCAGCTCTGCTTTCGTCGGACGCCATTGCCGCGCTGACGCCCGAAGTTCGCAACTGGTCACTTTTCCATGGCACGCTCGGACCGGTGTCGTTCTCGTTCAACGCCGCGTTCTTCATCGGCGCGGTGCTGATGCTGATTACGTTCGCCATCCAGCACCGGGGCATTCTCGGTACCGCGAGCGTGCAGAAATATATCGGCCTCGCAGTGATCATACCGATGTTGATCGTCGGCGTGGTGCCCATCCTCACGGGTCAAATCAACTGGTCGAACTTCACGCCCCTCGAACCGCTGAAGGTCGCTTACGCGCCGGAAATGGGCCATTGGGACATCGCCGGCTGGACGCTCGTTCTCGGCGCCATGTTCATCGCCGCGTGGTCCACGTACGGCTTTGAAACAGCGGTTTGCTACACGAGCGAATTCCGCGATCCGGGCCGGGATACGTTCAAGGCGATCTTCTACTCGGGTCTGCTTTGCCTCGTGCTCTTCACGCTCGTACCCTTCACCTTCCAAGGGGTTTTGGGTCTTGAAGGCATGCTCGAGCCGTCGATCGTCGATGGCTCCGGCGTCGCTGCGGCCATGGCCAACATGGTCGGCCACGGCGGACTGCTCACGAGCCTGCTCGTCATGCTGATGATCCTGGCGCTCATGCTCTGCCTGATGACCGCGATGGCCGGTTCGTCGCGCACACTTTACCAGGGTTCGCGCGACGGCTGGCTGCCGCGCTACCTCAGCCACGTCAACGAACATGGCGCACCGACGCGCGCGATGTGGACTGATCTCGTGATCAATCTTGCGGTCCTCGCGATCGCCTGTGCGGACGCCACGAGCTTCTTCTTCATCCTCGCGGTTTCCAACTGCGGTTACATCATCTTCAACTTCCTCAACCTCAATTCGGGTTGGATCCACCGCGTAGACAACGCAGACGTTCCTCGTCCGTGGCGCGCACCGACGTTCGTGCTCGCTCTCGGTGCGATGTTCGCCTTCGTCAATGCCGTCTTCATGGGTGCGGGTGCGAAGGTGTGGAACCCTGTTGCCCTGTGGGCCGGGCTCTTCACCGCGTCGCTGATCATTCCGGTGTTCTGCTACCGGCACTACGTCCAGGATAAGGGCGTCTTCCCTGCCCATATGCTGGAGGATCTGGGGCTCACCCAGGCCGATCTCAAGAAGCGAAAAGCCGGGGCGCTGCCTTATCTCGTGCTCGCCGCCGGTCTGGTCGTCGTCCTCGTCTCGAACTGGTTCTTCCAGCTACCTGCCTAAAGAAAATGTGGGCCGGGGCGGTTTCCTCCGCCGCTCCGGTCTGCTCTGATCACTTTCCGCAGGCCCCACGTGGCTTCGACGGGAACAGGGAGCACTTGATGACACTAAGCACGATCAAAAGCCGGCCCATCTATCCGGGTCTCACCCCGGATCTCAATGCGCGCAGCAACATCGTCGTTTCGGACAAGGCCGGGGCGGACGCGGTCGCCGAACTGCTTTCGCGTGGCGACGAAAACTTCGCGAAACGCACGACCGTCATTCTCGCCGACGCTCTTGCGGACAAAGACCGGCAAGCGATCGCTCGCGAGCTTGCGCCAGCGACCATCGAATTCCACGCAACCCTCGCGGACGGCATCGCGCGTCTGCGGCAGCTGCTTGATGGAGCGCCCATGGGTTTGCGCCTTTATGCGGCGGGCTCCGAAACTCTCATCGGCTTCGTCGTGCAGGCCGGCGGCGATTTCTCGATCGATCATCTGTCGATCCGAACCGAACATCGCGGCACGCTGATGCGCCGCGTGCAATGCGTCCACTGCAAGACCTTCATCGAGAACGTTACGACGAACCCGGTGAAGTGCACTCATTGCGGCATCACCTTGCTGGTGAGAGATCATTATTCCCGCCGCCTCGCCGCATTCCAGGGCGTGTGCATCGATGCGGAAATTCCAGGCGATATTCCTCCGACGGAGGCTTTGTACCAATGAGCGGAAATATTCTCCGACGCGTTCGTGTCGTCGAGGTTGAGCCGGTGGCAGCCCGCATCAAGCGCTTCCGGTTCGTCGATATCGACAATGCTCCGCTCTCCGAGTTTTCGGGCGGCTCGCACATAGCGGTCGTCATGCACTCCGGCGACCGACTGATGCGCAATCCCTACTCGCTCATGGGTTCGCCTACGGATACGTCGAGCTACCAGATCAGCGTCTTGAACGTCGATCCATCACGCGGCGGCTCGAGGTTCATGCACGAGAACGTCAAAGTCGGTTCGGAACTCGAGATCGGGCAGCCGCTCAATCTCTTTCCTCCGGCCAAGCTTGCGAAGAAACATGTGTTCGTCGCAGGCGGCATCGGCATCACGCCCTTCATGGCGATGATGAACGAGCTTGACGGGCTCCACGCGGATTTCGAGCTTCACTACGGCGTTCGTTCGCTCGAAGACGGGGCTTACTGCAAATATCTGCAGTCGCGTTACGGTTCGCGCGTCAACGTCTATCGCCAGGATCAGGGCCAACTGATCCCACTCGAGACCGTATTGAGCAGCCAGCGTCTTGGCACGCATATGTACGTCTGCGGGCCGAAGCCAATGATCGATTGGGCTTTGCAAACAGCTCGGCTGCTCGGTTGGCCGGACGAAAACGTGCACTCCGAACAGTTCAGTGCTCCGCCCCCGGGTAAGCCGTTCGTCGTCAAGCTCGCCCGTTCGGGTCGCGAAATCGTCGTGAGCGGCCACCAGAGCATTCTCGAAGCGCTCGAAGAGAATGGCGTCGACGCACCGTTTCTCTGTCGTGGCGGAGCCTGTGGCCAATGCCAGACCGAGGTTCTCTCCTGCGACGGCTTCATCGAGCACAACGATCATTACCTGACTGAGCCGGAGAAGGTCAGCGGCAAGAAGATCATGATCTGCATGTCTCGCATTCCGACCGGATCAATCACGCTCGATCTCTGAAGCGCAATTTCAAAAATACTTCCCGGGAGGCCCCAGTATGGGACTGACATTCAAAGACGAAACTTTCCGAGACGATTTCACGTACACAAACAGCCCTCAGAATATTCGGCGGTTTCCGTTTCCTTTCATCGAGGATCAATACCGGTATTCGGTAAATATCGAACCGCATACGCCGGGCCCGAAAGGATCGCCCTTCGAATTCCCCTTCGATATCGACGAGCACTACGTCTCCGAGATGCGTGATCGCGCTCTCGTTCTCGAAGCCGATCCGCTCAGATGCCAGGCGCTGCCACACATGATGACGGCGCAGTGGGACATGCTCGAGCTCGTCATGACGTCGCTCGCGCGCGATTACCCCGAGCATTTCACGCTGCACCGCGACGGCGCCGCGTGGCATTGGATCAATCGTCCGCTCGGCATCGACCAGAAGTTCACGTTCCTCGATGCGAGCACGCTGCCGTTTGAGCCGATGGAATACATCGGACGTCAGGTCCAAGGCGACTTCTCGATCCAAGACCAGCGCGATAACCAGCTCTGGATGGATGCGGGCATTATTACTTCGCAGGCCGACTGGTCGCTCGATTTCGATGTCGGCATGAACTTCTTCGAATGGCATGGTCCGGTGCCGCTGGCGCATGAGGCTGGCGTGTTCGAGCGGGCGCTGAAATTCCTTCTCAATCTGCAGGTCGGCAAACCGGTTCGCCGCTTGAACTGGACAATGACGATCAATCCGCGCCTCGATACGAGTCCGGAAAATTTCCACAAGTGGGGCAGTGACCGGATGACGGTGACGCCGGAGAACGTCGGCAAGAAGGTGCACCTTCGCGTCGAGATGCAGGGGCTCTTCAGGCTGCCGCGGTCGAACGCGATCCTGTTCTCCATTCGCGGCTATCTGATGAGCCTCGAACAGATCGTTACCATGCCGAAATGGGGCCGGCGCCTGCCGCGTGTGCTGCGCTCGTTGCCGCCGGAACTCATCGAATACAAAGGCCTCAGCCGGTATCGCGAAATGGCAATTGCATACCTTTCGAAATACGACGACGGCGCCCCGACCTCGCCTGGCGGAGGTCCGGACTAAGCGATCCCTTCAACAACAAAATCCACCCCATAACCCATCAAAAAACAAACAAGAGGTAGTTCTTATGTCCCTAGCCCATTTGCCACGCCAGTCCATTCTCAACGATCGCCACCGGGCGAACGGCGGCGATTTGGACTCCGTGTCGTGGAACAACATGCCGCTTCCGCAAACGTATGCGACCGACCCCTACGTGGAAGTCGAAGCCGTTCGTTGCCGGGCGGGCCTTTTTGACGTTTCTTCGTTGCAGCTCTTGAACGTGTCGGGTCCCGACGCGACGAAGCTGCTCAATTATGTGCTGACGTCCGACATCTCCAAAGCCAAGCCGGGCGACTCGCACATTTCCAATATCGTCAATGAAAACGGCGGGCTGATCGACGACGTTCTCATCTACGTGGACAGCCCGACCGAGTACCGCCTCTCGCACGGTGCAGGAACGGTCGAAGAGGCGATCCGCGCGCTCGCGCCGAAGTACGACGTCAAGGTCGAGCGCGATGACGATGTGCACGTTCTCGCTTTGCAAGGGCCGCTTTCGCTCGAAATCCTCGCGCCGCACACGCCGATGGACCTTGCCGGGCTCGGCTACTTCAAGCACGGAACCTCGACGCTATTCGGTACGCCCGTGCGTCTGGCTCGCGGCGGGTATTCGGCCGAGCTTGGATATGAAGTTTTCTGCGCCGCCAAGGATGCTCACAAGATGTGGGATTCCATCCTGGCAGCGGGCAAGGACAAAGGCCTCATTCCTGTGTCGTGGGCATGCCTCGACATCGTGCGCGTCGAAGGCGGCTTGCTGTTCTTCCCCTGTGAGATGACGAACGAAGATACGACGCCTTGGGAAGTGAAGGCCGATTGGACCGTCGATCTCTCAAAGCCGGATTTCATCGGCAAGAAAGCGCTCGTCGAGAAAAAGGGCAAGGAGCGCACCCTCGTTGCCGGCCTCGAGGTCGACCATACGAAAGCGATTGCGCCCGGCGCCAAGATCACGGCCAATGGCAAGCAGGTCGGGGTCGTCACCAGCACGACGTACAGCAAGCATCTGATGAAATCGCTGGCGATGGCGCAGATCGAACCCGCTTACACAAAGCTCGGCACGGAACTCGTTGTTCATGACGACGGCGACTGGCCGGCGACTGTGGTGCGGATGCCGTTTTACGACCCTCTCCGCCTCCGCACGCATCCGCGCGACAAAGCCTAATCCACGTACCTACGCAAACAGACAATCCTAGCGAATAGATTTTTCGGAAGGACACAATATGGCAGAGAGAATAGCTATTATCGGCGCCGGTCCCAGCGGCATGGCAGTTTTGCGCGCGTTCGAAAGTGCACGGCGCAAGGGAGCGGATATTCCCGAAATGGTCTGCTACGAGCGGCAGAAGGATTGCGGGGGCATCTGGAACTACACGTGGCGCACGGGCACTGATGAGTTCGGCGAGCCGGTTCACGCGAGCATGTATCGCTATCTTTGGTCGAACGGACCGAAGGAATGTCTAGAGTTCGCCGACTACTCGTTCGAAGAGCACTTCGGGCGTCCGATACCATCGTTTCCGCCGCGGGCCGTACTGCACGACTACATCAAGGGCCGCATCGAACGCAGCGGCATCATGCACTATATCAAGCTCAGCACCACGGTTCGCAGCGTCACCTTCAACGAAGAGACGCAAAAGTTCACCGTCACGGTGAAGGATCTGGTCGCCGACACGCTCACTTCTTCGGAATTCGATTACGTCTTCTGCGGCAGCGGCCATTTCTCGACGCCGAACATTCCGGAATTCCCGGGTCTCACTCACTTCCTTGGGCGCACGCTGCACTCGCACGACTTCCGCTCTGCTGATGAGTTCGCGGGCAAGGACGTCCTCTGCGTCGGCTCGAGCTACTCGTCGGAAGACATCGGCATTCAGTGCTACAAGTATGGCGCCAAGTCTGTCACGTTCTCGTGGCGCACGAAGCCGATGGGCTTCAAATGGCCAGCCCGCATGGACGAAGTCCCCTTGCTCGAGCGCGTCGAAGGCAAGACGGCCTATTTCAAGGATGGAACAAAGAAGGACGTCGACGCGATCATTCTGTGCACGGGATACCTGCATCACCATCCCTTCATGGAAGACTCGCTGCGCCTCAAGTCGCGCAACCGGCTCTATCCGCCGAACCTCTACAAGGGCATCTTCTGGATCGACAATCCGAAGCTGATGTACATCGGCATGCAGGATCAGTTCTATACGTTCAATATGTTCGACGCCCAGGCGTGGTATGCGCGCGACGTCGTGCTCGGACGCATCAAGCTGCCGTCGAAGTCCGACATGTTCGCCGACATCCAGAAGTGGACCGAGATGGAAGAAGCCCTCCCGGACGCCACCGCTGCGATCGACTTCCAGACGGAATATGTCCGCGATCTCATCACGCCGACGGACTATCCGCGCCTCGACGTCGACACCGTCGCGAAGATGTTCAAGGAGTGGGAACATCACAAGATGGAAGACATCCTGACCTATCGCGACCGTTCGCACAAATCGGTGCTAACGGGAACGGTGGCGCCGGTGCATCACACACCCTGGATGAAAGCCGCCGACGACTCGATGGAAGCGTTTCTCAACCAGCCGACGAAAATGGTCGCTGCCGAGTAGTTTGGCGAAACCATCAAAAGCTGAAAAGTGGACCGGTCGAGCGCGGCCGGTCCATCCCCCATTGCGATAAGAGGGCAAGATGAGCAGCGATGCAGTTCTCACGTCCCCTGCCCGGCCGAAACTCTTCGTTCCAGGACAATCGTCGCTGGAACCGGGCGTCGAACGGTACGTTTTGAAAGGCGGCGGAACGGCCGTCTTCGAACTCGACAAGGGAGACCGTGTCGAACTCAGTCCACTCGAAGGCGGACAAGGCGTCGAGATCGCGGCATTCGCGCCGGGCGGCAAGAGCGATCTTGGGGCACTCGGCCTCAAAGGACGCGGCAAGCCGGAAGGCATTCAGCGCGCACTCGAAGCCGACAGCGAAGACGCGCAACGCGTTCGCTTCGGATTGTTCCGTCGCGGACTCGACATCGGACGCGTCAAGGCGGCGAGCGCGCTCGGGCCGGATAGCGTTCCGGGCGACGTCGTCGCGCTGCAGGTCGAACGGCCGGTCCTTGCTGTCTTCGGCGCGCCGGCGGAGCCGATGGTCGTCTGGGAACAGACGCCAGCGACCGATATCCTAGTCTTCATTCAGCGCGCCAATCCGCGCCTGCTCAACGAAGCCAAGCTGCCGGACCCCGTCGCCGAGCCGCGTCTCGATATTCGCATCAACATCGCGAGTGCCGAGAGCTTCGAGGTTCACGAAGGCGAATACATTCAGATCATCGACGTCGCGGGACGCCAATGCTCCGACTTCCTGGCTTTCAACCGCAAGGAACTCGACAAGGGCAACGTGCTCGGCCTCGACTCGACCACGACGCGGTCGATGACCGGCATGTCTTATCCGAAGCCCGGCCTGTTCTCGAAATTCTTCGACCGCGACCGCAATCCACTGGTCGAGGTCGTGCAGGACACCGTTGGCCGTCACGATACGTTCAACCTCGCGTGCACGACGCGCTATTACGAAGACATGGGCTACTTCGGGCATCCGAACTGCTCGGATAACTTCAATGATGCGTTGAAAGATTACCCGATAGGCAACTACCGGGGCTGGCCCGCGATCAACTTCTTCTTCAACACCAACGTCGACTGCCACAACAACATCTGGTCCGACGAACCTTGGTCGCGTCCCGGCGACTACGTGATGATGCGTGCTTTGACGGACCTCGTCTGCGGCACGTCTGCCTGCCCAGCCGACATTGATGCGTCGAACGGCTGGAACCTCACTGAAATACACGTTCGGGTCTACCCGAAGGACACCCCGTTCAAGCGCTCGATCGGATACAGAATGGCACCGGATGCACCTCTACAGCTGACAAGAGAATCGGGATTTCACCCGCGCACGTCAGCACTCACCCGCAACTTCGGCGACTATCGCGGTTTCTGGGTTCCTCACTGCTATGCGAACGCAGGCGCGATCGAAGAATATTGGGCGTGCCGCGAGCGGGCGGTTATCATGGACCTATCGCCTCTCAGGAAGATGGAAGTGCTCGGACCCGATGCCGAGCAGTTTCTCAACGGCATCATCACGCGCGACGTCCGCAAGCTTTCGGTCGGACAAATCTATTATACGCCCATGTGCTACGAGCACGGCGGCATGGTGGACGATGGAACGCTCTTCCGGTTGGCCGAGAACAATTTCCGCTGGATCGGCGGCGATGACGCGAGCCTGATCTGGCTCAAAGAACAGCTCGCTAAAACCAACTACAAGGTGACCCTCAAGACAGCGACCTCGGAACTCAACAACGTCGCCGTTCAAGGTCCGAAGTCGCGGGAAATTCTGCAGCAGATCATCGAGACGCCGCCCGGTCGGCCGACAATGCAGGAGCTTGGCGTCTTCCGCTTCACGGTCGGACGTATCGGCGGCGTTGCGGGCATTCCTGTTCTCGTCTCGCGAACTGGTTATACGGGCGAACTCGGATACGAGGTGTTCTGCCATCCCAAGGATGCGCCTGCGGTTTGGGATAAGATCATGGAGGCCGGCGCGCCGTTCAAAATCCAGCCGTTCGGTTTCGATGCGCTCGACATGGTGCGCATCGAGGCTGGCCTCGTCTTCGGCGGTCACGATTTCGATTCGACGACCGATCCGCTCGAAGCCGGCATCAGCTTCACCGTTCCGTCGAAGAAGGAAGAAGACTACATCGGCAAGGCGGCCATCGAGAACCGCCGCGCCAATCCGCTGCGGAAACTGGTCGGCCTCGAAATCCAGGGCAACGAGAAGCCTTCGCACGGGGACCCGGTTTATATCGGACGCGCGCAGGTCGGCATCGTGACGAGTGCGATGCGCTCGCCGCTGCTGAAGAAGACGCTGGCGTTCGCGCGCGTCGAATCCGTCCATTCGGAAAACGGCACAGCACTCGAAATTGGCCGTCTCGACGGCTTGCAGAAGCGCTTCAAGGCTACCGTCGTGCCGTTTCCGTTCTACGATCCGAAGAAAGAACGCGTCAAAATGTAAGGCGCTGCATAGCTCTCATGCGAAAGTGACGGCCGCCAGCGATGGCGGCCGTTTCGCATCTTGCATCCAATGCATGCAAAGGAGTAAACGCGCCGAACCCCACGGAGGCGCGACATGTTTCAGGCGATCCTGATTGAGAAAGACGGCGAGCGCGCAACGCCTCGCCTCGCAACGCTCGACAAAACGGCGCTGCCTGACGGTGACGTGACCGTCCGCATCAGCCATTCGACGCTCAACTACAAAGACGGCCTGGCGATTACAGGCAAGGGTCCGATCATCCGTTCATTTCCGATGGTGCCCGGCGTCGACTTCGCGGGCGTCGTCGAAGAGAGCAGCAACTCGCGTTTCAAGGTGGGCGATGCGGTTCTGCTCAACGGGTTCGGCGTCGGCGAAAGTCACTGGGGCGGCCTTTCCGAATATGCACGCGTGAAGGGCGACTGGCTCATTGCGCTTCCCAAGGGCTTGAGCCCGGCGCGCGCAATGGCGCTCGGCACGGCGGGCTATACGGCGATGCTCTGTGTCATGGCGCTCGAACGCCAGGGCGTCACGCCGGACAAAGGCGAGATCATCGTGACAGGAGCGGGTGGCGGCGTCGGCGGCGTTGCCGTTCTTCTTCTTTCGCGTCTCGGTTTCGATGTTGCCGCCTCGACCGGCCGCGTGGAAGAATCCGAATACCTCATGGGCCTGGGCGCGAAGTGGATCATCGATCGCAAAGTGCTGTCGGAGCCGGGCAGACCTCTGCAGTCGGCCCGCTGGGCCGGGGCCGTCGATAGCGTCGGCAGCCACACGCTCGCGAATGTCTGCGCAAGCATGAAGGACGACGGCGTCGTCACTGCATGTGGCCTTGCGCAAGGCTTGGACTTCCGGACGACGGTCGCACCCTTCATTCTGCGCGGCGTTACGCTCGTCGGCATCAACTCCGTCTACCGCTCTCTTGCGGATCGCACGACGGCTTGGGAGCGTCTCGCCCGCGAGATCGACTTCGGCAAGCTCGATGGCATGACCCGCGTCATTCCGTTGGATCAGGTAATCGCAGCCGCGGGAGATCTTCTCGCCGGAAAAGTACGCGGCCGTATCGTCGTCGAGACCGGCGTTCACTCGTAACATCTCTCAGCAATTGCACTTCGAGGAATTACCGCCATGCCATTTCTCCGATTTGATCTGATCAAGGGGCGCACCGACGCCGAGATTGCGACACTGCTCGATGCGGCGCACGACGCCATGCTAGCAGCGTTCAAGGTGCCCGTTCGCGACCGGTATCAGATCGTTCACGAGCATGACCCGAGCCGCGTGCGGATCGAGGATACCGGCCTCGGAATCGAGCGCACCGATAAGGTCGTTCTCATTCAGGTGACGAGCCGGCCGCGTTCAACGGAGCAGAAGCAGGAATTCTACCGTCTTCTGACGGAGGCGCTTTCCAGCCGTTGCGGCATCGCGCCGAGCGATGTGATGGTCAACTTCGTCATCAATACGGATGCCGACTGGTCGTTCGGAAACGGCGAAGCGCAGTTTCTGACGGGCAAGCTTTCATAATTGCAGAGGCTGCACCATGCATCTCGTTCAAGATCCGAATGCCGCCGCTGCGACGACGATCACATTCGATCAGTTTCTCGCAGTCGATATCCGCGTCGGTACGATCGTTGCCGCCGAGCCCTATCCAGAAGCAAAGAAACCGGCGCTGAAGCTCAAAATCGATTTCGGCGGAGGCATCGGCGTGAAGCAATCGAGCGCGCAAATCACGCGGCACTATGATTGCGCTTCGCTCGTTGGACGGCAGGTGGCGGCCGTCGTGAATTTTCCGCCACGCCAGATCGGCAAATTCATGTCGGAAGTTCTGACGCTCGGGTTTCCGGATGAAAGCGGCGAGGTTGTGATGTTCAAACCCGACATCAAGGTGCCGAACGGCGCACGCTTGTTCTGACGGAGATGAGTGCGCCGCCTTGCAAGGCCGCGCGCTCTTGATTCCTACTTCTTCTGATTTCCGAGCGCCCAGACGTAAGCGGCGACGGCCTTCACATGATCATTCGACAATTCGACGCCGCCCATTGGCGGCATTGCACCGGGATGCTCTTTCGGTTCGGGCACGCCTTCCAAAATGGTTTTGGTGATGCCCTCGACGCTGCCGTCGTTCCATAGCCATTTTCCCGACGTTAGATCGGCGCCGACCGGACTGCCAACCCCACCCGCGCCATGGCATCCGGCACATGTCGCGCCGCCGACGTCACCATCGAAGATTTTCTTTCCGAGCGCGACCTGATCGGCCGTCGAGCCTGGCGGCACCGGCAGCGCCGCGGCGGCTCCGGCCTCGGGATGAATACCCTCAGGCGGCAAAGCCTGACCGGAGTTTGCCGCCTGCGTCTGAACTTCCGGCGCTGCATCGAGCGCCTTCGAGTTCGGATCGCCGGTATAGGTGACGCGCCAGACGCGGCCGTTGACGTCGTCCGAAATATAGAGAGCGCCGTCTTGACCGACAGCAAGTCCCGATGGCCGGTGCACAGCACCGCCCGGATCCTTCTTGGCTCCCGCGAAACCGTCTGCAAAGACGATGAACTTGCCCGCGGGCTTACCATCAGCAAACGGCTGATAGACGACATTGTAGCCGCCTTGGGGACCGGGCGCGCGATTCCACGAGCCGTGAAATGCGATGAACATGCCGTTGCGATAGGGTTCGGGGAACTCCGTAGCTTTGTAGATCTTCATATCGTTCGGTGCCCAATGCGCCGGGAACCAGGCGACAGGCCCGAGCTTCTCAGCGCACTGGCCTACGGTCTTGCCGCCATCGCCGCCATATTCGGGAGCCAGCACGAGCTTTTGCTGCGCGCCGTCGTGGTAGCAATACGGCCAGCCATAATCGCCGCCCTGCTTCAGCGCGACGACGACCTCAGCCGGTAGATCGAAGCCCTGTTGCGCGGTGTAGAGTTCCGGCCAATTCTCATGCAGCTGGTCGCGTCCGTGCTGGGTGACGTAGAGCTGACCCGCGGAATCGAAATCGAAGCCCTCGCCGTTGCGGATGCCGGTCGCATAGCGCTCGGCGGGCGAGAATTTCTGACCAAGCTTGTTGGCATCGTATCTCCAGACGCCAGCCCGCGTTTCCAACTCGACGCACGGCTCGTGGCCTTTCGAGTGCGGCATGCGGTTCTTGATTTCGCAGTTGTTGGTCGCTGACCCCATGCTGACGAAGAGATTGCCGTCGGCGTCGATGATGAACGGGTGCATCGGATGGTCGCCGTTTATCGGCAAGCCGGAGAGAACCGTCTCGGCTTTGCCTTCAGGCGCGACCTCTCCGTCCTTCAACTGATAGCGATCGATGCGATCGTTGATCTCTGCGTATACGTAATTTTTGTAGAGGGCGACGCCGGTGCCACCGTGACCGCCTTCTGCCTGCGTTTCACCGAAGCGCTTGACGACGTCCGCAGTGCCGGTGCCTTTCGTATCCTTCAGCGCGACGACGAAGCCGCCTGGCGGCAGATCGCTATTCTTGTAATAGACGCCGCTCCACGTATTCACATAGACGGTGCCATCCTTGCCGACGGCAATCTGGCGGGCATGGCCGATTTTGTCGGCGAAGACGGTGGCGCAGAATCCTTTCGGCAGACTGAGCCCCGCGTTGCCGCCCGGGCATGTTTCGGCGCTTGCCTCGGGCGTGTCGGCAAATTGCAAACCGAGAACGAGCGCGAGCGCTACCGGCGCGGCAAAAACTGCAGCGCGCTTTGTTACGGCAGGTTGCATGGCTGAACTCCTGTAATTTGAGAAGACCGAAGCCGCCCGGACGTAAGCCCGGGCGGCATTGTTCAGTTGCCGAGCGTTACCGGCACGGCTTGGAAAGGCAGCTTCGGCGGGCCGTTCTCTTTCGGTGAGAAGAGGTGGGGAAGTTGACCTTCGCCGACCCAGACGGTGTTGCCGACTTTCGCGAGAGACGTCGGACCGTTGAGGCCATCCTTCAAGGTTTCGACCGTGACTTTATCGCCGTCCACCGTCACGCGATCGAGTGTGCCGGCACCTTCCGCCATAAGGAACGTGTTGCCGTCGAGCCGGCGCAAGGCGTCGGGATATTTCAACGGCCGTGATGTCTCCAACTTCGTCACGGCGCCGGGCGTTCCGTCTTTCACATCGATGCGGAAGAACTCACCGCCGCCGAACGTGTTGACGTAGAGGTTGCCGTCCTCGCCCAATTCGATGCCGTCGAGACCCGCACCATTCTTCGGAACGAGCAGATCATTCTCGACCCAGACTTCGAGCTCTTTGGCGCCGGGCTTAAGGCGTAAAATTTGCGGCGCGGCGGTGTTCGTCACGTACACCGTACCGTCAGGCGCGACGGTCATGTCGTTGCAGATCGTCGCCTTGCCGGGAAATGCAGCGCTGAGTTTGCCTTCGCCGGTTGCGAGGTCGAAGCCTTTCAAATGCGCGCCCGTGACGTTCGACGGTCCGGGAACGCCCAAGCCCGAGGCATCATTGGTGCAAACCCAAAGCGTCTTCGAAGGCTCATCGACAAGAACGCCGAATGTCGAGCGGGTATCGAAAGCGCCCGGCTTGATCCAAGTTTCGGCCTTCGCGGATCCGGGCTTCACGCGTGCCACGCCACCGGAAGCCAAGCTGCTGATGTAAATCGTGCCGTCGGACGCCGCCGACATACTTTCGGGATAGGCGTGGTCACCGGGAATTTCTATCGGCTTCAAATCCTCTGCTGAGGCTTCGGCGGCGAATGTCACCGCGCTCGCGAACAGAACGGCGGCCAAATGGCCCAACGGCTTCCAGTCAATCATGGGGGTTCCCTTGCTCCACGTCCGGGCAATGCACGGCGCTTGCTTTTTCGAAGTTTGGATAGTCATCGCGAATGAGACATTCATGACAAGCGATTGCGATCGCGTTTCGCAAGGCCACAACTGTTCAACGCGTCTTTGGTTCGGGGAACTCGTGAACATGGGCGTATATTGAACGGCTATCGTTGCCGCTTTGCCGTCGCCACGATTTTCAGAAGTTCCAATCTAGTTATAGTTGCAGCGCTATTTGGAATCCATCAGAGTTTAAAGAATATTCCCCATTGCCAATCCGGGCATGTCACGCTGGAAACAGCGACATCAATTGATAAGTCGAGAAACAAGCCTAGCTAGCGCAACTGTGCTATTCTTCGACTGCATAGCGCCTGCAGCGTCGAATTGGGAACAATGTCATGCTGACATCTTCTTGGAAGAAGCTTGCGATTGTCGCGTTGACAGCCACCGGCGGTCTCGTCGCCACGCATTTGCAGCCGGCGCGCGCCGCATCGGGCGAACGCATTGGCGACGCCATCGTGATCACCAATATCGTCATGGCAGACTTTGCGGAGAAACAGCGAAAGCTCGCACGCGGCGATGATGTTCATCAGAATGAGATCATCGAGGTCAACACGGACGCGCAAGGCGAATTCAAGCTCGACGACGACACGAAGCTGGCGCTTGGCCCCGGATCGCGCCTCGTACTCGATAAATTCGTCTACGATAGCGACAAGAAGACCGGCTCGATCATTCTCAACATGGCGAAGGGCGCGTTTCGCTTCATCACCGGCGTCGCGGCGAAGCCGACGTACGTCATCAACACGCCGAACGCCTCAATAACGGTGCGTGGAACGATTTTCGATACCTACATTCTGCCCGACAAATCGGTGTGGGTGCTGCTGCATGAAGGCGCGCTCGAGGCGGCAGGCAAAAAAAGCGTCTGCCGGGTTCTCGATCAGCCGGGACAGATGCTGCGCATCGACGGCGACGGCACGGTTTCGGGTCCCTACAATTGGTCGAAGCTTCCCGACGGTAATTCCGTTGCGTTCGATACGGCGTTTCCGTTCGTCATCAATACACCGTCGATTGACCCTAATCCGCTTTTGACGCGCGCGCAGATCATCGAGGCCTCATTTCCCGATGTCCCGGCGAAGCCGTGCATCAATTCGCATGCGCCGATAGAGACCAAGCCGCCGATCAAGACGCGCAAGGCCGAGACACCGCGCAAGACCGAGCCGAAGAAGCAGAAGGTTGTGACCCGAAAGCCGAAAGGGGATGGCGGATACGGTGACGATTGCCCGGGTTGCATGACCGGCATGGGCATCGTCATCGGCGGTGGGATGGGCGGGTTCGGCGGCCATCGCGGCGGCAGCGACGGCGGAAATTATGGTGGCCGCGGCCGCTGATTTCGATCGCAACGCCTCCGCGCCGACTAGCCGTTCAACGCTTCGGGCCGAATTATTTCGTCTGCCCGGGTGCGATAATAGGCGATCATGTCTGGCGGCGCGATGCGCGAGCAGGCGGCAAGCGCTTCCTCAATTCGAGCGTTATCGCCCGATCGGCACGCGGCGAGATAGGCGGCGTGCGCGCGGCTCACATTTCGAAATTCGTCGGATCCGGCATACGTTTCGTCACCGAGTAACGCGAAGACATTTTCGGCGCGATCTTTGCCGCGCAGCGTGACGGAGCCGAGTTCCAAAAAGGCAAGTTCGCTCGCCTGCGCAGCCGTTCGTTCACCGACGACGATGCGGGCGCCAAACGTCTTCGTCGCTTCCTCGAAGCGGGCGGCGACGTTCACCACGTCGCCGAGAACAGAGTAGTCGAACCGCTGCGGAGAACCGACATTGCCGACCACGCATTCTCCGGTGTTCAAGCCGATGCCCATGCGCACGGGCGAAAACGGCAAGCCCGCTGCGGCGGCTTCGGCTTCCAAGCTCGTATTGAGAGAGCCAAGGGCGTCCAACATGGCGAGCGCCGCTCGGCAGGCGTTGGCTACATGCTTCTCGTAGTGTACCGGCGCATTCCAAAACGCCATTACCGCGTCGCCCATGAACTTGTCGATGGTGCCGCCATGGCCGAGGATGACATCCGTCAACGGTGTAAAGAGGCGATTGACGAAGCGGATCAATTCATCCGCACGCATCCCTTCCGATATTTTCGAGAAGCCGCGAACGTCGGCAAAGAGAAGCGTGACTTCGCGCGTCTCGCCGCCGAGCTTCAGCTTATCGCGATTTTTGACGAGCTCTTCGATCAGGGGCGCCGCCACGTAATGTCCGAAGGCCGAGCGGATCTCGCCGCGCTGAATTTCGGATTTTACGAAGCTCGTGAGCGAAACGCCGAAATAAAGAAGCGCCACGGAGAGCGCCGGATAGACGGGATCGAACAGCAATCCGCCGTGTACGTACGCGTACCACGAGACCGCGATAATGAGCGCAATCGATGCCAATCCGGCGATTGAGGCGCTGAGAGCGCCCGATCGTTCGATCAGCCAAGCGACCAGTGTCCCGACGAGCAAAAGGAATGCGAGTTCTGCGCCTGTAGCATAGGCTGGGCGGACGAGGTGATCGCCCGAGAGCATCTGCTCTAGAGCTTGTGCATGAACTTCGACACCCGGAACAGCAGGCTCGAGCGGCGTTGCCCTGAGGTCAAGAAGGCCGGTCGCCGTCGCGCCAATAATCATGTGCCGGGATTTTATATCGCCGGCATTCACGGTGCCGTCGATAATGCTCACCGCCGATATTGTGCGCCTCGGATCGCTCGGCGCGAACTTCAGCCACAACTCGCCTCGTCCGTCGGTTGGAAGAACGGTGTCGCCGACGCGGACACTCTCTACTCCCGTTTTTTGTCCGAGGGCTTCGACACCGCTTCCGCCCGACGACTTGATGAATATCGTCGATTGTTTCGTGCCAATCCGAAGTGCTTCGAGCGCGAGAGAGGGATAGAGCGCGCCGCCAATCGAAACGAGAAGCGGTATGCGCCGAACGACCTGATCACTCGAAGGCAACCAATTGACGGCGCCGACACCGCGGGCCGCTTTCGTGAGGCCCGGCAGATTTTCCACGCCGCCAGCGAAGGCGTGCACAAAGAGCAAAGGATCGTCGCCCGCGTAGGAAACTGCGGCAGGATACGGACTAATCTTGCCGGATCCGTCCGCGTTTCCGGCGACCCCCAAAACAACCGGCGCGCCTTCGATGGCGGCTGCCAGACGCGTGTCGTTGGACGGAAGCCGCCCCAAGTCCGCGAATGCAGTCACCTGTCCGGCATCATCCGCCAGGGACCGAAGAAGCTCTTCCGGAGAAAGCCGGTCTCGCTCGGCGAAGACCATGTCGAACGTGATCGATGCCGCGCCGGCCGAGACGAGCTTCGATACGAGGGTGGCGAGTTTGGAGCGCGGCCACGGCCATTGGCCGATCCGCGCGAGGGAGGCTTCGTCGATCGCGACGATGCGCACTGGAAACTCCGGGTCGGCCTGGCGTGGCGATGCGCGGAGGTAGGAATCGAAAACCGAGAGCCTGAGGCGGGCCACCGGCTCGGGATCGGCGATGCGCAGCGCAAGGCATGCCCCGAGCAGGGCGATGGAGATCAGAAATGCGAGCGGCAGGCGGCTTAAGCCGAGATCCATTGACCAGCATCCATGGGCCGAAAGCGCGCGGCGTCAGAACGCGAACTCTGAGCCGGCGGTATCGGGTTGTTCGCAACTCTCGCACGCGGAATGCAGCGCGGCAAAGTGCCGGCGCTCGATGCTTCGATGGGCAAGGAACCTCCACGTTCCGGCAGGCGATAGCGATGAGAGGGATCGACCACCGAGTGCTTTTGAACGGTTGAATTGCCGAGATGAATTGGACGTTCACTTTTTGGGCTTGCTTGCGCCCTCTTTCTGCATAGTCTTAAAAGTATCACAAATCGGTAATCATACGAAAAAGCAAAGAAAAAGGACGGGGGTAATTTGGACAGCGTGACATCGGCCCTAGGGCGGCGGGTTGGCATCCGCTCCGGATTTGCCACGGCATTTTTTGCTGCTTTCGTCCTTGGCGCACCGGAACCCGCCCGCGCGGAAATCGGCAGCGACGATCGGCATATCGATTCGCTCCCGCCTCAATCCGATGTTCGCGAGATCGAAGACGGCGAGTTCCCGTTCGAGTTGCGCAAGATCGCCGACAAGCTCGAAAGTCCTTGGGCAATGGCGTTCCTACCGGATGGCCGGATTCTGGTCACCGAGCGGCCCGGACGCCTTCGCGTCATCGAGGGTGACATGCTCCTGCCGGCTGGTGTCGCAGGCGTGCCGACGGTTCTTTCGGGCAGCCACTCAGGGCTTCTGGACGTGCTCGTCGATCCCGAATTCACGAAGAACCACCGTTTGTTTTTCTCCTATATGCACGGAACGCCGGAAGCGGGAACGATACGAATTGCCAGCGCCGTCCTCAAAGGCATGAACCTCGTCGACAAGCAGGTCATCTTCGAGAGCCGGCCGGCCGCGAGTGGGCTTGACCAGATCGGCGGCCGCCTGGCGTTCGGACCGGACAAGGCTCTCTATTTGACGATCGGCGATCGCTTCCAGAAGGAGCGGGCGCAAAATCTGCTCGACGACGGCGGCAAGATCATTCGCATCAACGTCGACGGCTCGATCCCAGAGGACAATCCGTTCGTCGGACGCAGCGACGTGCTACCGGAGATCTACAGCTACGGGCATCGCAACCCGCAGGGATTGATAGGTAACGTTGGAGACGGCCTGCTCTGGTCGATCGAGCAGGGTCCGAAAGGCGGCGACGAGCTCAACCTCATTACCGGCGGCAGCAATTATGGATGGCCGCTCGTGACCTATGGAGTTAACTACGACGGGTCAGTCATCTCGGACAAGACATCGGCTCCCGGCATGGTCGACCCGGTATATGTTTGGGTGCCCTCGGTCGCTCCGGCCAGTCTTGTTTCCTACTATGGCAACGTCATGCCCGACGACTGGCGCGGGGACTTTCTGGTTGGCACGCTCGTCGGGGAATGCCTGATCCGGCTCCGAATGGACTCGGGCAAAGTCGTCAAGGAAGAACGCTATCTCCACCATAAGATTGGGCGCATTCGCGACGTCGCGGTCGGTCCGGATGGGTATATCTATTTGTTGACCGATAGTTCCGAAGCCTCGATTTACCGGATCGAACCGCTGACCGATCAGGTGGCCAAGGTCAGGTCCGATCAGTAGAGTTTGGCCCGGCTGACGAAGGGTCGCCCCTCGTGGCGGCCTCCCCTCTCGGACCTCGGTCCGCACGATTGTCGTGCGGCCGAGCCGAAGTTTGCCCACTATTTGGCCTTGCCCAGTGATTGACCTTTTCCTGGCTTGCGACCAGAGTGTGCACGGAAGAATTGGACGCCGTCACGCTTGAGTGACGAAGAGCGTCACGTCGCCCAAGATTTCCCAAAGGGAACAATTTCTTGGGGACCTCAAATGTCATCCACCGAACCGAAAGTGGTCGATGAGGACGTAAAAGTTCTTCATTCGATGGGCTACGCGCAGGAACTTTCCCGGCGCATGCATACCTTTTCGAACTTCGCGATCTCGTTCTCCATCATCTGCATTCTCTCGGGCGGCATCAACTCGCTGGCGCAGGCGACGTCGGGCTCCGGCGGAATTGGCATCGGCATCGGCTGGCCGCTCGGCTGTCTGGTTTCCGGCGTCTTCGCCATCTGCATGGCTCAGATCAGCTCGGCCTATCCAACGGCCGGCGGCCTCTATCACTGGGGATCGATCCTCGGCAACCGCTTCACGGGATGGCTGACTGCCTGGTTCAACCTTCTCGGCCTCATCACCGTCCTCGGCGCGATCAACGCCGGTACGTGGACGTTCTTCGAAGGTGCCTTTCCGAACCTCGGCATCGAGAACAATCTGACGAACCAGACAATTTTCCTCGCCATCATCACCGGCGGCATGGCGCTGATCAACCACTACGGCATCGGCCTGACGATGAAGCTGACGGACTTCTCAGGCTATTTGATCTTTGGAACGTCGCTGGCGCTCGCGGCAGTCTGCCTGATCTTCGCGCCGAGCTGGGATTTCAGCCGGTTGTTCACATTCCACAACTATTCGGGCGATGCGGGCGGCGGTGTCTGGCCGTCGGTATCCAATAGCTGGGTCTTCCTGCTCGGCCTATTGCTGCCGATCTATACGATCACGGGCTATGACGCTTCGGCGCACACATCGGAAGAAACCGTCGATGCCGCGCGATCCGTGCCGAAGGGCATGGTGAGTTCGGTGCTCTGGTCGGCGGTATTTGGCTTCATCATGCTCGGTGCGTTCGTCCTGATGATCCCGAACATGGACGAAGCCGCGAAACAGGGCTGGAACGTGTTCTTCTGGGCGCTCGACCAGCGCGTGCCCGGCGGTCTCAAGGAGGCGCTCTACCTCGCGATCTTCGTCTCGCAGCTGCTTTGCGGGCTGGCGACCGTGACATCCGCCTCGCGCATGATCTTCGCGTTTGCGCGTGACGGAGGCCTGCCGTTCTCCAAGTCTCTCGCCAAGGTTTCACCGAAGCACCGCACTCCCGTCAACGCCATCTGGACCGGAGGCATCCTGTCCTGGCTCTTCGTCTGGGGCGCATCGCTTGTTTCGATTGCGGGAACATCGGCCTACACGATCGTCGTGTCGTGCACGGTCATCTTCCTGTTCTTCTCCTTCGTCATTCCGATTGCCCTCGGCTTCTTTGCCTATGGCACCTCGAAATGGCCCAAGATGGGTCCGTGGAACATCGGAAGACCGCTCTACTCTCTGTTTGCGATCCTCTCCGTTCTTTCGATGATTCTGATCTTCGTCATCGGCGTGCAACCGCCGAACGACTGGGCGCTCAACATCACGGTCGGGTTCGTCGTCCTGACGGGCCTGATCTGGTTCCTCCTGGAGCGCAACCGCTTCCAGGGACCGCCGATCGGCGACATGATCGCCAAGCGTCAGGCCGAGATCAGAGCCGCCGAGGCCGCCGTCGGCGAAACGCACTGACGGGGCTAAGACCTCCTAGATGTCAAAAAATGGTACGGGCCGGATCAAACGATCCGGCCCGTATCTGTTACACATCCCACCAAACGCCTCGACAGGAGTAGGACAATGGCAGACCGGCTTAAGGGAAAGATTGCGATCATTTCGGGCGGAGCGACGGGTATGGGAGGCGCGTCGTCGCTGCTCTTCGCAGCCGAGGGAGCTGCCGTCGGCGTCATCGACCGCCGGGAGGAAGAAGGACGAGCCGTTGTCGATCAGATAAACAAGGCCGGCGGCAAGGCGGTATTCGCCGCCGCGGACGTCGCGGACCAGGGGCAAGTTAATGACGCTGTCGCGAAGGTGACGTCGGCTATCGGACAAGCCAATGTCCTCTTCAATCACGCCGGCACGATCATCATCAAACCGTTCCTCGAGACGACGCTCAAGGAGTGGGAATGGCTGATGGGCGTCAACGTCACGAGCATGTATCTGATGACGCAAGCGGTACTGCCCGGAATGCTCGAGATGGGCGGCGGCTCAATCGTGTGCACCTCCTCGATCTCCGCCATCGCGGCTACGCCACTGGAGACCGCGTATAATACATCGAAGGGCGCCTGCCATATGTTCGCGCGGTCGATCGCCGTCGAATACCGTGACAGAGGCATCCGCTGTAACGCGGTTTGTCCGGGCTTCGTTGCGACCCCGCACGGACTGCGCGAAGTCGCTGAGTTGTCGAAGCTTGGTGTCGATGCGTCCGAAGCCGCGCTCGCGGTCCAGCAGGGCCGGTTGTGCGAGCCGGAGGAAGTTGCGCGCGCGGCTCTCTTCCTCGCCAGCGACGAAGCAAGCTTCGTCAACGGCGCGCACCTGTTCGTCGACAACTGCTTTACGGCGGTGTGAGGAACTACGTCATCCTCGGCCGGGCGTGACGAAGTCGCGTCGAAGGCCGGGGATCCAGCGCAAGACTCGCCGAAGGCACAAAAGTACAAGGCGTCTTCGACGACTCTTGTGCCGGATCCCCGAAAACGATCGCTTGCGCTCACGTGTTCGAGGATGACGAGAAAGTTTTTACTTGATCAACTCAGGGCCCGGCTGGCCTTCGATCAGGAACTGGGACTCGTCCTTCAGGTTAACGCCGGTCAGGCCGCGCCTGAAGGCTTCGCGCAGAAGCCACGCGGTTTTGAACGTGCCTTCGTCGTAAGACAGTCCGCGCTGGCGAATGTTCGAGATGCAGTTGCGGTCGGCATCCTTGATGCCGACGCGAGGCGAAAACGTGAGGTAGACGCCGAGGCTATCGGGCGACGAGAGGCCCGGCCGTTCGCCGATCAGCACGAGCACGGCCTTACCGCCGAGGATCTCACCGGCTTCGTCGCCCAGTGCGACGCGGGCGTCATCCGCGAGCAGAACCGGCGATAGTTTCCAGCCGGACTTCACGACATAGGGCATGAACGCCGACATATACGCGAGCGTATTGGCGGCGACGCCAAGCGACGACAGTCCGTCGCCGACGAGAATGACGAGATCGGGCTTCGCGCCTTC
This sequence comes from Hyphomicrobium sp., assembly GCA_003987725.1. Classification (GTDB taxonomy): domain Bacteria; phylum Pseudomonadota; class Alphaproteobacteria; order Rhizobiales; family Hyphomicrobiaceae; genus Hyphomicrobium_B. The sequence continues at coordinate 567,453 of RXJH01000003.1, read as the reverse complement.
GATCTCGGACGCGCGCACGAGCGCCTCGCGCGACGTATCAGACAGGCGGCGTCCAAGATCGGGGCGACGCAGATATTCGGAGCGATCACCGGCAGCGCTCGCTATTCGCAACGTCGGAAGGCCGAGCGCCGAGAGACCCTTTTCGATTGGTGTCCAATCGATCGGCGACGTCACAGCGTCGCGCGCCATGGCGTGCGAGAGAGCAAAGTTCAAAACTTCGCGCGTCGGCATCGCGGCACCCGAGCGGCCAAGGCCGATGCGTGCGTCGGTGAACCGCTTCAGATTTGCCCAGGGATCCTCTGTCATAGTGCTCATGCCGCCAGCGCCTGTGCGTGTGTGAGAAGCGGATTGCCGGAACTGTGCGGCGCGAGATGACCGGTCGGATCGGTTACGCCGATGCGGGCAAGCCACGCCTCGAACTCGGGCGCGCGTTTGAGGCCCAACGCCTCGCGCACGTAAAGCGCGTCGTGGAACGATGTCGACTGGTAATTCAGCATGATGTCGTCGGCGCCCGGGATGCCCATGATGAAGTTGACGCCTGCCGCGCCGAGCATCATCAGCAGGATGTCCATGTCATCCTGATCGGCTTCGGCGTGGTTCGTGTAGCAAATATCGCAACCCATCGGCAGGCCGAGCAGCTTGCCGCAGAAATGATCTTCTAATCCGGCGCGGATGATCTCCTTGCCGTTGTAGAGATACTCGGGTCCGATGAAGCCGACGACGGTGTTGACGAGAAGCGGCTTGAACTGGCGGGCCACGGCATAAGCGCGGGCTTCGATCGTCTGCTGATCGCAGCCGTGATGCGCATCCGCCGACAGCGCCGAGCCCTGCCCCGTTTCGAAATACATGCAATTGTCGCCGACCGTGCCGCGCTTGATGCTGAGCGCTGCTTCGCGGCCTTCCTTCAGGTGTGCGAGCGTTACGCCGAAGGACGCATTGACGCCTTCAGTGCCACCAATCGACTGGAATACCAGATCGACGGGCGCGCCCTTGGCGATGGCGTCAATCGTGGTGGTCACGTGGGTCAGAACGCAGCTCTGCGTCGGAATTTCGAAGCGGCGGATGATGTCATCCATCATCACGAGGAGATCGGTGATCGCCGTGAGGTTGTCGCTCGCGGGATTGATGCCGATGACCGCATCTCCGCAGCCGTACATCAAGCCATCGACGATCGAGGCGGCGATTCCCTTCTTGTCGTCGGTCGGATGATTGGGTTGCAGGCGCACGGCCATGTGGCCTGGAAGGCCGATCGTATTGCGGAACCGCGTGATGACATGCGCCTTCTTGGCTCCGAGCACGAGATCCTGATTGCGCATGATCTTCGAGACGGCGGCGACCATCTCCGGTGTCAGCCCGGCGCTGAGCGCTGACACTTTCGACGGCGTCGCGTTTTCCGAAAGAAGCCAGTCACGAAATTCGCCGACCGTCATATGCGCGACGGGGGCGAAGGCTGCCGCATCGTGCGTATCGATGATGAGGCGCGTAACGTCATCATCCTCGTAGGGAATGATCGCCTCGTTGAGAAACTGCTTCAGGGGCACATCGGCGAGAGCCATCTTGGCGGCGATGTTCTCAGCTGCCGATGTCGCTGCTACACCCGCCAGCACGTCGCCAGATCGCGGTGGCGTGGCTTTGGCCAAAAGTTCTTTCAAGGACGAGAATGTGTAGGTCGTTCCGCCAGCGTGCACCCTATACATGGCCGTCTCCGATTTCCCGGTCGCTCGCTCAATAATGTCCTTTGACGCTTTCAGCGCAAGCTTCAAATGGTGCTTACTCGTCCGTCAGCCGCCTGTTTGCAGTGCAATTCAATGTGCCGTAAGGCCGATTTTCGGCCTGGTCGAGAATTGGTCAGGAGCCGCTCCTCGCGAGATCGGCCACGCCCGCGATAAAGGCGTCCATCGAATCGTCAAACGCGGCATCGGGATCGAGCGTCTTCAGCGCGGGAATGAGCGCGCGGGTTGCTTTGTATGTTTCGGAGTCGAGGGCCTCGAGTTCGGTTTCTTCGCTCTCGCCGATCGGGCGCAGCAGGCCCTCCGTCTCGGCGAGCGCAAAGCCCAGGACGAACGCGTAAAATGCGAGTCCCAGTCCCGCGACCTGGGTGTCGGCAAGTCCGGCGTGCCGCAATGCGCAATAGACGATCTCGCTCGAGATGTGGTCGGCGGGGCCGGTCGCGTTGTAGCGAAAGTGAAGATGAAAGACGCGCGGATGACGATGCGCGAGCATCCGGTAGGCGTTGGCAACTGCCTTCAGATCGTTTTTCCAGTTCGCGGTCGCTGCCGGTATTTCGATGCCGCGCAAGGCGTGGTCGGCGATGGCGCGAAGCAGTTCTTCCTTCGAGCCGAAATGATGCAGGATGGTCATCGGATCGACGCCGACGACGGCGGCAAGCTTGCGGATCGAAAATCCCTGCTCGCCCACGCTCGCAAAAAGGGTAAACGCAGCGTCGAGAATTTCCGATTTCTCAACTCCCCGCCGCGCCCTAGATTTCAGCTCTGTCATCCCGACGGCCCTTGACTTCTACACCGTAGAGCTTACTCTGCAAGCCGTTGAAGACGCAAGTAACGCTGTCGTTAGTGATCGAGTGCGCCGCATCGAAAATGATGCGACCGGCCAGGGAATAACTGGAATGGCGCCGTCGGATATCCGGCTCCCGGCTATTTTTTCGAATGGTGCATCGGCTTCCACCGGTTGCAACGAGACCGCGCGTTCCGGAAAGCGCGCCCCTCATCCGAAGCGTGAGCTTCTGAGGCTTTGTGCCCGCATCGGCTATACGCCGCACTAAGCGTCTCCCAGCATTTTCATCCGCGCCGGCCGAGCATACCGGCATTCATCTATTTCCGCTGGAGGGAAGACCCGTGTCCAACCGATTTCAGACCAAGCAGATCCAAGACCTCGACGCACAGCACCACCTGCATCCGTTCTCCGATCATCAGTCGCTTCGGGCCGGCCCGAACGTCCGCGTGATCGTCAAGGGCGAAGGCCCGTACGTGATCGACAGCGAGGGCAATCGCATCCTCGACGGGATGGCGGGTCTTTGGACGACGAACATCGGCTACGGAAATAAAGAGCTGGCGCAGGCCGCCTACGACCAGATGGTCGAGCTGCCGTTCTACAATACGTTCTTCAAGACGACGCATCCGCCGGTCGTCGCGCTTTCGCGCAAGCTCGCGGAACTGGCGCCGCCGCACATCAACCAGGTTTTCTTCGGCTCGTCGGGATCGGAATCCAACGACACCGCGATCCGCCTCATCCGGCATTACTGGGTGCTCAAGGGCGAACCGAAGCGGCGCATCATCATCAGCCGCAAGAACGCCTATCACGGCTCGACCATCGCTGCCGGTTCCATGGGTGGCATGAGCCACGTCCATCAGCACAGCTATCCCGTCTACGAAGGGTTCCGGCATGTGATGGACCCCTATTGGTATGGAGACTCGTTCCCGGGCGAGACGCCGGAGGCATTCGGGCTTCGCGCGGCGCGGGCGATCGAGGAAGAAATTCTGCGCTGCGGGCCGGAGAACGTCGCGGCATTTGCGGGCGAGCCGGTGCAGGGCGCTGGCGGCGTCAAGATTGCGCCGTCGACCTATTGGCCCGAAGTTCAGCGCATCGTCGACAAGTACGGCATCCTGCTGCTCGCCGACGAAGTGATCACCGGCTTCGGCCGCGTGGGCACTTGGTTTGCCTCGGAATTCTATGGACTGAAGCCGAATCTGATCACATTCGCGAAGGCCGCGACGTCCGGGTACATTCCGCTTTCCGGCGTTCTCGTCGACGACAAGATCGTCGAAGCGCTGATGTCGAAGGACGACGACTTCAATCACGGCTACACGTTCTCGGGTCATCCCGTTGCGTGCGCCGTCGCGTTGAAGAACCTGGAGATCATGGAGCGGGACCGGCTCGTTCCGAAGGTGAAGGAGACGACGGGTCCGGCGCTCGCCAAGCTTTTCGCGCGCTTCAAGGATCATCCGCTCGTCGGCGAAGTCCGCACCGTCGGCCTGCTCGGCGCAATCGAACTCGTCGCCGACAGGAAAACGCGCAAACGCTTCGACGATCCGGGTCGCGTCGGCCTCATCTGCCGCGATCACTTCTTCCGCGAAGGTTTCATCATGCGTGCCGTCTACGACACCATGGTGTGTGCGCCGCCGCTGATCTGGACGGAAGCCCAATTCGAAGAAGCAGGCGCCGTGATCCAGAAGGCACTCGATCAGACGCTCGCAGACGTGCGTGGAGAACTTGCGGCATGAGCCGGCCAATTATCGTCATCCCCTGCTGCACGGATACGGTCGCTGGACTCCCGGCGGACGTCGTCGTCCGGAAATACGCCATCGCGGTCGTCGAGGGCTCGGAGTGCCAGCCGCTCTTCGTTCCGGTCGGCAAGGGGCTTGCCGATATCGGCTCGGTTCTCGACGTCGCGTCCGGCATCCTTTTGACGGGCGCGATCTCAAACGTCGAGCCGGTGCACTACAGCGACGAAGAGCCGATCCTCCCGGACGCGATCGATCGCGACCGGGATGCGGTGACTTTGCCGCTCATTCCCGCCGCCATCGAGCGCAAGTTGCCGATCTTCGCGATCTGCCGAGGCTTCCAGGAGCTCAACGTGGCGCTCGGCGGCACACTGCATCAGGCGGTGCATGCGCTCGATGACTACGCCGATCACCGCGAGCCGCAGGTCAAAGATTTCGACGTGATGTTCGCTGCGCGCCATCCGGTGAAGCTCTCGGGCGAACTCAGGACGTGGCTCGGGCAGGAAACGATCGTCGTCAATTCGCTGCACGGACAGGGTGTCAAGACGCTCGCCAAGCCGCTCGTCGCCGAAGCGTTCGCCGAAGATGGGCTGATCGAAGCCGCGCGCGCGCCTTCGGGCCATTCGTTTTCGCTCGGGGTGCAATGGCATCCCGAGTGGCAGATCCATTCAAATCCCCACTCCCTGGCGCTGTTCCGCCGTTTCGGCGACGCTGCGAGAGGCAAGATCGCAAAAGGACAGGCCGCATGACGACGGACACTTTCATCACCATCGAAGAGGCGACGGCATTTCTCGACGCCAACCCAACCGTCACGTGGATCGACATCGTCCTCTTTGACATGAACGGCATGGCGCGCGGCAAGCGTGTCCGGCGCGGCGATCTCGTCGGCGCTGCTAAGAACGGTCTGCTTCTGCCCGCATCGGTTTACGTGCTCGACCCGCGCGGCAATTCGATCGCGGAGACGGGACGTCTTTGGGAAACCGGCGATCACGACATTCCATTCCGCATTCTTGCGGGTACGCTGAAACCCGTTCCGGCCGGCGCGGGTACGCACGGGCAAGCGGTGATGGTGCCGGTCGACTTCTGCGATATGTGTCCGCGCGGCGTGCTCGCAGGACAAGTCGAACGGTTCGCCGCCGCCGGACAGAAGCCCGTCGTTGCCGTAGAGCTTGAATTCTACGTCACGCGCCGTTCGCCCGACGGCAACTTCACGCTGCAGACGCCGCCCGGTCTCTCTGCCGATCCCGAACGGCCGATGACGTTCCAGTTCGAGGAGATGGATACGCTCGGTCCATTCATCGACGATGTCTACCGGATCGCGGAAGCGCAGGGTCTGCCCGTCGATGCGGTGATGCAGGAGTCCGGTCCCGGACAGTTCGAGATCAACTTGAAGCACAGCGACGCCATGTCGGCAGCGCTCGACGGTCTATTGCTGAAGCGCGCGGTCAAGGCTGCTGCCCGCGCTCACGATCTCGACGCGACCTTCATGGCCAAGCCGCATCACGACTGGACCGGCTCGGGGATGCACATTCACGTCAGTCTGGTCGACAGCCAAGGCCGGAACCTGTTCGCAGGCGATCCGATGGCGCCGATGTTCCGGCAGGCGATCGGCGGTCTTTGCCAATCGATGCCCGATTTCATGGCTATCTGGGCGCAATCGGCCAATGCCTATCGCCGTTACGTGCCCGAATCCTACGTGCCGATGGCGGCGCATTGGGGTTTCAATAACCGCACCGTCGCGCTGCGCATTCCTCACGGCTCAGGCGCCGCGACGCGCATCGAGCATCGGGTATCGGGCGCGGATGCAAACCCCTTCCTTGTGGTTGCCGCGATTTTGGCAGGCATTCGCCACGGCATCACGAACGGCATCGATCCGGGCCAGCACGCCGAAGGCAATGCCGAGACGCTCGAAGGTTGCGCGCTGCCCACGGCCTGGGTCAACTCGCTCGAGAAATTCCGGTCGTCGAATATCGTTCGGGAGGCCTTCGGCGCCCCCTTCCAGGACGTATATTATAGGTTGAAGCAGACCGAGCGCATCGCGTTCGAGCGCATCGTCACCTCGCTCGATTACGAATGGTACGCTCAAGTTGCATAAGGCAAATCTGTCATGACATCGCTCGCACACTTCGAAGCCGTCGCGCACTCGATGAGGATTCCGGGTGAAGCCGTTATCGACGGCAAGCTCGTCGCCAGCGTTTCGGGCGAAACGTTCGACAACATCACGCCGAGGAATGGGCGCATCCTCAATCGCGTCGCGCGCGGCGGCGCGGCCGACATCGATGCCGCCGTCAAAAGCGCACGCCGGACGTTCGACGAGGGGTCGTGGCGAAAGCTTCATTATCGCGAAAAAAAGAAAAGACTTCTGAAGCTCGCGGAACTCATCGAACGTGATATCGAGACCGTGGCCGTTCTCGAAAGCCTCGATGTCGGCAAGCCGATCTCAAATGCGCTTGGCGGCGATATTCCGAACGCCATTCGGACCCTCCGTTATTACGCCGAGGCGATCGACAAGATTTACGGTGAGGTCGGGCCCGAGGCGCCGGATCGCTTCTCATATGCAGTTCACGAGCCGCTTGGCGTCATCGGCGCCATCGTGCCGTGGAATTTTCCGCTGCACATGGCGATGTGGAAGGTCGCTCCGGCGCTGGCGATGGGAAATTCCGTCGTTCTGAAGCCTGCCGAGCAGTCGCCCTTAACCGCGTTGAAGCTCGGTGAACTGGCCCTCGAGGCTGGAATTCCTGCGGGTGCTCTCAACGTCGTGCCGGGGTTCGGCGGGGAAGCGGGCAAAGCTCTCGCACTGCACAACGACGTCGACATGATCGCGTTTACCGGATCGGGCGCCGTCGGCAAACTTCTGATGCAGTATTCGGGGCAGAGCAATCTGAAGCGCGTCAGCCTCGAACTCGGCGGCAAGTCTCCGCACATCATCTTCGCAGACTGCCCCGATCTTGACCGGGCCGTCACGGAAGCTGCGTGGGGCATATTCTATAATTCAGGGCAGGTATGCACTGCCGGGTCTCGTCTCCTCGTGCAGGAATCTATAGCGGATGATTTCCTCGATCGGCTCATAACGGTCGCTCGCAAAATCATTGCGGGCGATCCGCTCGAGCCAGCGACCACAACTGGCGCGATGGTAAGTGAAGAGCAGATGAAGACCGCACTACGCTACATCGAGACGGCAAAACAGGAGGGCGGCGCGCTTGCGCTCGGCGGCAACCGTACGCGCGCCAGCAGCGGCGGCTTCTATGTCGAGCCGACAGTGTTCGATCGGGTCAAGCCCGAAAACACGCTGGCGCGCGAGGAAGTTTTCGGACCCGTTCTCGCCGTCGTCCGGTTCAAGGAGCCGGACGATGCGATCCGCATTGCCAACGATACCAACTATGGTCTCGCGGCCGGTCTCTGGACTAAGGACATTTCGCTTGCGCATCGCGCTGCTCGCGAGATCCGTGCCGGTCTCGTCTGGGTCAACGGTTGGGACGCCTGCGATATCACGATGCCGTTTGGGGGCTTTAAGCAATCCGGCTTCGGCCGCGACCGCTCGCTTCACGCCCTTCATAAATACGCCGACCTGAAGTCGGTTTCGATCACGTTCTGAGGTTTCCGGAGAAAACAAGAATGAATATCAAACCCTCGACCCCATTTCCGACCTCCGCGCTGATCGATGGGCAGTGGGTTAACTCGTCGAAGACGTTCGCGGTTCTCGACCCGGCCACGGGTGAGAAGATCGCGGACGTGCCGGACCTGACGCCAGACGACACCAAGCGCGCCATCGATGCAGCCGCGAAGGCGTTCCCGGCGTGGGCCGCGAAGCCCGCCAAGGAGCGCGCGCAAATTCTCAGGCGCTGGTTTGATCTGATCATCTCCGAGACGGAGTCGCTCGCTCAGCTCATGACGGCCGAGCAGGGCAAGCCGCTCACCGAGGCACGCGGCGAGGTCGTCTACGGCGCATCCTTCATCGAATGGTTCGCGGAGGAAGGGAAACGCGCCTACGGCCATACGATCCCGACCACCGTTGCTTCGCGCCGCTATGTCACCATCAAGCAGCCGATCGGCGTTTGCGCAGCGATCACGCCTTGGAACTTCCCGATCGCGATGATCACGCGCAAAGTCGGTTGCGCGCTCGCAGCCGGTTGCACCATCGTCGTCAAGCCTTCGGAAGAGACGCCTCTTTCCGCAATCGCTCTCGCCAAGCTCGCCGTCGATGCTGGTGTTCCCGCGGGCGTGTTCAACGTCATCACGACGCTCGATGGCCCCGGCTGTGGAAAGGTTCTCACCGCAGATGACCGCGTCCGGAAGTTGACGTTCACGGGATCGACCGAGGTCGGCCGCATCCTCTATCGCCAGTCGGCCGATACGATCAAAAAGCTCACGCTCGAGCTTGGCGGCAACGCGCCGCTGATCGTTTTCGATGACGCGGATCTCGATCAGGCGATTGCGGGCACGATGGCTTCGAAGTTTCGCAACGCTGGCCAGACGTGCGTTTGCGCCAACCGCATTCTCGTACAGGCCGGTATCTTCGACAAGTTCGTCGCTGCTCTCAAAGCCGCCGCCGGCAAGCTCGTCGTTGCGCCTGGCCGGGATGCCAAATCCACCATCGGGCCGCTGATCAACGGAGAAGCCATCGATAAGGTGAAATCCCTCCTCTCGGACGCCGTTTCGCACGGCGCGAAGATCGAGATGGGCGGAAAGCCTGACGATCACGGCAAGCTGTTCTTCTCGCCGACCATCGTGACCGGCATCACGGATAAAATGGCGCTGGCGTCAGAAGAGATCTTCGGGCCGGTCGCTTCAATCTTCCGCTTCGAGACGGAAGCGGACGCGATCCGCATTGCCAATAACACGCCGTTCGGACTTGCCGCTTACCTGTTCAGCCAGAACATTTCCCGGGCGTGGCGGGTGGCGGAAGCCCTCGAAGCCGGCATGGTCGGTGTCAACGAAGGCGTCTTCTCCAACGAGGTCGTGCCGTTCGGCGGCATCAAGCAGTCGGGTCTTGGCCGGGAGGGCGCGCAGGAAGGTCTCGACGAATATCTCGAGACGAAATTCATCTGCCTTGGCGGGATCAGCGCCTAGCAGTCAAGTATCGGCGGGGCAATTCGTTTATTGCTCCGCTGACCGCCAAGAACTTCAGCTCAATACCGGAAACGAAGGATCGTCCATGGCTACTTCAGCCGAACTCCAGGCCCGTCGTGTCGCTGCGGTTCCACGCGGCGTCGGCAACGTCACGCAGATTTTCGCCAAGAAGGCGAAGAACGCCGAGATCTGGAGCGAGGACGGCAAGCGCTATATCGATTTCGGCGCGGGCATCGCGGTCGTCAACACCGGGCATCAGCATCCGCGCGTCGTTGCAGCGATCGAAGAGCAGTTGAAGGCCTTCAGCCACGTCTGCTTCCAGGTCACGCCCTATGAAAACTACGTCAGCCTCGCCGAGCGCCTGAACGCCATCGCGCCGGTTCCAGGCCCCGCGAAGACGATGCTCATTTCGACGGGCGCGGAAGCCGTCGAAAACGCCGTCAAGGTTGCGCGGGCGTTCACTGGCCGTCCGGGCATCATTTCGTTCGCGGGCGGATTCCACGGCCGCACGCACATGGGCATGGCGCTGACCGGCAAGGTTGTTCCGTACAAGAAGGGCTATGGGCCGTTTCCGTCCGATGTCTACAATGTCGAATTCCCGAACCTCTATCACGGCGTCAGCACCGAACAGAGCATCAAGAGCCTGAAATCGCTCTTCAAGCATACGGCCGACCCGTCGAGCATCGCCGCGATCATCATCGAGCCGGTCCAAGGCGAAGGTGGTTTCAACATCGTGCCGAAGGACTTCCTGGTCGCGCTGCGGAAGCTTTGCGACGATCACGGCATCCTGCTGATCGCGGATGAGATCCAGACGGGCTTCGCACGCACCGGCAAGCTCTTCGCGATGGAGCACTATGGCGTCAAAGCCGACGTCGTCACCATGGCGAAGGGGCTTGCGGGCGGCCTGCCGCTTTCCGCCATCGTCGGCCGCGCCGACGTCATGGACGCGTCGAACCCTGGCGGTCTCGGCGGCACATATGCCGGCAACCCCATCGCGTGCGCCGCCGCTCATGCCGTGATCGACGTGATCGAATCCGAAAAGCTTTGCGATCGCGCCAACGCCATCGGCAAGATCATCGTCGATCGCTGCAAGGCGCTTGAGAGCAACTCGAACCTCAATTGCATCGGCGACGTTCGCGGTCTCGGCGCCATGTGCGCGGTCGAACTCGTCAAGGACAAAGCGAGCGGCGAGCCGGCGCCCGAACTCACGGCAGCCCTGCTGAAAGCCGCCAACGAGCGCGGCCTGATCCTGCTATCGTGTGGCACGTACGGCAACGTCATCCGCTTTCTCGTGCCGCTGACGGCGAGCGACGAGCTGGTTCGCGAAGGCATGGACGTTTTCGAGGCGGCATTGACGGATGCCGTCGCCCGCGCGGCTTGAGATTTGACCTTGGCGGCTCCGCCAAGACCGGCGAAGTAGAGGATAGAGAGACCATGAACGTCCAAATCAAACCGAACGATCTTGAAGCGTTCTGGATGCCGTTCACCGCGAACAAGCAGTTCAAGGCCAATCCGCGTCTCTTCGTCGGCGCCAAGGACATGCACTACATCACCAACGACGGGCGGCGGGTTCTCGACGGAACGTCGGGTCTCTGGTGCGTTAACGCCGGTCACTGCCGTCCGAAGATCGCGGACGCCATCAAGGCGCAAGTCGAGACGCTGGACTTCGCCGGCACATTCCAGATGGGCCATACGCGCGCTTTCGAAGCCGCGACCCGCCTCGTCGATCTCGCACCCGAAGGCTTCGACCACGTCTTCTTCACGAACTCCGGTTCGGAATCGGTCGAGACCGCCCTCAAAATGGCGATTGCCTATCACCGCGCAAAGGGCAATGCCTCGAAGGTGCGCCTGATCGGCCGTGAGCGCGGCTATCACGGTGTCAACTTCGGCGGCATGTCGGTTGGCGGCATTGGTCCAAACCGGAAGGCGTTCGGTGCGCTCGTTGCCGGCGTCGATCATCTGCGCCATACGCACGATATCGCCCGCAACGCTTTTTCGCGCGGCGAGCCCGAGCACGGCGCTGAGCTTGCCGACGATCTCGAGCGTCTCGTCGCCTTGCACGATGCCTCGACGATCGCAGCGGTTATCGTCGAGCCGGTCGCCTGCTCGACCGGCGTTCTCATCCCGCCGAAGGGCTACCTGAAGCGCCTCGAAGCCATCGCGCGCAAGTACGACATCCTGCTGATTGCCGACGAAGTTATCACGGCGTTCGGACGCCTGGGCGTGCCGTTCGGTTCCGATTACTTCGGCATCTCGCCCGACATCATTACGACGGCGAAGGGCGTGACCAATGGTACCGTTCCGATGGGCGCTGTATTCGTCAAGTCGCATATCCACGAAGCGTTCATGAACGGGCCCGAGTGGATGATCGATCTCTTCCACGGCTACACGTACTCGGGCCATCCGGTCGCTTGCGCGGCGGCCATCGGCACGCTCGACACCTATGCCGACGAAGGCTTGCTGACGCGCGCAGCCGAGCTTGCGCCGTATTGGGAAGAGCGCGTCCATGCGCTCAAGGGGCTGCCGCACGTCATCGACATTCGGAACATCGGACTGATCGGCGCCGTCGAATTCGCGCCCGATCCGGCGCAGCCCGGCAAGCGCGCGTACGAGCGCTTCGTCAAGGCGTTCGAGGCAGGCCTTCTCGTGCGGCAGACGGGCGACATCATCGCGCTGTCGCCGCCGCTCGTCATCTCCAAGGGTGAAATCGATCAGCTCTTCGACACCTTCACCAAGGTGCTGAAGTCGATGAACTAACCCGTCATCCTCGATGCGGTGAGCATCGCGAAACGCATCGGGGATCCAGCGTAAGAAGCGCCGTAGGCTCAAGAGCGTCTTCGACGAGTCTCATGCTGGATCCCCGGCCCTCGACGCAGCTTGCTGCGCTCGGCCGAGGATGACGAAGCGGAAAAAACGTTTAGAGCGAGAGTTTCCCAATGCACATGATCGAGAACGCCATCAACGGCCGCCGCGCCGCCGTCCATGCCGCGCGCACGATGCCCGTCTTCAATCCAGCGACCGGTGAGGAAGTCGCACGGCTTCCGCTGTCGAGCGTCGAGGACCTGAATGCGGCGGTCGCAGCAGCGAAGGCTGCCGCTCAGTCGTGGGGTACGACGCCGCCGATGAAGCGCGTGAGGCCGCTCTTCAAATTCAAGGAGCTTCTCGAAAAGAACTCGGACGAGATCGCGCGCGCGATTTCGCGCGAGCACGGCAAGACGCATGCGGATGCGCTCGGTGAACTCGCACGAGGCATTGACGTCGTCGATTTCGCCTGCGGAATTCCGCATCTTCTGAAGGGCGAATTCAGCCGCAACGTCGGGCCGGATATCGACAGCTGGTCGGATCGCCAGCCGCTCGGCGTCGTCGCGGGCATCACGCCTTTCAACTTCCCGGCCATGGTGCCGATGTGGATGTTCCCCGTCGCCATCGCGTGCGGAAACACGTTCATCCTGAAGCCGTCGGAGCGCGATCCGTCGGCGCCGATGCTGATCTGGGAGTTGTTCCAGGAAGCGGGCCTGCCACCCGGCGTTTTCAATATCGTCCACGGCGACAAGACGATCGTCGACGCAATCCTCGATCATCCGGATATCGCGGCCGTTTCGTTCGTCGGCTCGACACCCGTCGCGCAGTACATCTACGGGCGTGGCTCGGCCAACGGCAAGCGCGTGCAGGCCTTGGGCGGCGCGAAGAACCACATGATCGTGATGCCGGACGCCGATATGGATCAGGCTGTCGACGCACTCATGGGCGCGGGCTATGGCTCGGCTGGCGAGCGCTGCATGGCGATCTCGGTTGCGGTGCCTGTCGGCGAAAAGACGGCTGACCGGCTCGTCGAGGCTCTTGCGCCGCGCGTCGCCAATCTGAAGGTCGGCCCTTCGACGGATGCAGAATCCGAAATGGGGCCCGTGGTGACGGCGGACGCGAAGCGCCGCATCACCTCGCTCATCGACAAGGGCGTGGCGGAAGGCGCGAAGCTGGTCGTGGACGGCCGCGGTCTCACGCTTCAGGGGTACGAGAACGGCTTCTTCCTTGGCGGCACCTTGTTCGATCGCGTCACGCGCGACATGTCGATCTACCGCGAGGAAATCTTTGGGCCGGTGCTTTCGGTCGTTCGCGCGCAGAACTACGACGAGGCAGCCGACCTCATCAACACGCACGAATACGGCAACGGCACCGCGATCTTCACGCGCGACGGCGACACGGCCCGCGCCTTCGCCGACCGCATCGAAGTCGGCATGGTCGGCATCAACGTGCCGCTGCCGGTTCCGGTCGCCTATCATTCATTCGGCGGATGGAAGCGGTCGATGTTCGGAGATCACTCGATCTATGGGCCCGAAGGCGTGCACTTCTATACGCGCCTGAAAACGGTCACAGCGCGCTGGCCCGCGGGCATCCGCAAGGGCGCGGAGTTCAATTTCCCAAGCTTGAAATAACGGCGCGTCATCGCGCGACCAAATAAAAATGCGGCGCCGGATCAGGAATATCCGGCGCCGCATTTTTTTCTTCGTACGCGAATGACCCCGTCCGGTCAGGAGTTGGATCTCGCGGCCGCCGGAAGGTACGACTGCAAGGATCCGGGCGAAGTTCCGGACGCGACTTCAGCGAAGATATGGGCAGACACGCTCGACGCCACGGCGATCGATGTAGGTGCCGGTACGATAGCTGAACTCAGGGAAGTCCCGCGCGCAGCGATCCATGTCGACACGATCGGCGCGATGCTCGGCGACTGCCGACGCGATCAGTGCGCCACCGATGATGCCACCAACCAGTGCTCCCGGACCCCAACCCCAGCCGCCGCCGTGCCAGCCAACGTCGGTCACGGGGTTCGCTGTTTTCGAAATCGCAGCTCCGCCCGCATTGAACGGTGCTGCAGTTGCTTGCCCGGCCGCCGCAAAAGTTGCCATCATGGTCACGGCAACGAGCGATGATGCGATACATTTTCTCAGTTTGATCATTGATGCGTTCCCACCGTAACGATGTTCCTGTCCCACCAAACGCAGCCCACGGAATGATCCGTCGCTATGCCGCGAAACGATCACAAGTCTTGCTGAATCATTGAGGAAACATGAGGTGAGTTCGCGACAATTCGAAGGCAGGTATCGGATCAATCGTCGCCGATAAACCGCTCGCGAGAACAAGTCCGGCATAGAAAAGCCGGCCGCTCCTGGGGGGAAGGAGCGACCGGCGGATGGCCACCGGTGAGGGTTCCGGCGGCACGGGGGTCTCGAATTTTATTCCGCAGCGAGACGAATTTTGCGGCTGGTCTCTATGCTGTCGAAGCCGAGAGACGCCGCAACAGCCTGATGCATGATGCGCCCGTCCTTGACGTTCAATCCTGCTGCGAGATGGGGATCTCTATCAAACGCTGCAAGGCCTCTTTCCGCAAGTTTGATGACGAATGGCAGCGTTGCATTATTGAGGGCCTGCGCCGATGTGACGGGAACGGCGCCCGGCATATTCGCGACGCAGTAGTGAATAACACCATCGATCTCGAACGTCGGATGGGCATGGGTCGTCGGCTTTGACGTTTCGAAACAGCCACCCTGATCGATCGACACGTCGACGAGCACGGCGCCCTTTTTCATCTCTTTCAACATCGCACGCGTGACGAGCTTCGGAGCGCTCGCGCCCGCGACCAGCACGGCGCCGATCACGACATCGGCGGCAAGCACTTCATTCTCGATCATCTCCATGGTTGAAGCGAGCGTGCGGACGCGGCCTTCGAACATCTCGTCGAGCAGACGAAGACGCGGAAGCGAACGGTCGATGATGGAAACTTCGGCACCGAGGCCGGCTGCCATCCGCGCGGCATGCGTTCCGACGACACCGCCGCCGAGCACGACGACCTTCGCCGGCTTAACGCCCGGAACGCCGCCCATCAGCACGCCACGTCCGCCCGTCGGGCGACGCAGAGCCACAGCGGCGGCTTCAATCGAAAGACGGCCCGCGACCTCGCTCATCGGCGCCAGCAGCGGCAGGCCGCCTGCGGGGTCCGTCACGGTCTCATAGGCGATCGCCGAGGCACCCGACTCCATCAGGCCGATCGCCTGCGGCGCGTCCGGGGCAAGGTGCAAATAGGTGAAGAGGATCTGATCGGGCCTCAGGCGCTTCCACTCGACGGGCTGCGGCTCCTTAACCTTCACGATCATCTGCGCCTCGGCGAAGACCTGATCCGCCGTGGCGACGATGCGGGCGCCCGCTCTTTCATAGATGGCGTCGTCGACGAAAATGCCGGCCCCGGCGCCGGCTTGGACGATGAGCTCGTGGCCCCGCGCCGTCAGCTCGCGAACGGAGCCTGGGACAAGGCCCACGCGAAATTCATCCGGCTTGATTTCAGTTGGAACACCGATCCGCATCGTATCGACCCCTCCGCTGCCACCCCGCTTCCATGTTGTATGGTTGACACAAAAGGTGCGCCGTTACCTAGCAATTCTGGTTGTCATAGAACCGAAATACGACGAAAATCGCTGCAAATCGGCTGGAGGACGCAGAAAAATGGCGGAAGTAGCCATGGACGCGCTGGATAAGGCGATTCTCGCTGCTCTTCTTGCCGACGGCCGTCAGAGCCAGGTCGAGCTGGCGCAGCGTGTCCCGCTATCACCAACTGCCATCGCCCGCCGCATCCGGGCGCTGGAGCAGTCCGGCGTGATCGCGGGATATGAGGCCAAAATCAATCGCAAGGCGCTCGGCCTCACGATGATGGTCGTCGTGCAGATCAGCCTCGAGAGCCAAAACGAAGACCTGCTAGCGGCTTTCGAACGAGCGGCAGCGGCGGCGCCGTCAGTTGTGTCCTGCAATATGATGTCGGGTCAGGACGATTATCTGATTACGGTGTACGCGCGCGATCTCGCAGATTTCGAGCGGATTCATAAAGAGGAGCTTTCGCGCCTCCCCGGCATCTCCCGACTACATTCGAGCTTCGTGCTGCGCGAGGTCACAAGCCGACCCCTGCCGGGATCGAGCTTGCTACCATAGAGCGGGATACGCCACTCAGGGCGCGAGAGCCGCGGCGGCAGATGCGGGCGGCGCATCGTCGGCGTCGCGCTGATACGACGTCTGCATCGCGGCACCGTCGCGGCCATAGATGTCGGGACGGAATTCGATCGAGCCGTTGGAAGGCTCAGCCCATGCCGTGATGTAGGTGAAGTACACCGGTATGGGGCGCGTCAGCTTCAGTTCCATCGGCTGGCCGGTGTCGAGCTGCTGGCGGACACGGCCGGGCTGCTCCCAGCCGGGCTCGTAATGCGCGACCCAATCGCCAAGATCGAAGACGTTCTTCACGCGAACGCATCCGGCGCTGAAGGCGCGGCTGCGCTGGTCAAACAGGTTCTTCATCGGCGTGTCGTGCATGTAGACGCCGTATTGGTTGGACATATCCAACCGCAGCAGGCCAAGCGCATTTTTTTCGCCCGGGTCCTGCTTGAACTTGTAATTGGCGGTCTGGGGCGATGACCAATCGATTGTCTTGCGATCGAGTTCCGGGCCGTTGACGCCGTTGTAGACGCGGATGCCCTCTTCCTCGAGATAGCCCGGTTCTTTGCGAAGACGCGGAATAAGATCGAGTGTCGCGACACTCTCGGGCACGCGCCAGTATGGGAAGAAGTTGAGAGCTCTGATAGTCGCCTTCACATCGGGCGTTTCGCGGCCGGGGCGGCCGACAATCACACGATGGCGAAGTTGCACTTCGAACTTGTCGACGGCTTCGAGCTGAAACGCCGGAACATTGACCAGGACGTAGCGCTCTTCGACGCCGATCATCAGACCGCGAAGACGGTCGAAGTTCAGCTTGAGCTGCGCGAGCCGTTGCTCGGCGGTGATGTTCAGCACCGGATAGACGGACTGCTCGATGCGTCCCGTTTCACGAATGCCGTTGCGCTTTTGAAAACGCTTCACGCCGTCGGTCAGTTCGGAATCGAACGTCTCCGAGTCGTAATAGGAGCCTTTCGCAGGCATGTCGCCGCTGATCCTGAGGCGCTTCCGCAAAATGGGAACGCGCGGATCGTCGTCGCCTTCGCGCAACATGCGGCCCTGCGGAACCACGGGCCAGCCGCCGCTATCGACAATTTTCTGATAGCGCTCGATTGCCGCCGCCATGGCGTTGACCATGACGTCGCTGCGCCATGGCGTTGCGTCCGGCCGCAGATCGTCAAGCGTATCGACTTTGGGAGGCGGCGCATCGGATGCGCCACGGCCGTAGCTCGGTCCCTGCAGCTGATCCCAGATGCTGATCTGGGCGTGCCCCGGCGTCACGAATTGCGGAAAGAGTTGAAGGGTCGAAACAAGCAGCATCAGCGCGGCTGCTCGCAGAACGGACGCTCCCGACCGTGTCGTCAAAATCAAATCCCTCATCCCGCTTGTCCGGCTTTCCGTAAAACGATGCGTACCTGTTATAAAACTTCGGCGTGGCGCGCTTTTGAATTTCGACAGTGTTCATCCATACTGCAGCATACGTGCCTTTTCAGCCACTTAACTGCCATCACGCATATGGCCAAACAGTGACGATCTAGCAAAGCGAACCCGTCGCAGACAGGCACCAAAATGCAGGTCTGTGTTGCGCACTTGCCGCTCATCATCTGGCGCTCGGGACTATGCGACTCATCCGCCAAAGTGGTCGTAACCAAACCGCTTGAGGTCCAAGGGCGTTCCGTTCGCATCCCGTATTTCAAGCGGCCGCCCTGCTTCAAGGACGCCGATCTGCGCGACGGCGATTCCTGCCCTATCCGCGCCGTGTGTGAAGTCTGCCACGGAGGCGGGCGGCACTGCGACAAGGAGTTCGTAGTCGTCCCCTCCTGCGAGGACGAGCCGGGCGATGCCGGCGTCATGGGCGAGCGCCGTTGCAACGGCGGGCGAGACCGGAACGGTATCCAGCCGGAGAGAAATTCCCGACGGTCCGGCGAGCCGGGCAAGATCTTTCACGAGGCCATCGGAAATATCGAGCGCGGCCGAGGCATGATCTCGAAGGGTTCGAGCGAGCGCCAGCCGCGGTCGCGGACGGAGATAGCGGTCGAGTACGAAGGCGCGTTCTTCGTCGCTCAGGACCTTATCGAAGGCCGACGGATCGTTGCGGACGGCGAGCCCCAGTGCCGAGTCGCCGATGGTTCCCGTTACGAAGACGTGGTCTCCACATCGGGCGCCTTGACGGCGGACGAATTTGCCAGCGGGCACCGAGCCCAGCATCGTGATGCCAATCGAGAGCGGACCGGGCGTGCGATCCGTGTCTCCACCCAAAAGACGGCAGCCAAAACTGTCCTGCGCTTTTTTCAGGCCTTCCGAAAATCTTGCCATCCAGTCGCGCGCCGGCGCCTCGGGTAGAGCGAGCGTCAAGATATATGCGAGCGGCGTCGCGCCTTTCGCAGCCATGTCGGAAGCGTTGGCGGCGAGCGCCTTCCAGGCGACGTCCTCCGGAGCGTCATTCGGGAAAAAGTGCACGCCGGCGATGACGGGGTCGCTGCTGACGACGAGATCGGTTCCGGGCTCGGGAGAGATCAGTCCCGCGTCATCGCGAAGTCCGAAGGCGCCTGGAACACCGTCAGCGAGGGGCGCCAAATAGGTCTGGATGAGATCGGTTTCGTTTTCGATCCGGCCAGTTGGCCCGTTGGTGGCTTCTCGTCCGTCGGCGTGCGATGGCGGCATCTTTTCCAAGCCCAGCGCTCGCGCGCTTAAATCTTCAGGATGGCGTAACCCGCCTTACGAATTCGTGGCCTCGAACCCGTCGCGCGATCTTGTCGAGCACGCCGTTCACGACTCGCGGCTCGTCTTCGGAGAAAAAGACGTGCGCGACGTTGACGTATTCGTTTATGGCAACGCGCGCCGGAACGTCGTCACGGTCGAGAAGCTCGGCAACGCCGCCGCGCAGGATCGCGCGCAGAATGGAATCGACGCGCACGAGGCTCCAGCCGGTCGCGAGCTGCTCATCCACCATCGGATCGATCTCGCGCTGACGGCGTATAACCGCGCGCAGAATGTCGGCGAAGAAAACCCGGTCCGCGGTCGCCAGGACCTCGTCGCGATTGTCGCCTTCAAAGCGCTGCTCGATGAATTCGGCGATGACGTCGTTGACGTCCGTGCCAGCCATATCCATTTGATAAAGCGCCTGCACGGCCGCGATCCGCGCTGCCGTCCGCGGCGTAATTTCCGCCAGCTTCGACTTGCCTTTGGCGGTCATGCCGGCGTTCCCCAGAAAGCGCGCTTCGTCTCGATCAATCGCAAGCACGCGCGTGCGGCGTCTCCGCCCTTCCCGGCAATACCGCCTTCAGCGCGCACCAATGCCTGCTCGCGCGTTTCAACGGTGAGAATGGCATTGCCGACCGGAACGTTCTGGCGCACGGCCACATCCATCAGCCAATGGTTCGCATTGTTGCAGACGATATCATAGTGACCCGTATCTCCGCGAATAACGCAACCGAGAGCGACGGCGCCATCGAACGCCGTTCGTCCGGCTTCCCGCGCCTCCGCTGCTGCGGACAGCACCTGCGGAATTTCGAGCGCGCCCGGAACGGCAATCCGCTCATAGGTTGCGCCGCGCTTGGTGCACTCGGCAATCGCCCCTTCGATGAGCAGATCGGCGATGTCGTTGTAGAAACGCGCTTCGATGAGAAGGATATGCGCGCGAATGGGAGCCGCGCCATTGTCATCCCGCGGGGCTCCTGGGGCTTTCTGAACCATGTGTCGAGCTACTCGATTTTTCTTGTTCCGGTCACACGCAGCCCGAATGCTTCGAGGCCGACGTAGACGTGCTGAGGCGATGTCGTGAGAAGCACCATGTCCTTGACGCCAAGATCGGCGAGGATCTGCGAGCCGACGCCGATTTCGACCTGGCGCCGTTCCTTGCTCAGGTCCGCGAGGGCGCCGGGGGTGTTTCTCCGCATCACCCAATCAGACACGGATTTGGGACGCAAGTCACGAATGAGGACGATGACGCCGCGGCCCTCGGCTTCGATGGCGCGCATCGACTGTTCGACGACGGAACCGGTCTCGCCGTGGCCATTGATGTCGAGCACGTCGTGCAGCACGTTGACAGCGTGGACGCGCACCAGGACCGGCCCACCCTTCGCGACATTGCCTTTGACGAGCGCCAGATGCTCGCCGACCTCGACCGTGGTCTCGTAAACGTAGAGATCGAAGTTGCCCGCGGTCGTCGTCTCGACCGGCGTCTGCGCAACGCGCTTCACGATGCGATCGTTCTTGAGGCGGTAGGCGATCAGATCCTCGATGGCGCCGATCTTGAGATTATGAATCTTGGCGAAGCGGGCAAGATCGGCCATGCGCGCCATCGTGCCGTCTTCGTTCATCACTTCGCAGATGACGGCGGCTGGCGAGAGGCCTGCGAGCTTCGCGAGATCGATCGATGCTTCGGTGTGGCCAGCCCGGACGAGGACGCCGCCATCGCGCGCGATCAGCGGGAAAACGTGGCCCGGCGAGACGATGTCGGCCGCGCCCTTCGACGGATCAATGGCGGTCGCGATCGTGCGCGCTCTATCGAATGCCGAGATGCCGGTCGAGATGCCTTCGCGCGCTTCGATCGACTGCGTGAAGGCCGTGCGGTTGCGCGAGCCGTTCGAGCGTACCATGAAATCGAGATTGAGATCCTTGGCGCGCGCCGCGGTCAACGCGAGGCAGATCAATCCGCGGCCATGCTTGGCCATGAAGTTGATGGCGTCGGGCGTCGCCATTTGCGCGGGGATGATGAGATCGCCTTCGTTCTCGCGATCCTCCGCGTCGACGAGAATGACCATGCGGCCGTTCTGCATCTCCTCGACGATCTCCTCGATCGGCGAGAGCGCGCTACCGCTATGAGTGGACTGCAAATTCGTCGAGCCCGTCATCATGGGCGAAACTCCATCAGGCGCGCGACGTAGCGCGCGAACACATCGACTTCCAGATTGACCAGATCGCCGGGGGTTTTCGCGCCCCACGTCGTCACCGTCAAGCTATGCGGAATGAGATTGACGCCAAAACGGGCTTCCGCAACCTCGTTGACGGTCAGCGAGGTGCCGTCCAAGGCCACGGACCCCTTGGGGGCTATATAGCGGGAAAGATGCTCGGGCGCCTCCAAAAGAAAGCGTTTGCTTTCTCCGTCGCTGGTGATGGCGATGATTTTGGCGATACCGTCGACGTGACCGGAGACGATGTGGCCGCCAAGCTCGTCTCCCGCCCGCAACGACCGTTCCAAATTGACGCGCCGGCCGGGTTGCCACTTGTCGAGCGTGCTTTTGGCCAATGTCTCGTTCGAAACGTCGACCGTAAATTCGGCGCCGTCGGCAAGCGGCTTGATGGTGGTCGCGGTCAGACATACGCCGTCGCAGCAGATCGAAAGCCCGGTTTCTTCCGGCTTGAGCCTATAGGCCGTTTTCAAAGTAAAGCCGCCCGGCGATCTGGCGATCACCTCGCCGACATCCGTAATCAATCCGGTAAACATCTGATCAGCGTCCTTCCATGTCCGCTTGGCCTTGTCCGCTAGGCTTTGTCTGCAAGGCGGTGAAGCCGCCACATCGTGTCGGTGCCAATTGCCCGCCGCTCGACGACCGTCGTGCCGAGCGGGCCGAGCCAGCGCGCAACTGCATTCTGCGCATCAACGTCGGTGGGCTTCCCGGCCATGTAAAGGACGATCTCATCGGCGAGAGACGCCTTCGCGAAGGCACGCCAGATCGCGGGGCCGCCTTCGACGAGCAAACGTGTGATGCCGCGCGCGACGAGCGCTTCCATGATCGAAGGCAGCCAAAGTGTGTTGCCTACGACACCGGCTTCGATGATGTCCGTGCCGCCCGCGGTGATTGCACCTTTCTTATCTGCATTGCCGCCGGGGCCGGTCACCAGCCAAACCGGAACTTTCGCGGCGGTTCGAAAGAGCTTGGCTTCGACCGGCAGATCAAGCGAGCGTGAAAGAACAATGCGCACCGGCGAGCGATCGAAGAGACCCGGCAGCCGGCACGTCAATTCCGGATCGTCGTCCCGGACCGTTGCAGCTCCGACGAGGATGGCGTCGAACTCGCTTCGCAGCACCATGGCGTGAGCGCGCGATCTTTCGCCCGTCACCCAGACGGGTTGAGTGCCGGATCCCCTGGCGATATCGCCATTTGCATCGAGTGCGAGCTTCAGCGAGACGAACGGTCGCCGCTCGGTGACGCGAACGACGTGGCCGCGGGTGATCCATCGCGCTTTGGCTGCGCCGACGCCGCGAACGACTTCGATGCCGGCGTCCCGCAACCGGTCGAGACCACGACCGGCGACGCGCGGATCGGGATCTTCGATGGCGACGACGGCGCGCTTCAATCCTGCCGCAACAATCGCGTCGGCACAGGGGCCCGTCTGGCCGTAGTGCGAGCACGGCTCGAGCGTGACGTAAATGGTTGCGCCCCGTGCCTTGTCGCCAGCCAGTGCAATCGCGGTCGTCTCGGCGTGTGGACGGCCGCGATTTGCGGTCCGCGCACGCGAGATCAGCTCGCCGGTCTTTTCATTCGCAATGACAGCGCCAACGGATGGGTTCGGCCAGGTCGCGCCAAGCCCGCGCTCGGCCATACGCAGCGCGACTGCCATCATCTCGTCGTCGAACGCACAACCTCGGGAACTCGACATACCTGCTCAGTGCTTCTTCTGAATCGCGATCTCATCGAGGGAGGGCGTTCCGAACCGTTCGGTCAAATCGAGCGGATCGTGGACATTGCTCGCGAGCTCGCGGAGAACCGCGTGAAAATCCGCAGCGTCGCGAAAATCGCGATACACGGACGCGAAGCGCACATACGCGACAGGATCGAGTTCGCGCAAGGCGGCCATGACGAGTTCACCAATCTCGGCAGACGTGATTTCCGTTTCGCCCGAGCTTTCGAGCTGTCGAACGAGGCCGGAGACGAGCCGATCGATCCGTTCCTGCTCGAACGGACGCTTGCGCATCGCGACCGAGATGGACTTCAAAAGCTTATCGCGGTCGAACAGAACCTTGCGGCCCGAACGCTTGAGGACGGTCAATTCGCGAAGCTGAACGCGTTCGAAAGTCGTGAAGCGACCGCCGCAATCGGCGCAGATACGCCTCCGGCGGATCGCCGAATTTTCATCCGACGGCCGGCTGTCTTTGACCTGGCTATCCTCGCTTCCGCAAAATGGACAGCGCATCCTTCAGCTCCTCGCATTCCGCCGGTCTCGCACCGGAGTGGCGGCGCCTTGTTTCCGCTCAAACAGACTTCGTCTTCACCACAAGCCAGATTCCGGCGGCGACACACATTGCCGAGATGCCCTTCAGTGAGGTTTTCAACAATGTGAAAGAGATCTGTCGTAAACCCGATCTTAGCTCCCGAGGGAAGATTAGCGGAATTTACAGTGAACTTGGCCGCGCTTCTCATGAAGCGCTGTCACATGTCACATCACCGTCGGGTTCAGTTTGGCTATCCCAGCGCGCACCACAGGCGCGGCCCAAAAGAAAAGAGCGCCGGACGAATCCAGCGCTCCCATCAATTAGATCGGGCCTTTAGCTCAGGCGTAGATCGGGAAGCGATGGCAGAGAGCCGTGGCCTTCGCCTTGACGGCGGCTTCGACCTCGGCGTTGCCCTCTTCGCCGTTCTTCGCCAGACCTTCGAGAACTTCGGTGATCAGGCGGCCGATTTCCTGGAACTCGGCAATGCCGAAACCGCGCGTCGTGCCAGCGGGCGAACCCAGGCGGATGCCCGACGTCACCATCGGCTTCTCGGGGTCGAACGGGATGCCGTTCTTGTTGCAGGTGATGTGCGCACGGCCGAGCGACTTCTCAGCCTTGTTGCCGGTGATCTTCTTCGGACGGAGATCGACGAGCACGACGTGCGTATCGGTGCCGCCGGACACGAGCGCGAAGCCGTTCTGAACGAGCACTTCGCCCAGCGCCTTGGCGTTATCCATCACGCTCTTGATGTAAACCTTGAAGTCAGGACGCAGCGCTTCACCGAAGGCAACGGCCTTCGCGGCGATGACGTGCATCAGCGGGCCGCCCTGGATGCCAGGGAAGATCGCCGAGTTGACCTTCTTCGCGATGTCTTCGTCGTTGGTCAGGATCATGCCGCCGCGCGGACCGCGCAGCGTCTTGTGCGTCGTCGTGGTGACGACGTGGGCGTGCGGGAACGGGCTCGGGATGAGGCCGGCCGCAACGAGACCGGCGAAGTGCGCCATGTCGACGAGGAAATGCGCGCCGACTTCATCCGCGATGGCGCGGAAAGCAGCGAAGTCGATCTTGCGCGGATAGGCGGAGCCGCCAGCGATGATGATGCGCGGCTTGTGCTCGTGTGCGAGCTTGCGCACTTCGTCCAAGTCGATGAGGTGCGTATCGGGCTTCACCATGTAGTGGACGGCGTTGAACCACTTGCCCGACTGGTTGACGGTCGCGCCGTGGGTCAAGTGACCGCCGGCTGCGAGCGACAGGCCGAGGATGGTGTCGCCAGGCTTGGCGAGCGCATTGAAGACACCCTGGTTCGCCTGCGAGCCCGAGTTCGGCTGCACGTTGGCGAAGCCGCAGTTGAAGAGCTTCTTGGCGCGATCGATCGCGAGTTCTTCAGCGATGTCGACGTACTGGCAGCCACCGTAGTAGCGCTTGCCGGGGTAGCCTTCGGCATACTTGTTCGTGAGGACCGAACCTGCAGCGTCGAGCACGGCCTGGGAGACGATGTTTTCCGAAGCGATCAGCTCGATTTCGTTCTGCTGACGCCCGAATTCCTTCTGGATCGCGCTGAAGACCTCAGGATCGGTCTCGGACAGGTGCGCCTTGAAGAAGCGGGAGGTTTGCGAAGTTGCTGCCGGTGCAGTCGACATGGGCTTTCCTCTGAATTGGGGAAACGTTTTTTTAGCGCTGGCGGGCACTTTGGAGCAAGCCCGGACCGGCTTTCAACCATAGTTGCGAGCTACTATGCCAGCGCTCAACTCTATCCGCACCCGCGTAATAAGGGCGCGGGCGCGGGTATTGCAGCGCAACTCAGCCGGTGCGTTGCTGCGGGCTTACCGGTCTTGGCCTTACTCCGCCGCTTCGGCGAGGCTCTCCATCAGCGCCAAGGGGCACTGTGACCAGAGGTCGGACAGAGCACCAACGAGATGCTCCATATCGGCGTCCGTGTGCTGAGGCGATGGCGTCAGCCGCAGGCGTTCGGTGCCACGCGGAACCGTCGGGTAGTTGATCGGTTGAACATAGATACCGTAGCGGTCGAGCAGCACGTCCGTCAGCGCCTTGCAGCGGACCGGATCGGCCACCAACACGGGCACGATGTGGCTCGGGCCGGAGATGACGGGGAAGTCGGCGGCGACCAGACGGCGCTTCAGCGTACGCGCACGCTCCTGGTGCATTTCGCGCTCGACATTGCTCGTCTTCAGATGCCGGATCGATGCAACCGCGCCAGCCGCGATTGCGGGCGCCAGCGACGTCGTGAAGATGAAGCCCGGTGCATAGGAACGGATAGCATCGCAGAGCGTCCGCGACGCGGCGATGTAGCCGCCCATGACGCCAAAGCCTTTGGCGAGCGTGCCGTTGATGATATCGACGCGATGCATCACGCCTTCGCGCTCGGCGACACCGCCGCCGCGCGGGCCATAGAGCCCGACCGCGTGGACCTCATCGAGATACGTGAGTGCGTTGTACTTTTCCGCCAGATCGCAGATTGCGGCGATGGGGGCGATATGGCCGTCCATCGAGTAGACGCTTTCGAAGGCGATGATCTTCGGTGTGTCGCGCGGCACCTTCTTCAGCCGCTCTTCGAGATCGGCGAGGTCGTTGTGGACGAAGATCTGCTTTGGTCCGCGACCGTTGCGGATGCCGGCAATCATCGACGCGTGATTCTTCTCGTCGGAAAAGATTACGCAGCCGGGAAAGAGCGTGGCGAGCGTCGAAAGGGCCGCCTCGTTGGCGACGAAGGCGGAGGTGAACAGAAGCGCCATCTCCTTACCGTGGAGGTCGGCAAGCTCGCGCTCCAGCTCGACGTGATAATGCGTCGTGCCTGCGATGTTGCGCGTGCCGCCTGAACCGGCGCCGACGAGATCGATCGCCTCATGCATGGCGGCGAGCACCTTCGGATGCTGGCCCATGCCGAGATAATCGTTGGAGCACCAAACGGTTATCTGCTTTGCGTCTTCGCCTTTGACGACATCGGCTTTTGGAAACGCCCCGCGGCGACGCTTCACATCAGCGAAAACCCGATAACGCCCCTCGCGCTTTACGGTATCGAGGGCCTCCGAGAGCATCTGCTCGTAATTCATCAGTCGATTTCCGCTCCCATAAGCACGGCGTTCATTATTTTGTTCTGTTTATGAACCCAGGGACGCCAAAGGACCAGTGCCGTTTCGTCGCGTTGGTGATGAAAATTTGGTCAGGCTCCGAACGGACTTTCGTCTGGCCGACAAACCCTATTTCGGCAGCCGGCCCTCCCTGCAGCGAGTTGCATTGAGACTAGTGCATACCAGCCCTACGCTGCCATTGGGGAGTTAATAGGATGATGCGACCTCGCCGATACCATCCTTCTGGTAAATGTCGCGTCGAAATTGGACAACGCCGTCCTCCGTCGCCCAGGCGCTGATATAGACGAACAGCAATTGAACGGGCTTTTTGAGGCGGACGTCCATCCGCTCGCCCTGCTGCTTGATCTGGGCGATGCGGTCGGCATTCCAGCCTTTTTGATCGGCAAGTAGCCAGGCGGCCAGATTCTCGATGTTGTGGACGCGGATGCAGCCCGAGCTTTCGGAGCGAAAGTTGCGGCCGAAAATCCGATCCGACGGCGTATCGTGCATGTAGACGGAATGGGCGCTGTCGAAATTGATCTTCAGGAACCCGAGCGGGTTCTCCTTGCCCGGCTGCTGGCTGTACGTGTAGGTGCCCGGCGTCACCTTCTCCCAGTTGATACTTTGCGGGTCGACTTTCTTGCCGCCGGCATAGGCGTCGATGCCGAACTTCAGAAGGACGTTCTGCCCCTTCTTCTGCATCTCGCGTCCGCGCGGGATCAGGTCTTCTGAAACGACCGTCGGCGGCAGCCGCCACATCGGGTTGAAATTCAAGTCCGTGATTGGCGTCCGAAGAAGCGGCGTCGGACGTTCGGGCTTGCCGACGACGCCAGCGTAGCGGGCGACGATCGCGCCGTTCTCCACGGCCTCGATCTGGGCCGCCGGAATATTGACGACCACGTATCGCTTCGACGTCGTCGGGATGGCTTCCTGCAGGCGCGTCAGGTTGATCTTCAATTGCTTCAGGCGCACATCCGCCGGCACATTCAGAGCAACGATCGTCCGCTTATCGGCAATGCCCGTCGGCGTCAGGCCGTTCGAGGCCTGGAACCGCTGCAGCGCCTTCTCGACGTCGCTGTCGAAGTAATTTGAAGTTGTATTGGCGCTCCGCAAGTCGCCGGAGGCTGCGAGGCGCGCGCGCAGAAGCGCGACGTCAGGACGGGTCGTTCCGAACTGCATGAGATCGTCGCGAAGCGTCTTTGGCGGCGGCTCGGCGATTTGGGGCCAGCCGCCCTTCCCCACGATCATCGTGTATTGGCGGACCGCCATTTTGGTCGCTTCGATGTTGGCCTTGGCGAGAGTCGCGTAGCCTTTCGGCGGGTTCGCCTCCCATTCGCGGACGAAATCCGGATCCGCCCGGTTCGTCGAATAGGAAGGGCCGTCGTTGCCGGTTGGACCAAAATTGAACCAGCCGAAGCTCTGAGCTGACGCGTCGCCGACGAGCCCGCCGGCGGCCGATAATGCAACGAAACCAATGGTCAGGATGTTGGCCAGGTGTCCGCGCGAACGGCCGGCCGCTGCCCCAGACTTCTGTTTCCCGCGGTCCACCGCCGTCCCCCGACGCTTCAGATTGCGAATTTCGTTGGGGCTAGACTATCTGAGTTTCGAGTATTTGACATGTGGTAGCTGCGCGTCCGGGCAACTTGGACACGGACAAAACAAAAAAGGGACTTCTCTGCTTCCAGCAAAGAAGTCCCCGTGCGCCGGTCCGGTGACCGCGCTTAGAGCAGGTTATTGGCGTCAGCCGTAATTAGAGCCGGTAGCGGATCTGATCCGACCAGAAACGCTCGAGGCGCACCAATGCCTTGTTCAGGCCCTTGACGTCCTCATTGGAGACTTCGCCGACCGTCTGCACCGAGCCCAGCTGACGAAGATAGAGCTTGCTGACGATGTCCCGCGCCTCAAGGCCCTTGTCGGTCAGGCTGACACGCACCGACCGGCGATCCGTATCGGACCGCTTGTAGTGGATGTAGCCCATATCGACGAGCTTCTTCAGATTGTAGGACACGTTCGACCCGAGGTAGTAACCCCTCGTCTTGAGCTCGCCAGCCGTCAGCTCGCTCTCGCCGATGTTGTAGAGGAGCAAGGCCTGCACGCTATTGAGCTCGGCTCCGCCGCGACGGTCAAACTCGTCCTTGATGACGTCGAGGAGGAGACGGTGGAGACGCTCGATCAATCGGAGCGCCTGAAGATACTCACCGCGAAACCCTTCTTCCTGGGCCGGCGCGCGGTGACGCGCCATATCGTACGCTAAACTCATAACCCTGCCTCACAAATGTTGACGCCACCCGGTTGGCCCGGGTTTTGACAAATTGATAACTCGGAGGCCTGAATTTCGGCTAAATAGATATAGTAAAAGAATAGTAGGGGGGTGTCTTTGGAATAAATTTTTAACCAATACTCAGGCGAAAATTCCAGATTGGTAAATTTCTCCCTTACGGAGCGGAGAGAATTCGAAGCAACGCGGCCAGCAAAACTTAAACGCGTGCAGCCTGCATTTCTGATCTCGTTGGCAATTCCAGTTCACCATCTGGCAATGGCGCAAAATATTCATCGACTACGATTGCCATACTCGCATCGTAGCGTTTGGGTTTCCATGCAGGATTGCCATCCTTGTCAATAAGTAGCGCACGAACCCCTTCGTGGAAGTCGTGACCCTCCAGGCACCGCACCGCAAGGCGATAATCTTCGATGAGGGTCTGCCGGATATCGAACGCCAAGGCCGATTGGATATGGCGGACCGTAATCTCCATCGATAATGGCGAGCACTTACCTAAATCCGCCAGCGTTTGCCGCGCCCACTCGGATCCTTTCACCTCGGCATTGGTCAGCGACCGCAAGATGCCTTCGAGCGTCGGCTCGGAAAAATGCTCGATGATATGGCCCTTGTCTTTCTGCAAATCGCCGGGCTGTTGAAGTTCATGCAAACCATCGAGCATCGGATCGACCGGCTCGGCATCCTTCAATTTGTCGAGAATGCCCGAAAAATGCGTCGACGAAATGCAATGAGTAACGAGGCCGAGCCATTGCGCATCGGCGCGGCCAATCGTGCGGCCGGTCAATCCCAAATAGATACCGATGGGCCAGGGCAGCTTTGCCAGAACGCGGCCGACGCCGACATCCGGGAAAAGTCCGATCTTCGTTTCGGGCATCGCCCACTTGAAGCCTTCGCCAGCGATCCGATGGGTATTGTACGCGGTCAGGCCGACGCCTGAGCCCATACATAGCCCGTTGACAAACGATACGGTCGGCTTCGAAAAGCATTCGAGAAGCCAGTTCAGCGAATATTCGGTGCGGAGGTAGGTCTTGGCCGTCTCGATATCGCGCTTCGCGGCGGCCGACAGCGCGCGAACGTCGCCGCCCGCGCAAAATGCCCGCGGATGGTTCGAGAGCAGCGCCACGATATAAACGTCGGGATTGCGAGCAACGCGCGGGATGGCACTCGCCAACGTCCGGCACATCTCGTCATCGAGGGCATTGAGGGCGTTCGGCCGGTCGAGCGTGAACGTCTGCACCGCCCCGGACTGGGCCGCAATGATCTTCAACGGCTGCTCGGCCGTTGCCGTTCTGAGATCGATGTTGTGTTCGTTCACGGCCAACTCTGTCGGTATCGTCCAGACGATTTCGCCAACGATTCGAATGATTGTTGCGATGCTATGGCGTGTTTCACCCGAACTCGCCATGTTTTGCGGCTATAAGCTGCATGTTACCCTCTGCAAATCTGCGCCGCATCGTCATCGCATCCAAAGCCGAGGTCAGGTAGCACCTTGGCCTGCAAGAGGAATTCTGCAACTATTAACCCTGTGCCGGATGGGCTCGTTGCCGGCTTTTTAGAGCGCTCGCCAAGGATGTACAGACAGAAATGACGACGCCCGCTCGCGCACATGGCAGCACCCACGGAGCGAGCTTCCGGCTCATCATTGCTGCGGTCCTTGTGATCTTGTCATTCTGTGCCGTCTGCGGGGCTCGGGATGCTCAGGCGAAGCAAAAAGCCGTGCATCCGGCGGCGGACGCCACGCCCGACAACAAGGACGCTGCACAGGCGGCGCAGCCTGCTCCCAACACCGACGCCAATTCATCACAAAACGCGGGCGCAAAGCCCGGAGAGCAAGCCAAACCCGAGGCGGACTCGAAAGCTTCTGCGGACGCCTCGCCGAAACCGCCTGCGTGGTCAGCGGCCGAGATCGCCGATGCCAAGGCGCATTGCGCCGTCGTGTTGAAGCGCATCCACGCCGTTGCCTTGCCGCATGAACCGATCAAGGAAGGCGCGTGCGGCGCGCCCGCCCCCATCGAACTCGTCAGCATCGGCGATAAACCGCAGGTCGCGCTGTCGCCACCGGCGATCGTGACGTGCGATCTCGCCGAAGCGCTCACCCAATGGTTCGAGAACGACGTGCAGCCGCTGGCGCGCAAGCATCTCAAATCGGAAATCGTCACGATCGAGACGATGAGCTCCTATTCGTGCCGGAACGCCTACGGGCGCAAGAAAACGAAGCTCAGCGAGCACGGCTTGGCGAATGCGCTGGATATCGGCGGTTTCGTGACCGCAACGACGAAGACCGCCGAGGTGCTGGACGACTGGGGCAAGCCGCAACGGGAAATTCTCGCAGAAGCCGAGGCGGCAAAGCGTGCCGCAGACGAGGCCGCCGCCAAGACGGCGGGAACGGGTACGGCGGCCAATCCTGTGCAAGCCGCGCTGCCGCTGGCGGTGCCTTTGACGGCCGGGGCCGCCGCAGCCGAACTCGCGCGGTCGACAATCATCGAAGGTGTACCAGCAGCGGGCGCCAAACTTGTAGCGACGTCCGAAGCGGCCGCTCCGAACAGATTGGGCGGCCCGCTGGCGAAGCCCGGCAAAAAGGGGCCTCTCGCGCAAAAGGCGGCGCAGGTGGCGCTCGCCGCGAGCCCCGCTCCGGATGCCGAAGTGCAGGCCTTCCTGCATGAAGCCCACAAAGCCGCCTGCCGGATTTTCGGCACGACGCTTGGGCCGGAGGCGAACGCAGATCACCGCAATCATTTCCACGTCGACATGGCCGAGCGGAAGTTTACCAAAATCTGCGATTAGGCGCGAAGCGCGATGCCAACGGCGGCATTTCTGCCCTGCATCGCGCGGCTTGCGCCGGAGCGCGGCTCGTGTCCAATGTCGGCCGAATTTCGGCTGAACTTCGGGGTGGCTCAGACGTCACCACCTTCTGCCCAGGAACCTTTGCACATGTCTTCCCGCACGCGCACGCCCGCCCGCAGCATCGCCAATGGCGGCGGTGGGAATCCCGAAATTCTTTCGGGCGGCTTTCCTGCAATTCGCATGCGCCGCAATCGCAAGACGCCATGGTCGCGCCGGCTCGTCGCCGAGAACCAGCTGTCGGCGAGCGACCTGATCTGGCCGCTGTTCGTCGTCGATGGCACAGCCCAGCGCACGCCTGTCGCTTCGATGCCCGGCGTCGAACGGTTGAGCGTCGATCTCATCGTGGAGGCCGCGAAGCACGCGGTCGATCTCGGCATTCCCGCGATCGCGCTCTTTCCGTTCACCGATCCCAAAAAGCGCAGCGAAGACGCACTCGAAGCGTTCAATGCGGACAATCTCGTTTGCCGGGCGACGCGCGCGATCAAGGCAGCGAAACTCGATCTCGGCGTCATCCTCGACGTCGCGCTCGATCCCTACACGAGCCACGGGCACGACGGCTTGCTCATCGGTGATGAAATCGCCAATGACGAGACGAACGTTGCACTCGTCAAGCAGGCTCTCGTGCAGGCGGAAGCGGGTGCAGACGTTCTCGCGCCGTCTGACATGATGGACGGGCGTATCGGCGTCATTCGCAGCGCGCTCGAAACGGCGGGCTTCAAGAACACGCAGATCATGTCCTACGCGGCCAAGTACGCGAGCGCGTTCTACGGTCCATTCCGTGATGCCGTCGGCTCGTCGGGGCTTCTGAAGGGCGACAAGCGCACCTATCAGATGGACCCGGCGAACAGCGAGGAAGCCCTTCGCGAGGTCGGCATCGATCTCGAAGAAGGGGCGGACATGGTGATGGTGAAGCCGGGCATGCCGTATCTCGACATCGTGCGCCGCGTCTCGGACACTTTCGGCGTGCCGACGTTCGCCTATCAGGTGTCCGGCGAGTACGCGATGCTCGCCGCCGCTTTTGAAAAAGGCTGGCTCGATCCGGACAAGACGATGCTCGAGAGCCTGCTTGCGTTCAAGCGCGCGGGAGCTTCCGGCGTTCTGACGTACTTTGCGCCGAAGGCTGCGCGGCTACTGGCGGAATAGCGGCCTTCGTCATTCTCGAGCGGACGAGCGGCGCGAGACCGACGCGGCTTTGCCGCGCTCGTCCGAGGATGACGGTGGCGGCGTTCACACTGCGAGCGTCGGAAGACATTTGATCTAGAGCATGTCGCGCATCACTGGACAGTGAGAAGCTCCCGGACACGCAGCATGAGCAATGGCTGCGCCACGTGATGGAGATCTCGTTATGGATGAAGGTATCCGACGAAAGATTCTGAAGCTTCTCGACCAGAACAGGATCATGACGATCGCGACGGTAAGGCCCGACGGTTGGCCTCAGGCGACCACTGTCGGCTACGCCAACAAGGGCTTGTTGCTCTATTTTCTTTGCGGAAAAGCCAGTCAGAAGGCGGCAAATCTTGCGCATGACGATCGCGTGTCGTTGACGATAGGCCACGACGCATCCCAGCTCATGCAAATCGAAGGACTATCGATGGCGGCGCGCGCGGAGGCGGTCACGGATCAAAGTGAGGCCGAAAAAGTGCTGGCCGAGCTTCCAAATAAATATCCGCGGCAGACCGGCCTAACGATCGCAATGCCAAAGCCAGAAGACATCCGCATTTTCCGCGTCACGCCAACCGTCATTTCCGTTCTCGACTATTCCAAAGGTTTTGGACACACGGATCTTGTGACGGTCGAGCGATAGTCGCCATTCGATTTGAAATCCAAGGATGGACGGTTCGCTAAAGCGGTTCTGAGTTCGCTGGCAGTTCTAGCGGCGAACGCGGCGGCGGAAATCCTGATCGGCGGCGGCGTCGCCGTTATCCTGAAAGCCGGTCTCAGGCGCCGTCTGGTCCGGGGCATCTGCCGGCGCCTCGGTGACGGTGCGCGGCGCGCCCGCCGGCGGCTGTTCGGCGATGGTTCGGATCGGTTTGTTGCATTCCGTCAGCCAGACGTCATACGTCGGATGCTCGAGGCCGTAGATGCCGGGGCTTTCCGCGAACATCCAGCCGGTGAAAATCCGCTTTTCCGAACCGTCGAGCTGCGTTTCGTCGATCTCGACGAATGTCGTCGTCTTGGGTTCTTCGGTCGGCGGGCGCGAGTAGCAGGCGCGCGGCGTGATCTTCAAAGCGCCGAAGGCCGCCGTCTGGCCGATCGCCACCTCGAATTTCGAGATATGGGCCGTAACCTTGTCGAGTGCTGAAAAGACCGCGACTTGATTTTCTATCCGATCGGCATGGGCGGGCGCTGACGCGACGCTCGTCAAGGCGGCGAGCATAAGCGCAAACGACACGGCGGCTGTTCCGCGCTGGAGTGGCCCTACGCTCGGCGCAAGTTTCAAAAGCAAGGGCGTTCTCAATTCAAAATCCAGTTGGGGGCGATCGTCCAGCGAGGCCATCGCTTGGGCCTCAAAACGGGCGATTTTTCGATGGGCGCGATCAGTGCGGCTTCCAGGCCTTATAATCGCTGGTCGACTTCGCGCGCTCGCCCTTCCCAAGGATCGAGCCTTTCGGACGATATGCGCCCGGCGTGCCGGTCAGGTTCATCTGATGCGTCTTTTCCCAGGGGCGCCGCTGATAGCGCTCCTCGGTCGGCAGCGTATCGACCGTGTAATGTAGCCAGCCGTGCCACTCGGGGGGCACCTGGCTCGCCTCGGAGAGCTTCGGATAAATGACCCAGCGCGCCGGAACGCCAAGCGGGCCGACGCCGCTCTTCTGCACAAAGTAGCGATTTCCGAACTGGTCCTGGCCGACGAGCTTGCCTTTGCGCCAGGTGAAGAATCTCGTGCCCCAGGTGTTGCCGCCCCACCAGCTGAAGATCTCGCTGAGTAAGCTCATGTCCTTAGGGTCCTTTTTTTCGCCGCCGCTGGCGTTGGACTTAGCTGCTCTGCAGTGCACATGTCCAGACGGTAGGGAGGCGATGCAGTGGCGCAACATCCACGATGCGGAATCGCACTAAGCTCTTGGCCGTGGGCTGAGCAAAACAGCTCCATTCACCTTCGTCCACATGGCGGACGCGATTTTATCAAGGTGAAACATAAGGGTTTGGGCCGGATTTGCGGCAACCCGCTGGAAGTTGCTAACACCACTAGATGTAGTGCTCTGTTGCCTCTGCCACCCCAATATATATCCCAGAATGCGTGACGTGGGGCTCGAATCGTCCTAGCTTTGTGACTGTGCGGCGAACGTGCGACGGTCCGAAGGGGGAATTGTGGATCGCGCTATCGCCGTTTTGAGACCAACCGTTTTCAAGCGTCGTTTCCAGTCGCGTTCAGAGTAGCGCACGAGCACCTCGTCGCCATCAAACACCTTGTGGTCGGCAAAACGCCGGCAGATCGCGGTCATCGACCGTCGTCGCTGGTGCGGGAGGTGTGCGCTCTGAACTCGGCCTGTGTGTGTGCGTCAGTCATGCGTTGTCATCCCGCCAAGCATCGGAAAGCAGGGTCCGATTCGAGGCGTTCCATTCCATACGGCAAGCGGACGAACGTCCGTCTGCCGCGAAATCTCGGGGGCACCTACCTATGAAGATTACACGGCGTTTCACTGAAGCCGGAAACTCGCCTTATGCCTCGATCCCGTTCCGTCGTGCGACCTCCGAAATCAAGAATCCCGACGGCTCTATCGTTTTCAAACTCGCTGGCTTCGACGTTCCCGAGCACTTCAGCCAAGTCGCAGCAGACATTCTGGCGCAGAAGTACTTCCGCAAGGCGGGCGTGGCGCGCCGCTTGCGCCGTTGCGAAGAGACGCAGGTTCCCTCATGGCTCTGGCGCTCGGCTCCCGACGAAGCAGCCCTCGCCGAACTTCCCGAGAATGAGCGATTCGGCGGCGAAAACGACGCACGGCAGGTGTTCGACCGGCTTGCCGGCACATGGACCTACTGGGGCTGGAAGGGCGGCTACTTCACGTCCGAAAGCGATGCTCAGGCCTTCTTCGACGAGCTTCGCTACATGCTCGCGATGCAGATGGCAGCGCCAAACTCGCCGCAGTGGTTCAACACGGGCCTGCACTGGGCCTACGGCATCGACGGCCCCGGCCAAGGGCACATGTACGTCGATTATCAGACGGGCGAGCTAGTTCACTCGTCGTCCGCTTACGAGCATCCGCAGCCGCACGCCTGCTTCATCCAGTCCGTCGCCGACGATCTCGTCAACGAAGGCGGCATCATGGATCTCTGGGTCCGCGAGGCGCGCCTCTTCAAGTACGGCTCGGGCACGGGTTCGAACTTCTCGTCGCTCCGCGGCGCAAATGAAAAACTGTCGGGCGGCGGACGCTCGTCGGGCCTGATGAGCTTCCTGAAGATCGGCGACCGTGCGGCGGGCGCCATCAAGTCGGGCGGTACGACGCGCCGCGCGGCCAAGATGGTCGTCGTCGACGTCGATCATCCGGATATCGAGGAATACATCACCTGGAAGGTGCGCGAGGAGCAGAAGGTTGCGGCTCTCGTCACCGGCTCGAAGATCTGCCAGAAGCGGCTCAAGGCCGTCATGAAGGCTTGCGTCAATTGCGAAGCCGAAGGCGACGCCTGTTTCGAGCCGACGAAAAATCCGAAGCTCAAAATCGCGATCCGTGAAGCCAAGCGCGACGGCGTTCCGCAGAACTACATCCTGCGCGTCGTCCAGTTCGCCAAGCAGGGCTACAAGGACATCGAGTTCGACACCTACGATACCGACTGGGACAGCGAAGCTTATCTGACGGTTGCCGGCCAGAACTCGAACAACTCGGTTCGCGTCACCGATGAATTCCTCAATGCCGTCGCCGACGACAAGGAGTGGAACCTCCGCGCCCGTCTCAACGACAAAGTGACCAAGACCATCCGTGCCCAGGATCTTTGGGAGCAGATTGGTTTCGCGGCATGGGCTTCGGCCGATCCCGGCATCCAGTTCCACACGACGATCAACGACTGGCATACGTGCCCGCAGTCGGGGCCGATCCGCGCCTCGAATCCGTGCTCGGAATACATGTTCCTCGACGATACGGCATGCAATCTCGCGTCGCTCAATCTCTTGCGCTTCCGCCGGGACGATACGTCGTTCGACATCGAAGCCTACGAGCATGGCTGCCGCCTTTGGACGATCGTGCTCGAGATCTCGGTGCTGATGGCGCAGTTCCCGTCGCGGCAGATCGCTGAACTTTCCTACCGCTATCGGACCCTCGGCCTCGGCTTCGCGAACATCGGCGGCTTGCTGATGTCGGCGGGCATCCCTTACGACTCGGCCGAGGGCCGTGCGATCTGCGGCGCGATTTCCGCGATCATGACCGGTGTCGCCTACGCGACGAGTGCGGAAATGTCGTCGGAACTCGGACCGTTCCCGGGATACGAGCCGAATGCGCAGGACATGCTGCGCGTGATGCGCAACCATCGTCGCGCGGCGCACGGTGAATCGGAGTTCTACGAGAAGCTTGCAACGGCGCCCGTTCCGCTGGACCACGCGTCGCTGACGGATGCACGTCTCGGTGAAGCTGCAAAGCGCGCCTGGGACAGCGCCCTCGAGCTCGGCCAGGAGCACGGGTATCGCAACGCGCAGGCAACCGTCGTCGCACCGACCGGCACGATCGGCCTCGTGATGGACTGCGACACGACCGGCATCGAACCCGACTTCGCGCTCGTCAAATTCAAGAAGCTCGCGGGCGGCGGTTACTTCAAGATCATCAACCAGTCGGTGCCGGAAGCGCTGCGCGCTCTCGGGTATCGCGAAAACCAGATCGCGGAGATCGAAGTCTACGCCGTCGGTCATGGGTCGCTTGCGCAAGCGCCCGCGATCAACACGCAGACGCTGAAAGCTCGCGGCTTCACGGATGAGGCGCTCGCCAAGATCGAGAAGGGTCTCGGCACGGCGTTCGACATCAAGTTCGTGTTCAACCGCTGGACGCTCGGTGACGAGTTCATGACCGGCAAACTCGGCATTCCGGCCGACAAGCTCAACGACCCGTCGTTCGATCTCTTCGCGCATCTCGGCTTCTCGAAGCGCGACGTCGACGCTGCGAACGAGCACGTCTGCGGAGCGATGACGCTCGAAGGCGCGCCGCATCTCAAAGCGGAGCACCTGCCGGTGTTCGATTGCGCCAATCCGTGCGGCAAGAAAGGCAAGCGCTATCTGTCGGTCGAGAGCCACATTCGCATGATGGCGGCGTCGCAGCCGTTCATCTCGGGTGCCATCTCGAAGACGATCAACATGCCGAACGACGCGACCGTCGAGGATTGCAAGCAATCCTACATGCTGTCGTGGAAGCTGGCGCTCAAAGCCAACGCGCTCTATCGCGACGGCTCGAAGCTCTCGCAGCCGTTGAACAGCCAGATCCTGGGCGATGACGTCGAGGATGCCGAGGAAGCCGCCGACGCGCTGATGGCGCAGTCGATGGCGGCACGCACGGCAACTGTCACGGAAAAGATCGTCGAGAAGATCGTCGAGCGTGTCATCTACGTCGAAAAGGAAAAGGCACAGGGCCGCGACAAGCTCCCTGGCCGTCGCAAGGGCTATACGCAGAAGGCCTCCGTCGGTGGGCATAAGGTCTATCTGCGTACCGGCGAATA
The DNA here is from genome assembly GCA_003987725.1 of Hyphomicrobium sp. GTDB lineage: Bacteria > Pseudomonadota > Alphaproteobacteria > Rhizobiales > Hyphomicrobiaceae > Hyphomicrobium_B. Next base: position 529,173 of record RXJH01000003.1, on the reverse strand, counting down.
CGACGACGGCCGCGTCGGCGAGATCTTCATCGACATGCACAAGGAAGGCGCCGCCTTCCGCTCGTTGATGAACAACTTCGCCATCGCCATCTCGCTCGGCCTGCAGTACGGCGTGCCGCTGGAAGAATACGTGGAGGCTTTCACCTTCACGCGCTTCGAGCCGGCCGGCCTCGTGCAGGGCAACGAGACGATCAAGAACGCGACGTCGATCCTCGACTACATCTTCCGCGAATTGGCCGTGTCGTATCTGGGCCGTCACGACCTCGCACACGTCGATCCGCGCGAGATCGTCGGCGAGACGGGTCTCGGCTCAAGCGATGACACGACGGACGAGCAGCTGGCGTTCGATCTGCCGGAAAGCGTAACGAAGATGGTGTCGAAGGGGCTCGTGCGCGGCGCGCCTGTCGTTCGCCTCGCGAGCCGGACGACGACGAGCGTATCCGGGACCAAAGCATCATCGCTTGGCGCGGCGGCCGTTCAAAGCGAGAGCTACGATGTGACCTCGCGTTTCGTCGAGCAGACGCTGACGCACGGCGCCAATGCTCTCTCGGTTGCGAGCGAGGAGTTGCACGCGGTGGTTTCTGCGGCTCCGGTTCTGACGAAGTCGGAGATCTTCAAGCAGCGCGTCTCGGAAGCGAAATTGCGCGGTTATGAAGGCGTCTCGTGCAGCGAGTGCCACAACTTCACGATGGTGCGTAACGGCACGTGCCTGAAGTGCGACACGTGCGGAAGCACGAGCGGGTGTTCTTGAACTCGGAGCCATAGACGACCAACGCGATCCGGTTTAGCCGGATCGCGTTCGCGTTTCTTGAGATATTCCATGGGTGGAGCGGACGTCCTGACAGGACTTACAAAGCATCAGGTTCTGGCAGAAATCGAGGACGTCATTCGGGCCATGCCTGATACGGACAAGCTTCATTGGGATAGCCTCGATGTGCTGGCTTGGTTAGGTCGAGCCACTGCCGTCATTGAAAATTGGTCGATGGCAAAATCGGTGGCCTGGACCATGGCAGTAAATGACCTCCGACGAGGCGGTATTTCCGCTGATGGCCGAGCGCGCGTCATCATGCTCCTCCATCAAGCCCATAACGACCTACGAATGAAGACGATCGGGCCTGCAAATTTGGCTATCGGTCAAGGGCATGTATTCGATTACATGGATGCGATGAGAAAAATCATCAGCTTAGCCAAGACCGACATCCTATTTGTCGATCGCTATCTGAACGGCAGTTTTGCTTCTCAATTTTTGCCGCTCGTGAGCGATGGGGTGTCGATACGGTTGTTGACGCGCCGAGATGCTAAGACTGAAAAAGCGCTTCTCTCTCTGATCCCTTTGGCAACGGCGTTCAAAACACAGCATGGCGTTAGCATCGAGATTCGATCGCACAACGATCATCACCAGAGGTATATTTTCTTGGACAAATCGTCCGCATACGAGTCGGGCTCCTCATTCAAGGATGGTCCCACGACTGCTGGATCAACGATAATTCAACAAACTGGCGACGTCCTTTCCCAATTGATAAGCACGCATGAATCTCTTTGGCAAACAGCGAATATTGAACTCCAATAGATGACCCGCCAAGGGCACTTTCCGAACGCGAATACGGAAAGTGCCCTTTGGCGGCGGCTGATGACGCTATCCCTGCCCCCCGGCCGGAACGCGATCAGGGGTCAGTGCTTGTCCTTGTCCTTCTTCGGCTTGTGCGCGTGAGCCTTGGGCGCTTTCGGCTTCTTCGGCTGCGCTTGCGCGACCTTGTGCTTTTTCACGCGGTGCGCATGTGCGGGCTTTTTCTTCTTCTCGTCCTTGTCGGCCTTGACGAGGGTGGCAACCTTGCCGTCGGCATGCAGCTTCGGCGCCGATGTTGCGGCATGCGCAGATGCGCTCGCCCCCAGAGCGAATGCTCCGAGCAAAATCAATTTCGCGATCTTCATTCTTGGTCTCTCCCCGAGAGGTGGTCACAGCCTAGTCCTGAGCTGCTCTGCCACGCTACGGAGGGGTTCCCGAAAAGCGAACGAATATAAAGTGAAATGCTCTGCAGGAAATTCTCAGTGCGACGGACCAGTAATTCATTTGGTTGCGGCGCGAGCAGCGTCTTGCGCACAATTATTTCCCTCCACGAAATGGGAGAAATTCCTTCCGCTTCCTCTTCGGTGAATTGTCACGGCTTTGTAACAATAGCGGCGCTATTTCGCGCCGGAAATTCTTATCCGGGGGCGGAATAATCATGTCTGACGTAGCGTTGAACGGCACACTGGCGGGGGCGGGCACACCAAGCAGTAAGCCCAATCTCGATCACGGTGCCAACACGGTAACTGTTTTCATTTTCCTCGCACTGCTGGCCGGTGGCCTGTTCTTCACCGCCTACAGTCTCTATCAGGACATCTCAGCCGCCGAGGTTCCGGTTACGACCTGGCTGCCGCTCTTGATGCTCGGCGTCGCCCTGCTGATCGCGCTCGGCTTCGAATTCGTCAACGGCTTCCACGATACGGCCAACGCCGTCGCGACCGTCATCTATACGCACTCGATGCCGGCCAACGTCGCCGTGCTCTGGTCGGGGTTCTTCAACTTCCTCGGCGTGCTGCTTTCGACGGGCGCCGTCGCCTTCGGCATCATCTCGCTTCTTCCCGTCGAGCTCATTCTGCAGGTCGGCTCCAGCGCCGGTTTCGCGATGGTGTTCGCGCTGTTGATCGCGGCCATCATCTGGAACCTCGGAACGTGGTGGCTCGGGCTGCCGTCGTCGTCATCGCATACCCTGATCGGCTCGATCATCGGCGTCGGCGTCGCCAACTCGCTGCTCCATGGCGGCAACGGCACCTCGGGTGTCGACTGGGGTAAGGCTCAAGAAATCGGCACCTCGCTGCTCGTTTCGCCGCTCGTCGGCTTCGGCTTCGCGGCGCTGCTGCTTCTCATCCTGAAGTTCGTTCTCCGCAATCCCGCGCTCTACAAGGAACCGGAAGGCAAGCAGCCGCCGCCGTGGTGGATCCGCGGCCTGCTGATCCTCACCTGCACCGGCGTTTCGTTCGCGCACGGCTCGAACGACGGACAGAAGGGCATGGGCCTTATCATGCTGATCCTCATCGGTACCGTTCCGATGGCCTACGCTCTCAACCGGACCCCGGGTCCGTCGCAGATCGTCGAGTTCAAGGCGAACGCTGCGGCTGCCGCTACCGTGATCGAGAAGCAGGCGTCGGGCTATAACGTACTGGGCAATCCGCGCCCGGCCGTCGAAGCCTACATCTCGGCGCGCACGATCAACGAAGGCACGTATCCGAGCCTCGCGGTTCTGGTGCGCGAGATCTCCCAGCAGGTCGACTCCTACGGCGCGCTCGACAAGGTTCCTGCGGCCGCGGTCTCGAACGTCCGTAACGACATGTACCTGGCATCGGAGGCTCTCCGCTTCCTGCTCAAGGACAAGGCCAACAATCTGAAGGCCGACGAAGTCAAGGCGATCACCTCATTCAAGGGCTCGCTCGACAAGGCAACGCGCTTCATCCCGCTCTGGGTGAAGGTGGCGGTCGCGATCGCGCTCGGCCTCGGCACGATGATCGGCTGGAAACGCATCGTCGTGACGGTGGGCGAGAAGATCGGCAAAACGCATCTGACCTACGCGCAGGGCGCGTCAGCCGAACTCGTCGCGATGGCGACCATCGGCGCCGCCGATGCCTACGGCTTGCCGGTTTCGACCACCCACGTTCTGTCGTCGGGTGTCGCCGGAACGATGGCCGCCAACGGGTCGGGTCTGCAGTGGGCAACCGTGCGCAACCTGATCATGGCCTGGGTGCTGACGCTGCCGGTCTCGGTCGTTCTCGCCGGCTCGCTCTACTTCGTTTTCTCGAAATTGTTCTGATCGGTCAAAAGTCAGAACAGGGATTGGAAAGGCGCGCGCCCTCGAGGCCCGCGCCTTTTTTCATGGCGCTGCCATTCGGGGGCTGCCCGTGTGAATAATTTTTGTGCTGACAGTTGACGCGCAGCGGCGTTTGAGGACGTTATTCAGCGTAGCGTTGCCGTTGGAGGTTCCCTTGCCGCCGGAAGTCGCCGCCCTCGCCTGGGCCCTGCTCTTCGTCATCGCCAGCGGCCTCGTTTTCCGGTTTTTTTCCTGGCTTGGCCGCCGCGCTCGGGCACGACGATCATCGAACGCAGACGCGCTAACGAAGGCTGAAGAGACGGTTGCACCGAAAGCAGCTGCGGCGCCGCTTTCAGTTGCCGCAACAGCTCCCGCCCCTGCCCCTCCGGCCGCAAATGTGCCGAAGCCCGCGCCAGCTCGTGATTACGTTTCGCCGCGATCATCCGCCGAGGCCGCAACGCCCAACGTCTCCCGAGCCGTTGCTGCCGCCTATAGGCAGATCGCCGAAACTGCAGAGGCACCAAAGCCTTCAGCCCGTACGGCGCTGAAGCCAAGCATCGGGGCGACCCTCGCTCCAACGCCACCGCCGACGGTGCTGCAAAAGCCGAACATTGCAGCGACGCTGCCGCCGCAGCCAATCATACCAATCGCGCCGAATCCCGAACCGATTGCATTCGGACCAGCGCCATCAGATCCGGGGCCCGCACCGGCCGTGCCGATGCCTCTGACGCCGTCTGAATTCAGCGAAGATCCGGCGCCGGAGCCTGAGACGGCAGCTGCTCCCCTGGTTGCGCGAACAGCCGCGACGAAATCGGTGGCGCTTCGTGCACGGAGGCTCGGCGAGGTCGCGCCGAGGCTCGATATCCGGCTGAAAGAGTCGCGCAGTCGCAAGGTCATCACGGTTCCGAAGGCTAGCCGAAAGCCAGCCGAGAAGGCGGTTACGAAGGAAATGAAGGTGCTCGTGCCGCGAAGCGTGCCGGGTAAAACGCCGGTCCGGCGCATCGTCCGTAAGGTCGATGCCGAGACTATTCTCGCTTCGGCGCAGGCGCAGACTCGGGTTGTAGGGGTGCCGCAACGCCGCTTTCGTATTCTTTCGGCGACAGAGTTGTGAATATCGCCGCGCCTTATGCTGACTGAGAGGCGCTAATCCTCGGCTCAATGGCGTGATTCAGCACCGGTCTCGCGCAAACGCGATTCCCTCGGATTGCCCAAAGATGCCCGGTTTTTCGCCGTTTTTATCGCATTCGTAATAAGTCTGCCCGCACGGTCCACACCTTATCCTCATCGCTCCCCATTGTCCCTCGAACGATTCGCGTGAAGCTGGTTAGTGCCTCACGAATCAGGGCATTTTCCGCCCAGATAAATCTTGAGGAAGGCGGAGTTAGAGATGGCACACCAGGTGCGGGCCCCCTTGTCGGTCTACATGCTCGCCGATCATCTCGATGCCGCGCTGGCGGCCGGCGAGGACCTGATGGCGCGCGGCGGCGACTGGCGGGCGCTGGCGGAGACGCCTTCCGATCCGGGCGACTTCATCGTGCGGCAGCGCGCGGTGGCAGAGGAGGTTCGTAGCCTCGAACTCATGCTCGTCGCCCGCGTGCTGAAGGCCCGCACCCACGCAAGCTCGCTCGCCGAATGCGACGACCGCTTCCGCACCATCGCGAAGCTGTTCGTTTCCGGCACCGCCATTCTGCTCGACGCGGTCGAGGAAAGCGGCGATGCGCGGAGCACCGATTTCGACACCGCCGACGACATTGTCGCCTATGTCCGCAGCCGCGGCCTCATCGCGCCGGACGCACCGACCGTGCGCGTCGCTTCGGATCTGACGATCGACGATAACTTCCTTGTCGCGAAACGCATCGCTCTCGGGCCGCTTCTCGACATGGCCGCCGCGTTCCTCGACGCGCTCGACGTTCAGTACGATCTCTTTGGCGGCGATGCGCCTGCGACGTCGAATGCGCGCGCCGCTGAGTTCGACGAGAGCGAGCGGGTCCGGCTGAATTGACCCAGCGGGCCGCGTTTTGCGGCCCAGCGCGAACCGGCGCTTGTTCCAAAGATCCGAACATGGGCGGCGTATTCGCTAAAGGCGCAAGGCGACCTTCAGCGTCTCCGCAGCTTCGGCGAGACGGTTCTCATCCGAGCAGCGCAGAACCAGATCGGATGCGGGGCGGCCGTCGCGAAGTAACGGATAGCTTCCCATCTGCACATCGCGATAAAGCTGCTGGTGAGCGGAAAAAACGTCGGCGATCTCGCTTTCCGGGCGATTGACCGGAATGGTCACCGACAGCAGCCGGGCGCCCGTCTTCAGGTCCGGCGTCACCCTTCGCAGCATCGCGTCGGCAATCACTGGCACACCGGCCATGACGAAGACATTGCCGATGCGAAAGCCCGGCGCACCTGAGACCGGGTTTTCGATCAAGTCCGCGCCCGACGGCACCCGCGCCATGCGCAGGCGCGCCGGGGTCAGGCCCAACCCCTTGGCCGCGTAATAATCGCTCAGAATTTTCTCGGCTCTCGCGTCGACGCCGATCGGCACGCCGAAAGCCTTCGCTATCGTGTCCGCCGTGATGTCGTCGTGGGTCGGGCCGATGCCCCCGGTCGTGAAGAGATAATCGTAGCGAGTTCTTAGAGCATCGACGGCGGCGACGATTGCATCCTCATCGTCGGGCACGACGCGAACTTCGCGGAGCCTGATGCCGATATTGGTCAGATGCTCGGCCACCGCACCGATATTCCGATCCTTCGTTCGTCCGGAAAGGATTTCGTCGCCGATGACGAGCAGAGCTGCCGTCACGATCCGTTCTTCAGCCAAGGTCCCGCTCACCGATGTCTGCATTGCCGTCTCGTCTTAGCATCTGAAGTCGCGGCACGAAAACACTTGCTCGCTCATCTCGTTGGCCGATATGCCGTGGCGATGAAATTTGCACATCCCCTCGTTCCCGGCATTCTCATTCAACGCTACAAACGCTTCCTCGCGGACGTGACGACCGCGGACGGCGTTACGGTTACGGCCAGCTGTCCCAACACGGGCTCGATGCTGGGGCTCGCGACGCCCGGGTCCCGGGTGTGGCTGTCCGAAAGCGACAGCCCGACGCGCAAATATCGCCATACCTGGGAAATGATCGAGGCCGATCTCGGCCAAGGGCCGCATCTCGTCGGCATCAATTCCAGCCGCCCGAACGGCCTCGTGACGGAGGCCATTCAGCAGGGACTGATCGCGGAACTCGCCGGTTATGCGTCGCTGCGGCGCGAAGTGAAGTATGGCGTCAACAGCCGGATCGACGTTCTCCTGTCGGGCGGCAAGAGCCCTCACGATTGCTATGTCGAGGTGAAAAACGTGCACCTGATGCGCAATGCGGGAGCCGCCGAATTCCCCGACAGCAAAACCGAACGGGGCGCCAAGCACTTACGCGAGCTCGCCAGCATGGTCGAGGAAGGCCATCGCGCGGTCATGGTGTTCCTTGTGCAGCGCAGCGACGCCGAGAAATTCTCGGTAGCGGCCGACATCGACCCCGCTTATGCCGCGGCATTTCAGACAGCCGCAGCTTCCGGAGTCGAAATGCTCTGCTATAGGTGCCGCCTCAGCCCTTCGGAAATCACGGTCGAGAAGAGGCTCGATATACAGATTTGACGTCAGAAAAGCCGGTCAACGGCTGAAACGAAAAAGAGAGAGGCTTCGTACTCTCCGACAAGACGGCGTTAGGGCGCCGGCAAAGGAAACGAAACCAAGGTAACGAGCCATGTATTCACGGCGCGATTTTTCGAGGCTGGGCATCGCCCTGGCCGGGGGCTTCGCAACACTCAGGTCCGCGACGGGGTTTGCCGCTGAGGGGACCTCCGAAAAGTTCGAGGTCACGAAGTCCGATGCCGAGTGGAAGAAGGAGCTGACGCCGGAGCAGTTTGACGTTCTGCGCAAGCAGGGCACGGAGCGCGCCGGAAGTTCGCCCCTCGATCAAAACGATGCCGCCGGCACTTACCTCTGCGCAGGTTGCACGTTGGCGCTCTTTTCCTCGGACACGAAGTTTCACAGCGGCACGGGTTGGCCGAGCTTTTGGAAGCCCCTCGACAACGCCGTCGCGACGACGACCGACAACAGCTATTTCATGACGCGAACGGAAGTTCATTGCCGCCGCTGCGGCGGCCATCTCGGTCACGTCTTCGACGACGGGCCGAAGCCGACTGGCCTCCGCTACTGCATGAATGGCGTCGCACTGAAATTCGAGCCGAAGGCGGCGGGATAAGACGCCGCGACCGGGGTCGTCGATATGTTCCAAGGGCCGCCGCGCATTCCCGCGGCGGCCCTTGCGTTTTCCGTGTGCGGCGTATCCAGCACTAACCCTGAATTCGGCGGGCAGCCGCTCACCCCTCTCGCCCTGGCCAGCCTCCGCCCTGGATACTGCCGACGCAGTGGCTCAGCGGCGGGGCCCTCCTGAGCATAAAACCGCCTTGGAATTAGGCCTCTTTCGAAAGATTGGCCGGATAGACTAGGTCACGGCGCCCACCGCGTGTTGTATGTCGCATCATGGGCGCCGGGATATTCACTTCACACGCGATGGGGCAACGGATTCATCCGAACTGCGCGTTTCATGTCCGGGTGTTAGGACGAAAAGCCGATGTGTGCCGTGTTGTCACGGCGCCCGACGGGGTTCAAAGCGGAAAAGAGCGGCGATGACGCTACTGCGGTGGGTTTCTACGATTGTGTTTGTGGGCGCTATCGCCGGCGGCGTTTACTATACGACGCACCAGCCGGTGTCCGAGAGCGCGAGCGCTAGCCGGCGCGGTCCTGGCATGGGCGGCGGGCCCGTGGCCGTCATTGCGAAAAACGCCGAGACGGCGGACGTGCCGGTCTATCTCGAAGGCGTCGGCTCGGTCAAAGCGCTCAACACCGCAACCGTGCGCGCCCAGGTCGACGGCCGCCTGCTGAGCGTCAATTTCAAGGAAGGCCAGGACGTCAAGAAGGGCGACGTGCTGGCGAAGATCGATCCCATAACCTACCAGGCGCAGCTCGATCAGGCCATAGCGAAGAAGGCTTTGGACGAAGCTCTGCTCGCCAATACCAAGAAGGATCTCGAGCGCTACCAGAAGGTCGGTACGCTTGCTATCTCGCAGCAGCAGATCGACACGCAGGTTGCGCTGGTCGCGCAGCAGACGGCGCAGATCAAAGCCGATGCCGCCGCGATCGAGAACGCAAACGCGATCCTCGGCTATACGACAATCGTCGCGCCGTTCGATGGGCGGACGGGCATCCGGCTCGTCGATGAAGGCAACCTCGTGCACTCCGGAGACGCCGGCGGCATCGTCGTGATTACGCAGGTGCAGCCTATCTCGGTCCTGTTCACGCTGCCGCAGCAGCAACTACCGACACTGACCAAATCGATCTCGGAAGGCGTCCTCACTGCCTATGCGCTGACGACGGACAGCCAGAGCGAACTCGATACCGGCACGCTGAAGGTGATCGACAACCAAGTCGATCAGCAGACCGGCACGATCCGCCTCAAGGCCGATTTTCCAAACGACAAGCGGCAGCTTTGGCCGGGGCAATTCGTCAACGTCCGCCTGCTCGTCGATACGCTCAAGGGCGTGATCGTCGCTCCGCCGGAAGCCGTGCAGCGCGGCCCGGACGGCACATACGTCTACGTCGTCGGCGCCGACAACACGGCCGAGATGCGTCAGGTGAAAATTTCGCGGCAGACTGATAAATACGCCGTGATCGCCGATGGGCTTGCAGCTGGCGAGAAGGTCGTCACGAGCGGTTTCGGCCGGCTCAAGGACGGCGCGACCGTCTCTGTCAGCGACGGCAATGCGCCCCAGCCGAGCCCGCCCGCGCTGTCCAAGAAATCGGCCGACGGCAAGGATCGCAAGAAGGCCGCCAGCGCCAGCGACACGACGACCGTCGGCGTGCAAGCCGCGCAGGCGATGGCACAGCCCGCAGCCTCGGCCGCAGCACCGGACGCGGCTCTCGTGACGGGCTCGACGAACGAAGGCGGCAAGTCCTCCGGCAAACATCATCATTCACATCGGGATAACGGCGCATCGCCATGAGCGTTTCCCGGCCCTTTATCGAGCGGCCGATCGCGACATTCCTTCTCGCGGTCGCGACCATTCTCGGCGGTATCCTCGGCTACCTCTCGTTGCCGGTATCGTCGTTGCCGCAGGTCGATTTTCCGACCGTCGAGGTGACGACCGAGCTTCCGGGCGCGAGCCCCGAGACGATGTCGACGCTCGTCACGGCGTCGCTCGAACGCCAGTTCGGGCAGATCCAATCGCTGGCGTCGATGTCATCGACGAGTTCGTTCGGTCTCAGCCGCATCACGCTGCAGTTCAATCTCGACCGCGATATCGACGCTGCGGCACAGGACGTGCAGGCGGCCATCAACGCCGCCGGTTCGACGCTGCCGCGAAACCTGCCCTACCCGCCGACCTATTCGAAGGTCAATCCCGCGGATACGCCGATCGTCACGCTGGCGCTGACATCGGATACCCAATCGCTCCGCTCACTTTCGGATCTCGCGGATACGCTGCTGGCGCAGCGGCTGGCTTCCGTGTCGGGCGTCGGTCACGTCGCCATCGAGGGCGGCATCAAGCCTGCCGTGCGCGTCGAGGCCGACGTCTCGCGCCTCGCGAGCTACGGCCTCAGCATGGCAGACCTCAGCTCCGCCATCGCCAGCGCCAACGTCGCCGGTCCCAAAGGTTCGCTCGACGGCGAGAAGCAATCGTACACGATCGCCGCCAATGACCAGATCGATCAGGCGCACGTCTACGAAGACGTCATCATCGCCTATCGCAACAGCGCGCCGGTTCGTATCAAGGACGTGGCGCGCGTCTCGGAGGGCCTCGAGAACACGCGCGTCGGCGGCTGGTACAATGGCAAGCCCGCCGTCATCGTCGACGTGCAAAGACAGCCCGGCGCCAACGTCCTCGATACCGTTGCGCGCATCAAGGCAGAGCTGCCGCGCGTCGAAAGCAGCATGCCCGCAGGCGTCAATCTGCAAGTCGTCAGCGATCGCACCGGCACGATCAAAGCGTCCGTCAACGACGTGCAGTTCACGCTGGTTCTGAGCGTCGGGCTGGTCATCATGGTCGTGCTCTTGTTCCTGCGCTCGATGCGGGCGACGATCATCGCGGGCGTCGCATTGCCGGTGTCGCTGATCGCCACCTTCGGCGTCATGTATTTCTGCGGCTTCAGTCTGGACAATCTCTCGCTGATGGCGTTGACCATCGGCACCGGCTTCGTCGTCGACGATGCGATCGTGATGATCGAGAACGTCGTGCGGCACATCGAAAAGGGCGAAAAGCCGATGAAAGCCGCGCTCGATGGTGCGCGCGAAATCGGCTTCACGGTGATATCGCTGACGCTGTCGCTGATCGCCGTCTTCATCCCGTTGCTGTTCATGACTGGTCTCGTCGGACGCATGTTCCGCGAATTCGCGATGACGCTGACGATCGCCGTCGTCGTCTCGGCCGTCGTGTCGCTAACGCTGACTCCGATGATGTGCTCCAGGCTTCTGCGCGCCGGCGGGCATGACGAAAAGGCGGGCGTGATCGGCCGCTTTTTCGAGCGCGTGATCAGCGGCTACGGCCGCACTCTGGAATTCGTGTTCCGGCATCAGGGCGCAACGCTCGTGGTGGCGCTGCTGACCGTTGTCGTTACGGTTTGGCTCTACGTCATCATGCCGAAGGGCTTCCTGCCGGACCAGGATACCGGCGCCATCACCGCCGTGGTCGAAGGTGGCCCGCAAATTTCATTTGCCGAAATGACGCGCTTACAAAAGGACATCGCGGCCATTGCCGCTGCTGACCCCGATGTTTCCGGCGTCGCCTCGATCGTCGGCATCGGACAGCTCAACGCCACGCAGAACGTCGGCAGCCTCAAGATCATGCTGAAGCCGCGCGACGAACGAAAATCGAATGTCGTGCAGGTGATCGAGCGGCTGAAACACGCCGTCAGACCGAATGCCGGCACGATCGTCTACTTCCAACCCGTGCAGGACGTACAGATCTCGACGCAGGCAAGCCGCGCCCGCTACCAGTACACGCTCGCGAGCACCGACGTCGACGAGGTATCCGAATGGGCGAAAAAGATGGCTGCCGCGCTTCATGAGTCGCGCGTATTTCGCAACGTCGCATCCGAAGAGGTCGACGGCGGCTTGATTGCGCGTGTCGACGTCGATCGCGTCACCGCCGGGCGGCTCGGCGTCACCATGCAGGCCGTCAACGATGCGCTGAGCAACGCCTTCGGCCAGCGTCAGGTCTCGACGATCTACGAGCAGGCCAACCAGTATCGCGTCGTTCTCGAAGCGGCGCCGGAATATCGCAGCGATCCGTCGCGGCTGGACCGGCTTTATGTACCTTCGAGTACGACGGGTACGCAGGTTCTGCTGACCTCCGTCGCTTCGGTGAAGTATGATACCGCGCCGCTCGCGATCAGCCATCAGGATCAGTTTCCGGCCATCACGATCAGCTTCAACCTCGCGCCCAATGCGTCGCTCAGCGATGCGCTTGCGGCAATCGATACTGCCAAGAAATCGATCGACCTGCCCGCGTCGGTGACGGGCACGTTCTATGGCGATGCGGCCGAATTCTCGAAGTCGCTCGAGAATCAGCCCTGGCTGATCCTCGCAGCCATCGTGACGATCTACATCGTGCTTGGCGTTCTCTACGAAAGCCTCATCCATCCGTTCACGATTTTGACGACGCTGCCGTCGGCCGGCATCGGCGCGGCCCTGGCGCTGGAACTCACCGGCAACGATCTCTCGTTCGTCGCGCTCATCGGCATCATTCTGCTCATGGGCATCGTGAAGAAAAACGCGATCATGATGATCGACTTCGCGCTCGAGGCGGAGCGCGAGCGCGGACTGTCGCCGCGGGATTCGATCAAGGAGGCGGCGCTGCTTCGCTTCCGGCCGATCATGATGACCACGCTCGCGGCGCTTTTCGGCGCCCTGCCGCTGGCACTCGAGAGCGGAACGGGATCGGAACTCAGAAACCCGCTCGGCATTACGATCGTCGGCGGTCTGTTGTTGAGCCAGCTGCTGACGCTTTACACCACGCCGGTCATCTACCTGACGATGGAGCGCATTCGCGCGCGCCTCAGCGGACGCCAGGTTGACACGGGCGAAGGGCCGGCCGCGGAGCCCGCGACGGCCGGAATGGCGGGGAGACCGGATAGCCTTTCGGAGGCCGCGGAGTAGGCGATGAACGTCTCACGCATCTTCATCGAGAGACCTATCGGAACCGCGTTGCTCGCCGTCGGCTTGTTCCTCGCGGGCGCCGTCGCCTACGGTCTGCTTCCTGTCGCCAGCATGCCGGCAATCGATTTTCCGACCGTGCGCATCATGGCGACGCGCCCCGGCGCCGATCCGGCCACGATGGCGTCCAGCGTTGCCTCACCGCTCGAACGGCGGCTCGGCGAGATCGCCGGCGTCACGGAGATGACCTCGACGAACTCGCTCGGATCGACGACGATCGCGATGCAGTTCGATCTCAATCGCAATATCGACGGCGCGGGCCGCGACGTGCAGGCCGCATTGAACGCTGCAACTGCGGATCTTCCGGGCGACCTGCCGCAGGTTCCGACATTCCGCAAGGCCAATCCGTCCGCATCGCCCATTCTCATTCTGGCGTTGACGTCGAAGACGATGACGACCAGCGACATCTACGATACCGCCGACACGGTTATCGGGCAGCGCATTTCGCAGGTCCAGGGTGTCGCGGACGTGACGGTGAGCGGCGCAGACCAGCCGGCGACGCGCATCCAGGTCGATCCCACGCTCGTCGCTTCGATGGGCGTCAGCTTCGACGACGTGAAGAACGCCGTCTCAAACGCCAATGATCTCTCACCGATCGGCTCGGTGGACGGCGAGCGGCAGACGATCATCCTGCAATCCAATACGCAGATGACCGAGCCGGACGAATACAAAGACATCGTCGTGAAGAACCTGCCCAACGGCGATATCGTCAAGGTGGGCGACGTTGCGAAGGTCATCAAGGCGACGCGGAACGCGCGTTCGTCGGCGCGTTTCGGCCACGATCCGGCGGTGCTTCTGATCATCACGAAGACGCCCGAGGCGAACGTCATCGATACGGTCGACCGCGTGAAGGCGCTGCTGCCGCAGCTCAAGGAATGGATCCCGGCGGGCATAGACATATCAATTCTGACCGACCGGACGGCGACGATTCGCGCGTCGGTGCACGACATGCAGTTCACGCTCGGCTTGACGATCCTGCTCGTCATGTCCGTCGTGTTCGTCTTTCTCAGGCGTTCGACACCGACGATCGCGGCCGGGATTACGGTCCCTCTGTCGCTCGCCGGCACGTGCGCCGCGATGTGGGCGGCCGGGTTTTCAGTCAATAATCTGACACTAATGGCGCTTGCCGTCGCCGTCGGGTTCGTTGTCGACGACGCGATTGTCATGATCGAGAACGTCTACCGCAACATGGAAAAGGGCATGAAGCCCTACGCGGCGGCGCTCGCCGGATCACATCAAATCGGCTTCACGGTCATTTCGATATCGGTATCGCTGATCGCGGCGTTCATTCCTGTGCTGTTCATGACCGGCATCGTCGGCCGGCTTCTGCACGAGTTTGCGTTGACGCTGACGTTCGCGATCGTCATCTCCGCGATCGTCTCGCTGACGGTGACGCCGATGATCTGCGCGCACTTCATCAAGTCCGGCGCGGAAGAACACAGAAACCTCGCCGACCGCATTTTCGAAGGCGCGCTGGCGATGGTCGTCAGGGCCTATGCCTTCACGCTCAGAATTGCGCTACGTAATCAGCTCGTCATGCTCGCGGTCTTCGTTGCGACGATCGTATTGACGATCCATTTCTACAGCGTGCTGCCGAAGGGCTATCTGCCGGATGACGATACGGGCCTGATCATCGCCGCAACGGAAGCCAGCACCGACGTCTCGTTCGCCGAGATGAGCAGGCTGCAGAGGCAATCGCTCAATATCATCCTCGCCGATCCGGCGGTCGATAACGTCGGCTCTTCGATCGGTGCGGGCGGCCCCAATCCGACACAGAACCAAGGCCGCATGTTCATCAGCCTGAAGCCGATCGAAGACCGCGGCGGCGTTTCGACGGCGGTCGTGATCGATCGGCTGCGCGCGCCGCTTGGCAAGGTTGCCGGCCTCGCAACGCGGCTGATGCCGTCGCGAGACATTCGCGCCGGGGCGCGCGCCGGCAAAGCGGATTATCAATACACGCTATGGTCACTCAATGCCGACGATCTCTACGCATCGATACCGAAGGTCATCGAGGCGGTACGAGCCGTGCCGGGACTGGCAGACGTCACGTCCGACCGCGAGGCGGGCGGCCTGCAGCTCAACGTCAACATCAATCGCGATGTCGCGTCGCGGCTGAACGTGGCGATTGCCGATATCGATAATGCCCTCTCCAATGCCTTTGCGCAGACGCAGTTCTCGACGATTTACGGCGACCGCAACCAATACAAAGTCATTCTGGAAATCGATCCAAAGCTGCAGGTTCACCCCAAGGATCTTTCGCGCCTTTATGTGCCGACCATCGACCGCACCCAGCAGATCCCGCTGTCGAGCCTTGTTTCAACGAGCGAAAGCATCGCGCCGCTGGTGGTCAACCATCAGGGGCCCTTCCCGGCCGTGACGATCAACTACAATCTGCGGCCGGGCGTGAGCTTGGATACGAGTCTTCATGGCATAGACGAGGCTCTCCAGCGCCTGCATCTGCCTGAGTCAATCCACGGCGAAGCGGCAGGCGACGCCAAGGCCTTCATCGAACAGGCGCGCATGCAGACGCTGCTGATACTGGCGGCGCTGGTCGCGATCTACATCGTGCTCGGCGTTCTCTACGAAAGCCTTGCACATCCCCTGACGATCATCTCGACGCTGCCATCCGCGGGTCTCGGTGCGCTGCTCGCGTTGCAGATGGCAAGCATGGACCTATCGGTCATTGCGCTGATTGGCGTCATTCTGCTGATCGGCATCGTGAAGAAGAACGGGATCATGCTCGTCGATTTCGCCCTGCACGCGGAACGCGAGAACGGCCTATCGCCGCATGACGCAATCTATGATGCCTGCCTGCAGCGCTTCCGCCCCATCCTGATGACGACGCTCGCGGCTCTACTCGGCGCCGTTCCCCTGGCCGTCGCGATCGGTCCGGGGTCGGAATTGCGCCGTCCGCTCGGCATCACGATTATCGGCGGGCTCGTCGTCTCGCAGGTGCTAACGCTCTACACGACGCCGGTGATCTACCTGCTGCTCGAGAAGCTCAAGGCAAGGTTTTCAGGCGATGGCGAGAAGAGTTCGTCGGCGGTTTCGACAGCCGAACGCGCCTAATCGAGAGCCCGAAATCTCCTCAAGGCCTCTGAAAGGGTCGTCTCCGGGAAATTTTTTCCTCATCATAAAATTATTGATCAATAAGGAAAGGCGTAGAACTGCCACTCGCTCGACATTTCAAAGATCTAAGCACTACTTCAGTTGCGACTTCACATTATGCGCCATATGGTGTTTTCTTGATGTATCAGCCACTGTTTTTGCCGCTAATTCATCTATAATTTCTAAATTCTGACTTAGGAATGTAATTGCCGAGCTTTTTCGCTAGCTGACTAGAGCTTACCGTGTTCAATTTCGATACCAGAGCGCATCTGCGATCAGAATGACGATGATGAAATCAGAGGCAAGCATCGTAGCTTCCGCACACCTTTGTGCCGAAGGGGATCCGATGCTCAGCGTCGAGACGATCATCGACGATTCCGGCCTGCACGACTTGATTGCGCAGTGGGATTCGCTCCATGAGCGCATCTCGCCTCGCCTGCCGTTTACGACGCATTTATGGGCTTCGATTTGGTGGCAACATTACAAACGCAGCAATGTAAAGGCGAAAGACTTTCCCCGCCTTTTCCTATTGCGTAACGACAGTGGCGAGCTAATCGCGGTTGCCCCGATGGTCGTCTCTCAACGCCCGGGCTATGGTCCGCTGAACGCCAAGGAGCTTCAGTTTTTTGGCGCGGATTCAAACGTCACTGAATTTCGCGGGCCGCTCTGTTCGCCTGAGCACACGCCAGCGGTTGTTCGCTCGATCTCTGCATTTCTGGATAACGCAAATGGCGCCGACTGGGTGCAGTGGCGCGGGCTCAGATTGCAAAATACATCGACGATATTGCCTGCGGAAATACGTCAAACGCCTAACCTAGAAACGACAGTTCATATTCTGCATCTGCCATCGAGCTGGGAACAGCTCAGAGCGAATTTATCCAGGAATATGAAGCAGGCCATTAGAAAGTGCTACAATTCGCTTGGGGCCGAAAAGATCACGTACCAGCTTCGCATCATTGACAAGCCGGGGGAGGTCCCAGCAGCGCTCGATCGGCTTTTTACTCTTCATTCAGCGCGTGCTAGCGTCGCCGCTTCGATCAAACATCCGGATGTGTTTGCATCCCCTGTCAGCCGCGCGTTTATGCTTCAGTATTGCACCGAACTCGCACGGCGCGGGGCGCTGCGAATTTTCCAGCTCGTCATCAACGATGAGGTCGTTGCGACCAGAATCGGCTTCAAATTCGGCGACGAATTATATCTCTATTACTCGGGTTACGATCCCCGCTGGGCCCGCTATAGCGTGATGACGACGGTCGTCGTGGAGGCCATTAAATGGGCCATCGATAACAAATTCCGCATCGTGAACCTTTCTACAGGCGCCGATATTTCGAAGGCTCGCTGGGAGCCGGAAGTCATCTCATATTCCGGCGGATTTTCGGTTCGCAAAGGCTATAGGAGCCGAACTTTGTTCGACGTGGTCTCCCGCTTCCGGGAGCAATCGCTCCGGGCGATGATTGGCGCCGTTCTGGTTGCGCCCCAGCTCCCGGATGCGCTGGCATTGTTTGCCGTATAGCCGCAAACGCCTCGCGCCTCGGAGTTCCAGTCAAGCGGTCAACTATCGGGCGCGTGCTTCACGCCGACGCTGCATCATATCCTTGCGTAAATTGGCTCGGCTCTGCTCCGGCGCCGCCGTTGCCGCATCACGCTCGCGGTTTGCGAGCGAAGCGGCGAGGCTTCGCAAAGTTGGGAACTGAAACAGGCGCACAAGTGACACTTTCGCACCCATCCGCGTGCGGATCTTCTCGACCACGCTTACCATCGTCAAGGAACTGGCGCCAAGGTCGAAGAAGTTGTCATCGAGCCCGACCTCAGCCAGCCCCAGAACATCCTGGAAGATGCTCGCGAGTTCGCGTTCCACGTCCGTCGTTGGCGCGACAAAGGCCGTCGCAGTCTCGTGACGTGCGCGATCGGGCGCCGGCAGAGCTTGCCGGTCGAGTTTGCCGTTCGGAGTTAAAGGCAACGCGTCGAGCATGACAAAGGCCGCCGGCAGCATGTATTCCGGCAGCGTTTTGCGCAGGTGCTGACGCAAAGCCGACGCCAAAGATTCTTCCCCAGTCCCACGAAGCACTGGGCGATTGGCATACTGAGACCAATCCGGCGCAGCGCTATCAACCGGCGTGGCAATGCCAATTGCGCCCGTATTATTCGTGCGTGTCGCGTCCAGAACGTGAGGCCGATAAACAGCATCGAAGAACCCTCGTCCGGCGGCTGACCACTCGATGGCCACATCGCGATTTTCAGCGAGCGATCTCACGTCTTCGGGATCGATTCCCTCGGTTTGCAAATTGCCGTGGCTGGAGCGACCGGCCAGAGAACCTAATTTCTCCGAAGGTGGCCGCGCGTTGAGCTTATCAATTACCGCAACCGCCGATGCCACCCGGGCATTTGGAATTCCGGTCACACGGATGGGCGATTGTGCGGATCGGAAGATGTCGCCCAACGCCTCAATCGTGCATGGTTGCGGTGCCTGCTTGGTCGTTGTCGCCGGGTGTGCAAGCGTGATCCCGCCTTGCTTCCGGATGACGACGTCGTACCGGAAGCGCGTCATCTCGCTCGGCGCGCGCCCGGTTTTCAGTTCCACTTCGACACTTTCGACCGAGGGAATGAATCTCGGCATCGTCAGGAACAGCTCGGGGTCCAGCACCAATTCCGCCTCGTCATCGTGCCGCTTGCGCAGGCGCGTACGGAATTCATCCGTCGGCGTCTCCGGCGAGGCCCTGAGCAATTCAATTTCTGCCAACATGACTTCAAGAAGGGCCCGGCTCCGCACATCGCCGACGAAGATCGCCCCGCCCGGGGCCAGCTTCTCGAGACACTGCTTCAGAACATCGACAAAGTAATCGACGTTCGGAAAGTACTGCGCGACCGAATTTATGACGATCGTGTCGAACGGTCCGCCGTCCAAAGAAGCCACCGCATTCGCGGCCATCTGAGTGAGAACAACGTTGCCTAGGCCCTTGTGATCGGCTTCGGCCCTCACGCGGGCAAGGGCCGCCTCGGAGAGGTCTATTCCGTGGTAGCGATCGCAGTTCGGCGCAACGCGCAAAAGGATCATGCCAGTTCCACAGCCGATCTCGAGGATGCGTTGCGGCCGGAGATCCTGGACCCGCTCCACCGTCCGCTCGATCCAATCCTGCATCTGCTCTTCAGGGATTTGCTCGCCGGTGTAACTGCTTTTCCAGCCCACCGTTTCGGCGACCGCGTCACCGGTACCGCGATACGTCTCGTCCCAGATTGTTTCCCAATGCGCCGTGGTCGGAGCTGCCGACGCCCCGCTGGCGTTGGCCGCCTGCACGACATAGGCGATGAGGCGCTGCTCGCTGCTGCCTTCATCGGAGCGCGGGACGACTGCGCTTTGTTTCACCGAGGGATGCCGGTCCAGTACGGACTCGATCTCGCCGGGCTCAATCCTGTGACCGCGAATCTTAACCTGGTGATCGAGCCGGCCGAGGTACTCGATCGTACCATTCTCGAGCCAACGCCCGAGATCGCCCGTGCGGTAGAGACGCTCATCGTCCCGGCCAAACGGATTGCGGACGAACCGTTCTTCGGTCAGCTCCGGCCGTCCCAGATAGCCGCGCGCAACGCCTGCGCCGCCGATGACAATTTCGCCAGGCACTCCAATCGGCTGTTGGCGGAGCGATTGATCGACCACGTAAACACGGGTGTTCGCGATCGGCCCGCCAATGGTGATCGGATCACCGGCACCGCCGACCTTGGCTGTCGTCGACCAGATGCAGGTTTCGGTTGGGCCGTACATATTGTTGATCGGCCCGTGGTATCTCGAACGCAAACGCTCGATCAGCGCACGCGGGAGCGCCTCGCCGCCCAGTAGCAGCATGCGCAAATCGCCCAATGCATTGAGTGAAGCATCGTCTGACGCCAGAATGCTTGCAAGGGATGGCGTGGCCTGCAGGTGGGTCACGCCATGCCGGGCGATTTGTGAGGGAATATCCTGGTGCAGCTCATCGGCGCCAGGATTGGACAAACGACGCAATTCATCAAGGTGCGGAAGGTTCGCCAGTACGTCATCGGAAGAGATGCCGAAATCGATCAGGCAGGCAATTTCGTCGACGCCGTACGCCTTCAGTTTCTCGACCTTGGCGACACACGACGCCGGAGTTCCAAACAAGCCCGCGGTTTCAAAATAGCGTGCGAAGGCGTGCTCCATGATGGCGTCGAGTTCTTCGGGCTGAAGATCCGCCAGGGCCATACGAGGATCGGAAGCGTCGCGGTCATCGCGCTTGGCGAAGGGCGTCAACTCCCACCGCATTTTCGCGACTAGGTCGGTGGACGTCTTGAGGTATTCAATGAAGGGGCTGTGAACTTTACGTCGCACCTCGTCTTCATTGGCGCCGACGAACGTGTGCAGCATCAGTGACACCGTTCCCCGGCCGGCGTGACCCGCTTCCGCCCAGGCCTTGCGATAAACGGCGACATTCTCAACGAACTGCTCCGGCTTCATCACCAGGAGGTTCGTCAGGATGTTGGCGCCGAGCCGCCCTGCGAGTGCAAACGTATCGGGGTGCGAACTCGCCGTTACCCACAATTTCGGTTCTTTCTGCACCGGCGGCGGGAAGGTCTTCACCTCAACCGCCTGCCCATCGCCATCGATCGTCTCGATGGCTTCGCCGCGCCACAGCGCTTTGACGGTTTCGATGCCGCGGGCAAAAAGTTCGCGTCGGTTTTTGTAGTTTTGAGGTTGCAGAGCGAAATCACGTACGTGCCAGCCAGAAGCGAAGCTCAGACCGACACGGCCGTTCGACAGATTGTCCACCACCGACCACTCTTCCGCGATGCGGAGCGGACTGTGCAAGGGAAGCACGACGCTACCGGCGCGGATGGCGACGCGCCGGGTCACCGCCGCGACCGCTGCGCCCGTCACCGCAGGGTTCGGGTACAAACCGCCAAACGCGTGGAAGTGACGTTCCGGTGTCCAGATCGCAGAAAAGCCGTTCTCGTCAGCAAATTTTGCGCCTTCAAGCAGCAGGCGGTATCTACTGCCGGTATCGCCGGCAGCCTCATTGGAGTCGGCTGCGAAATAGAACAGGCTGAAATCGATGGGTGTGGCGCTTCCTCGCTGGGCGGCCGCGCGTCCGTCGCGCTCAGCTTCTTTCTGGATCACCACTGTAAATCCGCGTGCCAGCGTCCAAAACAGCTCGAGCACCGAAATGTCGAAGGCGATGCTGGTTGTCGCGAGCCAAATGCCGGGCGCCGTTCCCAAAGCTTGGTCCATCGCGGTGAAGAAGCTTGTTACGTTGCGGTGCTCCAGCATCACGCCTTTGGGACGTCCGGTGGAGCCGGACGTGAATATGACGTACGCCAAGTTGTTGCCGGTCACCGCAATCCGCGGCCGCTCGCCATTTCCATGCTGCCCGGCTGTGTCAGCGCAGATGAGATTTAATCCCGCCGGCAATTTGCTGCGCAGGTCTGATGTCGTAACGACGATCCGGGCTCGCGTATCTTCGAGAATGATCGCGAGGCGCTCGGCGGGGTAAGACGGGTCCATCGGCACATAGGCCGCGCCGGCTTTCAAAATGCCAAGCAGGCCGACCATCATCTCGATGGAGCGTTCGATAAAAATGCCAACCATCTGATCCGGCGCCACGCCTTGTGCGAGGATCTCGTGCGCCACTTGATTGGCGCGTTTATCCAACTCGCGGTAGGTGATTGACCTGTCGCCATCAACGAGTGCTACGGCGTCCGGTGTCCGATCGGCCTGCGCTTCGAAGGCTTCGTGAACGCAGTTCGGACCAGGCAACGGCTTGTCCGTTGCGTTCCACGTCTCCAGCACAAAGCTGGAATCCCGCGATGGGAGTCGTGGCAGATCGCCAATCTTCGCATCCGGATTATCTGCGATCGCGTCCAGCAGCACGCGCAGCAGGTCGCCGATCCTGTCGACCGCCGATCGGGAAAAGCAACTGGTATCGTAAGACAGCTTGAACGATATTTGAGGCCCGTCGTAGGCCATCACATTGAATGGAAAGTTCGTCTGGTCGTGCAGCTTGAAGTGCCGATTTTTCCATTCTGGTCCAAACGACTTGAATCGTGCGTCGTTGGTCTCAGCGTTGAAGACGATAATGGTGTCGAAGAGATTTTGCGTGCGAGGCAACTCGCTGTGGCGAAGAACATCCGGCAACGGAGAATGCTCGAAGGCGCGCGTATTCACCTGGTTGCGTCGCAATTGTTGGCAGAGTTCGAGCGCACTCACATCGCCGTCAAGCTTGACCCGCACGGGCAACGTATTGATGAAAAGCCCGACGATCCGATCGGCGTCCTGAATTGATGACCGACGGCAAGTCCGCGTAACGCCAAAAACCACATCGTCACGACCGGAAAACGCTGAAAGTACGAGCGCCCAGGCCGCCTCTATGACTGTGGACGTGCGCAGCCCCGCCCTATCGCAGAGCGCGTGAAGCTTTGCGGTGCGCTCCGGAGACAGTTCCAATTCGAGTGTGGCGTGAGGCCCGGATGTGCGCGTTGAGCCGCCCGGAAGACGCAGCGCCTCTAAATTGGTGGGCGTTTGAAACCCCGCGAGAGCCGTCCGCCAAAAGGTCTCGGCGGCATCCGCGCTGGAAGCAAGATGCTCGCCGAGCCACGCTATAAAATCGCGATAAGGCGGCCGCTCGGCAAAGGAAGGTTGCTCACCGCGAATTAGAGCTGCGTAGGCGTCCATTACTTCCTGGACAACAAATGCGAAGCAGGAGTCGAGGATCGCGTGGGAATACGTGAATACGAGATGGTGTCGGCTTGGACCAAGGTTAAACAGGGTTACGCGCCAGAGCGGTGCCTGATCCAAAGGTAAAGCCGTCAATCTGTCTTCCGTCAGGAAGGCACTCAGCGTCGCCAACTGGTTGGCCGGCGATAATGCTGATAAATCTCGAACTTCAAATGGAACTTTGACTTCGGTCAGAACCTCCTGGACCGGATTCCGTAAATCCTTCCAGCTGAACCGGGTGCGCAGGATCGGATGTTGCGCGGCGACAATGGCCCACGCACGTGCGAGCAGGTTAGCGTCGATCGGCTCGTTGAATTCGACCTCCAGCTGCTCCACGTCGACGCCGGGAACCTGCGCCTCAAGATGGTGAAACAGCATTCCCTGCTGGAGCGGCGATAGAGGATACGAATCTTCGATCATTGTTCGAACTTTCAATAGGATGTCCGCATGCAGAATTAATTAATCCGCGGTTCATATCCGAACGGCTAAGCCCGGAATTGAACGCGATTTCTTTGCAGGACCTATACCTTTTGACCTAGAGGGCGGGACACGTGTTTTGATGCAGGGCAACCTATCCATCCTTACACTAATTTTAAATCAACACTTCGCGTATAATGACCGCGATTGATTAAAGGCTGATGCAGGTTCAATAAGCGTCTTTCCACAGGCCTTCTCGTCCAACACATCGATGGGGGAATTCGCTATCGGGAAGTCGGTATGGGGTAAATTCTCGGAGGTTGCATGACACAGGGGGATCGGAACGAAGACCAAGGTCATGCGATTGCGATCATCGGCATGTCGGGCAGGTTCCCCGGCGCATCCAACGTCGCCACCTTCTGGAAAAACCTCCGCGAAGGCCGCGAGTCCATTCGCGTATTCAGTGAAGAAGAATTAGTTGCATCGGGCGTTTCGCTCGAAACCGTTCGCGATCCGGCCTACGTAAAAGCTTGCGGCTATTTGGACGGGATAGACCAATTCGACGCTGCGTTTTTCGGATTGTCGCCGCGCGACGCCGCGGTCTTTGACCCTCAGCACCGTTTCTTTTTGGAATGCTCTTGGGAGGCTTTCGAGGACGCGGGATACGTCGGCGAAAAAATCGACGGACGAGTTGGAGTCTTTGCCGCCTCCGGCGCCACCGAATATTTCACCTATAATCTCGTCACCAACCAAGAGGTACTGGAGACGGTCGGAGCATGGCTTTTGCGCCATACCGGCAACGACTCCAATTTTCTTGCCACGCGCGTTTCGTATGAGTTGAACCTCAGCGGCCCAAGCATGAACGTGCAGACGGCGTGTTCGTCGTCCTTGGTTGCTGTGCACGTTGCATGTCAGAGTCTGCTCAACGGTGAATGCGACGTCGCGCTGGCCGGCGCTTCAACGATCTATCCGGAGCAGACCGGCTATCTCTATCGACCAGGAGAGATCCTCTCGCCCGACGGGCATTGCCGCCCCTTCGACGCCGATGCCAGTGGAACCGTCATGGCTTCAGCGACGGGTTGCGTCCTGCTGAAACGACTTTCTGACGCCGTCCGCGACGGAGATTGCATCCGCGCAGTGATACGGGCTTCCGCCGTCAACAACGACGGATCCGACAAGGTGGGCTACCTTGCACCCAGCGTGAGCGGGCAAGCGCGAGTGATTTCGGAAGCCCTCGCTCTGGCCGATATTGAGCCGAGCGATGTTTCTTACATCGAGGCCCATGGGACCGGCACGCTGATAGGCGATCCGATTGAGGTCGCGGCACTTGTCGAGGCGTTTGGGCCGGAAGTGCCGAAGCAGTCTTGCGCCATTGGCTCGCTCAAATCCAACATCGGGCACGCGGGAGAGGCGTCCGGCATTTGCGGCCTCATCAAGGTGATCTGTGCACTCGAGCACCGTGAACTTCCTGCGTCTCTTCACTACCAGCGGCCAAACCCGCAGGCCGATCTGTCGAATACGCCGTTCTTCGTCAATGCGAGCCTTCAGCCATGGAATGCGCGGTCCGGCAAGCGGCGGATCGCCGGCATCACGAGCTTAGGCGCTGGAGGTACCAACGCTCACCTCGTTCTCGAAGAGGCACCGCCGCGCAGGTCAGACGTTGGCGGTGAAAGCGAACCGCAGTTGCTGGTGCTCTCAGCGCGCAGCAACAAGGCCCTCGACGCAGCTTCTAAAAACCTGTCCAATCATCTGCGTGCGGATCACCAGCAGCGGCTAGACGATGTTGCCTTCACGCTAATCAATGGGCGCGAGACGTTCGAGCATCGCCGCGCGATTGTTGCGACCAGCGCAGCGTCGGCTGCAACACCGCTTGATGAGAACGACGCGCGCCAGGTGTTCACGGGCAAGGCCGCGCGCGAGCCCCATTCCACGGTCTTTCTTTTCCCCGGCGGCGGGGCGCAGTATTGCGGGATGGGGGCAGAGCTTTACGCAAAGTTTCCTGAATATCGCAAGGCCATCGACGAATGCCTTGCCGTCGTTCAGCCAGAACTTGGTGTCGATCTGCGCTCGCTGATGTTCGCGCCGCCGAGCTCGGCTGAGATTTCGAACCTCAAACTTGCTGCGCCATCGCTGGCGTTACCTGCTCTCTTTGCAACCGAATACGCACTGGTCAAACTGCTGGCATCGTGGGGTGTGACGCCTGCGGCCATGATCGGGCATAGTGCTGGCGAGTATGCGGCTGCTTGCGTCGCAGGCGTCCTTTCGATGCGAGAAGCGATTTCTCTGGTCGCGATGCGTGGCAGGCTGTTCGAAAAGCTCCCCCGTGGCGCGATGTTGTCCATTCCGCTTCCCGAGGCAGAAGCGCGTAAATTTCTCTCTGATGAACTCTCGATTGCCGCGGTCAACGGTCCAACGCTTTGCGTCGCATCGGGTCCGGTTCGAGCGATCGCGCAGCTCGAGCAGAAGCTCGCGGCGGCCGAGGTCGAGTGCACGCGCGTTCATATCGACGTGGCCGCGCACTCGGCGATGCTTGAGCCGATCCTGCCGGAGTTCGAACGCTACTGCCGGAAGATTGCCTTCCAGAAGCCACGGATTCCGTTTGTTTCCAACTTCACGGGAACCTGGATCACCGATGCGGAAGCGACCGACCCGACTTACTGGGTTCGTCACCTGCGCAATACGGTGCGCTTCGACGAAGGCGCGGCGACGTTGCTGCAGACTCGTGGCCGCGCGCTGCTTGAGGTCGGGCCGGGGCGCACGCTTTCCAGCCTGTGCCGGCAGCAGCCGGTGAAGGCCGCCGTTGTCGCCAATACGTTGCGGCATCCTCAAGAGAGCGTTTCCGACGTTGCGTTCCTGTTGGAAGCCGTTGGCAAGGTCTGGGTCGCTGGCGGCGACATCGATCTCAGCCAGTTGACGCGTGGTCCTCAACACCGGGTGCCGCTGCCCACGTATCCCTTCGAACATCAGCGGTATTGGATCGAAAAGGGCGTCACTCACGCCGCTCAGCCGACGCTGAGACGCAGGAGCGATCTGACAAAGTGGTTCTCTGCGCCATCATTCCATCGTTCGGTTCAGCCCAATCCGATTTCGGCCGAACAGCTACGGAAGCCATGGCTGGTATTTACAGACGGCTCATCGTTGGCCGCTGCACTTGTCGCCCGTCTTCGCAAATCAGGCGTGACGGTTGCGACCGTTGAGCCGTCGACACGCTTCAGCGTGCGCGATGGACTGGTCTTTGGCATCGACCCGTCGAATGCTGAAGACTACGCGAAATTGAAGGTCGCCTTGCGTCAGGAAAATGCGACGCCGGTCCACGTCGTACACCTGTGGGCTTTGGCCCAGCGCCCGTGGCGGCCCCTGCGCTCTGCAGCCGAAGCTGATCTTGCCGCCTGGGATCAGGACATCGTTCGCTACTACGACAGCCTGTTTTATCTATCGCAAACGTTTGCCTTCGGTACGGACGGCTTCCGGCTGACTGCAATCGGTACGGCGATCGAAGCGCTCGAAGGCGAGCGCGAGGTTCATCCCGAAAAGGCGACCTTGGCGGGCGTCTGCCGCGTCCTGCCGCGCGAAACGCCTGACGCGTCGTGTTCTGTCGTGGATGTGATCGTTCCTCCATCCGGCTCAGACGCCGAAGCCCAGCTGGCGGATCGTCTTCTGATCGAGGTTCAAGCTGACAATCGCAGTCCCCTCGTCGTCCTGCGCAAGAACGGACGGTGGGTGCAGCGTTTCGATCAACTACCGCTCGAACCAGCGCCGGCCCAACGCACATGGTTGCGTGAGCGCGGCGTCTATCTCATTACGGGCGGACTTGGTGGCATCGGCTTAGAAGTCATGGAGCATCTGGCGCGGCATGGAAAAGCCCGCCTTGTATGCGTCGGCCGCTCCGCGCTTCCTGAAGAAACTGCCTGGGATTCCTGGCTGAAAGAGCACAGCGAGGATGACGATACCTCGCGCAGGATCAGAGGTGTCAGGAATCTGCGCGCCTTGGGCGCCGAGGTGATGCTCGCTGCGGCCGACGTTACGGATCGGAAGGCCATGGCGGGTGTGGTTTCGGAGGCGCAACGGCGCTTCGGCCGGATCGATGGCGTCTTCCATAGTGCAGGCGCACTGCAGGATCAGTTGATCGCGCTCAGGCCGCCGGAGGCCAGCTCGCCGGTTCTCGATGTCAAGGCCAAAGGCGCCTTGGTCTTGCAATCGCTCTTCGGCGAAAACGATCTGGATTTCCTGGTCCTGTTTTCATCCGTCAGCTCGGTCCTTGGGCTACCGGGACAGGTGGACTACACCGCCGCGAATGCTTTCCTCGACGCACTTGCAAAGGCCCGCTCGGCACGGGGTTGCCGCACGCGCACCATCAGCATCGACTGGAACGCGTGGAAAGTCGGCATGCTGGCGGCTCTGGTACGTGAGCCGCAACAGAATGGCGTTCGAGCCGTCGCTCATACGGGTCCGCCGCTCGGCGATTGTCTGAGCGACGAGGCTGAACAGTCGCGTTTCCACTCGGTCCTCAGCCGGAAGACGCACTGGCTGCTCGGGGATCATGTCGTCAAGGGCGGCCAGGCTGTGATACCCGGCACGGGCTACCTGGAGCTTGCACGCGCGGCATTGGCTCATCGGCCCGAAGACAAACCTATCGAGATCCGCGATCTCACGTTCCTGCAGCCGTTCACGGTCGGCACCGATGAAACGCGGGCGTTGAATATCACACTGAACCGCACCGGCGATCACACCTTCACGGCGTTTGGCGATTCCAAGGAGCAGCCTTTTGCGACGGCTCGCGTCGCGTATTTCGATGCGCCACCGGACACCCATGAATCGGTACCGGCCATCCGCGAGCGCTGTTCCCGTCCCGTCGAGGTTCCGAACGGTCGACTCGTGCAGCATTTCATGGATTTTGGACCACGTTGGGCCAACATCCAATCGATCCAATTGGGAGACGGCGAAGCGCTCATCCACATCGCACTGCCGGATGCCTACAATTCGGATCTTGCAGAGTGTGGCTTGCACCCCGGGATGCTCGACATGGCCACGGGAGCAGCGCAGATGCTGATCCCGGGGTTCAACGGCCTCGAGGAATTCTATGTCCCGTTTTCATATGGCCGTGTTCTGGTGCGGCGGGGTCTCACCGCAAAGCTTTACAGCCACGTGAGATTGCGCTCTGCGGACGGCAAGAGCGCGATTTTTGATGCCACGTTGCTCGATGAGCAAGGCAACGTGCTCGTCTCCGTCGAACACTACATCATGCGCCGCGCACAATCGTTCGCTGCGACGAGCGCTGCTGCCTCAGACACCGCCGCTTCGACTAAGCCACGAGCTACGGAGACGGCTGCGGAAGGCTACCTGCGCGAGGGCATGACGCCTTCAGAGGGATTGGAAGCGCTCGACCGTATTCTCGCCAATGACAGTTCTCCCCAAGTCATCGCCTCGACACTTGACGTGGAGCTTTGGCTTTCCCGGTTGGATGCAGGCGCTCACAAAGTTTCTGACGCGACCACGGCCAAGGCCCAGTCAGAGGCGAACGCCACCGGCAGTGACGCCGATATCGTCGCGCCCCGCGACACCGTCGAGCGGGAGCTGGCGGCGATGTGGAAGGAGATGCTCGGCGTACAGCGTATATCGATCACGGACGACTTCTTCGACCTCGGAGGTCAATCTCTGATCGCGGTCCGCCTGCTCAATCGAATTTGCAAGCATTTCACGGTCGAGCTGCCTCTCTCCGTTCTGTTTCAGGCTCCGACAATTGCGGCAACGGCTGAACTGCTGCGCGGTCCTTTCAAGGCGGACGAAGAAGAAGGCCTGTCAAAGCCCGGCGAAGACGAAGCGCACCCGTCTCTGGACGCTACGAAAAGCATCAATTTTCCGGACGCGGCAATCGAGGTCGGCGCGACAATCCCCTTCACGCCAAAGCGCTTCCAGTATTTGGTCAACATCACCAAAGGTGGAAATCGGCCTCCGCTGTTCTGCGTCCATGGCGCCGGCGGCAACGTCCTCAACTTCCGTGATATTTCCCGGGCGCTTCCTAAAGACCAACCCTTCTTCGGTCTTCAGGCCCGCGGCATCGATGGTTCGAACCGGCCGCACGAGTCCATTCAGGAGATGGCGAAGGCCTACGTTGACGAGATCCGCGCGCAGCAGCCCCACGGACCTTATCTCCTGGCGGGTTATTCCGGCGGAGGCGTGGTCGCGTTTGAAATGGCGCGGCAGCTGACCGAAGTCGGCGAGGATGTGCCTCTCGTCGTCTTCTTCGATACCTACCACCCGCAAATGCCCATCCAAACCGTGGACTTCAAGCGCAAGCTGTCACGCCTGCGGAATGAAGGCCTCGGCTACATCAAGAATATCATTTCGCTCAGGCTCGAGTGGCTGCACCACGCACTCCAGCGCCGGCAGATCGCCAAATATCTCCAACGAGATGAAACTGTTCCCTTTGACCTCAGAGACCGTCAGCTGACGGATAACTTTGTGCGCGCCGCTTCGAGTTATCGTCCGCAGCCGTGGGCCGGAAAGGCGATGCTGTTCCGGGCGGCAAGCGCGAACTACATCTTCAGCGGCGGTGGCCCCAGCTATGGTTGGGACAAGGTGATCATGGGCGGCATTGAAACCGTGGTGATCTCCGGCGATCACGACACACTGCTGCTCGGACCGAATTCCTTGGAGCTCATGGGACACCTTAACAAGGCGCTCGAAACGGCGGTCGCTCCAAGTCGTGAACAAGCCAGTCCGGGCCCGGTCACCCAATTTGACCGCAAAGCCGATCTTCTCGACGCGCGCGCGATTTAATTGGGCCGACGTCGCAGCAGCGCCGATCAATCTTTCGGCGCGGCGAAGGGATTTTCGGAATCCAGTGCGTCGGCGTACTCGCGCCTGCAGGAATAGGTGTCCATCTGGCGCTTCAGCGTTTTCAGTAGCGGCATTCCGGAGCTATTCCGAAAGGCCGAATAGGCCGGACAGACTTTCTCTTGCATCAGCGTCCGGCAGGCGGCCATGTCGCGCCGCGCGGCGGTATTGGCGCGCTCGCCATACGATTGCGCATATTGCCAAGCCTGCGTTTGCATGTACTTGCCCATCGCCGGTGAGATGAATGCGGGAATTGCTGCGCCCTCGGGGCTCTGGCCGAAGAGAATGGCGTAGTGCAGCAGCGCGATATAGTAGCGTCCGACGTCGCTCATATGCACGGTGTCGGAGAAGAGAAGGCGCACGCGCGCAGCCGGCGTATTGGCCGTGACGCCCGGAACTTTGCCATCCCAAAGAGCGGCGGCCAATTCCGCCAGCGCGCTGCCGCCCGGCAGCACGCGGACGCGCGGAACATCGCCCCGCGCTGGCAAGTCGAGGTTCGCGCGGCTGGCGATGCATTCCCACATCGGCGCGACCGCCCGCTCGTAGTCGATCCAGGGCCATGGCGCGTCAGGGTCGACGTTGAGCCACGTGTGATAGAGCAGAACTTCTGCATCGGGATTGCCGGCCAAGATCTTTTTGGCCATTTCCGTCAGATAGAAAGACGTACGCTCTCTGCGGGCAATGGCCGGAAGGTCGTGACGTTCCGTAACGACCAGCACGTCATACTTGGTGCCGGGAGGCAGGCGCTTGGGCAGGCGCAGTTCCTCAGCGACATCCAGGCCGCTCCCCTGGCGGTTATGGCCGGCACGATAGCCCGGCCACTCGGACGAGGACGGGTCCTCACCTTTCGTCCGCTGACGCAAGAGGGAATAGCCAAGGCTTTGGACCTCGAAGTTCAGGCGATGTCCAAGCGAGCGTGCGATCTGTTCGACGACCTCCGGAACACCGTCGCTGAGGCTATGGCCGGAGTAGAACGCGCCGACTTGATCCCTCTCAGCCCATGCCGCCGCGACGGAGGGTCCGCGCGCTTCTTCACTCATGGCCGAGCCTCCATTGATACCGAGGATGGTCAAAGCCGCGAGAACGGCTCCCAGCTGACTGATGCACAGCCTCATGGCGTGCGCTCCGTCGTCACCACGACCGCACTTGCGATATAACCGTCTCTGATGGCGAAACGTCCGAGAAGCCTATCACGGATCTCAAACTGGGGTACGGCCCTTTGATATGTCGCCGCAAATGTGCCGGCTTGAGCGTCGACATCGACTAGCAAGTCGGCGAACTCCAGCATTGCCCCACTAATTGGATACTGGCATTTGAAGGCCGCCTCCTTCAGACAGAAGATGAAGTGAGCAGCGACGCCCGGCGTCACACCGCAATTCGCTGCCAGCATCGCTCGCTCCGTGGGCGTGCAAATCTCATCCCAGAGATCAAACGCGAGTTCATTTGCGGGCTCGAGATCGATGCCGATCGCATGGAAGCCCTGATCGCGCCGCGCCACAGCCGATGCCGTCCACCCATCCGTATGCGTAATACTGCCGACGAGCTCGTCCGGCCAAACCGGCATTCGATCCTGTCCACGAGGCAAAGACGCGTTTGCGTGGCCGAGGGACGCCATGGCTTTCCGCGCGCAATCCCGACCCTTGGCGAACTCCAATCGGCGACGCGGAACGGCATGGGCGACGGCGATCGCTTCGCCGGCCAGCAGACATGGAGGTTCACCCGTCAGTGGCGCTTCGGCGATCGCAATTCTGGCATCGAGCAATCCTGCGAAGTAGCTCACGGCATTCGTCCGCACGACGTCCGGAGCGAGCCTTGATGAACAAAGCGGGCGAAGATGAATAAGGCCGGCGAAATGCTGGCATTAAGCTCGCGGCTTGCGTTTAACGCCGACGGTGAACACCCGGGCAAATTGAAGATTTTATCGTACATGCCCCTAGACAATCGCCCCGGCCCAACTGCTGCAATGCGCGCTTTGATATCCCTAAATAGTGTAACACCGTTCTCATTAAAGCCACCGGCTGCGCACTTTACGGGCACAGGCAATTCGTAATTCGCTCAGAATTTTGCCTAGCACGACGCGTAACTAATCTGCGTGACCGGCCTCTGGTCGCGACGACTTCCTCCACTACCCTTCCCAAATCACCAAGCCTGGCAACAAGTTAGAATCCGGCTTTTGCCGTTTCCGACTCTGAAAATCATGAAAGCCAGCGAAGGATAGCTCGGTTGTTTTCCGACCCGACGGCCTGCAATCTCAGAGCGAAACCGAGACTTTGTTCAATTTGCGCTGCAGCTTAATTCTTGGGCGAGAGCGATTGGATATTTCGCGAGATCCACTTTGCGGACCGAAAGCAGATGCCTTTCGATGCAGAAAGACGTCGAAAGAAAAACGACGAGCTATTCGGTTTGGTATCCGCCAGAGAGACTAATTGTCATAGCGCTTTAATCATACTACAGACTAATGCTTGCGAAATACCTAACAATTGTTAAATATCGTCCCTAAAAATAACAGCATTTCCCAACAATTGATCGAGTGTCAATTTCAAAGAGGGCGCGTTAAGCCCCGTTACGGCTCGTCCGACGATGAACTGAGTTAAGTTGTGTGGCGGCGTAAATGGCTAATACTAGTGCCCGCGTTGAGTTCGACACCCTTCGTCGTCGGCAGTTTTTCCGGCTTCCGGTTGCCTGGGCTTCCAAATTTTCGAAGCGCGATACGTGCGTTTCCGTGCTCGCAATCTTTGAGGCTTTGTCCGTCATTCTGGCGGCGTGCGCTGCCAAATTCCTCTACCTCGATCTTTTCATCGGCCGAATGCAGCCGTGGTGGCCCTATTTGGCGCCTGCTCCCCTGTTGGCGGCCACGCTTTATCTTTTTCTGAAGCGGGCCGACCTCTACGATTCGAGTTCGATCGGCCAAACGGTCGTGCCATATGGCAAGATCTTCGGCGTGCTTGTGACGTCATTCCTTCTTCTTCTCGGAATTCTATACATTCTCAAGTTCGCCGATTGGTATTCGAGAGGGTGGCTCCTCACGTGGTTCGGCATAAGTGCGTTCCTCCTGATCACTGTACGGATCGTGGGAATGCATTATGTGCGCCGGAAGATGGCGCAGGGCAAAATTCGACAGCGGATTGCAATGTTCGGCGATCCCGAATTCATTGCCGCCATGAAAGCCAGCGCCGAAGTTGCAGGTCCATCAGCCGCGATCGAAGGGATTTATCTGGCGCCGACGAAGGTTCGTCGCGAGGATCTCCCTGCCGATGGTGGACTTGACGACCTCAAGTTCGCGATTGAACGGCGAAGGTACGACACAATTATCATCGGTTTTCCGGCCGAACAGATTGGGTGCATCAAAGCTGCCGTGAACGATCTGGCGTCGTATTCCACGGAACTCCTCCTCTGCACAAAGCTCGAGCGCGAACCGCACATTGTGCGAGGGGCAAGGCATATCGGAGCGCTTCGGGCGGACATCGTCAATTTGGTGCCGCTGTCGGAAAGCAATCGCGCCCTCAAAGCAGCGCTCGACTACATCTTGGCTGGCGTTGGCCTTTTCCTTCTGTCACCTCTCCTCATTCTTATTGCGATCGCCATCAAACTCGACAGCCCGGGGCCGGTGTTTTTCCGCCAACGCCGCTACGGTCAGAACAATCGCATTTTCCGGATTTTCAAATTCCGTACGATGTACGTCACCGAAGACGGGCAGCACATAAAGCAGGCCGAACGCAATGATCCGAGGGTTACGCGCATCGGGTGGTTTCTGCGACGTACGAGCCTTGACGAGCTGCCTCAGCTTATCAACGTTCTGTATGGAGATATGTCGATCGTCGGCCCCCGTCCGCATGCCCTGGCTCACGATCAGTTATTCGATCAGCAGCTCGATCTATTTTCGCTTCGCCGTCGTGTCCGTCCGGGTTTGACGGGATGGGCGCAGGTTCACGGCTTCCGGGGAGAAACCAAGACGACGCTGGATATCAGCAAACGCGTGGAACATGATCTCTATTACATCGACAATTGGTCGATATGGCTCGACGTCGAGATCATGATCCGGACGATTTTCGTTCTTTTCCGCGGAGCGTTTTGACTCAGTACTCGGCCGATCCAAAGCGATCATCCGTTTCGGGATCCGGCATTTAACAATGCGGGCGAGCCCGATCATCGCCTCAGCGATAAAATCGATCAAGTGAGCGCCGATGGCTCCGGGTAAGCGGATCGTCTACCCAAGAAATTCGATCCTCTGTCGATGACAGCGGTCTTGGACTATGCCATGGACCAAGCTAGCCATTGTTCTTTGGGGAGAATCACAGGCGATGCACCGCGTTGCTCTAGCAATCTTGCGGGGACCTCGAGCTAGACAGCCGAGCGTGGATGATCCCACTGGGGAGACAGCGCCACGCGGTCAAGTGTTCGACAACGCCTTCTCTCCTGTTTGGGACGAAACACTTCTCGATAAGGCCCCGCCGGCGAAAGGGCCGGAGTGGTGGCGCCTGGCATCGGAAATTCTGCGACGCGGCAGCGAGTATGACGCTGTCGTCACCTGGGGTGAGAAATTAACATTGGCTGTCGCAGCACAGCAGCGATTTGCGCGTAACAGAAAACCGCATATCGCCATGATGTACTACTTCGATAAGCCCAATATTAAGTATCCGATGCGGCTGTTCGGAAACACGCTGCACGCTGTCGTGACGTGGACGACGGTGCAGCGGCGTGTTCTGATCGATGACCTGCATTTTCCGTCCGAGCGCGCTTATCTCGTCCGGCACTACGTGGATCAACTGTTTTACAGTCCACGGCCAGCTGACGAGGACATGATCTGCGCGGTCGGCGCGGAAATGCGTGACTACGCGACTTTTGTCGAGGCGGTCCGTGGCACGGATCTGCGCTGTCACATTGCAACGGACCACGTGCGCATTCCAGGCAAGGTTCGTCTCATCAACGATCGGCGCCTGCCGATCGGCGACATCGTTACCGAAACAGACGCGCAAATCACCTCGGGCCGGATGTCTCTTCCCGAACTCCGGAAGCTCTATGCGCGGTCGAGATTTGTCGTCGTACCTCTCCTTCCGTCCGATAGCGATAATGGCGTTACGGTCATTCTCGAGGCGATGGCGATGGGGAAGCCCGTTATCTGTTCCCGGACACGCGGCCAGGTGGACGTCATTCAGGATGGCGTAACCGGTCTTTATGTGCCGGTTGGAGATGCTGCCGCATTGCGCACAGCGATGCTATCCCTCTGGAATGACCCGCAGCGCGCGCATGAGATGGGTCGTCGTGCGCGAGCTTACATCGAAGCGCACCACACGCTGGAGATGTTTACGTCCGGCGTGAGATCGGCCGTCGAAGCGTCGCTCGACGGCCGCCCTGCGCCCGATACATGGTGGGCATAGAAGTCCGCCCTCCGCCTCGTCCCAACTTCGAAGAAACGCCCGACGAGCCGCCGTCTTCGCTTGCGCACTCGGTTAATTTGCCGGGCGGCCGGCGGCCTCGACGCGCCGGCCAGGACCGAGGCGATCGTCTGGCATCTTCCAGCCGTCGCGGCTCGTCGCGACGCAGAAGTCAATTTTGTAGAATTTCGTATCGCTGCAGAATATATTCCCTATATCGGGGAGATAAACGTGATTTTCGATATCGGACGCAGCTCGATAAAAATCGCAAATCCCGCCATTGCATTCGCGGCAATTGGCGCTTCCCTGGCGCTCCTATTACTCACGCCGCAAATCTTCGTGCGATTGCAGCATTATCAAGCCAAAATAAATCTGCGCCTATCCGCGGGCGGCTGCAGCGAAGCTGCGCCCAACACCCTGCTCGATCGCTTCACTGCCATCAATCCCGACCCGAATTTTTCTTACCCGGTGGAAACGTACGGTCGCCGTTTTGTCGACCAAAGCGGAAGAGTTTTTTTGCTGAAGATGATGGCCTCGTGGGCGATGGCGCAAAGATGTTCCAACACCACAATCACGAATGCCTTGGAAGGATTGAAATCGCTCGGCTTCAACTCCGTCCTTGTGGCGCCGTTCGGCGTCCATCTGAACAACAGTTTTGGCGACCGCTACCAAAATGAGTCCGGGCAAAGATTTTTTACAGGTGCACCCTACGCATCCGCCTTCGGCCCAGCTTGGTCCTCGATGGACTGGGTTGTCGAGGAGGCGACGCGACTGGAAATGACCGTCGTGCTTTCGATATTCCTGAGTTTTGATGATACCGGAACGGCACCCGATTTGATCAGCGCCGGACCAGCGAACAGCTACGACTACGGTAAGGCTCTTGCTCTTCGCTATGCGAAATATCGAAACATCATCTGGCATGTCGAAGGCGATACCATGTGGCCTTCGAACGGTTCGCTCGGCCGGCAACTCGATGCGGTATTCCACGGCATAAGAGATGGAGAAGGCTCGAAGCCCCGTTTAATTATTGCGGAGCAGCAAAGAGGGTTCACCGGCTACGGACAGTTCATGCAAGACGGCGGCTACCAGTGGTTCAAGCCAAACGCCAACTCGCTGTACAGCTACGAGGCGAACGCCGTTGAGCTGTTCGACGCCGTCTATGAAGAAAAAGGAGCCAGCAGTTTAGGGGTGATCGATATCGAACCCCCCTACGTCAACTCACCGCATTATACCGGCGACAAAAATCAACAGTACAGGGAAAGAAATTATTCGATATTTCTACGCGGCGGTATCGGCATTAATTATGGTCACGAGAAATGGTGGCCATTTGGTGCTGCGGGGATTTACGATGGCGGAACAGGATGGTTCGAAATTCTGAACGAGGCGCCGCAACTGCAGGCCAAGTACGCGTGGTCTTTGATCGACAAGTATGTGGCCGATCCTCTCTGGAGCCGCGATAGCGGCAAATTTCTGAGATTGGGCACTGGAGACGGGGACACGAAAGCCGCGTCCGGATATTCGAATGTTGCTGCGGTTGCTTATTTCCCCACGGACCGTTCGGTAATGGTGGACACGACTGTGATAGCGGGACCGGTAAATGTGAAGCTGAGTTGGTACGATCCAACCACCGGTAAATATACCGTTATCTCCAATTCGGAAGCCGCGATCGAGAATAGGTCAATTGCGTCGCCCGGGGCACGCGCAGACGGTTCTGCCGACTGGGTCCTTGTGGTCGAAAGATCATAGCTTCATATATTTGACTCAGGACCTCGAAAGATCAGGAAAAATTTAGGACAATCCACTAAAGGCGAGGTTTACTCCGGGTACGCGGAAACAAGCGCGATATAACGAATTTGCATTCGAATTTTGAGCCGGTCTTGTTCGACCAGAGCGAAAAATAACGAGTGCTAGCGCACCGGAGGAGTAGCAGAGGGAGGCAATGAGGTTCGATGGACACTCTTGTCAAGGCGGCGCCCGCCGTCAGCATCTGCCTGCCGGTATACAACGGTGAGAACTACGTTGCCGAGGCAGTCGAGTCGATGCTCGCGCAGACGTTCATCGACTTTGAACTTATCATTTCCGACAATGCCTCCACGGATCGGACCGAGGAGATCTGCCGGAAGTTCGCTGACGCTGATCCCCGCGTCCGATACCACCGGAACGAACGCAACGTCGGCGGCGCGCGCAACCAGGCCATCGCCATCCAGCTTTCTCGCGGCCGCTATGTGCGGATCTCGGCGCACGACGACAAGATTGCGCCGACCCACATTGAGGAGTGCGTTGCTGCCCTCGAAGAACGACCCGACGCTGTCATTGTTTTTACCGGCACCATCGTGCTTGACGAGGCCGGCAATGAGGATAGCCGGTACCGTTCCACCCGCGGCACCGCCGACACGCCGTCGCGCCGCTTCCGCGAGTTGATCTTCCGTGACCACAACTGTGACTCCATCTATGGCGTCATGCGCGGCGATGCCGTCCGCAGCGTGAAACCTCTCGAAAACTTCATCGATGCCGACAAGGTGTTCCTCTGCCGGCTGGCGTTTCTTGGACCTTTCGTGTCGATCGACCGTCCACTGTTCTACAAGCGCTTCCACCCGAAGAACTGGGTCGGCAACTGGCGCGACCGGATGGCCTGGTACAATCCAGATGCCAAGGGCAAGCCTACGCTCCCCCACTGGCTCGAACTCCACAGCTACATCCGCACCATAGCGACAGCGCCAATCCCGATGCTGGAGCGGCTACGCTGCGGCATGGCGATGGTGCAATGGGTCGTGCGCTACTGCCCTAATATGGCGAAGGATCTCGCGATGGCCGCCGCATCGGTCGCGTCTCCGACGCGGCCCCGGCAAGGTCTCTATAACTGGGAGTAGACAGAGCGAGTGATCGGCTCCCGATTCGAAGTCCGCTCAAGCGTTATGTGGGCTTGGCTGGCGGATATAGCCCGTTCTTCGCTTCGATTTTGCCATTGATGATCCGCACGCTCGCGCCCGAAGACTTCGGGCCGGGGGATTGGCCTGCATGGCGTCTTGGCCTAGCTGCCCGTTCGCGCAGCGGCCAGCACCCCCAAAAAATCTGAATTCAGAGAATCGCCTCAGCCATGAGAGGTAGCTGAGGCCCGCCTCACGGCGCGCCTCCGACGACCAGAGCCGTTGCCGGACCACCACCACCGAGAATTTGAGCGCTCGTAAGGACCGTCGCGGCGTTGCCCACGTAACCGGCCGCAGACGAACTCCAGAGGGTCATGTAGTTAAGCGCCTTCCCAACCTCGACAGAATCCGCGTTGGCGACATAGAGGATATCTTTGTCCCGCATCTGGAACTTCTGGGCCATGAAGAAGGCCGAGGGGTCTCGAAAGTTCACTCTGTAGACTGTTGGTATAAATTGCTGATTGGGCGCGAACTTGCTGAGATTCACATCCAACTTTTCGAGCGTCCGACGCGGCTCTCCGCGATATATGAATATCTGCGAAGGATTTGCACGCGCGTCCAGAAGGCCGCCCGCTTTAGCAACTGCCTCGCTGAGTGCCAGCCGCTCTTGACCAAATTGGAAGATGCCATCCAGTCCGGATACATCGCCTCCGCCGATTGTCGTGCCGCCCGTAGCGTTTCCTAACGCGCCGAACGCTACGAACGTTCTTGGCCGTCGATGCACGTAAATGACGTCGCCGGGTCTGACGTATATGTTTTCACTCGGATTATCGATGATGCTGGAGAGGCGGACCGTGCCAATCCGATTTTTGCGCTGTAGCGTTATTTCCAGATCATATGGCGCAAGCTTGCCAGTGCCACCGCCTCCGGCCTCTGCCTTGGAGATGAGGTCCAAGATGCGCTCGCCAGATCCCGTAAGCTTAATTCTGCCGTGCCCTGCGTCACCGATTACGATAGCCGCATCGGCATTTTGCTCGGTTATATTGATGACAACCTGAGGCTCGATAGCGCGTGTTGCGAGCTTAGCCTCGATATCCTTCTGAATTTCGTACGACGTTCTCCCGGCGGCTTTGATTTGCCCCGCGTAAGGGATCGAAATTGTCCCATTGCCGGCGACTGTTTGAGGCGGGAGCGTAACGTAGTTCCCCGACCTACCGGCCGCGTCTCCCGAAACAAACAGGCCGCCCGCGGACGATTCAAAAATGGACGTCTGCACAACATCGCCCACCCCGACCCTAATCACGGGCACCGGACCACGCTGCTCACCAAATGTTCCGTGGAATGAATCCGGAGAGATTCCAGTCAGGACACTTAGAACGAACGGATTGACGTCGATGAGCGCATAATTGAAATCCACGGCGTCCCGGCTCGTGTAAACCAGGAGCGGGTCTCGGCCATTGGATAATGTTGTGGCTGCACCGCTTTTGATGTCGCGAGGATTAGGTCCAACCACGGGCAATTGGGTGCAGCCCGAGAGCACGCCAACAATGGCAATTACCCCCAAAGGCAAGATGATCTTTGGCCAGCTGACGATCATCGCCCCCCTCTTGAACTACCCATTGCAGACAACCACTAAATTGCCCGGCTTCCCCCGGCCGGACATAGACTAGGCCTGATATAAATGATTCGACTACTGAGAGTCGGGCTTTAATCTGATTGCAGCGTAAGTGTGGCCCAGCGGCGTCACCGGATCACGGGCGCGGTCCAGCCCCATATTACTGGCGAATAATCCCGCTTGATTAATAGATCGAATCACCTGTCGCTTTCAGGACAGCGCAGATCTGATTGAGGCCTAGCAGGCCTATGCAACGCCGGAATTAGGCCGTGGGCGGCGTACCGCCCACCTCTGCCAAGAGCGTTAACCGACTTGTGCCCGCCTCGTCAGAAAGCGCGAGGGGGAGATTCGGATTAAAGGGTTTGTGAACGACCTTCAGAAAGGAGTTCTCACTCCTCGAAGTACTCGGCAATCCTCTGGCCTTTGTAAGATTCGATGGTTCGCAACGTGGCCGGATCCGCTTTGTTGAGGATCATGCACGCAATACGATCCCGAATTACTTCAGCTTCGGAAAGAGCCTCGTCGACCAGGCTACGCTTCGTTTTTCCCCACTCGACGACGAAGATGAACTTATCGACCATGTGTTCAATCATTTTGATGTCGACGACAGAGACGATCGGGGCGATCTCAATGATGATGAAATCGTAGGACTCGCGGGCAACAGCCAGCAGCTTCTCCATCTGGGCCGACCCCAGCAACTCCGCGACGTTCGGATTGCGTTCGGAGAGAGCACACGGCAACACGTCCACTCCAGATCGCTGGCGCTTGGAAACATACTTCGCCAACTGAGAGGGGTCGTCCAAGGCTTCCAACAAGCCTTCGCGTGCGTCCGGTGCCAACTCGGCTGTGAGATTCCGCCGGTGAAGGTCGCAATCGATAATGAGAGTCTTGCATCTGGAATAGGCGCTCAAGAGAGACGCGAAATTATGGGCGACGGTCGTCTTGCCTTCATTCGCGACCGACGAAACGACACCTATGACCTTGTCGCTATTTGGGCTCGGATACGCTCGCATCGACGCTCTGACTTTGCGAATGGCCTCCGTATATCGCGAGTATGGCGCGTCGAGAACGTAATCGTCGAGACGCCCGCGTTTCCGCATGGCGACGGTCGGCAGGATGACGCAGTAAGCGCCGGTGTCCCGCGTTACCTGCTCCGGAGTGCGATACACACCAGCCAGCAATTCTCGCCCTACGGCCGCTGCAACGCCCGACATGAACCCGAACACGATGCCGCCGCCGAGCACCAGCAAGGACTTATTGGAGTCCTTGTGAAGAGGCGGAGATCCACTCGTAATGATGTGGGCATCCTGGGTGTCACGGCTCGTTTGGTTCAGTTCGTCGTACTTGCGCAGACCGGTATGATACAGAACTCGCAACGTATGCGCCGTGAAATCGAGATCGCGATACTTGGCCTGAGCCGCGCTATCCAATTTTTTCAGACGAGCAATAAGTTCGTCGTTGGGCGCTTCCGGTGCCAGGTCTTCTTCGATGTTATGATATTCGCGTTTCGGGTCGACTATCGACAATTCTTCGGATCCGGTCACCCGCTCCGTTTCTGCACGGATCGCAGCATTCAAGGCATCCATTTGCTTGTGGAGCTTCGCAACCGCCATATGATCCGGCCCGACGGCCTCGGCGATGTCGCTCGCCTTTCTCTCCAAGTCCACATACTCGGAACGCAGCCGTGAGATGAGCGCATTATCGACAGTTGTCGTTATGCCCGTTAAATTGTTAGCTGCCTTAAATTCTTGCAGAGCTCGATCTGCATCGATCGACTGCTGCTTCGTTTCTTGCAGCCGCTGCTCAAGAAACTGGTTCACCAATTTGTTGGACGCAAGTTTGCGTTCGCCGACCTTCTCAATATAGGTGTCGGCGATCGCGTTGGCTATTTTTGCGGCTTTCGTCGGATCTTCCGAAGCGAAACTGATGCTGATGACGTTATTGACGTCTCCCCGTTCGATGGTCAGCCGGCGGAGAAACTTTTCGGCGGCGGTTCTCTCAAGCAAGGTATCGGGGTCAAGTGCGGTGACGGTCTTCCACCCCATGAGTTTCTTGAAATAATCTTTCGCCGTTCGAATGCCGTATGAAAGACACGGACCACCCCAACTCTTCGCGCAAGGATTTCCTTCGTCCTCTGTCGTGCGCGCGCCAGTCCGGCCAACAAATTCCGGGTCTTGGGTCAACTTCAACGAGCGGATGACGGGTAAAATAATACTGTCCGATGACAGAACGTAGAACTGGCCCGCCATATCGACATCATCGAGCGTTGGCTGGTCCACAATCTTACTGTCTTGCAGAAATCGATTGACGCTCCGATCGACGAGAATGCGAGCGGTGCTCGTGTAAAGTTGCGGCATGGAGGCCACAACGGTCAGAGCCAAGAGCAACCCGATCAGCGTTCCAACTACGGGGAACAGCCAGCCTCGCCTCAAAATCCAGCGAAGATCCGAGAGGCCAAACTGGCCGATGCTCGTTTTCTGAGACTCCGCAGGGATCGAAAAATTGTCGTCTGTTGCGAGCATGTCTTTGGATCTACCTCGAAAGCCCAGAGGAATTGCGCGATGAATAAGCGTCTAAATCCCACAACTTACACAATAACATTGATCAGTGGTTTACGTATATAGCGCTCAGTGCTGAGAGATCGCATCTCTCCTTTTGCGCGTCTTTTTGGCCGGATTTGCAGGCACCGTGTGCTGTTTGGTCTCGGAGGAAAGCTCGCCTTTTTCGACAACGACGTTAATCGAATAAGAACATTCGACGTGTAAAACAAATCTGTGGCGGCTGTTTGTTTCCGAACCATGCGAATGTCAGGATGCATTCGATGCCTGCCGCTGCGTGTCTCTCCCCACCTCGCGCACCCGGATCGCGGCTCGCGTCTCAATTGCGGATCGCACTCGAAACGACGCCACTGCGATTGGAGGCATCGTTGAGGCGTGAAAGCAGCTCGGACACTCCATGGCGCGTCTTCTGGGACTTCAAAATATGTAATCCAGCACCTGAGATGCCGAACCCAATTTACTAGCCGGGCACATGATCCTTGTTCGGACTACCCCAGCTGATAAAAACGAAAAATGGCGAAGCTTCGTGGGCGGACGAGAGTCTGAGGCGAAAAAATTTCCAGAATAGAACCGCGTACAGCACTGCCTTCTTCACCCCCAATCCGTAGTCCACGACTTCAAGGCACGGTTTGGAGCAGCAGGGCAGTGAACGTCGATCAGTGGGCACCGGG
The DNA here is from genome assembly GCA_003987725.1 of Hyphomicrobium sp. GTDB lineage: Bacteria > Pseudomonadota > Alphaproteobacteria > Rhizobiales > Hyphomicrobiaceae > Hyphomicrobium_B. Next base: position 485,917 of record RXJH01000003.1, on the reverse strand, counting down.
GGATTTTCATGAAGGTCTTGTTGACTGGCCATATGGGCTATATCGGCACGGTGATGACGCCGGCGCTCATCGCAGCTGGCCATAGCCTCGTTGGTTGCGACAGCGATCTTTACGAACGGTGCACGTTCGCCGAAGGCGGCCGCATCGTTCCAATTCCCTCCATCCGGAAGGATATCCGCGATCTCGAACCCGCCGATCTTGCCGGGTTCGACGCCGTCGTTCATCTGGCGGCGCTTTCCAACGACCCGCTGAGCGATCTCAACCGCGATACGACGTATGCGATCAATCATCGCGGCAGCGTTCATGTTGCACAGACGGCCAAAGCAGCCGGAGTCCGTCGCTTTGTCATGGCCTCGTCGTGCAGCAATTACGGCCTGGCAGGGGACGATTTCATCGACGAGACCGGCGAACTTAATCCGGTGACGGCTTACGGCGAGTCTAAAGTCTGGTCGGAGCGCGATATCGCGAAGCTGGCAAGCGGAGATTTCTGCCCTACATTTCTCCGGCCTGCGACCGCCTACGGCCTTTCCCCGCGCATGCGGTTCGATATTGTTCTCAACAATCTCGTGGCATGGGCCGTTACAAAGGGACTGATTTATTTGAAGTCCGACGGCACGCCTTGGCGGCCGATCGCGCATATAGAAGATATTTCGAGCGCATTCGTCGCTGCGCTGAACGCCCCGACCGACACGATCTTCAGTCAAGCCTTCAACGTCGGCAGCACGGCCGAGAATTACAGGATCAGCGAGATCGCAAATATCGTCGCGGAGGTCGTTCCTGGATGTCGCGTCGCTTATGCGGCGGACGCGGGACCGGACAAGCGCTGCTATCGCGTGAACTTCGACAAGATCGCCCGTACATTGCCGGACTTCAAACCGAAGTGGACCGCGCGCACGGGCGCGCAGCAAGTCTACGAAGCGTTCAAGGCGTCAGGCCTCACCCATGAGGAATTCGAGGGGCCCCGCTATCAGCGCATCGGGCACATCAAAAAGCTTTTGGCGGAAGGCATCATCGATACCACGCTGCGCCATACGGCAAACGCCGCGGCCAAGTAGAGCTGGCGATCCTGCGCAGTTGGCGTCTTTAGCTGGGGCTTCCGGTTCGCCCATCTTCGGCGACCCGCTCGAGCCAAATTTCACGCCACCAGGGAAGAATGCTGCGCGGGCAGTTTATTCTGCAGTTGGAATACTTCGACCGGCAAATTGCGCCCTCCAATGACACGCATCGATTTTTGAGTTTCATTATTTTACCGGTCTTCTCATCGATCATCGTATCGATGACGGCTCTGACGCGGAATTCCTTTCCACAATAGGGAACCATTTCTGCGTCAAATGAGAGCCCTCTGTTCCTACAGTCGACGTCAATCGTTTTCAGAATTTCATCGTACGATTTCACGCGAACGAGTTCGCCGGGCTGGAGATTTTCAACGGACCAAGGAAGGGGCTGGCCCTTGAGCGCCTTGCCCGGCCTGCGCGGGTAGGGGCCGCAGACAAATGCGAACTGATCGTAAAGCCAGCGCAACGGCTCTCCCAGCTTGAGACCCAGCCTGTTACTGGCGCCGACTAGGCTGGTGAATGTGCCAAACGCCATGCCGTTGAAAAGTGTCCGCAGACCAACGTTGCCCGAGCGCCAGTCGCGAAGGTATTGGCGCATATCCCACCAAGCCAGCTGTGACGAAAAGCGCAGAATCTCCGTGCCCTGGCAGGAATAGATCGTTTCGTTACGATCACTTGTTGATCGCGCCGTCGCGAGGACGTCTGCTTCCGTGCATCCGTCTCCGCTTGTTACCGGTTGCCCGTCTTCATCATCTCTCAATGCATACGGATCTTTCAGCCACGCCTTCTTCCAATAAAGGAGACACGCGTGCTGGCAACCGCCATGCAATGCTCCGTCGCATCGAAGGTCGAGGTGCACGGTGTTCGGAACAGACCGCGATTTAAGCGTATAAACGAATTCGCAAGTTTTATGGGCGCTCTTATAGACCTTGAATTTCTGACCGCAGAATTGAAACATTTCCGGCATGAAAGGCATTCCCTCAAGCCGGCCAGTCTTATCCAGGGTTGCCAATATTTCTTCTTTGGAACGGATCTCGATCCATTCGCCGACCTGGAACGTCATTTTTCCGCGACCTTGCCCCAATCGTTTGCAATTATCGTATCACGAATAAGCCGCCTGGAATCCATGATCGGCGCCTTGTGGTGAACGGCACCGGCCGCACCGTCATGTAACCATAGATCACGGAATCCCTTGATCGATGCAGTGCACGGGGACGCTTAATCCATTTTTCAGGGGGCTCTGTCATGAAAGGTCGTACAGGGATCAACGCGTTCAATTGACCGATGGCTATTTTCTGGCCGGGTCGAGTGCGCGCCAAACCGAATGCCGAGACCCGGAAGGTCGACAGGCGGAAGGCTCCGGTAACAGCAAATGGGATCGAATTCCCGCTCTTACGTTAGTATGGTGAAGCGCCTGCTCAACGCTACTGGGCACGTTCCGGCCTCGATCGAGGATGCTTTGGTCCAGTCCGATGGGAGCTGGAATAACGCGATCTTGAATGAATACAGCGCGGATCGGGGCAAAGCGTGGAGAACCTAAAGCAGAAGGCGTTACGCAGCGGCCTCGTCAAGCTCGTCGGTCAAGGGCTCAATCTGCTTCTTCGGCTCATTTTTCTTTTTGTGTCCGCGCGCTTGCTCCAGCCGACCGACTTCGGCCTCATCGGGATGGTCACGGCTGTGACCGGCGTCTATCAATTGTTCACTTCAGCGGGACTTTCGACGGCAACGATCCAGTCGCCCAATATCACCGATCAACAGCTTTCGACGCTCTTCTGGATCAATGTCTTTTTCGGCGTGGCCTTATCCCTCCTGTGCGTCGTAACCGCGCCGCTCGTCGTCCACTTCTACAATGAGCCGCGTCTCTTCTGGGTTACGCTCGCTATTTCCGCCGGCTTTGCATTCACTGGGTTGGGCGTGCAGCATTGTGCCATTCTCAATCGGCAAATGCGTTATTCCGCGCTCGTCGCAATCGAGCTCTTCGGCCAAGTCGCGGCCATGACCATCGCGATCGCCATGGCGGCTTGGGGCTTTGGATATTGGTCGCTTGTCGCGAACGCAACTATTCCTGCCGCGCTGATCACGGCAGGTGCATGGCTGGTTACGGGCTGGGTTCCAGGAGCGCCGCGCCGGACTCACGGCGTCCGATCGATGCTGTGGTTCGGGGGCACCGTCACGCTGAACGGTCTCGTGGCCTATATCGCATATAATTTGGACAAGGTTCTTTTGGGTCGCGTATGGGGCCCCACCGCCGTCGGAATTTATGGAAGGGCGTATTTTCTGATCGAGATCCCGACATCGAGCCTCAATCACGCGCTTGGCAGCGTCACGTTTGCGACGCTGTCGCGATTGCAGGACGATCCTCAGAGGCTCAAAACTTACTTTCTCAAGAGCTACTCGGTCCTTGTTTCGATAACCCTGCCGATGACTCTCTTCTGCGCGCTCTTCGCGAACGAGATCATCCGCGTCGCGTTGGGGCCAAAATGGGCGGAGTCTGCTGTCATATTCCGCTTGCTGGCACCGACCATTGCGACCTTCGGGATGATCAATCCGCTCTACTGGTTCCTTCTTGCGGTCGGGTTGCAGAGAAGAAGCCTGTACATCTCGCTCTTTATAGCTCCTTGGGTGACGGCCTTTTATCTGATCGGATTGCCGTACGGCCCTCAAGGCATTGCAACGGCCTTCTCGACGGCGATGGTACTCTTTCTGATCCCATGCCTGATGTGGTGTCTGCATGGCACCGTCATCTCGCTACGCGAATTGCTAATATCGATCTCCCGGCCCCTAACTTCGGCTGTCATATCAGCGGCCTGCGCGTTCGCTTTCCTGCAAATGGCCGGCGACTGGTCCTCCCCTCTGGTCAAATTGATCATCGGGGGCGCTGTCATGGCGATGACTTACTTGTTCGTCTTGCTGTTCGTACTCGGGCAAAGGGATTTTTATCACGACCTGTTCAAGAGCTTGGTCGGTGGCTCGGCAGCGCCATCCGGCCCCATTGCTCTCGAAAGCCAGGGTCCGACCCAGTGATACGGGGTTTCACGCAATCGAACGAGGGTCACAAGCACGCCTGGTTCCCGAGGCACATCACACCAGATGACGTCAATGACGCCACCCTGATGAAACCATTGGCATCCAAGTGCCGGGCAACGGGCAATTTGCTAACGGCTGCGCCGCCGCGGCGGAGCGGCCCCTCACCGCAGTCTGTCTTGTATATTCTTCGTTGTTAAAATTAGGATATATCGACGGTTCTATTATAATCTCGTCCGCTCACGGATCACTCGTCGCTGGATATGCCTATGCAGTTCATTCCGCTATATCGCTCGCCATTCACCCTTGGCATCGAAATTATCCTGAATGGGGGGTCTTCGGTATAAACTAGCGGGCGGCGCCTTGGGCAGAAGGCGCGTTGTCTTCACCAAAATACAATTTGTGACGGCGGGATTCTATCAATGCAAATCGACGTGCGGACCGCTTCCGAGCCTTCCCACCACGAGGGAACTGGCAAATGTTGCCGGCTTTGTCAGGCGCCACTGACAAAGACATTTGTCGACCTTGGAATGTCTCCTCTCTGCGAAAGCTTTCTGGCAGCGGATCAGACCGATCGCATGGAACCGTACTTTCCGCTGCACGTGCTTGTCTGCGACACCTGCTTCCTGGTCCAATTGCAGGAATACGTAAATCCCGAAAGCATCTTCACCGAATACGCGTATTTCTCCTCCTATTCGACGTCATGGGTCGCGCACGCAAAAACGTACTGCCATATGATCAAGGCTCGCCTCGGTCTCGGCGCCGAAAGCCAAGTCTATGAGATCGCGAGCAATGACGGATATCTGCTGCAGCATTTTCTGCCGCTCGGTGTCCCCGTAACGGGTATCGAACCGGCTGCCAACGTTGCGGAGGTGGCGCGTGGCAAGGACATCCCAACACTCGTCGAATTCTTCGGCAAGGATCTCGCCGATCGCCTTGTCGGTGAAGGACGCCGCGCGGACCTTATCATTGGCAATAACGTGCTGGCGCAGGTTCCCGACCTGAACGGCTTCACGGCTGGCATGGCGCACTTACTGAAGCCAGAGGGCGTGATCACGATCGAGGTGCCGCACCTCACGCGCCTTATCGACGAAAATCAGTTCGACACGATCTATCACGAGCACTTTTCCTATTTCTCGCTCACTACGATGGATCAGCTGGCTCACCGCCACGGGCTTAGGGTGTTCGACATCGAAGAGTTGTCGACACACGGCGGCTCGATCCGGGTCTATATGTGCCGTCAAGACGCCAGCCACGTCGCCACGCCATCGGTTGCAAAGGTGCGCGCAGAAGAACTCGCGATGGGCTTCAATACGATCGAGGCTTACCTAAAATTTGCGCCCAAAGTGCACGCGACGAAGCGAAATCTTTTGTCTTTCCTGATCGAGTGCAAAAAGCAGGGCAAGCGCATTTGCGGTTACGGGGCGCCCGGCAAAGGCAATACCCTTCTGAACTACTGCGGCATCGGCGTCGACTTTCTCGACTTCACCGTCGATCGCAATCCCTACAAGCACGGGCGCTTCACTCCCGGGATGCACATCCCTATATTGCCCGTCTCTGCGATCGAGGATGCGCGTCCCGACTATATCGTAATCCTGCCGTGGAACCTGCGCGATGAGATCGCCGCCCAGCTACACTATACTTCCAAATGGGGATGCACGTTGATCGTGCCCATCCCAGAGGTTCACGTGATCGAACCCGGCGAGGCTTGAGAAATGAAAGTCGTTCTTTTTTGCGGCGGTCTCGGCACGCGCATTCGCGACTATTCGGAAGCGATTCCGAAGCCGATGATCCCAGTCGGCCATCAGCCGATATTATTGCATATCATGCAGTACTACAGCAGATTCGGGCATCGCGATTTCGTGCTGTGCCTCGGTTACAAGGCGAACGTCATCCGAGAATATTTTCGCGATTTCGATCCCTCCGCATACAGTGACTGCGTCATCTCGGAGTTCGGTAAAAAGGTCGAGATCCTCGGCCCGCAACCGCCCGACTGGCGTATTTCCCTCGTCGACACGGGGATGTGGCGCAACATCGGGCAGCGCCTGATGGCTGTGAAACACCTCGTTCAGGACGAAGACTATTTTCTCGCAAACTACAGCGACGGCCTCACGGACGCTCCGATCCCCGAAATGATCGATCGCCTGAAAAAAAGCGGCGCCGTAGGGTTGTTCGTGGCCGTCCGCCCGCCGTTCAACTTTCATCTTGCGGAATTCGGTGACGACGGCCTGGTCAGCCGCATGCGGTCGAACCAACAAAGCGATATATGGATCAACGGCGGGTACTTCGTCTTTTCCAATAAGATTTTCGACTACATTCAAGACGGTGAGGAATTGGTGCTGGAGCCGTTCAACCGTTTGATCGCAGAACAGCGGCTTATCGCTTTCAAGCACGAAGGATTCTGGCGGGCGATGGACACCCTGCAGGACAAGCGCGTGTTGGAGGAAATGGTCGAGAAGGGCAGCATGCCCTGGCGCAATCACTCGAATGCCCCCGAGTAAGGAACCAACCGATGCTTCCGCTCAAGCTACCGGCCGCTGGGGAACGGCTCTCTGTTCTGTGCCTCGGCGCGCATTCCGACGATATTGAAATCGGCGCGGGCGCCACGCTGCTGCAATGGATCTCGACGGGTGCCAAACTCAATATTCGTTGGTGCGTCCTGAGCGGGATCGGCGATCGAGAAGCGGAAGCGCGAGGGTCTGCGAATTCATTTCTTCAAGGTGCAGAAACCGCCAACGTTGAAGTGATGTCGTTCAGAGACGGTTTTTTTCCGGCCCAGGGAGAGCAAATCAAGGATTGGTTTGAAACGCTGAAAGACCGGTTCAATCCGGATTTGATTTTGACGCACCGGCGCGACGATTCACACCAGGATCATCGGGAGGTCTGCCGTTACACGTGGAATACGTTTCGTGATCACCTGATCCTCGAGTACGAGATCCCGAAGTGGGATGGCGATCTAGGCCAGCCGAACCTTTACGTTCCTCTTGAAGCAGGCGTTCTGGCCCGCAAGATCGAACTGCTCATGAAGCATTTCGGCACGCAGCGCTCGAAGCACTGGTTCGACGACGAGACGTTTCGCGGGCTCGCGCGATTGCGTGGCATGGAGTGCCGAGCGGCCGAGCGTTATGCAGAAGCGTTCGTCGCTCGCAAACTGGTCGTCGCATGACGATGACGCTGCCGTGGGCCTACTCTGTACCGGCACCCGCATGGGGTGAGCATGCCGCGACGCATGCGCCGCTTCCCGGCCGTGTGAATACCGCAATATTCGGGCAAGGACTTACCAAGCATGGTACCGCGAGAGGAATGATCGGTCATGCTTCCTAGGTCGAGACCCACATGAGCAAGGCACACGCGCTCAGCATCCCATCGCTTGACGGCATTCGGGCCATCTCGGTTCTGATCGTTGTATTGTCTCACTCTGGCTTCTCGGCTGTGCCGGGCGGGCTCGGCGTCACAATATTCTTTTTTCTAAGCGGATACCTGATCACGACCCTCATGCTCGCCGAGAGCGAGTCCACCGGTGAAATCGATATTTTGAAATTCTATGCGCGACGCGTATTCCGATTGATGCCGCCGCTGCTGATCACTCTCGCGATCGCATATAGCCTCACATATTTCGGGTGGTTGAAAGGGGGCATATCCCTCTATGGGCTAGCAGCCCAAGTTTCGTATTTCGCCAACTACTACGGCATTTTTTTTGATCCGGGAAACACCGTTCCGGATGGCACAGGCATCCTGTGGTCGCTCGCGGTTGAAGAACACTTCTACATGTTCTACCCGCTGCTCATGTCATTGCTGCTCGGCAATAACGTGCGTCCGCGCACGATTGCTGCGCTCCTTGCCCTCGGCTGCCTCGCCATCCTGGCTTGGCGCATCCATCTCATCGGCGCTCCGGGCTTCATGCCCATTCGAACCTATTACGCGTCGGACACGCGGATCGACTCGATCATCTATGGATGCATCCTGGCCATCGTCGCGAATCCCGTCAAAGCCATGCATCGAGGCGACGCGATGTCTCCAATGCAATGGGCGCTGTTGGCAATCGCCGGGGGCACGCTGCTCGGGACTTTGCTCTATCGCGACGAAACGTTTCGCGAAGGCGTCCGCTACAGCCTTCAGGGTCTCGCTTTGATGCCGATATTCTATTTTGCGATCCGGTTCTCCGATCGCCCGCCGTTCCGGTTTTTGAATTGGCTTCTGGTAAAAAAAATCGGCGTCTACTCTTACGTGATCTACCTTAGCCATTACGTTGTGATCAGGCTTTTTGCGGCGGATTTCCCCGCAATCGCTGCGAAGCCTTACCTCATGTTCCCGATCGCGCTTTTGATCTCGATCGCCTTCGCGGCAGCCGTCGATCGCTTCGTTGACCCCTATTTCAGACAGCTCAGACGACAATTCCGCCCTGGGGCTGTCCCAAGACCCGTTGCTCTAAGGGTTAGCGAGTGACAGGCGCTTTTCCTGAGAAATCGGGCCAGCCCACATCCTTTGCCGAGATTTCCGTTACCGGCAGCGGCCAGGAAATATTGAACGCTGGATCGTCGTAGCGGATGCCGTCGGATGCACCGGCAGAATAGAACTCCGTCATCAGGTAAGAGACTTCCGTTTCCGGAGCGAGCACTTGAAAGCCGTGAGCAAACCCGTGAGGCACGTAAAGTTGCAGACCGTCGCCGGCACTAAGCCTGTATGCTTCCCACTGCATATAGGTCGGCGACGTCGACCGGATGTCTATCAAGACATCATAAATTGCGCCTGCGAGGCAGCGGATCAATTTGACCTCTTCATGCGGGGCACGCTGAAAATGCATGCCGCGAAGGGTGCCGGCTTGCAAGGTACGGGAAACGCTTCCCTGCACGAATGCCGTCGCGAGGCCCGCAGCGGCGAATTCGTGGACACAGAAGGTCCTCGCAAAGTAGCCGCGCTCGTCGATAACCGGTTCGAGCGTGATTAGCTTGACGTCTTGCAGTCGAGTGGCTTGAAAGCGCATGTTGTCCCGTCGGCGATCGATTCAGAGGCAATAAGGTTATCAGATGGACTTGCGGCCTGACCCCGAGAAAATAGGCGGAGACATCTACAGTCTAGCTACTGAAATCTATCCGATTTGCCGAAGTATCACCGGCGACGGCGTTCGCGCAACGCTCCGCCACCTCGCGCAGCACATTAAGCTTGATGTCCATGAGGTGGCGACCGGGACCCCGGCGTTCGACTGGACGGTGCCGCGAGAATGGAACATTCGTGACGCCTACATTAAAGACAGCGCGGGCAACAAGATCGTCGACTTCGCCCAATCGAACTTGCACGTGGTGAGCTACAGCGTGCCCGTTCGAACGCGTCTCTCCCTCTCCGAATTGAAAAAGCATCTGCATTCGCTCCCGCTTCAGCCCGACCTCATCCCTTACCGCACTTCGTATTACGCGGAGAACTGGGGATTTTGCGTGCCGCATCGGCTTCTCGAAAGTCTCAAGGACGATACGTACGAAGTCGTCATCGATTCAACGCTCAAGGACGGCTTCCTGACCTATGGAGAGTTTCTGCATCGAGGCGACACCGACGACGAGGTTCTTTTGTCGGCACATATTTGCCATCCGTCGCTCGCCAACGATAATTGCTCGGGACTCGCGCTGCTGACGTACCTCGCAAAGGCCATCGCTCAGCAGAAGACGCGATACAGTTACCGGTTTCTCTTCGCTCCGGGATCAATCGGCGCCCTCACCTGGCTATCGCAAAACGAAGACAAGGCCGCACGCATAAAGCACGGCATCATCGTTTCCGGCGTCGGCGACGGCGGTGGTCCGACCTATAAGAAAAGCCGTCGCGGCAATGCCGAAATCGACATGGCGATGGCACGCGTGCTGAAGAACTTCGGGCAACAGGCGAGCGTGATCGACTTCTCGCCGTACGGGTATGACGAGAGGCAATATTGCTCTCCCGGATTCAACCTGCCGATCGGACTTTTCCAACGCAGCAAATGGGGAACCTTTCCGGAGTACCATACGTCGGCGGACAATCTCGATTTCATCAAGCCGAAGTATCTTGGCGAATCCTACGAAATCATCTCCGAAGCCCTCGGCGTTATCGAAAACAATTTGAAATACGAGAACACCTCTCCGAAGGGCGAACCGCACTTGGGCAAGCGTGGTCTCTATGGCTCACTCGGCGGAGATAAGGACGGCGCGGCGCGCATCATGACGATGCTGTGGGTGCTCAATCTTTCGGATCGTGAGCATTCGCTGCTCGACATAGCCGAGCGTGCCGGTCTCACTCTCGCGGACGTGTCGTCAGCGGCAGCGTTGCTCGAAAAGCATGGTCTTCTGAAGAAGGCATAGCTGACGAGTTATTACCGGAAATTTCGGGGGCCCATGACTGAAGGAAGCTCAATTGGCGCGCCGGAAAAAGTCCGTTTCGCAATGATAGACGGTCTGCGGGGCGTCGCTGCCCTCGCGGTCTTTCTATATCACTGCAACGAAGGTCATCACCTCACGAACCTGATGGCGGCCGCTCCCGCTTGGTTCGAATGTATTGTCCGGCAAGGGCACCTTGGCATTGCGATCTTTTTCGTCCTCAGCGGATTCGTCATTGCACATTCGCTGCGCAAATATTCCGTGACATTGCCTCTTGTGGGCAGATTTCTGCTTCGTAGATCCGTCCGGCTGGATCCGCCGTACTGGTTCGCGATCGCGCTGACGATCAGCATGGCCGCCATCTCGGCGCACTTCGTTCAGGGCAAGGAGCCACTGTCGGTTTCGACGGGGCAGCTCGTTGCGCATGTCTTCTATTTGCAGGAAGTACTTGGCTTCCGTGAAATTGGTCCGATCTTCTGGACGCTTTGCCAAGAGGTGCAATTCTATCTGATATATGCCCTTCTTCTCGCTGCAACACGCAACGATCCAGCTCAAGGCATGCAGGGGCGCGCAACCGCCATCGGCGTCGCGGTGGCTGCATTGATAAGTTTGCTGTGGCCGCTTGGGATCGTCACCTGGGAGCCGTGGCGCGGAAGCTTTCTGCCGCTATGGCATTGCTTCCTGCTCGGCGCCGGCGCCTATTGGACGTGGCAATATCCACGGATGGCCCTCTATTATTTTTCCTACGTCGCAATACTTGTTTTGAGCGCTGCCGTGCGGATGGACGAGGTGACGTTGGCCGCCGCTCTGACGACGATGACATTGTGGTATGCGACCCGAACGGGCGGGATTTACCACTGGTTGAGTTGGCGCTGGCTACAGTTCTTGGGTTTGATCTCCTACTCTCTCTACCTCACCCATAATCCTGTTTCCGGCGCTCTGTTTCGCGTCGGCTATGGCCTAACGGGCCGGTCGGCCTTAACGGAAGCCTTCTGGTGGGTGGTGGTGATCTTCGGATGCGTCCTGTTTTCCGCGGGCATGTGGTGGTTGATCGAACGGCCGAGCTTGGCGCTTGCCAAGCGCATTAAGCTCGAGGGTCAAAACGCGCGAGAGATGGCGGGTATCGAACCACGTTCTATTTAGCGTATTTGCGAAATCTATTCAGGCAACAGGGAAGTTGGTCATGCAGCCTTATTGACACCGTCGTAAAGACATTGACAGACTACTGTACAAGCCAGTCGCGGCCCGTCTTCCAGCCTACAATGTATGACCGAGAATCCGGATGAGTAATCCAGAACGCCTCAGCGTTCTCTACGTCTCCCAGATGCCCGCCAGTCCTCCGCGCTTTGGTGCGCAAGCGCGCATCCATGGTCTGATGACCCAACTGGCTGAGCGCCACGATCTCACAGCCGTGATGCTGGTCGACGATGAGTTCGACGAAGATGAGAGCCGGAAGGCCATGCAGGCCTATTGCCGTGAGGTGGTGCTTGTTCCGAACCCTCACAGTCACGAAGGGCCGACGAAACGGATGGAGCAGCTTCAGTCGCTGGTCTCGACCCGAAGCTTTGAAAGGTTGCGGGCCACGGTCCCAGCGCTCCAGTCCGCGCTTGACCGCGTTCTGCGAGCGAAGCGGTTTGACATCGTCAATCTCGAATTCTCATTTCTCGGCCACTGCAATCTTCGTCAGGCTCCGGCTGGCGAGAGGCTGCCCGCCCTCGTCGTCGATTCGCACAACATCGACTTCGAGTTGGCTAGACAGTACGCGCGTTCGGGCAGCAGCCTGATCCGCCGCCTCTATGCCGGCGTCAACTGGCGGAAGCTCAGAAGAGAGGAACTCGGGACCTATCGCGACGCCGACGGCGTTTATCTCTGCAGCGCCGCTGACGAACGGCGCGTGCTCGCCGATGTTCCGGACGCAAACACGACGGTCATCCCCAACGCCGCCGACGTCGACTACTATCAGCCGCGCCCGACCGATCCGCCGTCCGACGGCCGTACACTGCTTTTCTTCGGACTACTTTCCTACATTCCCAACGTCGACGGCGTGCTGCATTTCGTCGAGAACATCTGGCCGTTGATCGCCAAAGCCCATCCCGATGCGCGCCTGAAGATCGTCGGCAAAAACCCTCCGCCGCAGCTCAAGGCGCTGGCCGGGCCACGGATCGAATTCACCGGATTCGTGCCGGACCTGCGGCCTCACCTCGCGTCAGCTGCGGTAGTGATCGTGCCGCTTCGTCTCGGCGGCGGCACCCGCCTCAAGATCGTCGAAGGGATGGCGATGGGAAAGGCCATCGTCTCGACCGAACTCGGCGCCGAAGGAATCGAGGCTCAGCCCGGTCGCGATCTTTTAATCGAGGATGAGCCGCAGGCCTTCGCCGATGCTGTCGGCCGGTTGCTGAGCGATCCCGGACTGGCGGCCCGCATCGGCGAAGCGGCGCGAAAGCTTGCGGTCCAGCGCTACTCCTGGGCCAGCGCGGCGCAAAAGCTAGAAGGTTTCTATCGTCAAATCTTGGATGACGGCTTGCGAGGTAATCGCCCATGACTTCGAAACCGACGCGAGCGTTGGTGCTTTCCGGTTTGGCGCTGTGGATCTCCATCGGGTCCATGGCGAGCCCTGACGCCGCCGCTACGGATGCGCAGTCAGCTACTTCCACATCGGCAGATAAGCCGAGCACCGACACGTCCTGGAACCAAGGACTGAAGCTCGGCGTCAACGGCTCGATCCCCGTCATCGTCGTCGACCAGTTCGGCTATCAGGCGAAAGGCACCAAGGTCGCCGTTATTAGAAACCCGCAGGCGGGATACGATAAAAGCGCATCCTTCAAGCCCGGCCGCGAACTCCAGGTGGTCGAACGCGACAGCGGAAAAGTCGTAAAGAGCGGAAGTCCGACGCCATGGAATAACGGCGCGACGGATGCCGTGTCAGGCGACCAAGTCTGGTGGTTCGACTTTTCGGATGTCGAAACGCCGGGGACATACGCGATTGTCGACACCGAGAGCCAACTTCGATCCGTAGAGTTCGACATTGACGATCACGTTTACCGACGCGTCATGAAGCACGCCGTTCGGATGTTCTTCTACCAGCGCGCCGGTATGGAAAAGACGGCGGAGACGGCTGGCGCATCATGGGCCGACAGGGCTAGCCATCTGGGTCCGGGACAAGACCCTTATTCCCATGCATGGCTCGCGAAGGAAGATGCGTCTCAAGTCAAGGACCTCCGAGGCGGATGGTACGACGCCGGCGATTACAACAAATATACGAGCTGGGCCGCGCGCAACATCATCTCTCTGCTGCGCGCTTACGACGAAAATCCGAGCGCATTCGGAGACGACTATAAGATTCCGGAATCGGGAAACGGAATTCCGGACATTCTCGACGAAGCGAAGTGGGGCCTGGATTGGCTCACACGCATGCAGAACGCCGATGGTTCTTTGCTCTGCGTTCAATCGCTGGCCGAAGCCAGCCCACCTTCGGCTGCGACGGGACCGAGCTATTACGGTCCGCCGACCACCAGCGCCACGCTCATGGGAGCGGCCGTTTTTGCTTACGCATCCAAAGTGCTTTCCGCCCGCCCCGAACCAGCATTGAAAGCGTATGCGGAGGACCTGGCTAAGCGAGCGAAAGCGGCGTGGGCCTGGGCGACGGCCAATCCGCAGGTTGTCTACTACAATAACGACGACGGGAGGCAGCCCGGTTCGCAGGGTCTCGCTTCCGGTCAGCAGGAAATGGATGACGCTCATCGACAAGCCGCGCGGTTTGAAGCCGCTGTCTATCTCTTCGAAATCACGGGCGACGAGGAATACGGAAAGTTCGCGGAGGCAAACTTCACGTCTATCGTGCCTCAATGGGGCCCATCGCAATGGGACGTTGTCGGCCAGGAAGCATTGCTTCATTACGCGCGACTGCCGAACGCCAGCGCTCCCGTCAAATCGGCGATCATCGGGCAATTCGTCAGCACAATGATGCAAAAGGGCGACCAGTTGCCCATGGTCCTCGATAAAAAGGACCCGTACCGGTCCCCGATGAAGGACTTTACCTGGGGTAGCAATCTCTCAAAGGCGACCCAGGCGAGGCTGTACGAACTCCTCGGGTCATTCGCACCCGACCCGAAGGTTGCGGCGCTCGCGAAATCTGCAGCAACTGAGTATCTTCATTATATCCATGGCGTGAACCCGCTCGGGCTCGTCTACCTGACGAATATGAAGGCTGCGGGTGCGGAGAATTCGGCGGTAACGATGTACCACGCCTGGTTCTCCAACAGCTCCCGCCGCTGGTCGAGAGTCAGCGGAATAAATCCGGGCCCGGCGCCGGGCTATCTTGTCGGCGGGCCAAACCCCTCCTATGCCGTCGACCCGTGTTGCTTTGCCCCTTCGGGATCGCCGAACTACAAATGCTACATGGCTGCTTCTTTTTCGCTGTGCCGCCGTGGGTTCTCGCCGCCGTTGGATCAGCCGGCTGGCAAGTCCTACCTCCAGTTCAATGATTCCTGGCCCGCAAATTCCTGGGCGGTCACGGAACCGAGCACTGGATACCAGGCAGCCTATATTTTGGCCCTCTCACGATATCTGAATTGAGGGACCGGCGTGTAGGAACGGGGGTGCGGCTTGTACGCATCCATGGATCGCGGATCTTCAAATTGGCGCTTTTTTACTACGTCCGTGATTGAGTTTCCGGCACATCTATTTTGGTCAACATGCTATCAGGAAATATGTGCTTAGGTCCCCCGAGCCGAAAATGGGTCAACCCGATCTACCGAGCCTGCGGAAAGCGAAGACACCATTTCAATATCGCTAATCAATATCTCTGAGTGAATTTGGTGGCTGTCGACGCAAGACGAAATCCTGTCCATTCGGAGCGAAAGGCGGATGACGCGGTCCGCTGCGGTAAGACCTTCGAAGTCAACTTGCGGCATACAAGACGTGGAATACTCCGGGTGAATGGCGCCAGATGCCAAGGGACCGTCTCGGAAAGCAAATGAAAAGCGGGCGGATTCTTTGAGCCAAACCGACAAATATTTCCAAGATAACGAGCCGATGGCTGGCCTTGGCCGTGCCTCTCTGCACAGCGGGATGATCGTCGTTGCCGGGCGCTTGGTGAGCGTTGGTTCACAAGTTGTATCGATGATTGTGCTGGCGCGCCTGCTCGACCCTCATGACTTCGGGCTTACGGCAACGATTTTTGCACTCATCGGTTTCGGGCCGATGCTCATCGATCTTGGGACGTCCGATGCCACCAGTCAGAAGACCCATATTTCGCGGGCCGAAGTCAGCTATCTTTTTTGGCTGAATGCCACGATTGCCGTTGTATTGGCTCTTCTCCTCATCGCCAGCGGCGGCTTCATCGCCAAATTTTACAATGAGCCCGCATTGAGCGGCATTGCCGCGGTCTCGTCTCTGACGTTCATCGCGGTCGGAATCTCGACCCAACATTTGGCGTTGCTCCGAAGAGCGATGCAGTTCCGCAGCCTCACCATTCTCGACATCTGCTCGAACGGCATCAGTAGCATCCTGAGCATTGTCATGGCGCTTACGGGGTGGGGGTACTGGGCGCTCGTCGCAAAACCGGTTGCGATGGCCGTTCTAACTGTCGTGGTCGCATGGATCGCTTGCCCGTGGTTACCAGGACGGCCACAGCAAACAAAAGAAACCAACGCCTCCGTCCGATTTGGACTGGGCGTCGCCGGCTTCACGTTGACGGATACTTTCGCCCAATCGTTCGACCGGCTTGCTCTCGGCTATTTCTACGGAGTCGGCACGCTCGGGTATTACCAGAACGCCTTCCTTTTCTACACGAACCTCATCAACTTACTTATCGGGCCGCTGCACAACATCGCCGTATCGAGTCTCAGCAAGCTCAGAGGCAACCTCGTCGAGTTCAGAAAATCGTGGACCGCTGCGCTGTCGACGGTCAGCTTCTTGTCTACCCTCGCATTTGCGGTGCTGGCGGTGACGGGGCCCGATGTCGTCACGATCTTGCTCGGTGAGAAATGGGCGCCTGCGGGACCGGTGCTGTGTCTCTTCGCCATCAGGGGTATCGCTCAGGCGACCGAACGGACGCTCGGATGGCTTCACGTCTCGACGGGTCGATCTGATCGCTGGATGCGGTGGGGCTTGCTCAGCGCCGTATGCCAAATTGCAGCCGTCATTATTGGCCTCCCATTCGGGCTTATGGGGGTGGCGGCAACGAGTGCAATTGCGATCTATATCCTGTTCATACCGGCATTGGCCTATGCCGGCCGGCCGGCGGGAATCGGTGCCAAGGACGTATGGGCGGCCGTTGGCCCGCAAACGGTGGCGGGATTGATCGCGGTCGCCGTTGGACTTGGCGTGCGCGAAACGTTGCTCCTTGATCTCTCGCAATGGCCAAGGTTTCTGATCGCCTCGTCACTCTCTTTCACGGTCTACCTGGTCGTGGCGATCGTGCTCTTCAAAGTGACCCAACCCATGTATTTGGCGCTGTCTGCTTTGCGTAATTTCGGTCCAAAGCGGCTGCTGGGAAATTCCTAGCGTGCGCGGCGCGTTTGCTGCCAATCCGGCGCTTTAGGCCGGCCTGGGTTCGCCGGACACGCGTTGTGCGGACGATCGCCATCGCGCCCCGGAAGGGCCGAAAGTCTACCGGCGTCAGGAGATTGATTTTATCACTCTCGCAGGCTGCCCCGCCGCGACACAGCCTGGTGGTATGTCGCGCGTCACCACACTGCCCGCGGCAACGACACTGTCGGCTCCGATCGTCACGCCACTTAGAACGATGACGCGCGCGCCAAGCCACACGTTCTCCTCCAGTATGACGGGCGCCGAGGCCGGTCGAACGCCTCGTTTGGTGGGATCGATCTGATGGTAATCGTTGTCCATAATGAGCACGTCCATGCCGATTTTGCAGTCGGGACCGATGCTGATGAGCTTGGTAGCGGAAATCGAGCATCCGTAATTCATGAACGTGCGCGCACCTATTTCCAACTTTCCGTTGGGCTCGGTGCTGAGCTGAATTGGGACGGCAGTCGAGCTCAGGCTTGCGCGCTGACCTATGACCATGGTGCCGGCGTTTCGAACGATCACGCGTCCCCATACTCTCACGCGCTCGCCGACCGAAGTGGCATTGCGGAGGTGCCAGCGCGCGCGCAATAGCGCAAGCACGTCGTCCCGCACCTCGGTTGGGGTCATGCGCCGCGAGGTCGCCGACGTCATCTCGGGAAGAATGCGATCCAAGAGGGGCATCGTGCAGGTATCCTTACCTAAGATCCGCGGGTTGCTTGCCCTCAAGAAAGAACCTGCTCGCTGATCTCACGGCGGCTCCGCACAACTTCCGAAGTTCCTGATCTCTACTCGAAACGCTCAACACGTCACAATGTGTGGGAGTGTCTCATCGAAGCGTGACGGTCGTTCATACGGGCCTTCGTCCGGCGACGGTCCGGACGCCTTGGGGTAGTCCGCCTCTTCGAATTGGACCGCTCTTTCGCACCGGGCCATGCCTCCTGGTTGTTGTGGGATTGGCTTTCGGTACGGCAGAATAACGGGTGGTTTCAGCCGCCACTAGAACAAAGAGAAACCACATCGGATCATTCGTCGACAGCCACAGGGTTTCAATCAAATTCGTGATGGTGACATATAAAGCCAGCGAAAGCAGGATCCACGCGCGAAGCGGATCCCGGCGTCTCACGCGCTCTATTGCATACAACGTCGCCATTATGAAAATGAGAAACAGCCAATAACCTATAACTCCAGTCTCTATTTTCACGTCGAGATAGCCGCTATGGCTACCGGTCATATGTTTTACCCAATATGGCGCCTGAGTCACGCTGGGGGCATCATTTCCAACCAGCCAAAACGAGCGGAATCCCCACCCAAACCAAGGTCTTTGGGCAATTTCCCTATGTATGAAATCCCATATGACGGTACGGCCAGTCAGAGTCGAATCGCCGTAAATCATGTATGAAATGCGGTTGACCAAGTTGGTGCTCGAGACCATCGATGCCGCTATGTAGGTCGCCGGAATTGCGAGCAATACGAGAAGCGCGGAGACCCGCAGCTTGCCGCTAATCAGGATTGCCACTCCCGCGATGCAAGGAGCAACAAGCATAAAGACCAACGAGCCTTTTGATTCACTCGCAAAGACCAGGAAAACAGAGGCGATGGCGATCAGAATGGCGAGGTACCGTCTCCAACCCGAAAATAGGACCTCATAAAAGGACAACAGAATCGCAGCCGAAGCGCATTGGCCGAGATACTGCTTGAATCCGAAATAGCCAAAATATCCGAATATCGTTCCTTCGGGCGTCATCATCGGCTTCTGATTCAAGACAACAATGACGTTAATAAGTATAGCCAGCGCGTAGCACCAATACAGGCTTCGCACCGTATCCCTTGCTGGGGATCCCATAGCGAATGGCAAAATGATCGGCGTAAGAACCATCAACTCCAGGCAGTATCTGTTGAAAGATATCTCCCGGCTGTATGCCCATGTGACGCTGGCCCCTGCGAACAGCAAAAACGCAGCGAGGCTCATGATCGGCGGCGACCGAAGGCGCGCAAAATTCAACCGCGACCAGTTGGCCAAGGCGAGCAGCAGAGTAATCGCCAGAAGGGCGAACAGGAACGCCCTGTTTTGCCAGTCGGCAGTGGTCGTCCCTATCGAGCTCGCAGATGGCTCAGCGGACGCTCTACTTGCGGGGGTCTCGAGGTATCCTAGCAGAGGGCGGAAGATCAGATACCAGCTGAAGAGAACGAACGGTAACGTCGCAAAAATCTTGCTCGACAGTGGCGGGGGGCTCGGGCGAGCAAAAGCAACCAAGGTCTTCTCTCCAGAGTGTCTCAGGTCCAGTCGACTGTAGAGTGCGCCGGCCACTCAATCGTAAAGGGGCTCTTCTTTCAATTCCCGAATGTAGCGACAGAGTTCGGCGTATTCCTGGGCGGTCAAGTTTGGAGAACGGAAATAGCGCTCGTTATCGCTCAGATGCTTCTCCGTGTGCATTCCAAGCAAGGTTACGCTGACGGCGGGCGTCGCACGACAGAATTGCAGGGCGCTATCGAGCAACGGGCGGCCCAGCTTCTCGCTCAGCGCCCGCAGGGCCAGGATGCGCCGCCACTTAGGTGTGGCAGCCTTCAGCGCATCTTCATCCAGGCCATCTTTCAAGAGCCCGCCACCAAAGCATCCACGCGCGATCACTCCGAGACCTCGGGCCTCAGCGGCCGCCAAGATGCCCTCATCGAGCGCTTCGGGGTCGAGCAATCCGAAACCGAGTTGTAGCGAGGAGATACCGGGAGCGGACAAGCAGAACGGAGCATCCTCCACCACTTCCGTTGCTACTCCGTAAAAGCGCAGTTTTCCCTGCCCCTTCAGCTTCTCGAGTGTTTCAAGTGCTTCGCCGAAAGCACCGGTCTGGAGGAAAGGCGCGCGGGGACTATGCAGCTGGTAGAGATCAACGTAGTCCGTTTGCAGACGTTTTAGGCTCGCCTCCAGGGCCGCAGTCAAATACGACGGCGAGAAGTCCTGCGACAGCGCTCCGGAAACGGCCGAGGGCAAACTCGATCGCTTCAGTCCCAACGCATGCACAATCGGGCGGACCAAGGGTTTGATCCGCTGCATGAGTTTGCGCTGCGCGGGAAGGCAGTATCCGCCCTTTGTCGCCAGGACGACCTGCTGCCGGCGGCCGCGAAAGGCCTTCCCGATCAGGGCTTCGCTTTCGCCCTGCGCGTACATGTCGGCGGTATCGTAGAATGTGATGCCCGCATCCAAGGACTTCTGGAGAACGTTCAGCGCATCGCTAGCGCCGTTCTTATTCGCAAAAAAGCCGCCGATCCGCGATCCGCCAAAGCCGATCTCGGAAACTTGCATGCCGGTTTTGCCGAATTCGTTGATCTTCATGCGATGAAATCAGGCGTGCTTCAGATCGCGAGCGAGGCGCGTTGCCGCCCGCGCCGCAATCGCCATCACTGTCAGGGTTGGATTCTTTTCAGCGGCAGTCGTGAAACAGGCGGCATCGCAGACGAGGACATTCGGAGCGCTATAAACGCGATTCCAGGCATCCACGACGCCGTACTCCGGCTTTGCGTGCATCCGGGCGGTTCCGCCGTAGTGAGCAATCGTTCCCGGGAACAAGGTCGGGACGATCTCTCCTATCGTTGCACGGCAGCCTGCATCCTCCAACACGTCGAGGAGGTGCTGGCGGGCGCGAACGACATTCTCGACTTCCTGATCGCTGTAGCGAATGCACACATCGAGAACAGGGAGTCCGAATTCATCTTTCTTCGTCGCCGACGGTTTCGCGACGCACGACTCCGTCGGGATCATCGTCCCGATCATCTGCACACCGACCGTCGTTCCAGACTGACCGAAGCGGCTTCGAACGCGATCGCTGACGTTAGCCACTCCGAGCGTCCACGAGGTCGCCATGAGCGGGGGCGAGGTATCGTAGGGCAGGCGCGTCATGTACGCGGCGGGAGAGAGGAGCTTGCGGGGGTGGTCCATCTCGAAAGCCCACCATTCACGAGGGTGATCGTGCAGGAAGCGTCCAAGCAGCCCCTCCGAGTTGCCCAATCCCTCCGGAAAATCCTTGGAAACCGAGTTGTGCAGAAGCTTGGCCGTTCCGAGCGGACCGCACGCGACGATCACGGCATCGGCTTCGATGCGTTTCGTCTGGCCCGTGTGGCGGTCGTGATAAAGCAGCCCGTCGACCTTCCCCTTCTCAGGAGACCACTCAAGGGACAAGGCGTAGGCGCCGGTCACCAAACGGAAATTCGATGACTTGAGCAGAGGGGAGACAATGTTGGTGAAGCTATTGAAGGCTGTTCCGCGGCGGACGAGCATCGTCGGCTTGCCGTCCGCGAGAGGATAGATCGTGAAGCCCTGGCCATGGCGGTTCGCCGCCCGCTCCACATCTTCCCAATCCTCCGGAATGCGGCGGTCATAGGCAGCGTACCCGCCGGGCAGTTGCGGTTTATCCCGGCGATCGGCCGTGATTTCGAGCGAGCGCTCGACCTTTTCGTAATAGGGCGCAAGATCCGTGTACGTGATCGGCCACCGATAGCGTTCGTGCAGCCTCTCGCCTTCGGTGAAATCCTCCGGCGCAAAGCGCGGCACCGCGCCGGTCCAGCAATTGGAGAGCCCACCCGGAGCAAGCTTCGCATAACATACGGTTTGCGGATCGCCAGACACCGAATGCCCGCCCTCCTCCCGCAGCGGGGGGGTGCGGCGGTAAAGATTCTTACCGCCGGACCGCACGAGCAGACCAGGCTCAAAGCGCGTGCCCGCTTCCAGCATCGTCACCGAGATTCCGGCTTCCACGAGTTCGCGGGCGGCCGCGGCGCCCGCCGGACCGCTGCCGACGACCACGACCTGACGTTCATCCTGCATGGCTTTTGCTTAGTACTCTTTGTCCACGAGAGAGCGAGCAAAGCGAAGCGCAGAATAGGTAACGGGCACCTTCACGAATAACTCCTCGCGAATCCGTCCTGCTCTGGTCGGCTTGAACCAGTTCGGGAGGAATTTGATTTTCCCACCGTCTGCTGCGAACGGATCCTCGAGGTTGTTGCCGCCGTCCTCCCAGGTCATGGCAAGCATCGGACGGGGGGCAGACGTATGGTTTGCCGTTCCGCGATGCCAGACATTTGAGGTTCGGACCAGCACGTCGCCCCGTTTCAATGGAACGCGCACGGCGTTGCGTGCCACGCGCTCGAGGACGAACTGGGTATATTTATAAAAGCGTTTGTGCGTGCCCGGGATCGCCTCCATCGCGCCGTTCTCGATCGTCGAGTCGACGACCGCGACGTTCGCGATCATGAAGTCCCGCGTGAAGGGACGGTCGAGGTGATAGTGCTGCGTGTGGCTGCCGGGCAGATTGAAATTGCAGCCGACGTTCGGCATGCGAACGACCCTCGGATCGATCTCTTTGATCAGGTCGATGATGCCCTTGTCTTGCAGGGTGTCGTAAACGAACCGCCCAGCCTGACCCGGGAAGCAGTTGAGATGGCCGCTTCTGAGACCGCCGCCCGAAAACAGCGCGCCCGACTTTGTAGCCGCTTCGAATTCCTGCTCGAGCGATTTATGCAATTCGGCCAGCCGCTCCGGCGAGACGACATTGCGAATGACGAAGTAGCCATCGCGTGCAAACGCCTCTTTCAGATCTTCCTTTTCCGCTTCGGTGAGTGGCTTCGCTTTTTCACCTGCCGTGCGGGCACCTTCGTCAACTGTTAGCATCGTGGACCTCCGTCAACTCCCAACGAATTCGGAATGTTTCGCAGCGCTTCACCCTTGGATGCAGCGACGAGATTTTCGTAGCGCCTCGCGACCTCACTACACTGCTGGCGTGGCGTAAAACGCAGGCGGATGGTTTGCCGGGCGTGCTCGCCCAATCGCCGGCGAAGATCGGGATCGCCCATCAACATCGCGATTTCCGTCGCGACCGCCTCGGCAGATCGCTCCTCCACGAGCCGTCCGTCCACGCCATGCGTAATGATTTCGGGAACGCCGCCCGTGCCACAAGCGATGACCGGCTTTTGCATCGCCATCGCCTCGGCGATCGAGAGACCAAAGGGCTCCCCATAGGACGGATGCACGAACAGATCGAACTCACGAAGAAACGGCCGAACATCTTTTTGAAATCCGCCGAAATGGAGGCGATCCGCGATGCCGCCTTCGCGCGCGCGCTTTTCAAATTCCGCCCGGACCTCAGGCACATCGGAGCCGAGGATCATGATGTGCAGATCGGGGTGCGTTTCTCGCAGCAGTGCCACCGCGCCGATGAGCTCGAGCTGTCCCTTCCAAGGATTCATCCGCGCCGCAATTCCGAGGAGCGGTGCCTTTTCCGGAATGCCGAACTGCGCGCGAATGTTCGCCGAGCTTGCAAATTCTTTTTGAGGGTCGAAGTGATCGGTATCGACGGAATTATAGATCGTATGGATTTTTTTCAGATCCATTCCCATACGGCCCAGTCCATCTCTTATGTAGTCCGAGATGGCGAATATCGCCGTGGCATTGCGCATTCCCCAAAGTGTTGGGGCGGTGTGATAATCGCCGAGATGCGAATGCATGTGTACGACGGACGCAACGCCGGTCACACGCCCGAGCAAGCTCGCGTAGCTGGCATCCCTTGGCCGGTCGGTGGCGTGAATGATTTGTATGCGGTTGCGCTTGATGAACGCGGCAGCCTTTGCCAATGACGCGGCGCTCGGTCCATAGGCGAGCGCTTTGCTCAGCCTGTTTCTGCCTGACAACGCGTTGGCGGGTTTCCCAAGCGGCAGAAACGTGCTCGAAACATGCGGCATTCCGGCGAAGCGAACCCGCATCTCTTCGGCGTCCGACGCCTCGCTATTCGACAGGACAAAGACCTCGGCTTCGTCCGAAGCGAAGTTGGCCATGAGCGTCAGATGCACAGCAACGTCCGCACCGCACTGATCGCGCGTATTTAAGAACAGTACACGGACTGGCATATACGGAGCCCAAACGATCGATGAGTTCGGTTATTCCTATAATACAATTACTTGACATTCTCTCATCAGGGATGACGGTCTGTCTTGCCACTTCTCATCCCGCCCGACGATAGCAATCTTCCGACCAGCCGTCGTCGCCTCAATTACGTTTTCTGATGGTTGTCGGACGTCTTGCTTATTTTGCAGATCGCCGCGTAGTCCGGTCCGCAAAGTTGCCAATCCAGAAGGCATCAGGCAGCTAAATCCGATTCAGCGAGACGCTCGCGAACCCAGTCGAAGATTTGACGCCTGCTGATAGAGCGGGAGATTCCGCTCTTTATTCCTCCAAACGCCTTTGCGGATTTCCACTCCTCATCGGCTGTTAGCAGCAAAAGATTGAAGAATTGACTTTAAGCCGGATTTGCGCCGCCAAAGCGCCCTTTCTTTCTGGAAAGTTAATTGCCCAATGGATGATCCTTGGCATGTAATTCCAGTGCTTTAGTGGCTGGATCGGGGCGCCCGGGGAAAAATTTCGACGGACAGCAGATGCCGTTATCGCGGCAGGCGTGGGCGCATTACGGCGCGGTGAAAAGCCGGTTCGATATGCATTGCCTACAGACAGAACCAGCGCGTTACGGCTCGAAGTAGCGCCATAGTCCCGTGGCCCACATAGAGCCGACGAAGATGTTGTGCGTGCCGTCGGATGTTACCGCAACGCTATTTGGCCCCCAGACGAGGCCGGCGGGGAGCGCCGTTTGTTTGGTCCAGGTGCCAGGGTCACCGGGCTGCGGTGCCGTCTGCAGTTTTGGACCTCCCTCGTTCATTCCGCAGCTTGCGCACGCCCAGCCCCACATGGCGTAGACCGTCTTTTCCGATCCCCAAACGATCGCGGCATCGCCATCCGTTACGCGCGTCCAGTTTGCGCCGAGATCGACGCTGCGATAGACCCCGTTGCCCGTTGAGGGCCGCCAGCCGCCGATGAAGAGAGTTTGGCCCACCTGATAGAGCTGTGTGCCGCCATGTGGATGCGTCAGGCCCTCGATGCCCTTGGGTTCCGTCCAAGTCGCGCCGCCGTCGCTGGTCATGACAGCCGAACCGCTGCCCTGCGGAATGGCGAACCAGGTTTTGCGTGTTGTCGCAGCCTCGCCCGTTTCGACGAAGAACGGGAACCACGATACGCCGCCCGATGGCCAGCCGGTGCCAGACACGAAGCGCCATGTTTCGCCGCCGTCCGTCGACTCCGCGAGGCGGTCAGCTTCATGGAAACCCGTGATCAGGTGCGATGGATCATGGGGATCGACGACGATCGAATAGAAGCTTGAATCGTAGTTTTCCGGCAGCAATCCCGTGAGCCGAAATGTCAGACCGCCGTCGATCGACTTGAACACCTTCTGCGCGCCTCGCACGTTCGCCACCCACAGCGTCGCGGGCGTCGTGCCCGCTATAGCGAGTACGTGGCCAAGCGGCAGATACGGCGGGTTTGGCCGGCTAGGAAGCTCAGCCCAGGTCTTCCCATAGTCCGTCGATTTCCAGATCGATCCATAGCCGCCGGCGTAAAGATCGCTGGGCCGCGCGGGATCGACCACGATGTTGCCCACGCCGAAACCGTCCAGGCCCTTAAAAAGCGATGCTGGCATCTCCGGCGATGTCACGTTCTCCCAGACGCCGCGCGCAGTCTGCGACTTCCCCTGACAGGCGGTGACCACGAAACAAATGAAGAGAATTACCAGCCACTGGTTCAGGCGAGCAAATTGGTAACTGGCCATTTTGCTCTCCAGGAAGCGGACCATGATTTCGTGCATTGATCGAATGTAGTTCTCGATCGTGACGAGAGCAATCAAGGCGCCGGGCCTAAGTCGCGCGGCGGCGCTCTGAAGACCCAAAGCAGATTGATAAAAAAATTGATGACGAACGCGGTGCCGATGCCGATCACCTTAGAAAGAAGCGGGGCGATACCGATCAGCGTGGCGCAGATCAACGTGACGCCGACGTTGATGGAAAGTCCGACGGCGGCGCCAAGCAGAAACTGCAGAAACCGGCCTCTGCTCGCTGCTTGCTCGAAAACAAAGCGGCTTGTCAGGTGATAATTGACAAACGCGGCGATGAGCCAGCTGAGGCTCGCCGCAATTGCGATCGGAAGTCCTGCATTCAGCAGAACGTGAAATCCGGAAACGTCGACGACGGCTGCGGCCCCTCCGGTTCCGATGTAGCGGACGAATTTGGAGATCATCCCGGCGACCGTTCGAACAGGGGTGCAAACAGCGGATCGGCGTACGTCGAAACGTGCAGCCAGCCATCTAGCGGCCGGGAGGAACGGATCAGCGCCATCGCTCCGGCACGGCGTGCGGCTGCGCCATCTCTCTCGATCCGGTCGCCGATGAGGATCGTCTCGGCGGGGCTTGCTCCAGCTTGTTTCATGAGCACTTCGAGGCCCCGAGGGTGGGGTTTAAGGATTCCGACACCGGCATCACCCGCTGCAACAATATGGTCGGCTTTAAGCTCCATCGCGCGCAGCTTATCGCCTGCAGAATAGTCCGAGAGGATACCGATGGTCTTGCCTTTCTGTTTCAACGCCGCAAAGAGCTCGGTCACGTGGGGGTAGCGGCAGGCGCGAATGTGCGTGAGTGGGCGCCTCTCCATCCATTCGGCAACGATAGAGCGCACAGTCGTTTGGTCGACGCCGCTTGCCTTGACCGTGCGCGCGATCAAAACGTCCTCGAAGCCGTCGATCTCGTCATCGCCAATGCTTTCTCGCAGCTGCCGATACGTGCGAAGGACGCGCAACGCCGTCAGGCTGCGCGTTTGCATCACGTTGGCGGCGATCTCGCGTAACATGCGCAAGCGCATAGCCCTCTGGTCGTACAAAGTTCCATCAACGTCGAAGGCGACGAGGCGGATCGTACTCCAGTCAATCTTTGCGTCCATCATTGGAGCGTGATGTAGCGCTGTTCGGCAAGCTTTTCGAGGAACGGGATGTCGACAAAGCTTGTGAAGACGAACGTCGCCACCAAGGCCAATACGATCGCGATCAGGCCGGACTCGCGGAAAAGCTTTTCAGGCTTTTGAGCCGACGATCCCGGCAGCGTCGACATCGAGAAATAGGTCGTGAACAGCAGCACGACGATCGGGACGATGAGCACGAATTCGATGCGGTACTTCACGAGGAAGACCGTGAGAAAGAAGACGGAGAGCAACGAATAGGCGAAGCAGGAAGCGGTCAGCGATGTCTCTGTGTACTGAGCGAAGCTGGCGCGGTAGCGCACCAGGAGATCGAGCCCTTTAGACGCGACGATTTCGCGATATTCGGATAGGCGTTTCGCGGCCATGAGGAAGGCGCCACCGAACCAATACGACAGGATGATCGATCCCGGAGGCAGCGACGTCGGATCGACGATCGCCCAACCGATCACCAGGCGGATCGGATTGTTGATCGATTCCGAAATCACATCGAGATAGGCCTTATCTTTGCTTCTCAGAGGATTGACGTTGTAGACGACGCCCTGCGCCGCAAAGAGAAAAGCGACCAGGAACATGAGTTCGCTCGACAGCGCCGCGAAGGTCAGCCCAAGCGCGACGAGGAGACCCCATTCGGCCGCGACGATCGGGCCGCTCATGACTTTTTGAACGGCCGCGCGTTTCGACTTGTCGGGGTGGTGCTTGTCGAAATCGCGATCAAGCCATTCATTGATCACGTAGTTGGCCGAAGCGATACAGATCGCGGCGGCGAAGCCGAGCACCAGGGACAGGAAAAGGTGGTCGGTGCGAACGCCTCGAAGCAAGTAGGCGAGAATGATGCCGGGGACGATGAAGATGTGCTTAGTGCTATGATCGAGCCGGGCGATCGCAAGATATTCCTTGAAACCGGCCCGTTGCGGCGCGCCGGCCGGTGAGCTTTCCGACAAGACCATGGATTGACATCTTTCCTTTCGTGCGCCGCAGTCTCACTTATTTTCAAAGACAAACGACAACCGCTTTCGCCGATATTCGTAAAATCGAGCCGACAAGATTCCGTCGCCGCATCTAAAAAAGCTTTTATTTCCCCGCCAGACGCCCCGAGTTTACACTGCAATACTCGATGCTTTGCTAATTATATCTTCGATAAATTCAATTTGTGAGACAAAGCATGGCCCTCGCCGCAGTTCAGCCCGCGTATTAAATTTCATGCAGACTGCAAAACGTATGGGCAACGCTAGATCTGGCCGTCGCTAAAAAACAACATTCAGAAAGTGCGGAGAAGGTGGATTGATCTGGTGAAAGCGACGGAGAAGCCCTCGATATCATTGGGACCGTCAGTGTGCATTCGAAGCGTCATGCGATGCCTTTGAATCCCAGCAGCACACGGACCACGACAGCCAGCCGGCCGGCAGCGCCGCAATCTCGAGTCTTCGAGAAATGCGCGACGAAATTGGCGATAGGAAAGATCGTCAGGCCGCCGCTGGCGACGAAGCTTCCGCCGAATTGCGGAGCCCTCGCCTATCCAGGAGCGTGTCGATTCCAAATGCCGCCATGATCGTTAGAAGCGGCAGTATCGGCACTGAATAGCGCCCCAAGGGTATTAAGATCGCCACCAGCACGTTCATGACCACGATCGGAACCCAAAGCAGCCAGGCCGGTCGCCCTTCGCTGTGGGACCGACGCCAGCCGATGAACGCCAGCACCCAGCCGATGACGGCCAGGACGGCCGGGACCAGCGAATTCGGCAATGACGTCATCTCATACCAGAACGTGAAAAGTCCGACGAAGATCTTGCGGGCCGTGTCGAGCGGTTGCGTAACAATCATTTCCTTGGCGACACGTGCGTTGTTCGCCTCGTCGACAACCTCGTCGGCCTCCCACGTGGTGCCGGCATCGCTGGCGATTTTGCGGAACCACGCATTGGACTCGTTCTCGGCATCCGTAAACGGAGGCTTTTGCAGCGTGGCGAACTCCATGCGCGTGAAGATGTAACCACGCAGGAAAGAGTCGCTCGACCCTGGCGTCAGGAGCACAAATTTGCCACCCGTGACTTGATAGTTTCGATACGTCCAAGGCGCCAGAATAAGCGCCATAGTCACGAAAATGGCGCCGACGGCTACGACTTCCCGTATCGACCGCCGTTTGATGGCGAATACGAAGCTAATGATGCCGAACACGACGACGAGCGGGAGGATCACACCCTTCGCCAGCGTCCCGATCATGCCGACCGCACCAAGCAGGATACCGTTAGCCACGGTCGGTTGATCGTGAAAACGGACGGAGAACCAGACCGTCAGCACGCAGAGGAACGTCAAGAACGTTTCGAGGTGCAAGTCTGCCACGTAGCGCAAAAGCATCGGATGCAGAGCGCAAATGAGACCGGCCAGCAGGCCCGTTCGCGCGTTGTAGAGACGCTTTCCGAGCGCGAATACGAGCAAGCACGTGCCTGCGTGCAGGAGACATTGGAGCAGCACGACCGTAAAGTTGCTACCGCCAAGTTGATAGATGACGGCGATGGCCTCCACGTAGAGCGACGCGCCCCTGCGGGTCAATTTCGTGAAACCGTTTGCGGCAAGGTCACGTGCGAGTTCGCCGTACTGATACGGATCGCCCGCGTTCGCGACAAAAGTTTGCAGACGGAAGACGCCGAAGACCATAGCCAGCGACGCGGCCAGGGCGACGACGGCTATGATCAATGGGTAATTGGCATACAGGGGCCGGGTGTTCGTCGTGGCAACCATATCTATCTCGATGTCTCGACGACGCGTATGACCGCTGGCGTCCGATACGTTTCCGGAACCCAAGACATCGCCAAAGTAAGCTCCCTTTGTAACAAGAATGAAACGCATGTTAAGCGCGGCATTCCCGAGCAAGGCTGGCGATGGCTGTCCATTTTGCTGTTCATCCAATTACATAGGCTATTCGTCAGGTCATCGCGCCAGAAAAAGCGCAAAAACGTAAATAATCGTTCCGCTGAATCTCCAATGGGCTGACTGCGAATTCGTCAGTCAGTACCAACCTGACTGATGCATTTACCGGCGCGAATTATTCACTTTGGCGATGAGGCACGCGGCTCCGCGTGTATAGGCAATCGCCGCGACCGTACTGCTCACAATATGACCAGACTATCGCAGCATCAGCTTCGGTCTGTTCTCACCCAGGTGGTCGCGCGGTTGCCAGCAAGAATCCGAACGTACTGGACGAGCTTCGAGTAAACGTAAGGAACGATCGACAGCAAGGATCTTGGCGGCAATGCATCGCGTCCGTAGCGAGCCCAGGCGATGACGATGCTCAGCGCCAGCGCGGCAATGGCCGAGCCGCTGATATAAAAAGGAACGGGTGACAGACCCAATGCAGCTCCCGCTGCCGTGATCGCGAAGACCACCGACAATAATAGAACGAGAAGAAAAATTGGCGGCACGGCCAAGTCCAAGGCCATCGCCATCAATCGCAAATCGCGGCTCGCAAATGCCGACGACAGAACACGCGGAACGGTCGAGAAAATCAGCTCCCTGTGGCCCTGCTCCCAACGCTGCTGTTGCGTATTCCGTCCGTGTGAAGAGGACGCAAAGGTGCTTGTCACGACCGCAGACGGACAAAATAGCGGCAAGTGACCCTTTAAAGCGAGGTCCAGACCAAGCTTGAGGTCCTCGGTCAGCGCGCCGGTCGCGAGATTGGCGGCGCTCAAGGTGCTCCACGGAAATGCCATTCCTGTGCCGACCAGTTGACACGGGAGACCGAGGTTCGCGAGACCGAGGGGACGCACCCAGTTCTTCAAGCGCCACGTGAATTCCGATACCTGCTCGTTGACCGATGAATCATCCGGTGCGTGCATCAAATAAAGGGCTTGAATTGGCCGTCCGGTCGAGGACGCACGTTCAGCCAGAGTATCGATGGCGCCCTTTTCCAGGCGACAGTCCGCATCGACGATAATCACGACCTCGGGAGCTGCACCTGACAGATGCCGAATTCCATAGTCGAGAGCGTGACCTTTTCCGCGGTTTTCGTCATCTCGGCGTTCGATGACTTCCGCTCCTGCCGAACGGGCAACCTCCGCCGTATCGTCTGAACAATTATCAGCGACCACCAGCAGACGATCCCGCGGGCCGATCTCAGCCAAAATATCAGCCAATGTCGGAAGGATGCTCACGCTCTCATTGTGAGCCGGAACAAGTACGGCGAGAGGGGGCCTATTGGAATTCGGCTGGCGCTCGGGATTGCCTTTCCGAAGGGCCGCCAGAACTTCGATTAGAAGAACAACAACGGGAATGCTTACGAGTAAGGCAAGCGCGCCCAGGGCTCCCGAAACGAATGCAGTGGCGACTACCGACATTTCGGGGAGACCATCAAAAGCTATTCATTCCCAATGCAGAATTCGCCAGCGCACCCCTTGTACGCCCTGAAACAACACGGAAAAGTACGAAAGCCGATTTCAGTGTACATATTATTTCTGAAAAGCCCAGGACAACGTTCCGCGTTCATGAACGAAATCGCGGATTCATCATTTGCGCGACGACCAGGCCGAATATTTTCGGGCATTTAACGAGGTATCGCTTGGCGAGGCGCTTGGGATCCGACAACAGGCGATGCAGCCATTCGAGGCCCGAATTCTGAATCCAGAGCGGCGCCCGCTGCTGTTTCCCGGTAAGAAAGTCAATCGATGCGCCGATACAAAGGGCTACTCCCCTTGCTTCGGGGTATTCGAGGAGCCGATGCGCCAGGATTTCCTGTTGCGGCGATCCCACAGCCAAGAATGTGATGTCTGCGTTCGCGCCCAAAATGAACGCGATGCATTTCTGGACCTCGACATCGGATTTAATAAATCCCATCGGCGGCGTATACGAAGCGATTTCGAGGCCAGGAAAGCGGCGACCGACGATTGCGCAGTCGTCCGCGCTCGGTCCGATAATTCCGACTTTCAGCCCGAGGGCCGAAGCCCGCTCCAAAAGGCGGGCGGTGAGATCGCTGCCGGTTACGACATCGAGCTTCGAACCAGATAAACGAGCCAATTTTCTCAGCACACGACTGTCGCAATATATTCGCCATGCGCTTGTGTACTTGGCTTTGAGCGAGTCACCCTGCTCGTAAATCTCGACAACATGCTGGACGTTGGGTGTGACGACGTATCTGAACGGCTGTTTAATTGCGCCCAATATGTCGTCGATTGCCGTTTCGGTCGAGCCGCCGTCGAATCGCAGGCCGAGGAAATTAGCTATATTGGGCGCCGTCATTCGTACCCCCCGCGAGGCATTTCATATCTCTCATCATCCCGCGGGCAAATGACAAGAAGAAAGTGTAAAGAAGATTAGCGAATGCTGCCAATTCCCGTTATGCGGGATTTCCGGCCACGTTTTCATATTGGCGGGACGCCTCAACGAGCTCGGAAAGCGCGGCTATCGTACCTGCCGCCTGGAATTCATGCTCCCCCACAGAGATTCCATACGTCTCTTCAACCGCTAGCAAAAGGCGAAGTGAACCGAGCGAATCCCATTCGGGAATCTGGTCGGGGCCATCGGTCATTGCTGGCAGTGCCGAAAGGCCAAGCACGCTCCGAACGAGTTGCGATAATCCGACCTCACCATCCCCCGCCGTTTCGCGGACGGCACGCGCAGGAACTCCTCGTGCTGTTTCTCCAGCGGCGACGTAACCGGAGACCATGCTGCCGCTGAGAATCGTGGCGCCATCTCCGATCGTGGTGCCTCTCAGAATCGCGACCCGTGCGCCGATCGTCACGCTACGTCCTATCGAGATCGGACCCGTGTCGCCCGGCGCATCGCGATTTCCCGGCCGATGGAAGTCGCTATCCATGATCTGTACGAAGGGGCCAATTCGCGTGTCGTCACCGATGTCGACTTTGTCCAGCGCAGCGATGGCGGCGCCGTAGGAAATGTGGACGCGGTCTCCGATGCGCACGGTCCCGCCGTTGATCGCAGCGATGTGGGATTGGATGGGATCGGAAGAAAAACAAAAATCCTCGCCGATCGTGATCCTGCCGTGGTTCATGATCGTCGGCTTGCCCTTGAGCGAAGGTCTCGGGCCGATGCGATCGACGCCCCGCATCCAATGCTTGGTGCGCAGGCGCTGCAGCACATCTTCGCAGGTGGAGCGGATATCTTTCACTTCTGCCACTCGAGATTGACGACGTCAGGCAAAGGATATGCGCTGGAGTTGTCCCAAACGAATTCGCGGTCGCCTTCGTTCGTGAATCCGGAATTCTGCCAGAACGTCAAACATGGCTTATTCTTCGCGGTGGGAAGGTATTTGGCGATAACGCGCTTCGCCCCTCGCTCGATCGCCGCGGCTACCGCTACGTGGACGATCGTATCCTCCACGCGACGGCCCATCACGCGGCAGCTGAGGACGAAATCAACGATGTGCGCAACATCGCCTTCGAAACTTATTCCCAGCAAACCGGTGAGACCGGCATCGCCCATACGGTCCGAGACGTTCACGACCCAAAAGGCGTTATCTTTCTCCGCAGCCCATTCGATCAATTCGCGCTCCGTGAGGCGCCGCGTCCTCAAGTTGAGCTGGTTCGTCTTGTTCAGGAGCTGGGCGGCTCTCGTCGATGTCGTGGAGCTCAGAGGCTCGATCGTTACCTTGATCTCGAGCGTTTTGAGCCACTCTTCGATCGAGCCAACTTGTTGGCGCAGCGCTTCGCGTTGCGTCTCCTCGTCGTACATGCGTGTGCGCTCGGCATCTTCGCGGGTCAGGGCCGGCGCATCAAAGCAGCTCAGATTGCGCAGATGACTTGCATATAGAAATTCTTCTTTCGGCCATTCCGGCACGTAAACCTCGGGCAGCGCCTCTCGCACGCGCGCGCGCTCGACCGGATTGTCGTCGATGAAGACGACCGACTGGAGACCCAGGTTCAGCGACTGCGTCAACTCGGCGACGTTTCGTGCTTTGTCGTGCCAGTTGATTTTCCAGCCGACGAAGTCCTGCTCTTTCAGAACCATGGAGGGATTGCTGCGAATGGCCTCGAGCGCCACCGACTCCTCGTTCTTACTGACGATGCCCAGAACGACGCCGCGCTTTTTCAAATCCTTGATTGCTTTTTGAAAGTCTACAAAGGCCTCGCCACTGGCATCCATGCCACCGAGCTTCACGCCTTCCCAGCCCACGTCGCCGACGATGCCGCCCCACAGCGTATCGTCGAGATCAAGGATGAGCAGCTTTCGTGGACCGTTCGAAAGAGAAGCGAGTGCGGCGCGCACATCGCGGGCTGCTTCTGCGAGGACGGGGCGCGCGAACGCAATCTTTCCGAGATACCACGCTTTGGGATTGAAAGCTGAGGGTCCAACAGCTGCCAGCCAGCGCGAAGCATCCAGGACATAGACGTTTGAGATACCGGACAACCGCTGCATCAATTGAGAATTCATCCGCACGAGCGCGGACGACACGCCGCCTTTTCGCGTATCGAGCATGCCAAGTCCGCGCTGCCAGCTCGGCATCGTCCAGCTCGGAACGAATACGCTGCGATAGAGCGGGGCAGCCTTTTCGATCTTCGCGCAAAACGCGTCTACTTCGGCCTGTAGAGCGTCGTCATCGAGCGGTTCGAATGCCAGAAGCTTGGCGAATGAGGGAACGGCTTTCTGTGGCTGTGTCCACACAACGGCAAAATCGGCGGCATCGGGGGGCGGCGGCGAAAGCAGTGACTGCGTCACCTGATCGAACGGCGCCACGCGCGCGCCAACGCCCGAATGCAGGTCCGAGACGACAAGCTCGTTGCTCAGTTCATCGATCGTGAAATCGGAAATCAGATAGCCGTTGATTTTCGGCGCGCTGACCGGGTGCGCAACAGCCGGAACGACGCTGCCCGGCGCCGCCGCGGGTTGCGCAACATTTGCGCTCGCGCCTTGTACTGATGGCTTCGCATCGGCTTCGGATTCGCCAATTCTCGATATGGGCCTTGCCGGAATTCCTCCGGCGATGACGCCGGCGGGGATGTCGCTTTCGACGATGCTACCGGCCATGATGATGGCGCCTTTGCCAATCTTCACTCCCGGGCGCACGGTCACTCTGACCGCCAACCACGCGTCATCGCCGATTTCGACGGGTTGTGTGTGCTCACTCGCACTGTCGGCGGGCATATCCGGAAATTGGCTGTCTGCAATAATGCAGTACTGCCCGATCATTACGCGGTTGCCGATCGTGACTTTTTGGTGGGCCGATATCAAAACGCCGAAATTGATCCAGACGTCGTCGCCAATTGTAATTCGGGCGTCTTTCTCAGCGATCAGCTCCGTCGGAACCCAGCGCGACATGATGAAGACGCGGCCGCCAATTCGGATGGCGCCGCGATTTTCAACGCGCATTCGGCCTTGGACGCGGCCGCCTGCGCCCGTAACCTCGCAATTCCATAAATACCAAATCGCCCAGGCGCGTTCGAAGACGCGGACAAAGACTTTCCGGAGCAAGCCGCCAATTCTCGAACTGACGACCTGCTCGCGTGCGCGGCTGACGAAAGTGGCGGCAACATCTTCGTTGGTCACCGGAGAGCCTCGCTGTCCCTGCTAAGCGCTGCTTCAAAAATATTTCGCATTCCGATCAAGGCCCCGAACGCATTGCCGCCGAGCATTCGACTACTCCGATATTCGGGCTCACGGGGCCAGGCGCATCCTAAAGATTAATTCAGACAACGATATAAGCCTAAACTTATTGTATGAAAGTTGACGGCATCCGGCAGCGACGCATTGCCCGGCCATGACCAGCCTCGCCCCTTGAAATGAACCGCGGATTTTCGGCGTGTATAGGCCGACGAGAATTGGCATCGGCCTGTTGCGGAGAGTTTGAATTGCCGCTTTTCACGGCACGCGCGCTGGAGTTCGCCAAATATGAATGCACGCGGACGGACCGCGAAGCCCGAGTTCGTCACGAATATGACGTACACGTCGATGGTGCAGATGTCCCAGCCTCAAGAGGTGGTCGGCACCACCGCGACACGCATCATCTCAATCCAACAGGCGAGCGACGCAGTCCGCAATCGCCAGTGACGCGGTCAGGCCCGGGCTCTCGATGCCGTAGAGGCCGACGAAGCCCGGCACGCCGTGTTCGTTTTCTCCGTGGATCGCAAAGTCCGCGGGCGGCGTTCCCTCGGCGTAGATCTTCGGCCGGATGCCGGTGTAGGCGGGCACGAGCGCGCCCTCGGGCAGGCCCGGCCAATAGCGTTTAATCTCTCGCGCGAACATTGCGCGGCGCGCGTCGGCATCGACGAACGCATAATCGAGGTCATCCTGCCAATGGATATCGGGTCCGAACTTGGCGGCGCCGGACATATCGAGCGTCAAGTGAATGCCGAGCGCGTCGGGCGACGGCATCGGATAGACGAGGTGCTTGAACGGCGCTCGCGCGGATAACGCGAAGTAATGGCCTTTCGCGGGGTAAAGCTTCGGTACGACGTATTCAGACTTCGCACGGGGCAGCATATGGCCGATGTGCGAGGCGCCGAGCCCGGCTGCGTTGACGACGCGAGCGCAGGTCAGATCAAAGACCTCTCCTTCCGACAAGACCGACAGGCGGAATTCACCTTTCGAGACCGGAGCTATGCCGACGACCTCGGAATTGAATGCGACTTGGCCGCCTGCATCGAGAAGCCGGGTTTCGAAGGCCGCCATCAGACTGTGGCTGTCGATTATTCCGGTCGACGGCGACAAGGTTGCAGCGACGCAGCGAATTTCGGGTTCGAGGCGGTTGGCTTCCGCCACCGTCAATCGCGTCAGATCGCCGACGCCGTTGCGGATGGCCTTTGCCTCGAGCATTGCGAGCTGGCCGACTTCGGCTTCGTTCGTGGCGACGAGAAGCTTGCCGCACCGGTTGAACGGGACCTTGTGTTCCTCGGCGAATGCGTAGAGGCGCTTCTTGCCTTCGACGCAGAGTTTGGCTCGGAGCGATCCTTCCGGATAATAAAGTCCGGCGTGGATGACTTCGGAATTTCGCGAGGACGTTTCGGTGCCGAAGGCGTGGTGGCGCTCGACGACGAGGACATCGTGTCCGAGGCCCGCGCGTTCGGCGGCGATGGCGAGCCCGACGGCGCCGGCTCCGATCACCACCGTTTCGACCTCAACCGACATTTCCGGAATGCCTCTTCCCGTTTGCGCCGGGTCTCATTAGCCGCTGGCGAGCGGAACGTGAATAGGTTCGCCCCGGAATACAAACGGCTTTGGCTAATGAGGGCGGTCGCGGAACGGTCCTACAGTCCGGCGGTTGGGCGACAAAGTTCGCATTCGAAGAGCGGCTCACCCCGCCGAGGCGCGCCGCTCGGGCGAGGCTTGGCCGCAGGCTCCGCGTCTTCAAGCCAGGTGAGCGTAATGAATGAAAAAATGAAATGGCATCCGTTCGATTCCGAGCTCCCCGCCGCCGCCAAAAGGGGCAAGCGGCGCCATCCAGGCGCGCAACCCGTCGGCCATCGGGCGACCGGCAATCGGCTTCGTCCGCGCGAACAGCGCCCGGATGCCCGCGATCCCACCCGGCGCAAGGAGCGAGCAGCGAAGAAGCGGTGAGCGATTTTGCGTGATCTACTCAGGCGAACTTAAAATCCTGACGACTAAATCGGCCGATTTCCAGGGCGTTTCAGGCCTTCTGATCGCGCCTTTCTGAACACTGCTTGCGTCTCGTGAAGTAACAGGTCATCACTCCTGGGAAAGAAGGCCGACAAAAAAAGCGCACGCTAGGGAATGCGAATGCCATTGATCGTGTCGTTCGTCAGTCAGAAGGGAGGCGTCGGCAAAAGCACGCTCGCACGGGCCCTCGCCGCAGTCGGCGCATCGGGCAGGCTGAGGGTCAAACTCGCGGATCTCGATATCCAGCAGCAGACGGCGGTCAGATGGGGCAAGGCGCGCCAAAAGCGCGCCGCGGTGTCTCCCGTCGAGGTCGGAGCCTTCCGCACATTCGAAGACGCACTCGAAGATCGTGACGCTTTCGATCTCATCATCGTCGATACGCCTGGCCACACGAGTGCAGCGACGAGCACTGTTGCGCGCGCCTCGCACGTGATCGTCGTGCCGACGAGCGCCACCATCGACGATCTCTATCCGACAGTTCTCCTGCTCCATGCCCTGGAGGAGATCGGAATTCCGCGCAGCCGGCTGGCCGTCGCGCTCTGCCGCGTCTTGGATGCGGAGGAGGAGAACGTCGCGAGGGACTACGTCGATGCAGCCGGGTACGAGTTGTTGCCGGGGTACATCCCGGAACGGTCGACGTATCGGAACGCGCAGAACCGCGGTCAGGCGCTGACCGAGACTATAGATGGATCTGCAAACGAATCCGCGAATCTGCTCATCGAAAGCTTGCTCAGGAAAATCGCGGCACAATCGGCCGGGATGCGAAACGGGACGGACGACTGACGCCGCCCGCCCTCGCACTTTGGCCGCTCGACGCGACTTCACATCAGACGACGATCGCTCCGCCGCCGACCGTCGCCCGCGACATTTTCATCGAATGCTCAGTGCGCCAATCTCGACTTCAGAAAACCGAGTACCAGCGCGGTCACGCCACCGCTGACGCCGCCGGTGACGAAGCTGGATACAATCGTCCCGATGTCGAGTCCCGAGGTCGCCGCCGCGGTACCAAGCCCGAGAAGCGAACTCAAAAGCTGGCCGCCGACGCCACCGCCAAGGGCGCCGACGATCGAATTGCCGAGCGTCCCCAAGCTCGTCTTGTCGGAAAGTGCGCCTGCGGCGTTACCGCCAAGCGCACCGCTGATGAGTTGAATGATCAATGCCGTGAGGTTCATATAAATTCTCCTCAAATACGCACAACGCCTAGCCGGAAGCCGCGCTGAGCCTCGGCGCTCTACCGGGTCATGAAAATACATCACCAGAGAACCCGCTCCGCGTTGCAGCAATTTCTTGGACAGGCTTAAAAATCTGGAGCAAAGCAGGGGCGCAATATGTCCGCTTGCGGACGCATTTCACGTGGCGCCCGACGTCACGGTGCGCGGTGCCGGTAGCGAGAGTTCACTCGCTGGCGATTGAATTCGATCGTGGCGTGGGTATTCTTCGCACCGCAATAATTGGGAAATCGTGGGGGAAATCGATGAGTGTCCTAACGCGCTTTTTTCGGCCTACGAATCGTTCCTCAAGTCCTTCATCAGCCGCTCCAAAGCTCGTTGTCATTGGCGATACCGGACAGCGTCTCGAGGGCATCGGGAAAATGCTTCCTGAGGTGTTTCTGCCAATCCTAAAAAAGGAACTTGGCGCAAAAGGTATCGACGTTCTGGTTCTGACCGACAGCACGCCGCTTGAATTCGGCGGCGATCATTTCTCGGCTGGCACCTTCATCTTGCCTGTCTACCATGACGAGGTTGTCGACGACCTGTATTATCGCCACTTGGGGTTGGTTGAGGCGAATGCCGCCCGCCGGGGATGGGTGTTTTTGCACCCCATTTCCACCGGCCGATCATTGGGATCGAAACCGGAGACGCATCGCATACTGAATACCGTCGTGCCGATGCCTGAACTTCATCACGATGGTCTCATGTTCTCAAATCTCGCGCAGAGTTGCAGCGCGCCAGTGACGGTCGTTGAAGCCAGTGACTGCGACCCCACGCGATACAATACGCGTTTCATCGACACGACCACGGAATTTAGAGGCAAGAACTATTTCACCTCGCTGCGAATTATGGCTGTCGGCACCGAGGTCGCAACGGTCTTCATGCGTTGCCGTCCCGTCACCGACGGCCCGGTGTCGGTTCATGACAAGGATACGCCGCTGGACCCCGACTTATTATGCTTCCTACACGAGCGGCTGGTGGGTCCACAGATGCCTGCCATTAGGAATATGGCGCAAAAGATCGGGTCCAAGATCGGATTGGGCTTCTATGCCCACGACGTGCTGCCTGAACGCGGTACCGGAAAGTTATACCTCTGCGAGACGGGGCTCAAATTTCACGATTGGACGATCCGGGATCACTTGGAACCGATAGCGGATCGGTTGCCGTTTTTCGCGCATGATATTTCTGACGCGTGCGTTCACAGGGCGGTGCGGCTGTTTGCTGATCACCTTCTAGTCCCCGTTGCCGCCTAACGCGGTTGTGCCAGCGGTGCTCCCAGGAAGGTAAGTTGACGCACGCCCTACGCTGAGACGCCGCCCAGCGCCAAGGGTTTTCTTCAGCCCCCGATCCAGTTTCGCCAAAGGTCCGGCTTTCTGAGAATGTGTTTGCGGTAGATCCTCGTCAGGCGGCGCGAGAGCTTTGCTGGTGTCTCTGCCAGGCGCCGGCGCGAGCGTTCCCATTTGGAGGAGAAAACGATCCTGCGAACCGCGTCGCGCAGTTCTTCGTGCCCAGCCCAATCGCCGCCACTATCCAGAATGTCTCGATAAAGGTTTAAGACTGCCGGGTTATCTATGGTTACGCCATCTATCTCCGAACGGTTCGGCAAGTTACCCAAACACGGAACGCGACCAATTCCGGCAGCGATAAAATTCAGCTTCGTTCGTATGCACTTTTCGCAGCGACCGCAATTATGGCCGTCTATTGGACTCTGAAAACACACCCTGAGATTTGATAAGACGACCGGGTTGCCGGAGAACACCTTTGCCTTGCTTGTCCTTGTATAGCCACTGCCGGCAAACTCTATCGGAAAACCGAAATGGCTCATGAGCGGGTTGGTAATGCTGTTGCTGCCACAGCCGAGATATTCTCCATCATATGCTTCGTCGGCCGCAATCACGGCGCGGGAAACCACACCGGAGAATTGGTGCATCACGCTAGAGAGCGCGAAAATATACACGGTGTACCAGGGCATATCGCGAAGATCGCGCCAGTTCGT
The DNA here is from genome assembly GCA_003987725.1 of Hyphomicrobium sp. Taxonomy (GTDB): domain Bacteria; phylum Pseudomonadota; class Alphaproteobacteria; order Rhizobiales; family Hyphomicrobiaceae; genus Hyphomicrobium_B. The sequence goes on along the minus strand of RXJH01000003.1, from coordinate 445,372 downwards.
TCGGACGATCGTCAGGGGCAGACCGTAGGACTCGAGGATCTTAGCGCCGAGCTCGGATGACTTGCCGAAAATGTCCGGACGATCCAACGGCACATCGAATCCGTGGACCATCACCCCGGCGCGCAGATTGTTTTGCCGCCGCCCTAGCAATCCCTTGCAGTGCGCGTGGAGGGCGAACGTCGCGTCCAACCCGCCAGAGTATGCGAGAACGGCGTCTCGGTTCGCCGGCGGAACGCTGTCGACTTCCTCGTCGGCAAAAATCGATATCTTGCGAAAGAGATCCGGACGCCACATGACCCAGGCGTCCTGCGCTTCCTCAATCCGCGCCAGCTGCTCGCGTGAAACTCGCCCCTCGCAACGCAGATCGGCGCCGACCTTCATCGCATGTGGCAACAATGCGATTACAGCAAAATCATTCGTCGGCGGCGCGGAAGGCAAAAACCCGCCGGAAAATTCGTAAAATAAGGCAAAGTGCTCGCCAGTATGACCGCGAAATTTGATCGTCGAACGAACCCCATTTGACGTTTCGTCAAACGCAGTCTGGCATATAATTTCCTTTGCCATTCAATTCCCTCGATTCCGTATGCGATATCGTTGCACGTCTGGGAAAAATGCTCAACGCGCACCGCGATACGACTTTTTTCGCCGTGTAATCGAAAATACGGTCGTAGATAAACCTGCCGAGCGAATTGTATTCCTTGATGCGTGCAATGAATGCCTCAGCATTCAGCCGGCGGAGAATTCCCCGACAAGTATTCGCGCCCAAATAATTCCAATTCTGGACCGTCACGAGCCTCCAAGAAATCCGGCAATGAACTCACGCCGTCGTCTTTGAGGCACAGCCCGGCCAAACCCGGTGGACCCGAATGTACTGAGCTTCAAGAACTCGGTTGGCGAACCCGTACGCGAAGAGCACCGAGAGGCGAAGTTTGCAGGGGGCAATCAAGCGCCTCGACGGAGGCGCGGCGCGAACAAAAAAGGGTGAGAGTGGGAATGGCCCGAGTTCAGTTCTCTAAGCCATTGAAAGATTGGCTGGGATGCCAGGATTCGAACCTGGGAATGGCGGAATCAAAATCCGCTGCCTTACCACTTGGCTACATCCCACCAGCGCGTGAGGAGAATCGCCGCCCGAGCGACGTCGGCGGCACCATAGTCAGTCGTTCGCGGCCGGGCAATGGCACGCGGCAATGCGCTCACCCCTTCTCCCGGATTGTCTGCGGGCGCGCCAGCCCACTTGAGCCATCCGATTTCAAGCCGCGGGTATTGTTGCATAAAGAACCCCCAAATTCGCCGGATCGAAGCGCTTGCGGTACGTGAACGAGGTCGCTATAACCCCCCTCTCTTCGGTGCCTACCCGGCGCCGGGAAAAGCCTTTATTCAGGCTGACGGTCGGGCGGAGCGTAGCGCAGCCTGGTAGCGCACTTGCTTCGGGAGCAAGGGGTCGGAGGTTCGAATCCTCTCGCTCCGACCAGTTTTTTCAATGGGTTAGGCTTTCCCGCATACAGCCAGCCCGCCCAGAAATCACATCATCGAAGCTGATGGGGTAAAGCTCCGCCGTGGTCGCTGCGCACTGCGCGGGCAACATTTCGGGCTTCCAGATGCGGGGGCACAAACGAAAAAATGGCGCGCCTCAACGAGGTACGCCAAGCAGCGATGCCGGACAGACGCGCGAACTAAGCGACGAGCGGCGGCAGCGTAAACTCGAGGCTCTTAGCCACCGCCGTCAGTGCGGCAGGGTCGCTGGCATCGCCGGTTGCCGCTGCGTCAATGCGGAGAAGGACGCCGCGAAGTTCAGATGGCGGGAAGGGCCCCTGCGGCGCCAGCCCTGCGCACTTCACTTTTGAAAGCACGTCGTAAAGCTCGACCTCGTTCGCGATGCGCGTTACGCGCTCGGCATCCCACTCGGTCACGTAGGCGCGGGCCGCACTCGACCATGCGCGGCTCACGTCACTGCCGACAATCCAATACCAATCAAGAGGGTTGTAGCTCTTCATAGGTATAGCCCTCCGTTCGAGGTTGCGCCCGCAGTGGAGCCCGGGAAATACGACGCGCCGCCACCACGGGTATCGATCACGCCGCTCGAGTTGGATGAATATCGGGCGCCGGTCGCGGACCCCGAATAGGTGTTGCTGAAGGCCAGCATCTGACTTCCGCCTTCGGCATAGGCGAATGTCGAGAAGGCGGGCGTTCCATTTAACGTGACAGTCATGCCGGTAACGACGATGAGCCCGTTCCGGCTAGAGTACATATGACGAGCAGCGTTGCCGGATATAGAGTAGGCCTGCCCAGCAGTGCCTTGAATGGTGCCCATGCCAAGGCATTGCATGTGGTAGCCGGTCGTTGCTCCGAAATCGATGGCATCCCAAAGCAAAACGCCGGTGCTGTTCAAGTACAGGGCTGTGCGGCCGGTCCCAGGATTCAACTGGAAGCCTCGGAGCGTCGCCGTGGCATAACCGGAGACGACGAAGCAATCGGTCACGCCATTGATGATCGCGTTGGCCGGCGTCGTCGTGTTCCCGACAATGCTTAGGCGCCCACTCAGCACAGGCGACCCGACAGTGAGCGTCTCGTTATAGGTGCCGTCTGCGACCTGAATGGTCACAACGAAGGTTGCGCAGTCGAGAGCGAGCGCGACGTTTATGGCCTTCTGAATCGTGAGGAAGGCGCCGCCGGACGTGTTCGCAAGACCGGTGTTGTTGTTAGAGCCGTCGGTACGCACGTAGTAGGTGCGGTTGGCGGTTAGAACTTCGCGAGCGCCGCCGGACGGGAACGACACTCTCCCGCTTGCCCGGGCGATCCTGATGCCTTCGTACCAGTTCGAGCCGTCGGGGCTCACCTTGAAGTGAAAGTCGTCGTCGCCCGTCAGGCCGATTTCGGCGCGGCCCGAATAATTCGTCTGATAGAGCTGGCTCGCGGTGTCGCTCGCGGCGGCCTTATTAATTTTCTGCTGGTGGCCGTTGCCGGCGTTGTCGAAGAGGCTCGCCGGGCTCTTGACGGCGAGCCTGTTCGTGGCGTCAGCAGTCGCGTTGACGCCGACGAGCGGGACGTTGGCAAGGTCGGCCCAGGTCGCATCCTCACGCAGAAACCTCGCCGTTCCGGCTGTTGATCCGGGTGTCGGCACGAGGCCCTTCTTGTGGCTGCCGCCGGAGGCGACGAACGTATCGAGGAACGCGGTCGCCTGCGCTCCGGTCAGATCCTCCGGCGCGCCGCTGCCTGCACTCGTGCGGCCCTTGATCGTGCTGTTCGCCATGTTGGCGAGGCTGGAATTGGCGACGGGTGCGGAAAGGCCGCCACCTCCGCCGCCGCCCGAGCCCGCGAACAGCGTCCAGGCTCCCGCGGCGTAGATGACGAGCGCGCTTTCGGCTGCGATCCAGGCGGTCCAGCCTTCTTTCGGCGCGTAGAACGTCCAGGCGCCGTCCTGGAAGGCCGCGATCTTGCCGGCATTGCCCATCCATGCGCCGGATGGAGACGCGGCGACGATATACCTTGCGCCCTCCGCCGGAGACGACGGCGGCGCGGTCAGCGCCCGGCTTTCAACGGCGAGCTGCACAAGGCAATCGAGTGCGCGGATCGCTTCGTTATGCGTGACATGCTTCTGCGCCTGAGCGGCCAAGATGTAGGGCAGTGCAAGGTTCGGCGTATCGTTCATGTTCACGCTAATGTCTGCAACGAGGCTCCCACGCAGGAAGATAAGGGCGGGCGGAAGCGCGGGGATAAGTTTTTTTGAGTTTTCGTTTGATGGCTGCTCTCCGCTCCGAACAGCCTGCCGCGGCCGTGTCGCACTGCCAGGCATGATTCAACGGGCTAGATTGACAGCATCGTCGAACCCACTACACCCAGCCCTCGCCCATCAACCTCAGCCAAAGCTCTGACGGGAACTGCGAGCCAATGAAATTTCTGGTCACCGGCGCTGCCGGCTTCATCGGCTACTACACGGCGGCGCGCCTGCTCGATCGCGGCGACGAGGTCGTCGGCGTCGACAACGTCAACGGCTATTACGATCCGGCGCTCAAGAAGGCGCGACTGGCGCAGCTCGGCGGCCGAAAGGGATTTTCATTCCTCCATCTCGATATCGCCGAGCGCGCGCCGATGAACGAACTGTTCCGCGTGCAGCGTTTCGACAAGGTCATTCACCTCGCGGCGCAGGCGGGCGTCCGTTACGGCAGCGAGAACCCCGGCGCCTACATCGATTCCAATATCGTCGGCATGCAGAACGTTCTCGAAGGGTGCCGCCATAACGACGTCAAGCATCTCGTCTTCGCGTCATCGAGCTCGGTCTACGGCGCCAACACGAAAATGCCCTTCAGCGTCCACGACAATGTCGATCATCCGCTCAGCCTTTACGCGGCGACGAAGAAGGCCAACGAGCTTGCGGCACACGCGTATGCGCATCTCTACCGGCTTCCCGTGACGGGGCTTCGCTTCTTCACGGTCTATGGGCCGTTCGGGCGGCCGGACATGGCGTATTTCAGTTTCACGCGGAAGATTCTCGCGGGCGAGCCGATCGAGGTTTTCAGCAACGGCCATCACGCGCGCGACTTCACGTACATCGACGACATCGTCGAAGGCGTCGTTCGCACCGCCGACCGGATCGCGGAACCCGATCCGACTTGGTCGAGCGATGCGCCGGACCCCGCGACCTCGAGCGCGCCTTACCGGCTCTACAATATTGGTAACAACAATCCGGTCGAGCTGATGGATTTCATCGCGACGATCGAAAAGGCGACGGGCCGCGAGGCAAAGAAAATCTTCCTGCCCCCGCAGCCCGGCGACGTTGCCAAGACGTACGCGAATATCGACGACCTTGCACGCGACATCGGCTTCCGGCCTTCAACACCGCTCAGCGAGGGCATTGCCCGCTTCGTCGATTGGTATCGCGCTTACTACCGCGTGTGATCGGCACTCCTGCCTCCCCACCGTCATGCCGACGGAGGCCGAGCCATCCTTCGTCATCCTCGGCCGCGCGCGGCCATGGCCGCGTCGAAGGCCGGGGGTCCAGCGTAAAGCTGCCGAAGGCTCACAACATCGCGTCTTCGACGAGTCTCACGCTGGATCCCCGACCGTCATTCGCTTCGCTCATTCGGTCGAGGATGACGGCTGGTGCGTCAGAGGTTCACGCCACCCGAGACTTCGAGGCGCTGCGCCGTCATCCATCGGTTCTCGTCGGCGAGCAGCGTTGCAATCATCGGCCCGATGTCGTCGGGAACGCCGACGCGTCCCATCGCCGTCACCGAAGCGATGTGTTTGTTGATTTCGGCGTTGTCGCGCACGAGACCGCCACCGAAATCGGTTTCGATCGCACCGGGCGCCACGACGTTGACGGCGATGCCGCGCGGTCCGAGTTCCTTCGCCATGTAACGCGTCAGCACTTCGATTGCGCCCTTCATCGCACCGTATGCAGCGTATCCCGGCATCGTGAAGCGCGCGAGGCCGGACGAGAGATTGACGATGCGGCCGCCGTCAGCGATCAGCGGCAGTAGCTTCTGGGTCAGGAAGAACACGCCCTTCAGATGAATATTATAGAGCTGATCGAAGTCGGCTTCCTTCATGTCGGCGATGGATGCACCTATGCCGATACCGGCGTTGTTCACGAGATAATCGAACGTCTCGCGGCCCCATTTGTCCTTCAGGATTCTCTTGACCTCGGCGGCGAAGGCATCGAACGAAGCGCTGTCGCCGGTGTCGAGTTGAAGCGCCACCGCTTTGCGGCCGTGCGCTTCGATTTCCGAGACTGTCTTCTCGGCTTCTTTGCGATTTGATCGGTAGGTGAAGATCACATCGACGCCCCGCTCCGCGAGACTCAGCGCGGTGTTCCGTCCGAGCCCGCGGCTGCCACCCGTTACGATCGCGATCCTCAGACCCGATCCGCTCTTTGCCTGTGCCATTGCCTGCTCCTCGAATGACGTCTGCGAGCGGAACATCTATGCCTCGACCGTCGCCTGTTGAATGCCGGAACTCGCGAATTTCTTGCCTAATCCTCCAAACGGTCTTGGGGCCCGCGCGTTCCCGCCCTATGATAATGCCCAGTTCGAGATGAAATCGCCGCAGATAGAGAGACTTCGAGATGCTCGATTTGAAGACGGCGCTTATCACCTATGCCGATGCCAATGGCGGCGGCGAAGGCGTTTTCGAGACGCCGATCCCTGGCTTCACCTTCATGCGCACGAGCCGCGCGACGCTGCCGCGCCACATGGTCTACCGGCCGTCGCTGTGCATCGTCGCGCAGGGCGAAAAGCAGGTGCTGTTTGGCGACGAGACCCTCACCTACGGCGAGATGCAGGCGCTGGTCTTCAGCGTCGAAATTCCCGCGCTCGGGTGGGTGTCGAAGGCGAGTGCGGAAAAGCCGCTTGTCGGGCTCATTCTCGAACTCGACCTCGGCATCATGCGAGAGGTGATGGAAGAGCTTGATACGTCTCCTCTCCCGAACGACGAAGGCGGCGTCGGCGCCTTCGTCGGTAATCTCGAAGGACCGCTTGCCGATTGCACGGTGCGGCTCGCACGGTTGCTTTCGACTCCCAACGCTATTTCGGTTCTCTATCCCGCGATCATGCGCGAGATTTCGTTCTGGCTGCTGACCGGCGCGTACGGCGGCGAGTTCTGCAAGCTCGTACTGCCCAACAGCCGGACGCGGCGGCTCGCCGAGGCGATCCAGGTTTTGCGCGAGGATTTCGCGCGCCCCATCCGCGTCGAGCAACTTGCCTCCGTCGCGCGGATGAGTCCTTCGTCGTTTCATGCGCATTTCAAAATGCTGACGTCGATGACGCCGCTGCAATATCAGAAACAGCTGCGCCTTCTCGAAGCGCGGCGGCTGATGGCGGCTGGCGACATCAACGTGGCGGGTGCGGCGTATCAGGTCGGTTACGAGAGCGCCTCTCAGTTCAGCCGCGAATATGCGCGCATGTTCGGCACGCCGCCCAAGCGCGACGTCGTCGATCTCAAAACGCTGGCGCTCGGGAGTCCGGTATGAATCCCGAAGAGAGCGCGCAGGTGGCAGTCATCGACGACAAGCACCCTCCGTTTCCGGCCAAACAATGGTCGCCTACCGGAATGTTGAAATTTCTGTTCATCTTGACACTCACAATAGGCGGCGCAGGTTGGTGGTTTTATAATTTCTCCGAAGAAGAAGCATCAAAACGTGAGTGGTCTATTCTTCAGACGACCGAATTGCAGGCGAGGAATGTGCGCTCATCTGAGAAGGTATTATTTCAGTCTGCGGCCGAAATGGATTGTGTCGGCATTCTATCAATAGATGGCGTTCACAGAATCTGGTTGTTAGCTCGGGCCGCTGCCGGAGAAAGGATAAAAATTATGCCGCGACTCCAAGCGGACGGACAGCACACGATTCGTATCACCAAGGATGAGTATGCGGCCATTAAAGAGCACGTCGAGCTGGCCGATGAAGTAAATACATTTCTGCTGAATTCGTTCTAATTGCCCTATTGACCAAGCGCCAAAGCGCGACGTCGTCGATCTCAAAACGCTGGCGCTCGGGAGTCCGGTATGAACCTTGAAACCGATGCGGCGTCTATTCCGGAAACCTCGGAGCGAGAAGAGGACGTGGCAACAAAACGTGAGATCAGCACGACGTGCGCCATCGTTGGCGCAGGCCCCGCAGGCCTCATGCTCGGCCTCATGCTGGCGCGCGCCGGCATCGACGTGACCGTCGTCGAAAAGCATGGCGACTTCCTGCGCGATTTTCGCGGCGACACCATCCATCCGTCGACCTTGCAGGTGATGCACGAACTCGGGCTCGCGGACGAGTTGTTGCTGCTTCCGCATACTGAAGCCCGCAAGCTCCACGCGGAGGTCGGCGGGAAAAACATCACCATCGCCGATTTTTCCTGGCTGCCCACGAAGAACCGTTTCATCGCCTTCATGCCGCAGTGGGAATTTCTGGATTTCCTGGCGCGCGAGGCGAAGCGTTATCCGAATTTCCGCCTGCTGATGCAAAGCGAAGTCACGGATCTCATCATCCAGGGAGACCGCGTCATGGGGCTGCGCGCGCGCACGGCCGATGGACCGTTGACGCTCAACACGTCCCTCATCATCGGTGCCGACGGTCGGAGCTCAACGACTCGCAGGCTTGCAGGCCTCGAAGTCGAAAGCTTCGGAAGCCCAAGCGAAGTTCTCTGGATGAAGCTTTCGCATGCGGCGAGCGATCCCGAGCAGACCATGGGTCATGCGGGTCCGCGGCAAGGGTTCGTGATGATCGATCGCGGCGACTATTGGCAATGCGGGTATATCGTTCGCAAAGGCACCTATGCCGACATCAAAGCCGGCGGGATCGAAGCGTTTCGCGAGATGGTCGCCGCCGTCTCGCCCCTGCCGCGCGAGCGATTGCAGGAGATCCGCTCCTTCGACGACGTGCACCTCTTGAGTGTCCGGATCGATCGTCTGAAGCAGTGGTGGTGTCCGGGGCTTCTCTGCATCGGCGATGCGGCGCATGCGATGTCGCCCATCGGCGGCGTCGGCGTCAATCTCGCGATTCAGGATGCGGTTGCCGCGGCGAACATCCTGACGAAGCCACTGAAAGAAGGCCGTCTCTCCAACGCACATCTGGCGGCGGTCGAACTGCGCCGCACGTTTCCGACGAAGGCCACGCAGAAGCTGCAGCTGATGATGCGCAGCGACCGGCGAAAACGCGAAGCCAACGAGAAGACGCGAACGGGTCCACCGGGTTTTGTCCTCGGCATCGCCAGATGGCCTATACTCGCGCACCTTTCGGGCCGTCTCATCGGTCTCGGGTTCCGTCCGGAACATGTGCGCAATCGCACACGGCGTTAACCTGCGTCGAATTTCAGGATATTCGTGGCGCGGCCGAGTTGCCTATAAGCGCATCACGTTTCAACGAGGGCTCACGGGGTTTGGACTCGCTCAAATTCACAACAGACATGGCGTTCACTTACGGCGTGCCGTCTCCCATGGGACCGGGCGTCGTTCGGCTCGTCGCGGACAATCCGAGCGCGTTCACGTTCAAGGGCACGAACACCTATCTCGTCGGCTCCACGTCCCTGGCCGTCATCGATGCCGGGCCGGACAGCGCGGACCATCGCGCCGCCATTCTGAAAGCTGCGGCAGGCCGGCCGATCACGCACATTTTTTCGACGCACGCGCATCGCGACCACGTCGATGGCATCGCTCAGCTGAAAGCCGAAACCGGCGCCGTGACGGCTGCCTATGCGCGCGATCCGGCTGCGGGAAAGATCGCGCTCGAGAACAGTCCTTCGGGCAGCTACTTCGTCGATTATGATTTCACGCCCGACATTGCGCTCAAGGGCGGCGACACGATTACGGGCGCGGACTGGGCGCTGACGGCGATCCACACGCCGGGCCATGCGCCGGATCATCTCTGCTTCGCGCTGGAGGGCCGCAAAGTCGTCTTTTCCGGCGATCACGTGATGGCGTGGAACACGACCGTTATCGCGCCGCCGGAAGGGCGCATGTCCGATTACGTCTCGTCGCTCGAAATTCTATTGGATCGCAACGACGACGTTTTCCTGCCCGGTCACGGCGATCGGCTAAACGATCCCCAGCGCACGGTGAAGGCCTATCTTCTACACCGGACATGGCGCGAGAAATCGGTGCTCGACGCGCTCACCGCGGGCGCGACGACTATTCGTCAAATTGTCCCCGAGATTTACCGCGGCCTTGCCCCGCAGCTGATCCCGGCTGCGACGCTTTCTGTCCAGGCGCACGTCGAATATCTGATCGAGAAAGGTTTGGTCGCTTCCGATCTGCCTTTGACGCCGGACCGCGACCTTTCTCCGCTTTGAGCTTGTTCCGCTTGTCGACAACGGCTTGCGTGGCCTTGTCGACATCGGGCACGGATGCTTCGAACCGGCTCGCGACTTCCTTCAGGATCGTGCGCACGTGCGTAGCGTTGCGGCCGAAATCAACTTCGCCGAAGCGCGATTGCGACCGGACATCGATGCGGGAAGATCCGTCCTCGCCCAGCACGCGAATGATGATGTCGTCGACGAGCCCTAAGATCTGCGATTGGTCCGAGAGCTCGATGAAGCCCGGCGCGTCCTGTTCATCTTCGGGCGGAACTTCGAGCGTCGTCTTCAGCTTGAGTTTGGCGAGCGCCTGCAGCACCAGCTCGTAGCTTTCCTCGGTCGGCCGCGGCAGGATCAGGCTTTTCAGATCGGGATAATGCGCGCGCTGAATGGCGGCGAACTCATCGCCTTCGTATTCGGTCGCGTTGGCGCCGGGAGGCCGCTCGTCCTTCGCCTCGGTGAATTCCGGCGGCTCAGCGAGATCGGTCGAAACGTCGTTGATGCGCGGCCACTTCAAGCTCATGGCCCAGACGCCTGCCGGGATAGCGAGCAGTCCCAGCGCGACGATCGCACCGCAGAACACGCGCGCCGCGCCTTGCCGCCCCGTCACCCAGATATCGAGCCCGGCGACGAACGCCATCAGCAGCGACAGCCCGGCGCACACGATGACGATATAAGCGATCGTCATCGCGACCGGCGTTGGCAGCAGATGCAGGCGATGGAGCGCCGCCGCCACCAGCGCGGCAACAGCCGAGAACAGCGCGAGGCGGCTCGTCCACTTCGCGAGGAACGACGGCGGCCGGCCGGCCGCGTAGTAGATCCGCGTCGACTGATAACGGTCGCGGACCCGCCGTCGCGGGCGGCGCTCGTCGATGCGATCCGTTACCATTCGAGCCTCAAGCGATCCTCACGTCTTCGGGCTGCATTGTGCCACGAACGGCACGTCTCGTCGTCACTTATGGGTAGAGGCGCGTCTTGTGCCAGGAGTCGCGCGGCGCGTCGCGGCGGAAGACGATGCGGTCGTGGAGCCGGTATTCGCGGCTCTTCCAGAATTCGATTTCAACGGGAAGAACGCGGAAGCCTGACCAGTAGGCCGGGCGCGGGATCGCTTCTTCCGGGAACTTCGCCTCGTAGTGATGGACCTTGGCTTCGAGCACATCGCGCGACGACAGCGGCCGCGACTGATGCGAGGCCCAGGCGCCGATGCGGCTCAGCCTCGGCCGCTGGGCGTAATAGGCGTCGGCCTCGCCATGCGAGACGAGCGACACGGGCCCGCGAATGCGGACCTGCCGTTCGAGGCTCTTCCAATGGAAAAGCAGCCCGGCCTTCGGGTTCGCGAGCAGCTCGCGTCCCTTCGCGCTTTCGAAGTTCGTATAGAAGACGAAGCCGCGATCGGAACTCCCGGGCGCATCGAGGCCCTTCAGCAGCACCGTCCTGACGTTCGGCATGCCGCCCGCATCGACGGTCGCGAGCGCCATCGCGTTCGGATCGTTCGGCTCCGTCCGCTCGGCGTCCTTCATCCAGGTCTCGAACAGTAGAAACGGATCTTCGGCCATCGAAAAATCGGGTGCCGTTTCGGGAGCCGAGGTGGCGGCGGTTTCAGTGTCACTCATGTTGCATGCCCAACGCTTGTTTCTTCGGTCTCGATTGCAGATCGCGCTTTCAACCGGCTTTGCCAAGGTGCCGATGTGCTCCGTTTCAGCACAGACGACGATATCTATTCAGCTCCTTTTAACCATACTGAGGCAGACTCACCCTATCGTCCTTGTTGGGCGAGCGTCGCGTTCCGCCCGAGTAGAAAGTAAGCGTTATGTCCTCAAATGCGTCTCTATTCTCGACTGCCGCGGCCGGCGCAACGGCATTCGCGCTGGTTGCGGCGATTTTCATACCTTACGGGTATGCCTGGGGGGCGGAACAGTCCCTGGCTACGGCGGCCTGCCCGAAACCCAGCGCCCTCGGCGAAAACACAAAATTCACGACCGTCAAAACGGCCCTCGACCGCGACGACGAATATGCGGCGCTCGAAAGCGTGCAATTCGCCCTGACCGAGGTCGCGGACGGCTCGAGCTATGTCTGGCACCGCGCGCACGGACGGCTGTCCGGTGTCGTCAAACCTGTCTCGTCGTTCAAGGACACGCGCGGCAGCGTCTGCCGCCATGCCGTCGTCACGCTGAGCGGCGTCGACACGACGAAAGAGACCGAAATCGTTGCCTGCCGTTTGCCGACAGGCATCTGGCAACTTGAATCCTGACTTTCCCCAGACTTACCGATCCTCCCAAACGAGATTGAAAAAGGCGGCGCGAGCTGCCTTTTTTGTTTTGGGGGTGTGGGCGGAGTGAGTGTGAGGCAACCTAAGCGGAGCTTGGGCGTTGGCTTCTTATCAACAGGAGAATCCCGGACGGTCAGCGACGAACTACTGGGATTTCAGCGAATCGCGATTGACTGCCCCGAAATTGGGGGAACGAATGCTGGCATTCACATCGATACTTTTCACTGCGCTCGCCGCATTCGCGGGCGCACCGATATGGGCAGCACTGATCGGCGCTGCCGTACTCTTCTCGATTTCGCTCGGTGAGCAGCGGAAATTCGCAGCACGATTTTCCAACATCGGCGCTTCTCACGTTTTGACGATGGCGCACTGGCAAAGTGCGGGACACGCGATCCTGGCGAGCGGAGCGGCGTTTGGACTTGGCATGGTCAGCCGTTGGGCTTTGCTTGCCTGAACCACAGGCAAATTTTGCCTCGCGACCTCACTGGAGATTTCAATCGCTAGCAGACGATCGGTTGATCTGAGCGATCGCTGCATTAACGCGACTTAGTCCGGCTTGGCCATCAGCCGTAGCCCGCAGAGACTGATAAATTGTGAGTGCTTGTTGATAGCTACCATTGGCCGATGGAATGTTGCCTAGCTTCAGCCGCGCGTTGCCTTGTTGCTTGTGCAAATGGGCCCGTTCAAGACCGCCATTAGGCGGCAAGCAATTTAGCGCACTCGTAAGGGCATTATTCGCGTTCAACGGCTGAGGAATTGATAGGCTTTGATAAGCTGTCGCTTGCAGCTGATAAGCTCTCGCTAGTGCCACACCTCCCTCAGCCTGCCGAAGCTGAACGAGGTTGCTAAATCTTGTAAGAGCGCCGGCAGGATTTGCCAGTTCGAGGCACATTAGCCCTGAGTATTCTAAGGCCTCTCCATCACCTGGGTTAAGTTCAAGAGCCCTCTCAAAATGAGCGAGCGCTTCCGCGCGGGCTGCACTTCGCTCCAAGGGATCTCTGATTTCGCGAGAGGCCGCGCGGGCGCCTAGAAGAAGGTGCGCCAATACTTGTCTGCGCTTGTGTTCTTCGGCCAGCTCTCGCGAAAGCTGCTCTCGTTTCGCGCATATTTGAACAGCTCCTGCGAGATCGTTCACGGCAGCCGAACCCAAGCCCCAATTCATTTTGCGCAACGCGCGATTAAGCCGTCGGCGCGGAAAGAAGGGATCTTCCAGCGAACGAGCGGGAGACGGATATTGAACAAGAGCCGATAATTGGGAACGGGTATTCTTCAATCGCCCTTCTTGATCACCCAAGAACTCTTCGAGCCTATCGGCTAAACGATATCCAGAATTGCGCCATTTGATGTAGACGCCATAAGCCGCCGGAAAGAGCGGAATTACGACACTCAAAATCTTTGCGACGCCCAAACCTGCAAAAAATGCCACCGCGACATGGGCCCATTGCTCCATGATCGCGTGCAAAAGTTCGTCAAACATCCCCCATACCCCCACTCAACAAAACGCAACCGTCCCCAATTCCGTTAACATCGCGCAGAGCAGATGATCTGTATAGACCCGTTTCGCGCAGATTCTGTCTTGCAGCGCAGCGCGCAATTCTCTGCCAATTCCCCGCACTCGAAAAAACTTATCCCCGCTCTCGCCTCCTCTCGCATAATCGCTCCGCCCATCCGGCGAAGGGTTCGTGCGCAAGGCGTTGCGCCGGGCTCGGGTGGGGCAGCCCGACCCGGGGCGTGACGCGCGCTTCCGGACAAGGCGATCGGCAAGGTTCGCACCGGGTGAGAAGCCAGTGTGCGGAGCATCCCGCTGACGTAAAGTGACCCTGCTCGAGACCCTGTTCTCGGTCTGTCACGGAGCGGATCGGTTCCGAGACTTCATTGCTGCACGACCCAGCCGCGGAACCCGTCCGCTCCGTGCTTTTTGGTTGGCGCAACCGACTCGCGTTCCGCGAGCCGGCCGGTTGCGCACGCTCGTTGCGTCGTTCTTCGGTCCCCTCCGGGGAGCCGGCCGCCAGCACATGCCTGTTGCATCGTTCTTCGTTCCGTTCCGCGAGCCGGCGGGTTGCGCACACGTGTCGCGTCATCCTTCGGTCCCCCTCCGGGGAGCCGGGCTACGGTCGGAAAAGAGAGCTAGGCGATCAATGGCGCGACGAGTCGTAGAAGCTCGGAACGAAATGATGGCTGGCGCGGCCGCCGGTAACGGCGTTCGCGATGACGGTGCCCAAAACGGTGACGATGACGCCAATGACGATCTGCGAGAACCAACCCTGCATGGCCCGACAATGCCCCGCTCAAACGGCCGTCCAAATTGCTGCTCCGGTGTTGAACCGGCGGCGTCGAGCTTTCCGTCGCATGGTCTTCGTGCATTTGCGCGGCTCCAGCGCGGCGGAAGTTGGGCGTTGGGGGTTCCGGCTTCTCCGCTCGACTGTCGAAGAGATTATGGGCTTAATTGATGAGGTCGCACCGAAGCCTAGACGCCCGAAGACGTGTAATAAGCCCATCGCAGCTGAATGGTCCCGATATGTCTCTGAGTTGCACTATACGTCGCCCCGACCGACGTCCTCTTGGCCCCATTGCAGACATAAAGCGCCAGTTGTCAGAGGCATTTCCGGGCACGGAATTCCGGTACCAAGCGGAAGAGCCGCGCAGCGTTGCCGAATTTAAAAAGCGTGTTCCATGGTTCCTTCGACTCTTTGCCGTATCGCTTCGCTATCCGCATTACGAGGCGGACTTTAAACGAAGCGAGCGAGGGTCAATCCGGTTTTATTTTGAGGCGGACGAGCCCGTCAGATCGATTCGGGCAACGTTATATGGGCTGACATCGGGATTAGACGACAACTTCGATCGACTGACCGCGGCAACGGGTTGGAAGGTGAAGTATCCTCCTTTCTGAAAGCGAAATTTCGAACGTAAACACAGCCGCGTTGCACGGTGCACTTGCGGAACGAGACGAGAACGTGTAGCGTACATACATGATTTGTACCGTCATCCTGCGGGTGACCGGCTGGTGGTCAGCGTTTCGGCCGTCGGCGCTCGCGCAGCCAGCAAAGGCTTGAGACGAAACGCGATGCTCACCGAGAAACAGAAAGACCTGCTGCTCTTCATCCACGCGCGCATGCAGGAACGCGGCGTGCCTCCCTCCTTCGATGAAATGAAGGATGCGCTGGATCTCCGGTCGAAGTCCGGCATTCATCGGCTCATCACCGCCCTTGTAGAGCGCGGGTTCATCCGCCGTCTGCCGCACAGGGCGCGCGCCATCGAAGTGATCAAGCTTCCGGACAATCAGAGCGCTGGCCAAAGCGTGGGTCAGAGCGCGGGTGCAGGCGCGTCCGTCGCTTCGATCGCACCGCAGCGCGGCGGTTTCCAGCCGAGCGTGATCGAGGGTTCCGGGCCGCGGGCGAGCGTCGCTCCGCCGCCGCCTTCGCACGTCATCGATGCACGAACGGTGTCGATCCCGGTCATGGGCCGGATCGCCGCCGGTACGCCGATCAGCGCCATTCAGAACCACACCCACGACATCGCCGTGCCGCCCGACATTCTGACGAATGGCGAGCATTTCGCGCTGGAAGTTAAGGGCGATTCGATGATCGAGGCGGGCATTCATGACGGCGATACGGTCATCATCCGGCGCTGCAACAACGCCGAGAACGGCGACATCATCGTCGCGCTCGTCGAGGGCGAGGAAGCGACGCTGAAGCGGCTGCGCAAGAAGGGCTCGACCATCGCGCTCGAGGCGGCCAATCCGGAATTCAAGACGCGCATTTTCGGGCCGGATCAAATCGACATTCAGGGGCGGCTCGTCGGGCTGCTCAGGCGCTACTGAGCCTCGCTCGTGGGGGCCAAGCCGGGAGGGTCATCTTCAGGCCAGTCGCTTGCGAGTTCTGGCCCCTCCCCCGGATCGTCTTCGGCCCGGGTTCGCGGCCCGGCTTCGGCCTGCTCGGCTGAGCGCACCTGCGCAGTTGGCGGGGCCCCCGCCCCCGGCGTCTCCGCAATGCGCGGCTTCGGCAATCCGGGAGTCTTCCGCTCCGGCATCACGCTCCACGGCCGCTCGCCGCGATGGGCGGCGACGGTTTCGAGGCGCACGCGCGGTTCCGGGCTGTCGTCGTTCCGCTCGACATAGAGCGCGTAGGCGCCGTTACGCCAGCGGTCGAAGACATCGATAACGGTTCTGGGCACGGCGCAGTCGTCCGGCTTCGGGTCGTTGATGACCAGCACGTCGGCGTTCAAGCAATCGTCGACGATCGCCGCGGGATGCTGAGCGACGGCGACGGTTGCGCCTTTGACATGGGCGATGCATCCGGCCGCGTCGCATGTGAACGCGTCGCCGCGTTGTGCCTCGCGCGCAGTGCGGCCATCGCCGTCATATTCGAGCCACCGGTCGAGATCGTATTTCGAGCCTTTCGACGGCAACGCGGAGAGTTTTCCGGAAGCGTCGCGCACGGCGATCAAGCCCTTCTGACCGATCAGAATATCGGGCCGTGGCATCCAAGGCGCGACGAGCAGACCGAGAAACACGAGTGCGATGCCCAGAAGGCGGATGCGCGTCTGCCAGAGCGACAGCCATATTCCGCCCGCGAGCATCAGGACGAACGCGAGCGCCGGAATTTCCGGAATGTGTCCGACGGCGCCCGGCAATGCGCCGACCTTGTTCGCGCACCACGCCATGCCTTCGATGCCCCAGCCCATCGGCTTCAGACCGATCCCTTCCAGTCCGAACGGCATCAGCACCATCGCGAGCAGCGCCGACGGCATGACGAGGATATTGCAGATCGGAATGGCGATCATGTTGCCAAGCACGGCGTATTGCTGGCTCTGGTGGAAGTTGTAGGCGGCGAACGGCGCGACGGCGACGCTCGCAACAAGTGTCGAGGCGATGATTTCGCCGAAGAACTTCACGATCTTCAGCAGCGGATGCGGCCGCGACTCCCTTCCGAGGAAATTACTCAAAGTCTCGTGTGACGCGATCAGCGCGGTGACGGCGGCAAACGACATCTGAAAGCCGGCGTCGAGCAGGCTTTCGGGATAGACGAGGAGGATCAGGAACGCGGCAAGCGCCACGTTGCGCAACGCCAGTGCGGGCCGATCGAGAAGGACGGCTCCGAAGATGATCAGGATCATCAGCGCCGAACGGACCGTTGCAAACTGGCCGCCGGAAATCGCGAGATAGGCGATCGCGCTCAGAATTCCCAATGCCGCGGCGATTTTCTTGATCGGCAAGGTCAGCGCGATCAGCGGAACGGCAGCGAGCAGCAAGCGGACCGAATAGAACACGGCGCCGGCTGCGATCACCATATGCAGGCCGGAGATCGACAGGATGTGGAAGAGGCCGGAATTCTTGAAGGCGTTGTTCGTCTCGGCTGTGATGCCGCCGCGTTCACCGGTTATCAGCGCGAGCGCGATTTCGCCGGTTTCTCCCGGCAACGCCTGGCGAATGCGAACGGCAATTCCCTGGCGAACGGTTTCGATCGCCTGGCGATACCACTGGGTAATCGTGCCGGATTCCTCGTGCCCTTCGATAACGGGCGCCGCGAAGGCATATCCGACGGCGCCGACAGAATCGAACCAGGCAGTGCGCGCGTAGTCGAAGCCGCCGGGCAGCTGCGGTTTTGCAGGCGGCGACAGGTTCGCCTTTATGCGAATGCGGTCTCCCGGTGCTGCGAGCACTCGCGCGGACATCGTGCGGATGCGAATGACCGCGGGGGTTTGACTGGCGCTCAGGCCCGCAATCTCGGGCTTGCGTATCGTGAGCCGCTGACCTCTCGGGATCTTCGCTTCGACCATCGTTACGGTGCCCGTGATCTCGACGCTGTGGAGGGCTTTGGTCAAAACCGGCGCGCGCACCGCTTCGACACGCAGCTTTGCAAGTGCAAAGCCGGTTCCGGCCAAAACAAATGCCATCGTCATCGTTGCAGCCAACGTGCCGGCGCGGACGGTCGAACGCAGAATAAGCGCCAGCACGACGGGCGCGAACGCCATGAGCATCGGCGGCTCGACGGAGAGTGCAAAGTAGGCAGCGATGCCGGCGCCGAGACAGACCGGAGCCCAGAGAAAGAAGCTCTCCCGTTCGGCTTCGAACAGAAGGGCGGCGCGGCCCAATCCGCGCTCCGGTTGCGCTGGAAATCCGCTCTCTGGCCCCGCCGCTTCGACCGACATGCCCCGCCCATTGCAAGCCAAGCCGCTATTTGCGGCCTCTTAACTTGTTCCTCCTCACATGCTACGAGCGGAGCCTCATTCCCTCAATGGCAGGCGAGCAAAAAAGGTCCAATGTCCGAGACCGTTACACCGAGTGCGCCCATCGTACGATTTGCACCCTCTCCGACGGGTTATCTGCACATCGGAGGCGCGCGCACGGCACTCTTCAACTGGCTCTACGCGCGCGGCCGCGGCGGACGGTTCCTGCTGCGCATCGAGGACACGGATCGCGAGCGCAACAACGAGGCGGCGGTTGCAGCCATCCTCGACGGCGTAAAGTGGCTCGGGCTCGAATGGGACGGCCAGGTCGTCTCGCAGTTTTCGCGCGCGGACCGGCATCGGGAGGTTGCGAGCGAGCTTCTTGCCCGCGGCGCCGCCTATTACTGTTATTCATCGCCCGCCGAAATCGAGGCCGCGCGCGAGAAGGCAAAGGCCGAGGGGCGGCCGCAGATTTTCCTTTCGCCCTGGCGCGACCGCGATCCGAAGGATGCGCCGAAAGACGTGAAGCCGGCCGTTCGCCTCAAGGCGCCGCGCGAGGGCGAGACGATCGTCAACGATCACGTGCAGGGCCGCGTGGCGTTCCCGAACAAGGATCTCGACGATCTGATCATCCTCAGGTCCGACGGCAACCCGACGTACAATCTCGCCGTCGTGGTCGACGATCATGACATGGAGATCACGCACGTCATCCGCGGCGCCGATCATCTGACCAACGCGGCGCGGCAGACGCAGATTTATCAGGGCATGGGCTGGCATGTTCCGGAATTCGCGCACGTTCCGCTCATTCATGGGGCGGACGGCGCGAAGCTTTCGAAACGCCACGGCGCGCAGGGTGTCGAAGAATATCGCGACATGGGCTACCTGCCGGTCGCGCTCCGCAATTATCTCGTGCGCCTCGGCTGGAGCCATGGCGACGACGAGATCATTTCAACAGACGATCTCATCCGCTGGTTCGACATCGACGGCATCAACAAGAGCCCGGCGCGGCTCGACTTCAAGAAGCTCGACGATCTCAACGGTCACTACATTCGCGCCGCTGGTGATGATGAACTCGAAGAGCACGTTCGCGGAATGCTGCCGCATCTCAATTTTCAGGCGCTCGTGGAACTGCCGTCCGATCCCAAAGCTCCGGCGCGGCCGGACATCGCTTTGGCGCGCGAAGTGTTGCGGCAGCTTCCCGCAGTCTTGTCGGGCAAGCTGCTTGCGGATCTCTTCGCCGCCAAGGGCTGGAGAAAATTCACGCAAGCCATTCCGTCGCTCAAGGAACGCTCGAAGACGCTCGCGGAACTCGTTGGCGGTGCGCTGTTCATCGTTGCAGAACGGCCGTTGAAGCTCGAGGACAAGGCGGCGAAGCTGCTCGGGCCGGAAGGCCGCGCCTCGAACGCCGACGTGCTCAAACTCTTGTCAGAGGTCGGCGAGGCGGAATGGTCTGCGGCCTTCTTGGAAGCCAAGGTCAAAGCCTACGCGGAAGAGAAGGGCCTGAAGCTCGGCAACGTCGCACAGCCGCTTCGCGCGGCGCTCACGGGGCGCTCGGTTTCGCCACCGGTGTTCAACGTGCTCGAGGTGCTCGGGCGTGAGGAGAGCCTCGACCGGATCGCGGATGCCGCCGGTTAACCTCGATAAGCGGCACCTTAACGATCTCTTGCCGCACCGCAAAAAATCCGTTAAATCCTTCATTAGCCGATTGCTTTTTTGAAGGCCGCCAAACCTACGCCGGGCCGCCGACATCAGCCCCGCGCACGGGAAATGCGATAGTTACTTCAGGCATCGGTCGTGTCTTCCGGGGCGAGGTTGCGAGCATGAACATCCACGACAAAGCTGCTAAGGGCGGAACGAAGCCCAGCGCAACATTGACGGTCGACAACAAGCAGGTTCAGCTTTCGGTGCGTTCCGGCTCCATTGGCCCGGACGTCATCGACGTTACGAGCCTCTATAAGGATACCGGCTGCTTCACCTACGATCCGGGCTTCACCTCGACCGCGAACTGTAAGAGCTCGATCACCTACATCGACGGTGACAAGGGGGAGTTGCTCTATCGCGGCTATCCCATTGATCAGCTCGCGGAAAACACGAACTTCCTGGCAGTCTGCTATCTGCTGCTTTACGGCGAGTTGCCGACCAACAGCGAGTTCATCGGCTTCCGTAAGACGATCACGAACCACACGATGGTTCATGAGCAGATGACCCGATTCTTCACGGGCTACCGGCGTGACGCGCATCCGATGGCGGTCATGGTCGGGACTGTCGGCGCGCTGTCATCGTTCTATCACGACTCGACCGACATCAACGATCCGGGGCAGCGCGAGGTCGCGAGCCACCGCATGATCGCGAAGATGCCGACGATGGCGGCAATGGCCTACAAATATTCGATGGGCCAGCCCTTCATCTATCCGCGCAACGATCTCGACTACACGTCGAACTTCCTGCAGATGTGCTTCGCCGTTCCGTGCGAGCCCTACATCGTCAATCCGATCATTTCTCGGGCGCTGGATCGCATCTTCATCCTGCATGCGGATCACGAGCAGAACGCCTCCACCTCGACGGTGCGCCTGGCGGGCTCATCGGGAGCCAATCCCTTCGCGTGCATCTCGGCCGGCATCGCCTGCCTTTGGGGGCCTGCGCACGGCGGCGCCAACGAAGCTGCACTGAACATGCTGAAGGAAATCGGCACCGTCGATCGCGTTCCTGAATTCGTAAAGCGCGCCAAGGACAAGTCATCCGGCTTCCGGCTGATGGGGTTCGGCCATCGCGTCTACAAGAACTACGATCCGCGCGCCAAGGTGATGCAGAAGACCTGCCACGAAGTGCTCGATGCCCTCGGTCACGGCGACGACCCGCTGTTGAAGGTGGCGATGGAACTGGAGCGCATTGCGCTTCAGGACGAGTACTTCATCGAGAAGAAGCTCTATCCGAACATCGACTTCTATTCCGGCATCACCCTTCGGGCGATGGGCTTCCCAGTCGATATGTTCACCGTGCTGTTCGCCGTCGCGCGGACGGTCGGCTGGATCGCGCAGTGGAAAGAAATGATCGAGGATCCGGAGCAGCGCATCGGCCGTCCGCGGCAGCTCTACATCGGGCCGCCGCGCCGCGATTTCCCCTCGGCCTGACCGGCTGCAACCGACAACACGACAGCCGCTGCCGCCTCGCTTGGACTCGAGGCGGCGAGGCGGAGCTTTTCCGGCGCGAGGCTTAGTCCTTCGAGTTGCGCCGAACGGGCATCGGTATCGCCTAGAAGCGGCCCGATGGCGTTTGCCAGATTTTCGGCCGTGCATGCCTCCTGCAGATATTCGGGATAGACGTTCCTTCCGATCACGAGGTTCGCCAGCACGACGCTCGGCACCTTCAGCAGGAACCGCAGGTTCGCCATCACCTTGTCGACCTTGTAGGCGACGACCGATGGCGTACCGGCGAGCGCGAGTTCGAGCGTCACCGTGCCGGATGCCGCGAGCGCGGCGCGGGCAAGACGCATGGCCGCGTATTTGTCGTTTGCCGCCGACGCATCGATGATGTGCGGCTTCGGTGTCCATGCCTCGGTTTTAGCGACGATGCGATCGCGCAAGTGTCGGACGGCCGGAATGACGACTTCGATCGGCCCCTTCGCAGATGAGACGCGCGTGACAGCTTCGCCGAACACGTCGATCAGGCGTTCGACTTCCGAAGTGCGGCTGCCCGGGAGAACGAGCAGGACGGGGCGGTCGGGTGCGAGACCGAGGCGGGATGCGAGGTCGTTCGCATCGGCGTTGTGAATGTCATCGAGCTTTTCGATCAGCGGATGGCCGACGTAAGTGCACGGCGGGCCACCAAGGCGCGCGTGCGCTTCCGGCTCGAACGGCAGAAGCGCCAAAATATGATCGACGTATGGCCGCATTTTCTTGGCGCGTCCCGGACGCCAGGCCCAAACACTCGGACTGACATAGTCGACGATCGGGATGTCCGGCGCGCGTTTCCTGATGCGCTTGGCGATCGGGTGCGTGAACTCCGGACTGTCGATGATGACGACAACGTCGGGCGCGAACGCGATCGCCGCGTCGACGGTCTGATAAACGCGGCGAACGATGCGCGGCAGCTTTGGCAGGATGGACATCGGACCCATGACGGCGACGTCCTCGATAGGAAACAAGGAGCGAAAGCCCAGCGCCGCCATTTCCTCGCCGCCGACGCCCGAGAACGCGATCGGGCCCGCATGTTGCGTCTTCAGCGCGCCGATCAGCTTGGCGCCGAGCGCGTCGCCCGAGTGCTCGCCCGCGACGAGAAAGATTTTCAACGGCCTCGGTCCTGTTTCCGATTTTGAAGAGGCGACGAACATTGCGGAACTGTTTGCCAAGCGAATGACACTTGGAGACGCCTCGAGAGCGGCGGCGTTGCCGGTGGTTACGATGCCTGTGAGGTGCGTGTTCCGCGCGGCGGTCACCAGCGGTTCGGCGAGCGGATATTTTTCGCCAACGACGAGGATGCCGCGGCGGCGCGTATTCTTTCCGCGCAGCGTTCGCACGCGTTCGACGACTTCTGCTGGCTCTTCCGAGGTGCCAACGGCGAGGACGCGTCCGCCGTTGATGACGACCGCCGAGCCGCCGCCAAAAGAGGACAACGCGGAAAGAACGCCGGAGGCGCGCGCGATATCCGCTTCGGCCGGAGGATTGACGGCAAGATCACCCAGCGCTTCCGTCCGGACATTGGGGATGCTCGCCGTCTCGCGCGTCCCCTCACCTGCCTTGATGCCGGCGATGAAGAGGCCTCGCTCGCCAGCGCGCGCGACCATCTCGGACCGGTTGGCTGCGAGCACGTGATCGGCCATGACGGCAATGCCGCTGAGCCCAGCGGCTTCGACACCCATGATCGTGTTCGGGCCGATGGCCGGCAGATCGACGCGAAGGTCCTGTCCTGGCTTCGGACGCTTGACGAGCACGCCGTAACGTTCGGTGTCGCCTCGAGCCCGGCGCGCTTCTGCGACGCGCTTCAGCATGCGGTCCGTGCCTTCTGCCCCTTCGATCGCTTCGATGTGGCCGCGGCTGACGACGGCGGCCTGGCCGATGTCGAAGCGTCCGAGTGCGGCGACGAGATCAAAGCCACGTGAGATATCGGCTGCGTTTTCCGGCGAGGCCGTGACTTTCGTCAGGTCGCCTTCGCCGACGAGCAGTTCGGGCGCCACGTCACCGACGCCGACGATGTGCAGGCCAAGTGTTTCGAATTGCGCGAGCACGCCGCGCAGCACGGCGTCGTCGCCGCCTGCCTTCAAGAGTTTCACGACAGCGGGAGCGAGCCGCAGGAATGCTAGGTCGGGGCGCGCCGTCAGAAACGACGGACGCCGGTAGCCTCCGAGTAGCAGCGCGTTACTGATGCCGGCGCGCCGGAACGCGGCCATAGCGCGTCCAGGCTGGGCCCAATTGACGACGGTGTGCGGAAACGCGGCGAGCGCCGGATCGGCTGCGCCCTCGACCATGACGACGTGAACCTCGCCGCCGCGGCGCGTGACGCTTTGGGCGACTTCAAGAGGAAGCGAACCGGCTCCAGCGATGATCCCGATGCGCTTCATCGGATCGTCCATTGGCGGTTTCAGCTCTCTTCGCCGTTCTTCGGCGTGCACAGCGATCGCTTACCGCCCTGGCGGATGAACGCGAGGATTTCCTGCACCGAGGCGTGACCGGCGAATTCTTCGGCGACATCTTCCATACGCTCGATGAGCGTACCTTCAGCAGCGAAGAGCAGCCGGTAGGCGCGGCGAAGATCGTGAATGTCATTCCGCGAAAAGCCGCGCCGCTGCAGGCCGACGATATTCAGCCCCGAGAGATGGGCGCGATTGCCGAGCGCCATGCCGTAGGGGATGAGATCGTTTTCGAGGCCCGACATGCCGCCGACGAAAGCGTGATGGCCGACGCGCGCATACTGAATAACAGCGGCGCCGCCACCGATGATCGCGAAATCACCGACGTTGCAATGCCCGGCCAGCATGACGTTGTTCGAGAAGATGACGCCGTTGCCGACGTGGCAATCGTGGCCTACGTGGCTGTTCGCAAGGAAGGCGCAGCCGTTGCCGACGACCGTCACCGAACCGCCGCCTGCGGTACCGGGATTCATCGTCACGCCTTCGCGGATGATGCACTCCGAGCCGATCGAAAGCGAGCAAGGCTCACCCTTGTACTTCAGGTCCTGCGGCTGATGGCCGATCGATGCGAACGGAAAGATGCGGGTGCCGGGGCCGATATCGGTCGTTCCAGCAACGACAACGTGGCTCACGAGTTCGACGCGCTCGGCGAGCGTCACTTCGCGGCCGACCACACAGAAGGGCCCGACTTTAACGCCGGCTGCCAGCTTCGCCCCATCTTCGACGATGGCGGTCGGATGAACTTCCACTTCAGCCATTTTGGCTCGCAAACGCGCGCGCATCGGCGGTGTCCGCCAGCATGGCGCTGATTTCGGCCTCGGCCACGGTCTTGCCGTTCACCTTCGCTTCGCCCTTGAAGCGCCAGACGCGGCCGCGATTGCGGACCTTGCGCACGTGATAGTGAAGCTGATCGCCGGGCAGAACGGGCTTACGGAACTTGGCGTTGTCGATGCCCATGAAATAGACGAGCTCGGCCTTGTAGTCATGGCCGACGTTGGAGACGCAGAGCGCACCTGCCGTCTGCGCGAGGCCTTCGATGATGAGCACGCCCGGCATGACGGGGAACTGGGGAAAGTGTCCCTGGAAGAACGGCTCGTTGATCGTGACGTTCTTGACGCCGACGCAGCTCTCGTCCGCGTCCATGTCGTACATCCGGTCGACCAGAAGGAACGGATAGCGATGCGGCAGCAGCTTCATCACACGGTTGATATCCGCGGTGCCGAGGGTTTTGACCGCTGTTGCCTTGCCTTCCATAGTCGTGTGCTCCAAAAAATTGCGCTCGAACGAACCTGCCGTCTCTCAGCCTTCCTTAGGCTCCGGCGCCCCGTCCTCATAGCTGTCTTTATCGCGCGCGACGAGCCGCTTGATCAGGGCCTGCTCACGCGCGGATTCGCGCAGGGGCTTTGCCGGGGTGCCGAAATAACGGGCGCCCGGCGGCACGTCATGTGTCGGGTGCGAAGCCCCGCCCACCTGCGCGCCGCTGCCGATTTTGATGTGGCCGACAGTTCCGGATTGACCGCCCATGACGACAAAGTCGCCAAGCTCGGTCGAACCTGAGATGCCGCACATCGAAACGATCACGCAATGGCGACCGATAATCACGTTGTGCCCGATCTGGACGAGATTATCAATTTTCGTGCCCTCACCAATGATCGTATCCTTAAGCGCGCCGCGGTCTATGGTTGTATTTGCTCCAATTTCCACATCGTCCTGGACGATCACACGGCCGATTTGAGGCACCTTCAGGTGCCCGGTGCGGCCCATGGCGAAGCCAAAGCCGTCCTGGCCGATGCGGACGCCGGAATGGATGATGACCCGGTCGCCGACGAGGGCGTGGGTTACGGTGGCGAGCGGGCCGATGAAGCTGTCCCGTCCGATCGTTACGCGCGCTCCGACGACGGCACCCGCGGCGATACGGGTCCCTGCGCCGATTTGCGCTTCACGGCCGATGATCGCGCCGGGCTCGACGATTACCCCCGTTTCGAGCTTTGCCGTCGGATCGATCGGCGGAGCGCCTGCGGTGGCCACCAGGGGCTGCATGGAGCCGGGATAGAACAGCGCCAGCGCGCGGGCGAAGCCATGATAGGGCAGCTTGGTGATGAGCCGCGCCGTGCCGGCGGGGACGCGATCGGCGAGCGCCGGGACGACGAGGCAGGCGCCGGCTTTCGTCGCGTCCAGCTGCGCGAGATATTTCCTGTTGTCGATGAATGAGATGTGGGAGGGACCCGCCTCATGCAGCGGGCGCACGTCATCGATTTTGACGGCGCCCTCCGCGCCGCTTGGAATTTCCGCGCCGGTGGCCGCCGCTACTTCGGAGAGTGAAAACGGTCCGGCGCGTTCAAAGAATCCGGGATGCTCCATAACGCCGCCTCCGGTCGCCGTGGTTACAGTTCTGTCAGTGTTGGAGGGGTTGAATGAACGACCGGAACGATGTTGGCAAGTCCCTGACGGCAATAGCCCATTCCTTCGGGCTTAAACCCATAGGAAAAGAGCGGCGCTTTTGGCGCCGCTCTCGAATTTAGCAAATCTTCAGGCCGTTCGGCTCAGACTTAGAACTTCGTCTGTGCACCGAAGCGGAAGAACTGCGTCTGATCGTAGCTCTGTTTCGTGAGGACCTGAGCGAAGTCCATGCGCAGCGGGCCAACCGGTGAGTTCCAAATCAAGCTGCCGCCGACCGACGAGCGGACAGAGCTGCTGTCTCCCAAAGTGTCCGTACCAACGGACGCGATCGCACGCTTTGCGCCTGCCGTCGCGTCCCACAGCGAACCGGCGTCGGCGAAGACCGCAGCGGTGAGGCCGAGATCGTCAGGCACGTAAGGGATCGGGAAGCGGACTTCGGCCGTCGCAGCCCAGTACTTCTGGCCGCCAAGCGCGTCCGAGTTTGGCGAATTTGGACCGATGTCGCGCGGGCCATAGCCCGACCGATCGAAGCCGCGGACCGTCTCGCCGCCTTTGAAGAAGGCATCGAGCAGTCGAACGTCCTGGCCACCCCAGCCCTCGATCATGCCGCCGACAGCGCGGCCGACGAAGGTGATCTTGTCGGTGATCGGGTAGTAGAAGCGACCTTCGGCATTGACGCGCCAGTACTGAGCGTCGCCGCCGAGACCCGCGAAGTCGCTGGCGACTTCGATGTAGTAACCCTTGTTCGGGTTCTGCGCGTTGTTGCGCTTGTCGTAGCTGATCGTGGTGCCGACCAGCGACGTCCAATAGGCGCTGTTTTTGCAGTCGGGAGTGTCACCAAGTGTGAAATCGGTGGCGCCGCAAGCCTCCTTGATCGCAGCCGAAGCGTCGTTCGAGACGTTGAAGATCTCGTCACGAGAAATCGAATACGCCGTCTGCATCCAGAGATTTTCAGCAAGCGGGAAGCCGAGACGGACCTGACCGCCCATCTTCTTCTGCTCGAAGCCGGACTGCTGCGTGTAGTCGAGCTGCTTATAGAAGAGGTCAAAGCCGGCCGCCAAGTTGCGGTCGAGGAAGCGCGGTTCGGTGAACGAGAAGTCCACCTGCATGCGCTCGAAGGAGCCTGCGAGTTTCAAGCGAACGAACTGGCCGTTACCGAACAGGTTGCGCTCGGTGATCGACACGTCGCCGATCACGCCTTCACTCGTCGAGTAGCCGGCGCCGAACGAGAGTTCGCCCGTCGACTGCTCTTCGACAACCACGTCGAGAACGACGCGATCAGGTGCCGATCCGGGACGCCGCTTGATATCGACGTTCTTGAACAGTCCAAGGCCCTGCAAGCGCTTCTTGGCGCGATCGACCATCAGCGTGTTGAAGGCGTCGCCTTCAGCCAAGCGGAACTCGCGGCGGATCACGAAGTCCTTCGTGCGCGTGTTGCCGATGATGTTGATACGCTCGATGTAAACGCGCGGGCCTTCGTCCACGACGTAGGTGATAGCAACCGTGTGGCTTGCCGCATCAGGGATCGGACGCGGGCGAACGCGAGCGAATGCATAGCCCTGGTCAGCGATGCTGAGCGTCAACCTCTCCGCCGTCTTGTCGATTTGCGAAGCGTCGTACGTAGTGCCAGCCTGCGTCAGCAGATCGCCAGTGAACGCGCTGCCATCGATGCCCGGCAGCGAGCTCTCGATATTGATCGCGCCAAAGGTATATGGCTGGCCTTCGTCGATCGCGAACGTGATGAGGAAGCCCGAACCATCAGGATCGATCTCGGCGTTCGCAGCCGTGACCGAAGCGTCAGGATAGCCGTTCTTGAGATAGTATTGGCGGATGAGTTCGCGATCGAGGTTCATACGGTCAGGGTCGTAGACCGACGTGCCCTTGAGGAAGTCGAACCAGCCGGCCTGCGTCGTCGAAATGATGTCGCGCAGCTGGCTATCCGAGAAGGCGTGGTTGCCGACGAAGTTAATGCCCTTGACCTTCGTCGCCGCGCCTTCGTCGATTTCGAAGACGAGGTTGACGCGGTCTTGCTCGAGCTGGA
Source organism: Hyphomicrobium sp. (assembly GCA_003987725.1). Classification (GTDB taxonomy): domain Bacteria; phylum Pseudomonadota; class Alphaproteobacteria; order Rhizobiales; family Hyphomicrobiaceae; genus Hyphomicrobium_B. The sequence goes on along the minus strand of RXJH01000003.1, from coordinate 417,092 downwards.
TGATTTTCGGCTCGACGGCGGCGGCGAAGCGGCCCTGCCTGCGATAAACGTCGAGAATGCGCTGAACGTCCGACTGAGCCTTGGCGCGCGTGAAAACCGAGCGCGGCTTCAACTGGACTTCGCCGGTCAGGGTCGCAGTATCGACCTCGCTGTTGCCTTCGAAGGCAACCTGATTGATGACCGGATTTTCTTTGACGGTGATGACGACGGTCTGGCCCTTGTAGTCCATGGAGACGTCGGCGAAGAGGCCGGTTCCGAACAGGGCTTTGATCGACGCGTCGATCTTCGAGGCGTTGTAAGGATCACCCGCCCCGAACTGCAGGTACGAGCGTACAGTTTCAGGTTCGACGCGCCGGTTACCGACGACTTCGATGTTCTTGATCACACCCTGAGCCGACGCGGGACCCGAAATCCAGGCAGCGTCACCCATGGCGACCATCGGCGAGAGAACTGCAAGCGCCACAATAAGGCGCAGCCCCGCCAGGATGATCCTAAATTTCTGCATACGCGGAATTGCCCCCGTGTGCCGCCGACCCCCAAATTCACATGCGAGCTGTCGGCGGCAGCCTCACACTCATGCGTATTCTCGTTCGTCGTTTCTTATCGGTCTTTTTTGACGTTTCTTATGGTCGTGAAGGCTCTTAGTTCCCCGGCAGTCAAACTCAAGACTTCAACTCGGCCCCCCGATTCGAAGTCCTAACCTGCTGCGCACCATAACGCTTTTAACGATTCAGAAAGCCTCCGCAAAGTGGTAAGTTTACGCCACTCACTCAGGATTCCGCATGGGCTCAGCCGGTGCCCGTCAAACGCCGCCAAACGTTCAAAATGTCGTTGAAATTCACGAAAACCATCAACATCATCAGCAGCGCCAAACCGACCTGAAAGCCCATTTGCTGAAGGCGTTCGCTCGCGGGTTTCCGGCGCACTGCTTCGACGGCGTAGAACATAAGGTGTCCGCCATCGAGAACCGGTATCGGCAGCAAATTCAAGAAGCCAATGTTTGCCGAAATGAAGGCGATCCAGCGCAGCATCGGCTCGATGCCGAGTTCCGCGACTTTGGCCGTCACCTCGGCCATCATGATCGGGCCGCCCATTTGCTCGGCCGATTGACGGTGGGTGATGATGTCCCGAAGGCCAGCCAGCGTCTGCGTTAAATTGCCGTAAGTCTCGGATACGCCGAGCATTACGGCTTCCGGCAGACCGACCTGAACCGTTTTCACTTTATCTGGGGAAATCGCGCGCTGAATGCCGATCAGGCCCCGCCGGAACGTCCGGCCCATCGCATCCTTCTGCTCGTCGACACTTGGAGTTGCATTGAGCACAAGGGTGTCGTCGCCACGTTGTACGGTAAACTTCAACTCTTCCCCGGCGCTCGAGCCGACGATGCGCTGCAGGTCATCGAATTTGGCGATCTTCGTGCCGTCGATGGCGAGAATCATGTCGCCGGGCTTGAAGCCTGCCTTCTCGGCCGGCGAGTTGGCGACGACGGCATCGACCAGCGGCGGCAAAATGCGCAGGCCGACGGTGGCGTTGAGGGCCGAATAGAGCAGAATCGCGAGGAGGAAGTTGGCGAGCGGTCCTGCCGCAACGACGGCTGCGCGCGCTCCGACGGACTTTGAATGGAACGCCCCCGCCTTCTGGGCCGGAGACAGCTTTTTCTCGCCGCCGAACGAGGACGCGTTGTCGTCGTCGATGAACTTGACGTAACCGCCGAGTGGTATCCAGGCGAAGCGCCAGCGCGTGCCGTGCTTATCGTAAAACCCATAGATTTCAGGGCCGAAGCCGATCGAGAAGGCTTTGACCGTGACGCCGCACCAGCGCGCCACGAGGAAATGGCCGAGCTCGTGAATGAACACGACCAGCGTCAGTACGAGCAGGAACATGATCCCGTATTGCCAGATCCCACCTGCGACCGACGTCAAAAATTCCATTTGAAAATCCTTTAAGTGCTGCTTCGAACAGCGGGTTCCCGCGGCCTATACCTCGGAACCCTAATAACCACTGAGCTTGTCTTCCGACAGATAGCGAGCCAACTCGTCTACGGCCAGTATATCGTCCAGGGTTTCGGCGGGGCAAATCGCGCCCTGCCGTTCTGCCGCGTCAAGCGTTTCCTCGACGAGGGCGGCAATGTCCAAAAACTTGATCCGGCGGTCAAGGAAGGCCTTAACCGCTATTTCGTTGGCGGCGTTCAAAACGGCTGGAGCCGTGTCGCCTCGCCGCATCGCTGCCTTGGCAACGCGCAGCGCCGGAAAACGGGCCTCATCGGGGGGCTCGAACGTCAGCGTCGCGAGACGGGCGAGATCGAGCTTCTCGGTCGGTGCGACCATGCGCTCAGGCCAGGCAAGTGCGACGGCGATGGGTGTGCGCATATCGGGCGCCGCCATCTGGGCCAGCACCGAGCCGTCGACGTAGCTCACCAGGCAATGGACGATCGATTGGGGGTGGACGATGCAGTCGAGCGCGTCGACCGAAATGGGGAAGAGGTGAAACGCCTCGATGAGCTCTAGCCCTTTATTCATAAGGCTGGCGCTGTCGATCGTGATTTTCGCGCCCATCGACCAGTTCGGGTGCTTCAGCGCCTGTTCGGGCGTTGCGGCCTGGATCTGCTCGTACGTCCAGGTGCGGAACGGGCCGCCGGACGCCGTCAACACGATCTTCTCGATGGCGCTCGGATCGGCGCCGGCCATTGCCTGGAATGCCGCAGAATGCTCGCTATCCACGGGCAACAACTCGGCTCCAGAGCGCGCGACTGCGGCCGTGAAGACATGTCCGGCAGAGACGAGGCATTCCTTGTTCGCGAGCGCGACGCGGGCTCCCTGCGATGCCGCTGCGAACGTCGGCCGCAATCCGGCCGCACCAACGATGGCCGCCATGACGCAATCGGCGGGCTCGAGCGCCGCTTCGACAAGCGCCTCGGCGCCGCCGGCCGCTCTGATGCCGCTTCCGTCCAACGCGTCCTTCAATTCGCTCAAGCGGCTTTCGTCGCCAATTACCGCGAGCTTCGCCTTGTGCTTGCGCGCGATCGTAGCAAGCTCGCCGGCGTTCGATTGAGCCGTCACCGCGACAATCTCAAAGCGGCCCGGATTTCGCGCGACGAGATCGAGCGTGCTCGTGCCGATCGAGCCAGTCGCGCCCAGAACGGACAGGCGCATCGGCCGGGATACGTCCGCGGGTGCCGGACGCGTGGCCGACGCCAGCCCAGTCAATCGTGAAGGAACGCTAGCTGTCACTGCCATTCGTCTATGACCCGTAGAGAAGTGCGCGTGCGGGAGCAAAAGCATCGATGCCGAAACCGATCAAGGCCGCCAGGATGCTCGCGGTGACGATGCCGTCCATGCGATCCATGAACCCGCCGTGCCCCGGTATCAAGTCACCTGCGTCCTTCAATCCGAAATGCCGCTTCAATGCCGATTCTGCCAGATCGCCCCATTGGGCTACCAATCCTATGGCAAGACCGAGGCTCGCAAGCCATCCGGGGCTGCCAGTCCCAGTGAAAAATCCAAATAGGAAACCGGCGACGGCTGCCGTGAAAATGCCGCCCAAGAGGCCGGACCACGTCTTGTTCGGGGAAACCTCCGGCCAGAGCTTCGGGCCGCCGATGGTTCGTCCGGAGACGTAGGCGGCGATGTCTGTTACCGCGACGGACAGCACCACGAAAAGCGTTGCGAGGAATCCGAGCGGCTCATCCGACCGTAGCCATCCGAGCGCCACGACCGGCAAGGCCGTGTAGAACACGCCAGCGCCCGAAAGCCGCGCGCGACCGGATCCTATGGCAAGCGCCGCAACCACGGCTGCACCAACAAGTGCCGCAGCGACGCCCCAACCGGCCATATCGTTGAGCACGTAGATTGCGGCAACAAAGACCGCAGCGATGTGAGCGATCAGGGCGCGGTCCGGCATGTCGCCCCTGACGATGCGGCCCCACTCCCAGCTCATCGCTGCGGCGACCAGAAACGTCAGCACTATGAAAGCTTCCGGGCTCCAGTAGAGCATGACGAAGGCAATAACGGCGATGGCGACGCCCGATACGATGCGCAGCTTCAGCTCTTGCGGGATGAAATCGAGCGCGCCCCAAGGAAACTGTCGTTGATTTTCGGGACCCTCGGCCGGCATCTTCCTGGCCCTCAAGCGGTCGAGCGTTTGGAGAGGCCGCCGAAGCGGCGTTCACGCGAGCGAAATTCTTCGATAGCGATTTCGAAGGCCGCCTTGTCGAAGTCCGGCCAGTAGCAGTCCAGAAAGACGAATTCCGAATAGGCCGTCTGCCAGAGCAAAAAGTTCGATAGCCGCATCTCACCCGATGTCCGGATCAGAAGATCAGGATCGGGAATGCCGGATGTGTCGAGCGCATTGGCAATGCGTTCGACGGTGATGTCCGAGGGACGCAGCTTGCCCTCCGCCACTTGCTCAGCAAGCTTGCGTGCGGCGCCTGCGATCTCGGAACGCGAGCCGTAATTGAAGGCAATGACGAGCGTCAGAACGTCATTGCCCCGGGTCAACTCGACCGCTTCGTCGATCAGCGTCGTCAGCTCGTTGTCGACGTGCTGGCGCTGTCCGATCACCCGGATGCAAACTCCGGCCTCATGCAGCTCGGCCAGATCGCGTCTGATGAATCGCTTCATCAGGCCCATGAGGTCGTCGACCTCTTCGATCGGGCGCTTCCAGTTCTCGGACGAAAAGCTGAAGATCGTCAGATACGTGATCTTCAGTTCGATCGCGGCGCGGACAGCACGGCGGACGGCTTCGACACCCTGGCGATGACCGAGCGCTCGCGGCAATCCGCGATCACGCGCCCACCGTCCGTTCCCGTCCATGATGATAGCGACATGTCGCGGCGGGACGAGAATTCCGGACCCATCGTCGGTAGGCTTCGCTGCTGCCGCCACTGTCGAATGGCCCCTGGGATCAAGATCTCAATATCAGTTGCATGCCTTCCTGCTCCCAAAAGAGCAGGAGATCAAACCTTCTGAATTTCAGCTTCCTTTGTGACGAGCGTCCCGTCGATCTCCTTGATGAGACGATCCGTCAGCTCCTGAACCTTCTCGGAATTGCCCCGATGGTCGTCCTGGCTCATTTTGCCGTCTTTCTCAAGCTTCTTCAGAACGTCCATCGCTTCGCGCCGGACGTTGCGGATCGAAATCTTGGCCTGCTCGGCATATTTATGGGCAAGTTTGACGAGTTCCTGCCTGCGGTCGGCGGTCAGCGCCGGGATCGGCAGGCGAAGAATCTGGCCGTCGGTGATGGGGTTGAGGCCAAGGTTGGCTTCACGGATCGCCTTATCGACGGCGATGACGTTGCTGCGGTCCCAGACTTGAACGGTGATCATGCGCGGCTCGGGCACGGAAACCGTCGCGACCTGGTTCAAGGGCATGCGCGAGCCGTAGACCATAACCTGGACAGGATCGAGCAAGTTGGCGCTGGCGCGACCGGTGCGAAGGCCCGAGAACTCGCGCTTCAGAGCGTCGATCGAGGCGCGCATGCGCTTTTCAATTTCTTTGATGTCGTGATCTGCGAGTGCCATTTTCCTATTCCTCCAAGCGCTCGAAAGCTCAAAACCATCGCCGCCGCAGAAGGGCGGCGCGAAGACGGGGCTTTCAGCCGCTTTCAGCCGGTTCCCTCGATAAGGGTCTGGCGCGCTTCCCCGCGCAGAGCTTTCAAGAGATTTCCGGGTTCTTCGATCGAGACCACAATTAGCGGAAGTCCGTTATCGCGGGCAAGGGCAATGGCCGCTCCGTCCATCACTTTGAGATCCTTGGCCAAAACTTCGGAATAGGTCAGCTTGTCGTAGCGGACCGCGTCCTTATGCTTCTTCGGGTCGGCGGAATAGACGCCGTCGACCTGGGTCGCCTTGAGGACGGCATCGCAGTTCATCTCGATGCCGCGAAGGACGGCCGCCGTATCGGTCGTGAAAAAGGGGTTTCCGGTGCCCGCCGCAAAGATGACGACGTTGCTCCGGGCGAGGTAGGCCAAGGCCTTCGGGCGGATATAGCTCTCGCACACCGTCGGCATCGGTATGGCCGAGAGAACGCGCGCCTGGACGCCGCGATGATCGAGCGCATTCTGCAAGGCCAGCGCGTTCATCACGGTCGCAAGCATGCCCATGTAATCGGCCGTGGCGCGATCCATGCCCTTGGCCGCGCCGGTCAGTCCGCGGAAAATATTGCCGCCGCCCACGACAATCGCGATTTCGGCGCCCGCCGCGACCGCCGTGGCGACATCGTTCGACAAACGGTCGGCAACGGACATGTCGATGCCGTAGGGTTGCGTGCCCATCAGAGCTTCGCCGGAGAGCTTCACCAGCAGCCGCTTGTATTTGAGACCCTGCGCTCCAGGCATCCGCTTCACTCCCATCGGCACGACAATTGACCAGCCATGAAAAACCGGCCGGTCACGGGGACCGGCCGGCTGATACCTAACGCGCTCGGACGATTCCGGCCAGCCTACCCGGCCATTCGACCGGGCAAAAGCTCAACCGCCGCTCGCGAGCTTGCGGACTTCTTCGCCGAAGTCCTCTTCCTTCTTGTCGATGCCTTCACCGAGCGCGAAGCGGATGAAGCCTGCGACCTTGATCGGCGCACCGGCCTTGCTCTCGGCTTCCTTGACGGCCTGCGCGACCGTCTTGGTGGTGTCGTGGATGTACTGCTGCTCGAGCAGGCAGTTCTCCTTGGCGAAGGCTTTGATGCCGCCCGAGATGATCTTCTCGAGAACGTCCGGCTTCTTGCCCTGGTTCTTGTCGGCGAGAATTGCCTTCTCGCGTTCGATCACTTCGGCGGGCACCTCGGCGATGTCGAGAGCAACGGGGCTCGTCGCGGCGACGTGCATCGCGATCATGCGGGCGAGTTCGAACAGCGACGGCTCGTCGCCTGCGCTTTCGAGTGCGACGAGCACGCCGATCTTGCCGAGGCCATCAGCCACGCGGTTGTGAACGTAATCGGCGACGACGCCTTCCTTGACGGCGAGCGCCGCGGTCCGGCGAACGGTCATGTTTTCGCCGATCGTCGCCACTGCTTCCTGGATCGTCGTCTCGACGGTGTTCTTGCTGCCGGGATAGGTTGCAGCCAGAAGCACCTTCAGATCGCCCTTCGCGGCCGGAGCCAGCGCGGTGATCTCGCGGACAAGCGTCTGGAACTGCTCGTTACGGGCAACGAAGTCCGTTTCGGAGTTCACCTCGACGACGGCGCCTTCGCGGCCCTTCGCGACGATGCCGATGAGGCCGTCGGCGGCAACGCGGCCGGATTTCTTCGCAGCTTTCGACAGGCCCTTCTTGCGGAGCCAATCGACAGCGGCTTCGATATCGCCGTTGGTTTCGGTCAACGCCGTTTTGCAATCCATCATGCCGGCGCCGGTCATATCGCGCAGCTTTTTCACGTCTGCAGCGGTGATCGTCGTCATTCTGTCACCTATGAGGTTCGAGGCGCCACGACGGGCGCCTCATATCAGTTCATTCACATTCGTGCTTCAGCAGCACGTCAGTTCGATGTCAGGCGCCACGCCAATTAGACGGTGGCTGCCTCGACGAGCTTCTTGGCCTGGCCGACCCAGTCTTCCTTGGCGATCTGACCCCTGAGCTTCAGCTGACGGTCGAGCGATTCGACATACTCCGGGGTAAGGTCGGCGATCTGCCAGAAATGGTAGACGCCGGCATCGTTCAGGCGCTGCTCGATCTTCGGCGTGATGCCGGTGATGCGCTTCAGGTCATCAGCTTCGCCGCGCGGCGCTTCGATGCCCTTGAAGACGACCTTCGGCAGGTCTTCAGCGGGCGGCGTTTCGGATGCACCGACGTCGACGCCAGCGGCGCCCTGCGAGCGCTCCAGACCATCAAGAGCGGCGCGTGCCATCAGATCACAATACAGCGTGATGGCGCGGCCAGCGTCGTCGTTGCCCGGAACCGGATAATCGACGCCGTCCGGATCGCAGTTGGTGTCGACGATCGCGACGATCGGGATGCCGAGCTTGCGGGCTTCCTGGATGGCGATCGCTTCCTTGTTCGTGTCGATGACGACGAGGAGGTCGGGCGTGCCGCCCATGTCCTTGATGCCGCCGAGCGACTGGTTGAGCTTGTCGCGTTCGCGCGTGAGGTTCAGGATTTCCTTCTTCGTGCGGCCCTGCGGATCGGCAAGGATCTCGTCAAGCTGGCGAAGACGGCGGATCGACTGTGAAACGGTCTTCCAGTTGGTCAGCGTGCCGCCGAGCCAACGGTGATTGATGAAGTACTGGGCGCTGCGCTTCGCGGCTTCGGCAATGCCATCGGAAGCCTGGCGCTTCGTCGCGACGAACAGCACGCGGCCGCCGCCGGCGACCGTGTCGGAGACCTTGAGCAGCGCCTGATGCAACAGCGGCACCGTCTGCGTCAGATCGAGAATGTGGATTTTGTTGCGCGACCCATAGATGAACGGTGCCATCTTGGGGTTCCAGCGGTGGGCCTGGTGGCCGAAGTGGACGCCAGCTTCCAATAGCTGACGCATGTTGAAGGCAGGAAGTGCCATCGTAACGTTTCCTTTTCCGGTTAGACCTCCGCGAGACTTGAGAAGAGATTTGCTGGCCTTTTCAAAGGCTTAGCTCATCTCCACCGGAGCACGATGCGGGGCTTTTCATCCGCATTGCGCGAGCGTCTCGCGTGTGAGATGGCGGCTGTATACGGGGGATCGTCGGATTGCGCAACCCACGGGTGACGTTTTGATCGCCGTGCCCCGGACTTGCGAGGGGTCCAAGGCCCGCCCCTCCCCGTCCCTTGATGAGAAAAAAAAACGCACCGCGGCCGGCGGTCATTGCCGCGCGGCTCGCAGTGCGCCCATGATTTTTCAGGCTATTTTAGGTGCAACGGCGGGCGTTCGTCGACTTACTTGCACTTGCCGTCGAGGGTCGATACGGCCTGGTCCATGGCGGTTGCTTCAGCCGATCCGTCGGCTGCATCCTGGCCAGCGTCCCATGCGTTCTCGAAATCGTCGCCGAGTGTCTTGAAGTAGCCGTCGATTTCATCGCCAGCCGCTTGGGCTTTCTTCTCGTCGTCGCCGATTTCGTCCATTTTCTTCGACATCGCGCAATAGGCTGTGACCTTTGCCGGATCGGATGCGGCTGCCTCGAGATTCTTCTTGATATCGGCAGCGCCCATTTTCTGGTCAGCTGCGTGAACGCCTGGAGCGAGCAGCAAACCAGCGACCAGGGCGGCGTAGAACTTCGACATGTTTTGCCTCTTATTTGGCTAGCTCAATGGAGCGGAGCTATGTACGCAAACTGTGTCAGAAGAAGGCAGCGCCGATGCGCTGCCTTCGCTTACGTCAAAGGCGCTTAGCGCCAGAAGCAGTGGCGATGGCCGTGACGATAGCGGCAGACCCACTTCTTTCCGTGACGGGGGTGGCCCCAGTAGTGGCGCTTGTGGTACCGCTTCTTGTAGTACGGCTTCCTATAATCGACATGCTCGGCAACGGACTTGCTGGCGTGGGTGCTGATGCCGTTCAGACCGGCACCGGCTACTCCGGCGTTGGCTGCACCAGCGGCGCCGAGGGTGATGGCTGCGAGCACCGCTGCAGCGATCAAGCTCTTTTTCATTGGATAGGCTCCTATCGAGAAATCAGACGCGTCTCTCACGTCTGGCTCCTTAACGTCCATTCGAGAAAAAAGCCGTCGATGATGAAGAGAAATATTTTTGACAGTCGCAAAATATTTCGATTCGCAACCGCCGGTTTCAAATCTCAATGATTTCGGCAACGATAGGCAGCGCTTCAATACGAAGGGCTTCGCGCGGAGAGACGTCATATCGGCCCGGCAATAGGAATTCCATTTCGCGGTTGCGATCTTCGAGTGCCAGGACAATGCGAATCTCGCCGCCGCGTGCATTCGGCTTCAGAAATTTGCCGACGTCGGAAACAGGCGCGGCCTTCGCCAGCACGGACTTGCGATCGAGCACGAGCTTCAGATTGCGCGGCACGGCAGCGGCGGCCTTATCCAGCTCTTCCATTGATTGCACGCGCAATTTCATCGTTTCGCCGTCGCGCTCGGCTTCGACAGAGACAATCACCGGCGTTCCCGGCTCGAGCAGATGCCGGCTCGCGGCCAACGTGTCCGAAAAGATGATCGCCTCAAATTGCCCGGTCGCGTCCGAGAAGGTGGCAAAGGCGAACTTGTTGCCCTTTTGAGAGCGCCGTTCGCGGGCCGCGATGACGATCCCGCCGAGACGTCCCGCCGTTGCGCCGCGCATTACCAACGCCTCGAACTCGCTCACCCGCTTCACGCCGAGCTTGCCAAGCACGCGGTCGTATTGGTCGAGCGGATGGCCGGACAGATAAAATCCGATCGCCTCGAATTCGGCGGAGAGCTTCTCCATGCCGGTCCAGGCCGGCGTTGCGCGCAACACCAGATCGGCGGGCTTCCCGCCTGAGCCGAAGAGATCCGTAATCCCCTGCGCCGCGTCGGCCGTCCGCCGCTGAGCCGAAGCGAGGATCGTATCGGCGTTCGCTGCAACGAGAGCGCGATTGGAATTCAGACCGTCGAACGCTCCGGCCTTGGCCATCGTTTCGACCGCGCGCTTATTCATCGCCTTCGCATCGACGCGGCCCGCAAAATCGCCGAGTGACGTATATGGGCCGCCGCCGGTATTGCGCTCGCTGACGATTGCTTCAACGGCGCCAGCACCGATGTTCTTCAACGCCGCGAGCGAATAGCGGATAGCGCCCAATTTGGAATCGCCCGACGGCGGCTCGACACCAAAATCGACCCCCGATTGATTGACGCACGGCGGCAGCATCTTAATGCCGGACTTTCGCGCTTCGGACGCAAACATCGCAAGCTTGTCCGTATTGCCCATATCGAGCGTCATCGATGCCGCAAAGAATTCCTCGCGGAAGTTCGCCTTCAAGTAGGCGGTGTGATAGCTGACGAGCGCATAAGCGGCCGCATGCGATTTGTTGAAGCCGTAGCCAGCGAATTTATCGACGAGTTCGAAAATATAGATTGCGTCTTTTTCTTTGACGCCGTTGGCGAGCGCGCCTTCGACGAAGCGTGCTTGCTGCTTCGCCATCTCGGCCTTGTCTTTCTTACCCATCGCTCGCCGCAACAGGTCGGCTTGTCCGAGCGTATAGCCGCCCATCACCTGAGCGATCTGAATGACCTGCTCCTGGTAGATGATGACGCCGTATGTCTCCTTCAGAATGCCTTCGAGCATCGGATGCAGGCAATCGACCGGCTCTTCGCCGTGCTTGCGGTTGATGTACGTCGGGATGTTGTCCATCGGGCCGGGGCGATAGAGCGCCACCATGGCGATGATGTCCTCGAAGCGGTCAGGCTTCAGGCGCTTCAAGCTTTCGCGCATGCCCGTACTTTCGAGCTGGAACACGCCAGCCGTATCGGCCTTGGCGAGCATCTCGTAGGCGGGTTTGTCGTCCAGCGGCAAACTTGGAAGGTCGACGGTAATGCCACGCACGCGCTTGATGAGCTGCACGGCCTTTTCAAGAACGGTCAGCGTCTTGAGACCCAAGAAGTCGAACTTCACGAGGCCCGCCGCCTCGACCATTTTCCAGTTGTATTGCGTAATCGGGAAGTTTGATTTGGGATCGCGATAGAGCGGCACGAGTTCTTCGAGCGGTCTATCGCCAATCACCATGCCGGCGGCGTGGGTCGAGGCGTGGCGATAGAGGCCTTCGAGCTTTTCGGCGATTTCGAGCAGGCGGGCGACGATTGGTTCGCTGTCGCGCTCTTCCTGAAGCTTGGGCTCGCCGTCGATCGCCTCGCGCAGCGTCACCGGATTTGCGGGATTGTTCGGCACGAGCTTGCAGAGCCGGTCGACCTGACCGTAAGGCATTTGCAGCACGCGGCCGACGTCGCGCAGCACGGCGCGCGCTTGCAGCTTTCCGTGCGTGATGATCTGCGCGACGCGATCGTCGCCGTATTTCTTCTGCACGTAGTCGATGACGCGATCGCGCTTTTCCTGGCAGAAGTCGATGTCGAAGTCCGGCATCGAGACGCGCTCGGGATTGAGAAAGCGTTCGAAGAGCAAGCCGAAGCGCAGCGGATCGAGATCGGTGATCGTCAATGCGTAAGCGACGAGCGAACCGGCACCCGAGCCACGGCCCGGACCGACCGGCACGCCGTTCGCTTTCGACCATTTGATGAAGTCGGCCACGATGAGGAAGTAGCCGGGAAACTTCATGTGCGTGATGACGTCTACCTCGTAGGCGAGGCGCTTCTCGTAATCCTCGACCGTGAAGCCTTCCGCGGGGCCATGCGCGTCGAGGCGGCGTTTTAGGCCTTCGACGGCTTGGTTCTTCAATTCTGCCGCTTCGAGACGGAAGTTCTCGATCTCGCTCAGGCTGTCGTCGGCGGCAACGAAGCGCGGCAGGATGGGCTTTTTTCCCTCGGGCCGGAACGCACAGCGAATGGCGATTTCGACCGTGTTCTGCAGCGCCTCAGGCAGATCCGCGAACAGCGCCGCCATCTCGTCTTCGGTTTTGAGATAGTGCTCGGGGCTGGCGCGGCGGCGATTATCTTCGACGACGTAGCGGCCATCAGCAATGCACAGGAGCGCGTCGTGCGCTTCGTAGTCACCGCGGGCGGCAAAATAGCATTCGTTCGTGGCGACGATCGGCAGACCGCGCTCGTAGGCCAGCTCGAGGAGCTGCGGTTCGACTTCGGCTTCCTCGGGAAGACCGTGCCGTTGAAGCTCGACGTAAAGCCGGTTGCCGAAAATCTTCTCGAGTGTCTTCAGCCGTTCGACGGCCTGCTCATGCTGACCGTCGCGAAGAGCCGCATCGATCGGGCCTTGCGGGCCACCGGTCAGCGCGATGAGCCCTGCCGACATTTCTTCCAGGCGCGCGACTTTGATGTGTGCGGGCTCGTCAGGCGATGGCTCGAAATTCAGGGATTTGGAAAGCCGCATGAGGTTCGCAAATCCCTCGGCGTTCATGGCGAGCAGTGCGAGCTTGCCGGCGGGCTTGACGCGCGGCTCGTTGCTCATCGCCTTCAGAGCGGCCGTGCCGTTGTCGCGATTGTCGCCGAAGTCGAGATCGACCGTCGTGCCGGAAATCGGCTGTACGCCCGCGCCCCAAAGCTTCTCGGAAAATTCGAGCGCACCGAAGAGATTGTTCGTATCCGTCAGGCCGAGCGCCGGAAGGTTCATTGCGGTCGCGAGCTTGGCGAGCTTCGCTATCGGTAGCGCGCCTTCGAGCAACGAGTAGGCCGAATGCACCTTGAGGTGAATGAACTTCGGGTTTCGCGCGGGTGGCCGATTCGAGTTTTCCATGCCGTCAGATGTACCCGAGTCGCAACGTTAAATGGACCCGTACCACGCAGCCGTGGACGCGGTTCGGGAGCCTTCCACAGGTCGAGTACATTCAGCGTGTATGGGCCAGCGATATCTCGACGAGGCGACCCTCATGAACCTGCAAAACGCGGTCCATTCGGCTCGCAAGCTCCAGATTGTGGGTCGCGATCAGCGCGGCAACCCCCTGGCGGCGAATGACATCGATCAGCTGACGGAACACATGCTCGGACGTATGAGGGTCGAGATTGCCGGTCGGTTCGTCGGCGAGCAGAAGCCGCGGGCTGTTGGCCAGTCCACGGCAAATGGCGGTGCGCTGCTGTTCGCCGCCTGATAGCTCCGCTGGGCGATGCTCTGCGCGCCCGGCGAGGCCGACGCTCGCCAGCAACTCGCGCGCGTGGGCGTCGGCAGCCTTCCGGCTGGTGCCCAAGATGAGCTGCGGAATGACGACGTTTTCAAGCGCGCTGAATTCCGGCAGCAACTGATGGAACTGATAGACGAAACCGATCTCACGTCTGCGAAGTTTCGTGCGCTCAGCTTCCGAAAGCGTTGCGCAATCGCGGCCATTGATGATCACGCGGCCGCTGGTCGGTGATTCAAGCAATCCCGTGATGTGCAACAGCGTCGATTTACCGGCGCCGGAAGGTCCAACGAGCGCCACGGCCTGACCGGGCCACAGCACGGCGTCGACGCCTTGTAGAACCACGATCTCCTTTTCGCCCTGGCGGAAGGATCGCGTGACGTTCTCGAGCTGCAAAATCGGCGCGACAGATCTGGTATCCATGTGTCTCACTCGTACCGCAACGCTTCAACCGGATCGAGCTTCGACGCCTTCCACGACGGATAGATCGTCGCGACGACCGATAGCAGAAGCGCCATCAGGACGATGCCCCCCGTTTCGTGGATATCGATCTCGGCGGGCAACTTCGTCAGATAGTAGACGCTCGGATCGAAGACCGTCGTACCGGAGACCCACGACACGAAGTTCTTGATGCTCTCGATGTTCCAGCAAAAGACGACGCCGAGGACCAGACCCGCGAGCGTGCCGACGACGCCGATGGAGGCGCCGGTAATCAGGAATATCCGCATCACGGCGCCTTTGGTCGCGCCCATCGTTCTCAGGATCGCGATATCGCGGCCTTTGTCCTTCACGAGCATCATCAGACCCGAGATGATATTCAGCGCGGCGACGAGCACGATGAGCGAGAGGATGATGAACATCACGTTTCGCTCGACGGCGAGCACGTTAAAGAATGTTTCGTTGCGCTGGCGCCAGTCGTTGACGGTGATCGACGGGCCGCCCGCGTCCTTGATCAGCGCGTTGTAGCGATCGACATCATCGGGGCGATCGACGACGACTTCGACGACATCGACCTCGCCGTTCTTCGAGAAATATCTCTGCGCCTCGGGCAGCGGCATGAAGATCATCATGCGGTCGTATTCGGACATGCCCAATTCGAAGATCGACGTGATTTGATATGCCTTTGAGCGGGGCGCGGTTCCAAACGGGGTAGCGGCGCCGCGTGGAGAGACGAGCGTCACCGTATCGCCAAGGCCGACGCGCAGCTGGTTCGCCAGACGCACGCCCATCGCGATTCCGGTCTGCTTGTCGAAGCCGTCAAGCGTGCCAGCGCGGACGTTGTCTGCAACGAGCTTCAGCGATTTCAGATCGGCCTCGCGTACGCCCCGCACGAGACCGCCGAGCGCCTGCGTGCTCGAGGAGACCATCACCTGGCCTTCGATCACTGGCATGGCGATGACGACGCCGGGCACTTTCGAAATGGCGCTTGCGACTTCAGAATAGTCGGTGAACGGATCGCCGATCTTCTGGGCAATGACGTGACCGTTGAGGCCCATGATCTTGCCGAACAGATCGTGCCGGAAGCCGTTCATCACGGCCATGACGATAATGAGCGTCGCAACGCCGAGCATGATGCCGAGAAACGAAAAACCGGCAATAACCGAGATGAAGCCTTCCTTGCGGCGTGCGCGGAGATAACGTCCCGCGATCATCCACTCGAAAGCCGAGAATGGCGCCGTGCTACCCGATGCCGCCCGTTCTCCAGCCAATCCAGCCGAGGCTTCGCTGTGCCCTGAAACAGTCATCGTGGTCCCACCGCCGTTACCTCAATCGCGCGCCGCATCGCAGCTCCCTGTGTCGCAGTTAAGGCCGTATGACCGAATTCCAGCCGTTTTAGTATGCGCGTGCTATCAGCACATGCTCCTTGGCCGGCTCGCCGGTGAAGAAGCATGCCCCTGTGACTTTCCCCTGCTCCAGCGGCGCATTGCGGATTGTCAGCTTCAAGGCTTTCAGCCGATCCGCGATGCTTTCGAGTGCCGCACCTTCGGGGCGCGACCAGGGCACGCGAACCCAGCCTTTGAAGGCCCCTGCCTCGTCATCCCCTTCGCCCGGCCCGAAGTAGGCCTCAAGTTCTTCGAACGACTTGATATTCGATAGGATGTTGCCATCGAGCCGCGCCTTTGCCTCATTGAAGAGGTTTGCCTGAATCTCCTTCAGGAGCGCGGGCGCACCGGTGACGAAGTCAGCGCGCGGCAGCGTGTGTGAGATGACCTTGTCGCCGTCGCGCAAGCGGTCGCGGCGCATGAACGTGACGTTGCCGCCGCTCGCATCGCGGCCGCCGATCTCAACGATCACGGGCGCGCCGCGGCGCACCCAGTTCCAGCGCTTCTCCGCAGACTTGATCGGCTTCACGTCGACGAGCGTGCGGATGCCTGCGGCCTTCAGATCTTTCTCGAGAGCGGCGCAATAGGCGATGAGCTCGGCGTCCTCGGGCTTTTCACGGAGCATCGGAACAAGGACGATCTGGCGCGGAGCGATCATCGGCGGCAGGCGCAGACCGTCGTCGTCGCCGTGGGTCATGATCACGCCGCCGATCAGGCGCGTCGAGACGCCCCAGCTCGTCGTGTGGCAATAGGTGAGCTCACCTTTCGCATTCTGAAACTGGATGTTCTGCGCTTCGGCGAAGTGCGTGCCGAGATAATGCGACGTGCCGGCCTGAAGGGCTTTGCCGTCCTGCATCATCGCTTCGATCGAATAGGTATTGTCGGCGCCAGGGAAGCGTTCGTTCGCCGGCTTTTCGCCTGCGACGACCGGCATCGCCAGAACGTCCTCTGCGAACGTTCGATAAACCTCGAGCATCTTCAGGGTCTCGGCGACAGCGTCCTCGCGGTCGGCGTGGGCGGTGTGCCCTTCCTGCCAGAGAAACTCCGCCGTGCGCAGGAACAGACGCGTGCGCATCTCCCAACGGACGACGTTCGCCCACTGGTTTATGAGCAGCGGCAGATCGCGATAGCTTTTGATCCAGCGCTGAAACGCATCGCCGATGATGGTCTCGGACGTCGGGCGGACGATCAGCGGCTCTTCGAGCTTGGCGTCGGGATCGACCACCAGCTTGCCGCCTTCGTTTTTCAGGCGGTGATGCGTGACGACCGCCATTTCCTTGGCGAAGCCTTCGACGTGCTCCGCCTCCTTGGCGAGGAAGCTCATCGGGATGAAAAGCGGGAAGTAGCAGTTGTCGTGGCCCGTATCCTTGATGCGGGCGTCAAGCTCGGCCTGGATGCGTTCCCAGACGCCCCAGCCCCAAGGCTTGATGATCATGCAGCCGCGTACAGGGCTCGTCTCGGCCATGTCGCCGTCGCGGACGATCGCCTGATACCAGTCCGGAAAGTTCTGCTCGCGGGTGACGGAAAGGGCTCGCTTGCTCATCGTGCAGCCTCCGGCGCGCCAGCGCGCGAACGAGATGGACAGCAGGATAAGGCCTTGAACATGCGCATTGCGGGCTCGCTCGTTAAATCCGCGCGGGCGAGCCGCGCCTTAGTCTCTCGAAAGTCAGGAATTGAGCCTCAGCCGAATAGCCTTTTCATGCTGGCGTTGCAACGATGCAAAGCGTTCGGGCCACAGGTTCGACTTGGGGAATTTGTTCGTTCGGCCCGATGGATAGAAGCGGCGCAATAGTGGTACCGCGGGCCTGGTGGTCCGATTGGCGCTTCAATCGGGCCTTGGGAGGGGCGGGTCTCAGATATTCGCGATCACCGCATAGACGCCGGCGAAGGCAATGGCCGCAACGATCGTATTGACCCAGAAGAGCCTGAAGACGTTCATTTTGTGAGGAGCGCTTTCGGGGGTGCCTGGAACGACCTCACCCGCTTCGTCCTGCGTCTTCGCAAAGAAGGGCAGCACCGCGAACAGCGTGATGAACCACAGGCAAAAGAATGTCGCGACCGCTACGGACGTACGCATCACACTAATCCCTATTTTCCAAACCGCACTGGAGCTGCTTCAGACCTGCTCCAACTCGACGAGGGTGCCGCAGAAGTCCTTCGGATGCAGGAACAGCACGGGCTTGCCGTGTGCGCCGATCTTCGGTGTCCCATCGCCGAGCACGCGAGCCCCCTGAGCCTTCAACTGGTCGCGCGCGGCGATGATATCATCCACCTCGTAGCATACATGGTGAATTCCGCCGTCGGGAGATTTTTCGAGAAATTTCGCGATTGGCGAACCTTCACCAAGCGGTTCGAGCAACTCGATCTTGGTGTTCGGAAGCTCGATGAAAACGACGGTGACGCCGTGCTCCGGTTGCTCGAGCGCCGGACCGACCTTCGCGCCGAGGGCGTTTTTATAAACGCCTGAAGCCTTTGCGAGGTCTTTGACAGCTATGGCGACGTGGTTAAGGCGTCCAATCATGCTTGGGTCTCCGGCACGGCAAAAGGCGAGCGAAATGTTACGGCGATTTAGTTTCTGCCATCCACCACG
This sequence comes from Hyphomicrobium sp., assembly GCA_003987725.1. GTDB lineage: Bacteria > Pseudomonadota > Alphaproteobacteria > Rhizobiales > Hyphomicrobiaceae > Hyphomicrobium_B. The sequence goes on along the minus strand of RXJH01000003.1, from coordinate 399,069 downwards.
GAGACCAGCACTTTGACAACCGGCTTCTTGCCCCATGCCTCGTTAATTGCGGAACGCACGGCTCGCTGCACCGCGTCCTGCACCATGGCGTGGTCTCCGCGCCGCTTCGGCGGAATCGAGCGGAGCGTGCCGTCGATCGCGTCGAGCACGATTTCGCGCATCGATTCCCCGTCTTGGTCGGCGGCCGGTATGCCCTCGAGCACGACGCCCGGCTCGGCGATGATTTCGCCGCGCCGCGATAGCGCCATCGAGACGACCGCGATGCCGACGAACGACAGCTTGCGCCGGCTCTTCACCGGTCCTTCAACTTCCGGAACGATCAGATTGCCGTCTCGAAACAGGCGTCCGACCGGCAGTTGATCGACGACGGCCGCGGGCTCGGGCCAAAGCTTCAAGAGATCGCCATCGACGATCGAAAATGTTTCGCTCACTCCGCATTCGCGCGCGAGCCGGGCGTGGGCCTTCAGGTGCCGCGCTTCACCATGCATCGGAACGGCGATCTTCGGGCGAATCCAGGCGTACATGTCCTTCAATTCGTCGCGACGCGGATGACCCGTTACGTGCACGAGCGCTTCGGCGTCGGTGATGACGTCGACGCCGAGGCGGGCGAGACCATTCTGGATGCGCGAGACGGCTCTCTCGTTTCCAGGAATGGTGCGCGAGGAGAAAATGACGAGATCGCCCTTATCGAGTGAGATATCGGGATGCTCGTTTTCCGCTACGCGCGCCATCGCCGCGCGCGGCTCGCCCTGACTGCCGGTGCAGAGCACGACGACCTTGTCTCGCGGCAGATCCGAAAAGCGCTGCTGATCGAGATAGGTGAACCCTTGCGGGAGATAGCCCGTCTCGATCGCGACTTCGATGATGCGATGAAGCGCGCGCCCAGCAACGACAAGCGTGCGGCCCGCAGCGTGGCATGCGGCCACGATCGAGGCGACACGGGCGACATTCGACGCGAAGAGCGTTACGGCGACACAGCGTGGTGCATCGGCGATGAGCTTTTGCAACGTCTTGGCGACGTCTGTTTCCGACGCCGAGCGGCCTTCGCGCATCGCGTTTGTCGAGTCGCCGATCAGCGCTAGCGCGCCTTCGTCGCCGAGTTGCTGCAGGCGCGCGGCATCGTGCGGCCTGCCGACGACGGGCGTCGGATCGAGCTTCCAATCGCCGGTGTGGAAGACAAGCCCGGCTGGCGTGCGGATCGCCAAACCATTGGGCTCGGGGATCGAATGCGTGAGGCTCACGAATTCAACGTCGAAAGGACCGGCGTTGAAGCGGCCGCCGAGCGGCACTTCCTTGATCGGCAGGGTTTGCGCGCCGCCGAATTCACCGAGCTTCGTCTTCAGCATTCCGGCCGTGAACGGCGTCGCAAAGATCGGACATTCGAGCGATGGCCAGAGATCGATAACGGCTCCGACGTGATCTTCATGCGCGTGGGTCAACACGAGCCCGGCGAGATTTTTTCGTTCGGCAACGATGAAACGAAGATCGGGCAGCACGACATCGGCGCCCGGCTCCGTCTCATGAGGGAACGTGACGCCGAGATCGACCATCAGCCAGGTGCGCGCTCTCGGCGGCCCGAAGCCATAGAGATAGACATTCATGCCAATCTCGCCGAGGCCGCCGAGCGCCGCGAATACGAGTTCGTCGGGTCTTGAGCTTCCCGATCGCGAAGGCGAGGCGCGATCGCTCATGGAATTTCATCGCCCGCGACCTGCCCGACGAGCATGACGTCGCCGTAGCTGATTTCCTGGATCTCGCCGCCGATATCCGCACGTAGGGCGCCGATTTCCGAAAGCCCTTGATAGGTTGCAGATAACGGTCCGGAAGACGTGTTGATTATGATGGGTTCACCCATCGTGCCTGCGCGTTCGATCCACGCCTCGCGGATGGCGGGGAAGCCCTGCCCCTCCTGCCAACGGTCTAGCCAGAAGAAGATTTTTTCTGACAGCGTCTCGGTGAAGGCGAGCGGCTTGGGAATATTCCCATGTTGGCTGAACGCCGTGACTGCACGGCCAAGCGTGTCGGGTGAGGTGATCAAATTCAATCCAAAACCTAAAATCGCTAAGAAGCCGGGGCCTATGCGAGCAGACGTGCTCTCGACGAGGATTCCTCCGGCCTTGGCACTTCCTATCAAAATATCGTTCGGCCATTTGAGGCGAAGATCGGTTCCCGGCGCAAGATCCATTGTGGCCCGAACGGCGTCTATCACCGCAATTCCAGCAAGTAGTGACAATTGGCCCGCTTTCTCCACTGGTGCGCCGCACCGGAAGGCGACGCTGGCGTGAAGGTTACCCGGCCGTGAAACCCAGGTGCGGCCGGACCGGCCCCGGCCACCTGTCTGGCTGTCGGCGACAACCCATAAGGGAAGCTCCTCACCGGTGAGGGCAAGGCGCATGGCATCGGCGTTTGTCGATCCAGTCTCGGCGAGATGGATAATGCGAGGCAAGGAATGGCCGTTCATCAATGGCTAGTGGGCAGGCACCAGCACCGAAGCTGCCGCCGTTGCCGCATCTACCACAGTTCCGCCGACGAAGGGCAGAACAAACGCCACGACGAATGCCGCCGATAGCGCCATCACCGCGAAGGTCCGGCCTTCAGTCGGCGAGAAGCCCTCGGCGGGCTCATCGAAGAACATGATCTTCACGACCCGCAAATAGTAGTAGGCGCCGACAACGCTCGTGACAACTCCGATGACCGACAGCGGATAAAGACCAGCCTTGATTGCCGGCAGGAAGACGTACCATTTCGCCCAGAAACCGGCGAGCGGAGGAATGCCTGCAAGCGAAAACATCAGCACAGCGAGTATCGTCGCGAACGTCAGGTTGGTTTTCGCGAGGCCCGAAAGGTCGGAGATGCTTTCGACGAAGCGGCCGTTACGCTGCATCGCGAGAACGCAGGCGAAGGCGCCGAGCGTCATCGCCACGTAGATCACCAGATAAATGAGAACGCCGGCCGTGCCTTCGGTGTTGTTCGCCGCGAGGCCGATCAATGCGAAGCCGACGTTGCCGATCGAGGAATAGGCGAGCAGCCGCTTGATGTTGGTCTGGCCGATGGCCGCAAAGGACCCCAGCGCCATCGAGGCGATCGACACAAAGATGATGATCTGTTCCCATTGCGACGAGACGCCCGGGAGCGCGGCCTGAGTAAAGCGCAACAGCAGCGCCATGGCGGCGATCTTCGGCGCACCGGCGAAGAACGCGGTGACCGGCGTCGGCGCGCCCTGATAGACGTCGGGCGTCCACATGTGGAACGGCACGGCCGCAACCTTGAACGCCAATCCGACGAGGACGAACACGAGGCCGAACGTCAGCCCGATGTTCGTCGCCATTTCCGGCATCTTCGCCGCGGCGGCGATCGTTGCGTAGCTCGTCGAACCCGTCACGCCGTACAGCATCGAAGCGCCGTAAAGCAGCATGCCCGACGAGAGCGCGCCGAGAACGAAATACTTGAGGCCGGCTTCGCTGGATTTCACATCGTCGCGCTTGAACGCGGCGACGACATAGAGCGCCAAAGACTGCAGCTCGAGGCCGAGATAAAGCGCGATGAGGTCATTCGCCGAGACCATCATCAGCATGCCGAGGGTCGCGAGCAGCACGAGCACCGGATATTCGAACAGCAAAAGCTTGGCGCGGCTGAAGCTGTCGAACGTCATCAGCAGCGTCAACGCAGCGCCGATGAGAATGACGATCTTCAAGAAGCGCGTGAAGCTGTCGGAAACGAACGCGCCGCCAAAAATGGTCGACGATCCGCTGCCCTCGAATACGGCGACTGCGGCCGCGACGAGCACGGCAATCGCCAGCCATGTGACATTGCGGCCCGACGTTTCGCCATTCGGTGAAAAGACGCCGATCATCAAAAGCGAGATGGCGCCGAGCGCGAGTATCAGCTCCGGCAGAATGACATATAGGACCGAGCTATCCATTTATTGGGTTCCTTGAGGCGCCGCCGATGCGGCCGCCGTCCCCTGAGCGGATTGATAGTTTTGCACGAGGTTCTTCACCGACGTCGCCGTCACGTCGAGAACGGGAGCGGGATAGACGCCATAGAAGATCGTGAGCAGCACGAGCGGCGCGAGTATCGCGATCTCGCGCGGCGAGAGATCGAGAAGCTTCTTCAGGCTGGCCTTTTCGAGCACCCCGAAAATCACGCGGCGATAGAGGTAGAGGGCGTAGGCTGCGGACAGAATGACGCCCGTCGTCGCCAGAATTGCGACCCACGTGTTGGCCTTGAAGGCCGACAGCAGCGTCAGGAATTCGCCGACGAAGCCGCTCGTTCCGGGTAGGCCGACGTTCGCCATCGTGAACACCATGAACGCGACGGCGTATTTCGGCATCCGCTCGACGAGCCCGCCATAGGCCGCGATCTCGCGCGTATGGGTGCGGTCATAGATGACGCCAACGCAAAGGAAGAGCGCGGATGAGACGATGCCGTGCGACAGCATCTGGAAGATCGCGCCGTCGATGCCCTGTTGGGACGCCGTGAAGATGCCCATCGTCACGTAGCCCATGTGGGCGACTGACGAATAGGCGATGAGCTTCTTGATATCCTCCTGCACCAGCGCGACGAGCGAGGTGTAGATGATCGCGACGATCGAGAGCGTGAAGACGAAGGACGCGAGTTCAGCCGAGGCGTTCGGGAACATCGGCAGCGAGAAGCGCAGGAAGCCGTAGCCGCCCATCTTCAACAGAATGCCGGCGAGGATGACCGATCCGGCCGTCGGCGCTTCGACGTGCGCGTCGGGAAGCCAGGTGTGGACGGGCCACATCGGCATCTTCACCGCGAACGACGCAAAGAACGCAATCCAGAGCCACCACTGCATGTCCGGCGGGAACTTCGTTTGCAGCAAGGTCGGGATGTCGGTTGTTCCCGCGTGCCAGTACATCGCCATCATGGCGAGCAGCATCAGCACCGAGCCGAGCAACGTGTAGAGGAAGAACTTGAAGCTTGCGTAGACGCGCCGCTTGCCGCCCCAGACGCCGATGATGATGAACATCGGGATCAGGCCGCCCTCGAAGAAGAGGTAGAAAAGAACCATATCGAGCGCGCAGAAGACGCCGAGCATCAGCGTTTCCAGAACGAGGAACGCGATCATGTATTCCTTGACGCGGTCCTGCACCGACACCCAGCTCGCGAGAATGCAGAGCGGCATCAGGAACGTGGTCAGGATGACGAACAGCATCGAGATGCCGTCGACGCCCATCTTGTACTTCAGCGGTCCGAGCCAGGCGTGTTCCTCGACGAACTGGAAGCTTGCGGTGTTGGTATCGAAGTTGATCCAAATGAGCAGCGACACCGCGAAGGTGACGAGCGTCGTCCACAGCGCGATCCAGCGTGCGTTGCCTTTCGCCTCGGCATTGAGCGTTGCGATCAGCAGCGCGCCGACGAGCGGCAGGAACGTGACGACCGAAAGAATGTTGCTCATTTGAGCACCCCGCCAAAGAGCCCGTTGTAAGTGAGCCATGTCAGGATGGCCGCGACGCCGATCAGCATCGCGAAGGCATAGTGGTACATGTAGCCCGTCTGCAGCTTGACGACGCGGTCGGTGATCCGGACGACGCCTGCAGCGGTGCCATCGATGGCGCCATCGATGACGACACCGTCACCGTCCTTCCATAGGAAGCGGCCGATGGCGAACGCCGGTCGCACGAAGATCAGATTGTAGAGCTCGTCGAAGTACCACTTGTTCAGCAGGAACAGGTAGATCGGGCGGAAGGCCCGCGCCGTTGCCGCCGGCAGCCACGGTGCTCCGATGTAGTAGACCCAGGCAATTGCAAAGCCCGCAATCATCGCGATCAATGACGAGTAGGAAACCCAACCCGGCACTTCGTGCATCTCGTGCAGGATATGGTTGTGCTCACCGCGGAAGATTGCCGCGCCCCAGAACGCGGTCTCGTCGTGGCCGATGAAATACGGTGCGAAGAGGATACCGGCCAGCACCGCGCCGAGCGACAGTACCAAGAGCGGTATCATCATCGTCGGCGGGCTTTCGTGCGCATGATCGTAGGTGTGATGATCGGCGCGCGTTTCGCCATAGAACGTCATGAAGACAAGACGCCAAGAGTAGAACGACGTCATCAGCGCAGCGATAACGAGGAGCCAGAATGCGAAGTTGTTCGGCGTATTGGCCGCATACGACGCTTCGATGATGGCATCCTTCGAATAGAAGCCTGCGAAGCCCGCGAGATGCGGAATGCCGACGCCGGTCAACGCGAGCGTGCCGATCAGCATCGCGGCGAACGTCCAGGGGATTTTCTTTCGGAGGCCACCCATCGCGCGCATGTCCTGCTCGTGATGCATGGCGTGAATGACCGAGCCCGCGCCGAGGAACAGCAACGCCTTGAAGAATGCGTGCGTGAAGAGATGGAAAATGCCCGCGCCGTATGCGCCGATGCCGCATGCTACGAACATGTAGCCGAGCTGCGAGCACGTCGAATAGGCAATGACGCGCTTGATGTCGTTCTGTACGAGGCCGACGGTTGCCGCGAAGAAGGCCGTGATCGCTCCGATGTACGTCACGAACATGAGCGCGTTGGGCGCCAGTTCGAAGATCGGCGACATGCGGGCTACCATGAACACACCGGCCGTCACCATCGTCGCGGCATGAATGAGTGCGGAGACGGGCGTCGGCCCTTCCATCGCGTCCGGCAGCCACGTGTGGAGCAGGAACTGGGCGGACTTACCCATCGCGCCGACAAACAGCAGCAGCGAGAGCGTCGTCAGGATATCGACGTCATGCCCCGCGAAGTTGAAAGTCTTGCCGACGGCGCTTGGAGCGGCGGCGAACAGCGCATCGAGATTGACCGTGTGAAAAACGAAGAAGAGCCCGAAGATGCCGAGCGCGAAGCCGAAATCGCCCACGCGGTTGACGATGAACGCCTTTATCGCGGCCGCATTAGCGGACGGCTTCTGGTACCAGAAGCCGATGAGGAGGTACGACGCGAGGCCGACGCCTTCCCAGCCGAAGAACATCTGCACCAGGTTACCGCTCGTCACCAGCATCAGCATCGCGAAGGTGAAGAGCGAGAGATAGGCAAAGAACCGAGACCGCGACGGGTCTTCGTGCATATAGCCGATGGAATAGAGATGCACGAGCGATGAAACGGTCGTTACGACCACGAGCATGACGGATGTCAGCGTGTCGATCTTGAGCGCCCATGACACGTCGAGTTCGCCCGAGGTGATCCAGCGCAGTAGTTGGACGTCGTGCGTCTCGTGTCCGAGGGCGACCTGGAAGAACGCCACCCACGATAGTACGGCGGCGATCAACAGGAACGCGGTCGTGACGGCTTCGCTTGCGCGATCGCCGATGGCACGGCCGAACAAACCTGCGATCAGAGCGCCCGCAAGCGGCAGAAAAACGATGGCGGCGTAGATCATGCCCGCCTCACCCCTTCATCATGTTGATGTCTTCGACCGCGATGGAGCCGCGGTTGCGGAAGTAGACGACCATGATCGCGAGACCGATGGCGGATTCGGCGGCGGCGACAGTCAGCACGAAGAGCGCGAAGACCTGGCCGACGAGGTCGCCATTGAAATGAGAGAACGCGACGAGGTTGATGTTCACCGCCAGCAGCATCAGCTCGATCGAGAGCAGGATGACGATGACGTTCTTGCGGTTCAGGAAGATGCCGAAGATGCCGAGCGTAAAAAGGCACGCGGCCACAACGAGATAATGTCCGAGACCTATGGTCATTCGGCAGCCTCCGGATGTTTGACGGCCGGCGGGATGACCGAACCACCGCTCGGAACCTTGATGACTTCGAGACCCGTTGCGGGTCCGCGCGCGACCTGCGCGCTGATCGATTGGCGCTTGACGCCTTGCCGGTGCTTCAGCGTCAGCACGATGGCGCCGATCATCGCGACGAGCAGGATGAGCCCGGCTCCCTGGAAGTAGTAGACGTAGTTCGTATAGAGAATTTGACCCAGCGCCCGCGTGTTCGTGATGTTTGCGGGAATAGGTGCAGACGGATTCATCACTGGCGAGAGCGCGAGGCCGCGATATCCGAAGAGCGCGATGAGTTCCACCAGCACGACACCGCCGATGAGCGCGCCGACTTTCGCATTCTTGATGAAGCCGGCTTTCAGCTCGGCGAAGTCAACGTCGAGCATCATCACGACGAACAGGAAGAGCACGGAAACCGCGCCGACGTAGACGATGACGAGCAGCATCGCCAGGAACTCGGCCTGGAGCAAGACGAAAAGTCCCGCAGCGTTGAAGAACGCCAGGATCAGGAACAGGACGGCGTGGACGGGGTTCTTCGTCAGAATGACGGACGCGCCCGACGCCACCGCGAGCACTGCAAAGAGATAGAAAAAGAGCGCCGATGCCATCGCGTTGCCTTCTATCGATACTTCGCGTCGAGCGCGATGTTCTTTGCGATTTCGCGTTCCCAGCGGTCGCCGTTCGCGAGCAGCCGCTCCTTGTCGTAGAAAAGTTCTTCGCGCGTCTCGGTCGCGAATTCGAAGTTCGGGCCTTCGACGATGGCGTCAACCGGGCAGGCCTCCTGGCAGAGGCCGCAATAGATGCACTTCGTCATGTCGATGTCATATCGCGTCGTGCGGCGCGTGCCGTCATTACGGCGCGGGCCGGCTTCGATCGTAATCGCCTGGGCCGGGCAAATCGCCTCGCAGAGCTTGCAGGCAATGCAGCGCTCTTCGCCGTTCGGATAGCGGCGGAGCGCATGCTCACCTCGGAAGCGCGGCGATAGCGGGCCCTTTTCATAAGGGTAGTTCAGCGTCTTCTTCGGCGAGAAGAAGTAGCGCATCGTCAAGAAGAACGCCGAAACGAACTCCAAGAGGAAAAGCGATTTTGTTGCGCGCGCTACGCTCATGAGAGGAAGCCTCCGAATTGGAGCACGGCGGCCGTGATGACGACCATTAAGAGCGACAGCGGCAGGAATACCTTCCAGCCAAGGCGCATCAATTGATCGTAGCGATACCGCGGCACCATCGCCTTCACCATCGCGAACATGAAGAAGACGAATACGACTTTGATCAGGAACCAGAAGAGGCCGGGCACGGCGTTGAGCGGCCAGATGTCGAGCGGCGGCAGCCAGCCACCAAGGAAGAGGATCGTCGTCATCGCGCACATCGCAACGATCGAGACGTACTCGCCAAGCATGTAGAGCAGATACGGCGTCGAGGAATATTCGACCATGAAGCCGGCGACGAGTTCGGATTCGGCCTCGACCAGGTCGAACGGCGGGCGGTTCGTTTCGGCCAGCGCCGAAATGAAGAAGATGACGAACATCGGAAAGAGCGGCAGCCAATGCCAATCGAGCAGCGAGCTCGTCATTCCGAGCGTGGTGCCGACGCCCGTCTTCTGGGCGTTGACGACATCCGTTACGTTGAGCGAGCCGACGCAGAGCAGCACGCTAATGATGACGAAGCCGATCGAGACCTCATAGGACACCATCTGCGCCGCGGAGCGAAGCGCGCCCATGAACGGGTATTTTGAGTTCGATGCCCAGCCGCCCATGACGATGCCGTAGACGCCCAGCGACGATATCGCGAGCAGGTAGAGAATTCCGACGTTCATGTCGGAGATCACCCACTTGCCCCAGCTGTTTTCGTTGACCGGGATGACCGCCCACGATGCGAGTGCGCAGGTTGCCGTTGCGAGTGGCGCAAGCAGGAAAACGACCTTGTCGGATCCCGACGGAATGATCGGTTCCTTCAGAACGAACTTCAAAAGATCCGCAAACGACTGCAATAGGCCGAAGGGTCCGACGACGTTCGGTCCACGGCGCATCTGCACGGCGGCCCACACCTTGCGGTCCATCAGCAAAAGGAAGGCGATGATGACCAGGAGCACGACGAGCAGCAGCAGCGAAAAGCCGATGAGCGCCAGTATGTTCCAGCCGTAGTCGTTCATGAATGTCTGCAGCGTGTCGAGCATGGTCCCTATTCCGCTGCGTTGAGTTTTTGTTCATGCGAGGCCCGAAGCGCACTCATACCCGCCATCACGGCGGAGGCTCGCGCGATCGGGTTCGTCATATAGAAGTCGGCGATCACCGGAGCGTATGGTTCCGATGACGGTTGCGCGGTCAGCTTCGCGAGCGTCTCGAGCCCAGATACGGCGCGGGTTTCGATGGTGTCGAGTGCCGCGAGCTGCGGGCTCGCCCGGTACATCGCCGCGCGAAGATCGCTTATGGTGTCATAGGGAAGCTTGGCGCCGGCACGTTCCGAGAGCGCGCGAACGATCGTCCAATCTTCCTTGGCGGCACCCGGCGGGAACACGGCTTTGAGCGTCTGCTGCGCGCGGCCTTCGGTGTTCACGTAGGTTGCATTCTTCTCGGTGTAGGCGGCGCCCGGCAGGATCACGTCGGCACGTTCGGTGCCCTTGTCGCCGTGCGTGCCCTGGTAGACGACGAACGCCGATGGGCTGAGCTTCGAGAAATCGGATTCGTCGGCGCCGAGCAGATAGACGAACTCCATGCCGGGGCCGAGAATGCCAGCGGCATCCTTGCCGCCCTTCCCCGGGACGAAGCCGAGATCGAGACCCGCAACGCGCGCGGCGGCGGTGTGAAGGACGTTGAAGCCGTTCCACGCCGAGTCCTTGCCGGCCGACGCCGCAAGTACGATGCGCGCTGCGAGCGATAGCGACGCAAGACCATCGGCGCGGGCGAATGCGCCCTGCCCGACGATGACCATCGGCTTCGCTGCTGCTTTCAACACTTCGGCGAATGGGTGCTTGCCGTTCGCGATCTCGGCGAGGGTCTCGGGTCCGGCGCCGAGATATTCGTAGGGGTACGCAAGATCGACCTTCGCGCCGACGAGGGCAATCTTGGTCGGCGCGGTGCGCCAGCGCTTGCGGATCCGGGCGTTCAGGACTGCCGCTTCAAGGCGTGGATTGGCGCCGACGATGAGGATCGCGTCGGCCTGCTCGATGCCTTCGATACCGGAATTGAAGAGATAGCTGGCGCGGCCCAGCTTCGGATCGAGCTTGTCTCCTGCCTGACGGCAATCGAGCGATGCTGAGCCGAGCTTGGTCAAAAGATCCTTCAGCGCGAACATTTCCTCGGCGCCTGCGAGATCGCCCGCAATGGCGCCGATCTTCTCAGCCGATGCCGCTTTCAGTTTTGCGGCGACGAGGTTCAACGCATCGTCCCAGGTGGCGGGTTCGAAGCGGCCGTTCTTGCGAATGTACGGCTGGTCGAGACGCTGCGTTTTCAGACCGTCGGCGACGTGGCGCGTCTTGTCCGAAATCCATTCCTCGTTCACGGCGTCGTTGTTGCGCGGAAGGATGCGCATGACGGCGGCGCCGCGCACGTCTGCGCTGATCGACGAGCCGACGGCGTCCATCGCGTCGATGGTTTCGAAGGTTTCCATCTCCCAGGGCCGGGCAGCGAAAGCCCAGGGGCGATGCGTCAGCGCGCCGACGGGGCAGAGATCGACGGCGTTGGCGCTCATTTCGGAGAGAATGCCGCGCTCGAGATATGTCGTGATTTCGGCGTCCTCGCCACGGCCGATCAGGCCGAGCTCTTCGACGCCCGCGACTTCCGTCATGTAGCGGACGCAGCGCGTGCAGTGAATGCAGCGCGTCATCATCGTCTTGATGAGCGGGCCGATGTGCTTTTCTTCGACGGCGCGCTTGTTCTCGGTATAGCGCGAGCCGCCCATGCCGAAGGCCATCGCCTGATCTTGCAGATCGCATTCGCCGCCCTGATCGCAGATGGGGCAGTCGAGCGGATGGTTGATGAGCAGGAACTCCATCACCCCTTCGCGCGCCTTCTTCACCATCGGCGAGCCGGTGGTTACGATCTTCGGCGAACCATCCTTGTTCGGCGGCAAATCGTTGACGAGCATCGCGCAGGAGGCGACCGGCTTCGGCGAGCCCTGAACCTCGACGAGACACATGCGGCAGTTACCGGCGATCGACAGCCGCTCGTGATAGCAGAAGCGCGGAATGACCGAGCCCGCCATTTCGCAGGCGTGCATCAGCGTCGTGCCGTCCTCGACCTCAATCGGTATGCCGTCGACGATCAGTTGCTTGGACATCGTTTTCCGCGCCTACTCTGCCGCCACGCGGGCGTGCTTCCTCTGGTAATCGTCGATACGCGCCTCGATCACCGGACGGAAATTCTTGATCAAACCTTGTACTGGCCATGCCGCGGCATCGCCGAGCGCGCAAATGGTATGGCCTTCGACCTGCTTCGTGACATCGAACAGCAGATCGATCTCGCGTTTTTCCGCTTCGCCGCGCTCCATGCGTTCGAGCACGCGCCACATCCAGCCGGTGCCTTCGCGGCACGGCGTGCACTGGCCGCAGCTCTCGTGCTTGTAGAAGTAGGCGATGCGCCGGATCGCGGCGATGATGTCCGTCGATTTGTCCATCAGGATCACGGCGGCGGTGCCGAGACCGGAGCCGAGCTTGCCCAGCGCGTCGAAATCCATCGTCACGGCTTCGGCCTGTTCCGCCGTGATGCAGCGGACGGAGGATCCACCCGGAATGACGGCGAGCAGATTATCCCAGCCGCCGCGGATGCCGCCGCAATGCTTGTCGATCAATTCCTTGAGGGGGATGCCCATCTCTTCTTCGACAACGCACGGACGCTCGACGTGGCCCGAGATCTGGAAGAGCTTGGTGCCGGTATTATTCGGCTTGCCGAGCGCGGCGAACCACGCCGACCCGCGACGCAGGATTTCGCCCGCGACCGCAATGCTTTCCACGTTGTTGATGGTCGTCGGCGCGCCGTAGAGGCCGACGTTCGCCGGGAACGGCGGCTTCAGGCGCGGCTGGCCCTTCTTGCCTTCGAGGCTTTCGAGCATCGCGGTTTCTTCGCCGCAGATGTAGGCGCCGGCGCCATGGTGGACGAAAATGTCGAAGTCCCAGCCGTGGACGTTGTTCTTGCCGACGAGCTTGGCTTCGTAGGCTTCATCGATGGCGCGCTGGAGCGCCTCGCGCTCGCGGATGTATTCGCCGCGCACATAAACGTAGCAGGTGTGCGCGCGCATCGCGAAGGACGCGAGCAGCGCGCCTTCGATCATGAGATGCGGATCGTGCCGAAGGATCTCGCGATCCTTGCAGGAGCCGGGCTCCGACTCGTCGGCGTTGATGACGAGATAGCTCGGCCGCGCATCGGCCTTCGGCATGAACGACCACTTGAGGCCCGTCGGGAAGCCGGCGCCGCCCCGGCCGCGGAGACCCGACTTCTTCACCTCATCGATGATGTAGTCGTGGCCCTTGTCGATAAAGAACTTTGTGCCATCCCACGCGCCACGGCGCATCGCGCCCTTCAGGCCCACGTCGTGGAAGCCGTAGATGTTGCGGAATATGCGGTCGCGATCATGCAGCATGGGCGCTACCCTTTCGGCCTTTTGCCGGCTTTGCTTTCCGGACGCCAACCGGATGCGAGCTTCTGCGCCTGCTCGATCCATTTGTCACGCGTTACACGGCCCATAAAGCCGTCCAACTGAACTTCGAACCAGGCGACGTTCTGAGGCGTCCACTTGGCAATCTGGTCGAAATGCCAGATGCCCATTGCGTGAAGCTTATCGACGACGTCGGCTGAAACACCCGGGATCAGCGACAGGTCATCGGCCTTACCGCCGCGCGGCTCCTTCAACAGCTCGGGCTCGACATTCCGGCTCGCGGCGGCCGCCCTGTCACGGATCATATCGCCCTTGATCTTATCAATTTCTCCGGCGGACAGCGGCTTGCCGCCACCGCGCTCTTCGAGTTCCTTGACGAGACCGGCGTTGGCCATCGCGGTCAGCGCTGCCGGATGAACCGGCGGGGCCTTGGCTTCCCCCGGCGCTTCGACCTGGGCCTTATGGGCCGGAGAGGTGAGCGCGGACGCCGGCGGCGATTCTTCAGCCTTATCGGCTTGGTCGCCGGATGTTTCTTCGAAACGCTTTTTCCAGGCGCCGATGGAAGAGCCATCGTAAAGCGCGGGGTCGGTCAATGTCGTCGGGCCGGTGACCGGAGAGGACGCCACGCGGCCAATCTGCGAACCCGGCTTCGGCTGCCTGCCGGCAACAAAGGCGTCGATGATCTTGGTCAGCTGCTCGGGCGTCAGGTCTTCGTAGGTATCCTTACCGACCTGTACGACCGGCGCGTTGGCGCAGACGCCGATGCATTCGACCTCTTCCCACGACAGCGTGCCGTCGGCGTTCGGCGTGTGCGAATGGCCATCGATGCGGTTCTTGCAGACGGCGATGAGTTCACCCGAACCGCGGAGCATGCAGGGCGTGGTTCCGCATACCTGTATATGGGCCTTCGATCCCACCGGCGAAAGGTGGAACATGGTGTAGAAGGTTGCGACCTCCAGGCCGCGGATGTGGGCCATGCCCAGCATATCGCAGACGAGCCTGATCGCGGGTTCGGGCAGCCAGCCGGCCTGTTCCTGCGCCCGCCAAAGCAGAGGGATGATCGCCGACGCCTGCTTGCCTTCAGGATATTTGGCGATCGTCTTGTTCGCCCACGCCAAATTCTCAGGCGTGAAAGCGAATTGCGCAGGCTGCACCGCATTCAGTCGGCGAACGGCCATCCATGGCTCCTCGAACGTCAGTCGTGTGGCGCCGAATACCCAACGTATCCACGTCACAAGCGTGATCTGGACCGTTACGCCCCAATGTCGACTCGCAGAGTGACATAACCCTCAGCCACCGAAGCGGTCCAGTACGAGGAATGCGGCAACAAGGCAAGCATTTGCCTAATTATTTGGGTGAGGAAGCAACGATATTCGACGATATTCGGGTGCGACGAAAAGCTCACCGCTATGGAGTCGATTTCGGCGAAGGCGCCGGCGTCGTCGTTGTGTCATCCGGAGCGAGAATGCCGCGACGTTGAAGCGTCTCGCTGGGACGCTCCGTTGCCCATCGGCGTTCAGAAAATCCGAGTGGCACTGCGAGCCAGCCAAGCAGCAGCAGGAACGTAGCGATTGGCGCGAGGAAAAGCGCGACCTGCGAACCGACGCGCAGGAAGCCCGTCCAAAGCCCTGCGAACAAAAGACCAAGCACGATGATCATCCACCCGCCATCGTCGGCGCCGCGGGCTGTCGCGAACAGCAGGCCGGCGAACAGCCCGGCTAAACCAATCAGAACCGGAATGAAGGGGAGATCGGTTTGCAGCGCGCCCATGGGCCAGCTCCGGGAGCGGGCGAAAAGGCGATAGGTTGCAAGGCTCAAGCCCCAGCCGACCGCTGCTACGGCGAGCAAGAACAAGTTGTCGACCATCGGTGCTGCACCGGGAAGCATGCGCGGCTCCTTTTGACGCTCGGCCCTGACCGCAATCTGCCAGGGCTTCGTGACAAGCGCCAGATCGTTTCGCGTCAAGCAGAACTGCCGTTACCGGCCTTCGGACTTTGCCTTCAGCGCTTCGTTCATGGCCCGAAAGCCGCGCTCCGTGGCATCAAAGACGCTACCAACGAAGGGAATAAGCAGCCCTGAAAACCGTTCCGAATGCTCGAAGCGCGTGTCCGCCCCTTCGGCTTTGAGCGCGAACCGGTGCACGCCGACAAAGAGACCTGGAATTGGGAGCGAGCCGCGCCAGGAGAAAGCCCGCTCGGGCTCGACTTCGACGACGACGGGTCGAAACGTCTGTGCTTTGAGCCCCGGGGCCTCGATACCGACCTCGAGCCTCGCGCCTATCTGCTTTTCACCCTTGATGGTGCGGATGAATGGGTTCCATGCGGGATAACCGCCGAAATCCATCAAGACGGACCAGACGCGGGAAGCTGGCGCCGCGATCAAAATCGATGTTTCGATCGCGCGCGCCATAGCTGTTTTCAGCGATCGATTTCGCCGAAGACGATGTCGAGCGAGCCGAGGATTGCCGAGACGTCCGCCAGCATATGGCCGCGGTTCAGGAAATCCATGGCCGCGAGGTGCGGGAATCCGGGAGCGCGGATCTTGCAGCGATAGGGCTTGTTGGAGCCGTCGGACACGAGATAGACGCCGAATTCGCCCTTCGGCGCCTCGACCGCGGCGTAGACCTCGCCGGGCGGAACGTGGAAGCCTTCGGTGTAGAGCTTGAAGTGGTGGATCAGCGCTTCCATCGAGCGCTTCATCTCTCCGCGCTTCGGCGGCACGACTTTCTTATTTTCGGCGACGTGCGGACCCTTGCCGCGCGGCGACTTCAGCAGCTCGCAGCACTGCTTCATGATCTTGGTCGCTTCGCGCATTTCCTGCATGCGGATCAAGTAGCGGTCGTAGCAGTCGCCGTTCTTGCCGATCGGGATATCGAAATCGAGGTCGGCGTAGCATTCGTAAGGCTGCGACTTGCGAAGGTCCCAGGCCGCGCCCGAGCCGCGCACCATCACGCCTGAGAAACCCCACGCGAAAGCGTCATCCAGCGACACGACGCCGATGTCGACGTTGCGCTGCTTGAAGATGCGGTTTTCGGTCAACAGGCCGTCGATATCATCGACGACCTTCAGGAACGGATCGCACCAAGCATAGATATCGTCGATCAGCTTCTCCGGCAGATCCTGATGCACGCCACCCATGCGGAAGTATTTTGCATGCATGCGCGAGCCCGAGGCGCGCTCGTAGAACACCATCAGCTTTTCGCGTTCTTCGAAGCCCCAGAGCGGCGGGGTCAGCGCGCCGACGTCCATGGCTTGCGTCGTGACGTTCAAGAGATGCGACAGCTGCCGGCCGATTTCGGAGTAAAGTACGCGGATGAGCTGCGCCCTATAGGGGACCTCGAGGCCCAAGAGCTTTTCCGCGGCAAGGCAGAACGAATGCTCCTGATTCATCGGGGCGACATAATCGAGACGGTCGAAATAGCCGATCGCCTGCATGTACGTCTTATGCTCGATGAGCTTCTCGGTACCGCGATGGAGGAGGCCGATGTGCGGATCGACGCGCTCAACGACCTCGCCGTCCAGCTCGAGCACGAGGCGAAGCACGCCGTGCGCGGCAGGGTGCTGCGGCCCGAAATTGATATTGAAATTACGGATCTCGGTCTCGGCCATGTTCAAACGGTCCCGCGGGTAATCGGTGCTACTCTGGCGAGCTTCGCCTTCTCGTTCACGCGTTGCTCAAACTTCTGCCAGTTCACGACCATACGCTGATGCTCGCCCTCGCCGATTAAATCAATCCCGTCATGTGCTTTCACATGAAAGAATACCCGGCGGCCTGCGACTTTCGTGCACTCCGCTTCGACAGTCACCGTCTGTCCCGGCACCGTGGCGGCGAGGTGTGAAACATTGATGTGAACGCCGAGCGAGCCCTCACCCTCTTCGAGATGGGGGGCAATGATGTTAAGACAGGTCCATTCCATTAGCCCGACCATGAAGCCGGTCGCAAAAACGGTCGGCATGAGCTGAAATTCGTGCGCCTCGGGATAGAGATGCGGCACCGTTTTCTCGGCCGGAACGCGAAAGGAAAAACTGGTTTTCGCTCCGGCGTGAAGCGTTTCTTTCACGGCCAAATCCTCACAGCCGGTCTTTCAGGTTGCGTATGGTGATGTAAAGGCTGGACGCGGTGCCTGCGACCGCAAAGAGCCCGAAGAAAAAGCCCCAGAAGTGCGGCCCGGTCGTGCGGCCGAACCAGGGATAGACCAATTCTGCCGCGCCCGAGACCAAAACAACGCCGGCCGGAATCGTGATCGTTCCATAGGGCAGATAGCGGCAGATCACGCCGAGCAGCAGTCCGGCGACGGCGCGGGGCCAATCCAATATGAAAGCCCCGATCATGAACACTGCCGCTAGCGCGACACTGGCCTCGAACTGCATTCCGACCCTGGCCTCACGAATCATTCCGGTTTCCCGGCCGAACGACTAGCGGAGCGGCCCGGCCCGATGGGAAGCAAAGGACCGCTCGAAAACGTGGAATTCGAAGTCGATGGCAACAGCGCCAGGAAGACGGCGCTGCAGACGGCGTGACGTGCGATTCACGACTTCGGGCCGGCTTTCTCATCGCCCGGAAGAACGTGGCTCGGCCCTTCCCAAGGGCTCTCGAAATCGAAATCGCGGAATTCCTGCGTAAGCTTCACCGGCTCATAGACGACGCGTTTCTTTTCATCGTCGTAGCGAACTTCGACGTAACCGGTGAGGGGAAAATCCTTGCGGAGGGGATACCCCTGAAAGCCATAGTCGGTGAGGATGCGGCGAAGATCGGGGTGCCCAGTGAAACGGATGCCGTAAAGGTCGTAGGCTTCCCGCTCGTACCAGTTGGCCGCCGGAAAAACATCGTTGACGCTTGCGACGGGCGTCGCCTCGTCGGTCGAGATCTTGAGCCGCAGCCGCTGATTGAGGCGCGGAGACAGCAGGTGATAGACGACGTCGAAGCGCTCGGCGCGCTCGGGATAATCGACGCCGCAGATATCGATCAGGACTTCGAACTGGCACTTCGGATCGTCGCGAAGCTTGGTCAAAACCTTGACGATGTCGTCACGAGCAACGGTGATCGTGAGCTCATCGAAGGAAATAACAGCCTGCCGCAGGGCATCGCCCGCGGCCGCCTGAGCGATCTCCTGCAGCGCGATCAACTCCGTCATTGCGTGACGATCTCCAAAATCGGGTCGGCTCAGCGTTCGATCGTGCCGGTGCGGCGTATCTTCCGCTGCAGCAACAGAATTCCGTAAAGCAGCGCCTCGGCGGTCGGCGGGCAGCCCGGCACGTAGACATCCACCGGCACGATACGATCGCAGCCGCGGACGACGGCATAGGAATAATGATAATAGCCGCCGCCGTTGGCGCAGCTTCCCATCGAGATGACATAGCGCGGCTCGGGCATCTGGTCATAGACCTTGCGAAGCGCGGGGGCCATCTTGTTGGTCAACGTGCCGGCGACGATCATGACGTCGGACTGCCTTGGCGAAGCGCGCGGCGCGAAGCCGAATCGCTCGACGTCATAGCGCGGCATCGATGCCTGCATCATCTCGACGGCGCAGCAGGCGAGGCCGAACGTCATCCACATCAGCGAGCCCGTGCGGGCCCAATTGATCAAGTCGTCAACGGTCGTGACGAGAAAGCCCTTGTCGGCCAACTCGTTCGAAACTTCGGTGAAGAACGGATCTGCGGCGGGCGATACCGCGCCTGGGGCGCCTTCCTGCGCCCGGTCAAAGACGCGATCGAAGACAAGGCCACCCGGACGCTCGTCCTTGATGATCAATCCCATTCCAGCGCGCCCTTCTTCCATTCGTAAATGAAGCCGACCGTCAGCACGCCCAGAAAGACCATCATCGACCAGAAGCCGTAAACGCCGACCTCCTTGAAGGCGGCAGCCCAAGGAAAGAGGAACGCGATCTCGAGATCGAAGATGATGAAGAGAATCGACACGAGATAGAACCGCACGTCGAACTTCATGCGTGCATCGTCGAAGGCACTGAAACCACACTCGTACGCGGAGACCTTCTCAGGGTCCGGGTTCCTGACGGCAACGAGAAATGGCGCAATCATCAGGGCGGCGCCAATGAACAGCGCGACGCCGATGAAAATGGCGATCGGCAGGTATTGCGAGGTCAGATCAATCATCGCCGTCAATCCGGTAATACGGCCGAGTCTCAGCGCTTTGGCCGTTGCGTCGGTGTTAACGCAGGGCGTTCTTACGCGCAACACCCCTGCTCCCGCTCAGGTTTTTCAAAGCTGGGAAACCGCCGGTACGATGCTTTCTTCTCCACCCTTCGGAAGCTGCCACGGCAATCTGTCACATCTGTCACACAGCCGTTGGCGGCGGGCGGAAGCTCGATCACGCGCGCGGGGGACGGCGGCCAGGCTTATTCGTCAATCGCACCCGATCGGCCAGCCGCTCCGGTCCTCCAGATTGCGCGCGCGGGATGCCGCACATGCCGATGCGGTGGCGCGAACGATGCGTCTCAACACGATCGCGTTCGCACGCCGGTGCACATTCACTGCGCTGTCATTTCGCTCGCGCGTTGCTGACGGTCGAGAATATCAGCGAGGTTCATTCGCCGTTCTTTTTGAGGATGACGAAGGACTGCAAAGAACGATGGGCCGCGCGACTATTCATTCGATCGCGACATTGGAAATATCGCCAACACCGCCGCCTATTCCGTGCCGAGCACCTTGTAACCACTCCGTATATATCTGCCTGTATTTCAAATGATTTGAGCACTACTCCTTATGCGGATTAACTTCGTCACCCGACGCGATTGTTCAGCAATCATTCACAGCTCGGGGCGTTTTTTGAATGCGGTTTCTTCAGGGAGCATTTTCATGAGAAATCTGATTTATGCACTTCCGGTTTTCGCGTTGGCGAGCTTTACGCCTCATGCGGCGACAGCGGCGGATTTCGGGGGCGACGAATGCTGCGAAGGCCGAGGTGCTGTCGTCGAAGGTCCGCCGGTCGCGCGCGCGTACAGTTACGACGACTATTATTATGATGGCCCGATCTATTACGGGCCGGCCTTTTACGGCCGACGGTATTATCGTCCATATCCCTACTATGCCGGATATTATCCGTATCGCTGGGGCGGAGGCCCCCGCTGGTACGGCGGACGTGGTTGGTACGGCGGTGGCCGCGGCTGGTATGGTGGCGGCTACGGACATCGCTTCGGCGGTCACCGGGGTTGGCGATGATCCGCTTCGGCGGGACCATCTGACCTGAAGAAGCTCCCTGCGCTCTCTCCATGCCGATCGCGGGCGGCGTGGAGATTGTCAGTCATCGGAGGCTCACCCTCTTCTCTTCGCAGCCTGGACCGCGTTTTCGAGCGCCTGCAAAAACTGCGAGCGGTCACGCGGGGTAAATGTGGGATTGAACCCGCGGCTTTCTCCCGTTTCACGCAAATGCCGTTGCATATCGCGCATCGCAATCGCCATGCCGATGTTGGCATCGCTGAAGGCCTTGCCCGTCGGACCGATGCATTGGGCGCCCGCTTTGAGACACCGGGCAGCGAGTAAAATATCCGCGGTAATCGCGATGTCGGACGGCCCAATTCGCTCGGCAATCCAATCATCTGCCGCGTCGGGGCCTTCCTCGACGACAACAAGCTTGACGAGCGGGCTGGCCTCGATCCGCATCCAGCTGTTGGCCACCATGTGAACCGGAATATCGTGCCGCGCAGCCACGCGCACCACTTCGGCTTTCACCGGGCAGGCGTCGGCGTCGACGTAGATTTGCATTGCACATCATCTCTCTACCCCTGTCGCACGCGACGGTGCCGGGATCGCTTAACTCACGAGGCGAACTTAGCCTGCTCCGGACCGGGAATCGTTGAAGAAATACGCGGATTTCCAAGATAGCCACTCTCTTGCCTCGACTTCTGGGGTAGGAATGACGCATGAACCATTCCTGCGCTATCGCGAACCAAATGATCCACCGGCAGTGCCTTCGAACGCCTCGGAGCGGACGTGTGTGGATCCGCGTATTGCACGCGTGGCTCTTTCGCAGGACCAATATGGCTCAATTCCATGTGGCGCTTCTCGGCGCCCTCGCGGCACTGCTGCTCACGACCAATTATGGCCACGCGCAGCAGCCGGTAAAAGCCGACGCGAAAGCGGCTGCGGGCGCGGCCGCCGGCCAGATTGCCGATTTCTTCAGTCAGGTCGGCGATCAGATCTACGAAGACTGCATCTTTGAATTGTCGCAGGAGCAGATCGAAGTTCAGCAGGCGCTCATTCTCGCCTACATCAAAGCCGGAGCCAGCAGCTCGGTCGCCCGCCGTCTGGCGGTGAAACAGATCCAGCCGCCGAAAGTCTCCGCGAAGTGCGAGCAGATTCGGCATCTACCTAAGGTCATCGCCCCGACCACCAATATTCCGCCACCGATTGTCGAAAAGCCCACGATCGCCGTCGGCCCAGCGCCGCAGCCGAAGCCTTTGCCGTCACCGATCGTTCTGGCAGCCAAGAAGACCTTGCCGCAATGGGATTGCGCGCCCGGCGTCGATTACGTCACCATTCAGCTCAACGGTTATCCGCGAAAGCTAACGGGCGGCGAGATCTGCAATCCGTTCGACGACGTCGTCCGCGAGGTTTCGCCGACCGTCCCCCATTTCCGGCTCGGCTACACAATCCGGACGGGCCGCCTGTTCGTCCTTGCCGACGATCCGTCCGTGCGGGGCCAGACGATTGCCTGGGCGATCTCCGGCCGGGACGTGTGCCGCAACAATCCCGATCCCGACTGCCTTGCCACACGCGCCGTCGGACCGTTGCCGCCGGGCGAGTATTCCTTTGGATCGGACAGCGGCCCGCGAATCACCTGGGGCCCAAAAACCAAGCGAAACGTCGCCGGAATTTACCTTCGGAAGCTATGGAACAGAGACAGGTTCACACCGCAGCAGACCGCGGCGATCCTGGCGCGAGGAAACATCGCCATTCACGAGCGGCTGAAGGGCGAAATGTCGGAAGCGTGCCTCGGCCTCGAGCCGAAGGGCTGGGCTTATGTCGCTTCGTTGATCAAAGACAATCGCGCTACCGGCGTCAGCGTTTATATCGACGAGCCTTATCCGCAGGTGGCCGAGAACCCGCCGATCGTCGTCGCTTCTTCATTCTCGCTGACGTCGTTGTTCAAGTGATCGCTTGATCAGCGACGACAGAAGGATCTGATCACTCACCTGCGTCGATCAGGGCTTTCAACACGGTTGCGAGGCCCGTCGTGCCTTTTTGGCGCGTTGCCGGGCTCCTCTCGAATTCGATCCATCCTTCATTGAAGCCGTCGAGCATCTGGATGCGGGGTATCGGGTCTTTCATGCCTTGGGATTTGAACAGTGCGCCCCACGTTTCGCGCGGCACCGGTTCTGCGCTTACGGGATGCCCGAGTAATTCCGCGAACGTCGCCGCGACGTCATTGGGTGAGTAGCGCTTCGCCGCCTCGAGTTCGACGATGCGCTTGCCTTCGTACTTTTCTTGAAGAAGCTGCGCCGCGCAGAGGCCGATGTCGGCCGTCGCAATCATCGGAACAGGCTTGTCGAGCGGCTGAAGAAAGGACGCGATGACGCCCTCGTCACGCGCGGAGGCGACGTCCCACGCGAAATTCTCCATGAACCATGCCGGACGCAAGAAGGTCATCGGGATATTGAGTTTGCCAAGCTCCTCCTCCATCAGCTGGCGCTGCGTGAGCAGATTGGGCTGAACTGCCTGCGCACCGATGGTCGAAAGGCATACGACGTGGCGCGGACGCGCTATTTCGAGCGCCTGTTTGACGGCCTCGATAACGGCCAGCGCCTCTGGAAAGCCCGGTGACGGATCGAATTCGCTGGGCGGGAGGATGAAGACACCGTCGGCATCTTTGAAGGCTTGGGCGAGAGCGTCGGCATCCTGCATATCGGCGACTGCGATCTCGCAACCCTTCCGAGCCCAAAGCGCGCACTTTGCGGCGTTCCGGATGACGGCGCGGACTGGCTGGCCAGCCTCTAACAGCCTGCGAGCGGCCGCTCCGCCGACTTGTCCGGTTATTCCAGTGACTGCGTACATGGTCGTGACTCCTCACTTTGGGATTGATCGTGAGGTCTTTTTCTCATCGACACACTGTTGACTGAAGTGCGCTTTCGTCCACATATTGATGACTTGCTATCAACTATGGACTGGCCATGGCGTTCGACGGACGGTTGCTTTCCGGCGTATCGGTCCTTTCCGCGGTCATCGAGGGCGGGAGCTTCGTACGGGCTGCGGATGCACTCGGCATCACGACGTCGGGGGTCAGCCGCGCAATTTCGCGACTCGAGGAGCGGCTCGGCGCGCGTCTCCTCGACCGGACGACGCGCTCGGTGGCGCTAACCGATGAGGGACGCCGTTTCTACGAACGGGTGAAGCCGAGCCTTACCGACATCGAGGATGCGGCGACCGTTGCCTCCGGTGCCGCCAATATCGTGCGTGGGCGTTTGCGGGTGAATATCGATCCCGTCGTCTCGCAGCTTATCCTGCCGGGGCGACTCGGCAAATTTCTAGACCTCCATCCGGATCTCTCGCTCGACTGCGTCACACGCGAACACGTTGGCGATCTCGTCGCTGATGGGATCGACGTAGCCGTGCGATTCGGTGAGCCCTCGCCTTCCTCGCTCATCATCCGCAAGCTCGCGGACCTGCGGGTCGTCACGGTCGCGGCGCCCGGCTATTTGAAGCTCCGCGGACGTCCGGAACATCCGAACGATCTCGCCACCCACGCCTGCATTGATTTCCGCGATCCAATGACGAGGCAGCCCTACGCGTGGGAATTTCACAAGGGTCGGAAGATTCTCTCGGTAAAGACCAAAAGCCGGCTTCTGTTGAGCGATGCTGCGACAATGCTCACCGAGACACTGGCAGGCACCGGGATCGCGCAAGTTTTCGAAGTGGTCGCCAACGACCTGATCGAAGCGGGCAAGCTTGTCGAACTCTTCCCGGAGTGGGCGGAAGAGACATTTCCGCTTTATGCCTACTATCCTTCGCGCCACCATCCGGCAGCAAAGGTTCGCGCGTTCGTCGATTTCATTCGCGCCGCGGTGCGTTGAACGCGTCGAACAAGCATCTCCAAAACGAAAGCCGCCGCACGGGGGCGTGCAGCGGCCATTCAGCTGGGACTTGAGCTTGAGAGAGTTCAACTCCAGCACTATCGGCCGCGTGAGAGACGCGGCCGATGATCTGATTACGGAAGGAGGTTCACACCTGCCGAGAACACGAAGCGCGAGTCTGCGAAGTCGCTGTTGATCGTCGTGTCAGAGTAGCGGAAGTCCATGAAGTACTTGTCGACGTTGACCTTCACGCCGGCGTTCCAATACGTGTATTCCTGCTGACCCAGCCAGTAACCCGTCTGGTAGGTGCTGTTCGTTCCCGAATGCGTCCAGCCGACCAAGCCAGTGAATTGCGGAGCGAACACGCCAAATTTCGGAAGGTCGTAGGAAACCGTGCCTTCAATCGAGATGTTGTCGGTAGCCGCATAACCCTGATCAGGCGTCAGCCAAACGTTCGCACCAACTACGAAGCCTTCCCTGATCGGGGTCGTCGCGCCGATCTTGAATTCGAGATAGGACGTGTCGAACACTGAGTCGTGCGGATCGCCGGAGCCGAGCCTCGGGCTTTTGGCGCGATTGCCGTACAGATAATAATACGCGGCCAGATCCCAGCTTATTGGACCGGTTGTCGGTCGAATGCCGAGATAGATATCCTGCTCCCAGGGGCCCAAATCACCATTGTTGATGGTGGATGTCCAGAGCCCGAGGTAGGCGATGCCGTACGTGAATTCGTTGTAAACGTTGGCTGTCGGATCATTGTTCGTGAACGAGATGCCACGGAACAGATAATCAGATGAACCCGTGATCGTCAGCGAGTAGCCGAACTGTCTCTCTTCCGCCGAAGCAACGTTGGCAGCGGCGAACAATGCCAGGGCTGCAGCACAAGCCCCACCTGTAACTTTCCGTCCGAACATTTAAATCCCCTATCCTACAGAGCGGCGTCCCCGCGCCCCTCTGACCCCGACCGCCTCGTTGGACCCAAGCCGACTTCGTCGTGGCTTCGATCGCGCATACTTTTTTGTAATGGTACGGTCGTTCCATTCAACCAAATAGTACGAATGTTTGTTTCTGTTGGAGAACTGTGTGACGAACTCGCAACAAAATGAGCATTTCTGCCTAGAATTCGTTCGCTTTGGCCGTGTTTGGGGCGGCAAAACAGGGCTGTCAGAGGGGAATTTCGTGCCAGAGCGCGAATCGCACGCTGTGAGTGTTGCCCTGAGACAGACTTGATGACGGGGTACCGATATGTTGGACTGTGTACTGAGTAATTGAGACTCGGGGGCGTTTTTCGCTTCTTCATTTCTCCAGATTGCATAGGCCGTCCGGCCTGTTGTTTCGGTATTCCACGCGTCGCTTCTATTTGCGTCTCTGAATTTCACGCATTTATTTTGCCCAAGAGAACAAATGAGCAATTCCTCTATTCGAGCAGAATCTGCCGCCGAAGTTCTCGATCTGCTGACCCGGAGCCTCGGTGACCTGACGCCGGAGCTCAGGAAGGCGGCCACCCATGTTCTGGAAAATTCGAACCTTATCAGCGTGACTTCCATTCGGGAGATGGCTCATCAGGCCGACGTCAAACCGAACACGCTCGTGAGGATGGCCCGCGCCGTTGGCTTCGATGGCTACGAGGATTTCCGGAGGCCGTTCCGGGAAAAGGTCATCAAAGGCCACGACGACTTTCCAGACCGGCTCAGCTGGCTCCTTTCGCTGTCGGAGGGCGGCAGGCTCGCGGGTCTCTATACCGATCTTGCGACCGCCTCGATCATTAACATCGAGCGGCTCTTTTCCGAGACGACATCCCTCGCAATCAAGGCCGCCGCGGACGATATCGTCCAAGCTCCGATGACCTATGTCCTGGGAACGGGAATGGGCAATTCGATTGCCGCATATTTCGCGTTTGTCGCGGGGCTGGCGGCGATGGGCAAGGTCACCGCCATCCCACGAGACGGCCTGCGGCCCATAGACGGCCTTGCACGTGCGGAGAGGAAGGACGTTCTTCTCGCCATGGCATTCAAGCCATATCCGCGTGAAGTCGTCGAAGCGGTTGCGTCGGCGGTGTCGCGTGGGATCAAGGTCATCTGCATTTCGGATAGTCCTGCCTGCCCGATCATGGCTGAGGCCGGTCACCGGTTCGTGGTGCCCATGGGCACGCCGCAGGTCTTTGCGTCAAGCGTCGCGCTGATGTCGCTTCTCGAAGCGATCATTGCATTCGTGATCGCATCAGGCGGACCAGAGGCCATGAGCGGCAGCGTGGAGGCTGCGCCGCAGCCTCCACATGAAGCCGGCCTCCCACTGGAGTGACGGGGAAAGGTAACCTGAGAGGGTCGCGCGGCGATCTCTTCAGCATTGTCACGATGAGGGAGTGCGGCGCTCGTCAGCGGAGCTGTGCGCTTGGACCTTGGCGCCATTTCCGATCAAGACAAACGCAACCGCCGAGCGGATGGCTGATGGCGAATGATGCGCCGCATTGTGATCGCGCATTCCTAATCAACAAGAAGCAAAGACGTCGTGATTTAGGAGCTGCACAATGTCCATTGTCTTCCGAGCCGCGTTCTCCGCCCTTTTTGCGTCCGCCGGCTTGCTCGGACCAGCCGCAGCGGGTGAGATTTCCGACGCAGGCAAGCTACTTGCTCAGAAGCTCGACAGCTTCGAGGTCGAAAAGCACTGGCCCGCGGGCGTGCGCATCAACTGGGAAACCGGCATCCCTACCGGTGTTCCTGAAAAAACCGAGGGAAAGCACACACACTGCAGTGCCTTCGTCGCGTCAGCCGCAAAGCAGTTTGGCATCTACATTTTGCGGCCGCCCGAGCACGGTCAGAAACTTCTCGCCAATGCCCAGAACGAATGGCTCGCGACCGAAGGACTTGCACAAGGCTGGCAGCGCCTCAAGGACGCCATCGACGCTCAGAGCGCGGCCAATCTTGGCCAGCTTGTTGTCGCCTCGTACCACAATCATCACGACGATAAGCCTGGACACATCGCAATCGTGCGCCCCAGCGACAAGAGTGCCGATGCGATCGCTGCTGAGGGACCTGACCTCATTCAAGCAGGCGAGCACAACTACAATGAGGTAAGCACGAAGAAGGGATTTGCAGGACATCCCGCGGCATGGCGCGACAACGAGATAGAATATTTCGCTCACAATCTCGATTTGAGCGCCCTGCAAGGACGATGATCGGCAATGCATGGGATGAAGCGAGGCCAGG
>RXJH01000003.1:0-371473 GCA_003987725.1 Hyphomicrobium sp. | reverse complement strand
GAACCCGCGGCCTCCGCCGTGACAGGGCGGCGCTCTAACCAACTGAGCTACTCCCGCAATCCAGAAAGTGACGGGCGCCGAAGCGCCCGCCGTCACGACGCTGGGAATACGTGATGGCCGTCCGGACGTCAAGCCGGAGATCGCACTGGAAAGACAACAAAAACGCGCGCTCTGGCCAGGTCGGCGCTCAGGGGCGGCCAACAAAATCGCGCTTGCCAATCTCGAGGCCGTTGTGTCGCAGGATGTCGTAGGCCGTTGTGCAGTGGAAATAGAAATTCGGCAGCGCCGCGTGCAGCAGATAATCACGCCCGCTCAACGTCATATCGTTGCCGCCCAGCTTGAGCGTCAATTGCTTCAAGTCTGAGCCCTCGAACTGCTGCGGCTTATAGGCCGCGAGCATCGCCTGAACCTTTGCGATGCGCGCCTTGAGTTCTGGGAGCGTGGTCTCGGTGTCGGGTAGGCTCGGCACCTCAACACCCGCCAGACGCGCCGGAGCCGCCTTCGCGAAGTCGGTCGCCAGCTGAACCTGGCGCGTGAGATTGAACATATCGGGATAGAGGCGCGCAGCCAGCAACACCGCGATGTCGATCTTTTTCGCGGTGGCGTAGGCCTCGGCTTTGTCGAGGATCGCGTCGAGGTTGGCCAACTGTCTCTGAAACGTCGGGATCGCGATGTCGTACATCGAAACGGCCATGAGATGCTCTTTCTTCGTTGGATGAGAACGGACGGGCGTTCATGTGGGATCAGTCCGTCAATTTAGAATATGCGCGGCTTCAAACCGAGTCCGGCGTGTCCCCGAAATGCCGGGGCCGCTTAATCGCGACATAAGAGGTATGAAGGTTGGATAGGCCGAGACTGGCTGGAGGGCTGGCGGCGCTGGCAGAGCCCGTCTCTGCCGTCCAATTCTCAGCGGACATGGTGGGCGGTGAGAGGGTCGAACTCCCGACATCCTCGGTGTAAACGAGGCGCTCTACCACTGAGCTAACCGCCCGAAGCGCCCTTGCTAATCGGTCTCGAAAGGGCTGTCAAAACAAACACGCGCGCCGCTCTCGCGACGCGCGCAGAAAATACGTGAAAGCGATCAGTTCAGGTTGAGCGCGTCCTTCAGGCCCTTTGCCGGCGTGAACTTCGGCACGCGCGAAGCCGGGATCTGGATGGTTTTGCCGGTAGCGGGATTGCGGCCTTCGCGCGCCTTACGGGCAGCGACCTTGAAGGTTCCGAAATCGGGAATGCGGACTTCATGGCCGTCCTTCATCGCAGCGCGAATGTGGGCGAGCACGGCATCAACCACGCCGCTCGCCTTTTCTTTCGTCAGCTCGCAATCTCTGGCGACGGCATCAATCAAATCTTTCTTGCTCATCTCGTCTTTCCTCTAATGTGGGAGATGGGTTTCAGCTCAGGGCATAACGCCCGAGGCGGCCACATCGGGGAGTAGCCAGCCGCGCATGCTCGGCTAGAAGCGCCCAATCGCCCCTCCCGTCAAGCGGAAAAGCCCGTATTTCCGGACAAAAACACGCCAAAATGCTCAGCATGCGCAAAAGAAAAATGCCCCTGCACAGTTACTGCGCAGGGGCATTTATTTCGCTAAATTTTTCCGTTCGGTAAGCTTAGTGAGCGGTTATCCGCGCACCGCCCTTTCCGGACTCTTTCGCCTCAAGCGCCTCGGCCTCAGCCGCTTCGTCCCAGGTGATGGGCTCGGGCACGCGAACGAGTGCGATCTTCAAGACTTCATCGAGGCGCGAAACCGGGATGATGTCCATCTTGGTCTGCACCTCGGCCGGAATTTCCGCCAAGTCCTTGGCGTTCTCTTCCGGAATGATGACCGTCTTGATGCCGCCGCGCAGGGCCGCAAGGAGCTTTTCCTTGAGGCCGCCGATCGGAAGCACGCGACCGCGAAGCGTAATTTCGCCCGTCATCGCCACATCCTTGCGGACGGGAACGCCGGTCAGAACCGAGATGATCGCCGTCGTCATCGCGATGCCTGCGGAAGGCCCGTCCTTCGGCGTCGCGCCTTCCGGCACGTGCACGTGGATGTCGCGCTTCTCGAACAGCGAGGGATGAATGCCGAAATCGATGGAGTGCGAGCGCACGTAGGCGTTCGCCGCTTGGATCGATTCCTTCATCACATCGCGCAGGTTGCCCGTGACGCTCATTCTGCCTTTGCCCGGCATCATGACGCCTTCGATCGTCAGCAGCTCGCCGCCAACCTCGGTCCAGGCAAGGCCTGTCACGATGCCGACTTGGTCCTCGAGCTCTGCCTCGCCGTAGCGATACTTCGGCACGCCGAGGAAGTCGTGGACGTTCTCAGCCGTGACGACGATCGACGTCTTCGACGACGTCAAGATCTCCTTCACCGCCTTACGGGCAAGCTTGGCGATCTCACGCTCGAGAGAGCGAACGCCGGCTTCGCGCGTATAACGGCGGATGACCTCTTTCAGGGCGCCATCCTCGACGGACCACTCGCCCTGCTCGAGCCCGTGCGCAGTGTACTGCTCGGGGATCAAGTGGCGCTTGGCGATCTCAAGCTTCTCGTCTTCGGTGTAACCCGCGAGACGAATGATCTCCATACGGTCCATCAGGGCCGGCGGAATGTTGAGCGTGTTGGCCGTCGTCACGAACATCACGTTCGAGAGGTCATAGTCGACCTCCAGATAGTGGTCGTTGAACGTGCCGTTCTGCTCAGGATCCAACACTTCGAGCAATGCCGCTGCCGGATCGCCGCGGAAGTCCTGACCCATCTTGTCGATCTCGTCCAAAAGGAAGAGCGGGTTCGTCCGCTTCGCCTTCTTCATGGACTGGATCACCTTGCCCGGCATGGAGCCGATATAGGTGCGGCGGTGGCCACGGATTTCCGCTTCGTCACGAACGCCGCCGAGCGACATGCGCACGAACTCACGGCCGGTCGCGTTCGCGATCGACTTTCCAAGCGACGTCTTACCGACGCCCGGAGGTCCGACGAGGCAGAGGATCGGCCCCTTCAGCTTATTGGTGCGCGCCTGCACGGCGAGATACTCAAGGATGCGTTCCTTGACCTTCTCGAGGCCGTAGTGCTCCTGATCGAGGATCGTCTGCGCTTCGGCAATGTCCTTCTTGACCTTGCCCTTGATCCCCCACGGGATCGACAAGAGCCAATCGAGATAGTTGCGGACAACCGTCGCTTCGGCCGACATCGGCGACATCTGCTTGAGCTTCTTCAGCTCAGCCAGCGCCTTGTCCTTGGCTTCCTTCGACAGCTTGGTGTTCTCGATCTTTTCCTCGAACTCGGCGATGTCATCGCGTTCGTCGGAATCGCCAAGCTCCTTCTGAATGGCCTTCATCTGCTCATTCAGATAGTACTCGCGCTGCGTCTTCTCCATCTGGCGCTTGACGCGCGAGCGGATCTTCCTCTCGACCTGAAGAACGGAAATCTCGCTCTCCATCAGCGTGTAGACGCGCTCGAGCCGCTCGGAAATGCTGACGGTTTCCAGCACATCCTGCTTCTCGGAGATCTTCACGGCGAGGTGCGAGGCGATCGTATCGGCGAGCTTCGCATAGTCTTCGATCTGGCCGACGTTGCTCAGAACTTCCGGCGAGACCTTCTTGTTGAGCTTCACGTAGCTCTCGAACTGCGTCACGACGGAACGCGCGAGCGCTTCGAGCTCATCCTTGGCGCCCGGAACTTCGGCGGTGCGTTCGACCTCAGCCTCGAAGTAGTTGGCGTTCGACGTGTAACGAACGATCTTGGCGCGCGCGTTGCCTTCGACGAGAACCTTCACGGTCCCGTCGGGCAGCTTCAAGAGCTGCAGCACGGAGGCAAGCGTGCCGATCTCGTAAATGGCATCGGGTGCCGGATCGTCGTCGCCCGCGTTCTTCTGCGCGGCAAGCAGGATCTGCTTGTCGGCGCGCATCACCTCTTCGAGCGCCGCGATCGACTTTTCGCGGCCGACGAAGAGCGGAACGACCATGTACGGGAAAACGACGATGTCGCGAAGCGGCAGAACCGGGAACAGCTCCTTGCCGCCGGCTTTCTCTTTGGACTTTTTGTCTTCGCTCATTTCACTACCTATTCGCCGTGCGCCGGAAGCTTGTCACAGCCTACCAGCGCATTCCACACTCGTTCCACTTAGGAGCCACGTTTCCCGTCCCTTTTTGTGGCGACGGTCGACATGCTCGTGAGCGCGAGCGCGGGGTGAGACCCAAGCTCAGGACCACCGGTTTTACGGATTTCCTCGGCTGGCTGCTTGACGCCACTCCCTCCGAACAAATGGGGACCGGTGTCCCGCATGCAAGTCCCGGGACCAAGCCCCCGGAAGGCCGTAATTGTCGCGATGGGTTAAGCCGTCGAGCCCTTTTCCTCTGCCCGGTCGGAGTAGATTCTGAGCGGCTTCGCCGAGCCTTCCACGACCTCCGGCCCGATGACGACCTCTTCCACGCCTTTGAGCGTCGGAAGATCGTACATCGTGTCGAGCAGAATGCCTTCCATGATCGACCGCAGACCGCGAGCGCCCGTCTTGCGCTCGATTGCCTTGCGCGAGATGGCCCTTAGCGCGTCGAGCGTGATCGTCAGCTTCACGTCCTCCATTTCGAAGAGGCGCTGATACTGCTTCACGATGGCATTCTTCGGCTCGGTCAGGATCTGGACGAGGGCTGCCTCGTCGAGGTCTTCCAGGGTCGCGATAACCGGCAGACGGCCGATGAATTCGGGGATGAGGCCGAACTTCAGCAGATCTTCCGGCTCGACGTTGCGGAGGATTTCGCCCGTGCGCCGCTCGTCGGGTCCGGTGACCTTGGCCGAGAAGCCGATGGACGAGCCTTTACCACGGCGCGAGATGATCTTTTCGAGACCGGCAAACGCGCCGCCGCAGATGAACAGGATGTTCGTCGTGTCGACCTGCAGGAATTCCTGCTGCGGATGCTTGCGGCCACCCTGAGGCGGAACGGAAGCGACCGTGCCTTCCATGATCTTCAGAAGCGCCTGCTGCACGCCCTCGCCCGATACATCGCGGGTGATCGAAGGATTGTCGGACTTGCGGCTGATCTTGTCGACCTCGTCGATGTAGACGATGCCGCGCTGCGCCCGTTCGACGTTGTAGTCGGCCGACTGCAGGAGCTTCAGGATGATGTTCTCGACATCTTCGCCGACGTAGCCGGCTTCCGTCAGAGTCGTGGCGTCGGCCATCGTGAAGGGCACATCGAGGATGCGCGCCAGCGTCTGGGCGAGCAGCGTCTTGCCGGAGCCCGTCGGGCCGACCAGCAGGATGTTCGACTTCGCGAGTTCGACGTCGTTGTTCTTCGAAGCGTGGTTGAGGCGCTTGTAGTGGTTGTGGACCGCTACCGAGAGAACGCGCTTCGCGTGGAACTGCCCGATCACGTAGCTGTCGAGCACGTTGCAGATCTCCTGCGGCGTCGGCACGCCGTCACGAGACTTGACGAGAGTGTTCTTGTTCTCTTCCCGGATGATATCCATGCAAAGTTCGACGCATTCATCGCAGATGAATACCGTCGGACCAGCAATTAGTTTGCGGACCTCATGCTGGCTCTTGCCGCAAAAAGAGCAGTAGAGAGTGTTCTTCTCTTGAGCCATTTGTTCTCACCTTCCGTGCAAGCCACATCAACGCGATGTTCTTGCTTTGGCCCGCTATTCACGCCCGGCGCTGAGCCGATTCTGCGGCGACGTGAACTCCATAACCAATCTCAGCACGCTAACGTTCAGCAGATCAAGATTGGATTAATGGGGCTCACCCAGCCGTAGGCGCAAGCGGCGCTATTGCCACAGTTGATAAATGACCCGGCAACACCGCGAATTTATTGCGATAATTTACCTAAACCGCCGCCACCGTGCAGCGTTTGTTCCGCTTCGCCGGCGCGGGGGCGCGCAGACCTTCTGCTCCCGCGCGGCGAACGGCTTTATTGTTGCGCCTGCACTTGGTCACGCAAACGTTTCGGGTCAAGCCGGCGCTTTGGCCTCGAATACGCCCGCGTCGACTTCGTCGCGGCTTTCGAGAACCTTATCGATAAGGCCGAAATCGCGGGCCTGGTCGGCGGTCATGAAGTAATCGCGATCCAGAGTTTTATCGATCATCTCGTATGTCTGACCCGTGTGCTTCACATAGGTCTCGTTGAGACGGCGCTTCATCTTGATGATGTCCTCGGCGTGGCGCTCGATATCGGACGCCTGTCCTGAGAACCCGCCCGACGGCTGATGCACCATGATGCGCGCGTTCGGGAGCGCATAGCGCATGCCCTTCGCACCGGCGCAGAGCAGCAGCGAACCCATCGACGCAGCTTGGCCAATGCAGAGCGTCGCGACCTGCGGCTTCACGAACTGCATCGTGTCGTAGATCGCCATGCCGGCCGTCACCACGCCGCCCGGCGAGTTGATGTACATCGAGATTTCTTTTTTCGGGTTCTCGGATTCGAGGAACAACAGCTGCATGCAGATCGATGCGGCCATGTGGTCCTCGACCGGGCCGGTTACGAAAATGATGCGCTCTTTCAAAAGGCGCGAAGGCAAATCGTAGCCGCGTTCGCCGCGCGTCGTCTGCTCGACGACCATCGGCCAGAATGTGTTTGTCAGGGTGTTTACCGGATCGCGCATCGCCTTCGTCTTTCCTCATATCGGCCGGCCCGTTCAGCAGACCGGCCTGACTCGCACGCTTCAGTCTCTAGCTTTCACTGCTCTGCAGATGAAGGCAATCAGCGTTCGGTCGCTTCTTCGACGGCCTTCAACAGTTCGTCTCGCGAGACCTTCTTTTCCACCGGCTTTGCTTCTTCGATCACGTAGTCGATGACCTTGTCTTCGAAGATGGGTGCGCGAAGCTCAGCAATGGCGCCGGGGGTCTTCTCGTAATATTCGTACACCTGCTTTTCCCGGCCCGGGTAGCGGCGTGCCTGCTCGACAAGCGCGCGGCGCAACTCGTCCTGCGAGACCTGCAGATTGTTCTTTTCTCCGATCTCGCCGATCACGAGACCAAGGCGAACCCGGCGTTCGGCGATACCACGGTACTCGGCTCGAGCCTCGTCCTCGGTCTTACCTTCGTCGGCGAACGTCTTATTCGTGGCTTTGAGATTGTTCTCGAGCTGTTTCCATATATTGTCGAATTCGAAATCGACAAGAGAGGCCGGAAGCTCGAACGTGTGCGCCTTATCGAGCGCGTCGAGGATCTCACGCTTCAGCTTCGCCCGCGACGCCTGGTCGTATTCGCGCTTGATCTGCTCGTTCACGAACCCGCGCAATTGCTCGAGATTTTCGGTTCCGAGACCCTTCGCGAAGTCTTCATCGATCGCCGGCGTCCTGGGCTTTGCGACCGCCGTCACCTTGACGTCGAAGTCAGCCTTTTTTCCGGCCAACGACGCCATCGGGTAATCTTCCGGGAACGTCGCGCTGACGATCTTCTCGTCGCCGGCCTTCATGCCTGCAACGCCCTCTTCGAAGCCCGGAATGAACTGCTTCTTGCCGAGCACGAGGCTCTGCCCCTCGGCGGAGCCGCCTTCGAACGCTTCGCCGTCGATCTTGCCGACGAAATCCATCGTTACGAGGTCGCCTTCGCCCGCGACGCGCCCTTCTTCGGGGTCATAGGCCGTGTTGCGCTCAGCGAGGCTCGTGAGAGCCTTCTCGAGGGCGCCGTCGTCAACTTCGGAAACGAGGCGCTCGAGCTTCAGCGATTTCAGGTCCGTCAGCGGAATCGGCGGCAAAACCTCGAACGACATCTTGTAGGCAAGATCGCCCTCGCCGTTTGCAATCTTCTCGAACGTCTGCTCGTTGAAATCGACGAGTTCGACCTTCGGCTGCTGCGCCGGACGCTCGTTGCGATCCTTGATGGCCTGCGCGCTCGTTTCGTTGAGCGTCTGCTCCATCACTTCCTGCATCAGCGACTTGCCGTAGACCTTCTTCAAATGGGCCAGCGGAACCTTGCCACGACGGAAGCCTTTGATCTGCACACGATCCTTGAGCTCGTCGAGGCGAGAGGTGAAGCGCTCGTTGAGCTCTGATTTGCCCACAACCACCTCGAGAGTGCGCTTCAATCCGTCTCTTGCCGTTTCCGTGACCTGCATCGCCGTTTAATCCTATTGCCGGTGCCATCCTAGCACCTTGCCGCTCAACTATTTGGGGAGACGCCGGCGCGTCTACAAAGCGCTAACGCCGCCAGCTGCCGCAATACCTTTGCGGACAGACGTTGCCCTCGCAGCTATTGCGTTGAATTTGCTACGTTTTTTAAACCACCGCGTGCCGCCGACCCGGAACAATCCCTGGAGGGATGCCAACATCGCGCGCCTGGAAGCCTATGAGGAGGCCTTAAACAGCCTTTCAGCCCGATTGGCAATACGCTGTCGCGATTGGTTCAAAAAGAGACCGGGGCCTTCGTTTCCTCTCCACCTATGGCCCCCTCCCGGGTTCGAACCGGCGGGCGTCTTGATGGTGGATTGGCGAGGTAACTCTCGGAGGATACGGCCGGTTTCCTAGGCAACCGTCGCTGCGTATACTAAGTTCTCCACGTACCCGGTTCGCGCACGCGAAAAGTACGGAGTGCCCGATGACACTGACACGCAGAGGGTTCATCAAGCTGTCCGGTGCGACGCTCGCTTCGTCAAGCATGGGCGCGATGGGATTTGGAGGGTGCGGTGTCGCTTTGGCTGAATCCGTTCGGCCCTTCAAGCTTGCCGCTGCCAAGGAAACCCGAAACACCTGCACCTATTGCTCGGTTGCATGCGGCATCCTGATCTACACGTCGGGCGACGGTGCGAAGAATTCACACGCGAACATCATGCACATCGAAGGCGATCCGGACCATCCGGTGAACCGCGGCACGCTTTGTCCGAAGGGCTCGGCCCTCCTCGACGTGGTGCATTCGCCCGGGCGGCTACAGGTTCCGAAATATCGCGCGCCAGGCAGCAATGAATTCAAGGAAGTCACCTGGGATTTCGCGCTCGACCGCATCGCCCGGCTGATGAAAGACGATCGCGACGCGCACTTCATCGCGAAGAACGAGCAAGGCGGAACCGTCAACCGGTGGCTCACGACCGGAATGCTCGCGGCATCGGCCTCATCGAACGAAACCGCGCTGCTGACATGGAAGGTGGCCCGCGCGTTCGGAATGCTTGTCTTCGACAATCAGGCCCGTGTCTGACACGGGCCGACGGTAGCCAGTCTGGCTCCAACATTCGGTCGCGGCGCAATGACCAACACTTGGCAGGATATCAAGAATGCCAATGTGGTGATCGTCATGGGCGGCAATGCGGCCGAAGCCCATCCTTGCGGTTTCAAATGGGTCATCGAAGCCAAGATCCATAATGGCGCCAAGCTCGTCGTCGTCGATCCGCGCTTTACGCGTACGGCGTCGGTTGCCGATTCTTACGCGCCGATCCGGCCGGGGACGGACATCGCGTTCCTGTCGGGCGTCATCCGCTATCTCTTGGAAAAGGATCAAATTCAGCACGAATACGTGCGCGCCTTTACCAATGCCAGCCTGATCGTCAAAGAGGGCTTCAGCTTCAAAGACGGTCTCTTCAGCGGCTACAATGCCGATACGCACAGTTACGACAAAACCGACTGGCAATACGAACTCGACGACCAAGGCTTTGCGAAGATCGACGACACGTGGCAAAATCCGCGTTGCGTCATCAATCTCATGCGCCAGCACGTGGATCGGTACACACCGGAGATGGTCAGCCGCATCTGCGGTACGCCGGTCGATAAATACCTCACCGTTTGTAATCTGATCGCGGGAACGTGCCTTCCCGACAAGGCGATGACCAGCCTTTTCGCTCTCGGCTGGACGCAACATTCCGTCGGTTCGCAGAACATTCGCACGATGGCGATGGTGCAGCTTCTGCTTGGCAACATTGGCGTCGCCGGTGGCGGCATGAATGCTCTGCGCGGCCATTCCAACATTCAGGGACTTACCGACATCGGGCTGCTGTCCAACCAGATTCCCGGCTACCTGACCTTGCCGAAAGACCAGGAGCAGACGTTCGACGATTACATGAAGACGCGGCAGTTCAAACCGCTGCGTCCGAACCAGATGAGTTACTGGCAGAATTATCGCAAGTTCTTCGTCAGCTTCCAGAAGACGATGTTCGGAGATGCCGCGACCGCCGAAAACAATTGGGCGTACGACTATCTGCCGAAGCTCGATGTTCCGATGTACGACATCATCAAAGCCTTCGAGATGATGGTTCATGGCGAGATCAACGGTTACATCTGCCAGGGCTTCAATCCGCTGCAGGCGTTCCCCGAAAAGAACAAGATCCGGCGTGGACTGAGCAAACTCAAGTACCTCGTCGTCATGGACCCACTCGACACGGAGACGTCGCGGTTCTGGGAAAGCGTCGGGCCGTTCAATCCGTCCGATCCTGCGAAAATAGAGACCGAAGTCTTCCAGTTGCCGACGACGTGCTTCGCCGAAGAAGACGGGACGCTCGTCAATTCGGCGCGCTGGCTGCAATGGCATTGGAAAGCCGCCGAACCTCCCGCCAAAGCAAAATCCGATATCTGGATCATGGCCGGCATTTTCCACCGGATGCGTGAGCTTTATCGCAAGGAAGGGGGCGCCTTCCCAGACCCCATTCTGAAGCTCACGTGGAATTACACCGACCCCGTCGAACCGAGTGCCGATGAGCTGGCGAAGGAAATGAACGGAAGGGCGCGGGCCGACATCAAGGACGCTTCCGGAGCGATCGCAATCAAGGCGGGCCAGCAGCTCGATACCTTTGGACAATTGCGCGACGATGGTACGACCGAGAGCGGCTGCTGGATCTTCACGGGTTCCTATACCGAGAAGGGCAACATGATGGCCCGCCGCGATACCCACGATCCGCGCGACCAGGGCATCACGCCGGATTGGGCGTGGTCTTGGCCGGCCAACCGGCGAATTCTTTACAATCGCGCCAGCTCGGACGTTGCGGGCAACCCGTGGAATCCCGCCAAACCGATCATCCAATGGGACGGTAGCCGATGGGTCGGCATCGACGTTCCCGATTACGGCCCGACGATCAAACCGTCAGATGGTGTCGGCCCCTTCATCATGAACTCGGAAGGAACAGGCCGCTTCTTCGCGCTCGATCAGATGGTGGACGGACCATTCCCCGAGCACTACGAGCCGATGGAATCGCCAGTCGAGAACTTGCTCCATCCGAAGGTTCAGAACAATCCGGCGGCGCGTGTGTTCGCTGACGATCGCGCCGACTTCGGAACGCCGGAACAGTTCCCCTACGTCGGAACCACATACCGGCTGACCGAGCATTTCCACTTCTGGACAAAGCACGCGCTGATCAACGCGATTCTGCAGCCGCAGGAATTCATCGAGATCGGAGAAATTCTAGCGAAGGAAAAGGGCATCACGAACAACGGCTGGGTTCGCGTGAGTTCGAAGCGTGGCCACATGATCTGCAAAGCTTTCGTCACCAAGCGGATCAAGCCGATGACGGTCGCAGGAAAGCCGACGCACGTCATCGGTGTTCCTCTTCACTGGGGGTTCACGGGTTTGGCGAAGAAGGGCTACGGCGCGAACATTTTGACGCCGTCGGTCGGCGATGCCAACACGCAGACGCCCGAATTCAAAGCGTTCCTCGTGAATATCGAGCCGAGCAACGGGCCTGAGGGCGAGGTCTGACGGAGTCGTCGATGACGAATTATCAATCGCAGAACTACATCCGGATATCAGCAACGACGCTGACACCGCCGTCCGCGCGCAATCACGAAGCGGAGATGGCGAAGCTTATCGACGTCACCCGGTGCATCGGCTGTAAAGCCTGCCAAGCGGCGTGCATGGAGTGGAACGATCTCAGGAGCACCGTCGGAACGTTTCATGGCACGTTGGAAAATCCGATGGATCTCGATCCACAAACGTGGACGCTGATGAGGTTTACCGAGCATGAAAACGACAAGGGCGATCTCGAGTGGCTGATCCGAAAAGACGGCTGCATGCACTGCGAGGACCCTGGCTGCCTCAAGGCGTGCCCCGCGCCGGGCGCCATCGTGCAGTACGAAAACGGCATCGTCGATTTCATCAGCGAGAACTGCATCGGTTGCGGTTATTGCGTGAAAGGCTGCCCGTTCAACATCCCACGCATCAGCCAGGTCGATCACAAGTCGTACAAATGCACGCTCTGCTCGGACCGCGTGGCGGTCAACCTGGAGCCTGCGTGCGTGAAAGCGTGTCCGACTGGCGCAATTTTGTTCGGCTCGAAGCAGAACATGACCGACTGGGCCGGCGAACGCGTGGAAGATCTCAAATCGCGCGGCTTTGAAAATGCCGGCCTTTACGATCCGCCCGGTGTCAGCGGCACGCATGTCATGTACGTCCTGCACCACGCGGACACACCGTCGATCTACGCCGGCTTGCCCGACAATCCGAAAATCAGCGCCACAGTGGAATTCTGGAAGGGGCTCATCAAGCCGGTGGCGCTTCTCGGCGTTGCGGCTGCGGTCGTCTCGGGCTTCATGCATTGGGTCATCGCCGGACCGAATGAAGTTCAGCCCGAAGACGAAGAGGAGGCCCACCGCATCATCGAAGGAAAGAACGCACCGAAATCGCCACCGGAGGCCGCGACATGACACGGCCGCGCGGAACATTGATCAGAAACGATACGGTGACGCGGATCAACCACTGGATCACCGCGCTCTGTTTCGTACTTTTGATGATTTCGGGTCTTTCGATGTTTGATCCGCTGCTCTATTGGCTTTCGGCATTCTTCGGCGGTGGCCAATGGGCGCGGCAAGCCCATCCGTGGATCGGCATTGTGCTGCTCATCAGCTATAGCGGTCTCATCATTCAGTTCTGGCGCGACAATCTTTGGAACATGGACGATGTCAGGTGGATGATGGCGATAAGGCGGGTGCTTGCCAACGAGGAGGAAGGCGTGCCGGAAGTCGCGCGCTTCAATGCCGGACAGAAGTTCGTCTTCTGGTCGATGGCGATCCTGGTTCCGGTTCTCTTCGTCACCGGCCTCGTCATTTGGGAATATTATTTCGGGACGTGGACTTCCATCCCTACTCAACGCGCGGCGCTTCTCATTCATTCATTGTGTGCGATCGGCGCCATTCTCATCTGGATCGTCCACGTTTATGCGGCAATCTGGGTGCGCGGATCGATGAGGGCTATGACGCAAGGATACGTGACGCCCGGTTGGGCGTGGCGACACCATCGCAAATGGTTCCGGTCGCTGGTGGCGACGGGCTCATCGGGCCCGAGACCGAACGCCGTGAGACGCGAGGCGGGTGAATGAAGCAAGGCGGCACACCTCCGAGCGGCAAATGGGTCGGCAATCCGCAAGGCGGCGTAAAAACGCCGGAGCCGCTCATCTTGCCAAACCCCACAGCACGCTTTGCAGATGCTGCGTACCGGCTGAAAGCGTTGGCGGCTGGCCATCCCACGGCGGAATGGCTGATGTTCATGGCCACCCTATCGGAAGCACAACACGCGGCAGCGACGACGTTGGCGCCGTTGCCTGCCATCGATCGATCTCTCGTCGATCGATCGGTGGCCGGGCGGATGCCGCCGCTTGCGGCCGACGGGCATCATCGCAATTCGGCTTGGCGCGACGGTCTCGCCATGCTGCTCGATGGGTTGGACGCTCCCTCGCTTCGAGCGCCTGCACGCGAGGCGGTTGATAAACTGCGCAGCGCGCCGACTGACGCCATCGAAGATCTCGCGGACGATTTTCTTCGCGGTTCCGTCAGCAGTGGCGACGTCGGCGCGACCCTTTACGTCGCCGCGGCGCTCCAGGTTTATTTTACACGGCTCGCCGGATCGCTCGACGCTTCGGCATTACGGCTGCTGCCGCAGCGAGGTCTTTGCCCGTGTTGCGGCTCGACGGCCGTTTCGGGAGTGATCACCGCTTCGGGAGACGCACCGGGGATACGCTACCTCTATTGCTCGCTCTGCTCGACGGCATGGAACCACACACGTGCGATTTGCATCACATGCGAGAGCACGCGCCACGTTTCGCTGAAGGAGATCGAGGGCGGACCGGGCATCGTCAAGGCGGAAACCTGCGACGACTGCCAGACCTATGCGAAGATGATCTATCAGGCCAAGGACACGAAGGCCGATCCTTACGCAGACGATCTCGCCACGCTCGATCTCGACATCATGGTCGGGGAAGCCGGCTGGGCGCGGCATGCTCCCAATCCCATGCTTCTCATCGGCTAGAGCGATCTCATATTCTGAAGCCGGCGGCGATCAGGCCGGCGACGATGCCAAAAATTACAACTCCGCCTGCGACTGTCAGAAGTGTCTGCAGGCGGAACGATCCGCTGACCATGGCTAGAGAGGGCAAGCTCACCGGCGGCAGCGTCATCAATAGCGCGGCCGCAGGTCCAACGCCCATGCCGAGTGCGAGCATCGCCTGAATGATCGGCACCTCGCCCGCCGTCGGAATCACGAATAGCATTCCGACAACCGCAAACGCGACTATCCAGCCGAGGTTGTTGTCGATGGCGGGCCCGATTTCGGGAAATAGAAACGCGCGCGCCGCTCCTAGCAGTAAAACGAGGACGATGTACTCCGGGATCAGGCGTAGCGACATCCGAAGGAAGATTTCGATCCAGCGGACGAATGCGTTCGGCGTGGTCAAGCCGGGAATATCCGATTTAGCCGCGAGCGCTGTGATGTGGGCCTCGGCCGCTGCGGCTTCCTTTGGCGTCACCATCTGATTGATGAGGTAGCCGAGACCGAACACCATCGGGATTCCCAAAAGGATGCGAAGCGCTGTCCAATTCCAACCGAGGACAAATCCCATGAATACGAGCGTTGCGGGATTGAGTACCGTGTTGCCAAGCCAGAAGGCGATGGCGGCGCCGGGAGACGCCTGCCGTTCGCGCAGCCCGACGACGACAGGCGCGGCGCAGCACGTGCACATCATGCTCGTCACAGAGAGAATGCCAGCAACCGCGACGGTGCCGAAGTTCGTCTTGCCCAGTATGCGCGCAATCCAGTCGGCCGGTAGAAGTGCCTGGATTCCTGAGCCCAGCAGCAAGCCGAGCACCATCGCCTGCCAGATGGCTTTGCCATAGGCCAGGGCGTAGCCGAATGCTGCGTCCCATGAGGCTGCTGGCGGAGCCGTGGCCGTGCCCATCAATATCGAATAACCGATCGAATGTTGATCGGCCGCAATGAACGCGCGGTTATAGTATGGAAACCATTTTACGTAGAAAAGCCCGACTATTGCGATCATCAAGAAGACGGCCCACCTTAGCGTCATATCGGATTGACGACCGGCGTTCATGGATTCCTCCAACGACACTTCGGGCAAAACATTTCTGCAATGGCGTATACGGACCGTCCACCTATATCCTGGCACCGAAGATCAAGTAATTTTATTATTTCTTTCTCCGCGCTAGGAACTTTCGTTTCCGAAGAGGTACGTAAAGAATGCTTGGACCTGTTATTCGTTTGACCGAATTGGCGCATGGCGGTGGCTGCGGTTGCAAGCTCGCGCCCTCAGTCCTGCAGCAATTGCTCGCCGGTCATCCGAGTACCGGTCCGTTCGCGCAGCTCCTGGTCGGCACGGAAACCGGCGACGACGCCGCCGTCTGGCGCATCGACGACGATCAATGCGTCGTGGCGACGACCGACTTCTTCATGCCGATGGTGGATGATGCGCGTGACTTCGGGCGCATTGCCGCGACCAACGCTATTTCCGACGTCTACGCCATGGGTGCGCGGCCCATCATGGCGCTGGCGATCCTCGGGATGCCGCTCGACAAGCTGCCGGTCGAGACGGTGCGGGAAATCCTTGCGGGCGGCGCCTCCATTTGCTCCGAGGCCGGAATTCCCGTTGCGGGCGGGCATTCGATCGACACGCCCGAACCGATCTATGGGCTGGCGGTCATCGGTCTCGCGAAGCCGCAGAACATTCGCCGGAATGCGGGCGCGCGGCCCGGCGACGCTCTCATTCTGACGAAAGGCATCGGCGTCGGCATCTATTCCGCGGCATTCAAGAAACGCGCGCTTCCAGCCGACGCCTACGCCGAGATGATCGCGTCGACGACTTTGCTCAATCGCGTTGGCGCTGAATTGGGCGGGAACGCGCACGTTCACGCCATTACGGACGTGACCGGCTTTGGCCTTCTCGGACATGCTCTCGAAATGGCGCGCGGAAGTGGCGTCGGTATCGACATCGCTTACGACCGCATTCCTTTTCTGGCATCCGCCCGAGTCCTCGCCGAGGCAGGATTTGCGACAGGCGCGTCAGGGCGCAATTGGACCAGCTACGGCCACGAAGTGCTCTTGCCGGCGAGCCTGCCGAAAACGGCGCGCGTGCTTCTGACCGATCCGCAGACATCGGGCGGCCTCCTCATCGCCTGCGCTCCCGAGCACGCGGACGACTTGCGCAACACCATA
This sequence comes from Hyphomicrobium sp., assembly GCA_003987725.1. GTDB lineage: Bacteria > Pseudomonadota > Alphaproteobacteria > Rhizobiales > Hyphomicrobiaceae > Hyphomicrobium_B. The sequence continues at coordinate 355,148 of RXJH01000003.1, read as the reverse complement.
GAAGCAGCCGGGCATCCGAACGCGCGCATCATCGGCTCCGTTCTAGCCGGAGATCCGCAGATCAATATTTTCTGACGCGCATCAGGCCCGCCCTTTTGGAAAGGTTGGCGGAGGCGAATGGGAGTCGAACCCACCTGGGACAGGCTCGCTGCCCCACTCGGATTTGAAGTCCGAACGTCCCACCGGGGACGATTCACCTCCGTACGTATCGACTGACGAAAGCACGGGGTTTCCAAACAAGTCCAGCCGGTGCTCATTCATGCGCCGCAGATCGCCCTTGCGCAGGGTAACGCCGTGGCGATCGAAAAACTCCAAAATCTGAATTGCGACCTTGCGGCCGTTGTCGAGGCGGTCGCGAAGATCGGCGGCGTTGAGGGTTTGGGTTTCCGCCTGTGCTGCGATACCGGCGGCGATAGCGACGATCTCGCGGACGGTTTCGCGGAGAAAGAAGTGGTCGTGCGCCACTTCATCCACCCAGCCCAGGCGGCCGGCGAGCTTCAGCAGACGGCGGACATCTCGCTCGGCGCGCCCGGTTGTGCCGGCGATGTCGCGCACTCTTGGGGGGCGGAACCGCTCTTCGCCGCCGAGGAGCGCAGCGACAGCATTCCATGCGGCTTCGTCATCGGGCGCGAAACGTACGTGATGGGACGCGAGGCGCACGAAGGCGCCGTCGAGCGCAATGCTGCCGTCATCCGAAAACTTCTGGATGGCGACAGCGAATGCGGTCTTGGACAAACGCGGTTCGAGCATCAGGCGCAGCTGCTCGCGCCCGATGCCTTGCAGATCGGGGTTCGCGGCATGATAGGCCGCAACGCGCTCTCGCGAGCTTGCCGCAAAGGATATCCATCGCTCTCGCGATAAGGCCGTGCGCGCGTCGCGGGCTTCCAAGATCATCAGGTTGGCTTCAGAAGCAAGCTCATCGACTTGTGCATCAGAGAGCGTCCGGTCGCGCGCAAACGCCGTCAGATCGACGCTAAATGGCGGCGTATCAAGCAAAACCGATAACGCGGTCCGCGGATCGTCGATTGCCAATGCGGTGCGTCGGGCTTGCCGTTCCGGCGTTCGCCGCTTTCGCGCCGGCGCGCGGAGATCGATGAACTTGCCTCCGCCGATCGTGCGTTGCGCCGAGACGTCGCGCAGAACGAAGCGATCGGGCACGCCTGCCGCAATCGGCTGATCGAGAACAAGTTGTACGTCAGCCGACTCGCCAGGGCGAAGCGATTTATCATCTAGCAGAACAATGCGCGCGCCGACTTCGGCGGAGGCATGGTGCAAGCGCACGGGAAACCATTGGCCGATGGATTTCTGTACCGAAGGCAATATTCGAAAGACGGCGTCGATGCGGTCGGATGGCGCGTGAAGCGCGGGATCGAGCACGACGTCGCCATGGCGTATCGCATCTTTGTGGATGGCGGGTCCGGCGATATTCAGCGCACACCGGTCACCGGCTCGACCGGTGTCGGCTGGCCTATTTTGCGCATGTATCGAGCGAACGCGCGCCTCCAATCCGGATGGGCTGAGCGCAACTCGATCACCGACGTGGACAGAGCCTGACAGAACCGTGCCCGTCACGACGACGCCGACGCCAGACAGTGTGAAAACGCGGTCGATGGCGAGGCGAAAGCGTCCCTCCGCCGAGCGCGCGTGGATCATCGACGCGGCGGCAATGAGATATTCGCGGAGCTGATCGATGCCCTGTCCCGTCATTGCGGAGACGTTCAGGATATCCGCGTTCTCGAGCACGGAGCCTGAAGCGGCTTCTTTGATCTGGCTCGTAACATCGCCGATGCGTTCGTCACTGACGAGATCAGCCTTCGTCACAACGATGACGCCGTTGCCGATGCCGAGAAGATCGAGGATCGCGAGATGCTCAAGGGTTTGCGGCTTCACCCCGTCGTCGGCGGCGACCGTTAGCAAAGCGAAGTCTATGCCGCTCGCGCCCGCCAGCATGGTGTGGACGAAGCGCTCGTGGCCCGGTACGTCGATGAAGCCGAGTATTTTCCCGCCAGCCGCCGGCAAATATGCGAAGCCAAGATCGATCGTTATGCCGCGCGCTTTTTCTTCCTTCAGGCGATCGCCGTCGACCCCCGTCAAGGCTTTGACCAGAGCCGTCTTGCCGTGATCGATATGACCTGCGGTGCCAATGATCATTTTGCCGTGGCATCTCGCTCGAGCGTGCTCAGTGCCGATAGAAATGCGTCTTCATCGGTCAAGCATCGAAGATCGAGAATTATGGCGCCCTCCTCCAAACGACCGATGACCGGCCGCTCCAAGCCACGCAGCGCTGCGGCCAATCGTTCGAGTGCGATGCCGCCGGCGTTCGACACGATGCGGAGACCTGCGCTCGGGATCGTATCGAGCGGCATCGCACCGGAGCCGATCTGACTTTCGCATTCGCAAACGCTTACGGCGAAGTCTCGTCCCGCGGCGTGCTGCATGTGCGGCAACAGGCGGAGCGCCTGATCTTCAATTTCGAAACGCGGCCGCGCGAGCAACCGCAGCGCTGGCAAACGCTCCGCAAGACGGTCGGGATCGCGAAAAAGCTTCAACGTCGCCTCGATGGCGGCGAGACGGATTTTATCGACGCGGAGCGCGCGTTTCAGCGGATTGCGATTGATGACTTCGATGATGTCACGCTTGCCGACAATGAAACCCGCCTGCGGGCCGCCGAGAAGCTTGTCGCCCGAAAAGGTCACGACGTCGGCGCCCTCCGCCACGGCTTGCCGCACGGTTGGCTCGCGCTTCAGCCCATAGGGAGACAAATCGACGAGGGTTCCGGATCCGAGATCGTTCAATAACGGAACCTGCTGCGCCGCGGCGATGCGCGCGAGTTCGGCGGCGCCGACTTCGGACGTGAACCCCAGGATGCGATAGTTCGAGGTATGAACCTTGAGGATGACGCCGGTCGCTTCATTGATCGCAGCTGCATAATCTTTCGGATGGGTTCGGTTCGTCGTCCCGACTTCGACGAGCTTCGCACCGGCGCGGGTCATGATATCGGGCATGCGGAACGCGCCGCCGATCTCGATCAACTCGCCGCGAGAGACAATGGCTTCGCGTCCGGCCGCCAGTGTGTTGAGCGAAAGAAGGACGGCGGCGGCGTTGTTGTTGACGACCGTCGCATCTTCGGCGCCCGTCAAAGCGCAGAGAAGCTCGTTCACATGATCGTCGCGTTCACCGCGCGCCCCTGTCGCCAAATCGAATTCCAGGGCGACCGGATCTCGCATGGCTGCGATGGCCGCTTCGATCGCGGCGTCGGCGAGCACAGCGCGTCCGAGATTGGTATGGAGAACGGTGCCCGTGAGATTGAACACCGGACGGAGCCCTGAGCGATCGCCGTCGGCCAATCGGGCCAACGCCAGACGTGCCACTTGGTCGATTGTCGGGACATCGTGCGTTCCGGACTTCAAGGCAACGCGGGTTTCCGCAAGCACGGTGCGGATCGTCTCTGTCGTCGCGAAACGCCCGAAGCGCTCCAAGAGCACCGCGGCGGTCGCGCTTTTCAGAACGGCATCGACGGAGGGCAGGTCGCGGAGCGCGGCTCTTGAAATTTCCACTTGGACCTCAAGGGAAGGAATTCAACGCCGGTTCCGTCGTTACGGTGTCGTTACGGTTCAGGCGTCGAACTTGGACGTGTCGGAAATGGTGGCCTCGAGCGCTGCCACGATGGCTTCCACGTCGCGCGGGCCATCGAAGCGCTGTCCATTAACGAACAGGCACGGCGTTCCGTTCACACCACTGCGCACGCCGCCGCGAAAATCTTTCTTGATATGGTCAGCGTAACGGCCCTCGAAGGCCATGCGAGCGGTCTCGTCATCCAGGCCGACAGCTCTTGCCTCAATCAGCAGGTGGGTGTCATCGAGCGCCGTCTGGTTCTCGAAAAGGATATCGTGCATTTCCCAAAAGCGATCGATCGTATTGGCCGCTTCCGAGATTTCAGCTGCGTGTTCGGCGTGCGGATGAAGGCGGGTGAGCGGGAAATGCCTGAAGACGAACCGCATGTCCAAGCCGATCGTGTCCTGCACCGCCTTGATGACCGGATAGGTCTCTGCGCAGTACGGGCACTCGAAATCGCCGTATTCGAGCAAGGTCATAGGCGCATTACGCCGGCCTTCGATGTGGTCGGCGTCGGAAACCGGCATCCATAACTGGCTCATCAGCTGCCTCCGGGATTCTTTGGCTTGGCTGTAGCTCTGCGCGCGCACGTTCCGTGGACGTCTTTTACAGTAAAGCGCTTTAAGCGCCCCAAGACAACAGAGCATCCTCGCCTAACGGGCGATTGATGGGCCCGAGGCAATTCCGAGACGCCTGTTAATGATTGGCCATCGATCCGAGGCCCGCTGCGTTCGGGCCCGTGCTATTTGCGGGAGGCTGCAAGGCGGCTCTGCCAAAGGCGCTTGCCTTCAGAGAAATGCCACACGAGAAGGCCGGGCAGGCCAGAGATTATTTCGCGGGCACGTTTCAGCAGCGAGAGGGCGAGCGCCACGTCCGGACCCAGGCCGAACAGCGCGCCGATAACGACGTAACCGCCCTCCTGAACGCCGGCCGCCCAGGGAACGATGAATGCGGCTGTGCGGAGCGCGAAGACGAGACTTTCGAGAGACAGTACGTCACCCGCCGAAAGCGCATGGTTCATGAACCACAACGCAATCCAGGTTTCCGCTGCGCCCGCGAGCCAACCCAAAAGATGCAGGAAGGTCGATGCGCTGACCGCGCCCTTCTCGCGATAGATCGATTGGATGGCGGCATGCACACTCTCACTGTCGGATAGGCCATCCCAGGCGCGCGTGAAGCCGAGCTTCGCCGGGAGCGTTTCCAGAAAGAGGATCAGTCCATTTTTCTGGGCGATGACGAATCCCGCGACGGCGATAGTCGCTATGCCGAGACCGGCGGCCGCCCACCAGGCTGCTTGCTCGGCAGGATGATAAACGAAGAGAATGGCGAGCCCCAGAAACGTATAAATGAGCTGGCTCATCATTTCGGTCGTCATGTCGGTGATCGTCGTCGCGGCGGCGACGCTCACCTTCAGACCGTGCTTGCTCAATTCGCGCGCTCCCGCCGCCTCGCCGGCTCCGGGAATGATGGCGAGCAGATTGCCGATGCTGTCGCGGACCCAGCGCGCCCACAGGAACAACAGGCCCCGATGCTGCGAATGCTTTTCGATGAGCAGCACACGCCACCCCCACGCGCAGAAAAATAGCGACAGCATATAGGCGCCGAGGATCGCGCTCATACCGCGCCAACCTGCTGTCGCGATCGCATCCCAGACCCCGGAGATGCCGAAATATACGACAAGGCAAATCGCGACCGCTATTCCCAGCATCGCGGCAATGAACAGCGCGACGCGTGAATTGGAGGAGCTGGCCATGGGCTCGGCGCTCATCCTTTGTCTCCGGCCGGCGCAGCCAGGCGCCGCTCGCTCATGGACGCGGCGTTGCGGCCGTCCGCGATGAGCTTACGGAAAGCTTCGTAGGTGAAGATGTTCTTCCCCCAGCGCACTTTGTTGCCGAAAAGGCCGAACGCCCAGGCGAAGAAGCATACGCATTCGCGCACCGGCACCAGCCAAGGCTGAGCGGGCGTGTTCATCCGGAAGCTCTGGCGAACCTGATAGTGAAGGGCGATGCGGAGCAGAATCTCCAAGCCGATGATCGACAATCCGACGATGGACGGCCACGGAAGCAGCAAGACGAGAAGCAGCGGCAATGGCCAGGTGATCACGGACATGAAGTGGTCGCCCGGGCGGCAGAACCGCTCCATCCGCTGCCACAGGATCTCATGACGAAACAGTTCGCTGAAGCTCTTCTCCGCGACGATGGTGTCGCAACAATAGGAAGAGAGCACGACCTCATAGCCCTTCTGAGCCGTGAGGTTGCCGAGTGCAAAGTCGTCCGGGAAGAAGTTGGCGAGATGATCGAAGCCGCCGAACGAGTCGAGCGCTTCGCGGCGCACGCCGCACATGGCGAATACGAAATCGATGCCGCGAAGGCCGACGTCGACCAGAACCGACGGTGCAAACCAATCGCTGATATTCATTGCGCCGAAATCGGCAGCAGCAGCTCCTCCGTAAGGAAGGCCCTTGTAGATCGAGGCCACGGCTCCGACCTTCGGATCCGCAAACGGCGCGGCCATCGAAGCGATGCAGTTGCGATCGACCTTCAGATCGGCGTCGGCGACGATCAAAATGTCGTAGCGTGCGGCCTTGTAGATATTCGCGAGGTTCGACGCGCGCGGATTGGGGCCGACGAGATTTGCGTCGACCACCAGTCGCAGATTGCGTTCGGGAAACTCGGCGATCAGGCGCTTGACGACTTGGACGGCCGGATCCGTTTCCGAATGCGCGCCGAAGATGATTTCGTACTCGGGCCAATCCTGATCGCAGAACGTGCGGAGGCAATCGTAGAGGAAGGGCTGCGCACCGTGGACGGGCTTCAGCACCGAGACGGGCGGGCGCCATCCCTCGGCCACCGCGGCCGGACGCTCACGGAAGCGACGCGTGAAGTAAAGGGCGAGCGCCAAATAGGCCAATGCCGCAAGACCCAGGATGATACCGGCGATCACAAAGGGATTGAGGACCAGGATCGGCAAGTGCATGCGGAGCACGTCTCCTAGGGGCTACGAGAATTCCGGTCGGCGTACCACATGGCTCAGGCTTTCGACACCTCAGGTGGCGAAGGCGGCTTTGAACGTCAGAGGTTGCAACCCAAGGGCGGCAACTTTGGCGCGGACAACCGGGCTGACAAGTCCGTGGTATTCCTCGGCGGAGGTGTAGGTTTGCGGCTGACTTTCGGTGCGAATTGCCGGATGGGCATAAAGCTCCGTGACGCCGTCGGGTAGATGGTCCAGATACGCAAGGATGCGTTTTTCTGTCATCGCGCCTGTATCGGTCACACCGAACACGTGGTCGTTGAGCGCCAGTCCGGCAGCAGTGAGCTTCCGGCGCATCCGGTACGTCAGCCCGGCATAGAATGCCCAATTGAAGAAGCGCTGAACGGGTTTGTCGGCGCCGGCCCGCCACGATGGGCCAAATGGTTCGACCGGGAATCTGACAGGCGGAGCGCCGTATCGTGGAGCGAGCTTGGCGATAGCGTCGGTCACGGCCGGGTGCATGTGGAAGTGGTGATGACCGTTGATGTGATCCATCACGAGGCCGGTCCCTTCGAAGCGTTGAAACTGCGCTTCGATCTCGGCCTCGGCCTGCTTCCGCATCTCGTGCGAGAAGAACAGGTTGAAACCAAAGAGCTCGGGATTATTCGAGAAGCATCCGTCAGGGCCGACGAGCAGCGGAACTTTTTCAGGCGGCAGCACCGGGCGGCTATCGACCAAGTGAATGTGCAGGCCGACGCCGAGGTTCGGCAAACGCTTTGCGCGTTCGACGGCGTCGGCAAATGCGTCGCCGCCCGTCATGAGGCTCGTCGCCGAGAGAATGCCGTTGCTATGGGAGGCTTCGATGGCTTCATTGACCGGGATCGACATCCCGAAATCGTCGGCGGTCACGATCAATGCTTTCACGCGGCAGCCCCCCTCATCCAGCCAGTGCCTCGACCGTCGTCAGCGCCGAGCTGATCGAATCTTCCATCCCCACATAGTCCCATAGCCCATAACGGCCGATGGGATGAACATCCGCAGCATTCAGCCGCGCGAGTATCTCCTGCACGAGTTGATCGCGCTCAGGCGTGTGATGAACGTAGGCGCAACGGATGATGTGCGCGACCGTGCAAACGATGTCGTCGCTTTTCACCCATCCGAGCTTTTCCAGCGCATCGACGACTTGAGGCTGGATTTTGCTGACGATGTCGGTGCGGTCGATATCCTCGCCCGGGACGCCCACCTCAACGTATACGGCGTTGTAGCCATTCGAGGCCATGGCCGGGCTGATGTTGGAATAGCAGCCGAACCGATAGAACGGGATGGCGCGGTCGGGCACATAGACCCAGTGCGCGTCCTTCAGGGCGGCCGGCAATTTTCCGCGGACGCCGAAATTGAAACTGATCGTCGAGCTGTGGCTCAACTGATTTGCAGCCGCGGACAGCTGCGGGTCGCCCGTCATCTTACACAGCGCTTTGAGCGGGACGCTGGGCAGCATCCTTTCCCAAGCGATGCTGCGTCCCGCGCTCGTCGTGACGGTTCGCTTATCGAGGTCGATCGCTACGATTTCTTCGTTCGTCGCAACGCTTTTGAGGCCCTGCGCGAGGCCGCGCGTCAGAACATCGATGCCGCCGCGCTTCGGATACCAGAACTTGCTGTTATACTCTGCGACTTCCAAAGCCTTGTTCGCGAAGCCGGCGCGGATGCGCTGTTCGTCGGGCGGAGGGAAAAATCTCTTAACCGCGCCGATCGAGAGCCGGCTGAGCGGCGTCGCCATCGTCTTCTCATTTTGGGGAATGAGAAACTTATCGGCCACAGCCTGGCCGAAGCCCGAGACGATGAACTCGCGAAAACCATCGCTGCCGCCACCGGCTGCGGGCCTCGCATTGTAGGAGGCTTCGCACTCTTTGCGAAGCTCGTCGGGCAATTCGCCGAGGTGATATTGGATCGGCGCATCGATCAGCCGGCCACCGGCGAAGAAGTATGATTTCCGCTCGACGGTTTCCCAGTCTTCATCGTTCAGATGGGCATACGGGATCTGAGACGGCGACGGGTAACGGCGAAGGTGAAGAAAGTGGCCTGTGTAGTCGAAGCAGAAGTCTTCGACCTGCGTGGTGCGCGTCAGGCCGCCGACCGCCGGACAGCGCTCCAAAAGGAGGTAATCACGGCCGCTTGCCTGGAGAGATTGCGCTGCGGAAAGGCCCGAGATCCCGCCCCCCGCAACGAGCCATTTTCGTGACATCTGCGTCAACATCCGAGCTTGTTGGTTCGAGAATGGGGCTGACGCGTGGCGTAGAGCGGAGACAATTGTATCGTTTGCATCATCGGCTGGCCGAAGCGGCCTCGTTCAGGGTTCAGGAAGGGAGACAACAAGCGTGCAATCCTTGGGGTGATGCGAACGGACAAAGATCGCGATTTCAGTGCTTTAGGGATAAGCGTGGTGCGGGCGGAGGGATTTGAACCCCCACGACTTGCGCCGCTGGAACCTAAATCCAGTGCGTCTACCAGTTCCGCCACGCCCGCACGTGCTTCCAACCAAAGGGGGTTGCCCCGCCAGCCGGTCGCGAAGGGCGTCTCTTACTGAATAGCGCGGTCAAAAACAACGCGTAAACCGGCCTGTCCAAAGGCTGAGATGCCGCAAAATGGTGCAAGCGCGTTGCCTGCACCAATTCGCCGCTTCAACTTGCGGGTCCGTCCAGATTTGCCTATGTGCTTGCAACCGCCAAGCAAAGCCATGACCAGCAAACCCGTGGGAAATTCCTTGCCTGTTACAGCCAAGAACTGGATCGTCGAGACGGATTGGCTCGCTGATCACCTCTCCTCGCCCGATTTAATCATTCTCGATGGCAGTTGGCATCTTCCGACCGCCAACCGCGACGCCAAGAAGGAATATCTCGCCGAGCACATTCCGGGTGCTCTGTTCTTCGACATCGACGATCTATCCGACGAGAAATCGTCGCTGCCGCATATGCTGCCGTCGACCGTGAAATTCGCGTCGCGGATGAAGAAAATGGGCATCGGCGACGGCGCGCGCATCGTCGTTTACGACACGACCGGCATTTTCTCGGCCGCACGGGTGTGGTGGACTTTCCGTGCCATGGGGCATCGCGACGTCGCTGTTCTGAACGGCGGCCTCCGCAAATGGAAGGCCGAGGGACGCGCGCTCGAGGACGGACCGCCGCCGAAGCGTTCGGAACGGCACTATTCGCCCCTGCAGAATACCGAGATCATTCGTGACCTCGACGAGATGAAGGCGCTGCTCAAGAAGAACGGCTCGCAGATCGTGGACGCGCGTCCCGCCGGGCGATTCGAAGGCAGCGAACCGGAGCCGCGCCCGGGCTTGCGCCAGGGCCACATCCCGGGATCGAAGAACATTCCCTCGCAGCAGCTTCTGAACCCTGACGGCACGTATAAGTCGCCCGCCGAAATCACGCAGCTCTTCAAGGCTGCCGGCATCGACATTACGAAGCCGGTCGTGACGACGTGCGGCTCGGGCGTCACGGCCTCGATGCTTGCGCTTGCGCTGGCTGTGGTCGGGCAGACGAATGCCGCCGTCTACGATGGCAGCTGGGCCGAGTGGGGCCAGGAGAACGGGCTCCCCATCGGAACAGGCCCTGCGTCGTAAGGCGGGGCACAGCAAAGCCGGACTCGCTCCGGCCGGAGCATCAGCGCGCCGCGCCTTTCAGCTGCGCGACGCGCTATATGCCTTCACTCAGACGGACGCGGGAAAGACCTGGTAGAGCCACGTTTCGGTGAGCGCGGCGTCGCCTTTCCGCAGATAGGCTCGAAGGTCTATCGGATCGAGCCCCGCGACTTTCAGATCGAACATCGCGCGCCACCGGTGGCGCTGGCCGACCACAGGATAGGTCGCGATGCCAGAGATCGATCCGCGCGAACAATTGACGACGAGTTCTACGCCGCTGTCGCGTCCGAGGCCTTCGAATATCTCACCGGCGAAGTCGATGACGAACTTCCGCGTACCGGCGGGCCGGGCGTTGAAGTTCAAGCCCGGCGGGCCGCCGATGCCCGACCATGTGCCGATCGTCTGCCCCAAGGTTTTGGGAAATGGAATGTCGTCGAGCCACGAGAGCCGATAGCGAAACACGCGGCGCTGGCCCGACTTCGCTTTCTCCTTCGGCACCCAACAGGCGACGATGTTGTCCCAAGTCTCGGTATCGGTCGGAAGCTCGATCAGGTGCACGGCGCCCTCGCCCCAGGGGTCGAGCGGCTCGACCCAAACGGAGGGGCGCTTCTCGTAGAAAATCCCGTCGTCCAGATAGTGATCGAAGTTGCGGTCGCGCTGGAGCAATCCGAAGCCCCTCGGATCGCGATCTGAAAATGTGTTCGTCATGACGTGCGGAGGATTGATGATCGGCCGCCAGATGCGCTCACCATTGCCGGTCAAAACCGCCAAGCCGTCGCTGTCGTGGATTTCCGGGCGCCAGTCGCGCGGTTCCAGGTGCGTGTCCTCGCCGTACCAGAACATGCTCGAGAACGGCGCAATACCGATGCGGTCGACGTCCGCGCGCATGTGCAGCCGCGCCTCGATTTCCATGACGACCCGATAAGAACCGTCAGGCTCAGTCTTCCGCTTCGTCTTCATGCAGTAGGCACCGGCTATGCTCGGCCCGTCGAGCAACGCGTAGACGTTTATTCCTCCGTCCGGCTCCGGTGAGGCTTCGAGCCAATAATGTTTGAAGCGCGGAAATTCTTCGGGCTTCGACATTGCCGTGTTGATGGCAATGCCTCGCGCCGATAACCCATACTGGTTGAAGGGGCCGGAACTACGAAAATAGCTCGCTCCGATGGCCGCGAACCAATCGGTCTTGAGATCATCTGCCATGATGCGAAAGCCCGCGAACCCGGCACCGGCGCGAAGGCCTTCGGCCGGATGACCGACGGGAATTTCGAACAGATCATGGTTGTAGATCACCTCGCGAGCTTGGCCGCCTTCGACCACGCTGATGCGGACAGGATCGGACGCGTATTTGTTCAGATGGAAAAACTGAACTGGGTAGTGGTCCGCGTTACCGACGCGAACGGTCCGGTCGGTCCGGTAGCGAATGCGCTGCGTTTGATCGTAATCGATTTCCGCAAGCACTCCCGGAGAAGGGTTGACGGGCGGCTCGTAGGAGTACTGGGCAAGGCGCCTTGCCTCCTCCTCCAGGAGGTCGAACGAGAAGGGCACGGGGGCCTTGAACTCGTTTTGTGGAATACCGGTTGCGGCAATCGCCTTCAGCGGGCGGGCCGCGAACATCCACGCCAGCCCCAAACTTGCTCCTGACTTCAAAAGCACCCGGCGGCTGTTATTCATCGTCCGCCCTCTATGATCATCAATACGCGTCATTTGTCCGTTGCCCCTTTGAACCGGGCCTGAACAGAAACGCGCGACGATCGATTTAGTGCGGTGGAGGAGAAGATTTCTCCAAAGCCTTCTCGATCCAGGAGATCATTTCATGGGATGTGGGCACCAACTTGGTGGAAAATGAGCGCAAAAGATGCCCGTCCCGCCCGACGAGATATTTATGGAAGTTCCATACGGGGATCCCGGCCGGGCCCATCGTTTCGGCGGCCCATTTGTAGAAGGGATGCGCCTCCGGCCCGACGACCGAGTGCTTCGATGTCAGGGGAAAAGAAACGCCAAACACGCCCTGGCAGAACGACTGGATCTCACCGTCGGGCGAGGGTTCCTGTTCGCCGAAATCATTCGATGGAACGGCGATTACGACGAGGCCGGAATTCTCATAGCGCGTCCACAGTTCCTGCAATCCTGCATATTGCTTGGTGAAGCCGCAGAGCGAAGCTGAATTGACGACCAGCAGCACGCGGCCGCGCCAATCCGAAAGCTTCATCGGGGCGCCGTCGATGCTGACGAATTCAAAATCGTAGGCGGTGCCGTTTACGTCTGCCAGCGGCGCCACGCTTTTGGGCGCCCTCCAGAGCGAGAACATACTGGCGCCGGCCTTCAAAAGCTTCTGCAAATTTTTCCTCGCAAATTCCAACGCTTGCCGACGTTCAATGCAGGCGGGATTATAGCACTTTTGGCCGGTTTGCCACCAGGCGGCCGCAGTCCTGTTCCGCTCGTAACAGTCGCAGGCAGCTGCCGCGACTAGATTGCCTCCATCATGTTCACGAGCCCTCCGAGGCTCACCCAGGGAGGATTTGGCAATGACGAAATTCAGCTCGACGTTTGCTTTCGGCGCATTGGCCGTTCTGGCTGCCGCGATGGCGTTCAACACCTCGGCCGCATACGCTGCCGGCGGCGCCAAGGAGTTCTTCGTCCAAGACTATAATTTCGCGAAGCCGATGCACGGGTATTCGGGGCACTCGGGCAATTACTATTGTGATTATCAACGCTTGCCCAATCGCAAATGCGTCGTAAACGCCAACGGTTCGGAGAGCTGCAAAATCGTCGGCTGGACACTCCGGGAGATGTGCCAGTAGGCCCCCGATATCGTCTTCGGCGAAGTCTCACCAACGACACACAAAAAAAGCTCCGGAGAATTCCGGAGCTTTTTTTCGTCTTAAATCGCAATTCCCGGATTACAAAAAACGTCAGCGCGCAAACGACGATATTGACCCAATCACCGGACTGTTCCAACCGAAACAGCGAAGGCGGGATAGGATCGATAGCGTCCATCGTGATGTTGGTCCGATTTCGATATCGGGCCAGCTCTGCATTTTTAAGGAGGACTATGACATGAGCACTGACGATACGTACCATCCACGCAGAGGGGGCTTCCTCGCGAAGCTGCTCTTTCTGCTCGTTGCGGTCGGCGCCGGAGCCTTCGGGGCGATCGCCATTTCACGCAGCGACTTGCTGGGCGCCAAGTCCGCAAACGACGACACTGTCAAAAACGAGGAAACATCGGCGAAAATCGACTGGGTAGCCGCAGCACCCGGCCGGATCGAGCCGAAGTCCGGACTTGTTCGCGTCGGCGCGCAGCTTCTCGGCCGCATCGCCGAGGTCAATGTGAAGCTCAACGACAATGTCGAGGAAGGCGAGCTTCTGATCCGCCTCGACGACGATGAGGCCCGCGCACGTCTACAGGCAGCAGAGACGGAGGCCGCGTCCCGCAAACGCGAGCGCGACGCCCAGCCTCTCGACAAGGCACGTGACGATCTTCGCACCGCAGAAGACAACGTCTTCACCGCCGAACGGGCACTGACGAATGCGCGCTTCGGGCTTGAATACGAACTGCAGGCCCAGCGCCAGGGCACCGGCAGCGCCGACCGCGTAAAAGATGCGCGCAATTACGCGGCAAAAGCGAAAGCCAAGCTGCAAAAGGAACGCGCCAATTATGCTTCCGCGCAATCAAAGGCCGATATTCCCGCGCCCAATCGGCTTGAATCGGCATTGCAAGCGGCACGCTCGGATGTTTCGGTTGCCGAAGCGCTGCTCGAGAAAACACGTATTCGCGCGCCGGTCGCGGGCCGTATTCTCCAGCTTCCCGCCAAGGCCGGCGAAATGGTTGCGCCTTCTCCCGACCAGGCTCTGGCCGTTCTCGGCGATATGTCGGTCGTGCGTCTCAAGGCCGAGGTCGACGAGACCGACGTCTCGAAGATCAAGGTCGGTGGCAAAGTCACGGTGAAGAGCAATGCGTATCCGGGCAAGGAATTCCAAGGCACGGTCGCAGCGCTCGCCCCGTCGCTCTCTTCGCCGCAGTTCGCGCTTCGCGGCGCCCGCCGTCCGACCGACGTCGAAGTTCTCGAAGTCACGGTCGATCTCGACGGCAATCCCCCGTTGCTCCCCGGAATGAGGGCCGACGCTTTTTTCAAGTGAGGGGGAAGCCGAGCGCTCCCGAGGGAAATCGCCGGCGCGTGATGTTGGCGGTTGGTCAGCTTTAAAACGGAACCTTCGAAAGGCCAGCGGCGGCTTGCTTCCTCCTTAGCGAAGCTGTCGCCGGTCCTATGGCGGGGAGGCCGTGCGAGATGGGAATGCGGTCCCATTCTCCGCGCCTCCCCGCCGGCGTTTTAACCATTCGTTCCGAATTCTTCATGAGCTCGCAAAGATGCAAACGGCGTCGCGAAATTTATTATCCGTGTTCGTCGTGTCCCCTCAGGAACAGCGGAGAATCAAGGTCTTTTGCATGATGCATCCATGAAGACAGCGGCCATCCTGGCAGCCTCATGGAGAGAACAAATGTACGGAGAAATCAAAAAATTCCGCCGCGATCTCGGGGTCGGCGTGATCCGCGCTGAAGACGGCCGCGCCTATCGTTTCGAAGGCGCCGACATTCGCAATCGCTTCGAAGATCTCGAAGGCCAGGAGGTTCATTTTCAGCTTGGTGAACTCAAGGCTCGCGACATCATCGTGCTTGCTGGTTCGCCGTGGTCGGCTTTCGGCAGCATCGCTGCTTGATCGGTGTTCAGGGAGAGAGTGCCATGCGTGCGAATATCGATCTCGCCGACGTTCCGGCGGTCAACGCTTCAGAGCTTAACGTCATCATAGAGATGCTGATCGAGCGAGGTCAGGGGCTGGCGCTTCTCCGCGGTCTCAGGGAGGACGAGATCCGCGTTCTCGAAGACGATCTCTGGGCTGAGTTTGAAGCTCCCGACGCTATCCGTCTCGCGACCGCGCTCCGCTTTCGTGCGCTTCTCGACGTGTTCGCAAGCCGGCGTCTCAAGGCCCTGTTTCTGGACAGAGGCTTCCGGATTTGGGCTGCAGCTGTGCGCGAAGCGGCGCGGCGTCCACTGAACATCCGCTTCGGGTTCAATGCACAGCAATTGCTGATGGCGCTCGATGCGGCGACCGCCCCCGTGGCACACAATGTCAGCGACGACTTGGGACTGCGGATCGCTGCATGACCTGGCGTGCCATCTAACATACTGATTTAACTACGCAAATTCAGAATTTCCGAATTCGATCGCGGTGTTCCGGCTGGAACAGCGGTGGAAGAAGCGCTGAGGCATTCTCCTCTCATAGCCGGCGAGGACCGGCGACGAGATAGAAACAAAATTGCCGCTGGAGGCTCACATGACCAAGATCGCTTTCGCCCTCGCCGCTGCCGTACTGGCCGGCACCACGATGACAAATGCCGCGAACGCCGGCGTCCGCCTCGGCTTCGGCTTCCCGCTCGGAACGTTCATCGCGCACTCGGCCGAGAATTTGAGCGCCAGGGACTACCGGCGTAACGACCGCCCCCGCACCGTGCGCCGCGACTACCAGGACGATGCTCCGGCACGCAAAATCGCAAAGGCCAAGAGCGCTCCGAAGGTTGATGTCGCCGACGTGCCTGTGAAGGCTCCCGTGACGCCCGTCGTTCAGACGGCCAAGCTCGAAGACAAGCTTTCTTCCGATCCGGCCACCACGACGGTCATCGAGAAGTCACCGGCCGCCGCGAACGAAACGACGACGCCGGCCAAGGATGTCACCACCGGCTCGATTAAGCAGGCTTCGACGACGACGGACAAGACTGTGACCACTGCGAAGGCCGATACGGAAACGACCACCGCAGCCGTCGAAACCAAGCATGTCTGCCGCCGCTACTCGCCGGCCATTGCCGGGCTCGTCGATGTGCCCTGCGAGTAACGCTAAGCCTAATTCTAAAGCCCCAGGGCTATCCGCACGCCCGGCCCTGGGAAAGCTCAAACCGAACCGCTATCGTCAAATTTCGACCATTGCCTCAAGGAGGGGAAAAGGGTCATGGAACTTGCAGCTTCAGCGACGACCTTCGCGAAGACGAGAACTGCACCGTCGCCGCGGCCCAGGCAGGGCAAGCGCACACTGCCAATGGTTGTGAAGCTTGCGTACCGCAATCTCTTCCATGACCGCTTGAGCTTTTTCGTGACCGTCGTCGGCATCATGTTCTCGGTCGTGCTCGTCGCGGTGCAGTCCGGCATCTATCTCGGCTCCGCCAACAAGATCGCGGCCATCATCGATGCAGCGCCTGCTGATCTTTGGGTCGTTCCGCTCGGGACGAAGAGCTACGACGATCCGTCGTTCCTGTCTGGCCGCGAGCGCTACATGGCGTTGTCGGCACCCGGAGTCGCCAATTCGGAGGACATGCTGGTTTCATTCGCTCGCTGGCGGAAACCGGCTGGCGGAGAAACGACCGTTCTACTGATCGGCACCGCCGGGGACAGCCCGAAAGCGCTGCCCTTGAATATCACCGACGGCAGCCGCGCAGCGCTCGAAGCGCCGAACACGGTCGCGATCGATCGCAGCTATTTCAACGATCTTGGCGTCAGCCGGCTCAACGACGTGGCTGAACTCAACGGCACAACGGTCAAGCTCGTCGCCATCACCAAGCGCGTGCGCTCGTTCACCACACTGCCTTTTGTCTTCGTGTCGCTCGAAGAGTCCCGCCGTCTGGCGGGTGCCAATCAGGACCAGGCGAGCTATCAGCGTGTGACGCTCTTGCCGGGCGCCGATATCGAAACGGTGCGTAAGGAAATCGAAAGGCGGCTTCCCGACACAGAAGTTTTGACGCAGGAGCAATTCCGCACACGCAGCCAGGATTATTGGCTGAAACAAACCGGTGCGGGCGCAGCGCTTGACGCGGGTAAGCTTCTCGGACTGATCGTCGGTATTGTCATCGTCGCCCAGACGCTTTACTCGAGCACGAAGGATCACATCAACGAGTTTGCCACGTTGCGCGCTCTTGGCGCCGGTGCGGGCTACATCGTCAAGGTCATTCTCATTCAGGCCGTTTTATCCGGCCTCATCGGCTACGTTCTCGGCATGAGCCTGGCGCTCATCGCCATCCAAGCCGCGCAGGATACGAAACTGACGATCATCATGACGACGCCGCTCGCAGTGCAGCTTTTCGCGATCACGATCGGCATGTGCATTTTCGCTGCGACAAGTGCCATCATCAAGGTCGTCCGTATCGACCCGGCCGTCGTGTTCAGCCGCTAACCGGTTTCCAGGAGACGTAACATGACCGAGCCGAGCAACAGCAAGGTGATCGTTGAGGCCGAAGGCATCGTAAAGGTGCTCGGCTCGGCGCCGAACGAGATCAAGGTTCTCAAAGGCATCGACCTGCAACTACAGACCGGCGAGCTGACGCTCATGATGGGGCCGTCCGGTTCGGGCAAGACGACACTGCTCTCGATCCTCGGATGCATCCTTTCGCCGACGGAGGGAAAGCTCACGATCGCCGGCATGAAGACGCAAAACATGAGCAAGGAGCAGCTTGCCAACCTCCGGCGGAAGCACGTTGGGTTCGTGTTCCAGTCGTACAATCTCGTGCCGACCTTATCCGCGGTCGAGAACGTCATGCTGGCGCTCGATCTTCGCGACATCAACGGGGCGGGCGCCTACGACCAGGCCGCCGAGGCGCTGGAAGCCGTGGGACTCGGCCATCGCATCAGCGCCATGCCGTCGAAGATGTCGGGCGGCGAAAAGCAGCGCGTTTCAATCGCCCGGGCTCTGGCGGGATCGCCCTCGGTCATCCTGGCCGACGAGCCGACGGCGGCGCTCGACGCCAAAAACGGCATGGCTGTCATGGAGTTGCTCGCCCAGGTCGCCCAGGACACGCGCAGAGCCGTTCTGGCGGTCACCCATGACCACCGTACGCTTCAATATGCCGACCGGATTATAACCATCGACGACGGGCGCATCGCAGGCTCAGAGCGGCCGAAGATTTCCGGAAACGCCGTCGCCGTGGCGGCTCACTAAGCTACCGATCCCATTACGAAACAACGACGGCGCCGGGGCCGGATGGCCGCCCCCGGGCCAATGGCCGCGCATTACCCCCATCCGGGCATCTGGACCGGGAGGGGCATTTGTGTAGGATGCGGCCAAACTTACCAATCCCAAATTGGAATAATTAAGGAAATTGCGCCCATGGCGGGGCCTCAAGCGAACACGTCCACCTTCCCAGGCAACCTCATGGCGGGCAAGCGCGGCCTCATCATGGGTGTCGCGAACAATCGATCGATCGCCTGGGGCATCGCCAAGGCCTGCGCGGCGCAAGGCGCGGAAATCGCCCTGACTTATCAAGGCGATGCACTCAAGAAGCGCGTCGAGCCGCTCGCTGCCGAACTCGGCGCGAAAAACGTCCTGCACTGTGACGTGAGCGACGCGGCATCCATCGATAACCTGTTCGATCACATCGCCAAGACCTGGGGCAGCCTGGACTTCCTGGTCCACGCCATCGCCTTTTCCGACAAGAACGAGCTCGATGGCCGCTACGTCGACACCACGGAAAAGAACTTCACGCAGAGCCTGCTGATCTCGTGCTTTTCGTTCACCGCGCTCGCCCAGCGCGCCGAAAAGCTGATGCCGAACGGCGGATCGCTGGTGACGCTCACCTACTACGGCGCCGAGAAGGTCATGCCGCACTACAACGTCATGGGCGTCGCCAAGGCGGCCCTTGAGGCGAGCGTGCGTTATCTGGCGGCCGACCTCGGCCGGACGGGCATCCGCGTCAACGCCATTTCGGCGGGTCCAATCAAAACGCTCGCGGCCTCCGGAATCGCGGACTTCCGCTATATCCTGAAGTGGAACGAGTACAATTCCGCGCTTCGCCGGAATGTCACGATCGAGGATGTCGGTAACGCCGGTCTCTACCTGCTGTCCGATCTCTCGCGCGGCGTCAGCGGCGAAATCCATCACGTGGACAGCGGCTACCACATCCAGGGCATGAAGAACGAGGACGCTCCCGACATCTCTGTCGTCAAGAGCGAAGACGCTTGAGCGGGGACGCGTCAGTCGCTGTCTCTTTGAAGCCGGGAATCACACTTTATCTCATCCGCCACGGCGAGACCGATTGGAATCGGGAGTCTCGTTACCAGGGGCAACGCGACATTCCCTTGAACGAAACGGGAATTGCGCAGGCGCGCCGTCACGGCGAGATCCTGAAGGGGATCGTGCCCTCCGTCGCGAACTTCGATTTCGTGTCGAGCCCGCTGCAGCGTGCTGTCGAGACGATGCGGCTGACGCGGTCGGCACTCGGGCTCGATCCCGATGCCTTTCGTACCGCGCCCGAAATCGTCGAGTTGAGCTATGGCCATTGGGAGGGCGAGCTAGCGGCGGAGCTTCCCGCCAGGGATCCCGAGGGTGTCGCGGGCAAGTCCGCCGACCCTTACGGCTGGCGACCCCAAGGCGGCGAAAGCTATCGCGACCTCGAGCAACGCGTCTCGGCCTGGCTGGCGAGCCTTTCGACCGACACCGTTGCCGTCAGCCACGGCGGCGTCAGCCGCGTCGCGCGCGGGGCGCTTCTCGGAATCGACCGGGCTTTCGTGCCATTCCTCGAAGTTCCTCAGGACAGGATCCTGAAGCTCGCGAACGGCAAGATGCAGTGGATTTGAGCCGGATGAAAAAGAGCCGGAGATGCGGCTCTCCGGCTCTTCCACACTCAATCAAGAGTGCATGCTGAAAGACCCCTCGACCACGGACGCTCAATCCGGGCAGAACGGTCTTTTTATGAGCCGGCAGCGGGCTTTTCACGAAGAGATGCGACGCGGATCGAGGCCCGCCGTTCGATGAGAACGGTTGATCCGCATTGCCGCCACCTGCGATCTTTCGATGCGCCGCGGGCTGCGGTCGGGCAGCGGACGCGGGCTCGGCCGAGTTGTCGATCAAATACGGATACATGGGTCTCGCCGTGCCCCATCATCAGGTGAAGGACCGACCGGCGAACGCGCTACTGTGCTTGAGTTAATCTGCGTCGCCGGAGCTTGTCACGCGGCTTTGCGGGCGATGCGGTCTTGCCGCCTTTCGCTACGGCTCCTATGAAGAACGGTGACGCAGCCCGGCAACAATCGTTGCAGAGCCACCGAATTCGCTCATCGGGCACCACTCCGAATATTCAGGCAATGTCTCACAACACTTTCGGCCATCTTTTTCGCGTGACGACCTGGGGCGAGAGCCACGGCCCTGCCATCGGCGCCCTCGTCGACGGATGCCCGCCTGGCATCGCGCTCGAAGCCGCCGACATCCAGAGCTACCTCGACAAGCGAAAGCCCGGACAATCGCGCTTCACAACTCAGCGCCAGGAAGCGGACGCCGTCAAAATTCTGTCAGGTGTTTTTCCGGATGCATCAGGCAAGCAGGTGACGACAGGGACGCCGATCGCGCTCGAAATCGAAAACACCGATCAGCGGTCCAAGGACTACGGCGACATCAAAGAGACTTACCGGCCCGGTCACGCCGATTTCACGTATGATGCGAAGTATGGCATTCGCGATTATCGCGGCGGCGGCCGTTCGTCCGCGCGCGAGACGGCATCGCGCGTTGCAGCCGGTGCCGTGGCGCGGAAGATCATTCCCGGCGTCAAGATCCGCGGTGCGCTCATTCAGATCGGCCAGATCAAGATCGATCGCGCCAACTGGAATTGGGACGAGGTCAATAACAACCCGTTTTTCTCGCCGGACGCGACGGCGGCCGAACACTGGGCGGATTATCTCGACAAAGTTCGCAAATCCGGCTCGTCCGTTGGCGCGATCATCGAGGTGGTGGCCGAGGGCGTTCCTGCCGGTTGGGGCGCGCCGCTTTACGGCAAGCTCGACCAGGACCTTGCGAGCGCGATGATGTCGATCAACGCGGTCAAGGGCGTCGAAATCGGCGCGGGCATGGCCGCCGCAGAACTGACCGGAGAGCAGAACGCCGATGAAATTCGCATTGGCAACGACGGCGCACCGGATTTCCTATCGAACAATGCGGGCGGTGTTCTCGGCGGCATCTCGACGGGACAGCCCGTCGTTTGCCGCTTTGCGGTGAAGCCGACCTCGTCGATCCTCCAGCCGCGCCGCACGATCGACCGGCAGGGACATGAGACCGAGATCATCACCAAGGGCCGCCACGATCCGTGCGTCGGCATTCGCGCCGTTCCGGTCGGCGAGGCCATGATGGCGATCGTGCTTGCCGACCATTTCCTGCGGCACCGGGGGCAGATCGGCGGCTAGGCCGGAGGCGACACAATCGCGCGTTTTCAGAACATCGTCGTTCTCACCGGCGCCGGCCTTTCGGCTGAAAGCGGTCTTTCGACGTTTCGCGATCCGGACGGCATCTGGTCGAAATACGATTATCGGGATGTCGCGACGGCCGAGGGTTTTCGGCGCAATCCGCTTCTCGTGCACGATTTCTACAATGCCCGGCGGCACGCGCATCGAAACATCAAGCCCAACGCCGCACATCTCGCGCTCGCCCGCCTCGAGGCGGAACACGGCGGCGTGATGATCGTCACGCAGAACATCGATGCGCTGCATGAAGCTGCGGGTTCGCGGTCGCTGATCCACATGCACGGCGAGCTGCTCAAAGTGCTTTGCACATTCTGTTCTCATCGCACGGTTTGGCGCGACGATCTTCGCGTCGACACGGCTTGTCCATTTTGCGGCTTGCCCGGCGGCATGCGGCCCGACGTCGTCTGGTTCGGCGAGATGCCTTACGAAATGGGACGGATCAGCGCTCTCCTTGCCAAGGCGGATCTGTTCGTCTCGATCGGCACAAGTGGGAATGTGTATCCGGCGGCTGGTTTCGTCGCCGAGGCGGCGGCGAATGGGGCGCATACAGTCGAGCTCAATCTCGAACCTTCCGAAGGTGCAAGCCTCTTCAACGAGGCGCACTATGGGAAGGCGACCGAGATCGTGCCGGCTTTCGTCAATCGGCTTCTTGGCGACCGCTAACGCCGCAAGACTGCCACGACTTCGACGTGTGCGGAATAAAGAAACTGGTCAATCGGGGTCACGGACTCGATTTTGTATCCGCCGTCGACGAGGTGGCGCGCGTCGCGTGCGAGCGTCGCCGGATTGCAGGACACGGCAACGACGGTTTTCACCTTCGATCGTGCCAGTCTTTGCGACTGTGCTTCGGCTCCAGCGCGCGGCGGATCGAACACGACGGCATCGTGCTCCTTGAGTTCCAGTGGCGACAGAGGCTCGCGGAAAAGGTCGCGAACCGTGGCAGTGACCGGCTTCAGGCCGGACGTCTTCTTTGCGGCCGACGTCAGCGCGGCGACGGCAGCCTTATCTCCGTCGAATGCCGAGACGCGGGAGCGGGCAGCCAAGGGAAACGTAAACGCGCCCAAGCCGCAGAACAGGTCGGCCACGGCCTTCGCTTTGCCGGAAGCAGCGACGACGCGGCGTGCGATCTCAGTTTCCGCTTCTTCCACCGCTTGCACGAAGACGCCGGGTGGCAGGATTACGTCCGCCGTGCCGAAGCTCAGAAACGGGTGCAGCGTCTCGACGACGACTTCGTTTCTAACGACGAGACGCACGAGTTTCATTTCGCTGGCTTTCGTCGCAAGCGCGGTTCTGACTTCCGGCGTCAATTGCCGCTCGATGCCCGATATCTCCACGTCGAGACCGGACTTGGTGAGCGTTATGGCGACGCGCGCTTCTCCGCGCTTCGAGAGCAGCGGTGCAATCAGATTGCCGACGCCGGGGAGTGCTGCGACAATTTTCGGTTCGAGAACGGGGCATTCCTCAATGGCGACGAGATCATGCGACGATGCCTCGTAAAAGCCGAGAGCCACGCCTTCGGGCGTGCGTTCGGCCTTCATCACCGCGCGACGGCGTTTGCCTGCTGTTCTTTGCAAGGGGTCGACGACGGGCTCGAGGCCACGTGAACGGAACGCATCGACGACGAGATTCCGCTTCCATTCGGCGTAGGTGTCCGGCGCCATGTGCTGAACGGAACAGCCGCCGCACTTTCCGAAGTGCTTGCAAACCGGGGTGATGCGCTCCGGGCTCGGCTTGAGAACGCGCAGCAAACGCGCACGGTCGCCATCGACTTCCGCTTCGATCTGCTCTCCCGGCAGCGTAAACGGCACGAACACGGGTTCGCCATCGAGGTCTGCCACCCCATCGCCTTGCGCGCCGATGCGGCGTATCGAGAGTTCGCGCGCGTCAGCCATTGCGTCGTGCTCCAAGTAGAAATTCTGAATTGCCGGAGCCGCCGAGAATGGGCGACGGGATTGTACCGGCCACGCTCCATTCCGGTTGGCTTTCGATCCACGCGCGGACGCTTTCTAAAGCACCTTGACGCGCCGCCTCGTCACGCACGATGCCACCGCTACCGACATTATCCCTTCCGACCTCGAATTGCGGCTTGACGAGCACGACCATCCACGCGCCGGGGCTCGCGAGTTGTAGTGCCGGGGCCAGCAGCTTGGTGACGGAAATAAAACTGACATCGACGGTGATCGCCGCAACGGGATCGGGAACCTCGGAATACGACAGGCGTCGCGCGTCGAAGTTTTCGAGGGACACTACGCGCGGGTCATCCTTCATGCGCGGATGCAGCTGCGCGGTGCCGACATCGACCGCATAAACTCGGGCGGCGCCATTTTCGAGCAGAACCTCGGTGAAGCCTCCGGTCGAGGCGCCGACGTCGAGGCAAATTCTATTCGAGGGGTCGAAGCCGAAGTGTGCGAGGGCCGCCGCAAGTTTTTCGGCGCCGCGCGAAACATAGGCGGGAGCTTCGGAAGAAATCTCGATCGCCAGAGAATCCTTCACATCCTGCGCCGGCTTATCGCAAACGTTGCCGCCGACGCGAACGAAGCCGCGCCGGATCAGATCCTGTGCGCGGGCACGCGACGGCGCCAATCCGCGCGTAACGAGCATCTGATCCAAACGCATGATCCTTAGCCGACCTGATTGACGTTACCCGGCATCCGCCCCATCTCTTGACGGGTCTAGATGGAGAGCACAAACATGAAACCTGCCATATTCGCCGCAGCGCTCGTGGCGCTGACGCTGCCGGTCGCTGCCTTAGCCGACAGCGCGCGGACACCGTCTCCCGCGGGTGCGAAAGTCTTTATCATCGAGCCGAAGGACGGCGCGACCGTTTCGAGCCCGGTTACCATAAAATTCGGCATCGAGGGCATGGAGGTTGCTCCGGCGGGAAGCGATACACCCCACTCCGGCCATCATCATCTCTTGATCGATGCGCCCGTCCCCGACCTTCGCGAGGCAATCCCCAAGGACGAACACCACGTTCACTACGGCAAAGGCCAGACGGAAGCGTCCGTCGAGCTGAAGCCCGGGAAACACACGCTGCAGCTTCTGCTCGGCGACAAGAACCACATTCCGCACGATCCGCCGGTGAAATCGGACGTCGTGACGATCACCGTAGAATAAGATCTGCCGCGGGGCCCGGCTTTCAGTCGGGCCTCAGCGCGTAACGGCCAGAGCCGTTCGCGAAGAGCAGGAGGAAGCCTCCAGCCATGCAGATGTTCTTCATGAAGTTCGTTGCCTGGGCCTGATCGGCGAAGTTGAAGTGAAAGATGAAGGCCGCCGCGATGCAGAAGGCCGCGAGCGCGAGGCCCGCCCAACGCGAGAAGACACCCAAGAGCACGGCGAGGCCGCCGATCACCTCAAGCGCGATCACGAGAGGAAGAAGACTGCCGGGCAGCCCGTGAGACTCCATGTAGGCCTGTGTGCCCTCGTAGCCAGAGATCTTGCTGATGCCCGCGGTGACGAAGATTGCCGAGAGAAGTATTCGCGCAACAAGGCTCACGATCGCATGCATTGCATTCCCTCCGAGTCCCAGAGCCCTCGCGGCTCGCTTCTACTTCTAGGCGCGTTCCCCTACAGCAACGGCACGGCCAAGCGCGGCAAAAACCGTCTCGACGATCCCCGACGCATTGAGGCGAGCTTCTTCGTACATGACTTCCGGCTTGCCGTGATCGATGAAAACGTCCGGCAGAACTTTGGAGCGCACCCGCAGGCCACCATCGAGCAAGCCTTCGTCGGACAAGAACTGCAACACGTGGCTGCCGAAGCCGCCGATAGACCCCTCTTCGACGGTGACAAGAACTTCGTGGTTGGTGGCCAGCTCGCGGATCATCGCCGTGTCGAGAGGCTTGGCGAAACGCGCGTCGGCAACCGTCGTCGATAGCCCGGCGGCGGCAAGTTGATCGGCGGCCTTCAGGCATTCGGCGAGCCGCGTCCCGAGCGAGAGAAGCGCGATCTTGGTGCCCTGACGGACGATGCGGCCCTTACCGATCTCAAGCGGAATGCCCACTTCGGGCAGTTCGATGCCGACGCCTTCGCCGCGCGGATAGCGGAGCGCGCTCGGCAGGTCGTCGATCTGCGCTTGCGTCGCCACCATGTGGACGAGTTCGGCCTCATCGGCCGCAGCCATCACGACAAAGTTCGGAAGGCACGCGAGATAGGCGATGTCGAACGATCCGGCATGCGTTGCGCCGTCGGCGCCGACGAGGCCAGCCCTGTCGATCGCAAAGCGGACCGGCAGGCTCTGGATCGCGACGTCGTGAACGACCTGATCGTAAGCGCGCTGCAGGAACGTCGAGTAGATCGTCGCGAAAGGTTTGTAGCCTTCGGTTGCGAGACCTGCTGCGAAAGTCACGGCGTGCTGCTCGGCGATGCCGACGTCGAAGGTGCGATCGGGGAATTCCTTGCCGAAGTGGTCGAGGCCGGTGCCGGACGGCATTGCCGCAGTGATCGCGACAACGCGTTTGTCCTTCCGGGCTTCCGCGATCAAAGCATCGGCGAAGACCTTCGTGTAGCTCGGCGCATTGGGCTTCGGCTTCACCTGCGCGCCAGTGATGACGTTGAATTTGTTGACGCCGTGATATTTGTCGTCAGCAGCTTCCGCCGGCGCGTAGCCCTTGCCCTTCTTCGTCACGACGTGCAGCAAGATCGGGCCTTGCTGAAGATCGCGCACGTTTTTCAAGACGGGAAGTAGCTGATCGAGGTCATGCCCATCGAGCGGGCCGACGTAATAGAAGCCCAGTTCCTCGAACCAGGCCCCGCCCTGCCAAAGGTGACGCGTGTATTCTTCTACGCGGGCCGCGCGGCGTTCCCACGCCTTCGGAAGAAGCTTCGCCAGCTGCTTCGCATAATCGCGCAAATGCATGTAGGTGCCGCTCGACGTCACGCGCGCGAGATAAGCCGAGAGTGCGCCTGTCGGCGGCGCAATCGACATGTCGTTGTCGTTGAGAACGACGATCAGCCGCTCATCGCGCGCGCCGGCGTTGTTCATCGCCTCGTAGGCCATGCCTGCGCTCATCGCGCCGTCACCGATGACGGCGATGACGTTGTTCGATTTGTTGCTGAGATCGCGCGCGACGGCCATGCCGAGCGCTGCGGAAATCGAGGTCGAGGAGTGTCCTGCGCCGAACGGATCGTAGGGACTTTCTTCACGGTTCGTGAAGCCTGCGAGACCGCCCGGCTGGCGCAGCGTGCGAATGCGATCGCGCCGGCCCGTCAAAATCTTGTGCGGATACGCCTGATGGCCCACGTCCCAGATCAGGCGATCGTCCGGCGTGTTGAAGACCCAATGCAACGCAACCGTCAGCTCGATGACGCCGAGACCCGCGCCCAAATGACCACCCGTCTCAGAAACGGCATTGATCGTCTCGTCGCGGAGTTCTGCTGCGAGCTGCGGCAACTGATCTTCCTGCAACTGACGCAGATCTTGCGGTGTCTTGATCCGATCAAGTAACGGTGTCTGGCTCACGGTAAAACCTTGATGCGATGGTCACTTAAGTACCGTTGTGGAAACAGGCGGTAAACAAACGTCCCCGAAAGTACGAGGCATTCATAACGCCTATCGGCGATCCTCCCAACTGCGGAGGTTCGCAGATGGCATAATGCGCTTGCGTGCCGCAGAGAAGTTAATGTTTGGCGGAAGTGCGGCGCGGTTCACCGGCCAGGCCCATTCAGAACGGCGCATTGCCGTCCTTGTCGAGCGGTGCGGTGCCGGCCGGAGAGCCATCGGCGCCGAGCGTCAATTTTTCGACCTTCGCCTCAGCGGCCTTCAGCAGGCGGTCGCAGTGATCGCGAAGCGCTTCGCCGCGCTCGTATATCGTTATGCTTTCCTCAAGTTCGACATCGCCGCGCTCGAGCTTGCCGACAATGGCCTCAAGCTCCTTCAACGCGCGCTCGAATGTCATCTCCTTGATATCGGCGAAGTTTTTTTCCGGCGTTTTCGTATTCATATTGTCCTGCTTCCGAGCGTTGGGATCGGCATGCCGGTCAGTGGCCCGCTTCGATCAACGCCTTTACGTGGGCTGCAACCGATTGGGCAAGTCCCGTGAGATCATAACCGCCTTCCAGAACTGAGACGATCCGGCCGTTGCTGTGACGCCGAGCCACTTCAGAAAGGGATTCGGTCGCCCAATAAAAGTCTTTTGCGACAAGATTGAGCGAAGCGAGCGGATCTCTCTGGTGGGCATCGAAGCCCGCGGAAATCAATAGCACGTCAGGGGCAAAATTTTGCAACGGCCCGAGTATCCGGCTTCTGAACGCCTCTTCGAAGTGTTCACGCCCATCGCCCGCACGCAGCGGCGCATTAAATATATTGCCGACCCCCGTTTCCCGCAACGCGCCGGTGCCTGGAAAGAGCGGCATCTGGTGCGTCGAGCCGTAAAAAAGGTCCTTATCGGACCAGAAAATTTCTTGCGTACCGTTGCCGTGGTGAACGTCGAAATCGACGACGGCGACCCGCTCGGCGCCATATTTTTTTCGCGCGTAGTGCGCCGCTATCGCAACATTGTTGAAAAAGCAAAAGCCCATCGCCTGCTGGCTTTCGGCGTGATGTCCCGGCGGGCGGACCTGGCAAAAAACGTTCGCCGCTTCGCGGGTCATCACGATATCGACAGCGTCTAGCGCCGCGCCGACGGCCCTGCGGGCAGCTTCCCATGTGCCGGGTGACGCCACCGTGTCCCCGTCGATATATTTCCGGCCTTCATCGATATGCGCTACCGCCGCGGTGAGAGCCGCAACGTGCCCGGCGGTGTGCGCCATGGCGATATATGTTTTATCGTCTTCGCGAAGGGGCGCCTCGCGGCGATCGAGAAGGACGAAGCTCTCCTCCGACAATGCCTCATCGATGGCCCGCATGCGGTCCGGCCGTTCGGGATGAAGCTCTCCAGTGTCGTGGTTGAGAAACGCCGGATGCGTGATCAATGCGGTCGTCATCTGCTGCTGTCGCGCTCCGACTTGTTCATTGCGCCAGTTCCGACAGCCGCGCGATCTGAACCCCTGGCGGCGGCTTGCTTTCTGCGGGGACGAAGAAATCAGGCGCCAAAGGCATCGACTTATCGACGCGATAGCCTTCAAAATCCCGTACGCCGCCGACTTCGGCAAGGAACGTATCGTCGATGAGGAAATGGCCGGAGAATGTTTTCGCGCGCTGCGCGAAGACGAGATAGGCCGCGTCGGCGACGATATCGGGTGTGCGGCTCATGCGCATGAGCTTGTCGCCGCCGAGAATGTTCTGCACGGCCGCCGTCGCGATTGTCGTCCTCGGCCAGAGTGCGTTGACGGCTATGCCGTCCTTCTTCAACTCGTCGGAGAGGCCGAGGACGCAGAGGCTCATGCCGTACTTCGCGATCGAATAGGCGACGTGTCCGGCAAACCATTTGGAGTGCATGTCGAGCGGCGGCGACAACGTCAGAATGTGTGGGTTCTCGGCTCGCTTCAGATGCGGCAGACACGTTTTCGACGTCAGGAACGTGCCACGCGTATTGACCGCAAACATCAGATCGAAGCGCTTCAGCTCGGTCTTCTCTATGGATGTCAGGGACAGCGCGCTGGCGTTGTTGACGCAAATGTCGATCCCGCCGAAGCGTTCGACCGTTTTCGCGACGGCATCCTGAACTTCATCCTCGTTGCGGATATCGCATTCGAGCGCGAGCGCGGCGCCGCCTGCGTCTTCGATCTCCTTCGCCGCGGAATGGATGGTGCCCTCGAGCTTGGGGTTTGGCTCGGCCGTCTTAGCGGCGATGGCGATGTTCGCACCGTCCCTCGCCGCTCTCTTCGCGATCGCCAATCCGATGCCGCGGCTCGCGCCGGTAATGAATAGGGTCTTGCCCTTCAGGGACGCCATTCCGCTGCTCTCGTTCGCTGCCAAATACGGGGGATCAACTTAATATGACAGCTTCGGTTGCGTAAGAGGAGAAGAGCCGGCCCATCGAGGCAGCCCCCGGACCTAAGCCGATTTGTCGAACCTCGGGGGCCGCTTTTCGAAAAAGGCCGTAAACGCCTCGATCGCTTCCGGTGAGCGAAGCCGCTCGCGGAAGGCAGACACCTCCTGATCGGTTCGCTGCAAGATCTCGCTCGCATCGCCGCGCAGCAGACGGCGGGCGACGGCCAATGCTTCGGGTGGCTTCTTCGCGAGACGGCGCGCCGCGTCGAGCGCCGTCTTTTCGAGGTCGGCAGCCGGAATGATCGCGTTCACAAACCCGGCCACGACCGCGCCGTCCGCAGACACCGGCTCGCCGAGCACGAGCATCGCGAAGGCGCGCGCGTAGCCCATTCGCTGCGGCATTAGGAGGCTCGAGGCTGCTTCAGGCGTAACGCCGAGATCCAGGAAGGGCGTGGCGAAAGTGGCGTCCGGCGTCGCGTAGACGAGGTCGCAATGGAAAAGCAGGGTCGTGCCGATGCCGATCGCGGCGCCGTCGACGGCCGCGATCAAAGGCTTCTTGACGACGGGCAGAAGCCGGATGAAGCGCACCACATCTGTGCTGAGATCGCCCGTGCCTCGCGAGGTGGCGAGGAAATCGCCGATATCATTGCCCGCCGTGAAGACGCCGCCTGAGCCGGTGATGATGTGCGCCGCGATGGAGTCATCTGCATCGCCCGCTTCTATGGCGTCCGCGAGCGCGCGATACATCGCGCCCGTCAAGGCGTTCTTCTTTTCCGGCCGCGCGAGGCGAAGAACCTGAACGCCATCGCCACGCCAGACAGCAACTTCTGCGATTTCGGATGTCATGCGAACACCGCGCCGTGGGCATCGACAAGTACGGAATCAGCGCCGTGTTGCACCGCCTCCGCGAGGCTTTTCGTTTCCGTGAGAAGATTTTCCGCGAAGAACCGCGCGATCGCAACGCGCGGCGATCCGGCGGGCTCCGACAACGCTCCTTTCGCGAGGTAAGCACCGCCGGCCGTCAGGCTCATCACCCGCAGATAGGGAGTCGCTGAAGCTAGGGCTTTTTCGGTATTTCCCGGCAGCATCTGCGCCATCCACAGCGTCGCCGATTGCAGGCTGACCAGCGCTTCGCCGAGGCGTGCGGCCGTGTGGCCGAAATCGCTGCGGTTCGCCGCCCGCACGCTGGCGACGATGCCGGCGAGGCCGGACAGAAATGCCGTCACCGTCGCGCCGCCATCCAGCGTGAGTTTGCGCGTCACGAGGTCGATTGCCTGGATGCCGTTCGTGCCTTCGTAGATCGGCAAAATGCGTGCGTCGCGGAGGTATTGCGCGGCGCCCGTCTCCTCAACGAAGCCCATGCCGCCGTGAACTTGAACGCCGAGCGAGGCGACCTCGTTGGCGATGTCGGTGGAGAAGGCCTTGGCAAGCGGCGTCAGAAGCGCGGCGCGGTTCAACGCGTCCTTGCGTTCCTTCTCGTCTTTGCCGCGATGGCCAATGTCGAGTTCCCTCGCCGTCGCATAGCAGATCATGCGGGCGGCTTGTGTGAGCGACTTCATCGTCAAGAGCATGCGGCGGATGTCGGCATGTTCGATGATGGGGCTCATGCCGCCCGAGCCGTTGGCTGAGAGACTTTTGCCCTGGCGGCGCTCCTTTGCATAAGCGATTGCGTGCTGCGTTGCGCGCTCGGCGATGCCGACGCCCTGAGCGCCGACGCCGAGGCGAGCTGCGTTCATCATCACGAACATCGTCGCGAGGCCGCGATTTTCTTCGCCGACGAGATAGCCCGTGGCGCCACCGTTTTCGCCGAACTTCATCACGCACGTCGGACTCGCCATGATGCCGAGCTTATGCTCAACACCGGCGCAAATGACGTCATTCCGATCGCCGAGCGAGCCGTCGCCGTTCACCAGATATTTCGGGACCAGGAAGAGCGAAATTCCGCGCGTTCCGGGCGGGGCATCGGGCAGCCGCGCGAGAACGAGGTGAATGATGTTCTCGGCCATGTCGTGGTCGCCGTAGGTGATGAAAATCTTCGTACCGGTGATGCGATACGTTCCATCTCCCTGCGGTTCGGCGCGCGCCGATAGGGGGCCGAGATCGGAGCCGGCGTGAGGTTCCGTCAAATTCATCGTGCCGGTCCACGCACCGGCTACCATCTTGGGCAGGAACTTCGCCTTGAGCTCGTCGCTGCCGCCCGCCTCTATGGCGTGAATTGCGCCTTGCGTCAGGAGCGGACAGAGCCCGAACGACACGTTCGCCGCATTCCAGATCTCGCCGACGGGCGTCGCCACAATTTCGGGAAGGCCTTGCCCGCCATACGCCTCCGAGCAGGGAAGCGCGCTCCATCCGCCCTCCACGAACTGCAGGTAGGCGGCGGAGAAGCCCGGCGGGGTCATCACTTTTCCGTCAGTCAATTTCGAGCCGATACGGTCGCCGACCGCGTTCAAAGGTGCTAGGACCTCGGCGCCGAACTTACCCGCTTCTTCGATGACGGCCATGACGGTGTCGGCGTCGAGCCCCGGATAGAGCCCGCTCGTGTCCATTTCGCCGAGAGCTGCAACGGTCTTAAGTGAAAAGACGATGTCGTCTACTGGAGCCTGGTAAGTCATGGATCGTCTCTCAAGGCCGCAAGGGTTCTGTTTCCGAACACTATGCCGAACGAACGTGCGCGCAAACCGGGTGAAAAATTGAAGCAAGGCAGAATTGCTCCCGCCAACGCCGAGTGGATCGCCGAAGCGGGACAAATGATCAGGTCGGGTGCGCTCGTCGCATTTCCGACGGAGACAGTCTACGGGCTTGGCGCGGACGCGACAAACGGTGAAGCCGTCGCGCGCGTGTTCGAGGCCAAGGGCCGGCCAGCGTTCAATCCCCTCATCGTGCATGTCCTCGGGTTGGAGCAGGCGCTGATCATCGGCGAGTTCTCGCCCGTGGCGCGGCGACTGGCGGAAGCCTTCTGGCCGGGACCACTAACGCTCGTCGTGCCCCGGACCGCCAAGTCGGATGTCAGCGATCTGGTTTCTGCCGGATTACCGACGGTTGCACTTCGTTCTCCCGATCATCCCGTTGCGCGCGCCTTGCTGTCCGAAGCCCAGCGCCCGCTCGCGGCGCCATCCGCTAACCGGTCCGGCCATGTCAGCGCGACTCATGCCGAGCATGTTGCGGCGGACCTCGGCGACAAGGCGGCATTGATCCTCGACGCAGGGCCGACGTCGCACGGATTGGAATCGGCCGTCGTCAGCCTTGTAGGTGAAACGCCTGTTCTGCTGCGGCCGGGCGCGGTGACGGTTGAGGCGATCGAAGAGGTTTTGGGCGGGCGTCTTACGCGAGATAGCGAGGCGAGCAGCAGCAAACCCGTCTCACCCGGCCAGCTCCTCAGCCATTACGCGCCGCGGGCGGGCTTAAGGCTCAATGCCTACGAATGGGGAGCGGACGAAGCCGTCCTGGCATTCGGGAGCGTTGCCGAGAAACCGGCGCGGGTCTTCATCAATCTCAGCCCGTCGGGCGATCTCGTCGAGGCCGCTGCAAACCTCTTTGCGGCGCTGCGGACGCTCGACGCCTCCGGCGCGCCGACAATTGCCGCAACGCCCATCCCGAAGCACGGCTTGGGTGAAGCGATCAACGACAGGCTGAAGCGGGCTGCGGCGCCGCGCGACTAACTGGGGGCGGCTACAGGGCGCTCGTTACGAGGACGACCTTGTTGACGAGCGGGCCCAAAACCGGGCTTTGCATGACGAAGCCTTCGAAACTGTCACGCAAGGATTCGAGCGACTTCATCGAGGGCGTGAGCGCATAAATCGTGGCGTAGAGAAATGCCGTCGTCACGCCATTGACGATCAAGTACCGCCGCAACATGTCTGCCCCCGACGCCATTCACACTTTCTTAAGGAAAGCAGGGCGCGGCGCTGAACTCAAGGCTTTTTGGCAAGCTTTGGTGAACGGCCGATCAGATCGCGGGCAGCGGCGGGTCTGTGGATTTATGGATCGGGACTGAGATCAAACGCCGGCCTCCTTGAGGCGGCGCTCTTCGGCTTCGATCGTCGCTTTGCTCGACGGCCAGCTGGCGCCGATCCAGTCGTCGGTTCCAAACAACCAATACAGGAAGCGATGCCGGCGATGGTACCGCTCGATGATGAAGCGGTTCGTCGCTTCCATATGACTGTTCAGCGCTGCGATCGTTTCCGCGGGTAGCGCGGCGTCGCGATCGATGGTTTCGAGACGGTTTAGAATATTGGCGACGTCGGTTGCCGATTCCGTTCGCCATTGATCCATGGACCCGGCGAGCGTGTGCTGGTTTTCGTTGACCTTCAGCAGAGCTTCGTGGACCTCAGTGAGATCCTGCGCGTAGGCCTGATGCTTGGCGGCTGCCGTTTCGATTTCGGCTGCGACGGCGCGCTCGACCGAATTCATGCGCTCGACGAGAGCGATCCCAAGTTCCGCAAGCGATCCGTTCTGCGCGTCGAGTTTGTTCGATACGCCGTCGATCTTGTCGAGGCCTCCGAGCAAGGCTTCCGTTCTTCCTGCATCGGGCGATGTCGCGAGCACGCGGCCGATGTCGTCGTCGAGCTTCGAGAGCCGGTCTGTGAGGTCACCCAGCGCGCGCTGATCATGGCCGAGCACAGCCTCCTCGATGACGTCGAGGCGATCGGCAATCGGCTTCAGATCCACCACGGCTTCGGCGGCCGGACGCGCCCGCATCGTTGCTTCGAGTTCCTGAAGGCGGGTGGAGAGCACCGCCCAGGATTGCGACATCTCTTGCAGGCGAAGCTCCAAACCGGCTTCGATGTTCTCGAGCTTCGAGACGAGCGGCAGGGTTTCGGTCGAGCCCGTGCCGCCATCGCGGAACGCCGCCTCTAGCGAGCCGACGCGGTCGATCAATACGGCTTGGCCGCGCCCCTGGTCATCCTGATAGGCGAGCGTATCGCGGCTCAGGTCGCGGATGAGCCCGGCTATGACGTGCCGCTCGTTGGAGAAATCGTGGCTCAGGGCGCGCACCATTTGCTCGAGCGCGTCGAGGCGGGAGTTCTGCAGCGTATCGGCGGAGGTTGCCATATAGTCGCTGCGATAGGCCGGCCGGCCGTAGTCCGCAGCGTAGCGGAGGTTGCTTGGCGGATAGCGGCCTTCGGCACGCGTCAACGGCGGCAAAGGTTCCGGCATCGGCGTGAAGCGCGAGGAGAAACGGAACAGCAGTTCGGACTGTGCGAAGTCCGACCGCTGATCGAACAGCACATGCAGGAGATCGTCGATGCTCACGGCGGCATTTCTGCGCGCGGCAAATGACGAAGAAAGGCGCAGGAGTTCGGCCAATTCGTCGGAACGGCGGGGCGACACGGCGCCGGTGCCCGAAACCGCCGGAAGCTCGCCCGCGATGATAGTTGCCGTCTCGCGTTTCAACGCGACGACCCGGAGCCCATGCGCTTCGAGCGCCGCCGCCGCGGGATCGACGCGGGTCATCGCGTTCAGCAAGTGCTCGATGCGGACTTCACCGGAGCGATGAGCGGATGCGATGTCGTAAGCCTGGTTGAAACAGGCGAGCACCGTGTCGTCGACAAGAACGGGGCCCGCGTGCAAGGGGGCACGCTTGCCGTTGGTCAACGACGCGTCGCCCTGGAGCGTCCCGTCCGGCGGGGTCCAGGTCTGCTGTGTTCTGAGGTCGAGATCTTCGCCGTGATACGCCATCGCGCTCTCCCCATGTGCCCCTTGACGCCCGCCGCCGCTTAAGCCGCGCGGCCAGGATCGGCCGATCTCTTCGTAGCTATCTACACTTGGATGACAAATAGGTCTTCAGTTTAAGGGTTATGTTTAGGTTAGCGCCGATTTCGCCGATGAGCGAGCCACACGGACGACGCAAGCCTAAAGAAGGGTCAAAAATTCGGGCTCTTGCAGTTCGGGACCTTCCGCTCGCGCATCGTTGAGCTTGCGGTTAACCGGCGTCGTGGTCAGGCGCCCCGCGCGCAAAGGCTGTAGCAGGTCGAGCACGACCTCAGCTGTTCCGGGGCGGCAGTCGAGCCAGCGATCGAAATCCGCGCTCTCTATGATTACCGGCATCCGGTCGTGCAGCCGCGCCATCTCGTCGTTGGCGGCCGTCGTCAGAATGGCCATCGTTTCGATCTGGCTGCCGTCGGCGCCGAGCCAATCTTCCCAAATCCCCGCGAGTGCGAAAAGCTCTTGGTCTTTCATGCGGATGAGGTGCGGCTGGCGGGCCTTGCGGTTCCCCGTCCATTCATAGAACCCCGTCACCGGAACAAGGCACCGGCGATGGCGCATCGCGCCGCGGAACGCCGGCTTTTCGCTTGCGGTTTCGGCCCGCGCGTTGATCAGCGGCGAGCCGAGCGATTTCGGATCCTTCAACCAGGACGGGATGAGGCCCCAGCGCACCAGTTGCAGCTCGGGGCGCTTATGCACGTCGTTCCGCGCGATCAGAACGGGCTGAGACGGCGCGATATTGTAGCGCGGGGGAAAATCTTGGACGCCCGGCGCCTTGAAGAAGGCCCTCACGGCTTCGGCGGGTGTCGTCAAACTGTAGCGCGCGCACAAGGCCGGCCGGTCCTTTTGATGCCGAATGAAAGTTCAATATAAGCGTTCGCTGATCGAAGGCCCAGAATCTGCTTTAAGCGATCCGCATGAGAAAGCCGGACCGGAACGTGAAACGTCGCAGCCGATACCTTGTGGCCCCTGTTCTGGCGCTCAGCGTGCTCTTTTCGGGAGCTGGCGGGTCGTCCGTCATGGCAGCTTCAGACACCAAGCCTTACGACGACCGGCTGATGCGGCTATCCGAAATCCTCGGCGCGGTTCACTATCTTCGCGAGCTTTGCGGGGCGAACGAAGGCCAGTACTGGCGCGACCGCATGCGCGATCTGATGGACGCTGAAGGATCGACGGCGCTTCGCCGCGCCAAGCTGACGCGCGCTTTCAACCAGGGGTATCGCAGCTACAGCCGCACCTATAATACGTGCAGCCCTTCTGCCCAGACGGCCATCAACCGTTTTCTCTCCGAGG
This sequence comes from Hyphomicrobium sp., assembly GCA_003987725.1. Taxonomy (GTDB): domain Bacteria; phylum Pseudomonadota; class Alphaproteobacteria; order Rhizobiales; family Hyphomicrobiaceae; genus Hyphomicrobium_B. The sequence goes on along the minus strand of RXJH01000003.1, from coordinate 318,781 downwards.
GCTCCGAGCTTTCCGACGGGCTCCTCAAAGCATTTCCCAACTGAAGCGCGCGGTGTCACGCTTAACGCGCAGGTCAGACCTTTTCACAAGGTTTACTGTGAATAGTGGCAGCTTCGACCTATCGCAAAAGCTCGTGCTAGGTGACAAACGGTGGGATGTATCCGTCTGCATATGCGACGGCCAGGGTAGAGGGACGATTGGGAGCGACATGCAGTGTTTTGAGGACATCGATACCAAGAATCCGACGCTGAAGGCGCTGGATCTTATTCTCGCCGCGTGGGACGAGGGTGTCGATACGGGGGTCGAGCCGCAGCAGATGGCGTATGCGGCGCTCTTCACGGCGCTTACCGATCTCGTTGCGATCTACGGTGAAGATGCGGTTATCCATCTCACGCGTGGATTGGAAAAGCGGGTCGTCGAGGGCGAATTCACACTCACCCGCCGCGACCAATAATCAGAAGTGCCCCCTAAGGGGACTGGCTGGCGGCTCAGAAGTGGCCAGCCTTCAGGACCACTTCGGCGATCAGGATGCCGCCGAAGAGCGCAAGCAGTGCACCCGCGACCCGATTGACGATCTGCAGAACGTGAAGATCGATCCGGTGGCGATGGCGGCTGATGAAATTCGACAGTGCAATCCACCACAGCATGCTGCCGCCAACGATGGATGAAACCATCAGCAGAACGTCGATGGTCGAATGGACCTCGACGAATGTGGTGACGCCGCCAAAAACGGCGAACAGTCCGAGGACCGCACCAGGATTGGTGATCGTCAGGAAGAATGTCTGCGGGATGTCCCAAGCAAAGTCCTTGAGGCGAGCGGTCGACGCATCGGACTCGGACGCCATTTTCAGTCGCGGCGCGCTGAAATAAAGACGAAGCCCGAAAGCGATCAGGGCCAGGCCGCCAATGGCCTGAATGAATGCGCGATGGGTTTGGACGACGCCCGAAACTGTGCCGACGCCCAGGCCGGCGCAGAGCGCGATGAGACCATCCCCCATCACCGAGCCTATGCCGGCGGCGATTCCGCCCCAGAATCCCCGTTCGATGGCCCTCTGGATGCACAGCACATTGACAGGCCCGACCGGGGCGGCAATGAGCATTCCGACGATCAGACCGACAGGGATGATAAGAGGGTTCGGGATATAACTCAGCAAGGGGTACGTGCTCGATCTCTGAGTTGGAAGCGACAGGCGCTAGGCTGCATTCTCACATCCAACACTGCTTCGAGCACCACGGCTACTGGGATCAACGGAGGGCGCAACTGCAATGTGGGGAATCCCTCGAGCGACATGCGAACGGCGTTTCCGGCAGGCCCTCTTTCAAAAAGCAAGCCTGGTGAATCTGCTCTTAGTACTCGTAGTGGCGGTGAGCGCTCTTGTCCATGTCGCCGGAGCGGACGCCAACGCAGGCGGCGGCGAGCCCGTGAAATTACCGCCGCACGTCGAAGACCTTCGCGACGTGATCCTGACTGCCGCACGGTCCGGAAACATCGATGAACTGAAAACCGCATTCGAAGTCAGCGGCATTGTTCCCGACCTCGGCATCGAACCGGGAAGCGATCCGATCAAGGCGCTGAAGGAGCGGTCGGGAGATCACGAGGGCCGGGAAATTCTCGCAGCCCTCGTCGAGACACTGAATATGCCGCCCGTCGCCCTCCCCCTCGGCAACGATATCGAGAACAATCTGATCTACGTCTGGCCCTATCTCGCTGAGCGGCCGCTCGACAAGCTGACGCCCGCCGAAGAGGTCGATCTCTATCGCCTCGTCACGCCCGCGAAGGCGCAGGAGATGCGCGAAAAGAAGCAGTGGCTCTGGTGGCGTCTGGTGATCGCCGCCGATGGAAGCTGGACCTCGTTCAAACGTGCCAATTGAACTCCAGCCCAGCGGCCCGCCGCGCTCGTCTTGCATTACCACCAATTGCCGCAGTGGGGTATTCAGCGACGGATTAAAGGGGTTATTCCGCTTTTCACAAATTAGATGAAAATGCGGAGTTTTGTTGATGAAGAGCATATCGCTTTTGACAGCAGCGATTTTGAGCTGCGCCATTGCTGCACCGGCTTATGCCTTTCATCCGTCTGAAGAGACCTACGGTTACGTCACCCCCAAGAAGCTCGACCGCAAGCAACGCGAAAGTGCCCAGAAAATGGGCCAGCAGCTTTTCGGCATGGGCTGGGATTGGGACCAGCCTGCCTCCGATCGCTCGGCCGATGATGCTCGTAACGGCCCGGCCGGACGCGGGCCCGGCTCTCTCACCGGCGGCGGACAGCCGCGCATAGCCGCAATTGCGCCACCTAAGGTTTCATTTCACAGCAGCTTCGAGCCCGGCTCGATCGTCGTCGATACGGCGGGGCGCCGTCTCTATTACGTTCTCACGTCCTCGAGCGCGTATAGCTACCCTATCGCCGTCGGCAAGCAGGGTTTCGCCTGGAGCGGCACGGAGAAGATCACGAGAAAGGCGGCGTGGCCCGACTGGATCCCGCCGGCCGAAATGCGGGCCCGGCGTCCTGAACTCCCGGTTCGGATGTCCGGCGGTGTTCGTAACCCGCTCGGCGCCATGGCCCTTTACCTCGGCAACACGCTCTATCGCATTCACGGCACGAACGAGGCTTCGTCTATCGGAACGGCGTCGTCGTCGGGCTGCATCCGGATGACGAACGGCAACGTCATGCATCTGTCGACGCTTGCCGACGTCGGCACGACTGTTCACGTGCTGAAGCGGCTGCCGCCGGAAATGTCGCGCGTCGCTAAAACCGGCAGCGAAGGCTGACAGGCGTCACGATCCGGCTCAGCGCGCAAAGCCCTCGAGAAAACCGACGGGCTCGCCGCGGGCCGGGCCGATGATCTCGCCCTCCCACATGACTTTCCGGCCGCGGACATATGTCCCGACCGGCCAGCCTTTGACTTTCACGCCATCGTAAGGCGTCCAGGCGGCGCGGCTTTCGATCCAGCCGTTGGTGATCGTTGCCGTCCGGTGGAGATCGACGACGGTGAGGTCGGCGTCATAGCCAACGGCGATGCGCCCCTTCGAGCGAATACCGAAAAGCCGTTGCGGGCCGTGGCTGGTCAGATCGACGAGGCGCTGTAGGGAAAGTCGCCCGGCGTTGACGTGATCGAGCATTATCGGAACGAGGGTTTGGACGCCGGTCATGCCCGAATGCGTGTCGGGATAGACGTGATCCTTTTCCTCGCGCGTGTGGGGCGCGTGATCGGACCCCAGAATATCGACGACGCCCGATTGGAGCGCGGCCCAAATCGCGGTGCGGTGGCGGGCATCTCGAACCGGCGGATTCATCTGAACGTAGGTGCCGAGGCGTTCATAAGCTTCCGGTCCTTCAAGGGTCAGATGGTGCGGCGTCACCTCGACCGAAGCATAGGCCTTATGCTCGCGCAGGAATTCCATCTCTTCGGCCGTCGAAACGTGGAGCACATGGACGCGCTTGCCGTGCTCCTCGGCCATGCCGACAAGCCGCTTGGTTGCGATGAGGGCCGCCTCCGGGTCCCGCCATTCGGGGTGCGAGGAGGGATCGCCCTTCCGCCGCAGATGCATCCGCGATTTCAGCCGTGCTTCGTCTTCGGCGTGAAAGGATGCCCGGCGGGATATCTTGGCGATGATGCGGTCGAGCGTCGTACCGTCATCGACGAGCAGATCGCCCGTCGAAGATCCCATGAATACCTTGATGCCCGCCGAGCCTTCGAGCTTCTCGAGAACCGGAATATCGGCAACGTTGTCTCGGGTGCCGCCGACGAAGAAGGCGAAATCGCTAAACATCCGGTGCCGGGCGCGGCGCACCTTGTCGGCGAGGGTTTCCGCGCTCGTCGTCAGGGGCTTCGTGTTCGGCATCTCGAAAACCGCCGTTACACCGCCCGCGACCGCCGCGCGGCTGCCGGTCTCCAGGTCTTCCTTGTGCTCAAGGCCGGGCTCCCGGAAATGGACCTGCGTATCGATGACGCCCGGCAGAATGTGGAGCCCTGCCGCCTCAATGATTTCGGTGGCCTTGACCGCGCCGAGTTGGCCGATGGCGGCGATCCTGCCACCCCGGATTGCGATATCGCGGACGCCTTCACCATCATGATTGACGACCGTCGCGCCTCGAATAACGACGTCGAAAGTCTCAACCATCTTGCGGCGCTCCTAAGGCTTGCATACGAGAAAAGCCCCGCATACGTAACTCTTCCCCCATTTGCAACCGAGGCGTGAACTTCATGTCTGCCGCAAAGATAGCGCGACTTGCAGATCGCGGAGTCGTTAGCGTTACCGGCCAGGACAGTGAAAAGCTGCTGCAAGGCCTGGTGACCAACGACGTCGAAGGCCTTCGCGACGGCGAGGCCCGTCACGCGGCGCTGCTTTCGCCGCAGGGCAAAATCCTTTTCGACTTTTTTATCCTTCGCCGCGGCGACGGATACCTGCTCGATGTTCTCCGCGCGAGCGCCGGCGATCTCGCTAAGCGCCTGTCGATGTATAAGCTCCGCGCTGATGTGATCATCTCGGACGTTTCGGACTCATTCAAAATCTACGCGGCGTGGGGCGGCGAAACTGCGGGTTTTCCTGTGGATAGGGCCATGCATTTTCCGGACCCCAGGCATTCCTCACTTGGGGTTCGACTGATCGTGGAGGGCGCGCCCTCGCGCGATTCTTTTGCCGATGCGGATAGCGAAATCGCGCTTCGGCAGTACGACGCGCTTCGCGTTTTGCTCGGCGTGCCCGAGGGTGGCCGCGATTATAAATTCGGCGACGCGTATCCGCACGAAGCCGACTTCGATCTCTTCAACGGCGTGTCGTTTTCGAAGGGCTGCTACGTCGGACAAGAGATCGTCGCGCGCATGCAGAACAAGACTGTCGTTCGAAAGCGCGCCGTAAAAATTTCGGGTTCGGCTCCCCTCTCCTCGAACGACGATGTGCTTGTAGGAGACGTTTCGATCGGACGCATCGGGACCGTCGACGGGACCGCTGCGATCGCGATGCTTCGCCTCGACCGCGCACTTGAGGCGAAGCAGAAAAGCCAGCCGCTCGCAGCGGGCGATGCCGCGGTCAGCGTCGACGATATTGTCCTCGAGAGCTACGCCGCATCTGCCGCCGCGCGCTCATCAACGTCACTGCCTTCGCCATGATCACATCAAGAGAGATCGAACGGTGCCCGTGGGCCGGCGCGGACGCCACTTACATCCGCTACCACGATGAAGAGTGGGGCGTGCCGATGACGGACGATCGCGCCCTGTTCGAGAAGTTGATGCTCGAAGGATTCCAAGCGGGCCTCTCGTGGATCACAATCCTTCGCAAGCGCGAAAATTTTCGGAACGCGTTCCATAATTTCGATGCCGAGCGCATCGCGCGATACTCGGCGCGCGACATCGAACGGCTTCTCAAAAACGAGGGTATCATCCGGAACCGCGCCAAAATCGAAGCGACGATTTCAAATGCAAAGGTCTATCTCGAAATTCGCAATCGCATGCGATTTTCGCAATATATATGGGGTTTTATTGACGGCCGCCCGATCGTCAATGCGCTCGCATCCACGAAAGACATCAAGCCCGAGACTGATGTTTCCAAGAGAATAAGCAAAGCTCTCAAGGCTGACGGATTTCGTTTTGTCGGATCGACGAGCGTCTACGCATTCATGCAATCGACCGGCATGGTCAATGATCACCTCGTCTCGTGCTTCAGGCACGCGGCATGCGCGAAACTTCAAAAGAAGCTGAAGATCGCAGAGCTATGAATTCTTCGCACGCAAAGACACCGAGAGCCTGGCAGCGGATGCTGTCGGGACGCCGGCTCGATCTACTCGCGCCGGAGCCTCGCGACATCGAGATCGAGGATATCGCTCATGGGCTCGCGCGCGTTGCGCGATGGAACGGACAGACGAAAGGCGACTACGCTTTTTCGGTCGCCCAACATTCCGTCGTCGTCGCCGACATCGTTGCGGCTCTATGGCCAAACTCAACGAACAACGAACGCCTCGCAGCGTTGCTGCACGATGCGCCGGAATACGTCATCGGCGATCTGATCAGCCCCTTCAAAACCGCGATCGGGCTCGACTACAAATCGTTCGAACTCAACTTGCTCGAAGCGATCCATAAGCGGTTCGGTGTTGGGCAACTCAGTGTCGCTGCTGTGGCGGAAATTAAGGAGGCCGATACGATCGCGGCGTACTACGAAGCGACGCAACTCGCTGGGTTCGATACAAGCGAGGCCGAGATTTTTTTCCGAATTCCGAAGGTGCCGGCGGAACTTCACAGCGTGCTGTCAGTTTTGAAACCCGTAGCGGCAAAGGATGCCCAGAAGCAGTTTCTTTTGCGGTTCGGAATTTTGTCACCGCACTGACAATTAGGCAATTGTGGGGCTAATTCGCGTTTTTCATTTAGAGGGTCTATCTGAAATTCGCCATGATCGCCCACTAGCTCGCCTCATGGGGAGCACGGGGAAGACAAACATGAACATGGAACTTTCTGGCAGGAGAAAACCGACGCCTGAAAAGTCTCAGCTCGCACCAGAAGACGATCACGAGCTAGAGCCTTCTCTCGGCATCGGACTAAATGCGGCGATCGTCGCCGTATCCGATAACGAACCAGTCGCACTTGTGGTCCGGGGCGATCCGGACGCCATCGGTGCAACAGACGTTTTGCCGTTCGGGCCTTTTAATCCGCGCGAGCACAGAACATTGGAGAGCGGCTTACGAGCCTGGGTTCAAAGCCAGACCGGCCTTGACCTCGGCTATGCCGAGCAACTTTATACATTTGCTGATCGTGGCCGCCACGCCGACGCAGGCGTTGCCACTCCCAATATTGTTTCCATCGGTTACCTCGCATTGACGCAGGCTGTCGGACACCATGGATTAACCAATGGTCTCTGGCGGAGTTGGTACCAATATTTTCCTTGGGAAGACTGGCGTCGCGGGCGCCCCGAAATAATCGCCCGGGACATTGAACCTCGCCTCAAAGCGTGGGCCGAGAAGCCTGCGCTCGCGACGAGCACTCAACCATCGATCGCTCGTGGCGATCGCGCACGTATCTGCTTTGGCCTCGATGGCACCGCCTGGGACGAAGAGAAGGTTCTCGAACGGTTCGAGCTTCTCTACGAAGCGGGTCTTGCCGACGAAGCCGTCCGGGACGGAAGGCCCGGCGCCGCAGAGTGGACCGACAGGCCCAAACTCGGTTTGCCGATGCAGTCCGATCACCGGCGGATACTGGCGACGGCCATCAGCCGTACGCGCGCCAAGATCAAGTACCGGCCCGTGGTCTTCGAATTGATGCCCGACGAGTTCACACTCTACGAGCTTCAGAAGACCGTCGAAGCCATTCTTGGTCCGCATCTGCACAAGCAAAACTTCCGTCGTCTCGTCGAAGGTGCGGGCCTTGTCGAGCCGACCGGAGAAGTCAAAACGCGAACGGGTGGACGTCCGGCGAAACTTTTCCGTTTCCGCCGCGAAGTCCTCCTCGAGCGCCCGGCACCTGGCGTCAGGGTGTCAGCGCCTCCGAGCCGAAGCTAATCGGCATCGACTAAATTCCAGGGCGGGAACCACCGCCCTGGAAATTTGTTCGCACATCTATTATTTTAAATGTCATCAGGAATGCTCGTGTCGAGCATTTGAGGGCGTGGTGTGAACGGCACGTTTGCCGTTGGGTTTCACACCCCGAATATGCTCGTTTCGAGCATATATGGAGGGCGAAGAGAATGTCTGCTTTGGTTTCAAGTCTGGCGAAACCGGCTAAACCCCGGCCAAGCGCCAAAACACCTGAAGCCTTCGCGTGGTCACCCGCTCTCGAGGCGGAGATGGCCCCCCTTTATGCCCGCGTGAAGCATATCATCACGCCGATGGAGTGGCCGCATTATGCGCCGCTTATCAAGTCGATAAACGCACTCAAGGTGCAGCGCGATGCGGTCATCCTCGCGCACAACTACATGACGCCGGAGATCTTCCATTGCGTGGCGGATTTCCGCGGCGATTCACTGCAGCTCGCGAAGGAAGCCGCCCGGACCAACGCCAAGGTCATCGTGCAGGCTGGCGTCCACTTCATGGCTGAGACGTCGAAGCTGCTCTCGCCGGAAAAAACCGTTCTCATCCCGGACGTGCGGGCGGGCTGTTCGCTCGCGTCGTCGATCACGCCTGAGGACGTTCGCATGCTGCGCGAGGCCTATCCCGGCGTGCCGGTCGTCACCTACGTGAATACCTCGGCGGCGGTGAAAGCCGAATGCGATATCACCTGCACATCCTCCAACGCCGTCCAGGTCGTTGAGAGCCTCGGCGTGCCGAGGGTTCTCTGCATACCCGATCAGTATCTGGCGAGATGGGTGCAATCGCAGACGAAGGTCCAAGTCATCGCGTGGAAGGGCGCGTGCGAGGTGCACGAGCGTTTCACCGGCGAAGAGCTTCGCGCCATGCGGGAGGATGAACCCGGTCTCAAGATCATTGCGCATCCCGAATGCCCGCCTGACGTTATCGAGGCCGCAGACTTCACGGGCTCGACGGGCGCCATGATTCACTGGGTGAAAGAGAAGCGCCCGGCCAAGGTCATGCTCGTCACCGAATGCTCGATGGCGTCGAACGTCGCGGTCGAGGTTCCGGACGTCGAGTTCATCCGGCCGTGCAATCTTTGCCCGCACATGAAGCGCATCAGCCTCGAGAATATCTACGAGAGCCTTGTGCACATGCAGCATGAGGTTACCATCGATCCGGATGTCGCCGAACGCGCCCGCCGGGCAGTCGAACGCATGGTCAACCTGACCAACTAAGAACTCTTGGGGACCACCAGCCCCTGGGAGGGCAAACTTATGGCTGCATCGACGAAGCGTCGCGCCGCTACCAAGTTCAGCGGCTTTACAGGCGAGCCCGGCCCCGGCGACGTGGTGATCATCGGCGCCGGACTCGCGGGACTTTTCACGGCGCTGAAGCTTGCGCCGCTGCCGGTGACCGTCATCGCGGCCGCACCGCTCGGCGAAGGCGCGTCGAGCATGTGGGCTCAGGGTGGTATCGCCGCTGCGGTCGGCGAAGGCGACAGCACGGCAAAACATGCCGCCGACACCATCGAAGCGGGTGCGGGCATCGTCGATCCCGATATCGCGCAGCTCGTCGCCGAGGAAGGCCCGGACCGTATCCGCGATCTTCTCGCCTATGGCGTGCCGTTCGATCGGGACCTCGAAGGGCACTATATTCTTTCAAAGGAAGCCGCTCATTCCGAAAAGCGCGTCGTTCGCGTGTCGGGAGACGCAGCCGGCGCGGCGATCATGCAGGCGCTTATAGCCGCCGTGCGCGCGACGCCGTCGATACGGGTGCTCGAAGGATATGAAGCCGACGATCTCATCGTTGCCAACGATCGGGTCGAAGGCGTCCGGCTGATCCGGCCGACGGCTCTCGGCAATGGCCGCTACGCGTTCGTTCCAGCGGCCGCAGTCGTGGTGGCGACGGGCGGCGTCGGAGCGTTGTTCGCGCTGACGACCAACCCCTCCTATGCGAAGGGCGAAGCTCTCGCCATGGCGGCGCGCGCTGGCGCGGTGATCGCGGACCCGGAGTTCGTGCAATTTCATCCGACCGCCATCGATGCCGGCATTGATCCCGCCCCGCTCGCGACGGAAGCGCTGCGTGGCGAAGGCGCGACGCTCGTCAACTCGAACGGCGAACGCTTCATGCTGGCGATCGATCCACGCGGCGAACTTGCGCCACGCGATGTCGTTGCGCGTGCCGTTTACAATGAGCTCAATGCGGGACGCGGCGTATTTCTCGATTGCCGCACGGCGATCGCCGACTTCGAAAAGGAATACCCGACCGTCTGGGGGCATTGCCAGCGCGCCGGCATCGACCCATCGAAGGATCTGATCCCCGTTGCGCCGGCTGAGCATTATCACATGGGCGGCATCGCGGCCGATGCGAATGGGCGGACGAGTCTTACGGGCCTTTGGGCTGTGGGCGAAGTTGCCTCGACCGGCCTTCACGGCGCCAACCGGTTGGCGTCGAATTCGCTGCTCGAGGCCGTCGTCTTCGGTGCGCGCGTCGCAAACGACGTTCGCGGCCTTCTTCCACATGACCGCGTTGGCCACTTCGTCGTGCCGCATCGCATTCCCGGCAGCGGCCGCGCGGCCGATACCGCTTCGCGGCGAGAGGCGATAGACCGGTTGCGGGCGATCATGACCAGGTATGCCGGTGTTCAACGTTCCGGAAAGGGGCTGAAGACGGCCCTTTCGGAACTCAAAGTGTTGAGCGCAGCCGTCGTGAATGACCGGGTTCTCTCAAACATGCTCCTTGCCGCCCAGTTGATCACGGCTGCGGCGCTGCTTCGCAAGGAAAGCCGGGGCGGCCATTACCGCACGGATTATCCGAACGCGAATCCGGCGCTGCAGAAGCGCACTTTCATCACGCTCGCCGATCTCGAGGCGATTAACGAGAAGCCAAAAAAAAGTCACTGCGAACCGCCGACGCTGGCACCATGCGGGACATGACGGCGGCTCCCTCCTCTTTCGCCACGCTTCCGCACAATCTCGTTCTGGCCGCGGTTCGTCGCGCGCTCGACGAAGATCTTGGGCTCTCGGGCGACATCACCACCGACGCGACGGTCGCGCCGAGCGCACGCTCCGTCGCTTTGCTTGCGGCGCGGAAGCCCGGAATCGTATCCGGTCTCGCGTTGGCGGAAACGGCATTCCGGGAACTCGACCCCGCGTGCGATTTCACGATCCAGATCGCCGACGGATGCCCGGTATTCGCCGGCGACACGATCGCCCGCATTTCCGGAAAATCCCGCGCCATCCTTTCTGCAGAGCGCGTCGCCTTGAACTTCATGGGCCGAATGTGCGGTATCGCGACCCTGACGCGCCGTTACGTCGATGCGGTTCAAGGCACCGGCGCTCAGATCGTCGATACGCGTAAGACGACGCCTGGGCTCAGAGCGTTCGAGAAATATGCCGTCCGATGCGGCGGCGGCCATAATCACCGGTTCGGCCTGTTCGATGCTGTTCTCATCAAGGACAATCATATCGTCGCGGCGGGTGGCATCGAAGCCGCGATCAGGGCCGCGAAGGCCACTGCCGGGCACATGACGAAAATCGAGGTCGAGGTCGATACGCTCGAGCAGCTCGAGATTGTCGTCCGCGAAGGCGCCGATTGCGTGCTGCTGGACAACATGGGGCCCACCGATCTGCGGAAGGCCGTCGGCATCGTCGCCGGGCGATGCCTTACGGAAGCGTCGGGTGGCGTTAACCTCGACACCGTCAGAGAAATTGCAGAGACCGGCGTCAACATGATCTCAGTCGGGGCCCTGACGCATTCGGCCCCGGTTCTCGATCTCGGGCTGGACTTTATCCCGCCTGGGAACACGTCCGGCGCCGGAGCTTGAATTTGCCACAGTGACTGCGCATCTGGCAGTTTGTGTCCGGCAGGGACTAAAATAGGAGCTTCCGGTTTGGACATGGAGGGAAATTCCATGGCGCTGCAGTGGATCGTGCTGTGGGGCGGAACCGCGATTGCGGCTTCAATTCTCGCGGGCATTCTGGCCGGCATCAAAAACCGCGATCTTTCCTACTGGATCGGGTGGAGCTTCCTCGTGCCGCCGGCCGTGATTTGGTTGCTGTTCCTTCCGAAATACAAAGGCCCGCGCCCGCGCCAGCCTCGCCTCGACGACATCGACCGGCGCGAGAACGGGCCCCTGTAGAGCGGTTCCGGTCCTGATAGAATCAGGATCGATGCTCTACGTTTGGTTTTGACGCAATTCCGGACGCAAAACCGCTGCACACTTTTGCTGGAAATGCTCTAGGAAGCCTTTTGCTCGCGACGCCTCCGGCGGATCGCGGCTTGCGCGGCGGAGAGACGCGCGATCGGCACGCGATATGGCGAGCAGGAAATGTAGTCGAGATCGGCGGTCTCGAAGAAGCCAATGGATTTCGGATCGCCGCCATGCTCGCCGCAGATGCCTGTCTTCAGATCAGGCTTGGCAGAGCGGCCCCGCTCTACGCCGATCTTGACGAGTTCGCCGACGCCCGCCTGATCAATCGACACGAACGGATCGGTCGCAATCACCTCGTGCTCGAGATAGTTCGACAGGATCGGCGCGGCATCGTCGCGCGACAGGCCGAGCACTGTTTGCGTCAAATCATTCGTGCCGAACGAGAAGAAGTCCGCACCTGACGGCTCCGCTGCGATGTCGGCCGCGCGCAGCGCCGCACGCGGCAACTCGATCATCGTGCCGATGTCATAGGGGATTGCGATGCCCGTTTCCGTCTCGACGGCTTTCGCCGTTTCCGCGATCACCTCACGCAAGATGTCGAACTCGCGCCGATAGGCGATGAACGGAATCATGATCTCCGGCCGGACGGCCTCGCCCGTTTTCTTCTGAGCGTTGACGGCTGCCTCAAAAATCGCGCGCGTCTGCATGCGCGTGATCTCAGGGAATTTGATGCCGAGGCGGCAGCCGCGAAAGCCGAGCATCGGATTGAATTCCTCAAGTTCGGCGACGCGCGCCTTGAGGCGCATCAGGTCCATGCCAAGGGCGGCCGCGACCTGTGCCGCCTCGCGATCCTCGTGAGGCAGGAATTCGTGGAGCGGCGGATCGAGCAGCCGGATCGTTACGGGCAGCCCGGACATGATCTCGAACAGCTCTTCGAAATCGGCGCGCTGGACGGGGAGAAGTTTATCGAGCGCCTGCTGGCGGCCCTCCTCGTCTTCCGCGCAAATCATTTCGCGAACCGCTAGAATGCGCTTTTCCTCGAAGAACATGTGCTCGGTGCGGCAAAGGCCAATGCCTTCCGCGCCGAACGAGCGCGCCTGGCGGGCATCGCGCGGCGTATCGGCATTCGTGCGCACCTTCATGCGGCGCGTGCCGTCAGCCCATTCCATGATCGTGCCGAACGTGCCGGAAAGCTGAGGCGGCAGCATCTTGGCCTTGCCGGCATAAACGCGCCCCGAGCTGCCATCGATCGAGATGATGTCGCCGGATTTGAATGTGCGGGCGCCGGCCCGCATGATGCCGGCATTGGCGTCGATCCTGAGCGTTCCGGCGCCCGATACGCACGGGCGGCCCATGCCGCGCGCGACGACGGCGGCGTGGCTGGTCATGCCGCCGCGCGCCGTCAGAATCCCGACCGCCGCGTGCATGCCGTGAACGTCCTCGGGGCTCGTTTCCGAACGGACGAGAATGACATCGCGCCCCTTGGCTTTCAGTGCTTCCGCCATTTCGGAGTGGAACACGATCTCGCCCGACGCGGCTCCGGGGGACGCCGGAAGGCCTTTGGCGATGAGGTCGTGCTCGGCAACGGGGTCTATCGCCGGATGCAGGAGCTGGTCGAGCTGCGAAGGCTCTATTCGCAGGATTGCTTCGTCCTGAGTGATGAGACCCTCGGCTGCGAGATCGACTGCGATCCGGAGCGCTGCTTCGGTGGTTCGCTTGCCCGCACGCGTTTGCAGGATCCACAGCTTTCCGAGCTGAACGGTGAACTCGACGTCCTGCATGTCGCGATAATGCTGCTCGAGGCGATCGAAAATCCTCCGCAGCTCGGCAAAGACTTCAGGCATCGCGATTTCGAGCGACGTCTCCGGCGTGCCAATCGTGCTTTTCTTCGTCAGCGGATGCGGCGTTCGGATACCGGCCACGACATCCTCGCCCTGTGCGTTCGGAAGATATTCGCCGAAGATTTCCTTCTCGCCGTTCGACGGATTGCGGGTGAACGCGACGCCGGTTGCGGAGTTGTCGCCGAGGTTGCCGAAGACCATGGCCTGAACGGTTACGGCGGTTCCCCAGTCATCAGGAATATCGTGCAGCCGTCGATAGGTCTCGGCGCGCGGATTGTGCCAGGAGTCGAAAACGGCCGCGATCGCTCCCCACAGTTGCTCGCTCGTGTCCTGCGGGAACGGCGCGCCATGCTCGCGTTCGATGGCAGCCTTGTAATCGGCGATGATTTCGCGCCACGCGTCGGCGTCGAGGTCGGTATCGGCAGCGAAGCCGTTAAGGTTTTTGAAATTCTCGAGGATGTCCTCGAATGCTCCATGATCGACGCCGAGCACGACATCGCCGTACATCTGTATGAAGCGGCGATAACTGTCGAACGCGAAGCGCGCATCATGCGTCAACTCCGCCAGACCCTCGACCGTCTTGTCGTTGAGACCGAGGTTCAGGATCGTATCCATCATGCCGGGCATCGACGCGCGCGAGCCGGATCGAACGGAAACGAGAAGCGGGCATTTTTCGTCGCCGAATTTCGCCGAAACCGTATTGCCGATGGCTTCGAGCGCTTGCATCACCTCGCCCTTCAGCGCCTCGGGCAGCTTGGACCCTGCGGCAAAGAAGGCTTTGCAGACCTCGGTCGTGATCGTGAAGCCCGGCGGTATCGGAAGGGCGAGCGACGCCATCTCGGCAAGATTGGCCCCCTTTCCGCCCAGGAGTTCGGCCATGCGGGCGCTGCCCTCGGCATTGCCGGGCACGAACGCGTAAACCCATTTCTTTTTGCCGCCGGCGTTTGGCTGTGCCATCAGACCTCCAATGCGGTCTTCATGCTGCCTACCATTCTCGTCAGGAGTGATCGGCGCAGGGAGAGGTGCCATAGCAAATGAGACTGTGTATTCCTAGCTTTCGTATCCAGTTCCCCTGCCAGCCGCCCAACAAGCCAGAAAGCCTAGCACGATGAGCACGCTTGAAACCGTTCTCGATACCCTCGGCCAATCGAAATCGGCCGGTCTCGATCGTTTATTCGAGCTTTTACGGATCGACAGCGTTTCGACGGACCCGGCCCATAAGGCGAGCTGCGTCAAAGCGGCCGAATGGTGCGCGGCGACACTCAAGGACATTGGCTTCGCCGAGGCCAAGGTTGTGCCAACAAGCGGTCATCCGATGGTGGTCGCTCATGACCGGCTCAATCGCGATCCGAAAATGCCGCACGTGCTGTTCTACGGGCATTACGATGTGCAGCCGCCGGATCCGCTGGATTTGTGGAAGACGCCACCGTTCGAGCCTCGCATTGCCAAAGAGGACGGGAACGGCGACGTGATCGTCGCTCGCGGGGCTGAGGACAACAAGGGTCAACTCATGACCTTTTTCGAAGCGGCAAGGGCCTGGAAGAAAGTTGCGGGCGAACTACCGATTGCCGTTTCGGTGCTGATCGAGGGCGAAGAAGAGTGCGGGTCGCCGTCGCTTCCGGCTTTCCTTGCCTCGCACGGAGATGAGCTCAAGGCCGATATCGTGCTCGTTTGCGATACGGGGCAATGGGACAAGGATACGCCCGCCATCACGACGATGCTGCGCGGCCTCGTGGGCGACGAACTCATCATCACGGGGCCGTCGCGTGATCTTCATTCGGGTATCTATGGAGGCCCGGTCTCGAACCCCATTCGCGTTCTCGCAAAGGTGATGGCCGCGCTTCATGACGACACCGGCAAGGTGGCTGTTCCGGGCTTTTATGACGGCGTTCAAGAGCCGACTGCGGATCAGCTGGCGCAATGGCAATCCCTCGGCGTCAGAGCAACCTCGTTTCTCGGGTCCGTCGGCCTATCGGCGCCAGCGGGCGAGAAGGGGCGCTCGGTCATCGAGCAGCTCTGGTCGCGGCCGACGCTCGAATTCAACGGTGTGACGGGCGGCTATCAGGGCGTCGGATCGAAGACGGTGATCCCGGCGAAAGCTTCCGTGAAGATTACGTGCCGCTTGGTTTCGGGACAGGTTCCCGAACACGTTATGAAGTCCATCCGTGATTACGTCGCGACGCTCATTCCCGCGGATTGCAAGGCGAGCTGGCTCGGCCATCACGGATCGGGTGCGATCATGTTCGACACGAGCGATCCGTCGATGCGCGCGGCCGCGAAGGCACTGGAAGAGGAATGGGGCAAGCCCGCCGTCCTGATGGGAAGCGGCGCGTCCATTCCCATCGTCTCGTCGTTCCGCGATGCGCTCGACATGGACAGCCTGCTGATCGGTTTCGGCCTCGACGACGATCGCATTCATTCACCGAACGAAAAGTACAACGTCCGAAGTTTCGAGAAGGGCGCGCGCAGCTGGGTGCGCATTCTTGCGGCGCTCGCGAAGCAATCGGCATAGGCTGCAGCGTCATTCGGCCCGACGCTGTGTCTGAAACTCAAAGCACCGAGACAATGAAATGCTGCGACCGCACCTCCTGCTCACGATCCTGGTCTTTGCGCTGCTCGGATTCTACATCGCGCATTTCGTTGCCGAGCAGCGGACGGCGCTTTCGCCCGGCACTTTCCCGAGCGGCAGCGGGACCGGCGCGAGTTCCGGCTCGGGCGGTTCGAACAGACGCGCAGATAACGGCGACTACGGTTCGCGGTGGGACCGCGACGGCTACAGCGGCGACGAGCCCGGCAAGTTCGATTATTACGCGCTCGTCCTCTCATGGAGCCCGACTTACTGCTCCGATCAGGGCCGTGACGACGACACGCAATGCAATCGCCGCGACGGACGCCGGTACTCCTTCGTTCTGCACGGGTTATGGCCGCAGTACGAAAACGGTTATCCTTCGAATTGCCGGCTGCCCCGACGCCCGTTCGTGCCCGAGCCCGTCATCTCCAGCATGCTCGACATCATGCCGAGCCGGGGACTTGTGATTCACGAGTACAAGACGCACGGAACATGCTCGGGCATGGACCCGGTCCAATACTTCGCGACGGCCCACCGGCTGTTCGACAGCATCTCCATACCCGACCGGTTTCGTAATCCGTTCGAGTCGCAGATCGTGTCGGCCGCCGACGTCGAGCAGGAATTCCTGCGCGCCAATCCGCAGTTCCGGCCGGACATGATCGCAGTCGTTTGCGGTGGGGCGGGCGGAAGCCTGAGGGAAGTCCGGCTTTGCTTGTCGAAAGACGGCAAGCCACGCTCATGCGGTCAGAACGAAACCCGGCGCAAGCTCTGCACGGCCAACCAGGTTTTCATTCCGCCGGCGCGTTCGACGAAGGACAACAACTGGCAGAGCGGACAATCGGGTTCAGCAAACCGCGACCCGGCAGCCATCGATCGATCGTCGCCGCTTCCCGGCCCACGCATGGATTACGATTACGGCCGCCGCGCCCAGTGATCCGGGGGGGGGGTATTATGCCGTGAGGGGCGCGTCGCGAACGCTGCCGTGGACGCTGGCTGCTAGGCTACCCGGCGGGCTCGTTCTGGTCGCCATGAACGCGGCGCGTCGGCAATCCAGCCAGCGCTACGGCGCTGCGTAAAGCCCTCGAGCGCCATCGGATTGAGGCTCCAACCGGCGGCGACAGCGAAGACGTTCTCTTCGGTCGGATGCAGCAACAGCTGGCCGCCGAGATCTCCGTGCCGCTCTGCGATGCCCCTGATCTCGACATAGGACAGTCCCAGCCGCCGCTCCTCTGACGTCGGCTTGCCGGAATCCCAAACAACGCCTCCCTCGCCTATCGCGAACGCTCTCTTGGAGCGCCCCTTATCGACGCGCGCCCAAGCGTAGAAGTCGATGATCGGGAAGGACGCAAAGTACTGCACGCTTCGAAACTGCTTACCCAGATGCCTGAGCAGCGGCGTCGTCTTGTCGATGAACGGGGAACCTGCCGGCAGCGGCAGCGATTCCCCGGCGACGATCGTCCAGCCTCGAACGGGTGGCGAAATGAAAACCAATCCGTCCGAGACTTCGAGATCGTAGATCGCGCCAATGCCCGAATCCCAGTTCGCGGGACGCAAGCCCGTCAATCCGAGCGCGGCCGCGACGGCGTCGCTGTCTTCGGTTTGAATGGCGAGCCAAGCCATGTCCCGGCCAAACGCGCGTGGCTGGTCGGGCGCGTTCGCCAGCCGGACGTGGTGCGTCAGAAACCGCGGCACCAAGACCTTGCCGGCGATCACCGTGGTCAGGATTACGAGCGCGAAGACCAATATGAGCACGGAGTGAGCCGCAGGTGACCAGAACCTATTGCTTCAATCTCTGGCCTGAGTTGCGCGATTTCTCAAGTAACGGTGTTAAGGCCGCTGGTGAAAACTCTGGAGCGTTGCCCGCACCGGCGAATCACCGTTCCGCCAGCTCGGCCGCCGGGCACGCCACGGGTCTTCGAATTGCAAACGCACACAGCGCGAAAAACCGGGGCCTTGCCTGGCCCCGGTTTAAAACTGCGACGGGATCGGTCGTCTCGATTACGGGAGGTTCACGCCAGCCTGGAACACGAACCGGGCATCGGCGAAACCGGCTTCGTCATCCTGCTTGCTGATGTTCGTATCCCAATACCGGAAGTCCATGAAGTACTTGTCAACCGTCAGTTTCACGCCGGCGTTCCAGTAGACGTAGGAGTCTGTGCCGACATTGCATATGCCGCCAAAATCTTGCGTGCAAAGCGCATCGAAGGTGTTAGCTCTTTCAGCATGGGTGTAACCGACCGCGCCGCTGATCGTCGGCGTAAATATCCCCCACGCAGGAAGCGTGTAAGCCGCGTCGAATTCTCCCGTTTCCGTTACCGGCGAGGCGAAGCCGACATCAGGTGTGGCGTAACCAACAGCGGTCAGGCTCAGGTTGGTAATGGGCGTGATCGTCGCCGCAATTTTGAATTCGACGTAGTCCGTGCCTGCGTTATCCGGATTGATCTGCGTCGCATGGTGGCTTGGGTTCGAGTAGTACAACACGCCTAGATCCCAGCTGACTGGCCCAGTTACAGGCCTGACGCCAGCGTAAATGTCCAATTCCCAGGGATCGCCTAGGGCATCGTTGACGTTCGATCCCCAGAAATCGAGGTACCACGTGAGTTTCGGAGTTCCGTAGGTAAACTCGATGAACGGCTGGAAGGCCGGATCGTTGTTATTGAGCGAAATACCACGGAAGATATAGTCGCTCGTGCCGGTGATCGTGATCGAGTAGCCGAACTTCCGCTCTCCATCATCATCAGCAAGTGCGGCAGAAGACATGCCGATTGCGGCAACCGCTGCGAAGCCAGCAGCCCCCAAAAAACCTCTTATATTCGCCATAAGACAAACCCCCGTCCCAGATTTACGGCTCGCAGCACCCGCTCTATGCGGGCACCGCGACTCTCTCTGCCGCTCTGGAACTAGGAAATCTTTTTCACGCAAACCACACAAGTCATTATGCGTCGTACTTTGTGACTTACGCTGACGATGTCACCTACTGGCAACGGTGCTGCGATTCGATGCCGACACATCGAATTTATGCCTTGAATTTGAGCAGATAAGAGGTGTCGGCGTCCGCACAGCTTCACCAAAATGCTGAAAAGAACGCCAGTCAGCCCATCGTATTTTCAGCCCGTGACGGAGCTGCGGCGCACCTGTCGCACTCGGGAGCCAAGTATGCTCAATAGAACACAAAGTCTGTCTCCCCATTCGCGAAAACAGTGATCATGAACCAACCTAAGAACGAAACACCGACAGCTCTCATTACCGGGGCCGCACGACGAATCGGCCGGGCGCTCGCGCTGGACCTTGCAAGCGACGGCTGGACCGTCGCCATCCACTACCGGAAATCGGACGACGAAGCCGAGAGCCTCGTCCGCGAAATCGAGAACAGTGGCGGACGCGCCAAATCCTTTCGCGCCGATCTCGCCCAATCCAATGCTCCGCGCCAGCTGCTGGCGGACGTCGTCCGTGACCTTGCCCCGCCGACGGTACTCATCAACAACGCTTCGGAATTCCTGCCCGACACAATCCAGAGCCTCGAGGACGACACCTGGGATCTTCATCTCGGCATCAATCTCAAGGCGCCGATGTTTCTGGCTCAGGCGATGGCCGCGAGTCTGCCGTCAGGTTGCGAAGGCAACATCATCAACATCATCGATCAGCGCGTCTGGAATCTGACGCCCGAGTTCTTCTCCTATACGATTTCAAAGGCCGGTCTTTGGACGGCGACACGGACGCTCGCGCAGGCACTCGCGCCCCGCATCCGCGTCAACGCCATCGGACCTGGCCCCGTGATGCGGAGCATCCATCAAACCGACGACGACTTTATTCGTGAGAGCCAGTCGACGCTGCTCGAACGGGGCGCATCGCCCCAAGAAATCGCGGCGACGGTGCGGTTTATTCTCGCCACGCCGTCACTTACCGGACAGATGATCGCCCTCGATGGAGGGCAGCATTTGACGTAACCAACTGGCGCGACCGCTCGCCTCTGCCGCAATCTGACCGCGCATCGTTCTCATTACGGCCTAATTGGTCCGCGACTCTCGATTCGCGACCCGATGGGGGTTTATAAACTTTTTATTAACGTTAAGCGCTTACGAACCTTAATGGTTTGTTGGGCGCCTTTACGGGGGTGCCGCGTGTTCAAGGGTGTATCCATGATTGGCCGTGTTCGAGCGCCGTTGGCGTTCGTCATCGCAGCAACCGCGCCTTTGGCTGGCGTTGCTATGTCTCTGCCGGCTCAGGCAGCGGATCTTCCTCAGGTTAAACTCAGCGCCAAAAACAAGGTTCCTGCGTGTGCCACGCCGGGACGGCTCATGGGCTTTTTGCAAAGCCGCAACCCTGGCATCGATCCAAAATTCGAAAAAATTGCCGCCGATTATATGCGCGTCGGCAACGAACTCCAGATTCGCTGGGACATTGCCTTCTTTCAGATGATGCTCGAGACGGGCAATCTGACCTTCAAAGGCGATGTCTCCGCCAAGCAGAACAACTTTGCCGGCATGGGGGCCACGGGCAAGCATGTTCCAGGCGAAAGCTTCCCTGACGTCAGCACCGGCGTCAAAGCGCATCTCCAGCACCTCCTGCTCTATTCCGGCGAACATCTCGACAATCCGGTCGCCGAGCGCACGCGCAAGGTCCAGGAATGGGGCGTACTGACGGACTGGCAGAAATCGCTCACCGGTCCGATCGACTATACGCAGCTCGCCAAGCAGTGGGCGCCGACCTCCCGTCATTACGCCCGGGATATCGCCGGTCTCGCGGAAGCGTTTTATGGCAGCCCGTGCAAGGGTGCCGATCCGAAGCCTGAACTCATGGCATCAGCCAAAGCTGGCAACACACCTGCGAAGGCAAACGCCGACGATCAGGGTGCACCGGTCGAAACGGCTATGGCCGAAGATCCGGCCAAGCCGGACGCCAAGCTTTCCGGCGCCGATCTTGCCAGACGCGCCGTCGAAGAAGCTCGCAAATCGGGATCCTTCGTCCGTTCGGGTCTTGGCGCTGAATCGCTGATCCCTGCAGCGGATACGGCCCCGGCCGTCGGTGAGCCCGCGGTCGCGGACCAGGCGCCGACGTCCTTCAAGATCATCAACGCGGTCGCGCCGACGGATGATGCGCCGACTGCAGCGAGCGCGAATTCGGGCGCAGCCGCAGCAACGGCAGATACGCGCGGCCCCGCCGATCAGGCTCCCTCTGAGGCACCCGCGAAGAAGACTTCGACCAAGAAGATCCAGACCGCCGCATTGGGCGCCGGAACGAAAGCTTCCGTCACGGCCGGTGCCGCGACGAAGGCAGCAATCATGGTGCCGCCTGCCGGTGTCAAACCGAACTGCAAAGTCTGGACGGCAAGCTACGGCGGCGGTCATTCGGTGATCATCCGCGCGCGCGCCGATCACCAAGACAATTACACCGTCCTCGACGTCAATGAAGGATCGGAAAAGCGGGAAGCCGACGCCTACATCGCAGCCTACGCAAAAGGCGGCGAGACTGTCGGCGAATTCTCCAATCCCTCGCAGGCCCTGGACAAAGCTTTCGAGCTCTGCCCCGACGGCTGATCCCAACACGTAATTTTAAAGGACCATTGAATGGCGACTAAGTCGCTTGTGTCGCGTATTTTTGCCTGCACTTTAGCGTCTGCATCGTTTGCTTTTGCAATCGATGGCGCTCACGCCGCTCCGCCTATTCGAACGAGCGAAACTAACCAAGTTCCCGCCTGCGTTACGCCTGAACGACTCATGGCGTTTCTCAGCGAACGAAATCCGAACGTCGATCCGCGCTACCGCGAAATCGCCCACTGGTACAAGTACTACGGCGACGGCTGGCGCGTGCGTTGGGATTACGCGTTCTTCCAAATGGCGATCGAAACGAACTACCTGAAGTTCCGCCGCGAAGACGGCAAGCGCGGCGACGTTTGGGAAACACAAAACAACTTCGCCGGCATCGGCGCGACGGGCGGCGGTGTCCGCGGCGAGTTCTTCCCCGACATAAAGACCGGCGTGCACGCGCAGATCCAGCACCTTGTCGCCTATTCGGGTGAGCGTCTCGCGGTTCCGGTCGCGAAGCGCACGCGCGAAAACCAGGACGACATTGCTGCGCAGTCGCGGCGTCTCGGGCGCCCCGTGACGTTCGGCGACCTCGCGCGACGCTGGGCCGCCGATCGCGCTTACGGCAAATCGATCGATTTCGTCGCGGGCCTTTATCAGAAGCGCTATTGCGACCCAGGAGCCCCTTCCGCCCAAGACGCGGCCGTTCCCGCCCCGCTGCCAATGCGCAGCGAATGGCGTGCACCGTTCCGGCCGCCCTCAGGCCTTGGCGGTCCGAAACCGGAAGATTTGCCGGAAGCAGGTCTCAATAATCCGGCGGCGCCTACGGCTCCGGCCACTGGGGAACGCCCAACAACCGGCGCTCCCGGCAAAGCCGCTGCGAAAGGCGGCAAGCCGGCGTTGAAAGCAAAACCGAAACCGAAGCCGTCGGTCGCTGCCAAATCTCCGAACGCGAAAACCGCTCGGGCGAAGCACGAGGCGAGCAAGAAGAGCGCGGCCGGTCGCGCCGAACCCAAGCTTGCCGATGCTTCATGGACAAGCACGACCATTGTGGAACGGCAGTTGCCTGCCGAAAGCAGCGGCTCGGGCGAGACGCCAGCGGTCGAGCCTGCGGTTCAACAAACGGCAGCGGCATCGTCCGGCTTTTTTTCGCTGCCGTGGCTTCCAACGTTCAAAATAGCTCCAAGCCGCGAAGAGCCCTCGCGACTTGGCGGTCCGCTGCCCGCTGAACTCGGCGCTGCGGCCAGGGCTGCTCAGTCGGCGCCTGCTGGCCCGTGCAAAGTGCTTACCGCAAGCTACGGCGGCACCAAGACGTTGCTCATCCGCTCGCATTTGGGCGCCGAAACGCAGTACACGGCGCTGACGATTGTCGACGGCTTTGAAAAATCGATGTTCGATGCCTATGCGCGCACCGAAGCCGTGGGCGCGGAGGTCATCGGCGAATATCCGACGCAAGACGCGGCTTTGTCGGACGCCAACGTCAATTGCCCGAACAACTGACGCACTGACGACGATATTCCGGCGTCATCGATTTTCGTTGAGCCTCATTCAGAAGACGGTGCGAGATATTTGAGAGCGGCCGTCGACGCCGCACCGCCGAGCACGCAGGGAATACCGGCTTCGACCTGGCCCATCACACCCGCCGCGACGCAGCCGAGTGCGAACACGGTCTGTCCGGCCTGTCCCCACCAGTTGTAGTTACGCAGGCTTTCCGGCCCTTTGGCCTTCAGTTCGTCGATCGATGCGAGCGCGTCCTTGCGCAGTTTCGAGAGCTCCAGCGTTTCGGCGGCGTCGATGACCTCGCCCAACGGCTTTCTGAGCTTTGGATCACTGTCGCTCGAAATCTTCTTCAGAAGCAGCAGCAGATCTTCGTTACGCGAGGCATTCTGCGCGAGCGTCCATTTCGCCATTGCGCCCGTCGTCAGCAAGTCGACCTTGTCCTTATCGAGCGAGAGCTCGAGCGCTGCGACGATGCGGCGGACGGGTGCTTCCCAGCCGGTTGCGAAGTAGTAGCCCCAGTTCAAATCGATGACGCCCGCATCGTCCTTGATCGAAAGCGCGGTCAAGGTTGGCTTGTTGCCGAACATGTACTTGTCGATCAGCACCTTTCGCGCAGGCATGCGTTCGACGAATTTTGCCATGGTGTCGCGCCAGCGCGGAAGTCCCGAATAGGCGATCGCCTTGACGACGAGCACCTGATCCTCCGGCGGCAGCGGAAACATCTTTGCAATGAGATCGTCGGCAATGTCGGGATTGGCGCCAAGCACACCGGCGGTAAAGCCGATATAGACGCCCGCCTGATCGATTT
Organism: Hyphomicrobium sp.; assembly: GCA_003987725.1. Classification (GTDB taxonomy): domain Bacteria; phylum Pseudomonadota; class Alphaproteobacteria; order Rhizobiales; family Hyphomicrobiaceae; genus Hyphomicrobium_B. Next base: position 294,892 of record RXJH01000003.1, on the reverse strand, counting down.
CCCTGATCGCGCCCAGCGCCGACATCGCCTTCACGGCTTCCGGCGCGCGACGAGGCTCAGGATTTTTGCGGTAATCGTTGATCCATTTGAGAAGCTCTTGGGTATTCTGAAATGGCTTCGGCGGCTTTTCCTTCATCGGCTTCGCGAGCGCCAAAGCCGGCAAAACAACCATCAACACCAGGCCGAGAACGGCGATGACACGACGCATTACACCCCCTCGGCGCTGCCTTATTCCCCATTGTCCTAAAGAGCTTGCACACGACGCCCCTGGCGTGTTGATTTTGTGGCGCAAGATCGATGCCTTGCTTGACCTCGGCGGCAGCCCAACTTTAGTTGCGCCATGACCGAAGAGCCGACCACATCCACATCGCAGCCGGAAACGCCCGCCAAGACGGGCCCGGAAGTGATTGCCGCGTATTTGAAGCACCTGCCGCAGAGCCCGGGCGTCTACCGGATGCTCGATGTCGCAGGCGAAGTCATTTACGTCGGCAAGGCGCGCTCGCTGCGCGCGCGTGTCTCGAACTATGCGCGCCTCCAGGGGCATACGAACCGCATAGCGCGCATGATCCTGGCGACAGCGACGATGGAGTTCGTCACGGTCCGGACCGAAGCCGAAGCGCTTCTGCTCGAAGCCAACCTCATCAAGCGTTTTCGTCCGCGCTTCAACGTGCTGATGCGGGACGACAAGTCGTTTCCGTACATTCTCATTTGCCGCGACCATCCGGCGCCGGCCGTGATGAAGCATCGGGGTGCAAGAAATCGCAAAGGCGACTACTTCGGTCCCTTCGCTTCCGCGGGCGCGGTGGGGCGCACGGTCAACATGTTGCAGCGGGCGTTTCTTCTGCGCTCGTGCTCCGACAGCGTCTACGAGAGCCGCACGCGGCCATGCCTGCTCTATCAGATCAAACGCTGCTCGGCGCCTTGCACGGGCGAGATCGGACTCGATGACTACAACGTGCTCGTCGATGAGGCCCAGCGCTTCCTGAGCGGCGGCAGCCAGTCGGTGCGCCGGATGTACCAGGACCTGATGCAGGAGGCGGCCGACAAACTCGAGTTCGAGACCGCAGCCGGATACCGGAACCGGCTCTGGGCGCTCGCGCATGTCACGGCGGATCAGTCGATCAATCCGGAAGGCGTCGAAGAAGCGGATGTGTTCGCGGCCTATCAGGACGGCGGACAGACGTGCATTCAGGTCTTCTTCTTCCGGACGGGCCAGAACTGGGGCAATCGCGCCTATTATCCGAAGGCCGATCGCTCGCTCAATGTCGAGGACGTTCTCGATAGCTTCATCGCGCAGTTCTACGACGATAAGCCCGTGCCGCGGCTAATCCTGTTATCGCACGACATTCCGGAGCGGGACCTGCTGGCCGAAGCCTTATCGACGAAGGCGGCGCGAAAAGTCGAAATCCGGGTGCCGTCGCGCGGCACCAAATCGACGATCGTCGAGCATGCGCTGGCGAATGCGCGTGAAGCCCTCGGCCGGAAGCTCGCGGAAAGCTCATCGCAAGCGCGGCTGCTCGAAGGCGTGGCGGAGCGGTTCGGGCTCTCTTCGGTGCCGCGCCGGATCGAAGTGTTCGACAACAGTCACACCGCCGGGACCAACGCCGTCGGCGCGATGATCGTCGCGGGACCGGATGGCTTCGTCAAAGGGCAGTACCGAAAATTCAACATCAAGTCTCCGGATACGACGCCTGGAGACGATTATGCGATGATGCGCGAAGTGCTGACCCGGCGCTTCAAACGGATCGCAGACGCCGAGATCATCGACGAAATCCAATCGGAAGCCGCCGAGATCGCCGCGGACGCAACCGGAGGCCCATTATCTCCAGTCGTCGTTGCCGAAGACGATGCCGTCGAAGAACGCGAATTTCCGGACCGGCCCGATCTCGTGCTGATCGATGGCGGCCTCGGGCAGCTTTCCGTCGCGCGCGAGGTTCTCGCAGGCTTCGGCCTTCACGACATCGCGCTGATCGGCGTCGCCAAGGGGCCGGATCGCGACGCCGGGCGCGAGCATTTCCACCTGCCTGGTCGCGAGCGGCCGATCATGCTCGAAGCGAAAGATCCGGTTCTCTATTTCGTCCAACGCCTGCGCGACGAGGCGCATCGCTTCGCGATCGGCACGCACCGGGCGAAGCGCGCGAAATCGCTCGGCGCCAATCCGCTCGACGAGATCGAGGGCATCGGGCCGACCCGCAAGCGGGCGCTGCTCACGCACTTCGGCTCGGCAAAGGCCGTCTCACGGGCGGGTATCGAAGACTTGAAGGCTGTGGAAGGTATTTCGGCCGATATGGCCAAGAAAATCTATGACTTCTTCCACGAGCGCGCGGGATAGTCGCGGGGAAAGCATTAGAGGCTAGCCAGAAGCCTGCCCCCTGCCCTATTTTTGCGGCACTTGGAGGCGAAGGGCCTTCTTCCCGATTGTCATTCCCCTGTTGTCATTCAAAGGCTCTGTTCTGCCGATGCTGAGACGCGCACTTGCGACCCTGGCGATAGCCGTTCTTTTTTCCGTTCCGGGCGCCGTCTCGGCGCAGGAATCGTGGGCTCCAGCCGTCAAGCCCGTCGCGGACGCGAAACCGGCAAACCCAGTGCCAGCGCCGCATGCCGCACCGGCTGCTGCCGCTCCGGCACCGGCAGCCACGGCGCCTGCAGCCCCAGCAAACGCTCCCGCCGCACACCCGGCACCTGCGCAGACCGCTCCAGCACAGCCTGCGCCAGCACAGCCCGCCGCGGCGAATGCGCCTGCAGCCGCTGCTCCCGCACCGGCACCTGCTCCTGCTCCTGCTCCTGCTCAAGAACCCGCAGCGGCTCCCGATGCCGCTGCACCGGCTCCCGCACCAGAAGCCCCGGCCGCCGCCGCGCCACCCGCACCGCCACCTCCGCCAGCGCTTTCCCCGGAAGTCAGCTCGACGATCAGCAGCATTGTCGGCGATATGGACGGCGCGGAAAAGACGCTATCGACGATTTCAGGGGTCACCAACGATCTCGGCCGGTTGCGCGACAATATCGATTCCGTGATCTCGAAGTCGACGCAGACTGCGGACGGGCTCCGTCCGCGTCTTTCAGATCTGCAGGTTCAAATCAGGCGTCTCGGCGAGCCGCCCGCCAAGGATGCGCCACCGGAGACAGCAGCCGTTGCGGCGGAGCGCGCGCGGCTCGATGTGCAGGCCGCCGAGGTTTCGGGCGCGATCAAGACGCTTGAAGTGACGTGGTGGCGCGCGCGTCAGGCCATCGACAAAATCACCGATCTCAGGCTGCAGATGTTCGTGCGCAGCTTGACGGAGCAGATGTCGAGCCCGCTGATGCCGGAGTTCTGGAGCGAAATCGGGCGGCAGAAGTCGAGCGTTCAATGGCGCCTCAAGTACAATGCAGAGGATTGGTGGGGTTCGATCAACCGGCAAAAGGGCAGCGTCCTTGTCCTCTTGGCCGCGGCGATCGGCCTCTACCTGCTGCTGAAGGCGGTCGCACTGGCCGTAACGCGATACCGGCCGGGACCCAACGCGACGCCTCCGAGCTTTTTCGAACGTGCGGCATCGGCTTCATGGATTGCTCCGGTCCGAGCCATTCCGGGTGTTGCAGCAGTCTTGCTGCTCTATGGCGGGCTCGAATACCTCGGGTTGCTCTACTATCCGACCGCGGCACCCGCGGGAGCCGCTTTTTTCCGCTACGCGCTCGTCTTTACCGCCGTCTCCGCGCTGATCATTTCCGTGTTCGCGCCCAACCGGCCCGAACGGCGCCTCATGGCGCTGTCAGATCGCAGTGCCCGGCGCATCACGGTGCTCCTCATCCTCTTGGCGCTGATCAATTCGATCGATCTCTTCCTGTCGAAGTTCGGACAGATCCTTTACTTCCCGCTGTCTATGAGCGTGGCGCAATCGCTGTTTACCAGCCTCGCATTCGCGTTCGTTCTGATCGGGTTGCTGCTGACGCCGTTCGAGTCGAACGAGACGACGCTCGCGAGACCCGTCGGGCGTAGCGAGCCTATCTGGCTCAAGTTTCCTCTTTGGATCGCCGCCGCGTCGATTATCGCCTGCTGCCTCACGGGCTACATCGCCATGGGCCGCTTCCTGGCGCAGCAGCTGGTCATGACCGGCGTCGTCGGTCTTATCGCGGTGCTTCTGTTCCTCGCCATTCGCGCGTTCACGCGCGGGAGCACAACGTCGCGCGGGCATATCAGCGTCATCCTTGAAGAGCGGATGGGCTTCGATGAGCTTCGGCGCAAGCAGCTCGGATGGCTGACCGAAGTCGTGCTGACGTTCGGCGTCGCCTTCGTCACCATCCCGATCCTGCTGCTGCAATGGGGCTTCGCCGCGCCGGACATCCGGGACTGGCTGCAACGGCTGCTGTTCGGTTTCGAGGTCGGGCAGATCCGCATCTCTATCGTCAAAATTCTTCTCGGCATCGCGATCTTCGTCGCTCTCGTGTTCGTCACGCGCTTGATCCAGCGCCGGCTCCGCGAAAACATTCTGATCGCTCCGAAGATGGACGCCGGTATCGCGAATTCGATCGATACCGCCGTCGGCTACGCCGGCACGGGTCTCGCCGCCGTGATCGCGATCTCGTATGCCGGCTTCAACATCACCAATCTCGCCATCGTCGCCGGTGCGCTTTCGGTCGGTATTGGTTTTGGCCTGCAGTCGATCGTCAACAATTTCGTTTCCGGTCTCATTCTGCTCATCGAGAGGCCGATCAAGGTCGGCGACTGGGTCGTCGTCGGCAACGAGCAAGGCACGGTTCGCAGCATTTCCGTCCGATCGACCGAGATTGAGACATTCGACCGGGCCAGCCTGATTGTGCCTAATTCCGAGTTGATCACGGGCCGTGTTCTGAACTGGACGCACCGTAGCGCGCTTGGCCGCGTGGTCCTGAAGTTCTCCGCCGGTCCGGACGTCGATCCCCGGCGGGTCCTCGCGATCCTGACGGAGTGCGCCAATCGGCATCCGACTATCCTGCGCGAACCCGCGCCGATTGCGGTCTTCGAGGGCTATACGGCGACGACGACCGACTACACGCTTCGGGTTCTGCTGCCCGACATTACACATGGCCTCAGGGTACAGTCGGATCTCAGGGTTGCCGTCTACGAAGCGTTGCGTCGTTCAGGCATTGCCTTCGCTGCTGCGTTGCCGGAGGCGGCCTCCTGACGGCCCATGCGGCTTTCTGCCCGGAGATTCACCATTAGGGGCCGGCGTTTGGCGCCGGGGGATTGACGGCCCCTCACCCCTGCGGCTAACCCAAAATCATGGATCACGTCGCGCACCGCTCGCTTTCGACGAGCCTGCCAAATATCCTGACTTACGGCCGGATGGTGGCAGTCCCCGTGCTCGCGGGCGTCTTGTTTTTCGGAAGCGGGGAATTTGCGCGCTGGCTGGCGTTCGCGATCTTCGTCGCCGCATGCGTGACCGATTGGCTCGACGGCTATCTGGCACGGATCTGGGAGCAGCAGTCGAACCTCGGCCGCATGCTCGATCCAATCGCCGACAAGCTTCTCGTCGGCGCCACGTTGCTCATGCTCGTCTACACGGACACGATCGGCGGATGGGCAATCTGGGCGGCGCTCATCATTCTATCGCGCGAAATTCTGGTTTCGGGGCTTCGGGAGTTTCTTGCCGAGCTCAACGTCAAAATTCACGTTACGCAGCTCGCGAAATGGAAAACGGCGGTCCAGTTCGTTGCGCTGGCCATGCTTCTGGCGGGGCCGGCAGCAGAAGGCATCTTACCCGGAACGACTAAGGCCGGCGTCCTGCTCTTATGGATTGCAGCCCTTCTTACGCTCGTTACGGGCTACGACTATCTGAAAGCTGGTATCCGCCACGCGATCGATCGCTGAGGGCGCCATGACCGAAAAACCCAATACCGAAAAGCCGGGTGCCGGCGAGATCGTTCTGCGTTATTTCGCTTGGCTACGCGAGCGCACCGGCGTCAGCGAAGAACGGTTAACATTGCCGCCCGGCATTCTGACGGTCGGCGATCTGCTGCTCTGGCAATCGCAGCGCGGGCATCCTTTCGACCAGGCGTTCGCGAAGCCCGAGGCCATTCGCGTCGCGATCAACCATACGCATGCGAAGCCCGCTGCATCGATCGCCTCCGCGCGCGAAATCGCGTTCTTTCCTCCCGTCACCGGAGGCTGAGATGTCCGTTCGCGTTTCGACAGCCGATTTCGACGTCTCGGAAGAAATGAACCGGCTGACGGCCGGCAACACCGAAATCGGCGGCGTCGCACTTTTCGCCGGCAAAGTACGCGGCGACGTTAACGGCGAAGCGCTCACTTCGATGACGCTCGAACATTATCCCGGCATGACGGAGGCCGAACTCGAACGAATCGAAGGCGAAGCGCAACGGCGTTTCGAGCTCTCGACCTCGTTAATCATTCACCGCGTCGGCGAGTTGAAGCCCGGCGACAATATCGTGCTCGTTATTACGTGTGCGCCGCATCGCAAGCACGCCTTTGCTGCGGCAGAGTTCCTAATGGACTATCTCAAGATGTATGCGCCATTCTGGAAAAAGGAGACGTTCGCCAGCGGCGCTACTCGATGGGTGGATGCACGCGAAAGCGATGATGAGGCGGCCGCTGCCTGGGCTGCATACAGCGAATAAACGCCGCTCACGCTGTCTCTCGAAAATTCGCCCAAAAGCCCTTAACGAGAGATTTACCGCTGTTGCCCGATAACCTTACCGAACGATTACTCCGACCGCTAAAACGCCATCATCCCTCGGCACATAAGTGCGTCTACGGCGCACTGGGCTGGATGAGCGCGCCTAGGGGGAATGCACTTATGAGCTTGGCTCGACGCGCATCATGCAGCGTCCTCGCCGCGGCTTTCGCCGCCGGGGCAGTGTGCCCGGCCTATGCCAACGGCGCTGCCATCAGTCAGCCAACTGACGTGAAGGTGGCTGCGGCATCGCCAAGTCCAGCTCCGGCAGCAAACCGCGCCACGGGGACTCGCTTCGTCATCGGCCTCGGAAGCAAGGTCGACTACGAAGTCTTTTCGCTTTCGAACCCGAACAGGGTCGTCGTCGAGCTGCCCGACATCAATGTGCGGCTGCCGATGCTCGAAGGCAAAGGTCCAATGGGTCTCGTCAAAAGCTTTCGCGCCGGTCTTGCGGCGCGCGGCAAGACCCGCATCGTGATCGACGTCACGCAGCCCGTGGTCGTCGAAAGCTCGGATATCAGCAAGGACAAGGACGGCCAGTTCCGGCTCTCGCTCGCAATCGTTCCGGCGGACGCGGCGTTCACCTCGCCTCCGAAAAACTTCGCGCAGCCTTCCGGTCTTGGCGCGACCGCCGCTTTGCAGCCGCCCGTGCCGCGTCTCGCCGAAAATCCGAGGGAACGCGCAGCAAAGGCGTTCAAGCCGATCATCGTTCTCGATCCCGGCCACGGCGGCCACGACTCCGGCGCGGAAAAATTCGGTACGGTCGAGAAGGACGTTGTTCTCGCCTTCGGTCTCGTATTACGCGACATCCTGGAGAAGACCGGGCGCTACCGCGTGCTGATGACGCGTAGCGATGATACGTTCATTCCGCTTGATGAGCGGACGGCCTACGCCGAGCGCAACAAAGCAAACCTCTTCATCGCGATTCATGCCGATTACTCGGACAACGGCTCGCGTGCCCGCGGCGCAACGATCTATTCGCTGCGTGACGGCGTCGCGAAATCGCTCGAGCGCTCCGCCAAGGGCGGCCTGGCGCAGAAGGTTCTGACGAAGGACGAGATCGATACCGTCAAGAGCGCCAACGGCGATGTCGACATGATCAAGGACATTCTTGCCGATCTCGCCAACCGCGACTTGGAAATGACGCGCGAGCGCACCGGCATGTTCGCGAAGACGGTCATCGAAAACATGGGCGAGAGCACTCCGCTTCGCGAGGAGCCCGAACAGCAGGCCGCGTTCCGCGTCCTGAAGACGGCGCAGTTTCCGTCGGTTCTGATCGAGCTTGCTTATGTGACGAACAAGGAAGATGCCAGCAATCTCAAGTCCGGCGGCTGGCGCGAGAAGGTGGCCCAATCGATCGCGACCGCGATCGACAACTATTTCTCTCACGACATCGCGCGCCTGCCGATGTAACCGGCGGCGACGGTTTCCGAAACACTCGTAAGCGATAAAAAAAGGCCGGCTCAATCGAGCCGGCCTCAATTTCTGCGTGGCAGGAGTTCGTCGCACCGACTCCTGCATGCATCAGTCACCTCCTACATGGAGGATACTTGTTGTGTTGTCGCCAGAGCAGAAACAGCCAGCGTCTCCTCGACAAATCGTACGAGGAACAAGCCTCGCTTGATCGGAGAAAACGTGGCCGGTGACAGCGCTTCTGCATGAGGCACTCCATCTTCCAGGTATCCGCCACCTCGCTCAGTAGAGCGGGTCATCCAATGCCGAGGCAACGCACGCAGTCTCCCAGCACACGGGCTCGCTGGGCGGCGCGCTAACGTCTCAGTGTCGAAATTGGAAAAGCGGAAAGGGTTGGACAGGGACGTGAAGTTGCCGAACCTGAACCAGAACGACGCTCCCTCGGGCAGCCCTATCCATTGCTGCCACGCGCCGTTCGAAGTCATCTGCCGGTCCATCCGGATCCGGTTCAGAGAGAAGAAGGGCATCGACCCTTGGTTCTCGCTCTGACGCTCGCACAAAGTTGTAAGGACATGCCCTACAACGCTTCACGCTTCGTAGGCTAAGCGATTCGCATGACAATTCGTGAGATCAGCAACATACCGCGGCGGGACGATCAGGCGGACGCGCGGGCCGTCGGCGCGCACCTCGATCGTCGATATCCCGCCATGGTCGCCGTCGATCTCGAACGGCACGGCACTCCGCCGGCCGATCGTGGCGGTTTTCACCGGCAGGACGTGTACCCCCTTCGGCCTCGTTTCCGGGTGAGCCATCCAGCCAAGCGCCAGCGAGACGAGATTGGCTGCGACGGCGCGGCGCGAGCCACCTTCCATTACCACCGCCATGAGCGTATCGCGCCCGAAGCCTGCATCGGCCGTCAATGTGAACAAGCTGCCGTAGCGTCGCGCGAAGGAAAGGATGACCCAGCTCGCGTCGAACCTTCGCCCGTCCAGCTCGACGTCGAAAATCGCTGGCGTTTCAGCGAGCGCGCGGATGACCGGATAGACGAACGCGCCGCGACCGAAGGCACGTTTCGTGCGGTAATTCAGCTTCGAGATGACGCGCGCGTCGAACCCAGCGCCCAACATGAGGAAGAAGGGCTCGCCGTTGACGAGGCCGCCTCGCGCGTCGATGGGCTCGCCATTCAGCAGCACATCGGTGACAGCGCTCACGTTCTTCGCAAGGCCGATCTCGTTCGCCAGCACGTTGCCGGTACCAAGCGGAATGAGGCCAACCGGCAGCGCGGTACCAGCCGCACCCGTCGCGACAGCCCGGAACGTGCCGTCCCCGCCCGCTGCAATGACAGCGTCGCAGGCGCTCCGGCTAGCCAAATCGGCAACACGTTCAGCGGCTTCGGCGGCGTTACGCGCCGGAACCTGGTAGACGTCCGCTCCGCTTTGGCGCAGCCGCGCGATCACGCCGTCGAGAAGGCGCGGAAGAGCGACGCCTGCCGTCGAATTATAAACGAGTGCAAACCGGCGGCGCATCTTAAGCGGTACCCATAAGACAATGGCGACACCATCCGGTGCCGCCATCGAAAGCTCATGAGTAGAAGCGGGTATGCGCCTTGGACGATCCCGTCAAGCTCGCGGTTCGGCCGCGGGCCGGATCAGTGCCGGGCTCCCTCCAGAACGGCGGGGGCTTCGGCCTGCCGTGCCGTCGAGGTAACCGCCTTCTGAACCTTTTCGAACGCCCTGACCTCGATCTGGCGGATGCGTTCGCGGCTGACGCCGAACTCTTCAGACAGTTGCTCGAGCGTTGCAGGGTCCTCGGACAGCCGACGCGCTTCGAACACCCGGCGCTCACGATCGTTCAAGACCGACATCGCCGACGACAGATACGACTTACGCCGCGACAGCTCTTCGTCCTCGACGAGGCGATCTTCCTGCGTCGGCGTATCGTCGACCAGCCAATCTTGCCATTCGCCGGATTCCGATTCAGCCCGGATCGGCGCGTTGAGGGACGCGTCGCCGCCGAGGCGGCGATTCATATTCACCACGTCTTCCTCGGGCACGCCGAGCTTCGTCGCGATCGTCTTCACGTGTTCCGGCTTCAGATCGCCGTCGTCGAGTGCCTGAAGCTGGCTTTTCGCGCGCCGCAGATTGAAGAAGAGCTTCTTTTGCGCCGCGGTGGTGCCCATCTTCACAAGGCTCCACGACCGCAAGATGTACTCTTGAATCGACGCGCGTATCCACCACATCGCGTATGTGGCGAGGCGAAAGCCTTTATCGGGATCGAAGCGTTTGACGGCTTGCATCAGGCCGACGTTACCTTCGGATATGACCTCTCCGATCGGCAAGCCATAGCCGCGATAGCCCATCGCGATGCGGGCGACGAGTCGCAAATGCGACGTCACCAGCTTCTCGGCGGCGTCTGAATCCTGGTGTTCCTGCCAGCGCTTGGCGAGCATGAATTCCTCGTCCGGCGCAAGCATCGGGAATTTGCGGATTTCTTCGAGGTATCGCGTAAGGCCAAGCGAACCGCCGGCCAACGTCGGAAGACCTTTTGATGCCATTGCCCTCTACCGGGCCTTCACCCGTTTCCGGTTCGGCCCGTGCTCCCTTCAGATTGCGGGAGTCACTGTACGCTCCCCCAACGCTCGGTGTTACATAGTAGTGAAATCTAGAAATTCACTAGGGGTTCCGGTCACTTCGTCTTGATCGGACGTGACGAAATCCCACATGTCGTTGCTTGCTATTTCAAACGGCGGCCGCGCTGCTTATCCGTCGGCTTCCGTTGAGTAGGCTTCAAAGCCTCTCCAAGCTGTTCAAGGTCGGCAGGCAATTTGCTGCTAAACTTCAGCTTTTTGCCGGAAATCGGGTGTTCGAATCCGAGTTCGGCGGCGTGCAGCGCCTGGCGCGTCAGGCTCGTAGCCACTTCCTTCGCCTCCTCTCGAAGAGAGGCGAACCGCGTCTTGAATCCCGCGCCATACGCGGGGTCTCCCAGAACTGGATGGCCGATATGCGCCAAATGCACACGAATTTGGTGCGTACGGCCGGTTTCGAGGATGAGGCGGACAAGCGAGACATCTCCGCCGGTCTTTTCTCCAGGGAACACGTCGATCACTTCATAGTGGGTCTTGGCGCTGCGACCGGCCTCGCCGCGCGTGACGGCAATTTTCATGCGGTTTGTTCGGCTGCGTCCGAGCCGCGCATCGATGGCGCCGGCGGGCAGCGGCAGCCTTCCCCAAACGAATGCGAGATAGCTGCGGTGGAGACGGCCGTCGAGACCGTGGCTCTGGAACTGCTCCGTCAGTCCCTGGTGCGCCGCGTCGGATTTGGCGACCACGAGCAGGCCGGACGTGTCCTTGTCCAAGCGATGGACAATTCCCGGCCGCTTGACGCCGCCGATGCCTGAGAGGCTATCGCCGCAGTGGGCGATCAGAGCGTTTACGAGGGTGCCTGATGCGTGTCCCGCAGAAGGGTGAACGACGAGACCCGCCGGCTTGTCGATCACGATCAGATCGTCGTCTTCATAGACGATCTCGAGCGGAAGATCTTCGCCCTCGACACCGGTTGCTTCGGCTTCAGGCAGACTGACCGTGTAGGTCACGCCGGGTTTGACCGGTGTCCGCGGCTCCCCTATCGTCGCGCCGGCGCGAACGTGGCCGTCGCGAATGAGAGATTGGACGCGGGCGCGGCTCATGCCATCGATCTTCGTGGCAAGCCAACGATCGACGCGCTGGCCCGCATCTTCGGGACCTGCGACAACCTCGATGCGGCTTGTTATTTTTTCGTCGATGGGCACGGTGCTCGAACTATCAGAAAGAAATTCTCGTGATGACCAACGATCAGCCGCAGTCACCTACGGCCGACTTGATGCGCGAACAGCGCCTTCAGCGCAATCTCAAGTTCGTCGTCGGTGGCCTGGCGGCCCTTATTCTGCTCGGGCTCGGTGCCGTCGCGGTCAAGGTTGTCGGCCTCGCGTCGGGTGGCGCTCCGAGCGCGTCATCGTCGCGGACGGTCAGTGTTGCTCCCGGCTCGACGCTTTCGCTGGAAATTCCGAGGGGTGCGCGGATCGTGTCGGTCTCGCTGTCGGGCAGCCGCCTCGCCGTCCATCATGAGGGGCCGAGCGGCGCCGGAATCGCAATTGTCGATATCGACACGGGCAAGCGCGTCGCCGACGTGAAGCTTATGGAGGCGTTGCCGCACAATTAGCGGCAACTGTCCGCCTGCCGCCCGTCCGGCTGGGCCCCACTTGGCTCATCCGGGTTGTAATTGCCACGCGGTTCGGGGCTTGATCGCGCGGGAACACTCGATTACACGTCCTTGGCGCCTGCCCCGTTCGTCTAGTGGCCCAGGACACCCGCCTCTCACGTGGGCAACAGGGGTTCGAGTCCCCTACGGGGCGCCACAATTTTGCCATAGCCTAATAAAAACGTCTAATATCAACTCGTTATGGCCATTCAAATGTCGAGTTCGACGCCCTTTTTTGGCCTGTATTGAGCGGCGGCAGAAAGAGCTGACCGCGATCCCGACCGCTTTCGGCCCTCCGTCGGCCTCAGCACGCGGTCGCTCGATCCCATTAGCAGAAGTCGACCAGTCCGTGGTCGTGTTTCGAGGCAATCACCGACCACGTCCGTTCATGAGGTGAAGCGGGCATGAGATCCGGTTCCTGGCCTCTCGAAACTCTGGCCACCTCTGCTGCGCCCCAGCAACATAGGCACTGTGAAGGGGGCGATGATCACACCAGGATTTCCGGCGACCGCACTCATCATCCAGCGGGTACCAACCATTGCGAGTGGGTGGGACACCCTCCGAGGTTCCCTCGGCGCGGGCGGCATCTCAAATGCCGGCAGGCAGCCTTATTCCCAGAGACAGGCGCCCTATCACGAGGTTACGAACTTCGCTCCCAGCCTTGTTCTTTCATCATCGTCCGGAGATTTTCCGGAGCGTTATAGCCGAACATCCGTTCAAAGGACTGGTGGCCCTCAACGGAAGAAGCCGCACTTCGTGGCAGCATTTCCTGTTCGAACTCGATCAAGGCGGCTTCAACATGTTCCGGATTGGCTGCGATACGCTTCCCAAGATCCGCCCCGTCGTATAACGCCCAATTCGCCCCATCGCCATCAGGCGGCGTCAAATGCGCGGCATCGCCGACCAACGTTACTCCTGGAGAGTGATCCCATTTATGGCCGACTGGTAGCCCCCATATCGGCCGCGTGACGGGAAAGGTTTCACCGCGCGTGATTAGCGACAGCAGCTCGGGCGCCCAACCCTCTCCTAGTTGATCGGCGACGTAGGACAGAGCAGCGTTCCTGTCCCCGAAATCTGCAGTGGGAGTCCATCCATTTGGTTTTTTCAGCACGACATAAGTATGGATGACGTCGTTGGCTTCCCGATGACCGAAGATTCCTTTTCCAGGCATCATCGCCAGCATCGCGCCTTTCCCAACCAACGCGGCGCAGCTCGCGTGGCGCTTTTTGACGTCATGCAGGAAAGTCTCAATCCATACGGTGCCCGTATACTCCGGTTTAGCCTCCGACAGCAGCCCCCTGACCTTCGACCACGCTCCGTCTGCCCCAATCAGAACATCCGTCTCTATCTCCGCCCCATCGTCAAACAGCACGAGGTGCTTGCCGTTTTGCAGAGACTTAACGCTCTCGACCCTGTGGCCCCATCTAATCGAACTTGGCGGAAGTGACTCGATCAAGATGCGTCGCAGATCGCCACGCAAGACCTCGGGATTTTCGAGCTTGCCGTCGTCAGCGACCTCTCCGAGCACCGAGCCGGTGGGGCTTACGAACCGCATCGCTTCGCCGCCCAGGTTGATGATCGCGCGAAATTCGTCAAAAAGCCGGCATTCTTTGAGGGCGAGCTGGCCGTTGAAATCGTGAATATCAAGCTGCCCGCCCTGGGTGCGTGCGCTCGGCGAGATCTCCCCCTCGTAAATGGTCGACGCTATCCCGTGAACGTGCAGGACGCGCGCGAGCGTGAGCCCAGCGAGACCCGCACCGATTATCGTGATCGGTTTTACCACCTCAATATCCCTTCAGATTTCAGCCTCGATGCTTGTTGGCCAAGATCCCGCCGACAATGACGTCGACCGCCCAACCAATCGCGACGTCGTCACCGCTGCCGGAAAACAGCCCCTGCTCAAAGAGCGTGCTCAAGCGCGGAAAATCCTTTCGCGGCACAACGGCCAGGGCGTTCCGTACCCGCTTGAAATCGTGACCTACCGACCGTCGATTATCTTCTTCAGCCGCCATTGCCGTCACGTGGAGCAGGAGCATGTCGACACCCGCTACACGCTCCTCAGCGTCGATGCCTCCCTCTTCCAACAGGCCGAGCAGCACCTCCCACATGCGCAACGTGTTAGGCCCCGCTGAGATCGTGCTCATGGCGACATGAGCTAAACCCGGCCGTTTGTTCAGTATGCTGAGATAGGAAGCGAGATAGTCTTTCAGACGATCACGCCAGCCACGTTTCCTGCCTGAAGTCGGCGGCATCTCCGCCAAAGCCTGGTCAAGCATCAACGCGTAGAGTTCTTCGAGATTGGCGAGGTACACATAAAGCGAAGCTGCCCCCGTATCCAAAGCCGCAGCGACACGACGCAGGCTCAATCCCTCCAGCCCATCGCTCTCCAAAAGAGAAAGCGCAGAGGCAACGATGACGTCCCTACTTAGGGGAGCCTTCGCAGGCCGGCTTCGTCGACTGACGGTGTGTCGAGCTCTGGTTCCCATGACACAAACCTTACACGACGAACAGTGTTCGTCAAGAACACCGTTCGTTAGCCACCCTCCGAACGCTCATGGAGAGCGGATTGATCGCCGGCTAACTTTGAGAATCGGTAATAAGCGGGACGCGTTTTAGCCAAGTTCCTACACCTAAGTCCGCGTGGACCAAGTTGGGAGAATGGCAATGAGTCCTAGATCGATATTGAGTGGGCTCGCGTTTTTTGTTGCAGTCTTCTTTCAACGCTGTGGGCTTGCGATGATGCAGGAAGGTCCATCTTGACACCCTAGCGGCAACGGCAATGCGTTCAATAACTGGGCGTCATCTTTTCAAGTTCGCAAAGCGATGATTTGCGGTGGTTCGCGAGGTTTCCCATGCGCCTCTCAAAGGCTGCCTTCGCCCTCGTTGTCGTGCTTGCTGTTGCGGCGTCAGCCGGCACCGCCGCGCAGATGAACCCGGCTCTAACCGCGCGGGATATTGCCCTGATTGACGCGGTCACCTGGGGTGTTACCGGTTCGACCGTCCAGGCTTTCCAGGCAATGGGAGCTGAAACCTGGCTGCAAGCCCAGTTGCGCCCCCCGGCGGATGCACGCCTCCCCGAGGCCGCGCAGAAGCAGATCAATGCACTGCCATCTGCACAAAAATCTGCGCTGGATCTGGCCGCAGAGTTCGACGCGCAAGGGCACGCGGCGAACCAAATCAAGGATCCTGATCAGAAGGCGGCGGCTCAGCACACATTTCAACAGGCGATGACCGATATCGCGCATCAAGCCGCAACCCGCACGATATTGCGGGCGCTCTACGCACCTGACCAATTGCGCGAACGCATGACGTGGTTCTGGTTCAACCACTTCAACGTCCATCAATATAAGGCCAATGTCCGCGTTCTGGTGGGCGACTACGAGGATCGGGCAATCCGCGCCCATGCGCTTGGGCGGTTTCGCGATTTACTCGAAGCCACGGTCCGGCATCCGGCGATGCTTCGCTATCTCGACAACGCCGACAACGCAGCCGGACACATCAATGAGAACTATGCCCGTGAGATCATGGAACTCCACACCATGGGAGTAGGTTCGGGCTACACCCAAAAGGACGTCGAGGAGCTTGCCCGCATACTCACGGGCGTCGGCGTCGATATCAAACCGGAGAATCCGAAACTTAAGCCGGAACTACAGGGCAAGTTCATCCGTGTAGGCCTCTTCGAATTCAATCCCGCCCGCCACGACTTCGGCGACAAAGTGTTCCTTGGCCACGTGATCAAAGGCCGGGGTTTCGTCGAGGTCGAGGAGGTGCTCGATATCCTCAGTCGCGAGCCAGCGACCGCGCGCCATATCTCTCGCGAGATCGCAACCTACTTCACATCCGATGATCCACCCTCAACGTTGATCGACCGGATGGCCCAGACATTCACCAATACGGACGGTGACATCGCGAGTGTATTGGAGACACTGTTTCGCGCGCCCGAGTTCACCGCATCTCTCGGGAAACGTTTCAAGGACCCGACGCGGTACGTCTTGTCCGCGGTGCGTTTGGCCTATGACGACAAGGTCATTCTCAACAGCGCTCCCATTCAGAACTGGCTGAACCGGCTTGCTGAAGGTCTCTACAATCACCAGACGCCGGACGGTTATCCGATGACGTCATCCGCCTGGAACGGCTCCGGGCAGATGATGACGCGCTTTGAAATCGCTCGGCAGATTGGCTCGAATTCAGCTGGCCTGTTCAAGTCGGCGGAGTCGGACGCGGTGGACAAACCGGCTTTTCCCCTTCTCGAGAATGCACTGTATTTCGGCAGTCTGAATCGAATGCTCGGTTCGCCGACTCGAGCTGCTCTTGACGAAGCGGTTTCGCCGCAAGACTGGAACACGCTGTTCCTGTCGTCCCCTGAGTTCATGAATTAACAGGATCGCACCGTAGGATAGGCACCATGCTCTTCCATCGCCGTCAGATGATCCAGGGCCTCGCCACACTTGGTTCGATGACCGTGGCAGGCCGTCTATGGGCAGCTCCGAAGACCGACGCGCGTTTTCTCGTCGTGTTCTTGCGGGGCGCCTATGATGCAGCCAACGTGGTGATCCCGGTCAGCAGCGATTTCTACTATGCCTCCCGACCGACACTTGCCATTGCCAAACCGAATTCGGCAGTACCCGAAGCGGCTTCGACGCTTGATAGTAATTGGGGCCTTCATCCTGCGCTGCGAGAAACAATTCTTCCACTGTTCTCCAAGGGGCAAGTTGCTTTCGTGCCTTTCGCCGGAACCGATGACCTCTCGCGCAGTCATTTCGAGACGCAAGATACGATTGAACTCGGACAGAACATCGAAGGCGAGCGCGATTTCCGCTCGGGGTTCATGGCTCGCCTCGCCTCCACGCTGACCCGCGTGCGTCCGATCTCCTTCACCGACCAGATGCCGCTGACATTTCAAGGTGGCGAACCCATACCAAACATCGCCATCAACAATGTCGGAAAGGCAGGCATCGACGATCGGCAAGCGAATCTGATCGCGTCCATGTATGAGGGTCAGCCCTTGTCCGCGACCGTGCGAGAGGGCTTTCGCGTGCGAGATGATGTGTACCACGCGATTACGGACCACATGATGGAAGCAAGCCGGGGCGCGGTGTCGCCAAAGGGCTTCGAGCTATCCGCCCGCCGCATCGGCCGGCTGATGCGCGATCAATTCAATCTCGGCTTCGTCGATGTCGGCGGCTGGGACACGCACGTCAACCAGGGGGCCGCCACCGGCTATCTTGCCGATCGTCTTGCCGAACTCGGCCGTGGCCTCGCAGGGTTCGCCGAGGAAGTCGGCTCAAATTGGAAGGACACGGTTGTCGTCGTCATATCCGAGTTCGGCCGTACGTTTCGTGAAAACGGCAATCGTGGCACGGATCACGGCCATGGTAGCGTCTATTGGGTGATGGGCGGCAGCATTAAGGGCGGCCGGATAGCGGGCGAACAAGTGGCGGTCGACCAAGCTCACCTCTTTCAGAACCGCGATTATCCTGTGCTTACGGACTATCGCCGCCTTCTGAGTGGCCTCTTTCAACGCATGTATGGACTCGATCAGAGCGGACTTCAGCGCGTCTTCGCTTCCGTAGAACCTCGAGACCTCAAATTACTCTGATGACAGTAGACAGGCTTCAGGCCTGGTTTCTATTCCGCTCTTGGCCATAGCGGTCGTGGCAGTTATGTCTGCATAGCGTGCAACTGCGGACCTGCTTCGACTATGCGTGCTTCGCGCAAACCCAAATAGAGGCAATGTCCGCTTTCTCGGCAATGCGGACGCTGGGGTCCACCCGCGTCGAGCTATCCCTGCTGGCACTCGAATCTCGAACATCAAAAGCGTCGTCGGTTGGATACTTCCGGCGAAATGCTATGGAAATGGCTGAGAGGTTTTGGTGTCCAACCTTTCGCTAACACATTGATCTTGAAGATCGCACCAACTCCCCTAAGAATTTCGTTTGAAACTTTCACCCGGGTTGGATCCAACGAAGATCTCGTCGCCTTCGCCGATCCGTTAGCGTGAGCCGCGCATATGGCCGGCACTTCAACTAACGGTCGCGTGGGCATCGTTGCGGAATGGAGCCGCCTCGAATGTGCTCGAATACACCTCCCCGATCCCAAGTATCAACGGCTCGCGGCGATCGAAGCCGCTAATTGCGTTGCTGAGTTCTGCGAGTGAACACCGGACGATCCTTTCATTGCTCCGGCTGAGCGCCGATGCGATTCCGACTGGCGTATCGCCCCACATTCCGATTGCCATAAGCCGCGTTGCGATCTCTCCGGCAAAGGGCGCGCCCATATAGAAAATGGTCGTCGTCGATGGATCAGCGATGGCTTGCCAGTCGATATCCTCTGGCAGGCCGCCGTTTTTGGAATGCCCTGTGACGAAGCGCACGGACTTTGCATGATCGCGATGCGTGAGTGAGATCCCGAAAGCAGCGGCCATTGCGGATCCCGCAGTAATACCGGGCACGATTTGTGCCTCGAGACCAGCGGATGCGAGATACGACATCTCTTCGCCAGCCCTTCCGAAGATCGCGGGATCTCCAGACTTCAGACGAACGACACGCTTGCCGGCACTGGCGTGTTCGACCATCAGTCTATTGATGTCGTCTTGGCGGCAACTTGGGTGGCCACTTCTCTTGCCCACGCAAATGAGTTGTGCGTGTCGCCGCGCCAATTCGAGAACGGCCTCAGAAACGAGAGCATCGAACAAAATGACGTCAGCGCACTCGATGGCGCGCACCGCCTTGACAGTCAAAAGCTCCGGATCGCCCGGCCCGGCGCCGACCAGCGTCACGCAGCCGTGTGTCCGGACGCGATCTCGTTCGCTTCTGAAGTCGGTCGATTTCGAGATGCTTCGGTTTAGATGGGCGAACGTCATTGACGCCGCTCTCAGAGCGTATTGGATGACACCGAGCAAGAGATGCCGCGTACCCAAAACGCGTTGCGGCAGTGATGTCGCGTCAGCATGCATTTGAAGTACCTCCGCCGTCTCGACCCAAATACGCACGCTAGAAGTTGATCAGCCCACCGACGCTCACAAGGTCGAGCCCCTCGAGATCGGTTAAAGCCTGAGCTCCCGATACGTCGCCATCATAATGCTGGTATTTGAGATAGAGGGTCATTGCTGCGGCATCGATTTCCTGCGCAATGCCTCCGCCGTATCGGGAGAATTTGCTTCCCGTCGCGCCTAAAGCAAGCGCCGTCGGACCGAGTTGATCGTCGTACTCGACATAGTCGCCGTAGACGATCGTGGCGCCAAGCGGCATCCATCGCCGCCGGATACCGGACTTGACGTACCACTGATGACTGGCGGGTGCCGTATGTCCATTCGTCAGAAGCGCATTGTTATTGTCTTCACGACCGTAGGCCGCATGCACGAAGAGACCTGTTGGTTGGTGTTCGACATAGCCGCCGGCCTGGAAGAATTGTGAATCCTTCGAGGTCATGACGGCCGTTCCGCTGATGCGCTCGTCAGTGTTTTCGGAATAGCCGGCACCAAGCTGAACCTTGAACGCATTCCATTGTCCGGCGTAACGCGCTGCGATTTCCCAATCGTCATCTTCGCCCCAGCTTGCCGATACCGAAAAGCCGCCGAAGACGGGAGAGTCGTATCGCACGGAATTCATCACGAGGCCGTCGCAGTCGCCACCGAGCGGAACGTTCTGGGAATAGCAGTACGCTAGCTGGCCCCATGTAAACCCCGGCACGAGGGCACCGTTTCTCCGGATGCCAAACTGGGGAAATCCAGCGAGGAACGTATAGTTGTCGATGATCTGCGTGCCCGACTGATCGGTGAACATCGCAACGCTCTTGGAAGCATCCGCTTGCCGGCCGATGCTCACTTTGCCGAGGTCCTTGCTCTGCAAGTACCAATACGACATCTGAACATTGAGGCCTTGATTGAAGTCGGGTGAAGATTGATTGATCGCCGCGCCCGTCGCGGCGTTGCGCCCAAACGGGTTGTCGGAAAGATTCTGAATCCTGAGCGTGTATCCCGCCTTCCAGCCTGGCATGAACTGCGCTTCGCCAGTGAACTTGACATGCGTCGCCTGCGTCGGCCCCAATCCGTGGACATACGCGTTACTCTCCGCGCCATCATCCCACCACGTCAGCTCCTGGGCGACGTAACCCGATATCGTCAGCGAGACCTTGCGATTGTCTTTGCGTGCGGTCGTCGCTTCGAGTTCGGCAACGCGCTCTTCGAGATCGCTGCAGCAATCACCGCCTAGATCGGCAGCGAGTGACATGCTGGATAAGCCTAGAAACGCGCCAAGCACCAGCGTTACAGGCAAATAGCCGCTAACTTGTTTCAATGCTCACTCCGCTGCTTCGAGGTTCTGCGCTTCGATGATGGTTCGGATTTCGGCGCGGCAAGAGCCGCAGTTCGTGCCGGCCTGCAATGTCTCGCCGATCGCCGCGACGGTGCGGCACCCACGGTGCGCGGCGGCCGCGATTTCGTTGGCGCCAACACCGAAGCACGAACAAACGGTCGCGCCCTTGTCGACGGCGCCTGCGCCGGGACGTCCGGCAATGAGCCTGAAGCGAGCAGCCGCGCGAGGATGCGGTGCCGCGAGTTGCCCGACAGCCCAATCGCGTGAAACCGCTACCGGCTCCGACGCGAGAAAGAGCGCGCCCAACAATGCTTCATCGCGATAACAGGCGAAGCGATAGCGAGCGCCCTGGCGATCGTGGAACGCGATGGTTTCGGCATCCTTTGGCTCGCCGAAAAGTTCAGCGGCTAGAGTTGCCCAATTCTCGCGGGACGTGGCGAAGCCGAGCTCGACGCGCCAGCCTCCGTTACACTTCGCAATCGCCCAATACTCAGCGTCGATGTGTTTGGGCTTTTGAGCAAGAACCGCAAAGCCGTACGCCTCCGCGACGAAGCGTTCGATGCGGACGGCGATATTTTTGGAAGCTGGTTGACCGGAAACAGGGTCCACCACCGGGGGCACAAGAGTATCAACGCGAGCCTTCGACGCGAACTGATCCGTCCAATGCATCGGAACAAAAATCGAGCCAATCTGCTGGCGCGTCGAGACGAGGGCGCGCACGAGAATGAAAGCTGACCCGGTTGAAATCCGAACGAGATCGGCGTCCCTGATATTGTGATGCGCAGCATCCGCCGGGTGGATTTCCGCAAACGGTTCCCCGTAATGCTGAGAGAGCCGCTGGCTTTTGCCGGTCCGCGTCAACGTATGCCAGTGATCGCGAATGCGCCCGGTGTTGAGCGTCATTGGAAAGGCATGGGCCGTCCGCGAAGCGTCCTGCGCCGAGATTGGGAGAAAGCGGGCCTTTTTATCAGACGTGAAAAACCCGCCATCGCTGAACATCCGGGGAAATGAAGCCGAGCCCGCCCGACGTGGCCATTGAAACGGCTCAAGCCGATCGAAATTTTCTTCCGAGATGTTTTCGAATTCGCCGATATCGAAATCACGCGTTCCATTGTTCTCGAAAGCGGAAAGTGCTGCGTGCTCCGCAAAGATCTCAGCAGGGGACTGAAAATTGAAAGCTGCACCGAAGCCCATGCGCTTCGCGACGTCGCAAAACACCCACCAGTCTGGCCGTGCTTCACCAGGAAGAGGCAGGAAACTCCGCTGCCTGGATATCCTCCGTTCCGAATTGGTCACCGTACCGCTCTTCTCGCCCCATGCTGCCGCCGGCAATCGAACATGCGCGTGGCGTATGGTGTCGGTGTTCGCTGTTACGTCAGAGACGACGACGAACGGGCAATTGCGAAGAGCCGCTTCGACGTTCCCCGCGTCGGGCATCGAGACCACCGGATTTGTCGCGACGATCCAAAGCGCCTTGATGCGGCCGTCGGCGACGGCGCGAAACATATCGACTGCCTTGAGACCGGGCCTCGCGGCCACCGTATGCGATTGCCAGAAGCGTTGGACACGCTCGCGATCCGTAGGATTTCCGATTTCCATGTGCGCAGCAAGCATGTTTGCGAGGCCGCCGACTTCCCGGCCGCCCATCGCATTTGGCTGCCCGGTGACGGAAAACGGCGAAGCTCCAGGCTTGCCGATGCGCCCTGTTGCGAGATGGCAATTGATGATGGCGTTGACCTTGTCGCTTCCGCAGGATGACTGGTTGACGCCTTGGCTGAAGACCGTGACCGTCTTCTCGGTCTCAGCAAAGAGATCGAAAAATCTTTGAATCAGCCCATGGCTGAGACCTGTTCGTTCGATAATCGTCAGGGCATCAAGCGCGTGCGCGGCGCTTAGGGCCTCTGCGAATCCAGAAGTGTGAGACTCAACAAAGTCGCCATCAAAGGAACCTGTCTCGCACAGATGCTTGAGGAGCCCGACGAAAAGCGCGACATCGCCATCAGGTTTGATCGGCAGGTGCAGGTCCGCGATGTCGGCTGTCACGGTGCGGCGCGGATCGATCAGCACGATCTTCATGTGCGGCCGCTTCTCTTTCGCGGCGACGATGCGCTGATAAAGGACCGGGTGGCACCACGCAAGGTTGGAGCCGACAAGCACGATCAGGTCGGCGATTTCCAGATCCTCGTAGCACCCCGGCACCGTATCGGAACCGAACGCACGTTTGTGGCCCGCAACCGACGACGCCATGCAGAGCCGCGAATTGGTGTCGATATTCGCGGAGCCGATGAACCCTTTCATCAGTTTGTTGGCGACGTAATAGTCTTCCGTTAGCAACTGGCCCGAAACATAGAAAGCGACCGCATCGGGGCCATATTCGGCGATCGTCTTCGAGAAGCGCGACGCGACGAGATCGAGCGCTGCGTCCCAAGATGTGCGTCGTCCGCCGACCTCGGGGTAGAGCAACCGGCCGTCGAGGTCGACCGTTTCGCCGAGCGCCGACCCTTTTGAGCAGAGCCGGCCGAAGTTCGCCGGATGATCGGCGTCCCCACGCACAGTAACCTGACCACCGGCAGCGACCTCCGCGACAACGCCACAACCGACGCCGCAGTATGGGCAGGTGGTTTTGGTGGGCTGCTGCGCCGTCATGTCTGTTTCTGCCTCAGGCTGCCCGGTCGGCCGTGACGACCAAACCGATGAAGAGCATTCCTGCCTCGACTTTGATTGGGATCGTTCGCACGCTGCCTTCATCGGCGCCGAGCGCCTTTCCGGTTTCGAGCGAGATGACCCAATTGTGCAGTGGGCACGTGACGGCAGTGCCGTGGACAATTCCCTGGCTCAGCGGGCCTCCTTTGTGCGGACAGTGATCCTCGATCGCGAAGACGCGATCCTCCGCCGTGCGGAACACCGCGATTTTGCCTATCGGTGTTTCAACACAGCGCGCGCCACGCCGCGGAATATCGGTAATGCTGCCGATCGATACCCAGCTCATGTCGTCACTCCGCTGCGTCAGCCATACCGATCGTCGCCATCGGCTTGAATTCATGCTTGTGAAGGCCGGAAACGCGCTCGGACCAGGGATCGACCTGCGCGAATTTCTGCGAATAGACGAAGCGCTCGTAGTAACCGTTGCGCTTTTCCAAATCGTCGAGAATCTGGTGGCGAACTTCATCGATCGTCACGCGCTTCGCCCATTTGTAGATGCGTTCGAGATAGCGCGCTTGCTCCCGATACATCTGGACGAGCGCGACGATGACTTCCAGCGCTTCATCCTCTGTCTTGACGAGGCCGAGCACCTCGGTGCCTTTGATGTCGAGGCCTGCGGCGCCGGCAAAGTGAATCTCGTAGCCGGAATCGACGCAGATGACGCCGACGTCCTTGCATGTGGCTTCGGCACAGTTTCTTGGACATCCTGATACTGCCATCTTGACCTTGGCGGGCGTCCATGAGCCCCACATGAATTTCTCGATGCGAATTCCGAGGCCCGTCGAGTCCTGCGTTCCGAAGCGGCACCAGTCTGTCCCGACGCACGTTTTCACGGTGCGCAGGCCCTTGGCGTAAGCATGACCGGAAACGAAGCCGGCTTTTCCGAGATCGGCCCAGACTGCCGGCAAGTCTTCCTTCCTGATGCCGAGCATGTCGATGCGCTGACCGCCGGTCACCTTCACGGTCGGGATATTGAATTTGTCGACGACGTCGGCAATCGCACGCAATTCCTTCGCGCTCGTCACGCCGCCCCACATGCGCGGTACGACCGAATAGGTGCCGTTCTTCTGAATGTTGGCGTGAACGCGCTCGTTGATGAAGCGCGATTGATAATCGTCGGCGTATTCGCCGGGCCAATCACAGACGAGATAATAGTTGAGCGCCGGACGGCACTTCGCGCACCCGCACGAGGTGGTCCATTCCAGCTCCTGCATGACGGCGTAGATATTCTTGAGGCCTTTGGCTTTGATCAAGCGACGTACGTCATCATGGCCGAGCGTCGTGCATCCACACATCGGCTGCACGGCCGCCGGGTTGTAGGCATCTCCTAGCGTCACAGACATCAGCTGCTCGACGAGGCCCGTGCACGATCCACATGAGGCAGAAGCTTTGGTATGGGCGCGGACATCGTCAAGTGACGTCAGGCTTTTCGCTTGGATCGCGCCTACGATCTTCCCTTTGCAAACGCCGTTGCAGCCGCAGATCTCTGCGTCATCGGGCAAGGCTGCAACGGCCGCCATAGGGTCCAGGGGGGCACCTCCCTGGTAGGCTTGGCCGAAGATCAAGGTGTCGCGCATGTCGGTAATATCGACCTGCTTTTTCTTCAGGTCATTGAACCACGCTCCATCGGCCGTCTCGCCGTAGAGCACGGTACCGATAATGCGGTTATCTTTCAGAACAACGCGCTTGTAGATTCCCGCCGAAGCGTCGCGCAGAACGATCTCGTGGCGATCCTCGCCATCGGCAAAGTCGCCGAGCGAGAAGAGCTCGATGCCCGTGACTTTAAGCTTGGTCGGCGTATCGCTGTGCACGAAAGCTGCTGCGCTTGCCTCATCGGCAAGATGCGCTGCCGCGACGCGTGCCATTTCATAAAGCGGCGCGACGAGACCGTAGACATGCCCGCCGACCTCCGCGCACTCGCCAAGCGCGTAAATATCCGGATCCGAGGTCTGCATCCCCCCGTCCACGACGATGCCCCGGTTCGTCGCGAGACCCGCATCTTTCGCCAGACCTGCATTCGGTTTTATGCCCGCCGCCATCACGACAAGGGTCGCTGGAATGATGCGGCCATCGGCAAGCTCGACACCTTCGACCTTCTTGTCGCCGACAATCGCTTTCGTATTGGCCTTGCAGATGACCTTGATGCCACGATCTTCGATGGCCCGTTGCAGCAAATATCCAGCCGCTGGATCGAGTTGCCGTTCCATCAGCGTCGGCATCAAATGCAGAACGGTGACGTCCATGCCCTGGGCTTCGAGACCGGCGGCGGCTTCGAGCCCGAGCAGGCCACCACCGATAACAACGGCTTTGGCACGGGATTGCGCCGCAAGCAGCATCGCGTTGACGTCATCCAGATCGCGGTAGCTCAGGACCCCGGCAAGCGTGTTGCCAGGCACCGGCAGAATAAAAGGCACCGAACCTGTGGCGATAACGAGCTTGTCGTAGGGCTCGACGACGCCGTGATCGGACGTCACGGTCTTCGCCTCGCGATCGATCGCTACGATCCTATGGCCCTTGTAGAGCGTGATGCCATTTTTGATGTACCAGCCGTCGCCGTGAATGATGATCTGTTCGTAGTTTTTCTCACCCGACAGAACGGGAGAGAGCATGATGCGATCGTAGTTGACGCGCGGTTCGGCATTGAAGATCGTGACATTATAGCGGCCGGGCGCGCTCTCGAGTAAATGTTCGAGCATGCGGCCTGGCGCCATGCCATTGCCGATGATGACGAGTTTCATGCCTGACCTCCCACGGGGATGAGAGATTCACGAGCGCCGGGCGATTTCGCAGCGTTTTTTTCCATGCGCCGGATGGAAACGTGCATCCAGATGAAGAGCGTCATGACAATGGCGAACAGCAGCATGAAGCAGCTCGTCCAAAGCCCGGTCACCTGATTGAGGAAGCCAAACGCGATCGGCAAAACAAAGCCGCCGAGACCCCCGATCATGCCGACGAGACCACCGACGGAGCCGACGTTGTCTGGGTAATACGTCGCAATGTGCTTATAGACAGCGGCTTTGCCGATGCTCATGAAAAAGCCCAGCACAAACGCAATGCCGACGAACACCAGCGGACCGATCTCGAAATGCCGGGTGATCAAGCCGTTCGTACCGTGCATCACGTAGTCGGTTGGGGGCACCGACAAAGCCAGCGTTGCGGCGGCCGAGACGGCGAAGCACCAGTACATGACGGTGCGTGCGCCGATGCGATCCGACAGCACGCCACCGTAGGCGCGGAAGATGCTCGCTGGAACTGAATATGCGGCAGCGATCATGCCGGCCGTTTCGATGTCGAAGCCGTGGACGCCGATCAGATATCGCGGCAGCCACAGCGCGAGGGCAACGAAGGCGCCGAACGTAAAAAAGTAATAGAGAGAAAAGCGCCAGACGCGAATGTCCTTCAGCGGCGCGAGTTCCATTGCATAGGCCTTGGGCGTATCGCCTGTGCGGCGCCGCTCGGCGGTGATCGGATCATCGGTCGTCGTGAACCAGAAAATGATCGCCATGACGGCTAACACTGCGGCCCAGATCAGTGCGACGGCGTGCCATCCCCAGGCGACGAGAGCGAACGGCGCGAGAAATTTCGTGACGGCGGCACCGACGTTTCCGGCTCCGAAGATGCCGAGCACGGTGCCTTGCTGTCCTTTCTGATAGAACCGCGAGACATAGGCGATGCCGACTGCGAACGAACCGCCCGCCAAACCGATGCCGAGTGCCGCCAACAGCATTTCTGGGTAGGTCTGGGCAAAGACGAGAAGCGCCGTTGCAACGCTTGCCGCCAGCATGTTGAGCGTGAAGATCAGCCGGCCGCCGTAGCGATCCGTCCAGATGCCGAGGAAAACCCGGGCGAGAGAGCCTGTTAAAATCGGCGTTCCGGCAAGCAGACCGAACTCGGTTTCGCTCAATCCCAGCTCAGCCTTGATGCGAATGCCGATGATCGCGAAGATCGTCCAGACCGCGAAGCAGACTGTGAAGGCGATGGTCGAAACCCAAAGAGCACGACCTTCGGCCGTGGACACCGTCAAAACCGAGTCTTTCTGTGTGCGCATGAATTGCTCCCGGTCGTAGTGCGGAAAACAAAAAAGCTGCCGGCCAAGCGCTCGCACCCGTCGAAACCGGGTAAGAATGCTTGATCGGCAGCTTTGCCTGGAGCGCCCGTCATTGGACGCCAATGAATTCCTAAACGCGGAAATCCCGCTGCTTAGGCGAGTTGAAACGTTCAACTCGGTTCATGAAACAAGGGATAGTGGCGTCTGGCGATGCTTCGCAAGTCCAAACATTCAGCATTTTAGCGCAGCGTCAGTGCAAATTTTGTGCAGCGCACGGTTTGACGCAGTTCGTGCCCGTTACTGTTTCTGGCTCGCGATGTAGGCGTCGAGCTTATCGGGATCGAACAGGCCACCATCGAAGAATCCGTCGGGTCCGAGCACCAGGCTTGCGCCGGATGAGCCGACCGGCGTCGCTTCCGTCAAGGCACCCTCAACCTTGGCATTCGCAACGGGGAGCGCGATGCCGAGGGACTTCAAGGCGGCACGATAAAGGTCAGGCCGATATGTCTCGTGCACAATTCGCGCATTGTCGGCCGAATGCTGCACTTGCGCCCAACGGACCATTTGCGAATAGAACCAGAGTGCGTGGCTTTTCCACGGGAAGGTCGCACCTTTCGCGAACGGCACGAAGAAATCAGAAACAGGCACGGTGCGCTCTCCGCCGATCGGCAACTGGCCGCGAAGCGCTGGCAACGTCCATCCTACCGGCTGCGCGACATACTGCTTTTCGGCAAGGATCCGTGCGAGGTCGTCATGATTTATCGCATCTCCACACCATTTGGCGGCGTTGCTCAGCGCTCGCAACAATGCGGATAGTGCTTCTGGATTTTCCTCTGCCCAGAGCGCACCGGCACCGAGAACCTTCTCGGGGCTTGATCGCCATATCGCGGCTTTCACGGTCGCGATGTGCCCGCGGCCAAGAAGAGCGGCGGCGGTGTTCCAAGGCTCACCAACGCAATAGCCATCAATGGTTCCACTTGCCAGTGCGTCGACCATCAGCGGCGGCGGAACGATGACGATCTCGATATCGCGCGCGGGATCGATACCGCAGGCCGCCAGCCAATAGCGAAGTTCATAATTGTGACCCGAGAACGGGTGGACGACAGCGAAGCGCAGCGGCGGCTTCCGCTGCGAGACGCGTTCGAGAACGACCTTTCTCAAAGCGTGTCCCGTCGTCGCGGGGTCGAAGTTCTCCTCAGCTCCGTGCGCCGACATTGCGGCCCAAACCGCATTCGAGACGGTAACCGCATTTCCGCCTTGGCCCAGCGCCATCGGAACGACTGTTGGAACGGCCAGTGGC
Source organism: Hyphomicrobium sp. (assembly GCA_003987725.1). Lineage (GTDB taxonomy): Bacteria > Pseudomonadota > Alphaproteobacteria > Rhizobiales > Hyphomicrobiaceae > Hyphomicrobium_B. Next base: position 266,231 of record RXJH01000003.1, on the reverse strand, counting down.
GTCAGCCCGAGATTGCAGGCAATCGGCATCGGCGCCAGCATGTGTGCGACCTGGAAATGACCAACGGCCAAGCGATCACGGATATTGGCCCAAGACATCTCGCGTACCAGCGTCAGGTCGATGCCCTCGGCCTCGGCGAAACCCATTTCTTTTGCAGTGACGAGCACTGCACTATCGAGAAGCGGCATGAAGCCCGCGGTGATCTGGTGCGTCTCGACCATTTTCACTCCTCCTCGCCGGGTGGTGCGAGGAGCCCCGCTGCTGTGATCAGGCTTTCTGCGATTTCCGAAATCTTTCGGTTCTGACTCATGGCGGTTTTCCGCAACAGCGCGTACGCCTGCTGCTCCGATAGGCCGCGCGTCGACATCAGAATGCCTTTGGCGCGTTCGACGAGCTTGCGCTTTTCGAGTTCGGAGCGCGCCTCGTCGAGTTCTCGCGACATGCGTGAGAAAGCATTGAAACGGCTGATCGCCATGTCGAGGACTGGCTTGACGCGCTCGCGTTTGAGGCCGTCGACGACATAGGCCGAGACGCCCGCTTCCACGGCCGCCTCGATCGACGCGCTGTCCGAACGGTCGACGAACATTGCGATCGGGCGCTTAACGGCGCGCGAAAGCTGGAACATGTTCTCGAGCATGTCGCGGTTCGGGTTTTCGAGATTGATCATGATGACGTCCGGCTGGATCTCCTCAATGCGCCGGGCGATACCGATGACATCGTGGACGATCGTCAGGTCGTCGTAGCCGGCTTCGCGCAACCCCGTTTCAATGACGGAAGCGCGGAGACGGTTCTCGTCGATGACCAGAATGGAAAGTGACTTCTGCCCGGCCGCCATATCTTCATCCATGTGCGAAAGTAATCCGCCTACATGATTTATTCGGCCGGTCAACTATGCAAAGGTGCATCGGCTAGGTGGAACCGTATCGTTGCGGCCCGAACCCGCGCTCAAACTGCTTTAGTGATTTGCGCAGAGCAGGACGTATGCCTTTCAATTCTTCAAGGTGATCGACGGAAAGCGCGGCCAACGCTTCTCCGCCCTCTTTCGTGACGTGAACCTGTATCCGACGCCCGGCGGCTGGATCCGTTCTTCCTGATCACGAGCCCGAGGCTCACCAGCCGGTCGCCGGGCCCGACCGCCGTATGATGACGAACGACGGCGTCGTCGGTTGGACACTTCAGACGAAATACTATGGAATTAGCCGAGAAGTTTTGGTGTCCAACCTTTTGCCAAGACATTGATTCTGAAGATCGGCCCAACTCCCCTACGGGGCGCCACAATTTTGCAGAACGATCTGGGCCTTTAGAATGAAAGCCTTGTCGTGATGATCCAGTTGCTGTCGTACGTCGGCGTGAGAACCGGCGATGTGGTTTTCGGCGAGACTGCGAACTGATAACCAGCGCCGATAATCAAATTGCTGTCGTCGCAAACCTTGAACCGGCCAAGGATGAGCCCCGGCGTCAGGAACACCTGATCCTTGCCACTGCGTGCCCCGTCGGCCCAATGGGTATAGTTGACTTCGAACTCCGGCCAGAAGTACTGGCCGAGGTGGTACTGGAAGGCGACGTTCGTCACGATCGAGGTCCCAATCTCGTTTTCATGTTCGAGGGGAATCGGAACCCCGACGGTCGCCTGAATGTCGAAATCGCCCCATCCCTTGCCTGCTGCGAGCGTCGGCGTCACAACCCAGGCGTCATTGGTAAAGGGAATGTCTCCCGTTGGCGCTTGGACCCCGAAGAAAGCGGTTACGATATAATCGCCGTCTTGCTTGTTCGCGCTAATGAGACGTTGCTTGATGGTGAAAGCCGGCCAATCGCCCCAACCTGAGGCCTGCTTAACGTGCGTGCGTTGATCGTAGGGTGGAAGATTGATCAGGACTTCATTCGTCGTCGTCGGTATGAATTCGAAGCCCTTGCCTCCGTCGTAGACGTTGAGATGGCCGCCGTTCCCCATTTGCTCGAAAAATTGGTCGGAACGAAACTCCTGTTCGAGCCTCGGCGTAACGGTGGCGAGCGGCGTCATCCAATCCGGCTGCGAAGCTTTGGCGACGCGCGCAATTTGCTGCCAGCGGGCGAAGAAATCTTGTATGGCGTCTGTCGCATCCTCGTCTGAGGTGGCCCCAAGGTAGCTTGGAGCCGGCATGTTCAGATCCCGTAGTGCGGAACCTGTCAAATCGCCCGCTACGGCCGGCGGCGCGCAAAGTGCGCACAAAGCGAGCGGCGTGCCGAAAGTTTTCAATTTTCCCATAGCGATCCCCCGATATCTATTTCCATATCGCTATATCGTGAGAGATCGGTCCTCGTCGTATCGGTAGCGCACCCTCGGAAAAGGCTGCTCCGTATTCATACGGATCTTTGAAAATCCAACAGCACCGTGCAGGACCATAAGGGAGCGGAAGATTTCGGGACCTTTACGAAACCATTCCGGCGTCTGACATCGCTCGCGATATTATCGGAGACGATGCGAAATGCGTTTGTTGCGCACATCGGCGAGCGTTTTCGCGATACTTGCAGGAGCCTGTTTGTCTCCGGCTGCCGCGTTTACCCAACATGCGGACCCGTGTGCCGATGCGCCGACACCAGCACAGCATGTCTTTGCGTGCACAGTGGTGATCGAGAGCGGCCCTTCAGATTCCACGAAGGTCAAGATCGCCTATATCAATCGCGGTCTCGCCTATTTCGCGACGAATGACCTTAGAAAGGCCATCTCCGACTTCAACACGGCGATCGCGCTCTCACCGCAAGACGCTAATGCCTATGAAGCCCGCGCGATCGCATTTGCTTCGGAGCGAGATTACGACCGCGCGATAGCGGACTACCGCAAAGCGATCAACATCGACCCGCTCGCCACCCGCGCTTACAATAACCTAGCGAATATCTACAAGGCCGAGGGTGATTTCGACGGAGCAATTGCCAACTATAATCGCGCGCTTGAGATTTGGCCCAATGAGCCGCGGCTGTATTTCAATCGGGGAAATGCTTTCAAGGCGCTCGGCCGCTGGAATGATGCGATCCGTGACTATAATCGGACGATCGCTCTCGATGGAAAGTTTCTGAGTGCTTACATCGCACGCGGAAATGCACGTGCGGCGGCCGGCGACGTGCAGAGCGCCGAAAGCGATTTCGATCATGTTCTCGAAGTCGATCCCATGAACAACGCGGCAATCGCAGACAAACTCGCTCTTGAGAGAGCACGGGCCGCTCTGCTTCGTTCGCCGAACTCATCGATCGCAACGACCTCGAAATAATTTATTGCCCATTGCGGGGAGCAGCGCAGACGCGCTCGTCCTTCAACGGTCGTGCAAATGTTCGTAGGCCGCGAGAACCGCTGGAAGAGCGCGAGGCGCCGGCAAGTCCTGATCAAACATTTCCCAGCCACCTCCGAGAGCTTTGTAAACTGCAACGAAGGCAATCGCCGCATCGGCCTTTGCCTGGACATACTGAAGCTCAAGCTCGTCGTCTTGCCGCTCGGCATCGAGCACGTATAAGGAATCTGTGACGCCCCGATCGTAACGCGCGGTCGAAAGATCGACCGCACCCTTGCTTTCCTTGACGGCCTTGGCGAGCGATTGGAGCGTCGCCATCGCGGCCCGATATCGTGACAGCGCGACGTTAACCTCTTCGACGCTCGAGATGATCACGCGCTGATAGGTCAAATACTGCGCATCGGCCTGCAGCTGTTGAATGTGCACGAGGGAGTCGAGCGTACCAAAATCGAGGAGCGGCCAATAGACCGACGGTCCGACGGAATAGATGCTCTTCGTCACGACCGGCACGACACCGATGCCCTGCCCTTGAAGGCCGCCGCCAGCCGTAATTTGCAAGCGCGGGAATAGATCTGCAACGGCGACGCCGATCCTTGCCGTCTCGACGGCGAGCTGACGCTCTGCCGCCCGCACGTCAGGCCGCCTGCGGATCACGTCGACAGGCAAACCTGTCTTCAGGCGATCAGGAGTGTCCGGAATTTTCTTGACACTCTTGAGCTCCTGGCAAACGCCGCCGGAATAAGTGCCGAGGAGAACGGCGATGCGTGCACAGCCGGCGTATTCATCGGCAGAAAGCGGCGCGAGTTGCGCCTTGAGCGTGGCTAGCTGACGCGACGCAAGCTTGAAGTCCAGCTCGTTTGTCAAGCCGCGGTCGAAACGCGTCTTCATCAGATCGTAAGTTCTCTGCGCGCGCGCAACGTTCTCATTCGAGGCTTTGATCTTGGCCTGAATGCCTCGCGTCTCGATATAGGCTTTGGCGACTTCCGCGACGACAGAGACCAGAACGGCGTGTCGTTGCTCGACCGCAACGTCCGTCGAGTATTGGGCCGCCTCGTACGCGCGCCTGTCTTTGCCGAAAAAGTCGAGCTCCCAGCCGGCGTCAAACCCAGCGACGTGCGTGATTTCTTTGAGACCGGTGGTATTCGTCGCCGCGTTGAGCGGGCCGGCGACACGCCCCTTTGTCGAGTTTGTACCCGTGCCGCGAGCGGCCGCTGCATTGGCCTCTACGAAGGGCAGGGCGAGACCGCGGACCGCGACTTCATTCGCGCGAGCAGCGCGGATGTGATTTGCGGCGATCTCGATGTCCGGGTTGGCGGCGATCGCGCGTTCGATAAGCGATCCGAGTTGAGGATCCTTGAGGAGTGTCCACCAACGGACGATCTCCGGGGAGGAGGATTGGATGATTGATCGAACCGCGCCTTGATCGGCGATGCTGCTGGTCGTGAACATTCCCGGCGCTCCGATATGCGGAAGCAGGTAATCCGGCCCAACTGCGCAGCCCGATAGCCCTCCGGCCAGGATCGCCGCCAGAAATCTAAGTCCCCCCCCACCCGCCATCAGCTTTGAGCCTTGGCAGTGTCGTTATTGATGGCGACTTTGTCGCCGTCCGATATTTGGCTATTGATATTGAGCGCCACGCGATCTCCGACTTTGATGGTGCCTGAAGCAAGCTCGACGTTATCGCCCTCGTCGCTTGCAATGGTCACGTTCTTGAAAATGATCTTCCCGTCTTCGACGACGGCGACCTGCGGTCCCTTCGCGCGAAACAGAAGTGCCGCGGCCGGTATTTCGATGCCCGATGCCTGCCCCACCTGGAATTCTGCGCGGACATACATGCCCGGCGAAAGAGCATAATTCGCGTTCGGCAAGTCCACTTCAATGAGCATGGTCCGGGCGTGCGGATCTACCGATGCTGTCGTCCGCGCGATCTTGCCCTCGTAAGCGCGGTCCGCTCCATCTGCTGTCATGACCTTCACGGTTGACCCGACGGAAAGTCGCTCGGCCACGCCCTGCGGGACTCGCGAAAAGATGCGAATCTGATCTGTCTGCTGGATGACGAAGAGGGGCGACGTGCTCGCCGAGCTTCCTGCGGTCACCAAGTCCCCGGGATCAACACGGCGCTCTGTGATGATGCCGTCGAATGGCGCCGTAACGTTCTTATACTGCGTAAGTGTCATCAGACCATCAACCTTTGCCTGGTCGACGGCGACTTGCGCCGTCGCGGCATTGAGCTTGGCGATGCTGCTGTCGTTCGCGGCCTTCTTCTCTTCACGTTCTTGGTCTGAAACGACGCCTTTTGGCGAATCACGCCAGCGATCATAGCTGCTTCTTGCAAAGTCGGCATCGGCGTTCCGGACCTTGGCCTCCGCTTTCGCGGCTTCCAATTCGGCGCGCGCAGCAGCCAACTGGGCATCAAGATCGGGCGTCTCGATCGTTGCCAACAATTGGCCCTTCTTCACCCGGTCTCCGATGTCAACCTTCCAATCGGAAAGATAGCCGTTGACCCGTGAGTAGAGCGTCGTTCGGTACCAAGCCGCGGTGTCACCAGGAAGTACAAGCGATTTGAATGTTGGGCCCGCTTTCGCAGTCGCCACATCAACCAACGGCAACGTCGATGCCGCTTTTCGCGTTTCCTGTTCGAGAGTATCAGTCTCACGCGCTCTGATGCGGCTGACTTCGAAGAATGCTGTTGTCAAACCGAACACGATGACGAGTGCGGTCAACAGCATCCAGCGCCCGGTCGATTTCGGATATTCCTGCGCCGCCACCTTTGCGAGGGGCTCTTTCGGCGGGAAATCCGCGGGCGCGAGTGGATCCGCTTCCGAAGCTTCCGGCTGAGCGGCGTTGGCGGACGTCTCGCCTTTTCTAAGCATGCGCAAGGGGCAGCCTCCGGTGTTCGGTTTTCCGAGAAGTGTCGCGGCGCAGAAGCCGGTATAGGGTGGGAACGAAGATCAACGTTGCGACTGTCGCCAGCAAAAGACCGCCGATGACCGCTCGGGCGAGGGGCGCGTTCTGCTCGCCGCCTTCACCGACACCCAGTGCCATCGGAATCATGCCGAGGATCATGGCGCCGGCGGTCATCAGGACAGGCCTCAGGCGAGTGTAGCCGGCCTCTATGGCCGCGTGCATCGGATCGACGCCTAGCTCGGCTTGCTGGTTTGCGAAGGTCAAGACCAGGATGCCGTTGGCCGTGGTCAGTCCTATGCACATCAGGCTGCCCATAAGGGCCGGAACGCTGACGTGTGTGCCGGTAATCAAGAGCATCCATACGATACCTGCGAGCGCAAATGGTACGGCCATAAGAACGATGAGCGGATCGAGCCAGCTTTGGAAGTTGATCACGAGAAGCAGGAAGACGAGGACAATCGCGAGCCCCATACCTCCGAAAAGCCCCGTGAAGCTCTCTCGCATCGTCTCGATCTGGCCGCTGAGGGTCACCTTGATGCCGCTTGAAGGATCAGGGCGGTCCTTCGCGAGAAGCTTATCGATGGCATCGGCCGCAGAAGCGAGATCGCGGCCTTGGACATCCGCGTCCACATCGAACACGGGCGCGATGTTGAGCTGCGACACGACCATCGGCACTTTCGTTCGTCCGAACTTCGCGACGTTCATCAGCAGTTGGGATTCTTTGCCTCCAGGAGCCGTTACTGGAAGCGTCCACAGGTCTTTCGTTGATTTGACGCGATATGTCGGCGTTTGGACGACGAGTGGATAACTGACGTTATTGTGTGGGTTTAGCCAGAAATTCGGTGAGACCTGCGCGCTCGAGTTGAGCGTGACAAGCACATCATTTGCAAGCCCATGTTGCTCGAGATTGAGATCTCGTGCCTTCGTCCGGTCGACATCGACCTTAATGGCGGGTGCGTCCGGCACCTGGAAGACGTGAGAATCTACTATGCCGGGCACTGATCTCAAATCGCGCGCAATTTTCGAGGCAAGCGCGAATGTCATATCGGCATCGCGTCCCGAAACGCGAACGTCAATCGGTGCGGGCTGACCGAAATTCAATACCTGATTGACGATGTCGGCCGGTTGAAAAAAGAACTGAAGCTCGGGAAAGAGACGGGGCAGTTTGCGGCGAAGCTCGGCAATGTGAGCGGGCGTCGATGTGTGCTTTTCATTCAATGACACGAGGATCTCGCCGTCCATCGGCCCAACCGTCGCGGTATCGCTCAGCGCGATGTTGATGCCGCTGTAAGGCAATCCGATGTTATCCAGAATGACGTCGATCTGATCGTTGCCGACAATCTTGCGTATCGCGTCCTCAACTTCGCTGAAGTACTTTTGCGTATCTTCGATACGGGTTCCCGGCGGCGCGCGAACGTGCAGGCGCATTTGCCCCGCGTCGATTTGCGGGAAGAAGTCCATTCCAAGACTTCGCAGTGGAAGCACGGCAACGCCAAGTAGGGCAGCAAAGAATATGGTTGTCGGCAATGGGTTCGTTACACACCACGAAACGGCATTGCGATATCGCTCACGGAACGCATTGAAGCCGTTCTCGAAGCCACGATGGATGATGCTGAAAGGATTGAAGCGCGACCCCTTGCTCGTATCGGCATGGCCGTTGCTGTGCTTTCCGACCTGTGACCGCATGAGATACTTGAAGAGCACCGGAACAAGCGTGAACGACAGAAGAAGACTGGCGACAAGCGAAAGGATGACCGACAGCGATAGCGGCGAGAACAGATATTTCGCTGTGCCCGTAAGAAGGAAGACCGGCACGAATACGACGCTGATTGATAACGTCGAAAGCAGCGTCGGAATTCCGACCTCCGATGTTCCGTTCAGAATGGCTTCCTCGAGTTCCTCGCCCAATCCGACGTGCCGCTCGATATTCTCGATAACGACCGTCGCGTTATCGACAAGTATGCCGACGGCTAGCGCGAACCCGCCAAGTGTCATCGTGTTAAGTGTCTGCCCCGCGAGGTAGAGCATCAGCAACGCCGCTATGATCGACAGCGGGATAGATGCCAGAATGATGATCGTGAGCCGCCAGTTGCCGAGGAACAAAAGGATCATCAATGCCGTCAATCCGGCGGCCATCAAGCCGCCCATCACGACGCTGTTGAGTGCGGCCTTCACAAAGATCGACTGATCGAAAATCGCCTTGATCGACACGCCGTCCGGCATCATGCGTCGCAGATCCGGTAGCGCCGCCTTGACCCCGTCGATAACGTCGAGCGTCGATGCCCCGCCCGTTTTTCGTACGAGCATGAGTGCGCCCGGCGCACCGTTTTGGCTGACCGAATTCGTTTGTATCTGGTGTCCATCATGAACGTCGGCGACATCGCGAACGAAAATCGTCTTGCCGTCGATCTGTTTGATGGGAAAATTTGAAATCGCCGAAATCACCTCGGGCGTATTGTTCATCGTTACCGGATAATCCTTGGCGCCGACTTTGACGTCGCCCGACGGAACAATGATGTTCTGTTTCGCCAGCGCATCGGAGACGTCGGCAGGCGTCAGCCCACGCGCCTGCAATTCGTTGGGATTGAGATCCACCATAATGACTCGGATCTTGCCGCCGTAGGGATAAGGAACCTGGGCACCGTGCACGACCGCCAGGTTAGGCCGTAGCACCTGCTGACCGAGGTCTGTCAGACGCGAATCCGGCAAGAACCGGCTCGCGAGGCTTAGCTGGATGACGGAAACATCAGTTGCGCTGTAACGAACGATAAGTGGCGGCGTGATGTTGCGCGGCATGCTCTTCAGAACCGTCTGCGCGCAACTCGAAAGCTGCGTAATGGCCCGACTTACATCCGCGCCCTCGTGAAGGTAGACTTTGATAACGCCGACACCTGTGTAGCTGTTCGCTTCGATGCGCTCGATATCATCGACGAGCGATGCCATCTGCCGCTCGTGCTTGATGAGGATACGATCCTGCATTTCTTCCGCGCTCATCCCGCTGTAGGTCCAAACGACACTGACCACAGGGATGTTGATTTCGGGAAAAATGTCCGTCGGCATGCGCGACACCGCGCCGAAGCCGAGCAGGCACACAAGGATAATGATTGCTGCCACTGAATGTGGATGCGTGAGAGAGAAGCGTGGCAGAGACATCCGTTCAATATTCTCCGGCAATCGCAAGAGTCACTTAACGCGCATTAATCGCGCCGGCATCGTGCTGAACAGCGCGACGCCGAAGTTGTTGAGACTTTGGGAGATTCCGGTCGGTAATCGTGCAGTCCGCGGATTCTCTTCGGTCTCACCCTTTGATTGCAGCCGTATTGCCTCGCGCAGCGCATTATGCGCGGCGACATCCTCATATATTCAAGGCATCATCGTTCAGGAAAATTCCGGCCGTGCGCTTGCGTGGCGCACCGTCCGTGGCTAAGCCTCCGGTCACGTACGGAGTGGCGGCCCGCTAGGCACTGTAGGAAAAGTACGATGTCGCAAGTGGTCGTAACAGAAAGAATGCATGCGAATCGTATGGCCCGTATGCAAGCAATACCGATATGGCTGATCGGCCCCGTCTACATCGTTGCCTACGTCGCGCTTGCCTGGTTGAGCATCGTCGCTTCCACACCGTCGTTCGGCATCGTGCCTTGGAGTCCCGAAACAGGCCTGACTTTCGCAGTTTTTCTCGTATTTGGACGCCAATTCTGGCCTTATCTTCTGCTCGCGGTCGCCGCGTCGAATCTTATTCTGCACAGCGAACTGCCGCCTCTTGTCCAGGTGCTGTCGCCCATCATCATCGGCGGTGGATATGCCATGGCTCTCAACTGGATCCAGCAGTCGCGGTGGCAATTCGACATCAAGCTTGCGTCGCTACGTGACATTCTCGCGCTTGAGGCAATCGCCATCGTGAGCGCGGTCCTCGTCGCATCCGCCTCCGTAATGCTCCTTTCTGCCTCAAGCATTTTAACCACCGCCGAAATTCCTTACAATATTTTCAGGTACGCAATTGGCGACCTAATCGGTATTTCAATCATTGCGCCCTTCCTTCTGATCCTCGCGAATACGGGCGGCATTCCAAAGCCGACCCTCGAAGCGGGCATACAGGGTCTCGCGATCTTGGCGGCTCTCGGTTTGGCTTTCGGGTTTTCCAGCCTTCCCCACTTCCGTCTTTTCAATGTGATGTTCTTTCCGATCATCTGGATCGCGCTCAGACATGGCCTGAAGGGCGCGACTTACGGGCTCCTTGCGACTGAGGTGGGCCTCATCATCGCGCTGCTCATTTCAGGACCGCAGCTTACCGGCGTGACGACCTATCAGTCCTTGATGCTCGTTCTTGCATTCACAGGTCTCGCCATCGGTGGCCTCGTGACGGACCGCCGCCGCTTTGAGCAGGAGTTGCGGCTCAATCAGGAATCGGTCTCCCAAATTTTCCGGCTGGGAAGCGCCAGTGAAGTCACCACTGCCATCGCCCACGAGATCAATCAGCCGTTGACCGCTATTTCGAACTACACACGTCTCGTTCAGGAATACTTGATTAAAGGCGAAGGCGAGCGCTCGGTCGCGATCGAAGCGGCATCAAAGATGGCAACCCAAGTCGATCGCACAGCGGCTGTGGTTCGAAATCTTCGCGATTTTATCAGGCTCGGCCGCAGGCAGATCGGCGAGCAAAATCCGCATCTGCTCATACGGGAAGCGCTTGATCTTTTGGAGCCCAATCTTCAACGCACGGGTGCTTCGGTGAAGGTGGCAATTCCTCGTGACATACGCAATGCCGCAGTCGACCGCCTCCAGATCGAACAGGTCCTAATGAACATCATATCCAACGCGGTCGATGCGATGAGCGACAACGATCCATCGAAAGAGAGATTGATCAATGTCAGCGCCAGCAACATCGACGGCAACCGCATCGAAATTCGAATTAAGGACAGCGGGCCTGGGTTTCCAACGGGTTTTGATCTTCGCAAAGGCGGCATCCGCTCTTCGAGCAAAAAGGACGGCTTGGGGGTGGGGCTCTCGCTCAGCCGAACAATCGTCGAAGGGCACGGGGGCGAGCTTTTTCTGGAAAACGACGGCAAAGGCGCCCTCGTTCGCATTCGGTTGAATTCATTTCCATGGGGGACAGTGCAGTGACGTTAGCCTCTGCAATCGCAATCATAGATGACGACGAGCCGGTTCGTGATTCCTTGTCCCTGATGCTCAGCAATCGCGGATTCGGCGTCTACGCATTTTCCTCTGCCGAGAAGTTTCTTTCTGCATTACAGGGCGAAGAGCTCCCGTCATGCGTCGTTTGCGACATTCGTATGCCGGGGATGACGGGTCTGGAGCTGCAGAAAGAACTCGCCAAGAAATGGCCGATGGTCCCGCTTGTCCTGATTACGGGCCATGGCGACGTGGCCATGGCTGTTTCCGCCCTCAAGGCCGGCGCGCACGATTTCATCGAAAAACCTTTCTCTCCCGATCGTTTGATCGAGAGCATTTCTTCGGCAATCGGAGAAGCCGAAAATCAGCGCAATCAAGATCAGGAGACGATGCGTCTCGCGGCGCGCATCAACGAGCTTTCGGAACGACAGCGGCAAGTGATGAATTTGGCTGTCAAAGGGCACTCGAACAAGGAAATTGCGCTTGCTCTCAAAATCAGTCCGCGCACCGTCGAAACGTATCGGGCCTGGGTGATGGAGCGGACGGGAGCTCGCAATATCGCCGATCTCGTTAGGATTGCGGTGCGCCTTGAGGAGATGGTCGGTTCACTCAAAGCAAACCGGAATTATCCTCAAGGCGGCACCGGGGGGTATTAATCTTTGTAAGCGGCGCAGAAGGTTGAAACCCTGATATCGTTATTGCCACGGCAAAATTCGTCCGGGGTCACGTCTCGGGGCGATGAAGTTATATCCGTGAGGTGTTGGTGCATTTCTCGCGCCACCTTGGCAGCCTCATATTCCTGGCAGCGGGGGGTCGCAACCCAGCCGCCCGCCGTTCGCTCGAAATCTCCATCGCAGAGCGATCTTGCTTGCGCTGAAGTCAATGCCGGTGGAGCGGCAAGAACGAAGACGAACACGCCTGCTCTCAGCACGCGATTCATATCGATCTCCACGTCGCTTTTTTGGATCAGTCGTTGTAGCTGGAGCAGTAGGTGTCGGTTTCGATTTCACCGTTGTGCCAGCGGCAAAACTCTTCCGGCGTTTCGTCACCTTGACGCACCGTATGGCGAGTAATGTGCGCGTGCTCGGCATGCGCGACGCGTTCTGCCGCCATGCGTTGGCAATGTCTCGTGGCAACCCAGCTTCCGTTAACCATCTGGAAGTCGCCGTCGCATCGACCTTGAGCGCTTGCGGCAGTTGCGAAACCTAGCGCGAGAAGTGAAATAGAGGCGGCGACGGTAAGCTTAAGCATCGCAATGGTTCCTATCCGAGATTGATCGATTCGATGCCCGGGAATCCAACAGCGCGGATACAGATCGCGTCCTCGCAATTGGATTTGCATCACTGCCAAATCTAGTTGGTCCGATCGCAGGGCGTTATTCCGCTCGGTTCCGTCCGCCCAATGACGCAAGCGCCGACACATCCGCAGAAATACGGTGGCAGTTTCCCGATGGAGAAATCACCGGCGCGATGCAATTCGTTTTTCTTCGCCGCGTCAGGCTTTACAAAAGAAAACAGGCGCCGCCGGAGCCGCGCCTGGAGTTTGTGAACTTGAAAGAGAGAGATATATTTGCGGTGCGTAGCATTCAGTCTTGGCGAGACGTCCGGCAAAAGCGGGCCGCCTTTGCCGTTTCAGCGCGTGTCGTTAGAACCGAAAGCGAGCGCCAAAGGCCGGGTTCCAAGTGTTGGTGTAAGTGAAGCCGCTGGCCAGGCCGTCATCGGCCTGCGAATACGACACGCCGGCATAGACATCGAGACGCTTTGTCCATTGATAGTCCAGCGAGGCGCTGACCCAGTCGAACGAGCCGGCGCAGTTCCCGCTTGCAGCCGTCCCCGACTTGCCGTTGCAGTGTGAGGCCGTGGTGCTCGTCCCGGAATTCGTAACGAACGTATTCTGGTCGTAATGATACCAGGCAGCCGCCGCTGTCAGCTTCGGCGTGATCGCCCACTTGCCGCCAAACCAGAAGAGATCGAGCTGCTTGTCCGAGAGATACTTGTTGTAGTTCACATCGCCGGCAAACAGCTGATAGCCGCCGATGGTGGTCAGGTTGTTGAGCTGGCCATCAGGATTGGAGAAATTGATGTGCTCATAACCACCCATGGCGGTGACGTTGTCGAAGCCGAAATGGCCGAAATTATACTTGGCCATGATCGACCAGACGTCATTATCCGACACAGTGGCGCTCAAGATATCGAGACGCTGGCAGGCCGCAATACTGGTCGCAAGAGCTGCACAGTCGCCGGCCGACAGGTTGCTGGCTGCGATGGCATTATTGAAGTGGGCATAGACCCCGTCGATCGACAGGCCCTTGAGCCCACCAGGGAGATCAACGCCAATATTTCCCGAATAAGCGTCGCCGCCCTGTTCCATGCCTTCGAACCGATACATACCGGCGACCCGGAACATTCCGATGGTGTTTGCGTAGCGAATTGAGTTGTTCCAGCGCGCATCCTCGGTGGCGCCGCCACCGCCGCCGACCGTTCCCGAGAAAGCGAACAGCGAGAATGCATACGAACCGGCTTCCGGGTCATAAGCACCGAGCGCGTCGTTCAAGAGGGAGTTGTGACGGCCGTAGGTCAACTGGCCGAGGTCGTTGTTTTTGATACCGCCGTAAAGCGCTCCGTTGAAGATCTGGCCGCAACGGCTACCATCGAGATTTGCGGTCTGCTCAAGAGGAAAAGCGCCGAGGCCGTTGTTCATGCGTAGCGTTCTGCAGACGTCGGCAATATCCCCCCAGGCCGGATCGAAGCCGATTTGAGCATCAGAGATGAACGACCAGCCAGTCAGCGAGTCCACACCAAAAAGGTCAGAAAGCTTTTCGTTCGCCTTCACCCCGACGAACGATTGGCTCATCGCGTTATTGGTAGCGTTGAATTGCGGCCCCCCGCTAATCTTCGAGATTTGATAGAGCGAGCCCTGATAGAGGGTGCCAGTTGGAGTCGCACCGTGAGAATTGTAAACGGCACTGTAGTCGACCGCGCCGTAGACGGTTATGCCTGCGACCGTCATAGAGCCAGGCGCTGCCCCGTCGAAGAAGTTGGCAATGAGAGGCGCGGGAGAACTGGGCGAACTATACGCGCCGTACGCATTGGCCCCGCCGAGGTCTGCTGCATTTGCCGAAGCCGCTAAACCACCAAACGCTATGGCACTAACAATGACTGAAAGCCTCACTTGTTACCCCCTATTGCTAAATTTCGCCAAACTCCTTTCCGTTGTTGCAGCCGTTATTTGACAACTGGCCAAACTGCAGCCTCAGTGTGAAACCTTCCGTAAGATTACGGAGCCGGGAAATGGCCAACGTTTCCGATTTTTCCGTATCGATGCAGGTTGCCGATTTACGTCGGTCGAAAGTGAATCTGTGCTTGCGACGTCAGTCACCGCTCAGCAACGGCCCGAACTCGGCGTGGCTTGTAGGATTGCATCGAGAAATGTCGGGAGGGCAGGCCCCGTCGTCGGGCCAACAAAAGGGGCAACGCTATCAATTCGCTTTTACTACGCGTGGATATGGGTATGTTCCATTTTTAGTTCCCGCGAAGAGCGGTAGCGTCGATGATCTGGCCACCGTACTGAGCCAAATTCCTAGCCTTGCGTGGGTATGCTTTTCTCGCGCGCCGCCCTTGGCTCGCCCTCAACGTGAGGACGAGAGCCCGGTCTGAGGCGTTCGCGTAGCGCTTGGAATGTGACGTAGAGGGAGGGTATCGCGAAAATGCCGATGAGGGACGCGAAGATCATTCCGCCAAATACCGGCGTGCCAACGTCCCGGCGCGCAAGTTCCGAAGCACCTGTCGCGATGACGAGCGGCAGCAAGCCCAGTATGAAAGCTAACGAGGTCATCATCACCGGCCGGAATCGCAACCGGCTGCCTTCGGTGGCGGCTTCATTGAGCGCGACGCCGCGTTCGCGTTGATCCTTGGCAAACTCGACAATCAAAATGCCGTTCTTGGCAGCGAGACCGATCAGCACCACCATTCCTATTTGGCCATAGAGATCGAGAGTTAAACCACCGATCACGATTGCCGCAAAAGCTCCAAAAACACCGACGCTGACCGATAGGAGGACTGGAACCGGAATGATCCAGCTTTCGTAGAGGGCGACGAGAAATAGATAAGCGAATAGCAGCGCAAACCCGAGGATGATCGGCGTCTTGCCCTCGGCGCGCTTCTGCTGAAATGCCGTGTCCGTCCATTCGCCTGCATAACCGTCAGGCAGCGTGCGCGCAGCGACCGCTTCCATGGCGTTGAGAGCCTGTCCCGACGAAACGCCCTGTGCGGGGCTCCCCTGAACCGTCACCGCGCGAAGATTGTTATAGCGAATGATTGCGGCCGGCCCGATGACAGGACGAACCTCGACCAGGCTTCGCAACGCGATCATCTCACCTTTCGCATTCCGCACGTTGATCCTGTAAATATCATCCACGCTTCTGCGATCCGCGGCGTCGGCTTGAACTTGGACTTGCCACGTCCGTCCATACAGATTCATATTGTTGACAAAATATCCGCCGAGCGAGGCTTGCAGCGCCTGGAACACGTCGCTCAATGGCACGCCGAGAACCTGAGCTTTGTCTCTGTCGATATCGAGGTACAGCGACGGATTGGTCGCCGAATACGTACTGAACACGCGAGACAGTTGCGGATCCTGGTTGGCCGCTACGAGAAGACCGCGCAAAACCTGCGCCAAAGCTTTCGGGTCGCCTCCGCGCAGGTCTTTCAGGACGTACGCAAAGCCGCCTCCTGACCCAAGGCCGATGATGGGTGGAGGTGCCAAAGGCACGACGGTGCCGCCGACCAATTCCCTGAATTTCGGTCCGAGCCGTGCGATAAGCGCGTTCGCGCCCTCCGAACGATCCTTGCGTTCGGAAAACGGCTTGAGTGTGACGACCATGAAGCCGGCATTTGCCTGCGAATAGTTATCGATGAAATTCAGCCCGATGACTGAGGTAACATCCTCGACCGCCGGCTCCTCCTTCAGGATCGCTTCCGCGCGCCTCATGATGTCTGTGGTGCGCACGACCGAGGCGCCGCCTGGAAGCTGGGCAAGCACGAACAGCGCGCCTTGGTCATCCTCGGGAAGGAAGCCCGTTGGCGTGATCTTCGCCAGGCCGTAAATGCCGGCGAGCGAAGCGGCGACAAGAGCCAAGCCGATCAGCGAGACCCGCAACAGGCGCGCGACGGCGGCGCCATAAGCGTCCCTGATATAGTCGATCCCCCTCATCACCGCGCCGATGGGCCCCCTTCGAGGTCCATGATGCGGTTTCAGCAGGATTGCGCACAGGGCGGGGGAAAGCGTGAGTGCGTTGATTGCGGACAAAAACATCGATACCGCGATCGTCACCGCGAATTGGCGAAATAGCTCGCCCGAAATTCCCGGAATGAACGCCACAGGCACGAACACGGAAAGCAGCACGAGCGTGATCGCAATAATCGGCGCCGTGATTTCCGCCATGGCGAGCTTTGTCGCCTCGGCGCTCGTCAGCTCGGGACGCTCCTCCATGACGCGCTCGACGTTCTCAACCACGACGATCGCGTCGTCGACGACGATGCCGATGGCGAGCACAACGGCGAGCAACGACACAGTGTTCGCGGAATATCCAATTGCGAGCAGGACGATGAAAGCGCCGATCAAGCTCACCGGCACGGCAAGAGTCGGTATCAACGTCGCGCGGATGCTGCCGAGGAACAGATAGACGACGATGACGACCAGAATGAAAGCTTCGATGAGCGTCTTTTGTACCTCGTGGATCGTCTCGGTTACGAACTCGGTCGGATCGTAGGTGACTTTCCATGCGAGATCCGTCGGGAATCTTTTTTCCGCGTCTTCGAGCTTCGCCCGAACTTGCCTTAGGGTTGCAATCGCATTGGCACCGGGCGCTTGGTAGATCGCAATCACCGCCGCGGGCCCACCGTTGAAGAGCGTTTCGCGATCGAGGTTGGCTGCGCCGAGTTCGAGGCGAGCCACGTCACCAAGCCGCAATACCGATCCGTCCGGGTTGGTCCGCAACACAATCTTCTCGAAGTCCGCGACGGTGTTGAGACGACCCTTTGTCTGGATGTTGAGCTGAAGCTGTTGCTCATTGGAGATCGGGCGCGCGCCAATACGCCCGACGGCGGCTTGCAGATTTTGCGCGTGGATCGCGTTTATTATATCGCCTGTCGTTAGGTTCAGGCCGGTGAGCCGGTCCGTCCGAACCCAAGCGCGCATCGCATAATCCTGCGGCCCCCAAAGCGTGGCATCGCCGACGCCCGGCGTACTCTTGACTTGGTCGAGAAGGTTGATCGTGACATAGTTGGAGAGGAATAGCGGGTCGTGGGTGTGCTTTGGCGAATAGACCGCTAAAACGCCGAGAAGTGCCGAAGACTTTTTCTTCACCGAAATGCCCTGCCGCTGGACCTCCGGCGGCAAGCTCGAAAGTGCGACCTGGACCCTATTATTGACGTTGACCGTATTGATATCGGGGTTGGTTCCGAGCTCGAACGAGCAGATGAGCGTGTAGCTGCCATCATCGCCGCTCACGCTCTTCATGTAGATCATCTTGTCGACACCGACGACCTGCGCCTCGATGGGCTGAGCGACGGTCGCGTCGACGACCGAGGAATTCGCTCCCGGGTACGTGGTCGTGACCTGGACCTGCGGAGGAACGATATCGGGATACTGGGCGACCGGTATTGCATATAGAGCGAGCGCACCGGCGATTGTCGTGACGATCGCAATGACGATTGCGAGGCGCGGACGATCGACGAAAAGCGCGGAAAGCATCGGTCAACTCCGATTGGCGTTTCCAGGCAAAGGTGTTGCAATCACCGGCGATCCGGGACGAACCGACTGCAAGCCCTCAGCAATCACCTGCTCTCCCCCCGATAATCCCTCATCGACTATGACGTCGTTTCCACTTTCTCCACCGGTCTTGATCCGTCGTACCGATGCCTTGCCGTCATCAACGACAAAGACGTACACACCTTGCTGGTCTGCGATGAGGGCTGCCTGAGGGACGACGATCTTTTCCTCGGGCTTGCCGGATTGAATGGCAACGCGCACCAGTTGTCCGTCTATCAACGCGCCTTTCGGATTGGGAAACGTGGCGCGGACGAGGACGGTGTCAGTCGAGCGATTGACGGTGACGTCCACAAAATTGATGACGCCGACCTGATCGTAGGTACGGAGATCGGCGAAGCGCAGGGTCGCCTTCAATTGCGTGACATCAAGGTCGCGACCGCTCTCCTGCACGCGAAGAAATTCGCGCTGACTGACTGGGAACGTGACGTACATCGGATCCTGGCTGACGATGACCGTCAGCGGACCCGTATCAGGACTGACGACATTTCCCTTGGTGACGTTTGTCCGGCCAATTTTTCCAGCAATCGGCGCCGTGATTTCAGTGTATCCAAGGTTGATCTTGGCCGTATCGAGAGCAGCTTGATTGACGAGGATTGTACCTTTGGCCTGCTCGTCTGCCGCGAATGCCTGATCACGCGCGACAGCGGTTCCGGCGTTTTTCTCCAAGAGCTCACTTGCGCGTTTGAGCTGAACTTCACTCAAGACTTTTGCGGCCTTGCCGCGCTCCAATGCGCCCTCGGATTCGTCTACCGCGGCTTTGAAAAGTCCGCTCTCGATGCGATAGAGGGGGGCACCAACATCCACCATATCGCCTTCCTTAAATAGAACCGCCTCCAAGTAACCTGTAATGCGCGCCCTCACCTCGACTCGATTGATCGCGTCGACACGCCCGACGAAATCCAGCGCGGATGACACGGGCTTGCGCTCGGCACTCACTACACCAACAGAAACTTTTACCGGCTCCTGTTGTGCATGAGCCAATTCTGCAGGAGCTTGGACGGCAGCCATGCTCAAGGCCATGACAGCAAATTCGGCAAGGCGCATTTGGGCCTCCCCTAAACTTTTCGCTGACTAAATGACGTGTTCGCCCGAAATTTTAGACTTACTTGGGTCGGACGTCGCCGGAACAATACGCCCTTGAAGGAGCCCGGTCACGCTGCCGAATGAACAGCTGCTGAAGTTGGTTAGCGTGACGGATGCTGCTCCGCTAGTGCGGCTCGGGAATGAATTTGAAGGGATAGGCGTCGCCGCCTTCGTCGACATGCCTCTTTGGAAGCTTTACCTTCTCGCGCTTTATTTCGCCGTAAGGAATTCGGCTCAGAAGGTGCTCGATAATATTCAGCCGCGTTCGTCTTTTGTCATCTGATCTCACCACATACCAGGGCGCCCAGGATGTGTCCGTCGCCGAGAACATCTCGTTCCTAGCGCGCGAATAGTCGTCCCAGCGCGTATAGGATTTCAGATCCATCTTCGACAGCTTCCATATCTTTCTGCCATCGTCGATGCGAGCTTCGAGCCGCTTCGTTTGCTCGTCAGGGCTTACCTCGAGCCAGTATTTGATGAGAATGACGCCTGAATCGACGATGGCTTTCTCGACTTCCGGCACGATCTTGAGAAAGCGTTCCGCCTGTTCCTCCGTGCAAAAGCCCATCACGCGCTCAACCCCCGCGCGGTTGTACCAACTGCGATCAAAGATCACGATCTCGCCGCCTGCGGGAAGGTGAGGAAGATAGCGCTGAATGTACATTTGCGATTTCTCGCGCTCAGTCGGTGCGGGAAGAGCGACCACACGAAAGATGCGCGGGCTTACGCGGGCCGTTATCGCCTTTATGGCGCCGCCTTTACCGGCGCCATCGCGTCCCTCGAATACGACGCAGATCTTCTGTTCCTTGTGACGAACCCATTCCTGCAGCTTGACGAGTTCAACATGCAGTTTCTCGAGCTCTCGCTCATAATTCTTACGCTTGAGCTTCTTGCTGTTTGACGCAGCGTCCGCGTGCGCGTGGGTATCCGCGTCTTTTCCGTGTTCCATGTGAGTCCTCAGTCAATCTGAGTGCCCAACCGTCGCCAATTCCAAGCCCCGGAAGATTTTCGCCGATATGAGCCGCGCTAGGAAGAACTCTCCGACCGCTTTCGTAATAATTCGCTATTGCGCTGCGGGGGATTGGAAGCGTCTGCCTACGCTTGGGGCGTTAGAAAGAAAGCCAGTCCAAGAATTAGGTAAACAGTTAGCAATTGGACGCCCTTTAACCAATCTGACCGGCCATCGCTCGCTACTTGTCCGGTAATGACCACCGCTACGAACACCGCGAGCAGCAAGCCCTTGCCAAACAAGAGATCCATCGGATGCGGTCCGATAAGCAAGCTCGCCATGACAAGTACGGGGGCCACGAAAAGGGCGACTTGAATGCTCGACCCGATCGCGATCGACATGCTGAGGTCCATGCGGTTCTTCATGGCCGCGGTGATGGCGGTTGAATGCTCGGCGGCATTTCCAATTATCGCAATGACGAACACGCCCACGAAAATGTTGCTTAGCCCAAACGCATGCGCGGTGGGCTCGATCGTGCCGACGAGGATCTCGCTCAACCAAGCGATTGCGACGGTGGAGGCTGCAAGGACTGAAATCGATCGCGCGAGTGTCCAGGGCTGCTTTTCTTCCTCGGTTTCCGCTGCCTTGGCTCCCAGAAAAAAGGACGGATGAGTCAACAAGGAAAATACGAGAAACATAGCGTAGACAGCGAGAAGCACGAGCGAGATAGAAATGCTGAGTGCTTGCTCGCCCCCGACATACCGTTCTCCCACCAGAACGCTGTAAGCGGCCGGGATGACAAGCGCGATGATCGCCAAGGTCAGCATCGTCGCCTGAGCACGCGCGCCGGTGACATTGAAATGTTGTTCGTGATAGCGCAGGCCGCC
The DNA here is from genome assembly GCA_003987725.1 of Hyphomicrobium sp. Classification (GTDB taxonomy): domain Bacteria; phylum Pseudomonadota; class Alphaproteobacteria; order Rhizobiales; family Hyphomicrobiaceae; genus Hyphomicrobium_B. Next base: position 245,181 of record RXJH01000003.1, on the reverse strand, counting down.
AGCCAGCATAGACGCGCCAAGCACAAGAAGTATGTTTCCGACGATCGAGCCGACGATCGTGGCCTTGACTACATCCTGGAGTCCGGCATGTAACGCCGCGAGAGAAATGATCAGCTCCGCGGCGTTCCCAAATGTAGCATTGAGCAGTCCACCAACCCCCTCGCCTGACCGGTCTGCCAGCTGCTCGGTGGCGCGCCCAAGCCATCCGGCCAAGGGAAGGATGGCAATCGCCGCCGAAGCGAAGATGAGCGCATAATGGCTCGGGGCAAAGTAATGGAGTGCGATTGCGAGAGGAGCAAAGACCAGCAGCCAATTCGGCATCGTTTGTCTCCGCGTTTCGCGATGATTACGAATCCCTGTCCTCTTTCCGATCGACCCAGTCGACAGGATGCGTATCGAGATAGGCTGTCACTGCCGCACCGATAGTCGGAAAGAATGATTGCTCGCCGAGCGTTGTGAGCAATCCGAAGCGCTTCAACTTGTCTTTGACGGGGTCTTTCAACTCCGCAAATAGGAGTTCTATGCCTGCCTCTCGCAAGGTGTTGTCGAGTTCCGCTATCATGTCCGCCGCGGTGACGTCGACACTTGTCACCGGTTCCGCGGCAACGACCACCCATCGTACCGGCGTCTGCGAATTCTCTACGGAGGCAATGACACTTTCCTGAAAGAGTTCCGCGTTTGCGAAAAACAACGGTGCATCCCAGCGGAAAAGCACAAGACCAGGCACCTGACGCGCTTCCGGGTAACGGCTGATGTCGTGGTAGCCTTTAACGCCTTCCGCTCGGCCGAGAACGGCGAAGTGGGGCCGCCACGCATCCCAGAGGAATTCGATCACGGCCACGATCACGGCGAGCGCGATTCCCTGAATGGCTCCGAACACCGCTACGCCGGCAAAGCACAGCATCGAGAGCCAAAACTCCCATTTCTGCATGCGGTAGATGCGGATGAGATCGTTGACTTCAATCAGCCCAATGGCCGACGCGATGACGACGGCAGCGAGTGCGCTCATGGGCAAGTTCCGCAGCAAATTTGGCGCGGCGATGATGAGCAGTGCCACTGCAATCGCGCCCACGACCCCGGTCATTTGCGTCTTCGCGCCGGCTGCCTCTGCGACTGGGGTACGAGATGAGCTGCTGCTGATCGGGAAGCCCTGAAAGAATCCAGCTGCGAGATTGGACGCTCCGAGGCCAATCAGTTCCTGATTGGGATTAACGTACATTCGCGTGCGCGCGGCGTAGGCGCGAGACAGGACGGTTGTATCGGCGAAGGAAATGAGAGCAACGGCGAGACCGCCGGACAGAACCGCTGCAAAATCAGCCGCGGTGATCCAAGGCACCTCGAACGCGGGCAGCCCCTGCGGCAATGGCCCCAGAACGGATACACCTGCGTTCTCTGATAATCCGAAGATTCCAACGATCGCCGTCGCGCCGACAACCGCGATCAAGATCCCGGGGACAACCTTCAAGTACTTGAGGATGAAGATCGTGACTAAGGTGGCGGCACCGACGCCGAACGCAACCCAGTTTACGCGACCGCTGGCTATACCGTCCCCGATTTCCCAGAGGTCCCGCAGCGGACCAACACCCTCCACCGAAAAGCCCAATAATTTAGGCACCTGACTGAGCAGCACCGTCAGTGCTATGCCGTTCATGTAGCCGTACCGAATTGGCTTCGAGAGAAGCTCCGTCACGAAGCCGAGCCTTGCTAATCCTGCTCCAACGCAAACGATGCCGGAGACGATGGCCATTGCGCTCGCAAGGGCAACCGCGCGAATTGGATCGCCTGCGGAAAGAGGCAGTACGACAGCAAGAATAACGGCGGCGAGTGACGAATCTGGTCCGAGCACCAGGATGCGGCTCGGACCGAAGACAGCGTACACGAGCAATGGGACAATGGTCGCGTATAGGCCATAGATGCCCGGAACGCCCGATGCCACGGCATATGCGATGCCAACAGGCACGAGCATCGTCGTGAGCACCAAGCCGGCAATAATATCGTGCCGCAACCAACCGGCATTGTACTCCTGCAGGATTCGAAGACCGGGAAGCCAACGCTTCAAACCGTCTTGGTCGATAGCGTCGTGCCGACGCGATAAGCGCTTTTTTCGGGACACTGGCGCGGGAGGATCAACGTTCATCTCTGGCGCTCTGGAAGCGCAGCTCGAGGTTGCGTCGCAAGCTGCGATTTCACAATCGCGCTGTTCCGCACGGATCGCAAGGGAGAGCCGCTTGTTGCGGCACAATAGGAGCTATCCCGTGTAGCACAAATTGATACTGAGCAATCGATCAAGCGATCGCCTGCCTACGGACGGCGGGAGAACAATTTCATCTCGCTTTGACCGCGGGCGGATTTGTAAAATTGATTTATATTTTTCTTCAATCACTCGACGACGTCCCTCGAAGGAATCTGGCCCTTGATTTCGATTAACGTCGGCACATACTGCAAAGCATTGAGATGAAGGCGGCTCAGTCCGCGAGTGACTCCACATCGGCATCGCGCAGAAGGCATGAAGTCATTTCCATTGGTGCGTGACAGCAGAAGTTCGACGCTTCGCTGAGAAAGTCGCTTTCCGCCGGCCGAAGACAGAAGGAGGAGAACGCATGCCAGGACTTTTGCGACCTGAAGATTTGCAGATGATCGCCTCCGACGCGGAAATGGAAGAGCTGAAGCGTCAGCAAAAGATCAGCCAAAGTCAGAAACAGCAACAACGTGAACTGCGCGAGGCTTTCATGTCGCGCAAAGTCGCGCCTGAAGCAGTCGAGCGCATAAATAATGCGGTGCGCATCGCAGCTCAAAACGGACATCATCACCTGCAGGTCATTACATTCCCATCGAGCTACTGCAGTGACGGAGGCCGACGCATCAACATAGCAGATCCTGAGTGGCCGACGACGCTCACCGGCTTCGCCGAGGATGCGTTCGAATTCTACGATGAGCAATTGCGGCCTCTTGGGTACAAGCTTCGCGCAGAAATCATAAGTTTTCCTGGCGGAATGCCTGGAGAGGTAGCTCTCTCCCTCGTGTGGTGACGTTTCTTTGGCGAAGTCCACTCGCTTGAGCTCGCCTGCACAATAGGTCGCGCATTGGTCAACGGCGCGGACGAGAAGTTGTAGGCGCCCTAAACAGGCTAGCCGCATTTTGTGAACCATCCGCGGATGGCTCTCCAGCCGATAACCGTTCCCGAAACCGATACGGCGAGACCCGCCGAAATGAGAGACCACATCAGCAGGTCCCACAAAGGACGGTTGTGCAGTAAAATCGGCAGGTCGTAATCATGAAATAGATTGAAGATCCAGCGGTACGTCCTCTGGCTTCGATCCTCGATCGAGAGGATTTTGCCATTGGCTGGATCAAGATGCACCCAGGTGGCGCCGGGATCGTCGAAGCCGATGCGAAGCACCGGCAATTGCCGGACGATGCGATGGGAATACCAGTAAACATCTTCCTCGTTCAGCCGCTCGCGTAGCACGATCTGGCTTTCCGGCAGTAGGCGCTTTGCCGCGCGCGCGATGTGTTCGTCGTCAAGAACGAGAGGCGTGCCGTCCAATCCGCGCACCGTAACGCGGTGCTTCCCATCGTTCGCGACGGCGACTGTCTCATTTCCGAGCCAGCTGAATGAAACGTCCTTTATCCCGGCGGGAAGCGCGCCACGAAGTTGTGCGATCGATAGGCGAAACGGCTCCGGCTGATCACCGTAGTACGAGGGAACGTTTCCGAACAAAGGCGGGAGTGTGCTGAACAGACCGAATGGACTGACTGAGAGCCAGCCTGTCGCGATCCACGTGGTCAGGAAGAAGCCGCCGATCAGGCCGGAGACATGATGCCATTTCAACCAGCCGCGAAAAGGTGTGATGCGGTCGCCCGCATAGCGGCGCCGCACGCGAAGACGGGCGATACCGAGCCATAATCCAGCGATGGCGACGACGATCACCGGGCCTGACAGCCACATGACGACCTGGCGCCAAAGCTCGCCGTTCGAGCGAATGGCGGTGAAGTAGATCCAGTGCGGGACAGAGCCGAGGTAATTCCAGAACCGCGCGGTCCGTGTTGTTTTCTGGATGATCTCGCCGGTGCGCGACGAGGTGTAAATTTCCGCTCCGGCTCCGTCGTCCAGGGTAAAAAGATAAAGAGGACGATGAATGTTGAAGGTCGAGGTCGCGGTCCATTGATCGCGATCGACGGTGTCCGCATAGCGAATACTTTGGCCCGGGAACGTCTCGGCGAGATGTGATTTTGCCTCATCGACGCTCACGGTATCGATCACGTGTCCGTCGAGAGCCGAGATTGCGACGGACTTTGTAAAGCCTCCAACGCGATAGACAGGTTCACTGCCCCACATCTCCAAGCGAAAGATGATGGGGAGGCCCGGAACGTTCGCTGTCTCGAAAGCCTTGCCGGGCGTGACCGTGATGCGCGAAGCATCCAATGGTGCAAGCGTAGCCAAGCGATCGGCGTCCGTCCAAGCCGGATAGGGGACGTACATCATCACGAGGCCGGACACAAACCACATCACGCAAAGAAGGCACGCCGCAACACCGAGCCAGCGATGCAGAAAGCTCAACCAGCGTAGGCCGATCTCCGTCAAGGACGGCGACGCGTTGCCAGCTTCACCGGTCATGGGGCGACGTCCTCTTCACCGGAAGTGGGTGGCGGCTTGTGCCGCCAGACCAAGTCAGAACTTGACGGTCATCGCGCCGGAGAACGTGCGGGGTTGGCCGAGATAGCCTTGCAAGCCACCGTAACCGCCCGAAGCTGGGTCGTCGTACTTCAGGTATTCCGCGTAGACCTTATCGAACACGTTCTGCACGCGGAAATCGATCGTCGTCCAATCGGTCGGCTTCCATTGCAGGCCGGCGTTGACGATCGTGTAGGCGGGGCGTTTCACTGTGTTGTCGAAGTTCTCGAATGACGACCCGATATACTGCAGGCCGCCGCTTGCCTGCCAGCCACGTGCGAATGCCCACGATAGCCAGATATTGGCCGTATGTTCGGGGATAAGGATCGGCGTTTTCCCGCTGTAGTCGGTCACGGCGAAGGTTGAGAAATCGATGTACTGGAAATCGTCGTACTGAGCTTTCAGCCACGCCGCGTTCGCATCGACCCGCCAACCGTACCCGAGTTCAAGCCCGCCGGAGGCTTCGACGCCGTACGACGACTGCTGGCCGATCTGCTGAAACTGATAGGACGTGTCGAGCACGATGAGATCGTTTTTCTCAATGCGGTAACCGGCAAGCGTCCATTCGCCCCGCCCGTTCCAGAACGATTGCTTCACGCCAACTTCTATCTGGTTGCCCGTCGTGAGGTCGAACTTCGTGAAGTTCTTCGCCAGATCGAGCAGCGGCACGTTGATCGGGTCCGTCGCAACCGCATATTGTCCGTAGATCGCAAAGTTCTTCACCGGCTCGAACACTGCGCCGACGCGCCATCCAAGAGCACCGAATGTCTTTTCGAAACTCTGGCTGAGGCTGACGTCCTCGCGTTCGATCGTTGGCGCGTCGAAGCGGACGCCGCCTACGATGGTCAGGTTGTCGAGAAGGTGAATGCGGTTTTCCGCAAACGCTGCGTACTCGGTGAGCTCGGATTTGTATTTCGGGTTCAGCAGATTCGGGTTCGGGAAGAATCCGCGATCGAAATTATAGGGGTCGACTGAGGTGGAATAGTCCGAGAATGGGTCGCTCGGATCGGATGGTATATAGTTCGCATATCCGAAGCGTGTGCGCGTCACGTCAAACCCAACCACGGATTCATTTGCGAATCCAAACAAACGGGTTCTCAAGGTCGCGTCGCTTCGCGATCCGATCTGATCCTGCTGCTGAACGATATGAATGTAACCGCTGCGGTCGACATCGCCGGTGACCGGGTTGAGGAAGTAGTTTTCCGCGTTGCGCCATTCGCGATTGCTGCTGGAGACATACGCGATATTGCGGAACGACAGCGCGGCGTTGGGCGTGTATTCGGTCTTGAATTGGGTGAAACTGTCCTTGAACCGGATACGGCTGTCATAGACGTTGTAATTCTTCTCGCGAAGACTTTCATCGATTTTGCCGTCCCGGAACGGCGTTCCGAAATAGCGCATGGGCTGCTGATCGCCGTAGTCCGTCGAAAGCGTGAACACGAGATCGGGCGCGGCCTGGAGCCTCAACGCGCCGGAAATTCCGAAGTTTTCGGAATGCCCGAGATCAACCCAGCCTTCCGAAGCATCGCCGCTCACGTCGAAGCGATAGGAAAGCGCCTGATTCAAAGGCCCCGCGCTGTCGAGCGACAGGCGTCGCGTCAAATTGGAGTCGACGTAGACCTGTGCTTCGTTCTCAAAGCCGGTCGTAATCGGCTTTTTCGGTACCACGTTGATGACACCGCCGATTGCGCCTTCGCCGTAAAGAACGGATGCGGGCCCGTGTAAAACTTCGATCCGGTCGACGGACCACATGTTGAAGGGGAACGTAACGTTGCCGCGGCCGGGAGATATGCGCGTCCCGTCGTACAGGCGGACGACGGATCCGTTGCCTTGATAGCCGCGGCTCGCAAAGGCTTGCCCATAAACCGGACTGGCGACGCTGCTGAAACCTGGCGCGTTATGCGTTACCGCATCCGTCACCGTATCCTGACCACGGTCGCGTGCCGTCTCGCCAGAGATCACCGAAACACTGGCCGGAGTTTCGAGTGGCGTTAGATCGAGCCTGCTGCCGGCAGTCGTCGGCACGTTGAGATTGAGGCCGGGCTTCGTCGGCGTGTTGACGCCCGTTCGTGCCGGATCCACTACCGTTTCTGCGGGCGTATCGGTGGCGCCCTGCGTCCCGTCGCCCGTCGTTTTTTGCTTCGAAACGGTCTTCTTCTTTTTCTTCGAAGGCGTGGCCGGCTCTTGTCCGCCAAGCACCGTGATGGCCGGCAAATCGGCAGGATTCTTCGAGCCTTCCGTGGGTTTTGCCTCTTGAGCGTAAAGCGCGAGCGAGCTGGAAGTCATCGCTAGGGCGAACAGGCTGACGCGTGTGGAGACAATGAACCGACGTGAATTCGCGGCCCGCTGGGGCGGCAATTCGGCAAACTGATTTGACATAGATCCTGCGCGGTGGACGGATGTGGCACGTCACCGCGAACGAAGCCGTCTCGAGCGCCGTTCGGCGCGCAAGTCGTCAACGATCAGAACACCCCGTCTGATGCGTGCTCGCGTGTGACCACGACTGTCGGCAGGTCTCCTGGCTTGCGGGTCCTAGCATCTTGACCAACCTTCCCGGAACGCAAGTTCCAGTGGTATCGAGGTCAAAGGGCTCGCCGCTTACAGTTGCGGGGGCAGCCGCGGCATTTGGCTTTGAGGCCAGCACCGCATTCCCTGTTCGTCCCTTGCGGGAACCGACACCGTTTAAATTCGCTACCCGGCCGACTGAGTCAACTCGATGGATTCCGAATTGGAAACATATGTGCTCGCGGCGACACAATGTATATGGCGGAATTGGCCCGGCCATTATGAAAATTGCGACCTAATTCAACACGAGCGGACAACATTGTCATTCGTCGCAAAAAATTGCACCGGAGGTTTGAGCTCCGGTGCTTCTTTCATTCCCAGCTTAATGCGCCACCGTTCTGATATTCGATCACGCGCGTTTCAAAGAAGTTCTTTTCCTTCTTCAGATCCATCGCTTCCGACATCCACGGGAAGGGGTTCTCCCGTTCCTTGAACACCGGCATGAGGCCAAGCTGCGCGCATCGGCGGTTGGCGATGAACTCCATATACTGTTCTGTCAGCGCGCCGTTGAGACCGAGAAGTCCGGTCGGCATTGTATCCCGGCCGTAAGCGGCTTCGAGAGCGGCTGCATCGCGAAGCATCTGACGAACTTCATCTTGAAAAGCTTTCGACCAGAGGTCGGGATTTTCCGCCTTGATCTGATTGATGACGTCGATGCCGAAGTTGAGATGAATGCTCTCGTCGCGCAGAATGTACTGATACTGCTCGGCGATGCCGACCATCTTGTTGCGCCGCCCGAGCGACAGGATTTGCGCAAAGCCCGTGTAGAACCACATCCCCTCGAATACAACGTAGAATGCGACGAGATCGCGAAGAAACGCCTGATCCGTTTCCTTCGTGCCGGTCTTGAAGGCTGGGTCGTCGAGATGCTTGGTGTACGCCAGCGCCCATGCCGCCTTGTCGGTGATCGAAGGTATTTCCCGGTACATGTTGAAGAGCTCGCCTTCATCGAGACCGAGGCTTTCAACGATGTACTGGAACGTGTGGGTATGCACCGCTTCCTCGAATGACTGCCGCAATAGATACTGCCGGCATTCGGGGTTTGTGAGGTGGCGATAGATTGCCAGCACGATGTTGTTGGCAACCAGCGATTCCGATGCCGCAAAGAAACCGAGGTTACGCTTGACCATGCGGCGCTCATCCTCCGTCAAGCCATCCTTGGCTTTCCAGAGCGCGATGTCGGCCTGCATCGAGACTTCAGTCGGCATCCAATGATTGTTGCAGGCCGCAAGATATTTCTCCCAGGCCCAGCGGTATTTGAGGGGAAGAAGCTGATTGACGTCGGCGCGGGCGTTGATCATCGCCTTGTCATCGACGCGGACGCGTCCGCCATGACGATCGATATTGCCGAGGCCGGTGGCGGCTTCCGGATTGATAATCGGCGCAGGCTTGCGCGCGGACGGCGAAGGGGCGGCTGGCTCTGACCAGTCGAGCATGAGATGTCTCCGTTTCTAGAATTGCTTACTGGCAGGCTTCGCAGGTCGGATCGTCGATCGAACAGGCCTTCCCCTCGGCCGGCGACGACAGCAGGACCGGGCTCGCGACGGCATTGAGCTTGCCGTCCGTACGCTTGAGCGTCGATTTCTCGACGTGCGTCGCGGCTTGAGCCCGCAGGTAGTATGTTGTCTTGAGGCCGCGCTCCCACGCGAGCCGATAAAGCGCATCGAGCTTTCGGCCATTCGGAGCCGCGATGTAAAGATTGAGCGACTGCCCCTGATCGATCCATTTCTGCCGGCGCGCCGCTGCGTCGACGAGCCAATGAGCATCGATCTCGAAGGCGGTCCCATAAAGCTCTTTGAGATCGTCCGGCACGCGATCGATGGCGCCGAGCGAGCCATCGAAGTATTTAAGGTCCGATACCATCACCTCGTCCCAAAGACCGCGCGCCTTGAGATCGCGAACCAGGAATGCGTTCACGACCGTAAAGTCGCCGGACATATTGGATTTGACGTAAAGGTTGCGGAACGTCGGTTCGATCGACTGCGCTACCCCGCAGATGTTCGAGATCGTCGCGGTCGGCGCGATGGCCATAACGTTGGAATTGCGCATTCCGATCGTCTTCACGCGGTCGCGAAGAGTTGCCCAGTCCAGCGTAACGGTCGTGTCGAGACGAAGGTCTGCGCCACGCGCGTCGCTGAGAATGCCAATCGAATCGATCGGCAGAACGGCCTTGCTCCAAAGAGAGCCTTCGAACGACGGATACCGGCCACGTTCCGCGGCGAGATCAACGGACGCCGAAATGGCATGATAGCTGATCGCCTCCATACTACGATCGGCGAAGGAGACAGCATCGTCCGAGCCATAGGGGATGCGAAGCGTATGCAGGGCATCCTGGAATCCCATGAGCCCGAGCCCTACAGGGCGATGACGAAGGTTCGAACGGCGCGCTTCCGGGATCGTGTAGAAATTTATGTCGATCACATTGTCGAGCATTCGCATCGCCGTCTTGACGGTGCGGGCGAGCTTCTCGTGATCGAGGCCTTCCTGCGTGACATGCGCGGCGAGATTGACCGAACCCAAGTTGCAGACCGCGACCTCGTCGTTCGAGGTGTTGAGCGTGATCTCCGTGCAAAGATTCGACGAGTGCACCACACCGCAATGCTGCTGCGGTGAACGCAGGTTGCATGGGTCCTTGAACGTGATCCACGGATGACCGGTCTCGAAGAGCATGGTCAGCATCCGCCGCCAGAGATCGACCGCACGCACACGCCGCGCGATCTTCATCTCCATGCGTTCGGCTTTTCTCTCATATTCTTCGTAACGCGCAGCGAATGCGGTGCCGTAGAGATCGTGAAGATCGGGCACCTCGTCGGGTGAGAAAAGCGTCCACGGTCCGTCTTCCGCGACGCGCTTCATGAACAAATCGGGGATCCAATGCGCCGTGTTCATGTCGTGCGTGCGCCGCCGGTCGTCGCCGGTATTCTTTCGAAGATCCAGGAATTCTTCGATGTCGATGTGCCACGTTTCGAGATAGGCGCAGACGGCACCCTTGCGCTTGCCGCCCTGATTGACCGCGATGGCGGTGTCGTTGGCGACTTTCAGGAACGGCACGACGCCCTGGCTTTCCCCGTTCGTGCCCTTGATGTGGGCTCCGAGGCCGCGAACGCGCGTCCAGTCGTTGCCGAGACCGCCTGAATATTTGGCAAGAAGCGCGTTGTCCTTGATCGACTTGAAGATGCCGTCGAGGTCATCCGGCACAGTCGTCAGGAAGCACGAAGACAATTGCGGACGCAGAGTTCCGGAATTGAAAAGCGTCGGCGTCGAGCACATGAAATCGAATGACGAGATGAGATCATAGAAGGCGATGGCCTTCTCCTCGCGGTCGATCTCGCGCAGCGCGAGGCCCATGGCCACTCGCATGAAAAAGGCTTGCGGCAACTCGAAGCGAATGCCGTGCGTCTGCAGGAAATAGCGATCATAAAGCGTCTGAAGACCAAGATACTGGAAAATGCCGTCACGCTCTGGTCTCAGCGCACGTCCGAGCCGGTCCAGGTCGAAGCGCGAGAGTTCAGGATCGAGCAGCTCGGCTGCAATTCCCTTCGCGATGAAGTTGGCGAAATAGTCCGGGTAACGCTCTATCATTTCGGATTGACGCGCGGACTCTGCGCGGCCGGCGACGAACGTCAGCGCTTCGCTGCGTAAGCGATCCATCAACAAGCGCGCCGCAACAAACGTGTAGTTCGGCTCCGTCTCGATGAGAGTCCGTGCAGCAAGCACAGGGGCCTCGGCCAACTCGTCGACGGTGATGCCATCGTAGAGATTGCGTTGCGTTTCGGAGAGAACGGCATCTGCAGAGACGTCCGACAAACCCTCGCACGCTTCCGCAATCAGGAGGCGCAGGCGGTTTTGGTCCAGCGGCGTGAGGGCTCCGTCCTTGGCCTTGACGTTGATCGACGGAACGACGGGAACCTTCGAAACCTCCGCAGCTGCCGCACGTTCACGCGCGCGCTCTTCGCGATAGAGAACGTAGGCGCGCGCAACCTTGTGGTTTTCACTGCGCATCAGCGCGAGCTCAACCTGATCCTGGATCTCTTCGATATGGAACGTGCGGCCCTGGGCGCCGCGGCGCGTCAGTGCCGTTACGATCTGCTCTGTCAATTCCTCGACGATCTCGTGAACGCGCCGGGACGCCGCAGCGCGGCCCCCCTCCACGGCGAGAAATGCCTTGGTGAGCGCCACGGAGATCTTGCGGGAGTCGAATGGCGTCACGCTGCCGTTGCGCCGTATGACCTGGAACAGCTGTTCCGTCGCGGCTTTGGGTGCGCCGATGCCTGAAATGTGATTGGATTGAGAGCTTCGTGCTTCGATTACGATAGACATCGGCAAACCCCTGAATTTAGGGGGCTTGGGCCGCATGGTACGCGCATTCATCCGCGCGCAAAGGCGGGATGAACCAATCCATCAGGACACCCCGCCCGAGGACGTGAAAACACCATCACAGGCAGGTCTCCTGACTCGCGGGTCGTTGCTCTCTGTCTGGCCTTCCCGATGCGCGAAGCATCAGTGACCTCGTTCGACAGGAACTCACCGCTCACAGTTGCGGGGGCAGTCCCGGGATTGCATCGCCCGAAAAGCGATGCGCACCGGATTCCCTCTTAGCGCTGAATGTTGAAGTCCAGCGACCTATGATGTCCTCATAAAGACAGATTCCACTGACCGTACGCAATATGTGGTGCAGAGGATTTTAAAGTTACCCCAGGTCTTGTTGCGTTTCTCCATGGGCAAGACGTCGCGCACTCACGCGGCGCGCCAGCGGGACGGCATTCCGCGCTCGGAAAGCGAGACGAACGTCCGGCTTTCCGGACCGACGTAGTGGGCCGTCGGCCGGATGATCTTGTTGTCCTCGCGCTGCTCGATGATGTGCGCGCTCCAGCCGGCAATTCGGGCCATTGCAAAAATCGGGGTGAACATCGATGCGGGTACGCCGAGAAGATCATAGAGCACTGCGCTATACCAATCGACATTGGCGAACATGTTCTTGGAGTCCGCCATGACGACCTCTATCCGTTCAGCGATGGACATCACCTTGTGATCGTTTGAGCGGTCCGCCAGTTCATTCGCCAACGTACGTAGGACTTCGGTGCGCGGATCCGAAACCCGGTACACCGGATGGCCGAATCCCATGACGACCTGCTTATTGGCCACGCGACTGCGCACATCGATCTCGGCTTCGTCCGCCGTCCGATAGCGCACGATGACCTCGTAAGCCGCCTGATTGGCGCCGCCGTGCTTGGTGCCACGCAGCGCACCGATAGCTCCGGTGATCGCGGAATAGAAATCAGAGCCAGTCGCCGCAATCGAACGCGCCGTGAAGGTCGACGCATTGAATTCGTGCTCGCCATAAAGCACCAGCGATGCCTGTAGCGCACGTACCTGATGGTGGTGCGACTCTCGTCCGTGCAAAAGCGTCAGGAAATGCCCGGCAACAGTGTCATCGTCCGTCTCGACGTCTATGCTGCGGCCGCTACCGGCAAAATGATACCAATAGAGCAGCATCGAGGGCGCCGATGCGATCAGGCGATCAGCGATGGCGCGCGCGTTCTCGGCCTTTTGATCTGACGCTTCGGGAAAGACGCATCCAAGCACCGATACGCCTGTGCGCAAGACATCCATCGGGTGCGCCGCGGCCGGCAGAGCCTCGAGTGCACGGCGAACAGAAAGCGGAAGATTGCGCTGCGAGTGCAATTTCCTTTGGTACGTCGCGAGTTCTTCCGCAGATGGCAGCGTGCCGTGAATAAGAAGATGCGCAACTTCTTCGAACGAGCATCCCGTCGCCAGGTCACGAACGTCGTAACCGCGATACCTGAGGTGATCGCCACCAGGGATGACCGAGGAAACGGCGGTCGAGCCGGCAACGACTCCCGAGAGAGCGACCGACTTCTTCTGAGCCGGTCTTTCAAGGTTCGCGAGATCAGAAGCCATCGATGTTCTCCATGAGCTGTCGTGACGTTTGGCAAAATTGCCAGCCGCAAGCGCCGGGCAGCGGGTGCGTTTCACGAAGTATCAAGGGACAGCGGCGATTTACGAAAGCGCTGAAAATGCGAAGATTTGCGAATCCGTCCCGGTAAATCGGCAAACAGGAGAAAAGCGGTTGCTCACTTCGCCAGCAGTTCTTTGCCTTGCGCAGGCGACAGAATGACGACGCCGTCCTCGTCGCCGATAACGATGTCGCCAGCATTTGCCGGAATGCCTGCGATGGTAATCGGAATATCGCGAATGCCTTCACCGCGGCGGGTCGAGCGGCGCGGCGTCGCGCCGAGCGCCTTGATGGCGATATTCAGCGTTTTCAGCACAGCGATATCGCGCACACACCCGCTGATGATAATGCCTTCCCAGCCGTTGGCGACTGCGTCCCTCGCAATCATGTCGCCGAGCAGCGCGCACCGCTTGCTCGCACCGCCATCGACGACGAGAACCTTGCCGTGACCGGGAGACGCGAGCGTTTCCTTGATGCGCGAGTTGTCCTCGAAGCATTTGATCGTGACGGCGGAACCTTGAAAGCGCACTCCGCCGCCGAAATCGAGGAGATCTGGCGTCAATATTCGTGCCTCATCACCGAAGCGGTCACTGATATCTGTCGTCGCCAAAAGCATCGCAATCTCTCAACGGGAGCAGTTAGATGACGGGATAGGGTGTGAAACGCCGCTCATTCTCATCGACCGCAGTTCGGCGACCGATTGGAGGGAACGCGCGCTGCGGACAATTCGGCCGCTCGCACACCTTGCAACCGGCGCCAATCGGAACCGCGGCCTCTGCATCGGAAAGGTCGAGGCCTTTCGCATAAACAAGGCGGCCCGCGTGGCTCAAGTCACAGCCAAGACCGATCGCGAAGGTTTTGACGGGAGCCCCATAGCCGCCGTGCCCGCGCGAAACTGTGCGGGCAATCCAAAGATAGGTGCGCCCGTCCGGCATTCGCGCGAGCTGGGTCAGAATGCGGCCCGGAGTCGAGAAGGCCTCGTATACGTTCCATAGCGGACAAGAACCACCGACGCGCGAGAAGTGGAAATCGGTCGCCGACTGACGTTTGGAAATATTTCCGGCTCGATCGACGCGAACGAAGAAGAACGGAACGCCGCGCGCTTCCGGACGCTGCAAAGTGCTGAGACGATGGCAGACCGTTTCAAAGCCGACGCCGAACCGCTGGCCGAGAAGATCGATGTCGTATCGCAAGGCTTCTGCCGCTTCGAGAAACGGCTTGTAGGGCATCAAAAGCGCGCCGGCAAAGTGGTTGGCAAGGCCAATGCGTGCCAGGCGGGAGGTCTCTTCACTACCCGACGCCGCATCCTCGGCGAGCGCATCGAGGACATCTCCCATCTCGATGAAGGCGAGCTGGGTCGCCATCTCGAACGCCTGTTGTCCCGGAGTGAGATTTGCCGCGAGTTCGAGCGTTCGCTGTGCGCGATGGAACCGCCGTTGTGGCGAAAGCGCATCTGTAGCAGGCGCGACTATGACGTCGACACTGTGTTTGCCGCGAAGATAATCCTTAAGCCCGGACGCAACGTCGCCGATGGCGAGTTTTGCCCGTCCAAACAGCTTCTCAGCGGCTTCGTCCAACTTGGCGATGTAATTGTGATGCGCGTAGAAATAATCGCGCACCTGTTCGTAGGGCATCAGAGGTGCAGGCTCGACGTCGCTCGCTTCCAGTCCAAAACGTGACGCAAGCGCATCGGCGCGCTCGGATGCCTGCTGGCCGCGCGTGTGCAGAGCGACAAGCGCCCGCCCAATAGCCGGCATGTTCGATGCGATCTCGCGAATTTCCGTCAACGCGATCTGTTCGCCAAGACCCGGATCGGCGAGCACCTCTTTCAGGTCGGCGATCAAGCGCGCCTCTTCGTCTTCCGAGAAGAGTTGTACGTCGACGCCAAACACTGCGTTGATCTTGAGCAGGATCGGAACCGTCAGCGGCCGCTGATTTTTTTCGAGCTGATTGAGGTAGCTCGGGGAGAGTTCCAGCGCCCGAGCCAACGCGACTTGCGTCAAGCCGCGCTCTTCGCGCAGCCGTTTCAGGCGGACGCCCATGAAGGCTTTTCTCATGCCGGCCTCCGTATTCGCAAAATTCGCAAATTCGCAGTCATGCCCTCGCAAATCTCCGCAAATTCAGGCGTTTCGCGCGCTTCTGGAATGCGGATATTGCGAATATCGGATCATTTGGCAAGCGAGGATCAAGCCATGAAGACGTCGGAAATGATTCAACTCGGGATCGACGCCGCCCCCGACCGGTTCAATGGCATCGAGCGCCCATACTCCGTTGAGGACGTCAAAAAGCTCCGAGGTTCCGTCCCGATCCGCCACACGCTCGCGGATCTTGCCGCCAAGCGCCTTTGGCATCTTCTGAATGCCGAGCCCTTCGTTCACGCGCTTGGCGCCGTCACCGGCAACCAGGCGATGCAGATGGTGCGGGCCGGACTGAAGGCGATCTACCTTTCCGGATGGCAAGTCGCGGCCGACGCCAACACTGCGAGCGCCATGTATCCCGATCAAAGCCTCTACCCGGCCAACGCCGGTCCGGAGCTGGCGCGCCGCATCAATCGGACCCTTCAGCGCGCCGATCAGATCGAGCACATGGAAGGCAAAGCAAGTGTCCCCACTTGGTTCGCACCTATCGTTGCCGATGCCGAAGCTGGCTTCGGAGGACCGCTCAACGCCTTTGAGATCATGAAGGCCTACATCGAGGCAGGCGTCGCCGGCGTTCACTTCGAGGACCAGCTCGCGTCGGAGAAAAAATGCGGACACCTCGGCGGCAAAGTCTTGATCCCGACGGCCGCACACATTCGTAATCTCGTTGCCGCCCGGCTTGCCGCCGATGTCATGGGCGTCGCGACTCTGATCATCGCCCGCACCGATGCTGAGTCTGCGAAACTGATCACCTCCGACATCGACGAGCGCGACGGCGAGTTCATCGTCAAGGGCGAGCGCACCCCGGAAGGCTTCTACACATTACGCAATGGCGTCGACGCCTGCATCGCGCGTGGCCTCGCATATGCGCCCTATGCTGATCTGTTGTGGTGGGAAACATCGACTCCGAACCTCGCCGATGCGCGCCGTTTCGCCGAAGCGATCCATGCGAAGTTCCCCGGCAAGAAGCTCGCGTACAATTGCTCGCCATCCTTCAACTGGCAGAAGAAACTCGATCCCGCGACCATCGCCAAGTTCCAGAACGAGCTTGGCGCCATGGGCTACAAGTTTCAGTTCGTGACGCTCGCCGGGTTCCATCAATTGAACCACGGCATGTTCGAATTGGCGCGCGGTTATCGCGACCGCGGCATGGCAGCCTATTCGGAACTGCAGCAGGCCGAGTTCGCAAGCGAGGCCGACGGCTACACGGCAACGCGGCATCAGCGCGAAGTCGGCACAGGTTATTTCGATGCCGTGTCGCTCGCCATAACCGGCGGCAAATCTTCGACGACCGCGATGTCGGAATCGACCGAGACCGATCAGTTTCACGCCGAGCAGCTGGTTCCCGCAGCGGAATAAAGCGACAGGAGCGAGTTCCTTGAAATCAGCGGACATAATTCAAATGGTCGAGCCATTCAACGGACCCAAGACTCACGATGTCGACGCCGCCATTCGCAAGGTTGCCGACACGCTGCACAGACTCAATCTGCAGATCCATCAGGCCGTCGAGGCCGGCGCTTCGATCGAGCTGATGCGAGCACACCGCGTTCACAACGGGCGCGGACAATGGGGCGATCAGATGGTTCCCATCGTCAGGGTTCCGGATGCGCCCGGAAAGGATTGAGTATGTCTCTCGATCCCGCCGAAACGCGCTTCGTCGAAATCGTGTTTCCCGAACAGGCCAATCATTACGGCACGCTGTTCGGGGGCACGGCTTTGAATCTGATGAGCAAGGCCGCGGCCATCGCCGCCGCGCGCCGGGCAGGCGGTAGTGTCGTCATGGCGCGATCGGATCGCGTCGATTTTCACATGCCCGTCGCTGTCGGTCAGATCGTCGAGCTTGTGGCGCGCGTCGAACGCGTCGGGCGCAGCTCGATGACCGTCAGCGTTGAAGTCGTCGCCGAAACGCTCGGCAAGAAGGACCGCAAGGTTGCGATGCGCGGCAGCTTCGAGATGGTCGCCATCGACGAAAACGGGCGGCCATTGGCCATAGCGAAAGCGAACGCCGCCTGATCCCTCGTAAATCTTCCGAAAGGCAAACACCCATGGTTCAATCCGCAAACCTTGGCTTCCCCCGTATTGGCCTCAAGCGCGAGCTGAAAAAGGCGACGGAATCCTACTGGAAAGGCGAGATCGATTACGTCACGCTCCGCAAGACCGGAGCGGAGCTTCGTGAGCGCCATTGGCGTCTGCAAATGGACGCCGGCATTGAGATCATCCCGTCGAATGATTTCTCGTTCTACGATCAAGTCCTCGATACCACCGCGATGGTCGGAGCCATACCGCCGCGATATCGGACCAGCGGCGCTACTAACGGCGGGCGGATTACCTCGTCGGCGCGCACCGCGAATGCCTACGCAATGATGGCCGATGTTGCCGAAACCGCCGAAGTTCTTGGCTCCGTCGATCTCGATACCTATTTCGCCATGGCGAGGGGATCCGCCGCCGCTCCCGCAATGGAAATGACGAAGTGGTTCGATACCAATTATCACTATATCGTACCGGAGTTTTACGAAGGGCAGGAATTTCGTCTCGCATCGCGTAAGCCAATCGATGAATTCAAGGAAGCCAAAGCCCTCGGCATCCACACGCGTCCGGTTCTGGTCGGCCCCGTAACCTATCTTTCTCTTGGGAAGGCGAAAAGCTCTGATCTCGAGCCTCTCGCGCTTCTCGATCGTCTGCTGCCGGTTTACCGGGAGGTCCTTGCCGCCCTCGCCGATGCAGGAGCCGACTGGGTGCAAATCGATGAGCCGATCCTTGCACTTGACTTGTCCGACGCACAGCGCAAGGCGCTCGGCGCGGCGTATCAGGCCCTTACCGGCAGTCGCGTCAAGATTCTCATCGCAACCTATTTCGAAAAGCTCGACGATAATTTGCCGCTCGCAGCCTCGCTGCCTGTGCAAGGCCTCCATATCGATCTCGTACGCGCGCCGGAGCAGCTCGATGCCGTTCTATCCGTCTGGCCGCGCACGCGTGTCCTTTCGCTCGGCGTGGTCGATGGCAGGAACATTTGGCGCACTGATCTCAGCGAGGCATTCAAACTCGCCGAAAAAGCGATCGCCTCACGCGGTCGCGACAATCTCCAAATTGCGCCATCGTGCTCGCTCCTGCACGCGCCCGTCGATCTCGCTAGCGAAACCAAACTCGACGCCGAGTTGAAATCCTGGCTCGCCTTCGCAAAGCAAAAGCTCTTGGAGATCGAGGCGCTGACGCGTGCCGCGGACCAATGCAAGTCGGCCGCCGCCGAGGCCTTCGCTGCAAGCGATGCTGCTGTGAAGTCACGTTCGGGTTCGCCTCGCGTTCACGATGGCAACGTTGCGGCGCGCCTAGCAGCCGTCACGCCCCGAGATGCAGAGCGCTCAAGCCCCTATGCCAAGCGGCAAGATACGCAGCGGAAGCGATTCTCATTGCCGAAATTCCCGACGACTACCATCGGTTCATTCCCTCAAACCGAGGACGTTCGCAAGGCTCGCGCTGCCCATCGGCGTAACGAACTCGGTGATACCGCGTACGACGCATTCTTGCGCGAGGCCACCGAGAAGGCCATCCGCATCCAGGAAGAGCTCGACATTGACGTGCTCGTTCACGGCGAGTTCGAGCGCAACGACATGGTCGAATATTTCGGCGAGCAACTTTCCGGATTTGCATTCACCCAGAATGCATGGGTGCAGTCCTATGGCTCGCGCTACGTAAAGCCGCCGGTTATTTTTGGCGACGTCTCCCGCCCGAAGCCAATGACCGTCGGCTGGTCGGCTTACGCCCAGTCGCTCACGAAGAGGCCAGTCAAAGGCATGCTGACGGGGCCCGTGACGATCCTTCAATGGTCGTTCGTGCGCGATGATCAACCTCGCTCGGTGACGTGCAGGCAAATTGCACTAGCGATCCGCGACGAGGTTGCCGATCTCGAAAAAGTCGGGATCGGGATTATCCAGATCGATGAGCCCGCGCTGCGCGAAGGTCTGCCGCTCAGGCGCGCGCATTGGGACGCTTATCTCCACTGGGCGGTCGAGTGCTTCCGCCTCGCCGCAGGCGGCGCGGCCGACCAGACGCAAATTCACACGCATATGTGCTACTGCGAGTTCAATGATATCATGCCGTCGATCGCGGCGCTCGATGCCGACGTCATCTCGATCGAAACCTCGCGGTCGCAGATGGAATTGCTCGAAGCGTTCTCGGATTTCCGGTATCCGAACGAGATCGGTCCGGGCGTCTACGACATCCATTCGCCCCGCTGTCCCCATGTCCACGACATGACGGATCTGATCGGCAAAGCGCGCACCCATCTTGTACCCGAGCAGATCTGGATCAATCCGGATTGCGGACTCAAAACCCGAAAGTGGG
Organism: Hyphomicrobium sp.; assembly: GCA_003987725.1. Taxonomy (GTDB): domain Bacteria; phylum Pseudomonadota; class Alphaproteobacteria; order Rhizobiales; family Hyphomicrobiaceae; genus Hyphomicrobium_B. The sequence continues at coordinate 225,485 of RXJH01000003.1, read as the reverse complement.
AGGAAGTTCTGCCCGCGCTCAAGAATATGGTTGAAGCAGCCAAGAAGATGCGCGAAAGCGCGTAGACAGAACGCCTTGCCGTGCGCATCGAGCCTATGCTTTTGTCTAGATCCGCACGGCTTCCTTTGACGGACGCAATGACTGCTTCGCCAAGCACCTGCCTTCTCGTGACCTGCCACCCCGAACGGGGCAGTCTTTGCGGGCAAATCGCGGAACGCGCAATCGCGGCGCTTCAGGCACGGAACTCGACGGTCGTCGTCAATGATCTCTATCGCTCGGACTTCAATCCCGTAACCTCCGAACGCGAGTTCGCATCGTATTCCTCCGGTGGCATTCCTGAGGATATTCGAGGGCTCGTTGCGGATCTCCAGGCGGCGCAAGAGTTGATTTTCATTCTGCCCGTCTGGATGTTCGCGATGCCGGCTATCCTGAAGGGCTATTTCGACCGTGTCTGGCGCCCGGATGTTGCATTCGCCTTCGACGGCAGGACTCTTCGGCCGCTGCTAAACGACATTAGACGCATGACGGTGATCGTCACCCATGGGCGAAGCGAAGCCGAAACGAATGCAACGGGTGATGGCAGCATCGGGTTTTTCGAAGACTCGCTGCCAACACTATTGCCAAATTTGGAGAGGAACGAGCGCTTCGATTTTTATGCGCTCGACGACGGCGATACGCGCGCAATAGAGCAACTGCTCACTAAACTCATGCAAGATATTGCCGAACAATAATTCCATCGGGACCTCGGCGAAAGGGTGGCGAATGCGCGGGGCGCCCCGTCAGCAATAATCGACCTTTGATCTTCTGCAGGCCCAAAGTTAGATCCCGAAGCTCAGTGTCGCGAAGTCGAAAAAGGGTCTCTCAAGCGAACTGAAAGCGACGTGTTTGGGAAAAAGTCCATCACTTGGGCCCATGTGGTAACGCCGTTACATCCCCAAATTTGGCTCAAAACCCCAGGAAGTTTTCCCATATCCTCGTTTTGTTGCCATTCGATAGTAATTGCTCATGGGAAGTCATGTGCAAAAGGTCGGGCAAGTAGAGCGTCGACGTAGCTACCGTCTCTGAAATCCGGGAATCGGCAAAAGGCCCCCGGAACCACTAACAAAATCAACAATCATTGCCAGCCGGGCGCCCGTCCGGATGGGGGGAGCTGTCATGTCAAATTTCGTCCGGAAGAATGGATTGCACCGCAGTCATTTCACGCTCGTGTCGCTGACGGCGGCACTGGCCATGGGTGTATCGCATCAAGCCATGGCGGCGGGAAGTTGCACGGTGACCGATCCGGCATCCGGGAGCCTCCTATGCTCGGGCGGCGTGATATCGACAGCGATTACGGTCTACGATGCGGCTGCGCAATTTCAGCCGACGAATGGCAGCAATAGCTATACGCCGAATAACCCGGCGTTTCCTCCGGCGAGCAATCCCGACAATCCTGGTTACAATCCCAATCCGCCGACGACCGTCATAACAATTGACAACTCGGCATCGCTAATTTTCACAAATCCTGCGAGCCTGCCCGATAAAGGGATCATTGCAGCAAATTTTTCAAATGCCGAAAATCCTGCGGTCAATAACGTCGAGATCGACAACTACGGCATAATAGCCCTTTCGTACAACCTGTTCTCCAGCCGCATGCATGCGATCGTTGCGGACAGTCAGGTCAACGATTTCGTCGTCAACAACTATGCTGGCGGGAATATTTCCGCGACGCAGACCGGGACTCCTGGCGCTCTTACCGTCACCAGTTCTGGTTCACCCGCCACTAATTCGGCTCGCCAGGGCGGAGCTGCATTGAACATCGTCTCGGCCATCTACACCGACGACAACACCAACTCGCTGACAGTCAACAACGACCATGGCGCAAACATTAGCGCAACCGGATCTTTTGCGGCTGCCATCTATGGGCGTGCCGATACGACGATAAACAATAGCGGCTTTCTTGGCAGCACGTCGTGGAGTTCGAGCGATAATCTATCGGCTGGCCACTGGGCCGTCGGCACGTATGCCGGTGCCGAATTCGACGCCCTTCCAGGATCCCCCAATCCCGACTCACCCTTCTATAACGTCACCAACATTGTCGGTGGCGTTGGCCAGGTAATCGTCACGGATACTGCCGCAACGACAATTACGAATAACGCAAACGGAACCATCAAGGGCGACATCCTTGTTCTGGATACCAATCCGCTGGTAACGACCGCTGGCGGAGCATCAGCGCCCAATGGCTTCTTCCTTCCGGCCCCCTATGCGGTCAGCGGAACGAACTCCGGTCCCCGTGACAGCAACATCACAAATGCCGGCGAGATCGACGGTAACTTCTATCTAGGTTCTGGCGCACACGTCATACAGAACCTGGAGCACGCTACGATTTCGGGGAACATCAATGTCGATCAATGGAACAGCGTCGGCTCGTTCTTGACGGCCGTCGCCGGTACCGCCAGCGGCACATATCAGAGCACCGGAACCGGGACCGATTCGCACGGCAACGCCTGCCCAACTGCCGGAAGCAACACCACGGATCTCAATTGCGCGAAATCGACAAACGCTCTCGCTGCTTTCCACGGCGATCGCAGCTTCACGCTTGAGAATGCGGGAACGCTGAATGGCAACGTAACCGTTCGGACCGCGACCACCAACGGAGACGAGGTTACGGTCGCACCGCACATCTTCGGCAACGGCGCGCTGAGCGCCAATTCTGTCATCGATAGCCGCAGCGGCTTTATCGGAGGCACTCTCAAGGTCTGGGACGGCACCAACAGCAGCCTGGAAGCGACCACGACCATCACACCGATTCTCGACGCCACAGTCAAAGACGGACAATGGTACACGGTCGCGACAGGCCTTTTCGGCACGTCGGCGAATACCGTTCTCGCTGGTCTCAACGTCGAGGGAAGCGCCCTTCTGGATTGGTCGGCGCAGACGAACAGCACGAATGAACTGGTCATTGGGGCAAGCGTAAGAGATGCCTTCGATGTCGCAGGAATTTCAAAGCCGGGCGCATCAACGATTAACGCCCTGATCGATGCAGGGGGAAATGATCCGACGCTGGATCAACTCGGCGCCGCCGTTGAATCGCTTCCGACCGACGCGGCTGTCGCCAAAGCCGCCAAGCAGCTGGCGCCGGAGACAAACTTTGCCACGCAGCAATCGGCGATCACGCTCAATAATGCGATAGGCCAGCACATCGACACGCGCCTCAGCGCGGTGGGTGCAACGGGCGCATCTCCTCAAACTGCTTTTGCGAAACCCTATGGACTGGTCGCGCAGCAGGCCGTCGATCCTAACCGCTCGAACCTCGGTGGCAGCCTCAAAGACGGCGATGACGACTTTGTCGTACCTCGCAGTGCCGCGCTTTGGGGGCAAGCGTTCGGCGCGGGCATGAACCAAAACAGCATCGACAACGTCGACGGCTACAACGCCCGTCTCTATGGCATCATCGCCGGTTACGACAATTGGATATCGCCTGGTGTCCGCGTTGGTATCGCGGGCGGCTACGCGAATACCAGCATCGATGGCGAAGGCGACACCGTGCAAAACCGCACCGGCATCGACAGCTATCTCGTCGAGGCGTATGGCGCGTTGAAGAGAGAGGGCTGGTACGCGACGGCTCGCACCGGCTTTACCTGGCACAATTACGATACGACGCGTGTCCTGACCGTCCCTTATTCCGATGTGGCAAAGGGGAGCCATGACGGCGACCAATTCAACGCTTCGATCGAAGTGGGTGCGCCGATGCAGCATGCAGGAACGATCATCACGCCTGTTGCTTCGCTTACATATTCGCATCTGCATCAGGATGCCTACACGGAATCGAGCGATGGCGGCATGGCTCTCGGCGTCGATGGCCAAACCAACAACTCGCTCGTCTCGGGTTTAGGCTTGAAAGGTCTCGTGCCGATCGCAAACGATACGGTCATCGAAGGACGTGCCCTTTGGCTGCATGAATTTGGCGACGACGCTCAGTCAGTTACCGCAAGCTTCGCAGCGGGCGGCGGTACGTTCACGGCCGCAGGACCAGGAGTTGGCCGCGATACCGCGGATCTCGGAGTTGGCATGTTGGCTCAGATCGGTCCCAACTCAGCGTTCCAGCTGAACTATGACGCCAACGTTCGCCAAGATTATCTCGCGCACGTCGGCTCGGCTCGCATCGATATCAATTTCTAAGAACTCCCCGTCATGCCGGCGCTGACAACGAACTCGTTTGGTTGAACGCCAACGGTTCAGTCAGCGCCGGAGGCGAGCAAGGAAAACCGGAAGGGGGGACAACATGAAACTCAGGAATTTCACGTCAACGGCTGCAATCGCACTCTTCGCGACCGGGTTTGCTTGGTCAGCGATTGCGCAGCAAGCGAATGGCGCGGCGGCCGCTCCATCGTCAGACTCAAAGCTGCCTGAGGTGCAGGTCATCCAGGAGCAGAAAAACACCAAACCCAAACCGGTGAAACAAGCAAGTAAGCCGAAGAAAAAGCCGACTGCTGTCGCGACGGCGCCGGCAACACCACCGCCCGCAGCGGAAGCGGCGGTTGACGCTGCAGCCGACGGCAAAATCTACGAAGTGGCACCAGGACCGGCTGTAGCAAAGATGTCGCCGATCGGCGGCAGCGAAATCCCGATCGCGAAGGTTCCGGGCGGCGTCAGCACTGTATCCGCTTCCGAGCTGGCACGCACGGGCACCGAGTACGTCCCCGACGCACTAGCCGCTTACGTCCCCGGCGTAATCCTGAGCGACGTGCAGGGAAACGTTTTTCAGACAAACGTGGACTACCGCGGCTTTAATTCGTCTCCGGTCGATGGCGTCCCGCAAGGTCTCGCTGTCTACCAGAACGGCGTGCGCATCAACGAGGCCTTCGGTGACACCGTCAATTACGATTTTCTGCCGACTGCCGCCATTCAAAGCATGACCATCATGAGCGGCAACCCTGTGTATGGCTTGAATGCCATCGGCGGCGCCCTCTCGATCGATATGAAGAACGGCTTCACGTACCAGGGGTTCGAGACGGATGCCCGCTTCGGCTCCTATGGGCGCGCGCAAGGCTCCATTCAGGATGGAATGAGGTTTGGCAACTGGGCGACGTACATCGCGCTCGAGGATATTCATGACGGCGGTTATCGCGATTTCGGCGAGTCAGATATCCGGCGAATGTATGCGGATCTCGGTGTCAGGGGTGATGGATCGGAGTTCCATCTGAATTTCACCGGTGCTGACAACACCGTCGGCGTCGCTGCTGCTTCACCCGTCGAGCTTCTCGATCAAGGATGGAACAAGACCTTTTCGACGCCGCAATCGACGACGAACCAAATGGAGATGGTGTCTTTGAACGGCAAGGTGCGGGCCACAGACACCTTGGATTTTTCTGGAGTCGCCTACTACCGGCACTTCAATCAGCAGCATATTGACGGAAACATTTCCAACGCTTCGCCGTGCCCCATAAACGACGGCTCGGGAACCACCGGGGCCTGTCTGCAGAGTCTGGATGGCTCAGATATCCTGCTGCATGATACGGCCGGCAATGTCATCAACCTTCCAAATGGCATTGATGGCCTCGGCGAAATCGACCGAACGTCCGTCGATGCAAACAGCTTCGGCGTTTCGGTCCAGGCCGTCGAGAAAGCCCAGCTCTTCGATCACCACAATCAGTTTCTGATCGGTGCCAGCGTCGACCATGGCAATGTCTCGTTCCAGTCATCCGCAGAGCTCGGCTTCTTCCAGCCACAGTTCGTCGTCCAAGGCGGAGGAGGATTCGTCGGCCCCGTCGCGACGGTCTGTGCGAACAATGTCGAATCCGATGGCTTCTGTACGCCTACCGCGACGACGACTTTATCGGATATACGACCAGTCAATATCTCGACCTCGAATACTTACTATGGCGCCTTTTTCTCGGACACGTTCGACGCAACCGATCGCCTCTCGCTGACGGTCGGCGGCCGCTTCAACGTTGCCGATCTGCAAATTGAAGACAAAACGGGGTTGGCGCCCGGTCTCAATAGTTCGCCGACCTATAGCCGGTTCAACCCGATGGCGGGCGGCACATACAGGCTTTTCGACGGCATCTCGGTCTATGGTAGCTACTCGGAAGCCAACCGTGCTCCCGTCGCTGCTGAATTGGCCTGCGCCGATCCCTTGCAACCTTGCCTCCTGCCAAGCTTTCTAACTTCCGATCCACCGTTGAAGCAGGTTGTGTCGCACACTTGGGAGGCAGGCTTCCGAGGCGAGAACACAAATATTACTGCACATGAAAAGGTGAGCTGGAGCCTCGGCTATTTCCGTACGCTCAATGACGATGACATCACCAACGTGACCTCCGCGATTATCGGCAGGAGTTCATTTGCCAATGCGGGACAGACGTTACGGCAGGGTCTCGAGGCGCAGGTCGACTACTGGTCGGGACGACTCTTTGCCTATGCGAGCTATAACTTTGTCGACGCAACGTTTCAGAGTGATTTGACTCTCCCGTCGCCCAACAGCCCATCGGCCGACGGCGATGGAAACATCTTCGTTCATTCCGGAGACCGTCTCCCCGGCGTTCCGGCGCATAAGTTCAAAGCGGGCTTCGACTATGGATTGACGCCCAAGTGGCGGTTTGGAGCCGACCTCATTGCGGCAACCAGCCAAGTTTTCTTTGGCGATGAGTCAAATCAAAATAAGGCACTTGGCGGATATGCGAAGGTCAATCTGCATACCTCGTACGACGTGACCAACAACATTCAGATTTACGGTCTCATCGACAATCTCTTCGATGCGCACTACGGGGTCTACGGAACTTACTTCGATGCGCAAGAAACCAACGACAGCGGTGCAGCCCTCGGCAGCATCAACTTCACGGATGCCCGCACGATCCTGCCCGCTCCGCCGATCACCGCGTACGGCGGCGTAAAGGTCAAGTTCAACTAGACACTACCTCCCGAACTCTGCAGCAAGCGGCGGATTGAGAATCCGCCGCTTGATTTTCAGAAAAAGAGTGCTGCAGACTTTTGAATAGCTAGAAATGCGGTCAGCTCAAATCAGGTTGAGCTCGGACGCTATCCTCACAAGCTCAGTCGAGTTTCGCGCATCGAGCTTTTGTCGCAAGCCTTGACAATCCTTGACGACGGTCCAATACGAAATGCACATCGTCTTCGCGATTTGCTTGAAATTTCGTCCTTTCGCGAGATTTCTAACGACCTGCTGTTCCCGGGAGCTCAACCGAAATTGAGAAAGCCGCGTCGTTTTCAGAAATGCGATCCTTTGCGCGAAAGGTTCCGATAGCCAGACCTCACCGGAGGCTACCGTGCGGAGTGCACGTCTTAAATCAGTAACTTCGTTCGTTTTACTAATGAAACCTTTTGCTCCTCGCTGCAAAGCGTCGAGCGCCACGGTTGGCGACTCCGTCACCGAAAACACGATAATCCCGATCGTCGGATTTTTTGCGAGTGTTGCCCGGCAAAAATCGAGTCCGGATCCATCGTGCATCTCATTATCGAGCAGCATTACATCCGGAGGCTGATGCTCGATAGCTGCTTTGGCCTCCGCGATTGAACGCGCGTCGCGCACCACGATGTCGTTATCTTCGCACAACACCAGACGGACGCCAGAACTGACGATGGGATGATCGTCGACGATCAACAGATGCATGGTCGCAATTCCAACCGAACAAGTGCCCACGAAACTCGGTCAAGTATTGCGGCGTTTGCCGGCGAAGAACCCGTCACGCTGAGCGACGCGCCAACCGCTTCGCTGCATCATCGGCAAGACTCGCCATTTGTGCAGATAACGCTTGGGAAGCATTCAACGATCGCAAACGAGCAAAGACTTTTCAGGTAGTACGCGCGAGTTGACGTGTTGCCATTTGGGCTGGATCGATACGGAATTGTAACAATCGCCCACCTCGATGATTTTGTGAGTTTAGATCAGAATTGCGCGAAAATTGCTGGTCGAATGGCTAATACAAATGGCCGAATACGGACGGTCGAATACGGACGGTCGAGACGCCATCGACTCCAAAGCCCGTGAGGCGGTTTTCAATGAAGACAGGTTGCGCTTTGCACTTCGCATTGCCGATTTGCCTCCGCGCAAGAAGAGGAGCCGCTACCTGGATTATGATCCAAAGATAATTAGCGATATCCCTTAAGGGGTAATCCCTGAAACTACCGAGATCGAACCGGCGGGCGATTTCCCTATTCGAAAAACCTGTATCGAGTGGGTGCGTCGCTCGCTCAGGCTCGGAATATAGCGGCTTCTGGCCCCGCGCAGACAAATCCATGAAGTCTGCATTAGGGCAAAGAGCACTTGTGCACGAACTCCTATCCCATCCAGCACTTGCCGAGGCGCGGCCGCTTTCTCAACATTGCGACGTGGTTGCAAGATCCCAGAAGCGGAACTCGCGCTGCGTGGTCAGCGACCCAAAAGGTGTCGCCAACAATGGCTGCGGATTCACGGGAAGCGTAAAAGGCGCCGGAACAATCACTCGTGCTGATGAGCCGAAGCGCAGGGCGAACGGCTGGAGACTGCACGACGACATACCGTATGCAGGCTCGCTGGCCGGAATGCCCATTTGATCCCCGGACGCGCCGTTGCTGTCGCCGGATTGCTTCCCTTCGTCATGAGCGCTATTGCTAAGTTAGCTAGCATTTTGGAAATCTCGTTTCATGGACCGAGACTACACCATCTTGATCGTCGCCCGCGACGAGGGCACCTGGACCGAACTCGCGGAAGTGATGGCGGATCGCAGCGGATATCGCGTGCTCGTCGCGACGACGGACATCGAAGCTCACCAGTTGACGAGAGATGTTCACATCGACCTCGTTGTTGCGGATGAGGGCAGCAAGGATTTCGACGGCTGCGCGCTTCTCTCCAATTTGCGGATCTCTCATCCGGATATCGTTCGGGTCCTGGTTCTCGCCAGAGGCGGCGACCGGCAGTCGAAAGCGTTCAGGGAAGCATCGGTTTATCAGTATGTCCGCAAGCCTCTTGAGGTCGAACAAATCGCTCTCATCGTCAAACGTGGACTTGAGAGCAGAGAACTTGCGCGCCGTCATCGCCTGATCTCGCGCGAGTTCAAGATGAGCGACGAGAGCATCGCCTATCATCCGCCACACGATTTGCGGCTGATTCACGAGGGCCAGCAGTTCGAAAAACTCGTCTACGCCAGTGAGAAAATGGCGACGATCTGCGAGATGGCGAAGACCTCTGCGAAAACGGACCTGCCGATCCTCATTCAAGGTGAGACGGGAACGGGCAAGGAGCTTCTCGCGCGGGCGATCCACTATAATTCGTCGCGCAAGTCGAGTCCGCTCCTCATGCAGAACTGCGGCGGCATGAACGATGATCTCTTGCAGTCGGAACTCTTCGGGCACAAGCGTGGCGCCTTCACCGGTGCCATCTCCGATCGGCTCGGCCTTTTTCGCGCGGCTGACGGCGGCACGGTGTTTCTCGATGAAATCTCGGAGGTCTCGGCTTCGTTTCAAGTTTCGCTCCTTCGCTTCCTGCAAGAGGGCGAAGTGAAGCCTTTGGGTTCGGATCGGACCATTCACTCGAACGTGCGCATCATTGCGGCCTCCAACCGGCCGCTGTCGCAACTCGTGGCGACGCGCGAATTCCGCCGCGATCTCTATTACCGCCTCAAAGGCATCGAATTCGAGGTTCCGCCTTTACGCGACCGTGTCGCCGATATCTCAGCGCTTGCCGAGTTCTTCGCCGCTAAGCACAGCGAGAACATGGGGCGCAAGATTCTCGGCCTCTCGGCTAACCTGCTCGAAAAGCTCTCGCATTACGACTTCCCTGGAAATGTTCGAGAATTGGAGAACGAGATCCGCCGCTTGGTTGCATTGACAGGTGACGGGGAATACCTGACGACGCGACATCTTTCGCCTAACATTCAGGACGCTCCGCGCCGTGGACCCTCGAACCGGGATCGAGGCTTTGTACCCGAGGGCAAGACGCTGAAAGATCAAGTCGAAAGTCTTGAACGCCATCTCGTCCAGCAGACGCTCAAGCGCTATCGTTGGAACCAAAGCAAGGCGGCTGAAGAGCTCGGCCTTTCCCGGGTCGGACTTTCGAACAAAATTCGTCGCTATCGACTCGATGAGGAAAACGCATCATGACGGTCGGACCGTCTGACGACGACGAGAAAGATCTCGCGGAAATCGTTCCGTTCCCCTATTCGCGCGTCAAGCCGAGCCGCGCCGCCGACGTCGACGTCGAATCTGTGGCGTACGGCGCGCTCGCGCGCGAGATCGGCCTCCCAATCGAACAAACCACGGGCCACTGGTGCAGCTACTGCCGGAAAATCTGGTTCGGATATCTGCTCGAAGTCGCGTGCCCAACGTGCGGTAGCCGGCGGGGCTGACGCACGCACGTTTTTGTAAAGCAAGTTTTCTACTGCTTAGATACTTTGCAGTGCTGTTCACGCTATCGACGCCCGCTTTTTTTCTGCGGCAGCGCGGGAACGTTTTGAAATATCGAAGCATTCGAGAAAATTATCGAACTGGCCTGCTTCTTGCTCCCCTTAACTATCAAGGCGAACGTAATCGCCGGGATCAGGGGAGAAAACGAATGGCCAATCTTCTGTGGCTCCAGGGCGGCGCATGCTCTGGGAATACAATGTCGTTCCTCAATGCCGAGGAACCGAGTGCATGCGATCTCGTCACAGATTTCGGCATCAACGTTCTCTGGCATCCTTCGCTCGGCATGGAGCTCGGCGAGAATCTTCAGAAGATGATGCGCGCGCTCGTCAGCGGGCAGATGCCTCTCGATATCTTCGTTTTCGAGGGCTCCGTCGTGAAGGCGCCGAACGGAACGGGCCAATGGAACCGCTTCGCAGGTCGCCCGATGATGGATTGGGTGCGCGAACTTGCAAACGTTGCGGCTTATACGGTTGCCGTTGGTGACTGCGCCACCTGGGGCGGCATCCCGGCCACCGCGCCGAACCCCTCCGAGAGCGTCGGCCTCCAATTCCTGAAGCGCGGGCACGGCGGTTTCCTCGGCAAGGACTACAAATCGAAAGCCGGCCTGCCCGTCATCAACATTCCGGGCTGTCCCGCACATCCCGACTGGATCACCCAGATTGTCGTTGCCGTTGCGACCGGGCGCGGCGGAGATTTGTCGCTCGATGAATTCCAGCGGCCGAAGACGTTCTTCCAAAGCTTCACGCAGACCGGCTGCACGCGCAACATGCACTTCGCCTACAAGGTTTCGGCGACGGAGTTCGGTCAGCGCAAGGGCTGCCTGTTCTACGATCTCGGTTGCCGCGGACCGATGACGCATTCGCCGTGCAATCGCATTCTCTGGAACCGCCAATCCTCCAAGACGCGCGCCGGCATGCCGTGCATGGGCTGTACCGAGCCCGAATTCCCCTTCTACGACCTTGCGCCGGGCACGGTCTTCAAGACGCAAACCGTCATGGGCGTGCCGAAAGACATGCCGCTCGGCGTCGACAAGACCGGCTACGTGAAACTGACGGCGGCGGCCAAGGTCGCATCACCCAAGTGGGCCGAAGAAGACATCTTCGTCGTCTGAACCAAACGAACAACAATCAATCAGAATCGAAGTAGGGAGCGAGATCTTCGATGTCAGCAGCAATTCAAACCCTGGATATTTCGCCAGTCGGACGTGTCGAAGGCGACCTCGACGTTCGCGTCGATATTCAGGACGGCGTCGTCGTCAACGCCTGGACCAACGCGGAGCTCTTCCGCGGATTTGAAGTCATCCTACGCGACAAGGATCCGCAAGCGGGCCTCGTCGTTACGCCGCGCGCTTGCGGCATCTGCGGTGCATCGCATCTCTCGTGCGCGGCCTGGGCCCTCGATACGGCATGGAAGACCGAGGTGCCGCGGAACGCCATCCTGGCGCGTAACCTTGGACAAATCGTGGAGACGATCCAGAGCCAGCCGCGCCATCACTACGGCCTGTTCATGATCGACTACACGAACAAGAACTACGCCAAGTCGCCGTTCTTCGAGGAAGCCGTGAAACGGTGGGCGCCGTTTACCGGCAAGAACTACGAAATCGGCGTCACCATCTCGGGCCGCCCTGTCGAGATTTACGCGTTGCTCGGAGGCCAGTGGCCCCACTCGAGCTACATGGTTCCCGGTGGCGTCATGTGCGCGCCGACATTAACCGACGTGACGCGCGCATGGTCGATCCTCGAGCACTTCCGCCGCAACTGGCTCGAACCGGTCTGGCTCGGCTGCTCGCTCGAACGCTATGAGCAGATCCGCTCCTATGACGATTTCCTGGCATGGCTCGACGAACGTCCCGACCACGCAAACTCCGACCTCGGCCTGTTCTGGCGCATGTCGATGGACATCGGCCTCGACAAATACGGGCGCGGTCATCACAAGTATATTTCGTGGGGATACCTGCCGCACGAAGACCGTTACAACAAGCCGACGATCGAGGGCCGCAACGCCGCCCTTATTATGAAGAGCGGCGTGTTCGACGGCGCTACCGGCACGCACAAGTTGATGGAGCAGCAGTTCACGCGCGAAGACCTGCGCCACGCCTGGTATGACGAACCGCAGCCGGTTCACCCCTTCGACCGCACCACAAAGCCGGCCCAGAAGAACGACGTCGATCACAACGGCAAGTATTCCTGGTCCTCGGCGGTCTTGCATGTTCAAGATGGCCGTCTCGAAGCCGGCCCGCTGTCGCGCCAGCTCGTCGCCGGAGGCAAGCATGGCGAGAGCTGGCAGCACTACGACCCGCTTGTGCTCGATATGTATCAGAAGATGGGCGGTGCGAGCATCCTGCTTCGCCATTTCGCACGCATGCACGAGGCAGTGAAGCTCTATCGCGAGGCCGAACGCATTCTGCGCGAATTGAAACTCAAGGATCAGTGGTACATCAAGCCGACCGAAAAGGACGGCCGCGGCTGGGGTGCAACCGAAGCCGCACGCGGGGCGCTCTGTCACTGGATCGACGTACAGGGCGGCAAGATCAAGAACTATCAAATCATCGCGCCGACCACGTGGAACGTCGGTCCGCGAACAGGAGACGGCATACGCGGCCCGATCGAAGAAGCGCTGATCGGTACGCCGATAACCGATCCGCATGATCCGGTCGAGGTCGGGCATGTTTGTCGATCATACGATAGCTGTCTCGTTTGCACGGTGCATGCATATGATGCGAAAACCGGTGAGCAGCTCGCTCGCTTCCGTACAGCCTGATAGGGCCTGGCGTTATTCTGCGGTGCCGGTGCGAGACAATAACTGCTCGCCCGGCACGTCGGAAACGGCGCGCGGCTGGCATCAAGGTGGAAGAATGAGCGCGAACGGAAAAGACGAGGCTGTGCTGAAAACCATCTCCGACATGATGGCGGCGGGCCTCAAAACACAGACGGAGCCGTTTCCGGAAACCGAGAAAGAGTTTGGTGCGATCCTCACCGAACTCCGCCATCTCGAGCCCGAAGATCTCAAATCGAAGCTCGTGATCAGCGGCTTCGTGAACCGTCCTTATGGACCTGACCAGCAGCGGTGCCTCGAGTGCATGTACTATCTCGTCCATCGCAAATGGTGCGACCTGCCGGAGCTTTCAGTTCCCGTCGAGCCGGACTGGTGGTGCCGGTTATGGAGAATTTGATCGAGCACAACAACAATCGGTCGAGGTGATACTGTGACAGTAGCCTTGGAAACAACGGGCGACGATCAACGGCGGGAAGACATCAGATCGCTTCTCGCGTCAGGCCTTGAAACCGAGGTCTTTCCGCGCGCCGACACCCATGAAGAGGTGCAAGCGATCATTGCCCGGCTGCGAGATCAGGGCGGCGACCTCAAGGCCAAGCTCATCATCGCTGGCTTTACCGACCACACGATCGAGCACGGCGGCATCGAGCAGCCGTGCGAAACCTGCATGTACTATCTCGTCCACCGCAAATACTGTGAACTACCGGAACTCGACTGTCCGGTCGAGCCGGAATGGTCGTGCCGACTTTGGCGGATTTGACATGATTGCGGTGATCGGTTGCGGCAACGCCAACAGGAAAGATGACGCTGCGGGCGTCGAAGTCATCCGATTGCTCCGCAGCCGCGACGATCTTCGCGGCCGTGAGGATGTTCGACTCCTCGACGCAGGCACGGACGGCATGAGCGTGATGTACGCCGCGCGCGGCTGTGATGCTCTGATCATCGTCGACAGCTCACGCACGGGATCGGAGCCGGGATCCGTGTTCGAGGTGCCGGGACGCGAGCTCGAAGCGCCGCACGTGCCCTCACTTAATCTCCATGATTTTCGCTGGGATCACGCGCTTTTTGCCGGCCGCCAGCTCTACCGCGAACAGTTTCCGTCCGACGTGACCGTCTATCTGATCGAAGCCCGTGATTTGGAGCTTGGACTCGGTCTTTCTCCTGAAATCGACGCCGCTGCAACGACCGTCGCCGACCGCATCGTAGCGCGCATCGGCGCCTTCGCACTATCCACTGCAGCCGGTGCCGCATGAACGAACATGCATTCCTCGCAATCCGCCGCGGCGCGCTTCACTTCACCCGCGGGACCTACGAACGCTTTTTCAATTCCCTCGAAGCCGTCGTCCTTCTTCGCAACGGCAACGACCTCGTCGTGCTTCCGGTCCATCACCGCGCTGCTGGCGGCTATGTCATAAAGATCCGAACCGGAGCCGGCGATCGCGCTGTCGCTGCCGCCGACTTCTTTCGCGATAACGGCATCGAAGATTCCGTTGAAATGACATTGCCCGCGATCTGGGATGACGACCGCGCCGCTCTCGTCGCGAGGAACGCATTTTAGCTGCCAACTAAGTATGCAAACTGAAATGTGAATAGACAGCTCTGATCGCTAGCAGAATAGTGATCCTCCAAGCGGCAAATGCCGCAGCCAAGAGCTCACAAGAGCCGCAAGACGGGGAGGAATGGGCGTGACAGTTGGGGCGCAGGACCAGGTGCGGGCCGCGTTGGCCGCAGCAGACGCCGACACCGCCTCACCCGAAGAGCGTGCCGAAATGCTGATGGAGATCGCGCTCGGCCTTCAGATCAGACCACAGTCTGGAGACGATCTCGCTGCGGCTGTCGAACTCTACAGCAAAGCTCAGGAGCTTTGCCCGCCGACGCATACTCTGTTGAAGGCGCGGATTGGTGCCCGTAAGGCGACGGCGCTACAGGCGATACCGGACAACGGCACCACGTCGCTCGAATGCGCGCGCGACGAGCTTCAGGCAGCAATTCCCTCCATTCGCGATCTCGGTACAGCGGAAGAGCTTGCTGAAGCCGAAATGAATCTCGGTATCGCTTTGCAAAGTCTTGCGGGCGCGGGGAAGGCGCGGATCACGGACGCGATTTCCGCCTATCAGCGGTCTCTCCGAACCTTCGACCGGGTGGCTTTTCCGAAGGAATACGCGATCCTTCAAAATAATCTTGCGACGGCGTTCCTATCGATCCCCTTTACTGACGAGCGCGCAAAAATGCGCGAAGCACTTGCCGTGCAGGCCTTCGAGGAGGGCCTCAAGGTCGTCACCTTGATCGACCACCCGTCCGAATATGCGATGCTTCAGAACAACCTTGGAAATGCGCTCCAGTATGCATCTTCGAGCCACGTTCTGGAAAACAACTTGCGCGCCATCGAAGCTTACGACGAGGCGTTGAAGGTGCGGGATCGCAAGACGACACCGCGCGAATACGCCAACACGATCTCCAACAAGGCGAACTGTCTTTGGAACCTGCCGGATGACGTCGGCAATCCGACGTCGGGCAATCGCAGGAATATTGCGGCTGCCCGGGATCTCTACCTCGAAGCCCGGGAGATTTTTTCGGCGGCGGGGGAGCAAAGCAAAGCTCGAATCGTTGCGGAAGCCCTCGATCAGATCGATCGCGAATTGCTCGCATCTGCAGCTCCGCGGATCTCGAACGGACACATGATCGAAGCTGATTGAAAACGCCAATAGGCCAATAAAGGAGGTGGGGTCGATGATTGGAAATATCCCGATTGGAGCGGCTATTCTCGCGCTAATCGTAGGTTTCGTTGCGTCGCTCGCGGGCGGCGCTTTCGGCGGAGTGCTGACGGGCGGTAAGGCGCTCGGAACCGAGCTCGCGGCTTATATGGGCTCATTCTACGGAGTCGTCGCCGGAACGGCAGGCGTTCTCATCGGCATCATCGTTTCTGCTTTCATCGGGTGAGACCAGAATGTTTGAGATGGTTCGAAATTCCATTGGGCTCTTCTTTAGCGGCAAGCTCTTCGCTGAACCTGCGCGGGCCTACACGCAGCTTGCAATCGGAATTCTGTTTGCTGCGCTCTGCTTCATTCTTGCGGCGCGGGTCGCGGGGCTTCCGTATTGGGCGTCCGCTGCGGTCGCAGGCTTCTTCGGCGGCGCGTTGCAACCACGTCTCTTTCGCGATCTCAGATATCGGTGATCTGCCGTGACAGCAGTCGAAGCCGTCGAGAGCAAACCACGCGCGATTGCCGATTTCGTCGGTGATATCGAGCGTCTGGAGATGATTTTCGAAGGCTGGGATGAGACACCGCGCGGTGCCGCCATGGCGTACGGTCGCGCGATCGAAGCGCTAAATGGCGAAGCGCTGCGCCGTCTCGTCAGTGCGTTGAAGCGAGACCCGGCGGCGCTCAATGCCATGAAGGCCGCTGTTACCGATGATGTTGTCTACGGTGTCTTGCGCCGCCACAACATCGTCAAGCCCAGCCTTACCGAGCGCGTCGAAGCAGCGCTTCAAAGCATCCGCCCTATGCTTGCCTCCCACGGTGGCGACGTCGAATTGGTCGGTGTCAAGCCGCCCTCCATCGAGGTTCGCTTTGTCGGCTCCTGCGACGGATGCCCCGCGTCGGCGTTGACCTTCCATGCCGGCGTCAAGAAGGCCGTCGAGGAGGCGTGCCCGGAGATTACCGAGATCCTGCAGGTCAAAACTTCCGCGAACGGCCATCAGGACGGAGCGACGCTGCACTTAATAAGTCCGTTTGCGAATGGGGCTGGAGGACAGTGGCATTATGCGGCCCGCCTTACCGAAATTCCGGACGGCGGTATCAAGGCGCAGATTCTCGAAGGTGAAAAAATTCTTCTTTCGCGTCGCGGGTCGATCGTGACGTGCTTTCAAAACGCTTGCGCGCATCTCGGTCTAGCGCTGGACGATGGCGAGGTCGCCGACGGCATCATCACCTGTCCATTCCATCAATTTCAATATGACCTCATGACAGGCGAATGCCTGACTGCGCCGGCAATTCAGCTTCAGCCGCACGCCGTTCGCGTCATCGGATCCCGGGTCGAGGTGAGGTTGGCCAAATGACGATGCGCGTATCCCTTGCGCCGGTACGGCGGCCATCGGCGTTCGACGGCCAAGCACCAGCGCTGCTTGCAGCCGAAGGCGCGCGCGTCATTTTCGGCAGTGTTTCGAGCCCCAACGGCATCGTCAATCCGATCACGCCGTCGCCTTCAACGCTGTTTGGCCCTCGCGGTGCGGCGCTTGCATCCGAAGACGGTCCGCTTTTTGTTGCCGATACGGGCCATCATCGACTGCTCATCTGGAGGCAGACGCCCCGTCACGATGGAGCGGCGGCGGACCTGCTGATCGGTCAGCCGAACTTCGAGAGTGAAGGCCGCAACGCCAAGACGTCTCCCGGACCGGCCACGCTGAATGTTCCCACGGGCGTTGCCGTCAACGGCGACGTGCTCGCCATCGCCGATGCCTGGAACCATCGCGTGTTGATCTGGCATGGGCTTCCAACATATTCCAATCAGCCCGCGGATGTCGTGCTTGGCCAGCGCGATTTCGAAAGCGTTCTTGCGAACCGCGGCGCGGCGGCAGCAGCGGACACGCTCAACTGGTGCTACGGCGTGACAATTGCGGATGGCGCACTTTGGGTCGCCGACACCGGCAATCGCCGCGTCCTGAAATGGAACCAGATTCCGGCCGAGAGCGGCGCCCCCGCGGATCTCGTCCTTGGGGAAACCGACTTCGTCACGCGCGATAGCAATGCCGGACGCGCCGTTGCCGATGTAGGCATGACGTGGCCGCACTCGGTAGCGGTGCTTGAGGGACGTCTTCTCGTCGCGGATGCCGGAAACAACCGCGTTATGATCTGGAACGAGCTGCCGGAAACGAATGGTGCGCCGTGCACATTCGTGCTCGGACAGCAGAACTTCTCCGGTATCGATCACAATTCCGGTTCCTACTATCCGACGTCCGCGACCCTCAATATGCCTTACAGCATCGCTCGCGTTGGTCGCCGCATCGCCATCGCAGATACGGCGAATTCCCGCATCGTTGCGCATGACATCTCTGATCTTCGCATGTTCGCAGGGGCTGGTTTCCTCGCGGGGCAAGCGGGATTTCAAGACAAAGGCGACAATCGCTGGCGCTCGCCTCAACGCGATAGCCTATGCTGGCCATACGGAATTGCAGCGTGCGGCTCGACGGTCGTCGTTGCAGACAGTGGCAACAACCGCGTTCTCCTTTGGGACGCAGAACCATGAGCCGCGCTGTGCGCATTCCCGCCGGACCAGTGGTAGACAGCGTCGAGATTCGCGTCCGCGGCCGTGTGCAGGGCGTCGGGTTTCGGCCATTTGTCTGGCGCAACGCGCGAGGGCTTGGACTATCTGGATACGTGCTCAACGATGCCGATGGCGTTCTCATTCGCGTATGCGGTGAGCTCACGACCATCGAAACGCTTCTCGACCAAATTCGCACGAGCGCGCCGTCGCTCGCGTCTGTTCAATCCGTCGAATATCAGCGCTTCTCAGGCGAGCTACCGAAGACCTTCGAAATTGCGGAAAGCTCGGCCGGCCAAAGCAACACCGAAATATCGCCAGACGCGGCACTCTGCACGGATTGCGCCCGGGACATCTTCGATCCGTACTCGCGCCGCTATCGCTATCCGTTCACGACTTGCACCAATTGCGGTCCGCGCCTCTCGATCGTCCGGAGCGTTCCTTACGATCGCCTGACGACCAGCATGGCCGCATTTGACTTCTGTCCTGATTGTGCCGCCGAATACGGAGACCCGAGTGACCGGCGATTTCACGCCGAAACAACGGCCTGCCATGTCTGCGGTCCGAAAGCCCGCCTCTTCCGCTTCGATGGAAAGCCCTTCAGCTTCGATCAGGCGTCTATGCTCGATGATGTCGACGCGGCGTTGGGGCTCATTCAGAAAGGCGAGATCGTCGCCATCAAGGGATTGGGCGGCTATCAGCTCGCGTGCGACGCGACACGCACCGACGCGGTCGAGCGTCTCCGCGAACTGAAGCATCGCGACCGCAAGCCCTTCGCGCTCATGGCGCGCGACCTCGACGTCATCAAGCGCTATGCGACAGTTACAACTGAAGACGAAGAAATTCTAAAAAGTGCCGCCGCGCCAATCGTTCTTCTCGAGGCCTGCGGCACCGACCGGCTTCCGGAGGCCATCGCTCCTGGACTGCGGACGATCGGCTTCATGCTTCCGACCACACCGCTACATGCGCTTCTCCTCCGGCGCATGAGCCGCCCGGTCGTAATGACCTCCGGAAACCGTTCCGACGCGCCGCAGGTGACCGACGATGCGGACGCTCGCGAGGAACTCTCAGGTATCGCAGCTTACGCTCTCGCCCACGACCGGGACATCCTGAACCGTGTGGACGATTCTGTTGTTCGGATCGCCGCTAGCAAGATGCGGGTCATGCGACGTGCGCGTGGCTTCGCTCCCGCAGCGATCCGGTTGCCGAACGGCTTTGAGCAGGTTCCCCAACTGCTCGCCGCGGGTGGCGATCTGAAAAACACGTTCTGCTTTGTGAAATCGGGTGCCGCCGTCTTGTCTCAGCATATCGGCGACTTGGCCGATGCCCGAACGTTCAACGATTACACAGGGACCATCGGCCTTTATCGCGCGATGATCGACGCTCGGCCGGAGGCCATCGTCTGCGATCGCCATCCGGGATACCGGAGCAAGAGACACGCAGAAGATATGAGCCGTGACCTCGGCCTGCCGCTCGTCGAGGTCCAGCATCACCACGCTCATGTCGCAAGCTGTCTCGTGGAGAACGGCTGGCCGTTGAATGGTGGTCACGTTCTCGGCGTCGCGCTCGATGGCCTCGGCTATGGCGAAGGCGGCGAGATCTGGGGAGGCGAATTTCTGCTTGCCGACTATGCGCGCTTCGAGCGGGTTGGGACATTCAAGCCCGTCGCGATGCTCGGAGGCGACGCCGCCTCGCGCGAGCCTTGGCGCAATCTCTATGCGCACTTGATGGCGGAGTTGGGCTGGCCGTCGTTGCGGATGAATTTCGGTTCGCTCGATGTCTTTCGCCATCTTGAAAGCAAACCGCGCGCCACCCTGGACGCGATGCTCCGCTCGGGGTTTAATTCACCGAAATCTTCGTCGTGCGGCCGGTTGTTCGACGCTGTTGCGGCGGCAATGGGCCTTTGCTTCGACCGCCAGGGCTACGAAGGCGAAGCGGCGGCAATGTTGGAGAATGCCGTCGATCACGACGCGCTTCGCAGTGAGGACGAGGCGCTCGCCTACCCCTTCACAATCCCAAACCTCAAGGAGACGCGGCTTCCCTACATCGAGCCGCTTGCGGTTTGGAACGCCATTCTTGGCGATCTGGTTCTCAACACACCCGTCGGCGTCATGGCGGCGCGTTTTCATCGCGGGTTGGCAAGTGCCCTCGCCGCCATGTGCGTGAAGCTCGCCGCTCGCGACGGCCTGGCTGGCCCGCGCTTCGACACCGTCGCCCTTTCGGGCGGCTGCTTCCACAACCGCATTCTGCTCGAGCAGGTGACTGCCCTGCTCGAAGCGGCGGATTTCAAGGTTCTCACCCAAGCCAAGGTGCCGTCGGGCGACGGCGGGCTATCGCTCGGCCAGGCAGCAATCGCGGCCGCAAAACTCATAAAAAACAACAACACGACCGGAGGAAACACGCCATGTGTCTCGGCATTCCAGGGCGCATCGTAAAGATCGATGATGTGGAGAAGAAGCTCGCGACCGTCGACGTCAGCGGCGTCAAGCGGCAGGTGAATGTCGCCTGCGTTGTCAGCGACGCGCATCCTGTAGAGAGCTGCATTGGTGACTGGGTGCTCATCCACGTGGGCTTCGCGATGAGCCGCATCAACGAAGCCGAAGCCGCAGAAACGCTGAAAATTCTGCACGAGCTCGGAGAAGCGCAGGCCGAAATGGAAGCCATGCGGCTTTCCGGCGCCATTTAGGAGGCTCTGCAATGTCGAATGAAGCCGAACTTGCAGCACTCTATCCGTTCCTTCACGGCAAGCCCCAGGACGCGGCAAAGCTCGATGCCGCGCTCCTGCACTCCGTTGCGGAAAAAGCGAGAGAGAGCCGCGAAACCAATGCGGCCTTTTTCGGCGCGTCCGCACCTGTCCTCGTCGCAGCAGCAAAAGCGGTCGCCGGCATCTATCGCAGTGGCGGGCAACTGTTCTCTATGGGAAACGGCGGCTCGTCGTGCGACGCGTCCCACGTTGCCGTCGAGTTCGTGCATCCGATCACCGCCGGACGTCCAGCACTTGCCGCCACCAATCTCGTCGCCGATCTCGCGATGATTTCTGCGGTCGGCAACGACGTCGGCTTCGAGCATGTGTTCGTCCGCCAGATCATCGCCCATGGCCGCGCCGGCGATGGACTCATCGGGATTTCGACCAGCGGTAACTCGACAAATCTCATCTCGGCCTTCGCCAAAGCCAAGGAAATGGGCCTCGTGACCATCGGCCTCGCGGGAGGCGACGGCGGCCGCATGAAGACATCCGGCGTTGTCGACCACTGCCTTGTGGTGCCGACGTCCTCGATCCACCGCACTCAGGAGTGCCACGTTACGGCCTACCATATTCTTTGGGACCTCGTTCACACGCTGCTCGCGGACGACCGCGGCTCGGCAGCGAGCAAGGGAGCCGCAGCATGAAATACGTCGATGAATTCCGCGATCGGGAAAAGGCAGCGACCCTAGTGAAGAAAATCCAGGGTCTCGTGTCCGAAATCGCGATCACGAAGGATCGGCCGATCGCCATCATGGAAGTGTGCGGGGGGCATACGCATTCGATTTTCCGCTATGGCATCGAAGGCATGCTGCCAAAGGAAATCGAGCTCGTGCATGGGCCAGGCTGCCCAGTCTGCGTTTTACCCATGGGGCGGATCGATGATTGTGTCGCCGTAGCGGAGCGCCCCGAGGTCATTTGCACGACATTCGGGGATGCGATGCGCGTGCCGGGCTCACGCAAAAGCCTGCTTCAGGCGAAGGCCGATGGCGCCGACGTGCGCATGGTCTATTCGCCGATGGATTCTCTTGCGCTCGCTCGCAAGAACCCCGATCGCGAGGTCGTGTTTTTCGGCATCGGTTTCGAGACGACCATGCCGTCGACGGCACTGACGATCTTGCAGGCGGAAGCCGAAGGCATCACGAACTTCTCCGTCTTCTGCAATCACATCACTATCGTTCCAACGATCAAGGCAATCCTCGATAGTCCGGATTTGCAGCTCGACGGTTTCCTCGGCCCGGGCCACGTCTCGATGGTCATCGGCACGAAGCCTTATGAGTTCGTGTCGCGCTATTACAGGCGGCCCATGGTGGTCGCCGGCTTTGAACCGCTCGACGTACTGCAGTCGATCTGGATGGTTCTGAAGCAGATCAAGGACGGGCGTGCCGAAATCGAGAACCAGTACGCGCGCATCGTGCCGGACGACGGCAACGATCGTGCGCTCGAGGCGGTCGCGAAGGTCTACGAGCTTCGCGAATTCTTCGAATGGCGGGGCCTCGGCTCGATCGATCACTCGGGCGTCCGCATTCGCGACGACTACGCGGTCTACGACGCGGAGCAAAAATTCGCCATGCCAAATATCAAGATCGCCGACCCGAAGTCCTGCCAATGCGGCGAAGTTTTAAAGGGGGTCATCAAGCCCTGGCAATGCAAGGTCTTCGGCACCGCATGCACGCCGGAGACACCGCTTGGCGCGCTGATGGTTTCGTCCGAAGGCGCGTGTGCGGCCTATTACCAGTACGGTGGCATCAAGAAACAAGCGGTGGCGTCATGAACGTCATTCCGATCAGTCGGCCGGGCCGCAAGCTCGGCACGGTCTCGGTGCCGAATGTCACGCTGGCACACGGCGGCGGCGGTAAGGCGATGAAGGACCTCATCGACGACGTATTCATATCCGTCTTCAACGGATCGGGGCCGGATGCGCTCGAAGATCAGGCGCGCATAGATCTCCTTGGTTTGACCAAGCTCGGAGACCGCGTCGCCTTCACGACCGACAGCTTCGTCGTCGATCCGTTGTTCTTTCCGGGCGGCGACATTGGCAAGCTCGCGATCTGCGGCACCATCAACGATCTCGCGGTCGGCGGCGCGAAGCCTCTTTATATTTCCTGCGCCGCCATCATCGAAGAGGGCGTCTCGGTCGACCTATTGCGGAGAATTGCGCGCTCCATGGCCGAGACGGCGCAAGCCGCCGGCGTGAGAATCGTCACCGGCGACACCAAGGTCGTCCATAAGGGAGCCTGCGATAAGGTCTTCCTGACGACGACGGGGATCGGCGTTATCGCCGATGGCATCAATTTGGGCGTCGATCAGGCCCGACCGGGCGATCTCGTCCTCGTCAACGGCCTCCTTGGCGATCACGGCGCGGCGATCCTTGGCGCACGCGGTGATATGGCGCTCGATAGTCCGATCGTCAGTGATTGCGCCGCGCTCCACGAACTGATCGCGCGCCTTCTTCAAGCCGCGCCGCACACCCGCGCCATCCGCGACGCGACGCGCGGTGGCATCGCGACCGTTCTGAACGAAATCGCGGACGCCTCAGGCGTCTCGATCTCCGTTGACGAGGAGCACACTCCGATACGACCCGAAGTAAAGGGGTTCTGCGAGATTCTGGGCCTCGACCCGCTTTATCTTGCCAACGAAGGAAAGCTCGTCGCCGTGGTTCCGCCCGATGAAGCCGGAGCCGCGCTCCTGGCTTTGCGTTCCGATCCCTTGGGACGCGACGCTGAAATCATTGGCGAAGTGGGCGAAGGGGAATCCGGCCGCGTCACAATGCATACGGTTTTGGGCGGTGTACGGATCGTCGACATGCTCGTCGGCGAGCAGCTTCCAAGAATTTGTTGACGTCTTAAGAAACATCTACCGGGAGAAAATGCCATGTTGCGGAAATTGCCATTACTCGTAGGCGCTGCCTTCTTACTGACCGCCGGACCCGCTTTCGCTCACGTCGGTGCGGGCCCCGTCGATACATTCAGCCACGGCTTCATGCATCCACTGAGCGGCATCGATCACGTTCTGGCCATGGTTGCCGTCGGCCTGTTTGCGGTCAATCTTGGCGGCGCCGCTATTTGGCTCGTGCCGTCGGCGTTCGTTGGCACGATGATGTTCGGCGGTGCTCTCGGTTATTATGGCTGGCCGTTGCCAATGGTTGAGGCAGCCATCGGCGCTTCGGTTGTTGTCATGAGCCTCGCCATCGCGTTCGGAGTCAGATTGCCGACGATTGCGGCAATGGCGCTTGTCGGGCTGTTTGCGCTGTTTCACGGCCATGCACATGGCACCGAGGGTATGGGTCTGGGCGTCAGCTTCCTTCCGTATGCCGCAGGCTTCGTCGGTGCGACCGCTCTTCTCCATATTGCGGGTATCGCTCTTGGCCTCGGCCTCGATCGATTGGGGAACATGCCAGCGACGATCCTGAAGAGATGCGCGGGCACTGCTGGAGCAATCGCCGGCGTATCCATTTTGGCCGGCTGGCTCGCGACCTGAGTTTGAGAAGGGCGGCGCGGCTGGAGGCCTCTTCAGCTGCGTTACCAAACAGGAGTAGCGTGCGATGCACGAACTCAGCATCACGCGAAACATCGTGGCGATCGTGTCCGAAGCCGCAGAAGGGCGCCGGGTTCTAGCTGTCACGCTTGAAGTTGGTGCACTTTCGGGCGTCATGGCCGACGCGATCGCCTTCTGTTTCGGTGTCGTATCCGCCGAAACGCCAGTTGAGGGCGCTCGTCTCCACATTCGAAGAATCGACGGGTGCGGCCGCTGCCGTCTATGCGGCTGCGAGTTTCCGGCGCCCGCGCTCTATTCGCCCTGCCCTTGCGGCAGCCGGGAGACAGATCTGATCGGTGGCGAGGAGCTCACCATAAAATCGATGGAATTGGAGGAGGCGGCGTAATGTGCACGACTTGCGGATGCAGCAGTGGAGCCAAGACGACGCTGACCAATCTCGAGACGGGAAAGACAAGCCCGCTTCTGGACGACGATCAGGCGTATCACGATCACCATCGCAAGCACGAGCATGTCCACGCCGACGGAACGCGGCATAGCCATGCACATGATCACGATGATCATCACCATGACCATGAGCACCGTCATGACCATAGCCACGAGCACAAGCCATATCGGGCCGGGACGGTTTCGGTCGCTGAACTCGAAGCACGGGTGCTACAAAAAAATGATAAACTCGCAGCCGTCAATCGTGCCTGGTTCGCGGGACGGGAGATTCTCGCGCTCAATATCGTAAGCTCACCTGGCGCTGGCAAGACGACGCTACTGGAAAGAACTATCCGCGATCTAAAATCGAAGAACGACCTTTTCGTTCTCGAGGGCGATCAGGCAACCTCGGCAGATGGAGAGCGCATTCGCGCCGTAGGGGCGCCCTGCGTTCAGATCAATACCGGCACAGGGTGTCATCTCGAAGCCGATATGGTCGCTCGCGGCCTGGAAGAACTCAAGCCCACTTTTGGTTCGATCGTCTTGATCGAGAACGTTGGCAATCTTGTTTGCCCGGCGCTTTTCGATCTTGGGGAGCGATCAAAAGTTGCCGTTTTTTCGGTGACCGAAGGCGAGGACAAACCGCTGAAATATCCTCATATGTTCAGCTCGTCCGAGCTCATATTGTTGAATAAGGTTGATCTGTTGCCTTATCTGGATTTCGATCTCGAAAAAACAATTCGGAATGTGAAGATCATCAATCCCCGAGCGACTGTCGTCCGTCTGTCGGCACGTACCGGTGAGGGTCTCGATCAGTGGTATGATTGGATCCGCGTACAAGCGACTTCTGTCAAAAGCTCTCAAGGGCTAAGATCAGCTGAATCCGTCGACGCCCAACATTAAGCGATACGTGACATCGATGTAGGGATTATTTATTGGCCCGAATGCTTCGGGCTAAACGACGTTGCCACCTCAATGCTCGATGACTTGGGCATATACATACCGCCCAGCCGCTGCCGCCCTGAGCTTGCGGCCAAGCTTCGCTATCGATATGCGATAGCGTCACTCGAAAATGAGAGGGTGGGGGCCGGATGTCAGCAGTGAGCGATGTCGAAAAAACCAACGCGACCGGTTCGCCCTTTGAAGTCTTCCGCGTCTTCCTCAAGCTCGGCCTGACATCGTTCGGCGGACCGATTGCTCACCTGGGATATTTCCATAATGAACTGGTTCTGCGGCGGCGCTGGATCGATGAGGAAACCTACGTCCAGCTTGTTGCCCTGTGCCAGTTTCTGCCGGGACCGGCGTCGAGCCAGGTGGGCTTTTCGCTCGGACTGTTGCGCGGCAATGGTCTATTGGGAGGGTTGGCTGCATGGGCCGCCTTCACGTTACCCTCCGCTCTCATTCTCCTAGCGTTTGCCCTTGGCGCCAGTGCCTTAACGGGGCCCGTTGCCGAAGGCTTTATTCACGGGTTGAAACTCGTGGCGGTTGCCGTCGTGGCGCAGGCCGTGTGGGGCATGGCCCAGAGCCTGACGCCCGACAGGCCCCGCGCCGCCATTGCTCTGTCCGCGCTTTGTCTCGTCGTTCTTGTCAGCAATTCTTTCGCGCAGATCGCCGCTATCGCACTTGGTGCAGTCGGCGGTCTTTGGCTCTGCAGGGGCGACATTAATGCCGTTCAAGGCGCGCTGCGTTTTCCGGTATCGCGCCGCGGTGGCGCAATCGGCCTTGCTCTCTTCATCGGCTTTCTCGTCGTACCACCGGTCATCGCGGCTGCAACCGGTGACCCTACGGTCGGCTTCTTTGATGCCTTCTTCCGGTCCGGCGCCTTGGTGTTCGGCGGCGGCCATGTCGTCCTGCCGCTGCTACAGAACGCCGTCGTTGCGCCTGGGTTGGTGCACAATCAGGATTTTCTCGCCGGTTATGGCCTAGCACAGGCGGTGCCTGGACCGCTCTTCACCTTTGCGGCATACCTCGGCGCGGTCGCTGTCCAATGGCCTAATGGAATTGCCGGAGCCCTCCTCGCGCTCGTCGCCATTTTCCTTCCGGGTCTATTGCTGGTCTACGGAACGCTTCCCTATTGGGACGATCTTCGATCCAAGCCCGGCGCGCAGGCCGCGATGAAAGGGGCCAATGCCGCCGTCGTCGGCATTCTGGCTGCCGCGCTCTACAGTCCGGTGTGGACCAGCGCAGTACTTTCGCCGCGCGATTTTGCGATAGCGACGGCGGGGTTCTTGTTGCTGACCGTTTGGAAGCTGCCGAGCTGGAGCGTCGTCGTACTGCTTGCGCTTGCGGGCGTCGCGTCGTCCACGATTTAAGACGCTTGCGCAATTTGGAGCGCAGCTCTGATCCTGGCAGCCGATTGATCCTATTTCGGCTCGGTCCCTTGCGCTCTTGAGGTTTTTCAACCGGTCGAGGCTGGGTTCATAGTTAGTGAGTGCGCTTTCAACTTCACGAAGCGCAACGGAGAACGGTTTTATCGAACATTGCGAGGCTCGCTTTGCTTCGCGCCTCAGCAGCTGCAATGCGCGTGCACATGCTTCAAAGCTTGGGAGGGAAGTCTCGCGGCCTAAGCGCGATATCTGCCAGGGTATAACGATCCAGCGTGGCGAGAAATCCGGCTCGGGCCTCGTTGAGAACGCCACGCAATTTGCAGCGTGGTGTGATTGCGCAATGATTGTCGGTGCCGAAGCATTCGACCAGTGCAAAGTCGGGCTCGGTTGCGCGAATGACGTCTCCAAGGCGAATTTTTTCCGGCGGCTTGGCCAGCATGACGCCGCCCGAGCGGCCGCGGACAGACGTGAGAAAGCCGGTATTCGTGAGTTGGTTCACGACCTTCATCAAGTGGGCGCGAGAAATGTCATAGATGCCGGCGGTTTCTTCAATGGTGATCAAGCGGTCGCCTTGGCTCGCTGCATAAAGAAGAACGCGCAGACTGTAGTCAGTAAAGTCCGTCAACTGCATCGTTACACCCGAGCCTCGCGCGAATATTAAAGTATCCTGAATGTATATTTTGTCGATCCTCTACGCAACTTGCGCGGGAGCGTCGCACGGTGTCCGAGCAGGGTCGTGACGGCGATGGGGACGTCCTCCTGATGAACGCTCAAATGGCATATCGCGTGCGTGGCAATTTGGCTGTTCAACGAGGCTTGACCTAAAAGATACCTTAAAAATATATCTTTGTTGTTGATCTCGGCACTCAGCAAAATCATTGTTGCAAAGCATCGAAGGGGCTCACCGTGCTAAGTCAGAAAACCATTCAAATTGTCAAGGCAACTGCTCCTGTTCTTCAAGAGCACGGCAATACGTTGACCCGACACTTCTACGACCGGATGTTCTCCCATAATCCGGAGGTGCTTCCCTATTTCAACCGTGCAAACCAGACTGCGGGCAAGCAGCAAGCCGCGTTAGCGTCTGCAATTTGCGCCTATGCCGCGAACATCGATAATCTCGGCCATCTGAAAGAGGCGGTGGAGCTTATCGCGCAAAAGCACGCGTCATTGCAGATCAAGCCCGAACACTATCCCATTGTCGGCGAGAACCTCTTGGCTTCCATTCGCGAGGTCCTGGGAAGCGCCGCGACTGACGACATCGTCGCCGCGTGGGGCGAAGCTTATGGATTTCTGGCCGATATTCTCATCAATCGCGAGGATCAAATATATCGCGAGGCCGCATCGGTCCCTGGTGGCTGGCAAGGGTTCCGACGCTTTGTCGTATCGAAGAAAGAGCAAGAAAGCAGCGTCGTTACGTCATTCTATCTTACGCCGGAAGATAAAGGACCGCTGCCGTCGTTCAAGCCGGGTCAATATATCACCATTCGCGTGCATACCGGCGACGGACAGACGACCATGCGTCAGTATAGCCTTTCCGCTAAACCCAATTCGGACTGGCTGCGCATCAGCGTGAAGCGTGAAGACAGCGCCGGCGGAACAGCGCCCGCAGGCTATGTTTCAAATCTGTTGCACGACTCTCTGGCCGTCGGCGCGACATTAGAGGTCGCGCCTCCATGCGGGGAATTCTTCCTGCATCATGACGATGAGAACGACCGTCCGTTGGTTCTCATCGCAGGGGGTATCGGAATTACGCCGCTGATGAGCATGCTGCAAACTGCTCTGCAAACGTTTCCGCATCGCGAAGTTGCCTTTATTCACGGCTGCCAGAACGAAGATGTACAAGCCTTCAAGGCAACCGTTGAAGATCTCAAGGCGCAGCACAACAACTTGAATGCGCACTTTCGCTATCTCGATCCGCAGAAGCCTCTCAGCAGCAGCGGGATTGGGACCAGCAAAGGCTTCATCGATGCGAAACTGATCGAGACAATGATCAGCAATCGCGACGCAGAGTATTATTTTTGCGGTCCCACGCCCTTCCTCAGCAAGATTCATCGTCTTCTGAACGCGTGGAATGTGCCGCACGCGCAGCAACATTTCGAATTCTTTGGGCCGAAGGCGGACCTCGCAGCATTCGCGTGAAGAGCGAAAGAAACAGCAGCGTGGGCGCGATTGGCTTCGCCAGGGCGTGCCCACTGATCCGAAACTTTCTTTAGCTTGCATAAGATGCATAATTTATGCATCTTAAAAATTGCAATCGCGAGGGAACCGCCGACCCATGATGGACGAGAGCAACGCGTCACCCGCTAACGCACCGCCGCCAGCTAAGAAGACAAAGCTGCTTTATGATATCGTCGGCGGTGAAGAGGGCATCCTCCGCCTCGTGGAAGTCTTCTACGACATAGTCGAAAGCGAGCCGGAAGGGCGTGTCCTGCACGTTCTTCATATGCGTGGCCACGGTGTTGCGCACTCGCGCATCGAGCAGTTCAACTTTCTATCAGGGTTCCTTGGCGGACCGCGGCTATATGTTGAAAAGTTCGGGCATTCAGACGTGCGCCAAATGCATGCACACGTCGAGATTGATGCCGAGGCCCGAGATGCATGGCTCCAATGCATGTCTATGGCGATCGATCGCGTCGGACTGGCCTCGGATATCAAAGGGCAACTGATGACCAATTTTACACGGGTTGCGATGATGCTGAAGAACAAGGATTAATTGGTCAGAACAGCGTTGCTGCCGCTTCAACTCAGAGCTGATCGACGTCGGCGACATCGCCATTTCTTTTACTGCACGAATGTCTTCTCATCGATGCGGAGCAGTCGCGTTGTTCTTTGCCCTTTAGCTATGGGCTTCACAAGCCTTCGCCAATTTCTAACGTTTGGGATCACGGCTTCCTCATATCCTGCCCAATTTTTGACGGAGGTAAGCGTGAAGCGGCCGCAGATAGCGCTTTTCCGCAGGTTGAAACATGGCATTGAAACGCATGTTCATTCGCGAGCGTGCCATGAGAAATCTGATGGCCCATCGAATCGCCCGATCACGGGCGGGCATTCGATTGAGAATATCGGACCAGAACACCAATTCAACGAACGAAATGCGCTTTAGCGAGAGAATACGGACGGCGCTCGGCTTGCGTCCGAAAGCGGGCTCGACCGTCCCGGTCGCGACGTAAAGCCCCAAGGCGGTACGAACGCATTTTTCACACTTCTCGCAATTGAGCCGATTTTCGTCGCTGTTCGGTGTCCGACAAATGCTGATCCTATTCAACGCATCCGGAATTTTGCTGAGGTAAGCGATCTTGTCGACGCGCAATGTGTCGGCGCCTCCGCCGGCAACTTGGAACGCGGAAGAGCCGAGCAAATGCGGCAAATATTGATTGTTTCCCCAGGGCATGATGCGCAGATCTTCCCCGTATGTAAAATCCGCAGCGATGCTGACCCCCGAATGGTTGCCACTCAGCGTATGAGCAATCGCGGCGAGACCGAGTTGCGTATCGAGTTCGTATTGGATGCAGAACTCTTTCCAATTCGTCGAGCAGATGAGCATCGGCAGCTTAAGCGATTGCGCCACGCGCGTGACGCGCTGCTCCAGTATCGGAAAGGATTTTGTGTCGGACAGCGGATAATCAAATCCACGAACGAGGAAGACGCTGCCAGGGATACGCGTATCTCGCCCGGCCTCCCCTGTACTGTTGGCGAATATCGAAAACATACTGTCTACGCCGCCCGAAAACGGGTAGGTCCAGGGTAGCGTGGCTTGCCGAGCTGCTTCGGGAATTTCTCTATCCGCAGAGAGCTTGGCTGGCTGGTATTTATCTGGGCGCCACTGCGACCAAATCTTCGTATAGCGTTCTGCGCTCGCCAGCAGCGTCGGGTCGACAGTTCCACGTACATGCAGGGCGCAGCCCCGCCGCATTGCGATTGGCAGGGCTGCCAGAAGGGCGAAATTATCGTTGAGCGGCGTGGCGCCGACGATCTCCATCGGGCCCTGCCACTCGAACCAAATCGTCCGCGAAATTTCAGGAATTTCCACGCGAATGTGCGTCCCGGAAACGGTTGGGACAGCCGTTATTGACGTCATCCGTGACACCTCGCGGGTTCAACTTTTAAAGTCATGGCCGTAGGGGAGGCGCACGTAAAGCAAAATGCTTGAGTGCGCTCCGTCTCCTGCGTGGAGATGCACCACTTCATTTCGTGGTATGTGGGGCTATGCCGTCGAACCAGGAGAAGATTTGTGAGGAAGGTCGGAGTGATATGCGCATTCAATCCGGGCAACACGGGCATGTTTTCGGTCGATCTTGCCGCGAGCCAACTCTTTGATGCCTGGAATATCGATTACACACTCATCAACTTTCAGAAACGGCCGTGGCGGTTGCCCTCAAAGTATCTGGTGTGTCGAAATATCGACAAGCTCGGACGGTTCTCACATCTGTTGTACTGGGGTGATTTCCAGAACAATCCCGTTTACGGAACTCGAGACTTTGCGAGCCGGGAGATGAAATTCGGCAACGCCCGAACCGTTGATATGGCGGTTTCCAATTGGGCCCGCCTCCACCTGGACCTTCCGGATTTATTGGGTAAACACGCGCGGGTTGCTTCGATCGGAAACTGCTTCCTCGGCGCTCACGAGGCGGCGGCTCAATACGCACTTGGTCCATCGCTCGCACGCTTCGCTGATACCGCCTTTCGCATTCTGCCGCGCGAAACCTATTCGGTGAATGAGATCACCTCTGCGTCATCAAGCACGTCACCGCCAAACATTTCGACAGGGATTGACCCGGCGTTTTTGCTCGAGCCCAAGGAATACCACGACTTCAGGGACGCTCATTACTTCGGATACCACTTCGCGAGATCCGATGTCAGAGACATTTCCGAAGGTTTAAAGGCGATCGAAGCCAGAACAAGCCTCGTGCCGCTTGAGGTCTCTTGGGCCGTGGGAAATCGGAAAGCGAAGCAGAAGAACTTGTTTTACAGTGCTCTGGCGACAATGAAAAAATGTCGCTTCGTCGTTACGGACGTCTACCATCTCGCCGTAAACACTCTCAATCATGGCACACCGGTTGTCCTGGTCAGCCGAAAGAGCAGCGCAACGAAGTCATCGGTCGATGATCAAAAAAAGTATGCGCTCGCGGAGCAGTTAGGCGCGAGGCCGTTGCACCTTCCACTGGCCGAAGACGCGTCGCTGGCATCGCAAGCGGGAAAGATAATCGAAACATACGAAAGTCTGATGGATGATCAGATTTCATTCCGCGAGGTCATGGGCGGACTAAGGAAGCAGAAGGATCGCTTCCGGTCGTCGATTAAGGAGATAGTGGAGGCGTGACCTGGCGGCGCTACCGGCCTTCGATCGATTTGTAATATCCGCCGGAATATCCAAAGCTTCCCAAGATATTGCCGGCGGCTTTGACGATGCGAAGTGCACCGCTGTAGAAGAGGAATTTCCCGGCAGCGGGTCGAACGAGCCACACAACCGCGCTTGCCACGAGCGCGAAGATTCCCACAATCAAGCGGCGGAGTATCTTCGGGATGAGCACAAGCACGCCCGTGAAGCGTCCCCGGCGGATTTGCGATACGCGTGTTTGCGACGTCGCGACCATATAAGCGCGCGCAAGGAGCTTTTTGGGAGTGAGGCGCGATGCAGGGAGAACTTCATGCAGCCAGGCGTCGGCCACCCAAATAATTTGCGCACCCTTTGCCACCGCGTGACGAAAGAATTCGACATCCTCCGAGCCTGATACAAGCCGCTCGTCGAACCGCAGGGCCAGGCCATCCTGGCGCACCAGCCTCGCGCGCATCAAAATGTTGTTTGTGGGTGCCCCTCGCAACTGTTTGCCGGTCGGGCGATCTGGGTAGCTGCGGGATTCCCACCATTCCGGCGGCGTTCCTTCACAGATCTGGTCGATAGGCCCATTCGCAACGTCGGCTCCGAATGCGATACATGCGTCGTGAAGCTTCAAAAGCCAATCGGAATCGGCGAATTCATCATCGTCGATGAGCCCGATCCAGTCGGCGCCAAGAGCGTTCGACAGGTCGAGGGCAGCATTGCGCGCGAAGGGAATGCCGGGACGCGATTCCGTGCGATAATGGATCGCGACGTCCGCCTGTCTCTGAATTTCAGCGACGATGCTCGCGGCCGTTGGCTCCGAAGAGTTTTCAATGACGACAATCTGCAAGCTCCCGCCGGCGGGAACGGAGAGTCGGATAAGGCTCTCCAGACATCGCCGCAGCATTTTTGGGCGTCGTGCCGTGCAAACCGCGATGACGAATTTCTGTACGCCCAAGTTGCCGGTATCCAAGGGTGACGAAATCAATTGAATAACCTTCGTGCGCGGTGTTCTCAAGTATCGAGGCCAGATCTCCACAATAGAGTACGCACAGAATTTTTCCAGAATCATTGTTTTCGGGTGGTGCACGCGCCTCGCGATGCGCAGCCTGAGCTAGCGCATCCAGGCTTTCAGGTAGGATTTTTCATCTATGGACATGAGTGGGGTTCGCGCCTTCGACGCATTCGGCGCGTGGCAACTTGGGCGTCTCTAGAAACTGTCAACAAGGACGGGGAATCTGTGCTCAAGATACGGGTTCTGCCGGCAGACATTGGTCCTTGTCGTCAGGCGAATACACGACCAGTCCGGAGATCGGATCGACCCATGCGAGATGGTTTCGAACTTCTTTGACGCCCGGAACATTTTCAGCGGCCACCACGGCGGCCTCATCCTGCTGATAGGCGGTAAATGAGCCCCAAAGGTCGACAATTCCATCCTTGACAGTCGGTGTAACGAACTCGATGCCCATCCACGGTAGCTTGCGCAGTTCCGCACGCACATTCTCGCAAATGACGGCATCGTCCTCACGAACGGGACCAGCGCCACGAGCCAGGCCTGCCAGCGTCTGCACGAGATTGGCCCGGCTGACAATCCCGATCACGGCGTTGTCCCTCACGACAGGCAGGCGCTTGATCTGATGCTTCTCCATGAGATGAACGATCTCATCAATATCTGTATCTTCACCGATTGTGATCAGATCTCGTGTCATTACGTCAGCGACCTTGCGACCATGAGAGCGAACGTAATCCCCAGCGAGCGTTTCGGGCGACGCTAGAAACGAACGCCAGCCTGACCTCTTGGTCTCTGTGCCCGTTTCAGCGCGACGCAGGCAATCGCCCTCGGTGACGACGCCAACCAACGCCCCGCCGGCGTTGATCACGGGCAGGCCGCTGACGCGGAACTTCTGCATCTTCGCAGCCATGTCCGCGATGGAACAGTCTGGTGTGACCGACACCACATTTTTGGTCATAATATCCCGCGCTTTCATAGTTCAACTCCTTGGCGTGAGTGAACGCCAGACTACTGGCGTTTATCTGCGGAGAATGGTGCGAGTGGCCCGCGGGCCGCTTGCCACACGTTATCGGCGAAGGTGGTCAAGCCCTTGCCATAGTCATTGGCGGCCTGTTGCCAGAACTGTGCATAGACCTGATAGACGTCGTCGATTGTCTTGCAGCATGCGAGCTGCTGCGGGAAAGCGGCGTCCTTTGCTAAGCGGTCGCCGACGAACCGGAGCCAGCTTTGCGCGATTTCCTCGGTTGCGTGTTGCGCGTCTGAATTCCACACTGGCAGCAATGGAAAAATTCCAACTACCGAAACCGTCTCAGGCGTCGCCCTGGGCTCTGAATATTGTTGACGATTGGACATATCCGTAACTCCTACGTTACAATCGGACCCTCACTCATCACCTTTGTTCTCCCGTCTTTCTCTGCGTTGATGGAAATCAACGACGGTCACCCGACAATCTCAGCGCTGATAAACGTAGGTTCCCGGCGCATTTTCGAGGGGTTCAAGTCCATCACGCGGTGCGCCCATCGATGGCGGCGCAGACTTTTTAGATGAACCCTCGGCGAGCCAACCCGTCCACGCCGGCCACCAAGAGCCGTCGAATTTTGGCGCTTTCGCGTGCCACTCGTCGGGGCTTTCGAAGCTATCGGTTTCAAACTTCGTCGCCATCCGATAGCTGCGTCCTGACGATCCCGGAGGCGACACGACGCCAGCATTGTGGCCGCCGCTCGCCAGCGCAAACGTGACATCCGTGTCAGTCAGGATGTTGAACTTGTAGACCGATCGCCATGGCGCCACGTGGTCGGTCTCGGTTCCGAGCGCGAATATCGGCATGTGCAGGTCGGTGATCGCAATTGCCCGCCCATCGGCCGTGTAGCGCCCTTCGGCGAGATCATTGTTGAGAAAAAGGGAACGCAGATAGTCCGAATGCATGCGGTAAGGCATGCGAGTCGCATCCGCGTTCCAAGCCAACAAATCGAAGATGGGCTGGCGTTCGCCCAGGAGGTAACGATTGATGACATGCGACCAGATGAGATCGTTCGAGCGCAGAAGCTGGAAGGCCCCTGCCATCTGCGCGCTATCGAGGAACCCCTGCTGCTGCATCATGTCTTCGAGGAATGAAATCTGGCTCTCGTCGATGAACAACGTGAGTTCACCGGCTTCCCTGAAATCCGCTTGAGCAGCAAGAAACGTCACCGTTTTGAGACGATTGTCATTGTCGAGCGCCATGGCCGCCGCGGCCGTCGCTAGCAGCGTTCCGCCGAGGCAGTAGCCGGCAGCGTGAATTTTCTGTCCTCCGGCAACTTTGCTGACCGCGTCGATCGCGGCCATCACGCCTAGACGACGATAATCTTCAAAGCTCGTATCGCGATCCTCTTCGCCCGGGTTGCGCCAGGAAACCATGAACACGGTGAAACCCTGGTCAGTGAGATACTTGACCAACGAGTTTTCCGGCCGGAGATCCAGAATGTAGAACTTCATGATCCAGGCGGGAATGATGAGTATCGGCTCGGGATGCACGTCCGGCGTCGTCGGCGCGTATTGGATCAGCTCGATCAGGTGATTGCGAAAGATGACTTTGCCCGGCGTCACGGCAACGTTTTCACCGACCTTGAAATTTTCGACGCCCTCCGGCCCCTCTCGGTCACGCAGTCGCTTCAGATCCTCGAGGAAGTTCCATAGACCACGAACGAGGTTGAATCCTGCTTCGGCCTGTGTACGGACGAGAACATCCGGATTGGTCAATGGAAAATTCGTGGGAGCAAAGACGTCGAGTGTCTGTCTTAAAATGAAGTCGAGACGCTCGGCGTTCTGCCTTTCGACCCCGCGCACTCCTGTAACCGCGGAATGCCACCATTCCTCCCAAAGAAGAAACGATTGGCTATAGACGTTGAAGGGAAAATCCTTCCACCGCTCGGAGCGAAAGCGTTTGTCATACGACCGTGGCAGAATGCATGGCGCGGCATCGGCACCCGCCGATGCTGCAGCTTTCACGAAATCGGCCAGCCGCGTCCATTGATGAATTGCTTCGCCAAAAAGCTCGAGTTGACGTCCCGGAGACGTTGCCAAGTGAATGGCCCAATCGAAGTAAGCATTGGCGCATGCTGCGGGAGACACACCGGCAGTCGTCCGCGCAAGCAGATAGTGAAGATAGCGGTCGAGGTTAGGATAGAATGCGTCTTGATCGTGCGCACGCAAAGGTTCCGCAGCGCTACTCTCAGATTTCGTCGTGCGCCCGCTTGCAGGGACACTCCTCAGCTCGGTCTCGCCGTCGCCCACCTTGGTCAACACGGCATCTTCTCCAGACTGATCTTCGTCAGAACATAGAATAGGAATGCCCGGCTCCAATGGAATTGACCCATGTCAAAAAAGCAAAGCGGGGCGTCAGGATTGATCCAAATCAGCACTTGGCCAATCGTACCGCCTAAAACGTCGTCGGCGAACCTGCTACGAGCGAAGGAATAGGATGACCATACGCAACCTCACTCACCTGATGGCTCCGAAATCAGTCGCATTAATTGGCGCCAGTGCGAAGCCAGGCTCGGTGGGGCTCACGGTGATGCGCAATCTCTTGGCAGCAGGCTTTGCCGGCGACATTCGCGTGGTTAATCCCAATCACTCCGAGATCGAGGGCCGCCACTGCTACGGCTCGGTGAACGACCTCCCCGAGTCCGCTGACCTAGCGGTCGTCGCTGCGCCACCCGCCGCGGTGCCTGGCATCATCGCCGACCTTGGCCGCAAAGGAACACGCGCTGCTGTCGTGTTGACGGCAGGTCTCGGCCCAAGATCGAAAGAAATGCTCGACGCCGCTCGTCCGAATTGTCTGCGCATCCTCGGACCGAATTGCATCGGCCTTATGGTTCCGCAGATTGGCCTCAATGCGAGCTTCGCA
Organism: Hyphomicrobium sp.; assembly: GCA_003987725.1. Lineage (GTDB taxonomy): Bacteria > Pseudomonadota > Alphaproteobacteria > Rhizobiales > Hyphomicrobiaceae > Hyphomicrobium_B. The sequence goes on along the minus strand of RXJH01000003.1, from coordinate 187,862 downwards.
CATCGGGCTCCGCTAGGCGGCGATTTGGCTTTCGTATCGCAATCCGGCGCGCTGCTAACTGCGATTATCGACTGGGCGGCTCCACGTGGCATCGGCTTCTCGCACGTGGTGTCTCTCGGAGAAATGGCAGATGTCGATCTTGGCGACATGCTCGACTATCTCGCGACCGATCGGTCTAGCCGCGCCATTCTTCTCTACGTCGAGGCAGTGACCCACGCTTCAAAATTTCTCTCTGCCGCGCGCCGTGCAGCAAGATTAAAGCCCGTCGTCGTCGTCAAGAGCGGACGCCACACGGGAGGAGCCCGCGCCGCACTTTCGCACACGGGCGCGTTGGCCGGATCCGATGCTGCCTATGATGCTGCGTTCCGCCGTTCGGGTTTGCTTCGGGTCAAAACGCTCGACGAACTTTTCGCGGCCGCCGAAATCCTCGCCCACGCACCAAAGCTCGACGGCGAACGACTGGCAATCCTGACGAACGGCGGCGGCGCCGGCGTCCTCGCCGCGGACGAATTGCAGGATGCTACCGGAGTCCTGGCGAAGCTCGATATGAAGACGACAGCGGCGCTCGATAAGGTGCTTCCGACAACCTGGTCGCACGGCAATCCTGTCGACATCATCGGCGACGCCACTGCGAAGCGTTACACCGATGCGCTTCACGAGCTTCTCCAAGATCCGCAGTCCGATGCCGTGCTTGTCCTACACTGTCCAACCGCGATCACATCTGCGCGCGATGCGGCGGCTGCCGTGATCAGCGAAATCAAGTTGAACCGCAGCGGCAGCAACCCGCCAAAGCCTGTCATAACGTGCTGGCTCGGAGAGGCGGCTGCAAAGGAACCTCGCGAGCTATTCACGGCAAACAATATACCGACCTTCGCGACGACGTCAGAGGCTATCACCGGTTTCATGCAGTTGGTCGGCTATGCGCGAGCGCAGACCGAGCTGATGCAGACGCCTCCCGTTACTGGGGAAGAACGGACGCACCACGCGGAAGACGCGGCTGCGGAAATTCAACGCATACTCAGAGCAGGACGCACGGTGGCGTCAGCACTCGAAACGAAGACGATACTGGCAGCCTATGGTATCCCGACCAACAAGGCCGTGCTCGCAAAGACTCCCGTCGAGGTTCGAACCATCGCCTCTGACGTGTTGAAACAGGCCCAGGCATGCGCGATCAAGATCGCCTCGCCCGATATCTCGCACAAATCCGACGTCGGGGGCGTACGCCTCGGACTGGAAAGCGCTGCATCTGCGGAACAGGCGGCAGTGGAAATGCTGGCGCACATCAAGACCAAGCTCCCAGACGCGCGCATCGATGGATTTACCATTGAACCTATGATCAGCAGACCAAATGCGCTCGAAATCATCGTCGGGATGAACGTCGATCAAACATTTGGGCCGATGATGCTGTTCGGCGCCGGTGGCGTCGCCGTTGAAGTCATCGGCGACAGTGCCCTCGCGTTACCGCCGCTCGATATGCTTCTCGCCCGCCAGATGATTGCGGAGACGCGCATCTCTCGTTTGTTAGCCGGATATCGGGACAGGCCCGCATCCGACATCAATGCCGTCGCCGATGTGTTGGTACGCGTGAGCGATCTCATTATCCGTCACCCTGAGATCCGCGAATTGGATATCAATCCGCTGTTGGTCGACGAGAACGGCGTGATCGCGATCGACGCCCGTCTGAAGCTCGCAGATGAACGGGTCAGCCCAAGACAGGAACTCGCTATCCGGCCTTATCCCTCAGGGTTGCAACAAGCGATTACAATAGATGGCATTGGTGAGATTACACTGCGGCCGGTGAGGCCAGACGATGAGCCGCGCTACGGACCGTTCTTCGCGCGCATATCACCGGACGATATCCGCCTGCGTTTCTTCACGGGCCGGAGTGCGTTTCCGCATACCTTCTTAGCCAAGCTGACACAGATCGACTACGCACGAGAAATGGCGTTTGTCGCGATAAAGAAGGACTCCGGCGAACTGCTCGGTGTGTCACGCCTCATTCTAGAACCTGACCGCACCCGAGGTGAGTTTGGCGTGCTCGTCAGATCAGACCTGCATAGCTACGGTCTTGGCCGGCACCTTATGAACGCGCTGATGAGCTACGCGCGTTCAGAGGGGGTGACCGAGGTGTTTGGACTTGTGCACATCGAGAACCGGCAGATGCTCACGATGGCGGACGAACTCGGCTTCAAGTTGCACATAATCCCGGACGATCCGTCTGTTCGCGAAATCGTCTGGCGTCCTCAAGGCGTCACGGCCCATGCGAGCCTGCCTTAGGCAGTTGAGAAATCGATCTTCATTTCGCTGTTTCGGCTAATTCGGTCTTCGCGGACTGCGCAGTCTTAAAATTTCGGAGCAGCGTCACCAGTAGCGGCAAAACGACCGCTGATACCAATGCTTCGCCCACTGTAAACGCCGAGGCATCAGGTCTGCCGGCCATCGGCGAAACGTCCTGCTCCAGCGCCTGTATTGCCGATTTTCGGACGTCGAGTGCGAATGAGAATTCGGGGCCAGGTTTGAGTAATACAGCAACTGCAAAAACCAAAAGTGCCACGAACACGTTGACGGCGCCCAGGACAGCCACGGCTCCAGCAGGCCCCAAAGACGGCTCAAGAAGCCAAAACGAAGCGAGTTCCAACAATCCGATGCCGCAAATCGCGATGAACGCGGAGAGTGCGCAGAGCGCGGACTTTTTCAAGATATAACGCGCATAACTATTTACAACGACAGCGTCAGCCGCCGACAGTTTATCGATATCCTGAGTGAGACTTCGCAGGTTCACGGATCAAAGACCTTCGATTTTGGAATAAACGCCACACGCGCCTTCATCTCTTTAAAAGATGGGCCGCTGGGACACTAGAGCCTTGATCGGTGTTTATTGCCTCGATCCTCGATAACCTTAAGCCTTCTTCCGGCTAGTCTGCTTCGTAAGCATCAAGGCTCGGGAGTTCGGAACCCGATCCCGGCTCCAATCCGATATTGCGCGCGCGGTTCGCACTCGCCGGCGCGCGCACGAAGAGTTCCAGTCACGCGTGATGCGCGGATACAGCCGTTATGACTTCTCCCGAGACGTTAAGTGGCGCCGCGTGAGAAACATCCCCAAGGCTGAGCATGCCGACCATGCGCTTTTTTCCATCGATGACGGGTAGACGGCGAATTTTCTTTGTTTCCATGAGCCGCAGCGCGTCTTCGAGCTCTTCCTCGGCGGTGCAGTAAACAATTCCCTTGGACATCACGTTCTGGGCAGTCATCTTCGAAACATCTTGGGAGCCGGCAATCGCTCTGCATGTAATATCGCGGTCAGTCACCATGCCGACGAGCCGGTCATTCTCTCCAACCGGTAGCGCACCAATATCGAGATCCTTCATCAGCTGAGCAACTTTGCTAAGCGGAGTTTGTGGACTTATCCACTCGGCGCCTTTGTGCATTACGTCTCTGACCTTCATGGCCTCCTCCTGACACACTAAGACTACTTCGACTAAACTCACGACGATGCGGGTCAAGCGGTCATCAACCCATAGAACCCCTCGTCTGCAGCTCCACGCCGTAGATCAAGTATGTTTCGCGCGAGCACGTTCCGTATTCGAGCGATCAACCCTGCTCGACCTGCCTTAATGAAATCGTTTTGAAACATCGTATTTAGCTTCAAATTTGAGGATACGATTGCCTGAAGCCAGGGATCATTGATTTGGCGCAAGGCGCACAGACACGGAGAACTTGCAGATAAGGCATAAACGAAGGCGCCAACGATGACCCGGCAAGATCAAAGCGATGCAATTGCTTTCCTCTCAAGCCTATCGGATGTTACCGAACGACATGACACGCATATCTCCATCATTATCTTGAGTGATAGACGCGCCTATAAGCTTAAACGTGCGGTATGCTTCCCCTATTTGGATTTCTCTACTTCCAGCCAGCGACTCTCTGCGTGCCAGCGAGAACTGGAACTTAATCGACGCACTGCACCGTCCCTTTATGTTGCCGTGCGACGCATCACGCGCGAGAAAAGCGGCCGCCTGACATTCGACGGAAGCGGCGAGTTGGTCGATTCTGTTGTTGAAATGGTGCGCTTCGATCAGCGGGATCTCTTCAGCCAAATCGCTGAACGGAACGAACTCGGGCTTGCCCTCCTCACCAATACGGCACTCGCTATCGCGGACTTCCATCGAGATGCCACGATCGATGACCGGCGATCGGGTAGCGAGATCATGGCGGCTGTCCAGCGTATGAATTCGGAATCGATCAGGGCCGTGGGAATATTCAGCGCTGACCGGACGCACGCCCTTGAAATGGCGTTCAAGGCGTCGCTCGACCGGTTGGGGTGGTTATTGGATGAGCGGTCGAGATCGGGCAAAGTGCGCCGCTGCCATGGCGATCTGCACCTTCGAAACATCTGCTTTCTCGATGGCTCTCCCACACTCTTCGACTGCCTAGAATTCGATGAGGATCTGGCCACCATCGACGTGCTCTATGATCTCGCCTTCCTGCTCATGGACTTATGGGGCCGGGGACTTCGCGCCGAAGCAAACTGGGTGTTCAATCGCCATTTCGATGCCGCTGATGACGATGACGGTGTCACTCTCTTGCCTTTCTTCATGGCTGTTCGTGCTTCTGTTCGCGCACATGTCGTCGCCGTCCAAGCCACGAATGAAACCGCAGCGGCGTTCAAAGAAGCCAGCGCTTATTTTGAGCTTGCAAGCGATCTCTTGAATGTCAGTCCACCGCAGCTCGTTGCTGTCGGTGGACTGAGCGGTTCCGGCAAGTCGTCCGTTGCCGCAGCTGCCGCCCATCGGTTGGGGCAGCCACCAGGAGCCCGCGTGCTTTCCAGCGATCGAATTCGCAAGCGCTTATACGGTGTGTCCGCCGAAACGCGTTTGCCGCCCGAAGCCTATCAACCTAACGTTTCAAAGCTCGTTTATGCGGAGCAAGCCCGCATAGCAGAAACATATCTGAAAAATGGCCATGCTGTTATCGCCGACGCCGTCTTTGATCGCGTGGAAGACCGGCAACGGATTGAAGCGGCGGTCCCTGAAACCGTTCCCTTCAATGGCTTCTGGCTGGACGCGCCGCTCGAGCTGCTTATTGATCGTGTGAGGAATCGAGTTGGCGATCCCTCCGATGCGACGCCAAGCGTCTTACGACAACAGGCAAGGAGTGCGACGAAGACGGAATGGCAATCGCTCAGCTCCGGTGAAGCGGTCGCGAATACGGCTGCGAGGCTGATCGGGTGCGTGCAAGCCGCGTCCGATATGGTGGAGCGTTAAGTCGAATCCTCGACTTTATTGACTGATCAAGGTCGACGTCGTGCTCTGCGTCACGACGCGATGAGCTTGGGTGCCGAGCAAAATGGGCTTCAAGAGCAGATAACCGATTAGTCATCGGACGTTGTATCTAATAAAATCCTTTTCAAGGCTGAATTCGGCGCGTGCCGATACATGCGAGGCAAGCTTTGGCGAAGGAAAATGCGGTGATCGAAGTTCGAATTCGAGAGCTTGGGCAGCTCTTCAATTCCTTCGATCCTTCACCGTTCCACGAGCGCGACCTCGATCGCGATGCTGAAGAATACATCGTCGGCTGGGCGCGTGAACTTCCTTCGGACGCGCCGCTTCGAATTGTCGTGCATCTTCCTGAAGAGGAGGCTCGCAAAGCACAGGAGCGCGGGCTCGGCGCCGCGCTGGCCAATTACTTTGCGGAACGCGCCGCAATGCAACAGCGGGAACTCAACGAACTGTTTCGTGTCGGTCGACGCTATTTATTGATCGGCAGCCTTGTCTTGATTGTGTGCCTCCTCGGTAGTCAAATGGCGCGCACGCATTTGGGTACCGGCCCAGTGGAGAGCGTCCTCGCCGAAAGTCTCATTCTGGTTGGTTGGGTCGCAAACTGGAAGCCGATAGAAACATTCCTATACGACTGGTGGCCATTTAAGCGGAGGCGCGACCTCTACCGGCGACTGGCGCGCGCTCCAGTGGACGTCCGGCCAACCTAGAGCCGGTTCGTTCCTCGCGGCAGCCCTGCAGCTCTATCCGTAGAAAATCGGCTCTATGGATTGAATGCGAAAATCCGCTTCCAATCATTCTTCATGCTGACAACGATCCAGCCGTTGCTTTTGGCTTCGTCCATAAGAGCGTCAGAGAATGTGCCGACCTTGGAGTCGGGTCCGTAGGCGTATTCGCGCTCGGCATCGTCGTGGTGCACGAGCAGCATCAAGCGGGCACCGCCGCCTGCCTGAGTGTATTCCAGCATCTCTTTGTCGCCGATGGAGTTGCCAAATGCGGCGACGGGGCGCCGCCCGATGACGAAGTGGATGCCTTCGGGCTTACCGGCGTTATCATCATTGAGGAGGAGCTTCGGCACTTTGATGAGGATCGGCTTACCGTCCTTGTCGTGGCTGAATTCCGTCGCGCCGACGCTGCCGACCACCTGTTCCAGCGGCACCCCATAGACACGCTCGGCATATACGCGCACGAAGTCCTGGCCACCGCCGGTGACAAAATAGGTCTTGTAGCCGTTGTCACGGAACAGGCGCATCACTTCAAGCATGGGTTGGTATGTAAGATCCGTATACAGCCGCTTGAAACGGGGATGCTTCGCCGTTTCGATCCACGTCTTCACCTCAGCGTTGAAGTCGTCGACCGTCATGCCGGTGAGGGTGGCAGCGAGAATCTTCAACAGATCCTCCTTCGGCAACTTCGCTATTGCTTCCCGATCGCCGGACAGTACGGTCTTGAATGGTTCGATGGATTTCAGTTCCGGCTTTTTTTCCGCCAGCGCAGGAACTCGGTCCAGGCAGTACATCACCTGCGTGTACATAGGTTGCTCAACCCACGTCGTGCCGTCCTGATCGAACGTGGCGATCCGCGCCTCGGGCGATACGAACTTGGGGCTCGCTGGATCTGTCGTGGTTTTTACGAAGTCGATGATCGCCGTCTTGGCTGCACCTTCGTTCCACGATGGTAGCGGGTCGCTCTCTGCTCGCACTTGAAGGCAACTCGACAGGAAAGCGAACAGCGTCACCGTAGCCACGCGAGCGGCCGAGAGGAAAGCGCTGTCTGACTTCATGGAAACCTCCGAGCTCGCACGGGCGACGCAACAGTGACGACCCCATTACTGGCCGTTGACTCGTTTATTATTTGATCTCCCAAGCCTTAAGTTTTTTCCGGGCTGTCCCGAAATTACCGAGTTGGTAAACCGAGGCTCCTGCTGGCGAGAAAGTGAATGCATCGAAGGGCTCGGCCAGCATTTTCTTCAGGTATCGCTGAGGGGCAATTCCGACGGTAACGTGTGGGTTGAAATGCCTTCCTGTCGCTTTGGGAACGAATTTCGCGACATACTCGATCGTCGGCTTATTGATGCTCGGGCTTTCCGGAGTGGTGACGAACGCCGCCGCGGTGCCAGTCCTCACTGTGAAAGGAGCAACCGCGTCAATCAATTCTTGTTGCAGCCTGAGCAGATTGTCTGTCGGCTCAACGACAATGCCTGCCAAGCCGATGCTCTTCCATGGAATGTAGTAGTACTTGAACGCCCGCAGCTTCCAGCCAGACATCTTCTCGGCGGCAAGCACTTTGGCGACGGAGGCGTAAACATTGTCGAGATCTGCCGTACGAACATACCGCTGTAGTATCGAGATGTGCGGGTGGTGCGTCGCGCCTAGAGCAAAACCTTTTGGGAAGACCTTGAGCAGGCGCGCGTTCACGGCCTCTGCCCGCTGGATCATCGTTGCATCCGGCTCCAGTGCGATATCGATGGCCGTGACCGCGCTCTGCTGGGCACCGCGGCTCTCTGCATGATCGCCGAGTGAAGCCAGGCCGACGCAGAGCGCCGCGAAGACCACGATATACCTCAGCATTCAGAACTCCTTAAGCCGCTATTCGCCTGCGTGGCTTATCGATTGGGCTTTTTTCATCTGATCCATGATCTGGCTCAGATTGTAGGATTCAGGTGCCTGGAGCGGCGGATATGTGATGTAGCTCTGGAGATGTTCCAACCAGAGCTGCTGACCTATTGGCAGCATGTTCCAATCGTATTGGAAGGCGGTCACCGGCCCGGCGAGTGCGCCGCCGATGCTCATCGCCGTCTTCTGGTCTATACCGACCGCCTGCTCAAATGGATCACGCTTGATGTTCTGGACCAAAGTGAAGTGGAACGGGATCAGCGGCATGAGCCAACCGGCCGGGCCCGGCTGAGACATGGTGTAATACATCTTCCAATTCTTGTAGCGCACCGCAGACGGCGTTGCGCCCGAGAAATAGAAAAAGTAGTCGCGCGCCGATTTCTCCGAAGAGCCTTCGAGATAGGCGCGCTGATCGAAGCCATCGAGCGTGGTCTTGACGATACCCGGATATGCACCAGCTTCGATCTTCTTCTTCAGTTCGTCGCCCTTCGGGCCGCCGGCGATGTCAACGAATGTGGGTACCCAGTCGAGAGCCGCGAACAGCTGGTTTTTGACCGTCCCGGGTTTGATATGGCCAGGCCAACGGATGACCATCGGCGCGCGGTAGCCGCCTTCCCACGCCTCACCTTTCTGCCCCTTGAAGGGCGTGACGCCGCCGTCAGGGAAAGTGATCGCCTCGGCGCCATTGTCGGTTGTGAAGACGACGATGGTGTTATCCAGCTGGCCCATGTCCTCCAGCTTCTTCAGAACGACTCCGATGTTGTCGTCCATCTGTTTCATGCCGGCTTCGTTGACGCCCCAATCCTTTCCGCCCGGCTCTCCCACCATGGCCATGTACTTGTCGGACAGCACCGTGGTGACGTGCATGCGCGCCGGGTTGTACCAAACGAAGAATGGCTTGTTCGTTTTCTTCGGGTCGTTGCGATCGAGGAAATCGACGACCTTGGCGGAGATTTCTTCGTCCACCGTCTTCGAACGTTCCAGCGTGAGCGGACCCTCGTCCTTGCACGTCTGGTTAGCTTCCGTGCCGTCGGACGAGTTGCACCAAATGACAGGGCGCGGCGGCATCAAGCACAGGGTGGTTTTCTGATCTACGGCTCCTGGGACCTCCGGGAGACCCGGAACCGGCGTGTTCTTGCACGGCGGTGCGACTGCCTGGATCGTCGGCGTCTTGTTGATGTCGGGGAAGCTCACACCTTGCATCGCATCGAGGTGATAGAGATAGCCCCAATATTCCTGGAAGCCATGCGCGGTCGGTAGCGATGCGGTGTGATCACCGAGGTGGTTCTTGCCGAACTCTCCGGTCGTATAGCCGAGATCAATCAGGAACTTGGCGAGAGCAGGGGTGCCGGGTCGGAGATAGGACGGGCTGCCCGGCAGTTGCGGCGGGATCATGCCGGTGCGCAAGGGGTACATGCCCGTGAAGAAGGCATTGCGGCCCGACGTGCAACTCTGCATGGCCACGTAATCCATGAACTTCGCACCCTCGTGGCCAATGCGATCAATGTTCGGCGTTTCTCCGACCATCAGACCTTCATGGTAGATACTGGGCTGCATCCAGCCGATGTCATCGCCCATGATGAACATGATGTTGGGCTTGCTCGTTTGTGCCGATACCTGTGAACCGATTGCTGACAGCGCACACAGTAGCGTGGAAAACCCGATCCAAATTTTTCGAGAGATTTGCATGTTTGGCGCTCCGTAAATGAGGACGCTGCGCACCGGCCCACACACCAAAAAGGCAAGCTGCCTCTGATTAAATCCCTGCGCAATCGACGAGGACGTGGATCGTAAACAGGTTCTATACTGTGTACTGATTATCCTATTGATCGTCGGCGACGGTGCAGCCAAGCGTGGCGCTACTCTTATGTTCGGACGCGATATGAACCGCCCAGGGTGTTCTGCTTGGATGCGCAGCGTTGCAGAACCTTCCAGGCTGATCCTGGCCTGCCTCGCATTATTTCTAGCTGTAGGACTCTGGCGCGAAACTCCTCTTTCACTCGCCCAAGAAGCGCAGGTGAAGATAACCCGTCCGGTTGCGCATCCCGATTTCGTCGGATCAGATCGATGCGCACAATGTCATGCAGCCGAGCACAAAGACTGGCTTAGCTCCCAGCACGCTGTGGCTATGCAGGAGGCGACCGAGAAAACCGTGCTTGGCCGTTTCGACGGTGTCACATTCAGCAAGGACGATGTCACAAGCACGTTTTACAGGAAGGACGGCAAATTTTGGGTCCGCACTGATGGACCTGACGAAGCACTCGGCGACTTTGAGATAAAATATACGTTCGGCGTTTGGCCTCTGCAGCAGTATCTCATTGAGTTTCCCGGGGGGCGCATTCAAGCGCTCGGCATCGCGTGGGATGCGCGCGCGAAGGAAAATGGCGGTCAGCGCTGGTATCAGCTCTACCCGGATCGCAAATTAAAAGCCGGAGATCCCCAGCATTGGACGGGCATCGATCAAAACTGGAATTACCAGTGTGCCTGGTGCCACTCGACCAACATCAAGAAAAACTACGATCGGGCAAGCGGGCGATTTAGCACAACGTGGTCCGAGATCAGCGTGGGATGCGAGGCCTGCCACGGTCCGGGATCGAACCATGTGGCTTGGGCGACGAGGTCGAACGGATGGGAGCAATCAGATCAGCGCGGCAAGGGATTTGCGCAAATCTTCGATGAACGCAAAGGTGTGACGTGGCCTATGGATACGGATGGGCAGGCTCACCGCTCTGTGCCTCGCACATCGGCAAATGAGATTCATATTTGTGCAGGCTGTCATTCGCGGCGCCAACAGTTCTCTGATGATCCGGAAAGTGTTGGGCGTTTGTTTGATGCCTTTCGCCCTTCGCTGCTGGAAGCCGGGCTCTATCACGTGGATGGCCAGCAGCGCGACGAGGTCTACAATTACGGATCATTTCTCGAAAGTCGGATGCATTCAGCAGGCGTAACCTGCTCCGATTGTCATAACCCCCATACAGCGAAGCTACGCCAAACCGGAAATTCGCTCTGCGGGCTGTGCCACGCCCCCGAACGATTCGACGCCAGTTCGCATCATCACCACGTGCCGAATTCAAAGGGAGCAGAATGTGCCGCGTGCCATATGCCGATCAGCACGTACATGGGCATCGATGGCCGCCGCGATCATTCGATTCGCATTCCTCGCCCCGATCAATCGGTGCTGCTCGGAACGCCCAACGCATGCAATCAATGCCATACTGACAAAAGCGCCAAATGGGCGGCAGATGCCATCAAGGCTTGGTATCCTTCGGCGAAGCCGGGATTCCAAGATTTCGCTCAAGCCTTCGATCGTGGTGACTGGGGAGCTCCTGGCGCTCAACTCAGTTTGATGGGAATTGCAAAAGCCAGCACGGAGGCACCAATCGTACGCGCAAGTGCGATTGCCCGGCTTGGACGATTTCCCTCGCCTCAGGTCCTGGACTTCGCAGCGGGCTCCTTGAAAATCAATGATCCTCAAATTCGCGCTGCGGCGGTGTCAGTGATCGCCGGGGCGGACCCCGAGACGCGCCGATCGCTTCTCGCGCCTTTGTTGCGCGACGAGACTCGCTTGGTTCGCATGGATGCCGCTCGGGCCATTGCCGGAGAAGCGGAACAGAATTTGTCGCCCGACGATCTGGCCTCATTCGAGAAGGCGCTCGCCGAATATGTCGATGCCCAGTTGTTCAATGCGGAACGGCCAGAGTCGCAAACCAATCTAGGCACACTTTATCGCGATCGCGGCAAGCCCTACGACGCCCGAGCCGCCTTCGCAAGGGCGATCGAAATCGATCCGACCTTCGTCCCGGCAGTCATCGCATTGGCCGAGCTGACGAGAGGGCAGCACGACGAAAGTGGTGCTGAAGCGGCGTTACGCAAATCGCTCGAACGAAATCCCCATTCCGGTGGGCTGTGGCACGCCCTAGGTCTCAGTCTCATTCGTCAGCAGCGCATCTCCGAAGCGATGGATGCTCTTGCAAAGGCCGCTGAGCTTGCTCCCGAAGATCCACGCTTCAGCTACGTTTTTGGCGTCGCACTCCATGATACCGGCAAGCCGCGAGAAGCCGTCGAAGCGTTAAAGAGTGCTCTCACGCACCACCCGTACGATCGCGAGATCTTGTGGGCTGTGGCAACATACGAGATCGAGGCTGGCGACTATGCCTCGGCGCTCGGTCGCGCTGAACTTCTTAATGAACTTGAACCAGACCGTGCAGATGTTACGCGGTTGCTCGCGGAACTCAAACAACGAACGCGCTAGTCGCGTACCGTAGAGAAAATCGAACATAAACGAGACGGCGGCGCCGCACAACGAGCTGTTCGTTGATACGCAAATGACCGCTTCTGTATCGTTACGACCCGTACTCACGCTCGAACTGCTCGAGTAATTTGCCGAGAGCCGGACGTATGCTTTTCAGTTCTTCGAGGTGATTGACGGAGAGCGCAGCCAACGTTTCTTCGCCCTCTTTCGTCACGTGAACCTGTATCCGGCGGCCGTCAGCCGGATCGGTTTTCCTGACCACGAGCCCGAGACTCACTAGGCGGTCGACGAGTCCGACCGCCGTATGATGACGAATGAGCAAGCGTTCCGCAATTTGACTGATGCTGAGCCAATCCGCCTCGGGAGCACCTTTGATCGAGAGAAGCGCCTGATGCTGTTGCGGCGTGAGGCCTGATCGAGCCGCCGCATCCTCACTGAAAGCTTGGAACTTGCGCAGCTCATAGCGGAATTCCGCAAGCGCCTCGTAGTTCGCCTTTGTGACCGCACCGCGCTTCGCCGCACCCTTACGGGTCGGAGAAGGACGAGCCTTCGGGCGGTGTTTGTCCACTGCCCCTCCTTTCCATGCAAATTTTCACGCTCGCCCTTCACAATAGGTCGCACGTCTCATTGGTCAACGGTGCGAACGAGAAGTTGTAGGCACCCTAGCCGCGTGGGTTGTCGCGGCCGAATGGCCATACTTGCATTTATATCGTAATACGATACTTATGTCGCCGCTCAGCTTCCTCAGCTACATCGTTCATCAAGTCGAAGGCGGAATGAAGCCCATAGAAATCGATCGCACCCTCGGCGATTTTACCACGAGCCCGCGCGTGCTCTTCGTTGCGGCCATCGCCGTCTTCATCGCCTCAGCCAGCGTTGCCGCGGGCGTCGCTTTGCTCGCCCTCATTCGCCTGTGCACGAATGTCGCTTATTTCGGCGAGTTGTCCTTCACGCCTCATACGATCGGGCAAACTCCGCTCGGCTGGGGCTCGATCTTGATCCCTATGACTGGCGCGCTGATCATCGGCTTCATGGCGCGCTATGGCAGCGAGAAAATCCGCGGCCACGGTATCCCCGAGGCGCTGGAGGCCATTCTTTTGGGCCGCTCGCGTCTCAGCCCGAAGGTCGCTGTCCTGAAGCCTATTTCATCGGCGATCTCGATTGGAACCGGCGGCCCTTTCGGTGCCGAAGGACCGATCATTATGACGGGCGGGGCACTTGGCTCGCTCATTGCTCAGATGCTTCCCGTCAGCGACAACGAGCGAAAGACGCTTCTCGTCGCTGGCGCGGCTGCTGGGATGACAACGGTCTTCGGCACTCCAATTGCCGCGGTGATGCTTGCGGTCGAACTACTTCTTTTCGAGTGGGCGCCGCGCAGTTTCATTCCAGTTGCCGTGGCCGCTGCTGTGGCCGCGGTCGAGCGCACGTATCTGCATATGCCGTCGACCTTGTTTCCCTTTGCGGCTGACGTGCAGATTTCTTTCACGGGACTGTTGATCTGGGTAACGGTAGGAGCAATCGCGGGCCTGCTTTCGGGGTGCCTCACGAAGCTCGTCTACACGACAGAAGATTTGTTTTCCAAACTGCCAATCCACTGGATGTGGTGGCCGATGATCGGTGGCCTATTCGTCGGGATCGGAGGCATTATTGACCCGCGCGCCCTCAGCGTCGGATACGACAACATCGATCATCTTCTCAAAGGCGATCTCTCCACCATGAGCGCGCTGTCGCTGATGCTGGTCAAAATGACCATTTGGGGTATCGCGCTCGGCTCGGGCACGTCCGGAGGCGTCCTCGCCCCGCTGCTCATTATTGGTGGCGCTACAGGGATGGTTTTGACCGCCGTCATGCCAACGGCGAGCGCGGGTTTCTGGCCATTTCTGGTCATGGCCGCGACGATGAGCGGAACGATGCGCGTCCCGCTCACTGCAACGTTCTTTGCCGTCGAACTGACTGGCGCCATGAACTGCTTCCTGCCTGTCATGGCGGCTTGCGTTACGGCCTATTGCGTCGCGATCCTCACGACGCGTCGCTCTATCTTGACCGAACGGTTAGCCCGACGAGGACACCATATTGTCTGCGAATATCATGTCCCGTCATTCGCGGTGACGCGGATTGCGGACGTAATGACGACAAATGTACAAATCGTTCCGTCGTCAATGACGCTACGCGGTTCGGCGGCTCTACTGGTTGATCCTAAAACCGTTCATCCGACTTATCCCGTGATTGATGATCACGGCCGCGTTCTCGGCACGATGGATCCTCCTTCCATCCTGCGATGGCGCCGAGATGGCCATCCGAGGACGGCCACGCTTGGCGATCTTTTGAAGGGGACAAAGCCTATTGTCGCTCACCCCGATGAGCGTCTCGACGTTGTCGTCGAACGAATGAATTCTGCGAACGTCGCTCATCTGTCGGTTGTTGACAAACACGATGGCCGTCTTGTCGGGTACGTTTCCTGGAAGGACGTCATCCGCTCGCAAGCAAGCACACGCGTGGAACGCCGAACTGTTTTCTTCGGGCTGGGCAGACGCGGCCCGCGCGAAGAAGATTCCTGCACTAACGTCCGTTAAGCCCTTTTGATACGACGCGCGAATTCGCGCGTCGGCTCACGGCAAATACAGCGTCAGGTGCGATCTTTAAAAAGATCCATCCAACGGTTGACGACCTTTTCCCCGAAGGCGCGTTGACCGGACCCCAATTTATCAAACTCAGACGCGACCTTCGCCATCATCGCGTCAAGCTCGGCATCGGTAAAGCCTGACCCGCCTCCCCGAAGGCCGCGAGCGACCCAGAATTCGACGATGTCTTTCGTCGCCTCGAAGTGACATTGAAACGCGTATGTCTTTTGTCCGACGCGGAACGCCTGGTTTTCAACCTCGCGGCCACGCATTAGACGAACCGCGTCCTTCGGCAGAGTCATCGTGTCGTAATGCATTTCGAAAAGCGAAATGGTGGCCGGTGTGCCCGCGAGCAGCGGATCGTTTTCGGCCGCTGGCTCCAAGTCGAGGTCGGAGAAGCCGAATTCGAAGAAGCCTTGTGGCCTGGCTTGGCCGCCAAATGCATGCGCGATTGTTTGTGATCCGAGGCAGGAGCCCAGAATAGGTTTTCCAGCAGCATGGAATGACCGGACGAGCCCGGTCAGCTCGCGGAAATAATCGGCGAACTTCTCTTCATGTACTCCGATTTCACCGCCAAAAACGATGAGCCCATCGAAGGCGTCGTGCGATTTCGGAAGCAGATCATCTCGACTTTTGTAAACCCAGTGGAGCTTCGCGCCGCGCTTCTCGACGACCTCGCCAATACATCCGGTTTCTTCGATCCCCTGCATTCCACCAGGCATGACGGCAAGAATATTCAGTTCCCGGCGATTTACGCTCACGATAATTCCTCGTTCAGTGCGTGAGATGATGTCTGAGCTTGGCGAGAGCATCCGGGCCGCGTGGAATGGGGCCAAGAGCAGCCTCCCATTATGGGCGCTTCGCCTTGATGGCTTTCGGCATGAGGTCGTACAAGCTCGCGCGGGTTGCTTCGATGTGCATCTTCATGCGCTGTGCGGCGAGATCGGCATTCTGATCTTCGATCGCCTGATAAATGCCCTGATGGTGATCGTTGGCCCTGTCTTCGAGGCGATTGAAGACCTTGCCGACCGGCAAGAACATGGCTGCGCGCGATTTCTCGACTGCCTCCAGAAGATAATGGTTCTGGGATGCCTGTGCGATGGCCAGATGAAATTCGGAATCGCATGCAAAAAATCGCGAGATGTTTGCCGTGTGCGCTCTCGCCTCGCGGCTGGCGCAGAGCGTATCCATTTCAACGAGAGCCTTTTTCAGCAACTTCAGATGTTTCTTTTCCCGCCGCTTGGCGGCGAGTGATGCAGCGGCGCACTCGTTTGCGAGGCGATATTCGAAGAGACTATCTAGAAGCCCGCGTTGGGTTTCCATGTAGACTTCAATTTCAGCGGGCTTCAGGCGATTTTGACCGAGAACGACAAGGCCGCCAGCCGCGCCTCTTTTGACGACGAGCAGCCCTTCGCCTTCGAGAACGCGGATTGCCTCTCTGATCGTGGTTCGCGAAACAAGCATCTGCTGCGCTAGATCACGCTCCGGCGGGAGTTTGTCGCCCGGCATGAAACGTCCGAGGAAGATTGCCTTGCGCAGTTGCTCGACCACGAGCTCATAGGTGGCAGCAGCTCTAATCGAGCCTATGGCGGGGTCGCCAGGCTTGCTTGCATCGGGCTGCTTCACTGCTTTCACCGATTTCTCTATTGCCAGATAAATATGCAGATGACGAAGTATGTAGCATCCATTGGTCCAATGGTCTAATAAATGATGGAATTGGAATTGTGGGCGCGGCGAAATTTAGCATTTGATGGCCAATCCGCAGGCAGGCGCCGCCGGTTGCTTTTTCCTCACGGTAATAAGGATTTCGCCAAACGGCGTGCACAGTCGCCGAGCGCCGCATCGGCTTCGGGCAGAAGTCCGCGAAGCGATACGAATCCGTGAATCATGTCTTCATAGCATTTGTGCTCGACGGCAACACCGTGCGCTGCGAGCTTCCGCGCGAAGTCCTGACCTTCATCCCGCAAGGGATCGAAGCCCGCCGTAATGACAAATGCAGGAGGGAGACGAGACAGATCATCGCTCAGCAGCGGCGACGCAAGCTGATTCCGGCCATCCCCATTGGGGCCGAGATAACTGGCGATATAGAAAGGCATGCTGTTGAGAAGAAAGCCTTTCGAGAAAAGCCGCTTGGACTCATTGGCGCTCGTCAGGTCGGTAACGGGATAGATCAAAAGCTGGAAGCGAATTTTCGGAGCGCCTTTGTCCCTCGCCTGTATGCTGGCAGCAATGGCGAGATTGCCGCCGGCGCTATCGCCACCGACGGCGATCCGGCTCTGATCGACGCCAAAATCCTTGGCCTTCCTGCTCATATAGTCGACGACCGCGAACGCGTCTTCGGCGGCCGCCGGAAAGCGATGCTCCGGCGCGAGCCGGTATGCGGGTGAGACGACCATGCAGCCCGCCTCGCGCGCCAGGACACGGCAGACCGAATCGTGCGTATCGATATCACCGCGGATGTAGCCACCACCGTGGTAATAGACGAGCAGCGGGCGGCCGGTGTCCGGCAAACCTGTGGGAACATAGCTTCGTGCCGGGATCGGGCCCGCTGGACCCGGAATTACGAAGTCGCGCACCTTGGCCATCTCGGGCGCCGGTGCGTCAACGGCGGCCATATCCGATTTCCACTCGCGCCGCGCTTCGTCGGGATCCTGGATCTCGACGGGTGTTGCATTCGGGTTTTCCGGCTGCTGAAGTATGTTCTTGAGTGTCGGATGAAGTTCGCTCACGGAAAAGGTCTCGCTTTGCTCTTTTGCTTTTGTTGGCCGTTGTTGAGATGCGCCGCTGGCAATCGTCAGATCGTCTTGAAGTAGCGCTTGAGTTCGTAGGACGTGACCTGCTCGGCGAGCCACGCCTCCCAGTGCTGGTGTTCGACGTCGCGCGAAGCCGCGTAGTGCTCTACGAATGCGGCTCCCAGGTAATCTTTCGCGATCGCCGAACTGCGGAAAAGCTCGGTTGCTTCCGGCAGAGTCGATGGCAGGCGGGCGCAGCTCGCATCCAACGCTGCATTGCCCTCGGCAGCGGCAGGCGGTGTGAGCTTGTTCTTTAGTCCGAGATGGCCGCCCGCCAACATTGCAGCGAGGCTGAGATAGATATTGGTATCGGCGCCCGGAACGCGATGCTCATATCGATAGGCATTCTGACCCGGCTGCCGGATCGCACGTAGCGCGGCGCTGCGATTGTCATAGCCCCACGAGGCGTTCTCCGGCGACCAGGCGCGATGGTCGAACCTTCGGTACGAATTGACGTTGGGCCTGAAGAGAACGGCGAAGTCCGGCATGGACTTGATCAGGCCTGCGCCGTAGTGGAGTGCGACGTCCGAAAGCGTGCTGCGCGCGGGATCGTAGAAGGCGTTCTGTCCGTCACGCCACATGCTTTGATGGACATGGCCACCGGCACCCGACTCGCCGACCTTCCATTTTGCCATGAAGGTCGCGACAAGCCCCCGTTCGGCACAGAGCTGGCGAAAGTACGATTTCGCGCGCGTCGCATTGTCGGCAGCAGCGAGGGCTCCGACGGGAGCAAAGGCGAATTCGATGGCGCCGTATCCAAGCTCGGTGTGGAAGGCTTCGACGTCAATTCCCAAACCGCGCATGCGCTGGATGAATGTCTTTCCGAGATCGCGCGCTTCGGCGGCATCGTTCAGCCTGTAAGCGTTATGCATTCCACCGAGCGGCTTCATTTCGTGATGGCGCCCTTGCGTCATCAGCTCTTCGTCAGCGCGCATCACGAAGGCTTCAAACTCGATGCCAAATCGCGGTTCATAGCCGGTCTCTGCGAAGCGCGAGGCGACTTGCCTGAGGATCGATCGCGGCGCCAGCGGATAGGGCGCGCCGTCCACGTTGAACATATCGAAAAGGACCGCCGCCGTATCGGGCTGCCAGTTCCACCGCACAGCCGTCTGCGGATCCGGCATCGCTCGCATGTCCGGAAAACCGTTGTCGAAGGAGCTATGACGCGTCACCCACACGTCGTCGACCGGTGTCATCTGGTACAGGATGGTGCAAAACGCGCCTTGGGCGTCGGGCTTAACTTTGGATACCGGGAGAAACTTTCCTCTCAGCGCGCCGTCGAGGTCGACGGTTTCCATCTGCACGAATTCGATGCCGGACTCGGCAAGCTTATCCAGAGCGAGCCGCTCCGATGTTGCTGTCGCCATTCTCTCCCCTCGTAAACTTCTGCGGATTGAGGTGATCCGCTATTTTTGCGCTGAACCGCCGATTGCGGCCGGCTTCTTCATGCCGACCCGCTCGTAGATGGCAGCGGGTATTCGCGTCGGGTCCTTGTAGACATACCACGTGCATTTCCCTCCGCTCTGGGCATCAGGCCAAGTCGGCGGATCGACGACGCGCGTGGGATAGCCGAATTTTCGCATCGGCATCCTCTCATTCAGCGCGCAACAGTGCACGCAGTAGTGACAGATGCCCTTCTTGTTCCACGCCCAGTCATGCTCTTTGGTCGTCACGCCGAAGTTGAACGGCGCTTCCATGCGCGGCGTCAAACCGGCCTTGGGATCGTCGCGGTATGTCCTGCCGCCTGACCCGCACGGATCGAATCGCATGCCCCAACGATCCTCTTCCTCGAACACCTCGATTTCGCCAAGGCGCGCCGGACCGCTCAGGTGGCCGCGCAGGCCTTCGAGCGCGTAGTGCATGAGCAGATCGAAGGATCTCGGCCAAGGATTAGTGTCAACGTCATAGCGGACGTAATAGGCATACATCGGCGCCATCAGCACGTCCCAGAGCTCACCGATGCAGTTCTCGCCGAGCTGGCGTGCGGCGACATCGATGAGGCCGTAAACCCAATCGCATTTGCGATCGTGGGTATCGCGCCAGGTCTCGCGCGCGATATCGAGAAGTGAAGTGGCGTCCTTTGCGCGACCGGCGGTGCAAGCTGCTGCGAATGCTTCGATCGTTGCGTTGTAGCTCGCCCAACCCGCTTCGGCGTCGAATTCGCCGCCGTCGTCGAACTTCAGAAGATTGCGAATACGGCGCTCTTCCGTCGCAATCACATCTTCGGATACACCGCGTTCGCGGAGATAGCCCTTAATCTCTACGATCCAGTCGCGGTAGAGTTCATGCGCTTCGACCGCTTCGCGAACCGTATAGCGACCCAGCTCCATCGCGTCCTGGAAACGTCCTTCGACGATTGCTGCCGCCGCCAGGGTGTAGGTTGATGCCGCGTGCTCGAGATAATTGCCACGGCGAATTTCGTAGCCGATGGTCTCATGCATCACCAGTGGCGATGGCGCTTCCCGCTCCCTGGCGCTCATTGCGCTGCTCCGCTGGCATTGGCTGAGATTTCCGAACGCTCTCGATTTTTCGATCGGCGCCGCCAAATCTCATCTATTTCGTCGTCTCCGACCAGACCGCGCGGACGCAAGATCATGCAGAGCACGATGATGGCTCCGAGAAATATGCCCGTGAGACCGAACATGGTCGGCAATTTCAGCCCTACGATTTGCGGGCCGTTTTCAAGATACCGCATTATCTCGAAACCGAATGTAACTACGATGGAGCCGAGCACCGCGCCACTGACGCTATAGGCTCCGCCGACGACCAGCATCGCGAGCGTCAAAAACGTCAGATCGAAATAGAAGCTCTTGGGGCTGATCGTCCCGACGAACAGGGCGAAAAGAATTCCTGCGACGCCGCAAATCGCGGCGCTTACGACCCAGGCCACCAATCGCAAGCGCTTGATCCGGACGCCCATGGCACTGGCGGCGGCGATATTCTCGCTCGCGGCGCGAAGTTGCAGTCCCCATGACGAGTCCCGAAATAAGCGCGCAGCAACGATCGCCAGGATCGCGCAGATTGTTGCCATGCCCAGCGTCGCCTTTACGGGAATGCCATAGATCGCCCGTGGCCCCCTCGTCAGATCGACCCAGTTCATGATCACGACATGGACGATGACGAGGAGGGCCAGCGTGGCAATCGAAGCGGGCGTTCCGGACTGGCGCACCAACATCGTACCGACGAGAAATGCGATCAGAACTGTCAGCGCCAATGCGATCAAAATGGCGATCGGCAGCGCGACTTCGATCGTACCAAGACCAAACGGCGCAGTCGCCAAAGACGTCTTCTTGATGGCCGCGGGTGTCGCAAGGATTGCCACCGCGTAGGCGGCGATCCCCATGAAACTGATATGACCGTAATTGGTGATGTCGGCATTGCCCATGAATACCTGCAGGCCGATCACTGCGATGAGATTGACCATGAAGATGAAGACGATGCGTTGATAGAACGGCTCGGCAAACAGAAGCGCCAAGACGCCGATGACGCCGACCGCGACACCCAGGATGAGTGCCCCGCGGACCGATTGAAGAAAGTTGCTCAAGACTTTTCTCCAAAATCCGGGCGTTCGCCGAGGATGCCCTGCGGACGGAACACCAAGACAATTCCGATAAGAAGAAAGACGAACGCGTCTCTGAAGCCAGCGATCTCGGGCGGAAGCAGAACCTGAAGCGCAACTTCAGCGATGCCGAGGGCGAAGCCGCCGACGACCGCGCCCGGAAGACTGCCAAATCCCCCCAACACCGCAGCGACGAAAGCTTTGAGGACGGGCGCAAACCCCATGAACGGATCCACCGCACCGCGTCGCGCTAGGATGAAGATTCCCGCGAGACCCGCGAGAAAGCCCGAGATGGCGAACGCCGACAAGATGACCCGATCCGCCTTTACGCCCATGAGACGGACGACCGGCACATCCTTGGCCGCCGCCCGCATCGCAAGTCCGACGGTTGTGTAACGCATGAGCGCGACCAAGCCGATGATGGCGGCCAGCGTCACGATGGTTTCGAGAACCTGCACGACAGGAATTTGAACTGAACCGATCGAGAGAGACGATGCGAGCCAATCGGCGGTCGGAACCGCCTTCGGCCTGCTGCCTCCGAATATGAGCGCGACGTTCTGAATAATGATGCTCACGCCGAAGGCCGTCAGCATTCCCGTCGTCGGCGAAGCGCCTCGCACGGGCTTGAACGCGACCCGTTCGATCAGCAGAGCGGCGAGCACGGTGACCAGCACGCCGAACGGCAGCACGAGAAAAGGGTCGCGCACGCCGAACATAATCAGGAGAAACATCGCGTAGCCGCCCACCGTGATCATATCGCCGTGAGCGAAATTCACGAGGTGCATGACGCTGAAAACAATAGCAAGACCCAACGCGAGCAACGCGTATTCGCCGCCCACGCTCAGGGCATTGAAGGCCTGCTGCAAAGCGTAGTCGGACATCATTCTTGCCCCTCGAGACCGAGATACATTTCCATGACTTCGCCCGAAGCCTTGAGGGCGGACGCCGTTCCGGAAAAAACGAGCGAGCCACTTGCAACGACGTAAGCGCTATTGGCGAGCGACAGTGCTTCGTTCGCGTTCTGCTCGACGATGAGCATGGTTAGACCTTGGCTCCGGAGACTGCTCAAAAGCTCGAAGATCTGATCGACGATGCGCGGTGCAAGACCGAGCGAGGGCTCATCCAGCATCAGCATTTTCGGCCGCGACATCAGCGAGCGCGCAATCGCCAACATCTGCTGCTCGCCACCCGACAGCATGCGCGCGCGGGATGCATAACGCTTTCGCAGAATCGGGAAGAGCTCCAGGTATTTCTCGAGATCCTCAGCGATGCCTGCTTTATCGCGCCGGCTTGCTGCGCCCAGCCGAAGGTTTTCTCCGACGGTCAGATCCGCAAACACTCTTCGGCCTTCGGGCGTGAGGGTCAGCCCCCGCGCCACGATTGCTTCCGTCGGCTCTCTCGAGATCTCGTGGCCATCGAATGCAATGCGGCCGGAGGCGATGGGGGCGATACCTACCACCGATGAGATGAGACTGGTCTTGCCCGCGCCGTTTGGTCCAAGGAGGGCGACGATCTCGCCTTCCTTGACTTCAATCGATACGTCACGGACAGCTTTGATCGGCCCGTAACTCACGTGGACGTTGCTGAGGCTGAGCATCAAGGAGCTGCGACCCAGCTCGGGCGCACGGTCTCGACCGGCAGAACCTTTCCGTCCTTGGCGTGCATCACCGTCATTTCCTTGAGAGGCACACCGCCGCGATCCTTGTAGGTGATCGATCCGGTCGTGATGCCCTTCAGGTTCTCGATGTTCTTGATAGCTGCATTGATGGCAGGCGGGTCGAAAGAGTTGGCGCTTTCGATGGCAGCCTTGACGACTTCCACGGCTTCTCCGCCGAGCCCGAAGAAGATGTTCTGAGGGTTATGTCCGCGTTTCGTACAATCGTCGTAGAAGGCCTTGAGCGGGCTTCCTTCTGAGGGATAGCCATGCGTGACGAACGTCGCCAGGCCTGCTCCGGCGCCAGCGACCTCGATAAACGAAGGATCGTCAAAGCCGTCGGTGCCATAAACGGGGATATCAAGGCCCGCCGCATTGATCGTGCGAACGAGAACGCCGGCATCCGGCACGAGGATGGCCGCGAAGATCATGTCCGGCTTTTCAGCATTGTTGCGGATCTCGGCGACCTGCGTGTTGTAGTCGGCCAGACCGTGGTGGTAATTGACGCGACCGACGATTTTGCCGCCGAGCTTCTCGAACGCCTTCCCGAAATACTCCGGCGTGATCGCCGAGTAGGCGCCGACATCGTTCGCGATCATCAGGATGGCTTTGCGATGCCCGGCCTTATAGGCCACTTCCGCAGCGCCCGCGGCCGAAGCGTTGTCGCCGAATGGAACAAGGTATCCGTTTTCCGGCGACGCAACCGGGAAGGCAGGCTGCGTGGCGCCGACGGAAAGAACCGGGATGCCCTTCGGCAGCGCGAGCTGCGCAATCGGAATCAAACCGTCGTCGGTTGGAGGTCCGAGGATCACGTTCGCACCCTGGTCAAGCAATTCCTGGCCGACGTTGCTTGCAGTAACGGCGTCACTCTTGGTGTCGCGAATGATGAGCTTGACCGGCTTCCCGAGAATGCCGCCCGCCTCATTGATCTGCTCGACACGGCACGTGACGCCTGCCGGGCTATCATAGGGAGCCAAGGAGCCTGTGACGGCCGCCGCATATCCGATGACGAGCTGATCTTCGGCGCTGGCTGGAGCGCCAGATATGGCAACGGCGATCATCGAGTTCAGAAGCAAAGGCTTTATCTTCACAGTGACGCTCCTTCAGGTTCCAGACTACTGAGTTGAACGGGTGTGGCCGATGTAAACTTCAATGACCCGGGGGTGCTTCCGGATTTCGGCGGGCGTTCCGGTTGCAACGATCTCTCCGGCGTCAAGCACGTAGATGCGCTGACAGAGGGTCATGATGAACCGGAGGTCGTGATCGATCACGATGACGCCGCATCCGAAGCGGTCGCGGATTCCTTTGATCGCCGAACCGAGGACTGTCGTTTCGGCCGCGTTCATACCGGCGGCCGGCTCGTCGAGCATGAGCAGCGCGGGGCCTAGAGCGAGCGCCCTCGCGATCTCCAGCCGGCGCTGATTGCCATAGGACAGCGCGGCGGCCTTCCAGTCGGCGATCTGATCCAGATTGAACCAGCCGAGCAGATCATCCACTGAAATCGCTTCGGTTTGCTTCGGGCGATCACGCCGTCCGCTCGTCAGCGCGACCTCGATGTTCTGGCGCACGGTGAGCCGCGTGAAGAGCTTGATGTTTTGAAATGTACGCGCCAGGCCAGCGGCCATGCAATGTTGCGGAGTGGTGTTGCTGACGACTGCCCGGCGATCGCAACGTGTCCCTCATCGACGGGCATCAGCGACGTGATGGCATTGATGAGCGTTGATTTCCCCGCGCCGTTCGGCCCGATCAATCCGACGATTTCCCCGGGCTCGCAGGCAAGATCAACACCGCGAAGGACCTTAAGGCCGCCGAAACTTTTGCGCACGCCACTCACGATCAGTCCGCGCGATTGCTGTGGCGCTTGCTCGACGAGTTGCATTCCTAGCCCCCAGCTCGACCGTTTAAATAACTCGTCTTGCCTTTGGTCTACATTTCAGTCCATAGTCTGATCCAAGTCAACAGGAATTGTCTTCATGCCTTCGCGAAACGCGCCTCACTCACAATTCGATTGCGCAACAGCGAACAAAATCTTCCTCGCCTTGCCAGCGCCGATCTCCGATACTTTTCGCGCGGCGCGATGCCATTCGAAGCTGCTGCGCGTATCGGCACTCACAATGACAAGGTCTTCGCAATGAGTCGAGAATTCGACGGCAAGGTCGCGTTCGTATCCGGAGCGGGCGGTGGCATCGGTCTCGCAATTGCGTCCGATCTTCTCGAGCACGGCGCTTACGTCTTTGCCTTCGATCTCAAAGCGGAGCCCGACGCACTGCAAGGACATCCGCGCGCGCGTTTTGTGCAAGGTGATCTGCGCGACAGTGCGCAAGTGCAGTCCATTTTCGATGCAATCGACAAGGCTCACAACAAGCTCGATCTCGTCGTCAATGCCGCCGGTCTCTGCTTTTTCGAGCGTGACGGGTCGGTGGAGAAGGCAGATGACGCCGTCTTCGCGGCGACCATCGACGTCAACCTGACGGGCGCAATTCGCGTCGTTCGGGCGAGCCTGCCTTTGCTTCGCAAGGCAGGCGGCGGCGCGTTCGTTCATATAGCGAGTGTCGTGGGTCTCAGAAACATGGAGAACATCATCGATGGCGGTCCTGCTGATGCCTACCAGATTTCGAAGGCCGGGCTGATCTCCTTTTCGCGCTCAATCGCAATGCAATATGCCCGCGAAAAGATCAGATCCAACACCGTGTGTCCCGGATCGATATCCACGCCGATGACGGCAGACATCTACGTCGATCCTCGCCGGACCGCAGCGATGGAGGCGCGGACGCCTCTCGGCATCATCGGCCTGCCTGCAGACGTGTCGGCAGCGACGCTGTTCCTTCTCTCTGAGAAGGCGAGATTCATCACTGGGATCGATCTGCCGGTCGACGGCGGACTGCTCGCAAAGCTGTGAGCAAGGGGCAACGCATGAAACTCAATGGAAAACGTGCGATCGTGACGGGCGGAGCTCGTGGAATTGGCGCAGCGATCGCTGAGCGCCTCCTCCACGAAGGCGCTTCCGTCATTATCGCCGACAAAAATATCGCGGAAGCCGAACGACTTTCGGCGAAGCTCGGCGCACAGAACAGAACAGCCCTTGCAATCGAAGTCGACGTTGCATCGGCGAGCTCAGTGCGAGGGCTGATTTATCAAAGCGTGAGTGCCCTTGGCGGCCTCGACATCCTCATCAACAACGCCGGGATCGTGCACCCAGACGATGCCGATGCCGAAGGTACGACCGAGGAAGCCTGGGATCTGACGCTTGCGGTTAATCTGAAGAGCGTATTTCTCTGCTCGAAATACGCCATTGCCGAGATGGAGAAGAGCGGCGGCGGCTCGATCGTCAACATCAGCTCGATCGTCGCGATGCTCGGATCTTGTCCGGCGCAGATCGCATATACGGCGAGCAAGGGTGGCGTTCTTTCATTCAGCCGGGAACTTGCGGTGACGTTGGCCCGCCGCAGGATTCGCGTGAACACCGTCTGTCCCGGACTGACTGCAACCGAGATGTCTTCGCAGCTCGTGGAGAACGATGCCGCCTATCAGCTTCGCCGTTTGCACATTCCGATGGGCCGCATGGGACGTCCGGATGAAACAGCAGCGACAGTTGCATTTCTGGCCTCCGACGATTCTTCCTACATTACCGGGCAAGCATTTGCGGTCGATGGGGGCATGACCGGCGCGTATCTGGCGCCACCAGATCTCTCTGAATAAACGATCTCAGAAATCGTCCGGGCAACGGGGAATTCGAATGACCGCTGTGACACTCGCCGAACTGCAGAGACGGATTGAAGACGGGTCAGTGAAGACGGTCGTCTGCGGTTTGGCCGATCTTTGGGGGCGGATCGTCGGCAAGCGTGTGACCGCAAAGAGCTTCATGCAATGCGTTTCCGGCAACGAGGGCCTGCACGCCTCCGTCTATCTCTTCTGCACCGACATGGATATGGATCCCCGTCCCGGATATGCGCTGACGGGATGGGACAAAGGCTTCCAAGACTTCGTGATGAAGCCCGATCTCTCGACGATCCGGCTTCTTCCCTGGACGCCGGGAACTGCGTTCGTCCTCTGTGACGCGATCGAGGAAACGACGGGCGAGCTGGTGCCCGTAGCGCCGAGAAGCATTCTTAAGCGGCAGATCGCTCGCGCAGAGGGTATGGGTATTACGTTCAAGTGCGCGACGGAACTCGAATTCTTCCTGTTTCGCGATACCTACGATGAGGCTTGGCACAAGCGCTACAGAGATCTCGTTCCGACGTCGCGCTATCGCGCCGACTATCACATCCTGCAGTCAACGCGAGACGAGGAGATTATCGGCGAAATCCGCGATGCGATGAATGCGGCGGGCATCGAGGTGGAAAACGCGAAAACGGAATGGGGCCTCGGCCAACAGGAGATTGCGCTCCGCTACACCGATGCACTCGAGATGGCAGACCGGCATGTGCTGTACAAGTGCTGGGTCAAAGAGCTGCTGAGCCTGCGTGGGCTTTCGGCAACCTTCATGGCAAAGCCTTTCATCGATGAAATCGGCTCATCCTGTCACGTTCACATCAGCCTATGGGACAAGGCGACCGGCCAGCCGACGAGTTACGACGGCGGCTCCGCCACGCATATGTCTCGACAATTTGGTTCGTTCGTTGCAGGCATGATCGACCACGGACGCGAATACGCATACTTGGCCGCTCCGACGATCAACTCCTACAAGCGCTTCCGAAAGACCTCGTTCGCGCCCGTTCAACTCTGCGTCGGAAACGACAATCGAACCTGCGGCTTCCGCCTTGTCGGACACGACAAGAGCTTCCGGGTCGAATCCCGCATTCCAGGTGCTGACGCCAATCCTTACCTTGCCCTCGCCGGCCTCATCGCAAGCGGCCTGAGCGGCATCGATCGCGCTCGGCCGACACCCGACTTGTACATGGACAACGCTTACGAAAATCCGTCGCTTCCGCGCGTTCCGGCAACGATGCGGGAAGCCGTATCGCTGTTCGCAGCGAGCGATCTGGTTCGCTCCGACCTCGGAAACGACGTCCACGATCATCTCAGGAACTTCGCCGAGAACGAGCTCGATGCCTTCGAGCAAGACACCGTTACCGATTGGGAACTCGTCCGCTACTTCGAGCGCATCTGAGCATTCGCTCAATCCGGTCTTCATGTGACGAGATCTCTCTACTCACTCAAAGGGCTTAAAAAGGAAGAACAATGACGTACCTGAAGAATGTCGCGTTGGTTACCGGAGGAACCGGAGGCATCGGCCGCGAGATCAACAAAAGGTTCATCGACGCGGGCTACATCGTCGTCGCCGCGGACATGAATGTCCCCGAAGACGACTCAAGCCGGCAGGCCGCGGACCAGCCCAACGGCGTTTTTCTTTACCGCATGGATGTTCGCAGCTCGAAGGACGTCGATGCTTGCATCGCCTATTGCGCGTCGCTCGGACGCCTCAAGGTCGTCGTCAACTGCGCGGGATTGTTGCGCCACGGTCTCGTCGAAGACATTACCGACGATGCGTTGAACACCGTGTGGGACGTGAATATTGCTGGCGCCGCTCGTGTATGCCGCGCCGCGAGTCCGCATCTTTCCGAAGGTGCATCGATCATCAATATTTCGAGTGTGACCGGCAGCATCGGCCGCATGCGTGGCGGGGCGATGTATGGATCATCCAAGGCCGCACTCGACGCATTGACCAAGTATCTCGCTATAGAGTTGGCGCCGCGCGGCATTCGCGTGAACGCGGTCGCCCCAGGATTTATCGCAGTACTTCCTATGAGCGCGTCGATGCGCTTCATCGCTCATGCCGACAATGATCAGGACGCACTCGCCTGGTGCATAGGACAAACGCCGATGGCGCGTCCTGGCCGCGCGGACGAGATAGCCGGACCGGTGCTTTTTCTCAGCTCCGATGACGCGTCCTACATCACAGGTCACGTCATGATGGTCGACGGCGGTGTGACAGCAGCCTAATCGCAGGAGCACCGACGATGCCACGCTGGGATAGGCTTACGAGCCCGGAGATCGGAGCCCTCGTTGCGCGAGGGATGGATCTTGCGGTCTTACCTATAGGCGCAACCGAACAACATGCCGCGCATTTGGCGACGGGAACGGATACGATTTCCGCAGAGATGATTGCCGAACGCGCCGCGGACGCAGCAGGCGTTCTCGTTCTTCCGTCCCTCGCCTACGGCTGCTCGCATGGCCATACGCATCAGTGGCCAGGCACACTTTCGTTGGACCCCGTCACGCTCACGGGATTGGTCTACGACATATCGACTTGGGCCATACGTTCCGGCATCCGCCGGATCGTCTATCTTTCGGGACACGCCACGAACGGGCCACCGCTCGGCAGCGCTATTTTGCGGCTCCGCTACGAACAGCCTGATGTCCGCTTTCGGCAGCTTGGGCTTTGGGACATTTCACAACGTTGCGGCAAACTCTACTCCATGGACGCGGAGGACTTTCACGCCAATCGTGGCGAGACCTCGCTTCTTCTGCATGCGGCTCCCGACATGGTGCGGATGGAAAAGGCCTTCGACGTGC
Organism: Hyphomicrobium sp.; assembly: GCA_003987725.1. Classification (GTDB taxonomy): domain Bacteria; phylum Pseudomonadota; class Alphaproteobacteria; order Rhizobiales; family Hyphomicrobiaceae; genus Hyphomicrobium_B. The sequence goes on along the minus strand of RXJH01000003.1, from coordinate 158,577 downwards.
CTGACGTCACTCCGGGATGCGTCTTCCAATATCCACCTCCGCGCACGACTCCGACGGGAGCCGTAGGGAAGCCAAGCGAGGCGACCGTCCAATACGGGCGCGAGATGATGGAACTTCTAGTCGAGGACTTCACGGCACTCTTGAAGAAAGCGCTCGCGGAACCGTGGCCGATCGTTCCACCGGGTCCCTAAGCGCAACTTCGAAAAAGCGGCGCCTGGGGATCGTGACCAACCACTATTTCCACCGTCTATCGCCTTGACATCCACTTAAAGGTCTAACTAATAGACCATAATACACATTGGTAGCATGAGGTTCGTCCGTGAATTCTGAGACGCCGGCCACGCAACGTGGGGCTGCTTCTGTGGCAATTATCGGCTCCGGCTTCAGCGGCATCGCCGCAGCGATCGCCCTCAAGAAAAGGGGCGTCGAGAACTTCACAATCTTCGAGCAGGAAGCGAACTTCGGCGGCACCTGGTACAACAACCGATACCCCGGCGCCGAAGTCGATCTTGAATCCCATATTTATTCGTATTCATTCGAGCGCTATGACTGGACGCGGAATTACGCGAGCCAACAAGAGCTACTGGACTATCTCAATCACGTCGCTCGAAAATGGAAATTGGCCGAGCATGCGCGCTTCAATGAGCGCGTGTCCTCCGTCGTCTGGTCCGATCAGAAAAAGCAGTACACGATCATCACGGCGTCCGGTGCCGAGCACGGGCCTTTCCGTTCGGTCATCAGCGCGGTAGGATTTCTCAATATCCCCTTGCTCCCACCGTTCGCGCGTGGAGAGACGCCGTTCAAAGGCCCGCAGTGCCATACCTCGCGCTGGCCAGCCGGCCTCGACATGGCAGGCAAGCGTGTTGGCATTCTGGGAACGGGATCGTCAGCCGTTCAAGTCATCGGCGAGGCGGTGCGCACCGCGAAGTCCGTCAAGATCTTTCAAATCGAACCGAACTGGCTGCTGCCGAAGGACGCTCGCGACTTCACGGCGCGTGAACGGTTCTGGAATCAGTTCGCACCGGTTTACTGGTGGAGGCGCTTCAGGTTGTACACGGGTTACGACCGGCGTTCTTATGGCTCCAGTCACGCGCGCAAGGAGGGCCGGTCGAACCGCCGACGCGACGTGCTATCGAGGAAATTCCTTCAAGACTCGCTCGGAGATCGTCCCGATCTTCTGAAGCTTGCGACGCCTTCGTTCCATCACGAGGCGCGCCGGACCGTCATCAGCGATACCTACTATCAGGACCTAAAAAATCCCAAGGTCGAACTCATACCGCAAGCGGTGAAGGGCCTAACTGCCACTGGCGCGATCGATGCGAGCGGTGTGGAACACGAACTCGATATGATCGTCTATGCGACGGGGTTCGATGCCGCCAACTATCTCGGAGGATTTTCAGTCAAGGGCGAAAACGGGATCGATCTGCATGAAACGTGGAAGGGAGAGCCGCAGGCGCTGCTGGGTCTTATGGTCCCTGGCTTTCCGAATTTCTTCATGATGTACGGTCCAAACACCAACAGCGTTCCCCTTGTTTCGTTCTATGAAGCCCAAGCGAATTTCGCAGCTTCGCTCATCTCGAAGATGTTGCGAATGAAGAAATCGACGATCAGCGTCGTTCCTGACGCGTATCGGCGGTTCAATGCGTGGCTGCAGGCCAAGCTCGCGAAGACGGTTTGGGTATCGACGACCAGCTATTTCCAGGGCCGCACCGGGAAAGTCGTGTCGCAATGGCCGTTCAGCGCCTCGGCCTACATCGCTGCAACAAAGCTGGCGAAGGCCTTCGCCGTGCGAATTCGCTAATCGGGCGCTATTGCAGCGGAGTGCTGATTGGCCTTCGAGAAACGCTATCGCGCCCGGCGGCATGCCGGCGCGCGTGCGCGGATACTCGCCATGCGGATGGAACTCGGAGTTACATTGAAACGGGTTCCGCAGTGGCCTATTGATTAGCGCATCGCGACGTTCACTGCTGCCACGGGCGGAGGATGGTGACATGTCTGAAGCTGCGCAGTCGAGCGGACCGGATCTTACGCAGGGGTTCGCCGCTTCTGCTCTGTCTCCTGGCACGATGCTGCTTGGTCATGTCGGCGATGACGCCGTTCTGGTGGCGCGGCATGGCGATGAGATTTTCGCCATCGGTGCGGTTTGCACGCATTACAACGGTCCCCTCGCCGATGGCTTGCAGGTTGGCGACACGGTTCGCTGTCCGCTGCATCACGCTTGCTTCAGCTTGCGCACAGGCGAAGCTCTCCGCGCGCCTGCGCTCAGTCCCGTTGCCTGCTGGCGAGTCGATCGAGACGGCGAAACGCTCTTCGTGCGCGAGAAATTGAAGGTGGACCGCAAGCATGCGCGCACCGGGGCAGAGTTACGCTCGGTCGTCATTATTGGCGGTGGTGCGGCCGGCAATGCTGCCGCCGAGATGCTGAGGCGCGAAGGCTATGACGGGGCCATTACGATGCTTAGTGCGGACGATGCGCTACCCTACGATCGGCCTAATCTCTCGAAAGACTTCCTTGCCGGAACGGCGCCCGCAGACTGGATACCGCTGCGCTCCGCGGAATTTTACGAAAAAAAGCGGATCGATGTTCGTCTCGGCGCGCAGGTTGCCGCCATCGAAACGGCAGCACGATGCGTGGTTTTGAAAGATGGAGGACGCGTCGCGTTCGACGCATTGTTGCTCGCTACCGGCGCTACGCCCGTTCGTCTCGACGTGCCCGGCGCCGGCCTGCCGAAAGTTCATTACATCCGCACGTTCGACGACAGCCTTTCACTCATCGCGACATCCAAGGATGCCAAGCGCGTCGCCGTGATCGGCGCGAGTTTTATCGGATTGGAAACCGCGGCAGCGCTCAGGGAGCGGGGCCTCGAGGTCCACGTGATCGGGCCGCAATCGCGACCGCTCGAGCGCATCCTAGGGCCGGAACTTGGCGACATGATCAAAGCCATTCATGAGGAACACGGCGTCATATTTCATCTGGGCACAAGCGCCGCGGCGATCGACGAAAGCAGCATTGCGCTCACGAACGGCGAATTGATCGAAACCGATCTCGTCGTTGCCGGCATCGGCGTTCGGCCGGATATCGAGCTCGCTTTGCAAGCCGGCCTAGCTGTCGACAATGGCATCGCCGTCGACGAGTACCTACAGACGAGCGCCCAGGGCATCTTCGCCGCGGGCGATATCGCGCGCTGGCCAGACCCGCTTACGGGAAGTTCCATTCGCGTCGAACATTGGGTCGTGGCCGAGCGGCAAGGTCAGACAGCCGCGCGCAACATACTCGGATACAAGGAGCGATTTGAAGCTGTGCCGTTCTTCTGGAGCCAGCATTACGACGTCGCGATCCGTTACGTCGGACATGCCGAGCACTGGACTCACGTCGAAGTCAGCGGCGATCCCGCGGCGCGCGATTGCCGAGTTTCATATTTTCAAGAGCGCAAGAAGTTGGCCGTCGCCACTGTATCGCGCGACCTCGCGAACCTCCGTGAAGAGGTCGAGCTTGAGAATGCTATCGCCGCCCAGCGGTAGCTCGGGAGGGATCGAAAATTAGCCCGTCAATCCGGATTTGCGTTCGATGATGTCTATCGGGTTGGAGGATTTTTCCGCCGTCTGTTCTTTCGCGGAGCGTTCAGCTTCAGCTTCGGAATAAAGTTTGCGTACAGCGTCATCCTGGGCCTTGCAGGCGGCATCGCGCCGATTCCGCGAGCGCGAAATTCCATAGAAGAGCATTGCGCCCAAGACGACCGGACCCACCATATACGCCAACACCTGGAGCAGATTGCTGACCCACTGACTTGAGATGCCGGTCATTGTCGCCACTTTCGATAGTCTTCAACAATAAGTAACAGGGCTTCACGTCAACGGTTCCAGCTTCATCCCGCGCTCCCCCCGAACAAAGCTGCGCTGTTCCATTTCGTCAAAATGTACGTCGAGCGCAGCTAGACCATTTCGTGCATTGGCCGAATCCGAGCGAATAAGCGCCCTGAGCGGAACCCGGCGAAGGCACAAATCTCTCGTTTTTTTTCAGAGAACATAAACCTGCTTGGCGAAGACTGACCGGCACGCTCGGCGGACTGGCCTGCCGTCCTTCAGAAGCGAGACTCCACAGAACGTGTGGTGCGAACAATCCCGGTCTTGATGGATGTGTCGCTGAGGCACATGACTGATGACGTCGCGTCTCACGGCGAAGAGCCGGTCGCCGATCGCGCGAGATAACTCGAACAGCACGGCTCCAATCGAATGACCCAAAGTTCGAATGCCAAGCCGATTGTCAGTGCCGTGGCGGTGCACGAACGCCAAGCCGAGGAACTGTCTCATCCGAACGCAAGGAAAGGATCGCTACAATGAAACTAAGACCGCAAGTTCCCGCTACGCAGCGCGGAGACCATCGTTCAAGCGCCATGCTTTTTGGCCCGCTTCACCGCGAAATCGATCGCCTGTTCGATGATTTTTCGCGCGGACTTAGCTCTCAATCATCAATGTCTATGAATCTTCTGCCCAACATCGACGTCGCCGAAAGTGACAGGGAGATCGACGTTTCGGTGGAGTTGCCCGGGCTGGAGCGGCGCGATGTCGATATTTCTCTAGAAGACAACATGCTCACGATCCGTGGCGAGAAGAGAGTCGAGTCCAATCGGGAGAACAAGAACGTCTTCGTCAGCGAACGCGCCTATGGGAATTTCTTACGAACCATCGAGTTACCGCCAGGCGTGGATACGTCGAAGATCAACGCAATGATGTCGGATGGCGTGTTGAGGATTACGATCCCAAAGCCCGCTCATGCCGAGGCCAAGAAAATCGAAGTTAAAGAGGCCAAGGGCGGCAAGGAAAGTAAGTCGTCCGACTCCTCACAAACTCATTAGTCCACGGCGAGCAAACTGGAGCCTAGTCTGTTCAGGTGGAGCTCCCGCAGTCGTCTCACTTTTGGTCTGCCGGCCGGCGTACGGTTTTGGATTATTGAGGCGTCGCCAACAGCGTGCCGATATCCAATTGTTTGCTCCCATGCGGCGGCGAAAATTGGAATGTTGCCGTATCGATGCTCGGGGCTTTTTTCCAGGTGAATTCGTTGACCTGCACCATTGCGGAAGGGTCATCCACGTCGCTGCTTGCGAGTTTGCAGGGCAGATGGGGCGCCGCCTTCTCCACCCAGGACTCCCATTTTTCGGTCATCGTGACGACGTCGAAGCGATCGCATTCGCGGCCGCCGACGGATTCCGTGCCTTTCGCCGTGATCTTTACGCCTCCTCCTCCGGCCGCCGCCTGATCGAGCGCGGCAAAGAAATCGAAGATGCGCGCCTGAAACGACATTAGCCCGGCAATCAAGGTCATGTTTCCGATGACCGACGGGCGAGCTGCCGTTTGGGCATACGCGTTGGTGTGGACGTTATAAATCGTCAGTATGGTTCCGTCGGAGATATATTCATAGGCGTTGGCACCACTGCTCGCCTTGATTCGAAACAGATTCGGCCGTCGTGTCGTAAACTGACCTGTTCCTTGTGTTGTTGTATCCAACACATTGCTCGTCCCGTGGAACGTCGTTTGAAAATCCATATCCTGTTGGGCGTCGATAAATTCTCGAAGCTCCTTCAGAGCGGTCGGCAATGCCGAGGCGCCTTCCGTGTTCGCCGGACTTTTCGCTGATTCCTGGGCGCTGGCCGGAACCGCAATCAGACAAAACAAGATATAAAATAGCGCGCGAAATGACATGACACTCCACCCACTTCTTCCATGCGGCTCCAAAATGGTCCGCCTGATGAGCTTTAGCTTATTCGGATTCCTGTGATGCGCGATAACATCGCCTAGCTTTTGATTTTTTCTGCGCCACTTCTGCGCTTATCGTCAACGGCGCGTAAAAATTCAGATTAACACGGATGGATATGAGGGGGCGCCGGAGAGGAGCCGGAGTGCCGAAATTGGATTGCCGGTGCCGCCGGTTTTTCCAAAACGCCGCCTGATCCGATCGCGGACTTCACTAGCGGCCAATGTTCGCGCCGAGCCTTACCGAAGCGTGTGGAAGTCTTTCGGGGCTGATCGCCGAACGTCCAACTCCCGCCGACAGGTCGATGGCGTTTAGTTTGGCAGTCGGGGAATCCATTCGGGTGGCCCTGATTATTTTTGCGTCATCTGTGCAATTTACTCCTCTCGAGGTGTGGAGGACTTTTTCGTAATTGCGTTGAGTTCATTTGCGGTTAGTGTGCGCTGCCACTTCACTGGAATGCCATGCCAACCAATCTCAGCATCAATTCGCAACGCCTGTGGGATAGCTTGATGGATACCGCCAAGTTCGGCGGTACCGAAAAAGGCGGCATTTGCCGGCTCGCTCTCTCGGACGAAGACCGGCAAGTTCGCGACTGGTTCAAGGCGCAATGCGAGACGCTCGGCTGCACCGTGCGCGTCGATGAGGCCGGCAACATGTTCGCGGTCCGGCCCGGGCGGCGCAATGAGCTCGCCCCCATCGCCATGGGATCGCATCTCGACACGCAGCCGACGGGCGGCAAGTTCGACGGCGTGCTCGGCGTTCTTGGCGCGCTCGAGGTTCTGCGCACGCTGCATGAGCAGGATTATCAGACGAACGCGCCGATCGAGGTCGTCAATTGGACGAACGAGGAAGGTTCGCGATTTCCGCCGGCCATGATGGCTTCCGGCGTTTTCGCAGGCGCGTTAACTGCGGAATACATCTACCAGCAGACGGACCGGGACGGCGTGACGTTTCTCGAAGCGCTCGAGCGCATCGGATATCGCGGTCCAATGAAGGCCGGAGATCACAAGTTTTCGGCCATGTTCGAGCTTCACATCGAGCAGGGTCCGGTTCTGGAAAGCGAGAAAAAGATCGTCGGCGTCGTGACCGGCGTGCAAGGCATGCGGTGGTACGAGGTTACGATCAAAGGCGAGGACGCGCATACCGGCGCCACGCCGATGTGGCTGCGGAAGAATGCGCTCGTCGGCGCCGCCCGGATGATCGAGGTGGTGGACGCGATCGGTCAGAAGCATCAGCCAGGCGTTGCCACGGTGGGCCTCATCGAAAACAAGCCGAACAGCCGCAACGTCGTGCCGGGCGAAGTCTTTTTTACCGTCGACCTGCGCCATCCTGACGAGAACACGCTGGATGTCATGGAAGCAGAATTGCGCGCGGCTCTCGAAGCGAGCCTCGCTCCCCTTCGATTGAGCTACGAAGAGAAGCGGATCTGGTCGTCTCGTGCGGTGAAATTCGCGCCGGAGTTGATCGATTGCGTTCGCCGTGCGGCTGCGAAATCGAATTTCGGGATGCGGGACATGGTTTCCGGCGCAGGCCACGACGCGGCTTATATCGCGCGCGTCGCGCCGACGACGATGATCTTCGTGCCGTGCGAAGGCGGCCTCAGCCATAACGAGGCGGAATCAACGAGCTACGATGAATGCGCGGCGGGGGCCCAGGTGCTTCTCGACGCCGTGCTCGCCTACGACGAGATGTTGGCGGGCGAAACGAGAAAATGATTGCGAATACGGTACCTTGTGGGGACCGGCATTTCGTTACACGCACTTGTCACAGATTTAAGATAAGCGGAACCCATCTGATCACTTAGGATCGGCTTTTGGGGGACTTCACTATGAAACTTACGACTGTGCTCGCTCTGGCTGCTTTCAGCTTCTGCGGAACCGGCTTGGCGACGACCGATGCCTTTGCAAAGGCGAAGCCGCACAAGGCGGCGCACCATCACAAGGCGAAAAAGGACAAGAAAAAGGACTGCAAGGGCACCTTCAAGTACTGGAAGGGCGGCAAGTGCGAAGATTCTCGTAAGAAGAAGTAATTTCTTGATCGACCCCGGTGCCACTCCGGGGTCGATTCCTTATCCGACATGGATCGGGCACACCTTCCGCGCGCAAATTTCGCGACGGTTCATGCTCGCCATAGGGCGCCGAGAATGAAGCCCGCTGCCGCCGCCAGGGCGAGCGTCGTATAGGGCTCCTTTTTCATCGACTTGTTCACCGCGCGTTTGAACTCGGTTCCAACGCTCTGAACGTCATCGATGACTGAGACGGCGTAGTCAGCGGTTTGATCGATATTTTGCTTGGCGGCACTCGTCGCGGCGCGGACAGTCGACGAAACGTCTTGTTGAGCAGCCATAAAGCCTCTCCATGGCAATGATGCCAGGGAAATGACTGATCGTGGCCATTGGTTCCCGTCTGGCAACGCAGGGGCCTCGTGGGAATGAAAAACGCGGGCCTTTCGACCCGCGCTCTCCAGCGATCGGCAGTGCGCGACCGCTCCCCTGCGCGTCCCCAAAAGCGCGCGTGGGACTTGCCGGAGCGCCAGCGCTAGCGGATGAACTGGTTGACGAAGTCCGCGCCGAGGCCCACCGCTTCGTAGTGTTTGCGGCAGGCTTCGATGAGCTGGAAGTTGTCTTCGACGAGGGTCACTTTATCCTGCTCGTCGATGTACAGCGTCGCGCCCTGAATGATGAACATGGTCTGCATTTCGTCGCCGCTGTCGCATGTCAGCGTGTGCGTCTCGCCCGGCGGCTCCATAACGTAGGAGCCTTCCGTCGCGCGCCACGTGTGCTCGAGATATCGCCAGCTGCCCTTGAGGACGAATCCATGCACTGGCGACGGGTGACGGTGACGCGATAGAACTCCGCCTTTTTTTACTTTCAGCACTTCTCCGTGTGACCCTGAGTTCATGTCGAAAAACAGCGGACGAAACCAGACGTTCGGTTCGAGCAGCACCCATATGCGCTCGTCCTTCACGGGCCCCACGACCAGCTCGGGAATCATTCCGAGGTGGGCGAACTGGGGCGGATCGAACGTGACGTGTTCCGATTTGACCGGAGCAATAAGTGTCATCAGCAAAACCTCTCAGGATATGCGCGGGGCATCGGCGACGACCGGATGAAATTCGCCGCGGAAGAAGACCAGGGGATTTCCCGCTGGGGCTCGCCGCATTTTTGCGACCTTGCCGACGACGATCTCGTGGTCGCCGCCATCGTACGTGGTCCACAGATGGCACTCGAACGTTGCGATGGCATCCGGCAACACGGGGCATCCCAATGATCCGCGATGCCACTCTACGCCTTCGAAGCGATCTGCGATCGGAGCCGCGAAGCGCTTGGCGAGTTCGACGTGCTCATGACGGAGCACGTTCACGCAGAACGATCCGCTGCCCTTCACGAGATCGACACTGGCTGCGCCTTTGCGGACGCTATAAAGGACCAGCGGCGGCGTCAGACTGACGGGCTGGAAGGACGATGCGGTCAAGCCGAAGCGTGCGCCTTCCTCCGTCGTGCCCGTGATGATCGTAATGCCCGTTGCAAAGCAGCTGAGCGCTTTGCGCAAGTCCAACGGATCGTCGGGCGAAGTCCAATCGTCGGCAGAGATCATTCCGCAGCGACCTTCTTGGTTTGAATTTCGGACGTCAGCTTATCGATGATGCGCTGCTTGCCGGCATCGTCGAGCTTGCCGAGCTCAGTCATCAAAACGGGCTCGTCGACCTTCTGATTCCACCAGTCGATCGCTTCGGCACCGAACAGGCCCCACTTGCCGATGAGCTGCGCGGTGACTTCGTTCGACGGCGCCATGATCCAGCCGGCCTTCGAGTCACGAACGAGACGCTCCAGCTCGAGATCGCGCATGTAGCCGCGGCCGCCGCACGCTTGCAGCATCTTGTCGGAAACTTCGAAACAGAAGCGTGTCGAGATGAACTTCGCCTTGAAGCACCATAGCGCGTATTCGGCGCGCGGCATCGCCTTTGGATCTTCGTAGTAAATGTCCCAGCGTCCGCCATCCGTCGCATCGTCCAGCGCCTTGGCGACCGAGTAGGCATAGAGGCGCGAGGCTTGGCCGTCCATGATCGCACGGCCGAAGGTATCCTGGATCGTCGGGTAGTCGGCAACGCGGCGGCCGTACTGCACGTGGGCCTTGCGGGTTACGTGCCGCTTAGCGACGTCGATACACGCAAGTCCAAGGCCGTTGTACGAGCCTGCATACATCAGCATAGCAAGCGGATCGATGGCTTCGTCGTTCGACATCGCGCCGTCGCCCGGCCATCCGACAATGCGGTTCGGAGGGACGACCGTGTCGATCTCGACGGGTCCGGATTGGTTTCCGTGCATGCCCATCGCGTCCCACTTGCCCGCGGAGCCTTTCACTTCATTTTTGTAGAACAGGAAGACGGAAAGGTTGCCGTAGTTGCCGTCGAAATCCGGGCTTGTCGTTTGCGAGATGTACCAATCGGCGTAGCCCGACGATGTCGTCCATGCCGCTTTCTTGTGGACGTGCCAGCCTTCTTCGACGCGCTTCGCGCCGGACATCTTCGGGTACCAGAAATGGCCGCCGGTTTCGGGGTCTGTGTAGGAAGCCGTGCCGATTAGGCATTCGCTGTCGATGCGCGACAGCAAGCTTTCGATCTCTCTGTTGCCTTTGGCGCGATAGACGAGACCCGCTACGGCCACCATGTGCATCATGTAAATCAGCGCGGTGGACGGACAGCCATAGCGCGCAATCGTCTCGGCGATCATCGTGATGCCGACGTGGTTTTCGCCTCGGCCGCCGAATTCCTTGGGGACGATCGCCGCGAGGAGCCGCAGCTTGGCGAGCGCTTCGACATTCGCGCGCGGATAGGCGTTGGTCTTATCGCACTCGATCGCGTTCGGCCTGAGGACCTTGTGGCAAACCTCGATCAGCTCGCGGCGCAGCTCTTTTTGTTCGCGCGTCAGGAACCAGTCTGGATCGAACTCTGCGTCAAGCCCGTAATAGGCGCTATCGCCCCACATTGTCGTCATTATCATCTCCCGGCAGCGGCCAACCCCCGCTCCTATTCGCGGAATGATGGGCGGGAGGGAGGGGAACCGTCTCTCGGAAAATTGCGCTATTTGCTCAGGAAAGCGCGCGGCGGCGCCATTCGCGCGGGGGCATGCCGACCTGGCTGAGGAAAACCTGACCGAAATGGCTCTGGCTTTCGAATCCGACAAGCGCGGCGACCTCTATAATTGTCGCGGTGCGGCTCAAGAGCAGTTCCTTGGCATGTTCGATCCGCAGGCCGACGAGCCAACGATGTGGCGGCATTCCAACGGCTGTCTTGAAGGCGCGCACAAAGTGAAACCGACTGAGGCCGGCTGCGCTCGCAAGATCGTCGAGCGAAATATCCTGAGAGAGCCGATCCTCGACAACCTCCAGGACGCGCCGCAGCTGACGCGCCGTCAGCGCTCCCGCACTACCCTTCGCAGCGGATTTTCCGTCCTTCTCGCAATGACGAAACAGGATGCGGCGCGCGAGAACATCCGCTGCCATATCGAAGAAAAGCGTTGAGATGCGCCCATAACGCTGCATTTCTTCGGTCAGCGCCAGGATCGTGTGACGAAGCCGCGTGTCGGTGAATGCGAGCCGATCGCAAATTTCCGCCCGCCCCTTGCCGGCATCGGACGCGACGCGTTCGAGAAAATCAGAGTGAAGAAAAACGTGCGCTTCTTCCGTCGGACGGTCCCAGCGCCAGATGTTGCTGCGTTCCGCCGCCATGATCAGGGATTGGCCAGGCAGAACGCGCGCCTTGACCTTCTCTCCGCCGAGGCGCGCTTCGACGATCAATGGCCCGCCGAGCGTGACCGAGATGTAGTGAAAAGGAAGCTGGGGCGCCTCGACTTCTTCCGCCAGTCCGTCAAAACGAAAATGGCCGACGGCGAGAACCTCCGATGCCGCGAAGCTTTGGGGCTTCACGGGGTTTCCGCCAAGTTTGCCGATCCAAGCCCTCGCCGACAAAATGTCGGGGTGCACATCACGCGGGAGTGCGAGGCTGTCTGATAAATTCAGCATGGCGAAATTATGCCTTGCAAATTTCGCCTGACAAGTCGAAATTTTAGGCGTGACTAATCAAAGAGCTAGGGGGACGGAAAATGTCGGCGGCAAAAGAAAGGGCAGCGACCGTCTCAGAGGATGAAGATCTGACGCCTTCGCGCGTCGGGGCCGAGATCCGTGATTTGCGGAAGGCCAAGCGGCTGACGATCAAGGAACTCTCTCTCGCGACGTCGCTATCAATCGGGCACTTAAGCGAAATCGAGCGCGGTATCGCATCTCCGGGCATCAAGACGCTGCACGATATCGCCAAGGCTCTCGGCGTCACCATCGGGTGGTTTCTGCATAACGCCGAAGGCGGAGATCCGGACGAGCGCGACTTTATCGTTCGCGCCAGCAACAGACGGACGTTGCGTTTTTCGTCGGGGATAACCGACGAGCTGCTTTCTCCAAATCTCCGCGGACAGCTCGAGTTGCTGATGTCGCGATTTCCGCCGGGATCGACCGAGACCGGATCCTCTTACACGCATCATGGCGAAGAGGCCGGCCTGGTTCTCACCGGATCGCTCGAACTCTGGATCGGCGAACAATCATTCACGCTACGGGAAGGCGATAGCTTCAGCTTTCCGTCGACGACGCCGCACCGCTATCGCAATCCCGGCAACGTCGAGACCGTTGTTGTTTGGGCGATTACGCCACCCTCGTATTGAGGCTCAAATAATTGGCGGCGTGCAGGCGCAGGCGATAATCGCATCTATCTTGCCGATATTGCGCAGGCGATACGGTACGCGCCCAAAGAGCTGATAGCCTCCGCCTTTGGTCAGCCGGCGGATCTCACCATCCGCCTCCACTTCGATCGTTCCTTGGACGACGACGACCGCGGTTTCGCCGTCGAACACGATCGGATCTTCGCCGGTGCCTGCGCCCGGCTTATAGCGCTCGATGAACATTTGCAGTTTCTTCTCGCGGCGCTCACTGCCGAGCACGCGAAGATCGGCGGCGCCGCGCGAGACGACCGCGAGATCTGCCGCATCGTAAAAAAGCGCGTTCTTCTGCGACACGGGCAAAGCGAAAAAGTCGGCGAGCGAAATCGGGATCGCGGCCAGAAGGCGATGCAGGGACGCGAGCGACGGCGCGTGCGTTTCCTGTTCGATCATCGAAACGGTTGCGTTGGTGACGCCCGCACGTTTGGCGAGTTCGCGCTGCGAAAGACCTGCCGCCTCACGCACAGATTTGAGACGCGAGCCGACGGCAAGCTCGCTCGCCTCCTCTGCGCGGGCCCGGCTTTTGGTTCCGATCGCGGTTCTGATCTTCTTCGTTTGTGCCATCGTATCCTGTTTGCACTGCAGCGTTTCGGTTCGATCAAATTTTTATAGCAATGTGTTCGATAAATTTATACGCTACACTTCCAACGGTATCCAATGGGGAGAACGCCGATGGCGGCTTTGGACGACTTCGCATTCCTATCGGGCAAAATCTACGCTGGGGGCAAATTCGTCGCCAGCAAGGCCCGAGAGCACTTCGACGTCATCGATCCGGCTACCGAAGCCAAGATCGGATCGATCGCGGATTGTCCCGACGATGAAGTCGACGCCGCCATGGATACGGCCAATGACGCGCGCCGCGTTTGGATGGCGATGGATGCACGCAGCCGGGCTGTCGTCCTCCATGATATCGCAGCGACGCTTCGCCGGGACCGGCGGCCGTTCGCGGAATGCCTGACGCGCGAAGAGGGCAAGCCGTTCAAGGAATCCGTCGACGAGGTTTCCTGGTGCGCGACGGCGATCGATTACTATGCCGAACTCGCGCGGCACGAGACCGGACGTCTCGCGGGCGCGACCGTGCCTGGGCAATTTCACTTCAGCGTCAAGGAGCCGCTCGGCACGATCGTGATCATCCTGCCGTTCAACTATCCACTCGTTCTGTTGTGCTGGGAAGCCGCGGCAGCGCTGGCAGGCGGAAACTCTGTCATCATCAAGCCGCATGAGCAGACGAGCCTGACGACGTTGAAGTTCATGGAGGTTTTTGCGGGCCTGCCGCCTGGATTGATGCAGGTCATTACCGGCGGCGCACGCGTCGGTCAGCGGCTAATTGCCAGCTCGAAGACGCATGGCGTCGCCTACACTGGCTCCGTTGCTGTGGGTCAGGCGGTGGCGCGCACGTGCGCGGAAAGCTTCAAGCCGAGCCTCATCGAAGCTTCGGGCAATGATCCGTTTATCGTCATGCCTTCGGCGCCGCTCGACATGGCAGTGAGAGGCGCAGCATTTGCGGCCTACCTCAACTGCGGACAGGTGTGCACATCGGCCGAACGTTTCTACGTGCATGAATCCATTCACGATGCCTTTGTCGAAGGCCTCGTCGAAGAAGCGCGCAAGCTTCGCATCGGCAACGGGCTTGGGCCCGTCGATCTCGGCCCGCTCGCCACCAGCCGGCAGCGCGATCGGTTCGAAGGATTGATGGCGCGCGCGCGTCAACAGGGCGCCAAAACCGCGACCGGCGGCGGACGTCCTGCGGAACTCAATCGAGGCTGGTTCGTCGAGCCGACCGTTCTGACCGGCGTGACGCCGGATATGGAGATCCTGAACGAGGAGCCATTCGGTCCCGTCGCGCCCATCTGCAAGGTCAAGAGTTTCGATGAGGCCATTACCCTTGCCAATCGTTCGCGGTTCGGGCTTGGCGCCAACCTCTATTCGCTCGACATGGACGAAGCGTTCCGCGCGGTGCGCGAAATCGAAAGCGGCATCCTGTGGGTGAATGCGCCTCTGCTCGATAACGACGCCCTGCCCTTCGGCGGACGAAAGCTTTCGGGCAGCGGGCGCCAGCTCGGGCCGGAAGGCCTCGCGCAGTTCCAGAACACCAAGTTCGTCATGATCGACCCGAAAGCCTCAAACCAGGATTTCTGGTGGTTCCCCTACTCCCAGGCGGAAAGCTTCGAACCCACCGCATGAAAATTCTTCTCGTTACGGCCCATCCGCGCGCGGATTCTCTTACCCTCGCCGCCGCCAAGGCTTTTGCCGAAGCGGCGAAGGCCAACGGCCACGAGATCGAAATCGCGGATCTCACGGCGGAAGGGTTCGATCCGGTTCTGAGAGAACCTGACGAACCGGATTGGTCCGATTCAAAGAAGATTTATTCCGCAGCGGTGCGGGCCGAGATGGCGCGCATCGAGCGGAACGACGCCACCGTGATGATCTTTCCCGTGTGGTGGTGGTCGATGCCGGCGCTACTCAAAGGCTGGATCGATCGCGTCTGGAACAACGGCTGGGCTTACGGCGACCGGAAATATCCTCACAGCCGCGCGTGGATGCTGGCAATCGCGGGAAGTTCAGCAGAGGCCTACGCAAAGCGCGGCTATGACGACGCCATGCGCACCCAGCTCGAAGTCGGAATTCTCGGCTATTGCGGCATCGCGGAGACGCGGCTTGAGATTCTGTTCGACGCGATCGAAGGTCCGCCGGGGCCGGAGAACATTCTCGTGGCCGCGCGGCGCTTGGGTTCTGAATTCTAAACGCGCTCAGCTTTTGATGCGCTCGCCCTTCGGGTCATACCACGGGGCGAGCTGCGCGCGTGCGGGATAGCGCTTCCACGCAACTTCGACTTCGAGCGGCGCGGCGGCCAGCCAGGCGGCGTCGACGCCCTCTTCGCAGCGGACGTAGCCCATTCCGAGTGAAGCACCGATGCGGTGGCCGTAGCCGCCCGACGTGACCGACCCGATCACCTTGCCATCGCGCCAGATCGGCTCCTCATGATACAGCAACGGAGCATCGGCGCCTTCGAGCTGGATTTGCACCAGCCGTCTTTTGAGGGGACCACTTTCGCGCTGCTTCAAAAGCGCCTCGCGGCCGATGAAGCCGCCCTTCTTGTCCCACGCGACTGCGAATCCGAGCCCGCCTTCAAGGGGCGTGTCATCCTCGCCGATATCGTGGCCCCAGTGCCGGTATCCCTTTTCCATGCGCAGCGAATTCATCGCGAAGTAGCCGGCTTGTTTCAGACCGAACGCCTTGCCCGCTTCGACGAGGACATCGAAGATGTGTTGAGCAAATTCAGCCGGCATCAGAATTTCGTATCCGAGTTCGCCGACAAAGGTCACGCGGTTGACGCGGGCCTTTGCGTATCCGATCTCGATTTCGCGGCTGGTGCCGAACGGGAATGCTGCATTCGACAGATCGGCGTTCGAGATGGAGCTTAAAAGCTCGCGCGATTTCGGGCCCATCAGCGCCAGCATCGGCAGACCCGACGAGATATCGCGGGCGAAAACGTGTGTATCCTTCGGAAGGTGACGGGTCAGCCAGGCGAAATCGCGAACCTGTGAAACCGCTATCGAGACCACCATGAAGGACGTTTCCGACAGGCGCGTCACCGTTACGTCGGCCTCGATGCCGCCGTGCTCGTTCAGCCACTGCGTATAGACGAGGCGGCCGATCGGAACGTCGATGTCGTTGGCGCAGATGCGATTGAGCGCTGCACACGCGTCGCGTCCATCGACGGCGAACTTTGTGAAGCAGCTGTGGTCGAACAAGGCGACGGCATCGCGCGTGGCGCGGCACTCTTCGGCTGCCAAGTTGAACCAGTTCTGGCGGCCGTAGCTGTATTCGATTTCGGGCTTCGTTCCCGGCGCACCAAAGAAGCCGGGCCGCTCGTAGCCTGCGGCTTCCGTCATGAACGCGCCCTGGGCGATCAGCCTATCGTGGAACGGGCTCCGACGGACGTTGCGCGCGGTTTCGAACTGCCGGTAAGGCCAATGCATGTCGAACAGCAGGCCGAGAGTTTCGGTGGTTCGATCGTAGAGGTACTTGCTGTTCGACTGAAACGGCATCATGCGGCGCACGTCGACATCGGTCAGTTCGACAGGCGGCCGACCGTCGCGAATCCATTGCGAGAGCGCCTTGCCGACGCCGCCAGATGATAGAATGCCGATGGAGTTGAAACCGCAGGCACAGAATAAGTTTTCGACTTCAGGCGTTTCGCCGAGCAAATAGCGGTCATCGGGCGTGAAGCTTTCAGGTCCGCAGAAGAAGAGCTGGATGCCGGCTTCCGCGAGCATCGGCACGCGGTTCATAGCCCTTTCCAATATTGGCTCGAAATGCTCGAAGTCCTCGGGCAGCGAGTCGAAGCAGAAGTCGGGAGAGATGCCGTTGTGGCCCCAGGGCTTGGCGTTCTTCTCGAAGCAGCCGAGGAGGATCTTTCCAGCGTCCTCCTTGTAGTAGGCTTCCTCGTCCGTGACGAAGAGCACGGGCAGGTCGCGCGGCAGGTTCGGCAGCTGTTCGGTGACGATGTAGAAATGCTCGGCGGCATGGAGCGGCAGCGATACGCCACTCAAGGCCGCAAGATCACGCGACCACATTCCGCCGGAAATCACGACCTTGTCGGCGCGCACTTCGCCATGATCGGTGATCGCTCCAACGGCGCGGCCGTTTTCGACGAGGATGCGTTCGACGCGGATATTCTCGAGGATGGTAGCGCCGGCGTTGCGCGCGCCTTTTGCCATCGCGATGGTCACGTCAACCGGATTGACCTGACCGTCTTTCGGCGCCCAGAGGCCGCCGACGATTCCATCGATATTCAGCGGCGACCACCGCTCCTTGAGTTCTTCCGGTCTCAGCACTTCAACCGGCAGTCCGAAATTGCGCGCCATCGAGGCGCCGCGCTTCAGCTCCTCGAAGCGGCCTTCGTGCTTCGCAACTCGAAGCGCGCCGTTTTGGCGAAAGCCGGTAGCTTGGCCCGTTTCGGATTCGAGACTGGCGAAAAGCTCGCCCGTGTACTTCGCCAGCTCCGTCATATTGCGGGTGGCGCGGAGCTGCGTAACGAGGCCGGCTGCGTGCCAGGTCGTGCCACACGTCAGCTGCTTGCGTTCGCAGAGCATGACGTCGGTGATGCCGAGCTTTGCCAGGTGATAGGCAATCGAGACGCCGGCGACGCCTCCTCCGACGATCAGAACCTCAACGCGATTCCGGAACGAAGACATTACACCCGCCTATTCGAATTATTTTCCCTGCGGGGATAATTGTTCGGCAGTGTGAAATTTTCAATAGATAATTTCACTATTGCATTATTTTTCGTTATTGATTTCAGAATGCGGTGGGCTCGCGGCGGCGGCGCGAGAGCGTAAACCAGGCATACGCGAGGCCGACGGCGGTGAACACGGAGCCTGCCAAAACGAAGGACGCGACCGCGATTTGAGGCGTCGCGCTCGAGCGAAGCGAAAGCCAAAGCATGACCGGCAGCGTCTGTGTATCCCGCGTCGTCAGGAAGAGCGCCATGATGAATTCGTTCAGCGACGTGATGAACGCGAAGAGCCCTGCCGAGACGATACCCGTCATCGCAACAGGCATGATCACATTGAAGAACGCCCGCAGCGGCGACGCGCCGAGATCACCCGCAGCTTCCATCAAACTCTTGTCGAGCGTCTCGAACGTCGGAATGAGAACGGTAATCGCCAATGGCAACGCCCAAAGCGTGTGTGCGCAGGCGACAAGAATTCTCGAGCCGAAAAGGTCGTAGCCGAACAGATTGATGGAACCGAGGCCCATCGCCACCGAAATGCCCAACACGACGCCGGGGACGAACAGCGGCAAAATCAAAAGCGTTTGCAGGACCGGACGGGCCTTCTTGCCGTTCGCCAATGCGTAGGACGCGGGCAGCGCAAGAACCATCGACATGGCCGCGGTGATCAAAGCAATCTGGAGTGAATTCCAGGCGGCGTTGATCCATTGCGCATCGTTGAAGAACACTCCGAACCAGCGTCCCGAAAAACCGCGGATCGGAAAGCGGACGACGTTGTCATCGCTGAAGGCCACGACCGCCGTGATCGCGAGCGGGAGCACCACGTACAGTATGAAAAGCGCGGCGAAGGCACGATGGAGAAAGCGAAAGGTGCGCTCCTCAAACATGGCTCGCCCCCTTCCTGTGCCGCAGCCACTGGATTCCCATCGCCGCCACGGCGATGATTGCAATCAGCACGACGGCAATCGCGGCGGCCATCGGCCAATTGCGGCGCGTCAGCATCTGAAGCTGTATCTCGTACGGCATCGTCCAGAGCGAATCCGGTCCGAGCGCATTCGTCGTTGCGTAGATGCCCATCGTGAAGACGAACGCCTGCGTGAAAGCGGCCGCGATACCGCCCTTCGCGAGCGGCAACAGAACTGTGAAAAACGTTCGCGCCGGCGACGCGCCGAGGTCAGCGCTGGCGGTCAGAAGATTGCGGTCAATCCCGTTCAGAACGCTCAGGATCGAGAAGAAACAATAAGACACTGAGATGTAGGACAGGCCGACGACGGCCGCGAGCTCGGTGCCGAGAAGATTGACCTTCTGGTCGGTAAGCCCTGCCGACATCAGCGTATAGGACAGCAGTCCGTTCGACGGGAAAAACATCCGCCAGCCGATGATGACGGAGACTTCCGAAATCAGCATCGGCCCGATGGCGATCGCAAGCAGTAATATTCTGTTGTGACCGTCGCAAAGCCAAACATATTGCGCGAAGAAGAATGCCGCGACGACCGTGACGATCGCTGTGACAAGAGAAATGTAAATCGTCTTCCCGATCACCGAGAGCATGTTCGGCTCGGTCAGCACCACGAGATAGTTTTTCAGCGTCCAGGCTTCAACATAAATGCCGCCCGCAGGGTGCTCGTTGAAGCTCATGCGGACGAGATAAAGAAGCGGCCAGCCGAATGCGACGACGATGAACACCAGCGTCGGCATGATCAGCCACGGAAGACTCGGCAAGGCTGCCGAGAACTTCGAGCGCGTCGGCAGGATGTCGGTCTCGGCCGTCATGGGAGAGGAAAGTAGGTTGCGTCGGCGCTCTTCCAGCCGATCTTGACCATATGATCGGGGCCAACAGCGGGCGCTATCGGACTATCGAAGAACAGACTTCCGCGGTCCGTATCGGCATGAATGCGATAGGTGCCGCCGAGATATTCGACTGACGTTACGCGTGCGATCACGACATTTTCGGCGCCCGCTCCGTTGACCAGTCCGAGG
Source organism: Hyphomicrobium sp. (assembly GCA_003987725.1). GTDB lineage: Bacteria > Pseudomonadota > Alphaproteobacteria > Rhizobiales > Hyphomicrobiaceae > Hyphomicrobium_B. The sequence goes on along the minus strand of RXJH01000003.1, from coordinate 138,841 downwards.
CTCGTCGGCCGGATGAACAATTTGCCGACCGGAGCGTTGGCGTCCATCGCCGAGGCACCGAGAATTGGCGAAAGCTGCAGCGAGCAGGACTCGCCGACGAACGTGTAGACGAATTCACTCGCGGGCTTTTCGAAGATTTCGATCGGCGAACCGATTTGCTCGATCTTGCCCTTGTTCATGACGGCGATGCGATCGGAAAGTGCCATCGCCTCACTCTGATCGTGCGTCACGAAGACTGCGGTGTAGCCCAGCTCGTCGTGAAGGCGGCGGATCTCGGTGCGAAGCTCGAGCTTGAGTTTCAGATCGAGTGCACTCATCGGTTCGTCGAAAAGCAATATGCTCGGCTCGACAACCATCGCGCGCGCCAGCGCCACACGTTGGCGCTGGCCTCCCGACATCTCGGCCGGATAGCGCTCGCTGAAGCCCGCCATCCTCACGACATCGAGGATGCGCTTCACGCGCGGCGCGATATCACCCGAGGCGACGCCACGCATCTTCAATCCGTAGGCAACGTTCTCCGCCACCGTGAGGTGAGGAAACAATGCACCGGATTGAAAGACTGTAGCCGTATCGCGCTTGTAACTCGGCAGGCGGTCGACTCTGCGCCCCATGATCTCGATGATGCCGCCATCAGGACGATCCATTCCGCCAATGAGACGGAGTGTGGTCGTCTTTCCGCAGCCGCTTGGACCGAGGAGCGTTAGGAACTCCCCTTTCTCAACGGAGAGATCGATCTCATCGACTGCGGCGTGACTTCCGTAACGCCTGACGACACGTTCCAATCGAAGGGCACAAACCATCCCGTCTTAGCCCTTCGAAGTCTTCAGCACTGCTTGCTGGAAGCGTTCACCCATTGCATCGAAGTTCGGCAAAAGCTGCTCCAGGCCCTGCATGGTCATCAGGCGCACGTTTTTCACCAGGTCTTCGTTCGTTTTAGGATAGTTGTGCCAGAAGGCCGGCACGGTCACATCCTTACGCGACATCACAGACATCTGCACTTGAATGAAGCGATCCTGAGTTTCTTTTTCAAGCAAATAACCGAGGAAGGCATCGGCGAGTGCGTCGTGCTGCGTGCCCTTAACCTTGATGTACCAATCGCCGTAAGCGACCGTGCCGTCGGCCGGAATGCCGGTCTTGAAAGTTGCGCCGCCGTTCTGAACGAGGCCGAGAGCGTCCGCCGAATAGATCTGCGCAAACGATGCCTGCTCCTGCAGCATCAGGAACGAGAGTTCCGCGCCGTCCTTGTAATACTTCGCAGGACGCAGACGCTCGACAGCCTCGAAGATCGGGTCGGAGGCCATCTTGGGCTTCCACTCGTAGAATGCCTGGAAGTCTTTCTTTGCGCCCCAGATCGCCGAGATGGCGATGAGCCACCAGTAAGCGCCGGCATCGAGTGCGAGCTTGCCTTCGAGATCCTTGTCCCACATCGACGACCAGCTGAGCGGCTTGTCGGCAGTGAGGGCGGTGTTCAACAGGGGTAGCGAGAAGCCCAGACCCAAAGGCACACCGTAGTCGCGTGCGCTTTCGGGCCGTGCGGTGAGGAAGAATGGCTGCAGGTCGGCGAGCTGCGGAAGCTTGGACCTGTCCGTCTTTGCGTAGAGGCCTTCGGAGAGCGCGCCGAGCGTGGTGTATTCTTCGGAGATGGTGATGTCGAACGGAGGCTTACCTGCCGGTGCTGCCTTCATCTGCGCGACCATCTGATCCCAGCCGCCGACCAGCGAGATCTTGGTGCCGTACTTCTCGTTGAAGGGATCCGAGATTGCCGTCTTGAACGAGTCCAGGTAGCCGCCCGACCAAGCACACACCGTCAGCTCTTCACCCTTGAAGGCGTCCTTCGCGTCGAGTGCGTACGCGCGTCCGATAATAGCGGGCATCGGCAGAAGGGCTGCACCAGCGGCCACGCTGCCTGCCTGCAATAGCTGGCGGCGAGACAGAGTTTTCTTGCCGGTCTTGTTTTCACCGTGATTCATTTCAGAAACTCCCGATGGATGATGCTGCTGATTGTGCGGTTGCGAAGTGCTGCTGCGGGCAAGTCTTCCGCCCGAATGCCGTGGCCCCGGAAACGTCGACGCGGGTTGAGGGTAGATGATGGGTGGCGAGCCCGATGTTGCTCGTTGTGGCAGCGCGCGAGGCTTGCCCGTCGATGAAACGAGGACACAGAACGCTCACGGGGTCGGCTTGCGAAAAAGCCCCGGCCGGCCCGATCGCCCATTCGGCATTCCAAGAATGCATCCTGCCTCCGTGGCCTTTGGCCGACTTTGAAGATCGTTCAATTCCCCTGTGCGACATCCCAATCCCCGCATCCCGCTTGCGTGCCACGATTTGAATTACCGTCCAAATTCGAGGCAGTTTGCGCACCACTTGGGCTTATGCAAACCGGAATGCGTATTTGCGATGCCTTTTGCGACCGTATTTCGCAAATTGATTTAAGTCAACGACGTCGTGTCCACTGTCGTTGCCTTTCGATTTTGCGGTGCGCAAAAAGTGATCGTCGCGATGCCCGTCCCTTCCAAGGTGATCTTGGGCTCGCTGAGGCTGGACCGTCTCTCGAAATATTGCGCAATGTATCGGATCTCAGGATTTTTCAGACGCGTCCGCGCAAGCCCGCGGGCGGGCTGAATTGATCAGCCCGCTGCGCAGCCTTTGCTCAAGCTTTGCTGTTTACCTGTAGTCGCCCTTGCGCAGGCGGATGACGACGAGGTGCGTAACGGCGACGAAAACAATTCCGGCGACGAAAGCGGCAGGCAACGACGCGGTCGTGTATTCGTATGGCCAGCGGCTTTCGTACGAGACCGGGTTCAGTAGATAGAGATAGGTTGCGAAGCCCGCGGCCATCGCCAGCAGAGCCGCAGGATTGAAGCCGCCCCAAAACTGGTAAGGCGTATCCGGGCCGTCTTGATATATCCCGCGAACATTGAGCACCTTCCGGCGCAGCAGGAACGTGTCGGCGATTTGAATCGCGCATAACGGCGCGAAGAAAACGCCAATGAAGGCCAGGAACGTTCCGAAATTCGAGAAGAACTCTTCCGGGATGAAGATGCCGACGGCTGCCACGGGCACAATCGAAAAGAGGATGAGCGTGCTCCAACGCGCATTTTCAAGGACCGGCACGCGCCGCAAGCCAATGGCCGTCGAATAAACGCCAGCGAGCGACGGCCCGAGGTTTGCGGCCATGATCAACAGCAGCGCGATGAGGCCATAGAGTGGTCCGCCGAGGGATACGAGCCAAGCCGTCGGATCCGGCACCTTCAGAACAAGCATTGCGGCGAGCCCGACGATGCTCAGCAAGGGCAGCGACAATCCCATTGCCAGCATCGACGGCAGAACGGAGCTTGATGGAGATGGCGATTCACGGACGATCGTTCCGAAGTAGGCCCAGAAGCCCAGCAGCGACACGATACTGATCTCTACTCCCGTGACGTAGTTCCAATTGAGGCTGCTCGACGGCATCGAGGGCTTGGCGACGGCAAGAGCGTCCGCTTGCGAGGAGAGCAGTTGATAGAGCATCCAAATCCCGATGCCGACGACAACAAAGAACAGGATGTTCGCGGCGGCCTCGAGGCCTTTCAGGCCGCGGAGCAATACCAAATAGACGACGGCGCAGGTGATCGCCGATACGATGCGCACGATCGTCAGCGATGACTCGGGCTCTGCGAGGCCCAACGTGATCGCCGCCTGCGCAACCGCTTTCCCGAAGAATACGAGAAGCAGCGCATTCCAGCCGATAATCGATGCATATTGCAGGAAAACCGTGATCAGCCAGCCTCGGTTTCCGAACTGAGGCTTCGATGCCGCGATTGAATCGATGCCGTATTTCGACGACATCGGCACGACCGCGAGCGTCAACATCAGCATGCCGATCATCGATCCTGCGATCAACGCCGCCACGCCCATTTTGAAGTCGAGGTAGAAAGCGACGTATTGGCCGATGAGATAGGACCAGTTCCCGCAGGCGGTGACGAGCAGGACGACGGTCAACTGCTTCGTCGTCCACGTCCTATCCTTGACCGTCAGCGGCCAACCGGATTCCGTCACGCTGTCCTGCGAACTCATCTTCCCCCCTACGATTTCTTCGCGGTGTTCTTAATTCCAAAGTTCATCGAGAGCACCAGAACGGCACCAGCGAGCATGAAGACAGCCAGCAGCGCAATGGCAGATTGCGAGGATGCCCCATGCTGCTTGGCGAAGCCAACCAGATACGGGCCGAAAAAACCACCACTGTTTCCCAGGGAATTTATGAGCGCTATCCCAGCTGCAGCCGCGGGGCCGCTCAATATCGCAGCGGGGACGGCCCAGAAGACGGGAAAAATCGACAGCGTGCACGCCGTCGCGACCGTAAACAGAACGAGCAGCACCATGGGCGAAGAGACGAACGCGCACATTACAAAAGCTGCGGCAGCGACGAAACCCGGGATCGCGATGTGCCAAATGCGTTCGCCAGCCCGATCGGAACGGCGGCCCCAGTACCACATGAATAACGCGGCAATGGCATAGGGCACGGCGACGACCAGGCCGGTCTCGGTATTGGTCAAGGACATGCTCTTGACGATTTGCGGCATCCAGAAGCCCAACCCGTAGAGGCCGAGGCCGGTCCCGAAGCAGGACAGGGCGAGGACGAGCACGCGCCGGTCCGTCAGGGCTCCGCGAATGGAGTGACTATGACTTGGCACATTCACTTTGCGATCGGCCGCGAGCCTCGCAAGAAGCGCATCGCGCTCATCGGCGGATAACCACTTTGCCTGCGCCGGAGTGTCGGTGAGGACGAAGAAGCAGATCAAGCCGAGAGCGATTGCGGGCAGCGCTTCGAGAATGAATAGCCATTGCCAGCCGCGAAATCCCATTACGCCGTTCCAAGCGTCGAGGATCCAACCGGACAGCGGGGAGCCGATGACGGTCGATATCGGCACGGCCATCATGAGAACGGCGACGGTTCGGGCGCGTTCCGCAGCCGGAACCCAGTTGGTGAGATAATAGATGACGCCGGGGAAAAACCCGGCTTCGGCCGCACCCAATACAAAGCGCAGAACCGCGAGAGCATTGACGCTGGTGACGAATGCGGTTGCCGCCGACAGCAGGCCCCACGTTATCATGATCCGCGCCAGCCAGATGCGCGCGCCGACCCGCGACATCACGATGTTGCTCGGCACCTCGAAGAGGCAGTAGCCGAAAAAGAACACGCCGGCGACAAAGCCGAAGGCCTCTGGCTCGATCGAGAGATCGGCATTCATCTGAAGAGCCGCGAAGCTGATGTTCACGCGATCGAGATAGGCCGTGAAATAGGCCGCGATCAAAAGGGGCAAGATGCGATACTGCACTTTTGCGAGCGCACGGGACAACGGCGGCGGCGACATGTGATGGGATTCCGTGATGCGGGGTTCGGACAATAAATCGAGCGGCGGCGTTTGCTCGAGGGTGGGCGGCGCTCTCAACTCTCTACGACGAGGCTTTGATCTGACGTCGCTTCATCGCGGATCGCCGCGAGGCGCTTGTAGTAAAGATCGCTGTAGATCGACACTTCGAGCCTATCGACCCCTGCAAGCGACCGCACGTTCTGATCGATCACATCAAGGAGTTCGCGATCGGTCTGACAGATGAACTCCGTCAGAATGTCATAGCGCCCCGCGCAGATCGCGATGTAGGTCGTATTGGCCAGTCCCGCCAACGCATCCGCCACATCCTTTACGCGATGGCCGGCCGCCACGTTTATACCGACCCAGGCCATGGAACGGTATTCAAGACTCATCGGATTGATCAATGCGATGACGCTGACCGTGCCGTTATCGGATAGATTTTTGAAGCGCAGGCGCACCTGACCTTCCGAGACGCCAAGCTCGTCCGCCACTTGCAAAAACGGTTTGCGGCCATCCTCGCTCAGCGAGCGAATGATGCGAACGTCCATCGCATCGATTTCTCGCGGCCGCACGCCCGTTTCTGGGCCGATCTTGTTCTGCGCCGCCGCGAAGTGCGCGAGCTGATAGTGCAGACTGAGGTACGGCATGGCCTCGATGGTCTGGATGCCGTCGATCTTGCCGACTTCGTTTTCGATGGTTGCCTGCAGCGCGGCGCGATCGCGGCATAGGACTTCGGCGAAGAGCGAATAATGAGAGTGCGAGACGACGACGTAGTCGACGGAAGGAATTTTTTGCAGCTCGCGCGCAATCTCGCTGGCGGGACGGTCGGGCCGGTTCGTCATTGAGAGCAGCGCCGACGCGCCATAGCCGAGCACCGTCGGGTCGGTCACCGCAGTGATCAGCATCACGCGCTGCTCGATGAGATCGAGCACGCGCGTGCGCGCCGTCTTCTCGGTTATCCCCACCTCGCGCGCGATACGGGAAAATGGCATGCGCCCGTCCGCCTGAAGCAGCGAAACGATGCTTCGATCCAGATCGTCGAGCGATGCAACGAGCCGGAGATAGTCCGGCGTCGTCAGTGTCACTTTCATTCAATCCTCCCCCAGGCCGACGCGACGCGCCGCGGTTTATGAACAAGCGCGAAGCCGCCACCGGATCAAGTCCGTAATGCGTTTCCCAGCCTTGACACGATTGTTGATACGAATTACAGCATTATCAGATCATATTTCGACGAATTACGGTACGGGGAGCGCCAATCGGTGAAAGTAGGCATTTTGCAGGAAGGCGAAGTGATACCGGGCGTGAGCTATGCCCAGCGCTACCGGGAAATGATTGAAGAGGTTGCTCTGGCGGACAAGCTGGGGTTCTCGACCTGGGGTACTTCCGAACAGCACTTCAGCCCTCCCCGATTTACGGTCTCTGCACCCGAGGTGCTCTATTCCGCGATCTCACAGCATACCAAGCGGATCAAGCTCCGCATTATGTGCTCGGTCCTATTGAAATGGAATCATCCAATTCTCGTCGCTGAGCGCCTGGCGACGCTTAACATCGTTTCCAACGGCCGCGCGGAAATCGGTACGGCGCGCTCAAACAATCTCACGACGTTGGGTGCCTTCGGCGTGAAGCCGACGGAGACGACCGAGCAATGGAACGATTCCATGGAGGTGCTGGCCAAGATCTTCGCCAGCGACCAGCTCGAACATGACGGCCCGGTCTGGAAAATTCCGCAGAGAACGATCGTTCCCTCGTTCGACAAGGACGCGCACCCGCCGGTGTCGGTTGCCGCATCGAGCATAAAGACGCACGCTGCGGCCGGCGAGATGCAGATTGGCGCCATGTGCTTCGAAAACTACTTTGGGTTCGATTACCTGCAGCAGTGCATCAATGCCTACCGTGCGGCTTACCCGCGTGGGAAAAATCTCATGCCCAACCCCAACGAATACATGGGGCTTTACGTTGCTACTGCATTTTGCGGACAAACGCGCGAGGAAGCGGTGCGGGTCGCCCGCAATGTCACGCTCGGGTATTTCAAATTCATTCTCGATCTCTATGTGCCGCTCTCAAAGAACCCGAGCTACGAATATCTCGACCGCATCCAGCTTCTCGAGGCCAATGAGACGAACCTCGACTTCCTGCTGAGTGAGACCGCATCCGTGCTCGTCGGATCACCGGCGGACTTCATCGAACGGCTGCGCAAGCTCGAAGCCATGGGCATTGATGAGGTTCTGCTGCGCATCGACGGCGTGCCGCACGAAGACATCATGAAGAGCATCCACCTGATCGGCACCGAGGTTATTCCGGTCGTCGACCGCGATTATAAGATTGCAGCTGAATGACCGACAGCACCCCCGAACCAGCCGATCTGATCGTTCTCAGCCGCCGCATCATCACGATGGACCCTGAGACCGACCCGCGGATAGAAGCCGTCGCGGTTAGGGGAAAGCGCATTCTGCGTCTCCTTCGCAGAGAGGACATCGCGTCCGTCACCAACGAAAAAACGCGAATTATCGATGTTGGCGACCGGCCGGTCATGCCTGGCTTCGTCGACCCCCACGCCCATATCGAAGTTGCTTGCCGTTCGTCTTTCGGGGTCGTCGATTGCAGAGCGCCCGGATGCGGGACGATCGATGACGTCGTCGCGGCGCTCTCGGCGAAAGCCGTCGAGACTCCTCCGGGCGAATGGGTCGTCGGTCAGGCCAACCTCTTTTTCGATCGCAAGCTTGCCGAGAAACGCTTTCCGACGCGCTATGAGCTGGATCGGGTCAGCAATTCGCACCCGGTTGCGTTGCGCGCCGGCGGCCATCTGACCATTCTCAACTCGAAGGCGCTTGCGGTCTGCATGATCGATCGCAACTATTCTCCGCCTCCCTACTCGATTACGGGGCTGCCGAGCGTCGAGCGCGACGAGTCCGGCGAACCCACCGGCATCGTGAAAGAGATGGACAATCTGCTGCCCTTCTCGGCGATGGATCGCGAGCAGCTCGCGGCCGCGTTGGAGACCGGCATTCCGAAGCTCTTCACGCAATTCGGCGTCACCACGATCGGAGAAATTTCCGAGACGGTCGACGGCCTGCAGATCATGAACGACATGGCTGCCAGCGATCAGCTGCCAATCTCCGTCCGGACCTATATCTGGGCGCCGGGCACGCTTTCGCTTGAAGCCGCGTGCAACTGGAAGAAAAGCATTTCCGTTACGGCGCCTGACGATCTCTTTCGCATCCAGGGCGTGAAGCTGTTCGCGGATGGCGGCTTCTCGGCCAAAAGCGCGGCGGTCAAAAATCCGTATCTCGTGTGCGGTTGCCGCGGCGGCCATACCTTCCGCGGAGAGGTTGCGCTCGACAAAGCCTTTGCGCAGAAGGCGATCCAGTTGACGCAAAATGCCGGTCTGCAGCTGGCGGTCCATGCCAACGGCGACCGCGCCCAGGAATGGGTGTGCGATACGGTTCTCGAAATGGGCGGTGCGCCAACGGGGCGCGTGCGCACGCGCATCGAACACGCCGGCAACCTGATGCCTTCGGAAGTAACTGCGGACAAGTGGGCCGCGGCGGGCATCATCCCCGTTCCGCAGCCGGTGTTCCTCTACACGTTCGGCGAGTACTTCCCCGATTACCTCGGCGATTACGGCAAGCTCGGACGCTTCTCGTTCGCCACGCTCATGAAGCAGGGCTGGCGTTTGTCGGGCAGTTCGGACGTATGGGTCGGCTCGGAAAGCGGCGCGACGAACCCGCTCTTCGGGGTGTGGTGCTGCCTCAAACGCCAAACGTATTCCGGCGCAACGCTAGATGCCGAAGAAGCCATTACGCTCGATCAAGCACTCCGGCTGCATACGCTTGACGCGGCGGCAGTGCTCGGTGAGGACGACGTTCGCGGCAGCCTCGCGCCCGGCAAGTTTGCCGATTTGATCGTCCTCGATCGCGATCCGCACGCGGCGGCGGTCGACGACCTGCCGAAAATCAAAGTCGATCACGTGTTCAAGAACGGCAAGCAGATCTGGAACCGAAATGGCAGTGACGCTGCAAACTGACAGGCTACCAATGGAACGTCCGCGATTGGCTGATCCCGGTGCGTTTCGTTCGGCCATGGGTGATATGCCCGGAGCCGTTACGGTCATCACGTCGTGGGGGCCCGACGGCGCTCCGTCCGGCGCGACGCTTTCGGCAGTCGTTTCGCTCTCTCTCGATCCGCCGCAGATGCTGGCGTGCTTCGATCATGCATCAAATACGCTCGGCGCCATCCAGTCTCACGGCCGATTTCTGGTGCACGTCCTCGCCCATGGGCAGCAGGACATCGCGATCACGTTTTCCGGCAAATCGCCCGATAAGTTTTGCGATATTGCTTGGGACGCTGGCGTTCTCGGTCTGCCCAAGATCGAAGGCTGCGTCGTCGCCGTCGCATGCGAAGTTGAAAAGATCATCGAGTCCGGCGACCACAAGATCGTCATCGGCCGCGTGATCGAAGTCGATCGCGAGAGCGCGTTGAACCCGATAGTCTACGCACGCCGGAAGATGCTGCCATTCGAAAACGACGGAGCGAACCAATGATCCGCCTTACAGTGATTTACGGTGTGCCTGCCGACGCCGCGAAGTTCGACGCGTATTACACGGATGTGCACGCTCCGCTCGCCGCGAAGATGCCTCTCCTCAAGAACTTCGTCTACAGCCGCGGACCGGTCGCCAGCAGCGATGCCGCGAAGCCAGTGCATCTCGTCGCCTATCTCGATTATGCTTCAAAAGCCGATCTCGAGGCGTCGCTTGCGTCCGACGAAGGCAAGGCGGCTGTGGCCGACGTTGGAAACTTCGCCGATGGCGGCGCGACCATCCTGACAACTGAGATCTGAAACGCTCGAACGTGGCGGCCACACAAAAATAGGGAAGCCGGAAATGCGTGGTTTCGACCCAGAACTTGAACGGCGCCTTCGCGCTTTCGAAGACGCACGCGCGGACGATGTGGGCTTCACCTTATGGGACTGGCTCGCGCTCATCACGCTCGGGATCATCTTCCCGGCCGGCCTTCTGATCTGGGGATGGCCCTGGTGACGCCCGCCACCGGCAATCGCTTTCATTCCATGAGCAACGGGCCCTGTTCGCTCGCACTCAACCAGCGTAGGTGAAACACCCAATGTCGATAGCCGAAACCGTCGAAATGAAGTCCGCCTCGAAGCAAACGACCGACTTTCTGTCTACGCAGCATAAGCTGGTCATCGGTGGCACCGAGGCACTCAGCGCATCGGGCGAGACCTTTCAGACGTTCGATCCAGCGATCGGCAAGGTGCTGACATCCGTTCCGCATGCAAAGCAGGCGGACGTCGATGCGGCAGTCGCTGCGGCGCAGGCGGCACAACCGATTTGGCAGAGGATGGCGCCGAGTGAACGCGCTGCGCTCTTGCTGCGGTTCGCGGATCTGATCGAACGCGATGCGGCGTGGATTTCCGAAGTCGAAAGCTTGGATTCTGGAAAGCCCAAGTTGCACATCGCGGCGGTCGACATTCCGCTGGGCGTCGGCGCGCTTCGCTATAATGCCGGCTGGTGCACGAAGCTCGCCGGCGAAACGATCCCCGTCAGCTCGCCAGACATGCACGTCTATACACGCCGCGAACCGGTGGGCGTGGTCGCAGCGATCGTGCCTTGGAATTTTCCGCTCTGCCAAGCTTGCTTCAAGATCGCGCCGGCTCTCGCAGCGGGCTGCACCGTCATCCTCAAGCCCGCCGAGCAGACGCCGCTTTCGGCACTCATTCTCGGAAAGCTTGCGCTCGAAGCCGGCATTCCGCCCGGCGTTCTGAATGTCTTGACCGGGGAAGGCGCGACGACGGGCCAAGCCTTGGTCGAGCATCCGGGCGTCGCCAAGATCTCGTTCACCGGGTCCGAAGAGGTCGGCAAGCATATCGCGCGTAGCGCTTCCAAAACCCTGAAGCACGTGTCGCTCGAGCTTGGCGGCAAGAATCCGAACATCATCTTTGCCGATTGCGACGTCGACGCCGCTGCCTCGGTCGCCGCGGGCGCCATCTTCTTCTACAGCGGGCAGGTCTGCTCCGCAGGTTCGCGTCTCATGGTCGATGCAGCCGTCTACGACCGTGTCGTCGATCGGGTCGTGTCGGAAGCGAAGCAACTAAAGCTCGGCCACGGCCTCAACGCCGATACGACCATGGGGCCGCTAATTTCGGAAGGTCAGCTTGCACGGGTCGACGGCTTCGTTGAGCAATCGCGCAAGGGAGGCGTCGAGGTCGCCATCGGCGGAAATCGCGGCAAAGGCGATCTCGCGTCCGGTTCGTTCTACGAGCCGACCGTGCTTTGCGGCGCGGCTGATAGCGCCAGCGTCGTCAGAGAAGAAATCTTCGGACCGGTTCTCACAATCCAGAAATTCAATTCTCTCGACGAACTCGTGCCGCGCGCGAACAACAGCAACTTCGGGCTCGCCGCTGGGATCTGGACTCGCGACATATCGAAGGCGCACGCTGCTGCTGCTGCGATCCAGGCAGGCACCATCTGGATCAACACCTATAATCAGTTCGATGCCGCTGTCGGCTGGGGCGGCTTCAAGCAGTCGGGCTATGGGAAGGACAACGGCCGCGAGGGCCTCGACAAATATCTTCAGACGAAGACCGTTTGGGTCAACTACGCTTCATAACACTGCCAAATATCCAATAGACGGCCCGCTAGAAGGCTGTTTCTTAAAGGGGTCGCGTCCGGTGATCAGGGCGCGCCCAAGAAGCCCAAGGGAGTGCAAATGAAAAAGTACATCATCGAGCGGAACATACCTGGCGTCGGCGATTCCAACGCGGACCAGCTCAAAGGCGCAGCCGCGACTTCGAACGCTGCCCTGGCGAAATTATCGCCGGACGTGCAGTGGCTACACTCCTATATCGCGGGCGACAGCACATTCTGCGTCTATCTTGCGAAAGACGAAGCGGCGATCCGCAAGCACGCAGAAATCAGCGGCTTCCCGGCGAACCGCATCATCGAGGTCAAGACGGTGATCGATCCTTCGGCGGCCGGCTGAAGAACTGGGATTGGTTGGGGCACTATCGGGGCGCTCGGATGAAAGTCCGGCGCCCCTTTTTTCCCTGTCCGCCACCGATAAATAGATCTGCTCAACGGGACTGCGTCTTTGCCGCCACGGACCGGCGGTCCCGGGAAAATGGCACGGAACAAACTCCGGCCGTCGAGCGTCGTTGCCTGCGTGTCGATAGAGAGCGGGCGCGAAGATGCCGTTTCCACGTGGAGTCATAGACAGCGAACATCTCAACATCATGCAGCAGGCAATGGAGCTTGCTTGCCGCGAGCTCGCCGTTCCGGAAACCGACAGCGCCAGCCGCGAGCGGATTGCCTTTCTGGTCACGGGCTTCATGCGCGCCGGCGAACATGATCCCCGAAAGCTGACGATCTACGTGGTCGATCAGTTCAAACTGCCGATCTAAAACCCTTAAGTCCGCCAGCTCTCGCGGTCGTCCCTTTACTCGGCCGCGGCGGCTTTGGTTGCGGCTTCCAATTCCGCGCCGGATGTTTGAGGCTTCGGCTCAGCTCCCGAAATTCGAAGCAGGCGCCCGAGGCGGATCAGCGCTTCCGGCAAAACGCCGAGATTGAGAAGCGTCGCCGTCGTCAGTCCGCCGAGCACCGTGATCGCCATGGGAGCTTCGATTTCGTGACCGGGACGTCCCAGGCCCAGCGCCAACGGCACAAGTCCGAGGGCGGCCATCAGCGCGGTCATGAACACCGGCGCGAGGCGCTCGGAGGCGGCAAGACGGATGGTTTCGGGGCTCCAGCCCTTCCCTTCCTCGTCCGCCACGTGCTCGACGTGCGCCAGCATCATGACAGAGTTACGCGCCCCGATACCGAAAACAGTGATGAGGCCGACGAGGCTTCCCAGCGTTATGCCGATGCCGCTGGCCACGATCGCCGCTATGCTGCCGATGAGGCAGAACGGCAGATTGATCAGCACCAACACTGCCAGACTGCGGCGGCGGAACGCCATCGTCAATGCAGCGACGATGAGCGCGGTGCTCATGGCGGTCAGGCCAGCGAGCCGGATCTGTCCTTCGCGTTCCGCCTCGGCCTGCCCCGCGAACGAGACGTAAACATCTTTGGGCAAGGCCAGCGCTCCGACACGTTCGCGCGCTTCATTCACGATCTCGCGTAGCGAATGATCCTTCCCCCCGTTGAAGGTGACTGAAACGCGACGCTGTGCGCCTTCGTGCTGAATGTTCGAGCGGCCCTCGGTGAGCGTTATCGTCGCGACGTTCTTCAGAAGCGTCCTCGTCGCGGCGTTGCCAATCATGAGCTTGTCGAGCGCACTGATGCGGTTTCGATCGTCGGGAGAAAGAATGACGACGACATCGACGGTGCGTGCGCCATCGTAGGTCTGGCCCACCGTGGTTCCGGCGAATGCCGTCTGGATCGCATCGAGCGCGTCGCGCGAAGAGAGGCCGTAATTTGCGAGCGCGACGGGGTCGAGCTTCACCGAGAGCGTCGGCACCATCGCGCTGCGCGGCATTCTAAGGTCGGTGACGCCAGGAATGTCCGCGACGGCTTTTTGAATGTCTTCGGCAGCACTTTCGAGCGAGGCAAGGTCGGTTCCCATGGCGTTGATGACGACCTGCGCCGTCTCGCCGCTCAAGCTTTCGCTGATGCGGTCGCCGAGGAACGTCAATGTCGCGCTTCTCACTTCGGGAAAGCCCTTCAGCGTGTCGCGGATGATGCTTTGGGCTTCTTCCTCGCTTTCATCGTGCACCGGCTTCAATTCGATGTGGAATTCGCTTCGATCGACACTCCAGGTGTCCTCGCCGGCTTCGGCGCGGCCGATCTGGTGTCCAACGGTATCGACGAACGGGAGCTTCAGCAGAGCCTGTGTCACGCGCTCGCCGACCTGCACGACGTCATCCGTCGACGTTCCGGGAGACGCCATCGCCATCTGCAGAACGAAATGCCCTTCGCGGAACTGCGGGATGAGTTCACTGTGGAGAAATGGTACAGCCGCGGCGGAGGCCAACGCGGCGAGCGCCAAAAGCAGAACCGTTGCACCCCAGGCTCGATGCACAAGCGCCAACACCCACCGCTGAGCGGATTTCAGGCCCCTGACCAGCGGCGATTCCTTCGTGTCCTCGCTGTTCGTCAACAGCAGCGCACACAACGCGGGCGTCACCGTCAGCGCCACGAGCATTGAGGCGAGAACCGCGAGGATAAACGTCAGCGCCATCGGGCCGATGAAGCGGCCTTGGACGCCCCCCGCGAACAGCACCGGGAAAAATGCGAAGATCACCGCGAGCGTGCCGTAGAGCATGGATCCGCGGATTTCGATCGACGCGTCTTCGATGATGTTCAGCCGGTTAGCATCGGGCCCCGCGAGGCGCAAGCGCCTTGCGATATTCTCGATATCGATGATCGCGTCATCGACAAGAACGCCGAGCGCCAGCGCAAAGCCGCCGAGCGTCATCGTGTTCAGCGACTGGCCGAATTCGCTCAACACGGCGACGGCCGCAAGAAGTGACAGCGGTATCGCGAGGAACGAGATGAGCGACGCGCGCACGCTTCGGAGGAAGGCATAGAGAACGAACAGGATCAATGCCGAGCCGAGCGCCAGGGCGGTTTCGAGATTTTTCAGCGCCCGCACGACGAACGAAGCCGGACGATGGAGTGCGGGATATACCGTAATGCCCCGGCGTTCGAGCGCAGGCCTCAGCTCGTCGAGCGCGGCTTCGGCCGCCTTGGTGGCATCGAGCGTATTGGCGCCGAACTGTCCGGAGACCGTGATCAAAACTCCGGGCTGGCCCATGATCGTGGCGTCGCCGATTTTCGCTGCGGGTCCGATCGTCACTGTCGCCACATCGGCAAGACGAACCGGGCGATTGTTCTGCATCGTGACGACGGCTTGTGAAATCGCGCGCGGGTCCGGTGCGGGCGGAGGTGTTTCGATTGTGATCCTTTGCGCCGGTGTCTCGACGATGCCGCCGCCGCGAAGCGCGATTGCGGCGCTCGCCGCATCCATCACTTCGGTGACCGTCAGGCCGAGCGCTGCAATCCGTTCGAGATCGGGTTGAATTTGAACCTGCCTGATCGCTCCGCCATACACGGTGACGCGCGCGATGCCGGGCACGGCGAGGAGCCGGGGCTTAATCGTCCAGTCGGCGATGTCGCGCAGCGTATAGGGGTCGACCTGATCGGAGATGATGCCGAGCTTCAGCACGTCCATCGTGCTCGACGTCAGAGGCGTCAGCTTCGGCGGCCCGACACCTGCGGGCAATTTTCCATTGAGGGTCGTCAGGCGTTCGGCGATGCCTTGCCTCGCCGCGTTGGCATCGGCACCTTGATCGAAGGTCACGAGCACGACGGACAGGCCGTAAACGGACTCCGAGCGAACGGTATCGATGCCGGGACCGCCGATAACCGCCGCCTCGATGGGGCGCGTGACGATCTGCTCGACCCGCTCGGGTGCGAGGCCCGGCGTTTCGGTTTGGATCGTCACTTGCGGCGGGACGAATTCCGGAAAGACATCGAGCGGCGCTCGCATCGCGAGAAAGATTCCGGCGATGAACCAGACAACGGAGAGCAGAGCGACGAAGCCACGATAGCGGATCGACCAGCGTATGAGCGCGTTCATGCCAGTTTAGTCCGGATCGCCGGTTGGAGCCGTGTGACCTTGAGCAACCGCAGGCGCCGCGGACTTTGCCGTTCCGGCCGGTGTGGCTCCAGGCGCCGGAGCTTGCGGTTCGGCATCGTCGTCATCATCGAGGCCACCTGGCGTCGCTTCCCGCGCGAGCAGAACGGACGCGCCTTTCACGACGACGCGCGTGCCCGGGTCGAAGCCACGCTTCACGAAGAATCCGTCGTCTACCGGCGCCTCCAAGGACACGAGCTTGCGCTCATACTTCTTTGGTCCGGTTTCCACGTAGCACCATGATTTGCCTCCGTAGACGACGAGCGCGGCGCTCGGGATGACGGTTCCGCTCAGCTTTTCCGGACTATCGGCGACGACGCGTGCGCGATCGCCGGCGCGCAGTCCGGGACCGGCATTGATCAAGCCGAAGAAGGAGACGCCGGGCATCGCGAGATTTCCGGACGGCGCCGCCCATAGCACATCAACCTTCGTTTCCGGACCGCCGCGCAGAGGCACGACACGGACATTCTCAGGCTCGTCCGCCGCCATATCGGGGAAATCGAGGCGAAGCACGGCGCGTTTTCCATCGGCGATATCGGCCATCAAGGTCTGCCGGGCTTCGGCACTCACGAACGGCGCCTTATCGCCCCACGATTGCTGAAGGCGAGTCAGAAGCAGCTTCAACTGCGACGCGTCCATGCCCTCCTGGCGCGCTGCGTTTTCTAGCGTCTGTCTCGACAGCATGGTGGAGGCTTTGAAGCGCTCAAGCTGTCCGTGGCTGAAACTCGCGGCGACCGTCGCCGAGCGGATGTCGGCATCGAGTTGCAGCAGCGCGTCTGGATTGAGGACGGTTGCAATGCCCTGGAGCTTCACGGGCTCGTTCGATGCGGCGAGCGTGAGGGTGTGAACGGGCGGAGGAACAACGTCCTGAACGTTGTTTCGCTCTTCGGCCTCTTCGGAATGCGGAGCGTTGCAGCCCGTCAGAATGATAGCGCTGAAAACAAGCGCTGAAGCTCTGATAATCGGGGCAAACTGCAAACTGGCCTCCATCCCGGCCGGGAATTATTCCCTGTCTTTTTCGGGAAGATCCGGCGCTTTTTTTGGGAGAATGCTCCAAAGAGTCAGCCGCGCCTAGCGAATTTTACAGAGGGGCGATTTGGGCGGAGACGCAGGGCGGACTTTGCTCAAAGCCATAAGTTGCAGGTGAATTCCGGCGACGGGTCCGGATCGCAATCGATGTTGGGTCGCAAATATATTCGCTGCGAATTGCGCCATATTGCAGGGCACCATTTTAATCGAAATCCCGATGCTCCAGTAGTTGTATGGAAACCAACATTTGCGAGATGTTATCTATACGGCGTCAGTAAAATCACTTACCTATATTGAACGCCTTTATTCAATTTCCTGATAACACTGTGGGCTCTACTAATGGGTGACGAATCCTTACTGCGATCGTCGGCACGCCGATGCATGATACCTGCATGTATCCTTCTACCAGCGCTGTCTGTTACGGCCTGCGGCGAGAAGAATACTTTCGTTCCTCCTCCGCCACCCAAGATCGAGGTGGCGATGCCCCTGAAGCAGGCGGTAACTCGCTATCTCGAAAGCACCGGCAGCACGGCGGCAGTGAACAGCACGACGCTCGTTGCGCGTGTTCAAGGCTTCATCGAAGCGATCAAGTATCAGGATGGCGACTCCGTAAAGGCGGGCCAAGTTTTATTCGTTATCGAGCAAAAGCCCTACCAGCTTGCGCTCGAGCAGTCCGAAGCCGGGTTGTCGAGCGCGGCGGCTTCTTCAACGCAGACGATGGCCGATTACAAGCGACAGGTTGATCTCGCAGGCAAGAATATCAGCAGCCAAGCCTCGCTCGATCAGGCGACTGCGGCCAAGGATGCGGCGGTCGCGAAGCAGAAGCAGTCCGAGGTCGATATCGATCAGGCGAAGCTCAACCTCAGCTATACGGAAGTCAAAGCGCCGTTCGATGGCATCGTGACATCGCGCGAGGTCTCCCTGGGGCAGCTCGTCGGCGCTGGCAGCCCGACGACACTCGCGACCATCGTCCAGCTCGAACCCATCTACGTCAATTTTTCGGTCAGCGAAGTCGACGTGCAGCAGATCCGCTCCGAGATGAGGGCACGCGGCATCACCAACGAGGAACTCAAGAAGATTCCCGTGGAAGTCGGCCTGCAAAGCGAGACGGGATATCCGCATCAGGGCACGCTCGACTACGTTGCGCCAAGCATAACAGCGGCGACGGGCACGCTCGCCGTTCGCGGCGTGCTGCCCAACACCGACCGCGCGCTGCTTCCAGGCTATTTCGTGCGCGTGCGCATTCCGCGATCGGTGCAGCCCAACTCGCTGCTCGTTCCGGATCGCATCGTCGGCAGCGACCAGAGCGGCCGCTACGTGCTCATCGTCAACAAGGACGACACGGTCGAGCAGCGTAAAGTCGTACTCGGCCAGCAGGTGGGCGATCTGCGCGTCATCGAGACGGGGCTTTCACCCGACGATCGCGTCGTCATATCCGGATTGATGACGACGGTGCCGGGCCAAAAAATCGAGCCCGTATTGGAGACCATCGCGAAGCCTGAGGGCATGGAGAAACCTGACGTCCAGCCCAAAGCGGAAGGCCCGTCCAAATCGGAAGCTTCGCCATGATCTCGAAATTTTTCATCGAGCGGCCGGTTCTTGCGAACGTCATCGCGCTTCTAATGGTGGTCATCGGCGCGGTCAGCCTGTTGCGGCTGCCGGTTTCGCAATATCCGGATGTCGTGCCGCCGACCGTTCAGGTGACGACGCGCTATCCCGGCGCGAGCGCACGTACTGTGATCGATACGGTCGCGTTGCCGATCGAGCAGCAGGTGAACGGCGTCGAGCGCATGCTTTACATGCAGTCCTACGCCGCTTCGGATGGAAGCTACTCGCTGACCGTTACGTTCGAGATCGGCACCGATCTCAACTCGGCGCAGGTGCTGGTGCAGAACCGCGTCTCGGCCGCCATGGCGTCGCTGCCGCAATCGGTGCAGGTGCAGGGCGTCGTCGTGCAGAAGAAGTCCACGGCCATTCTGCAGATCGTTACGCTGACGTCGCCCGACAACCGCTTCGACAGCCTCTATCTCAGCAACTACGGCACGATCCGGTTGAAGGACGAAATCGCGCGACTGCCGGGCGTCGGCAACGTCGTCGTTTTCGGCGCCGGGCAGTATTCGATGCGGATCTGGCTCGATCCGGAAAAAATGCAAGCGCGCGGCCTCAATGCGCAGGACGTGGTCCAGGCCCTGCAGCAGCAGAGCCAGGAGGTGACGGCCGGGCAGATCGGCGCGCCGCCCGTCGCGGGTGCCCAGACATTCCAATACACGCTCGACGTCATCGGGCGCTTCGAAGATGCCGAGCAGTTCGCGAACGTCGTTGTCAAGACAGGCACCGCCGGGGATTTGACGCGGTTGCGCGACGTCGGCCGGGTGGAACTCGGCGCGCAGACCTACGCGCAGATTTTCAACCTCAACGGCAAGCAAGCCGCGGGGCTTGCGATTTTTCTCACGCCCGGCGCAAACGCGCTCGAAGTCGCCACCAAAGTCTCGACGAAGATGCAGGCGCTGGCGAAGGAATTCCCGGAAGGGATGACCTACTCCATTCCGTTCGACACGACGACGTTCGTGCAACAGGCGATATCTGAGGTTTACAAGACACTGATCGAAGCCGCCTTCCTCGTGTTGATCGTCATCCTCGTCTTCCTGCAGGATTGGCGGGCGATGCTGGTTCCGGCGACGACCGTGCCGGTGACGATCATCGGCGCTTTCGCCGCCATGGCGGCCATGGGCTTTTCGGTCAACCTTTCCACGCTGTTCGCAATCGTGCTTGCTATCGGCATTGTGGTGGACGATGCGATCATCGTCGTCGAGGGTGCGGCTCACAATATCGAACGCGGTATGTCCGGTCACGACGCTGCGATTGCCGCCATGAATGTGCTGATGGGGCCGATCATCGGCATCACGCTGGTTCTGATGGCGGTGTTTCTGCCCGCCTCGTTCCTGCCTGGTCTAACCGGGCAGATGTACGCGCAGTTCGCGCTCGTCATCGCTGCGACAGCCTTGATCAGCGCCATCAACGCGGCGACGCTGAAGCCCACGCAGTGCGCGCTTTGGCTTCGCCGTCCCGTGCCACCCGAGAACCGGAATTTCTTCTATCGGGGGTTCAACGCTCTTTATCAGCGCCTCGAGGATCGCTACGCGGGGCTGATCGACAGGATGGTTCACCACAGCGGTCTGATGGCTCTCATCGCTCTCGGCATCATCGGCGGATCCATCTACGGAATGACCCGCGTTCCGACGGGCTTTCTGCCCATCGAAGACCAGGGTTATCTGATCGCGGCCGTGCAGCTTCCGGACGGCGCATCGCTTGGTAGAACACAGAAAGCGCTCGAACAGGTCGAACAGATCGCGAATACAGTGCCGGGCGTCGAACGCGTCATCACCATCGCCGGCCAGTCCGCTCTCGACAACAGCGCTTCGCTAGCGAACGCGGGCGTTTCCTACATCATGTTGAAGGATTGGAGCGCGCGCGGTCCGGGCGAGGATCTGGCGTCGCTTTATAAGACTCTCAACGAGAAGCTTTCTACGATTGCCGATGGCCGTGTGCTCGTCGTGCCGCCACCGCCGATTCAGGGCATCGGCAATGCTGGCGGCTTCACGATGGTGATCGAACTGCGCGACAGCAGTTTCGATCTCGCCAAGCTCGAAAGCTCGGTCAATGCCATGGTGCGCGCCGCCAGCACGCAGTCGGGCATTCAGCGCGCTTCGAGCACGTTCCGCGCCACCGCTCCGCAATATAAGGTTACGATCGACCGTGAGAAAGTTCAGACGCTTCTGCTGACGACCGATCAGGTGTTTTCGACGCTCGCAAGCTATCTGGGCTCGAGCTATGTCGACCAGTTCAACAAGTTCGGACGCGTCTTCCAGATCTACGTGCAGGGCGACGCGTCTTTCCGCATGACGCCGGATGACATCCTCGGTCTCAGGGTTCGCAATCAGAACGGCGACATGATCCCGCTCGGCACCGTTCTTACGATCACGCCGACGGTCGGTGCGTCTCTCATCAGCCTTTACAATCTCTACCCTGCCGCCACGATCGTCGGCGTGCCGGCAAAGGGCTTTTCGTCGGGGCAGGCCATTGGGCTCATGGAGGAGATCGCCGCGCACGAGTTGCCTTCCGGGGTCGGCTATTCCTGGACTGCGCTTTCGTATCAGGAGAAGCTCGTCGGCGGCCAAATCTATTACGTGTTCGCTCTCGCTATGCTTCTCGTCTATCTCGTGCTCGCGGGTCAGTACGAGAGCTGGTACGCACCGATGTCGGTTTTGCTGGCCGTGCCGTTATCCCTCATCGGGCCGGTGCTGTTGTTGCTGGCCGTCGGCGTCGACAACAACCTTTACGTTCAGATCGGCCTTGTCCTTCTAATCGCCCTCTCGGCAAAGAACGCCATTCTGATCGTGGAGGTCGCGCGCGAACTCAGAGCCGAAGGCAAGCCGATCCTCGAGTCCGCCCGTGAAGCGGCGCGGGCCAGGTTCCGGCCGATCCTGATGACGTCGTTCGCGTTCATCCTCGGCGTCGCGCCCCTCGTGTTCGCCACGGGAGCTGGCGCCTCGGCGCGGAAATCGATCGGCATCACTGTTTTCAGCGGCATGCTCGCTTCGACGTGCCTAGCGGTGCTCTTCGTTCCGTCGCTCTACGTCATCATCCAGCGCTTCGAAGAATGGCGCCAATCACGCAAGAAACAGGCGGTTCCCGCGATGGCGCCGCCGCGAAGTGAATAGGCGCCGTGCTCGCGGTGTCTCTTCGTCCACTCAGTGCCACCACAAGGCCGGGTTCGTCAGCAGATCGAGGACGCTGACCTTGTGACCAATGGTTGCGAGGCTCGCTGGTTCGCTTTCGGCAATCCGCGGTCCATGCGCCTCGCGGCTTTCTGCGATCCGCGAGCCATGCGTCTCACGGGCGATGACCTTTTGCGGAATGCGATGAGGCTTACCGCCGCCTTTCACCTGACCGGCCGCGGGTGCTGTATCCTTCGGCGACGCTCCGTTTTTCTCGGGTGTCCCTTCGGCGGATTGGTTCGACGCGAGCATGATCGAGCGCCCCGACGGCGCTTCGGACTCTGCGACCGCCTTTTTCGGGTCAGCTTCGACCGGCGCTTCGCTGTCACTCTTCGAAATTGAGCCCGTCGTCATCCCGGCAAAAAGGGCACTGATTTTCTCAGCCTGCTGGCGGGCGGCGGCCGCCTGTCCGCTTTTGCTCTGCAAGGCGGAAGCATATTTTTCCTGTCCGGATTGCGGGACGAATGCCGGCAACGGCGCGGTGCCGGTGGATTGCAGGTCTGGCTCCGCAGAGGTGGTGGAGTCTGCAAGGGCCGGCGGCACATGTGCGGCGATTAATGCCAAAACCGGTACAACGATTGACGCAACAAATTTCATAACTGACGCCCTTCACTCCCCAGGGACAGTCAGAAACTCAACGAGGGCAATAGAAAGGCTGGAGTTCTCCGATCGAACCTAACACCCGTCAGGGATCCTGGCTTCGTGCCGAGACAACCGCCCGGCAGATCGGAATCCATTCGTTAACTTTTATAACCGAGAGGTTGGATCCGGCATTGAATGGGAGGTTCGCAAATGAACACCGTCTTTTCAATTGGGAGGCCGTGCGGCTCAGTTAAGCTCAGAGTAATGCATTGTGGGGATGATATCTCGGGGGGCCGAATAAGCGTGCCCGGCCTAATCGTTAGACAATAATTGGCCCTCAATGAAGTCTCAGATGTCCGAGGCCGTAATCACCAATGAGGGGCCAGTCCTGGATGCCAACAAGTTGCTGCGAATGCGCGGCTATTTGGACATGGCGGGCTTTCGGGACATTATCGGCGAATTCGAGACCGGGATTCGCCAGCGACTTTTGAATCTCGAGTCGCTCGAGCTTTCGCCTTCGCAGATCGAAGCCATCTGCCACGATCTTATCAATTTCTCCGGAACGCTCGGAATGTACGAGCTGATGTCGGCAGCCGAAAAATTGCGCGATTACGCACGCCGGCAAGCGCGAGCCGGGGTTGTCTCGGCCCAAATGAATATGCGAAGCGCGGGTGAACGTGCCATTGCCGCGCTGGACGCCTTCATGGGGGACGCCGGTGACGACTAAGCTGCGCCTTCATCGCGATCAGTTGTCCGCCGTCGCGCGCGTCACCCCTTACGCGATGGCCGGGTACGGAGTGAACGTTGCGCTCGCGACCGCGGCCTTCTGGAACACCATACCGGTTCAGAGTCTTCTTCTTTGGACTGTCTTGTCGCTGACGGCATGCGGAATTGTGGGCTTGCGGTCCTTGCATCGTGCGCCGCCCGCTCGCGATCAGAACCCTGCCGAATTGCGAAGCTCGCGCAACGCGCTCATTTTCGCCGTGCTTCTGGCGCTGCCCTGGTCGTCCTTGGCGATAATCTGGGCGGGCACCGTCAGCGGGACAAGCGAAGCGATCCTCACGGCATTCGTGGTCGGCATGGCGGCAAGCGGCAGTATCCTGCTCGCGCCGATACCGGCGGCGGCGCTGACCTATGCAGGCACGATCCTCGGCCCGCTCATCATCAAACTGATGGTTCTCGGCGGCCGAGAGAATGTGGTTCTTGGTGCGCTCGCCATCAGCTTCCTGGTTTTCCTCATCGTCCTCGTCATTACGAACGCTCGCATGTTCATGGAGCGTTTGAAAGTTATGCAACGGCTCAAGATCTCAATCGAGGACGCGAAGGCTGCGAACGAGGCGGCACAACGCGCAAACTCGGCGAAGTCGGAATTCTTCGCGACGATGAGCCATGAAATCAGAACGCCGCTCAACAGCGTGATCGGCTATACGAGCCTCGTGCTGGCGCGGCGCGGCTTGAATGCAGAAGACGCTCGCGACCTCGAAATCGTACGGGACGCCGGACGATCGCTCTTAAATACCGTGAACGACATCCTCGACTTTTCCGCTATCGAAGCTGGCCGCCTGAAGCTGTTGCTTGCACCGACGCTGCTCAGGCCGATGATCGAGAGTTGCCTGTCACTGATGCAGGTCGAGGCGCGGGCGAAAGGACTCGCTTTGAGCGCCGAGATCGATAGCGCGCTGGATGAGGTGAGCGTCGAGGCTGACGCGCAACGAGTCCGGCAGGTACTCGTCAATCTCGTCGGCAACGCGGTGAAATTCACGTCGGAAGGGCGCGTGGATGTCGAAGCCAAATGGCTGAGGCGTTCCGACGACATCGTCGCTGTCAGGTTCATCGTCAAGGATACGGGGCCCGGCATACCGCAAAAGTCGATACCGGAGCTGTTCAACAGGTTCAGCCAGCTCGACGGAAGCTACGAGCGACGCTTCACGGGATCGGGCCTCGGGCTTGCCATCAGCAAAAGCATCGTCGTTGCAATGGACGGTGAAATCGGCGTGCAAAGCGAACTCGGCGTTGGGTCGGCGTTTTGGTTCGAACTGCCTCTCATCGTCAGCCGCGCGCTGCCGGCCATCGATCGTTCCGTGGAAGCGAGACCGGCCAGCCCCGGCGGCCTCAACATTCTCGTCGTCGACGACATGGAACCCAACAGGCGCCTTACGTCGACCGTGTTGCGGCGCGCCGGTCATCGCGCGGTGACCGCCGCGAGCGGCGCAGAGGCCATCTCGCTGGCGAAGTCCGAGACATTCGACGTCATTCTCATGGACATGCAGATGCCGGGGATGAACGGCCTCGCGGCGACGAAGGAAATCCGGAAGTTGCCTCCGAACCAGGCCCAAGTTCCCATCATCGCCATGACGGCGAACGTTCTCCCCAACGAAATCGCAAGCTGTTATGCGGCCGGCATGACGGCGCACATCGGCAAGCCCTTCGAAATCGATGAGTTGCTGCGCACGATTGAAGCCGCCAGCGACGGCGCGACTGCAAGCGCCCGCGCTCGTCTTCCCGCTGCCATGATCGCTGGACGAAAACCGTTCTGATCGCCGTCCAGAGTCGTTTGGCGAATGGGGCGCATTTCCGCTGGTGGCCGGCAAGTCACAACTGTTACATACTGCGTCGGATTGTGAATTGTTTGTGACGTTGAATTTCTGTATTGGCTGCGTCCTTCAGCGGGAAGAGCGTCGCTGCTTGAACGGTCGGCACAGCGGGAGCCGATACCGCCAGGCGTGAGGGTGACGTGTTCCTGTCAGCCCTGCCAGCGATGGCAGGGCTCTCTATTTCTGGCCATCGCGCATAAAAAAGCCCCGGGTGACCGGGGCTTTCTTTCATCTATCCTAATAGCCAATGTAGCGGCAGATGCGCCGACCGTAGCGCCAGAAGCAGGTGTAATCGTCGCCATAGTAGTAGTCGTCGTAATAGCCGTCGCCGTATCCGAGGAAGAATGGGCCACCTCTGAAATGTCTGTGGCCCTCATGCCCCTCGAAATTTCCCATATGACCGCCGTTACGGAAGCCGAAGCCGGGGCCGTGGCCCATCCCACCACCACCCCATCCCCCGCCGCCATGGCCCATGCCACCGAAGCCCCCGCCACCGCCGCCCATCGAGAAGCCGCCACCGCCTCCCCCATGTCCACCTCCGCCTCCTCCGCCGCCTCCCCCACCGCCACCATGGGCGTCGGCAGAAGCAGAGAACGCTGTTACCGCGAGTGCGGCCACAGCAATCGTTGCCAATCTTCGAATAGTTTCCATCTGGGTTTCCTCATCCACTAGGAGCTAAGTGGCTCCGATGAGGGAAAAACCTTCGCCAGATGCGTTTGTTGCGCGCTGTCTTGGCACAGCGAGAGACTGAGGAAAGTGAACCCGGCGGATGATTTGTCATCCGCCCAATTCAATTCCAATGATCGCCCAGGAGCTTATGTTTTGCACTTCTGCTGCTCGGATCGGGATCTGCCGATTGGAGCAATGCAAAATTTGAAAAGCACATGCGCGTTTCGCGTACGTAAAGAAACGGCTCATTGCCGCAAAAATATATGACCGGTCAGTATCGGAACTGCGCAGTAAGCTCGTGGATTCTTCACGCATAGATTTCGAGTACGGGAACGCGAGCGCGGAAAAAAAGATGTACGAAGACAATTGGCTGATCGAGTTCACTGATCGGGCTGCGCCGCGTCTGCGAGACGTGTTCGAACGGGACTTGGAGAGAACTCCGGTTTTTCTCTCCGATCTGCTCACGCGCTTGCGGCAGTCGGAAAAAGAGAACGAGCGCACCGGCTGACACTCGGGATTTT
Source organism: Hyphomicrobium sp. (assembly GCA_003987725.1). Classification (GTDB taxonomy): domain Bacteria; phylum Pseudomonadota; class Alphaproteobacteria; order Rhizobiales; family Hyphomicrobiaceae; genus Hyphomicrobium_B. The sequence continues at coordinate 112,670 of RXJH01000003.1, read as the reverse complement.
TCGCCGCTTCTTCAATCGGCCGTCACAGATTATCCGTCGCACCGCGCACCCCAACTCGCAAAAAATGAAGACGCCGGCTTCGGGGGAAAAGCCGGCGTCTTTAGGGACGGCGCTATGGGGGATAACGCCAGGGACTACAATCTGGGGGAGATTGTACGTCTAGAACGGCTGGAGGCCGCCTTGGGTTCCGAGAGACGGAAAATAATCGCGGGTGAAGACAGTAGGACCAACGATGTCCCTCGCTCTCTAACAGAGCGAGGCCAATACTCTGATTTCACTAAGGTTTGGCGCACGGTCGCTCGGAACATATTTGAACGATCCTCTTGCCGTCAGAGTACGCCCGGCTGGCCGAGCGGATCGAAAAGCCGCAGCTACTCCTCGCCTTCGGCTTTATCGGCGTTTTTAAAGCGGCTGCCGTTGGCGATGCCGAGAACGCCAAAATCCTGAGACCGAGAACGATCGTTGGCTTCACCCGTCGGCGCACTCGACAGTCCGCGCTTCAGCAATTCTCGCACGGCCGCGGCTCGGCTCGGCAGGCGGTACCGATAACGAAAGTCATCGACGGCTCGAAGCTCATCCGGTTCGAGCATAATCTGCAGGCGTTCGTCTCTGATTGCGGCACACATCGCGACCTCCTTCGCGCATTCGAAAAATCGTAAGACCGAAAGTTAGTAAGCTACTCAAGTTGAGCGACGACCCACTTTAACGAGCAACACGCAGAAACGGTTTCCTAAGCGCCCTTACAAATTTGCGAGGGAACAGCAAGTTGCGCCTTCAACGAATTGATTCATCGCGCAAAAGGACCGAAGCTCCGCCGTCGGAGTAAAACGTATGAAATCTTGCGGCACGAGAAGCATGGTAAAGACCGATCTGCTCGGACAATTCCCGCCGCCGCGCGTTCTGCTGGCGGAGGACAACGCGCTGATCGCTCTCGACCTCGAAGAAATTCTCAAGGGGTATGGCTGCCGCGTTATTGGACCGATCTTGAGCGTGCAGGATGCGCTCGAACTTCTCTCTACTGAAGACATCGATATCGCCGTTGTCGATTTTCTGCTGGAGGACGGCGAAGCGGCGCCCTTGGCTCGCGCTCTTGACGATAAAGGCATTCCATTTGCGATTTGCACGAGCGGAGGCGAGGAAGGCCTCAGCATGCTTTTTCCCAATACGCCCTTCCTCGCAAAACCCTATAACCCCGATGACGTCTCGACGGTGGTGAACAGTCTCATAGCTAGCCGGCTCGCTAACGGTTGACTCGATCTATGCGGCAATAGCCTATCGCTTCGCTGCTCTAAACCAACATCGCACCTCGAAGGTCATCGCAGTGGTTGCCAATCCAGTCGCGCATTCAATGGCGAAGAGCTTGCGTCAAGCTACGTAAAATTTTGGACGAATAGGTATCGCGTCCGACAGTCCATTATCATCGTGCGTTAACCCGCAGCGTCCCAAGCTCCACACGCTTCATTCGGCAATCTGTTCGCCGATGAAACTGCGCGAAGCGCATCGCGTAACTCCCTTAGCTCAGCTGCCGAACTGTTTTGGCGTTGCCACGAGCGCGCGGGCAGCAAACGAAAACCGACTGTTCCAAGCCCGGCTTTTTCGTCAGCCCCGCGCGACGGAACAATTAGCGCATCTTCTTCCGCGTACTGCACATACCTCGGCTGACGAGCAATGAGGTCTCATCAATGAATAAGTTCAATCGATTTTTGATTGCGGCGGTGGGATCGCTGGCCATCGTCACGATGTCCACTACGGCCGATGCACGATTTGGAGGTGGCGGTTTCCACGGTGGATTTGGCGGGTTCCATGGAGGTGGATTCCGTGGAGGCGCCATGTTCCACGGTGGCGGATGGCGTGGGGGCGGATGGGGATGGCGCGGAGGCGGATTTCGCTCCGCCGGTTGGGGGTGGCGCGGCGGTGGGTGGCGTGGCGGATGGCGTGGACCCGGGTGGGGTTGGCGGGGCGCAGGATGGGGATGGCGTCGCCCAGGGTGGGGTTGGCGTGGTGCCGGATGGGGATGGCGCGGGCGCAGATTTGGCGGCGGTTGGTGGTGGCCGTATGGGTTCGGCTGGACCGCTGGGCTAGGCTGGCCCTACTACGGCGGCTACTACGGCAGGCGCGTCTGCCGGTATTACTGAATGCTTGTTGTGCCCCGCCTGCGAATTGCAGCGGGGCACAACTCTTTGATCGACCCTCAGTGCGACGCCTGCAAGAGCGAGCGGCGGGTGACAGCACTGTTCGGGACCACCCTCTCAAGACGAAGGTTTAACCTTAAGGTTATGGAGGCGACCATGGCTGTCACCAGCAATCCGACCTCATTAGACATGCTTGAAGAAGAGGGCATCGAGCGCGCTGAAATTGAGAAGCAGCCCTACGCGCCCAATGCGCAGGATTTCGAAAGTCATGTCCAAACTTATCGCGATTTCATCCGTGGCATAATGTTTTTCGTCGGCACCGCCGCGGTCATCTTGATCGCACTCGCCTACTTCTTCGCTTGAGCGCGAAAGGAACCGGAGGTGGTGACGACACCCACTGAAGCTCGACAAGCGAGTCCGCGAAAGACCAACTTCCGCGTTCTCATTATATCGACGGTAATCACGGTGCTGATTCTCGGCGGCTTCGTCATCGCATTTATTCGGTACACTCCTGCAAAAATGGAAGGTGTGCCGACCAATACCGCAGGAAACCATGCTTCGCAGGGATCGCCGTCTGAGGCGAAGCCGCTCGCCGAGTAGCGGCACATTTTCTTTAATGTGGAAACGTAGCGTCAACTCCCGCGGATTCGCGGTAAATCCCGACGCGGATGTTGCATATCCGCCGGTAGCAAGGCGATTTTCAGCGCAGCATCAGGGTCTGGACTAGCTCGCTCCACGCGCAAGTTGATATATTCTTTTGCCGTTGATACGAGAGCGTGCACCATCGGCTGAGTTGCATGCACGGCGGTCTCGCGGGCATGATGAGTTTTAGGACCTTTTTGCTGTCAACGACGCCGGAATGCATCCGGGCTTTCTCAACTGGATTTCAGATGCGACCACGGTGGAACCTCAGTCTGGCTGTTGTGAGCGTAATCGCGGCAGGCCTTTGCACGTTAGCGCCGGCTCAGGCGGAGGATGCTTGCCCGGCCGGCACGCTCGGCGTTTCACGCACCATCGAGGTCGACACGACGGGCGGCCCATGGATCGGCGCACCGCATGGCGATCCGAATTTCCTTGCGCCCGGCGAGGTCGTTCTCACATTCGATGATGGACCATCAGCGAAGAACACGCGCCAGATTCTGGCCGCGCTCGCGAAAGAGTGCACGAAAGCCGTCTTCTTCATGGTCGGCGAAATGGTCGTCGCGCAACCCGCGGTCGTCAAAGAGGTGGCGGAGCAGGGCCATACCATCGGAACGCATACGTGGTCTCATCCGAACCTCGCGCGGCTTGCGTTGCCTGAAGTCACTCACGAGGTCGAAGCGACGTTCGACATCGTGCAGAAGAACAGTCCGCAGCCGGTCGCGCCGTTTTTTCGCTATCCCTATCTTTCGAGCAGCAAGCTCGACGAAGATTATTTCAAGAGCCGCAACATCGCGCAGTTCGCGGTCGATATCGACTCTTCTGACTGGCGCGTTCGCAGTTCAGCACCGGTCATCGCAAGGGTGATGGCCGGTCTCAAGGCGCGTGGGCGCGGCATCATCCTGATGCACGACATTCACAAATGGACCGCCGACGCCGTACCCGGGCTGCTCGCGAAACTCAAAGCTGGCGGCTACAAGGTCGTCCTTCTGAAGCCGAAGACGGCGCTCGAACTTGTGGCGGATGTTACGCCGCCTGAGCCTCAGAAGTCGTCGATCAAATCCGCTTCGCGAAAAGCTAAGCATCAGCGAGCGTCATCGCGCGCCAGAAGAGCGGCGCTCCTCGGCAAGAAGTCAGCGGCAATTCAGTAGAGCGGTAGCGTAGCGGCCTGGTCACCGCAGTCGTTGCGGAGGCGGCGTTTGCACTTGGCCAATTCCAGATAGAGTCGCGGCGCCGACTGCAAAGCCGACGCCGCGATTGAAGGTTTTAGGCTGCCTTTGCAACGGCGCCAGCCGGCACCGCGGAGATCGTCTTCAGGATCTGCGAAGCGATCTGGTATGGGTCGCCCTGCGAGTTCGGACGGCGATCTTCCAAATAGCCCTTGTAGCCATTGTTGACGAACGAGTGCGGGACGCGGATCGATGCGCCGCGGTCCGCAACGCCATAGCTGAACTTGTTCCACGGCGCGGTTTCGTGCTTGCCGGTCAGGCGCATATGGTTGTCCGGACCGTAGACGGCGATGTGGTCTTCGATGTTCTTATCGAATTCCTTCATCAGCGCCTCGAAGTATTCTTTGCCGCCGACCGTGCGCATGTACTCGGTCGAGAAGTTCGCGTGCATGCCCGAGCCGTTCCAGTCGGTGTCGCCGAGCGGCTTGCAATGGAACTCGATGTCGATGCCGTACTTCTCCGTGAGGCGGAGCAGCAGGTAACGCGCCATCCACATTTCGTCGGCTGCCTTCTTGGAGCCCTTGCCGAAAATCTGGAATTCCCACTGGCCCTTCGCGACTTCGGCGTTGATGCCTTCGTGGTTGATGCCGGCGGCGAGGCAGAGCTCGAGATGCTCTTCGACGATCTGGCGAGCGACATCACCGACGTTCTTGTAGCCGACGCCCGTGTAGTAGGGGCCCTGCGGCGCCGGATAGCCGGACTCAGGGAATCCGAGCGGACGGCCATTCTTGTAGAAGAAGTATTCCTGCTCGAAGCCGAACCAAGCGCCGGTATCATCGAGAATGGTTGCACGCTTGTTCGAAGCGTGCGGGGTCTTGCCGTCCGGCATCATGACTTCGCACATGACGAGCACGCCGTTCGTGCGCGCCGGATCGGGATAATGGGCGACGGGCTTCAGAACGCAGTCCGAGCTGTGACCTTCGGCCTGCATGGTGGAGCTGCCATCGAAGCCCCAGAGCGGCAGATCAGCAAGGTCCGGGAATGCGCTGTATTCCTTGATCTGCGTCTTGCCACGCAGGTTCGGGACCGGCGTGTAACCATCGAGCCAAATGTACTCAAGCTTATACTTCGTCATTCTGGGCTGCTCCCTGAGTTAGCGTCTGAGGATTTCCTAGTGCGTGCGCGGCCGGCGTTGGCTTGGCCCAGCGCTGAAGTGTGAAAGTGATTGATGGCACCGCAAGACGGCAGCCTTGGCGAATTGAGAAATGCTCACAAATGCTATCCCGGTGCAGAGCCTCTCGCTCTTGTCCTGAGACATGCCCGTTAGCATCTATTCTCCCTCGTGCGATGCAGGCCTAAGAAGGGCCCAAGACAACGTGGTGGAACAGGTCGCGTCCAGCGAGCGTTCACCACGGCCCGGATGCTACCGAAAGACGCAAAACCAAGCATGCCCATAGTTTGTGCAATTGCTGATTTTTATTGAGGCATCAGAATAAACGGGCGAAAATGATCGACGAACCGGCTGCTTTATGTCAGCGGTGGGACTTGAAGGAGAGACGACGATGACTGAGATGCACCTTCGACCATCTGCAAAGATCTACCAATTCCCGAAAGGCGGACGCGCTTCACTGCATGGACACCGCCTCGTTAAATCGGCTTCAGCGATCGTGCAGTCGCGGCTTGCGAGACCCGTCGAGTACGGCAGCTGCTGGTATCACCAGGTTGCCATTGACGACGCCGAACTCGTCCGCTGGAGCTGAAACTCCCGAGTTGCAGGTGTCATGAGTAGCGTCCGTTGCTCCAACGGCAGGAATTGATCGAGAGCGCGCGAAAGGCTTTGATCCTTTTCGCGCGAGGCGGGGAAGCGCTGCCGCCAAGTTTTTGAAAGCGCCCTCTATTTCGGCCTACCGTTGTCCGGCAATGCGCATCCGCGACGAAGCTCCTCCGCCATGGAGCCAACGGAACGCGCGGCGTCTTGAAGGCCGCTGACCAACCCCCCAGTAAGACTTCAGGGCGTCATGCTCCGAAGATCGACCAGCCCATTCGGCTGGTGAGGCGCTCGAGCGCGATCCGGCCCAGCCGCGAGTTGCCGGTCTTATCCAGACCCGGCGACCAGACGACAATCGAGGCCTTTCCGGGAGCTATCGCCAGGATGCCGCCACCCACCCCGCTCTTTCCGGGCAGGCCAACACGATAGGCGAATTCGCCCGATCCGTCGTAATGCCCGCAGGTCAGCATGAGAGCGTTAATCCGACGCGCCCTCTCGGGTTGGATAACCGCATAGCCAGTAGACGGATTGCTTCCAAATTGTGCAAGAAACCGCCCGGCCATGGCCAATTGTCGGCAAGACATTGCGATGGCGCAGTGGTGGAAGTAAACGCCAAGTGTAAAGTCGACTGGGTTATCGAGCATGCCAAACGACTTCATGTAATTGGCAAGGGCCGCATTTCGAAAGCCGGTCCTGTGCTCAGAGGCGGCGACCTGCTGGTCGATCGTGATCGTTGGATCGTCGGCCAGGAACTGCATGAACCTCAGGATTTCGCCCAGCGCCTCGCGGGGCAAGTGGTTTGAGAGGATCAAGTCCGTTACCGCGATGGCTCCGGCATTGATAAAGGGATTGCGCGGAATCCCTTTTTCGTATTCCAGCTGAACGACGGAGTTGAACGGACTTCCCGATGGCTCGCGACCGACGCGGTCCCACAGTCGATCGCCGACTTTGCCGAGAGCGAGGGTCAGCGTGAAGACCTTCGAGATGCTTTGTATCGAAAAGGGCGTATCGGCGTCGCCGGCGACGGCGACGTTTCCCTCAGCGTCGACAACGGCGATGCCGAAAGACTTCGGATCGACGCGCGCCAATTCGGGAATGTAGGATGCGACTTCTCCCCGGTCGGGCATGTGGCGCATTTCGTCGGCGATTTCTTTGACAACGTCGTCAAGCTTACTCACGGCGTGCACACTCTCGTGACTGCGATCATTCCCACCTACTAGCGGGCATTCGCGCAATCACACAAGCGGGCGAAATTGCTCCAGGCTTTACGCTCCAAAGTCCGGCGCGAGAGATGTTTCGCTCATTGCCTATGCAGCGAGCAGATCAGTTTTGCGGCACGCGGCGCTGAACATCGAGATGCAGCCAAGAGACTTAGGATCGCATTTTTTAATGTGGGTAGAGTCGCTGCATGGGGCGCCACCAATTGCCGAATCGGCGCGTTTCAACTAGGGTTTTCTCGTTGTACGCTCCCGTACATTCATTTGATAATATTGTCTCGGCCCCGAAGCTTCCCACTTCGGGGCCATTTTAATTTCCGACATTTTCGTACTTAGGCGGCTGTCCGCACGAGATCCGCCACCGCGTAAGACGATCGGGAAAATACTCACGCGCTAGCTTTTCGAGTGCACTTTCTCATTGAGATCTTTTGCCATCGCTAGGTGGTGCTGAAGCGTGGGAAGCAGTTTTTCCGCGAACGCCTTTATTTCAGGTGTCTGTCCAGTGGACGCATAATCCTGGAACTTGGCAACAGCATCCTCATGTGCCTTCAGCTGTTCATTCGCATAGGCGGAATCGAAGCCACTCTCGGTCGTGAACAGACGCAACTTCGCATATTTAGCCTCATGCGTCACATCTAGCCGGTCCGCCGGCGGCTCGATCTTGGCTTCGGTTAGAGCTGACTTCAACTCTTCGCCCGCTTTCGTGTGATCCGTTATCATCTGCTGCGCGAAGTTTTTCACGTCGGGCGATTTGGCGTATTTCAACGCAAGCTGGCTCGTATCGATTTCGAATTTATTGCCAACGGAGGCGTTATTTACGAAGTCCTTGGTTTGGCTCGGAACGTCCGCTGCCAATACTGGAAATGCAAAACCCGCCACGATCATTGCTAAAATTGCTCTCATCGCGATCTCTCCTGGAAGTCATTCGACTTGTGGGTCGTAACCTCCGCCGCGCGGGCAATGTTCCCCTAAAACCTGTGCTGACGGGCCGGCAATTCTTGCCGCGGTGCGTTCGCCGGGGACCCGGAACTTTGGGTGATTTACTCAGTTTTTCGCCCACAATGCGGAGATCCTCCCGTGGAAGAATATGTGAGCGAATTCCTTTTGGTCCTGTCGGTCATAGGAGCGCCGATCATCCTCGGCGCCCTATTGTTTTATGGCATGACGCTTTCGGAACGCAGGCACTCAAAGCATTCGGAAAACTCCGCCGGCCGGGCGACCAAGCGCGTCTATGCGCAGGAGGAACGCCTTCGCCGCGACAAAGAGCAGGAGGCGGCACGCTCCTCCCGCGCTTTGGATTCACTCAAACGCCGGACGGGCATGACCGGCTAGCAAGGCTCGCCGGCTTCAGTTGGCTGCCTGGAAGCGCCAGAATGTTCCCGCTGCCGACTCGACCGTCAGGATGCTTTTCACGCGTTTATCCGGCGGACGAATGCCAAACTCCACGAGCGCTTTGACATCGTCGAGCAATGCCGGATTTTCCGCATAGCCCGAGTGGTTGAGACCCAGCGCATCCGTCGAGACTGCGGTGACGTCGATGGTGTCGACACCCGGAATGATCAACGGCCCATCCTTGGGTATGTCACCCGCACGCGGCACGCCGCCCCAGAACCGCGCCGAATATCCGAGCGCACGGTCGTTCGACGCGGCGTAGAGCGTGACGCCTTTCGCGAAGCTCGTGATCTCGCGTGCGATAATGTTGAATTTATCACGGTCGACGTCGGGCGCCGCAAGAATGACCTGGCTGATCACCACGCCGTCCGGAATCTTCGGCCTGAGCCTTTCGAGCACGCGGAGCAATAGCTCGTTGCCCATCGAATGCGCTATGAGGCTGATGGACTTCGCGCCGCTCTTCTGAATAACCATGGTGAGAAATTCAGCGAGCCTCGGCTCGGCCTGCTCGACGCTGCCGCGATCGTAGGTGTAGCTCGCGACCTTGCCGCCAGACGGCCAGCTGTAGACGAACGGCACGCCGTCGAAGCCGAGATCGTAGGCGATTTGCGCGGTCCGAAAGAGCGCACAATCGAACGACGTGTTGAAGCCATGCACGAAGACGAAGGCGTGATCCTTGAAGGTCGAGGATTTCGCCAACTGTTCTTTGACGAGCGCCAGCATTTGCTCTTCACTGAGGCTCTTGATTTCCTGCAGCGTGAAATGCTTGTTCGGATCCTCTTTCTCTTCATAGATCTTGTATTTGAAATACGGGATCTCGTAGACCGTCGGCCGCTCGATGTGGGGCACCTTATGGCTGAGAGGCACTGAGATAAGCGCGCGTCCGAGCTGCAGCTGATGACCGCGCTCGGAACCGAATTGGAGGCGCGCCGGATCGGGCTCGATGGCGCGATCGGTTCCATAAAAAACGGGAACGACTTTGAACTTCTTCGAAGGATCGCTCTCGATTGCTGCGCGTGCTGCGGCCGAGGGCGCAACCGGTGGCGGAACAGCAACCGGTGCCGGGGCCGCGAGCGAAGGTCTAGGCGGCGCGGCCGGCCGTGCCATCGGTGCGTCGTCGTCGCGAGGTCCGGCGCCCGGCGGCTCTGCCGTGGTAACGTCAGGCATCGGCTCGGGCGGTGCGGCGCCACCCGCGGGCTCAGAAGGCTCCGGCGGCGGAGGCGGAGCGGCTTCAACGGCTTTGGGCTCGACCTCAGCAGGCGGCGGAGGCGCAGCGCCCGCGGCTTTCGGCTCTTCCGCCGGAGGAGGAGCACCAGCGCCGATGCGGCCTTCCCCGATAACGGACGGAATTTTCTGACCGGACCCTCCGTTTGTTTCATGCTCGAACATCGAGCCAGAGTCGGGTGCCGCCCCGTCCTTTTTGTAGGCATCCGTCTGGGCGCCGGAGTCCTTGCTTCCGCCCATATCTTTGCTTTGTTGCGTCGCCTCGGGAGGCGGCGCCGCTTCCGGCGGCTGGACAGTCGGAAAGGGTGGCGACTGCTGTGTGACCGGACGCTGTTCCTGGTCGACGGCTTTGCCGATTTTCGGAGCTTCGCTACACGCTGCGAGCAATCCGCACGCCGCAAGTACCGCCAGAGCAAATCCCGTCCCGCGTGCCGGCCTGCGCCAGCCTTCAGTTCCCCAAATCACGCTACCCTCCCCTAGGACGCGGCCCGCGCACAAGCTAGGCAGCTTGAGCGCCCCAAGCAACCGGCTCTATGGCAGGAGATTGTGACGGCGGATAGCGTCGAATTCCCGGCTTGCGGGATGATCTCTTTCCTGCCCTACGTAACCGCAGATGAACGAACAGGATTCAGCTTCTCACCCATGGCCGTTATAGCCCTCCCCGCCCACAAAATTCCGGTCGCCGACTATGTTTCCGGGATCGCCAATGGCGACCGCGCCCTTCTCGCTCGCGCCATCACGCTTGTGGAAAGCTCGAACCCGGACCACGGCCGCCTCGCGCAACAGGTGCTGCAGGAGCTGCTGCCGAAGACGGGTAAGGCCGTGCGGCTCGGCATCACCGGCGTTCCCGGCGTCGGCAAGTCGACCACGATCGATCAGTTGGGAATGAACCTTCTCGCCGAAGGGCATCAGGTGGCCGTGCTCGCTATCGACCCGACCTCTAAACGCTCGGGCGGTTCGATCCTTGGCGACAAGACGCGCATGAACTCGCTGGCGCAGGAAAAGAATGCCTTCATCAGGCCCTCGCCTTCGTCGGGAACGCTCGGCGGCGTGACGCGACGTACGCGTGAAACGATGGCGCTCGTCGAAGCGGCAGGCTTCGATGTCGTCATCGTCGAGACGGTCGGCGTCGGCCAGTCCGAAGTTGCCGTGGCAGACATGGTGGATTTCTTCCTGGTGCTTTTGCTCTCGGGCGGCGGCGACGATTTGCAGGGCATCAAGAAAGGCATCATCGAGCTCGCCGATATGATCGCCATCAACAAGGCGGACGGCGACAACATCAAGCGCGCGGAAAGCGCCGCGGCCGAATACAAGAACGCGCTGCAAATTTTCACGCCGCATGGCGCGACGTGGTTTCCTCCGGTCTTGACCGTTTCGGGCCGCGACAATCGCGGACTGAAAGAGCTATGGGCAAAGGTTCTCGAGCATCGCGAGAAGATGACGGCGACGGGCGAGTTCGCGGCGCGCCGGCAATCGCAGGCCGTGTCCTGGATGCGCGATATGCTGGAAGATCGCCTGATGGGCGCGCTCAGGGCGCATCCACGCGTGGCGGCCGAGCTTCCGAACATCGAGGCATCCGTCCGCGACGGCACGCTGCTCCCGACGCTCGCGGTCGACCGCATCATGACGATGATGGGGATTTAGGCCGGCGCTTCTTCAAGCGAGATGATTATTGAAGAACTGCGTGATCTCGCCGAATGCTTCTTCAGTCTCGGGTAGGAAGGGCGAGAGGTATTGCGCGTGGCTCTGACCTTCCAGAACCTGAAGCGCGGCGGTTATTCCGGCCTTGCGGAGCTTCCGATGCGTCCGCACCGTGTCGCTCAACAACAGATCGCGCGTTCCGGACGTCAGGATCGCGGGCGGGAAGCCCGAAAAGTCGCCGAAGATCGGTGAGATCATGGGATTGCGCGGATCGTGGGATCCGGCGTAAAGCGCGCCCGCCGCGTTCGCCCAGCTCCGTCGCGAAACCAGAGCGTTATCGACAAAGGCGTTCGCCATGATCGTATCGCCAGCCCATGTGAGATCGGCGACCGGGCTACCCGGTGCGATGGCACCGGGAAGCGGCACACCCTCCGCTTTCGCCCGATGGATGGCGCACAACGTCAGTGCGCCGCCAGCGGACGTTCCGAAGATCGCCATCTTGCGTGGATCGTAGGCGGCTAGCAGCACGCCCCACACCGCCATCACGTCGTCAAGCGCCGCCGGATAGGGATAATCAGGCGCCATTCGGTAATCGATCGAGACGACTTTGCATCGGCCGTAACCGGCCATCAGCATTCCTTCGCCGGCCCCGGCCTCGCCAGGAAAGAGCACGTAGCCGCCGCCGTGAATGTGAACGAGGAGCCGCTCGCGATTTTCAGGCGCGATCTCATGCGGCGTGATGACGAAGACTGGCACGCCGGCCATGTTGGTCTGCTCGACAGTCAGACCGAAATGCTCGCGAATGGCGGCGATCGCCGGGGCCGCGCCTGCCGCGCTCTTGGCCGCTAGGTCTTTCCACGTCGCGGCGTCTTCAGGCAGAGCGTTCCACCCCGGCGGATAAGGAGCAGCGATGACGTCTTGCAGTCCTTCGCTGACCGTTTCCGGCACAGGCAGGCTGCGCGCGGGAAGCTGGCGCGCATGAAGCGTTCCTGTTGGCGGAGTTTCCTCGGCACGCGCCACCGCAGGGAGGGCTGCCGCTGCGAGCGAGCTTCCAAGAAACAACCGGCGCGATAGCGAGAGCTTCTTGTTGATCGCGGCAAACGAGAGGACGCTCATGATGTCGGGGTTCTCCATCTGGGGATAGAGACTGAAAGGCTTCAATTAGCGCCGCGCGTCAAGGCGGAAAGGCGCGCGGCCATGGACGCGCGCGATATTGCGCTCAAGAGATTGGAGATCGCTTCGAGCTTACTGCAGGGCTTTCAGCAGCGCACCTTTCGGCGCGAGCCCTGGCGGCGCTGTTGCAACGTCGTCCGCAACAGACTTCAGTCCCGCGAGATCTTTGAGCCTTAGCCCATGACGCGGAGCCGTTTCGATCAGTCCGCACGTTTCGAGCTGCGTCAGCGCGAGCGCCAGCTCCTCGAGCGTGATGCCGAGGAAATCGGCGATGACACCGCAGTTGACACTATCGTCGATGAACGTCGGATCGCCACCTTCCTCGCGTGTTCGCTGCGAAACGGCCGTCAGAAATGCAGCGAGGCGTATCGCCGGATGTGGACTAGACACGCTGACGAGGCTCTCGCGGCGGAAAATGAATTCGCGCTCCACCGCTTCGTCAAATCTCGCCTTGTTGTGCGCATCGCCGGCGATGAGCTTATCCGCGGCATCGAGGGGAAAGCAGCGGATGCTCGAATTCACGGAAGCGCGCGCATAGGTGGCATGGCGCTCCAAAAAGCCCATACCGACCAGGTCGCCGGCAAGCGCATATTCGACAATCTCCGTGGTTCCGTCAGGGCGGGTGCGATAGATGCAAAGCGCCCCGGTTTCGACACGGTAGATGTTTGTCTTGAGATCGCCAGTTTCGAAAAGAATCTCGTCTCGCCTGAGGGCACGGACCTTGCCCACTCCGCGTGCCGGCATTTTTCGCACAAGTGTCGTGCTACCGGTATCGCCAGAACCTGGTCGCAGCATGCTCGAACTCCACACAACAAAAACACCAACCGGCCCGCCCATATGGAGGCCCGAGATCAAAAATTCATTCGTAGAAGGAATAGAACTAGCGGCTGAAGAATTGCCGTCGTGAAAAGTGGACCTTAAAAAAGCCCCCATAGAATGGCGTATTTCTCCAATAATGTCCAATTGTTTCGGAATACCACCCATGCGCGGTGCATAACCGGTGCAGAATTTAATCTGCTCAGTTTCCGCTTAACTTTGTACCTCCCGATCGGGTTCCGGAGGAGGGACTAAAGTCTAAGGCATTGGCGGCTATGAGCTTAACTCGCGCCATGCTTGGTCTATGGCCCGGCGGTCAATCCGCTCACCGAAGAGCACAGTACGGATTGTACTTAGCAATATCAGCATATCGAGCGTAAATGACGCATTCCGAATGTACCAAAGGTCCAAAGCGGCTTTGTCCTCAATTGAAAGATGACGCCCTCCCTTGATTTGCGCCCAGCCGGTCAGCCCGGGCCGAAGCCGTAAACGCGCGGCGGAGAATGATGGCTGGTCCACAGGCAAAAGAGGCCGCGGCCCGACAAGCGACATATGCCCAAGCAAAACATTGTAAACTTGCGGGAGTTCGTCCAGCCGAAGGCGGCGCAGAAGACGTCCGGCCCTTGAGACCCTTTGGGCGTCGGTCAATGTGCGTCCGTTCTTGTCGCGCGGGCGCCGCATGGTGCGAAACTTCAGCACCCGGATCGGCCGCCCAAAAGCGCCTGGACGCTGCTGCCAGAATATCAGCGGATATCCGACGTCCAGCGCGACGATCACGCCGATGATCAGCATCAGCGGCGCCAGGCAAACAATGCCCATCGTCGCCCCCGTCGCGTCGATCACGCGCTTCCAGCGAAGATAAGAACTTGCCGGAAGATCGCCATCGCCGAATGCCGGGGCCGGAGCGGCAGCCGAAGCACCTGTGGTCGGATCTGGGCCGCCTTCCTTCACACCTGCGGCGCTATCGGAGATCAATTCGCTCAAACCGTACTGCGCCGATAGGCAATCCACGCGGATGGCCCGGGTTCGTTCAATTTCGGCCAGCGACGTTTGTGCTCGTCTCGACAAGTGAGCATAGGGCATTGAGAGCACGATGCGGTCGATATGAATGCCGTGAACCGACAGGTCATGGAGAACGTCCTCCGCCGCCTCGGGCGGTCCGAGAATCTCGCATGAGCGCAGCGATCGTCCGCGATGACGCTCGGCATTGGAAAGAATGCCGGCGATTTGAATGTGCCCACGAGCATTTTCCGCGGCACAACGCAGAAAAAGATCCGCTATCGGATTGAGACCGACGAGCAGAACGTTCTCGCGCTCATCGCGAAAGTGCGATTTCGCCATGCGAGCGCGGCGTCGCAACGAATGGCGAAGGCGCATCGCCGCGCGAACGCCTGCCAGCATGCACAGAATGAGAAGGCCCTGCATCACCGGCAACGATTGCGGCATGTCACGAATGGCTTGAATGCCGCCAACAGCAAGATTTCCGGTGATCGCAAAGACCACGATCCATGCCGAGGCCGCGAGTATCAGCCAGCAATCGCTCAGCGACGTAAATCGCCAGACGGTGCGATTGAGCCCGAAGATCCAGAGTACCGGGATGGCGACGCCTATCGTGACTAGAAAATAGAGTTTGGCATTCACGAGCGCGGAGAGTGGTGACAGCGGGCTGCACAGAAGGATGGCCAGCACCGTCGATATAGCGATTAGCGCGACATCGACGGTCAGCAGGACAAGTCGGTGCATCAAGGGAGACTCCGAGCGATGGCTGGCAAAAGGGGAAGCTCGTATAGTTACTAGTTATTTTTGATTATCTTCACAACCATTGACCCCTCGCAACCTGTGGATTGTGCGGATATTGCCGTGTCCTTTACCCGTCTTTAGTGTTAGTCCTTTCATGCCACATGGGAGGCCGCACCCGCATGAACTGCGTCGTTTCCGCACCAGCTTTGCAACCGATCTGGATAGCCGTGAATACGCATCCGAACCGAGAGCGCGCCGCAGAACAACATCTTCGAAATCAGGGATACGACGTCTATGGGCCGGTGATACGGAAGCAGACGCGGCACGCGCGCCGTGTCTCTGACGTGCTACGGCCTCTATTTCCCGGCTATCTCTTTGTTCGCCTGAGTGAGGCGCAAGGCCGGTGGCGGCCTATTCTTTCGACAATAGGGGTCAGATCGGTCGTTTGCACGCGCGATGCGCCTTGCACGCTTCCCGCTCAATTCATCGACGACCTCAAGGCACGCGAGAAAGATGGCGTGATCGCACGCTCTGCTTCAGCTCTTCAGATCGGAGAGACCGTGCGTGTCGGCCGCGGCGCCTTCGACGGCCTCGCGGGGAAAATCATCGATCTGGCCGAAAATGATCGCCTTGTTGTCTTAATGGATTTTCTCAACAGGCCGGTCCGAGTCAAAATCTCCGGCGATCTTCTTTCGGTTGTCTAGCACGCCTCATTGTTGCGTTGGCTCGACGCGAGATGCGTCCGAGCGCTCTGCGGCCTCGGAACGCTGAAACTTTTAAGAAGGTCATTCCACGCGGTGAAGGCCAGTTCTTTGCTGAAATTCGCCTCGCACATGGCTCTGGCTCGCTCGCCGAGTTGATGGCAGCGCTTCGGATCCCGCGCCAGCATCGCGACGGCTTCAGATAGACCAGAGCCATCACCCGATGCGAGTGCTACGCCGCACTCAAATTGATTGATAAGACGCGCGATCTCGCCATTTGCAGATCCGACAAAAACGATAGGGCGTCCCGCCGCAGCGATACCGTAGAATTTGCTTGGCACGATAAGTCCTTCAAGCTCAGGCTTCAGCAACACGACGTGAACGTTAGCAACCGACAGACTTTCGGCGAGCTGTTCGCGCGGCTGATATGGACGGAAGGTGATGTTGGTCAGGCCGAGTTCATCCGTCGCGTGCTGCAATTGTCTGAAGCCGACGCCGCCGCCGATGAACAGCCAGTGGATTTTCGGGGCGCCAGCCGTTTGTCCGGAGGTGACAATCGCCTCAAGCAGCGTCTCGACGCCGTGAGCGCGACCAAGATTGCCGGAGTACGAAACGACGAACTTCCCTGAAAGACCCCAATCTGACCGCAGGCGGTTCTCCGATGGCGGCACGGGACGAATGGCGGTGGTATCCGCCCAATTCGGAATGATGGCGATACGCCCAGGCTCCACGCCGGACTGCAAAACACGTTCCGCCATTAATGAGCCGATCGCAACGTTCATCGAAGCGCGACGAAGCGAAATATCGCGCAGGATGAGGAGCGGCCGAAAAAATGGCGCGGAGTTCCGGCCTGCGAGTTGAAGCACTTCCGCGACCTCCGGAAAGACATCCTGCAGCCAATTGATGTTGTTCGCGCCGCGCACCCACGCGACGACGGACGCCAGAATCGAAAATGCCGGGGGATCCGTCATCGCAACAACGATGTCGCCGCGGCGTGCAATGCGCGCCAAAGTCCATGCGGCGGAAAAATAGAACGTCAAATAATCGATCGTGCGAAGGATGAGACCGGCGCGGCCGAATCGCGACGTCCAGATTCGTTCCACGCGTACGCCCCTCACTGTCTCACGCGCGGGGAGTCTCGCCTTCGCATCATCGTAACGTAGTCGGCTCGTGATTACCGAAACGACCACACCACGCTCGGCAAGGCCGAACGCCAGATCCGTCAGCATCTGGCTCGTCGCCGAATGGTCGGGATAGAAAAACCGATTTATGAAGATTACGCGAATGGCGGGCATCAGCGATTACGGATCCGCAAGAGAGAGGCTCAAGCGCTCGCGGTTGAAGGCTGCGGCCGGTTCCTGATTTCCTTCGCAGGGTTGCCGCTGTTGATGGTCCACGGCGACGTCGTGCGCGTTGCGATGCTGCCCAACGCCAGGATGCTCCCTTCGCCGATGGTCACACCCGGCGCCACGACGGCGCGTGCTCCGATCCAGACTCTATCGCAGACGACTATCGGTTCAGCGTGAAGATCAAACGCGGGTGCCATCCAATCGTGATTGCCCGTGCAGAGATAAGCGCCCTGCGATATACAGCAATGCGAACCGATTGCGACCTCGGCGAGATTATCGATCCATACGTCTTCGCCGAGCCAGGAATGGTCGCCCACCGTCAGCCGCCAAGGGAACTTCACGCGAAGACCCGGCTTGATCGTTACGCCGCTGCCGATGCGCGCGCCGAACATGCGCAAGATGAAGCGACGATGAGCCGATCCGGGAACTTGCGACCGGATCGCGAGCCATTGCACGAATATCCAGAGGGACTCGATCCAACGCGATCTGCCTCGCGAAAAGCGGCTGTTGTCATAGGTATCAAGCCGCATCGCGTATTTCGACTTTCAGAAGCGGACGCATGCTGGCGGTGGTCCGCCGTCGAGCAACCATCGGTAAACTTCGAGAAGTTGTCCGGCGACGCCGCTCCAGCAGAAATCACGCTCGGTGAGGTGCTGCCCGTTGCGCCCCATCACACGCTGCGCCTCCCGATCCATTTGCATGAATGCTAGGATTTCAGCCACCATACGATCCGGCTCGAGCGAGAGGCGGAATGCTGCATTTTCGCGAAATCCTTGAGCAATATTGCACGCATCCGTCTTGAGCACGGGAAGTCCGTAGGACCACGCTTCGAGAACCGCGATCGGCAATCCCTCGCTTAGCGATGGCAATACAAATGCATCGGCCGCTCTGAATGCGGCGGCTTTTTCATTGCCGAATAGCGGCCCAACAAAGTGAATGCGGTGTTCCAGAGCGCGTGTCTTCGCAAGTTTACGGAGTGTCTCTTCGTGTCTTCCCTCACTCCATCCCCCGATCACAAGATGCCAATTTGGGTTCGTTGCATCGGACGGCCATGCATCAATGAGTGCAGCCAGGTTTTTCTTCGGATGCAGCCGGCCAAGAAAAAGCATGACGCGATGCCCGCGCGGAACAAGCGCCTCCCACGGCGCGGGCTTTGAAATTTCTATTAGCGGCTGCACGATGCCGTTCGGAATTACGCAAATGGGGCGGTTAAAGCCGAGATCGCGAATTGCCTCGGCTTCAGCATCGCAGAGAGCGTGAAAGCATGACGCCCCGCGCAGATGCGCGTTCTCGTACAGCGTCGCGGCTATTCGCTTCTTCCAGGCGGAATTTTTCATCGCCCAGGCGTCGAGCATGCCGTGCGGTGAGACGACATATGGGCGGCCCGTAGAAGCGCCCCAGTGCGCGACCGCGCTGGATGGATACTTCCAGATGCCATGTGTGTGGGCGATATCCGCGCGCGCTCTTTGCAGACTCATATGCGCATCAGGGGCGTAGCCGATCGCTGATGGACCGACCACGCGAAGCGGCATAGCGTCAATATCCTCCCATTCTCCGGCATCGCAATGCCAACTGCCGTCTCGCAGTCCGAGAACGTTTACTTTCGCCTTGGCGGCCAACAGGCTTCGCGACAGGCATTGTACAGCGGCTGCGACGCCGCCGCCCGATCGCGAGAGACTGCCGGTGACGAGCATGACTTTCATTCGCACCCGGACTTCATCTCGCAAAAGACAACGCGGCTGCGATCGCACCGCCTATGTGGAAGCGCTTTCGGGAATGCGAACTTTTTGCCAGGTCGGCCGCCGCTGTCAGTCCGTTCGCAAAGCGATCGACATCCCAATCCGCGATGATGCGCCGGCTAGCCGCTCCCATTTCATTTCGCCTCGTGGATGTCGCGATCCGGGTCATCAATCCAGCAAGCTCACCGGCGTTCGCCGGATCGAAGACGAAGCCGTTGACACCGATGTCTACGAGATCGCGATGGCAACCCGCGCCTTTCGAAACCAGGACCGGAAGGCCCGTAGCCATGGCCTCATTGACGACGAGACCCCATTCGTCGACGACGCTCGGCAGGATGAAAGCGCCAGCGGCGGCATAAAGGTCCGGGAGCTCTGCATAGGATCGATGTCCCAGAATATGGACGTTCGGCCCGACAGAAAGCTCCGACGCATGGCGTGCGACTGCGTCGCGTAACGGGCCATCGCCCGCGATGACGAGATCCCATGCGTCACGCAGGTGCTCACGCCGATATTGAGCGAATGCTTCGACGAGGAATTGCAAATTCTTCTTGGCGACAAAACGCGCGCAGCAGAAAAAGTAGGTTTGCGGAAGTCCGTCATTTTTCGGCGCGGAGCCCGCAGCGTGTGTTGAAAAATGACGATTGTCGACGACGTCGTAACCCGCCACGATTCTCTTGGAAGGAAACCCCAGCGATGTCAGATATTCCACGTGGGGCTTACCGGCTACGAGCGCCGAACGGTAGAGCGCAACGACTTGGCGTTTCAACGTCTCGCGGCCCGCATTCCCTCGGATGCTTCCAGCATGTGTGTCACTCATCAGAACGGCGGGCATTCCCAGTTTATTGCAACTCCGCAATGCGCCCAAAGCGAACGGTTCCGAATATCCGGGTATCGCCACCGCCTCGGTTGAGAATTCAGCGAGCTTGGCGGCAAGCTTATTCGCAGACAGCGCGATGACGCCGGCTTCGCGCTTCCTCTCGCTTTCCTCCCAGCCGTAGTCGCCATCGACAGGAGACCATTCGACGGCGAGGACCGTATGGTCTTTCCGCAGCGCCTTCAGGCGCGCGAGGTGATAGGGGCCATAGCTCCGGAAGAGCAGCGCTATTCGCAATGCCGCGCCCGGCCGGGTTGCATGAGCGAGTGCCCGTACCAAATCTGGTTCGGAACGCGAGTGTCTTCTCTTCGACGTGCCAGCAGTCGCAAGGCGACGATCGCGGGTATGCCGAAGAGGAGCGCTCTGAACATCCACGCTTCGATCGTTTGCGTCAGGATGTATATCGAGAGCGCGGCGAACATCGCGTAGGCGGGCTGCAAGCGCGGATCGCTGCGACTCCGGCGCCAAAGCCGACCGTAGAGCATTCCCAAAGCGAATGCGGCGAGAGGTGCAAATATTCCGAATTCCATCCAGAAGTCGCCGACTAGTCCCGGCGCGGCGCCGATGGCCACCTTCCAGCCGGTGACGAGCGCAATTCTATCGACGGGGATGCCTGCCTCCTGCGTCAGGTCGATATCGAGTCCGAGCCTCCCAAGAACGTCGGCATATTTGGTTGGCCAAATAGCAGACGGGACAACGCGCGCTGTCATATGCGCAAAAATGCGCATGCCGTAGAACGGCTCTCCTACCTCATTCACATATCGGACGATGGCAGACGAAAAGAGATACTCATTGCCGGACCAGTTCTCGAGCATGCGCGAAACGGGACTATCCAGCGGCTGCTCCGAACCCAAATAAATCGCGCCGCGATTGGCGACGAGCCATAGCAGCAACGTTCCGATCAGGAGAGCCGCGGCGGACGCAAGCCAGAAAGGTATGCGTGGACGAAAGGTGAGAATATAGCTCGCAGCCAATCCGGTGATCGCAAGAAAGGTCGGCCCTCGCCTCGCTCCCAGAAAGCCTTGCACGAGCAGCGGAAGCAGGAAGATGAAGACCAGCAGCCAGTGCTGGAGGTGCATTCCGCCTTTACGGCGCGATAGAACGAGCAGAGGCGCCGCGACGAACCCGAACTGCGCCGCCTCGCGAACATAACCGCTATCGTCCCACCCTCCGCCGTAGGCGCGCCCATACGCGGCATCGAATCCGCCGACATTCACGATGCCAACGATCCAGGAAACCGATCCCAATATGCCGAACAGAACTGCAACGATAAAAATGGCTTTGGCATCATGCTCGACGATGGTGCCGGGCGTAGCGACACCCTTGCGATCTCCCCACCAAATGCCGCAAATCAATGCGATGCACATGACGCCGGCAATGAATTGGAAGTCAGCCAGCTGATCCCAGTAACCGGCACGCGACACGAATTCGAACTCGTCGGTCGCAAGGCCGTATAGGGGAAATGCCACATAGAGGAACATCAACTGAGGAACGCAGTAGATGGTCGGGTGGAACACATCGTGCCATCGCGTCCAGTCGCGATATATCGCGAACGCGCCGAATGCCGCCAAAAGACCTATCAGCATGTAGAACACGGAGTTAGCTAAGAACGCGCATGAGCGGGATGCTTGGCCGCATTTCGCTGAGGTTAATTGCCATCCTGAAGTCTGGAAAGCGCTCCGACGAGTCGGTCTCCATACTGATCCAATGTGAAAGACGCTGCCCTTTCCCGGGCGTTGCGAGACATCGTCTCGCGGAGGTTTCTGTCCGTCACAATGCGCTCTATGGCGTCGGCTACGGCAGTCGCCGATCGTATCGGCACGATAATTCCGTCGATGCCGTCGCGGACGACCGAACCGCAATTCGGCGTGGTGATCACAGGAACACCGCTCGCCATCGCTTCGAGATGCACCAGCGCAGATCCTTCGCACAACGTCGGCAGCACGAAGACATCGGCCGCTAGGAATTCCGACCGGATCTCCGATCTCGGAATCTGCCCTACATAGCTCGGACCATAAAAGAGTGGATCGTCCAAGATTCGGCGTTGGACCGGTCCGACAACGCGCACGCTGCAGCCCGTTCTTCTTCGAGCAAGCAGTCGGGACGCCTCCGCGAGGTAGTGATTACCTTTGAGCAGAGAGACGTTGCCGACGAACAGCGCACGGCCCCGCACCGGCTCCGGTCTACTCTGGAGCCAACTTCCATCGATGCCATAGGGGACGACAACGACGCGCGAGGCGTCAGCACCCAAGGCAATCACGGCGTTCTTCACGAATTCAGATGGCGCGATGATCAAGTCCGCAATCTCATATTTCATACGGTCGCGAGCACGTCCCGCGTTCACGCGTTCGATCGAACGTTCGCTCAGCCGGCGCCCCGGGAACCTTTCATGCTCCTCATCCAGCCAGAGACCAATATCGGGCGAGAGCATTGCCTCGTGCACGATTTTGCAACCGCGCGCTTTCGCTTCACGGCAGGTCTCTATGTCTTCATTGACCAAGACCGTGTAGATAGCGTTGGCTCCGCCGAAACGCTCGTTGCGTGCGGCGGCGAGCAATGACGTCGCGCTTGCTGTCCCGTTTATTCTGAAGATCTTTGCAGCTTTCTCGCGGATAACGGCAGTGCGCACCTCTCTCACTTTCGCCCGTGGAATTTCTGCCGGAAGCTTTCTCCCAAGCAGCCGGCGGACCGGCGCCGGTTGCAGCGAGCGCGGCAATAGTTGACCTAGATGACGCAGCGGCCCCGTGTTGCCGCAAAAGTCCGTGTACAAGCGATCGAGCATTCCCGCCCGCTGCAGGACCGCCGGCAGCGCGTAGTGCAACCGCGCTCCGGGCTGCAGCACCGCAAAGCGCAACGGCGTCGGGTCAGGCATAGGACTTCAGCCTTTCGTAGGCGTACTGGTCTGAGCCCGACCAGATCGCCTGCAGCTTTCTCACGGCCGTGGCCCATGAGAACTCTTCACTTCTCGCCGCGACGGACACGCGGAGCACCCAATATCGATCGGGGTTCAGAACGTAAGTTTCTATCGCGTTGGCGACGTCTTCCGGCTGTGCCGATGGCTCGAAAAGAAGGCCGCATCCTTCCGGCATCGAGTCGGCAATTCCACCGATGTTGCGCGCGAGAACCGGAACGCCCAGCCGCAAACTCTCTCTATTCGAGACGCCCAAGGCTTCGGCGTTTGAGAACAGACATATGAAGTGGCACGAACGGATGAAGCGCACGAACTTCGCCATGTCATGACGCTTGTCTATGAAGCCTACCGCTTTCATCAGATGGTGACGAGGTCCAGCAGCGGGGTCGAACCCAGCGGCCGCTATTTCAACCGGCACCCGGCGCGCATGCAGCGCGTCGGCAATTTGAAGGAGGAATGGCAGGTTCTTTCTTCGCCAGTCCTTGCCGATGAATCCCAGTCTCAACGTGACGAGCGGGCCGCCATGCTTTGCCGCGAACGCAGGTCCTTCGTCCGGCGGCAAGTTTGCTCCTGGCGGCACGACGTGAACCTTGCGCCCCGATATTCCATAGCGCTCGACGACGGAGCGGGCTGCCCAACGGCTCATGCACACGATGCGTTCGGCGGCTTCGTATTGATCGCGCTCTCTCGCGATCGCGTCGGCGGCCATCGCCTTGCCGACGCCACCGCGTCCGGCCAAGCCGTAGTCGCCGAAGTTCTGCGCCAGCGTCGCGTCGATGTAATAGCTCGTACGCCGAACGCCGCTTCCTAACGGCGGAAACAGCGGAAAATGACTGATGACTTCGGTTTCGAAATCTATCGGCCTTACTTGGGCAATCAGGCGGCGCAGAAATGATGGACTGTATTGAAAGCCGCCCATTTCCAGCCGCTTCATCGTCCTGGCGGCATTCCAAGCCAGCCGATGATAGCGCAGGACTCTCGTATCGAGCCGCCATCCGTCATCGAGGAAGCCCGCGCTCTGTCCTGCTTTCAAGAGAAAATATGGCGTGTTGCTCCACGTAACGATCGACGTCGCATCGCCGAGACAAGTCAGGATGCGCATTGATGAGCCGGCGGGCCGATGGGCGGAGCATTCTGGAAGAGAAGCGCTTCCCATCGGGCGGCGCATTTTTCGATACTGTATTCGCGTTGGACGCGACGGGCGGCCGCTGCACATATATTTGCGCGCAGCTCTTGGTTCTGCAGAAGTTCGACGATCGCCTCTGCGAGCTTCGTCGCGTCGCCCGGAGGCACGATCAATCCAGCCTCGCCATTTCCGAGCACCTCGCGGCATGCGGGCACGTCCGACGCCACGATAGCCACGCCGGCGGCCATTGCCTCGATGAGGGCGATGCCAAAGCCTTCAGCGCGTGTCGTGCTAAAAGCGTAGACGTCCATTTGGCCCAGCAATTCCGGGACATCGCTGCGATTTCCGAGAAACTTTATTCGATCCGCGACACCCAAGCTTCGGGCCTGATCTTCGAGCGCCATCGCACGCTCGCCATCGCCGACGATCCAGAGTTCGCAATCCGGGACGTGCGGGCGCATCAAGCTCAACGCTTGCAAAAGCGTGCCATGGTCTTTGATCGCGTCCAGACGCGCGACCATTCCGATAACGGTCCGCCCCTTCTCTTTCTTCTCTCGCGACCTTGCCGCTCTGGCCGAGAGAGAAGCAATGTCGATGCCATTCGGAATCGCCCGAGAATGCTTCGGCATGCCAACACCGAGTTTTCGAAGCTCTTCGTTCACCGCCGTTGAGCACGACGCAATTCGACAACGGAGCAGTTTCGATCCCAATGTGACGGCTGCCCATCGCCGCCGCGGTCGTATTTCCAGCGGAGGCGGATTTCCCGCCTTCACTGCGAGCGATTTAATTCCGGCACTTCTCGCCGCCGATGCGGCGATTAAATGAGGCACGCCGAAGACGTGAATGATCAGCGCGTCCGGTGCA
The DNA here is from genome assembly GCA_003987725.1 of Hyphomicrobium sp. GTDB lineage: Bacteria > Pseudomonadota > Alphaproteobacteria > Rhizobiales > Hyphomicrobiaceae > Hyphomicrobium_B. The sequence continues at coordinate 88,195 of RXJH01000003.1, read as the reverse complement.
TTTTTCTTGAAGACACATCGCAGCCATCGCCACGTGGCGAGATTGCTTTGCGGCCCTTCGGGGCCGACAGTCAGCACGCAATTTGCGAGCCGGTTGAATTCCGGCTCCAACATACGCGCGTCGGGCTTCATCGCAACGACGTACTGCCTGAATCGCGATTGCCAATGCTCGGCCAAACGCAAACACGTCATCTCCGTTCCCCCAGCCCCAAGGCCGTGGATGATGTGCATGAGACGAGGTCTAGAGATCACGTTGTCTGTCGTGCCGAATGAGCGAGAAATGAAAGCCCCAGTACTTTGCCGTACTCGCGAGCCATGGCTTCGCCGGAATATTCTCGCAGGGCTTTTTCTCGCGCGCGATCCGCCCACAGGCTTGCCGTTTTAGGCTCGGCGCGCACGAAGTCGATTGCATCGGCGAGCGCGATGGCGTCCGCGGGCGGCACGAGGATTCCATGCGTTCCGCCGCTCAAGACTTCCCGGCACGCTCCGACATCACTCGCCACGATCGGAACGCCTGCGATCATCGCCTCCACAAGCGCTATGCCGAAGCCCTCATCTGGCGTCGTCGAGAACACGAATAGATCAAGTTCGGTTATAATCGCCGGTACGTCCCGGCGCACACCGAGCAGGCTTACCGTGTCTGAGAGACCTTCCGATGCAATCAGTTGTTCGAGCATACCGCGTTGGCTGCCCTCGCCAACGATCTCGACGTGAATATTGCGGCCTCTCTCCTTCAGAATTTTGGCTGCCCGGATCAACGTCGCCTGATCCTTATGCTTTTCCAGCCGCGCCACCATGCCTATCGTGAACGGCTTGTCCGGTGTCGTCGGGCTTTGCATCGCATCCGTCGAAAAATCTTCGGCGGGCACGCCGTTGTAGACGACCGCCGTTTCCCGCTCGCGAATGCCGAAATACTTGATGGTTCCCTCTTGCACATAACGGCTGCAGCAGACGAGACGATCCGTTAACGGACGGCCTAGCTGAACCAATAGCTGGAACTTCGCGAACGCAGAACCGCGGCTGGCATCCGGATAGTTGCCAACGTGCGCCACGACATGGCGGACGCCGCCCAATCTCGCACCGAGGGCAATAAACGCATGCCATCCGAAAGGCATCGACAGCAGTCTGGTCGCGCGATACCTGCGGGCCGCTCCAAAGATGTGCGCGGCGAGGATGAGATATCGCGCATAACCTTTTTTCGGAATGTCGAGCACGATGCCTTCGACGGCGAGTGCATCAAAATCCGGCGCGAGATCCGCAGGTGCAGCATGAAGGATCACGAGAACGGGCCGTATTCCCCATGACAGCCAATACCGGCACAGGACGAGTGCCATTCGCGGCGTTCCCTCCGCCGCGAGAGACGACACCACGATGAGCACGCAAGGGCCCTCGCGCTGCTTCCTACGGTCGTCGCTCCAGGCGGCATTGCTACCGCACGCCGGGTGCAGCCCAACGGGTTCGATATGTTGACTTCCAGTGATACTTTAGGACTATCATCCGAGATTTCGGATCGCAATGACTCTGAAGCAACAGGCGCACTTTTTATGGGGACCGTGGCCTTTGCATTTTACTTGTCGTCTCTCAGAATTCGGAGACGCGCGAAAGCAATGGAACCGGTCACCAAAGTTTCGGACGCCGACCTTGCATCGAGAATAAGCCGGATAATCTCCGCTCTGCAGCTCGCGGGAATTTCAAAGCTCAGCGAGAAGTCAGTCCAATCGGAAGATTCCTCGAGGAAAGCCTTGCTCTCGGCGAGCGCGCGCGACGGCTGCTCGATACAAGCGAGCTGCCATTTGAGACCTCGCAGTCCCTTCAGGCTTCCCTTCGAAATTCCATGAAGCCGATATCGTCCCGGCGCCAGCACCAGCACTTGCGAAACCGGATGGAAGTCGACACGGCCGCCGCCGAATTCAATCGACAACGCGTTCATATCGGTCTCGCCTTGTGCGGCGACGATTTCGGTCAGCGCGCCATGGCTCTTCTCGATCGTCCAGTCGAACGGAAGTCCCGAAGGCCGAAACCGAAACCCGCCATTGAAGAGCAGACGGGCGTCTTCGAGTTGCGTCGGCGAAAGAAACTCGAGCCAAGCAGAATACGCTCGCTCGTAATATTTTGAGTTGATCAGATATCTGAGATACGTGCCGATTTCATTTGGCGTTGGCGGATGATCGGAGTACACCAATCCCACAAGCAATTTTTTCGGCGTATCAACGCTTTTCGTCTTTCCATTGAGCGCGAGAAAGAATTTCTTTCGCCATGGCGGCCCCTTCGAGAGCGTGGCGATCAAGCGCTCCAAACCAGCTGGCGTCCCGGCGATTTGCCCGAGCGCGGGCGTCACTCCGGAAATCAGATCGGGTCGAATGCGGAGCAACGCGTCCGCACGATCGATCACGTCTTCAATATCGTTCGCGGAGAGGCTGTATCTCAAGAGCCAATAGAGTGCCGCCGGGCTTCGTGGCGATCTTGCGGCTGCGGCCTGCATGTATTTTTTTGCCGAGATCGTGTCACCGCCTGCCACTGAGAGCATACCAAGAAGCTCAAACGCCTGAGCACTGAGCGGCTCGACGTAAAGCGCGCGCAAAAGGCGCTGCCTGAGCTCCTCACTCGCTTGCAAGTTTTGATCGCGGATACTGCCTTCCGCGTTCGCGATACTCGCGAGCCGATTGCTCGCAATATCGAGTTCGGCGTTCGCATCAGATGCGCGGATTGCGATCGCCGTTTCTGGATCGATACGCTCGATGCACGCAACGAACGTGCGGAAAAATACGAGCGCGCCGAGGACGAGAGCCAAGGCGGTCAGCAGAACCGTAAGGGAGCGCCGCGACAGATTTGAAAGCGGCGCTTCGGATTTTCTCTCGTTCTCAACGCCTACGCTCACAACGGGCGGATCCGCCTTCGAAGCCGTCGCTTGAGACGGCTCTGAAGTGCGCGCGCTTCACCATGACGCTCGGCTGCCGATTGCATCGTCGCCAGCGCTCGCGACCGATAACGGCTATGCGCAGCCTTGCGCGATGTCTCGTGCGTGCTGCCGACCGGTCCGCGATCCAGGCGCTTTGCCGCCTTCACTTCATTCCATGCAACGAGAACGCGTTGCGCCAGACGTGCCTTGTGTGGATCCCTGCTCACATCCGGATGCAGCCATTTGAGCAGATATGCCATGTGCCTCCGGAGTTCAGAGACGGGCGCCGCCGCGTCGAGACCAAGCATGCGGTAGGCGTCTGAATTCGACGACAGCAGAACCTGCTCGATGAAGAAGATGGCAGCGTCACGATGAGCGGAAGCGCCGCGCAGGTTCAATTTCTCGGCCTCGCATTCGGCGCCCGATTCTTCCGCCGCAAGGCGAAGGAGCAGGAGCACGCCCGGAGGCAACGGCGCCGATCTCATTAGGCGAACTTGCGAAGGTATATGAAGAAGATCGAGCGCGGCTTTCAACGCGTGGTTCTGACTTCCGCTCATGACGGACCAATAATTGTCCGCGGCATTCTGCCGGCGCTCGCCACCGATTGGCCGTAAGATAAAGCTTCGGCGCCATAACCGTAGCCGTAGCCATACCCGTAACCGTAACCTGCCCCTTTCGCGTCCAACTTGGTGATCACGCCGCCGATCAGCGGTCCTTTTGATATTTCGAGACGCCTCAGGGCGCTGCGGACTGCGCCGCCTCTCGCCAGTCCACTACCCATTACGAAAATCGTCGCCTCCGCGGCATTCGATAACAGCAGAGCGTCGGCCAAGCCGAGCACGGGCGGGCCATCGATAATGACGAGATCAAATATTTCGAGGCTTCCCGAGAGTAACGACATGAGATGCGGGCTGCCGAGAAGATCCGCGGCGTTGGGCGGCAGAGGGCCGGACGAGAGGAAGGCCAAATTCGGGTTGGCGGTCTTCTGGATTGCATCCGCGGGCGTTGCCGCGCCGGCGAGACAAGAGCTCAAACCGACCGAATTATCGGCTTCCAGATATTTATGAAGCGATGGGTTCCGCATATCGGCGTCGACGAGAAGGACCTTCAGGCCTAGCCGTGCGAAGTGCTGGGTAATCGCGATGGAGCTGATCGATTTTCCTTCTTGTGCCCCCGCGCTCGTAACAAACAGGGTTTTCGGCATACCGCGCGCCGTCGAGAATTGCAGCGACGTACAGAGAGACCGGTAAGCCTCTGAGAGCGGAGACCTGACATCGAGTAGCGCATCGGTCACCCCAGCGGAAGCGTTCACGAGAGGGATGACCCCGAGCGTCGCGAGGCCGCCGACACGTTCGGCCTCTTCGACAGAGTCGATGACGTCGTCGAAATTCTCGATGATGTAGGCAGCCGCAATGCTTGCGCCGAAGCCCAAGAACAGAGCAAGCATCATGGATTTCAGAAGCAGCGGAGAAGATGGCGAGCCCGGAAGATTCGCGGCGTCAACGACAAAGACGTTGTTGCTGCCAACGCCGGCGGCAACATCGACTTCCTTAAATCTTTGCAGAAGACCGTTGTAGAGTTCCCTGTTGGTATCGACCTCCCGCTTCAGGATGTTGTACTCGATCGATCGTTTCTGAAAATCGAGAACGCCGGTACGCAGCATCGCGACTCGTGCCGAGATCTCATTTTCCTGGCTGAGCGACGACTCGTAAGCATTCTTCAGGGAGGCGCGGATGGTTCTGACCTCGGCCGCGAGTTGCCGGTCCACTTCCGCTATCTTGTTCTTGATTTGAACCATAGCCGGATAGCTCGGCTTGAATGTCTGCAGCTTCTCCTGATACTCGGTCACGAGTTCGTTGCGTTTTGCTCGCAGTCCGTCGATGGCGTTGCTCGTGAGAAATTGCGGAAAGTTCAGCGCGTCGGATTTCTCGACCTGCCGCCAAAGCTGCTCGTTCTTTATCCGCTCGCGCGCAATGTTTCCGAGCGCTGCGTTGGAGTTCGCAAGATCCGTTTCGATGATCGACGATTTTTCACCAACCGAAACGATTTGTTCCTTTTCGGCAAAGGCGAGCATCGTCTTCTCGGATTGCTCCAGGCGCAATTTCAGCTGCTTGATCTGATCTTCGAGGAAAGCCTTGGCGTAGGCGTTCGCTTCGAAGCGCTTGTCGAGATTGGAGGCAATAAAAGCGTTCGCATATGCGCCTGCAATTTTCTGACTGCGCGCCGGATTTGGGTCCGAATAGTAGATGTCGACCAGGCGGGACCCCGGTATCGGCCGCACCGAGATGTTCTGCTGCACGATGGAAGCGGCACCGGCAATGCGGTCTTTCTCGCTCGGCGGCGCGTCGGATTTCGCAGCCCGGAGCACGCCCTTCATCGTCGCCAGAAGCGAGAAGGAAGTTGGACGGAAAAATTCCTGATCCTCCGTTAGCCGCGCCAACTGGGTTACTCGTTCGGCGAGACTTCGGCTGAGCAGGAGCTCGTATTGTGTTCGTAGAAATTCGGCGTCCGTTCCCTCAACGGGCGTGACGTTTCCGCCTTCGACGATCTTTGCGACGTTGCGATCGATTTGAAGCCGGATCTTAGACGTGTAGAGCGGCGTCATCATAAGCGTTCGCACCGTGCCCAAGGAAAATACGGCGACGGTAACGGCGAAGATCAAACCTTTGCGCTTCTTCATGAGCCGCAGCGCTGCCTGCACCTTGGCAGCAAAGCCGGCGCCTTTGGGCAGCGGCTGGTCGAGCCCACGGCCTCCGTACACCTCATAAGGATCATTCGGTTCGAGGGCCCGGATGTCCGCATAGGTCAGAGGCGTTCTGTTCGAGTCCATGGAAGACGTCATCAAACCGTCATCTGAAGGAATTGAAGAAAACTTCGAAGGCGTCGTCTACAAGAACGGAACAAAGAAGTTCGTGACCGGAAGCACCTTCAGCACCGCCTGAAAGGATTCCTTCATCGCGGAGTTGCTGACCACAACGACATCCCCTTCCACGATCGGCGGGTCCTTGGCTTTTCCCGATCGAATATCGCCGACGTCGAATTTCGCAGCCGATCTCTCGCCGTTCACATTGCGGAAGATCGCTACGGAGGAGTCTGCGGTGTCGGTGAAGCCATCAGCGGTCGCAATGATTTGCAGCAGCGTCGCAGGCCCGCGCAGCGGATATACGCCCGGCTTCTTCACCGACCCATCAACGGTTACGCGCTGGCTGTTGTATTCCTTGATGTAGACATTCACCTGAGGCGACTGGAGGTAGTCGCGGCCGAGCCGTGTCGTGAGATCGCGCTCGACGTCTCGTGGCGTCCTGCCGACGGCTGTAACTTCGCCCGCGAGCGGCAGATTGATGGTGCCGTTCGCGGCAACCTGAACAGTTTTGGAAAGCTCGGGAACTTGGAAGACCGAAACTTCGACGACGTCCATGGGGCCGATTTTATACCCGGCATCGGCTGGGTTCGTCGTGGAGATCAGCGCGGCGGCTTCGCGAGCTTCGGTTTCGCCAAGCATAATTCCATGCGAGGGCGGCACCGTTGGCGTGCCCGGTTTATCTATCGATGAAGACGGGCCAGTGAGATGCGAGCCTTCGCTGAGCGAAGCTCCACATCCGCCGACGAACAGGGCAAGCAAAAGGCATGGAAGCGCTGTTCGGGGAGCTGCCCCCCTCCTCTCCTTCATGGCAGCGACACGATCAGGCGCTCTTGGGTACTGCATTCGTTTTTTGTGCCAATGACAAAGGAAGATTTGAGGGTAAGGTGTTTGCGAGAATGCCGCGCGGACGTGTGAGCACGAGGTTATTCGCTTCCAGTTTACCAACCCGCAACGCTGCGGCGTCCCGCCCATTCTGCAAGTCAGGCCCCCGGCGTGCCGTGTCGTGCGCATCGGTCGCGATGAGGTGGACGAGACCTTCATCAAGTAGACGTTCAGCCCAATATTTTGGGGACCGGCCGAACTTGCCGAGCAACGAACCGGACGTGATCTGAAGCCAGACGCCGGTGATCGCGAGGCGCCGAATCAATGCGAAGTGCGATTCGATCCAGGCAAGACGCTCCGGATGCGAGAGGATGGGTACGTAACCAGCTACGATCAGTTGGAAGAAAAATTCTTTGAGAGGCTCCGGACGCACGTGCATCGGCAGCTCAACCAACACGTAACGACTATCAGCGAGCGTCAGAATTTCGCCGTTCCTGAGCTTCCTGACGAAGTCCGGCGAGATATGAGCGTCAGACCCACTGAACAGACGCAAGCTCAATCTGGATCGCGCGAGCGCCGCTTGCAATCTCTCTGTCGCTGCCCGGATCTGTGGTCCGGTATTGTGGTAGAGCCCGGGAAGAATATGCGGTGTGCAAACGACCGCCTCTACTCCGTCAGCTATCAGCGCGGCCGCCATCTTCAGCGATGTCTCGATGGTGGGCGCACCGTCATCGATGCCGGGAAGAATGTGGCAGTGGACATCGATCAAGGGCGCCCCCATCCCGGCACTGATATAGTCCTTTTGGCGTAGTCATCAAGCTATCTGCATTTTTCAATCGAGAGTCAAGCTGGCTTGGCAGCCTCTCAATACCTGTGTCTAACCTACATCAATCAGGCTGCCGGCTGCGGTTTCCCGCGAGGGGCGCTTCCCAAATTGCCTATCCCGGTATAGTTCTATAGTGCTATATCCGGACGAAGAGGTCCACCGATGCGATCACGCATGATCCTAACTACGGCTTGGCTTCTAGCGGGCAGTTCGCTGGCGGACGCCGCGAACGTGACCGTGATCAAGGGACAGGCTTTCGTCAGCCGTGGCGACGGTTACGAGACGCTCAAGGGGTCCACCAATCTGAGCGCTGGAGATAGGATCGTTCCGAAGTCCGAAAGCTCGGTGAAGGTGACGTTCGCAAATGGGTGCACAGTATTTCTCGGGGCCGGCATGGTCTTCAGTGTGCCTCAGAACCCTCCTTGCGGCGGTCCTGTCGCCGAAGGCGGCGGAATTGTACAGGAGCCGAATTCGGCACTCGTTCAAGAGTGGTCCGCCGCGACGCAGACAACAACATTCAACGCGACGCAGCCGAGTCTCCTTCCCTATCTTCTCGGTGCGGTGGCGATAGGCGGCATTTCGGCTGCGGCTGTCGGACTAGGCGGAGGGGGCGGCGGCGGAAATCCGACAAGTCCGTGATCTCGCATTGGACAACGTTCGATGGCGTTCCCCGCGGGCCCAGCGCCGCAGACAACCGCTAAGCAGCGTCCTTCGACGCGAGCGCTGGTGGAAGCTTTCTTCCGAGCGTGGAATTGCGTTCCTCACCGGCTTCGTTCTCGCGGCTTCAATCGCACTCGGAGGCGCCACGAGGAACGGATTTCCCGGAGATGTGATCCTGCAATTCCTCTCCATCATCCTTCTCACCGCAACGCTACGTGAGATCGTTTTTTCCGGCTCGCTCTGGCACTTCAAATGGCCGCTGATCTTCGCCGGTGTAGTGGTCCTTGTTCCAGTCATGCAGCTGCTTCCACTTCCGCCTGAGCTGTGGAACCGCTTGCCCGGACGCGCGCTCATTGCGGAAACATATGCCCTCATCGATCGGCCCCTTCCGCCACTACCACTGACGATGTCGCCATCCGCGACGTGGCTCAGCGGATTGGCGCTGCTGCCGCCCGTGGCTGTGTTCCTTGGAACTTTGACGCTCGGCCATGGTCAACGCCGCCACATCAGCTACGTTATTATCGCCATGGGCGTCGGAAGCGTTTTCTTGGGCCTGCTGCAGCTCGCTGAAGGTCCGAACAGTTCACTCAGATTTTATGAAATCACCAATCGCACCGAGGCCGTCGGTTTCTTTGCAAACAGAAATCATTTTGCGGCCCTTCTCTATGCAACGATGCTCTTCGCCGCCGCACATCTTGTCGATGCGATCGGCGTGGCAGGTCAGACAATGCCTCGCCACAGACTGGCGTCCAATATTGTCTTGCCTCTGCTGACATGGCTCACTGCGCTTCTCATGCTTACGGCCGCGCAATTGATGGCGCGATCTCGCGCCGGATTGGTTCTGACGGATATCGCATTGGCGGCAACCATCGCGCTCGGCATGACCGACCGGCGGATCAAAGCGTCGAGCCGAGGGTTCGGCCGATGGGTCGTCGCGTCTGCAGCAGCGGTGATTCTTTTGCTTATGCCGCTCGCCCTCTATCGGATCTTCGACCGGTTCGGAGCAGATCCCTATGGCGATGCCCGCATCACCTTCGCGCGCAAAACAGCCTCCGCCGCTTATGCATATATGCCGTTCGGTTCGGGCCTCGGGTCATTCGTCCCAGTCTATCAGCTGTTCGAGACCACGCCGGATCTCGGCCTCACCTATGCCAATCACGCTCACAACGATTTCCTCGAAGTCTGGCTGGAGACCGGAATCTTCGGGATCGTCCTGATGGGCGTATTCGGAGCATGGGTCATTCAGCGCACCGCGTCGGTGTGGAGGGAGACTTTGCCGGAAGTCCGCAGCATCGACACCGGTCTCGCGCGGGCTTCTTCCGTGATCATACTGCTGCTGCTGGCCCATTCTCTCGTCGATTACCCACTTCGCACGACCGCGATGATGACAGTTGCATCGGTCGCGCTCGCATTCCATTTCAGGCCCGCACAATTTCATGATCGGCGGCGCGCCGCTCACAGTGCCAGCCCGACGGATGGCGAAAACTCTCAGGTCCAACGCCGCCCTCGGCCGCCGGTCTCACGCGAGCCTTGGACGCCGAACGGCGACTGGCCCGAAGCCTGGCAGCGAACACCTTCGACGCGCGGAGGCACTTCGTTGCCTTCGGGACAGCCCGACGACGCTACGACCATCGCCGCCGATCACGAGCAGAATCCGGTGCAAACGGCCGGCGAGAGGGGAGACAACTAACACGAATTAATTCAAATATAACCCTTTCGGACTATTTCAAGACTCCACCAGCCGGAAACGGGGGAGTTATGGACGCGCCGCGCCTACCGGACGACTGTTATTCCTCGAGCGCGGCATGGCGGGCTGCCGCTCTGGCCGGGGGTTTGGGGTTGTCTTTGCTCCTCGCCGTCGAGCTGTCCGCGGCAAATATCATCGCGATCATTCCAGCGAACGGCATTCTGCTGGCGGCGCTAATCGCCTTTTCCGGCCGCAAGCTGCGTCTGCTGGCGCTCGTGCTCGGTGCGGTCTCCGCCGCATCGATAGCCGGCATCCTCAATGGATCCGCGGTCGCCGCCATAGCCTTCGCCGTCGCGAACACGGGCGAGCTGTTGATCGCGTCGTATCTTATCGCCGGTATTCGTAACCGGTACCGCGAATGGCAGAACGAAGATTCAGCCGAGCGCGATCGTTTGACGGGTCTTGTCAATCGAACGCGTCTCGCCGAGCACATCGAGACAACCATATCTCGCAGCGAAGACGTGGCTCTGATATTCATCGATCTCGACAATTTCAAATCGGTCAACCACACCTTCGGCCATAAGGTCGGCGATCACTTGCTGAAGACGGTTGCGGGACGATTGCGTCATAGCGTGCATGCGACCGACGTCGTCGCCCGGCTCGGCGATGACGAGTTCGCCGTGTTGCTGAGCAAAGGCGCACATCCCACCGCGGCGGAAATCGTTGCTCGGCGCATCTCTGACTTTCTCAATGCACCGATGAGGGCCGGCGGGCAGGACATTCGCGTCGGCGCGAGCATCGGAGTCGCCTGCTGGCAGACCGAAATGCTCTCCGCTCACGAGCTGTTCAGGCGCGCAAATGTGGCTCTTTACAAAACAAAATCGACCGCTCGCGGAACCTATAACTTCTTCGAGGCGGAAATGGACCGGCGGCTCCAACAGAGGCAGGAGCTCGAGCAGGACCTTCGACGAGCCCTCGCCGAGCACGCTTTCGACGTTCATTATCAGCCGATCGTGCGGCTCGCTACGAATGAAGTGATCGGGCTCGAAGCGCTCATCCGCTGGCGTCATCCCAAGCGCGGTATGGTGTCGCCTTCCGAATTCGTTCCCATCGCGGAGGAGATCGGCATCATCGCTCCGATCGGCGACTGGGTTCTCCGCCGTGCGTGCCAAGACGCAACCCAGTGGCCCGATCATGTCAAAATATCGGTGAACTTTTCGCGGGCGCAGTTTGAATGTCCCAATCTCCAGGATCGTCTCAAGGCGGTGCTGTCCGAAACGGGCCTTCCGCCAAACCGGCTGCAGCTCGAGATCACCGAGACGACGATCATGGCCGATTTTACAAAAGCCAACGCCTTGCTCGCCGAACTGCGCGAGTTCGGCGTCGAGACGGCGATGGATGATTTCGGAACGGGTCACTCGTCATTGGGCTGCCTTCGCAGCTGTCCGTTCGACCGCTTGAAAATCGACCGCTCGTTTATCAACGATTTGACGACGAGCCTGGAAGCCCGGCTGGTTCTTTCAACCGTCGTCAAGCTGGCGACGACGCTCGGGATGCACACGACGGCGGAAGGCGTAGAAACGCAAGAGCAGTATGATATCCTGAAGGCCGAGGGCTGCGGCGAGATCCAAGGGTATTATTTCAGCGCGGCGAAATCGGCGGCTGAAATCTCTACTTATTTTGCGAGCCAAGCCCGGAATTCGATACCGCTGGATGAGCGGCGTCGCGCGCATCGGGACTAACACCCCCCGAAGTTGTATTGCAATTTAAGATGGAACCGCTTGCGACAAAAAACGGGTGTTCAAAGCGCAGTTGTAATAAAGCGCCGCTAGCCATCGCGATTGAGGCTCGCTAATCACTGCCCGTTGGCCGCGGCAGAATGATTCCTATTCGCTAGTCACGCGCCCAGCCGTTTGCCGTGTCACCCTGCAGGACTGCGATGAAACCCTCCACCTCGCGCGAACCGCCGGTCTACGTCGTGCTCATCGATAACCGAGGCGTCATCATGGACGTGAGCGCCAAGGCAGGCCCGGCAGACGGCAATCAGAAAATTGCGCTCGGCCAGTATACCGTTGGCGATTCTTATTTTGATCACTGCGACGACGATCATCGCACTGACATCCAATCGCTCCTGAAGCGCAAGCGCAGCCTCATTTCATTCGTCGTACCTTCGCGACCGAAGCAGAAACAGTGGTTTGTCGTCATCGGGGTACCCGTTAGCTCAGACGCTTCGAGCGGCGCGGTTCTCATGCACGTCGATATCGCAGCGTGGGTTCCCGAAGCCAAGGAGACCGATACCGTATCGAAGGCGCAGAAGGCACCTGTGACACTCAATCCCGGTCTCATCCAGGACACCATCGCGCGAGCACTCTTTCAGCAATTCGGGCCAGGTTTCAGTGAGGCACCTGCCGCGCCGATCCTGCCTCCAGACGTTGAATCCCTCAGTCCGCGACAGCGGGAGGTTCTGATGTTGCTCGGCGCCGGCAAGAGCAACGCCGAAATCGCCGAGGAGCTTTCCTGTTCCCTGAATACCGTCAAGCGGCATGTGACCGCCGTCTTGCAGAAGCTCAGATTGCCGAACAGAACGCGCGCTGCGATGCTCGCAAATCAGCTCAACATGCGAGCGAAGGGTTAGCGCGCAGGACTTTCTCACGCCTGCACACACATTTTGTTTCGGGCATCGACGCGCGGCTGGCGCCGCCGTCTTGGCTGGGGCGACAGCACCGTCTCCAGAATGTCCGGACTTCTCGCTTCTTTCATCAGGTGCACAACGGCCCGCGCAAGCGCGACCTCGCCGGCTACGGACTCGTCGGGCGGCGAAACGATGGACATGCGAATGCGCGGCGCCGGCGTTCTTCGTGTCGTCGCAAACTTTGCGGCGAGAAACGCCGTCGCAATTGGTATCGCAGCGGGGCCCGATGCGGGCGCGACGCATATGAAGTGCAGGTCCCTGCCGATATAGGGCAACACTGCATCGAGACAGTAGAGCAGCCGGCGTGTTCCCGCCTCGATCGCCTTTTCCGGCGTCGCTCGCCGCCGCTTCGGAGAAGCCAGTTCCAGCACGACGACATCGAGACGTTCGAACTGTGCGAATGCGATTTGGAAGAATTCACTCAACGAGTGCGGGCTGTCCAAATCCACGTGCTGGCAGTGGGCGCCTTCGCGACCGTCAATCTTTGCATCGAATGCCTCAAATTGTGCGGGCGGTGCACCGAGCGCCAGTCCGCTACCTTGCTCGAGAGCCAGATCGGTCATCGCTTCTCCAAACGGCGTCGTGGCCAGAGGGACAGCCGCGACTTTTCCCGTCAGCGCGCGAGCCAGCCAGTCGCGTTCAAGGTCCATAGCTCTCACAGCCCCAAAACAACCTTCGATTGCATAGCGGCATTTTACGCCCGAGAAAGCTGGAACGGCAACCCCTGGTTGCGCAATGTATGCCACCTTCGGTGGATAATTCCGTCAAAGGACTATTTGCTCTCTTTGACATAGGCCGCGTAGGCCTCCGGGAAGCCGCGCGTCGAGAACGTCAGGCTGAGCGGCTTGTTGGACGTGTCTTGGACCACGGCGGATATCTTCGATGCCTTGCGCATCTGGCCAAGCAGCGGCTCGGTCAAATCGAACCGCGCGAGACATCCCGATCGGTGGCAGGCAGCGTAGGGAACAGTCAGTGCGGCGTTGCCCTCAATGTCTACGATCACACCTGCTGGTAGCGATACGCCAACAGGCAACCGCAGCGACCCCTTGAGTTTGCCCGCCGCATCCTTGTCAATCGTCAGTTCTCCAACCGTCCTATTGAGCTTTTCGCTTACAAGCGTTTGCGAAAGCACGCAGGATTTGCGGCCCTTCACTTCAGCCTCACACGCCACAAGCCAGTCGCCGATTGTTTGAGCCGCCGGCTGCGCGTTCGCAGTCTTTACCGAAGCGGGAGCCTCCGCACACGCTGCGCCAGCGAGTGCTGCCACCGCAACGCCGGCCATAAAGCGCAGAATGGATTTCTTCATCCTCGACATCTCCAATTCAAAATACGTTCATTGCTGTATGGGACGCAGCCGGAGGACGAATGGGGAGCTGATCGTCCTCCGGCCCAACATCACCAATCGACCCTGACGCCGAGGCTTCCGCCGTAGCCGACGAAATCGTCTTTGCCGAATTGCACGTTCCCCTTGGCGAAGGCGCTCAGACCATTGCCAGCCAGGCTGAACACGTTGACGCCGCCCGTAACTTCACCAAGCGCGCCACTTCGATTGTCTGTTGCCTTGAGCAGATAGTCGCCGCTCGTCACGTCCGCGGTGTTGTTGCCGAGAAATTCGTAAAGGGCGCTGACGCCGATAAACGGCTCATATTTTGCGCGCTCTTTTGCGATCGTCGTTCCGACACGCACGCCAAGCCTACCGCGCAAGCTATCGCCGTTCGAAAAGTCAACCGACGTATCATATAGATCCATCGCGTCGATGTTCGCGCTGACATAGGAAAGCGTCGCTCCCGGCTCGATGAAGCCATTCCCGCGTGTTATGCGATACCCGGCATCGATCACACCGCCGACTGCAGTCATGCTCGAATGTTCGCTTACTGACTGACTGCCCGAGTATTTGACGTTGCCGAGATTTGCCATGAATTGGCCGTCGATGAACCAGCCGCCTTGCAGATAGGTCACGTAGGCACCCACTGCGCCACTCTGGAAATCGGCACTATTGGCCGAGTGATCGAAATTCAATTCCGATCGCAGATAGCCGCCCATGACGCCGACCATCCAGATGCCCTTTCCGTCTTCGGTGCTGCGGATAATGTCGTAGCCTCCGATGACGCCGCCGCCGGCGAGTTCAGTGTTGACGGAATACCCAGCGGTCGAATTCATCAACGTGAACGCATGGTTCGTCGAACGCGATTCCGACGATCCCAGAACCTTTGCCCAAACACCGGACGCCGGCCTTGCGCATGCTGCATTCGGATCCTTGAGGCTGACGGGTGCACACGTCTCATTCAGCGAGGTACGCAAATCTGCCGTCCGGTCTAGCCAGGCGCCTGCTGCGTTGTGCCAGATCGATTGGGCCGCGGACGTCAAACTCGGCAACTCGAAGAAGGTTTGATTGGGCGCGCTGGCGAGAACCCATTCGTTCGAGCCGTTGAGATAGAGATCGTACGTGAACAAGCCGGTGTTGATCGGGCCGTTGGCCAGAAAGAAACTTCCTGCCGGCAGCGAGCCCGTGGCCTCCACGACCGTGGTGCCGTATGGATTATAGGCGCCGAAACCCGAGCTGACGTTGTTGACGTAGATGGCGGTGGTGCCTGTGACATCGCCCTCGATCACCAAAGTGTCCGAGATGGAGTTCGACGGCTTGCCGAGGAAGGCATCCACCTTCAGAGCGCTTTGGCCATCGGCACCGTAGTAAAGCAGCTCGCCTCCATCGGTTGGCCTGAGGATAAAGACATCGCCCGCATAGCCGTCCCGCAGATTAATCGTGCCGGTGTCGCCGTTGCCGCCATTGTTGAAGTATTCAACGCCCGTCAGGATCGTGATGTCGTTGTGAGCAGGGTTATTAGGGTCCGTCGTGTAGATCGTTCCCGTGTTGTTGAATACGTCCGCGAGGCCGCCTCCGAGATCGCTCGTGCCGGTGAAGTGCCAGCTGTCGTTGCTCGTGTTGTTGAAGACGTTCGCCGCATACGTATCCCCCGCGTCAGAGAGATCTATTCTGCCGATCATCGTTCCGTCGTTGTTGATTGTGACGGCACCACCGCGCGCTTCAATAATAACGTCGGCCGTCAATCCACGAGAGCTGCGAATAAGGCCTTCAGCATAGTTATTGATCGTCGCGCCATCTCCGGTCGAAAGCTCGATCGCCACACCATGTCTTCCGCCGCCCTCGATCAATCCGGATGAATTGATCGTTGCCGAATCGGCCTGGATCGATATCGCGCCTTTCCGTCCTTTGATCGTCCCGTCGCCGTTGTCGATCGTCACGGAACCATCAGCACGGACCTTGACGCCGGTGTCACGCCGGCCTTCAATCCTTCCGCCGTCGTTTCCGATCCAAACGTCACCATCGATGCGGCTGAGCTTGATGCCATCGTCGCGGCCTTGGATAGAGCCTCTCTCATTATCGATGCCGACGTCGCCATCGACACTCCTGACGTTTACGCCATCGCCTCGCTCGCCGATAATTCTCCCGCCGCGACTGTTCAAAATGACGACATCGTCGCCAACATTGCGAATTTTCACACCATCATCATGACCGGTGATCTTGCCGCCATATCGATTGTCGATCCAAACATCATCGTCGACGTTGCGGATGTCGATGCCGTTGCCGCGTTCGCCTTCGATTCTGCCGCCGTACCTGTTATCGATGGCAACGTCGTCATCGGCATTCTCGATGTGAATTCCGTCATCGTGACCTACGATCCGTCCCCGGCGCGTATTATCGATGATGACCAAACCATCCGCATCGTCGATGCGAATACCGGCACCGTTGCGCCCACGGATGCTGCCACCCGAGCCATTGGCGATTACGACATTATCGACATCGTTGATCTGGACGCCGTTGTCGTGTCCGCTAATTGTGCCATGAAAACGATTATCGATGCCGACGTCGTCGCCGACGTGCCGGATGTCGACACCATCGTCGCTCCGACCCGCAATGCTGCCGCCATAGCTGTTGATGACAATGACGTCGTCGCGAACGTCGCGGACGTGTACGCCATCGTCGTCGCCGGTGATCTTTCCGTCACGATTATGAATGACGACATCACCCCGGACATCGCCGACGCGAACGCCATCATCCCCGCCGGTGATGCGGCCGCCATCGCTGTCGATTTTGACGTCACCGCGAACGTCCGAGATATCGACGCCGCTGTCGTGGCGGCCGGTAATCTTTCCGTCGTCGTTGGAAATCGTGGCGTCGCCGCGGACCTTCGAGATTTTTACGCCCGAGTCTTCGCCGGAGATTCTGCCGCCATCATGATTGTCGATCGTGACGTCGTCGCGGATGTCGCTGATATCGATGCCGTCGCCGTGACGGCCGGTTATCGTGCCGCCATGGCTGTTCGTGATCTTAACATCGTCGCGAACGTCGTGGATCTTGATGCCGTCGTCACGGCCCGTGATACGGCCGCCGAAGCTGTTTTCAATTCGGACATCATCACGGACATCCCGGATGTCGATGCCGTCGTCGTGTCTGCCGGTTATGCGGCCACCGAAGCGGTTGTCGATTTTGACGCCGTCACCGACGTCGCGGATGTGCACGCCGTCGTCGTGTCCATAGATTCTGCCGCCGAAGCGGTTGTCGATGCGAACGTCACCTCTGGCGTCGTCAATATAGATGCCATCGTCGCCGTGACCGATGATCTTGCCTCCGAAGCGATTATCGATCCGGATGTCACCTCTGACGCGAGTAATCTTGATCCCCTCATCGGAGCCCTCGATTAGGGCATCATTCCAGTGATCGCCGTAACGGTTCTTGATCGACACATCGCCGTTGATGTTTTTGATCCGGACTCCGGCGCCATGTGTGTTGACGATATGATCGTAGTCATTATCGACCTTGGCGCGATTTTTATCGTGAATATAGACGCCGCCGGAGTCCGCTGCGGCCATACCGCTACCGACGATCAAACTCAGAGCCAGCGCAGAGACGAAGCAGGAAGGCGGGTTGATGCCGTGAAAGCGATTTCGCTCCGTCAACCATCGCCCGAAAGCGAACTTCCCGTTCTCGCTGTTTCGGCCAAGCTTATCGAGCACAGATGCGCGCTTGCGATCCATGAAATTCCCCCAAATGTTTGGAACGCAGCACACAAGTCCTCGCGTTCGGAAAAGCGGTGCCTTCCGTTGAGAATTGTCAGCGCAGTCAGCAGCACTGCGAATCGCGAGTTGTAATCCTTAGGTACTATATGAGTAGTACTCAGAAAAGCGGCCGCTCGCTGCATTTCTGGCGGTTTTCACAGGAATCGACCGCGCACACCGAAGATTTCGCCCTAAACAGTGGCTCGATCGCCCCAGATCTCGCGGATCGCGGGCACGCGGAGTTAAAATCGGAAAAACTATTGATCCGGCCTCGCGGCTCGGCACCCGCCATAAGCAGAGTGGTCGGTTCGGCTTCCGCAATTGCGAAGCTTAAATGCCGCGTAACGGACGCGCGACAGGGCGGAAGATGGGACCGCGCTCGATGTTTCGAACGGCGCGCGTCACGTCATTCTCGATGGATGCTGATACCTTGCTCAATCCACTGGGTGCGAGTTCCTGGGAGTTCGCAGCAAGGAGGTCATGTTTTACCGCGGACTGGCGTCCTTCTGCGAGGGACCCTGCCGGCAGCGCTGTGAGCGAAGCGCGCCATGCTTCGAGCTCCGAACAAAAGCTCCTCACATCGAACGCGAGTGCGCCGAGCTTTTCAGTTTCATACTCGGAATATGTTTCGCGTGGCCCGGATAGTGGCTGTTGCGCCAATTTGGAAGGGCGGCGAATGACGTAGTTTTCTTGGTTTTCATCAGTATTTGCAACGATCGGAGGGGCGGAATCCGCGCTGAGGACATGCCAAGCTTCTTGGGCTGCATTGCTTGTCATTTCAACAATCTCCGCGCACGCGCGAGCGACGGGCAAGAGAAAATTTTTCATGTTTCAAGTCCCACCGGAGCACCTCATGCATTCCATTCGAGATGCCGGCCGAGATGGCGGTCGATGTGCTCGATCATGAAGGCGCTCGCACTGTCACGGCTGGAAAGCGCAACCGATCGCCGTTGCGCCTCCAAATCGATGGCGCGGCATATCCGCGTTACATCTGCCTTAACGGCTGGTGAAAATCGTAACGAGCCAGCTCATCCGTGCCCTGCCTGAACTCGCGCTCTTCCGCGGCCTTGATGGTATGGCGGCTGACGACTTGCGACAGTTCCTGGATGGTGCGCTTGCGCGCAGCGCCGGTTACGGCCAGCACGGTGAGAATTTCCTGAATCAATTGCTCCTCGACGGCAGCATCCTGCCGGTACGCCTCGAGTACTGCCTCAAGCTCTGGTCGCATAAAATTCTCCTCGAATCGAAGGTATTAATCTTAATTAACTAGTACTCTCGGAGAAAATGCAACGATTGCTCATGATCTGCATTATGCAATTGGTGTGGATGGCGCTTTCCGGTGCTTTCTGCGCGCGCAGTAACGATCCGATAATTCATTGATAGTACCTTGGGATCATGTCGTATTTTATTCAAAGCATGAATGGTGGGCACATGCGGCCTGGTGCATTGGCACGAAATTTTTTGCGCAGACGAGACGATCGCCATCGGGTCAACCTTACGGCGATCCTGGAGTGCCGTGGGATCGCCCAGAATGTGCGAGTCGTTGATTTTTCCGTTTCAGGCCTTCGCGTCGACGGCATTCAAGGACTTGCGACGGCAGACCCTATTCAGATCTCCCTCACGCCGGACATTTCGCTGACCGGGGAGATCGCTTGGTCCGTATGGCATAAGGCCGGAATCAAGCTGCTGCCGGAGCTCGATGAGACGCACCCGGCGTACCTGTTCCTCACGGAGCAAGCTTCCGCCATCGAGCAATTGCGTATTCGGGCACTGGCTTCGCTCGCCAAGGATCGCGCGAGCGCCTTGCGCCGCTCCGGTCAGGGATCAGCCTAGGCCACCATTCTCTGAGCGACAGGCTCGCGCAGGGTTATCCATCTAGACCGGAAGATGCGCTCGGCGGCTTCGCTTTTTGGGCGGGGTTTTGCTTGATTGCGCTTGTCCGGAGAATTCGATGGCAATGAACCAATGGCCTTCGCTGTCCGATCTGATCGATGAGGAGCCGGAGCAGGCAGACGGCCTTCCGAGCAACGTGGCGCCGTTCGATCCGGACGCGGCTTCGGCTACCGATTTGCTGCTTTATGGGTTGCAGGTCGCACGTTTAGGCGGGCTTGATGTCGCCGCCGAGCTTTTTGCCAAAGCCATAGTGAAGGAGCCAAACTCGGCCGATGCCTACGAGGCCCTGGCGACGGTTCTCATTCCGCTCGGCAAGCTCGAGTTTGCTGCACGCGCCAAGGGCAAGGCGATCAGTCTCGGTTACAATTCCGCTTCGTCGTGGGAAATGCTCGGCGACATTTTCGTCAAACTCGAACAATTCGCGAGCGCCGTCGAAGCCTTTACGTCGGCGTCGGAACTCGATCCGTCCGCGCCTTTGTTGCAAAGTAAGCTGCAAAATGCCGTTGCACGGCGTTCGGGCGGTCAGCGGATACCCGCGTCCGTCGCGCCTTCGCCGGCGGTTGAAACCGCGGTACCAGCGGAAGCCGACCTCTTCGAAGCGGATTTCCTCAGCACAGACCTCATCCCGCCGGCCTGGCGCCGCGTCAGCCTCGTCACGATCACGCCCGATGGCAATCCGCATACGGCAGGCTTCGACGATCTGGCGTTGGGCTTCGAGAGCGGGCTCAGGTCGCTCGGCGTGGATGTCGAGCGTAAAACCAACGCGCTGCAGACTTCGGGCATCAATCTGCTTCTCGGCGCTCATCTTATCGACTCGCAGGACCTCGCGGACCGGGTTCCGATGAACACCGTGATCATCAATCTCGAGCAGGTGGCCGGATTCGATGTGCGCTCGCGGCCGATTTACCTCAGCCTGTTGAGCCGTCTCGCGGTTTGGGATTACAGCGTCCGCAACATCGATGCGTTGCGCCGGCTCACGGGCAGCCCCTATGTCCGCCACGTCAGCATCGGTTACGCGCCGGAGCTGACGCGCGCTCTTCCGCCTTCCGAACAGCCGGTCGACATTCTCTTTTACGGCAGCTTGAATGCGCGCCGTCAGGCCATCCTTGCGGCGCTCGGTGCTGCAGGGCTCAACGTGAAGCACCTCTTCAATGTCTATGGAGAAGCGCGCGACCGGGCGATTGCGGAAGCAAAAGTCGTCCTCAATATGCACTTCTATCAGGACAGCATCCACGAGATCGTCCGGACATCATACCTTCTCGCGAACCGCAAAGCGGTCGTATCCGAATGCGGGCCGCATACGGAGATCGACGACGACATCAAGAGCGCGATGCTGGCCGTGCCGTATGACGATCTCGTCTCGAGCTCTGTGGCGCTCGTTCGCGACGAGCCGCGCCTGCGGGCACTCGAGCAGCGCGCGTTCGAAGTGTTCGCGAAACGGGATCAGGCGAGAATATTGCGCGAGACGATAGCGGCGACGGTCATGCCGAACGCCCACTAAGCCCGGTTGCGTGGAAGGTTTCAGACAGCGCTTCTGAGTATGCTGCTCAATGGTGCGAGCCTCGACCAGCGCCGATCGAGCTCGGCGGCGTCCACCTCGTGCTGCGCGCCGAAATTGTTCTTGATGTCGAAGCTATCGCGCTTCTGAGAAATCTGAAGCTTGCGCGCCTTGAATGCGTTCGACCACGGACTGAAGCCGTACCACCGGATCGATCCAAGATCGCGGCTGCCGTTGCATTGGCGCGGCAAATGCGATGAATGCCTGCCCGGCGTATACGCTCCGATCGTGTAGCGATGGTAGAGTCTACTGCGCGCCGGAAATGTCAGTCCCGGAATGGCCAGGGACGCGAAATCGATCTCGTCTTCCCAGATGCCTGTCGCCTTCTGCTCGACCAGCGGCCGCAACGGATCTGGCGGATTTTGCGGGTCGGTATCGACCATCATAGCGCCGGGCAAGCTGACACCCGTCAAGTCGTGCTGTATCATAAGTCGCTCCATCTTCTGCAATCCGGGAGCGACGAAAAATTCGGTGGTGTTCAGCGCGAGTTTCCACGCATCCGGGAAGCGCTGCTCGTGCTTCATTACCTCAAAATCGCAGAGAAGCGCCGCGAACGTGGCGTTTTCGGATGGAACGATTTCCCAATGGGGCACAAGCTCGCGACAGATTTCGACGGACGCATCCGTTGAATGATAATCGATCAGGACGCCGTGATCGAAAATTTCGCGATGATGGCGAAGCCACCAGGGAAGAAGATAGGCTTCGTTGAAAAAGTGGGAGATGACGACGCGCTTCGGCATTGACGTCTCACCCAATCTCACGGAGCGTCGGAAAATAGACGATGAACTTCGGCGAAGCGTTGCCGCTCTGCTGGCGGATCTTGCGGATCAGCTCATCCGCAAAGTTCCAGGCTCCGATCAGAAACGTCGTGTCGCCAGCGATTTCGGCCGCCTTACTGAAGGGCTGGATTGCATGTTGCGTACCTGGGATCGTCAGTCCAACCTTCAGCGCCGCTTCGTCGAGATAGACATCAGGCACGATGCCCGCAGCACGGACGAATGTCAGCGCTTTCGCGGCGACGCCGACGAGGCCAATTTTTCGCCCTGTTGCACGATGCTGCTCGACGACTTCAGCGGCAGCGCTCATTGCGCCCTTGGCGCCGTCGGCAAACGTCGCGTAGGCGCTCAGGACTTCGGCGCCGGAGAGGTCACGTGACAGCGACGGCGGCACAGGTGACGGCCATGCCACTGTAAACGGTTCGCTCCCGGTAAAGGCGAATGGCGCGGACGGATCGTCCGCTCGTCTGAGGAAGGACAGGAGGCTCACACCATGCACCGATGTGAGCTGATAATCTTCCACGCGCAAGCCGCAGATCCCCGCAAGGCGAGCCATCGAAGCGACGGTATAGAACGAATAATGCTCGTGATAGACGGTGTCGAATTCGCCGTTTGCGATCATCAGCGCCTGGCTCGTCTGGATGATCGCAACGCCACCCGGCGCTAGGCATTCGCGCACGCCGCGCATAAACGTCGCCGGGTCCGGCGTGTGGGCCGCGACGTTCATCGCGATGATGATGTCGAACTGCCCTTCCGGCCGTGCGTGCGGGAAGAACCCGGTGACGACTTTTCGTCCAGCGGCGCTCGCGATCTTATTCAGGTTCTCTGCGGGATCGACACCCACGGCGTCGAAGCCGCGTGCTTCCAGGCATCCCAAGAGACTGCCGTCGTTCGAAGCGATTTCCAGAACGCGGGCGCCGGGCTTGCTCGCGCGAAGCAACGTATCGGCGAACCATTCGAAATAGGCCTTGAGCGTTCCGCTGGTTCCGCTCGCGTAGAGGTAATGCTTGAAGAGCTTAGCCGGATCGACGAAGTGCGTGAGCTGGCCGTGCGTACAGTCGGGACAGATCGCGAAGCCTAACGGAAAGGCTTCGTGCGGCTCATCAGGATCGACGAGCAACTGATTGGCCGGCGGTTGGACGTCGAGACCGAGCAACGGTGTCACGAGTCCATTGCAAACGATGCAGGTACGCTGTGGTTCGCAATCTGCCGTCATGATGCTGCTTTGAGTTCGGGGCGATAGCTCGCGCTAAACCGCTCACAGCGCTCGGCCATGCTGACGGCGCGCGCCGGGCCGCAGAGCGATTGGATCTTCTGGCAATTCATCTGGAACGAGTACGTTACCGAGTTGCCGTGATCGATCACCGGCACACCGTGGAATGCGGCAATGCTGTCGGCGAGCTGGCCGATGCTGATATTGAGCGAGCCAGTGTTCAGAATCGGCGGGAGGCCCTCGCGAAGCTCGATGAGCCTCAGGACATAATGGGCCAGATCCTCTAGAAAGAGGATGTTGCGATAGGAGCGCCGATTGCGGACCTGGACGCAACCGTCGCGCATCGCCGCAATATTCATCGCGTTGAAGATCAGCTCCGGGCGCAGGAAGGGGCTCATACCGCAGACCGTTCCGAGACGAATTCCCGTAATCGCATTCGCGAAGCAGCGCGCGAGAGCGTCCATCGACACCTTCGAGCAGTCGTACGGATTGACCGGGTCGAGCCGCGTTTCGGATTCGTCGAGAGAGGGCGGCGCTATGCCGTTCTCGGACATCATCACCGAATAGACGCTCGCGGTGCTGGCGTAGATCAACCGGGCATTGAGCGGTTTGCGCCGCGCGAAATGAAGAAGGTCGAGGCAGTTGTTGGCGAGGGCGCCATCGGGATCACTGAGCGACATCGGGACGCTCGAATGCCCGGCAAACCACAGGATGACATTGAAATCGGCCAGATCCGCTATCGTCAGTTCCTGGTAGCGGCAGCGAATGGCGTTCGGTACGCCGACTAGGCGATCGACGTTCTGGTCGCAGACCGAAACGTTAAGTCCGGCCTGTACCAGAGCCGGCAGCAGGTAGCTGCCTACGTAACCATGGCCGACGAGAAGAATTTTCACTGCGTCCCCCACAGATCGCACAGTGATTGATCTGTTTCAGGTTTGCCTTGCGCGTGCCTTGTGACGATCAGCGGGCCGCCGACGCCATTCTCTTCCCGCGGCGCGCAGGCGTCCCGGGACCTGCGCCAACCAGTTCGAGGAACGCCAATTCGGCCTGGCTGACGTAGCGCTCTTTGTGATGCAGTACATGGAAGCAGCGGAGCGGCAAGGGGAAATCCGGCGAAACGAGCTTGCCCGAACGGAGTGCGGATTCTGCGACCAGATTGGAAATAGCCGTCGCCCCGACCCCGGCTTCGACGGCGGCGCACACGGCTTCGTTCGAAGGGAGTTCGAGCGCGACATCGAGATCGGCTAAGGTCATCGACAACGACTTCAGAGTTCCCTCAAATTCGGTCCGCGTTCCGGAACCCTCCTCCCGCAAAACCCACCGGGTCGACAATAGATCGGAGAGCTCAAGTTTGGGTTTCGAAGCCAGCGCGTGCGTGGGTGCCACAACGATGATGAGCCTGTCGCCTTCGATACTGCGGACCGAGAGGTGAGGATCGTCTATTGCGCCTTCGACGAAGCCGATGTGGGCCGCGCCTTCATGGGTCGCTATGGCTACTTGTTGTGTATTGCCCGCACTGAGCCTCAGTTTGATGTCGGGATAGCGCTGATGAAACGTCGCGAGGTATGGCGGAAGCCAATAGTTGATGATGGTCTGGCTGGCGAAAATCGACAGGGTGCCGCGCTTCATTCCGGAGAGATCCTGGAGGGCCTTTTCTGCCGTCGCAGCACGCGCGAGCACGCCTCGCGCTTCAGCGAGAAATGTGCGGCCGGCGTCCGTCAATTCGATGCGTCGTCCGACCCGGTCGAACAGCTTTACGGCGTAGCGTTCTTCCAGCGCGGCAATCGCCGAACTCGCAGCCGATTGCGTGATGTTTATCTCATGAGCAGCTTGGGTCACATGCTGGCGCTCAGCTACGGCAACGAAGATCCGCAATTGCTCGAGGGTCATAGGGTCCTCTTTACGTCCAAGCCACGGCTTTGATCAGGGCTAGGCTAAAGCCCGCAATGAATAGCGACGACGCGGCACCAAGCATAAGCGGTTTCAAGCCCTTCGCCTTCAGCTTCGTAATGTCGGTCTCGAGGCCCATTGCCGCGAGCGAAATTGATAGCAGGACTGTTGTTAGCGGCACGAACACGGCCTTGGCTTCGGACGGAATGTCGATGAGGCTGTTCAATGCCACCAGCGCGATAAAACCGACAAGAAACCAGGGCATCGGCGCCTTTTCCGTGGGGCTTGCTGTTGCATGGTAGCTCTTGCGCCGCGCGGCGAGAACGCCAAGGGCGATCACCGTCGGCGCGAGCAGCATTACGCGGCTCAGCTTGGCGATGGTGCCGTACTCGCCGGATGACTGGCCGTCCTGAAATGAGGCCGCGACGACCTGGGCGATCTCGTGAATCGAAGCGCCGGTCCAAAGACCGAAGGCATGGGGATCGAGGTGAAGCAAACCGGGCAGGACCGGATATGCGAACATTGCAACAGAGCCAAAGATCGTTACGCAAGCGACGGCGTACGCGACGTCTTCGTCGTGTCCCCTTGTGACGGTGTTCGTTGCGATGACGGCGGACGCACCACAAATCGACGTTCCGGCCGCGATGAGCTCAGTTAGCTTGCGCTCGACGCCAAGTATGCGGCCGAGCCACGTCGTAAACGCGAACGTCGCCAGTAGGGTCACGGTGATGATTGCAAATCCGCGCGGGCCAACCTCGACGATCTGCTGGGCGGTCAACTGCAAGCCGAGCAAGATAATCGCGAAGCGCAGAATACGACGAAGCGAGAACGCAACGCCTGCCTTTGCTCGGCGGGGCGTACCGATGACATTGTGAAAGGCCATGCCAATGACGATCGCAAGGATCATCGGGCTAAAAGTTGCGACACCCGGGACTTCGCGAAGGGCAAACGCGAGACCGGCAATCGTCGTTGTCAGCAAAAGGCCGGGCCAGATGCTATGCGCGTAAGACTTCGATAGCTGTTTCTGGGGAAGCGAAGCGATCGAGCGGCCAAAATACCGCTTTAATCTCTCGGATTGGTTGGTCGCCACGGATGATGGCATAAATTACTCCTCCTACGCTTGCCATTAGCATGGAGTACTCAGACCACGCGATCTAACGCGAATTCCTTCTCGTTTCAATCGATTTTACTGATCAATTGGTGCAGCGTTCGCCGTTCGCGGGTCCCAGGAAGAGCGGGATTCGGGCGTCAGGCGTGCACGTGCCGGCCGGCGGCAGCGGTGCAACCCGTCCCCAGCCCGCACGGGGCATCGCCGCTGACCTCGAATTGGAAGGTGGCGTGGCGGATCTCGAATTCGTCGTGCAGCATTTTCGTCGCCGTTTCGATGAATGCATCGCCCGGATGGCCCTCGGGCATAACGAGATGGCAGGTCAGCGCCGTTTCGGTCGTACTCATCGGCCAGATGTGGAGATCATGGATGCTGGCGACGCCGGGCAGCTCCAAGAGCCGCGTCTCAACCCTCGTGGCGTCGATCGCGATCGGCACGCCCTGCATCGCGAGGCGTATGGAATCCTGCAAGAGCCCCCACGTGCTCCAGACAATCACGACGGCGATGATGAGACTGACGACGGGGTCGACCCAATTCCACGCGGTCAGCATGACCGCGACGCCCGCAATGACGACACCGACGGAGACGCCCGCGTCGGCCATCATGTGCAGGTAAGCGCCCCGGATATTGACGTCGCGCTCGCTGCCCGAGAAGAAAAGCCACGCAGTAAAGCCGTTGACGGCGATACCGACCGCGGCAACGACGATCATCATGCCGGCTGCCACCGGCGCCGGTTCGATCAGACGCTGGATAGCTTCGAGGACAATGGCGCCGACGGCGACGAGAAGCAGAACCGCGTTCGCGAGCGCGGCCAATATCGTCGATGATCCGAAGCCGTAGGTGAAGCGTGGCGTCGGACGGCGCTTCGCAAGCGTGCTAGCGCCCCAGGCCATCAGCAGGCCCAAAACGTCACCGAAGTTGTGGCCTGCGTCGGCGACGAGGGCCATCGAGTTGGCGAGAAACCCAGCTATGACCTCGACGACGACGAAGCCGACGTTGAGAGCCGTTCCCAGCGCAAATGCGAACCCGAAATCCTTCGGTACGTGGCTGTGGCTGTGGCCATGAGCCCCGTTCCCGTGATCGTGGTCAGCATTGTGCTCGTCGTGCCGGTCGTGAACTTCGGTCATGAGCCGCTCACAAGGATTTAGACATCCAACGTACTACCTGTGCCGTTGCGGTAAAATGGGGGCTGCGGCCGGCAAGGCAATGCTGAGAAACGCCGGCCTCCCAGTTTGCGATCCGATCAGTTAGCGCTTATCGATACCGCTTATGCGCTCGAGAAGACGTGGGCGGTGCGGCTGCGCGACCGGGACACTCGCACTCTGGTCTGAATCTGCGGCCGGTAATGGCGGCGGCTTATCCCCGGCAGAATCGGCCGTAGCGCCTGCGCCATTGCTGTTCAGTGCGCGCAGATACGATCCAGGACGCTGCTGATCGGGTGTTTCGGAGCCGTCGTTCGAGGCGGCCGCCGGGCGTGGTCCGCGCGGAGCTGAAATGCGGTCGGCGAGTGATGGTCGCGGGGAAGCAGCCTTCTCAACCGGCGGCTCCGCTGCAGGTTCCGGATTGATCCGCCGCAGCTCTTCGTGAAAGCGAAGAGCCTGCCGCGACAGGCGTTCCTGGCCCGAGGCGATCTCCGCACGCAGCTCGGTGATGATGCGGCGCTGATTTTCGAGTTCGGCTTGCAGGGCGCCGAGGTTCGCTTTCTCCGCCATGCCGGCGGGCTCCGAGTCTTTCTCTTCGTAGACCTTGAGCGCAGCCTTCAGCTTCGCCATCTCGGTCGACTTTGTATCCACGGCCGACTGAAGATCGGCGACTCGATCTTCGAGTGCCATTCGTTCCGCATCCTCGCCGCCGATCGAAGACTTCAGCGAGGTTAGTTCGGCTTCTGTCTTGGCGAGGGCCAGCAGCAACCGCTTGATCTCGGCATTCTGCTCGTCACGATCGGGGGCGGACTGGGCGACCGCGGCCGCGCCCTTCAGGCGCTCGATCAATGCGGCCTGCTCACGCGTTTTCTCGCGCATCGCCTCAAGCTCAGTGCGCAGGGCGACGTCAGCGTCGGCAACAGCGCTTCCGGCGCCGCGATTGCGCACCGCGCGCGTTTCCAGCGCCGTGCGCAACTGAGCGAGCTCTCGTTCGCGTTGCTTGTTGAGTTGCGTCGCCTCTTCGAGTGCGGCTGCTTGTTTGGTACTCGTTGCCGACAACGTCTTGATCTCGCGGTCGCGGGTTGCGAGCAGCTTTCGCGTTTCGACGAGGCGCTGCTCGACCTTCGGCAGCCTGTCGAGGATCGCCTGCTCGAGGACGCGGCGCGCGTTCTCATGCTCCTCGACGCTCATCTTCTGGTCGGCGATCGACTCGGACAGTTCCTGGATCTTGGCGTCGCGGCGATTGACTTCGACCCGTTGGCGGGCGGCCGTGAGGCTCGCATCCTCGAGCTTGGATTCGAGGCGGTGCACTTCCATCGCAAAGTCGGCGCGCAGGCGGTCCTTGTCGGCACGGATTTCGTCTTCGGTGAGCGGCAGGGTCCGTTTCAACGCCTCTGACGTAAAGCGTTCGACGCGCCGCCTGTAGGCAGGCAAAAGCACAACCACGATCAGGGCCGCGATCAGAAAGCCCAGCATCACGAGCATCGCGGCGGAAAGGGTTATCAAGAAAACTCGCCCTGAATTGTAAAGCTTCTCGGCCCCCGCCGATAGCAACGTTCCCTCACTGTCAGCGAAACCCGCCTTTGGGCCTCACTGCAATGTAGAACCCGTACTGAGCTGCAAGCTGGCATCAGAATGGGTTCCAGGTCGGGCTCCTTGTATACTTCAAATAGCCGACGTTGGCACCCAGCCGAAGGCCTACCCCCGCCCGAATTGGCGCCAATGAGACGTGGCCGGACTTCTGGAACTGAACGCTGACGCCGCCGACGAGGTAGGCACTCCCCTCAACGCCGCCGAAACGATCAAAAATGTCGTTCGGATCGCGGAGGTTGTAGACGAGAGTCATGACTTTAGAGCCGTCCGCGCCAAAATCATAGCCGACGGACGGACCTTGCCAGTAGACCCGGAAGGAACCGGCGTCCTTTGTATAAAGGGTGCCTTCGCCATAAGCCAGACCGGCCACGAACGCGCCGGCCGCGTCCTGTCCCAGGATGTAGCCATTCGGCCGCCCGGCCTTCTGGAAGGCCCATTCGACGGCTGAAGCCAGGCCGCCGCTGACCTTGCCGAAGAAGTGGTTTCCGGCACTGATGATTTCATCTTCCGTATACGAATCCCGCGGTGGCGGCGGCCCGGCGTCGTAGCGGTCATCGCCACGGCTCGCGCTTTGCGGAGGCGGCGCGTACGGCGCGCCATAGCCACCCGGATCGCCACCTTGATCGCGGGGACCGTTGTAGGGGCCATAGGGATCTCCGCCTGCGGAGTTTTGCGGCGGAGGGGCGTATCTATTGTCCGGGGCCGGCGGAGGGGCGCCGTATCGACTGTCCGGAGGCGGCGGAGCCGAGCGGTAGGAATCCACGCCGCTTTGGCCTGTATAGGTGTCTGCCGGCGGCCTATAGGCGTCGTCCTGAGCGTCAGCGGCCGAGCCGCCCACAATCAAGCACGCGACCAGGCTGAAGACCGATGCGCAGGCCGCACCTCTTATTCGCGTTGTTCTGTCGAAGCCGCGGCGCCGCATCGGCGTGACCCCTCATTGTTCCTTTTCGACAAGACCCTCGTCCGGCATCGCACGCGACGCGTGCAGCCCACCTCGAGACCGAGCGAGTGTTCGTCTTCTATTTTACAGATTCGCCGCCATGTGTTGCTAAAGTATGGCCAATTCGCGTTGCCTATGCGCTTGGCGCAGGCATTCCGGCCTCACCGCCACGCCAGAGCGGCTGCCTTCCCCAGGCGACAAAATGGGGATTGCGATAGCCTCGATCGAAGTGCCCATAAGTCAACTGAGATCCGTCGATTTTCGCGACCGTGCCGCCCGCGGCCTCCAGGATGGCCTGGCCGGCGGCCGTATCCCATTCGTAAGTTTCGCCAAATCGAGCATAAAGATCGCCTTCGCCTGCAGCGATCAGGCAGAATTTCATCGACGATCCGAGCGGTCTTGCGTCCTGGACGTTGAGCGTCGTCAGGAGACTTGTGCTGGCGGCACCGTTGCCCCGGCTGTTGAAAGCCACAAGCGCGGCTGGATCAGGATTGCGCGTCGCCAGACGCTTGAACTGCAACGCCTCGAACGGCGCTTCATCCTTCTGGGACAGACGCGCTTCGTAGGACGCGCCGTCCGATCTCGTCACGAACAGCCGTTCGGACGGGGGTAGATAGATCAAGCCAAAGCGCGTCTTGGCATCTTCGACGAGACCAATGTTGATCGAGAACTCGGGCTTGCCGCGAATGAAAAGCCGCGTTCCATCGAGCGCATCGACGAGGAAGAAGCGCTTGGCGTAGCCGCAGGCGCCGCCCGCGGCAATCTGTTCTTCGGCAACGACGGCTACGTCAGGCGCGACTTCAGCGAGCGCCGACAACAGAATGCCCTCGGCCTCCTGATCCGCGACGGTCACGGGAGATCGATCGGCTTTCTGCTCGAATTTTACGCCGTTTGTGAAATGCGCCATCTCGATGCGGCCTGCCTCCCGGACAGCCGGAAGCAAGGCAGCGATCAAAGCATCATGATCGTTGACGTCGATTGGCGACATCGCGAAGCTAACCCCAATTCGAATCAGTTTGCACGGAGCGTGCCCGCGTTACGAATACGTTTTCCGCACCGCAGTTCTTACCGTGGCGCGTAAGACCCATGTCTTCCATGAAAATCCGGGCCTCGAGAGCCCATTGGCCGCGAGACTTGGCAACCGTCGTTCGGCGCATGTATCAGAGCAGAGGGTATTATCGCAAGCGGCCCCCGTCGGTTCGCGTCGCGCTGTCGCGCTTGAGCTGCCGCTCGCTCTCCACCGAGAGCATCTCAGAAAAGGGCTACTAATGAACCAGCGCGTTCCGCCGACAGATCTCGAACTCGCGGCAATGATCTCGAGCAAGATCTGTCACGACATCATCAATCCGGTTGGCGCGATCTTCAACGGACTCGAAATCCTTGACGAGGAGGACGACGAACAGGCGAAGAGCTATGCGCTGAACGTCATTCGTAACGTAACGGAGCAAGCGTCAGCGCGGTTGGAATTCGCGCGCTTCGCTTTCGGCGCCGCCGGATCGGCCGGCAGCATGATCGACCTTGCCACCGCGGAAAAGATTTCGCGCGGCTTCGTCAGCATCACGCAGGGCAAGCACAAGCTGACCTGGCGCGGCGCTCCGGGCCTCGTCGCCAAAGACAAGGTGAAGCTTCTTCTCAATCTCATTGCCTCTGCCGTGACGGCGTTGCCGCGCGGAGGTGAAATCGACGTTTCGATCGGCGGCTCATTCGAGCAGCCGGTTTTCCTCATCCGCTGCAAGGGCACGGCAGCGCGGCCGCCGCAGTACCTGACCGACTTCGTCGCCGGTAAGCCGCTGGCGCTCGATGCAATTACGATCCAGGCTTACTACACGTGGCGGATCGCGCCCTCAGCCGGGATGAGACTCGAGATCCTGAAGGACGGCGCGGACATTCTTCTCGTCGCGAAACCGGCAGGCTGAGCTGACGTCAGGCCGACGCTCCGCGATCTCCCGGGTCGCGGACCGCATTCCGCCATACGTCTTAATCGCACCTTAATATTTTAGCGGCACTTTTCAGAACATCGTCCGATGTTCTGGTCGCCTTGCTGTCGGTTGGTGCAGCACTCTGCTTGCGAGACGCCCTACATATGCTTCACTGCTTTGTCATTGATGATTCAGAGATCGTCAGAAAATATACCCGGCTCATCTTCGAAAACTTAGGTTTTCGCGTGAGTGAAGCCGACAGCCCCATCGCGGCGATGGAGCGGCTAAGGACGGAAGCGCCGGATTATATCCTGCTCGATTGGCGCATGCCGGGCTCGAACAGTGTCGAGCTTCTCGGGAAAATTCGGACACTGCCGCTCGGCGTGCGGCCCTACATCATTTACATGGTCACCGAAAACGATCCGCTCGAGATTCAGCGAGCGCTTTCACACGGTGCCGACAATTTCCTTTTGAAGCCGTTCAACCGGCAGATCGTCGAAATGAAGCTGCTCGAGATCCGAACCGCCGCCGCTTGATGGAACGGCGGTTCGTAGAATTCGCATCACGCTCAGTTGGCGCTTTCTTTATTGAGCATTGCCCGCGCCGCCGTCCTGCGGAGGCAGAGGCGTCGGATAGCCGCCAGCGTCCGTGTCCGGCTTGGCGGCGGCTGCATCAGCAGCGGCCTTCTTGTGCTTCGCGGGCTTTGCTGGAACATCGGCTAACGAGCCCGTCTCGACCTTGCTCGCGCCGATAGGCTTGACGACCGCGTCAGACGCCGTTGCATCTCCGGTGACGTCCGGCGCCGTCGCAACCTGCTTCTTTTCTTCCGTCTTCTTCGCCTTGTGAGCGAGAAGCGACTTCGGATCCGGAACCGGCTGGCTGGCCGTCTTGTGCACCGCCGGCGTTGCAGCAGCGTCCGTGTGGGTAGCCGCTTCCTTCGTTACGCTTTTCTTCGCCGGCTTTTCTTCCGCAGGCGTGGTAGAGGCCGCCGTCTTTTTCGCGGGCTCAGCATCGTCCGCCGCCGACTGCTCGGAACTCGGAAGCGCCGAGCCGCCCCAGCACACGGTCGCTTCTGCGGTGCAGGTGTGCTCATCAAAAACGATGAAGTTCAAAAACAGCTCGCACGAGACGCTTTTTTTGCCGGTGCGATAATCGCTTACACCGCGCTCCGTCATCTTGGACTGAATGAGCTTGTCGAGAAGCTCCTTTGCGTCCTTGGTCGGGCCATCCTTGCCGTAGTCGTTGACCGTAAATCCGTAGCGCTTGCACTCCGCACTTGCCGAGACAGTTGTTGCAACGGCGAAGAGCGCGGCCAATGCGAATGCGGTACCGAAGTTGACCGAGAAGCGCATAACGTAATTCTCCCTCAAAGCCCCACCTTGAGATCAGGCTGTCTTTCTATTGTCAGCACAATGGCAAGACGAGGGCGAGTGGCGCATCGGCACCAGTTGACAGGTTTGTCGCCCGGGGCGGGGAGAATTCACAGAATCCCGGCGGCCAGTGTGGTCTGGCCGCCATTATGCTCAATAAAACCAGTGACCTAGAGATCAGTGCATGTAGGGCGAGTTACCGCCCCAGATGCTACCCACGCCCGAGTCGAAGAAGAAGCTATTGTCGAACGGCCCGGCGATCGTTTGCTCGCGGAACGACGGGGGGCCGGGGGGCCGCTTTCTGCGCGCCGGGTTGCCGTAAGTGTTGATCGACTCCGACTTGTCGTAGGAGTAGCCGCCGCGCTTGTGACGAAGGGCGTACCCATTCGGGTCGCCTTCGGCGGCAATCACCGGCGCTGCGATGCCGACCAGCCAAGCACTGGCAACGATGGCCGAAATAAATTTGATTTTCATCGCTGTAGCCTCTCTGCGCCGGCGTTCACCTGGAGTGGGTTTCTATAACGAATAGATACTGAAATTATCATTGGTCGAGCTGAAGAAATGGTTGCGCGCCTCGATTGGCGCAAGGCTGTCACTTCTTGACAACGGATCGGCGAATTCACTTACGGGCTTCGAACCGCGACTGGACGATTTACAGGGCACGTGTTGTAGGATTGCCACCATCGGCGCGCATTCTTGCGCGAGGCATCGTCCATGCGGAATTGCGGACAGTTCGCCGTTCACTCCGCCGGGCTTCGAGGAGATCGCGCATGGATTATGCTCTCCTAATCATTCAGCTCATAAGCGGGGCTCTCGGCGGCAACGTCGCCGGTGCCCTGCTCAAGAATCAGAGTCTCGGCACGTTCGGCAATGCGATCGCGGGGATCGTCGGCGGCGGGATCGGCGGCCAGCTTCTCGAACTCGCCTTCCCGACGACGGCCGGCAGCCTCGATCAGACTTCGATCATCACGCAGATCTTGGGATGCGGCTTCAGCGGCGGTCTTCTGATGGCGATCGTCGGTGCTGCCCGCAACGCGACGGCCAAGTGATGCGGCCTGCCTTGAGGCATTGAAAAACTCGCCGGCGCCAAACCGGCGAGTCATATTTTTCGAGGGCCCGCTTTCATCAGGAGGCTGACAGCTACTCAGCCGCAAGCCTTTTGCCGTGCCATGCAATGCGGCAAGCCGATCGACGACGTATCGCACTGAACCCGCACGGCGCCATGCGGTTTCCAGCCGTTGTTTTCAATCGAATGCTTGAGCGCCTGACCAGCCATGAACTTCGCGAGGTCTTCCGTGACCATGACAGACTCGCCGCCGGCGAGGACACAGCGCGCGTAAGCCGAACTTGAAGCCATTCCGACCGTGGCTGCGAACGCCACGAGCCCCGTGCAAATAATTGTCTTCATGTTTCTAGTCTCCCTGGACCGATGCGTGATGCCGCTACCTGAGATCTCGTGGATGAAGCGCTTCTGGTGTTGCGCTGTCCGACGAGCCGCTTCCCATCCCAGATATTCAGCCTTCGTCGCACGATTGTTCAAAGCCTCGGATTCGAAGCTTCCAAATATGGAACAGGCCAAATGCTTCGAAGTGCGCCCCCGAATCGTTCGGACCGACCGCGCACATCATAACGCTAGAGCAGACGGAGCGCTGTTCCCCATCTGCGAAGATCAAATCGATAGCGAGTGATCGCAGTCGTACGTCAGAGCAACGTGGGAATTCGATGAGCGATGCTCGAACCAACACTATCTCGCCGCCGCGACCAAAGCCGCGACGCGAGCAAAGCTTGTCGCAACGAACTTCAGCCGGCTCTTTGGAGATCGACGGCCTTTGGACCTTTGCCGCGTTTATCAGGCTCGGTCTCAAATGAAATTCGCATCCCCTCATTGAGCTCGCCGATGCCGGATCGCTCAACTGCGGTTACATGCACAAAAACGTCATTGCCCCCTGCATCCGGCTTGATGAAGCCGTAGCCCTTCTGGGAATTATAAAATTTAACGGTACCTGTCTGGCGCATACATGCTCTCCTGGCGGCCCGGCATTAGATGGAAGCTCGATTAAAGCTTCGCATCGACACCGCGGCGGGCCTCGGAGCCGAATGATCCCAAGCGCCTCCTGCCGGATCGCAAAAATACGCGCCGGTCATGTCGAACGCGTCGGGAGCTACCTTGCCGCTGCCCGCCGTAACGTGCGGCAATTTATCCTGTAAATACGGGCACCTTGCAAGACGAAATGCTGCACAGCAACTATCGAGCCGTTATTGAACGGCGCTGCGCAGCTCGAAGGCCGCACCAGAACCCTCCGCCAGCTGATCTTTCAGCACGGGCATAATCGTCTCAAGTTCCGCTTCGAGCATATATGGCGGATTGATTACGAGAACGCCGGAAGCCGTCAGCCCAAGGCCCGCAAACGACTTCATGACAGCGAGCCTGACATCGAGAAATTCGAGCCCGGCCCGCGACGTAGCCGTCGCCACGAAGCGGTCCGCCGCAGCCTCATCCTTCAACGGATACCAGATGACGTAGGTGCCGGTTTCGAAGCGCGACAGGGCCTCGCCGACGGCCGTTGCGAGGTCGGCGAATTCGCTTCGTTCCTCGAACGGCGGATCGATCAGAACGAGACCACGCCGTTCCTTTGGCGGCAGCAACGACTTCACCGCGTGCCGGGCATCGATGTTGAGAACGGTCGTCGACTTGAAGCGGCGAAGCTCTTCCTTCAGCCGCGCGAAGTCGTCGGCGTGGAGTTCGTTGGCGATCAGCACATCGTCCGGCCGCATGAGATGCCGGGCGATGAGCGGACTTCCCGGATAGTAGCGGAGTTCCGCCCCATTCATGGCGCGAACGGTTTCGAGATAGGGCGCGAGCAGCTCGGCAACCGCCGGAGGCAACTCGGCGTCGAACAGGCGGGCGATGCCGTCGCGCCATTCGCCGGTCTTGGTGGCTTCTGTTCCTGCGAGATCGTAGCGACCGGCGCCGCCATGCGTATCGATCACGCGGAACGGCCGAGGCTTCTGCTTCATGTACGTCACGACACGCGCCAGGATGACGTGCTTCAGGACATCGGCGAAATTCCCGGCGTGATAATCGTGGTGGTAATTCATGCTTCGATGCTCGAGTTCATGAGCCGCGATGAGCGGTGATGCGGCGAGACTGCATCAGGCCTTCTGTTCCCAGCGCCCGGTTTGCGATTGCTGCCAATACGTGACGGTGCATCCCGCGGCTTTCGCGGCTTTCCATTGGGCACGCGCGGTGGCGACGGCATCGGGATCGTGCCCGTCGAAGACATAGACAAACCTTTCGGCTCCCTTGAACTCGCGGGCTTCAGCGCCGTCGACGAGAAAGCGCACGCCTGCGCCGTTCGGCGTCTCGTCGGTCAGCGTCAGATAAACCGGCTGATCGCTCGCGTGACCTATGCGGGCCGTTCCGTGCGGCAGAAAGCTGTCATCCGCGTAGGTCCACAGCGCCTGATCGAGCGCTTCGAGCCGTTCCTCGTTCCCGACCTGGACGACGGCGCGCCAGCCGCGCGCGAGCGTCTTCTCAAGGAGGCTCGGCAAGACGCGTTCCAGAGTCTGCTGTTCGAGATGGTAGAAAAAGACGTCCATCCCGCTTGCATGGCGCACCGGAGGCGAGAACGCAACATTTTGCGGGCTGGTTGGACGGAGGTCTTGAACTGTGGTCCGGGGCACCTATCTAACCCCGTCCGGAGCGGCGCCAGTTGATGCGGCTGACGCCCGTGCGGGCGGTGAGCGTGACGGCCAAAGCCGCGCGCTCCCGCCCGCTGCGATCTTCTTACAGATTCTACTTCTTCAGATATTTCGCGGGAACTTCGCCCGCATCGATCAGAGCCGTCACGCAGGTCTGCGTCAGGCCTTTTCTGTTGGCCTCAATGCACCGGCGAAGTTCGGCGCTTTCGGGTGAATACTGAGAACAGAAATTCTGATAGTCTCCTGCGCAAGCCTGTCTCACTTTCGCGGTGTAGGCAGCCGCGGCCGCACCAGCGAAAAGCGCAGTCCCTGCTGCCAGAACAACTGACATCAGCGCCGCATCAAGCTTTCTCATTCGTCTTCCCTCGTCGTTACATGATTGGCGTCCTCTACGCGACGAACTTGATTCGAAAAATAACTTTTTTCCTCGTTGCGAGCACGACATATCGCTCGCACGATTTCAATTTGCAGAGAGGATGTTGCGCAGTCCGCGCTCAGCGCTTCGTCGGCGCGAACGGATTGTCGCCTGAGCGGAGACTGAAGCGAATCGGAACGCCGGGAAGATCGAACGTCTCGCGCAGAGAGTTCGTCAGGTACTTTACATAGGACTGAGGCAGCGCTTCCGCGCGCTGCGAGAAGGCAACGAACGTCGGCGGACGGGTCGAAGGCTGCGTGACGTAACGGATCTTGATGCGGCGTCCGTGTACGGCCGGCGGCGAGTGACGGCTCAGCGCGCCTTCAAGCCAGCGGTTGAGTTGCGGCGTCGAAACACGGCGATTCCAAGTCTCATACGTTTTCGCGATCGCCGACATCAGATGATCCAGCCCGCTCTCCGAGCGCGCTGATATCGCGATGAGCGGAACTCCCGGAACCTGCGCCAGGCTCTCGGCTACGCGGGCCTTGAGTTCGCGCAGCGTCTTCTGCTTTTCGGGGACCAGGTCCCATTTGTTGATGGCAACGACAAGGGCGCGGCCCTCTTCGGTGACGCGGTGGCCGATCGTCAGATCCTGGTGCTCGAACGGCCGTTCGGCATCGATCAAAAGCACGACGACTTCAGCGAAGCGGATGGAGCGAACAGCGTCGCTTGCCGACAGCTTCTCCGCCGTCTCCGTGATCTTGGCTTTGCGGCGAAGTCCGGCGGTATCGAAAAGGCGGATCGCTTGACCCTTGTATTCGAAGTCGCTCGAGACGCTGT
Organism: Hyphomicrobium sp.; assembly: GCA_003987725.1. Lineage (GTDB taxonomy): Bacteria > Pseudomonadota > Alphaproteobacteria > Rhizobiales > Hyphomicrobiaceae > Hyphomicrobium_B. The sequence goes on along the minus strand of RXJH01000003.1, from coordinate 50,369 downwards.
CGCGCGTCAGCCCTGGCTCCGGACCTGTGATCATCCGGTCTTCGCCGAGCAACGCGTTCACGAGCGTCGATTTGCCGGCGTTCGGACGGCCGACGATCGCGACCCGAATGCGCTTCTCGCGCTCGGGTTGTTCCTCGGCCTTCCCGGCCGCCGTTTCGGCATCGGCAGTCCGACGCCTTTTGGAAGTTGGTGCAGCCTTCAGTCCGAGAGCGGCCAGAACGTCGTCGGCGAGGTCGCCGATGCCTTCGCCGTGCTCGGCAGAGATCGCAATCGGTGCGCCGAGCCCGAGCGAGAAGGCGTCGAGCACGCCGTCGGTACCCTTATGACCTTCAGCCTTGTTCGCAATCAGAACGACCGGCTTTCCAGACTGGCGGGCGATGCGGGCGAATTCCTTGTCGGAGGCCGTGACGCCCGCGCGCGCATCGATGACGAAAAGAATGAGATCGGCCGAGGTTATGGCCTGCTCGGATTGCTTGCGCATGCGGTCAGCAATCGAGCCGCGCTGCGCCTCTTCGAGGCCCGCGGTGTCGACGAGGCGAATTTCGTTGCCGAAGATATCCGCGGTTCCTTCGCGGCGATCGCGCGTCAGGCCCGGCAGATCGGAGACCAGCGCCGCGCGCGTTCCGGTCAGACGGTTGAACAGGGTCGACTTGCCGACGTTCGGGCGGCCCACGATGGCGACGACGGGAATGTGATCAGGGAGAGTCAAAAGAGAGCCGACATGAGAATGATTGCTGGGGGATCGCAGTCTCGCCGCCCAGAAGCGGAAAGCTGACGTCGACCTCCTAGCTCAATTCTCAGTTGAGGGCGATCAGTTTCGCCGAATCGGTCAATACGAACATTTTGCCCTGGGCCACGATCGGCGGAATATAAACCGTTTCACCGACGCTCAGCTGGCCGCCAACCTTACCGGTTGCTGCGTCAACGCTGACAATATCGCCCTTGCTCGACGCCAGCCACAGGGTGCCAGCGGCCATGACGGGACCCGAATAACTCTTTGCCGCAGGCAGCTGCGTCGTCCAGCGCGTCTTCCCATCGGCGCGATTCAGCGCCATGAGGCGACCACTCGTGTCGACGACGTAAACGGCGTCGCCTGCGACCCATGGCGGCTCTGCGCCGGGAATGTTCGCAGACCACACGCGATCACCGTTCTTGGCGTGGGTGGCGATCATGCGTCCGGCGTGACCGATGGCGTAGACAGTTCCATTGTCGATCGCGGGGCGCGCGACGTCGCTCATCGAAGCGATCTGCGAGGTCTGGCGGGTGCGCGAGAGATTTTCGGTCCAGACGGTCGATCCGTCCGTCAACTTGAACGCCATGATGTCCCCCGAAGGGTACGGCACGACAACAACGTCCTGATCGACGGCGGGGCTCGACGACGTCATCAAGCTGGCGCTCTGCGGCAGTCCGCGGGCGGACCAGACCTCAGCTCCATCAACTCCGTTCAAGCAATAGAACCTGCCATCGATCGTGATGATGTAGAGCCGGTCGCCGGATGCGGTCGGCGCGGCACGCACCGGAACGTCGAGGTTTTTCGTCCAGATCGATTTGCCCGACGCCGGGTCGAGCGCGGCGACGACGCCGTAGCCGTTCGCGACATACAGGCGGCCGTTTTCGGCGGCGAGACCGCCCCCGTAGCCGCCGAGACCAACGGTCGTTTCGGGCTTCGTCGAGATGGTGAAGACGCTCGAGCCCGAGAGCGAGAAGGCCGCGACATTCGCCGCCGCATCAAGCGTGTAGATGCGGCCGTCGAATATGATCGGGCTCGCCGTCACGCGGCCGGTTTTCGAAGATCCTTGGCCGGCGCTTGCACTCCAGGTCTGATGGAGCGATCCGTTGAGCGCGAGATTCCCGGGCGCGTTGCCCGGCTCGCCGCCGGGCTGCGACCATGTATCGTTCGCGCGTGGCGACGGGATAACGACCGGCTTGTTTGCATCCGCCAGATTGGCGGAGATGCTCTCCGTCGTGTCAACGATCGGAATGCGGCGGCCGGGCAAGGGCGTCTGCTTTTCCTTGAACGGGTTGAGCTCGCTCATCTTCGGCAGAGACGGACCATCACCAGCGCAGCCGCCAAGCAAGAGGGCCGCGGCGATCGCCAAAAGCGACGACGCGCCGAAACGTATCTCAAGTCCCCCTTTGCTCAACCCCGTTCTCCCCTCACCGCTTCGCGGTCCTACTTCTTATCGGCGCCCGCTTCCGTCTTTGCCGGCTCGGCAGGCTTTGCAGGCTCGGCTGCCGTTGCCGGCGGTGGCGTCGTGGCTGGCGGCGCATTCGCGGCAACCTCGTCGGCAGCTATGCCCGACATTATGACTTTAACACGCTCCTGCAGCGCATCTGAGGCATTCGGGTCGAGAAGCAGCGGTTCCAGGTACTTGCGTGCCTCATCGAACTTCTTTGCCTTGAACGCAGCAATCCCGAGCAATTCGCGCGCGCTCTTATCGTAGGGCGCGTTCTCGCCGATGAGAGGTGTCAAGCGATTCTGGATTTCCTGATAGTCCGCATCTGCCATCCGTATGGATGCGGCCTGCAGTTGAGCGAAGGTTTTCAACAGATCATCGGCGCCAGGCTGCTTCGCAAGCGAATCGTAGGTTGCAACGGCATCCGCCGTCTTGCCTTCTTTGACCTGCGCACCAGCCAGCTGCAGCTTTGCGAGCGCGGCGTAGCCGGCCGGACCGCTGTCCGCGATCGCCTGGAAGGCCTTCGCCGCCTCGTCCTTCTTTTTCTGATCGCTGAGGCTTTCGGCGGCCGTGAATTCGGCTCCGCCCGTCTCGGCGGCCGTAATGCGGCGCGTTTCGAGGACTTTGTAGCCTGCCACAGCAAGAACGATGAGCACCGCGGCGCCCAGGATCAGGCCGTTGTAACGCTGCCAGATTTTCTGCATCTGCTCGCGGCGGAGTTCCTCCTGGACCTCGCGGAGCAGACTGTCATTATCGTCGGCCATTAACTCTCAAACCTCATTCAGTTGCCGGGACTGTTGGAGAATATTCTCACGATCAGCCCGGCTAGCGGGGCATAGATAGCGGAGCGGGCGCTCCGAGCAAGCCCTCGCCCGAAGTTTCCTTTGTGCAAGCGTACTTAAACCTTGGCCTTGCACCGCTAAGTGCTCGTGGTCTTGGGCTTTTTCGTGGCTCGGGCCGCAGCCAGCGACGGCTCGGCCTCGTCGTTCTTCAGACTGTATGTATGCTCTTTCGCAGGGAACGTCCGACCGCGGACCTCCGCGGCATATGAGGCTATCGCGCTGTCGATGGCCGCGCCGATCGCGCCGAATTTCTTCACGAATTTCGGGACGTGCGGCGACAGGCCCAGCATATCCTCCATGACGAGAATCTGGCCGTCGCAGCCCGCTGAGGCGCCGATGCCGACAGTTGGAATGGGTATCGCCTTGGTAATCTGTTCGGCGAGCGGTGCGGTCATCGCTTCGAGAACGACGGCGAATGCTCCAGCCTCGGCGACAAGGCGTGCGTCCTCTTCGATGGCTTGCCACTGATCGATCGTGCGGCCCTGCGTCTTGAATCCGCCGAGCACGTTCACCGACTGAGGCGTCAAACCGATGTGCGCCATGACCGGTATGCCGCGATCGACGAGGTAGCGGATCGTTTCCGCCATGCGCCGGCCGCCTTCGAGCTTCACGCCGCCGCAATCGGTTTCCTTCATGACTTTCGCAGCGTTGCGAAAGGCCATTGAGGGACTTTCCTCATAGGTACCGAACGGCATATCGACGACGACGAGGGCACGCTTTGAACCCCTGACGACTGCCTGACCGTGCATGATCATCAATTCGAGCGGCACAGGCACGGTTGTTTCGAAGCCGTGCATCACCATGCCGAGGCTGTCGCCGACGAGCAGGAAATCGCAGTGGTTGTCGGCGATCGCCGCCGTGTGCGCGTGATAGGACGTGAGCGCAACGATTGGTTCACCGCCCTTCAGGGCGGTGATGTCCGGCGCCATGAGCCGGCGGCGCTTGACGTGGATAGACATTTTACTCCGATCGGCGTGCGCGCCGTGCATTCTCAAAGTGAGCAATTAGACCAGCCTGAACACACCCGAGGGCATGCCAATATCTGTCGAAAACACAGTTTACGAAACCGCGGGCCGAGCCGCTAGCACCGAGGACCCGGCAAAAGCCCGCGACATGGTAAATTTCTCCACTGGCTTTCCACAGTTAATCGAGCAATATCGGCAAAAGCGTTGAATTAGCGCCACATCGCCAGCCCCGAATCTCAGGTGGTGCGGCACTGTGGTTGCGTCGTCTCACTGGCCTCTGATAGCCAATTCATACCGCTGACTGAGGTTAATTACGAGCCTGCTGCCAGCGTTCTGACGGGTGTTGTCATTTCGACGTCGGGTGGGTCGCGTGCGTCGTTCCAGCAAGTTCAAAGGCAGAGTTTCGCCGGCGTTGCGTTCGATCGCAGCTAGCGTTCTCATATTGAGTATTTTCGTTGGCCCGTCTGCCGTCGATGCAAAATCCAAATCCGGCATTCTCAAACTCAAATCTCTGAAAGCCCCCGGTGAAGGCGCGATTATCTCGCCGCCGACGTCGCCGCTTCTTCTCGTCGTTTCGATCAACCAGCAGAAGATCCGCGTTTACGATGCGGACGGCGAAATCACGTCGTCGCGGGTCTCTACCGGCCGTCCAGGCTTCGATACGCCAACCGGCGTCTTCTCGATCCTGGAAAAGAACGTCTATCATACGAGCAACATCTACTCCGGCGCGTCGATGCCTTATATGGAACGCGTCACGTGGTCGGGCATCGCGCTTCACGCCGGCGTCGTTCCGGGCTTTCGCGCATCACACGGCTGCATCCGTCTTCCGTTTGCTTTCTCGAAAAAACTTTACGGACTGACGAAGATCGGCAGTCGCGTCGTCGTCACGTCCGAGGAAGTCCAACCGATCGCGTTCGACAGTCCGAGACTTTTCAAGCCTCTTCCGGCCGACGAGGTTTCGGCGCTGAAATCCGAACAGTCGAAACCCGCACAGCTCGCCGTCAACAGCAATCATGCGGACGACAGCTCAACGTCGGACGCACCGCAGGAATTGCCGCTTTTCATCGGCGTTTCGCCTGCACTCATCAGAGCCGTTGCCGACATGCCGCGCGATCCGCAGCGCCGTCCGACGACGCGCGCCGAAGCCGACCTGATCATGCAGCAGAAGCTCGATCGCGCTCGTGCTGCCCTGAAGTCCGCTGAATCGGCACTCGCCGCGGCTCAGGATAGAGTGACAACGACGGCCAAAGACTTCGATAGCACCAGCCAGCGTTTTGAGACGGCGCGGCGCTCGGTGGCGCCGATCAGGGACGCTCTCGCAGCGGCGGAAGCACGGCAGCAGGATGCCATGAAGGCGTTCGAGGCCTATATGTCGGGCGGAACGCCAAAGCCGCAGTTGGTCGCCGATCTCCAAACGTCCAGTAGCGATGTCGGCATCGCCCAGGATCGCGAAAGTGCGCTTGAGGATGCCTTGCTCGATTTGACCATCGAGGCCGACAAGGCTCGCGTGCAAGCTGCGCAAAGCGATATGAGCTTCGCCGAAGTCCAGGCGTCATACTCTGCCGCGCAGACGGCGCGCGATCGGGCCGCCAATGCCCTCCGCGATGCGGAAACGGATCTTTCATCGGCAAAGGCCTCCTTGGCGGACGCCAACAAGGAAATGCGGCTCAGATCCAAGCCGATTTCCGTGCTGGTCAGCCTTCGCGCCCAGCGGCTCTATATCCGGCAAGGGTTCGATCCGCTTCTCGAGGCGCCGATCAACGTCGCGCCGTTGCCGCACAAGGTTGGAACGCACGTCTTCACGGCCATGCGATATGGCGCGGACCCCAATACGTTCGATTGGAGGCTCGTTAGCGCGCAGACGCCGGTTCCGGGACAGCCGTTCGATGAAGAAGGAAAGAAAAAGAAAAGCAGGACGGCGCTGGCGCTAGGGCGCAGCCTGAACGTCCAAATGGCCACGGAGGCGCTCAGCGCCTTCACCATTCCCGATGATATCCTTCAGACGATTACCGAACTCGCGCGCCCCGGTTCGTCGTTGATCGTTTCCGACCGCGAGCTGCCGCTCAACGAGAATGGCGGCGGTACGGAATTCGTCGTCCTGACGCGCTAAGCAGATCTCCACAGTCGTTTCGCCGTTTCGCGACGGCATTCGCTCGCAACTCCGTTCCAGTGTCGTTGACAGGGGAAGTGGCGCGCCTATACCCCCCAAATGCGAATTCCGGCGGGGACACCATTTTGCTGACAAATCCCAGCACTAAGACCTTTGCGAGCTGGGCGGCCTGGACAAAGTGGGCAATGCTCATTTGCTCGGCGGGTCTCATCGCCGTTCTGCTCAACAAGATGTCGCCGCAAAACGAACCGTGGACCTTCGCGGTCAGCGTTCCGGAGACTCCGGTGCTCGGCGCTCTCGATACACGCAGCGAAGTCATCACGCCGCCGGACGCGAAACAATTCGTACACGGCGCATCCGTCATCGCCACTCCGGACGGGCTTTTTGCAACGTGGTATCGCGCGACGTACGAAGGAGCTTACGACGCCGAGCTCGTTTCGTCGCGCTTCGATGGCTCGCAATGGTCGCCCGAGGCCGTCGTTACGAACAGCGCCCGCGTCAGCCACGACTTCGGCATAACGATCAAGTCGCTGGCCAATCCTGTTTCCTTCCGGCGCTCCGAGAACGAGATCTGGCTGTTCTTCGCCGCTTCCAAACTCAGCGGCTGGGCAACCTGCGAGATCGGGCTGGTCCGCAGCTTCGACAATGGCCGGACTTGGGGACCGGCCGAGAGACTGCAGGCGTCGCCGTTTCTGAACATGTCGCATCTCACCAAATCGGTTCCGATCCTTTTTTCCGACGGGCGGATCGGACTTCCTGCCTATCACGAGATGAACCGCAAATATCCGGTCTTGCTCGTGCTCGATGAAAACGGACGCGTCGTCGATCGGCGCAGGATGGGTGACGGTGGCAAAGTCGGATACCAGCCATCGATCGTTCCGACCGGACCGACTACGGCGATCGCCTTCGTCCGGCGCCTCAAAAGCCGGCATCCACAAAGCATTCTGATCACACGAACCGCGGACGGCGGAAAGACTTGGACGACGCCATCGCCAATCGATCTTCCCAATCCCGGCGGACCGATTTCCGCGATACGCTACGACGCTTCGCACATTCTTCTGGCGTTCAACGACGATCCGAAGATCGAGCGCAACATCACGCTCGCTCTCACCGATCTCGATGGCAAAACTTTTCAACGCGTCGGCGTTGTCGCGCAGATGGATAACGGTAACCAGAGTAGCGCGGTGACGTATCCCTATCTCATCGAGTCGGCGCCCGGTCAGTTCGACATCGTCTATTCGCAGCCGCTGAAAACCATCAATCACGTCCGGTTTTCGAGCGCCTGGGTGCAACACGGCTCGCAATCCCGGACAGCGCAGCAATGACCACGACCCTCGACTTTCTGATGAACCGAACAAGCGCGATGCTGATCGTCTTCATCGTCTCGGCTGCGGTCGCGGGCTTCGTGACGAAGTCGCCGGCGCGGCGCGCCGTTTTGGGGATGGCCGGCGTTCTCGGCGCATTCCTGATCGCGGTCTCGACGCGGTCCCTGATCGAATGGATGACTTCGGCCATCGAACGTCCGTCGCTGCCGGGGCTGGTCGTGCTTGTCGTTCTGGCAATCGCGACCTTGAACAATCAGCGGCTCGCCGCGTCAGGGGAGTTTCGGTTCGGCACGCTCATGCTGACCCTTGCAGGGTTCGCGCTTTATCCGGCGGCGGTGGGCTTTCTCAATTACGACAGTTATGTTCTTGGCTTCAGCGGATACCTGTTGCCGGTCGCAATCGCGATCGTTCTCGGCTACGCGATTTTGCGCGGCTACTTCATCACGGCGTTGACGCTGAACGCGGCGATCATCGCGTTTCTCGTCGGCGCAGGACAAAGCCGCAATCTCTGGGACTATATCGTGGACCCGGTCGCCTGGATCATCGCGACCGGGATGTGGATCGTTCTCGCGAACCAATTTTTAGCCGTGCGCTTGCGCCCAGCCAAAGCGTTAGCGCAGGCTTAGGCGGCGCGAACGAATTTGAGCCGGTACCGGGCTGTTGCGAGATGGCTCCAGCCCGCCTCCAAAAGGCAGCCTTGAATCAACCATCATGTCCGGCGTCAATCATATCCCGCCTACAGACCGATCTAAGTTGCAGGCGTCGCGGCGGTGGCTATTTTAGGCGGATGGAACACTCGTCACTTGTCGCGTTTTTGAACGGTGACCTCTCCCCAGAGGCATTTTGTAGCGAAATCGCGGCTGAGGTCGATGCGTGCGAACAGGAATTCAAGTCTGAGGGCGTGGGATACGTTGTTGTGACCGATGGCCCGGCGGAAGTGGTTACCCGTGATCAAGTTTGGAGGCTTCTTCAAGCCCTACTCGACGGCCGTCTCCCCTTTCTCTCAGCAAACTATGCGGCCGACTGTTTGGTAATGAGCGATGCCTTCGAGTTCGCCGATAAAGCCGTCGCAGAGGCAATCGCGTTCGTAGCCGATGGTAGCAGACCTCCAACGCCTAAAGAGACTGAAGCCGCCCTGGCAGCATTGGACTACGCGCAAACACCGCACCCGCGAACCTGAAATTCGTCCGCGCCACCTAGTCAAACTCTATGCTCTGATCAGGTGAGCTGCGGGATCGGCGCGACGCCGATCAGCCATTGATGGCCGCCCAGCAGCAGCCACGCATAAAGCGCCAGGCCGACAACGACGACGATCACGTCGTTCAGGGCGCTTGCGGGTGCGGGAGGCGGCAGCAGTCCGCGTTTTTTCACGGATATGCGGTCGTAAACCGCGAACGCCAGGAACGATCCGAAAAGCAGAAGCGCGCCGAGGTCGCCGTTCGCGAGCAAATGCGCGAGTGCCCAGATCTTGATGGCGATAAGCAGGGGATTGCGCGTCGCCGTGCGAATACGCGACGGGATTAGAGAGGCAACGAGCAGGATGATCGCCGGCAGCATCAAGGCAACGGCGATGTGGCGTGTCCAGACCGGCGGTTCCCACAGGATCGGGTTCTTGCCCGGATGAAGCTGCAGCTTGTGATAGCCGAGCACGATCACGACCAATCCGGCGAGCGACAACAGCGAGAAGAGGATCTTGTAAGGGCCTTCGCCGATGCGCGCCTTGAGACCGTCTCGCAGCTCAGGTTGCGTCGGAACCAAGTGGACGCCGAGAAACAAGATCAATCCGACGATCAAGACCATCATGGCGCGCGCCCTCCCTCGTAACCGCCCGACCGCATACCATCAAACACGGACCAGTACCAAATGGGTTCGGTGCTCAGGGAATGTAACCCTTGTCGAGTTCGAGCGCCTGCCGCGCAATGATCTTGCCTTCAGGACTTTTATGAACGGCCGTCCAGCCGAGATCGGTGCCTGCTTCTTCTGACGAACTCGAACGAAGGTCTATCGAGACGACGTCGCTCGCCTTGGCGTCGATTGGCGTCAACAGCGGGAAATAGAGCTGTTCCCAATGCGTGCGCGGCGACAACGGCCCTGTCGAAAATCCGATACCGGGCACGAGTTCGACCTTCCACCACGTCGCAAATCCGTAGATCTTCGCCGGGCGCGGAAAACGCCACTCGGCGTCGCCGCGCCGTTTCGATTTCGTTTCGGACGTGAGGTCGATCTCGTCCCACACCATCGCGCTCCGGCAACCGTCGAGAATTTCACCCGGTTGCAAATGGCGAACATAGGCGTTGTTCAGCGACATCGTTTGCGCGACGGCGAGATCGAGGCCGTGGCCGACGCGATCCCAGGCGCGCAGCTCTTCGTCGATGCGCGGCGTGACGACAGGGGCCACGTACTGAATGATGCCATTCGGAATGACGCGTCCGCCGGGCTTCAGGAAGCGCTGGCGCGCGTCGGCGAGCGTCGCGATGATGTTCTCTTCGAGCGCGTAGTTGCCGAGCGTTTCCGATACGATGATGTCGACGGCGAGCTTGTCCTGGAATTCCGTCGAGTGGCATGGGATGAGGTGGCAGCGCTTCGCCTTGTTGGCTTTCAACACCGCGGCGGCGACGCCCGCGACTTCGGCGGCCTCGAACAGAAAGACATCTTTCGCGCCGAGCTTAGAGGCCATCAACCCGAGCAGCCCCGTGCCAGCGCCGATATCAGCGACAACCGACTTTCCGGGCACGATGACGGATTTCAGCGCGGCGAAGAAAGCTTCGTTGCGAACCTGATCGGCGATCAGCGTGCGATGGTATTCGATGCGCATGTCAAAGCTTCAGATGTGGGCCGCGGATCTGATAGAGCATCAGCGCTGTGGCGATGGCGAGATTGAGCGAGTCGAGTTCGCCGGCCATGGGAATTTTCACAAGGGTCGTACAGGACGACGCCGCGCCGGACGACAGGCCGGGGCCTTCGCCGCCCATGAGCAGCAGCACTGGATCCTTGTAGTCGACTTTCCGGAAATCTTCGCGCGCCGCGAGATGCGTTCCAATGACGTCGCCCGGCCACGCACGCGCCAACGCGACGAAGGCCTGCTGATCCATTTTTACGAGGGGGACCGCGAAGATCGAACCCATGGTCGCGCGAATGGCTTCGATGGCGTAGGGATCGCAGGTGGTGCCGACAAGAATGACGCCCGCGCAGCCCGCCGCGTCCGCCGTGCGGACGATTGTTCCCAAGTTGCCGGGGTCGCGGATTTCCTCGAGCGCGAGCCACGTTCCTTCACCAACCTTCGCCGCGGCAGGAGGTTCAATGAAGCGCTGGCGAAACACGCCGAGCAGCGTTTGCGGATTGTCTTTCGATGCCAACTTGGCGAGCACGGCTTCCGAGACTTCCAGAACTTCGGAGCCAGCATCGAGCGCGTGCCGCACGAGGCCGCGCGCAATGCCGCTCGTTGCCGTTCCTGTCTGGTAGATGAGCGTTTCCGGCACGAAGCCATGATCGCGCGCCGTCACCAGCAGCGATGTGCCTTCGGCGACGAACAGGCCGGTCTCTTTGCGAACCTTGCGCATCTCGAGCGCACGGATGGCCTTGATCCGGTCGTTCGTCAGGCTGGTGATCAGCTTCGGAGCATTCATGCGTTCTGCTTCCAGCGCACGAACAGCGAAGTCGGGACGAGCGGGCCGGCTTGCGAACGGATCGCGAGCTCGCCGCTATCGAAGGTGCCCCCACGGCCTTTCAGCTCTTCGCGCAGGAGCTGATCAAATGCGAGCGACGAGGCGCGGATGGCATAGATCGTCAGAACCATCGCGGCCATTTCCGGAGCCAGCAGCTTGGCGAGATCGGCGAGCAGCCGTGGAAGATTTTGGAAGAGATCCCAGATTTCGCCTTCGGGGCCGCGCCCGAACTTCGGCGGATCGACGATGATCATGTGATAGGTCTTGCCGCGGCGGACGTCTCTTGCCGCGAACTTCGCGGCGTCGTCCAGCAGCCAGCGGATTTTCGCGGCGCCGAGTTTTGACGCTTCCTGGTTTTCCTTGCCCCACTGGATGGCTTTCTTCGACGCATCGACATGCGTGACCTCGGCGCCCGCGGCGGCAGCCAGCAGCGACGCGGCGCCCGTGTAGCCAAATAGATTGAGGACGCGCGGCGTCTCGCCTTTGATGCTCGCCAGGTGATCGAGCATCCAGCGCCAATGCGGCTCCTGCTCGGGGAATAGGCCGAGATGCCAGAGGCCCGCGAGCTTGCAGAGCATCGTCACGCCCTGCCGTTCGGGCTTTGGCGCTTGTGACAGCGTAAGCCTTACGGGCCAGGCGTCCGGCACCGGCTTGTCGATCCGCCATTTGCCTTTTTCATCGTCCTCGCCGGAGGCGGAAAAGACGGCGTTCGCTTTCGCCCATTCCGATTTGCCGAGCTTCGGCTGCCAAAGCGCCTGGGGCTCAGGCCGGTCGACGACGATTTTTCCGAAGCGCTCGAGCTTCCGGCCTCCGCCTGAATCGAGAAGCGCGTAGTCGGGGAAGCCGTCGGACGTGATGAGGTGGAGGTTTTCGAGCGGGGGCATTGGCGGAGGTTTTCGAACAATCGATCGTTCCGCGCTTTAACACGAAAGTCGCTCATGTCGAGAAATCAAACCTCGGAGGGCGGCGTCGGGCGGAGATTTGGCTAATCTCCGCCTTTTCGCTTCATCAGGCGGCCAGGCCGGCGATGCTCGTCTGGGCGGCCGAGATTGACTTCGCGCGCTGGTCGGCGCCGAGCGCCAAGCCCTCGGCGCGGATGAACGTCACGTCCGTAATGCCGAAGAAGCCGAAGATATTGCGCAGGTAGGTTTCCTGGTGATCCAAGAACGCGATCGGCGTCTGAGGCCCGTAAAAGCCGCCGCGCGACGAGGCGACGATCACCTTCTTGCCGCCCGCCAGACCCTCGGCGCCTTTCTCGGTGTAGCGGAAGGTCTTGCCGGCGACGGCGAGCCGATCGATCCAGGCCTTGAGCTGACTGGGGATCGCAAAGTTGTACATCGGAGCGCCAACCACGACGATGTCGGCGGCGAGGAACTCTTCGAGGGCTGCCTGCCCCGAGGAAACGTCCTGGCGGAGGGCGTCGGCCTCGGGGACGGCCCCCTGGGCTGCGGCGAGGTGGGCGCCGGAGAGGTGGCCGACCGGCTGCTGGCCAAGGTCGCGGTACACGACTTCAAGGCCCGGGTGCAGCTGACGCTCGGCGGCGACGATCTCGGCCGAGAGCTGGCGGCTCACGGAGCCCGGGCCCAGGATGCTCGAATCGACATGCAAAAGTTTCATTGGGGTGGATCTCCATCCAGCGGGTTGGCGGAGACTGAGGGCGATGAGTTGACATGCGGCTCAGCCAGTCACATTTTGTGACCAGCGCTAAAATGTTCACTGGCGGAAACCGCGCAAGGAGGCACTTTTTTGGAAGCCGGTATCAAAGAAGGAACCGAGAACTGCCGTGCCGTCGCGGACGTGCTGGCACGGATCGGCGACAAATGGACGGTTTACGTGGTCGGACTTCTGTCGAACGGACCCATGCGTTTCAACGAGATCCGGCGGTCTGTGGGCAGCATTTCGCAGCGGATGCTGACGTTGACGCTTCGCGGCCTGGAACGCGACGGCCTCGTGACGCGCACCGTCTATCCGACCATTCCGCCGCGGGTGGACTACGAGCTGACGGACCTTGGCCGGACGCTGATCTGCATCCTCGGACCGCTCAGCCAATGGGCGATCGAGAACCGCCAGACTGTCGAAAGGGCACGCGCGAGCTTCGATGCCCGAGTGGAGAAGTCGTCCGCCGCAAGCGCCACGAAAATTGCTCTGAAGCGGCGGCTCCCTGGCATTTGGCGGAGCACGCCGTGATCTTCGGCTGCGTGTCGCTAAAAGCGTAGTATCGATGCCACACCGTCTCGAAAAGGTGATGTTGGCCTAGATCCCTCCGCAAATTGCAGATAGCCGGAGAAGCTAGGGTGCGCGTCACGTTACGATGCTGGAGGGCTCTTAATGCGATTTGATCGAGGTATTGCCGCCGCGGTCTTTCTTTCGACCATCTTGATCTCTGCCGGGGCGCAGGCATTCGAGACGACCTCGATTGGCGGGACGAACGCCGACGGCTCGGCGCGCTACCAGGATCCCGACGAGGCATCGGCGCTGCTTTCGCCCTTCGGCTCCGGCTCCACACAATCGAGCACGGACACCACGAGCAACTGGCGGGGCTCAATCGGCGCCGGTGTTGGCTCCGGGTCTGGCTTTGGATTCACGTCGTCGCAGAATTCGTCGTCCGAACCGGCCTCTGGGTTCAACAATCCGCTGCTTCGCGAGCGCAACTGAGATCCGGCAGCACGACGCTAGGAGAAGCCGCTTAAGACAGCGGCTACTCCAGATCCTCGACCGTCACGGCCTCACCACCGCCCTTGATGCGTTGCGATAGAGCGGCTTCGATGAATGGATCGACGTCCCCGTCCAGGACCTCATCTGGATTCGTCGACTGGGCGCCCGTGCGAAGGTCCTTCACCAGCTGATACGGCTGCAGGACGTACGACCGGATCTGATGGCCCCAGCCGATATCCGTCTTGGCGGCCTGCTCGGCATTCGCCTTGGCTTCGCGGCGCTTCAGCTCCATCTCGTAGAGGCGCGCCTTGAGCCGCTTGAAAGCGATATCCTTGTTTTGATGCTGCGAGCGCTGTTCCTGGGCGAAGATGACGATGCCCGACGGCTTATGGACGAGGCGGACGGCGGATTCCGTTCTGTTGACGTGCTGACCGCCGGCGCCTGACGAACGCGCGAACGAAATGTCGACGTCGGCCGGGTTGATTTCGACGTCGATCGTGTCGTCGATGACCGGATAGACGGTGACCGACGCAAAGCTTGTATGGCGGCGGGCGTTGGAATCGAACGGCGAGATACGCACGAGACGGTGCACGCCGGCTTCCGTCTTCAACCAGCCGTAAGCGTTTTCGCCTTCGATCTCGAACGTCGCCGACTTGATGCCCGCTTCTTCGCCAGGGCTTTCGTCGATCAGCTTGACCTTGTAGCCACGGCGCTCGGCCCAGCGCACGTACATGCGCGCCAGCATCGATGCCCAATCCTGGCTTTCGGTGCCGCCTGCGCCCGCGTGCACCTCGATGTAGGTGTTCATGGCGTCGGCTTCGCCCGACAGCATCGCTTCGATCGAGCGGCGCTGCGCTTCGTGGTCGATGCGCTGGAGCGCGGTTTCGCCTTCGCGGACGCTCGCGTCGTCGCTCTCGGCTTCGCCGAGTTCGATCAACGTCAGCGCGTCGTCGTAGTCGCGTTGTAGACGCTTGAACTCGGACACGGCGCGCTCAAGCGATTGCCGCTGGCGCATAACCTTCTGAGCGTTCTTCGCGTCGGTCCAGAGATTGGGGTCTTCAGCTTTCGCGTTCAGCGAGGCGAGACGGTCTTCGGCCGTCTCCCAGTCAAAGAGACCTCCTCAGGAGGGCAAACGCCTCCTCGATGCCGTCGGAAAGTTTTTGCGCTTCAGCGCGCATGGCGGCCTCCGAAGCCGGCTCGTGCCGGCGAAAAGTGATGGCTCAAAAAACAGGTGCGGACCTATAGAGATGTGCGAGGTCGCTGTAAACGTAGACAGACGCTACGCGGCAATCGGCGCCAAGCTTAACTACCACATGCCATTGGGAGAAAGAGATCCGGCGTCGGGCCGGGAGGTCGGCGATGAGGGCCGCGCCACCCGATCGCCCATCGGCGGCAGTGGTGGCGGCGGGGGCGACGCATCGGCCGTGGCGTTGGCGATGCCGATCATCGCGTAGGCGTCGTCCGGATCTTCGTCGGGCTTGAAGGCTTCCATGATGGACGACGGATCGTCAGCCGAAGCTCGGAGGCCCGTTTTCGGATTGACGCGCACGAACTTGATGCCCGGCGGAACGCGGAATGGCGCGGGCGGCGTCGCTCCTAGCGCGTCCTGCACGAACTCACCGAAAATCGGGGCAGCGATCGCGCCGCCCGTGTTGCCTTTGCCGAGCGGCTTCGGCGTGTCGTAGCCGACAAAGACGCCAACGACCATGGTCGGCGTATAGCCAAGGAACCACACGTCCTTTTCTTCGTTCGTCGTGCCGGTCTTGCCGGCGACCGGACGATTGAGGGATTTCAATACCGTGGCCGTGCCACGCTGGATGACGCCTTCGAGAATGTGCGTCATCTGATAGGCTGTGTGCGGGTCGATGATCTGACGGCGGCCGTCGACGAGTTCCGGCTCGGGCTGGCCCGCCCAGTGATCGGCCATACAGCCCATGCACTGGCGCTCGTCATGACGCCAGATCGTGTGGCCGTAGCGATCCTGGATCCGGTCGACGAGGGTCGACGTTACTTCCTTGCCGCCATTCGCCAGCATGCAATAGGCCGTCGCCAGGCGAAGCAAGGTGGTTTCGCCCGCGCCGAGCGACATCGACAGCACCGGCAAGAGATCGTCGTAGATGCCGAACCGCCGCGCGTATTCGGTGATGACGGGCATGCCGAGATCCTGCGCCAGACGCGCGGTCATCTGGTTGCGGGAATGCTCGATGCCGAAGCGCAGCGTTTCGGGGCCGGTCGTATCGTTCGTCTCATAGTTCTTCGGACGCCAGACGTCCTGGCCCGGGCCCTGATCGATCTCGATCGGCGCATCCAGAATGATCGACGTCGGTTTGTAGCCGTTGTCGATGGCGGCGGCGTAGACGAACGGCTTGAAGGATGAGCCCGGCTGGCGCTTCGCCTGGATGACGCGGTCAAACTGGCTCATGTCGTAGGAAAAACCACCGGCGACTGCGAGGACGCGTCCTGTGTAGGGATCCATCGCGACGAGTCCGCCGCCGACTTCCGGAATTTGCATCAGCGACCAGACGCCCTGGATCTTGTTCGGGTCCTTCGGCGCGACATACACGACGTCGCCCGGCTGCAGGATGTCGGCGGTCGACTTGGCGTCGACCCTCTTGGCGCCCGGGCGCTTGGCGGCCCATTTCATCTCGTCGAGCGTCACCTCGACGGCCTCACGATCCTTGACGAAGGTCGCATCCTGCTGGCGCTGCGGCTTGAAGCCGATGATGGCCTTCGATTTCTGGGTCTCGAGCACGACGCCGAGACGCCAGGGCTGAATGTCGGATGGGCTCGGAATTTTGCCGAGCGCTAGACCCCAGTCGCCCGAAATGTCGATCTTCGAAACGGGTCCGCGATAGCCCTGCGTCCGGTCGAACTTCACGAGGCCGTTGATCAGCGCCTTCTTGGCATATTGCTGCAATTGCGGATCAAGCGTCGTGCGGACCGACAGGCCGCCGCCGTAAAGCTTGTCCTCGCCGTACTTCGAAAGAAGCGAGCGGCGCACTTCCTCGGCGAAGAATTCCGCCGTCGAAATATGCACGGCGTTGGGACGCAGATTGACGACGAGCGGCTTCTTCCGCGCGATCTCCGCCTCTTCCTTGGTGATGTAGCCGTTTTCGGCCATCTGGCCGATAATCCAGTTCCGCCGCTCCGTCGCCTTCTCCTTCTGGCGGAACGGATGGTAATTGTTCGGGGCCTTTGGAAGGGCTGCGAGGTAGGCGGCCTCCTCGATGTCGAGGTCCTTGAGCTCTTTGTTGAAGTAGGTCAGCGCGGCCGCGCCAACGCCGTACGAGTTCATCCCGAGGAAGATCTCGTTCAGATAGAGCTCGAGGATGCGATCCTTCGAATAGGCGCCCTCGATGCGGATCGCGAGGATTGCTTCCTTGATCTTGCGTTCCATCGAACGTTCGTTCGTCAGCAGGAAGTTCTTGGCGACCTGCTGGGTGATCGTCGAGGCACCCTGAGCGCGCTTGTTCGAGCCATGAATCTTGGATTCGACCGCCGCGAAAACGGCGCGCACGATGCCCTGAAGGTCGATGCCTCCATGTTCATAGAACCGCCGATCCTCAGCCGACAGAAACGCGCCGAGGACGCGCTTCGGAACCGTATTAATTGGAACGAAGATGCGGCGCTCGCGCGCGAACTCGGAGATCAGCGATCCGTCATGGGCATGGATGCGCGTCATGACGGGCGGCTCGTACTTCGACAAGCTCTCGTAGTCGGGCAGGTCTTTCGATGCCTGCCAGATCAAGAATCCAGCGCCGGCCGATCCCGCGATGAAGATCAGAACAAAGGTCCCGAAGACGAACCCAAGGAAGTTGAGCAGCAGACTCCGACGCCGCTTTTTTCTTCTCCGGGGCGCCGTGGGTGGCGGCAGCGTTGGCGCACGCATCAAATTCGTAATTCCGTCAGTCTGGCGCTGGCTTCGTCATTTCGAGCGAAAGGGCTTACGTCTATTGCCGCATCGCAGCAATGACAATCCCCTCAGAGGCTGCGCACATTAACATGGAATGTGGCAGTACGTCGTCCATAGCCGAAAGCCTCAGGGCTGCGCGGCGGTTCTTTTGTTGAAGTAAATTTGCACCGCATCCGTGATCGACGCCGCTACCTTCGATTGCCATTCGGCGGTCAACATCTGCTGTTCGTCCGTCTCGTTGCTGAGGTAGCCCAATTCGACCAGGACCGAGGGGGCGTGGGTTTGCTTCAGAACCTTGAAGGCCGCGGACCTGCGGGGAATCCGCGACATTGCAATCGTCTTACCCAACCGCTTCGACAAAACTTGCGAAAAATCCGCCGAAAAATTCGAAGTCTCTCTTTTGAGCAGATCTATAAGGATGCTCTTGACCTGGTCGCCGCCGTCCCGATCGATGTTCTCGATACCAGCGATGAGATCGGACGCGTTTTCCTTTTCGGCCATGATCCGGGCCTGTTCGTCGGAGGCGCGGCCTGAGAGAGTATAAATTGTCGCGCCGCGGATCGCCCCTCTCGCGTTTTTCTCTTCGATTGAATCGGCGTGCAGCGAGATGAAGAGGTCGGCGGCGTTCTCGGCCGAAAACGCAAGCCGCTTGTCGAGCGACACGAAGACATCGTCGGCCCGGGTCATTTTGACCTCGTAAAGCCCGGTTTTCGTCAACGCCTCTTTCAATTGCAACGCGACGGCGAGCACGATCGTTTTTTCGGTGACGTTGTTGGCGCCGGTGGCACCGGGATCGATGCCTCCGTGTCCAGGGTCAATCACGATCACCGGTTTCCCATGAGGTTTGCGTGCCATCGGGGCGTTTTCGGGTGCGGCGTTGACGGCCTCCGGCTCATTGGTGGCGTTGTGGGCGTTGGCTCCAGTGCCGGCGCCGAATGCTTCCGCATCCATCGGCATTAGAGCGATCGCGAGCTTCACCGCCGAGGAGCCCTTTAGCCTCGTCATGTTGGCAGAGTTGATTTTGACGGGGCCCTTGGTGTCGATGACGACGCGGGATTTGTGCTCCGCAAATTGACCGTACCGGAACGCGGAAACGAGCCCCGCACTTTTCTTGCCAGCCGCCGGATCGAGCCGGAACGAGAGATCGGGCAAGTCGATCACGACGCGATAGGGATTGGCGAGCGTAAAGACCTGGGCGGTTACCCCTTCGCTCATGGTCAATTCGAAGATTGTTGACCGTCCGGTGATGGTCAAATGTGCGTCGAGCGCTTCGGCCGCCTCTGCGGAGGCGGGGCTCAGCATGGTGAGCCCGACCCATGCCGCCGCCGCGACGTTCTGCAAAAGTTCCTTGGGCCGGCGCATTACCGAACTGTTCCCCTTCGTCGTCCCATTCGCCTCACGCCCGGCGTATCGTTAAAGCTTTGTTTTCATTCGTATTATAAAAGGCTTATTCGTACCACTCGGGGACGATCCGCCTCTAGGTTTATAGCACTTGCCAGGGCGGGGGCGACCTCGTACAGTTTGAATTGTATTCGGTGGCGTTCGAGACACACGCCTGGACGGTGTGAGTCAGACGGGCGCCTGCGATGCCTGATAAGCCTGCTGCGGGGATCAAAAAAACTCCGCTTTTCCAGGCAATTAGGCGAGCACGGATGGGGCCTGCTCGAGGCAAGCGTACGGGAGTATCACGTCGCTCAGCAGGTTCTACGGCTTCGACTTCAGAGCCCCCGGCGGCTCTTTTGCTGAAGCATTAAAACTTTGTGCCGGTCGCCCCGATTTGTCAGTCGGGTAACAGCGCGGATTGCCGGGCGACCATATTGATCCACCGCGATGCCGTAAGGCGTCGGATTTTTTTCCCCCGGCCAACGTCCCCCAATTCCGGACATGCAGCTGGGCAATTCACGACAGGCCATGACGAGAGCTTGCATCATCCATGACGGCGCCCAGCGGACTCCGGTCCGCGCGGCTCCCCCATGCGTTCCCGCGCGCCTTCGGCGCACTGGCGGGACCGGGATGACGCAGAAAGCGGCGCGGCCACCCATTACTTCTTCAGCGCCATCAACCAAAAGCACGCGCCGCCGCGCGAATCTCGCAATCCGCTCCGTTGTTCGCGGTTCGAGATGCGAGCCGCCGCCCCGGCGCGCCAAGGAACATAAGCAATGTCCAACACGAAAATGCTCATCGATGCCACCCACCCCGAGGAGACTCGGGTCGTGGTTCAACGCAACGGCCGGGTAGAGGAATTCGACTTCGAAAGCGCAGCCCGCAAGCTGCTTCGCGGTAATATCTATCTCGCAAAGGTGACGCGCGTTGAGCCGTCACTTCAAGCCGCGTTCGTCGACTACGGCGGGAATCGCCACGGGTTCCTCGCCTTCAATGAAATCCATCCTGATTATTATCAGATTCCGGTCGCCGACCGGCAGGCGCTTCTCGACGAGGAAGCTGCTGCCGAAGCCGAACTCGAAGCCGCCGCAGACCGGCGTGCAGAAGCTCTTGCGCGCCGCTCAGCTTCCCGCGGCGGTTCAGACACTGCCGAGCGGAGCGAAAGCGAAGCTAATGGCGATGAAGAGTACGGCGATCACGGCTCCGATGACGCCGGCGCTGAGTCCGCCCACATCGTCGACGTCGAAGAAGACGAGCACATCGAAGAAATCGGCGGCGACGAGGATGAGGAAGCTCCGACCGTCATCGCTGCGTCCGTTTCGCGTTCGGATGACGACGTTCGCTCAGAAGCGATAGAGCAGCACTCCGAGGCGCCGGTCACAGCCCGCAACGACAACGATGCCGATGACGAAGCGGCGCGTCCGAGCGATGAGGCGCACGACACTGCGGCGGCCAGCACCGAGGACGCCCCGCACGAACATGGCGAACATGAGCACGATCACTCTCACGAGCACGCCGCGAGCGGCGAGAGCGACGATCATGACCATGACCATGATCAAGATCACGATCACGCCGAGCACGATCATTCCGATCATCACCATTCCGAGTCGCACGCATCGCACGACGAACGCGGCGTCGATGCGGAGGAGGGTTCGAGCCGGGAAGATCGCGAAGAGGCGCCTCAGCGCCAGCGCCGCCGCCCGCGCAGCTACAAGATCCAGGAAGTCATCAAGCGCCGCCAGATCATTCTCGTTCAGGTGGTCAAGGAAGAGCGCGGCAACAAAGGCGCGGCTCTGACGACGTATCTGTCGCTTGCCGGCCGGTACACGGTTCTCATGCCCAACACCGCCCGTGGCGGTGGCATTTCACGCAAGATCACCAATCCGCAGGACCGCCGCCGTCTCAAGGCCATCGCTCAGGAGCTTGAAGTTCCGGAGGGCATGGGCCTCATCATCCGCACGGCGGGCGCGGCGCGGACGAAGCAAGAGATCAAGCGCGATTTCGAATATCTGCTGAGGCTCTGGGAAAGCGTGCGCGAGCTGACGCTGCAGTCCACGGCACCGAGCCTCGTCTACGAAGAGGGCGACCTGATCAAGCGGTCGATCCGCGACCTCTATAACAAGGACGTGGAAGAGATCGTCGTCGCCGGTGAAGCGGGGCATCAGGAAGCCGCCGACTTCATGAAGATGCTGATGCCGAGCCACGCGAAGAACGTCATTCCGTACCGGGAACCGACACCGCTCTTCACGCGCTACGGCGTCGAGCGCCAGCTCAACGCCATGTTCCAACCGCAGGTAACACTGCGCTCCGGCGGCTACATCGTCATCAATCAGACGGAAGCGCTGGTCGCCATCGACGTGAACTCCGGAAAATCGACGCGCGAGTTCTCGATTGAAGAAACGGCGCTGGCGACGAACCTCGAAGCGGCCGATGAAATCGCCCGGCAGTTGAAGCTTCGCGACCTTGCGGGCCTCATCGTCATCGACTTCATCGACATGGAAGAGAAGCGCAACAACCGGGCCGTCGAGCGCCGTTTGAAGGATGCTCTCCGTTTCGATCGCGCGCGCATTCAGCTCGGTCGCATTTCGCACTTCGGCCTGATGGAAATGTCGCGGCAGCGGCTGCGAACCGGCGTGCTCGAGGGCTCGACGTCGCAGTGTCCGCATT
Source organism: Hyphomicrobium sp. (assembly GCA_003987725.1). Lineage (GTDB taxonomy): Bacteria > Pseudomonadota > Alphaproteobacteria > Rhizobiales > Hyphomicrobiaceae > Hyphomicrobium_B. The sequence continues at coordinate 28,667 of RXJH01000003.1, read as the reverse complement.
GCCAGGGCACCGGCATCATCCGTTCGACAGAGAGTATTGCGCTCGCGGTTCTGCGCGGTCTCGAAGACGCGATCACGGCGGGCGCCACGGGTGCTCTCACGGCAACGACGACGCCGGCTGTCGCGCTCTACATCCTCAACAGCAAGCGTGCCTACATCACCGACATGGAAGCGCGTCACGGCCACACGATCACCGTGCTCGGCAGCGATCGGGTCCAGGGTGCGAACTTCACGGTTGAACGTGGCGGCGCAACGGCCCCTGTGCGCCGCGTCGAACGGGCTGCGGTGAATATGGATTGGGGCTTCGACGGAGAGGAAGAAGCGCCATCGTTCGAAGGCGGCGAGATCGAAATCGCGCCCGATGGCGACGAGGCTGATGATGCCGCCGCCGGTCGTGAATCCGGTCGTGGCGAAGGCGACGAAGGCGGCAACCGCCGCGGACGCCGCCGTCGTCGCCGTGGGCGCGGTGGGCGCGATCGTGGCGAAGGTCAGGGTCGCGAACGCATCGGATTCGAGCCGCGCGCAGACGCCGAGAGTTCCAGTGCTTCCGGTTCGCATAGCGACGACGATGCTGAAGCCGGCCATGGCGACGATGAGGAAGCCGACGCCCAGCCGACCGTTGACGCTGGGGACTTCGGAGAGCAACCCGGCGCCGGGAACGGCGACAAGCCCGGAAGGCGACGCCGCAGGGGTCGTCGCGGCGGCCGTCGCGGCAGAGATCGCGGTGGCCGGGAAGGTTCGGGCATGGCTGCCGAAGGCCATGAAGGCGAAGGTTTCAGCGGAGACCAGCCGGAGATCTTCGACGTGGAGTCCGCGGACGTCGAATCCGTCGATGCTGGGCCCGGTGTCGAGGGGGATGAAGCAGCGGATAAGGTGGTGGCTCGACGCTCCGCTTCCGGCCGATCGGAAGGCCGGAATGCTTCGGCCGAGAAATCGGGCGGCGCAAATCAGCGCCCGCGGCGCATTTGGGACGCACCTTCCGCATCAGGAGACGACAGCGACGTTGAAACCCAGCCTGCCGCCGCCGCTCCGGATCTCCCGGTGAAAGTCGAGGAGCCCGAGCGAGCCGTCGAAACGCCGCTCGCTGCAGCGCCGGAGGAAAGCGTTCCTGTCGCGCGGCTTCGGCGTCGTCACGAAGTCGGATCGAGCGAGCCGCGCATCGAACGCGTTGTCGTTCGGCCCGGCGAAGAGAGCGATACCACGGTCGCCGAAGTTCAGGCGGTCCCACAGCGTAAGGGCTGGTGGCAGAGAAAGCTCAGCGGCGAATAGAGAGGCTTAGAGGCCAGGATAGCAGTCTTGGCCTCTCTTCTCGAAAACTCCGCGTCGCCGCGCGCAGAAAGTCCACCCGGGAAAGAGCAAATTACCCTTCAACATTTGCTATTCTCGGTTGTCACTCTGATGCCCTAAAGTGATGACTGATGCGGCTATCATCCGCGTCGTAATTGACCCAGCGGGGCTTGCTGCCTAGTTTGCCCGCGCGTGGCGTCTCGACGAGGTTCATCGAGAACGGGGCAAATCCAATGCCTGACATTTCGAGGACTCTTCCGGCGTTCTCGGCCGCCAAAAGCGGCTTGCTTATGGTTGCCGTCGTTGCGGCCTTGTTCCTCGCACCGGCGCCCTGCGCACGCGCGCAGGGGTTGCCCCTCATCCGGGATGCCGAGATCGAGGCGTTGTTGCAGGATTATGCAAGGCCCATTTTCCAAGCGGCTGGATTCGGCGGCGGCCGGGTAACCGTCCGGATCGTCAACAACGATGCCTTCAACGCGTTCGTTCTCGATGGCGGCAACGTGTTCGTGCACACCGGCACGCTGATGCAGGCCAATACGCCGAACGAAGTCATCGGCGTCATCGCGCATGAAAGCGGCCATATTGCCGGCGGTCACATGGCGGCTCTCAGGGCGCGGATCGCCAAGGATCAAACGCGCGCATTGCTGACGCAGGTGCTGGGCATCGGCGCGATGGTCGCGGGAGGCGTGTCGGGTGGCAGCGGCGGCCGCCAGACGATGGAGGGCGGCCAGGCGCTCATGCAGGGCGGCACGTCCGTCATCATGAAGGGATTGCTGGCCGAGCGCCGGTCGCAGGAATCCGCCGCGGATCAGGCCGGCATCAAGTATCTCACCGCCACGAAGCAGTCTGGCAAAGGCATGCTCGACACCTTCGAGCGCTTCAAGGAACAGGAATATCTGACGGATCAATTTCAGGATCCGTTCGTGCGGTCGCATCCCCTTTCCGTCGACCGCTTGGCACGGCTGAACCAGCTTGCAACCACAAGTCCATATTTCGCGCAGAAGGACCCGCCTTCGCTTCAGCTTCGTCACGACCTGATGCGGGCGAAGTTGTCGGGCTATCTCGAAAATCCGACGACGGTGTTCAACCGCTATCCCGAAAGCAACACGTCGCTTCCGGCCCGCTACGCGCGGGCTATCGCTAAGTTCTTCAAAGGCGGTCCCGGCGCACTGGAAGCGGCAGTGCAGGACGCCGACGGAATGATCCGCGAGAACCCGTCGTACCCGTATTTCTACGAGCTCAAGGCCGACTTCTTGATGAGAACGGGAAAAATGGCCGCAGCGGTGCCGAGCTTGCGGCAGGCGCTTAAGCTCGCACCGAGCAGTCCCTTAATTCGCGTAGAACTCGCGAGCGCGCTACAGAACAGCGATAACGCCGAGGCGCAAAAGGAAGCAGTGGACCTTTTGCGTAAATCCCTCGTAGACGATTCAGAGAATGCCCGAGCTTACAGGTTGCTCGCGAATACCTATTATAAGCAGGGCAAGTCCGCAGAAGCCGATGCCATGACGGCGCAGGCTTACTACTTCGAAGGGAACATCAAGCAAGCGCAGCTCTTCGCGAAACGCGCGCAACCGCAGCTACGGACAGGTTCACCCGAGTGGCTGAAAAATGACGACATCATCAATTACAAACCGCAGACGTAAGCGGCTTTCGTCTGCGACAACGCGAGATTGGATCCATGACCTTGAAGACCAAATTCGATAATTCCACCAAGCTGGCTTCGATCAGCAAAAGGTTCGCCGCAGCCTTGCTCGGTCTGGCCTTGCTGGCCTCGCTTGCGGGCGTCCACTTCGGGCCGGGAAGTGTCCGCGCCGAGCCGGTCGCCCCGACGGCGGGTGGCTCTGCCTTCACCGACGAGCAGAAAAAAGCGCTCGGCGAGATCATCAAGGACTATCTCGTCAAGAACCCCGAGATCATGTTCGAGGTTCAGAACGCTCTCGACGAGAAGACGCAGAAGGAACAGGACGCCAAGCTCAAGGCGTTCATGGCGGAGAACGCCAAGTCGATCTATCGCTCCCCCGGCAGCGCGGTCGCAGGCAATCCCGACGGCGACATCACGGTTGTCGAGTTCTTCGATTTCAACTGCGGCTATTGCAAGCACGGACTTCCGGAAGTGCAGAAGCTGATCCAGGACGACAAGAATGTGCGCGTCGTCTTCAAGGAGCTGCCGATTCTGTCGAAGGGCTCGGAAGAGGCTGCGAAAGTCGCACTCGCCGCGAAGCGTCAGGGCAAGTATTGGGAATTCCACCAGGCCCTGCTCGGCTCAAAGGGACAGGCAAACGAGGCTTCGGCCCTGAAGGTCGCAGAGAGCCTCGGCCTCGACATGGCCAAGATCAAAACCGACATGGCGAGCGACGATGTCAAGAACGAGCTTTTGGCCGAGATGAAGCTTGCCAAGACGATGGGCGTCAACGGCACGCCGCACTTCCTCGTCGGCAACAAATCGATCCCCGGTGCGCCGGATGACCTTCACGAGCAGCTCGAGACGCTGGTGACAGAATTCCGCAAAGACAAATGCTCGACCTGCTGAGGAGATCGGCGGAAAATATCTAATTGTCGCAGCTAGTTACCATAATCCTCACAGCAGAGTGCGTGGCCGTGTCCACGCACTTTGCGCATTCGTAGAAAGCTGATAGACCGAGGGTTCCGCGCAATTGGTTCGGGCATCTGCCCGGTGCCCGAACGGCCTCCAAACATGACATCCCTCATTTACGTTCTGAACGGCCCCAATCTAAATATGCTCGGTGTTCGGGAACCGGAAGTCTATGGTACCGAAACGCTTGACGATCTTCGTGCGCGCACCGAGAAGGCTGCAGCGAAGAACGAGCTTTCGATAGATTTCCGGCAGTCGAACATCGAGGGGGAAATCGTGAGCTGGGTGCAGGAGGCGCGCGGCAAGGCGAAAGGCATCATCATCAACGCGGGCGGCTATACGCACACGTCCGTCGCCATTCTCGATGCCCTGCAAGCCGTCAGCCTTCCGGTCGTCGAGGTTCATCTCTCGAACATCTTCCGGCGGGACGAGTTTCGCCAGCACTCCTACATTTCGCTTGCCGCGACGGGCGTGATTTGCGGCCTCGGCGCGAAGGGCTACGAACTGGCCATCGATGCCATGGCCAACATCCTGAATAAATCCACAAGCAAAGCGTGACGTCGAACCCCGAGCTTACGCTATAAGACGCACGCCAACAAAATCGAGGATACGGGACTGATGAGCGCAAAAGACCAAGGGCCGAAAACGGGAAGCGCCGAAGGTCAAATGATCCGCGAGCTTGCCGAGCTTTTGAACGCTACGGGTCTGACGGAAATCGAGATCGAGAAGAGCGGCCTCAAGGTTCGCGTCGCGAAGAAGATTTCGATCAATGCCGCCGCGCCGCAGGCCTATGCTGTGGCTCCGGTTGCCGCCTCAGCGGCTCCGGTCAGCGAGGCGATGCCGGCGGCTGCGCCGTCGGGCGATCTCTCGAAACATCCGGGAGCCGTCAAATCGCCGATGGTCGGCACGGCCTATCGCTCGCCTGAGCCCGGTGCGCCGATGTTTTGTGAAGTTGGCAGCAAGGTCAATCAGGGCGACACGGTTCTGATCATCGAAGCGATGAAGACGATGAACCAGATCCCGGCGCCGCGCGCCGGCACCGTCAAAGCCATCCTCATCGAGAACGCGCAGCCCGTCGAATACGGCGAGCCGCTGATCATCATAGAATAGAGCGCTACCGGTAAGCCCGGCAAAGACGCCTGGAGTGCAAATGTTCGATAAGATTCTGATTGCCAACCGAGGAGAGATCGCGCTGCGGGTGCAGCGGGCCTGCCGCGAACTTGGGATCGCAACGGTCGCCGTCCATTCGACAGCCGATGCGGACGCCATGCACGTCAGGCTCGCGGACGAAAGCGTTTGCATCGGGCCGCCGCCGGCGCGCGATAGCTATCTCAACATTCCGGCGCTCGTCACGGCTTGCGAAATCACAGGCGCGGACGCCGTCCACCCTGGCTATGGGTTCCTTTCCGAGAACGCGCGGTTCGCGGAAATCCTCGAAGAGCACAAGATTACCTTCATCGGTCCGACGTCCGAACACATCCGGATCATGGGCGACAAGATCGAGGCGAAGGAGACTGCAAAGAAGCTCGGCATTCCGGTCGTGCCGGGTTCGGCCGGCGCGGTGACCAGCGAAACCGAGGCGATGAAAATCGCCAAGGAGATGGGATTTCCGGTCCTCATCAAAGCGGCCGCAGGCGGCGGCGGGCGCGGCATGAAGGTCGCGACATCCGCCGCAGATCTCGGCGTCGCGCTATCGACGGCGCGCTCGGAAGCGAAGGCCGCTTTCAACGACGATGCGGTTTACATCGAGAAGTATCTACAGAAGCCGCGGCACATCGAAATCCAAGTTTTCGGCGATGGCAAAGGCAACGCCGTCCACCTCGGAGAGCGCGACTGTTCGCTGCAACGCCGGCACCAGAAAGTTCTCGAGGAAAGCCCCTCGCCCGCTCTCAACGCTGCCCAGCGCCAGAAGATCGGTACGACCGTCGCCGAGGCGATGAAGAAGCTCAAGTATCGCGGCGCCGGGACTGTCGAGTTCCTTTTCGAGGACGGCGAATTCTATTTCATCGAGATGAACACCCGCCTGCAGGTCGAGCATCCGGTTACCGAGATGGTCACCGGGACTGATCTCGTGCTCGAGCAAATCCGCGTGGCGGCCGGGCTGCCGTTAAGCTTCACTCAGGAAGACATCGAGCTCAAGGGGCATGCCATCGAGTGCCGTATCTGCGCCGAGAATCCGAAGGATTTCCGCCCGTCGCCCGGCCAGATCACGTATTGGCACCCGCCGGGCGGTCTTGGGGTCCGGGTCGACAGTGGCGTTTACCAGGGCTACAGAATTCCGCCCTTCTACGACAGTCTCATCGGCAAGCTCATTGTAACGGGTAAGACGCGCAACGACGCTCTGATGCGTTTGCGCCGCGCCCTGGCCGAGTTCGTCATTGACGGCATTGAAACGACGATCCCGTTGTTCCAGGATCTCGTTAAAGACCCCGACATTGTAAACGGCGTCTACGATATTCATTGGCTCGAAAAACATTTAGGGATGAAGTAGACTTTGCCTCTGCGCGATATGTTCCGCGCGCGTCCGAGAGTTCGCTTGGCAATTGGCAGCATGGCGTCGCGCGACGACCCGATGTTCGAGATTACTCCTCAGGTTCTCCTGAAGGCCTATAGCTGCGGCATTTTTCCGATGGCGGAAAGTGCCGATGACCCCGCCCTTTACTGGATCGAGCCGCAGCAACGCGGTGTGTTGCCCCTCGACGCACTGCATGTCCCTCGCCGCTTGCTCAAAACCATCCGGACGACGCCGCTTCGGGTCGCGATCGACAGCGACTACGACCGGGTCATCGACGGGTGCGCGGCGCCGAGGGCCGGGCGAATGTCGACCTGGATCAACACCCGCATCCGCACTCTTTACCGCGAACTTTTCGAGATCGGCGCTTGCCATACCGTCGAGGTCTGGAACGGCGACGACATGGTCGGCGGCCTCTATGGCGTGGCTCTGAAGAGCGCGTTCTTCGGCGAGAGCATGTTCTCGACGGAGCGCGATGCATCGAAGATCGCGCTCGTGCATCTTGCCGCGCGGCTGATCAAGGGCGGCTTTACGCTGCTCGATACGCAGTTCGTCACCGAGCATTTGCGTCAATTCGGAACGATCGAGCTCGACCGGTCGGCGTTCCAAAGGGAGCTCGAATTGGCGCTCGAGAAGAACGCCGATTTCTACGCCCTACGGCGTGACGCTTCGGGAGCTGAGGTCGCAGCGATTTTCTCATCTGAACACGCGCGCTAAGCGTAGGCCACCCGCGAGCCAGCCTTGCGACAACCGCATGTTCCAGACGCACGAACGCCGCGATGGCTCTATTTCGACGGCGATGGTCAAGGGAGGTCGATCGATTGCCCTGAAACCTGGCCGACATCGGGATTGCCACCCGCTGCTCGCACGCGCGGATCTGCCGAGCGATACGGAATCTCTCGCCCGCTACCTCATCGGCAAGATCGTGGTGCGCGAGTTATCCGATGGCGTCGTCAGCGGCCGCATTGTTGAGACCGAGGCGTATATTGTCGGCGACGCCGCGGGGCATGCCTACCGGGGAATGACCCCGCGTAACGGTTCGCTGTTTCTCGAGCGTGGGCACGCCTATGTTTATTTCGCGTACGGCAGCTCATACATGCTGAATGTCTCGAGCGAGGGGCGCGGGATTGGAGCCGGCGTCCTGATCAGGGCGCTCGAACCGCTCGAAGGAATCCCGATTATGCAGGTCAATCGCGGCGTCGAGCGCCTGCGCGACCTGGCGCGCGGACCCGGACGGCTGGCTGCAGCTCTGCGGATTGACCGTCGGCTCGACGGGCTCGATCTTTGCCGAAAGGGCCCTCTATGGCTCGGACGTGGTGACCACGAACCCGGCGAAATCGGGCGGAGCATTCGGATCGGCATTTCGCGGGACGCGGACCGCCCTCTGCGATTTTATCTTCGGGACAGTCCGTTTGTCAGCGGTTCAAGGTCTCTGAATAAGTAAGCCCGGCGACTTCGAGATTACGTCGTGGACGACGCCTAGCCGGTCTTCAGTCTGACGAGGTCGTTAGGACGGCGCTGACCGTCCTGCAGCGACCGGATGTGAGGTGAGAATTCCGTCTTGCCTGATCTGACCGCCACCCGGTCGCGGCCGTTCCGCTTGGCTGCATAGAGTGCATTGTCGGCGTCGCGTAGCAGCGTCTCAAAATTAATGGCGCCTTCCCCGGAACAGGAAACACCGGCGCTGACAGTACTGTTGAATGAGCCGCCATTTCCGGTGAATCGGCGTTTCGCGAGGCGCATGCGCACGACATCCGCGAGAAGCGTCGCCGTGACGGGCGAGGCGCCTGGCACCATCAGCGCGAACTCCTCGCCGCCAAGCCGTGCCGCGAGATATTGCGACCGACAGGATTGCCCGAGGATCTCCCCGAAGGTTCGCAGCACCTCGTCGCCCGCCAGATGTCCATGGACATCGTTGATGATCTTGAAATGATCGAGGTCGAAAATGACGAGCGCGGCGGGACCTTCGATGCCTTCCGCGATACGGCTGAGCAGCGCGCGCCGATTGAGCAAGCCGGTGAGAGGATCGGTTTCGGCGTCACGTTTGTGGCCGCGTGCCAACCGTGCCTGATTGAGCGCCAGGGAAAGGGCGCCGATGCCTGCGAGGGTAGTCAGGCATACGACGATATTGAGGTCCTCTGCCCAGTTCGATGGGATCTGCGACAGGTGCCATTCGCCGGCATATAGCAGCACGACGGCACAAGGAACGAAGGAGAGCCCTGTCACGACGTAAAGGGCTGTCAGCAGCGTGATGGCTAGCCGCGCTTCCGCGCGTCCGAGCCAATAATCCCAGGCCGTTACGAGCAAAATGACCGCCGCCGCGATGTTGAGCACGACGATAGAGGCACCGTTGTAGCCAGCCAGCATGGGAACTGCCATGGCGGTGGAAGAGGTGACTGCGATGATGACCATGCCGCGCCACGGAAGAACGCCGGTGCGAAACTCCCGGCCGGCACCGAAGACGAAGGCGAGGCCAGTCAGCAAGATCGTGTATCCGGCTGCTCCGAGCGCCGGAGACATGGTTTTTCCGTACCAGCTATAGGCGAGCACGCCGAGTGCCATGAAGGAAACGCCGATCTTCCACGCAATCAGGAAGCGTTCCGTCCTGGAGACAAGCCAGCTGACGAAAAAGGTTATCGCCAATCCGCAGCCGGAAAGAACAAAAGCCGTCAGGAGCGAATTGTAGTCCAGCGGCACAGCAAAACTCTGAAACGGTTGGCGAAAGCGCGTGGACTATGGATTGCTGCCATTGCGAAATGCTTAAGCCGACACCGTGGAGTCTGATAACTCCCGCGAAAGATGGCGCCGGGCATTTAGACCCTCACGCATTCGTTCCATTTGTCCCGGCCGACCCACCACGCCCCGATGACGGCGGCGTAAACTTGTATCGACTTCCGCCCGCATCAGTTGCGGGCGATCCAAAATCGCAACCCAACAAGATCAGGCGCTGCCGATCCGGTCCGGCGCAGTCGCGAACGATTTCATTCCCACTCGATCGTGCCGGGCGGCTTCGAGGTGACGTCATACACGACGCGATTGACGCCGCGGACTTCGTTGATGATGCGCGTCGCGACGCGGCCGAGGAACGCCATGTCGAAGTGGTAGAAGTCGGCGGTCATGCCGTCGACGGAGGTTACGGCGCGAAGTCCTAGTACGTGATCGTAGGTTCTGCCGTCGCCCATGACGCCAACGGTGCGGACGGGCAATAGAACGGCGAAGGCTTGCCAGATGGCATCGTAAAGACCGGCGCGGCGGATCTCATCGAGGTAGACGGCATCGGCCTTGCGCAAGATCTCGAGCTTCTCGCGCGTGATCTCGCCCGGAATGCGGATCGCGAGACCCGGTCCGGGGAACGGATGACGGCCGACGAAGGCTTCCGGCAATCCGAGCTCGCGGCCGAGCGCGCGGACTTCATCCTTAAAGAGCTCGCGCAGCGGTTCAACGAGCTTCATGTTCATGCGCTCGGGCAAACCGCCAACGTTGTGATGCGACTTGATCGTCACCGACGGGCCGCCGGTGAACGAGACGCTTTCGATGACGTCGGGGTAGAGCGTGCCCTGCGCCAGGAATTCGGCGCCGCCGATCTTGCCAGCCTCGGCCTCGAAGACGTCGATGAAGTGCTTGCCGATCGTTTTTCGCTTCGTCTCGGGATCGGAGACGCCCTCGAGAGCCTTCAGAAACTGCTCGGAGGCGTCCACGTGGACGAGTGGAATGTTGTAGTGATCGCGGAAGAGGCCGACGACCTCGTCCGCCTCGCCTTGCCGCATCAGGCCATGATCGACGAAGACGCAGGTGAGCTGATCGCCGATTGCCTCGTGAATAAGGACGGCCGCAACGGCACTATCGACGCCGCCTGACAATCCACAGATGACGCGACCCTTGCCGACCTGGCGGCGGATTTTTGCGATCATCTCGCGCCGGTAGGCGGCCATCGTCCAATCGGATTTCAGACCCGCGATGTTGTGGACGAAGTTCGCTATGAGCTTGGCGCCGTCGGGCGTATGGACCACCTCGGGGTGGAACTGGACGGCGTAGAAGCGCCGCTTCTCGTCGGCAACGGCCGCGAACGGGGCGTTCTCGCTCGTCGCGATGACCTCGAAGCCTTCGGGCAAGCGCGTGACGCGGTCGCCGTGGCTCATCCAGACCTGGTGGCGCTCGCCGGGTGCCCATGCGCCATCGAACAGCGGACTGGGTTTACCGATCGAAAGGAAGGCGCGGCCGAATTCCCGGTCGAGGCCGCTTTCGACCTTGCCGCCGAGTTGTTCGGCCATGGTTTGCTGGCCGTAGCAGATACCGAAGACCGGGATGCCCGATGCGAAGACGGCGTCGGGTGCGCGCGGTGAATTCGTCTCGGTCACGGACGCCGGTCCACCCGACAGGATGACGGCCTTGGGCTTCAGCTTGACGAACGCTTCCGCAGCGTTCTGAAACGGGTGGATTTCCGAATAGACACCGGCTTCGCGCACGCGTCGCGCGATGAGCTGCGTCACCTGGCTTCCAAAATCGATGATGAGAACGGCGTCGGTCAAAGTCGGGGCGAGCCTCTGTTCAAGGCCATCCCCTACGCGAAGACGGCGGCTGCCGCAATGTCTGCCGGGGCCGTCCCGCTGCGACAGTGCAGCCCGGCCGCGGGAATGGCCGTTTCCGGGCCGGGGCCTACGTCAATTGAGCTGCCAAATCGCGAAATTCAAGGCTCCGGCAAACGTCACCCAAGCGAGATAGGGGACGAATAGCCAGCTGGCGCGGGGATCGATGCGCCAGGCCATCACGATAAAAAGGACGATGGCGATCCAGAGACCAGCGAGTTCCAGAAACGCCAGCGAAATTTCGTGCTGCCCGAACATGATGTAGGACCAGAGCGCGTTGAGGATCAGCGCCAGCCCCCAGACTACCATCGCATGGGTGAAGCCCGCGGCTTTCCATGCCAGCCAGCCGGCGATGGCTATCATGATGTAAAGGATGGTCCAGGCGACCGGAAAAATCCAATTGGGGGGTGTCCAAGCCGGCTTATTCAACGCCGCGTACCATTCGCCGGGCATGAACGTGGCGCCGGAGGATGCTGCGATGGCGACGAGCGCCGCGAAAACGATGAGTGATCCGATATTCCGCAACGGCGCCGCTCCTCATTTCTCCGGCCTACGACTAGGCCGGGCGAGCTATTCAACGCCGAACACCGCAGTTCGGATGCGCCGTCCGCGGACGCGTCAGAACCGGGAGGCTTGGCGCTCTACTGCAACCTCAGGAAATTTTACGAACCGCTCCAAAAGTCTCGAACCAAATTGGTTGACGTGTCCCCCGTTCCTATAGAGGAGGACGCCATCCATTATGGGTGAGCACCGTTCCTGCTGACACATATATTCGACGGGCAAGGACAGGCTGACGCCGGGATTGGCCGCGGCCACGCGCGTCAAGGCAGCGTTCGACAAATTCACTTGATCCAGAGCCTGTTCCCTGGACATGCCGCACCCCGAAGCGTCACGGTGATTTTCTACTTCCCTAATTATGCAGCGCACGGGCAGATCTTCGTACACCGGGATCTGGCCGATTATCACAACCTTGATGCCTCGATCGGTGAACGTCCGCACCGTCGTCTCCAGGGCCTGATCGAAATTCGACAAGGCGCGGGCGGTTCGATCCGGCGGATTGGCGCTGGCGGAATTCAAGAGTGCCAGCCATTTCTCCCAAAACCCCGAAATGACCGCGATCTTCAGGCCCGGATTGCGCTGGATGAACGTCTTCGCCGCGCTCTGGTATGAGGCGCACTCGCGAGCTTTGTCTTCGGCTTGACCCGGGATCGAAACATCGAACAGCAACGCGCAGCCACCGTTCGTGACCTGCCGTCCGGCGAGATTATGATCCTCGGCATACTTGGCGACGAGCGGTGCCCAGTGATCACCCATCGAGTCACCGAAGAGGGCGATTTCGTACGAGCCTTTAGGCGTGCGCCGCTTTCCAAAGTTGCAGATCTCGTCGTTGGCGAAGACGTTCTCGAATTCATCGCACGCCATTCGATGCGGGTTGCCGGCAACGAGTTCGCTTAAAATACGGCGCGTCTCGGGTGCAAACCGCTCGGGAAAGCCTTTCATGCCCTTGATGGTGCCGGCGGCCGCGAGCATCACCAGAACACAAGAGACCGCGGCAGAGACGAACTTCAGATCGAGGGGATCATGCGTCGCGCCTGCTGGTGGACGATGCGAAACGCGGAACGGTTTCTCAATCCAATGCCAGGAAATCGCCGCGACGAGCACGCTGGCGAGAACAATCAGCGACGCCTCTTCCGTATTCAGCGGCCGCTCGAGCCGATAACTGGCGAGCGCGAGAAGTGGCCAGTGCCAGAGATAAAGCGAGTAGGAAATCAAGCCGGTGAAGACCAGCGGCCGGGAACTCAGCGCCCGTCGCAAGAGAACGTTCTCTGACGTGCAGCCGGCGAGAATGGCGAGGGTGCCGACGCAGGCCGGTGCCGCATTCAGGCCCGGGAACTCAGAACCCCGGTCGAGGAGAAAGAAGCTTCCGAGAACGGCCATCAGGCCGGCGATGCTCAAGGCCTCGCTTGCAGCTTTGCCAAATTTTATTTGCGGAGCGACCAGTGCCAGGGCCGCACCGGAAAGAAGCTCCCAGGCACGCGCTGGCAGCATGAAAAACGCATATTCCTGATCGACGGCGATCTTCGCTTCCGCCAACCAGAGTGACGCCGCGATCGCTAGGACCACGATGCCGATAATGGTGCGCTTCGAAAGAAACGGCGCCGCCAACATCAAGAAGACGGGCCACGTCAGATAGAACTGATCTTCAACGGAAAGCGACCAGGTATGTAGAAGCGGCTTCTCAATGGTGGGGGCGGAGAAATATCCGCCGGTCCAATAGAAGAAGAAATTGGCGTAAAGTCCTACAAACGAGAGAAGGCTGCGTCCGTAGTACCAGAGGGCGTCCGGCAGCAGGATGAACCAGGCAAGCGCCGTCACGACGACCATGCAGACGAACGCTGCGGGTAGCAGCCTGCGGGCGCGGCGGACGAAAAAGCGATAGAGCGAAAAATTGCCGTTCGAAATTTCATTCGCCACGAGGGATGTGATCAGGAAACCTGAGATGACGAAAAAAACATCGACGCCGGAGAAGCCGCCCGTAACCGCGCCCGGAAAAGCGTGGTAGGCGACGACGGCAATTATCGCGAGTGCACGCAGCCCATCGACAAACGGAAGATAGACCATTCCCCCGACCTTCCCGGTCCGATGAAAAAGTTTCCCCGATTTCTCGCGCGATAAGAGCTAGCCGGTTCCAGTCCGTCAATCGAATGACTTTTGATCAAAAGGAGACCCTCGGGACTGGTGACATTTTTAGCGAGGGGTATGGGAGTTGGAGGGCTGAGCGATGCTAATGGTCAGAACACGGTTAGGTCCCAGCGCTATCGCCGGTATCGGCCTTTTCGCGGCTCAGGATATTCCCAAGGGCACGGAAACGTGGCGTTTCATGCGCGATTTCGACAGGCTGCTGACCGAGCGCGACATCGACAGCCTGCCGGAGCCTGCACGCTCGAACATTCTCGACCACACCTATCTCGATGACGCGAGCGGCCTATTTGTGCTCTGCGCCGATAACGCACGTTTCATGAACCACGCGGATGAACCCAACACGGGGGGTGTCCATGAGCCGGGGGCAATCGAGGGATACGACATTGCCCTCCGCGATATTCGCGCCGGGGAAGAAATGACCTGCGATTACCGGACTTTCGATGCGCACGTCACGTTGAAGCTCGGTGGGAAATAGCGGGCTTCAGCCCGCTCACTCTCCCGGGATCACGACGGGTTCGGCGAGCTTCCGCGCCGAACGGCGGCGCTTGGCTGCCAGCGAGCGAAGCGCTTCGGCTGCCAGGATCCGGCGCTGCAGGTAGGGCGAGAAATAGCCCGCGTAGCGACGCCAAAGATCCGACCGCATCCAGTCATCTCCCGAAACGTGACCGCGACAGTGGGGCGAGCCACACGAGCAGGCGAACTCATCGTAGGGAGAGCCGTCGCTCATCGCGTAATCGTAGGTGATTTCCTCGCCCGGCTGGATATCGCGCATGGCGACGAGCGTGATCTGGCCGGAAAGACCGGAATTCGGATCGCAGCTGTGGTTGACGTAATCCGGCGGCTCACAGTCGGAGAGGGAAACCAGATATTGGTTTTCCTCGACCTGCAGCGAATATCTCCGCACGGTTTGGGGCATGTCGTGCAGTTCTTCACCGGAAATCAGCGTTCCGCTCCAGACGACGATCAGCTCGCCCTTGGCGATGGCTTCTCGCGCGACGACGGTGTGGCCGCCGCGATCTGGAGTCGAATGAACTTCACATTTCGGAGTGAGGAAGGAGTGGGGCCTGCCGCTCATTCAATGACCTCAATTGGCCTCACGAGCGTGGGCACGGCGTGACCGCGAAAAGCGAACCATGACACCTGTCCCTCGATTTGCCGCGAGCCGGCGACAAACGCCTGCATCAGATAGTTTCGTCGCGTGCGATGTCAACGGCGAAAAGTAGGCATTTCGGTGATGACTGTGCGCTCACAATTTATGTCTGGAGTACACGAGCGGCAAAAAAGTTCCCGGAAGAGTTCGAATACGGACGATATTTGCCATTCGTCGCCGGGAGGGACGGAAGGAACCTTACACGGAGCAATCCACAGAAACTTGGCTTAGGCCTTGCGCGCTAGAACGGCGATGAAGAAGCCATCGGTGCCATGGCGCTCGGGCGTCAACAGTAACGAATCGGTCCGGCCGTCTGCGGATGGCGGAAGATCGCCCGAGCCGGCGTCCCAGATTTCCGCGACCGGGATGGGAAGGAATTCAGCGTTTTCGCCTAGAAAACGGGCGATCTGCCCCGTGTTCTCTTCGGGAAGAAGTGAGCACGTCACGTAAACCAGACGGCCGCCGGGTTTCACCAGCGCTGCGGCGCGCTTCAACACGGCCCGCTGCTCGGCCGTGCGCGCGTCGAGCTGCTCGGGCTTCAGTTTCCATTTGGCGTCGGGGCGCCGCCGCCAAGTTCCCGTTCCGGTGCAGGGGGCATCGGCCAGGACCACATCGAAGCGCGGGCCAAGGGCGTCGACTGCGGCTTCGTCTCCCGCGCGCAGCACCTGCAGGTTTCGAACGCCCGCGCGTTTCACCCGCTCGAAGATCGGCTTCAGCTGATTGCGATCGGCGTCGTAGGCATAGAGCTGACCGGTGTTCTGCATCAGCGCGGCGAGCGCCATGGTCTTGCCGCCTGCGCCGGCGCAAAGATCGAGCACCTGCTTCCTCGGCCCGGCGCCTGAGAGCAGCGCGGCGATCTGCGAGCCCTCGTCCTGGATTTCGAACCAGCCCGCCTGGAATGCCGCTTCGGCCTGCAGGTTGGGCGTACGCTGCGCGCCGACGGGCGGGGGCACGCGGACGCCGATCGGGGAAATGGCGCACGGCTCGGCGCCGAAACTCGCAAGTGCCTTCAGGACCTTTTCGCGCGTCGCCTTCAGCGTATTGACCCTCAGATCGGCGGGCGCGCGGCGGGCCATGGCTTGGCCTTCGGCGACAGCACGCTCTCCAAACTGGGCGGAAAACGCCGGCCACAACCATTCGGGAATGTCGGCTTGGACATGGTCGGGCGCCGCATCCAGAGGACGTGTCAGACCGGCTTTTTCGGCATCGGTCAACGGCTCGGGCGAATGATCGGCTCCGTCGCAGGCGGCGATGACGGCTTCCGGCGTCAGGCCCAGCGCCGAAGACGCGGCACCGATGGCGAGCGAGCGCGGCGTGTCGGCGCCGAGCGCCCAGGCGATCGAGGCGCGGCGGCGCAGGGCGTCGTAGACCATTCCGCCGATGGCGTTGCGGTCTCCGGAACCCGCGAAGCGGTGCGCCTTGCCCCAGTCGGTCAAAGCAATCGAAACGGGCTGATAGCGATTGAGGATGGATTCCAATACCTCAATCGCCGCAGCGATGCGTGCGCCGGGTTTCATATAGAGATCATTTCAGGTGCCAGTTTCGGATGCCGGTCTCAGATTCCGGTCAGGATTTTAATGGCGAAGACGATCCACATCGCGATCAGCGCCACCGCACCAAGGCCAAAAATGGCTCCCCGATGGCGGACGGTGTTGTACGTCACGTGGATGTAGGCGTGGATGATGCGCGTGACGACGAAGCACCACGCCAGAACCAGCAGCAGCACGTCGCCGACCCTAGTGATCAAGATGAAGGCGACGAGCACATAAAAGAGGACCGGGAGCTCGAACTGGTTTCTGAAGGCGTTGGCATACTGCGTCACCTTCGTCGGCCACTTCTGCTCACCGAGCGCAATGTCGCCCGGCCGGACTTCGCCGTTCGTAAGACATCTGGTACGCGCCATCGCCATCATAACGAGGAGCACCAACGTCAGCCCCACTTCGACGAAAACCGGCAACAGGAAATCAGTGACCGTCATTGATGTTCCCTCTGGCCGGTTCGCTTCGTTCGAATTCCGGGTTCAATAGCTCAACCACCGATGCCCGGATAGTTGGGACTTTCGCGCGTGATCATGACGCCATGGGCGTGACTCTCGCGAATTCCTGCCGGAGAGACGCGGACGAACTTGGCGCGCTTCTGCAGCTCGGGGATCGTTTTTGCTCCGAGATATCCCATGCCGGCGCGCAGGCCCCCGACGAGCTGGTGAACGACGGCTTCCATCGGACCCTTGTAGGGAACCTGCCCCTCGATGCCTTCCGGGACGAGCTTCAGCGTGTCGCGCACTTCGGCCTGGAAGTAGCGGTCTGCCGAGCCGCGCGCCATGGCGCCGACCGAGCCCATGCCACGGTAGGATTTGTAGGTGCGGCCCTGGTACAGATAGGTTTCGCCCGGCGCCTCGTCAGTGCCGGCGAGGAGCGAACCGATCATCACGCAGGATGCTCCCGCTGCAACGGCCTTGGCGATGTCGCCGGAAAAGCGGATACCGCCGTCGGCGATGACGGGCACGCCCGAGCGCGCGGCTTCCTTCGCGCATTCCATGACTGCCGTCAGCTGGGGAACGCCAACGCCCGCCACGATGCGTGTCGTGCAGATCGAGCCCGGGCCAATGCCGACCTTGACCGCGTCAGCTCCGGCTTCAATCAGTGCTTTGGTTGCATCGGCCGTCGCGACGTTTCCGGCAATCACCTGCACGCTGTTCGACTGGCGCTTGATGCGCGCGACCGCATCGATGACCTTCGCCGAGTGACCATGCGCGGTATCGACCACAATCACGTCGCACCCGGCGGCGATGAGGCGTTCGGTCCGCTCAAAGCCGTCTTCGCCAACCGTCGTCGCGGCGGCGACGCGCAGACGTCCCTGGGCGTCCTTCGACGCGTTCGGATGTTTCGCAGCCTTCTCGATATCCTTGACGGTGATGAGACCGATGCAATTGCCGCCGTCGTCGACGACGATCAACTTCTCGATGCGGTTCTGATGGAGCAGCCGCTTGGCTTCTTCCTGCGAGACGCTGCGCTTGACGGTCACGAGATTCTGCTGGGTCATCAGCTCAGAGACCGGCTGATCCAAGCGCGTTGCAAAACGCACGTCGCGGTTCGTCAGAATGCCGACGAGCTTGCCCTTGCCGGCGCTGCCGTCGGGCGCTCCGCTGCCGCCCTCGACGACCGGAACACCGGTAACGCCCTTGTCGGCCATCAGCTTCAAGGCCTGGCGGAGCGTCATTTGCGGGGGGATCGTAACCGGATCGAGGACGATGCCGCTTTCGTAGCGCTTCACCAGTCCGACTTGCCTCGCTTGCTCCTCGATGGTGAGGTTACGGTGAATGACGCCGATGCCGCCCTCTTGGGCCATCGCGATCGCCAGCCTCGCCTCGGTGACGGTATCCATTGCCGACGATAGCAGAGGAATGCTCAAACGGATGGCTTTGGTCAGCTGGGTCGAGACATCCGCCTGCCCCGGCATCACGTCGGACGGACCGGGGACGAGCAGAACATCGTCAAACGTAAGCGCGATCCCCGAATCGAGCGCCGATAGGCTCGAAGTCATGCGGACTTCTCCAATTTTGTGGGGGCGACACGTTCGAGGCCCCCTGGGGCGGAACATTGTCGCGCGGTCTATAGCACCAAGGTTCGGCGCTTGGAAGCGCCCGAGCCGCGTCAAATGGGGATCGTGGTAACCAATTCAACGGAGTGCGGAAAATGCGCCCCGGTCGTCATTGGGGTGTCGCAGAATGCTGTCAAACGGACGGCACGGGGTTCAAAGCCCCCATGAGATTTGCTTCTGATTCGGCCGCTGGCGGGCATGTGAGCGTAGCTCCCGCCACGGTGCTAAGGGAAGCAAGGCCACTAGCCCGCATCCTGCTCGGCCGGTCCCTCTTCCTTTTTTCCCCGAAAGCCCGTCGCCAACACGTAAAGCTCCGAACTGTCGGAACGGCTGGCCGGCGGCTTTACGTGGCGCACGACCTTGAAATCGCGCTTCAGCGCGTCGAGCAGGTCGCGTTCCGTGCCGCCCTGGAAGACTTTGCAGAGGAAGACGCCGCCGGGCTCCAAGACATCGGCGGCAAAAGCGGCTGCAGCTTCGGCAAGACCCATGATGCGTATGTGATCGGTCTTGGCGTGACCGACCGTCGGCGCGGCCATGTCGGATAGAACGATATCGGCCCGGCCCCCGCGAAGACGCGATTTCAAGAGGTCTTCGGCGTCCGGATCGGTGAAGTCCATTTGGATGATCTCGACGCCTTTGATCGGCTCGAAATCCAAATAGTCGATGGCGACGACCTGCCCCTTGCCCTCGGCCGCCTTGACCCGCTCCGCCGCTTCCTGCGACCAGCCACCCGGCGCCGCACCGAGGTCAATAATGCGCTGACCCGGTTTCAGGAAATGATAGCGCGCATCGATCTCACGCAGCTTGAATGCGGCGCGCGAGCGCAGGCCTTGCTGCTTGGACGCCGCGACGTAGGGGTCGTTCAACTGGCGTTCAAGCCAGCGCGCCGACGATGCGGAGCGCTTCCTCGCCGTCTTCACGTTCGTGCGAAGCTGGCGTTGTCCACCACTCAGGCTGCTGCGGATGCCGCCGCCGCCTTTATTGTTGCCCTTGCTTGTCACGATTGCTCAGCGCCGTTCGATCGCTTCGAGCGTCCACGCCGGCGGCGTCCGGCACGCCAGACGCCGTCTTCCATCATTAATTGCATCAAAATGCCTTCTCTCAGTCCGCGGTCAGCAACACGCAGGCGATCCGCGGGCCACAATTTCAGTATCGCATCGAGGATCGCGCAACCGGCGAGCACGAGATCGGCTCGCTCGCGGCCAATGCACGGCTCCGAGATACGTTCCTCGTAGCTTTGCCCGAGAAGCTTCGACGTTACATCGTCAATGTCGCCGACGTTCAACCAAATTCCATCGACGCGTTTGCGATCGTAGCGCTCGAGCCCGAGCATGACCCCGGCGATCGTTGTGACCGTTCCGGACGTACCTAGGAAGTGTACCGGCTTTCCGGCCATCAGCTCGCGGAAACGATGCTTGGCTTCAAACGGCAGAAGCAGCTCCGTTACGGCCTTCGACATCGCCGCGAAGGTTGCCTGCGTGACCTCGCGGCCGCCGAAGTGTTCGGCGAGCGTCACGACGCCGACCGGAAGCGACTCCCACGCGACGATCGCATCATTGACGTCGGAGCGGCCGGTCCACACGTCGCGCCGGGAGCCGAGGCGCGTCAGATCAAGCCATACGATCTCGGACGAGCCGCCACCGATATCGAACACCAGCACGTAATCGGCGGTGGGATCGATGAGCGTCGCGCAACCCGCGACGGCGAGATGCGCCTCGGTCTTCGGCGTCAGTATCTCGATATCGAGGTCGAAGATGTTTTTGACCTTGTCGACGAAGGACGATCCGTTGGCGGCAACACGGCAGGCTTGTGTCGCGACGAGGCGCGTCCTTGAGACATGGTGGCGGTGCAGTTTTCCGGCGCAGACTCGGAGCGCATCCAGCGTGCGGTTCATGGCAAGGTCGGAAAGACGGCCCGTCTGGCTCACGCCTTCGCCGAGGCGAATGATACGCGAGAACGCATCGACGACCTGGAAGCCGCGCCGCGACGGGCGCGCCAAAAGCAGGCGGCAGTTGTTCGTCCCAAGATCGAGCGCGCCGTAGATCTGTTCGTTCGGACGATTGGATCCGGAGGAAAAATTCCGCTCGTCGAAACTCTGACGCTGCCATTCGGCGGGGCGTTCAATCCTCGACGATGTCGTCAGCCGGTTCGACAGAATGCCAGGCCTTGACGGGCTTCTCTGGCGAAACCGGCGTTCGCCACCGTTGCCGAAGCGGTTTGGCGGCAGCGGTAACTCTTCCTGCCCGGAGACAAGGCTAAAGTCGTCATTAGAGTTGTCGGGGGAACCTGAGCCGACGGACCGGTCAGGATCTGAATTTGCAGGCTTCAACGTCGCTCTCCAGGACCTGGTATAGCGCTAACTTGCCGCAATGCAGCCGCGCTCCTCAGGCCGTTTGATCTGGACCTCTGTTGACCCAAGTGTAGCAGGTCACGCCCCGTCGTAAAGCTCTAGCGGGCCGTTGCTTAACACTGCAAAGAGGAGGCGCGATCTGGGCTCGGTCCGGCGCGATTTATCGATGTTGAGGAGAAAGGCTTTAAGGCTCACAGCATTGGCTGCGGCGGCGATTTGCCTAACGGAAGCAGCAGCTTTCGCGGACGGTCTCGGCAGCGAGCAAATCGGGGCGCGTCTCCGCGCGGCGTATCCGGGCTTCATCACCGGCATCGAAGGAAACGAGATTGTCTTCCGGGACGGTTCGCGGCTGCCAATCTCGGACGGAAAGGACAGGCCGTTCGAGGCGTGGCTTGCCAACCCCGATATTCGCGACATGTTTCGATTTTCCTATCCGCGAGGTGCACCGGCCAATCCCCCTGCCCGCAATTTCGATCCGGGCCGCGCGCGCAACGATGCATTCTTCAAGAAGATCTATGGCGACTGCCGGACGCCCGGGTTCGCTTCCTCGCTGACGACGATTACGTGGATTCCGTCAAAGTCCGGGCAACGGATCCAGATTTCCCGGCTCAACGGCGCCGCCGAACATCTGCAAGCCGTCAGTCGCGAGCTTGAAGCGCTTCCGGCGAAATTCGATGTCTTTCTCGTTCCGTCTGCCGGCGGCTATATGTGCCGGGCGATCGCCGGGACCGAACAGCGCTCTGCTCATGGCTACGGCATTGCGATCGACATCGCGACGCGGCGTTCGCATTATTGGCGATGGGCAAAAAGCGGTTCGGGCTATGCCTTCCGGAACGAGATTCCTCCGGAGATCGTCGACATCTTCGAGAAGCACGGCTTCATCTGGGGCGGCCGCTGGTACCATTACGATACGATGCACTTCGAGTACCGGCCGGAACTCCTCGCGGCGCCAAAGTAATCGCACGGGTGGAGCCGATAAATCCGTCGCGCTCCGGTTCGGCGAAATCCGGCCTACGAAGCGCCCGATGTTGAAAAGAGGGAACCGCGTCAGGAAGACCCCGGTTGCCGCGCTTGCAGACGCGGGAGGCTGCTGCTATGACCCGCGCTCCGGCGGCCAACGCACCGCCTGATCCCGGCTTTGGGGGATCGTCTAATGGTAGGACTGCAGACTCTGACTCTGCCTGTCTAGGTTCGAATCCTAGTCCCCCAGCCAAGCTCAAAAGTCTCCCAGACAATCAAAGTGTTAACGCGCTTAGGTGGCCTCTGAAGCATGGAGTGATCCATCGAGGGGAGACACTTCGTGACCGGGCATACCTACCTTTCGAAGAGCCGACATGGTGTCTACTACTTCCGCGCCGTGCTTCCCAAAGGGGTGCGTGCAAAGACGGAACGCCGCGAGGTTCGCATCTCACTGCGAACGAAGGACCGCGCGAAAGCCAAGGTTCTCGTCGCCGTCGAAGCCCTCAGGCTGACCGAAACCTTGTCCCAGCTCGAAACGGGGGGAACTGGGGACCACGGTCGACCCAAACCCGATCTCGTGCTCGTCGAAAATCACGGCGAGATCGACCTCGGTGAGACGGGCGTTTGGGGCAACCCGGCTCGGAGCCTTAACCTCACTGAAGTTCGGAACCATGTCTTAGCCCGCGATAATCGAACGTCCCTTGCTGCGCAGAAAGCAGCCCCGCCCTTAGATTCTCTTGCGGCGGTGGTTCCCACACCGACCCCAGCGCCGCCGGTAAAGGTCCCGCACGTTGCTCGCTTTCTAAGCGATGCCATTGAAGAACGCGTCGAGAAAGTCATCGAGCGCTTCGTCGACAACAAAAAGCAGGCAATCTCAGCACCCACCGCCGACAAGTATGGAGCCCAATGCCGGGTATTTCTCAAGATCGTCGCTGATGGCCGGTTAGATCTCAAGATTTCCGAACTCACGCCGAAAGATGTTCGTGCTTACATCGATATCTTGCCGAAGTTACCCACTCGCGTCGACAGCTCGGATGGTCGACCGCTCGAGGCGATATTGAGAAGTGATGGCCCTCGGCTATCAGCAAAGACGATTTTTGCCCATGCCCAGTCGACCAACATGTTCCTCACCTGGTGCGAAGCCCAGCAGTACCCGGTGCGCTTCAATTTCCATAGCATTTTAAAACCCCTGCTTAAGAAGCCGAGGATCAAATCCAAAAAGAAAGTCTTCTCGGCCCAGCAGCTCAAGACCCTTTTCGAATCCGAACCCTATTCTACAGGCACGTTTAAGCGAGCCAGCGACTATTGGGTGCCGCTGCTTGGGCTCTTCACCGGCGCGAGGGAAGCCGAGCTCTGCCAACTCGAAACCAACGATGTGCGCCAAGACGCGGCCGCCGGTCTCTGGCTGCTCGATATCAATTCTGACGACGGCAAAAGACTGAAAACAGGTGCCAGCGCACGCGAAGTGCCGGTCCATCCAACGCTCATCGAACTTGGCTTCCTGGAGTTCGTCGACGGCGTGCGCGCCAGCGAAACATCGCGCCTGTTCGAGGCTGATCAGCGCAACAAGCGCGGTGAGTTCAGCGGCTTCTCGAAACGCTTCAATCGCTACAAAGAAGGCCTCGGGATCAAAAGCGGCCCCTCTCATAAGCTGGACTTCCATTCCTTCCGTCACACCCTGCAGACGATGCTGTTCGATGCTGGGGAAGAGGAGTACGTGGTCAATGCCTTATGCGGTCACAACCCCGCCCAACGGAGCGAAGGCGTCAGGACATATTCCAGCGGTCCCGGGCTCGAAGCCAAATACAAACTGCTTCTGAAGCTGAAGTTCGGGATCGACTTCCGCACGGTTCAGCGGAATGGATGGATGCCCGATCCGAGCTGGATGGAATAAATTCTATTATGGATTTTTATTATGGAATTCTATTATGGAATTCTATTATGGCACTCCATTGAGATATTCTATTGCGAATCACCAAATATAGAATTTATTCCATATCTGCCGTCGTCAATTATTTTGCGCAATTTGTTTTTTTCTCTTGCAATTATATTCTGAATACTTATTAAACAGCTGACCAAAGCGCATTCCGCGCCCTTCTTTTCGTGACTCAAAATCGTCACGCGCCTTGGCTTCGTCGAAGCTCTAGCTGGCACTGAAGAACGCAAAGCTTTTCGCGCTGCGGTCGTAGATGTTTGTAAAAAAGGAGTTTTTGAATGAATACCGATACTAACGTTGCAACCGGAAGACTTATCAACTTCCATCTAAAAATTGAGGAAGCTCTCTATAATCTTTCGGACGCAAAAAGCCTTTGCGGAAATGGAATTGAATGCAGAAGTTTTTTCGATGAGCTTCCAAATCATTTCAGTTATTTCTTCTCTGTCGCCATAGAAGCGTCGCCAAATTCTTCGACCAGCCGCTACATGCCCTGGATGGATAACAGCGAAATGTTCCATATGCACGAGAACACGCTATGGGCGCTCGGAGCAGAATCGGAACCGAAGCACAGCTCGGGGTATATAAACATAAGCATTGGCGAAGATATTGAGGTGTCAGTGCCAGCGGACCATGTGCAGCAATTCGAGATGTGCCTTAATGATATTTTCCAAGCAATATTCAGGCATCTAAAAGTTCTCAACAAACACTATTGGGGCCCCCTTTACGGAATAAAATTAGTTTTGCTTCACAAAAGTGACGCAATAAATTGAGCATCCAAGCGACGCCCTATAAAATTAGCCCGCTTGATTTTTGAAAACTTTCCAGAGCCAATCCCCAAACAAAAGAAGAGGCGCCGAGCGCGAGCGTTCGGCGGCAGCCGGGGACTACCTACTCGACAACAATAAGGAGCTATTTCAATGAAACGTCGAAAAACACTGACTGATTATCCATCACACTTACGGGGTCTTTCCAACAACAAGTATGGCGGACACACCGCTTCGAACCTCAGGGCCTATGGACGTGACTGGAACAAAAGATTTCCCTGTCGTACGTACTCCCAGGAGGAGAAACGCGCGCTCGAAGAACAATATAGAAAGTACGGTTCACTTGCTTTCAGCAAGCGTAAACAAGAATAGCGGGAAGAAGGTATTTCCGATCTTGCGCCAAGATCCTCGCTCTCGCAGCGCGCGATGCGGCGAGACACAGAACTCAAGCGGCCGTGAAATAAATATTAGCACGACCTCATGCCCTAACTAAGTCGTCGGCACATGAGCGCCGCCGCACGAACTCCGCCAGTGCTTTTCCATAGGTCGATTGCAAATCTGAGGAGCAAGATACCTTGCCCTCTGATGCAATCGCAGATGAACACTTTACAAAGTCAGGCTCAAACCCTGGCTATTAGATTTTATTACCAACTTCGCGAGATTGATGATGTCTGATATTGCTGAACTATATTCGAGCCATATCGCAAATTTGCTGCTTGAAAAGCAAAATCGACAACCATATTTCGTCACGACAACTTTCTGTCATTCAGAAAGATTCAGTCCTCGATCCTTCCAAGATGCCGTTTGGTATGTATTGGGTCGATATGACCACCTCTACCGACACCTCACGTCAAAATTGATGAACAATTTTTCCAAAAAAAGTTATTTACACCCAATGACGTTTGATTTTCTTGATATACCACACACCCGAGCATCACGCGAACTCAATTTTTATGATCCCGTTACGCCTCATGTTCATAGCATCTATCTTGTTCATGAAGACACGCTAGACCGCTTCGAGACGCTGCGAAATGACGGGTTTCTAGTTATCCTGGATCATCCCGCACTCAGTGCAGTTCGGACAATCGATGCGCGCTTGATACAGGCGAGCTCTCTGACCAATGTCGTCAGTTATGCAGCCAAGCTACTCAATAATCGAGAAGCTGTAAGACTAGCCGGCGACGCCCCCCTATTCACTCAGTATCCGAAGGCCCGATTTGAACGAACGTCCAAAGGAATTAAATGGGATGAACGTTCTCTCTAGAATGCGCGTAAGCATGATCAGAAATTTGAAATGAGGGAAGCTCAAGGAAGCCGCAGAAGACACCAATAAAGCGATTTGATGGGTGCGAACTGTTCGCTACAGGTCTGACTCCCAATGCTTGACGAGCATGTCAATTGCCCGATCAGCAATACTTCGCCAAGAATATTTCTGAGTTAGCAGGGCAAATTCGCGTGGCCACCATGTAGAACCGAGTGGCTTTAAATTGAGAACGCACGGCTCAGAACAATCGGCAATCGAACCACCATTTCTTTGGTCTGAAATAACACCACAAACAGTCCTGACAGCTATTTCCCGTTTCTCATACGCCAATTAATCCCAAAAAATGAGAAATATATTAGCTAATTTTAATTTGCAGCAAAACTCACTATCGATTAAATAGATATGCAATCGCCAGTTTGGCGTTTATTGAAATGGAGTATTTGAATAATGCACTTTGATATTGAGAAAGCCAAGAAAGTCCCGAAACCACATGATATTAAATTGGAGCCTGATCTCGAACAAATTTATAACCCCGGCCTTAAATCTAGCTCTGAACAATTTGGATTCATCACTGAGTGGTTGAAACACGCGTTAGCGAAAAAAATTGGCCAAGCTGTTCCTGCTTCTGCCTATTTCTACTGCCGACTGGATGATAGTTTTCCCGAGTTTAGGTATTGCCATATTATCCTGATGGATAAAGCGCATGCTGTTGCCGGATCGGAAGCACAGCGGGCCGGCTGGATGACAATGGGACCTGCTATCAACACCTCACCGAACCAAATCAATACGTTTGCATCACAATTTCCCGAGTATTTCTCGGATGCTCGATACGAATTCTTGAACCGCTACACCGTGCCCGCCACCGGTACCGTCTTCTCAAGCGCTCCGAGGGAGATGGCAACCACTGCCGATGATTGCTTCGAGGACATCGTGTTCAGAACGGTTGAGGAATGGGCGATGCTCTTCAAGCGTGAAGTGGGGATCAGACCCGACACTGATTTGTGGAATAATTTGAAGAACAGGAAGGGCTTTTTTTTCCCGCATTGGTCTGAGAAATGGACTTCTCTCTCGGAAACCGGGTTATTGTTTTATCCTCACGTCCAAATCCTTCCATGCGCAACTAGGGATCACGCTACTCCCGCTTGGCCGCTCTGTTAAATTATTGTGTGGAACTAACAACTGCCGGGCCAAGCCTTTTCTGGCTCGGCAGCCCGACTTAGCACCAAGCTTTATTGTCAGCGGATAGTTTTCAAGACGATCGCGCGTTCTAGCGTACAACTCTCGAGATCGATCGCGGTTAGCAATGGCTTATGCGCGACGTTCGGTATCCGTTTACACTGGAAGCGATCGAACACTGCCGCATAGTCGTTCGCGCCAATTATGTGGGTTTACTTACAGTCGAGCTGTGCTGGTAGGAAGACCTCAGGAGACGAGGTTCGATTTGCTCCCGCGCCAATGATTGCTCAACAGCCAAGATCCACGTCACTCAGAAGGCCCGCCACGTGAGCGTGAACTTTCAACATTCGGAACCCTGGGAACGCGACGCCGAGGAAAAGCTCGATCGCTATCAACGAGGTCTCGCGCTTATCGCTCTGCATGGCGAATTAAATTTCGACGATCACTTTGCTGTCGATGCTCTCTTGGAATGGCTCTCAGCCGAAGACTTTCAAGATTACCTTATTGCTCTCGATCATATGGCGTCTCTTTCAGCACCAGAGGTTCCCGCGCTACCGTCGTCACCTTCTGCAGATCCTTCTCGTCGCTCGTCCCCCCTGGCGCCCTCAGAGCTCGCTAAAACCAGGCCTGCAGCACCCCCGCAACCGTACAGCGCACCGTTAGATAGCTTTGACGAGCTCATTGATAGAGCCATTGAGCGCTTCGTCGACAGCAAGAAGCAATCAACGACGGCTGCCACCGCCGACAAATACGGCGCCCAGTGCAAGCTTTTCCTCAAAATCGTTGCCGATGGGCGTCCGAATTTCAAGATTTCTGGCCTTACCCCGAAGGATGTTCGCGCCTACGTCGACACCTTGCCACGGCTGCCAACCCGTATCGACAGCATAGACCCACGATCTATCGAGGACATCTTAAAGGTTCCTAGTCCGACTCTCTCGGCTAAGACCGTATTTTCGCATGCGCAGGCCACGAATATGTTCCTGGCTTGGTGCGAAGCCCAGCAATACCCGCTTCGTTGCAACTTCCACAGCATCCTGAAGCCGCTCCTCAAGAAGCCGAGGATCAAGACCAAGAAGAAGGCCTTCTCACAGCAACAGCTCACGACGCTGTTCGAAGCCGAAGCTTACACGGGCGGTACCTTTAGACGCGGAAGCGACTACTGGGTGCCACTCCTGGGACTCTTTACAGGCGCACGAGAAGCAGAGCTGTGCCAGCTCGAACTCACGGATGTCCGTAAAGACACGGAAACCGGACTTTGGTTGCTCGACATCAATTCTGATGCAGACAAGCGGCTTAAGACGCATTCGAGCGCGCGAGAAGTACCATTGCACCCGACCCTCATTCAGCTTGGCTTCCTTGACTTCGTCGAAGGCGTGAAGGCGGCCAAGGAAGTGCGCTTATTTGCCGACGAAGAGCGCAACAAACGCGGTGAGTTCGGCGGCTTTTCAAAGCGCTTCAATCGCTACAAGGAAGGGCTCGGAATCAAAAGCGATACCCACAACAAACTGGATTTCCATTCCTTCCGTCATACGCTTCAGACCATGCTGTTTGATGCAGGTGAAGAAGAATATGTTGTCAATGCCCTCTGCGGCCACAGTCCAGCGCGACAGAGCGAGGGCGTTAGGACCTATTCTCGAGGGCCAGGCATTCAGGCCAAGTACGAAGTTCTGATGAAGCTGCAGTTCCCTATCGACTTCAGCAAGATCAAGCCGAACGGGTGGTATGCCCCTTACCGATCATGCTCAAGCCAATTTGCCTAAGCAGCATCTCATCTGCGCAGCTTGCTT
>RXJH01000002.1:100460-497273 GCA_003987725.1 Hyphomicrobium sp. | reverse complement strand
GCTAGATTCTCGGCCCATGAAGGATCGCGAGGCGTTGAGGATCGATGCCGCCCCGATCGATCCGCTGAACTCAGCGGAAGGGTTCGGCGGTTTCCTCCCCCTAATCATAGTCGCCGCTGCGGGTGGCTCAATTCTGTTCGGGCTGCTGGCAAGCGGATCGGGCGAGCCGCTGCTTTTGACGGTCATCGCGCTCTTGGCGATGTTCGGCATCTTCATGCTCTTCGGCATCGCCGCCGGGCATATCCGGCTTGGCGCGCGCGTTACGGCGGGTGACGTTCTCAAGGCTTCGATCGACGCCCGGGAGGAGGCACAGATCATCGCCCAGACCGACGGGACGATTCTCTACGCCAATGCGGCCGTCGAAGAGGTTCTCGGACGCCATGAGGCAGGACCGTTTTCCGCGCTCGAGGCTTTGCTGACGCACGATGCGGAAGGGACGCAAGCGTTCTTCCAGCTGACGCGGGCGGCCGAGCGCGGCGAAGCGCGGCGCGAAGACGTTCGGCTCCGTCCCGGCATCGAGAACCGGCCGGCCTGGGTTCGCATCATCGTGCGCCCCTTCTCGCCGCCCGAGCATGCAGGCGAGGATGTTGCGCCCCGCCAGCGGCTCGTCTCGTGGCAGATCGTCGATGTCTCGCGTGAGAAGAGCGAAGAGGCTCAGCACATCGAACGGATCGAGGCGTCTCTCGCGGCGTTCGACGTCATGCCCGCCGGTTTCATGTGGGTGGCGAGCGACGGCGGAATTCTTCATATCAACGCAGCGTTCGAACAATGGCTCGGCTATCCGGCAGGGACGCTGCGCGTGCGCAACCTCGGCCTCGCCGAACTCGCAGGCTTGGAAGGTTTCCGCCTTCTCAAGCTGATGGCTTCCATTCCCGAACCGGATCAGCGCATCATCGATCTCGACTTGACGCGGCAGGACGGGCGCATCGTGGCCCTGACGCTGCTCGTCGAGCCCATCGGCAATCAGGCCGAGCACGGCTTCACGATCACGGCCATCAACCGGCAGACGACCGGCCTCGTCGACCGCGGACAGCAGGACGTCCGGGCATCGCAATTCTTCCAATCGGCGCCGTTCGGCATCGCAGCGCTCGACGCGGAGGGCCGCATCGCGAACTGCAACACCGCCTTCATGCGGATGGTTCTCGACGGCAAGCCCGCGCAGGACGTACTGGCTGCAGAAGCCCTCTGCCGCACGGCGGATGCCGAAGAGCGGCTGCGCATCGAAGCGGGCCTCAACGAGGCGCTCACCGGCCGCGGCAACATTCAGCCGATCGAGATTACCGCAGGCGAGCAGCGCCAGTTCACGCGCCGCATCTACATGTCGCCGCTCGCTGCCGTGCAAGGCGGTGCGGCTGCCGCTCTCTATGTGATGGACGCGACCGAGCAGAAAGCGCTCGAAGGGCGGGTGGCGCAGGCGCAGAAGATGGAGGCGGTCGGCAATCTCGCCGGCGGCATCGCACACGACTTCAACAACGTGCTGACGGCGATCATCGGCTTTTCCGATCTGCTGCTGCAGACGCACCGGCCGAGCGACGCGGCGTATCGGGACATCAAGAACATTCAGTCGGCTGCGAACCGCGCCGCGGGCCTCGTCTCCGGACTTCTCGGCTTCTCGCGCAAGCAGACGCAGCAGATTTCTGTTTTCAATGCCGGCGAGCTGACCTCCGACATGCTGCCGGTTCTCAAGACACAGTGCGGCGAGAAGATCGAACTCAAGATTCAGGCCGAGCGCGATCTCTGGTATGTGAAGGCCGATAGCGACCAGCTTTATCAGGTCGTCTTGAACCTCGTCCGCAATGCGCGCGACGCGATGCCGAACGGCGGCAAGCTGACCATCAAGACACGCAACGTGCCGGAGCGTGAAAGCCAGAAGATGAGCGGCGTTCCAGGCTTCACCACGGGCGAGTACGTGCTGATCGAAGTTGCGGACACCGGCACCGGCATGGCGCCGGAAGTCATGGAGAAGATCTTCGAGCCGTTCTTCACGACGAAGGGCGTCGGCAAGGGCACGGGGCTGGGCCTCGCGTCGGTCTACGGTATCGTCAAGCAGTCGGGCGGATTCATTCTGCCGGAAAGCGAGATCGGCAAGGGCACGACGTTCAAGGTGTTCCTACCGCGTTATTTCGTCGAAGACGGCGAAGACGTCGAAACCGTTCTTCCGCAAACCATCGCCGCCGCCAAGAGGCAGCTCAATGCGACCGATCTCACGGGTACGGGACGCGTGCTCTTGGTCGAAGACGAAGTGGAGGTTCGGCAGTTCGCCGTCCGGGCGCTGCGCCGCCAGGGTTATCAGGTGATCGAAGCGGCCGATGGCGTCGAGGCGCTCGAGCTGATGGCCGCCAACGAAGGCGCGATCGACATCGTCGTCTCGGACGTCGTCATGCCGGAGATGGATGGTCCGGCACTGTTCAAGGAACTCAGAAAGCGCAATCCATCGATCAAGGTGATTTTCGTCTCGGGATATCCGAACGAGGCGTTCCGCGAGACGATGGGTTCGGACGACTTCGCATTCCTGCCGAAGCCCTTCTCGCTGCCGCAGCTCGCGGCGAAGGTGAAGGAAGAGCTGGCGAAGTAGGCCAGAAGCCCGTCCGCCACTGTGCGCGCCCCCTTGGGGGGAGGGCGGTGCGAAGCGCCGGGTGAGGGAAGTATGCACCCTGGGCTTGCGATCCGACCCCCACCCCTGACCCCTCCCCGCAAGGGGGAGGGGAATTATGGGGCGGATCATCGTTACCTTCGTCATTCTCGAAGGACCGAGCCGGGCGAGGGCGTTCGGGAATCCAGCGCAAAGCTGCCAAAGGCACGATATTGCGTCTTCGACGAGTCTAACGCTGGATCCCCGGCCGTCCCACGGTTTCACCGCGCTAGGCCGAGGATGACGGCGGGTCTTAGATTTCGCCCTTCAAGCCGCGCTCGAAGTACTTGTGGATGATCTTGTCCTGGTTCTCGAGCAGCCAATCGATCGAGGGCTGGTAGTTCATCGCTTTATGGATGGCGAGGCTCGTCGCCTTGCGATGAATGTCGAACAGGACTTTGTGGTCGAGCTTCTCGATCGTCGCGACCGACGGGTGCAGCCAGACCGAAACGATGATGCCGAGGTCGTCGACCTTATCCTTCGGCAGGTCTCCTGAGCGCACGGCATCGAGCACGCCCATTGCGGTCGCGTACTGGACGGTGCCCATCAGGATGCTCGTATAGCGCTCGTTATCGACGGTGACCTTGCTGACGCAGATCGTCGGCGGGCGAACCATCACGTCGGTGTTCAGAAGCGAGAGTACGCGGGTGTGGCCTTTGACCTGATCGCCGAGGAGCGTCGCAAACGCGGTGCCGAACGGACCGTCCATCTCGCCGATTGCGACTTCCGGTTCGGCTGCGGTTCCTGGCGGGCCGCCTGCGACAAGGGCTTCGCCGACGCGGATGCCGAAACACCCCGAGCGGGGGGCAGACGTGGAACTGCTCATTCGTGTTCACCTTTTCCTGCAGTTATCTTCAAGACGCCGGTTCTAGGCGCGTGTGGTCAGATAACCCAGGCCGCAGGTAGACGCGCCATAAGTTGCGGTTATGGCGCGTTCGGTGAGGTGCGGCGTTTCTGGCCTTTCCCTTATTCGCAGGGGGTGTCGACGAGGCCGTCGGCTGCGGCGGAATATTTGCGGCAGACGGTCGCCGAGACCGGGGTGGTGTTGTCGGAGCTCACGACTTCCGCGGTTTTGGTGGTGGTTTTCGTCGAAGAGGTGTCGTCCGAGGCCGTCGTGGATTCCGGCAGGCGATCGGTCTTCTTCGCTACGGTCGTCGTTTCCGCCGATGGTGTCTGCTGGGCTGCTGCGATCTGGGCGGCTTTCTGCTGCTGAAGGGCCAACTGGCGGGCACGCTCACGCTTGGCGGCCGCTATCGCTGCTGCACGCTCTCGCGCTGCAATCATCTGCCGGCGGGCGCGTTCGCGTTCATATGCTTCTTCGCGGCGGCGTTCTTCGGCGGCATGGGCGAGCATGCTGGCGGCTGCCATACCGCCGAGAAAGAAGCCGAGGCGGCGGCCCGGGCCGGCTTGGGCGGCCGACGCGAACGAGCTGGCGACGATGGCAACTGAGATCAGCACGGCGAGCAACTTGGACACGGGAGCCTCCTTGGCTTGAACATGCACAGGAGATTGCACCCAGGCGACAAGTGGCGCTGTTTCGCCGGTTACAGGTGAAGGGCTATGAGATTCCCGGAGGCGCGCATCGCGTCGAATGAGAACAAAACGAGATTGACAGATTCGGAACAAATCAAGTACACACATCCTTAATTGATGGCGCTGGGCGCTTGCCATAGGGATTGAGGGTGACACGATGGAACGGCCGGACTGGACTGTGCTCGAAGGGGGCAAAATGGATAAGAAGCAGGCGCTAGAGCAGGCACTCGCGCAGATCGACAAGACCTTTGGCAAGGGGTCGATCATGCGCCTCGGCGCCAACGACAAGCTGGACATCGAGGCGATCTCGACGGGATCGCTCGGGCTCGATATTGCGCTCGGCATCGGCGGGCTGCCGAAGGGACGCATCATCGAGGTTTATGGGCCTGAATCGTCGGGCAAGACGACGCTCGCTTTGCAGGTCGTCGCGGAAGCACAGAAGAAGGGCGGCATCTGCGCATTCGTCGACGCGGAGCACGCGATCGATCCGAGCTACGCGAAGAAGCTTGGCGTCAAGGTCGAAGACCTTTTGATTTCGCAGCCCGACACGGGCGAGCAGGCCTTGGAAATCGCCGATACGCTCGTGCGTTCGGGCGCCGTCGACGTGCTCGTGGTCGATTCGGTTGCGGCGTTGACGCCGAAGGCCGAACTCGAGGGCGAGATGGGCGACAGCCTTCCCGGACTGCAGGCGCGTCTGATGAGTCAGGCGCTCAGAAAGCTGACGGGCTCGATCTCCAAGTCGAATACGATGGTGATTTTCATCAACCAGATCCGCATGAAGATCGGCGTCATGTTCGGCAATCCGGAGACGACGACGGGCGGCAACGCGCTGAAATTCTACGCGTCGGTCCGTCTCGACATTCGCCGCATCGGGCAGATCAAGGAGCGCGAGGAAACCGTCGGCAACCAGACGCGCGTCAAGGTCGTCAAGAACAAGGTGGCGCCGCCCTTCAAGCAGGTCGAGTTCGACATCATGTACGGCGAAGGCATCTCGAAGGTCGGCGAGCTGATCGATCTCGGCGTCAAGGCTGGTCTCGTCGAGAAGTCGGGTGCGTGGCTTTCCTATAACGGTGACCGGATCGGTCAGGGCCGCGAGAACGCCAAGACGTATCTCAAGGACAACCCGAAGGTCGCAGCCGAGCTGGAGCGAGCCATCCGCGCCAATGCGGGGCTGATCGTCGAGAAGATGCTCGCCAATCCGAGCGCCGGAGAGGACGACGGGGAAGAGCCGGACGAGGATGGGGTTCTGCCCGACGAGGATGCGAGCAAGAAGGTCGCCAAGGCCAAGCGTTAAGGCAGGTATTGCCTTCAGCTTCGTCATGCCGACATAGGTCGGCACCCAGGCAAGCCTGCGCCAGTTCGGCGTTGATATTTGACTGGATCCCGGCCTCCGCCGGGATGACGTTGGGTTGGATGTCAGGCTGTGGCTGTCGTTCCGTCGCAGGCCCGCTGATCCGGCCGTTTACGCCGTTTTCTGGACACGTTCCGAGGCCGCCGCTACAACGGCGGCCTTAACCCGTTCCGGGGCGCGTTCCCGGGGCAATTCACTTTCAATATCAGGCTCGAAAGCACCACATGGCCGGCGTCAGCGAAATCCGCGCTTCGTTTCTCGATTTCTTTGGAAAGAACGGGCACGAAATCGTGCCGTCGTCGCCGCTCGTGCCGCGCAACGACCCGACGCTGATGTTTACGAACGCCGGCATGGTGCAGTTCAAGAACGTCTTCACCGGCCAGGAGACGCGGGCCATTCCGCGCGCGACCACGTCGCAGAAGTGCGTCAGGGCGGGCGGCAAGCACAACGACCTCGACAACGTAGGCTACACGGCGCGCCATCACACGTTCTTCGAGATGCTCGGCAACTTCTCGTTCGGCGACTACTTCAAGGAACGCGCGATCGAGCTCGCCTGGAATTTGCTGACTAAGGACTTCGGCCTCGACAAGAAGCGGCTGCTCGTCACGATCTATCATACCGACGACGAAGCCTACGCGATCTGGAAGAAGATCTCGGGCTTTCCGGACAGCAAGATCATCCGCATCCCGACGAACGACAACTTCTGGCAGATGGGGGACACGGGTCCCTGCGGGCCGTGCTCGGAAATCTTCTTCGATCACGGCGACAAGATTCCGGGCGGCCCTCCGGGTTCGGACGATGCCGACGGCGACCGCTTCATCGAGATCTGGAATCTCGTGTTCATGCAGTTTGAACAGCGCGCTCCGGGAGATCGCGTTCCTTTGCCGAAGCCGTCCATCGACACCGGTATGGGGCTCGAGCGCGTCGCGGCGGTGCTGCAGGGCAAGCACGACAACTATGACATCGATCTCTTTCAGAATCTCATCCAGGCGATCCGGCAGGAGGCCGGGAAGGTTGGGGCGAAGGAGGGCGGTATTGAAGGTGGTCCCGAATTCCTTCACGTCGCGCGCCGCGTCATCGCCGACCATCTTCGCTCGACGAGTTTCCTGATCGCCGACGGCGTGCTGCCGTCGAACGAGGGCCGCGGCTACGTGCTTCGCCGCATCATGCGCCGCGCCATGCGTTACGCCGCTCAGATCGGTTGCACCGAACCGCTGATGTATCATCTTGTGCCTGCGCTCGTCCGCGAGATGGGGGATGCCTATCCGGAACTCGTCAGGGCACAGCCGCTCATCGCCGAGACGCTGAAGCTCGAAGAAACGAAGTTCCGGCGCACGCTCGACAACGGCCTGAAGCTTCTCGGCGAAAGCTCGGGCAAGCTGACGAAGGGCGCGGTCTTTCCGGGCGACGTCGCGTTCAAGCTCTACGATACCTACGGCTTCCCGCTCGACCTCACCGAAGATGCGCTCCGGCCGCGCGGCATCACCGTCGACACGGCGGCGTTCGACGATGCGATGAAGAAGCAGAAGGACGCGGCGCGGGCGGCCTGGAAGGGATCGGGCGAAGCGGCGACCGAAGGTCTTTGGTTCGAGATCAAGGACAAGACCGGCGCCTCGGAATTCCTCGGCTACGATACCGAGACCGCGGAAGCCATCGTCACGGCGCTCGTTGCGGGCAGCAAAGAGGCGAAGGAACTGAAGGCGGGCGATGAGGGCGCGCTCGTCGTCAGCCAGACGCCGTTCTATGGCGAAAGCGGCGGCCAGCTCGGCGATCAGGGCCTCATCAAGGGGCCGAAGGGCGCGCTGTTCCGTGTGAGCGATACGCAGAAGAAACTCGGCGATCTGTTCGTGCACTTCGGCAAGGTCGAGACGGGCAGCTTCAAGGCGGGCGATGCCGTGGAGCTGGAAGTCGATCACGCGCGCCGTTCTGCGACGCGCGCCAATCACTCGGCGACGCATCTTCTGCATGAGGCGCTTCGGCAGGTGCTCGGCACGCACGTTGCGCAGAAGGGGTCTCTCGTTTCGCCAGACCGTTTGCGCTTCGACTTCTCGCACACGAAGCCAATGTCGCTCGAAGAGTTGAAAGCCGTCGAGGATATGGCGAACGCGGTGCTGCTCGAGAACACGCCGGTCGTCACGCGGCTGATGGCGATCGACGATGCGCGCGCGACTGGCGCAATGGCGCTCTTCGGTGAAAAGTACGGCGAAGAAGTTCGCGTCGTGTCGATGGGATCGACGCGGCCCGGCGCCAACAAGGCATGGTCGGTCGAGCTTTGCGGCGGTACGCATGTGTCGCGCACGGGTGACATCGGCCTCATTCGTGTCGTCGGAGAAAGTGGAAGCGCTGCCGGTGTTCGTCGCATCGAGGCGCTGACGGGCGAAGGCGCGCGCGCCTATCTCGAAGAGCAGGACAGCCGCGTGAAGGAAGCGGCAAGCCTTCTCAAGACGCGGCCGGAAGATCTCATCGAGCGATTGAAGACCCTCGTCGAGGAGCGGAAGGCTCTCGAGAAACAGCTTGCGGATGCGAAGCGGCAGATCGCGCTCGGCGGCGGTGCGGGTTCAGGCGCCAGCGCCAACGGCGAAGCCATTCGCAGCATCGGCAACGTGAAGCTGCTAGCGCGGACGGTTCAGGGCCTCAATCCGAAGGATCTGCGCGGCCTCATCGACGACGGGAAGAAGCAAGTTGGCTCGGGCATCGTCGCTGTTGTCGGCGTTACCGAGGACGGCAAGGCGGGTCTCGCCGTCGGCGTCACCGACGACCTCGTCAAAACGTGGAGCGCGGTCGATCTCGTCAAGGCGGGTGCGGAAGCCCTCGGCGGCAAGGGCGGCGGCGGACGTCCGGACATGGCGCAGGCCGGTGGTCCGGATGGTGCGAAAGCTGGCGACGCACTGAAGGCCATCGAGGCGCGGCTGGCGGGACAGGCTTCGGCCGCGTAACGCCTCGCTGTAGGAAGTCATGAGCGATACGAACGGCGATGGATGGGACGACTCCGCCGCGGCCTGGATCGCGTCGCTCGGAGATGGCGGCGACTTCAGCCGTCAATTCGTTCTCGATGCGCCAATGCTCGCTCGCGTCAAAGACCGCGGCTTCAAAACGGCTTTGGATGTCGGGTGCGGCGAAGGCCGCTTCTGCCGAATGTTGCGCGATGAGGGCATCAAGCCACTCGGGATCGATCCGACGGCCGCGCTCGTCGCGCGGGCATTGGAACTGGACCCCGGCGGAGCCTACCGCGTCTGCCGCGCCGAAGAGTTGGACGAGCCGCCGGATTCGTTCGATCTTGTCGTCTGCTATCTGACGCTGATCGACATCGCCGATATCGCGCGGGCGGCATCGCGCTTCATCGAGGCCTTGCGGCCCGGCGGAACGCTTCTCATTGCGAACCTCACGAGTTTCAGCACGGCGGCCATCGACGGCTGGACTATGGATGCCGACGGCAAGCGTCGCTTCTGCATCGACAACTATCTCGAAGAGCGGGCCGACTGGGTCGCCTGGCGCGGGATCGAAATTCGCAATTGGCATCGGCCGCTCAGCACGTACATGTCGCTCTTCCTCGAGCATGGCATGATCTTGCGCCATTTCGCAGAGCCGTCTCCGAGCGGGGGCGATCCGGACATGGCCGAGCGCTACCGCCGCGTTCCCTATCTTTACATCATGGAGTGGGAGAAGCCCGCGGCATGAACAGAGCGATGATGCTGCGCCGCGAAAGGCATCTACCTTTCCTGTAATTCACTGATGACCATCGGGAATATTCGGTATATACGCCCCGCATTCTTCCTGCCGAGGAGCACTTTCTCATGGTTCGCACGCGTTCGTTCAGACTGCTCGCTCCAATCACTCTCGCGGCTTTGGCGTTCGCGCTTCCGGCGCTCGGAGACGATGCCATCGTCAAGCTGCCGGCGACGCCGATGCCTGCTGCCGGACCGACCACAGCCGCGGCGACTGAGTTCTGCGGCGATGCGAGCGGCAAGGCGGAAGATCTGATCGCGCGCTATTCTTCGAAGGCTGGTCTGAGCCAAGTTTATACGAGCGAACTCTATACCGCCTTTAGCGACGATCCGAAGAATGCGACCGTGATGTACACGTTCACGACGAAGCACAATCCGGCTTATCCCGCCGCTGTCTGCCGAAAAGTGGTGCACGATGGTGACGCCCTCACGGTGCAGATGAAGGTTGTTTGCGACGGCAAGGCGGAAGCGTGCGCCAAGCTGCAGAACGACTTCAACGTGATGACGGCGCGGATGCAGGCCGAGGTCGATCAGCAGATCGCAGCGGGGAAGAAGTAAGGTAGCCCGAGAGCGCTTCGCTCTCACTTCCGCCGGGGATGACAGTTGAAAAACGCGGCGCACTTTCATGCGCCGCGTTTTTATTTGTTATGCGGTGGATGAGAGAGGTCTCCCACGCCCGGCGGCCGGAAGCTTCGTCAATTCCAGGTGTGGAGGAGGATCTGCAAGTCGGCGCCGTTGCGTTTGACGACATTCACCCAATTGCCGCCGTACTGCTTCGTGGCTCCGTTCTCGCCCGGCCCGTTCAACTGCCACTTGCCGCTGGCGATCAGCGTGTTTCCATCTTCGATGACGCTATCGACGACGATCTTGTGACCGGCGAAGCCGTTGGATTGAAGATCCTTGAAGAACTTACCGATCGCTTCAGGACCTTTGACGGGTGCGCCGCCAGCGGGAATGACCAAGGCTTCCGGAGCGTAAAAGCCGCCGAGGCTCACGGTGTCTCCTCGGTTGAATGTCTCGTCCCACTTGGCAGCTTTATTCACGACTTCGCTTGTCATCGATTTCTCCTTGGCTTCAAAAGTAAACTCAAACTCCCCGCTATCGGCCGTACCGTACGCTCGCAGGATGAAATGCGATTGCGATCCCGCCGCTCAGTGGATCGATACGAATTGCCGCCGGTGAGGTGGTGGATGCGAAAGGGATAACTCGCGCGACTCCTATTCGTGCCGGGCGAGCCAGATCGTGTGGCCGCCGACGTGCGGGTCCTCGAAGACCTGGGACACGACTTCAAAGCCGTTGTCGTCGAGCAAGGCGCGGTATTCCTCCGGGGCTAAGCTCGCGTGATAGAGCGGTTCGCCTTCGAATGTCCCCATGGCCTCGCCGTCGGAGGTTCCGCTCGTAAACATCAGTGCCGCCTTCGCGTTGGCGTGTTCGCGAAAGAGCGGGAACATCTGGCGCTGCTCGTCACGGCGCAGATGAAAGAAACTATCCCACGCAAGAATGCCGTCGAAGCGCTGTCCAAGGGACAAGGTTCGCATGTCGCCGACGTTCCACGTGGCGCCGGGAAAGCGGTTCTTGCACAGGGCGATCATGGCGGGCGAGGAATCCACGCCGGTCAGCCGGTAGCCTGCTTCGATGAAGAAGCGGGCGATGGGTTCGCCCGATCCGCATCCGATGTCGAGGACCGAGCCGGCTGGCGGCAACAATGCACGGAACCGTTCGAGCCATGGCCGCTCGCACAGGCTTCGTGATCGTGCCGCGTCCCACGTCGAGGCATGGCGATCGTAAAGTCCGACGATGCGGTCGGCATCGGTACTCATGGCGCCATAGCTCTCGCGGATCGTCAATGAGCCGCGATCTCTAAGCTGCCTTCCCCATGGCGGCCTTGAGGTTGGCGTCGACCTTCTCGAGGAAGCCCGTCGTCGAGAGCCATTTCTGGTCGGGTCCGACGAGCAGGGCCAGGTCCTTCGTCATGTAGCCCGACTCGACGGTCTGGATGCAGACGCGTTCGAGCGTTTTGCAGAAATCCAGAAGCTTCTCGTTGCCGTCGAGTTTGGCGCGGTGTGCGAGGCCGCGCGTCCAGGCGAAGATCGAGGCGATCGCGTTCGTCGACGTTTCCTTGCCCTTCTGATGTTCGCGGTAGTGGCGCGTGACGGTGCCGTGCGCCGCTTCAGCCTCGACCGTTTTGCCGTCCGGCGTCATCAGCACGCTGGTCATCAGGCCGAGCGAGCCGAAGCCTTGCGCGACCGTATCCGATTGAACGTCGCCGTCGTAGTTCTTGCAGGCCCAAACGTAGCCGCCCGACCATTTCAACGCGCTCGCGACCATGTCGTCGATCAGGCGATGCTCGTAGGTGAGCTTGCGCTTTGTGAATTCGGCCTTGAACTCGGCGTCGTAGATCTCCTGGAAGATATCCTTGAAGCGGCCGTCGTAGGCCTTGAGGATCGTGTTCTTCGTCGAGAGATAAACAGGATAGTTGCGCGCGAGACCGTAGTTGAGCGAGGCCCGTGCGAAGTCGCGGATCGATTCATCGAGATTGTACATCGCGAGCGCGACGCCCGCGTCCGGCGCCTTGAAGACTTCCTTCTCGATGACGGTGCCGTCCTCGCCGACGAACTTGATCGTCAGCACGCCCTTGCCGGGGAACTTGAAGTCCGTCGCCTTATACTGATCGCCGTAGGCGTGGCGGCCGACGATGATCGGCTGGGTCCAGCCGGGAACGAGACGCGGCACGTTCTTGCAGATGATCGGCTCGCGGAAGATCACGCCGCCGAGGATGTTGCGGATCGTGCCGTTCGGGCTCTTCCACATTTCCTTCAGGCTGAATTCTTTGACGCGCGCTTCGTCGGGCGTGATGGTCGCGCACTTGACGCCGACGCCGTGCTTCTTGATGGCGTTGCCGGCGTCGATCGTGATCTGGTCGCCGGTCTTGTCGCGGTTCTCGACGCCGAGATCATAGTATTCGAGATTAACGTCGAGGTAGGGGTGGATGAGGCTGTCCTTGATCAGCTTCCAGATAATGCGGGTCATCTCGTCGCCGTCGAGTTCGACGACGGTGCCTTCAACCTTGATTTTCTGCATGCAATGTCTCGCGGGAAGATAAGGACAGTGGATGGAGGTTCCGGATGCGGGTGCGCCGAGCTTAACGGCCCATTACGCACATGCGAAGGGAGCTTTTTGACGTAGTGCGTCAGATTGGGAAGCGTTTCAAGTCCTAGCGGCCTGAATTGCGGCCGACATGGGCGGCGGCGCGCGTTTTTTTGCGTCTGCCTGAAGCGCGTCGCAGTTTTTCGTCTCGATCCAGACATGTCTCAGGATCAAGGCCATGATCATGAAACTTCCGAACACGCCAAGGGGAACCGGCGCCAATTTGGAGAAAAGCAGGATGAGGCCGTTCGCGAGCAAAAGGCCATAGGCATCGATGCGCGTGATGCCGAGCCGTGAGATGTGGCGGAGGAGAAAAGCCTGCGCGACTGTCAGCACAACGAGGTCGTAGACGAAGAGATACGGGCTCGCGAGCGTTGCAGCGGCCGCCAACGCGGCGGCCTTCAGGTCGAAGCTGATGCTCCGACGGCTCCACAGCCAGCCGATGATGAGGACGAGGGCGGCGGATACGGCGGCTTGCAGCCAAAGCGCGTGGCCGACCGAAAGCCCGAGACCGCGGGCAAGTCCGAACGGCGTTTGTATTTTCACGGTGTCGGAGGACGTCGCGATGAGAGAGGCGACGTGGTGAAGCTGGTTCGGAAATGCGAGCCAGGATGCGGTGCCGAATGCGGCTATCGAGATGATCACCATGGTAGCGACCGTCAGAGCCGCAGCGGCGATAGAGCGGTAATAGCCCCCGGCAACGAGCGCGATCGGAATGAGCAAGCCAAGATGCGGCTTGAACGATAGGAGCCCGATCATGACGCCCGCCAGGATCGGGCGCGTTTCAAGCAGTACAAGTCCAAATCCCAAAAGGCCGGACGTCAACGCGCCGTTCTGCCCGATGTAGACATTCAGCCATGGCGCAGGAGTCGTGACCATCAGCAGCAGATCACGCCGCGACGAGCTTATCCGGGCGAGCGCAGCGACGAGGAGGAAAAACGTCGCGCCGATCCACGTGAGCATCGAGGCCGCATAGGGCACAAGCGCGAGCGCGGCGGCGGTCAAAAGAAAAGTTGGCGGATAGGACCAAGGATAATCGCCGCCATTCGGATTATGATCCAGTGCGCGCTGGGCGCCCTTGTGGCGCACTGGATCATAGGCGGCCATGAGGTCGCCGCTGCCGACCAACTGGCCCGCAGAGTAGATACCAAGATAATCCGCATTGGCAGGGAGGCCTTGGGGTGTCGTGATCCAGCCCTGGGGACTGATACGGGCGGTGTTTAAGGAGTAGGCCCAAAACACGATCGCGAGCAGCGCGAATGCGGAGGGAATATCGATGCGGCGCATAGTGAGGATCACTGGCGGTTCCGAGCTCGTAGATGCCTGCGAGTCAGAGACAAAACGCAGCTGGCCTTAAGTCTCCGGTAACTTCTTTGGCGCTGGGCCTTGACGTGCCCTGGAGTTTGACAGCCTGTCATTACCAAAGCATTAGACCAAAGCATTAGGCGGGGCGGAGCTGCGAGGCCTGGGGCCTCGGGCTTTTCTTGCCAATTTTTCGACCGGAGACAGGATTGAACGTCGAGACGGACGCTCATCGTAATGGGACGGTGCCGGACATTCGGGTCGGCGTCGGAGGTGAGCCTGTAACGGGCCCCGAGGATACGCCGGTCGCCGCGATCGTGCACGCCTGCCATTCCGCATCGATCGATCAGGGGCTCGCGGCGCTCGCCATTCCGGGCCTCGACCGGGCGACGCTCGAACCAGTCCTGCAATACTGCGCCAGCCTCAAGTGCGTCGAGGACAACGTCACCTGCCGGGGGTGCAAGCGGCGGACGGAAGCGCAGGGCATCGAAACGCTCGATCAGTTCATCCTCAGCAAGAAGGAAGTGATCGTCGGCGACGGCCGGGTTCGCCTCAGGGGCGAGGGCACCGAGACGGTGACGACGCCGTGCCTCGAAACACTCGCCAAGCAGTGGTCAGGCGAAAATTACTGGTTCTGGGCGCGCCGGGTCATCCGCAAGCTGCGGCATGGGCTGCGGCGTGCGCATATGCGCGGCGAGCCGGTGGCGGGTGAGGGCGAAACGCCATCCATCATTCTGATGGAGCCACAACTCGCGGACAACATCGGGATGGTGGCGCGGGCCTGCGCGAATTTCGGGCTCGACGATTTGCGTCTCATCAACCCGCGCGACGGCTGGCCGAACGAAAAGGCACGGATCGCGGCGTCGGGGGCGAATTACATCATCGATGACGCGCGCGCCTTCGATACGCTCGAAGACAGCATGGCGGATCTCAACTGGGTCGGTGCGACG
This sequence comes from Hyphomicrobium sp., assembly GCA_003987725.1. GTDB lineage: Bacteria > Pseudomonadota > Alphaproteobacteria > Rhizobiales > Hyphomicrobiaceae > Hyphomicrobium_B. Next base: position 482,633 of record RXJH01000002.1, on the reverse strand, counting down.
ACGGCGCGGCAGCGAGATCTTCGCAAGCCGGTGCTGACGCCCGAGCAGGCCATCGTCGAAATGCGGAAGCGGATCGGCCGGGGCGAGCGCTGTGGGGTGCTGTTCGGGCGCGAGCGCAACGGGCTCGAGACGAGCGAGGTCGCGGTCGCGGATGCATTCATCATGATCCCAGTAAATTCTCGTTTCGCTTCCCTCAATCTTGCGCAAGCGGTGCTGCTTACGGGATACGAATGGATGCGGAGTGATGCAGGGCGAAGTCTCGGTCGGGTTACAACCTACGAGAAGCCTCTGACCGAAGGACTCTACATGGGCCGGGACCGTCCGGCGACGAAGGAGGAACTCCTTGGACTGTTTGAACATTTAGAGCGTGAGCTGGAAACGAACGGGTTCTTCAATCCGGCTCATCGCAGATCCGTCGTGTCACAAAACCTGCGTACGCTCTTGACGAGACTCAATGCGACAGAGCAGGAAGTACGCACCCTTCGTGGCATAGTTGCCACGCTCTCACAGGGCAAAGGAAAGGCCCGAAAAGGGGGATTGTAAGCGCCTTCATATGGCCAAGTTTTGGGCCGAGCGATGCCAACTCAAGAGGCTACTGGCATTGTGCAACGTGGCTGCTGCAAGGGCCGCGCCTGGGTTTCCCATTCACTAAGAAAGAAAGTCAAAGAGGCTCAACTGGAGATGTGGATGAATACGAGGGCGGGGGTGTTGGCGAGCGTAATGGCGCTGTCGCTTATGGGTACTGCAGTGCCCGCCGGCGCGCAGGAGCTCAGCGAGCACGCGGTGAGATCGTTCATGGAGTATGCTTGGTCGCTCACGCCGCAGCAATTCTCCAAGCCGGACGGCTCGGTCATTGTCATCGACAAGAATAAAAAGTCGGAAGTCGAGGTTCCGCTCGACGTGGCGCGCGATGTGATCAAGGCCGGGCGGCTTTCGGCGCATGCCCAGATCTGCGATCTGCGTGACGACCAGGTGCTGAACCACCGCGCCATGATGCGCCGGGAAGAGGCCAAGAAGAAGTGGACCCAGCAAAATCTGGTCTACATCAGTCAGTTGCACCTCACGACCGTGATGCTGCTGACCGGCCGCATCAAGCTCGTCGAGAAGGAAGGCGATAAGGAAGTCGTCGTCGACGAAAAGAAAGAGCCGGCGCAGACCTGCTCGGACGAGCAGCGCAAGAAGGTTAAGGAAATGATTGCGGCCTATGTTGCCGCGAGCCCGCCGCCCAATTTCGCGGCAGCCGAGCAGCCGCCGGCGGCCGGGGCTCCGGTCGCAACCGGATCGACCTCGGTCCCGGAAACGACGATCAAGAAGAACTAAGCGTCATATAGGCCGTTGACGAGACGGCCCGACGCCGGTATCACCCACACGTCTTCGCGGGTCCGTTCGGGCCCGCGTTTGATTTCTGCGCACCCGTGGCGGGACTGTTGAAGGTCCATGCCTGTCGGCTCCCGAAAGGGGGATGAGGAGGGGGCGCTCCACAGTCACGGTTCATCCGAGCCGTGCCATAACTCATGGAGTGCTAGAAGATGACTAAGCGCGTTCGCGCCAAGCATAAGATCGATCGCCGTCTCGGCGAGAACATCTGGGGCCGTCCGAAGAGCCCGCTCAACCGTCGCGAGAGCCGTCCCGGCCAGCACGGCGAGCGCCGCTCGGGCAAGCTTTCCGACTTCGGCCAGCAGCTCAAGGCCAAGCAGAAGCTCAAAGGCTATTACGCATCTATTTCGGAGCGTCAGTTCCGCGCCGCTTACGACGAAGCTTCGCGCCTCAAGGGTTCGACGTCCGAGCATCTGATCGGCCTTCTGGAGCGCCGTCTCGATGCGCTCGTCTACCGCGCCAAGTTCGTGCCGACGGTTTTCGCCGCGCGCCAGTTCGTCAGCCACGGACACGTGACCGTCAACGGCCGCCGCGTCACGGTTCCGAGCTATCGCCTCAAGGTCGGCGACGTCGTCGAAGTTCGCGAGAAGGCGAAGCAGCTGGCTCTCGTTCTCGAAGCCATCAAGAGCGCCGAGCGCGATCTGCCCGACTACGTCAACGTCGATCACAACAAGATGACGGCTTCGCTTACGCGCATTCCGGCTTTGAGCGACGTGCCCTATCCGGTCCAGATGGAACCGAACCTCGTCGTCGAATTCTACTCGCGCTAATTGCGCGACGAACAAGACTTTCGCTTTCGCCAAAAGGCCGGTGCTTCGTCACCGGCCTTTTTGTTGCGCTGCGCAATCAAAATCGTGATCGCGATAGTATCGTTCGTCATTTTCATATGAGGAACAGTCATTCGCTCTCGTCCCGCTATGTGCGTAGAGTTGAGTCCATAAGAACGATGCTTTGGGGGGAATGCACATGGCAAGCGTTGGAACGGGAACTCTCGCCGATCCACAGACGACGGGCATTACCGCGGCGGAACGAAAGGTCATTTTCGCGTCGTCGCTCGGCACGGTTTTCGAGTGGTACGACTTCTACCTTTATGGCTCGCTTGCGACCATAATCGCCGCGCAGTTCTTCTCGCTGAAAGATCCGGCGGGCGACTTCATCTACAATGAATCGACGCGCAATATCTTCGCTCTGCTCGCGTTCGCCGCGGGCTTCATCGTCCGGCCGTTCGGCGCCATCATCTTCGGACGAATTGGCGATCTCGTCGGGCGGAAAAACACCTTTCTCGTAACGATCCTGATCATGGGCCTGTCGACGTTCGTCGTTGGCCTGTTGCCGAACGCAACGTCGATCGGCATCGCGGCGCCGATCATTCTGATCGCGCTTCGTCTGCTGCAGGGCCTGGCGCTCGGCGGCGAGTACGGCGGTGCGGCGACCTATGTTGCCGAGCATGCTCCGACGGGACGGCGCGGTTTGTATACGAGCTGGATCCAGACGACGGCGACGCTCGGATTATTCCTGTCGCTCATCGTCATCCTCGGGGTCCGTACCATCGTCGGCGAGGATGCGTTCAAGGAATGGGGCTGGCGGATTCCGTTCCTGGTCTCGATCCTTCTGCTCGGGATCTCGGTCTGGATCCGTCTGTCGCTGTCGGAATCGCCGGCGTTCAAGAAGATGAAGGAGGAGGGCAAGGGCTCGAAGGCGCCGCTGACCGAAAGCTTCTTCCATTATCCCAACAACAAATACGTTCTCCTAGCGCTGCTCGGCCTCGTCGCCGGCCAGGGCGTCGTCTGGTACACAGGCCAATTCTACGCGCTCTTCTTCCTGCAGAGCATCCTCAAGGTCGACGGCTACACCGCGAACCTGCTGATCGCGTGGTCGCTCGTCCTCGGCACGCTTTTCTTTGTGTTCTTCGGATGGCTGTCGGACAAGATCGGCCGCAAGCCGGTCATCCTCGCCGGCTGCCTGATCGCTGCTCTCACTTACTTCCCGCTTTTCAAGCTGCTCGCCGAGACGGCCAATCCGGCGCTTGCCCATGCGATCGAGACGGTACAGGTGAAGGTCGTCGCCGACCCAGCCGAATGCGGTTCGCTGTTCAACCCGGTCGGCACCCGTAAATATACGACCGCTTGCGACAAGGCTCGCGACTGGCTCGCCAAGGCGTCGGTCAAGTACACGACCGAGGCCGGACCGGCCGGTCAGCCTGCGAAGGTTGTGATTGCGGGCAAAGAACTTGCTGCCGCCGATCTTGAGAAGGCCGTTGGCGATCCGAAGGACAAGATCACGGTCGGAAGTCAGGCGATCACCGAAGCGGGCTATCCGAAGGCAGGCGATGCAAGCATCGTGAAGTTGTCCAGTCCTATCGACATCTTCAACCCTCAAGCTGGCATCGTCATCGGCATCCTGTTCATCCTGGTGCTCTATGTCACCATGGTCTACGGGCCCATCGCGGCAGCGCTGGTCGAACTCTTCCCGACCAAGATTCGCTACACCTCGATGTCGTTGCCGTATCACATCGGCAACGGGTGGTTCGGCGGCCTCCTGCCTGCCACCGCATTCGCGATGGTGGCCGCGACCGGAGACATCTACTACGGCCTCTGGTACCCGATCGTGGTTGCGGCGGCGACGGCCGTGATCGGCTTCCTGTTCATTCCGGAAACGAAGGATCGCGACATCCATACGATCTGACGGCGGGTTACGTCAGTCATTCTCGAACAGGCGAGCATCGCGAGACTGTTCGAGGATCCAGCGTAAAACGCGCCGAAGGCCCGATATTGTGTCTTCGACGACTCTTACGCTGGATCCCCGGCCATCGACGCAGCTTCGCTGCGCTCGGCCGAGGATGACGAGCGGGCGGCGACGGTCAGCGTTTGCCGAAGAGATCGTCGAACGCCACCATGACGTGCTCGCGGTAGGCGGGGCGGGCCTTCAGGCGTTCATACCAGGCTTCGACGTTCGGAAGGCTCGGGCGCGGGATGTCGATGCCGTAGTAGCGGAAGAGAAGGGCGCCTGTCGTAATGTCGGCGAGGCTTAAGCTGTCGCCGAGCATGTACGCCTTTCCCTGCAGCCAGCGATCGAGAAGCTCGAAATGCTTCGCGCTTTGCTCGACACCGCGATGGATGATCGTCCAGTCTCTTTCCGTCTCGGGCGTGCGATAGAAGGCCCAGAACACGTCGTTGAGGAACGTGGGCTGCAACGCCGTCGCTGACCAATCCATCCATCGCTCGTAGTTGGAGCGCTGCCAGGCGTCGTCCGACCAGAAGCGGTCCCGGCCGTAGCGCGCCGCGATGTAGCGAAGAATGGCGTGCGATTCCCATACCGAGCGTCCCTCGTCCTCGATCACGGGAATGCGGCCGTGAGGGTTCATGGCGAGGTATGCGGGTGTGTCGAGTTTTCCGAAGTCGCCGCCTGCCGCGATGTGCTCGTGCGGGAGATCCAATTCGCCAACGAGCCACATGACTTTTTGGACGTTCAACGAATTGCGGCGTCCCCAGACTTTCAGCATCGCTTGCTTCGCTCACTTGTCGATCTGCCCATTGCGCGGGCGGCAACGATATAGCGGCATTGTGCGAGACATGGCTAGGCCATGCGTTCGTTCCAAGATAGCGAACGGATTGCTCAGACGGGCTTCCACCAGTGGCGGCGATGCGGTGTGCGCGCGATGGAGACGCCGGGACTTGCCGCGATCGCCGGACCGCCGCCGTCCGGCCGACGCTTCCGGCGACGCGTGGACGGCGGCTCGGCGTTGGCCCAGCCATAGGCGAGGATCGTCATCAGGGCGGAAGCTGCGAAGAAATAGACGCCCGGCAGCACGCGGGCTTCCGTATATCCCGATGAGTTGACGTAGAAGATCATCAACGCCAGCACCATGACGTCCGTCATTGAATAGCGGCCGATCCATTCCATCGTTGCGAACGACTTCCTGCGGAAATCATCCGGCATGTCGTGCGCGGTGATCAGCGTCAGCAAGTAAAAGAGTTTCAGGAACGGGAAGAAGACGGACACGGCGAAGACAATTGCGCAGAGGAAATATTCGTCGTTCTCGAAGAGCGCGTACATGATCGTCAGGATCGAATGCTCGTTGGTCCAGACGTAGACCGTCGTGAAGCGGATCGTCGGCAGGATGAGGCCGAGCGCGAAAAAGACCGTGGCGAGAATGATCAGGAAGCTCAGCGCGAAGTTGCGCCACCCAGAAGTGCGGGCCGTTTGCCCGACGTCGGGCTGAGGCAGGACGGGGACGAGATCGGGCGCGGCGGCCATGCCGTCGGTTCGTATCCACGCGTACGACAGGATCATTAGCATGACGGCGGCCGTGAAGAAGTAGACGCCGTTGAGGCTCGACGCATCATAGACGCCCTGGCTCTTGATGAAGAAGATCGTGAGGGCGAGCACGAGAACGTCGTGCATCGACCATTTGCCGAGCCATTCGAGCGCGCGCAGCCGGCCCTGGTGGCGGACGATTTCGGCCGGCGGCAAGGTCGAAACGAGCAGCAGATAAAGAAGCTTCGTCACCGGCAGCAGGATCGAGAAGACGAGCACGATCATGCCGAGGAACGTCTGGCCGTCGTGCAGCAGCACGCTGACGGTCGAGAGAAGAGAATGCTCCGTCGTCCAGAATGAGAAGGTGGTGAGCTTCAGGATCGGCATCGTGATGCCGAGAGCGAGGCAGACGCTGGCGGTCAGAATGGTCAGCGAGAGAAAGAAGCGTCGGCCGCTCAGCCACATGACCCGCAATGTCCGGCTCCTTTTCGCGACCGGGGCACGCCCTGTTGCCAATAGCGGAGGCAGCACTTCCGTTCGGCAAAATTGAGACAGCGGGCGGTCAAGCCGAAGCGGTGCGGCTCTGGTAAGGAAAGAGAACACAGTCAGGAGGTCTTATGACCGATCCAGCGAAGTTTGCGCCGAACGGCAAGCCGCGAGCGCGGGGGCTTGGTCTGCCAATGCCGGGGCAAACCGGTCCGCTCAATGCCATCACCGATGTCGCGGGCGTGACGGTCGGCTTCACGACGCTGCGAAACGATGGCGGTCCGGTGCATACGGGGGTGACGGCAATCCTGCCGCGCGCGCCGCAAGATCTCGCGCACCCCGTCTGGGCGGGCGTGTTCTCGATGAACGGCAACGGCGAGATGACCGGCGCGCATTGGATCCGCGACGCGGGGTGGTTCACGGGGCCGATCACGATCACCAATACGTTTTCGGTCGGACTGGCGCATCACGCCACGCTGAAGTGGATGGCTAAAAGGTTTGCGGCGCTGGGCGAGGATCTTTGGGCACTTCCGGTCGCAGCGGAAACCTATGACGGCTTCTTGAGCGACATCGCGGGCTTTCATGTCACCGAAGAGCATGTGATGTCGGCAATCGACAGTGCGCGTCCTGGTCCGGTGGCGGAAGGTTGCGTTGGCGGCGGCACGGGCATGATCGCCTACGAGTTCAAGGGCGGAACGGGAACGGCGTCGCGGAAGGCTGTGACGCGGCTCGGGGTGCACACCGTCGGCGTGCTGGTGCAGGCGAACCATGGCATCAAGCCGTGGCTGACGGTGTGCGGGAAGCCGGTGGGCGATCTGTTGCCGGGCGAGCGGGTTTATTCGATGGAGCGCGGCTCGATCATCGTGATCATCGCCACGGATGCGCCGCTGCTGCCGGGGCAGCTCGAGCGTCTCGCGCGGCGGGCGTCGATCGGCATCGGGCGGGGCGGCACGCCCTCGGGCAACTCTTCGGGCGATATTTTCATGGCGTTTTCGACGGCGAATGATCCGGGTCAATTGCCGGAGCCGCCGTCGTTGTCGTTCACGGCCGTCAGCAACGACGATCTTGATGCGATCTATCTCGCTGTCGTCGAGAGCGTCGAAGAAGCCGTGCTGAATGCAATGCTCGCTGCGGAGACGACAACGGGCAAGCACGGCCGGGTCGTCGAGGCGATCGATGCGCAAAAACTAAAAGCGCTCGTGCTTGGATAAGCAGCGAGCGCTTTGATTGTAACCGGTGGCTTCTGCGCGATGCGCGTCAGGCGTGCTGATGCGAGTGGGGAATGCCCTTTTCGCAGATGAGATTGTGCAGCTCGCCCGCGGAATACATTTCGCGCATGATATCGCAGCCGCCGACGAATTCGCCCTTGACGTAGAGCTGCGGGATCGTCGGCCAGTTCGAAAACGTCTTGATGCCTTCGCGAACGCCCTGATCCTCGAGCACGTTCACGTCCTTGAACGGCACGCCGAGGTGCTCAAGGATCTTCACGGCGGTCGCCGAGAAGCCGCACTGCGGAAACTGCTTCGTACCCTTCATGAACAAAACAACGTCATTGTCGGCGATCGTCTTGGCGATCGTTTCGCTGACGGTATCAGAGGCCATTCTTGAGGCTCCTTTATTGGTGTCGGGGCAGCCCTGACGGCGCGCCCGCTTGTCGTCTTCAGATGTGGGCGAGACCGGCTCGTTGTCAATCCGGCGGCAGCGCGGTGGTAAGCTGCAGGGCATGCAATACGCCGCCCATGTTGCCGCCCAGGGCCTCATAGACCATCTGGTGCTGCTGGATGCGGCTTTTCCCCTTGAAGGCTGCCGAGACGACGTGGGCGGCCCAGTGGTCGTTGTCGCCCGCCAGGTCCTTGAGCACGATTTGAGCATCCGGGAAGCGGGTTTTTATCATCCGTTCGATGTCGGCCGCTGGCATTGGCATTTTTCGTTAACTCCAGGTCTAATCAGGGGTGTTTCGGGTCTCGAACCTTGCCGTGTTCGATCAGGCAGGACAAGACCCTCGATCAGTCAATCTTATCAAATTGTCACGCGATTGCGATTGGACGTTATCAAGGTGCGTAGCTATGTTTTATTGTACTGAGGACCTCAAGTTCTCGAAGTCTAATGGAGGACACCATGAAGACCTGGACCAAGCCCGCAGTTCGCGAGCAGGAAGTCGGCCTGGAAGTTACGTCGTACCTTCCGGCTGAGATCGACCTCATCTAAGTCGATACTTCCGATTTGAATTCAAGCACGGCGGCAGTACATCTGCCGCCGTGTTTTTTTGTGCGCGATGACGGAAACACCCGCTGCGGGCAGCCGCAGCGGGTGTTTCATTGGCCGAGGAGGGGGGAACGCCTCGGCTAGCGCGAGCTTTTACTGCTCGCAATCGATGGTGACCTTCACCCAGGGAAGATCGAGCTTGCACTTGCCGGATTTGGTCCGTGTCAGGACCTTGTCCAATGACACGTCGCCGATCTTGATCTTGCCGAGCTGGCCGGCGATGTCGTTGTCGTTGCCTTTTGCATCTTCGTTGGCGGTGTCGCCGTTCTTTGCAGTGTCACCGGGCGATTCCGAGGACGGTGCAGGCGCGGGTGCTTTCGCTTCATCCGCCTTCTTCGTGTCTTGGGCAGGCGCCGCGGTTGCGGGTTCCGCACTCGCTTCCTTCGTTGCGGCGGGCGGCAAGCTGGAGGAGTCGGGTTTCGCCGCAGCAGGCGCCGCGGGCGGTGGAACGACAGCGGCGGTTACGTCATCGGATTTCTTGGTTGCGGGCGTATCGGCCTTCGCGTCCGTCTGACCGCAAAGCTGCAGATCATGCGGCGCGGGCTTCCAGATCATCGTCTTCGACAGAAATTTCATGCCGGCGTAACCGACGACTTTGAGGTTGCCGTTGGCGAGTGGCGTCAGCTCGACGTCGTACTTGCGGCCGCGTTCCGGCGAGTAGATCCAGCCATTATCCCAGCGGCCGCCGCCGACAGGTGCGACATCGCCCATGATTTGCTTGCCGCATCCGTCCGCATCCGATTCCGACTTCACCCAAACGACGTTGCCACACAGCGTATCGCCGCATTGCTTGATTTCGACGGCGCCGCGGCCCGTGTCGTTCAGCCAGATACCGATCGGATCGGTCGCGGCTGATGCGCTCCCGACGACTGCTGGTGCTACCAGGGCGACGAACGCCGATGCGATGTATTTCACTGCGCGCATGACACTGTCCTTGTGGTGAAAGATCAGGTTTGTTTCAGCTCCGGGGATTTGTGCACCAAGCTTCCCGGGAACGATGTTCCGTAGGGGACAGCCCGTTTGGGAGCACCCGCTCCCGGATTTTTTGCCTGACCGCCAGAAATTTCCGGCAGGGCATGAAACGAACTTCTAAAGCCCACCGTAACGGATCGTGTGAGATCGAAAAACACCGGCGCCTATAGAAGCGTCGTCCGGTCGCACTGCTTGCGCAGGGCCCGCGATTTCGCGTCGAAGTGAGAATAAGCCTTTCAAAACAGGAGAAGTTTCCGATGCAGAAGCCATTTCTGGCAGCGATAGTGCTTGCCTTGTCGTCGTCATTCGCATTCGCCGACGACAGCGGCATAACGTCAAAGGCGATGAAAGATCATCCGGGCGTTTCGGGCAGCGGCTCAACGGCCACGCCGACGGCAAAGCCGAATTCAGGCAGCCTTTCGGAAAAGCAGATGCAGGAACAGCCGGGCGTCAACAGCGATAAGACGGGCTCTACGGCAATGCCAAACGCGAAGCCGGATGATGGCTCTCTGTCGCGCACTGAAATGGATCAGAATCCCGGTGCAACCAAATGATGTGAAGAAAGTTTTCTTTGTATGCGGCTGAAGGAGGGAGGCGATCGCATCGCTTCCGCTCCTTTTTTGCGATGTGGGCGGACGATCGAGGGCCTCATCGGCTCTCTGTCGATAATGGCTATCGGACATCGGTAATTTGGCCAGCTCGCGCCAAGTGTTTATGGGATGCTTATATTTTCGCGCGAGTGCCTCAGTCGAATTTTTATGCGTGATCTCTTACGTTGCAAGTGCGATGTGCTGCAAAGCGATTAACGACTATGTCCTTTGATTTTCGAAAAGATGCCGATTTTCCCAAACACTTCGATCTCGAAGCAGAGGAATTCGATAGGAAGAAAGAGCGCGAGAACAGACAAGCTGCGCTCATCTTCGCGATCCTGATCGCATTGCTGGCGGGAACAGGAATCGCCTTGTTGGCCGTCAGCAATCGGCCGTCGGGGCCATCGGAGCTTCACGATTGCGCGACGGTCGAGTCGGAAACAGCGCGGCTCGCCTGTTATGACGAGCTGTCGAGGCGCCGGGCTATGCCTTTCAAGGGCGCGCCGCCGCAAGAGCTTGGCGGTCAGAAATAGCCTTCGGAACGGGACATCGCTCATGCTTGCCAGCACTCGCCGCGCGCAAATTCTCGAATATTCCATTCTTCACAACACGATGCCTGAGGGACGCGCCATTGGCCGGTTTGACGGAAGAGATTTTTTTGAATTCGTTCGCGACGAGTTCGGGCGTCTCCTCGTCTACACCGGTGTCGCGCCCCGCCGCGGTGACGGGCAATTCGACGAGGATGCATTGAGGGAAGGGGAGTTCATCGTGCTGCCCGGGTTGATCTACCGGTATCGCGGAAAGCGGCGGCGGGCAGCCTAGATTTCGTCTCCATGCCCGCGATTTCGGCGGAGACTTTGGGCGCCGCCTTTTGGTGACTTGCCGAATCAACTTAAAACCCGGGATCAATCGTCATTGGAGTGAGCAAAAGCGAGGCGCGTGCGAAGCGGCTTCATCGCAGGGGGCACAATGCGGACGGTCATCTGCCACTTCTTCAATGAGGAATACATGCTGCCGTGGTGGCTCGATCACCACCGCCGTGTTTTCGATCATGGCATCATGATCGACTATAATTCCACCGACGCCAGCCGGGACATCATCAAGCAGTTCTGTCCCGACTGGGAAATCCACATGACGCGTAATGCCTATTTCGACAGCGCCAACATCGATCGCGAAGTCGAGGATTACGAGCGGACATGCCGGTCGTGGCGCATGGCGCTCAACGTGACGGAATTTCTGTACGGAAATTTTCAGCAGCTGGACAAAGTGATCGCGCCGACGCGGCATTTCATCGGGAACTACGTTTTCGTGGATCCGATGAACGGTCCGCCGCCATCGTATGGACGGCCGCTGCACGAGCAGGCAACCTTCGGCTATTACGAGGACGACAGCAAAGCGTTCAGGAAACTAAATCTCGGCCTCAGGGCGAGCCGCAGCCTGCACAATTTCGGGCAGCGCTATCCGGAGCGGGGCGGGCGGCACTGGTATCAGAGTCCGACGCTCGATGACCTGGCGATTTTCTATTACGGATATTCCGTGCTCAACGAGGACGGCATCGCGCGGAAGCTTCAGATCAAGACCAAGATGAGCCCGGAGGAAATCGCAACCCACGGCGCCGAGCATCCCAACACGGTCACGCGCGAAAAATATCTCGGCAATATCGATCGCTATCATCGGCCGCGGTGCAGGGACCTGACGGAGACGATCGCGAAGTTTGCGAGCTATCAAGGTTACGGGCAGCTCGCGCCGGTTTGATCGCTGGGGCCGGGCACATTCGTCATCCTCGAAAGGTCGAGCATCGCGAGACTGTTCGGGGATCCAGCGTCAAATGTGCCGAAGGCCCGATATTGCGTCTTCGACGATTCTTACGCTGGATCCCCGGACGCGCATCGCTGCGCTCACGCGTTCGAGGATGACGAGGGGCCTGTCTATTTCAGACCGAGCAATTCGACTTCGAACAGCAGCGTGGCATTCGGCGGGATGACGCCGCCGGCGCCGCGTGCGCCATATCCCAATGCGGGCGGAATGATCAGCGTGCGCTTGCCGCCGACCTTCATCGACGCGACGCCTTCGTCCCAGCCCTTGATGACGCGTCCGGTGCCGATGGGGAATTCGAACGGACTTCCGCGGTCGACCGAGGAATCGAACTTGTTGCCCTTCTTGCCGTCCTGATAGAGCCAGCCGGTGTAGTGCATCACGCAGATCTGGCCGGTCTCGGGCGTCTCGCCGGTGCCGACTTGAGTGTCTTCGTATTGGAGGCCGGACGGTGTGGTGGTCATCTGTGATCCTTGGGTTTCGGCGATTGCCGGTGGAATAGCCGCGAATGCCAGAGAGGCGGCAAGAGCGACGGCGAGAGTCGTGATTTTTGGAATGAGCAGGAGTCGCATTCGGTTTCTTTCTTGATGCCGGTCGGAATGGCTCTTGTTTGCAGTCCGGCGCCCTCGAGACATCCGCAATTGAAAGCTCAGCGCTAAACGGTCGGCTTGGCTTTATTCAGGGCTGCCTCGAGCCGGCGGTGATATTCCGCCTCCATCGCCAGGACGTGCTGGTAGACGTTGTCGAGTTCTTCCTTGCGATCCTCGTTCTGCGCTTCCTCGACCCAGGTCGCGAATTCCTCGCGCAAGGTGAAAAGGACGTCGAGCGCCCCTTTGATCTCGCTCAATTCCTGTGCGGATTGCGGATTGCTCTCGCTCGCCATTGAAAACCGCCTTTTTCGCTGTGAGTGCCGGGAATGCTTACCACCGCATCACATGCTCGCAAAGAACACCCAGGCGCCTGGTAAATGGCCAGCCTGTCTAAACGCCGTTATGCGCCAAGTTCTCCCTGCATCAGCTTCGGCATGTAGCCTTCGTGCGCGGCGCGAAGCTCGGACAGCGGCAGCGCGTTCTCGCCCTTGAGGGCAATGGCGTGGCCGCCGACGCGGCCGACGATGCGTGCAGGGAGTTCGAGCAGGCGGGCGCGCTCCAGGACTTCCTCCGCCTTCTGCGGCGTCACCTCGACGACGTAGCGGCCCTGGTCCTCGCCGAACCAGATGGCGTGTGCGGGCAGCTTGCCTTCGTAAGGGTAGAGCTCGACGCCGACGCCGTTCGCGCCGCCTGCGAGCGCCATCTCGGCGATGGCGACGAGAAGGCCGCCGTCCGAGCAATCGTGCACGGCCAGCGCGCGGCCTTCGCGGATCAGTGTGCGGATCAGGCGTCCGGCCTTGATTTCATCTTGAAGATCGACGGGCGGGGGCGCGCCTTCGAATTTGCCGGTCGCGTGGCGCTGGTAGAGCGATTGTCCGAGGTGACCTTCCTCGCGGCCGATCACGATCAGCATGTTGCCTTCGCTCTTCAGGCGAATGTCGGCGATCTTCGTCCAGTCCGGCACGAGGCCGACGCCGCCGATCGCCGGGGTGGGCGGAATGCCGACGCCGTTCGTTTCGTTGTAGAGCGAGACGTTCCCCGAGACGACGGGATAGTCGAGTGCGGTGCAGGCTTCGCCCATGCCGCGCACGCTCGCCACGAACTGGCCCATAATCTCGGGCCGCTCTGGATTGGCGAAGTTCATGTTGTCGGTGATCGCGAGGGGATCGGCGCCGACGGCCGTCAGGTTGCGCCAGGTTTCGACGACAGCCTGCTTCGTGCCTTCCTCAGGATCGGCGGCGACGTAGCGGGGTGTCACGTCGCATGCGACGGCGATGCCCTTCTGCGTGCCGTGTACGCGAACGACGCCGGCATCGCCGCCCGGACGGCCGACGGTGTCACCCATGACCATGTGGTCGTACTGTTCCCAGATCCAGCGGCGGGAGGCGAGAGCAGGGCCGCCCATCAAGTCCTTCAGCGTGCCGAGGAGCGAGTTCGGCGCGGGCACCCATTCGGGCAGAATTTGCGAGGGCTTTTTCGGCTCAATGTACGGACGCTTGTACATCGGCGCTGAGTTCGCGAGCACGGGCACGGGAAGATCGGCTTCGATCTTGCCCTTGTGCTTGATGACCATGCGCTGGGTATCGGTCGTCTGGCCGATGACGGCGAAGTCGAGACCCCATTTGGTGAAGATGGCTTGCGCCTCTTCGCGCCGTTCCGGCTTCAGGATCATCAGCATGCGCTCTTGGCTTTCCGAGAGCATCATCTCGTAAGCGGTCATGCCGGTTTCACGCTGGGGCACGAGGTCGAGATCGAGTTCGATGCCGACGCCGCCTTTGTCCGCCATCTCCGACGTCGATGACGTGAGACCGGCGGCGCCCATGTCCTGAATGGCGATGATGGAATCGGTCGCCATGAGTTCAAGGCAGGCTTCGATCAGAAGCTTTTCGGTGAAGGGGTCGCCGACCTGGACGGTCGGGCGTTTCTCATCGCTCTTCTCGTCGAACTCGGCGGAGGCCATCGTGGCGCCGTGGATGCCGTCGCGACCCGTTTTCGAGCCGACATAGACGACCGGCAGGCCAACGCCCTTGGCGGCGGAATAGAAGATCTTGTCGGTCTTCGCGAGGCCGACGCACATGGCGTTGACGAGGATGTTGTTGTTGTAGCCTTCGTCGAAGTTGGTTTCGCCGCCGATGGTCGGGACGCCCGTGCAGTTGCCGTAGTGGGCGATGCCGGCGACGACGCCGCCGACGAGGTGGCGCGTTTTCGGATGGTCCGGCGCGCCGAAGCGCAGCGCGTTCATGTTGGCTACCGGCCGCGCACCCATCGTGAAGACGTCGCGCATGATGCCGCCGACGCCGGTCGCGGCCCCCTGGAAGGGCTCGATGTACGAGGGGTGGTTATGGCTTTCCATCTTGAAGACGACGGCGTCCCCGTCTCCGAGATCGACGACGCCGGCATTTTCGCCAGGACCCTGGATCACTTTCGGGCCGGAGGTTGGCAGCGTCTTCAGCCAGACGCGTGAGGATTTATACGAGCAGTGCTCGCTCCACATGACGGAGAAGATGCCCAGCTCGCAGATCAGCGGCTCCCGGCCCAGGATTTCGAGCAGGCGCTCGTACTCTTCGGGCTTCAGGCCATGCTCGGCAACGATCTCGGGCGTGATCTTTCGTGTCGTCGTATCGGTCATAAGGATCTCGTCGGGCGCTCGGATTGCGTCCGCTTATATGGGCTCGGGAACGGTTTGTCGCCTTTGTGCTCGGACGGGCCCAACGGCCAAACGTCGCGATAACGCTGATGCCCGTTTACGGAGATATGAGGCGGCTGCCCAGCCGTCTCAGCGGCAAGTTGTTTTATTTGGCCATTCAGGGCCAAAATCCAAGGATAAGAGGGCCTATTGGCCTCAATTCATGGGCGCGGCGGCCTTCCTGTACCTCGCGAGCCAGCCCCGTATTTCGGCGATCTGCCTGTCCTGGGACTTGATGATGCTCTGGGCCAGCTTTCGGATCTTGGGATCCGTGCCGAATTCGAGCTCGGCCCTGGCCATGTCGACGGCGCCCTGGTGGTGGGGAATCATTTTGGTGACGAAGTCGACATCGGGATTGCCCGTATAGGTCAGCGCGTGCATGGCCTCGTCCATTTTGTAGATGGCGGTTGCGAGCGCGCTGGCGGCAGGAGCCCTACTGGCGCCGGTTGCCCGGTCGGAGGTCTTGTTCCTTTTGCCCTTTTCAGCGGCCGGAACAGATTCGAGGCCCAGGCACGTCAGAGCCGTGAAGTTTTTCATGAGCCTTCCTTTCGAGCAAAAGGGCGCCGGAAGCTTCCATTGCTAAGCGATAGGCGTTGGGGATCTCGAAATCTGGCGCCTCGCATTTGATCGGAATTTTTCGCGCATTCGATGCGGCGGGACCGCGCCCGGTGGCGGTGCGAGGCCCTCATTTTTTATGCTTCGCGAGCCAGGCATTCATGGCCGTGATCTCGGGTTCCTGCGCCTTGATGATGTCTTCGGCCAGTTTCCGCATTTCGGGGTCTTTGCCGTACTGCAATTCCACCTTCGCCATGTCGATGGCGCCCTGGTGATGGGCGACCATGCCGTTGACGAAATCGACGTCGGCATCGCCCGTGTAGGGGATCGACATGGCTGCGTGCATCTTCTGGTTCGCGACTTCAAAGGCCTTCGACGAGTCTGACCCTTCAGGTGTTTTGGGTGCTTCCACCTGCCTGGCATCCATGCCCTTCATTTCCATGTCTCCGGCGAATGCGGACGTGATGGAAACGAAGCCGAGGCAAGCCAGTGCGGCGATGCGTTTCATAGGCCTTCCTTTCAGGACATTGCCGGGAAGCAGGAGCGGAGACGATCGTCCGAATAACGGACGGAGGGCGGAAAACGGCGACCCGAAAATTCCGAATTTGAAAATTTCTTTACGCGCTTTGGATGTGGCGCTTTCCGTCCTACCCGTTCGGACTGTGACCGTTTCGCGCTGCAAAACTCGCAGTTCGGCGTTGCACAAGTAGAGATTTTCTTCGCCGGGTCAGGAGCTTATCTCAGCATCCAGCGACGACGTCACGTCCAGACAATTGTGCGCGGATTTGAACTCGCCTGCTTAGACAGTGGAGATCCTGTCATGACACGTTTCGCAAAACTCTCAGGCGTTGTGCTTCTTTCGAGCTTGGCTGTGCTTCCCGGTGCGCGCGTTTCGTCAGCTGATGAAGCGGCGGTCCATCAGGTTGCTCCGCTCAAGGGCATCACCTTGGCGGTCGGACCGAAGCGGGCGATTGGCTACTACACCAACACCGATAACGCCTGCAATCTGACGCTCATGTTGGCGGATTCCTATACCGAGGCCGAGAAGGCGGCATCGGAGCCGGTGCGCATCAAGCTCACAGTGCGTGAAGGCACGTCGGCCAACGTCGATGCTCTGGAGGGATCGCTTTCGTTCGCATGCGCAAAGGGCGCGTCAACAATGATCATACAACCTATCCAGCGGGTCGCGTATAACGCAGTTGCGAAATAACGGCGGTTTATTTCTCAACGCGCTTCCAAGTCCACGCTTGCAAGTCGTTTGGGATGGGGCGGGAGCTACAACTCCCGCCCTTTTTTGTTTTTCTATGTTATTGGGATTGTTTCATTTTTCTGCCTTGGCTCGCCGATTGTGCAGTGCGCATAAGAGACATGCCTTTTTGCCTCTGGCGGACCTCCCGCGGATCACATATCTACACTGTAGAAGAAGCGGCCCGGGGGCTTATCCCGGGATCCGGCCAGGGACCCTATGTGGGATTGAGCCCGGCCGGTTAGCTCAAAACAGGTGATGTTATGAAGGCCTTCGTGTTCGCTGTATTTAGCTCGATGAGTTCTGCGTATGCAGCTCCTCGCAAAAATCAGCGGCGCGGGAACGTCCGCTAAGCGGATCGTTCGACTGCATGGAAAAGGGGCCTTTAGGCCCCTTTTTTGTTGCTTGCTCGATGGAGATCACCAGCGCGCCGGTTGCGCGGCGTAGAACGATCCCTCTGAGCGGAACCGGGGCGCGGAGGCCATGCGGATGAGGCGCTGGCGGGTCATCCCGCGAAGATTTTCGGAAAGGCGGAGATAGAGCTGCTGCATGCGGATGAGCCGGACCGGGCTCGGCGCGCTCGAGCGCTGCTCGCGGTCGATCCATTCGCGAATACGCGTGACGCGTTCGAGAAGCGTGATGAAACGTCGGGACATGAATATTCCTCCGGAATAGGGAGGTCTGCCCGGGGCAAAGACGCAGCACCGGGCACACCCGATGCGGTCCGACATCGCAGCACCGTTATGGCGCTGCCAGAGGGGCCCGGCCCCGCAATCCTAAAAGACGTAGGAATGGCCGCGGTGCGCTCCAAGAGGGCGGCCGCAAATGCCACGAAATGATCACAAAGGAAGACCGGATGCACGTGCAGTTGGGAGATCGAGCCTCCCGCGGCGGGCGACGCGGAACCGTGATAGAGCCACCAATTCCGTCATGCCGACGAAGGTCGGCACCCAGTCAAGCGTCAAAAGAATACGGTAGACGCAGTTCGCTCCGCGCGAACCATAAGCGCGAATGCGCTGCACTTTGTCTGGATCCCGGCCTTCGCCGGGATGACGGAGCGTGACGCCGGAGACGGCGTTACGTCAGGCGACCGCTTCGAGCGTCGACAGCAGCATGCTTTCGAAGACGCGCCGGCCGTCGGTGCCGCCGAGGGCCTTTTCGTAGAGGCGTTCGGGGTGGGGCATCATACCGAGGACGCGGCCCGTTTCGTTGACGATGCCCGCGATGTTGCGTTGGGCGCCATTCGGGCAGCTCTCGGCCGTGGTTTCGCCAGCCTCGTTGGAATAGCGGAAGGCGATGCGGCCTTCGCCTTCAAGACGATCCAGCGTTTCGCTGTCGGCGAAGTAGTTGCCTTCGCCATGGGCGATCGGAACCTTCACCACCTCGCCTTCGCGATAGCACTTCGTGAAGAACGTCTGATCGTTCTCGACCTTCAGGAAGACGTCGCGGCAGATGAAGTGGAGCGATGCGTTGCGGAGCAGCGCGCCGGGAAGCAGTCCCGACTCGCAGAGGATCTGGAAGCCGTTGCAAATGCCGATGACGGGCGTTCCGGCTTTCGCCTTGGTGACGACGTCCTTCATGATCGGCGAATGCGCGGCCATGGCACCGCAGCGGAGATAGTCGCCGTACGAGAACCCGCCCGGCAGCACGATGACGTCGGACGAGGGGACGCTGGCGTCGCCGTGCCAGACCATCTTCGGTGCGAAGCCGGTCACGCGCTCGATTGCGGTCTGGACGTCGCGATCGCAGTTTGATCCTGGAAAAACGATGACGGAAGCGCGGAGCATCCTCGATAGCCTCGGTTAGCCGCCTCGAGCGGCGTGTCCATAATTGACAGCTGTCAGGTAATGCGACTCCGGCCGCAAGTCTACTTGCCGGGGTGCCTCACTTTCCCCTGCCCCTTGCGGGGAGGGGTTAGGGGTGGGGGTGAATTCCACTGTTTGAACGCGCGGTCCCCCACCCGGCGCTGCGCGCCACCCTTCCCGCAAGGGGGAGGGTAACGTGTTCTGTATTCACGGAGTGCCGAGCGGGGAGAGCTTTTTCTTTTGCTCTTCGACTTCGGCACGGGACATGTTGGTCAATCTGCTGTCTTCGGCCTTCGTTTCGGCGACGAGCTCCGAGAACTGCAGCTGATCGCCAAAGCCGCAGGACTTGCTCTGCGCCGTCCAAACGCCCGTCACCTGCTTCACGAACTTGCGCAGGACGACTGCGGGGTGGGCGTTCTGGCCGGGTCCGGTGAAGGTGATTTCAACGCGCCAGACGTCGGGTTGCGTGACGGTCACGACGTCGTGGTTGCCTGCGCTTCCCCGCTCGGCGCCGGGAAGCCATGCCGCCCAGTTGCGGAGTGCCTCGAACCCTATGCTGCAATCGAGATCGGGCGGAGGCGGCGAGGGTTGAGCGAACGCCTGACATGGCGCGAGGGCGGCCATGGCAAGCGTCATCCGCACCCTTGGCCCCATGGCTCAACCGATTTCGTAGCTGTAATTCTCGATGACGGTATTGGCGAGCAGGTCCTTGCACATCTGCTCGACGATGGCTTTCGCCTTCGCCGGGTCGCTCTCGGAAAGATCGACCTCGATGTACTTGCCCTGACGGACGTCGCCGACGCCCGTGATGCCGAGCCCCTTGATGGCGCCTTCGATGGCTTTGCCCTGGGGATCGAGCACGCCGTTCTTCAATGTGATTTTGATATGGGCTTTCATGGGAGTCCTTTGCTCCCTCGCCCCGCAAAGCGGGGAGAGGGCTGGGGTGAGGGGCGGCAGCAGAGCGGAATCAGCCGCTGCCCCTCACCCTAACCCTCTCCCCATGACACGTGCAGGGTCATGGGGAGAGGGGAAGCCATTAGTTCGGCTTGCCGTTGACGGGCGTGACCGGACCGTTGATCGGCGTGTTCGATGCGACGAGCACCGGACCCGCACCGCGCGGACGCGGGGTTTCCGTCAGGACGCCAAGGCGGCGGGCAACTTCCTGGTAGGCTTCGAGAACGCCACCGAGATCGCGCCGGAAGCGGTCCTTGTCGAGCTTATCGCCCGACTGGATGTCCCACAGGCGGCAGCAGTCGGGGCTGATCTCATCTGCGAGGACGAGGCGGACCTGATCGTTGTCGTACAGGCGGCCGAACTCGACCTTGAAGTCGATGAGGCGGATGCCGATGCCGAGGAAGAGGCCGACCAAGAAATCGTTGATGCGCAGCGCGAGCTGCATGATCTCGTCGATCTCTTGCGGTGTTGCCCAGCCGAACGCTGTGATGTGCTCTTCCGAGACCATCGGGTCGTTAAGCTCGTCCTTCTTGTAGTAGAACTCGATGATCGAGCGCGGCAGCTGCGAACCTTCCTCAAGACCGAGGCGCGTCGAGAGCGAGCCTGCCGCAACGTTGCGCACGACGACTTCGAGCGGCACGATCTCGACCTCGCGGATCAACTGCTCGCGCATGTTGAGACGCTTGATGAAATGTGTCGGCACGCTGATCTCGCCGAGTTTCGTAAATATGTACTCGGAGATGCGATTGTTCAGAACGCCCTTGCCCTCGATCAACGCGTGCTTCTTCGCGTTGAAGGCGGTTGCGTCGTCCTTAAAGTGTTGAATGAGGGTGCCCGGTTCAGGACCCTCATAGAGGACCTTTGCCTTGCCCTCATAAATTCGCCGACGCTTGTTCATTCCTGGACCTCTGAGGATCAACAGATTGCTCTCACTCATTGCGATACACGGATCTTTTTCACGAGTTCGTACACGGACGCTGACGCCTTGATTCTCCAACGTGATTTCTTCTTGTCGGGAAAGAAGCGGCGCACCTTTTCGCGCTCGGATGTCTTGGCCGGACACTAGCCGAACGAGGGGGGCGACACAATGTAGACCATGAGCCGCAGCACCTCTTATAGTGAGCGGTAGCCAAGCCGTTGATTTAGCTTAGCCCACGCGGTAACCGTGCGCGGAGATATGCATTTGTGGGGCCCCAGCAATACGCGCACAGCGTGCAAATACAGTCCATACAACCAAAAGTCCATACCGGCGGGCAGTCCGGGTGAGGAGGATGACGCATGACGACCTTCGATGAACGCGAACGGGGATACGAGAGCAAGTTCGCTCATGACGAAGATCTGCGCTTCCGCGCCGAGGCGCGTCGCAACAAGGCGCTTGCGGAATGGGCCGGTGCGAAGCTCGGGCTTACGGGAGAGGCGCTCGACGCCTACGTGAAGGACGTGCGCAAGGCCGATCTCCTCGAAAAGGGCGATGAGGATGTGATCCGAAAGGTGAAGGGCGATCTCGACGCGAAGGGCATCGCCGTTTCCGACACCGAGATCCGCAGCTTCATGGCGGAAGCGCTGGCGAAGGCCGTGCGCGATATCGAATCGGCGAAGAGCTGAGCGTTTTTAGTTGGCGTTTGCGACTCCCCTGCGGGGAGCCGGCCGCAAACGCCGGAAGCGCTAGAAATTTTTCACGGACGGGGCTCATGCGGGCCCCGTTTCGTTATCCGGTGCTAAGCCAGCGCGACGGCGTCGGTCAGCCGAGCTTTTTCAAGAACTGGCCGAACTGTAGCAGGCCCTCCGGCCATGGACCGTGGCCGGACGCGATGTTGATGTGACCGCTCTCGCCGGCATCGCTCAACGTTGCGCCCCATTTTCCCGCGAGATGCTCGGCGCGCGCGTAGCTGCAATAGAGATCGTTGTTGGCGACGACGACGTGCGCCGGAAACGGCAAGCGCCGTTCCGGCATCGTTTCGAAGCCGCGCGCGCCTTTCTCAGGCGGCCATCGCTTGCCGCCGGTGTCGGGCCAGAAATCGGCATGGTCGAGATCCGCGGGCGCAACAAGAAACGCGCCGATGACGCGATTGCGCTTCAGCTTGTCGGCTGCGAAAATCGTTGCCGCGACGCCAACGGAATGGGCGACGACGACGACGGGTTGCGTGGCGCCGCCGGCGAATTTCGCCATGCGGTCGCCCCAGGCTTCGACTTCGGGGTTGTCCCAGTCCTGCTGGATGACGCGGCGCGCGGTCCGGAGATTGCGTTCCCAGCGGCTTTGCCAGTGATCGGGACCGGAATCCTGCCAGCCGGGTACGATGAGAATGTCGACTTCCGATGTTTTCATGCCGAATTCTGATTAACGGACAGCGCGCGCAGATGGAAGAGCGGCAGAGCGACCTCGCGCGGCCAACAGCTTGGCAAACACGCTTTCTGTTGGCGATCGACAGATACGGCGCTGCACTGCAGAGAGACTTTCACCCGGGGAACCGAGGGCGGGGCATGACGTTGCCGAGTACATACCGTCCGCAGTCCGAGGAGACGCTCCCTATGAAGATCGAAAATCTGGAAGACCTGTTCAATCACACGCTTGAAGATATTTATTACGCGGAGAACAAGCTCGTTAAGGCGCTGCCGAAGATGGCGAAGGCGTCGGATTCGCCGCAGCTCGCCAAGGCTTTCACCGGTCACATGGAAGAGACGAAGGAACATATCGCGCGTCTCGATGAGGTGTTCAAAGCGCTCGGCCGGAAGCCGAAGGCAACCGAATGCCCAGCCATCAAAGGCATTCTGGAAGAAGGCGAAGAGCTGATGTCGGACATCAAGGATCCCGACACGCGCGATGCGGCGATGATCGCTGCCGGTCAGGCGGCCGAACACTACGAGATCACGCGCTACGGCACGCTCGTCTCGTGGGCGAAGCTCTTGGGTCACAAGGATCTCGCGACGATCCTCGAAAAGACCTTGAAGGAAGAATACGGGGCCGACGACAAGCTGACGAAACTTGCCGAGGGCCGTCTCAACAGGGAAGCAGCCTAGTTTCATTGCCAGTGCCCGGTCGGCCGCAACCATCCGGCCTGCCGGCGCTGATGCTTCGCCCTCTTTTTTGAAAATCAAAGCGGCGGAGCGGGCGGATCCGAGAGCAGGTAGAGCACGTAGGTTGCGCCGCCGCTGCCGTTGGCGCGGGTCAGCGTTCCAAGCGGTTCGACCTTGCGAAATTTCTGCTTGATCAACGGCAGATCGACACGTCTTTCGAGTTCGACGTAAAGAGCAGGCTTTTCGAGCAGAGAGGCGCCGAGCGGCGGCAGGAACTCATAGCGGATGCGCTGATCGAGCTGGGCGACATCGCTTCGGCCTTTGAGGCCCATGAAGAGCTGTCCGGTCGTCGCGTAGCTCGAGGTGGCGACCCAGCCTGCATTCGTTTCGCGGCGTTTGGCTTCGATGGCATCGGCCAATGCGGGCCAGCCGCGCATCTGCTCTGTCGGGTCTTTCGCGGTGATCACCAACGGACGGACCGCGTGGACGTAGATGGCGGCCGTCATCACGAAGCCGGTCGCGAGCGCAGCAAGGAATGTCGTGCGCCGCCATTTCAGCGAAACGTCCTGCAGCGCGATTGCGGCGCAGATGGCGAGAGACGGATAGAGTGGTGCGGGCCAGTTGCCCTGCACGCGGTCGTGGAGCGCGTGGGCCGCGAAGTAGATCAGCATCGGCAGTATCGCCGCGGCCAGCAGCACATCGTTCTCTTTGCGGCCCCGGCTTGCGAATGCCGAGCGGGTGATCCTGACGAGACCCGCAATGGCAAGCGCCGCGATGACCGGGCTAGCCAGCGCGAAGAACACGCCGATGAACTCGAGCAGATAGGTGGGTCCGGCCGAGCCGTTATGGGCGACGCGTCCGAACTGCTTGGTGAACGATGCCCAGCCGTGCCCGGCGTTCCATATGACGACCGGGCTCGCGACGGCGGCCGCAATGATGCCGCCGATCCAAAGTTCCGGCGCGCGCAGCCATTTGCGATTTTGTGGCGCCGCGAGCAGCCACACGAGAATGGTGCCGCCGAGAAAGAGGTTCGTATATTTCGAAAGCAGGCCGAGCCCTGCGAACAGGCCGACGGCGAGCCACCATCTGGCGTTCTGGCTACGGTTCAGCTCGGCGAGCGCCCAGACCACGAGCCCGGCGCAAAGCACGGACGGCAGGTCCGGCGTGACGATGATGCCGCCGACCGCGAGCAGCGGCATTGCCAGCATGATCCAAACCGACGCCCGAGCGATGCCGGCTCCGTAGAGGAGATAGGCCGTTCGCCAGAGAACGAGAGCGCCGGCTGCGCCGATGAGGGGGCCGAGCAGACGAACGCCGAGCGTCGTGTCCCCGGCGATGGCGCGGCCCGCGCAGATGATCCAGGCCACCATCGGCGGGTGATCCAGATAGGAGAGCGACGGCGCTAGGGTCCAAATTCGATAATAGGCCTCATCGTCGACGAGGCCGAGATAGCTCGCGAAGCCGAGGCGAATGGCGGTGAGCGCGAGGACGGCTGCGAGCAGCACGCTGTTTGCCGTGCGATCGTCGAACTGACGTTCACCGGCGGCGGAGCCGCTTTCCGCTTCGGTGGTCAGAACGGCCGTCATCTCCGCCAAGTGAATGCAGAGCTGACGGCGTAATTGAAGACGGCGGCCATGAGAGCGCCTGCGATGCCGGCCCGCCACCATGTCGTATCGTGGCTATAGACGAGGTCCGCAACGCCGATGTTGGCGAGCGCGCCGACGCTGCACACCACATAGAAAATCAGCAGGCCTTTGATCGCCTCGAAGCCGCTCAAGCGGCGGTCGCGGAACGTCAGGACGTTGTTCAAGAAGAAGTTGAAGGTCATGGCCACGAACGACGCGAAGATCTGGGCGACGTTGAAGGACGTGCCACCGAAGTGAAGGGCACTTCGGAGCGCGAACAGGTGGATGACGAGGCCGAGGGATCCGACAAGCGCAAACAGAACGAACCGCGGCGGCAGGAGATTTCCGGAGACCTTGGCGAGAAGCAGTCCGAGAAAATCTGCGATGACGATGCCATCGAGCTTCGACTTGCCGACGCGGCGAGGGCGGAACACGTAAGGGATCTCGCGGATGCGGACGCCCGAGGGTGCGGATGCCAGAATGTCGAGAAGGAGCTTGAAGCCTCCCGGCGAAAGGCTCGGCGCGATCGTGTCGATGAGGCTTCTTTTGAGCATGAAGAAGCCGCTCATCGGATCGCTGACGTTCGTCCGCAGAAGAAGGTTCGAAAGGGCGGTCGCCAGCGTGCTCGAGATGCGCCGCGCGGTCGAAAAGCCTTCGCGGGCCTCGCCCGATTGGCTGTAGCGCGTTCCGATGACGATGTCCGCGCCGCCGGCTTCGATCTCGCTCAACATGCGCGGCAACAATTTTTCATCATGCTGGAGATCAGCATCGACGACGGCCACGATGTCGGCGCCGGAGGCAAGCATGCCTTCGATCACGGCACCTGCGAGGCCGCGGCGGCCAACCCTGCGCATGGCGCGGACGCGCGGATCGTTTGCGCCGATGGCGCGGATGGCACTCATCGTGCCGTCGGGGCTGTCGTCGTCGACGAAGATCACTTCCCAGCGGATGCTCGCGAGCGCGGCGTCGAGCGCGGCGATCATGGCGGCGATGTTGCCCGCCTCGCAATAGGTCGGGATGACGACGGTCAGCTGCGGCCGGGCATTGCCTGCCGCGCGCAATGACCCGATTGCCGGGCTGGCGGTGTCTGGCGCGGAAATCCCGGTTAGCGTTTCGGACGTCACCATGAGCACCATCGGGCGAGCGGGTTCGGCGTGTCGGTCGCAGGATCGGCTTTTCCTGTACGCGAAATCAGATCGAAAAGCAGGTAGATCGCGGCAACAGTCGCGGCCATAACGACGCCCGCGAAGATGACGTCGGACAGGAAGTGCGCGCCTTGCGACATGCGCACGAGGCCTGAGAACAAACCGCAGAGTGCGCCGGCGAGGATAAGCCTGCTGCCCATGCCGGCGAAGAGGAACGCCGCGGCGAAGAATGTCGTGTAGGCCATCGATGCTTCGCCTGCCACGAAAGAACAGTTCTTCTCGCATTGCTTCGAAGGTCTGAGCGGCGGCGTATATGTTTTCGTGCCGCCGAACTCGACGAGGTGAACGGGTCGAGCCCGGCCCCAATTATCTTTCAGAATGGTATTGGCGACGATGCCCGGTCCGATCACGAGGCACGCCGACAGGAAGAGCCATTTGGGAGCGGTCAAGCCGAGGCTCGCGCGCTTGCGAAGGACGGAGGCTGCAAGGCCGCAGACGGTGAGAACACAGAGGGCAACGAAAGAAGTATAAAGCGTCAGGCGGATCACGTCGGCGACGGTCGTCGCCGTGCCGGAGTAGATGCCGCCGCCCTTGCCGACGAAGATGCCGTCGCCCCGATAGAAGAATGCGGCCGTCCGGGTATCGATCTCCGGGAAAAGGCTGAACAAAACGCCGGCAAGCACACCGACAATCGCTGCACCCCAGAGGAGCAACGCGACGTTCCTGCTTTTTTCCTGCGCCCCGAATTCGGTTTGCGGTTCACCCGCGATCATGATTCCCATCGGACTCAATAGTCTCCGCCCGAGGCTCGCTTAAACTTTCGGTTTGCAGATGTCACGTGGGAGCATTCGATCAGGTCAGATACTCAGGCCGAGCCCGGCTCGACCAGGCCAGCACGCTCGCCTTCCAATGTGTCGAAAAGGAGTTGCAGACATCCGGCAGTGATCGCCATCAAAACCCCAGCAAAGATGACGTCCGACAGGAAGTGCCCGCCCTGAGCCATGCGCGTCAGGCCCGCGAGGCCGCCGAGGACGATCGCGGATGTGACAAAGTTGCGCGAGAGGGATTTGAAAAGCATCGCGGCGGCGAACAGCACGATGAAGATCGATGAAGCTTCGCCCGAAACGAACGAGCAATTGTAGGTGCATTGGCTCGAGGGCGGAAAGGGCGCAGAGAACGCCTTGGTGCCTGCAAATTCGACGACTTCGCGCGGACGAGCGCGGCCCCAGTGATCCTTGAAGCCGATGTTGGCGACGACCAGCGGGCCCGTCAGCAGGCACAAGGTCAGGAACAGCCATTTCCTTTTGTCGATGCCGAGCCAGTCCGAGGCTGACCGGGCGGTGATGAACAATCCCACAAGGGTCAAGGCGCACGTCACATAGAATGCGACGTTGAAGGCGAGGCGCAGCATGCCAAAGGCCGCCAGCTGATTGCCGACGAATTGGCCGTTGCCCGCGTAGAACAAGTGGGCGGCTGCGAGATCGATGCCGGGCATCAGGCCGAAGATGGCGAACGAAAGGGCGCCGACGGCGACGGCGCCCTTGATCAGGCCAATTGCATCGATGACCGGCTTATCTTCGGCCACGTCATTTTCATGACGTTCTTCCATACCGAAGGCCAAGCCCGGCACCGACATCCCACCACCCCGACATATCTCGAGTTCAAGCCTATCGGCAGCCGAGATGGCAGCGGCACGTCAGTTTGATTACAGTTTTGTGACGTCGGCGGGGTTCAAGCGTTGCCGAACACGCGCCGGAAGATCGTATCGACGTGGGCGGTGTGGTAATCGATGTCGAACATCGCATCGAGCGCGGAGGGCGGCACTTTCGCCGTCACGTCCTTGTCGGACTTGAGTTCGGTCAGAAAGTCCTTGCCCTGTTCCCAAGTCTTCATGGCGTTGCGCTGAACGAGGGCATAGGCATCCTCGCGGCTGACGCCTGCCTGGGTCAAAGCCAGCAGCACGCGTTGCGAATTGTGCAGGCCGCCAAGCTTTTCCAAGTTCCGCTTCATGGTCTCGGGATAGACGACCAGTTTTTCGATGACACCGGCGAGACGTGCCAGCGCGAAGTCCAGCGTCACTGTCGCATCGGGGCCGATCATGCGCTCGACGCTCGAATGCGAAATGTCGCGTTCGTGCCAGAGGGCGACGTTTTCCATCGCCGGAAGGGCATAGGCGCGCACCATGCGGGCGAGACCCGTCAGATTTTCCGAGAGGACCGGGTTGCGCTTGTGGGGCATCGCCGACGAGCCCTTCTGGCCGGGCGAGAAATACTCTTCCGCCTCCAGGACTTCCGTTCGCTGCAGATGGCGGATCTCGATTGCGAGGCGCTCGATGCTCGAGGCGACGACGCCGAGGGTCGCGAAGTACATGGCGTGACGGTCGCGCGGGATGATTTGCGTCGAGACGGGCTCGGGGACGAGACCCATCTTTTCCGCCACGTACTCCTCGATGCGCGGATCGACGTTGGCGAAGGTTCCGACCGCGCCCGAGATGGCGCAGGTGGCGACCTCCTTACGGGCGGCGACCATCCGTTCGCGCGCGCGTGAGAACTCGGCGTAGGCATAGGCGAGCTTGACGCCGAACGTGGTCGGCTCGGCATGGATGCCGTGGCTGCGTCCGATGGTGATCGTATCCTTGAATTCGAACGCACGGGCCTTGAGCGCGGCGAGGAGACGGTCGAGGTCCGCAATCAGGAGATCGGCGGCGCGGACCAATTGGACGTTGAGGCAGGTGTCCAGGACGTCGGACGACGTCATTCCCTGGTGGATGAAGCGGGCGTCCGGGCCCACGTGCTCGGCGAGGTGGGTCAGGAAGGCGATCACGTCGTGTTTCGTGACCGCTTCGATTTCGTCGATGCGGGCGACGTCGAAGGTTGCGGCCGACCCTTTTTCCCAGATGTTTTTTGCCGCAGCCTCGGGGATGATGCCGATCTTGGCGGTGGCGGTCGCCGCGTGAGCTTCGATTTCGAACCAGATCCTGAAGCGTGTCTCCGGCTCCCAGATGCGGGTCATTTCAGGTCGTGAGTAGCGGGGTATCATCGAGCTAAATCCTTGATGCAACGCGGGAGGCGTAGCAGACAGGCCACGCTTCAGCAATCGCGGGGGCTCTCAGCCTCAAGGCGCTTCAGCGTGACGCCGTGCGTTCTGAATTTTGCGCTGCCCTGCAGCAAATGCTTTGCAACAATTCGTGAATGGCAACTTCAATTACCGCCAGTGAATCGCCACGAACGGCTGACCTATTTCCGTCATTACGAGCGGGACGTTTCTGTTTTTTGTTCAGGTAATATTCAGGGCAGTTAAGTCACACTCGTAAAAATCGTCGGTCTACGTTCAAATTTGCGCATTCAATTCGCGTAGGGGTGGGCCTACATTGAAAGACCGATGGATGTAATGAGTCGATGAGCTCTACGGGGCGGCCAACTGAACCCCCGATCCGGGCTCTACGCAAAAGCCATAAGCGGGAGACTTGAAAATAATGTCGCAACAGATGGGCAGCGGGGAGCTGGCTGAATTGGTCCATCAGATGGAGCAGTCTGAGGACGATCCGCGCCAGTGCTACGCCCTGGTGAAAGAAAGAATCACCGAGTTTCGAGATTCGGGCCGGGATATTCCGGATGAATTGAGGAGACTCGAAAGACGCCTAATGACGGAATGCATGCACGCTTCTCAGGGCCGCTAATATTCCGAACATTGCAGGATCGTAATAATCTGCAATTGCGTCTCGTAGATTTATAGCTTTCCAGGTTCATTCAGGCCGGCTTGCGCAATCCAGCGCGAGGCGGCCTTCTGTTTATGTGTGCCTCTTTGAGACAGGCTGTGATCTCGCGCCGAAGGGGCTGTTGCCGCGTGACTACAGGACGTTATGCGTGCCGTCGCAGTAGGGTTCGTCGTCCGTCGCCTTGCAGCCGCAGAGATTGAAGGTGCCCGTATGGTCCGGAACGAACCGCATTGGTTCGAATGACGTGCCTTCATGAGAGCCGTCGCAAAAGGGCTGGGTCTTGGACCGTCCACAACGGCAGTACCAATATTCCTGGCCTTCCGTGAGATCGACCTGGTAGGGCCCCGTTTGGGCGACTACGGCCTCGTCAGACATCGTTGTGCTCCAATTTCGTCGTGCAGCCTTGCCTAGCTTTTCGTGGACTCGCTATCGGGTTTGGGAGCGGCGGGCAAGTGCTCCAGCTGTCCCGCCCTGCCGGTAATACGGCCGCCTGCCTAACATCTAGGCGGGCGAATTTTTTCGGCAAAGGGATTGTAGACATCGGCAGACGGCTGGGCGAAGCTCGTACGCGAGCGATGGAGTCCGGAGGGGCGCGGCGGCGGGGGAATTGCCGTTCGGGCGGGGAAGGTTATCCAGCGCCAAAATGTCCTGTGACCAAAGATGTCCAGATCATGAGGGACCCGCGCATGGCCGATCTCTTCCGCAAAAAATCTGTCGCCTACGACGACTCGGACTTCGGCATGAAGCGTGTCTTGAGCGCGCTCGATCTGACGCTGCTCGGAATCGGTGCGATCATCGGAACCGGCATTTTCGTCCTGACCGGGGTGGCGGCGGCGACCCAATCGGGGCCTGCGGTCGTGATGTCCTTCGTCGTCGCGGGATTGGCGTGCGGCTTCGCGGCGCTCTCGTATGCCGAGCTTGCATCGAGCGTCGGCGGATGCGGAAGCGCCTACGGCTACAGCTACGCAGCGTTCGGCGAGCTCATCGCCTGGATCATCGCCTGGGACCTCATTCTCGAATACGGCGTCTCGGTCGCGGCGGTCGCCAATGGCTGGTCAGGCTATTTCAACAACGCGCTCACGGCCATCGGCCTCGGCCTGCCGCCGGAGTTCACGAAGGGGCCCTTTGCGGGTGGGATCGTGAACCTTCCGGCATTCGGTATCGTCTTCCTGTTGATGATCATGCTGATCATCGGGGTGAAGGAGACGGCGCGGGTCAACGCGGCGATGGTCGCGGTGAAGCTCGGGACGATCGCGATCTTTCTGGCTGTCGCGATCTTCAACATTCACCCCGAGAATTGGACGCCGTTCGCGCCCTTCGGCTGGTTCGAGCACACGCCGGAAGGCAGGCCGGTCGGCATTCTCGCGGGGGCGTCTCTCGTCTTCTTCGCCTACGTCGGTTTCGATGCCGTTTCGACGGCGGTCGAAGAAGCCCGTGACCCGCAGCGCGACGTGCCGACGGGGCTCATAGGCTCGCTGATCTTCTGCACGATCATTTATATCGTGGTGTCGGGCGTCCTGACGGGCATCGTCAATTACACCGAACTCAACGTGTCGTCGCCCGTCGCGTTTGCGCTCCAGAAAATAGGGTACAACTGGGCGTCGGCGCTGGTCGCAGCGGGCGTCATCACAGGTCTGACGACCGTCATGCTCGTTCTCTACTACGCCCTGACGCGCATCATCGTCGGCGTATCGCGTGACGGGCTCCTCCCGCCATATTTTTCGGTCGTCAATCGCCGCACGCATACGCCGGTCCGCACGACGGTCATTGTCGGTTTCGTCATGGCGGTCATGGCGGGCTTCCTTCCGCTCGGCATTCTCGCCGAACTCGTGAATATCGGGACCCTCGCCGCGTTCGTTCTGGTATGCGCCGGCGTGATCTCGCTCAGATATTCACACCCGGATTTGCCGCGGCCGTTCAAGATGCCCGGTGGCATCGTCATTCCCACGCTTGGCATAATTTCATGCGGGGCGCTGATCGCCTTCCTGCCATTCGAGACGCACCTGCGTTTCGTCGTCTGGCTGGCGGTCGGGCTCGTCATCTATTTCGTGTATTCAATCAGGCACAGCCGGCTCGCAATTGCTTGACGGCCAATTAACCGTCAAGACCCCCTGGAAATTGACGAAGCGCGAGAGTAGGTTCCCGGCCGACCGCGGCCGCCTGTGAGCTTGCTGCTCATTCGTCGGCCCGGATACGAGGATCAACACAAATGGACTGCGACAGTCGAAGCGACACTTCGATTTCGCCCGCATCCCTCCGGCTCGGCTGATATCAGGCCCGCTCGGACGGCTGCGCGGTGGCCGAGAACCGGAAGGGCCTGACATGCTGCGAAGCTATCGCCGCGAAAATTCGCATCTCGTTTTGGCGCAGGAAGGCATTCCGACCGAGGTCATTGCGCCGATCGACCTTCCGGTCTGGCTCGATCTCTACAATCCTGCTCCCCAGGACAATCGCTACGTCGAGCAGCTTTTGGGAATTTCGCTGCCAACGCGCGAGGAGATGCAGGAAATCGAAGTCTCCGCGCGGCTCTACCAGGAGGACGGCGCCGAGTTCATGACGCTGACGGCTGCGTCTCAGCTCGAAAGCGATGAGCCGATCAACACGCCGATCACGTTCGCACTCAAGGGCACCACGCTCGTGACGGTTCGCTATGCGGAACCGAAGGCCTTCGCCAATTTCGTCGTCCGCGCGCAGCGTTCCAATGCTGTGCCCGTTGCCAACGGCGAGCAGATCATGATGGGCTTGATCGAAGCGCTGCTCGATCGGATGGCGGATGCTCTCGAGCGCGTCGGAACGGGAATCGATCAGGTTTCACGGCAAGTGTTTCGCAAGGGCGGGAAGGGCAAGGAAAAGGCATCACCGTCCAGCGACGATCTGCAGGCAGCGATCGAGAGGATTGGGCAGGACGGCGATCTCTTGACGAAGGTCCGCGAAAGTCTCGTCAGCATCAACCGCGTGTTGACCTATCACACCAGCGTCGACCAGGATAAGAAGGTCACCAAGGAAGCCAAGGCGCGCAGCAAGGTTCTCTATCGCGACGTGGTCGCGTTGACCGATCAGGCGACGTTTCTGTCGAGCAAGGTCAACTTTCTGCTCGACGCGACGCTCGGGCTGATCAATTTGCAGCAGAACCAGATCATCAAGATCTTCTCGGTCGCCGCTGTCGTGTTTCTGCCGCCGACGCTCGTCGCTTCGATCTACGGAATGAACTTCGCGGATATTCCGGAGCTCAGGTGGGGGCTCGGATATCCGTTCGCGCTGGGCATGATGGTGATCTCGGCGATCCTGCCGTATCTCTATTTCAAGCGGCGCAGGTGGTTATAGTTTTTTTGCGGTCATTGAAGCGTCGTCATGCCGGCGAAGGCCGGCACCCGGACAGGCTTCAGCAAAAACGGCAGGCGCGGTTCGCTCCGCGTGGACAGCAACGGTGAGTGTGTTGACTGTTGCCTGGATCCCGGCCTTCGCCGGGATGACGGTTTGTGTGCGGACTTAGTGCGCGGTACCGGTCATGCCGTCGTTGCTGGCCCAGCGGAGCGTCGAGCCCGTGCGCGAAACCGAAAAGCATTGTTCGCGTCCCGACTGCCAGAGGTTCCAGCGCTGGCAAAACTGGTTGCCGGAGATGCGCCAGGTTCCGCGATCTTCGCCGACGCCGCCGGAATAGATAGCCATTGCCCTCGACTTGGCGACCATCGTGCCGCCGGGACTGTAGCGGATCGGAAGCGATCCGAACGGCGCGGAGATATAAATCGTCCGACCGGCGAGCAATGCATGCAGCTCAGCGCCCGTAAGATCGTCCGCCATCGCAGCACCAGCCGATGCCATGACCGCCACTGTCGCCAAAGCGGTGCGTACGCTTCTACGCATCTTCGTTTGTCCCCCCGTTTCGAATGCCGAATGCGTGATCGGGGACGTTTAGCAAATTGCTGCGTGCTCGGTGCAATCAGGCTGTGGAAAAAGTAAAGATCGGCGACGCAGTGTTGTCGTGCGCCGACGATTGCTATTCGAGCAAGCGACGCGCCGCTTTATCGGGCGTCATCGTGCCGGAGAGGACGGCATCGGCGAGCGGGTCGAGGCCTTCCTTGCCGCCGGATTTGATGCGTGCGGCGACGATGTCGGCGGCGGCGCGGGCGATCAGGTAGCGGGCGCGGCGGCGGCGTCTCTTCATTGCGCCTTCGGCTGAGACGCGGCTGCCGATGGCATCGAACGCATCGACGAGTTCGGGAACGCCGTCGCCGCTCAACGCGCTCGTCTTCAAGACCGGAACTTTATCGGCCGCCATCGCGCGGATCGACAGTGCGCCGATAAGCTGCTGCATCGTCTGTTCGGCGCCGGGGCGGTCGGCTTTGTTGACGACGATGATGTCGGCGATTTCGAGAAGGCCGGATTTCATCGCCTGGATGTCGTCGCCCAATCCCGGTGCCGCTATGACGACGCGGATATCGGCGACCTCTGCGACGTCGATTTCGTTCTGGCCGGTGCCGACCGTTTCGAGGAGCACGATATCGAAGCCCGCGCCGTCGAGCGCGTCGATGATGCGGACGGCTGCGGGGGAGAGGCCGCCGAGATAGCCGCGCGAGGCCAGCGAGCGCACGAAGACACCGTCGTCGTCGAGCGCGGCAGTCATGCGGATGCGATCGCCGAGAATGGCGCCGCCCGAGATCGGGCTCGAGGGATCGACGGCGATGACGCCGACGGTACGGCCGTGCTGCCTCAGTTGCGTGATGACGGCGTTGACGAGTGTCGATTTTCCGGCGCCCGGCGGGCCCGTAAAGCCGACGACGAGGGCGTGTCCGAGATGCGGCTGCAGCGCCTGCAGCAGTCCCGGCGCGGCAGCCGACAGCCGTTCAAGCTCGGTGATCACCGTCGAGATCGCACGCCGCTCCCCGGCACGCATGCGTTCTACGTATCCCGCAATTTCGGCGTCGGGAATGCGGGCGATTGGGGGAAGCGGATCTGCGGTCGTTTTGGCCATATGCGCTGATTAGAAGGGAAGCGGCCCGCGCGCAACTGTGTGTTACCGCGCGCAAGCGCGGGCGAGGGGTTGAGGCGTTGGGGGGAATGTGATCCTTTCGCGGCGATGGGACACCTAGTCGGGGGGCGTAGTGTCGAACAAGGGCCGATTGTCCATCGATGCGGTGACAGATCGAGGGGCGACGACGCATCGGTTTGACGTTGACGGCCTTAGAGCGGTCGCCCTGCTCGGCGTGCTTGCATTCCATTTCGGATTTGGCGTTCAGGGCGGCTATGGCGGCGTCGACGTCTTTTTCGTCATCTCCGGCTTTCTGATTGCCGGGATCATCAAGTCCGAACTCGAAGCCGGCACTTTTTCGCTGGCGCGGTTCTACGATCGGCGCATCCGCAGGATTCTTCCGGCCTTCGTGGTTTGCGCTCTGGTCACTACCGCATTGGCGGCGACGATCCTGTTGCCGCGTGATTTCAAGAACTACGGCGCGACGCTGTCAGCAGCGGCGAAATCAACGTCGAATTTCTATTTCATCAAGGAGGCCGCTGACTATTTCGCCAGCAATGCCGCCGAAAATCCGCTGCTCCACACTTGGTCGCTGAGTGTCGAGGCGCAATTCTACCTCGTCTTTCCGCTCTTCCTCCTTCTCGTATTCAAGATCGGCCGCCGGGCCATCATTCCGGCAATCGCGATCGTTGCCGCGGCAGCACTGGCTTTCAGCGTTCACGGCGTCGAGGTCGACCGCAAGGAGGCATTTTTCTCGGCGCCCGGGCGCGGGTGGGAGCTGCTTGCCGGTGCACTTCTGGCGTTTGGAGCACTCCCCTATTTGAAGAATCGTGCCGTTCGCGAAGCGGAAGCTGCGCTCGGCGCGGCGCTGATCGCGTTCGCATTTTTCACGAACACGCCTGAAACGCCGTTTCCCGGCCTCGCGGCTCTGCCGTTGTGTCTCGGGGCGGTCCTTATCATTCACGCCGGTGGGCAACACGAACCGGCCACTATCGTCACGCGCGCTCTTGCATGGCGGCCGGTCGTCTGGCTCGGGCTGATATCGTATTCCGTCTACTTGTGGCACTGGCCGCTCATTACCTTTGCGCGATACCGGCTTCCACATTTGTTCGAGCAGGATGCCGCCACTGCGCTTGCCGCCAAACTCGTGCTGCTCGGGCTCTCAGTAGGGCTTGGCTTCCTATCGTGGCGTTTCGTCGAGCAACCCTTCCGGCGCGCAAGAACGCGTTCAGGCCGGGTGCCGCTATTTATTACCGGTGCACTGGCCGTTGCGGTTCTCCTCGTCGCCGGCAGCAGCATCAGCCGCTGGCCAAGCAAGTTCCAAACCTGGCCGGCCGACGTCGTAGCCGCTTCGATGGACATCATGCCGCTGCCGATGAAACGGTTCGGCCGCGCCGTGCAAGGAGACTGGCCAGGCGAAGTCTACGAGATTGGCGATCCAAGTGTCCCTGCCGATACTCTGCTCTGGGGCGATAGCCACGCGAAAGCACTGGTTCCTGTCTTTGCGTCTTACGCGGAGAAGACGCATCACCGTTTGCTGGTGTTTTCGCATTACTCGTGTCCGCCGCTCTTCGATGTCAACTTCCGTGGCGGCAGGTCCATTAGGACCTGCCAAGCGCACAATACGAAGACGCTCAACAGAAGCCTCGGCCCGGATATCAAACGAGTCATCCTGGAAGGATACTGGGGCGCCGCCGCTCCGTATTTCTGGCGTGACGCCAGCGGAGCAATTTTTTCGGACAAGGGTCGAGACGGAGCCGATGGTGAGGCGTTTGCCGATGCGCTGGCCGCGACGATCAATCTGCTCCTTCAAAACGGAAAGGAGGTTGTCGTTGTCGGGTCCGTTCCGGTCCAATCGAAAGAAATCATACCGGCGATGATCAAGTCCCGCTTCTGGGCCGAACCTCTGCCTCAGGAGGCTTCCCTCGAGGAATTCTTGAAGCGGCAGAGACCGGTCATGACGGCATTCGATCGAATTTCAACGATGCCGAACGTTCGGGTGTTCTACCCGCACAAGCTTCTGTGCGGCGCCTCAACGTGCCCCTATTCTCGCGAGGGCGAGCCGCTTTACGGCGACCGGCATCATCTGACCCCGCTCGGTGCTGCGAAACTCGAGCCGATGGTTGCCGAAATCTTTGGCGGCGAGCCCGTGCGCCAGACCGGGGCTCGCCAGTAGATCTTCATTCGTGAGGCAGTTAGAATTTTCGCAGAACGTTTTCCTCGGCCGCGGGCTTTTCGGGGACAGCGGCTTTTAGAATTGCCGGAAGGATGGCTTCCGCGCTGTCGACGACGGTGAAATGCACGTCGAGGCCATCGCGTATGAAGGTCTCCTGCTTCATGTGCGCGAGGAGTGACAGGAACTGGTCCCAGAAGCCATTGATGTTGGCGATGACGATCGGCTTTGCGTGGCGGCCGAGCTGCGACCATGTCAACTGCTCGACGAGTTCCTCGAGCGTGCCGATGCCGCCGGGGAGGGCGACGAACGCATCAGCGCGATCGAACATCAGCTGTTTGCGCGTGTGCATGTTCTCGACGACGATCAGCTCGTCGACGTCTTTCAGCATCAGTTCGCGGTTGCCGAGGAATTCCGGGATGATGCCGGTTACCTTGCCGCCCGCTCCGAGCGAGGCGCGCGCAACTTCGCCCATCAGGCCGAGGCTGCCGCCGCCGTAGATCAGGCGGATGTTATTGTCGGCGAGAGCCTTGCCGAGCTTGCGGGCCGCAACCGCGTAAGACGTGTTCAGCCCCTTGCCGGAGCCGCAATATACGCAGACACTTTCGATTTTCGCGGGGGTTGTGGATTTCGTGTCGTTTGCCGGTGTGCCGGCCGGCACCATGGTCATTTCATTCATTCTCGTTCCATTCACAAACTACGTGACTTTAATATTTAGTGGTTCGCTCATTACCCGCCAGAGTATGCCTGGGTTGCATGCTGCTTTTGTGGAGGCCGTACAGCGTTCAAATTCTATTTTCACGTTGCCGGGGCTGTAGGACTGGCGAGAAACAGCCGCGTGTGGTTAGTTCATAGCGGGGTTCAAAGGCGATGTTATGAAAAACGGCGAAGCCACGGTTTCCGCGAAGAAAACCGCGATTTCCAGCGCGCGCGCCGGTGCCGTAACCGCGCTGCTCGGCGTTTTGGCGCTTTTGCCGCTGCCGCTTGATGCCGCCATCGATCATGGCGATGCGCGATCTTTGGGTGCGACGTTCGCCGTCGACAGCAGATTTCCGCGGGTCGTCGCCAAGGATAACGACGATACGCTGGATGCTCAGGACGAGCCGTACCGCGTGCTGGCTCAGGATCTGCCGAAGCCGTCCGGCGGAGCGGCGTCTCCTGAGACGGCCAAGGATCTCAACACCAGCTTATGGCCGCCGAGGGAGCTTGGCGTTTCCGATCGCGTGCAGGACTGGCTGGCGCGCGCCAATCGCGAATTCCAGACGACGATCATTCGGCGATTGTCGACACCGGCGGGCGGTGCCGATGCCGATGCGATCGCGCGCAAGATCGAGCAGGTGAAGCACGATGACGCTGAGGCTGCGGCTCGGACGGCGAAGGAGGCCATGGACGCGGCGCAGGCGAAGCTTGCGGCGGAGGCGGAAGCCAAGCACAACCAAGAATTGTCCGACGCCGCGGCGAAAGCCGCCGAGGATGCCAAGGTTCGCGAAGCCGAAGCGGCGCGTCTCGAGGCGCAGCGGAAGGCCGACGAGGCAAAGCGTCTGGCGGAGGAACAAAAGCGTCAGGATCAGCTTCGGCTTGCCGCCGAACAGAAAGCGGCGGAGCAGCGGGCCGCGGAGGAAGCTGCGGCCAAGGAACGGGAACTCGCCGCGCAGCGCGCAGCGGAAGCGGCCGCCGCCAAGAAAGCCGAAGACGAGCGGAAGGCGGAAGCCGAGCGGCAAGCGTTGAAGGTCGCCGAAGAAGCCAAAGCAAAAGCTGCGGAAGAGGCACGTCGCAAGGCAGCCGAGGAGGACGCGAAGCGTATCGCGGCGGAGGAGGCTCAGAAGGCTGCGGCCAAGGAACGGGAACTCGCCGCGCAGCGCGCAGCTGAAGCGGCCGCCGCCAAGAAAGCCGAAGACGAACGGAAGGCGGAAGCCGAGCGGCAAGCATTGAAGGCGGCCGAAGAAGCCAGAGCGAAAGCTGCGGAAGAGGCACGGCGCAAGGCAGCCGAGGATGATGCAAAGCGCATCGCGGCGGAGGAGGCGGCGAAGGCGGCCGCCGATCGCGAAGCGAAGGCAAAAGAAGCTGCAGAAAAAGTCCGTCTAGCAGAGGAGGCCGCCAAGAGAGATGCGGACGCGAAGCGCGCCTCAGAATCTGCAAAGCAGGCGATGGTCGAGGACGCTGACAAGGCCAAGACGAACGTCGCCGCTGCATCGAGTGCGGCCGAGCCGCCGCCATCGAAGGCCCAACAGTCTGCGGTGACCTCCAAGAAAGCATCTTCGCGCGGTGAAAAGGGTGTCGCTCGCAAGCGGCCTCATACCCATGCCCATTCGCATCGCGCGGTGAAACGCCATGTGGCTGTGGCTTCCAATAGTCTGGCGCGTGGGCCGGTCGTGAAACCGTGGGTCCGGCGGGCGCGGCAGGGCCGCTGCCGGGGCGCTGGGGAGAAGGTCTTGTTGCCCGGCCGATATACGGTCGCACGCGGCGATAACCTGTGGCGGATCGCCCTTCGGCACTACGGGTCGGGCTCGTATTTCCGGCGGATCTATCAGGCAAACCGGGGCATCATTCGTAATCCGAACCTCATCTATCAGTGTGAGCGGCTTTATCTCCCGCGCCGGTGACGGCGATGGACTTTCCCGGCGCATGATCCTATCTGAAGCCGAATGCAAAGCGCCGTTGTCAACTGGTGCGCGGCGGTCCGCGATGGACTGCTGGCGCGCATTACACCTTCCGCCAAGTCCAGCCGGGTCTTGAGGGCCCTGTGGCCCTACGTCTGGCCCGAAGACCGGCCCGATCTGAAGCGGACGGTCGTCTGGTCATTCATTATCGTCGTCATCGCCAAGGGCGTGACTGTCACCGTGCCATTCACGCTGAAGTGGGCCACGGACGCGCTTGTCGCTGCGACCGGCGGGCATGTGGCGAGCAGCCAAACGCTGCCCTGGCTGATCGGCGCGCCGGTGCTGGCGACCATTGTGTACGGCATCGCGCGCATCGTGATGTCGCTGCTCGTGCAGATCCGCGAGGGCATGTTCGCGCGCGTTGCGATGCATGCGGTCAGAAAGCTGGCGCTTTCGACGTTCGAGCATATGCACCGCCTATCGCTGCGTTTTCATCTCGAGCGTAAGACGGGCGGGCTGACGCGCGTTCTCGAGCGGGGCCGGACCGGCATCGAGAACATCAGTCGCATGGCGCTGATGACGCTCATT
The DNA here is from genome assembly GCA_003987725.1 of Hyphomicrobium sp. Classification (GTDB taxonomy): domain Bacteria; phylum Pseudomonadota; class Alphaproteobacteria; order Rhizobiales; family Hyphomicrobiaceae; genus Hyphomicrobium_B. The sequence goes on along the minus strand of RXJH01000002.1, from coordinate 443,202 downwards.
CCGACGATCGTCGAATTTCTGATGATCATCGCGGTCTGCGCCTACGAGTTCGACTGGCGCTATATCGTCACCATCGTGCTGATGATCGCGGCGTACCTCTGGTTCACGGTGAAGGCGACGAACTGGCGGCTTTCGATCCGCCGGGCGATGAACGAGAGCGACACGGACGCCAACACGAAGGCGATCGACAGTCTGCTGAATTACGAGACGGTCAAATACTTCGGCGCCGAAGGGCGGGAAGCGGCGCGTTACGACAAGTCGATGGCGGCCTACGAGAAGGCGAGCATCAAGACGTATACGTCGCTTGCGGTTTTGAACTCGGGCCAAGCTGTCATCTTCACGATCGCGCTGACGATCTGTCTCGCGATGTCGGCGACGGACATCGTCTCCGGCAAAGATACGGTCGGCCATTTCGCGATGGTCAATCTCTTGATGCTGCAGCTCTTCATGCCGCTCAACTTCATGGGCATGGTGTATCGCGAGATCAAACAGGGGCTGACGGACATCGAGCGCATGATGGAAGTGCTCGAGCAGAACCCGGAAGTCGCCGACACGCCGGACGCTAAGGAGCTGAGGGTTTCGGGTGGCGCGATCCGGTTCAACCACGTCGGCTTCGCCTACGATCCGGAACGCCGCATTCTGAAGGATGTCTCGTTCGACGTGCCTGCCGGCAAGATGATCGCGATTGTCGGTCCATCGGGTGCGGGCAAGTCGACGGTCGGGCGGCTGCTGCTGCGTTTCTACGACGTGACGGCTGGCCAGATCACGATCGACGGGCAGAACATTCGCGACGTGACGCAGTCGTCGCTGCGCGCGGCCATCGGCGTCGTGCCTCAGGATACGGTGCTGTTCAACGATACGATTTTCTACAACATCAAGTATGGCCGCGCCGACGCGACGGACGCGGAGGTTTATCATGCGGCGAAGCTCGCGCAGATCGACGACTTCGTGCGGGCGCTTCCCGACGGATACGACACGATGGTCGGCGAGCGGGGCCTCAAGCTTTCAGGCGGTGAGAAGCAGCGCGTCGCGATCGCGCGGACGATCTTGAAGTCGCCGCCGATCCTGCTGCTCGACGAGGCGACGAGCGCGCTCGACAGTCATACGGAAAAGGAAATCCAGGACGCCTTGGACCGGGTTTCCAAAGACCGCACGACGGTCGTCATCGCGCACCGGCTGTCGACGATCATCCATGCCGACAGCATTCTGGTATTGGAGGCGGGTCGCGTCGCGGAGCAGGGCACGCACGGCGAACTCATCGCGAAGAACGGGCTTTATGCGAGCCTCTGGGCGCGGCAGCGGCAGGCGGAGAAGGCACGCGAAGATCTCGCACATGCGCTCGAAGAGGCCGGCGAGCCTGCGTAAGTGTCGGAAGTGGCGATGCGGCGGCTGTGTCCTAGTCTTCGACGATCTTCCAGCCTTCGGGATTGGGCAGCTTTTTCCGCTTCGTCTCGGCTTCGTCGCGCGTCGTGAAGCGGATCGCCAAGGAGCGCGGGACGAACACGTCGCCGTTGCCGAGATAGGTGTGCTGTCCGGTGGTGCGAAAAACGTCGTGCCGGTGTTCTTCCAGTAAGTATGCCATTGGCCGGATCTCGCGTTCGCCGCGGTGAGCGGGAAGTGTGATCGCAACTTGCGGCAAAAAACTAGCCCCGAGATAGGGGCCGGGAGACCCATCTCGGGGCTAATTACGAGTTCAGCCCTTAGCCCTTCCAGGAAGCTTGCGGCCTAGCTCGATTCCATTACGGGACGACTTTCGCGACTTCCCCCTCGAGGCGCTGCTTCGATTTGCCAGCCGCCTGATAGGCTTTGACAGCCTCGAGATTGACGGGCTTGCCGACCTGCACCAGCGCGACCATGCCCATGCCGAAGTGGGGCAGGCATTTGAAGACGTAAAGGCCGTCCTTTTCCGCGCTGAAAACGACTTCCTTGCTAAAGTCGCCCTTCACTTGCGGCACGCCCTCCGGCCAGACTTTATCGACGCTTTCAGCGTTGTGGCCCTTGTCGGTCGGAACGAATTTCACTGTGTCGCCGGGTTCCACTTTCAAAAACCCAGGCTCGAAAGCCATGCGATTGCCGGCGTTGTCCTCGTTACGCATCTCGATGACGTGTTCGGTCGCGGATGCGAAACGCGGAGCAATGATGGATGCGAGCGTGATGGCGCTCGCCAATAGAATTTGACGGGTCAACTTCATTGGTTTTCCTCGCCCGGCCTTATCGCGACTTATTGTTTACATAAAAAGTATAGTTTAGGGCGACGCTCTGCTCAAGTGCCGTTTTGCCGCAAAGGCCGTGTGCGTCAGGAAGGCGCCGATCCGGCGTGCGGGAAAACTTATCCCCGCTCGATCGCCGGGTGTTAATCTTCACCTTTCGGCCGGTATGGTCCGGATTGCGAAAGGATGTGGACGTTTGGAAGCTCGGGAATTTGCAGAGGCGTCGAAACGAGTTCTGGCCGCGATCTGGCGCGGTTCGGTGATTGCGCTCTGGACCGTGCGCGAGATCCTGAGGACGGCATGGACGATTTCGCGCGGGCCGTTGATCGCCGCGCTCAACATCTTCATGGCGCTGATCATCCTCTTCGAGGAATGGGGTTGGCGGCCGCTTTCCGACCTCATCGGGCGGCTCGCGAAATACGCGCCCGTTGCAGCTGCGGAGCGCTTTATCGCCGGACTGCCACCCTATGCGGCGCTGCTGGTGCTGGCGTTCCCGACGGCGCTGCTGCTGCCCCTGAAGTTCGTCGCCGTGTGGCTCTTGGCGAACGGGCATTTCGCAACGGCGACGCTCTTATTCGTCGGAGCGAAGATCGCGTCGACTGCGATCATCGCGCACCTCTTCATTCTGACGAAGCCGTCGCTGATGCAGATCGGCTGGTTCGCGCGCGGCTTCAACTGGCTGATGCCGTGGAAGGACGCGCTGTTCGCACAGATCCGTGGATCGTGGGTTTGGCGGTATGGCCGCGTGGTGAAGGCTCGGGCCAAGGACGCTGTTGCGAAGCTCTGGGCGCGAACGCGGCCTCAAGTCGCCGCACTTTGGCGCCGGTGGACGGGGCGGGAATTGCGCTTCGGCAACCGTCTGACGAACGGGCTGGGCTTTCCCGCAGGCGAATCGGTGCGGGTGAAAGCCGGCGATCAGCGCCCCTCGACCGACGAGGGTCCGGGATAAACTTCCCGACAAGACGCCGATGTACGGCAACGAGAATGCCGAGGACGTGCGATTTGCTTGCAATTCAGCCACAGGGTCTAGGCTGCTTTGATTAATACCAGAGGGTCGCAGCGGCCCGGATGTTGACTGTGAGCGTCAAGTATCTTTTGATTTCCTCATGATCTGAATTTGTTGCTTGCCGCCAGGCGTGGGTGGGTGCCGGAGATTTTTCGGCAATGTTTGGCGGGGGTTAGGGGGAACTGGGTATGAAATCGCGTTTTGCGGCCGGCGTCGTGCCGGTCTTGGCGTTGGCGTCGATTGCGTCCGTCACGAGCGCGAGAGCCGAGGACAAGCCGGATAACGGCGTTCCGGAATTCTCGATCGCGCAGGAACTGCCCTACGATGCGGCCCGTGCCTCGCTCGCGGCTTCCGGCATCAGATACGGGCTCAACTACACCGGCGAGTATTACAACGTGACTTCCGGCGGCCTGTCACGCGGCTCGACCTACAATGGCCTCGTCGAGACCTACGTTGATATCGACCTCGAAAAGCTCGTCGGCTGGAAGGGCGCGGTCATTCACGCCAACGCGTACTATATTCACGGCATCGGCCCTTCCACGAAGACCGGCAGCATTTTCGCGGTCAGTAACCTGGAAGGCCTCGAAACCGTGCGGCTCGACGAACTGTGGCTCGAACAGTCGCTGCTCGACGACAAGCTGAAAGTGAAGCTCGGCGCGATTGCCGCCGATACCGAATTCTTCGTCAGCGATACGGCGGCAGCCTTCTTGAACGGTACGTTCGGATGGGCCGGCATCGTGGCGTCGAACATGGTCCAGGGCGGGCCGGCGTATCCATTGACCTCGATGGGTGCAAGGGTCGCCTATACGCCGAACGACAACCTCACGATTTTGGCAGCCGTCTTCAACGGCAGCCCTGCCAACCCGTTTGCGGACGCGCAGGAGTCCAATAGGCACGGCACCGATTTCCGCTTTGGCGACGGCGAGCTGATGATTATCGAGGGCGCCTTCAGGTATGACGTCGGCTTGCCCGGCACGATCAAGCTCGGCGGCTGGAAGCAGTTCAACGCGCCTGACGGGGTCTACTCGAACTTCAGCAGCGGTGCAGCCGTGAACTCCGACTACGGGCTCTATGCGATCGTCGACCAGCAGATCTGGAAGGGTGGCGAAGACAAGAGCGTCAATGTCTTCGCCCGTTTTTCGGGTAGCCCCGAAAACATCAGTCCGATGGACTTCTACTTCGATACCGGCATTCTGTTCACAGGCTTCGTGCCCGGCCGCGCCAAGGATACGTTCGGCGCCGCCTTCGGTTATGGGCGGGTTTCGTCCGATCTCGTTGCCACGGATCCGAGCGCGCTGCGCTCATATGAATCCGTGCTGGAGATCACTTACGCTGCCGAACTGAGGCCGGGCGTCAGCATTACTCCCGACTTCCAATACTTCTGGAATCCGGGCGCAACTACGGAAGTCGACAATGCCGCTGTATTCGGCGCGCGGTTGAAAGTCAGCTACTGAGCGGCTTCTGGGCCGCATGCGGGATTTACCGTACGACTTGTGCCTCCTAGCGCTGTGGCGCTAGGAGGCTTTTTCATGAGCAGCGTCAAAACAGATCTTCGGCCGATCCTGATCGCCGGGCCGACGGCGAGCGGCAAGTCGGCGCTGGCGATGGCGATTGCCGAGCGCACCGGCGGCGAGATCATCAATGCCGACAGCATGCAGGTTTATCGGGAGCTGCGCATTCTGACGGCGCGGCCGCCGCCCGAGGACGAAGCGCTCGTTCCGCATGCGCTCTATGGGTTCGTGCCGGCCAGCGAGGCTTATTCGGCCGGACGTTTCGTGCGCGACGCCGCGGCCGCGATCGCGAAGGCTCAGAACGCTGGGCGACGGCCGGTCGTCGTTGGCGGCACCGGTCTCTATTTCAAGGCGTTGCTCGAAGGGTTATCGCCGATACCCGACATCGCCCCGGATATTCGCGCGCATTGGCGTGGCGAAGGGGAGCGGCGAGGGGCGGGGGCATTGCACGACGAACTCGCGATGCGCGATCCTCTCATGGCGTTACGTCTCGCGCCGACCGACCTGCAGCGGATCGTCAGGGCGCTCGAGGTGATCGACCAGACAGGCCGTTCACTCGCCGAATGGCAATCGTTGCGCGGCGAGCCGGTTATCGCGGAAGCGGATGCGGTGCGTCTTTCGGTTTCGGGCGATCGCGCGGAGCTTCATGCGCGGGCCGATACCCGCTTCGAGCGGATGATGCGCGAGGGGGCGCTTGACGAAGTGCGGGCGCTGTCGTTGCTACAACTTGATACCGATCTGCCGGCCATGCGGGCGATCGGCGTCCGGCCGCTTCTCCGGCTGATCGCGGGCGAGTCGACTGTCGAGCAAGCCTTGGAGGAGGCGAAGGCGGAGACGCGCCAATACATAAAAAGGCAGGAGACCTGGCTCAAAAGACATATGATTTCGTGGAAAGCCATCGAAACGAAAGAAACGGAAAGTTATTTGCGCGATATTTTCGCATTTATTCAGTGTTAGCGTTGACCAATTAGGCTCGGACCCCTACTTTCCGCCAACCTTTTCGAAAACCGCCCGAGCACTTTTGCCGGCGAAGGAGTTTATGCATGGCACGCACGATGACCGGCGCCGAAATCGTACTGCAGGCGCTGGCCGACCAGGGCGTCGAGCTGGTCTTCGGATATCCGGGCGGCGCGGTGCTGCCGATCTACGACGAGATCTTCAAGCAGGAGAAGATCCGCCACATCCTCGTTCGCCAGGAAGGCGGGGCCCTGCACTCGGCGGAAGGCTATGCGCGCTCGACCGGCAAGGTCGGCGTCTGTCTCGTGACGTCGGGACCGGGCGCGACGAACGCCGTGACGGGTCTGACCGACGCGCTGATGGATTCTATTCCGCTCGTGTGCATCACGGGGCAGGTGGCGACACACCTCATCGGTAACGATGCGTTCCAGGAATGCGATACGGTCGGCATCACGCGGCCGTGCACGAAGCACAACACGCTCGTGAAGAACGTGAACGATCTCGCGCGCATCCTGCATGAGGCGTTCTACATCGCTCGGACGGGCCGTCCGGGGCCGGTGGTCGTCGATATTCCGAAGGACGTGCAATTCGCGCTCGGCAATTACGTCGGGCCGTCGAACATTCAGCACAAGACTTACCGGCCGAAGCTGAAGCCGGAGCAGACGGCCGTTCGCGAAGCCGTGGATCTTATCGCCAGTGCCAAAAGGCCGGTGTTCTATACCGGCGGCGGCGTCATCAATTCGGGTCCGAAGGCAAGCCAGCTTTTGCGCGAGTTCGTGCGGCTGACGGGCTATCCGATCACGTCGACGCTGATGGGGCTCGGAGCATATCCCGCGTCCGACAAGCAGTGGCTCGGTATGCTCGGCATGCACGGCACCTACGAAGCGAATCTCGCGATGCACGATTGCGACGTGATGATCAACATCGGCGCGCGCTTCGACGATCGCATCACGGGCCGCGTCGATGCGTTTTCGCCAGGGTCGAAGAAGATCCACGTCGATATCGATCCCTCGTCGATCAACAAGAACATCGTGGTCGACGTGCCGATCATCGGCGATTGCGCCTACGTTCTCGAGGACATGCTGCGGATCTGGAAGGCAAAGGCACCGACGCTCGACAAGCCGGCGCACAAGGCCTGGTGGAAGCAGATCGATGGCTGGCGGGCGAAGAAGTCGCTCGCTTATAAAAACTCCAAAGACATCATCATGCCTCAGTACGCGTGTCAGCGTCTGCAGGAGCTGACGAAGAATCGCGATACGTTCTTCACGACCGAGGTCGGTCAGCACCAGATGTGGGCGGCGCAGTTCCTTCAATTCGAGGAGCCGAACCACTGGCTGACGTCCGGAGGACTAGGCACGATGGGATATGGACTGCCTGCCGCCATCGGCGTGCAGCTTGCGCATCCGAGATCGCTCGTCATCGACGTTGCGGGCGATGCGTCGATCCTGATGAACATTCAGGAGTGCTCAACGGCGGTTCAATACCGGCTGCCGGTCAAGGTCTTCATCATGAACAACGAGTACATGGGCATGGTGCGCCAGTGGCAGCAGCTGCTGCACGGCAACCGTCTTTCGGAGAGCTATACGGAAGCACTGCCGGATTTCGTGAAGCTCGCCGAGGCCTACGGCTGGACCGGCATGCGTTGCGAGCATCCGGCTGATCTCGACGATGCCATCGAAGAGATGATCAATACGAAGGGGCCGGTGATGTTCGATTGCCGCGTGGCCAAGCTCGCGAACTGCTTCCCGATGATTCCCTCCGGAAAGGGTCACAACGAGATGCTGCTCGGCGAGAACATTACGGACGAAGAGGTCGAGCGCGCGATCGGCGACGAAGGGAAGGTATTGGTTTGAGAAACGGGGGCTCAGGCTTCGGTATCGGACTGGTTTTGGCCGCCGCCATGTGCGCGGCCACCATCGTCGCCGTGCCGCAGACGTCGGCCGCCAGGGAAACCTGGGACCGCGTCGCGAACATCAAGGATGCCGCGAAACGCCTTGGCGAACTGCATCGCCTCCAGGGGTCTCAGGGCGTATTGAAGTTCCTCGACGCCTGCTATCGGACGCAGACTCTCGCCAGCGAATATTCGGCCGGTCTCGAGTCGTGCATGGCGCAGGACTACATGCACAGCCAAGTGCTGGCGCAGATCTACGCGCGCATTCCGCAAGCGGATCGCGTGCGGATGGGCACGCCGGCGCCGGAAGACATTGCGCGTGGCATGGGGCAGCGCTTCGTCGCCACCTTCAGGCAATACAAAATATCGGCGAAGGAAGCTGAGAAGTTCAAGAAGTTGGTCGATACCAACGGCATGCCGATCTTCTTGAAATCGGTGTTCCCGCCGCAGAAGCCCGGTGAAGCCACCCCGGATGCCGGCGCGGCGAGCAAGAACTAGCAACGATGCTGAAGCTCGTCATTGCCAACAAGCTCTATTCGTCGTGGTCGCTCAGGCCATGGCTTGTGCTTTCGGCCTTCAACATTCCGTTCGAGGAAGTTCTCATTCCCTTGAGGACGCCCGAAAGCCGTGGGCTGGTGCTCGAGTATTCGCCTTCGGGGAAGGTGCCGGCACTCGTTGACGGCGATATCGCCGTCTGGGAGAGCCTCTCCATCATCGAGTATCTGGCGGAGAAATTTCCGGAGCTTGCGATCTGGCCGCGTGATGTCGCCGCCCGCGCTCATGCCCGCTCCATCTCGAATGAAATGCACGCGGGCTTTCAGGCGATCCGGCAGGCTTGCCCGATGCACCTCGGCGCGCGCTTTGCGACGCCGCCGTTAACCGAACCCATGCGCGCCTGCATCGATCGCATCGAGGACATCTGGGCGGAGGCGCATAATCGCTTTGCCGGCGGACAGCCATTTCTCTACGGTGCGTTCTCGGCGGCCGATGCCATGTATGCGCCTGTCGTGACGCGGTTCGACACGTATCAAATTCCCGTGCGCGAGGCGACGCGAACCTATATGGATGCCGTTCTCGCGCATCCTGCCTACGAAGCGTGGCGGGCGGCAGCGCTCGTCGAGCCGTGGCGCATCCCGGACTACTCCGAGGGCCACACGCTGGTCGAAAGCTTCATCTGATTCAAACTTTCATCCCGACACCCAAGAGACCGACGATGTCCGACCTTACGAAGCAAATGCCGCCGCCGAGCGTACTCAGATCGCAGGAGATCGTATCGCGTACGCTCTCGATCGTCGTCGACAACGAGCCGGGCGTGCTGGCGCGAGTCATCGGCCTTTTTGCGGGCCGCGGCTACAACATCGACTCCTTGACCGTCACCGAGGTCGAGCACGAGAAGCGGGTGTCGCGCATTACGGTCATCACCAGCGGCACGCCGGCTGTGCTGCAGCAGATCAAGCATCAGCTCGAGCGTCTCGTTCCGGTGCATCGCGTGCGCGATCTGACGGAAGAGGGCGGAGCGATCGAGCGCGAACTTGCGCTGGTCAAGGTTGCGGGCAAGGGCGACAAGCGCATCGAAGCGCTGCGGCTTGCCGAGATTTTCCGGGCCCAAGTCGTCGACACGTCGCTCGAACATTTCGTTTTCGAGGTTACGGGCAAGCCGTCGAAGATCGAGACGTTCGTTCAGCTGATGACCGAGCTCGGGCTCGTCGAAGTTTCGCGCACCGGTATCGCCGCCATCGGCCGGGGCGCGGTCGGCTGATCGCCGGAAATTTTCATAGTTTGTGATCGGCAACAGGGAGAACCGGTTCGCCGCGTTGCCGTTCAGATGTCGCAGGATCTCCTTCTGTCGCTCATTACGTTTTCTTTCGTCTCGAGCATGACGCCCGGGCCGAACAACACGATGCTGCTGACGTCCGGCGTCAATTTCGGTTTCGCGCGAACGTGGCCGCACATCCTCGGGGTGACGATCGGGTTCACGATCATGTTTGCGGGGATTGCACTCGGCGCTGGGCGGGTGTTCACGGCGTTTCCGACGCTCTATTCGGTCCTGCGCATCATCAGCATCGGGTATCTGCTCTGGCTCGCGTGGCGGATCGCGACGGCGGGGACGAGCGATCCGGTCGTCACCGAAAAAGCGCGGCCGATGACGTTCTTCGAGGCGGCGCTGTTCCAGTGGATCAACCCGAAAGGCGTGATGGTGGCGCTGAGCGTTGCGGCCAATTACGTTTCGCCCACGAACCTTTGGGGTGGCGTTGGCCTGATTTCAGCAATTTTCATCACGATCTCGCTGATTTCAGCCTCGACGTGGGCATTCTTCGGCACGTCGCTCAGGCCGCTTCTCGCGAATGAGCGGCAGGTCAAGATTTTCAACGTGGCGATGGCCGTTGCGCTCGTGGGTTCGTTGTGGCCGCTCGTCCGCGAAATGATTTGAGCGTTCTACGCCGCGCGTCAGCCCTTCTTGGCCATCCGGGCGTTTTCGTGTGCCAACGCCTCGGCCGATTCAGAGAAATGAGAACCGTCATCGTTCAGCCCAAACTTCTGTTTGTCGAGCCCTTTGAAAGCGAGTGAACCATCGGACGTGGCGTAGAGCGGGAGGGCGCTCGGCGGTTGGCCGAAGGTCACCAGAAATGCCTGGACGTTTGGTTGGTATTTGCCATCGACGCCCTTGGCGCAGCGATCCCGGCCCTCGGCGGCTGCGCAAGCATTCAGTGAATTATAGGACGGCGCGCGGCTTCGGTGCAGCGCAACAGCCATGTCGATCACCTGTCCGCATTGTTCGATCGTCAGTTTCTGAACGCCGGCGCAGTCGCCCGACGAGATGAAAACGCCCGTTTCGGCCTTCGTTTTCGGCTGCACGGCCGTCGCGCTATTCCCACAACCGGCAAGGGTGACGGCGGCAAAAAGCATTCCGAATAACGCGATCGTTCGCATGGCGTCGGGTCCAAAAGGGGCGTCAGAGGGCGCAAATATGCGCAATCGGAGTTAGGGTTCAGTTAATGGTTGCACGGGGCCCCGGAGCGGCGGCGAGAAAAATTCGATCTAGGGCAGTCGGTAGCACCCCGGCCCGTTGAATCCTTAGGCCGATCTCTGTAGGTTCCGCCCAGATTTCGGGCCCGGTTCCGAGCCCCTGTCTTTCAACCCAGCCCGACCGTCGATTTCGACCGGGGAACCCGAGAGGCCGCCCATGCGCGTCTATTACGATCGTGATGCCGACATCAACCTTATCAAATCGAAAAAAGTCGCGGTCGTCGGCTACGGCAGCCAGGGCCATGCGCACGCGCTGAACCTGAAGGACTCGGGCGTCAAGGACATCGTCATTGCGCTGCGTAAGGGTTCGGCTTCGGCGCAGAAGGCCGAGGGCGCCGGTCTCAAGGTCATGGAGGTGGCCGACGCCGCAAAGTGGGCCGACGTCATCATGATGCTGACGCCGGATGAACTGCAGGCCGACATCTACAAAGAGCAACTCGAGCCGAACATGAAGAAGGGTGCAGCTCTTCTCTTCGCGCACGGCCTCAACGTTCATTTCAACCTGATCGAGCCGCGTGCTGACCTCGACGTCGGCATGGTCGCGCCGAAGGGCCCCGGTCACACGGTGCGCGGCGAATATCAGAAGGGCGGCGGCGTGCCGTGCCTGATCGCGGTCCATCAGGATAAGAGCGGCAACGCGCACGATCTCTTTCTTTCCTATGCATCGGCGATCGGCGGCGGCCGCTCGGGCGTCATCGAAACGACGTTCCGCGAAGAGTGCGAGACGGACCTCTTCGGTGAGCAGGCCGTGCTTTGCGGCGGTCTCGTCGAGATGATTCGCGCCGGCTTCGAGACGCTCGTCGAAGCGGGCTATGCGCCGGAGATGGCGTATTTCGAATGCTTGCACGAAGTGAAGTTGATCGTCGACCTCATCTACGAGGGCGGCATCGCCAACATGAACTACTCGATCTCGAACACGGCCGAGTACGGTGAGTACAAGACGGGTCCGAGAATCATCACGCCGGAGACGAAGGCGGAGATGAAGCGCGTGCTCGCCGACATTCAGACCGGCCGCTTCACGCGTGACTGGATGCTCGAGTGCAAGGCGGGTCAGCCGAACTTCAAGGCTACGCGCCGCTTGAACGATAGCCATCAGATCGAGGAAGTCGGTGCGAAGCTGCGCGCGATGATGCCCTGGATCTCGAAGAACAAGCTCGTCGACAAGGGCAAGAACTGATCGCTGCGGTAGATTTGTGGGCGGGGTCCAGACAGCTGGAACCGCCCGCACTACCGCGCTTTGGGGAGGGTTTACGTGCGGCAGCGCGGGCGGTCTACGTCAAATCCAGCCAACTGACCTTTCGGACAATCGACCGGGACTAACGCGGGCGGCAGAGGAGCGGGGACCTCTGCCGCCCGTTTCCGATTCTGCCGCTTACGCGGCTTCTTCGGATATAAAGGGGCTCTGACGCAGCGCGGCCGCTGCGTGAGCCCGATGGTGTTTCCATCGGGCGGCAGGTGATCCATCATCACACCTCGCCGCAATGTACCTGGTGCAACACCAGGATGCTGAAACCGGCCAAAGGTGCTGGGAGATCTTGACTGTCGCCCCCCAGCGACGCTGTCGTGAGTGTCATATGCGGTTCGAATCTTGGCCGGGTCATGACCAAACTTGGCTGAAGCGAAGGCTAGAGTGTTTTTGTGCAATTGGAATTCACATCGATAAATGGCGAACATATTTGCGCTTCGAGCATTTGAAGAGAGCCGAAATTTGCTCGGGCGCGTTTTAGTCAAATGGAGACTTATTTGCGGCCTGGTTTGCTCCGCGCCGTATTTGCGTGAGGTTTGCACGTGAAAGCCTGCGCGATGCCGGATGCCGTTTTTCCGTTTGCAGACGGCGTAAAATACGTTTCGAATTGTTCGCTGAAATTATCCGGTGAGCCTTGGCAATTTGCGCTCACGCATGCAGCCGATATCGACGCGCATTGGCAGGCGGCGACGAAAGCCAATTCCTCGTACTTCAACGGCATCGTGCATCTGATCGACAGTGTGCGTTTCAGCGATGACGTGCTCGAAGCAACGCTGACGCGGACAGATTTCAAAAGTTATCTCTACTGGCGGCTAAGCGGCTATCCCGAGGCCGGCGTTCTCGACGGCTTTGGCTCGGCGGTCATTCGCTCGTCCGACGGCGACATTCTGCTGGCGCAGCAAATGCCGGGGAACGTCAACTACGGCTTCGCGTGTCTTCCATCTGGTTTCATCGATGCGCGGGACGTGCAGCCCGACGGCACGATCGACATCGCGCGGAGCATCGCGCGAGAAATTGCCGAAGAGCTCGGGGCCGTCGCCAACCATGTCGAACGCGAGGGCCGCTTCATCGTTGCGCGATCCGGCACGCAGTTGTGTTTCGCGATCCTGTTCGATGCGGCGCTCTCGACGGCGGAGATCAAGAGGCACGTCGAGGAACACAACGCGACGAGCGACGATCCGGAATTGGAAGCGATCATTCCGGTCGCGAGGCTCGCGGACATCGCAGATCTCAAGATGCTGCCTTACGCGCGCGTGTTGCTGGAGGCGCTTTTCGCCGCGCGCCCTAAGTTTTAGTTGTCGCATCGCTTTTGCGGAAAACCGGTTCCCATTTTTCCGCGCGACGCTCCGGCGCTTCAGCGCGGTGAAAAAAGGCTTGGCGGCGACCGAGGGTTGCCGCATGGTGCCGCCGCTCACACGGTCGCTCGTTGCGGCTCGGCGAGGCAGCGGGGAGTATGGCGCACGATGGCGCTCACGTATCATGTCCTGGACGTTTTCACGGAACGGCCGTTCGGCGGCAATCCGCTCGCCGTCGTGCTTGGCGCCGACCGGCTGAGCGCGGCCGACATGCAGACGATTGCCCGGGAGTTCAATCTCTCCGAGACGGTGTTCGTGCTGACGACGACGAGTCCCGGGCATACGGCGCGCATTCGCATCTTCACGCCGAGCCGGGAGCTGCCGTTCGCGGGGCATCCGACGATCGGCACGGCCGTGCTGCTGGCCGAGCTTCGCGCGATGCTCGGAAACGGCGAGAGCGACGCGATCATCGCGCTCGAGGAAGAGGTCGGCAGCCTTCGCGTCGGCGTGCGCACGCGCGCGGGCGGGGCGTCGTTCGGGGAGTTCGACGCGCCAAAGCTCAGCTGCGTTCCCGAGCTGTTGCCGGAACCCGAGCAGATCGCGGCGGCGGTGGGTCTCATTCCGAGCGAGATCACCTTCGAAAATCACAAGCCGACGCTGGTTCGAAGTGCGCCGGCGTTTGCCTTCGTGCCGGTATCGAACCTCGAGGCTATGGCGAAGGTGCGTATTTCTCCGCAGCATTGGGCGCGGGCGTTCACGGATCGCGGCGTCAACGGCGTCTACCTCTACACGCGGCAGTGCGTGCGCGGGCAATCGGCGTTTCACGCGCGGATGTTCGCGCCCGATTTGGGCGTCGGCGAAGATCCGGCGACAGGGTCGGCCGCGGCGAGCTTCGCCTATGTCATCCAGGAGTTCGACGGCCTGACCGATGGCGTGCACAAGCGCGGCATCGAGCAGGGCTTCGAAATGGGGCGCCCGAGCGCGATCTCTCTGACGATGACGGTCGCGCGCGGGAAGCTCGAAGGCGTGCGCATCGGCGGCTATGCCGTGCGCGTCGCCGAGGGAACGCTGAAGATCTGATCGTCTACTTGCGCGCCAGGATCGGTAACATGCGGGAAAGCGTGTTGTCCTTATAGCCGTAGTGGTGCGCCAGCGCGGCGAACGCGTGCAAGCCAATGATGAAATAGAGCGCGTTGCCGATCAGCTCGTGCGCCTCCTTCAGGGTGCGTGCGAGGTCTTTGTTCTCGCCGATGAGGTAGGGTAGCTCGAGCCCGAAAAAGGGAGCCGGGCGGCCGGCTGCGTTCGACATCAGCCAGCCGAGCAGAGGCATCGCCACCATCGCAGCGTAGAGTGCGGCGTGGGTGAGATGGGAGATGCCTGTCTGCCAAGCGGGCGGCAGGGGGACGATCCGCGGTGCGACGATCCGGGTCCGCAACAGGATGCGGACGACGGCCAGAAGCAGGATCGTCAGCCCAAGCGACTTGTGGACCAGCATCAGCAGGTCGCGTGTCGGGTCGCCCTTCGGAAAGGATTCGTGGAATTCGACGGCGGCGAACACCGCGATGAAGGCCAATGCCGTAAACCAGTGCAGAGCGACGAGGGCCGGCGGGTACGCGTTCGCTTCGGTTGATGGTTCAATGGCGACTGTCACGCAATCTTCTCCCCGGGGAATGCTTCGGATTGGTCCTTGTGGCAGTTTCTGAACGAGTTTTGCGACCGTTATCCGTTGGAACGGGACGAAAATTGCCGCAGACGGCCGGTTTTGTTGCAGATACCCGGCCGCGGCGGTCGAACGGCTTGATTTCCGGGAACCAGATCGGTTATTCACCCCTCGATTGAATTGTTGGACCGGATGGGTCCCACGTATCGGACTTTTGCCTTCATGGCGCGCGCGACCGACAGTGCTGCAACTTTGGCGTTTGCTAAGAGCAACCGCAGCGGCACCCTCGCGCCTAAGTTCCTATTTGCGCTTCTCCTTACCGGCCCCTGGGCCGCATGACGCCCGGCCGTCGCCGGGTTCGTGCCCAGGGGATCAGACGGCCATCAAATTGAGCTTGATAGCGCTCGCGGCAGACCCAAGAGTCGCCCGGCAAAGGATGAAAAAGCGATGACTTCCGAAATCAAGAACGCGCCGGCAGCGCCGAAGCGCGAAGCCGACAAGATCATAATTTTTGATACAACCTTACGCGACGGCGAGCAGTGCCCCGGCGCGACGATGACGTTCGAGGAGAAGCTGCAAGTCGCCGAGCTTCTCGATGCGATGGGCGTCGACGTGATCGAAGCCGGTTTTCCGATTGCGTCAGACGGCGACTTCGAGGCGGTGACGGAGATCGCCAAGCTCGCGAAGCAATCGGTCATCTGCGGCCTGGCACGGGCGAACTTCAACGACATCGACCGCGCGGGCGAGGCGATCAAGCCAGCGAAGCGCGGCCGTATTCATACGTTCATCGGCACGTCGCCGCTGCATCGCCAGCATCAGCTGCAGCTCAACCAAGAGCAGGTTTACGAGCGGGTCGTCGCGTCGGTGACGCGGGCGCGCGGCTATACCGACGATGTCGAGTGGAGCGCGATGGACGCGACGCGCACCGAGCACGATTATCTCTGCCGGGTCGTCGAAGCCGCGATCAAGGCGGGCGCCACGACGATCAATATTCCCGATACGGTCGGCTACGCGCTGCCGGAAGAGTATTTCGACCTCATCACGATGCTGAAGACGCGCGTCCCCGGCATGGACAAGGTCATCATCTCGACCCACTGCCATGACGATCTGGGCCTGGCGGTCGCCAACTCGCTGGCCGGCATTCGCGCTGGTGCGCGGCAGATCGAATGCACGATCAACGGCCTCGGCGAGCGGGCGGGCAACGCCGCGCTCGAAGAGATCGTCATGGCCATCCGCACGCGTCACGATCTGCTGCCGCACGACACGGGCATTAAGTCCGAAATGCTGTCGCGGGCATCGAAGCTCGTTTCGGCGGTGACGAACTTCCCGGTGCAGTACAACAAGGCGATTGTGGGCCGGAACGCGTTTGCGCACGAGAGCGGCATTCATCAGGATGGCGTGCTGAAGAATACCGAGACCTACGAGATCATGACGCCGGAATCGGTCGGCGTCGGAAAATCGTCGCTCGTCATGGGTAAGCATTCCGGGCGCGCGGCGTTCAAGTCGAAGCTGAAGGAACTGGGCTACACGCTCGGCGACAACGCGATGGAAGATGCCTTCAACCGGTTCAAGGCGCTCGCCGACCGGAAGAAGCACATCTACGACGAAGACATCGAGGCACTTGTCGACGACGGCATGGCGCACATGAACGACCGGGTGAAGGTTACGGCTTTGACCGTGATCGCCGGAACGATGGGGCCGCAATCGGCAACGCTGACGCTCGATGTCGACGGGCAGTCGAAGACGGTGCAGAGCGCCGGCAATGGGCCGGTCGATGCAACCTTCAACGCGATCAAACTGCTGTTCCCGCATAATGCGCGTCTCGATCTTTATCAGGTGCACGCGGTGACGGAGGGCACTGATGCGCAAGCGGAAGTGTCGGTGCGTCTCGAGGAGGATGGCCGTATCGCGACCGGCCGGGCCGCCGATCCAGACACGCTCGTCGCCTCCGCCCGGGCCTTCGTCGCGGCGCTGAACAAGCTTGTCGTCAAGCGGCAGAAAACCGCCCAGGCGCAACAGGCCGTCTAGAAGAATGGCGGTCTAGAAGAATAGAGCCATTTTTGGCTTAATTTGGCAGGGTGGCGTGCAGGAGCACTGTGCGCCGCCCGCCCTCCATCCGGCGGTTTATGGAAAGCGACAGCTGCCAGTTGACATTCGCGCAGAAGCCTTGCTTTGGACGTGGCGGCATTCTTGTATAACGCCGCCCACTTCATAAACTCAGCGGCAGAGAGTAGGCCAGGTTCGCGAATGTTCGGTTTAGGCTTCAGCAACGTCCTCTCCGACAACATCGCTATCGATCTCGGCACCGCGAACACGCTCGTTTACGTGGAGGGGCGGGGCGTCATCATTAATGAGCCGTCGGTCGTCGCCATCCGTTCGCGCGGCGGCGTTCGCGATGTCCTGGCCGTTGGCGAGAAAGCGAAGCAGATGCTCGGCCGGACGCCGGAAAGCATCGAGACGATCCGGCCGCTCAGAGATGGCGTGATCGCCGATTTCATCGCTACGGAAGAAATGCTGCGCCAGTTCATCCGCCGCACGAAGTCGCTCGTCGAATTCATTCGTCCGCGGATTCTGATTTGCGTTCCGGCCGGCGCGACGCCGGTGGAGCGGCGCGCGGTTTACGAGACGGCGCTTTCGGCCGGTGCACGCAAAGTGTTTCTCGTCGAAGAGCCCGTGGCGGCCGCGATCGGAGCCGGGTTGCCGATCGACGAGCCAAAGGGATCGATGGTCGTGGATATCGGCGGCGGGACGACGGATGTTGCGGTTCTCTCGCTCGGCGGCGTGGTGCAGGCGCGTTCGATCCGCTGTGGCGGCAATGCGATGGACGAAGCCATCGTCCGCTACGTCCGGCGCAAGCACCAGCTGGTGATCGGCGAGGCGAATGCCGAGCGCATCAAGATCGAGGCGGGGTCGGCCTCGCGCATCATCAACGGCGAAACGGCTGAAATCGTCATTCGCGGCCGGGAGATGAAGGAAGGCAAGGCGAAGACGGTCGTTCTCGGGCCGCACGACATTGCCGAGGCGCTTGAAGGAACCGTCGAGCAGATCGCGGAATTCATTCAGCATGCGATCGAAGATCTGCCGCCCGAGATCTCGACGGATATTTGCGAGCGCGGCATTTATCTTTCCGGCGGCGGCGCGAAGCTGACGAAGCTCAACGAGGAGCTCGAACGCAGGATCGGCGTCAAAGTTCATTTACCCGAAGTGCCGGAGCAATGCGTCATTACGGGAACAGCGGCAATTCTGCGAACGCTCAAGGAGCGCGAGCACCTTTTGATCAGACCCTGAAGCTTTTCGTGTGGCGGGTCGAGAGCGGCGGACAGGCGGCATGACGCGGCTCAAGGATCATAATCTCTTTCTGCGGCGCACGGATCATGCGGCGCCGGGAAAGCGCGTGCGCCCCGTGCTCTTGCTGCTCGTGTTCGCGGCATCCGGCTTGATGCTTCTCAGCCGTCTCGATCACAGCATGCTCGGCGACGTGCGATGGCGGGCGGCTTCGTGGCTGACGCCGGTATTGCAGGGCGCGATGATCCCGGCGGCGCCCGTCCGCGAGATAGGGCGATCGATATCGACGCAAGTAGACCTCGGAAACGAACTCGAACGCCTTCGCCAGGAAAATCAAAAGCTCGAAAGCTGGAAGTGGCGAGCGCAGCAACTCGAGGGGAAGGTCGCCGATCTCGAGGCGCTCGCAAAGGTGGTCCCTGAGCAGAAGATCGATTTCATCACGAGCCGCGTCATCTCAGATGCGAGCGGTGCGTTCGTGCGGAGCGTTACGATCGACGCGGGACAAGCGCGAAACGTGAAAGAGGGTTATCCTGTCGTCAACGCCGATGGGCTCGTTGGCCGGATCGTCGATGTCGGCCCGAATGCGGCGCGCGTTCTTCTTGCGACAGATCTCAACAGCCGGATTCCCGTTCGGATCGGGCCTAATGCCGTGCGTGGAATTCTTGCGGGTGACAACAGTTCGCGTCCGAAGCTGATCTACATTCCGGACGACGCCAATATCGCCATCGGTGACGACGTTGCGACTTCGGGGACGGGCGGGCTCTTTCCTGCCGGGCTTCGTCTCGGCGCCGTTGCGGGCAATCTCTCGGTGCCGCGCGTTGCGTTGCGGGCCGACCTCGACCGGCTGGATTACGTGAGTGTGCTTTTCTTCGCCGATCCATTTCGTGATCTCACTGACGAGCTTTCGAACCGGAAACCGGCGGGAGAGGCGAACAACACCGCTTCGCCCGCTAATGCTTCGCTTGGCAATGCTTCGCCGGGGAAAGCCAAATGAAGTCGCTCCGCCTGCTGATGCCTGTCCTTTCCGTCGCGGTGCTGACGCTCGCGGCGGCGCTGCCGTGGGGATTGGCGGCGGAAGATCGTTTCGTGTTGCCGCTCTTGCCGGTGATCGCGATCTATCAATGGACGCTCGATCCCGATGCGTGGCTGCCGGAGTGGGCGATCTTCATCGCGGGCCTGACGCTCGATGTGCTGACGCAAGGTCCGCTCGGCTATTGGGCACTCGTCTATTTGTTTACGTACATCGTCGCGCTCTTCGCATCGCGGGTGCCGGCCGAGGCTGCCGCCCGCAGAATGGCGCTGCTCGCCAGTGCGATCGTCGCGGTGACGGGATTTTCGTGGGCGCTGGCGTCGTTCTATTTCCTGCAACTGCTCGACTGGCAGCCTTATGCGCGGAGCACGCTGATCACCATACTTGCGGCCTTCGTGCTCGTGCCGTTGCTCAGTGTTTTCCGCTTCCGGTCGAGGCCGGCGCGGGGCATCCGTCTCACGCGAGGCGGCGGATGACGGATGTTTCCGATGGGGACGAGCGCGGCCGAGGGGATCTGTTCACGCGGCGAAGCTTGTTGCTCGGCGGTGCGCAGGCAGCGGGTTTGAGCCTTGTCGGCTGGCGAGTGTTCGATCTGCAGGTGCTGGGCGCGCGCCGCTATGGGCCGCTCGCGGATGATAATCGCATCAATCTGCAGGTGCTGGCGCCAAAGCGAGGGCGCATTTTCGATGCCTATGGTCGCTTGCTCGCCGATAACGAGCAGGTTTTTCGCGTCACGATCACGCCGGGTCTTGCCAAGAACAGCGCTGGCGTGCTTCGGCGCGTCAGCCGTATCGTGCCGCTGTCGGATGATGAGATCGCGAAGATCGTCGCGCGGGCACGAAGGCAGGGACGCTACGTTCCGACGACGATCGCGTCGGATTTGAGCTTCGAACAGGTGGCGCAGCTCAATCTCTTCGCGCCGATCCTTCCCGGCATCGCGACGGAGGCCGGGCTGCGCCGCCGATATCTCGATGGACCTGCGCTCAGTCATGTCGTCGGCTATGTCGGAAGTGTCGAGCGGTTCGCCATCGACGACGATGCGATCGCGCGGCTTCCGGAAATGCGCATCGGCAAGGGTGGTGCCGAACTTGGATTCGACGGCGAACTCCGCGGCACGGGCGGCATGCAGAAGGTCGAAGTCGATGCGCGCGGACGTATCATCCGCAATCTCGAAACGGTCGATCCGGTGGCGGGCCGGGACGTGACGCTCACAGTCGATTCTGAGCTGCAGCGGCTCGTCACGGACCGGATGCAACGCGAAGGCCGCGCAGCGGCGGTGATGCTGGACCTCGCGACCGGCGGAGTCGTCGTCATGGCATCCGTTCCCGGTTTCGATGCGGGCGCGATTGCGGGCGGCATCGCGGGCGCGGACTGGCAGAAGCTCGTGCAGTCGGAAGACAAGCCGTTGCTCAATCGCGCGATCGCCGGACAATATGCGCCGGGGTCGGCGTTCGTCGTCGTGACGGCGCTGGCGGGTCTCGAAGCCGGTGTTCTGTCGCCGGGCGAACGCATCCAATGCGATGGGCACTACGCGTATCGCGGCGAAGTCTATCGCTGCTCGAAGCATGACGGCCACGGGAGCCTGTCGGTGCACGAGGCGATCAGATCGTCTTGCGAAGTGTTCTTCTGCGAGGTCGCGAGCCGTTTGGGGATCACACGGATCGCGGCCGCGGCGCGTGCAATGGGGCTCGGCGGGACGTCGAACGTGGGGCTCGGCGAGGAGAAGGCGGGGCTCGTTCCCGATCCGGATTGGAAGCGCGGGAATCTCAATGCGTCGTGGCTCGGCGGCGAGACGCTGCTGACGGGGCTCGGGCAAGGCTACATGCAGGCGACGCCGTTGCAGCTTGCGGTGATGGGGGCGCGCATCGCCAGCGGACGGGCAGTCGTTCCGGTGCTCGAGAAGCGCGCGGGCGTCGCGGAATTTCAGCCGCTGCCATTCGGAGCGGAGAGTTTCGACGCGGTTCGCAAGGGCATGACCGCGGTCGTCAACGACGAGGACGGAAGCGCCAGCGAGGCCAAGCTCGGCGCGGGTAAGCCGATGGTTGCCGGTAAGTCCGGCGGGGCGAAAGTCTTTGTGGGTTTCGCGCCGGCGGACGCGCCGCGCTATGCCATCGCGACCGTCATCGAGCGTGGTGGAGACAGCACCGCGACGGCCGCGCTGCTGGCGCGCGACATTCTCAATCTTGCCGTCGATCGCGCCGATCCTGCCCGCGGCGATATTCCGCGCGGCGGCGGCATTGTTCCGGCGACGAGCGATGGCGAGAAGGCGGGATGATGGAAACCTTATTCGCCACGCGCAGCAGCATCGGCCGGCCGCTTCGCCTCAGCGACAAGCTGTGGCGCATCAACTGGCCTCTCCTGCTGACGGCCTCTCTGCTGGCGGGGATCGGAACGGCGACGCTTTATTCCGTTTCCGGTGGCTCGTTTCAGCCTTGGGCCGAGCGGCATACGCTTCGCTTCCTCATCATGCTCGGCATCGTCGTCGCCATGGCGCTCGTCCGGTTGGATGTGTGGATCAAACTCGCCTATCCCGCGTATCTCGCGGCACTCGTGATGCTGGCGCTCGTGCCCTTCATCGGTTCGGAAGCGCTCGGTGCGAAACGGTGGATCGATGCCGGTCCGATCTCCTTTCAGCCGTCGGAGCTGATGAAGCTCGCGCTCGTTGCGGCGCTCGCGCGGTTCTATTTTCAGCTGCCACCGGAAAAGGTTGGCAAGCCGCTGTTTGTCGTGCTGCCGCTTCTCATTATCGGCGTGCCGGTTCTGCTCACCATGCAACAGCCCGATCTCGGATCGGCAGCCCTGTTCGTCGCGCTGGGCCTGTCGCTGATGTTCCTCGCCGGCGTGCCGCTTCGCTATTTCGCGCTCGGCGGCTTGCTCGCCCTCGCGTCGTTGCCGGTGATCTGGTCGGGAATGCACGACTATCAGAAGCGGCGCGTTGAAGTGTTTCTCAATCCCGGCATGGATCCGCTCGGCGCGGGTTATCACATCACGCAGTCGAAGATCGCGCTTGGGGCCGGCGGCATTGCAGGGAAGGGCTACATGCAGGGCACGCAGAGCCAGCTCGATTTCGTGCCTGAGAAACATACGGACTTCATCGCGAGCATCATCGGCGAGGAGTGGGGCTTCACCGGGATGCTGGCTTTGATCGCAGTTTACGGTCTGCTGATCCTGATGATGATGCTGATGGCGCAGCGGTGCGAGAACCGCTTCGCCCGGCTTGCGATCGCCGGTTCGGCGATGACCTTCTTCCTCTATGTGTTCATCAACCTGGCCATGGTGACGGGGCTGGTGCCGGTCGTCGGCATTCCGCTGCCGCTCGTCTCGTACGGCGGCACGTCGATGACGACGCTGATGATCGGCCTCGGGGTCGCGATGTCGGCTTATGTGCATGGCCGGAACGGCCGGGCGTGAGCCGAGGGCGGGTTTTCTCCCCCGAAACGCCAGCAAAATCGGGCTTCATTTCCATGGAGTGTGATAGTTTGGGCGAGGGGGTGGACAGAGCCTTCGGCCGATGCTATTCGCTCCACCCAAGGGGCCCGTATTCGGGCCCCTTCGCCGTCCTTTGGAGCCGCTCGGTTCCTTTCGGCAGGCTGGCGAATTGGTACGGGTGATTAGCTCAGTTGGTAGAGCAGCTGACTCTTAATCAGCGGGTCCACGGTTCGAGCCCGTGATCACCCACCAAAATCAAGCGGATAGATCGTCGTCGCGGGTTACGGTTTGCTGTCGGGCAACCAACGGGCAACCGGAAGAGACCGATTGCCTTTGACCTGACCTCCGACTTGCCGTTTCCGGCTCGATCTCATGGATTACACTGTCTGCCATGTGGCTGGGCTTTGTTGTCGATTGGTCGGCGTTGGAGGAAAAATATGACCGCACCGTCCAGTGCTAATGACAACCCGTTCGTCCTGATCATCCACGAGGTGGAAGACTATCCGAAATGGAAGGTCATTTTCGACGATGCCGCCATCATCCGGCGGCGGGCGGGTGAAATCGAGTATCAGTTGCTGGCGTTGGAGACTGACGAGAGACAGGTGGTGCATTTCTCCCGCTGGACGTCCTTGGCAGCGGCGCGCGCTTTCTTCGAGTCCCCGGAATTGGTTGAGATCCGTCGTGTTGCAGGAGTTCGTGCGCCCGAATTTCTCTACCTCAACGAGATCGAGGCGAAGAGTCTCCAGGTCCTTCGCTAAGAAGATCATTTCGCACGTGGATCCGCCCGCAGGCTTGGCGGCAACATTGCTATTGAGCCTTTGCCTACCACCATTCAGCGTCTCGCCAGGCTCAGCCTTGGCCACACGCCGAGGCGTGTGGCCCGTGGTCGGTGCAGAAGCTTTTTTTAGCGCAACTTGTGCTTCTTCATGATGTGGTCGCGGTGCACGTGGATTTCGTGACGTGCGCCGTCGTGCTCGGCAATCGCTTCGTAGTGCTTCTTGTTCGCGGTCAATTCGCCGACGATCTTAAAGCCTTCCTTCTCGGCGATGCGGCGAGCGGCCTCGGCGCTGAACTCGTGATGCTCGTGGTGATCCTTGTGCTTGGGGCCGTCGTGGGTATCAACCGCCGGGCCCCCATTGACGGAAATGCGGAGCACCTTGATCTCGGCCGGCTTCTGCTCGCCTTCTATCTCGACCTGATCATCTATTTTCAGGTTGAGGCGCGCGGCGGCCTCCGGGCCGATGGCGGCGAGAATCTTGTCTTTGCTTGTTGCGACCACCAAGCGGTGGCCGAAGATGTGAGTCACCTTACCGGAGACTTTGATGTCGTGATGATGGTGCATGCTTACTCCCCTTTGGTTTGCGTTGCGAGCGCTGCGCGCTTGGTGGCGAGAAACGCTTGAAACGTCTCTCGGTTCTCTGTGTCGCGCAGACGCGTGATGAAGGCTTCGAAGGCCTTGTGCTCTTCCTCGATCGAGCGGATGGCCTCTGCGCGATAGGCGTCGAAGCCGGCGTTGCCGCTGGACGAGTGGGCCGCTATGCCGGTGCGCCTGCACGCCAACGCATCCCAGGCGCGAGTGAAACCAGACCGCGCGCGTTGGGTGGCGGCCTGGGCGAAGCCGGCGAGAACCTCGCGGCAATGGGCGAATTGGACGAGGGCTGCGCCGGCGAGCTCACCGGAGGCTGCGATCGAGACCATTAGCATCTTGGGCATGGGGACACTCCTTCTCACATTGCTCAGGTTTGGAGATCTGTAGTGCTGGGGACTCCTACAACGGCCCTTTGAAGACGAAGAAGGCGCCGGCGCCGATCAGCAGGAAGCCGATGGCGTAGTTCCAGGTGAACGGCTCCTTCAGGTAGAGAACCGAGAACACGGCGAACACGACGAGCGTAATGACCTCCTGCATGGTTTTGAGCTGTGCCGTCGCGTAGATGCTGTGGCCGATGCGGTTGGCAGGGACGGCGAGGCAGTACTCGCAGAAGGCGATGCCCCAGCTCACGATGACGGCTATCCACAGCGGCGTGCTCTGGAACTTGAGATGGCCGTACCAGGCGAACGTCATGAAGACGTTCGAGGCGAGCAGAAGCAGAATTGGCAATGTGTTCGCGGATGTCATGGACGAGCCTCATGCAAGGGCGGGAACAGTGTTGAGATCATTGTCGCCCGGCATTGTTTCCGGCAGGGCAATCAGGCAAAGCGCGAGCGCGATTACTGCGATGCCGCCGAGCGCGAGAAACGCTGCGGAGTAGCCGAATTTCACTATGATGAAGCCGGCAAGTGCGGTCGAAAGCGCGGCGCCGATGCTTTGCACGGTGATGATAGCGCCTTGCGCGACGTTGAAGCGTCCCGTGCCGCGCGTCAGATCAGCGACGACGACGGGAAACAGTGCGCCGAAGATGCCGGCGCCGACGCCGTCGAGCATCTGCACGGCGACGAGCCAATAGGTGTTGTCGGAAAGGGTATAGAGCACCCCGCGCAGGGCGAGCACCGCGATGGCGGCGGCGAACAGCGGCTTGCGTCCCCAGCTGTCGGCCTTGGCGCCGACGAGCAGGGCCATCGGTACCATCACGATTTGGGCGGCGACAATGCATGCCGACATCAAGCTGGTGCCGAGGTTCTTGTCCTGCAAGGCGAGCTTCTGGCCGACGACGGGCAGCATGGCAGCATTGGCGAAGTGGAACAGCGTGACGCAGACGGTGAAGATCAGGAGCGGCTTGCTTGCGATCAGCACTTGCCATCCCGACGGCTGGTTGTGATCGTTCTTGCCTGACTTGGTGTCGCCCTTCAGCTCGTCATGAAGCCCGCGGGCGAGATCGTGATCGATCTCCTTCTCGGGGATAGCGAGCACGCTGAACAGGCTCGCCACCGACATCGCGGCGAGCAGATAGAAGACGACCGAGGGGCCCCACACGTAGGCCGCGACACCGGCTGCGCCAGCGGCAAAGGCATTGCCCAGGTGATTGAAGGTCTCATTGCGTCCGATGCGACGGGTGAAGCCGGCGTGACCGACGATGCCGAGCGTTACTGCGGCAAGAGCCGGAGCGAAGATGACGCCTGCGGCGTTAGCGGCGGCCTGCGAAATCGCGATGCTCCAGAACGAGGTGAACCACGGCAACGCCAGGGACGCCGCGGTGACGAGTGCGCCAGCAGCGATCATCACGCCGCGCTTGGCGCGCGTAGCATCGACGAGTGCGCCCGCTGGCGTCTGGGCGACAATACCGGCAAGTGCGGCGATGGACATGACGACGCCGATGCTGGCCTCGTCCCAATGGCCGACGGTCAGAAGATAGATGGCGAGATAGGGCCCGAGGCCATCACGAACGTCCGCCAGAAAGAAGTTGGATGTGTCGAGAGAGCGGCCCGCGGCGGTCGAAGGCCTCTCGGTCTTGGTGTGGTTCATGACGGCCTCGGAGGTCAGGTTTGCAGGCTCAACCCTTCGGACCTTTCGGGCCGATCGGCGCCGGCGGCCGATCGAGTTCGGTCATGGAGGATTGGCTGGCTCCGATGCTCCAGGCTTCGACGACCTTGCCGAGCGGCGTTGCAGTCAACATGCCGGAAACTGCGAGCGGCCGACCGACGGAGAGCACGTCGCCGAGACGCGCGACCTCGTGCGGCGGCAGGCGGACGATCGTGCCGTCGGCCAGGAGCGCGCCATTCACCTCGCCCTGTTTGCCGTGCAGAAGTTGGGCGATGTTGCCGGCGACAACCGTATTGTTGAGGTCCGGGCCCGGACCGGGCCCGGTGTCGACGATGGTGGCACCGGTCGCGTCATTGCGGATCGAGGCCGCATCGACCAGCGGCGTCATGCGCGCGCGCAGACCACGGATGGAGACCGTGTCGCCGGGCTTGATGGCGAAGACGACCTGGGTGCCGAGATGCGGCGGGAAGTTGACCTCGGTACCATCCTGCAGGATCAGCCCATCAACAGAGCCGTGCGGCGACGGCACAAACTGCTTCACCACGCCTTTGGTCTCGGGAAGTTGGCTCAGATCGTAGGTGCCGAAGAGACCCTGCGTTCCGACCTGGGCGATGGCGTCCGCCGCCACAAGCCCCGACGCGATGATGGCAGCGGTGAAGAGGAGCTTGGTCTTGAGCATGCTTGCTCTCCTTGTAGGTTTGGCGCGCGCGGGAAGCGTGCGCTCAAAATAACAAGAGCAAGCGATGTGCCATGTTTAACGATGAGCTTTTTCAATACGTTGCGTGATATGCACTGCAATCAGGCGTCATCGTTTCCGACATCTCGCGTCGGGATTTCTGACGCCTCGGCCTCACTCAAGCCGTAGCGCTTCATCTTGGTGTAGAGAAGCTGCCGGTTGATGCCCAGGTGGCGTGCGGCCTCGGCACGATTGCCACCCGACTCCGCGAGCGCGGCTTCGATCATTCGTCTCTCGAGTCCTGCGACGGCGTCGGTCAAGTCTGTCGGCTCGGCATGCACGGCTGACGTTGATATTGCCGTTGTGTGAAGTTCCAGATCGTGCGCTGCAATGATGGGGCTGCGGACGAGAGCCTGGCAGCGCTCCATCACGTTCTTGAGCTGGCGCACGTTGCCCGGCCAATCGTAGCGGCGCAACCGGTCGGCGGCGTCGGCAGAAAGCACCTTCGCAGGCGCTTCCGTGAGGCGCAGGAAATGCTCGGCGAGCGGCAGGATGTCGTCGCGCCGCTCGCGAAGTGGGGGCACCACGACCGGAACCACGCTGAGGCGGTAGTAAAGGTCCTCACGGAAGTGCTTGTTGGCGACGAGTGTCGCCAGATCACGATGGGTCGCAGCGAGCACGCGCACGTCGACGGGCACCGGCTTGCCGCCAACCGGTGTCACGACCCGCTCCTCCAGAACGCGCAGGATCTTGGCCTGCATTGCGAGTGGCATGTCGCCGATCTCGTCGAGGAAGAGCGTACCCTTCTCGGCGTCGCGGAAAGCACCCTTGCGGTCGGCGACAGCGCCGGTGAAGGATCCGCGCACGTGGCCGAAGAGTTCGCTTTCGAGGAGATCGGCGGGGATGGCCGCGCAGTTCACCGCGACGAAGGCGCCCTGGGCACGTCGCCCATGCGCATGCAGCGCGCGTGCCACCACTTCCTTGCCGGCGCCCGTCTCGCCCAGGATCAGCACCGTGGTATCCTTGTCGGCGAGCATGCCGATGGATTTCTGCAGGGTGCGCATCGCGGCGCTGTGACCGATAATGACGTCTGAGTTCAGTTGCTCGGATCTCCCGGCGGACCTCACCTCTTTCGGCAACATGCGACCCAACAGGTCGACGACATCCTGCCGACCAATCGGCTTCGTCAGATGATCGAAAGCGCCGAGCCGCATGGCCTCGATGGTGTTGCCGGCCGTGGCGAAGGCCGTGAGGACGACGACGGGCGGCGGATCGGCGTGGGTCTGGATACGCTTCAAGACCTCAATACCGTCCATCCCGGGCATGCGCAGATCCAAGAGCACGGCATCAACCCGCTTGGTGCGCAAGTAGTCGAGCGCAGCCTGGCCGCTTTCCTTGGCCACGGTACCGTGCCCGAGATCGGTGATCGTCTCGGCAAGGCTTTCGCGCATAGCGGCGTCGTCATCGACGATTAGGATCGTGGACATGGCAGCTCGATCTCGAAGGCGGCCCCGTTCTCCAACAGCTTGTATCTGGCTTCCCCATCGTGAGCACGGGCGATCTCGCGCACTATCGCGAGCCCGAGGCCTGTTCCTTCGGCGCGGCCGGTCACGAAAGGCTCGAACAGACGTGGCGCCAGGGGAGGGTCAACGCCTGGGCCTTCATCCTGGATCCGAATGATGGCGGACTTTTCCTCGCGCCACGCCGACAAAGCGATCTTGCCGCCTGGCGGGCTGGCTTCAATGGCGTTGAGGAGCAGATTATCGACCGCACGCGAGATTTCGGCATCGTCGCCGCCCGCGACGATGGGTGTCGAGGTGCCGAGTATCTCGAGTGTGACGCCCTTGCGCTCCGCCAGCTCCCGATGCAAGTCCGCGCGGCGCTGCAGGAGCGCCAAAAGGTCGATCTCAGCAACGTCCAGTGCTTTGCGCTGGGTCGTTGCGAGAAGGTTGCGTAGAAGCGTTTCCAGGCGTGTGATCTGTTCGAGCGTGCTTTGCAGAGAGGCGCGGCTCCGAGCGGGATCGTCGCTCGCAAGCGCGTTCTCGGCTTTGAGCCGCATGGCCGCGAGTGGATTACGGATCTCGTGGGCGAGGCCGGCCGACAGCCGGCCAACGGCTGCAAGACGCTCGGCGCTGCCGGCCTGATGGCGGGCTTCCTGCAGGCGCTCTCCGGCCGCGTTGAGTGCCATTACCAGACGGTCGAGATCGAGGTCCCCCGTGGGTGGCAGACGCGGCAGGTCGAGCGCACCCTGCTCACCGAGGCGTTGCTGCAGGCCAGTCACCCGCCTCGTCCATCCGATAAGCACGACGGCGAGCAGTACGGTCGAGATCACGACGGTGAATGCGGTCAATGCCAAGCCCCACCTCAGCCGATCATAGGCAGGGCCCGCCCAGGTGTAGACGCGGGTCATGGTCCAAGCTGTGAGATCGGCCAAGGGACCGGAGAGCGGGCAGGCGTGTACGATGAGGGTTTGCGAACGTCCCTGCTGCATGCGATCTGCCGGCAGGTCCGTTGCGAGGGCGTCCTCGTTCACGCGCTGGATTGCAGGCAGTTCGGCGGCTGGCACGTCGGTTTTGGACCCACTTCCCTCATATGTTGGAAAAGCATAGGCGAGCGCGCCTTCTGTCCGCTTCCAAACGCCGCCTTCAACGCCTGGAAATCTTGAAAGTGCGCTCGCCGCGACCGCCGTCAGATCGGCGCGCAGGACCGCGGGCTCGACCTCGGGCGAGCTCGCCGACCAGCCGGTGGTATAGAAGCGATAGCGATCTCCGATCGCGAGGCAGGCTCTGGCGGCGACTCCCTGGCCTTCGGCAATCTGGCGTGCGGCCGTCAGCGAATAGAACTGCCAGAAGAGATATGCGGTCGCCGTCGCCGAGAGGGCGAGGAGAAGCCATAAGCCGAACAACTGGCCGCGCGCCGAGGACAGCCATGATCGCATCTTTTCAGTCGAGCCCATACTGCGGCGCTATCCTCTCATCCGCTAGCATATCTTCCAAAGAACATGCCACACGCTCGTTCTCCTTGTTGGCGGCGCTTCGCACTGGATCCTCACTAAGCTGTCCGAAAAACGGACAGCCGCGTGTCAACTTTCCCGACAGATGAGCCGTAATCACTAATGTCAGCCAACTCCGTCGATTGTCATCTTTATCCGCGGCTGTATTTCTCGCAGGCAATCGGCGCGCTCGCTACATCAACTCAATGTGCAATTTGTACAGCGATGCGGATCGTGCAGTCGGGATTTGAAAAGAAGGACCTGCTCGCCGCCTGAGCAACTTGCGTCGATCCGGGGGCTGTTAGAACCGCAAGCTCACATCCAGCGCCATCGCGGTCAAAGCGCAGCTTGTGAGCAAACCTCTAGCCGTGTTCGGTGAGGCAGGTCTCCGCGCTGTCTGCGTTCAGTCGCAGCGCTTCTGAGGACCTCGCGCAACATTAACCGTCGCCAATGCGATGAGATGCAATTTGCTGTTGCGCGCCTCGATCGTCGTTCACTAGACGTAAAAGATATATTTGAGCAAGTGATGGGTGAAGATGCGTCGCGGTCGTATATTGCCATTCATCGTAGCGGCGATCGTTATTTTTCTCGATACGGCTTACGCGCAAGAACCGCCATTACCGTTCCAATCCGTTGCCTCAGCGACTTCTGAAAGCGCGCGCGAAATTCT
Source organism: Hyphomicrobium sp. (assembly GCA_003987725.1). Classification (GTDB taxonomy): domain Bacteria; phylum Pseudomonadota; class Alphaproteobacteria; order Rhizobiales; family Hyphomicrobiaceae; genus Hyphomicrobium_B. The sequence continues at coordinate 412,899 of RXJH01000002.1, read as the reverse complement.
GGGCCGCGTGCGCCCGTCCGTCATCATGATTAGCGGCTTTTATGGCACAAACAGCGCGCCAGCGTTTCATGGAACGGGCTTCTCGGTAACTGCCGATGGCGCGTTCTTGACCAACTACCACGTCGTTGCTGAGCTCGTTACGCTCCCCGGCAAGTATCGTCTGGAGTACCGCACTAACGAAGGGAAGACCGGAAAACTGCAAGTCGTGGTTGTGGACGTTCGCCACGACCTGGCCGTCGTGCGGGCCGATGACTATGCGGCGCCTCCGCTCAAGATCGCATCGTCAAATCCCGAGAAGGGCGAACGTGCATTCTCGGTCGGATTTCCCCTAGACGTAGGACTCACAATCACTGAAGGCATTTCGAACGGGCTCGTGCAGGACTCGTTTGAGGCCCGACTTCATTATTCCGGCGCCATCAACGCGGGCATGTCGGGTGGCCCAGCCTTCGACGCTTCGGGCAACGTAATCGGTATCAACGTTTCCGGTTATTTTTTGCAGCAGCTGGTGAGCTTCCTCGTCCCGGTAGATCGCGCAAAGTCCCTCATCGCGCGAGCGAGCGGCCCTCTGCCCGACGCCGAAATGCTCAAGGCAGATGTCCTCGCGCAAGTAAGGGCTCATTCCAACGATCTGCTCGGCGCGCTCGACGGTCCAATTAAGACGCAAGTCGTAGGTGGATTTATTTTACCGGCGCAACTGGCTCCTTTTGTTGATTGCAGTGCATCTGGCGATACATCCTCCAATCGGCCGGTCGACAGGGTTCGTATCGAATGCAACGGAAAGGCCGGAATTCAACTTCGACCCGGTTTTGTGGTTGGAGACATTCACTACATTCATACGATACTCACGGACTCCAAACTCGGCTCGTGGCGTTTCGCCAACCGGCTTTCTGCCTTTTCCGCCGCTTCAGGGCGTTTTGGCCTCCGCCAGCACCTTGGGCCGTTCGCGTGTGAAACGCGCGCCATTAAACTCAAAGGCTTCGATGCTAATGCTATCGTATGCGCGCGTGGCTATCGCAAACTTACTGGGATCTACGACTTCACTGTGCGGGTCGTAAGTCTCAGTTACCCTGATCGCGGCTTTGTCAGCCATCTTGATCTGTCGGGACTCGAATTCGATTCCGGACTTGCGTTCGTTCAACGCTTTCTCGAAAGCATGGAGTCTCAACCCTGAGTATCGAGGTCGTACTAGTCGAATTTGTCGACGCCCGTGGACGCGTACTTATGCGTGAACGCGTCACGCTAAATAGTCCGAGAAGAACGCTGACCGTGGGCCGAAGCGTCAAGGCCGACGTGACGGTGGACGACGAGCACGTGGCACCATTGCACGCCTCTATTGAGATTACCTCTGACGGCCGCATTCTCGCGACCGATCTGGGAACGACCAACGGCATCATAGTATCCGGGAAGCGGTACCATGCAGCACGGGACATGGAACTTGCCGGTCGTGAACTACAAGTCGGCCGCACGCGCTTGCGCGTTCGCACCGAACATCAAGAGCTTTCGCCCGAAAAAGCTGACCTCTTTGATGTTGCTGCTCGGTTTCATGATCCAGCGTGGTTGGCAGCTGCGTGCCTTCTCGCGCTAGGAGCGCAGCTAGCGTATTCGAGCTGGCTGGTTGCTCCCCAGGATCTCACTGCAACCATGGTTTCTCTTCTTGGCTCCATGGCATTGGTGTTGGCGTTGTGGGTTTTCGTGTGGGCGCTTCTGTCTCGCGTAATGCGAGGCGAGTGGAGCTGGTTGCGGCATATTGCGATCAGCGCAGGAGCTCTTGCTATATATTTGTGTGTGGACAGCTTGTTTGATATCAGTATGTACGTGTTTTCTTTGCCGACGCCGGATAGAAACATCGCGTGGCTCGGTGCAATGGCACTCGGTTGCGCCGTCTGCCTCCATCTGATCCATGCCTCAAGCCTCGGCACGCGCAGTTCCATTCAGATTGCAGCGATCGTTGCGCTCGCAGTCTTGGCAATTGGGTATTGGAGATTTCAAAGGCCGCTTGAGCGCGAAGTGAACTATATCGCTTCGAACATCCGAATTTATCCGGCCTACCTCCGACTTAGCGCGGCCCAATCAGCGGAAACCTACTATCAGTCTCTCACAGGCCTGCGTGACGCCGCAGATAAAAAGGTGCAGGCTGCGATTGCGGAGGATCCCGATCCCGACGATATAAGGCCCGTCGAAGGAGATTAGCGTCCGCCGGTTGGAAGTTCCGGTGCCGATCTTGAAGCAAAAACTCCAACCGACACTCCGGAAATTTTCCGCTTTCCGTGGGGTGGGCGCGATAGCCGTCGAGCTTTTTGCCTCGTGCAGCCATTCAAGGAGCGCTTCCGATGATCGGTGATAGGCCACGCCCGAGAACTCTTAATCAGCGGGTCCACGGTTCGAGCCCGTGATCACCCACCAAATCTTTCAGGGACTTACTGCAAGCGACCTTCGTCATTCCGACTCTGCGGTTGTGGGTTCATTCCGACTCTTGGCCGCGGATCGTTCTCGATTTTGGTTGCTTTCGATCGACGCACGCCGGCGGCGTACAGCGGTGATGCGCTGGGTCTCAGTCCGCTTGACATAGAACCTGGCGGCTTCCGCGTTTTGCTTTGTCGGAATAGGAAGCAAATGCTCCCAACTCCGTCCCAACGTGGCGTAGTTAATGAGCGCGAGCATGTTTTTGTTCGGCCTATCGCAGGGGCTCGCCAAATGGTTTTCTCGTCTTAACTTCTTTAAACGCGCCGTCGGGTCGGAAAAGCATCTGGTCGACGTATTTGAGAGAAATTCAAACTTTAAATCGCGCATCACGTTTATCATGACATTCGATGTAAACGCAGTACAGAGACGTATTTGTTTGACTGAGATCCAGCGCAGCTAGAAAGTTTGTACCGGGACGGGCAGGGCGACTACGCATCCAGAGCGAGGCTGGAAATGCGGTCGGCCATGGCCATCGTCATATTGTTAAATCGATCGTTTGAATCGATTTTCGTGTTTCTCTTTCCTCAAGACATTTTTGGAATGCCGTGTCGAGCGGTCCCTTTTACGCGACTTATGCGATCGCAGCGGTGCAAGGCACCAAACTCCAACTGCAAGCCTCCAATTATAGCGACTTTAGAAACTTCCTAGCTCGGACATTTCGCACAGAAATGTAACTCATCAAGGCGTGTCCAATCGGCGAGGGACAATGGTTGCCAACCATGCAGATGTCGAAGATGTCGCCAACGAGGCGATGACGGCAACGCACCGCAAGGGCATGATCTTCATACCCGAAGGTATCTTTGCAATGGGGTCGGACCGGCATTATCCCGAAGAAGCGCCCGTCCATAGAGTTGCGGTTGACGGCTTCTGGATCGATGAGACGCCTGTTACGAACGCGCAATTCCGCAAGTTCGTTGAAGAAACAGACTACACGACGTTCGCCGAAATCGCACCGAAGGCCGAAGACTACCCTGGTGCGTTGCCGCACATGCTGAAGGCGGGATCGCTGGTCTTCCGTCCTCCTGCGGGGCCCGTCGGTTTGAACGATTGGAGCCAGTGGTGGGAATTTCGCTTCGGCGCGAACTGGCGTCATCCCTATGGCAAGGGCTCGTGGATCAAGGGCCTTGACGATCATCCGGTTGTCCACGTCGCCTACCAAGACGCCCAGGCCTATGCCCGATGGGCCGGAAAAGACTTGCCAACGGAGGCGGAATGGGAGTTCGCCGCGCGCGGAGGACTCGAGAGGGCGGAGTTCGCTTGGGGTGATGAGTTGACGCCAGGCGGACGGCACATGGCCAACATATGGCAGGGGAATTTTCCGCACGAGAACCTGAACCTGGACGGCTTCGAACGAACTTCGCCCGTCAAAGCCTTCCCGCCGAACGGCTATGGTCTTCACGATATGATCGGCAATGTCTGGGAATGGACCTCCGATTGGTATGCGCCAAAGCATCCGGCCGATGCAGCGAAGGCTTGCTGCATCCCGGAAAATCCCCGCGGCCCCCGTGAGGAGCAGAGTTACGATCCCTGCCTGCCCAACATCAGAATCGCGCGCAAAGTTCTGAAAGGCGGGTCTCACCTATGCGCGCCGAACTACTGCCGCCGCTACCGCCCCGCCGCTCGCCACCCGGAACCCGTCGATACATCGACAAGCCACGTCGGGTTTCGCTGCGTTCTCCGAATATAGAGAAACAATCGGTGCGCTTGAGACGCGCAATTCAAATGACGGGAAAACGACGAGGGTCATTGGGGAGAATATTTCGCATGAAAGGATAATGTCTGATGGGTACAGTCGCAAATGACGCTCAATCGCAGTCCTCACTCGATCGCAGAAACATATTGAGGAGCGGCGCGTCGCTGCTCGCTCTATCGACCACTTTGAGCGCTCGTGCCGACGCCCAGGAGCAGCTTGGCGCACCTTCGCCAAGCCCGACATCTGGAGGTAAGCCAAACATTCTCGTGCTGTGGGGAGACGACATCGGGATCGCCAATGTCAGCGCGTATTCCAATGGACTGATGGGCTACGAGACCCCCAACATCGATCGCCTCGCGAAAGAAGGCCTTAAACTTCAGCATTACTACGGCGAACAATCCTGCACGGCTGGCCGCTCGGCGTTTCTCACCGGTCAGCACATCATGCGGAGTGGACTGAGCAAGGTGGGATTCCCCGGCGCGCCGATGGGGATGAGTCAGCTCGACCCATCGGTCGGTGGTCTGCTCAAGAACCTCGGCTATGCGACCGGACAGTTCGGAAAGAATCATGTCGGCGACCGCAACCCATCATTGCCGACCGTCAACGGCTTCGACGAGTTCTTCGGCAACCTCTATCATCTCAACGCAGAGGAAGAACCGGAACTGCCTGACTATCCTAAAGATCCGGCATATCGCGCCAAGTTCGGGCCGCGCGGCGTTCTGAAATGCAAGGCGACCGACGTCGACGACCCGACGGTGGATCCGCGTTTCGGCAAAATCGGCAAGCAGATCATCGAGGATACCGGCGCTTTGACCAAGAAGCGCATGGAAACGATCGACGACGAGACGTCGAGCGCGGCAATCGATTTCATGAAGCGGCAACACGCGGCGGGCAAACCGTTCTTTGTCTGGTTCAACTCGACGCGGATGCATCTGAGAACACACGTCCGCCCGAGCCATCGTGGCCGCTATATGCACGGTGATAGCGAGTACATCGATGGCATGATGGAACACGACGACACCATCGGCAGCATCTTGAAATCCCTCGACGACATGGGGATCGCCGGCAACACGCTGGTTGTGTACTCAAGCGACAACGGCCCTCACATGAACACCTGGCCGGACGGCGCCATGACGTGGTTTCGATCGGAAAAGAACACGAATTGGGAAGGCGCCTTCCGCGTTCCTTGTCTGGTGCGTTGGCCGGGCAAAATCAAACCGGGCACCGTCAGCAACGAGCTTATGAGTCACAACGATTGGATACCGACTCTTTGTTCGATAGCCGGAGAGCCGGACATCGTCAGCAAACTCCAGCAAGGCTACACGGCCAACGGCATCAACTACAAAGTTCATCTCGACGGCTACGACCAGTCGGCCTTCCTGCAGAACGTGAGCGGCAGCGCCGCAAACAACAACGGCACCAAAAGCGCGCGTAACGGTTTCTTCTATTCGAACGACGACGGTTTGCTGGTCGCGTTCCGGCAGGGAGACTACAAGTACGTCTTCTCGGAGCAACGCTCGCCCGGCACGATGGAGGTTTGGGCCGAACCTTTCACGACGCTTCGCTTGCAAAAAATCTTCAACGTTTTCCAGGACCCATTTGAGCGCGCCGATATCACGTCCAATACCTTCTGGGATTGGCAAATGAATCACGTAGGCTCAATGTACGGCGTTATGGATGACGTCTTTCAATTCGCAACGACGTTCAAGGATTTTCCGCCGCGCTCGTTCCCGCCGAGCTTCAATCCCGCGAACATCTTGGAGCAAGAGATGGACAGCATCAAACGAAAGGAAGCGTTCAAACAGTCGCTCGATCTAGATCGCATTCGCGGCGGACTGAACAGGATGATCGACGATCGCATACTCGAGCACGGCGCGCCGTAGCGCGATCGACTTCGTCGGCATGGTGACGAAGAGCGGCGACGGGGACTTCGTGCCTCAAGCACATCGCGTCGCCGTCTTCGATGACGACAGCACACTACGGGCCGAGCAACCTATTTATTTCCAGCTCGCGAGGGAGATCTGACGATGAATAAATTTCGCTTTGCCTGCGTCCGCGCCAGTGCACCCCTCGCGGCGGCCATGCTAATGTCATCCGCCGTGTCATGCTGGGGATGATCGCGATCGTGAATTACGTCAATCCATTTTAACCGGTTGGAGTTCGTCACATGAAGGTTCTGGTCGCGCATTGGCTGGTGCTTCTACTGCTATTGGCTTCTCCGATGGCACCGGCCATGGCCGACGACGGAAAATTCAGCAAGCAACAGCTCGATCAAATGCTGGCGCCGATCGCGCTCTATCCGGATGATCTATTATCGAATGTTCTCATGGCATCAACGTATCCCCTCGACGTTGTCGAAGCCCAGCGTTGGCGCGAAGAGCCGGAGAATGCGAAACTCGCTGGTGACGCACTTACGGACGCGGTGAAAACAAAGAATTGGGATCCGAGCATCAAAGCTTTGCTGCTGTTTCCGGACGTTCTGAAGACGCTCAGCGAAAAACTGGATTGGACGCAGAACCTCGGGGCGGCGTTCCTCAATCAACAGAGCGAGGTCATGGACCAAATCCAGTTCCTTCGGTCCAAGGCCGATGGTTCAGGTCATCTCAAGAGCAATTCGCAGCAGAAAGTGGTCCGGCAGGACGACGACTACATTATCGAGCCCGTCAATCCGGACGTCGTGTACGTCCCAGTCTATGAACCGGACGTCGTCTATGGGCCGTGGTGGTATCCCGACTATCCGCCCTACTATTGGGGCTATCCGGGTGCCGTTTTCGACAACGGCTTCTGGTGGGGAGCAGCAGGCGTCGCAATCGTCGGCGGAATCTGGGGTTGGAATCGTTGGGACTGGCGGCGGCACGACATTCATGTCGACGTCAACAAGTGGAACAAGATCAACGGCAATCGAGACCGCATGGTATCGGATCGTTGGAAGCACGATCCGAAACATGGCGGCGCGTTGCGACCGCGTGACAAAGGCATCGACCGGGCCGAACAACGCCGGGAGCTTAGCAAAGACCTGCGCCGCACCGATGGCGATCGCGCAGGAATGAATAAGATAACTAACAAGGGTGCGCCGCGCGACGCATCTCGCTTCAGGGACAAGAAGCAATTCCATAGCCCCGCGCGAAAGACCGGACCTAAGTTCGACGCGCGCCCGAAGCGTTCCTTCAATCGCGGCGCAGCGCAGGTGAGGAATTTCAAAGCTCCGCGTAGCCACGGCGCCGCCCATCGCGGACGGAGGCGTTGACGCAGTTCGAGGCACGGGATACGCGACGCAAAAGAAACTCCGCTGGTGCTCGCCCAGGGGAATGAAATTCAAATCGCGCTTCAAATTTGCGCGTTCGTGACCCTTTGGCTACATCATCCCCGAACCATTCGAAGTAGCATTTCGATGTCGTTGCGTTCGTTGAGATGGGGGTCTCGGGAATGCGCGCGCCTATTTATCTCGTTGCCGGTCTCATTTTGGCGCTTCCGATTCTCCGGACGTCCCCCGTGAATGCTGCTGAAGCTGGGTTCTCTTCTTACGGTCTCGGCGGCTCCGCATTCGGCGCGGGTGTAACGCCACCTCCTGGGACATACGTGACCTTCGTCAGCGGCTTCTACGAAGGCAAGATTGGTGGTCCGCTCACACTCGGCGGCGTGACGTTGAACGTCGGGAGCAAAGTCGAGTTCTTTCAGGCAGCGGTCAACGGTCTCTACGTTCCAGACCGAAAGGTGCTGGGCGGCCATCTCGGACTTTCCGTGACCGTTCCCGTGGGACACATTGATCTCAACGCGTCCGTCACCGGTCCTTTGGGTAATACCTTCCACGATGAGACCGCCGGGTGGGGTCTGGGTGACATTACGACGAGAATGCAGCTCGGTTGGCAGCAGGGCGACTTTGCGCACCTTGCGTATGTCCAGGCGGTCGCTCCATCCGGCCGTTATGCGGTGGGATTCCAACCCGATATCGGACTGAATCGCCCGGGAATAGATATTGGCTGGGCTTTCACTTGGACGGAAAAGACCTCAAAGCTGCAGTTTAATGGCGCAGCAGGGGTGACCTTCAACTTCACAAATAACGCAACCGACTACGATAGCGGGACAGATTTTCATTTTGAATGGGCCGTTGGTTATGAGATCTGCAAAGGCCTGATTGTGGGGCCTGCGGGCTACGACTATCGGCAGCTGACCAGCGATAGCGGTTCTGGAGCTCGTCTTGGTCCTTTTGAAGGCAGTGTCGACGCGATCGGCGGCGGCTTGACGTACACGACGTTGATCGGCTCGACGCCCCTGATCCTCAGTGCGCGGCACTACCAGGAATTCAATGTTGAGCGCCGCTGGGAAGGCAACAACACGATTTTCTCCGGTACCGTTCGCTTCTGAGGGACTTGAGGGTAGGCCCGCTGTTCCCGGACGCCAGACAGGGAACACGCCGCGCGCGGCATTGGCGCGACCGTGTATGGCGGCGATCGAGCTGCCTATTCCATCGCTAGGATCGAAAAAAATCATTCTCCTTGCAGAAGATCTCCTGGCCGCGGCGTGTCGCGTTCGGCCGGCGTCGTAGCGGGCAAGCGAATGTGCAGAAAAGTCCCGCCGTCAGCGGTTGAAGTCAATGAGAATAAACCTGAGAGTGCGTTGACGCGCTCACGCATCCCTTTCAAACCAAATCCCTCTGCTGACGAATCCGCTCTTCCGCGACCGTTGTCTCGTACGCTCACTTCGACGGCGTCGTCACGCTGCAGAGATACGTCGACGGTAATGATCGAGGCGCCGGAATGGCGAAAGGCGTTCGTCAAACCCTCTTGGACGATTCGATAGACCGTCAACTTCGTAGTTTCGTCGAGCGCATCGATAGGGCCATCGATCGCAAGTTCGAGCGTGACGGAATTTTTATTTCGCTGCCACATCTCTGCCATTGCACGCAGAGCACCGCTCAAGCCGAGTTCCGAAAGGCCGGGAGGAGTCAATCTCTCCAGCACCCTGCGGTTTGTCTGCTGCAAGAGATCTACGTGACCGAGAATTTGGCTGTTCAACCGCTGCGTTCGCCTGAAATCCGGTTCGGCCTGTTCGAGTTCGCGGCCGAGGAGCATCCCGTCGGTCCGGATAGAGAACAGGTAGGGACCGAGTTCGTCATGCAGCTCGCGAGCGATGTCGCGGCGTTCTTGATCCTGGATCAGAATCATATTCCCCGTGAGTCGCTGATTGTCCTGTCGCGCTTTCTGCAATGCGGCCGCTAAGCCGTTCAGGCTCCCGCAGATGCTTTTGATCTCGGGCGGGCCCGCTTCGGGAACGCGAAGATTGAACTCTCCGTCTGCCATGCGACGCATCGCGTCGCGCAGCCCATGGATTGGTCTGAGAGAGCGATCGATAATGAGCCACGTCAGAGCGAGTGTCACTGTCGAGATGATTACGCCCCATTCGAAGATCCGGAAAATGGCTTCGAGAAGCTCAGAGAACTCATCGCTGGGTTTCGGCGTAATCAATATGGTGTCGATGATCTCACCGCGGCCCTCGACAGGGATTCTGACAGGTACGAAAGAATGGCCGTTGTACCCAAGGAGCCAGGATTGTTCGATGTCGTCCTGATCGGCGGGGCGTTCCGCCCCCTCTTGCGAAATCAGTGACACCGATGCGTGGCGTAGATTCTTGAGTTCGCCCACAAGGCGCAGCAGCGCTGCCTTTGGGTCCTGCGAATCTTTGAGCGGCAAAAGCGAAGATCGAATGAGCGTCTCGGTCAGCAGCATCGTGCTCGCGTTCTCGTCGTCCATACGCGGTTTCGCATCGATGAGAATGAAAGCGATCATACAAAAGAGTCCCAACGCCGAGAGAAGTGCGATCGCGAGATTGAGACGCAGCTGAATGGACATGGGAATGCTCGCCGCTGATCGGGAAAATCTCCCGGAAAATGGATATTGATAATCCGTCTCTGCTCGCTAGAACCAAAGTTGGTCTGGAAGTCAAGAAGAGCGCGAGCCGACGTGAAGCTTCTCGTGATCGAGGATCATCCCATTGTCATCTCCGGTTGCCGGGCATTGTTTTCGGAAGAAGACGGAGTGACAATGATCGAAGCGAGCACGATCTCGGCCGGACGCGTCGCGATGACGGACGAGGCACCGGACGTCACAGTTGTCGACATCAATCTTCCTGACGGTTCAGGCCTCGATCTCACGCGGGAATTTGTCTCCAAGAATCCCAACGCGCGGATCGTCGTTTTTTCGATGAACGACACCCCGATGCTGGCCATCCAGGCAATCGAATGCGGGGCAAAAAGTTATGTCAGCAAGAACGGCAATCCTTTCGATTTGAGAGATGCCGTCCTCACGGTTGCGCGCGGAGGTTCCTGGATATCCGATGAACTCATCCAGGAAATGGCGCTGATCCGGTCTCGTGCCCGCGGGACGACGGCAATGCTGAGCGACCGCGAGCATGTCGTTCTCAGGATGCTGGCTCGGGGGCGCAGCATGGCCGAAATCGCCAACGATATTTCCGTCTCGTACAAGACCGTCGCGGCCGATTGCGCGATGTTGCGGACGAAGCTCAATGCGCGCACCTCTTCGGAAATGGTCCGCATTGCCGTCGAGCTAAAGCTTGTCTGAGGGCGATCGGGACGAGGGCAATTGCTCAGGGCGAAAGATCTCTGGCAATTCGGAAGCCGAGTGTCTGATTACGAAAGAACGGCCAATTCCTGAGCCGCATCGCGGCACGCATCTGACGCGGCTCATAAAAACAGGATCCACCCCGGAAGATGCGCAGCCCTTCAATTGCGCCCTCCTTGCCGCAGCTTTTTGATTGACGTGCGGAGCCGTCTTTCGGACCCGTTTCGTAGTCGTCGCAATAGTAGTCGGCAACCCACTCCCAGACGTTGCCGTGGACATTGTAGAGGCCGAAGGCGTTGGGCTTGAAACTATCGACCGGATAGGCGCCGGTGCCATCGCGTTCGCTTCCGCAGCCGCGGCAGCAGGCCATTACCTCGCCATTGTTTTTGACGTCTTTCCCCCACCAGTAGGAGGTTTTGCTTCCTGCGCGTGCCGCATATTCCCATTCTGCTTCCGACGGCAGGCGATAGTGATGACCGGTCTTCTTGGACAACCAGTCGGCGTAGGAGGTCGCATCGTCCCAGCTGATGCCGACGATCGGCTGATCGTCACCCTTGATGTAGTCCGCCATGCTTTTGTACGTAACACCGCTGCCCGTATAGATGTTGTGCTCGCCGCCGGGCTCGAGCCATTCCGGCGGCCGGCAGGCTTTCGCATCGACGCAGGCCATATATTCCGCGGTTCTCACTTCATATTTGCCGATCGCGAATGACCCGATGGAAACGTGATGCAGCTTCTCCGATGGCAAACGCTCGGGCTCGTCTTCCGGAGAGCCGATCTCAAATCCTGGCGGCGAAGCTGGGATGACGATCAGGTCCGGACAGTGCGCCGTGGGACAATCATTGATCGCCGGCGCCGCTGCCAGGCCATCGCCCGCATGCGACGGCTGGGCGGCGAGGATCAGGGCTACAGCTACGAATGCTGGCAGTGTCGCGCACGTGCAAGCACGAGCGATATCGGTGAGACGACGCATCTTTGATCCATCTCGCGAAGTTTACTGAACCAGTATGCGCGTTCCGTCGGCCGCTTCTGCTTCACCCGCTTTCAAATCGCCGCACGACTCGCCGACATACTTGCCAAGCTGGGTGATTGTGCGTTTGACGACGACGCTTTGCGTTTTTTGCTCGGGTTCGGTCGTCGTACTCTGGATCTTGATCTCGAATGCGGACTTGAAGTCCCCAGACATGGTCGTGGTGCTCATGACCTTGCGGCCGTTATAGAGACAATCGGAATTGACTTCGGTCGAGCCGCCCGCCGACTTGATGTCGTAGGACGAGCAATTTGCCTTGTGTTCGAGGACGCTGGCGGAAACGGTATTCTTTTCCATTTGGCCGTCGATGCAGAGCTTCATGGTCTGGTCGTGCGGGCCGTTACCTTCGTCCATCACGGTTTTGAGTTCCCAGAGCCCGGCTTTGCGCTCGGGCAAGGTTGCCTTCGCGTCGTCGCTAGAGGCGGAGGATACGGAAAATGCGAGAAAGGCGAGGGGGGCGAAGAGCAGAGCTGTCGAACGCATCGAGTGTCTCCCGAACGGCAAGGCGGCTTCTTGTTGGCGAAAACGTGTTTCATCCGCACGCCGCGGATCTCTAAGGCCGTTCCGGTGAGGTGCGCAATGATTGGATGAAGAGGAAATAAAGTTCGGGAAGTATTCCCATTGTCGTTACCTATTATTCGTTAGCAATCTCCGGTCGCTTCCATTTGGACGGGTGAGACTCGGATGTCATTCGCAAGAGGCCTGAGTTTCGTCGTCTTCGCCATGTGCGCGCTCTTGCCGGAAAATTCCCGCGCCGACGGCGTCGTCTTAACCGATCCGCAGTTCGTATTGGCCGGTCACACGAGCGATCTTTGGGTGGCACAGTTCAGTCCGGACGGTACCCGCGTTCTGACGGCGTCGAGTGACAAGACCGCTAAGCTCTGGAACGCCGAAACCGGCGCCGAGATCGCGACTTTGAAGGGGCACGAGCAAGGTGTGCGCAACGCCGCGTTCAGCCCTGACGGCAAGATCATTGTCACCGTCGCGCGAGACGGCTCCGGACGTCTCTGGAACGGCGAGACAGGCGCCAATCGAGGCGAACTCGTGGGGCATTCGGCTATGACGGAAGCGGTTACGTTCAGCCGGGACGGTACAAAGATAGCAACGGGATCCCTCGATACGACGGCTCGCGTCTGGGATGCTAGCAGTGGCAAAGAGCTTCTGAAGCTGACCGGCCACGAGGGCAATATCTCCGATATTGAATTCAACGCGGACGCTTCGCGCATCGCGACGTCGTCAAACGACCGGACAGCCAGAATTTGGGACGGCAAGACCGGGGCCTTGCTCTTCACGCTGGGCGATCACGGCGGCATGGTAACGAGCGTCGCATTCAGTCCCGATGGAAAGAAAGTCGCGACATCGTCGAGCGACAAGTTCGTTCGCATCTGGGATGCGAATACTGGCACCCTCATTCGAAAGCTCGAGGGCCATCAGCGCGGGGTTCTCAAAGTTATCTTCGATCACACCGGAACGAAGCTCTATTCGGCCTCGACCGACAAGACGGCGAAGCTGTGGGACGTTGAGACGGGAGCCGTCATCGCGACGTTCACCGGGCACGATCGCTACGTCATGCGACTGGCACTCAGCTCAGACGGCACGCGTCTCGTAACGGCCTCCCATGACAAGACCGCGCGCGTCTGGGATGCCAAAACCGGCGCGTCGCTGGCGACCCTCGCCGGGCACCTCATGGAAGTCGAGGATGCCGAATTCTCGCCAGATGGGAGCAAGGTCGTGACGGCGTCCTATGACGGCAAGGCGCGGATATGGGATCTGTCGCGCCTTCCGGCGCAATAGTCCGAAGCGATGATTGGACGGGTCATTTCCCAGCATTGGCTACGCGGCCTCAGAGTGTTGTGCGCGCTACTGGTTATGTCGCTCGGATCGCTTTCTGCGCTCGCCCAACCGGTCGACAAGAAAGCTGAATGCACGAAGGATCTGATGTTTGTCTTCGATGCGTCCGGATCGATGGGCACGACGGACCTCACGGCAAAGGAACCGCATATCGAGCGAGTGAAAAGGGCGCTGCACCGCATCCTTCCGGAAATTCCGCCCTCTCGCCGAATGGGGCTGATCATCTACGGTGAGGGGGCCTACAACCAGTGCGACAGCATCGAATTGAAGGTTCGGCCGCAACTCAATGCCGGGCCGACGATCGTCGCCGAGGTCGACAAGGTTCAGCCAATGGGCCGCACGCCGCTAACGCAATCGGTTCGCGATGCTGCAGATATTCTCGATTACCGGCGCAATTCCTCAGTCATCGTTCTCTTGACCGACGGCGAAGAGACCTGCGGTGGCAAGCCGTGTGAACTGGCTGAGGCGTTGAAAGCGGATGCAACCGATTTGACGATCCATGTTATCGGCTATCGTCATAGGGATGCCGCTGGGCTCGGAGCGGTTTTCGGCGCGCGTTGCCTCGCTGAACAAACCGGCGGCCTCTATCTCTCGGTCGAGACGGAGGATGAACTCGTCGAGGCCCTTCGCAAGACGTTGACGTGCCCGTTGATAACGGAGCTCGGGCCGAACCACGGGATGTTCAGGAGGGCGGAGATATCGACCCCGTCGCCCGAAATTTGGCTCCGGCAGTATCGGTCGCGTTGAACTCGAGATCCTCGGGGCTTTCGGTCGCAAACGTGAAGCGGATATTGGGATCTTCCGAAATCGATATACCTCCTTCCATCGACCACAGTACGGTATTGCCCTGCTTCACTTCGATGGCGTTGACGAAGCGAGCGGGCGTGTAATTACCCGTCGTCTTGTTCATCTGCATACCGGTGAAGTTCGGGTGTTTGATCATCACGCGCGCCTCGCGCCAATCCTTGCCGTTAGAATCATCACGCAAGATCGTAAGATGTGCCTTCCCCATCTGTGCGAGTGCTTGTTCCGGATCCTTTGAAGCCGGCGCCGAACATCCTCCCGAGCCAATGACGAATTTCGATGCCATGTGAAGCACGCCGTCGGTCGTCTCGAGAACGGCGCGAACGCGGCTGAACGCATCCACCCGAACGCGTGTTGCGATCGTTCTTTCCCCGACGTCGGGTCCACTCCGGAAGCCGTTTCCAAAGGCAAAGGTTGCGGCGACCGGTACGGGATTTCGATCGATGATCAGCGTCAAGGCTTTCGCGGAAGCTGCGACCTTCGACGGTATTTTGATCGAAATGGGAACGACGGCAGCGTCGTCCGCCTGGTTCGGCGCGAAGATTTGGACACTCGCCGGGTCGTCTTGCACCGGGCGGCTGGAAAAGAGCGCTCTTTGAATTTCAGGCCAGGGGTCGTCATCTCCCATCGCCGTGAATGCGAAAGCCGTGAGGCCGACTGCGGCGGAAGCAAGAGCCGCCGAAAATTTGCGCAAAATGGATTGCATGGTTTCCTCTGCAGTCAATGGCGAACGAGAAAACGACGGCGGAGCAGTTGCTCGAAGTATGAGCCTTAGAATACTTCTCCGCCAGCTGTTGCAATCGGCGTTTCCCTGAGGAAATATTCCTGATTGTGCCGGGAACCGCACCGGCAACGCACTACGACGCTCCGCGGGCTGAGGACGCGTATGGCAGCTTGCCGTTGGATATTGCTTCTGGCCGTCGCCGTGTCGCTCGTGCGCTCGCCCGCCGGAGCAGAGGAGGGATCCGGCTCGCTTGGTGCATCCGCTGCGACGTTGATTCAAAACTTCATGGCTGCAGGCGTCGATGGCATGTCGCGTCCACTCCCTGCGATGAGCGTCGCGATCGGCCGGGATGGAACACTGCTCTATGCCGATGGATTTGGAGACGCGGACAAGCATCGTCCGGCGACTGCGCGGACCATTTACATGGTCGGCTCGATAACGAAGCAGTTCACCGCCACGGCAGTCCTTTGGCTCATCGAAAAGAACGCCGTTCTCCGGCGCGACGGTTCACGGCTGACCACTGCCACGCCCGTCTCCAACCTGCTCGACGTCGCAGGTGGCTGGACGCTCGAAGGGGGGCCGCCCATCACCGTGGGCCACCTTTTGTCGATGACGTCGAACCTACCAAACTTCACGCGCCGGCCGCCTCATGAGCTGGATCCTTGGGGAGCCGTGCCTGCGCCACGCTTGCTCGATGGAATAAAGGACTATCGGCCGAGCGGCTTTCCCGGATCGTTCGAATACTCGAATACGAGCTACTTCCTGCTGTCCGAACTCATGGAAGCTGTCGAGGTGGATGGAGTGTCGCGCGACTACCGGCGTATTCTGCAGGAGGAAGTCTTCTCGCGCCTCGGCCTTGCAGAGACGGGTTTCGGAAATGATCCAAGCTTTGCCCATCGCTTGGCAAGTCCGCACTACAACCGTCGGCCACGCTTCTCCCAGCCGGATTGGTTGAAAGGCAGCGGCGATGTCGCGTCGTCCGTCATGGATATTTTCAAATGGAATAAGGCCTTGATGGAGGGGCGCGCACTGACGCCGGCCATGCGCGATGTCATGCTCTCGGATTCTGCCCGCGTGGACGTCTGGACTTACTATGGCGCCGGTTGGTTCATTACGCACAAGGATGGCGTGGATCGCTATTTTCATAGCGGAACCGTCTCGGGCTACACCGCCTTCAATTTGATCGTGCGCCGTCGCGACAATCATTGGGTGTCAGTTACCCTACTGACGAATAGCGACGGTGTGGAGGATCTAGACGTCCTGGCCGATAAACTTGCGGCACTCATCTCGAGTCCCTGAAGTTCGACGTTCACGAACGGTTGAAGCTAAATTTCTTTCCCGGGATTTTGAGGCGTTGAATTCGGGAGAATTGCCCATGGCGGAATGTCGAAGCCTGTCGGCATATTGCAAATGCCACGTTGAAAAGGCGCCGAGCGGTTTCCTCCCGTCCTCCGCTCGGCGCCTATTTTTTTGAATTCCGTCATCCGATGGGATGAGCCGAGCCGGCTTTCGCAGATCAAAAATGATCCCTACGCGTCGTGATAACATCACATCCGTGTGAAGAGGAAGCCTTCCTGTATGCTCCAGGAACAACTCCCATGGTTTCGGAAAATTTTGAACATTAGCGTCCGCACGCTGAAGTACAGCGAGTTGTCTCGCGTCGAGCGAGGCAGCTGAATAACGACCCGACGCACGCAGTTAGCGAAATCACTTCGTCGTTTTCCAATTCTCGAACAGCCGGTTCGAGGAACGAAGTCTCTTTGCTTGCCGCGAAGCCGGAAAAAGAGCCGTGCCGCGATCGGCGAAAGCGGAGCGCGGTGAAAATGAGAGGCTAGGAGGAAGCACAATGAGAATGAGATCGCTCCGTTATCTTGCGGGCGGCATCTTGGCGACGCTGATCGGTTTTGTCCTGCCAGCGGTTGCCGAGGATGAAGTTGCCCACCGCGCGGCCAATCCCAACGAGTGGGCTGCGCCGGGCCGTGACAACGCCTTGACCCGTCACAGCCCACTTAAGGACATCAATACCGACAACGTCTCGAAGCTGCAGATGGTCTGGTCGCAATCGACCGGCGCGCTCCGGGGTCATGAAGGTCAGCCCGTAGTGATCGAAGACGTCGGCGGCAAGCCGATGATGTTCTTCGTCTCCGGCTGCCCGGAGATGTCGAAGTGCAATATCGTCCAGGGTCTCGATCTTTCCGATCCCGACCATCCGAAGCAGATTTGGAACTATGTGAAGCAGACGGACCGCGACGAAACGGCCGTGCCGCGGGCCTGCTGCGATACGGTCAACCGCGGCCCGGCTTACGGCGACGGAAAGGTCGTGTTCGGCACGCTCGACGGCTTCCTCATCGCTCTCGACGCCCAGACCGGCAAGGAAGCCTGGGTCGTCAAGCATGCGTGGCCGGAAAAAGGTGAGACGATCACCAACGCGCCGCTTATCGCCGATGGTCTTGTCATCATCGGTTTCGGCGGTGACGAGTTCGCGGCTCGCGGCCGTGTCAACGCCTATGACCTGAAGACCGGCAAGCAAGTTTGGAAATGCTATTCGACGGGTTCCGACAAGGACGTCTGCCTGACCGCCGAGACCAACAAAGCAAATCCCCACTACGGCACGGCGGGCAAAGATCTCGGCATCCATACGCACGTCGGCGACGATTGGAAGATCGGCGGCGGTTCGGCGTGGGGCTGGTTCAGCTACGACCCGGAACTGAAGATGGTCTACTACTCGACAGGCAACCCTGGCCTGTGGAGCCCCGCATATCGTTGCGCCAAGAAAACGCACGAGGAATGCAACACGGGCGAGTTCGACAACAAGTGGTCGATGACCATTTTCGGGCGCAAGGTCGATACCGGTGAAGCGGTTTTCGCTTACCAAATGACTCCGTTCGATCAGTGGGACTATGACGGTGTCAACGAGAACATTCTCGTCGACATGAACGTCGACGGCAAAGACCGCAAGACGCTCGTCCACTTTGACCGCAACGGCTTCAACTACGTTCTCGACCGGACAGACGGCACGCTTCTCCGTGCCAACAAGTACGTGACCGTGAACTGGGCCGAGAAGATCGACCTCAAGACGGGCCGTCCGGTGAAGGTGCGCGAGCACTCGCCGCTCGAGCGTGGCCGCAACGTCAATGCCTGCCCGTCGGCGATGGGCGGCAAGGACCAGCAGCCGTGCTCGGTCGATCCGGCAGAGCCCAACAAGTTCTATTGCCCCACGAACAACTGGTGCATGGAGCTTGAGCCGCAGGAACGCAGCCACACGCAACAGGGCACCGTCTACGTGTTCGCCAACGTGTTTATGTTCCCGGAGAAGCCCGGCGTCACCGGCAAGATCAAGAAGTACGATGTCTTGACCGGCCAGACGGATTGGGAAATTCCGGACCAGTATCCGAACTGGGGCGGCACGCTCAACACGTCAGGCGGCCTGATGTTCTACGGCTCGCTCGGCGGTGATTTCCGCGCGGTCGATCGCAACACGGGCAAGGTCCTCTGGGACCGCAAGCTGGCCTCGGGCATCATCGGCAATCCGATCACCTACAAGATCAAAGACAAGCAATATGTCTCGATCCTGTCGGGTATCGGCGGATGGATCGGCGTTCCCGTCACCGCAGGCCTCGATCTCAACGACAAGTTCGGTGCGATCGGCGCCACGGCCATGACCAAAGCTGCAAATCTCGACAAGATTCCCCAGGCCGGAACGCTCTTCACGTTCCGGGTGATGGAATAGTCAGTCGCGACGCAGAGAAGTCGATTGGCGCTCGGCGAATTCCTCGCCGGGCGCCGTCGTCGGTATGAGCACCTCCGAGCAAGCGCGCGATTTCAAATGAGGGTCACCTCAATGACTTCTGATTGCAGTTGGCGGCGTCCGCGGCGTTTCCAGGTCCTCGCGGGCGCACTGCTGATGTCCGGCCTGAGCTTCGCCGGACAGTTCGCTGTCGCCGCCGATACCCCGCCGGACAAAGACAAGCTTCGTCTCGAGACGGCGCTCGCTCACCTCGAAGCGCAGATGCCGTTGACGTCTGCCGATCACAACGCGTTGAAAAAGGCCGCGACGGAGCGTCGGGTTCCGGCGCTTCAGGTCTGCGGCGATCCGGGAAACTTGCCGCTTTCGGATATCAATCGCGCGGGATTCGAGAACAAGATCATTGAACTCATTGCGGCCGAGATGGGCACGTCCGTGACCTATTTCTGGCGCCCTTATCTCGAGCGCGGAATCACCCGGCAAACGTTTGAATCGGGCGACTGTGATGTCCTGCTCGATCTCCCGGTCGGCTTCGAGCGCGTCCTGACGACGGAGCCGATCTATCGGACGACGTATGTCCTCGCGTACCGCAGCGATCGCGGCCTGAAGATCAAGAACCTCGACGATCCGCAGCTACAGAAGCTTTCCATTGGCACGTTTCAGACGTCGGGCATTCGCATGGCGCTGGCTGAGCGCGGCATACGCAGCAATGTCAGCCTGCACGTCCTGAGCCACAATTCCGACCTCGATCCCGCAGCCCAACCTTGGCGGCAAGTTCAGGATGTCATCGACGGCAAACTCGATGTTGCCGCGGTGTGGGGACCATTTGCGGGCTGGCTGAAGACGATGAAGGGCGAGCCGCTCGTCATTCAACCGGTCAATCTCGACGAGGATGATGTTCCGCTGGAATTCGATCTGACGATCGGCCTCCGGAAGATCGATTGGATCCTCAAGTACAAATTCGATTTGGCGCTGGAAGCGAAGAAAGCCGAGATCGAAAAGATACTGCGGGATTATGGCGTGCCCCTCGTACAGTGCAGCCGTTGCTTCGTCGCCGGGGATCTTCCGTCGCACGGCATCTATACGAAGCCTATTGTGGATACGAGCCCTGGGCCCGTCGCGATCGCGGCCGACCAGAAGGTTACGCGTGAACGCCTGGAAAATTGGCTCAAGGACGGAGCCGACGTCAACCAGGAGCTATCGAACGCTGTTCTTGCCAACGACAAAGACCGCATCGCGTTCCTGCTCGACAAGGGCGCCGATGTAAACAAGCTTGATCCCGAGGGATATGCGCCGTTGCACATCGCGGCGCGAAACGAGCGCCCCGAAATCATCTCGGCGCTGATTGCCCGCAAAGCCGATGTCAACATAAAGGACCGGGACGGCTACACGCCGTTGCAACACGCTGTGCTGCGTAATTCCGGTGCCGCCATCGATGCGCTGGGAACGCACGGCGCCGATCTCGAGGCACGGACGCCGACAGGTGTGACGCCGCTCGCTCTGGCAATCCTCGAGAGTAAATACAAGGCCGCGATCGCCCTGATTGCCTCCGGCGCGAACGTCGAGACGGCGGACGGAGAGGCGAAACTCACGCCATTGATGCTGATCTCCGGTTCTGAAGACCGGGAGCTGACATTGGGCGCCGGAGTATCGCGCATCGAAAAAGTCAATCCAAGCGATCCGGGTCCGATCGATGTTGCCCGGGCGATGATCGCAAAAGGGGCGAAGGTCAACGATGTCTCGGGATCGGGCGTGACGGCGCTTCTTCTCGCCGCCGCCCACAACAATGCACCGATCGTCGGCCTGCTGGCACAGGCGGGCGCCGATCAGAATTTCAAGTCGCCGCAAGGCCAGACCGCTGCCGATTTGGCACGCCAGAACGGCAACACTGCGGTCGTGAGCTTGCTCGGCCTTCTCTCTCAGGAGCGGAGCAATTGAGCCGCGCTCTGACAATCAATTTCGGGAAATTTCGGCAATGGCGAACGCGTTAAATGGAAGGTGTCGGTCGTCAACCGAACCAATGAGTTGGGAACTTGGGGTCAATCAGAATATGCAGGGAAGGATCGGCTCGTGAGAGATTGGAATTGGGTATCTATATTTTTCGCTGCCCTCATGTTGGGCACGGCGGCATTGTTCGCATCCGCTCATGTCGTCATGGCCGATGACGACGATGACCCGCAAGCTGCAGCCAAAGCAGCAGCGGCGAAGGCTTACGAGGAATTCAAGGCCAGGAAGCCGACAGAGGTGACGCATAAGCCACCGCTCGAAGTCGACAAAGCCAATCCGATAGGGACAATGAAAAACCCCTATACGGATCAGGCCGACAAAATCGAAGAGGGCAAGAAGCTTTACTTCTCGTACAGCTGCAATGGCTGTCACGGTGGCGGTGGCGGTGGCGGCATGTGTCCGCCACTCACGAATGAAACCTGGGTCTATGGCGGCGACGACGACATTCTCTTTCGGCTTGTCTCGCATGGCAGCCAGTCATTGCAGAAGACTTATGGGGTGAGCCGCAAGGGCCAGGAAGCCGTCGTCGGACCGATGCCGCCATTCGGCGAAATCATCAAGGACGACGATGAGCTCTGGAAGATCATTGCGTTCGTTCACTCGCTTTATAAGGGCTCGAAGAGGACTTGGTGACGCGGCCACAACGAAGCGCCGGGTACGTCCCCGCGAGCAAAATGCATGTTGCCAAAGGGTTAGCGTTCGTGTTGGCGGCATTCCTGATGTGTGTGACTGATCCGGTGCGGAGCGATGACGCTCCGCCCGGTGGCGACGCGCACGCGACGCTCTCCATAAGACTTGCCTACCTCGGCAAGACCTACGCCGAAGCCGAGCCGCTTTCCCTTATCGATAAGATTTACACGGATAAAGGCATACAGGGCGCGCGAGTCGGGATTACAGAAGACAACATGACGGGCCGCCTGATCGGCCAGAACTATGCGCTGGTCGAAGCCATTATTCCTGAAGGCGACGATATCAAGCCGAAGGCGCTCGAACTTTTAAGGTCGGGCGTTTCGCTGATCGTCGCGGATCTCGAACCCGCCGATCTTCTTGCCGTCGCGGATCTTCCAGAGGCGAGCAACGCTATTATCCTAAGCGTCCGCTCTAGCGACGACAGGCTTCGTAACGAAGACTGCCGGAGAAACATTTTTCACATCCCTCCCGACTGGGCGATGCGCGCCGATGCGCTCGCTCAGTTCCTGATCTGGAAACAATGGAGGAAGTGGGCGCTGATCTCTGGCGAGAGGCCGAAGGACAAAGACTATGCGGCCGCGGTGCGTCGGGCAGCGGCACGCTTTGGCGGAAAAATTGTTGGCGAGAAAACCTATGCGTATGTCGCGGGCTCCCGCCGAACCGACACCGGGCATCAGCAGATTCAGAAGCAGATGCCATTGCTCACGCAGGGGCTCGGAGACGCCGACGTCATCATCGTCGCGGATGTCGAGGAAAGCTTCGGCGACTACCTATTGTTCAATACTTACGAGCCGCGCCCCGTTGCAGGCACGCACGGCCTAACCGCCGTCTCATGGCATCGCTCCTACGAGGAGAGTGCCGCGACGCAAATGCAGAACCGGTTCGAACGCAAGACAGGCCGCATCATGACGGAGCGCGATTATTCCGCGTGGCTCGCCGTGCGCACCTTCGGCGAAGCAGTGACGCGCACGGACTCGGCCGATCCGGGCGTGCTCCGGTCATATTTGCTGTCGGACAAATTCGAGGTCGCCGGATTCAAATCGCAAGGCATGAATTTTCGCCGGTGGGACCGTCAATTGCGCCAGCCGATCCTGCTGGCAGGACCGCGGGCACTTGTTTCGATATCGCCGCAGGACGGCTTTCTGCACCCAAAATACCTCACCGACACGCTCGGCTATGACGAGCCGGAATCGAAATGCAGGCAGCGAAACTAAGGCGACGATCATAGGCGTTGAATGATGCGATTAGGTTGGAAATTGGCTCTTGTTTCGTTCTGGATTGCCCACCCGGCACTCGCTGGCACCGCATTCATCAGCAACGAGAAAGACAACACCATTACCGTACTCGATACGAGTACGCTGAAAGTGATCAAGACCGTGCCCGTTGGAAAGCGGCCGCGTGGAATGGTGCTGTCGCCCGATTACAAAACGCTTTTTATCTGCGCGGGCGACGACAACCGCCTCGACGTAATGGATACGACGACCTTCGAAATCACCAGCACGCACGAAACGTCAGGCCCCGACCCCGAGCTGCTCGATATCGATCACGCTGGCAAGTTCATTTACATTGCCAACGAAGACGACGGCATGGTGACGGTTATCAGCGCCGCTGACGGGTCAGTGCGCGGAGAAATCCAAATCGGTGTCGAACCGGAAGGCATGGCGGTATCTCCCGATGACGCCATCGTGGTTGCGACTTCGGAATCGACGAGCATGGCGCATTTCATCGATATCAAATCGATGACGGTCGTTGCCAACGTGCTCGTCGATACGCGTCCACGCGTTGCTCGATATACGCCCGATGGAAAAGAGGTTTGGGTCACTGCCGAAGTCGGCGGCACCGTATCGGTGATCGATGCGGAGCAACGCAAGATCAAGCAAAGACTGACATTCGACATCCCGGGCGTCCGGCCGGAACTCATTCAGCCCATGGGCGTGCAGTTCACTCCCGACGGCAAGCGAGCGTTTGTTGCCCTGGGCCGGGCTAACCGCATCGCGGTCATAGACACAGCCACATACAAGACGTTGAGCCTTATCCTGGTCGGCCAGCGCCCATGGCATATGGACTTCAATACCGATCACACGAAACTCTTTACCGCCAACGGGCTTTCGAATGATGTCACCGTAATCGATGTCGCAAGCTTGAAAGCGGAGAAATCCATCCCTGTTGGCCGCCTCCCATGGGGCCTCGTCATCAAACCCTAATGTTTGCGCCATGTCGCTCCGTCAACGACTCTTATTGAACGTCGCCCTCGTGCTGGCTCTAAGCTTGTTGATCGGAGCGTTCATGTCATACTGGCGCGCCGCTGCAAAAATTGAGACCGAACTGCATTCAGCATTCGTGGTTGGAAAACAGGTGTTGGAGGACGGAGTCAACGGGCTGAAGGGATCTCCGAACCCGTATCAGAAATTGAGCGGCATCATCGAGCAATTTAACAACGGACGCCATCTGCGCGTATCGCTTCTCGACATGGACGGGAGCCGGGTCGTGCAATCGCATCTCGAAACACCCGATGATCCAGCACCAGCTTGGTTTTATGGATTGCTCGGAGGTTCACCCGAATCTGCACGAGTTCCGACGCCGCCGAATGTGCGGGGCTATTCGGCCTTTCTGATCGAGGCGGAACCCCGCAACGAAGTGCAGGAGGTTTGGGAAGACCTTGGGAACAGCTTGCTCCTCGCAGGGATTCTTGCCGGGCTTGTTTCGGCGCTCATCTACTGGACCGTTGAGCGGGAATTAAAACCGCTCGATCAATTGCGCCACGCCATTGCGAGAGTGGCGCAGCACGATTTCAGTTTACGGCTCGTTGAAAGCGGTCCTCGCGATCTTCGCGCGGTTACCAGCGGCTTCAACCACATGGTGGGTCAGCTCGAGGAGGCCGAGGCTTCGAAAACGCTGCTGGAAGAACAGCTTTCGACCGTGCAGGACGAAGAGCGGGCCGAACTCGCTCGCGATCTCCATGACGAGATCGGGCCACTCCTGTTTTCCGTCGGCCTTGACGCTGCCTCCGTGCAGAAGGCTCTCGGAGATGGCGCAAACCGCGACGTGCTCGAGCGCCTCGATTCCATTCGCGAGGCGGTAGGTCTCAGTCAGAAGCGTGTCCTCCAAATTCTTGGCCGGCTGAGAACCGGAACGGTCGAAGACCTTGGGCTCGAGGCGGCCGTTCAGCGGTTGGTTGAATTCTGGACATCCCGTCATCCGGGCTTGAATGTTCACACGACCATTCCGGAGGGCGGCGTTGGGGCTGAACTCGATTCCGTCGTGTATCGCATCATTCAAGAGAGCATGAGCAATGCCGTTCGTCACGGCAATACGTCGGCGATAGACGCCACGGTTGCCGTGGAGGACGGCGGCATCCGCGTGTGTGTCGTCGATGATGGCGGGGGCCTGAAATCCAATCGTTCCGGACACGGGCTGACGGGCATGCGCGAGCGGGTTGCCTCGCGCAACGGCACATTCAGCATCAGGAATCGTCCGGACGGCAGCGGCACGCTGGTTGAGGCTAAATTCCCTTATCCCGCGACTAAATCCAGCGCATCCGAACCCTTGAGAACAGGCACAGGGATATGATGAAGATCTTATTGGTCGATGATCACGTTCTCGTCCGCCAAGGCGTCCGCCGCCTGCTCTCCGCGATCCCGAGCGCGGACATCTATGAAGCGGCGACGAGCTATGAAGCACTCACGGTATTTCGCCAGCAGAGTCCCGATATCGTCGTGCTTGATATCAGTCTCGCCGGATCAAGCGGCCTCGAACTTCTGAAACGCTTTCTTATTGAGAACCCTAACGCCAAGGTCCTGATGCTGAGCATGCATGCCGAAGCAATTTATGCCGCCCGCGCCGTGCAGGCAGGCGCCCGAGGTTACATTTCGAAAGGTGCGTCCGCCGAAGAACTCGTAACCGCAGTGCTGCGCGTCGCCGAAGGCAAGCGCTACGTAGAGCGGGAAATTGCAACGGATCTCGCTATGAAGCAGTTTTCCGGCGACGGCGATCTTCTCGAGCGGTTGACCATGCGCGAAATCGAAATTCTGCGGTTGCTGGGTGAGGGTAAGAGCCTTTCCGCAATCGCCGGGACGTTAAACGTCGCCTACAAGACGGTCGCCAATGCGTGCAGCCTGATGAAGAACAAGCTCGCGGTCGAAAGAACCGCCGATCTCATCAGAATGGCGCTTGAAATGCGCAAGAACTAGGACCGCACTTCAACCGATCAATCCCGATCGTAATGGGAATGCAGCCAAAAAACATCGGGAAGTCATCCCGTGGTGGGCTGGGGATCTGACACCTAGTGTCTGGCTGCCACGCTTGCGGTAGGTTGGGGTGAAGATCCGGTCCTCCAGATGTTCACGCCATCCTCCGCTCTTTTGCCGGGAAAAGTTACGCGTGCTGAGCGCGTGTCTGCCTGGCGCCGAAAAGATGCAATGCCGATTGCTCTTGCTTGTGTGGCCGCAAATTGGAAGCGAACCGGCGCCGAAAGGCACGGTGGCGAGGCAAGCGTCTGTATCGAAAAGGATGGAGAGGAAAACCCATGAGCTTCAGGAAATCATTCCTGTTGGCGGGCGGGCTTGCGGTGGCACTCCTATGCGGTGCCTCTGCTGTACCCAGCTTTGCCAACGAACAGATCGAACAAGAGGCGAAGAACCCGAATTTGTGGCCGGCGCCCGGCCGCGACAACCAGCTGACGCGCCATTCGGATCTTTCCGACATCAATACCGGTAACGTCGACAAGCTGCAGCTTGCCTGGTCGCAATCGACCGGCGCACTGCGCGGACATGAAGGCCAGCCGATCGTCGTCATTCATGACGGCAAGCCGATGATGTACTTCTCATCGGGCTGCCCCAACATGGCCCAGTGCAATATTTTGCAGGCACTTGATCTGACGGATCCCGACAATCCCGTCCAGGTCTGGAACTACGTCAAGAAAACCGATCGTGACGAAACTGCCGTACCGCGCGCCTGCTGCGACACCGTTCATCGCGGCGTCAACTATGCTGACGGCAAGGTCATCTATCATACGCTCGATGGTTTCGTAATCGCTCTCGACGCGTCAACGGGCAAGGAAGTGTGGGTCGTCAAGCATGCGTATCCTGAAAAGGGAGAAACGATCACCGGCCCGACGCTGATCGCTGAAAACCTTGTGATCGCAGGCTTTGGCGGCGACGAATTCGCAGCACGCGGACGTTTGACGGCCTACGACCTCAAGACCGGCAAGGTCGTATGGAAGTGCCATTCGAATGGCCCGGACAAGGACGTGTGCCTGACGAAAGACACCAACAAGGCGCACCCTGAGTACGGCACGGCCGGTTCCGACATCGGTGTTTCGAGTTACCCGGCCACGAACGGCGGCGAATGGAAAATCGGCGGCGGCTCGTATTGGGCATGGGGCAGCTACGACCCGAAGCGGAAGCTCGTCTACTGGTCGACCGGTAACCCCGGCCACTGGAGCCCGTCTTATCGCTGCGGCGCCAAGACCCATGACGAGTGCAACAACGGTAAGTGGGACAACAAGTGGTCGATGACCATTTTCGCTCGCCACGTTGAAGATGGCTCGGTCGCCTGGGCCTACCAGATGACACCGTTCGATCAATGGGACTATGACGGCGTCAACGAGAACATCCTCGTCGATAATCTCGACATCGACGGTAAGAAGCAGGACGTCCTTGTTCACTTCGACCGTAACGGCTTCAACTACGTTCTCAATCGCGACGATGGCACGCTGCTCCGGGCCAACAAGTTCGTGACCGTGAACTGGGCCGAAAAGGTCGATCTCAAGACCGGCCGTCCGATCAAGGTCTATGAGCACTCGCCGTTCGAGCGTCACCGCAACGTCCAGGCATGCCCGTCGGCGATGGGTGGCAAGGACCAGCAGCCGTGCTCGGTCGATCCGAAAGAACCGAACAAGTTCTATTGCCCGACCAACAACTGGTGCATGGAAGACGAACCGCAGGATCGCACGCATACCCAGCAGGGCACTGTGTACGTCTTCGCCAACGTCTACATGTATCCTGAGAAGCCTGGCGTCACCGGCAAGATCAAGAAGTTCGATATCGTGAGCGGCACGGCGGACTGGGAAATTCCGGATCCCTATCCGAACTGGTCCGGCACGCTCAATACCGACGGCGGCCTGATGTTCTACGGTTCGAACAGCGGTCACTTCCGCGCGGTCGATCGCAACACCGGCAAGGTGCTTTGGGAGCGCAAGCTTGCTTCCGGCATCATCGGCAACCCGATTGCCTGGAAAGTCGGCGACAAGGAGTACATCTCGGTCTTCCAGGGACTCGGCGGCTGGATCGGTATCCCGGTCACCGCGGGTCTGGATATGGACGACAAGTTCGGCGCGATCGGCGCGACGGCCATGGCGAAAGCCGCTGGCCTCGACAAGATCCCGCAGGGCGGTGTGCTTTCGACGTTCCGCGTCTATCCGTAAGGGTGATGTGACTGCACAGCCGGCGTCCGGACCTCGAAGAGGCCGGACGCCATTTCCGTTTCACGCACCAATTTGTGCATGGCAGTGGACTTCGCTGCCTGAACCGGAATTCAACGCAACAAAAGGTCAAAGAATAATGCGTGGCCTAAAGCTTCTTCTTATCAGCGTAGCGTTCGCGGCAACGACCACACCCAGCTTGGCCAGAGACTTGAGCTATCTCAAATCGAAGCCGTTCGATCAGCTGACCTCCGCCGAGCTATCTGCTGCCAGAGAAGAAGCGAAGAATTTGAAGGTAACGCGCCTTGTCGCGTGTGCCGATCCTGGCAACATGCCGCTCTCCAACAATAAACAGGAGGGCTACGAAAATAAGATCGCCAACGTGATCGGCCGCAAACTCGGCGTCGATATAACTTTCTTCTGGCGGCCTTATATCGAACGCGGGCTGACGCGCGAGACATTCGACAACAACGAATGCCAGGTTCTGTTGGGCATGCCGACCGACTATCCCAATTTGCTTACAACGGTGCCGCTCTACCGCACCACGTATGTACTCGCTTATCGCTCAGATAGGGGGATCGATATAAAAAATATGGACGACCCGGCCCTGCATCAGCTCAAGGTCGGCGTCTTCCAGCATTCCGCGATGCGCGATGTTCTTGCCGATCACGGCATCAAGGAAAATGTCGACCTCCAAATCGTCAGCGTCGACGCTGATTTGGAACCAGAGCAGCAACCCTGGCGTCAGGTGCAGCGTGTGGTCGACGAAAAGATCGATATTGCCGCGGTTTGGGGGCCGTTTGCCGGCTGGGTGAAAAAGAACGGCGCGCCGCTGACGATCCAACCGGTCAACATGATGGTCGACACAACACCGCTCGAGTTCTCTCTCGGGTGGGGTGTGCAGAACACGGACGTCGTTCTAAAGCTCAAGATCGACATGGCGATGGAGGACGCCAAAGACGAGATCGCCAAGATTCTCGAAGACTACGGTGTGCCGCTTGTTCAGTGTTCGAACTGTATCGTCGAGGGCAACCTGCCGTCCCACGGCGTCATCCAGGAGGTCCAGGGCGCAGCTTATGAAGATCGCTATCTCAAAGTTCAGGAGACCAGAAAGCGGAGTGTAGATGCGTCACCTGACCAGGTCGTCTCGCGCGAACGCCTTGAGGCGTGGCTCAAAGCGGGTGTCGACGTCAACACCGAGCTGATGAATGCCATCGTCGGCGCGGACGCCGAGCGCCTCAAGTTCCTCATCGAGAAGGGTGCCGATGTCAACAAACGAGATCAACTTGGCGCCTTGCCTCTTGGCTCCGCAGCGAGCATCCGCAGGACGGACCTTATGGAGATCCTCCTCGATGCCGGGGCCAAGGTCGACGCGAAAGACAGTGACGGCATGACCGCGCTGCGGCACGCGATCAACGTCAATCACGTGCCGTCAGTCGAGCTGCTGGCGAAACGCGGCGCAGAAATCGAAATGGGCACTGAGAAAGGCTATACGGCACTTGAAGTCGCTCTATCAGACGGCAAATTTTTTGCCGCCAAGGCGCTCATCGATGCCGGAGCCAAGGTCAACGCAACTGGCGGCCCCGAGAAGCTGACGCCGCTGATGGTCTGCGCAACGCAACTGCAGCCGCAACAGCGTCTCAATCAGCTTGCGCACGGACCGACGCCTCTTGCGCTCGCAGAGGAACTCATCAAACGTGGTGCGGACGTCAACGCAGCCTCCACCGATGGCGTGACGGCTCTGATGATCGCTGCCGGGCAGAACAGCGCGCCAATGATTGGCCTTCTCCTTCGGTCGGGGGCCGATGCAAAAATGATATCGGCGAAGGGAAAAACTGCCCTCGACATAGCGTCCGGCGCAGGCAATGAAGCGGCAACCAGCGCGTTGAAGTTTCTTACTGGCTCGGGGACCGGGAAGCCGGCCAACGAAGCCAAGACAACTCAGTGACAGTCTGTGATAGCGAGAGCTCGACGTTTTGTCTGCCTGCTGCCCTTCTTTTTGGCGTTTGCGGCTAGCGCAAATTCAACACCCGCGACACCAACCCAGGTCGAGATAGGATACCTCGGTCGCGACTATCCGGAACCGCTGCCGGTCTCGCTGCTCGAGCCGGTCATATCCGATCAGGGCGTTCAGGGCGCACGGCTTGGCGTCAACGACAATCTCGCAACCGGCCGCTTTCTCGGTCAGTCCTACCACCTCGACGAAAAGATGACGCCGAAGGACGGCGACGTCGTCGCTGATGCCAAAGCCTTGCTTCAGATGACGCATCTGCTCCTGGCCGATCTGGAACCGGAGGACCTTCTCCGCGTCGCGGATCTTCCGGAAGCACGTGATGCCATCATCGTCAATGTGCGCACGAGCGACGACGAGCTTCGCGGGAAGGACTGCCGGCGGAATGTCTTTCATGTCGCGCCGAGCTGGGCCATGCGCGCGGACGCCTTGGCGCAATACATGGCGTGGAAGCGGTGGAACACGTGGCTGCTTCTGCGCGGCGCCACAAAGCAGGACATCTACTACGCCAATGCAATGAAACGCGCGGCGAAGAAATTCGGCAGCACCATTGCCGAAGAGAGGACGATCGCATTCGATCCCGGAAATCGGCGCAGCGAAACCGGACACCAACAGATCCAAGCGCAAATTCCGATGTTGACCCAGTCTCCGCCGCCACACGACATCGTTTTTGCTGCCGATACCAACGATACGTTCGGAGAGTATCTGCTCTGGCGAACCTCGGTACCGAAGCCGGTTGCTGGAACGCACGGTCTCGTCGCCGTCGCTTGGCATCGCTCCTACGAGCAATACGGCGGTGTTCAGCTTCAAAACCGATTTCTTGCTATGGCCAAAAGGCAGATGACGGAGCGCGATTACATGGCGTGGCTCGCGGCGCGCGTTTTTGGCGAAGCCGTAACGCGGGCGCAGAATGCCGACATCGGGGGTTTACGGACATATTTGTTGTCGAAAGATTTTCAGGTCGCGGGCTTCAAGGGACAGGGTATGTCGTTCCGCTCGTGGGACAGACAACTTCGTCAACCCATCATCCTGACCGGGCCCCGCTCCCTCGTCTCGATGTCGCCGCAGGATGGCTTCCTGCACCAAAAGCATCTGACTGACACGCTCGGCGTCGACGCGCCGGAAACAGCTTGCAAACTTCCAGGCTGAATGGATCAACGCATCGGAGTATGATGACAATGAACAAAGCTGCGACGCGGGCGCTGTGCGCCACGCTCATGCTAAGTGCCGCGCCATCCGCCTTCGCCGATAAAATCTTCGTTTCGAACGAGAAGGATAACACCGTAACTGTCGTTGACAGCGAGACGCTCGAGATCATCAAGAGTATTCCGACAGGAAAGCGGCCGCGCGGTATCGTCATCACGCCGGATTACAAAGAGCTGATCGTGTGTGTCGGCGACGACAACCGCCTCGATGTCATCGATACCGAAAAGCTGGAGGTCACGAAATCCTATCCGGCGTCCGGTCCCGACCCGGAGCTTCTCGACATCAATCACAAGGGCGATCGCATCTACGTCGCGAACGAAGATGACGGCTTGGTCACCGTCATGGACCGGTCCACCGGACAAGCGATCACCGAGATTCCCGTCGGGGTCGAGCCGGAGGGCATGGCGGTCTCGCCGGATGATAGCCTTGTCGTGAATACCTCCGAACAGACGAGCATGGCGCACGTTATCGATGCGAAGACCAATCAGGTCTTGGCCAATATCCTCGTCGATACCCGGCCGAGGGAGGCAACGTTCACGAAAGACGGAAACGAGGTTTGGGTCTCGGCCGAGGTCGGCGGCACGGTCTCCATCATCGACACAAAGGCGTTCCAGATCAAAAAGAAGCTCACGTTCGACGTGCCCGGCATTCGCCCCGAACTGATGCAGCCAATAGGCATAAGGTTTACGCTCGACGGCAAGACAGCGTTCGTTGCGCTCGGGCCGTCCAACAGAGTTGCCGTCGTCGACTCTGCGACGCATGAAATCAAAAGCTACATCCTGGTTGGGCAGCGGCCTTGGCATCTCGCCTTGAAGCCTGACGGTACCAAGCTTTATGTCGCCAACGGCATGACCAATGACGTGACCGTTATCGATGTCGCGACGCTCAAGGCGGAAAAGTCCGTTCGCGTCGGACGCCTCCCGTGGGGCGTCGCAGTCAAGCCGGATTCCAAATAGCGTTTGTGCCGGCTCATCTCCTTCGTCTTCGCATGAAAAATGAAAGAGCGGCGGCTCACTTCTGAGCCACCGCTCGCTACGCAATCGAGAGACGGGTGATACTCGATTGACAGAATACGATCGAGACGCCCGCCGAAGCGGGCGCCGCCCATCTGCGATTAGAATCTGACCTTCACGCCGCCATAGGCCGCGAAGGGAATGGCTGGTGTGATCGTTCGCGCATTGTCCGGATCATATTTCAAGCCTTTGAGAGACGGATCAGGTCCGCCTGAACCACCCGCGCCGGGGCCAGCTTCTTGAGCCAGCTCAGTATTGAAATACGTACCGTAGACACCGTACTGCTGATCAAACAGGTTCTCGATCAGTCCATAGACCTGGATGCGGTCCGTGATGTCATAGGACGTATGTAGGTTGACCTTCACGTAGCCTGGCAGCGGCCGGTCATGGTTGCCTTCATCGCCATAGAAGATCTGGTCACTGGCGGCGATCAGGTCCGATCCGAAGGTCCACTTCGGCGTCAGCTTATAGTCGAACCCGGCCTTGATGCGATGGCGCGGAACGCCAGGCATGCGGTTGCCGGGCCGGATAGTGAGGCACGTCGGAACCTCATCATCATCATCGATGTCGCCAGAGACAGGGCAGGGCGTTTCCTCGTGCGGATTGTTTTCCGACGGAATGATGTTCGTCGATTGGAAGGTCGCATCGACGTAGGCGTAGCTGGCGTAGGCAAAAAGCCTCCGCGTGCGGTAGTCGACGCTCGCTTCGATGCCCTGGCGTTGTGTTTCGCCGGCGTTGGCGAAGTAGCCGCGGCCTTGCTGCGAATCCGCGATTTGGATGATGTCATCGGCGTTGAGTGCGCGGAACCAGCCGAGGCTCCAGTTTAGCTTCTCGCCCGTCCAGTAGTTGTGCTCGCCACGGAAACCGAGTTCCCAGGTCCGCGTCACGACCTGTTTAAGAGGCGGGTCGGAAGCCAATGCGCTTTCGATGATGCAAGGGTTCTCCGGATCCGAGCAGGCAATTTCGGACGCCGTCGCGGCGCGGTTAGCCTCCGAATAGCCGCCGTAGAACGAGAGGTTGGGGTTGATTTTGTAGGTGAAACCGGCTGAGGGATTGAACCGGTTATACGTATTGACGCCGTCGAGCGCATCGAGCGACGGCTCGCCGGTATTTATGATCTCGACACGTGCATAGTTGAAGCGGCCGCCCACTGTGACCGTCAATCTATCCGTGACGTCGAAGGCATCGAGCGCGTAGACGCCGACGTAGTCGTTGAGCGTGGTCAGCGATCGCGGTGTAACGTCCGTGGCGTCCGTGTACGGGCAGGGCGCGGGATCGCCATCCTCGCATTCCTCAGGGAGGTTTGAATCTCCGGACAGCGTCTGACCCGTTCCTCGAACCACGTATTTCGGCAGGAAAGTGCCGAGCTCGCTCGACGCCCGGTAAGCGACGTGACCGTGATCGTAGCTGGTGCCGATGATGAACTGGTTGCGGTGGCCGAAGAGGTTCGCCTTGTTCACAGCCTGCAAGGAGAATCCGTAGCCGTCGGTGTTTTGACCTGTTTTGTCGATCGACCCAAGCACGCCGTCGGGAAGTGTTATGCCTGTGAGACCTCCAGCGCCGAGCGCATAGAGCGGAGCCCCGTCCTCCGTGCAAAGCGACGTACCGATGACTCCAGCGCCTCCCGTGACGGTGCAAGGCTCAAACTCTGAGATGTTGCCGTCGATATGGCTTTGCTTGAAGTGGCGATAATAGCCGACGCCGGAGACCGTGGTATCGGGCGTCGCCTGAACGATGCCGTTCAAGGAGACCATCTGCATGTCACTCTGAGTGATCTGCGGCGAGGTGAACGTGCGCGTGCGCCCGCCAAAGTCGAGCAGTTCTTCCGGCACTGCGGCCGTCACGCCGACGTGGCTGCTCGCGATCGTTCCGTTCAAGTGAAACTCTGCGCCGTCGCCTTTGACGCCGAGATCCGCATATCCGCGCCGTTCCTCGGCGTCGGAGAAATCGCGAAATCCGCCATCGTTGATGGCTTCGAACGCGCCGTAGGCGGCCCAGTTGCCGCTCTGCATGCCGGCTTCCGTACTGACCTGCTTGCGTCCGAACGATCCAAAGCGCGTGTCGACGTCGGCTCCGTGGAAATTGAAGCCGTCTTTCATCGTGAGGTTGATAGCGCCGCCGATGGCATTGAGGCCGAAGATCGGATTGCTGCTCATGACGGTGAGATCGGCGATAGCGTTGGCTGGAATGAAGTCCCAATTGACGGTGTCGCCAAATGCCTCGTTGATACGTACGCCATTCTGATAGACGGCGATGCCTTGCGGCAGACCGTTGACGGGTGAAGCTTCGAAGCCGCGATATTGAACTCCCGTCTGGAATGCGTTGCCCTGCAGGTCGTCAACGACAACGCCTGGAATACGATTGTTCAGCGTATCCTGCATATTGACAGAGTGATCGCGATTGATGTCAGCGGATGAGAGGCCCGTTACGCCATAGGGCACTTTGCCGATCGGTACTTCACTGCCCGGCAGCGGCGACAGCTTCACGTCCGATGGGGGAGCAGGCACAGCGAAGACCGGCGCCGTTGGGGCCGCACCTTGCTCCGCGATTGCCGGCTCTACGTTCGGAGAAGACGGCGGTCCGGCCTTTTGGACGGGTTGCTTCTTTGGAGTGTGGGTTGCCTTTTTCGGTTTTGCCGTAGGCTTTTGCTGCTGCTGAATCACCTGCACTTCGGGAAGCTTTTGCCCTGACTGTGCTTCGCCTGCCGTGGGCGGCGGCTGTGCTGTGGTGCTTCCTGCGTCCTGAGCAATGGCGCCGGGTGCCGAAAGGCACGCAAGCGTTGCTGTCGCGACACATATTTTTAACGACTTCATAAGCTCTTCCCCCACGATACGCTCCCCAGAGTTCTCTTTCTGGCTAGATCGAGCCATCGCCTGTTGATCAGGCGTTTTCAGAAAGAGGCGCGAGATCAGATATTTGGCGTCAGGATTGCGCCTTATGCTGAAGTCGCATGCATAGGGTCGGCAATTCGCCTCATGGGATGGAATTCCAAAGAATACCGAAGGGCTGGGATTTTCTCCCGGCGAGATAGCTAAAACTTGGAGAACCGTCTGTTTGCGGGCGCTCGAATTCGACCGTCATACAGAGACGCCGAATGGGAAGGGCAAGGCGTCGGCTCGTCGGCTAGCCAGCCGAAGTTCTCAATAGCGCGCTGATGATCCCGTATGGGTTTCGGGAAATTTCTGCAGTGCAAAGAGTCATCAAGTAGCTTCGCCCAACGCGAAACCGCGGGTGATAGCGAAGAAATTGCCGCCAATACCGGCGTTGCCTCAAAGGTTCAGAGCTTCATTTTTCTGCCCGAAGAAGCTGAGCGCTGGACCGGGACCTACTTCGGTTCCATGCAATCGACGAAAACATACGGAGAGCTTTAGAGCTGGTGTTTAAAGTTCTTGCCTGTGCCCGTCGTCGGGCAGCTGCCCCTCGTGCAGACAGGGCTTTGGGGATGCCTTGCATTTGAACTAAGCGAACGGGCCGGGATGTCAGATGACGTTGTCCTTCGCCGCGTCCCAGTTCGTAGCCTTTGCCGAGCGAACCTGCGCGCGACGACCACTTCGGCCTCTCGCCGGTTGGTGCCAGCGCAAGTCCCGGATGAAAACGGTCAGGGCATTGGGCGTCGTCGTCATGAAGCTGTAGACATCGAACTCCTCGAACGCGCTATCGTTCTTCACCGGCCCTTTCCAAGTCTCGCACAGCTGCACGATTGCGCCACGGACTGCGTTGCGCCCTTCAGCCTCCTCTCGCGAATGCCCCTAAGTTCGACACTTCATTTGAGTGTCGGACGCTTAATAATGTTTCTCGCATGGGCACGACCGAGCACACCCCCTCGGCGCGCGACCAATCGGCAAATAACACCGATTTCGCCCGAATTTAATGCAGTTTGACTAAATCAAAATCGTGACACTTCGTTGAATCGCCAGTACTGTAGCGTGGTGCTTCAGAGTAAACAAATGTTGCTATAGGTAAATGGAGGAACAGATGTTCGTCGGCAATTGTGCGGTGCAGGGGAGTTCTTCCGTGCTGCAATAGCACAAGGGGTCGAATACTCGCGAAGATCAATAAGGGACGTGTAACGACCATCAATCCTGAGTTTAGTATGTCGCGATGGGGCTAACTATGTACATGGGATCGTTAGACGTCGAATTTGTTCGGCAGGTTGAACAGGCCGATAATTTTCAGCAGGCGCTCGATCTTCTAGCCGATGCCACTCAGCGGTTAGGTTTCACTCAAGCACTGTACGGATATATTCCCACGATACCTCGGAAGCGGGATGGCACCTGGTATCCTTTGAAACTGAACGTTAGAAATTTCCCTTCGGGGTGGGTCGCTGGCTGGGAGCCATTTACTGAAATCGATCCGTACTACCGAGCGTGCTTTAGTGGAACAGGTCTGATCGAGTGGTCTGATGTTCAGCGGTCAGAGCAAATCACTCCTGTGCAGCGCCGTGCATTCGAATACCTCGGTGATTTCGGCCTTTCATGTGGCATAACGGTTCCCGTTCATTTGCCGTTCGGTCGCTTTGCGGTCATGAGCGCGATTGCCGACCGATCCTGCAGGAATTGGCACGCGGTGCGAAACGAAGCTCGCGACCCGCTGTTCTGGATGATGCACGCATTCACAAAAGTCATTTTTGATCGCGGATTCGAATCTCAGATAGATGTTGCCAATCCGGTAAGTCTGACGAACCGAGAGCAGGAATGCATGCGCTGGGCGGCTTGTGGTAAGACGTCTACAGAAATCGGCATCATTATTGGACGTTCGCCTGAAACGGTCAGACTTCACATCAAGAATTCGATTGCTAAGCTCAACGCTCACAATCGCGCTCAGGCTGTTGCAAACGCTGTTGAACTCGGACTCATTTAATATTTGTGCCTGGACGAAATCAGGCAAGTCAAACGGCAGCGCCACGTGAATTATTGAGCGTTAAACACGTGGTCCAAGGCACTGCCGTTTCCGTGGTCACGATGCCAGGCATCGGTGCTTGGTTGGAAGACCGAAGCAAGAAGGCTTTGAGACGGTAACCAGTTAGCTTTTACGTGGTCGACAGTCCGTTAGAACGTTGATGCTGTGAGGGCGAGACCCGCAGCAGCGACGAGACCGCCGGTAATCCGCAACACGCTCTGCGAATAACGCAGAGACCACTTGCTCGCTGCAATCGCGGCCAAAATGCCTGACGCGTGGAGGGCTGCAGTCGCGGTGATAAAGCCAAGCACATATCCAAAAGCCGACGCGTTAGCCGGCATCTCGGTTCCGTGTGCGTGACCGTGGAAAAGCGCAAACGACGCAACAATGAGAGCAGCGGTCGGCGTCGAAAGGCTTGTCTGCATGGCAACGAGAAGGCCAATCACCAGCACAGATGTTGCGATCGCCGATTCCACCATTGGGAGGTGAACTCCGGCCATGGCCAGAGCGCCACCGCCAATCATGGCGAAGATGAAACTTGCTGGAATTGCCCAGAGGGCGCGGCCTCCGAGATTAAACGCGAGAAGTCCAACGGCGACCATGGCGAGGATGTGATCCAAACCCGTCAACGGATGGAGAAGGCCGGCGATAAAGGCCGACCCGTTTTGAAGATCAAGATGCCCAGGATGTGCCCACACCGGTGACGTGCACGTCAGCGAGGCAGCAAGCGCAATGCAAGATAATAGCCGTTTCCTAGTCATGTAATACCTGCCTGTTTGGTTGGTGAAACTCGTTGTTTTTTCTCACGTCGGCACATTGGCTGCGCCAAGACGCTTTGTGACGGGAGGATCATCCTCCCCTTTGCCTGTGCCCGAAGGGACATCCGCGAATTTGATAATTGCAGCGGGCTGCGCGGCAATCTCCCTGATCGGGTAGATAGATTAGGTCCAGATCCATTTCGTATGCTCCCAACACCGATGAACAGATGATGATGCGGCAACCGCATTTGCGCTTTCGCTGATCGGCGCTTTGCCCGGCGTTGTCCGTCATCTCGTTCAAGCCATTAGCCACCCTGCGAAGGTCCATCAGGTTGGAGCAGATCCTTCGCCGATATCGAACTCCAAGGTCGAAGCCAGGGAAATTCTTACGATGCATATGACGTTACGCGAAGAAGAACGCATTCAGATCTGGGCGGCGGCGGAGATGTCTCGCCGGAGAATCGATAATGGTGTGCGCTTGAACTATCCCGAGGCCGTCGCTCTCATCTGCGATGAGATTCTGGAGCGAGCCCGCGAGGGTTCCATCCCGATGCTGACCGACATGATGGAATACGGCGCGACGATTCTGAAGCGCGAGCAGGTGATGGACGGTGTTCCGGAGATGCTCACCATTCTTCAGGTCGAAGCCCTATTTCCTGATGGTACGAAGCTCGTCACCGTTATGAATCCAATTCGAGATTGATCTGATTGTCCAAGGGTAGGAACCGCACTCAATGTCAAAAAAATTCACCCGTCCCCCCGTGCCGCAATCGATCGTCCCGTCAGAGGCTTTCGATGTTGGAGAGCCAAAGAAATGCAGCGCGATTGATTTTGCGCCGGGAGATATCGAAATCAACACTGGCCGTCCGACGCTGGAACTCGTTCTGGTGAATACCGGAGATCGGCCTGTTCAGATCGGTGCTCACTACCACATCGCCGAGTGTAATCGCGCTATGGCGCTTGATCGTGAGGCAGCGTTCGGCATGCGTTTGGATATTCCGAGCGGTACTGCTGTTCGCTTCGAGCCTGGACAAAGCCGCAAGGTGCAGCTCACGACTTACGTCGGTCGTGAGGTTGCTTACGGCATGAATAACATGACCAACGGCACGCTTCGCTCCGACATTATCAAGGAGCAGACGGTTCGGCGTCTCCGCGAAAATGGCTATTGTTTTGAGGGTGAGCGCTACAAGGTCCGGCAGAAGCCCGACGACCGGTTTGCCGATCATGGCGATAAAAAGCGCTAATAGTCCGCGAAAAAATCGAAGGTAGAAGATATGAGCATGAAAATTTCACGCCCGGAATATGCCGCTCAATACGGTCCGACGACCGGTGACAAGGTCTATCTCGCCGACACCGGGCTCGTCGCCGAGATCGAGCACGACTATACGACGTATGGCGACGAGTTGGTCTTCGGCGGCGGCAAGACTATCCGTGACGGTATGGGCCAGGCTTCGAAGTGGAAGGCGCGCGACGGCGCGCTCGACATGGTCATCACCAATGCCATCATCATCGATCCAATCTTGGGAGTTGTGAAAGCCGATATCGGCGTCAAGGACGGCTTCATCGTAGGCATTGGCAAATCAGGCAACCCAGACACGATGAATGTCACTCCTGGCCTCATCGTTTCTCCCAACACCGACATTCTATCTGTGGAAGGAATGATCGTTACGCCGGGTTTCGTCGATATCCATCCCCATTTCGACTCTGTCCAGCAGTTATCCGAATATCAGGGCGCTGGCTTTACCACAGTCATCGGCGGTGGCTCTGGTCCGAAGACGGTGGGGATCGAATGCCCCGGCGTGTTCAACCTGCACCGGATGCTCGAAGCTATGGCGGACATCCCGCTCAATTTTGGCAACTTCGGAAAGGGTAACGCGGCTACGAAGGGAGCTCTCGAAGAGCAGGTTATTATCGGTGGCGCCACTGGCCTGAAGATCCACGAAGACTGGTCCTCGTCACCGGCGGCGATCGAAACCTGTATGGATCTTGCGGACGAGCTGGACTTCCAGGTTCAAGTTCATGCGGATACCTTGAACGAGACCGGGTATTATGAAGATACCCTTGCGGCGATCAATGGTCGCGTCATGCATATTTATCACGCGGAAGGCGCAGGCGGCGGCAATGCCCCCGATATCATGCGCTGCTGCAGGGAACCGAACTGCCTGCCGAGTTCGACCAATCCCACCAATCCGTTCTCGATCAACACGTACGATGAAGAAATCGATATGTTGATCACCTGTCACAACCTCAACAAGAACGTGCCCACGGACATGGCCTTCATTCAGGGCCGTGCGCGCGCTGAGACGATGCGTGCAGAAGACGTTCTCCACGATCTGGGAGCGTTTAGCATGATCGGTTCTGACAGCCAGGGCGTCGGAAGAGCGGCCGAAAGCGCTCAGCGGGCGTTCCAGCTGGCTGCTGTCAACAAGGTGCGTTTCGGACGCTTGTCGGAAGACGGCGCTGGCAACGACAACTTCCGTATCAAGCGGTATCTCTCAAAGGTGACGATCAATCCCGCAATTACGTTTGGTGTGGATTCCTACGTAGGCTCAATTGCTCCCGGTAAACTTGCTGATCTCGTTTTCTGGAAGCCGAAATTCTTTATTGCCAAGCCAGAAGTCACATTGAAGGGCGGCTTCATTTCGCATGCGGTGATGGGCGATCCAGCCGGCTCGCTGATGACATGCCAGCCACTGAAGTACAGGCCGCAGTACGGTTCATATGGCGCCAATCCCGGACGGCTCAGCTATTCGTTCGTGACGCAAGCCGCTATTGATGCCGGACTTCAGGGACGTCTGCGCACTCACCAGACTCTGGTGCCGGTGAAGCGGACACGTACAATTTCAAAGCGGGACATGGTTCACAACAACCTGATGCCTGACATTGAGATCGATCCGGAGACGTACAACGTGTACGTCGATGGCCAGCGCATAACCGTCAAGCCGGCGAAGACACTTCCGCTCACGCAACTGTACTATTTCAGGTGAGCGCATGGGAATCATCACCGACATTCTCGGCCGCGCCGATAGCTTGCAAGGCATATGGGTTTTGGATCCGTTGTTGTTGACGTCGCAGCAACGGTCCAGTCCTCATTTCGTCGCTCAAACGGCTTCTGGGAGAGAGGTTCACGTTTCGCTTCCCCGCGGAACCGAACTGCAAGACGGCGACGTTCTTGCGATTCAAGACGAGAATGCTGTGGTCGTTCAGGCGGAGAATGAGGATCTGCTGTTCATTCGCCCTTCTAGCGAGCCGATAATGTGGTGGGTGACCTGCTATCAACTCGGCAACCTGCATAGGCCAGTCAGATTCCTCGATGACGGGATACTGACCCCCTACGACGCAATGGCGCTTAATGTATTGCAGGGCTTTGGCTGTCAAATCGAGCGCGCAAGTCGTCCGTTCGTTGGACGCCGATTTGGCGCAGTTCAAAATCATCATCAGGCGCATTCACATGGCGAGAGCAGAAGTCATTCCGATCATCATGATGACCACCATCACGCGAAGTGATGATGGGCGGAACGCTTATGATGCTGGTCCTAAGGAAATTGTATGACTGCCGCGCGGGCATCTCATAACGGGAGGGACTCCTTCCTTCTTCTCCTACAGGTTACGAATTCCACGTTTCCTACGGGATCGTTCTGTCATTCTTACGGATTGGAGACGTTGATCGCGGAGGGGTTGATCCGTTCGCCGGAAACGGCCGAGGAGTGGTGCAGGAGATGGCTCCGCTTCGGCGTCGCCTGTTGCGATGGAGTTGCCGTCGCGGGGGCTTTCCGCCGAACGCTCTACGAAGACATGAACGGGTTGGCCGAACTGAATCGGCTCGTTCAATCCTTGAAGATTAGTCGCGAAGCACGCGAGGCATCGGCAAAGACCGGCGTGGCGTTGCTTGCGGCCTGCCGTGATATCTTCAATACGCCAGAGATCAGCCGTCTCGACGCGTCGTTAAAAGAGCATGATATGCTCCCCCATCATGCCGTCGTCTATGGCGTTGCGAGCGCGGGCCTGGGTTTCAGTCAGACACAGGCACTAGAAACGTATCTTTGGAGTAGCTTTTCAAATCTGATCTCAGTTGTGGGACGGTTGCTGCCTCTAGGCCAAACGGACGTCCAACGGATTCTTCTCGAAGCCATGCCGCTGATTGAGAGATCAGCCGAAATAGCGAGCAGTCGAAACGAAAGCACGATGAGTTCGATGAATGCGGCTCTTGATGCCGCATCTATGCGGCACGAGAGGCTGTCGACCAGACTGTGTATTTCCTGACCTGCATTTTTGGAGTTAAGGACATGCGGAAGCCTATCCGTCTCGGTATAGCCGGGCCCGTCGGGGCCGGTAAAACTCATCTAGTGGTGCAGCTTTGCAGAGCTATGGGTTCAAAATATTCGGTCGCTGTCGTCACCAATGACATCTTCACCAAAGAGGATGCCGAGTTCGTT
This sequence comes from Hyphomicrobium sp., assembly GCA_003987725.1. Taxonomy (GTDB): domain Bacteria; phylum Pseudomonadota; class Alphaproteobacteria; order Rhizobiales; family Hyphomicrobiaceae; genus Hyphomicrobium_B. Next base: position 370,570 of record RXJH01000002.1, on the reverse strand, counting down.
TCAAAGAGCGGATCGATCGATTCTGAGCGTGTCGTCGGTGTAGAGACGGGTGGTTGCCCTCACACGGCCATCCGGGAAGATGTCTCCATGAATCTCATCGCCTGCCAGGGATTGGCAGAGAGGTTTCCGGATCTCGACATTATCTTTATCGAAAGCGGCGGCGATAATCTCGCCGCTACATTCAGCCCCGAACTCGCGGACAGCCACATCTACGTTATCGACGTCGGCGAAGGTGAGAAAATACCGCGCAAAGGCGGCCCGGGAATTACGCAGTCACCGCTTCTTCTTATCAACAAGGTCGATATCGCCCCCTATGTCGGTTCGTCCATTGATGTGATGGACCGCGATTCTAAGCGTATGCGCGGAACGAAGCCCTTCCTTTTTTCGAATATGAAGACCGGTGAAGGGATTGATCGCATTGTATCTTGGATCGAAACGAACGTGATGATGGTCGAACATGCTTGATGAACTTCCGCTCGCCCTCTGCGTGAAGCCCGACCCGGCATGGCCGATCGGTAAGCACGCACTGATGAATCTCAAGATCGTCCGCCGCAACGGACGGACGGAGGTCGACCCCAGCAATTGGCGTATTCCATATCAATGGCAGGGCACCCATTATCAAGATAACGACGACCAGCCGTTTCTGCTTCTCATCAACAGCGGCGGTGGTTTCGTGGAAGGAGATGTTGCGGAACTCCATGGAAACCTCGATGCAGGCACCAGGGCGCTCATAACGACGACGGCCGCGAGTAAGTTTTATAAGTGTCCGGGCGGAGCCGTTTCTCGCGAGGAAGTTCATCTGAACGTTGGGCCGGATGCCCTTCTCGAATATTACCCCGACGAATCGATACCGTTTGCGCAGTCGCGAACGGAGCGGAGAACTCAAATTGAAATCACCTCGACTTCGCGGTTATTCGCTGTCGATATGGTCTCGGCTGGTCGGGTTCATTATGGATCAGGCGAGGTCTTCGCGTTCGCTAGTCTTTTGTCGGAATTCTCCATCAAGGTGGATGGAAAGAGCGCGGTCCTGGACCGGATTGTCGCGGTCGATCGCGAGGAGATTCAGGAACTCCAATCGCTGTGGCAAGGTGCACATCACGCCGCTACCATTGTCTGCCACGATCCAAAACTGCCGGCGGGATTAGAGGATAAAGTCGAGCAAGAGCTTTCACGCTTCGACCTTGTGGCATCGGGGGCTAGCCGCTTCGGAAACATATTGTCCAGTCGCATCTTGGCCAAGGAAGCATGGCATACTCACGAAGCCATTCAGGCTGTCTGGCGTATCGTCCGTCCACATATAGCGGGCAAGCCCGCGAAGCTCATTCGGAAATGCTGACTAACCACCTCGCGTAGAGATGGCGACTTCGAAATCTAAAGATCAACGCGGCAAGTGTTTGCTTGGGCGTTGGTCATAGCGTGCCCAAAGTTGGAGCAGGCGTGGCCTCGTCCGCTCTCCCCAAACGGGTAAATAGCGCTTCCAGTTGATGTCCGTATGATCTCGTTCAAGCTTGGCAGAGCGCCAGCTGTCGAATTCTTGACCGGGGTTAGTTAACATGATTGCCACTCACTGGAGGTCTAAGCTGGCGACGCTGTTCGCCGCTGTTTCGATTAGCTTCGGAGCGGGGTTTGTCTCCGAAGCTGCACGGGCAAAAGACGTAATTGTGCTTTGCACGATTGATGATCTGTCCGGCGATTTTTCGATTATGTCGACACCGAAGACGTACGGCTACAAGCTCGCTGTCAAGGAAATCAACGATGCTGGTGGCATCGAAGTTGATGGCGAGAAAAAGAAAATCAGGCTTATCTCTTATGATGGGCAGTCGAACGTCGCACGCTATCAGCAACTGGCTCAGCGCTGCATATTCGATGACGAAGCTGATGTCGTAATGGCCGGCTACACTGGCGCTGAGCGCGAAGCCGCTCGCCAGGAAGTGGTGCGAAACAAGGTTATCTACTGGCACAACAATCAAGGCGAGGGTGGGATAGCCGACCACTACTCGTTTTTTTCCGGCGTAACGCCTGAGCAGCAGGTGCTTCCTGCCGTCAAGTACATGATCGAAAACATCGGGCCGCGGATGACGTTCATAGGCGCCGACTATAACTTTTGCCGAGCTATAGGTCAGTGGGTTCGTGTTGCGGCCGGATTGAATGGCGGCAAAATCGAGATGGAAGAATATTTTCCATTCGGCGTCTCGCAGTGGCAGGCCACCATTGACAAAATAAAGGCTACGAAACCTGACTTCCAAGTCCACTGCCTGGTGGGTGCGGATCAAGTTCAGTTCTATCCCCAGGCACAAGCCGCGGGACTCAGAACGCCGGCTTGGTCAAACGTGACAATTGCTGATGGCTATGAACATAAGCGCTTTGCGCCGCCATCGCTTGCTAACCTCTACGTCACGCCAGGCTATATCGAAGATGTGGACAGCAACGAAAGCAAAGCCTTTGCAGCCAAAATCCGCGCGATGTTTCCTGATACACCATATGTAAACGAGCACGCGGCGTTCGGTTACATCGCTGCGAAAGCCATGGCGCAGGCTTGGACGAAAGCAGGTACCGTCGATACAGAGAAAGTCATCACGGCGTTGGAGGGCGATATATCGCTACCCGACGCCCCGGGTGGTCCGTGGACCTTGCGCGGTAGCCAGCATCATGCCGCAATGCCTAGCCACATGTTCAAAGTGAAAGATGACCATACGCTCGAATTCGTGAAGGCGTTCGACGTTACGGAACCGACCTTTCTCAAGGATGTCGGCGTGGATCTAACGAAGTCATCTCCTGGACGCCAGTTCCTGCCTCCGGAGAATGCGGCTTGGGCCCAATTCTTCAAATAACAAACCGCGTTTGGACGTCGTGCCGGATTGGCGCGACGTCCTCCAAGGACACAAGATAGAGGGTTTTGGCGCGATGGACATCTGGGGACAGATCATCAGCTATGCCTACCAATATTTCGACAACGCCGCGTTTCTTGCGTTGTCGGCTATTGGGCTCATCCTGATTTACGGGATGATGGGCGTCATCAACATGGCCCACGGCGAATTGATGATGATTGGGGCATATACAGCTACATTTGCTTACTATGCGGGTGTTCCCGTTCCAATTGCAATTATCTTTGCGGGCATTGTTACCGGAGTCGTCGGCGTCATCATTGAACGCCTCATCGTTCGACACTTCTATAACCAGCTTCTTTCATCACTCGTCGTGACGTGGGGCTTGAGCCTCATCTTCACACAAGGGATGCTGATGATATTTGGGCCCTCAGCGAAGAATATGCCGACTCCTTTCGGCAGCTTCAGCGTGGGCGAATTCTCCTTCGGCATCTATCGGATGGTGCTTTTTGCCGTTGCTCTGCTGTTGATTGTGGGATTGTGGGCCCTGTTCCGTTTCTCGAGTTTCGGAACTAAGGCACAGGCGGCGATCGAGAATCCCACGATGGCGCAGGCGCTCGGAATCGATACACGGCGGATCTACACACTAACGTTCGGGCTCGGCAGTGCGATGGGCGGCATAGCAGGCGCTATGTTTGCCATGACGGCTGCCGTATCGCCGTTCTTCGGTCAGGCTTATACGCCTTTGGCCTTCATAACTGTCGTGATCGCCGGCGGCGCCAACGTCATCGCGGGCCTGGTTTATGCCGTTGCGTATCTCGCTGGCATCCAAACTTTAACGGTCAATGTCTTCAACCAGTACATTGGCTACATCTCGATTATGGCCGCGGCATTTGTGGCACTGCTGGTTATGCCGACGGGCATTTCCGGTTTCGTTGAGCGGCGGCGCGTCCGCGCGATGCAGAGGTAGGTACTCATGGGGGGCGAGAGAAGTCTGGCGTGTGGTCGTGGCATCGGGCTCAATGGGCCGCAGACGCTCGGCAATAGCGCTTTTTTTTGGGTCGTTTGGGCAATCGGTTTAGCGTTGATGATTGCGTTACCGTTGCTGGCGTCGCGGTATCAGATCATCAATGCCAGCAATATTTTGATCTCATCGATCCTCGCGATGAGCCTGTGTCTCATATGGGGCTACGGCGGGATTTTGAGTCTTGGGCAAGCATCGTTCTACTGTATTGGCGGATATGCTTACGGTATTGCTGGGATAAATCTCATCCAATCCAGCGGCAACACCGAGCTCGCGATTCTCGCGGGGATAATTGTGCCAGTGGGATTCGCGGCTGTCCTCGGCGCGATGATGTTCTACAGCCGGCTGCAGGGAGTCTACGTTGCGATCCTGACGCTCGTGGTGTCCTTGTTGCTCGGGCTGTTCATGCGTCAGACGGCCGATCCGTTCTATGCGATCGGCAAGGCCGCTTTCGGTGGAATGAATGGTCTGAAGCCCGCAGGCGCTGGTGATCCTGGCGTTCCGCCGTTGACATTCCGGTTCGCCGAATACAGCTGGGTCTTTGACGGTCGGGGCATCGGTTTTTATTGGCTAACCTTGGCCATCGTCGTCTTGGTTTATCTGGGGCTCAGATGGCTCGTAAATTCGAGCTTCGGTTACAAGCTCATTGCCTGCCGCGAAGACCTCGATCGAACGGAGACAATGGGTTACGATATCCGTCTCATTCAGCTCACCGTATTTTGTCTTTCCGCTGCAATAGCGGGGTTGTCGGGTGCCCTCTACACCGCTTGGGGCGCTTACATTCATCCGGACGGCTTCAGTGTCGCGCCGAATATTCTCGTAGTCATCTGGGTCGTGGTCGGTGGACGAAAAGATCTCACCTCCGTGGTGATCAGCACCATGCTGCTGAGCTGGATTGCGCTAGAGCTTGCACCATACGGCGAAGTTTCGCTTCTCATTCAGGGTTTGATCCTCGTCGTCGCAATGCTCATTGCTCCCGATGGAATCGTGGCCCAGTTCGGGGCTTTCATCGGTCGCATGATTGCGCGAAAGCCGCGAATAGCTCCAAATTCCTGGAAGGAGAAGATCGCGTGATGAAGTCCGTTGAGCAAACAAGGGAAGGGAAAGTATCGATCCTCGAAGTGCGAGATGTTCGCAAGTATTATGGCGGCATCCATGCACTCGACGGCTTGTCTATGGACATAAAGAAAGGAGAGGTGCACTGCGTTTTGGGCCCGAATGGTGCCGGAAAAAGCACGTTTTTCAAAACGCTGATCGGAACCGAACGGCCCACATCAGGGCGCATCATCTACAATGGTGCCGATATCACAAGGCTACCAGCATTCCGTCGCGTCGGACTTGGTCTTTCCGTCAAATTCCAGAATCTGCGCCTCTTCGGTGACCTGACAGTCGGGCAAAATCTCTTCATCGCTCTACGACGGACACATCGCGTTGCGGACATTGCCGAGCAGACCGAGGTTCTGCTCTCGCGCATCCATTTGTTGGGGGCGGAAAACCGCTTGATGCGACAGCTATCTCACGGCGAACAGCAGCGCGTCGCCATCGCGATGTCACTCGCAACTCAACCCCAGCTCATTCTTCTCGACGAGCCGACAGCTGGGCTTTCGGTCGAGGAGACGCGGCTAGTGGCCGACATTATCGCAAACGTCAATCGCCACGGCGTAACCGTTGTCGTCATAGAGCACGATATGGATTTTATTCGTAGCCTCAACGGCCACGTCAGCGTCCTTCACTACGGTAGGCTCTTTGCCCAAGGAAGCTTTGACGAAATCGCCGCCAACGACGATGTGCGGCGAATCTATCTTGGCGCTGCCTAGGGGAGCTCGATCATGAAGCATCTTAATATTGCCTCCCTGAAATCGGGCTACGGCAGCGTACGAATTATCAATGACTTCTCCATGACGGTTGATCGAGGCGAGATCGTTGCAGTAATCGGACGCAACGGCGTAGGCAAGACGACCTTGATGAAGACCATAATTGGTAACATTCGTACGTCCGGTGGCACGATCGAATTTATGAGCCGTGACATCACCCCACTCTCGCCTCCAGTACGTGCGCGTTTGGGAATTGGATACGTTCCGCAGGGACGAGGCATATTCTCCAAGCTGACGGTTGAGGGAAATCTCATGCTCGGCATGGGCGTCGGCAATTCCCGGGAAGCGAACTTGGACCGGGCTTTCGAGTTCTTTCCTGTCCTTAAGAAACGTCTTTCCCAAGCTGCTGGCTCAATGAGCGGCGGCGAACAACAACAACTCGCAATTGCCCGTATTTTGGTCGGTGCTCCGCAGATTATGTTGTTGGATGAACCTTCTGAGGGAATTCAGCCGAATATTGTGCAGGAAATTGGATCCACAATTCGAAGGCTGCGCCGTGAAGAAAATCTGACCATCATCATCGTCGAGCAAAATCTAAATCTTATTCAAGCTGTCGCAGACCGTTGCATTGTTATGGACAGAGGCGCCGCGGTTGCTACGCTGAAACCATCGGATCTTGATGATCCGGAGGTGTCGCAGAGGTATCTGGCGATCGGATGAGAGTGGGACGTGCCGGTGAATGTTCGTCGAGAAACCCTGGAAAAGCGAATTGGACGCGAGGTCAAAGCGGTTCGAAATAGCCGTCAAATGACGCTTGCCGAGCTGGCGACCGTCAGCGGTGTATCGCTCAGTATGCTCTCCAAGATCGAGAACGGTGTGATCTCACCTTCGCTAACGACTCTCGGCCGCTTGTCGCAAGCCCTTGAGATCGGGCTAAGTACTCTTTTTATTCCCTATGATGAGTAACGACGTACATCCGATAGATGAATTGCAATGCTTTAATTGGGTTATTTTTTAGATTGGCTCAAACAGCGATTTCCTTTGCCGGAAATTATATCTGATAGGTCCATTTCGGAATCTATTTATTCAAGCTTCAATTATCGTGAAGGCGGGCAACCTATTCAGCGTGTCTGAATCGTTCCTCTATTTCTTGCGGACTTTTGATTGGTCTACCTATTTAATTGGGTAGGTTGATAAACCTCATATCTCATTTATCCCTAAATACACTCGGTGCTTGACTATTCAACTCAATAGCAAGCCAGCGCGGGGGTGCGTGCCGGGGCGGAAAGGGGCGTGGACTGCGAGAGCGCTCGTTGTCCACAGCGGTAGCTGAGGGCGTTGCTCTCGACACGGGGGATGAGGATGCTTGACAATAAGGGTAAGCACATTTGTGCTGGCGCGGTTATCGTGACGCTGCTGGCTGGGTCTAATCTAGCCTTTGCCGGACAGAAATGGGATTTCGGCAATGATGCCTGGCTGAGTGTCGGCGCGGGGCTGAGAGCCACATTTAGAGATACGGATGGAGATTCCGATACAACGCTTGATAGCGCCAGAATCTACGTGAACGGACAAGCGAACAAGATCCTCGGGTTCACTTTGGATACGGAGTTCGATCACGCCAGCAATGGAGATCTTGATAAGCTGCGAATCCTTGACGCAATTCTTCGTCTCGAATTCAATGATTACTTCAATGTCTGGGGCGGCCGTTTCGTGCCTCCGGGCGACCGCGCAAACTCATCGGGCGCGTATTACCTTGGCATTTGGGATTTTCCGTTCGTTCAGAATTTTCCCGCCTATTGGCTTGGGCGTGATCAAGGCGTCGCTGTCTGGGGCCAAACTGGCGGTGGTAAATTTCGCTACTCCGCCGGTGCATTCCAAGGCTGCAATGGTGACTCCCCCTGTGCATCTGCGGCTGACGGCAACAGCCCACTGCTTTCTGCGCGTTTGAGCTACGCTTTCTGGGATCCGGAGCCGGGCTACTATCTGGCGAGCGATTACTACGGCACGAAGGAAATTCTTTCGATAGGCGTGTCTGGCACATATCAAGCGGACGCGACCGGAACGGCATCGAATCCCGGTGATTATTCGGGCTTTAACTTCGATTTCCTGATGCAGAAGAAGGTGCTGGACGGCGGCGTCTTTACGCTTGAGGGTTCGTACTATCACTATGACACCGATGGACGTCCGACCCCGCTCGTCAGCGGAAATGGGTATTTCCTTTTGAGCAGCTATCTTCTCCCCTATGAGATTGGTATCGGCAAATTCCAGCCCATCGTCCGCTATCAGAATTTGGATAGGAATGACGGCGGCTACGATATCAGTCGTTGGGAAGGCGGCGTGAACTACATCATCAAAGGTCATGATGCGCGTTTGTCCGCGATGTACGCGGAGACCGACTACAAAGGCGACGGATTGGCACCCATAAGCTCGTTTTCGCTCGGTGTTCAGCTGCAATATTGAGAAGAGCAAAGCCCGGTGAAAAATTCACTTGGCACTTTCTCTGTCTGGCTAGCAGATAACCAGCATCATTGCGCAATGATGCTACGTGATGTGCAGCGCGCTGCAAGCGCTGCACATCAATTTCACTGGAAGTTCTTTGTCTAGTCTCCGGACTGGATGACCATTTCGCTGTCGTGTTCTTTCGCCAGTATTCCGGAAAGTCCAGCGATGCGTGGATTACGCGACGACTGACGGGGCTGTTCTGCGCCATCCCGATCCGCGCGCTTCGGCTTCATTCCAAGCTGTCGGTGAATGCCATGGTAAGAGTCCGTTCCTGGGACAAAGCAATCTTTGCGCCGGATCGTGGCTTAGCTCGTGCGCGAACGCTAGTATGTCATCGGTCGCGGCGTGCTGGTCGGTGTCTCGTCGATGCGGCACGAATAATTGCGGAGGCGGTTCATTGGCATTCCGACACGTCGGATGACCGATTGATAGCTCGTGGTAGGTATTTGGCTAGACATCATCCGGCCAATGCAAAGCGTGCAAGCGCGAGTGCGGCTGACGAAACGCCAAATCCTGACTCCGGAAATCCACCTTCGATCCGATCAGGTCCCGTTCTGGCCCGAAACGGATAAGGCAGCTTTGCCCGCTTACGACGGACTGCGGACATGATCATCTGGGCTGGGCGTACGCTCGCGTTCCGCCGCCTGTCGGCTTTTGGGATTTAGCGGTCTCGCGACACGTCTTCTTTGCCGAGAAAACAGATATACTATGCAGATCAGTTTGACACTCCACGAGCGCTCAATGCTCCGTGCGTTCTTGTCACTTAAGCCGACTAGGCGCCCGACCTAGACCGGGCACTCACGACAGAAAGTGTCTCGCCGATTTAGCGTCTGTCCTTCAAATTGGTGAAGTTGTCACTGTGTCCGGCTGATCGCGATTTGCTCGAACAGCTCAAGCTTTCGAGTGCTTGCCGCGCAGGAGGGACAGGCGGCGGCAATGCGGAAGATGCTTTAAGTTTGCGTTAGAATCGTCTGTCGTACGCGTCCGCGTGTAAGTCAGACGCGGAAAGCAGGGTTTGAAATCGTAGAAAGACTATGGGAAGTTGCTGTTCAGCGGTGCCAGCGCGGTATCGCAGTGACATAACTGATGGACTTGGAAGGCGGTTGTGGCGGAAGGCGAATGGAAGATAGGCATCCTGTTCTCCAGGACAGGTGTCACAGCGGGCGCAGAGACGTCGGAGCTGAATGCAGCACTCCTGGCCATTGAAGAAATCAACTCTTCTGGCGGAGTTCTCGGCCGGAATCTGCGCGCTATCGATTATGATCCAGGTTGTTCACCGCCAAAATTTCAGGAATACGCGATCAGGCTGCTGAAAGAGGACAAGGTCCGCATTGTCTTCGGCTGCTACATGTCGTCAGAGAGGAAAGTGGTACTTCCTCAGATCGAAGCTTTCCGAGGGTTGTTATTTTACCCCACGTTTTACGAGGGTTTTGAGTACTCAAGTCGATGTTTCTACGGCGGAGCCGCGGCTAATCAAAATGCTGTCGCACTAGCTAAATATCTCATCGAGAAGTTCGGGACCCGGTTTTTACTAGTCGGTTCAAACTACGTGTTCCCCCGTGAGTACAATCGCGTGATTTCGGAGCTTGTGGAGCTCTCCGGCGGCCAAGTCGTAGACGAGATCTATGTTCCGGTGGAAGCAACGGCAAGGGACTTTGAGAAAATCATCAGGAGCATAAAAAATCATGTGCCGGATGTCATAGTATCGACCGTCGTTGGACTCGGATCGGAGCAGCTGTTTGAAAGTTTCCATTCTGCGGGCCTAGACGCGCGTAAGACGCCGATAGCGAGCCTGACGATGACCGAGGCCGAGGTTGCAAAAGTGCTGCCGGAGGTTGTTGCCGGCCACCTGACATCGGCGTCGTTTTTCGAAAACCTAGATCGCCCCGAGGCACGTCGATTTGTTGCGGCGTTCAAAGAGCGATTTGGCGCTGGCGCACCGATTACATCGAGCGCCGAAGCTGTTTACTGTCAGGTTCATCTTTTCGCGAAAGCACTTGCGCTGGCCGGAGACGACGATCCCGAGCTCATTGCGAAACACCTTCGGGGTATGGAATTCGAGGCCCCTCAGGGGCGAATACGCATCGATCCCGACAACCACCACACCGAACTTTGGTCGCGCATTGCGCGGATAAACGAAGCCGGGCAGTTCGAGATTGTATGGCAGTCCGAAAACCGAATCCGGCCTGACGTTTATTTTGTAACGTCTTCAGGCGACGGCTGGCACGCCCCTGAGCCCCAGTCCAACTGCAATGTATGATGGGGTAAGGTGTCCAAAGAGCTACTTCAAAGTTTGAAGGGATTGCGCGTACAGGTGATTCATCCACCTGATGCGGAGGGCAAAGTCCTTATCGAGCACCTTAATCGTATAGGCTGCATGTGTGAGGCCACATGGCCACTGCCGGACCAGATTAGTCCGACGGCGTCCGTCGTGATCATTGCGATCGAACCATCGTGCCGTGAGCAAATCCTAAATTTGTTTCGACCGGTAGAGCCGTTAGATCCGGCACTTTTGGCGGTGATATCCTTCGAAGATCCATCGACATTTCAGATCGTTCTTGAGTGCGGTGCGCTCGGATTTATCGATCGGCCGATCAGACCATTTGGCCTGCTGACGAACCTCATGATTACACGAGCGATTTGGCTCGAACGGCAGAACGCAAGCAAGCGCATCAGAAAGTTGGAACGCCGTCTGCGAAGCAACAAACAGATTCTCCGCGCCAAGGAGATCTTAATGCAGACCCAGGGACTGACCGAAGATGCCGCCTACGAATGCATCAGGCAGCAGGCGATGGCGAAGCGGATGTCGATGGATGAACTTGCCGACGCAATTATTGCAGCGCACACGCTATTGACGAATAATCTGCGCGGTGACTAGTATCAAAATGAACTAACGCTCAGGACACGAGCGATTCCATTTCTGATGCACGACAGTGCCGTCGTGTATCGTAAGGCTATGTAGCCCACGTCCTCCCTTTGCAGGGAGGGCGTGGGCTTTTTTGTTTTTCAGCTTTCGCAGACCGCAAAAAAGTCGGCGATACCAGGGAGGGAAAAAGGAAAATGAAAAATCCCGATCGACGTCAATTTATCAAGGCTATGGGAGTTGCTGCGGGAGGGTTAGCTGCGCCAACCATTCTGAACTCTCGTGCGGTCAAAGCCGAAAGCACGATCCCTGTCGGTATTCTCTACTCGCTAACGGGCACGACCGCGATCGTCGAAAAGTCAATGAATCAATGCGCGCTGATGGCGATCGCCGAGATCAATGCAAAAGGCGGTGTGCTCGGAAAACAATTGCGTCCGGTCATCGAGGATCCGGCATCTGAACCGAGGACCTACAGTGAAAAAGCACGCAAGCTGACGATTGAGAACGAGGTGCCCGTGATATTTGGCTGCTATACGACGGCAAGCCGGAAGGCTGTGCTCCCCGTCGTAGAGCGGCGTAACGGATTGTTGGTTTGGCCTACTTGGTACGAGGGCGAGGAATGTTCGAAGAGCGTTCTTTACGCCGGGTCTGCAGTGCCCAACCAACAGCTCGAAAATTCCATACCTTGGCTGAAGAACAAGCTTGGCAAAAATAAACTCTTCATTGTTGGCTCCGACTACGCATTCCCTCGCGGCATGGCCAAGACCTCAAAAACACTTTGCGCAAAGATTGGAATGCAAGTCGTTGGTGACGAATACCTCCCGCTCGGTCACACCGAATGGGCTTCTATGGTCGCCAAGATCGGTTCGAGCGGCGCTGACGTGATCTTCTCGAACGTAGTCGGGGATTCCATCGTCGCATTCTATCGCGAACTTCGTAACCAGGGGTACGACTTCGAGAAACTGCCCCTGTGCTCCTCAACCACGACTGAGGTTGAGGTCCGGGCTATGGGCCCGGAATATGCGAAGGGCAGCTATGTGTCTCTGCCTTATTTCCAGACGGTAGACACTCCGCAGAACAAAGCCTTCGTGAAGGCTTTTAAGGAATTTGCTGGCGCTGATGCGGTAACGCACGCCGCGATGGAAGCCGTTTATACCGGCGTCCACATGTGGGCGATGGCCGCAGAAAAAGCTGGCGACGTCTCTTCGAAGGCGGTCGTGGGCGCAGCCGGCGGCATATCTTTTGAGGCGCCCCAGGGCAAAGTTACGATTGATCCGCAAAACCTTCATTCTTTCCTCACTCCACGCATCGGCAAGGCAAGATCGGACGGCATGTTTGACATCGTCGATCAATATTCCGAGCCGCTGGTCCCATTGCCATATTCGAGCGTTGGCGAAACCGCAGACAAGCGCATTTGCAAGGTGAGTGGTGCGTCTCTCTGAACGCACCTCCACTAACAGCCTTCCCTTGCACGAGAAATTGCTTGTCTGGGATCTCGCATGGAAACCTTCGTAATTGGGCTAAGCATCGCTTCGATTCTATTCATCGTTGCCCTAGGCTTGGCGATCGTCTACGGCACGATGAAAGTCATCAATCTCGCTCACGGCGAGATGGTGATGATCGGCGCATACGTCACGGTGCTCGCTTCCAAGCATTTGGGATTGAGTATCTACAGCTGCCTACCACTTGCTTTCCTCGTCGCCGCGCTCTTCGGACTTGCAATTGAAGTTCTCGTAGTGCGTCCGCTCTACGGACGCCTGCTGGACACTCTGCTTGCGACCTGGGGCATAGCGCTCATTCTGCAGCAACTGATCCGAATCCATTTCGGATTCGCGCTCTTTGGCATCCAAATCGACGGTCTCGGTTCGGATCTGCAGAACGTACCGGTTCCAGCTGAGCTTCAACAAACGCTGCACGTTCTGGGAACAAACATCCCGGTTTACCGCACCTTTGTTTTTGGCGTTGCGGTTGTTCTTGGTCTCGTAAGCTGGTGGCTGATCTATAAAACGCGATTTGGCAGCCAGTTAAGAGCCGTTTCCGCGGCACGCAACATCACCGCGGCATGTGGCGTCAACGACAAGCGCATCAATGCACTGGCATTCGCGTATGGGTCTGGCCTTGCGGGTATTGCCGGAGTTCTTGTCTCTGGCTTCAAGACAGTCTCTCCCGATATGGGTGCGCCCTACGTTATCGATGCGTTTTTAGTCGTCGTGGCGGGGGGAGTAGGGCACTTGCTCGGTACGGTTTTGTCCGCGGGCATCCTCGGCGAAGTTCAGAGTTTCGTCGCGACATGGTCGAACGACGTATACGGCCGAACCGTTCTCTTCGCCGTCGTAATTCTTATCCTCCTCTTCAAGCCGCAGGGGCTTTTTGTGAGCCGCAATCGCTGACGTTTGGAAAGCCCATGAAAGAACGCACTATTACATTCGCTGCCTATCTTCTGTTCTTCGCAGTTGTTTTCGCATTACCACTTGCGTTGAACAGCTTCTGGACAAATCGGATCGCCGTTTATCTGGTTTACGCCATTTGCGCGGTGGGCATCAGCCTGTCGTGGGGCTATGCGGGAATACTAAGCCTGGGCCAAGGCCTCTTCTTCGGAATTGGTGCCTACATGATCGCGATGTCTCTGACATTGGCGGTTCCTGACAATAATCCTGTCCCGCAATTCATGCTTCTCAATATGGAGCCGAATGCGCTTCGAGACCTTTGTTGCGTTACGCCAGGTTCGTTCCTTTGGGAGCCGTTTCGATATCTCTCGATAGGAATTCTTGCGGGGATAGTGGTTCCATGCGTCATCGCCGCCGCGCTTGGATACGTCATGTTCAAACGCCGTACGTCGGGCGTCTACGTGAGCATCATAACGTTGGCGTTGGCGCTGATCGGTCAAATGCTGATCATCAACAATCAGCCCCTTACAGGTGGCTTCAATGGGCTGGCGGATCTTGCTCCATTGAGCGTGGGCGGCGTCGAATTCGATCCGTACGGAAAGAGTGTCTACTATCTGGTAGCAGCAGTCCTACTAATCGTTGTTCTTCTATCTCGACTCGTCGTTTCCACGCGCTTGGGTCACGTTCTCAAAGCGGTGCGCGAGGATGACTCACGCGTTCGCTATCTAGGCTATAACGTCGAGAGCTATAAGCTCTTTATCTATTGTCTTTCTGCTGCGGTCGCCGGGGTTGCGGGATTACTTTTTGCGGTAACTTCCGAGTTCGCGTCGCCATCACTTATGTCGACGTCCTTCAGCATCTCCATGGTTATTTGGGCAGCCTTGGGCGGAAGGGGTTCGCTCTTAGGCGCATGCGTGGGCGCGCTGATCGTCAATTTCATTGGTTCGGTTGCAAGCGAGAATGCCGCGCTGCAGCCGGTATGGCCAATCGTGCTCGGACTGATGTTCGTTCTTGTCGTTCTGGTAATGCCGGAGGGGATCGCCGGAATCGCGAAATCGTGGGTGGCTAAGCCAAGGCAGCCTCGTTCTCTGAAAGAGGTCACTCAATGAATGCCATCCCGAACACCTTCCGGAGCGACATGAACCTCGGCACTGAACCAGTCCTGCGCACGAAGGACCTTACGGTCAAATTCGACGGCTTTGCCGCGGTGAACAACGTCAATCTTACCGTATCGCGCGGTGAGTTGCGCGTCATCATCGGTGCGAATGGGGCTGGAAAATCGACTCTACTCGATCTGCTGTGCGGGAAAACCCTTCCAACCGAAGGCGAGGTTTGGTTGCGGGATCGAAACATCACTGGGATTGGAGAAGCAGCAATCGCGCGGAGCGGGGTGGGCCGAAAATTTCAAACGCCGAGCGTCTTTAAAGAGATGACGGTGCTTGAAAATCTTCAGGTCGCAAGCAACCGCCGTACCGGCGTGTTCGCCAACCTGTTTTCGTGGCGTCCGCCTCGGCCAACGGAGGTCGAAGCCGAAGTTGCTTCCCGAACTGGCTTAAGCGGGGTGCTTAATCGCAGAGCGTCGGAGCTTTCGCACGGACAGCTTCAATGGCTGGAGCTCGCGATGGTGCTCAGCCAAGATCCCCAGATTGTCCTTCTGGATGAACCTGCTGCGGGGATGACGGCCGCTGAGACAGACAAGACCGCACAGCTCCTTCTCGATCTTGCCGGCTCGCATACGGTTTTGGTCATCGAACACGACATGGCGTTCGTCAAACGCATCTGTCGAAAAATCACCGTGATGCATCAGGGAGCCATTCTCGCCGAAGGCACCGCTTCTGAAATCGAGCGGAACCAGGCGGTTGTTGAGGCCTATCTCGGATCGGCGACGCTCAGCCATGCTTAAATTGAATCATCTAAATGCCTTCTACGGCACCAGCCACATCATTCACGATCTCGATCTGGAGATACGTAAGGGCGAGATCTTCTGCCTTCTCGGTCGAAACGGGGTCGGGAAGACCACCCTTCTTCGAAGCTTGGTCGGCATCACCGTCAACACGACGGGACGCATCGAATTCGAAGGCAGGGACATCTCGACCCTGCCGACGCATGCGCGTGCTCGGCTTGGGCTTGGCTATGTTCCTCAAGGCCGCGAAATTGTTCCGGGTCTCACGGTTCTGGAAAACATCTTGCTCGGGTGTAATGCCCGCGAGGACGGCCGAAAAACGGTGCCGCAACTCGTGTGGGATACCTTCCCGATGCTGAAGGAACACCTCCACCGGCGGGGCACGAATCTCTCTGGTGGACAGCAACAGCAGCTGGCGATTGCGCGCGCACTCGCAACCGATCCCAGCGTGCTTCTACTCGATGAGCCAACCGAAGGCATTCAGCCGAATGTCGTCGAGGACATAGAAAAATCCATCACGACGCTCAATCGCGTGCACGGTCTGACGATCGTACTTATCGAGCAGAAAATCCGATTTGCTCGCAGTGCCGCCCATCGCTTTGCGATTCTCGAGAAAGGCCGCGTGCGCGTGTCAGGCGCTTCGAACGAACTCTCCAACGATCTCATTCATCGGCATATGGGTTTGTGAAAGCCATGCTTCTCATTGATCGGATTATAGGAGATCGAAACGATCCCGATCTCCATCACAAGCTTCACGAATACGAACATCACGGCATGACCGTCGATACGGTGCGTGTCGCGCCGACCGACCTTGATCGCCGGCGTTTGCGCGTGCGTACGGAGCAGGGCGAAGACTTAGCCATTGTCTTGTCGCGGCAAGATCGCTTGTTCGATGGAGCAATTCTTTATCTCGGCAATGACAAGGCGATCGTTCTCCGAGCGCAAGAACAGCGCTGGCTTCGGATCGTTCCTAATTCGAAGCGGGACGCTGTGGAGCTCGGGTATCTCGTCGGCAATCTGCATTGGCGCGTGCGGTTCGAGGACGAGCATATCCTCGTCTCCCTGGATGGGCCGGTCGAAACTTATATGGCCCGCATCGAACCCATGCTGCACGACGGGCGAGCAACCGCTCAGGAAGTACAATGATATCGCGCGATAAGATTCTCCGAACCTTTCAGCATGCGGACAGTCAGTTTCCGTCTGGGGCCTTCGCGTTTTCTCAGGGTCTCGAGGCGTTCTCGCAACAACAGGATCGGCTTGGAAAGTTCGACCTATGGAATTTTCTCTACGCGCAGATCGTACACCGCTGGGCTTCCAGTGAGCGCATTGCAATCATTAGAGCCCACAGGCTCAACAGCGATCTCGACGCTCTCGCAGACCTGGATGCGGAGGTGGAGGCATCGACGATAAGCGAGCCGCTTAGGGTCGGGTCACGCCGAAATGGCATGGGTCTTCTCACGACGCATGAAAGGATCGGGACGCCTTACGCAAAGGCGTACCGGGGCATGGTTCGCGATGGCAAGGCGCTCGGTCATGTGGCGGTTGTGCAAGGTTTTCTATGGAATGCCCTCGAAATCGAAGAAGATGGTGCCGTGCTGATGAGTGGCTATCAGTCGGCGGCATCGCTGACGACGGCAGCCGTTCGTCTCGGCCTGGTCGGCGCGATCGATGCGCAAGCCTACCTCACGAAAATTCTTCCCGTCATCGCACAAGTGTCCTGCTCTCCTGTGTCGGAGAACGAGCCTTTACGCGCGTTCATTCCACTTTCGGAAATCGCGATCTCATTGCATGGCGCGACCGGGCAGAGATTGTTTTCGAACTGAAGGGCGAGAAATAGGTCACACCATATGCTGCTTACTCCTACCGAACTCGAACGTTTAACGATCTTCACCGCGGCAGAGCTTGCGAGAAAGCGGCGAAGCAGAGGGCTGAAACTGAACTATCCCGAGGCCGTCGCGCTCATTTCCGATGAAATACTCGAAGGCGCTCGTGACGGTAGGTCCGTTGCGGAGATGATGTCGATCGGTTCGCAAATCCTGACGCAAGATGATGTGCTGCCGGGTGTAGCCGCGATGTTGCCCATGCTTCAGGTGGAAGCGACCTTTAGAGACGGCACGAAGCTCGTCACGGTTCACGATCCGCTGCGGCCGAAGCCCGGCGCGTTGGATGAGGCGACCATCACGCCAGGTGAAATATTGGCGATCGATGGCGAGATCGAACTCAATGCCGGTCGTCGCAAGATCAGCATGAAGGTCACGAATATGGGTGACCGGCCCGTGCAAATCGGTTCGCACTATCATTTCTTCGAAGTGAATCGCGCGCTTGATTTCGATCGCGACGCTGCGTTTGGCATGCGCCTCGATATTCCTGCCGGAACCGCAGTCCGGTTCGAGCCGGGACAAGAGAAGGTCGTTGAACTCACCGAATTCGGCGGAGAACGCCACCTTTCTGGACTGAACGGGCTCACAAACGGATCTGCGCAAGACCCTGCCGTCAAAGCGGCGGCACTCGCACGCGCGCGCGAGCGCGGCTTCCGGACGAGCTGATAAGGAGACGGAACATTGGCTGTACTATCACGTCGCGATTACTCCGCTATGTATGGTCCCACAGTTGGGGACGGCGTTCGTTTGGGAGACACCTCGCTTATCGCGGTTGTTGAGAAGGATTTCGTGAGCTATGGCGACGAATGCCTTCACGGCGGCGGAAAAACGCTTCGCGACGGCGCAGGTCTCGCAGCTGGCGTCACAAGTAGCGACGGAGCACTCGATTTCCTGCTTTGCAATGTGACCGTCATCGACGCGGTCGTCGGCATCGTCAAGGGTGACCTCGGCATCAAGGACGGCAGAATTGTTGGAATTGGAAAAGCCGGAAATCCAGCCATCATGGATGGCGTCGATCCCAGACTGATTGTTTCAACCGCGACTGCCGTCCGCGACTGCGAGGGACTGATTGCCACCGCCGGCGCCATAGACGTGCACGTCCATTTCGACAGTGCGCAGCTTTGCGAGCATGCGATCGCGTCGGGCATTACAACTCTGCTTGGTGGTTCTCTCGGCCCGATCACTGTCGGTATCGATTGCGGCGGAGCATTCAACGTCGGGAAAATGCTACAGGCGGCTGAGCAGTGGCCGCTCAATTTCGGATTTTTAGGTCGAGGCAATTCGCACAAACCTGCGTCGCTCGTTGAGCAGATTGAAGCCGGCTGCCTCGGCCTGAAGCTTCACGAAGACTGGGGCTCGATGCCGGCTGCTATCGATACCTGTCTTGCGCTTGCCGATGAGATGGATTTTCCCGTCCAAATTCACACCGACACGCTTAACGAGTCCGGGTTCGTTGAAGATACGCTGGCCGCGATCGCCGAACGTACCATTCACATGTACCACACCGAAGGCGCCGGAGGCGGACACGCCCCCGACATCATTCGCGTTGCGGGCCTTCCTTGGTGTCTGCCGTCTTCAACCAATCCGACTAATCCCTACACCATCAACACGTTCGACGAACATCTCGACATGACGATGGTTTGCCACCACTTGAACCCGGCAATTCCGGAGGACGTTGCGTTTGCGGAGAGCCGCATTCGCGCTCAGACAATTGCGGCCGAGGATATTCTTCACGATATCGGCGCCATCTCGATGCTTGGCTCGGATAGCCAGGGCATGGGGCGGATCAACGAGGTCATATGCAGAACGTGGCAGCTCGCCGACAAGATGAAAAGTCAACGCGGTCGCCTGCCTGAGGAAACGACTCCGTTCGGAGATAATGAGCGCATCAAGCGGTACATCGCGAAATACACGATCAATGCGGCTCGTACTTTCGGTATTGCCGACCACATCGGTTCACTTGAAGACGGCAAGCTCGCGGATATCGTTGTTTGGAGTCCTGCCTTTTTTGGGGTCAAACCTGAACTGATCCTCAAGGGCGGTTTTATCGCCTGGGGCGCGATGGGAGACAGCGCGGCTTCTCTCATGACATGCGAACCGAGGGCATTGCGACCGCAATGGGGTGCGTTCGGTCGCGCCAGCCCGGCTTTGTCGGCATGCTTTGTAAACCCTGCTGCGATCGATCGCGGCATCGCGAAGACGTTGGATCTGAAAAAAAACCTGCTGCCCGCGCGGGGAACGCGCCGCTTGTCGAAGAAGGACATGCTGCGCAATGACGCGTGCCCGGACATTCGCGTCGATCCGCAGACTTTCGATGTTTTCGTCGACGGCCAGTTGGCGACTTGCGAACCCGCTCATGAATTACCGCTATCGCAACGATATATGTTGAGGTGATCTGTGAACGTTTCGGTACAACATTCGCTCGCCCTAAAGTCACGGATCGGCGCCGCTCGTGTGGGCATCGGCGGTCCGGTAGGGTCGGGAAAAACAGCGCTTATTGAGCGACTAATTCCCTGCTTTTCTCGTCGTGGCGTATCGCTCGCGGTCGTCACCAACGATCTCGTAACGGCGGAAGACGCGAACCGGATTCGCCGATCAGGTCTGATCGATCCCAACCGCGTCGCTGCGGTCGAGGCTGGCGCTTGCCCGCATACAGTTATCCGCGAAGATCCGACCTTAAACATCGCGGCGGCAGATGATCTCGAAGCCCGGTTTCCGGACGTGGAACTCATCCTAATTGAAAGCGGAGGCGACAATCTCGCATCTACTTTCTCGCTGGACCTCGTCGACTGGTGGATGTTCGTCATTGACGTCGCGGGTGGGGACGATATTCCGCGGAAAAATGGCCCCGGCCTCATAAAATGCGATCTTCTGATCATAAACAAAACAGATCTCGCTCCACACGTTGGTGTTGATCTGGGCCGTATGGAGCGCGAGGCAGGGGAGGCGCGCAATGGGAAGCCTCTATCGTTCACGAACTGCCGGCATCAGAAAGGAATCGAAGAAGTTGCCGACAGGCTGATGTCTGAGGTTTTGTTCCGATGAACGTTTATTGGAACGGAAAGTCCGGTCCGCCCGTGGAGCAAAGCGTTGAGCGAGACCGCAGGGCTTGCTTCGACCTCTCTTTCTGCCGTCACGGGGATCGCACGATACTGGAACGTCAGTATGTCGCCTATCCGTTTCATCTAACTCGGCCGTTCACGCTCGATCCTCACATCCCGGCCTTAGCTACTATTTATCAGCAGTCATCGTCGGGCGGGGTCTACCGATCAGACCAGCTCACGTGCCAAATCAAGATGGGGGCGCGGACAGCGGCTCATATTACGACCCAGGCCGCGACGCTTGTTCACGATTGCTATGGCCAGCCTGCGAAGCAGAGCACACAAATAGTGATCGAAGAAGACGCTTTTCTCGGTCTCGTCCCCGAGGCGCTAGTGCTTTTCCCTGGAGCCGAATACACCACGACGCTGGACATTACTCTCCACGCGACTTCCGTTCTTATGGTCGGCGAGTCATTCACCGAACATGACTTCACAACGAACCTGCGAACGTTTGAGAAGTACCGCTCGGACACGGTGGTCCGAGACCCTACTGGACGGTTGCTCGTGCGCGAAGGCTTCGAAATCCGTGGCGAGGATTTCGCATCGGCAACGACACCAATCGGCCATTTCACAATCGTTTCGAATTTTCTTCTTCTAGGAAATCGTGCCCGACTACCCGCGAACGATACCATTAAAAATATCGCTGCGCGCGGTACGGACTGTGTGGTCGGTCTGAGCGAGCTTCCAAATCATGCAGGTCTGAGCATCAAAGTGCTCGCTTCAAGCGCGGCCGTCACGCGCACGGTCACTGATGACCTGTTCTCAGCCGTCGTCCAATCGGCATTCGGCAAAATTCCGCAGAAACGTAGAAAGTGAGTTCAGGGGGATGAAAGGAATAACAATGCACGCAATGACAGTAAGATCTGTCGCCACGGCTGGTTTGATGTGTTGCGCTAACTCTGCTTACGCGCACGTTGGTTTCGGGCCGACAGTTGGCTTTTCCAACGGTCTCTTGCACCCGATATTCGGCATCGACCACCTTCTTGCGATGATCATGGTCGGTACGTTCGCAGCTCAGCTTGGGGGGCGTGCGCTCTTTCTCGTTCCAGCATCGTTCGTCGGTTCGATGGCGATAGGCGCAGCTCTAGGTGTTTTTGGATTCAAGTTCGGTCTGGCCGAATTTGGAATAGCTTCGTCCGTATTTACGCTCGGCGCGATCGTCGCTTGCCGATCGCATTTGGGTCTCATTTCGGCGATGACGCTCGTCGCGCTGTTCGGCCTTTGCCACGGTCATTCTCATGGAACGGAGATGCCGGAGAGTGTCAACGGTTTGGCTTACGCAGCCGGTTTCATGCTGATGACTGCCGCTTTGCACGCGGCCGGTATCAGCATCGGCCTTCTCATTACAAGAATCACGGGCCGTTACGGTGACGTGGTAATGCGCTCGCTGGGGGCGGGCGTGGCGTTGGTGGGTGCCGGTCTCATGGCGGTGGCCATGTAACACTTTCCACTCGAAAAAATAGACACTTAAACAATGGGGGAAGTCATGCTTGCCGCCTACAGGACACGGCTGTGCGTAACGTCGGCCATACTTGCGTTTCTTGGCGTGGGATCGGCTCACGCAGGAGAGACAATCGACCTCGGGAATGGTGCGAGTTTTACCATCGGGGGTGCCGTTCGTGCTTCGATAAGGTCGACGGATGGTGATACCGACGGCTTTCTTGAAAGCGCGCGTATTCTTACAAGTGGTCAGTTTAACAAGGTCATCGGCTTCACGTTCGATACCGAAATTGAAACCACGGGTGGGATATTCCCATACTTGCCTGGCGATCCGAGCGGAATCCACGTTCTCGATGCAATCGTACGCCTCGAATTCAATGATTACTTCAATGTATGGGCAGGGCGCATGGTGTTGCCCCAAGATAGATCGAATCTAGACGGCCCGTATTACCTTGGAGTTTGGGACTATCCGATCGTGTCGGCCTTCCCTAATCATTTTCAAGGTCGCGATGATGGCGTCACCATTTGGGGTCAGACAGGCGGCGGCAAATTCAAATATTGGGCTGGAGCTTACGAGGGCTGCAGAGGAGAAAGTCCGTGTGCAACCGGCGCCGCAGGAGGTGGTGATCTCCTTTACGTCGGCCGCGTCAGCTATGACTTCTGGGATCCTGAGCCCGGCTATTATGTGGCCAGCGATTACTACGGGAAAAAGGAAATTCTATCTGTCGGGTTCTCGACGACATACCAGGACCGAGCCACCGGTACTTCGCTCGATCCTGGTCACTATTTTGGATGGAACGTCGATGGCCTGATGCAGAAGAAGGTGCTCGGCAATAACGTGCTTACGCTCGAAGGGGCTTACTACCACTACGACACCGATGATAAATCGACGCCGCTGGTGAATGGCAACGGCTACTTCCTCCTCGCGAGCTTCCTCATAGATCATGATTTCGGACCAGGTAAATTGCAGCCGGTCATCCGTTATGAGGATCTTATGAGCAAAAATTCCTACGACATTTCACGCGTTGAAACGGGAGTGAACTACATCATCCGAGGCAGCGACGCACGCGTCTCTTTGCTCTATTCAAAAACGAACTACGAAGATCCCAACGTCGCGTCTGTCGATCAGTTTATCGCAGGCCTACAACTGCAATATTAATGAGTCTCCCGTCGAGACGACGAGCGAGCGGGGCCCGCCCAAAAGCGGGTAGGTCCCGCTCGCCCAACGAGCGAACAAATCTGCTTTGCGCAGAGACATCGTTGCTTCTTGTTATCGATCATCAAGTGAAGCTTTTGCCATCCATCGATGATGGGGAGCAAGTGTTGGCAAATGCGGCGCGGCTCGTAGAGGCGGCTTGGCTACTAAACATACCTATCGTCGCGACCGAGCAGACGCCAGAAAAGATAGGGCCGCTCACTAAGGACATCCGTCGATATTGCAGCAGGATATTATCGAAGGTTCATTTCGACGCCTGTGCTGATGGCGCAATTGATATCATCGGTCACGATCAAGCACGCAAGCAAATCGTTATTTCTGGATGTGAGGCGCACGTTTGCGTTCTACAGACCGCTATCAGTCTGATGCGCGCCGGCTTCAGCGTATGGATTGTAACCTCAGCGACCGGTTCGCATTCACAGACTGATCGCGCACTCGCGTTTGAACGGTTGCGCGGACTTGGGGCCACATTGGTCAGCTTGGAAATGGTCCTGTTCGAATGGCTTCGCCGGAGCGACCATCCCAAGTTTCGCGAACTGCTTCAGACGATCAAATCGCATCGATCGAGAGTGATTCCCGATGTCCAGAAACATTAAATGGAGCACATGCTCAGCATTTTTGCGTCGTCAGCAGACAGCTGCGAGCGAATAATGAGATCTGCACAGAAAGAAACAACTCATCGCGTCAGGACACGATCCAATTATGAGAAGCCAGCGTTCAACTGCCAAAACTGGCATCCAAGCCGCGGATGATGCGAAGTTAAAGCCAATTTCTGACGTGGCTTCGAAGATCGGGAGTTCAGGGCAAGCTCTCGTGCCCTTTGGCTGGACGAAAGCAAGGATTTCGTCTGAGTTTCTCGAAAACATTCAGTGTTTCAGCGATGGCAATGTCATCCTCATCACGGCAAGCAGTCCGTCTCCCGACGGCGAAAGCAAGACGACGACCATG
This sequence comes from Hyphomicrobium sp., assembly GCA_003987725.1. Classification (GTDB taxonomy): domain Bacteria; phylum Pseudomonadota; class Alphaproteobacteria; order Rhizobiales; family Hyphomicrobiaceae; genus Hyphomicrobium_B. Next base: position 346,667 of record RXJH01000002.1, on the reverse strand, counting down.
AGCCTGGGCGGCGGCCTGAACTATATCAGCAAGAGGGCGATGGCTGGCTCCACGAGCCATCGTTCCTGCCCTGCATCGGCGGAAGAAGAAAGAAAGCTTGAGCATGGTGTTGCGACCGCGCGGGCGGCGGTCGGAAGCGAGTTACGTGCTGTGCGGCAGAGTTTGAATCTGAATCTCACTGAGCTTGCGGATAAGGTAGGTCTTTCTGTTGGAATGATCTCGAAAATTGAGCATGGGAAGGTCGCCGCATCGGCAGAAACGCTGGTGTCTATCGCAGAGAAACTAGGCGTTCCATTTCTCCGTTTTTTCGATCGGATTCAGAAAGTCCGCCCTTGCTACTTTATTCCTTCAGGACAACGCATCCGTCTGTCTCGTGACAATTTCCAAGATAACGCCCTGCAACAGCTGAAGGGCCAATGGATTTCGGACATGGGGCTGATGGAACTTCATCATGTTTTCTTGAGCGGTGACGCGGAGCCGTCGTTTAGTCGACAAGCGGGTATCGCCTTCATCTATGCATTGTCTGGAAAGCTTCAGTACAAGCACGGAGAACGAAAGTACGTCCTTGAGCCCGGTGACGCGTTATATTTTGATGCACATTTTCGACACGGAGTCGTTTCGGTTGACGAGGCTCCGGCATCCTACTTGCTTTGGAGAATGTATCCCACACCGAAAGGCCAAGCATAAGCGAAGAAGATTTGGATTGATCGCCAAGGCGGTGGCGTCAACCTTGAGGGACGACAAGACGAATAATATGCGCAGAAACTAAACTGCACCGGAAGAATTTCGGCCAACATTGGGTTTCATATAGCTGCCGTAGAGCGGATGCTCGGTTTTTATCGGGGTGAACATGCAATCTTCGAAGCCACGGCCTGTCGACAACGATGCCACCGAAATCGCGGGCGAAGCCGCAGCGCACGGAAGGGGCAATTGGCTGGCAGTTCTAATATCGGGATTGGCGTTGACCGGATCCATCGTCTCCTTGTGGGAGACCACGCTGAAACAACCGGAAATCAAGCTCTATGTTTCGGAAAACATTCAATATACACGCGATCCCTATGGCCCTTTTGAGGTCTTGGCCGTACCCGTTACCATTACCAACAGCGGAGCGCGGGATGGCGCCGTTCTCTCGCTTCAACTTGAAGCCAAGAGCCTAGCCACTGGCCAAATAGAAAAATTCAAGAGCAGCTATGTGGCTGACGCACAGTATTTCGGGAGCCGAGATGACGTTGCGGAGCGCCTGAAACGTCCGAAAACACCATTTGCCCCGATCTCCGTGTCGGGCCGCAGCGCCTTCACCGGCACGGTATTATTTTATCGTTCGGGCTCAAGCGGAAAAAATCTCATTGAACCCGCCTCGAAACTCGAGATGACGCTTTCCGTAACGCTGCCCGCTCCGAGCGGATGGTTAGACAAAGCCCTGGCTACCGACCCACCAGCCGTCACCATCAAAGCCGACGTGCCAACATTCTTCCCTGGCGCCCTGTTGAGCGGAGACAACGCGCCTCTGCAAGTAACATCAGGCGCGTTCTAAAGATCGATGCGTGTCAAAAGTAGGTTTTCAGAGTGGGCCAATTGAGTGCCGCTCGTATCTCAGGCGTGGAATTGGGGTCGGAGAATTTTGTAAAGACTGCCGCGCTTGGCTTCATTGCTGCTGCCGATCCGTAGGATGATCAGTGCGCTGTATAGCGCCTGTTTACGCTGTGCATCCTCGTCAATTGCGCATGGGCGCGAACTTGGGCAGCTTCGGATTTCGGTGTGCGGGCAGGTGCGCTGCGTCCTCAGTTGAAGGAGCGCCAAACATGCAGATCGCTCAAAAGGTCGGATTGGTTTTTGTCACGCTACTGGGTGCGCTGTCAGCGATCAGCTTCCGGGCGTCGGCGCAGGAGAGCAAGCCGAACATTCTCGTCATCATGGGCGACGATGTCGGCTGGTTCAATATCGGCGCTTACCATCGAGGCATCATGTCAGGTAAGACGCCGAATCTCGACAAGCTTGCCTCGCAAGGCATGATGTTCACGGACTATTACGCCGAGGCGAGCTGCACCGCAGGACGTGCGAATTTTATCACCGGCGAGCTACCAATCCGCACGGGGCTGACGACGGTAGGACAGGCCGGAGCCGACGTGGGTCTCCCTGCTGAGGCCGCCACGATTGCGACAGCCCTTAAATCGTTGGGCTACGAAACCGGACAGTTCGGCAAGAACCACCTTGGCGACCTGAACAAGTATCTGCCTTGCGTGCACGGCTTCGATGAGTACTTCGGCTATCTGTACCATCTCGATGCGATGTCGGACCCCTACTGGTACGACTACCCGCAGGATTGGATAGACAAGACCGGGCCGCGTGATTTGGTGCATTGCTGGGCGACAGATACCGACGATTCCACCGTCCAGCCGCGTTGGGGCGCAATCGGCAAACAGAAGGTCGAAGATGAGGGCCCCTTAGCGCCGTTCCCGAATATGGAACGGCGTCAGAAATGGCAGGAGGGTCGCAAGGCCAAATACGATATGGAAACAATCGACGAGGTGCTGGTGAAGGCGTCGAGCGATTTCATGGACAAGGCCAAAAAGGACGGCAAGCCCTTCTTCATCTGGCATAACCCGACGCGGATGCATGCCTACACGTACCTTTCGCCAAAATACCAGGCGATGATGAACCCAAAGACCAACTACGGTCTGGAAGAGGCCGGCATGGCGCAACTCGACGATAGCGTCGGCGCTCTCATGAAGCACTTGGCTGACATCGGCGAGGCCGACAACACCATCGTAATCTTCACCACCGACAATGGTGCTGAGGTGTTTACTTGGCCGGATGGCGGCATGACGCCGTTCAAAGCCACGAAGGGTACGATCTTTGAAGGTGGGTTCCGCGTGCCGTGTATCATCCGTTGGCCCGACCACGTAAAGCCAGGCACGGTCGAAAACGAAATCTTCTCCGGGCTCGATTGGTTTCCGACCCTGACGGCAGCCGCAGGCAATGCGGATATCACCGACCAACTTCTAAAAGGCGTGAAGCTCGGCGACCGGACCTACAAGAACCATCTCGACGGCTACAATCAGATGGACCTGCTTCTGGGCAAAGGACCATCGGCGCGCCACGAAATCTTCTACTTCGGCGGACCGAAGCTGGGGGCCATCCGAGTCGATGATTTCAAGTACATCTTCATCCAGCAGCCCAATGGTTGGCCAGGAGAGAAGGTGGACACCGACATGCCAACGCCCATCAACATCCGCCAGGACCCCTTTGAGCGCACGCCGTCAACGCGGGGCGAATCGATGAACGATCAAGGAGCCGGTTATTTTAACGACTTCATGGGCCGCGAGCTTTGGCGCTTTGTCTCCGTGCAACAAAAGGTGGCTGACCTTGCCAAGACAGCCATCGAGTTCCCGCCGATGCAGGCACCGGCGAGCTTCAACCTCGACGCCATTAAGGCCAAGATCGACGAGGCAATCAAAAATCGCGAAGGGCAATAGTTGCCCCGGGAAACCAGAGCGTCCGAAATCTACGGGCCGGAGATCGGTCGCATGACCATCTCGGAAGACATTCAAAAACGACGCCGCAGCTGGTAAGGACCTTTTCGCGGTGCCAATCGGCGTGCCGAGTGCCTGGCCATCACGTTATGTGCGCTCATCCGATAGGAGCGACGAGCGCAATAAACTTCAATCTGGACGACGATGCACGTCGTGAACGACGATGCCTTCCTCGGGGCTCGGAAGCTCAAGCCAGCTTCTCTGCTTCAGGCTCCGTTTTGTGTCTTCATAGCCGCTTTGCCAATGCTCGTGCATCGACGTTGCCGAGAATTCGTGATCCTTGGCATGCCCCTCGTAGGACTTCTGCTGATAGATGAGCTGCATGATGGTGAACTGCGGGAGATTAGAGAGCTCTTCTTTGAGCTTGCGTTCATCATTGGTCAGATCCGCCTCGGGTATCCGACATAAGGCGGCGTAGAGCTGACTCTTGCGCCGGTGCAAACGCCGATAGACGTCGGTGTTATACCGGGTGCGCGACGAATACATGATATCTTTATGCCGCCCGAGCACGTCACCCATATCGCGCGGGAGTGCCCCCCGAGACGAGAACAAGTCGACTTGGAAAACCAGCGTGTTGACGCGATCTTCCTGCTCTAGAAGGTGCTGCAAGGGCGTGTTTGAGACAATGCCGCCGTCCCAAAAATAGTCGGTGCCAATCTTCACCATCGGAAATGCGGGCGGCAGTGCGCCGCTCGCCATGACGTGCTCAGGACCGATTTCTTCATCGCGATTGTCGAAATATATGAAATTTCCCGTGAGCACGTTGACCGCACCAACGGAGAAACGCTTCCGCCGTTCGTTGATCAGAGAGAAATCGACGAGTTCAAGGAGTGTCTCTCTCAACGGCGAGCAATCGTAAAAGCTTGTCGCCGTTGCCGCGCCGGCAGGACTCATCCAGGCGTTCAATTTATGCGGTTGGAAAAAGCCCGGCTGACCTTGCGTCATCGTCACCATCGCGCTGGTCATGTTGCGCAGCTGGCGAAAAATATCGCCGTCCGGCGTATACGACCAAATCCGGCGATCGGTGACGCGTCGCCAGAACTCTCGAAGCTTTTCAGTGCGGTGACCTGGCTTATTGCCAGCAATAATGGCCGCGTTGATGCCGCCAATCGAGACGCCTGTCACCCAATCCGGTTCGACACCCGCTTCCGACAATGCCTGATAAACGCCGGCCTGATAGGCACCCAGAGCACCGCCGCCCTGAAATATCAGAGCGACACGGCCGCATCCGCGCGGGCGCCATGCGAGCTCTTCTCCCGGCTGTCGGGAGAAGTCGTGTTCCTTGACCCTGTCGGCGACTTTCGCATCCATCGGCATGCCCTTCCGCAGATCGGGAAAGTCTAGAGCACGCGATGTTGCATGCGTGTGACGCGAGTTCGACCAACGTCCGTTGACTGTTCGACAAACAAATCAATTCGCCTTCGCGCTTCGAAAGCGGCTCGCCTGTCACACAGGTTAAATCTCCGTGCTTCAAAGGCCGTCGACGGCTTCGCCAATATTGAAAATGCCTCGGGGAGTGGACATGGCCGTCAAGCGCAACGCGTTAATTACCGGATCAACGAGCGGCATCGGTCTCGGCATCGCTCGCAGCCTCGCCGCGCTCGGTCATAACATCATGCTCAATGGTTTCGCCGACCGCGAGGAAATCGAGCATCTGAAGGCCGATATTGCGACGACCTATAACGTCAAGGTGGCCTACAGCAACGCCGACGTGAGCAAGGCCGAGGCAATCGCAGGGGCAATCGATCAGGCGAAAGCCGAACTCGGCGACATCGACATTCTGGTCAATAACGCCGGTATTCAGTTCGTTTCGCCAATCGAAGATTTCCCGATTGAGAAATGGAACGCCATTATCGCCATCGATCTCGCTGCCGCGTTCCACGCTATTCGCCTCGTGCTCCCCGGTATGAAAGCGCGTGGCTTCGGCCGTATCATCAACGTTGCCTCCGCCCACGCACTCATCGCATCGCCGTTCAAATCAGCGTACGTGTCCGCCAAGCATGGCATCGCCGGGTTGACGAAAACAGTCGCCCTTGAGGCCGCCGAACATGGTGTGACTGTCAACGCAATTTGCCCCGGATACGTATTGACGCCTCTCGTTCAGAAACAAATTCCCGATCAGGCGCACGCGCGGGGCATTTCCGAGGAAGCCGTCGTTCGCGACGTGTTGCTCGCCGCACAGCCGACGAAGCGGTTCATAACTGTGGAAGAAGTGGCTGCTCTTGCGGCATTTCTCGCCGATCAGCAGACGGCCTCGATCACCGGCGCGATCATTCCAATTGACGGTGGGTGGACTGCACACTGACGATCTGAGGGCCACGGCAATTCGCTGAACAAGGGACTTTTGAAATGCGCGCCGAAGACATCCGCAACCTGCCATCGATGCCGCTCGCGGGCCCGAGCTATCCGGCCGGCCCATATCGCTTCGTCAATCGCGAATACATGATCATTTCGTACGAAACGGAGCCGGCGCTCATCCGCGAGCAGTTACCGGAACCGCTGGAGCCGATTGAAACGCCGATCGTGCATTACGAATGGATCGCAATGCCGGATTCCTCTGGCTTTGGCAGCTACACCGAATCCGGTCTCGTCATTCCGTGCCGGTACAATGGCGAAGATATGAATTTCGTCTCCCAGATGTACCTGGACGACGATCCGCCTATCGTTGCTGGCCGCGAAATCTGGGGCTTTCCGAAGAAGTACGCACACCCGAAGCTCGAGGTGGTCAAGGACACGCTGACAGGCACGCTGGAATACGCGGGACAGCTCGTTGCCATGGGCACCATGGGCTACAAACACCTTTCAATGGCGGGCAATGGGGCGGCAACGACTGCGATCCTATCGAAGACGCAGGTCAACCTAAAGGTCATCCCGGGCGTCGACGGCAAGCTGCAAATCTGCCAGCTTGTCGCGTATAACTTGACTGAGATTTCGATCAAAGGCTCGTGGATGGGTCCGGGCCGATTGCACCTCGTGCCTCACGTCAATGCACCGGTGGCTGATTTGCCGGTGCGCAAAATTGTCGGTGCTCGCCACTTCATCGCCGATCTGACATTGCCGTTCGGGCGGGTTCTGCACGATTATCTTTAGCATCCGGAGCATGCGGTAGTTGAACTGAACGACTAGCGCAGGCTCACGTGGGATTTCTTCTTGCTAGCGCTCACAGCGCCTCGCGGAACGTGAGATTGATGCGGCAACGGCCGGTTGCGGGATGCACACCGTCCTTCAGCACATCGACGCCGTGGAACGCGAGGCGGGACGGACCGCCCCATACGGCGACGTCGCCGTGCTCCAGCATGAGCCGCAACACTTTGTCCGTGCGGGTCAAGCCGCCGAACAGAAACTTGGCCGGCAGTCCAAGCGAAACCGACACAATAGGCGCACCGAAATTCCGCTCGTTCCGATCCTGATGCAGCGTAAGGCGCGTGCCGGGCTCATAGCGGTTGATCAGGCAGGCGTCCGGCGCGAAGCCGTCAAATCCCGCCTCGGCGGCGGCGCGGCGCGCCACGTCCGTGAACACATCGGGCATCGCGGGCCAGGGCACTTGTGTCGAGGGATCGCGACGATCGTAGCGATAGCCGGACCGGTCCGACACCCAGCCAGCGTTGCCGCAATTGCTCATTGCGACCGACATGGTATGGCCGCCGGGCGTCACGAAATTCCGGAAGGGCGCGACGGCGATGACATTCTGGAGAGCTTCCAAAAGGTGTTCTGCCTTATCATTCGCAAAGCCGCGCAACAGGACGGCGCCGGGTCCGAGTCCGATGCGTCTGGGTTCAGAATCGGCGAAAAGATCGGTCATGCGTGACGGAGCGCTCATGATGACTGCGGGCGGGCTCTAGAGATCGAGCTGCTGCTGCCTTGGGGGCTGTGGACCGGGCAATCCATCTTGTGCTTCGTTCTCGAGGGCAAGCAAGAAGCGCTTGATCTCAAGCCCGCCGGCAAAGCCCGTAAGCGAACCGTTCGCACCGATGGCGCGATGGCAAGGAACGATGATCGATACGGGATTGCGCCCATTGGCAGCGCCGACGGCTCGGGATCCGTTAGGGACGCCGATCTGCCGGGCGATCTCGCCGTAGCTGCGTGTTTGCCCAAAGGGGATCGTCAGCAACGCCCTCCAGACATTTGTCTGGAACTCAGTGCCTCTGAGATCGAGCGGCACGGAGAATACTTTCCGATCGCCGGAAAAGTACTCACCGAGCTGTATCTCCGCTTTCTGCAAGACGGGATGGGTGAGATCTTCGTGAAGTTCGCCAAGCCGAACGCGCTCTGGTTTGTCATTTTCCCACAGAATCGCGACAAGCCCCGCTGGACTGGCGACAAGCTTCAGCGTTCCGACGGGTGAAGAGAAAAATTTGAATGCCGTGGCCATGACGGGTGTCCGTTTCATTCGGCATCGTGAAAAATGATGCCGAGGGTATGGCGGCGGCCAGCGCGAACCTCGCTGACGCCGTGACGAAGATTGACGCGATATATGCCGCGTGTACCTCGCACCGGACGGTGGTGGACTGCGAACACCACGGCATCGCCCTTTCTGAGCGGCACGACCGCCGCACGCGACTGCATGCGCGGGCGTTGTTCGGTCAAGACGAATTCACCGCCTTCGAAATCCTGCCCGGGCTCCGATAGAAGAATTGCAACCTGCAACGGGAACACGTGCTCGCCGTAAAGATCCTGGTGCAGGCAATTGTAATCGCCGGCTTCGTATTTGAGGAGCAGCGGCGTCGGCCGCATCTGGCCCGCTTCGTGGCACCGATCCAGAAACGCGGCATGGGTTTTGGGATACTGGACGTCAATTCCCATTTCCATGTTCCAGCGGTTGGCGATGCGTGCGAGATCGGGATAGAGCGCCGTCCGTAGCTCTCCGGCCAGCGGCGGCAGGGGATAGGAGAAGTACTTGTATTCTCCCTTCCCAAACCCATGCCGGGCCATGACGATCCGGCTGCGGAAACCTGCATCCTCGTCATAGAGCGCAGAAATTCCGTCACAGCGTTCTGGATGAAGAAGCCGCGGCAACCGCGCAAACCCATGAGCGTCGAGGTCCAGCTCTACGCGCGACCAATCGATGTTGGACGTCGCCGCACCGGCTCCTTGGCCTTTGCTCAAGGTCAGGCCACTCATGATTTTGTCTCGCGCGCGATGAGCTTGCGCTTACGCTCTACGCCCCAGCGATAGCCAGACAACGAGCCGTCATTGCGCACCACGCGGTGGCACGGGATGGCAACTGCGATCTTGTTGGCGGCGCAAGCGGCGGCAACGGCCCGAACGGCCTTCGGCATCCCGATCTTCTCGGCGATCTCGCCGTAGGTAGCGGTCGTACCAAACGGAATTTCGCGAAGCGCCTCCCAGACGCGGTGTTGAAAGACCGTTCCGCGCATGTCGAGGGGGAGATCGAGGCCAGTTTCAGGCGCTTCGACCAGGCCCACGACCTTCGCCATCACGTCTTCGAAGGCGCTGTCTCCGCCGATCAGGTTGGCCTTCGGAAAGCGGTCCTCGAGGTCATGAATCAGCGCTTCGGGATCGTCGCCGAAAAGGATTGCGGCGATACCTTTTTCACTGGCAGCGACGAGGATCGAGCCAAGCGAACACTCGCCGACCGCAAAGCGCATGTCCGCGTTCGTGCCGCCCGACCGAAAGTCGGTCGGCGACATGCCGAGCACCTCGGCTGAATTCGTGTAGAAGCGGCCGCTTGAATTGAAACCTGACTCGTAGATCGCTTCCGTTACCGAGCGGGATTTCGTCAGGTTGTCGCGTACGCGCTTCTGGCGATGCGCGACAGCGTAAGCCTTTGGCGTGACGCCCGCGATCGTCTTGAAGACGCGATGGAAGTGATACGGACTGAGACCCGCCGCGTGAGCCAAGTCGTCGAGCGTTGGGGACTCTTCTGCCTTGGCAATCAATTGGCAGGCTTCCGCGACCTTCGCGGCATAGCGCTCATGGAGCGACGGCTCATTCGGCTTGCAACGCTTGCAAGGACGAAAGCCGGCGCGCTCCGCATCCTTGCAGGAGGCATGGAACGCGACGTTCTCACGGTTTGCGAGGCGCGCCGCGCACGACGGCCGGCAATAGACGCCGGTCGTTGCGACGGAATAGAAGAACGTGCCGTCGAAGTTCCGGTCGCGGGCCTTAACGGCGTTCCAGTAGATCGTTTCGGTATTGCCGGCCGATCGCGCTGTTTTGGTTTTCGCGACCGGGGCGTGGGAAACAGGGATCATTTTGCGTGCTTTCCTCATTGTGTCATGCCCCGCAGAATATGCGGTGATCCCCGTCCCTTCACTCCGGTCCTTGCTGTCAAATTCAGATTGTCGGTATCCGACCGCTACAAGTCCAGCACCACGCGGTAAGATACCTTGCCATCGAGCAGATGGCGGGTTCGTGGACAGGCTCGCGCACGAACACGATGGTTCCACGGATGTCCCATGATCGACGCGCGTTGTCGTCGAGACATCGCAGTGCAAATACCTTCAATTTAACCCAATTCGTTTTCGCCACTCTTTGAAAGCGGCAATCACAAACAGACAACGCTAGTGCGCGTTCGTCGCTCGCCGGCATCTACTCGCGGCATGTGCGTCTGAGATTTGGCTTGGGCGTGCTTACCCTAGGTAGGAGAGTTCCATGCGTAAATCCCTCATCTTCTGGTCTCTGGCCTTATTGCCCTTAGCCGCGGGCGTCGGCATGCAAGCCAATGCTGGTACGCCATTGAACGATGCCGATTGCGCCGCCGCCTGGAAGGAGGCCGGAGGTGCCGATCTCAGCCCGGACAAGGCGAAACCGTTCATTGCGAGCTTCGATCAGGTTGACGTCGACCACGACGGCGCGATCAACTGGGAAGAGTTCAAGGCCGGCTGTGCGAAAGGCTTGGTGACGAAGTAACCGGCGAGATCGCATTGAGCGCCGTTTTCCTATCGGAGCGCGGATTGTTCGCGTTCCGATACATTGAACGATGACAGGCGGCGCCTTTGGCTAACGCACTATCCAACCGCTAAGTTGGGTTCTGATTGTTCCTCAATTCGATCGCGAATCTTATCGAATTGCGTGCGGGCATCGAACCAAGGAGAAATTGCACTTCTCAGCCGCGAACTTATTTCGAAGCGACGGCCTCCACTCCAGGCTGGTGCGAATGGCGTCATCGATTCTGTAAGCCGTGACTCGACCGGCGCGCCATTCGCCCAAATCACTTGATGATCTTCCAACTCGATGTGGAAATACGTGATCAGATCGCCGTCAAAATCCGAGCAACGGACGATCGACCTGCCATTGACCAAATTGCCAACCGTTATAAGAACGCCATCGACGTAGAGGGCGTGATTGGGTGAGAGGTAGAGGTCCGTCTGTGGCACGTTCGGACCGAGCGCACCGCGACACACCTTGATCGGAGCAACGTCGTCACGCCATTGCTCGTTGGCACGACGTGCGGCCGTCCAACTCCGAATTTTCTTAATCGTCCGAGTGCCTCCTGAAATAGTCGGAAGCATATCTCCCGCACGAAGGTCCTCCACCGATCTTTCGAAGTTCGTCGTGAGAATCCTGGTGCCAGCTAGAAAGCAAGCAACGCCGCCGCCTCCGCCCCAGCTCGAGCCACCGCCGTTGGAACCGGGGCCGTCGCCTCCAAGACCGAGGTCCCAGCCATTGCCGCCGCCGCCGGAATTCCCATCGCCATTGCCGCCGCCAGAGTTCCCGCCACCAGCGTTGGTGCTGCCGCCGGAATTCCCGTCGCCATTGCCGCCGCCTGAACTCTTGCCGCCAGGGTTGGTATTGTCACCGCCGGAATTCCCGCCACCAGCATTGGCACTGCCGCCGCCGGAATTTCCGCCGCCACCGCCACCGCCGCCACCGCCACCACTGCCGCCGCCGGCTCCCCCGCTGTCGGCCATTCCGCCGCCGCCGCCACCGCCGCCACCGCTGCCGCCACCGCCACCGGCGCCGCTTTGGCAGCCAGGATGGGAGGAATCCGAATAACCGCGCGAATTACCGCCACTTTCGCCACGGAGATCGCAAAACCGATCATTTCCGTCAGCGCCATGTCCAGGACCGTCGGCCGAAGGGCTCCAACCGGCCAAAGCGCTCTTCGCTGAAAGAGTCGATGCGAGAGCCGCAGAGCCAACTATCCCCGCGATTGCAATAACGTTTCGCCGTGTTCTTCCATGGCTAACCTTCGTCACATCGCCTGATTGAGCCATTTGCGTTTCGATATGGGACATTTCACATTACTCGCGACAACTCTGGATGCCCACTTGCAAGATAAGTGACAAGCGGGGGCTCGATTGGAAATTAACCGATTAAGGATACCGCCCCCGACGCCGAACGATAACAGGAATAAGCGAGACGTGGGATCTTTTTCTCTGTGCCAGCTCCTGGCAGTCGATATTGCGACGCACACAGAATTTTGCCGGCTCCTGCGGGGTTGCGAGTGCCGAAACGTCCCGTAATTTCTGAACCAGCGGCTAGAAGTGTTTAAGACGGAACATCGGTATACGCGTCATTTACGTACGCATCGGGTCTGCGCCCGATTCTAAGCACATTGTGATGTTGAACCTTGGAGAAACCACGGGGGATTTCTCTAGTGAAACATCGATTTGTTCTGATCTTAATGGCGGCAGCCATTGCGAATGTCTGCGCGCTCCGTGCCGAGGCGGCGTCGATCAAGATTGCCGGCCAGTCAATGAGCTGCGGTTCCACGCCTGTGTTTTCGGATTCCACCCTTCCGATGGAAGGGCGGTTCGTGCCGGGCAGGGGAATTTACGTTAACCAACAACTCATGCAGCGCCAGCCATCGGCTGTCCGCATGTTCGTGTTCAAGCACGAATGCGCGCACAAAACCGTCGGCGGAAATGAACTCGCCGCTGACTGTGGCGCTGCCCAGTCGGGTGCGCGCGAAAAATGGCTGACGCCAGCCGGCGTCGACGCCGTGTGCAAAGCATTGGCAGGCGAGCCCGCGGGCGGAGGTTATCCGTCCGGGGCTACGCGATGTGCAAACATACGAAAGTGCTACGCCAATTCGTCAGCACAGTTTGCGTATCAGAAAACTACTGTACAAAAATCGGCGGGCAGCGGCCGACTGCAGTCAGCCAATTGAATTTACGAGCGAAGAAAATGGCGGACGGAATTTTTTCTGTCCGCCAATTGAATTCGTTTTAGCGGCGGAGACCAGCTCGGAAGCCGCCACGGAAGCCACCACCTCTCCAACCTGCGCCGCGCCAGCCGCCAGCCCTCCAGCCGACACCGCGCCAACCCGCGCCGCGCCAGCCCCAGCCCGCACCACGCCAACCCCAACCGGCTGCTCTCCAACCCCAGGGTCTGCGCCAACCCCAGCCCGCACCCCTCCAGCCCCAGCCAGCTCTCCAACCCCACGGTCTGCGCCAGCCCCAGCCATAAGCTGGGTATGCAGATCTCCAGCCATAGCCATAGCCAGGATATGCTGACCTCCAACCCCAGCCGCTGCGCCAACCGTAACCCGCAGCTACCGGAGCTACTGCCGCTGCGCGCCAGCCGTATCCTGCACCCCAGCCGCAAGCTTCTGCTGATGTAGCGACGGTGCCGGTGCCAAGCGCCAGTGCCATTGCGCATATTGCCAATTTGTTTTTCGAAGCATTTCCGATAGCCATCTGTTTCCTCCTTAAGCTATCCGAGCGCTCTACCGCTCTCGGCGCGAACCGGTGCTGTGCGATGCAGTTCCCTCGTTCTTTTTCGTATGCTTAACTAATCGAATTCTTCGGTAATTCGCGGCGAATGTGAATCGTCCGCGTAGTGCGGATTTCCACGGCTGTTCGACAATGTCTGCTAATAGAATTCAGCGGTCGTCCAGCGCGCAGATGCTTCGTCAGGACGATGTCAATCGGCGAAGAATTGCAGGAGGGCTGTGAGCGTGGCCTCAGGCGCCTCTTCGGGAAGGAAGTGCCCGCAATCGAGCGCTTCGCCCTGGAGGACGCCGCGCGTCTTTTCCCGCCAACATGCAAGTACGTCGAATTGGCGTCCCACTGTTCCGCGGCTTCCCCACAAGACAAGCATCGGCGCCGTGATCCGATGCGACGCGAGGTCGTCCGCGCGGTCGTGCTCGAGATCGATGGTTGCCGCCGCGCGATAGTCCTCACAGGCGGCATGCACTGCGCCTGGAGCGGTGAATGCCTTTATGTAGGCGGCCATAGCCTCATCGGTCATCGCCCCGTCGTTCTTGCACCAGCTGCTCAAGGTTCGGCGCAAGTAGAATTCGGCTTCTGCGCCAATGAGGCGTTCGGGCAAATCGAACGGTTGAATGAGAAAAAACCAATGGTAGTAGGCTTCGGCGAAATCGCGGTTCGAGTTCGCATACATCGTTGCCGTTGGAGCGATGTCGAGGACAGCAAGCCGGAGGACGCGCTCGGGATGATCAAGCGCGAGGCGGTGTGCGACGCGACCGCCGCGGTCGTGCCCGGCGAGGTAAAAGCGCTCGAAGCCGAGTGCCGACATCGCGCGCACCTGGTCGATGGCCATCGCACGTTTCGAATGGTTGAGATGGTTTGGTCCGTCGAGAGGCTTGCTCGAGGCACCATAGCCTCTGAGATCTGTCGCAACGACGGTGAAGCGCTCTGCCAGAGGTTCAACGATCTTGTGCCAGCAAACGTGGGTTTGCGGATAACCGTGCAGCAAGAGAAGCGGCGGTCCCGAACCCTTGTAGCGCGCGAAGATTCTTACATCGTCGCCGACGTCGATCAGTTCTGATTTGAAACCGTCAAACATGACTGCTCGATAATGTCCCGGCTAACATGAGAAGACATTAATCTGCGGATCGCGCATGACCGAGCACCATTTTCCCCTGCATCGATAGAGGCTCCGCCACGTCGCCGGCGTATCGAGCCCGCCCGCGCCAAGCATAGCACCGATAGATCTCCCCAAAAACGGGGATGGTCGGTCGGAGCGAGATGGGAGAGAGAACTGCTGGTGAGCCCCGACTACTGGGGGATGGGGACGCCGTGCGGGCTCAAAGGCCGAGAGGTGCGGAATGGAGATTTCTCCAATTGCGCCTCTCGGCTCTTCAATTGGTCAATTTCCGATGCAGTTGAGTGGTCCCGAATGATAACTGACCTGAGCGCGTACCATCGAGCAGTTCTTTACGAGATGCGTTGGCATGGCGGTGTGCTTTACGTCTCGAAAGGCGCCAACGCGCGTATATTTCGAGAACTTGTCGAAGCTCGCTACGTTTTCAGGGAACAAGCAGGACCCCAAAAATATCGTTACGAGCTTACCCTTCAAGCTCGCGATGAGCTGCAAGGCGATCTGCTTCGACGGAACTGGCTTTGCGAGCGTCAGGGAATGAGTTGAAGGCGGACTGCCTGAGCCACAGCATGGATCGGGGTTGCGACCCCCAATTTCGCCTGGGCTTTCTTGATGTGGCTGCGCACGGTTTCCTCACCGAGCGCCAAATCTTTTCCGATATCCGCCACACGCCTGCCGAGCGACAGTGAGCGCAATACTGCCAATTCACGCGGGGTGAGGTACGCCCCTTTCCCGATACGCTCGACGCAGGGCGGCGCGAGTTGCTGCAAGCGTTTCGTCGCGAACGCAGCGCCCAGGAACAAGAGCGACTTTTCAGATGCCTCAAGGCTTATAAGTTTTGGAGACCAATAAGCGAAAATCCAGCGCCCTGCGATCGGACATCCGAGGCTGTCACGGATGCCGTATTTCAAATTCAACTCCATGGCCCAGCGGTCGATGCCGATCGGTTCGAGCAATTTCATGAGGTCCGAAAAGGTAAAAGGAGCCATCGCAAGGCGCGCTGCGATATCCCCGGGTGGGGGCGATTGCTTTGATAACTCCATGCGATCTTCCCACCATCCCTTCGGCACGCTCTTGTGAAGGAAGACGGTCTTTCCGACGCAAAGAGATTCAGTCGTTCCGAATTTGCGCGGTAACAATCCGCCACCAAGGACATGTACGCGCGCAAGCGACCAAGTAATTTCATCGAGGGCATTGAGCACCGCCGTCGAGTCCGAAAGGTCATCGGCTTGCTTGGTGTAGCGAAGCATTTCGGCTGCGAGCGGCGTCGGCATCGGCCGCACCTTCTACCATTTTGCCGGGCAACAAAATTTCAATCGACGGCCGACTCTAGCAATCACATCCGATGCTGAGCGCTAACAGTGCTTGGTACGCGGCGGCGCTCGAAGGCAATAGCGGACACGACAAATCGTCAATGAATGATGAACTGCTGAGCATCCGTGGAATTTCGGGCGATGCTGCTCGCGAGACATGGTCCTTCAAGAGTGAACACTGTTCTGCATTTGCAACACGGCTGCGGGAACAGCTTGATGCGCCATTCGATTTAGGCTGATTGGCCTAAACTTTATGCACCTGTCATTTTTGTAAGGTACGCGGTCCCACGTGAGCTTCGGGGGATTTCGAAGCTCCGCGGCGTGACCCGGCCGGGCGTGCCCTATCGTTCAGCGTAATTGGGGCAACAGGAGATTCCTCGTGTCTAGTAATGCGTTCATGGCCGGCGCCACGCGCCGCGCCAACTGGCTTCGTGCGTCCGCAAGCGTCCTTGCGATCTCTGCTGTCATGGGGACGGCGTCGAATTCGGCTTATGCAGATGCCTGCACCGTCGGGCCCTTCGGAATGTCCCTTGCTTGCGGTGACGGCGCCTCGGCGGGTGCTCAGGGCGCCACCGCCATCGGCAATGGAGCCACGGCTGACTTTAACAATGCGACAGCGGTCGGCGACGGCGCTGTTGCGGGCACCGAGGACACCACCGCGGTAGGCGCCGGGTCTTTGGCCGAAGGTCCGGAATCGACGGCCGTCGGGCAAAACGCCAAGGCTACGGGCGGCTTTTCCACGGCCATCGGAAAGGACGCGCTGGCCGACAAGATCAACTCGACGGCAACGGGGCAGGGCGCGCAGGCGACCGGCAACAACTCCACCGCCACTGGCCAGGGTGCCGTGGCGAGCCAGCAGAACTCGACCGCCAACGGTCAGGGCGCCGAGGCCACGGGCGTTTCTTCGACAGCTGTAGGACAGGGCGCCAAGGCCTCCAACATCCAAACGACCGCGGTCGGACAGGGTGCGGGTGCCTCCGGCCTCTACTCGACAGCCGTCGGCGAAAACGCTCAAGCGACGAAGCAGTCCGCAACGGCAGTCGGTACCGACTCCAAGGCGACTGGCGACTATTCGAGCGCGCTCGGCAAGCAGGCGACAGCGTCGGGCAGCAACTCGACGGCCTCCGGCTATGCGGCCAACGCAACGGGCAGTTCCTCGACGGCGACCGGCTCGTTCGCGCAGGCGACGGCCGACCGCGCGACGGCGACGGGTGTCCTGGCTCGCGCGACAGGCGTAGGCTCGACGGCGACCGGTCAGAACTCGAGCGCCAGTGGAGCTCTTTCGACCGCAAACGGTGATGGCTCGCAGGCAAGTGGCGAGAACGCGACGGCAGTTGGTCAGGGTGCGCAAGCTACCGGCAACAACGCCACCGCCACCGGCCAGGGCAGCAATGCCACTGGCGTTCGCTCCACGGCCAATGGTCAGGGAGCAACGGCCTCGGCCGAAGAGGGCACCGCCACCGGCGCCGGCGCACAAGCGACGGGGCAGTACGGCACGGCGACGGGCGTTGATGCCAATGCGTCCGGTGCGAAGTCTACGGCGACAGGCAATGGTTCGGTGGCTTCCGGAGAGAACAGCACGGCGACGGGCATGTGGTCTCAGGCTACTGGCCAGAACTCCACCGCTACCGGTTTTGAGGCTAACGCAAGCGGCGATTGGTCGACTGCCAACGGCCACGGCGCGGACGCGACCGGCCGCAATTCAACAGCGCTCGGTGCGGAATCGGCGGCACTCGGCGAGCAGTCGACCGCCGTCGGTAAAGCATCTTCGGCACAGGGCGACTTCAACACGGCAGTCGGAACGCTCACCGTGACGCAGGAGAAGAACTCGTCCGCGTTCGGTGACAACGCTCGCGCGACGAAGGAGAATTCGACCGCCCTCGGTCAGAATTCGACGGCCTGGAATACAAATGCCACCGCGGTGGGTCAGGGCTCCAACGCCGCCGGCGCCAACTCGTCTGCGCTGGGCCAAGGTGCCGTAGCCGACAAGACCGGCTCCACGGCAACGGGGCAGGGCGCGCAAGCAACCGGCAACAACTCTACCGCTACCGGTCAGGGCGCCGTGGCGAGTCAGGAAAACTCGACGGCCAATGGTCAGGGAGCGCAGGCGACCGGTGTGTGGTCAACGGCTGTCGGCCAGGGCGCAGAGGCATCGAACCTTCGCACCACTGCCGTGGGCCAAGACGCTACAGCAAGCGGCCTTTACTCCACGGCCGTGGGCCAGAATGCGGAAGCGACGAAGCAGTCTTCTACCGCGCTGGGTTCCGACTCGAAGGCGACGGGTGACTATTCGAGCGCGCTCGGTACTCAGGCCAAGGCATCGGGCAGCAACGCGACGGCGTCGGGTTATGCGGCCAACGCGAGCGGCAGCTCGTCGACGGCAACCGGCTCGTTCGCTCAGGCGACGGGCGACCGCGGGACGGCGACCGGCGTTCTTGCGCGGGCAACCGGTACCGGCGCGACGGCCACCGGTCAGAACTCCGCCGCAAGCGGGGATCTCTCGACGGCGATCGGCGATGGGGCGCAGGCGTCGGGCGAAAATTCCACTGCGCTTGGACAAGGCTCTTCTGCCACGCACGCCAATTCATCGGCGATCGGACAGGGCGTTGCGACGACGCGCGACAACCAAGTGGCGATCGGCGGCGCGAGCAACACCTACACACTCGGAGGTATCTCGTCGGATGCCAGCCGCGCGGCTCAGAGCGGGCCGGTTAATTTCGTGACCTCCGACACCTCGGGCAACCTCGCGACGCGTACGGCCGCCGACATGGGTCTTGCGACATCGGGCGACATCAGTGCGCTCAACGCGCAGATCGGCGGACTGCAGAAGCGCGACCAGGAGCTGGCTGAGGGCATCGCCGTTGCGCTCGCTCTTTCACCGCCGATCTTCCAGGGCAACCAGACGTTCGCCGCGCGCGTCGGCTGGGGCAACTTCGACGGCTCGAGCGCTCTCGGCGTCAGCCTTGCTGGCGTGCTCAACCGCGGCGGCTTTGGCGCTAACAGCTCCGTGATCGTCGACGGCGGCATCGGCTTCGGCACGTCTGAGGGCACCGTCGCCGGCAAGGCTGGCGTGACCTTCGGCTTCTGATCGCCGAAGACAGAGAAGCATTCGGAACGGTGGCGGCCCGAAGGCTGCCGCCGTTCGTGCATGTTCACCACGAGGGCTCATCATTCATGCGTATCACCCAGGCGATCGTGTTGGCAGCGGCACTGCTCGCGACATATCCCGCAGCTGCACAGGTCTCCACGCCGCAAAAGGCAGTAGCACCCAAGCCGAAGGCAACGACGGCCGATCAGAAGCCCAATGCCGGACGCCTTCCAGTGCCCTCCGCCGAAAAGCTGGTTCTTCTGGTGCGCCTATCATTGTTGACGCTCAACGATGCGCTGCAGACTGGCAATTACACCGTCTTGCGCGACCGTGCCGGCCCATCCTTCAGCCGCAACAACACGGCCGCCCAACTTGGACGCATTTTCGCACAGCTGGAAAATCAGAACCTCGATCTCTCGGCTGTCGCCATGCAGATACCGACGCTGACCGCGGCGGAAGTCTCGGACACGCAGCCGTTGTTACACATCGCAGGATCTTTTCCGGGGCAGGCTGGCCCATTGAGTTTCGACCTGACCTACGAGGCGTCCGCGGGCCATTGGCGCCTCTTCGGGATTTCGGTTTCTGAGCTGCCTGCCGCTGTCGCGGGCGCTCAGGCGAAGCCAACAAATCCCGCAAAAGAAACGAAAAGCGGGAAGCCATAGCTCGCGGAGCATCGCCGCGATCGGATTGTGCGTATCGCGCTGGGGCTCATTCGAGAAGCAATCTTACGTCTTATCGTAGCGTAGCCGGCGAGCGAACTTCAGCAGTTCATCGCTCATGGCGCTGATTTGCGCCTCGCCGATGTTCGCTCGGCCCAAAGCTTTCTGAGATCAAACCCCTCGACGATCCCGAAAACTCGGACCACCGGAAGGCTGTTGAACTGTGTTGGATGTTATATTATACGAAATAGATACGTGGCCGTTTACTGTGGGGGCGTGGGGAATGAAGAGTCATATTTCTGTTGTGGCTGTTGCGTCGCTCGTATCGTTGAGTCCGGCGTTCGGCCAAGAGGCGGGGCACGAGCCGCAGCCATCTTCGGCGAGTGGTCAATCGAACTCCGTTTCAAATTCGGCGAACCTTCCGCCAGTCATCGTAGCGGAACCCAAGAAGCCGCCGGCACCAACGAAAAAGCGTGTCGCTAAAAAGAGCAGCGCGCAGCAACCGGGGACGGGCGCACAAAAGACAGCTGCGAAACCTGCTCCGAACCCGGAGGGATTTCCGCCGACGGCTTCGAGTGACAATTTCTTGCCGCCCCCAGGAACGCTGATCACGCCTCAGGCTGGGCTGAACGCAACCACCGTGACGACGGCGCCGAATATACTGCCGACCCACGGTGCAACGATCACGGATACCTTGGACCAACAGCCCGGCGTTGCCGGGTCAGCGTTTGCGCCGGGTGCCAATCGTCCCATCATCCGTGGGCTCGATAACAATCGCGTACGAATCCAAGAAAACGGGATTGCGACGGGTGACGTTTCGGATATCAGCGAAGATCACGCTTATCCGATCGATCCCTACAGCGCGGATAGCGTGACGGTCGTTCGAGGACCGGCGACGATACGCTATGGTTCTCAAGCCATCGGTGGTGTCGTCAGTGCCGAAAATCAACGCATTCCGACGTACATTCCTTATAATGGCTTCAGCGGCGAGATCATGGGGGGACTAAGTTCCGTCGATGGTGGCCGCGACGGCGCCTTCAAGGCGACAGCTGGATCGCAGGGCTTCGCGATCCATGCCGACGGATTCGATCGCAAATCGAACGATTACGACACGCCCGATGGCAAACAGGCGAATTCCTTCGTCGACAGCCAAGGCGCCTCGATCGGTGGATCGTTCATTTGGCACGATGGCTTCTTCGGCGTCAGCTATACGCGGTTCGACAGCCTCTATGCCATTCCCGGCGTTGAATCAGCGGAATCGAAATCGCGCATCGACATGGGGCAAGATAAAATCAACGCCAAGGGCGAGTGGCGTGCTCCGGAGATTGGACTCGCTGCAGTCAGAACGTGGTTCGGCTGGGATAACTACGCGCATAACGAACTCGATTTCGATGCCGTGGAGAATGCGGACACCGTCGGCTCTCGCTTCACCAACAAATACACAGAAGGCCGGATCGAAGCGGAATCGGTGCCGATCGTCACGGGTATCGGTGCACTGACCAGTACGGCCGGCATTCAAATCAGCAACCGGAAGCTCGTGGGCACGAGTTTCGAGGGCGACAGCCTGCTTGAGCCGAGCACCACGGACGTCTTCGGCGGCTATCTTCTGGAAGAGCTGCGCGTCACAAAACCGTTGCGGTTCCAGGCGGGCTTTCGCATAGAGCACGATAGCGTGCACGGTACGATGTATGACGATATTTTCAATCCGACGCCTTCCGATCTCGTCGGGCAACACAAAACGTTCGATCCGAAAAGCGCGAGCCTTGGTCTGCTGTACGATCTGCCCTTCGGCGTCGTTGCGCGCTTGACCGGACAGTATGCAGAGCGGGCCCCCACGGCACAGGAACTCTTCTCCAAGGGTGCTCACGATGCGACGGGCACCTTCGAGATCGGTAATCCCGACATCGGGATCGAAACGTCGAAATCGATCGAACTCGGCTTCGGCAAGACTTCAGGGCGGTGGCGCTTCGACTCTTCCGCCTATTACACGAAGTACGATGGATACATCTTCCGCGATCTCACTGGCGCAAAGTGCGGCGACACCATCGATACATGCGGGAGTGGCGATCCCGGCAATGAGTTCAACGAGGTGATCTTCAATCAGCGTGATGCGACGTTCTATGGCGTCGAACTCGCTACGGAGTATGACGTCGGACACGTCCTGCGCGGTGTCTGGGGCGTATCAGGCCAATATGATTTCGTGCATGCGAGATTTTCCAACGGCGAGTATGTGCCGAGGATGCCGCCCCATCGCCTTGGTGGCGGCCTCTATTATCGTGACGATGCCTGGCAGGCGAAGATTTCTTCTCTCTACGCGTTCTCGCAGGATGAAATCGCGCCAAATGAGACCCCGACTGCCGGTTACACGCTGGTCAACGCCGAGGTGAGTTACACGATGGCATTGGATGGGCGCGGCGCGGTTGCTCCCCGGATGACCATTGGCCTCAAAGGCGAAAACCTTTTGAACGATGATGTCAGAGACAGCACATCGTTCAAAAAGGACGAGGTGCTGCAGCCGGGCGCGAATGTGCGCTTGTTCGGCAGACTCGCGTACTAGGGAGACGGATGTGGCGGTGGGCGACGTTTGACCGCCGCCGCTATTTCTTGGGCGGCTGGCAGACGGCGCCGTTGGCCTTGGCAATTTTGATGACGTCCGGCGCGGCGGTGACGATCGCGCTGATTTTCCCGCGTGCCAACGCGAACGGCGCGCTTGCGGTATCGTAATCGCGGATGGCTTCGGCGCCGAAGGATTCCGCGACCGCGCATCCTGCGTCGGAATAGCAGGCCACGGTGCTGTCAGGTCCGGGCGGGTCGTCCTTAGGGTTGATGCAGACGATTTCGGCATCGGCTGCGTGTACGGCAGGGCAGGTGAGAGAAGCGAAGACAAGGAAGAGGAGGGGCAACGTCCGCATGGAAACCTCTCAGATGTGAGAATGTCATTATGCCTGGCGCGTGCGGAAAGGACAGGCCAATTCGTGGCGAATTTGACCCGCTTGGTATACAGCGCCTGCTGACTGACAAAAGCGTACCCGGGTGACGGTCGCCCGCCTTTTGGAGAGGGATCTTGCGCCGACCCGTTGACAACAGCGGTGTCGCTTCTGCTTGTTCTCTCCCCGGAGTGAGAGGCGGCGGGAGACCCTGGTGGATCAGATCCTTGTGCTGTTGGTTTGGACAATCATCGCAGCGGTGATCGTCTTCCGATTGCGTGGCGGCACGCTGGCCGATCTAAAAAAATTCTGGCTGGTTAAAGCCCTTGCGCCCAAGCCATCACTCGGCACTGAGCTGCATACCATTAGCAAGACGCTCGAACCCTTTGCTCGCGATTCCGCCCACACGAACGAACTCGCTGAGAACGCCGACTTTAAAAGCGCGGTGGCCCTTCTTGCCGATCCAAATGTCCCACTCGAGACGGTGTTCGACTATGCCTTTGGGCAGAACTGGCCCCTATCGTGCGCGGCTTTCACCGCCCTGAAGCAGCGGCCCGATGCATCGGGCTCCGCTTCGAAAGTGTTGCCGCGCTTCGACGGATTGTCCGTCTGGCAAATGACGTTCGCGTTTCAGTATCTTTTGGCGGCCGATCCGCGTCCTCCTGCCGGAGCGTTTCTCGTGGGGCTTCGCGACTGGTGGGCGGAGAACGTTCTTTTGCGTCACCTCCTTTCGGATCACTTCACTGCGCTCGGCGAGGATGAGCCAGCCGAAGTTGGTCCCGAGGTCATGGCGCTGCCGCTCTGGAAGCGCGAGCAGATCAGGGATTTCCTGGCGCTCGTCAGCCACCCGATGGCGGTACGTCTCGCGGCGAAGGTCGTGCCTGCCGGTCCTCAGCAGGAGACATCATCGTCGACGTCACCATCCCCGTCATCGTTCTTGTCGTCGATCGGCCGCTTCTGGGCTAACAACTCGGAAAATGGACTTCTGATCGAACCTCAAGGCTGGAAAGATACTCTTGGCGCCGCCCAACGGCTGGTGGATGGCGGATCATTGCGCATCCTTTTGGTCAGTGGCGAACCGTATGTCGGGAAGACATCGTTCCTGAAACTTCTGGCCGACCGCATAGCTGCGAAGGAGTGGCGCGTCTTTCAGGCAAGCGGCGCCGATCTGCAAGCCGGGCAGATGTACATCGGTCAGCTCGAAGGGCGCATCCGCGAGGTGCTGCAGGAACTGGATGTCGGCAACAAAGTGATTTGGTACGTCCCCGACCTGCTTGGCCTGGCACTCAGCGGAACCCATCAAAGCCAGAGCGCGAGCATCCTGGATCAAATCATGCCAGCGGTGGCAGCGGGACGTCTTCTGATCTGGGCTGAAGCCTCGCTCGCCGCGACGACGAAGCTTCAACAGCTGAGACCCGCGGTGAGGCGCCATCTCGAAATCGTTCGCATGGAGGACATGGACGAGGACGAAGCGCTCGAACTTGCCGAAACGCTTGCCGAGCGTTTGGAAAAGACGACGCGGACGCCCATCGATCCGAGTTTCGCGCGGACGTCAGTTGATGTCGCTCAAAGCTATCTGACCGCGATGCACCTTCCTGGCTCCGCGCTGTCTCTCATGAAAATGACGGCCGTTCGTTCGGAGAAAGAGAAAGTCAAACGTCTTGGCGGCCACGAGGTCCTGGAGACGCTTTCGCAACTGACGGGTTTGCCACTATCGATCCTCGATGGTGCGGAACGCCTGAGGCTCGAAGAGGTCCGCGATTTCTTTCAAGCCCGCGTGATCGGTCAGCCTCACGCCGTCTCGGCGCTGGTCGAGCGCATCGCGATGCTCAAATCCGGGCTCAACGATCCAGGGAAGCCGATTGGCGTTTTTCTGTTCGCGGGCCCGACAGGCACCGGCAAAACCGAGCTTGCGAAGACTGTTGCCGATTACCTTTTCGGTGCGGCCGATCGCATGATCCGGCTCGACATGAGCGAATATCAGACTTACGAGGGTGCGCAGAAAATACTCGGCGGCGGCAATCTTCCTGCCGATGCCGAGACGCTCGTGGCGCGAATTCGGAAGCAGCCGTTCTCAGTCGTACTCTTGGACGAGTTCGAAAAAGCGCATCCGCAGATCTGGGATCTCTTCCTTCAGGTCTTCGACGAGGGCAGGCTGACAGATGCCACCGGACAGACCGCGGATTTCCGTCATTGCATCATCATCCTGACGTCGAACCTCGGCGCGACCACGCATCGAGACAGCGGAAACATCGGTTTCAAGCCATCCTCTTCAGGGTTTACGGACGAGCAGATCCACAAAGCCATTTCCCAGACATTCCGTCCCGAATTCCAGAACCGGCTCGACAAGATCGTCGTATTCAAGCCGCTCACGCGTGAATTGATGCGCGGAATCCTTATGAAAGAACTCGGGAACATTTTTGAGCGACGCGGTCTGAAGGATCGCGCGTGGGCGGTCGAGTGGGATGCTAGTGCGCTGGAGTTCCTGCTGGAAAAAGGGTTTTCGCCGGAGATGGGCGCGCGGCCGCTGAAGCGCGCCATAGACCACTACCTCATTGCGCCGTTGGCGGAAACGATCGTCGAGCGGCGTTTTCCGGAAGGCGACCAATTCGTTTTCGTCCGCCGCGATGGCAGCGCACTTCGGGCCGATTTCGTCGACCCTGACGGCAAGAGCGACGTTGCGGTTGCGTCGTCGGACTCTGCCCGCGCGCTGGCAGGTGCATCTGTGAGTCTTTTCGACATGATGCGCACGCCGTCCGGCGATACCGGCGAGATCGCAAGTCTCGCTGCCGCTCATGAGCCAATTGTGCAGCGTATTGAATCCGCCGAATGGGCAACGGCGAAGGCAGCATTGACGGGCGAGATCGGATTGCCCGACTTCTGGTCGCGGGCCGATAGATCGCAAACGCTCGCCCGCTTGGAGTTGATGGACCGCATCGAGGTCGCAACTGAAACGGCCACGTCGCTCGAGGCGCGTCTGGCGCGGCAGACCGGGAAAAGCATGCGCGAGTTGATCGCACGGCTCGCCATGCAGATTCATCTCGTCAACGAAGGGCTGAAGGACCTTGACGAAAAGGCGCCTGTCGAGGCCGCGCTGATCGTCGAACCGGCTTTCGTGATGGACGCCGATGAAGGTGAGGCCGCAACGGCATGGTGTGCCGAAGTCGGGAGCATGTATCGCGCCTGGGCTCGCAACCGTAACATGTATGCGAGCGAGATCGACACCATTCCGGGTGTGGACGGGAATGCGCTGGTCGTCGGCGGTTTCGGAGCTTATCGCGCCCTTGCCAGCGAGGCCGGTCTACATATTCTCGAGAAAAGCGAAGCGGGAGGCAGCCGCGTTACGGCGCAAGTTCTCATCGCTAAGCTGCCGCTCGGCGACGCGTCGAAGGCCGAGATCCGCCAAACGCTTGCAGATGCGTTCGGGGCCAAAGCAAAACGCGGCACAAATATCGTTCGCCGCTATCGGAAAGGAGCGACGCCTCTCGTTCGCAATTCCGATGGCAGCGTTCGCAGTGGCCGGGTTGACGACGTGCTGCGCGGCAACTTCGATCTCTTTGCGCTAGAACAGACTTAGGCGCGTTTATTGAGCTGAGAAGTGCCCGTTCGGTTTTTTCGATGGCTCAAGATGCCTGAGGCGCTGGGGTCAAGTAATCGGGTCTCGCCGGCGAGGCTTCTGCAACTGTTGCGCCGCCTGAAAATTCCTGCAAAGGCAATCGAGCTCAGCCTCCAGTAGGAAGAGGTTCAGGAGCTTGCAGAGATATTTGCTTTCTCCGGGTGGTCCGCCGCTTCTCGCGCGCCGCGTCAAGAGAAATGCGCAATCGCGGCATGTCCCGAATGGATTTCGCGGCTGATCGCCTCCGATATTCGCGCACAGATAGCGCAAAACGTCACGAAATTGCAGAAGCTCGACGTTGTTGAGGTCCTCGACTTCCGCCGACAGGTGCGCGAGCGGATCATCCTCCATGATCCCACGGCCGGCATCCGTAATCGTGAAAACCGAGCTTCGCGCATCTCGTGCAGAGATATCGCGTTCGAGAAATCCAGCGTGTTCGAGGCTTTTGATCGTCTGGGAAGCTGTGCCCGCAGTCGTCGCCTGATATTGCGCTAGTCCCGAGAGCGTTCGGCTATACTCATTTGCCCGCGAAAAATAACGAAGAGCAATCCATTGTGCCGGTGTAAGTCGATCTCCGTCATTTTCCGCTAGTAGCGTGCGGCTCAACTGCAAGAGTACGTCGACAACTTCTTTCGCAACCATTCAACCCCCGTAGAGTAGACTCCTACCCGTATCGGATATGGGCAAGCCAACAAATTGTTTTCAGGGGAAAATATCGCCGGAAGTAGCGAAGCGATAGAGATTAGTTTCGTATCGCAAGTATCGATTTCTGGAACGATTCAATCTGTCCGGCCAAGCGATAGTGTCGGGACAAAATGCCCATCAATTTAGCGTTTGCTTCATTGTCCTACTCGCACACTGCTCAAAATAATAAATTCCGAACGAGAACTGCCAAATGAGCATCAAGCCAAGCGCAGAGCACGATCAGGACAACCCCCACTCCGCATTGCAACCGCGAAACAAAGCGCTGACGATCGATCAAGGCCTCGCCCTGACCATCCTTTCTTGCACACAAGAGGCGGTTGTTATAACGGACGCTGGCGGCACCATCATCACGGCCAATGCCGCGTTCTCGCGGATCACCGGCTATTCTATCGATGAAATCTCGGGCAAGAACATGCGCGTTCTTCAGTCCGGCGTCCACTCGACAGACTTTTATGATGCGATGTGGGACGGTATCCGGGCGAACGGCTATTGGCAGGGAGAAGTCTGGAACAAAAGGCAAGGCGGAGAACTTTATCCTGCCCTTGTGACGATCAGCAGCGTCCATTCCGAGAATGGCCAGCTGACGCATTACGTCGGAAGCAGCGCCGATCTTACGATGCTCAAGGCATCGGAGCGCGAACTCGAACATCGCGCTCATCATGACGATCTTACGGGCCTTCCCAATCGGAGGTTTCTTTCGTCCCGGCTTGACTCAGTATTAGCGGGCTCCGGCAGCAATCAAGCAATGGGCGCCGTCATATTTGTCGATCTCGACCGGTTCAAACTCGTCAACGACAGTCTCGGTCATGGTGCGGGCGACGAAGTTTTGGTTTGGGCGGCGGACAGGTTAAGGTCGTGCGTTCGCGCGTCCGACATGGTCGCCCGCTTCGGCGGTGATGAATTCGTTGTGGTCTGCGAGAATGCCAACCGTGCTTCAGCTATTATTCTTGCCGATCGTATTCTCGGCCAGCTTTCTCAACCCTACATTCTTTCCGATGGGCAGCAGGTTTGCTTGGGCGCGAGCGCGGGAATTAGTCTTTTTCCCGAGGACGGCTCCGACTCGACGTCACTCATTCAATACGCTGATGCTGCTCTCTATCACGCAAAGGCTGCCGGGAAGGGAACATACCGGTTCTTCTCAACCGGTCTCACTCAGGCAGCAAACACGCGGCTCTCGGTTGATCTTCATCTGCGACGTGCCCTCGAGCGCGATGAGTTTGTTCTCCACTATCAGCCGTTGGTCTCGATTCCAGAGGGGAGGGTGACGGGCTTTGAGGCCCTCATCCGGTGGAAGACAGCGAACAACAATTTCGTGTTGCCGGGGGAATTCATCCCGGTAGCGGAAGAGACAGGGCTTATAGTGCCGCTCGGCGAATGGGTCCTTCGCACCGCCTGCCGCGACATGAAATGGCTTCTCGCCAATGGTGCGCAGATATCGACGATGGCGGTGAACGTCTCTGCGCAGCAGCTGCATCACGCGGGTTTCGTCGATGTGCTTGGGCGCATTCTGAAGGAATGCGATCTGAACCCTGCATGCCTCGAGTTCGAAATCACCGAAGGCACCTTGATGGGCCAGGGCAAGGCCCCTGTGACATTGCTCGATGCCATCAAGGCATTGGGTGTGCGCTTGGCGGTCGACGATTTCGGGACCGGATACTCATCGCTTTCGTACTTGCAGAAACTGCCGATCGATAAGCTCAAGATCGACCGCAGCTTCGTTGCCGAGCTGGAGGCCGGTGGCGCGACGCAGGCGATTGCCGCCGCAATTATAGGGCTCGCGACAACCCTGAATTTAGAGGTCATCGCAGAGGGGGTCGAGAGCGGCTATCAGATGGATTTCCTGGTCAAGCATGGCTGCCGAGAGGCGCAAGGATTCTATTTCGGAGCGGCGACACCCATCGCGTCTCTCCGGTCCTTGCCGGGCTTGAAATGGGGAAAAAACAGCGAGTGCTGGCATTATTGCGGAGACCCTTCGGGCACTCCGAAGCCCTTTCCAGCTCTCTCGCTGCAATGAACGAACCGGCCGAGCTGGGCCGCCTCGATCCGGAATTTATGCGGCGTGCTGATTGAAAGATGGCAGCACGGCACCGAGGTCAAGGAGGCCTATCATCCGGCCCTC
Organism: Hyphomicrobium sp.; assembly: GCA_003987725.1. Lineage (GTDB taxonomy): Bacteria > Pseudomonadota > Alphaproteobacteria > Rhizobiales > Hyphomicrobiaceae > Hyphomicrobium_B. Next base: position 317,955 of record RXJH01000002.1, on the reverse strand, counting down.
GATTGGGATGACACCCCGCACGTAGGATCGTGCAAGATTGGAAGCCAAATCGGGCGTCGGCTGAATTTTTTCCAATTCGATCGTCAAGATGTCGGAAACGCCATCGACGAGCAGCCCGACAATTTGTTCTTTCAATTGCGTGACGATGATCGCATGTCGTGCTGTGGGCTCGGATTGAGGAAACCCGAGCCGAACCGCAAGATCGACGATCGGCAGAACGATGCCGCGAAGATTGATTACCCCGCGCAGAAAATCCGGCGCGTGCGGCAACGGGGTGGCCGGGGTCCAACCCCGGATCTCGCGTACCGAAACCACTTCGACACCGAAATCCTGATTACCGGTCCGGAAGGCGAGAACCTCTAAAGTTCCTTCAGACATTCTTGTCACCAGCGTTCAGCCTAGAGTTCAGATGTGCGCAATGCGATTTGCCGGTGCGGAGCTTATCAGAACTCTTCCCAGCCCTCGTCAGGTTTGCGAACGGCGGACTGCCTATTCGATGATGAAGCCATCCCGCGCGCCGACATCACTCCTTCCCTTCTCAGTGTGGAAGCAGGTCTTTGAGCGTTTCGCCCGGCGGCCATCTGTGCCGAGGCTTGCCGTAGGGCCGCGACCGACGTGTTCTGGTTGACCTTGAACTGACCCATGAGCTCCGAAAGCCGGCGCATTTCTTCGGTCAGCGAGTGGCAAGCCGCTGTCGTCTCCTCGACCATTGACGCATTCTGCTGCGTCGTCTGATCCATGCTGTTGATCGCCGTATTGATTTGCTGCAGCCCGCTCGCTTGTTCTTCCGATGCGTTCGCGATCTCCGCAATCATCTGATTGATTCCAACAACATGCGAGATGATTTGCTCGAGCGTTTTGCCGCTTTCGGAGACGTAACGCGCGCCCTGCTCGACCTGCGCCGTTGACGTCGAAATCAGTGTCTTGATTTCTTTGGCGGCCTCTGCCGACCGCTGCGCGAGAGCCCGTACTTCCGAGGCGACTACTGCAAATCCTCGACCCGCGTCTCCCGCACGTGCGGCCTCGACGCCGGCATTGAGTGCGAGAAGATTTGTCTGGAACGCGATCTCGTCGATAACGCCGATGATCTGTCCGATGTGCGTCGATGATTTCTCGATGTTGGACATGGCGTCGACGGCCTGCCGCACGACTTCGCGGCTCGATTCGGCTGCGTTCTTTGCGGAGGCGACCGCGTCTCTCGCGTGAGCTGCGCCTTCGGAAGACTTCTTAACGGTCGCTGTTATCTCTTCGAGAGCTGCGGCTGTTTCTTCGAGACTTGCCGCCTGCTGCTCCGTGCGACGCGATAAGTCATCCGCTGAAGCGGCAATTTCGGCAGTGCCCGTCGTCATTTTCTCCGAGCCAGCGACGACATGTTGGAGCGTTTCGTCGAACTGCTCGAGAGCCATATTGAACTGCTTCTGCAACTCTGTATAGGCATCTGGAAGTTTGTCGGTCAGGCGGAAGGAAAGGTCTTTCGCAGCGAGCTTGGCGACGGCCGCGCCGATGGAATTTGAAACAATTGCCCGCTCTCGGCCAATCGCCTCTTCTTCGGCCTTGCGCTCGGCTTCGCGTCTCGTGGCCTCGGAGCGAATGCGTTCGGCTTCGGCGTCTGCTTCAAACTTCCGCCGCGTTTCCTCTGCGGCCTCGGCATAAACCGAGATCGAGAAGTCGATATCAAGCATCATCGCCTTGACGAGCGATCCGAGGCACAGCCCGACGTCCGCCGCTTTGGTCTTGCTGCGAGACAGTGAATAGCCGGACGGCCACATCTCATTCACAACAGCGCGAATGAGATGCTCGACGACGATCGCGTAGCCGCCGATGTACCATCGCGGTTCCAGGCCTATGCGTGCATGCGTTTGGCCGACCCTGCGAACGTTGGAGACGTAGCGCGCATCGAATTTTGCGTTGCTGATCGACTCCCAATGACTGATCTGCGCCCCCTTCGCCGCGGTCATGTGGGCTTCATTCTTGAAGAATTTTCGCGTTTCCGGAGTCTTGCGAATGGTCTCGTAGAACATGCCTAGGGCCACGGGCAGTTCACGATCGATAAGCAATTTGATTTTTCGAATGCTTTCGCAGCGTTCGTCGTCGAGCTGAATGAACGACAACCGATCGCTCAATCCGCCATCCGATAAGTCGGTTGCCTTCCCGTGCATGCCTTCAGTCATGTTGCACCCCTGCGGTTGGCGCGAACTATCGGTTTCGAAATTGGCGCCGGAGAATTGAGACATCGCTTCGGCATTCGGATCGATTGCCGAAGGAAAAATTGCCAAATGCGACAGAATACTCAGCGCGCAGACTGTGCCTTATTCGCCGGCCGCCGAGAGTAGGTTTGTCTGCTGCGGCGACGTGTATTTTCGGAGGACGTTGTTCCGTGAAATCGATAATCGGCGCTGCCGAAACGATATAGTTGACCCTCGAAACAAGGTGCGTATGCACGCCGGTCGCCACCGAGTGAGGCTTATTGAACTGTTTGGGTGCGGGCCGAGCAGCGGGAACCACAAGGAAGAAAGGCCGCTGCGATCGCCCGGCGCAAATGTAAACAAATTGGGGCGAATTGCCTGTTGCAGGCGGAAATTGGCAGTCTGTGGCGGCTTTGCAACGTTGCTAGCATTTTGACGGTATGCAATTCGCGCAGGAAATACTCCCATTTCCGAGCAATGCTCACGTCGATAACAGTGGGATAGGAAAGCAAAGCCGTTGGCTTTCTCCTTTTCGCGGCGAATGAGCGGAAAGGAAATTTCGGAAAGTCGCCTGATGCCGGGAAGGGGAGCGATTTGAGTGAATTTTCGCGTGTCCGACGCCAAATGGCGTTTCCAGAAAGATCGTCGTTATCCCAATCCGGCGAACGGAGGCTTAGCGCCCGCTTCGCGTCTGTAGCTTGGCGCCAGCTTCTAAGTACCCGAGCCGCTCAAGAAAATAATCAAAAGAAAACTTCCAAACACGATTTGGGAGGGGGAGAAGTCATGTCTTCATCGAACCAAGTTTTTGGCCGTCCCGCAGGACAATTTCTACTTGCCTCCCTTGCGGCTGCGCTCAGCATGGGTGTGTCGCATCAGGCGCTGGCCGTTTGCGTTTCTGGCAGCGCGCCAAATCAACTCGTGTGTGACGGTAACAGTACCAACACGTCAAACATCACGGTGGGGCCTGGCACTCTTCCCGCGACGACAGGCATTGAGATTGTGCCGTTGGGCGAGGTGGGACGCCTTACTAATAGTGGCAACATCACTATCAACAACAACACCTTCAATGCGGTCAACATCATCGGTATCAATGCCGACGATGCGGGCGAATATGTCGTCAATAACTCGGGCAATATAGCGATCACGAGCTTCGGTCGCGGTCAGCTCTACGGTATTGCCGGCAACGGCGACACCGAAGAAATGACCGTCAATAATACCGGCAATATTTCGGTCACGCGGGGACCTCTGACGCTGACCACTGTCACTGCAACCTCTTTGCAGGCAAGCGGGGGCAACCTATCGGTCGCCGCGGGCATATTCTCGGAAGAGGAGCTTGAGGGCCTCACGATCAATAACAGTGGAACCATTTCTGCATCCGGCCAGCTGGCAGCCGGCATCTACAGCCGCGCCGGAGAATTCGAACTCCAAAACGATGGAACGATACAGCACACGGCAGGGCGTGGCGCAGGCATCGCGATTGCCGCTGTATCGGATAGCGGCGAAGTGCGGACCGCTACGATCGAGAACAATGGAACAATCAACGGCGATATCCTTGCGGTTGGCGGTCAGGCGTTGCGGTGGTGGGCACTTTCGAACGGCCTGGGAACGGGCGGCGCTCAGACCGACGCTCGTCTCAACATCAATAGCCAGTTCGGTGAACTTGATTCCGAAATCACGAACAGTGGAACGATCAACGGCAACATCTATTATGGCAACGGCGAACACACGCTCGTCAACGAAAAGGGCGCGACGCTGACTGGCAACATCGATGTTGACCAGCGCATGCAGGTTGTTACGGGACGGACTTGTACAATCGGTGCTTCCGGTTGCTTTGCCACTGCGACAACCACAGGCACGACGACTCTGGGTAACCCTGCTGCCGAAGAATTCAATGGCAATTCAGCATCCACGATAACGACGGGCGCTGCTTCCGGTACAACCACTTACACATTGAACATGTGGGGTGCGAAGTCCTTCACATTCGACAATGCCGGCACCTATGTCGGAAATCTCACCATCGCGACACAAGCGGCGACAACAGTCGGTTCGTTTGCGGTTCCGGATAGCCAAGTTACGATTATGCCCCATGTGTTCGGCGGCGGCGGTGCGAGCGCCAATACCGCAACCGGCGCAGGCACAATCGCTTTGATCGATGGTACGCTGAAAATTGCAGATGGTATCGTCAACGGTGCTGGCGGAACGTCGTCGATCGCCCGTACGACGACGCTCGCGCCGGTCATCGACGCCACCGTAAGGAGCGGTGAATGGTACACGGTTGCGACGAACCTCTTCGGTACGGCTCTTCCGGACGTTGAAGGGTCGGCACTCGTCAGCTGGGAAGCGGTCAAGAACTCGAGCAACGCGCTCGTCATCGGAGCCGAGGTCAAGGACGCGTCCGACATCGAGGGGATATCCAGACCAGGAGCAGCGGCTATCAATGCATTGATGGATGCAGCGGGCGCAGATCCGGTTCTCGATGCGCTTGGCGGCGCAGTGCAGCAGCTGGCGGATGACTCCGATGTGGCAAAAGCCGGCAATCAGCTTGCGCCAGAAACGAACTTCGCGACCCAACAAGCGGCAATTACGCTCAATTCCGCAATCGGCCAGCATATCGACGGCCGATTGGCGTCCGTCGGCGCGACTGGGGGTTCGGGATATAAGCCGGGGCCGTACGGTCTCGGGATGAAGCAGAGTGATCCGAACCGGTCGAATCTCGGAGGGCTCAAGGACGACAACGATTTCGTTGCACCTCGGAGCGCGGCGCTCTGGGGCCAGGCATTCGGCGCCGGCATGAACCAGGATGAGCGGAGCCAAGTCGATGGCTATTCTGCCCGTCTCTATGGCGCGCTAGTCGGTTACGACAACTGGATTTCCCCGGGCGTCCGGGTCGGCGTTGCGGGTGGTTATGCAAATACCCGCATCAATGGCGATGGTGACACGACGCGGAACAACACGGACATCGACAGCTATCTTGTTGAGGCTTACGGCTCGATCAAGAACCCGGGCTGGTACGTGACGGGCCGCACGGGCTTCACTTGGCACAACTACGATACGAACCGTTTCCTGACGGTGCCGTTCGAGGATCACGCAAAGGGTAGCCACGACGGCCGTCAGTTCAATGCCTCGGTCGAACTCGGTGCGCCGATGCGCTTCGATGGTGCAATCGTCACGCCGATCGCATCGCTCACGTATTCAAACCTGCATCAGGATGGCTACACCGAGGATAGCGATGCTGGAATGGCCTTGAGCATCAATAGCCAGAGCAATGACTCGCTCGTCTCGGCACTGGGCATCAAAGCGCTTATTCCGATTGCCGCGGATACCGTCGTCGAAGGCCGTGCAGCCTGGCTGCACGAGTTCGCGGATACGGCTCAGGTCGTAGGCGCTGCCTTCGCTGCGGGAGGCGGCACGTTTACCGCAGCTGGCCCGGATGTCGGTCGCGATACAGCTGCTCTTGGTGCAGGCATTCAAGCGCAGTTCGCTCCGAACTCGACCTTCGAGTTGAACTACGATGCCAACGTCCGTCAGGATTACTTGGCTCACATCGGGTCGGCTCGCGTGAATATCGACTTCTAACTGCTCTCGCCGGTATTCCGGCGGACACTCAATCCTCGCTCCTCGTCGATGGTGATCACGGTCTCCCGCCGTGGTCACCATTTCCATTTGGGGGTGCGGATCGCATTGTTTCTTTTTTGCCTCGACCAAGTACATACTTATCTCTGTCGGCGAGATATTGAGGCGTATTTCCCGGGTTTTCGGATGTAAATTCCCGCTATGTCGATCATTTTTGCTGCCGTTGGATTTTTTTGATGCTCAAGCGCCTCTGAGTGCCGAGAAACGATCAGCGCTCAGACGAATTTCCTCTGATTCTGGTGACGTGACGCCGGAGAATCGCGCCTCTCCTAGCTGATCGCATCGCAATTAGGGGATGGGATCATGCTTGGATCGTGGCGAATATGGCTGCAGATCGTTGCTTCGACGACGGCGGCCGTCTCGCTCATCTCTATGGGGACATCAAGCTGCGTGATGGCGCAGGGCGAAGGAGGAGGAGGCGGCGCTGCTGCTCCAGCTCAACCCACAAATCCTACCGCTCCAACTGCTCCGCCAACTCCATTTCAGCCTTCTACGACAAGTCCTCCGGCGCCGCAGACAACGCCGCCGCCGAACAATGCTCCGGCGCCAGCAACGCAGGCTTCACCAGGCGCTGCGTTGCCTGAGGTTCAAATCATACAGGGACGGACGAAGCCTAAGGCCAAGCCGACTAAGCAAGTCCATGCGCCAAAGAAGGCGCCGTCGGCTCAACCACCGGAAGCTCCGCCCGCGGCAGCCAAGCACGCCGAGAAGGCGCCTCAGCCTGTGACGCCAACGGCCAAGCCGGTTGCACCGGTGGCGGCGCCGGGCGCCATATCTCAGCAGCCGCTGTCCGCAACTGAGTTCGCGACCTCGGTATCTCCGCCATCGGACGATGTGAAAATGTCGCCAATCGGAGACGAAATTCCGATCGGGAAGGTGCCGAGCGGGGTCAGCACGGTCTCTTCATCCGAGGTTGCGCGTACGCGCAGCGACTACACGGCGGACGTTTTGCAGGCTTACGTGCCGGGCATCATCCTGAGCGACTATCAAGGAAACGGTTTTCAAACGAACGTCGATTATCGCGGATTCAACTCATCGCCCGTCGACGGCGTCCCGCAGGGACTGGCCGTCTATCAGAATGGCGTTCGCATCAACGAGTCCTTCGGCGACACCGTCAACTACGATTTCATCACGCCAATTGCGATCAACAGCATGACGGTGATGAGCGGCAACCCCGTCTTTGGCCTCAATGCCATCGGCGGCTCGATTGCTATCGATATGAAGGATGGGTTCAAATATCAGGGCTTCGAGGCCGATACGCGCTTCGGATCGTATGGACGCGTTCAAGGATCGATCCAGGACGGGATGAGGTTCGGCAATTGGGCGACCTATATCGCGATGGACGCCATTCGCGACGAAGGGTTTCGTGATCAGGGGACATCGGACATTCGCCGCTTGTATGCCGACCTCGGCGTCAAAGGTGATGGCTCGGAATTTCATTTGAACTTCACCGGAGCCGACAACACGGTTGGTGTCGCTGCCGCGTCGCCCGTCGAGCTTCTGGATGAAGGTTGGAGCAAAGTCTTCACAACCCCGCAGTCGACGACCAACGAGATGGAAATGGTGTCGCTGAACGGAAACGTGCAGGCGACCGATACGTTGCAACTCTCCGGGGTTTCCTACTATCGCCATTTCAATCAGCAGCACATCGACGGCAACATTTCGAATGCTACTCCGTGCGCGATCAACCCGCCGGGGCCGTCAGCGACCGGAGCGTGTCTTGATAACCTCGATGGTACGACCATTCTTCTTCAAAACACTGGCGGCAATCTCATCAATGTCGCGAGCGACGTGGGCCTCGGAGAGATCGATCGCACCTCGGTCAACGCGAACAGCTTCGGCGGATCGTTGCAAGGCGTCGACAAAACGCCGCTCTTCGATCATCATAACCAGTTCCTCCTCGGCGGCAGCATCGACCATGGCGAGGTGTCGTTTTCTTCCTCCGCCCAGCTTGGTGTTATACAGCCGAACTTCGTTGTCGAGGGAGGCGGGCCCTTTGTCGGACCTTTCGGCCAAGTCTGCACCGTGGAAGCGGATGGATCGTGCACGCCGACGGGCGGCACAGATCTCTCGGATATTCGCCCCGTCAGCATCTCGACCAGAAACACGTACTATGGGCTTTATTTTCTCGACACGTTCGACGCTACCGACCGGCTGACATTAACGGCGGGCGGCCGATTTAACGTCGCGAATATCGAGATTCACGACGAGACGGGGTTGGCGCCCGACCTCAACAGCAACAACACTTACTATCATTTCAATCCGGTGGCCGGCGGCACCTACAAGCTGTTCGACGGCGTTTCGCTTTATGGAAGCTTCTCGGAAGCCAACCGCGCGCCGGTCGCCGCCGAGCTCGCCTGTGCGGATCCCAACAATCCCTGCCTGCTGCCGAGCTTCCTGACATCGGACCCGCCGTTGAAGCAGGTCGTTTCGTACACCTGGGAGGCAGGCCTCAAAGGCAGCAACACAGATGTGCTCTCGCATCAGAAGACAACATGGAGTTTCGGGTTCTTCCACACTCTGAATACCGACGACATCATCAATGTCGCGTCGTCGATTATCGGTCGCAGCTCGTTCGCGAATGCCGGGGACACATTGCGCGAGGGTGTCGAGGCGCAGGTGAATTACTGGTCGGGACCGTTGTTCGCGTACGCCAACTACAACTTCGTGGACGCGACGTTCCGCAGCAACTTGACGCTTCCCTCGCCCTTCAATCCGTTCGCGGATGAGGATGGCAATATCTTCGTCCATCCGGGAGACCGGTTGCCCGGTGTGCCGGCGCACAAGTTCAAGGCCGGTTTCGATTACGCCTGGACGCCGCAATGGAGGCTGGGCGCGGACCTCGTCGCCGCAAGCAATCAAATCTTCTTCGGTGATGAATCCAATCAGAACGCTCCCCTTGGCGGCTATGCCAAGGTCAATCTTCATACGTCATATGATGTCACGGATCACATCCAGATCTATGGCCTCATCGATAACGCCTTCAACGCGCACTACGGCGTCTACGGGACTTTCTTTGACGTCGACGACGCCAATGATGCAACGGGGAGCACTTTCCTCGATCCGCGGACTGTCGTGCCGGCGGCGCCGATTACGGCTTACGGCGGCCTGAAAGTGAAGTTTTAACAGGAAGCGTCGTCGCCGGGCATCTGTCGACTGCTCTCGTGGAGAGGCATGGTTAGGGCCAAGCTCGATGCCCCCAAGATAAGATTGGAATGAAAGATCTGCGTGGGTCGTTTGAGCCACAGATCGGCCGAATGATCGTCTCTGAGCGGGGACAGCTGTGGACTTTCCGACGAACGCCCCAGTGGGCTCTATGGATTCAAAAAGGGACGTGCGTTATCAAAATCGGAGAGCTGTGTGAGCGGAATGTCGGCAAGTATAGCCGAACGGTGAGGGGCAAATGACGTCTCAGGTAACTTCTCTTTTGCTGGAGACCATCCAGGCCCTACTGCCCGCGAGTGCGCCCCAGCTTGACCTCAAGAGCGCACGTGAGGTTACGCTACAATCCTTGAACCTCGATAGCCTGGATACGCTTAAGCTTGCCATGGATCTCGAAGAAGCTCTCGATATGGATATCGAAATCGTGAATTTTCCCGAGACGTTGACGCTTGCGGAATTGGGCGAGAGGCTGTCGGCCATGAGAGAGAGAAAAGTCCATCGTGCCTTGCTCAATGCAGTCTGATTTCGATCGTGACCGGCATTTTAAAGGGATCGTCGTGAAGGCTCATCTCAATGCTGACGCACTCGGCTCTGAGGTCGCTTTTTGAGAGCTTGTCGACGACGAGTGACCAGGCGCGTTCGGAAACAGATTTCCCGAGGCAAGTGTGGGCACCAAAGCCAAACAATGCCCGCCGGTTCTCATCGATAGAATAGGACGGACTTTGCGTGATGCAGCGGACTCGTTCGCCCTTTTCGACTGTTAAGCCCGAATAGCCGGCCGTGGCTTGGCACATCCGGTCAACGAAGGTGAGAGAGCTCGAAGGAAATGTTCCAGGCCAACTCAGCTCGTGCATCGGCAAGTTCGGGTTGCTTCGAAAGACTTCATAGAGAGAAAGACCAAGGCTGCCGACGAATGGTCTTGCTCCCAGCGATGCCAGGCACAGAAGGATGAGGCTCTCATCTTCATCTTCGGCGCCAGAATTGCTTCGCAAGAAGGCCTCGATCTTCTCGTTGATTTTCGCCCGCTCGCGAATGGACAGAATCGGGCTGAACAACGCGGGAATCTCGTCGACAAGTTCGAGAGTTCTTTCATCGCGCGGAGCGACGGATGCGGAAATGGACCGCCATAGGGGCTGGGCGAAATCGGCAACCAAGTCTATTTCTGCGGCGGGACGGAAGCAGCGATAAAATAAGTTATCGAGGGACTTTTGAATGGCTGCGTTCTGGTCTTCTTTCGTGCGAGAGATCTGCTTCCCCATGACTTTGCGAATTCGCTGATGATCTTCGCCATCAATGAAGACCGGCAGCCATTCGAGAAATTTGATGACGGCGGAAAAATCAATTCCTGCGCGCCGCGAGAGTTCGCGATACCGTTCCGCCATCGAATAGGTCTTGAAATCTGGAGACAAAATGATGGCTTTTGCGATTTGCGCATCGTTGACCAGTTTCATGCGAATTATGATTTCCCCTCGTATGCTGGCGGCAAACTAACAAATCCGGGTATGAAGTAAACGGCAGCTGTTGGCGAGCCGCGTTTTCAGGCGTTGAAATTCATATGGTTCAGAACCGGAATCGTCTTGTTGTCGATGTTGCTGCGTCAGGCAATGAAGCACTTCTCAAAAGCTCCGTAGGCTGCATTCGAGTCGTCACCAACGATACCGCGACGGCAAGCATCGGAACCGCGTCGGACTATGCCGTGTGGTACTTTCTGCCCATAGCCATGCGCCTCGACATGGATCTGCATATTTGCGGACGGGGAAGCCCAACGACTGCTCTCAAGGCTCGTAGGATCAGCGAAATCTGGCAGTCGTGGCTTCCAGGACATCTCAGCAGAGTGGAGGTCAGCTTTTCGGAAGAGGTAAGACGCGATGAGCCGGCGAGTGACCGGGAGCTGGTATTTCTCTCGGGCGGCCTCGATGCGGCCCACACAGCTCTCACGAGATTGGCGAGCGGCCGGTCGCAGGATGTCATCACGATCCAGGGGATGGACTACCCGCTCGATGACGACGCGCGTTTTGGCGCTCTTGTTGCGAAGACAGCGCCGCTGGCCGAATTGCTGTCAGGGCGCCGCATCATCGTGAAGTCCGATGCTTATTCGCTTTACGAGAAAGTGGAACTCAATCTCAGACGGCACCATCTCGGACACATCTTTGCCCTGGCAGGCGCTGGTTTTGTGCACGCGCACGGCTACAATCGGCTTATCCTTGCCGCCGACGAGCGGCTCGATGGGCAGTTCCTTACATTTCCTTGGGGGTCGAACTCGGCAACAAATTTCCTGTTCGACGACGGTTGCACACGGCTGTGTTCTGACTCGGAAGATGTTGCGCGTCCCGAGAAAATCGCACTCGTTCAAAGCTCGGAAATTGCGCTGAAATCGCTGAGCTTTTGCTGGAATAGACAGGTTCAACCGCAGAACTGCGGGATCTGTGTGAAATGCCTAAGGACCAAGCTATTGTTCCTCGCGGTGACCGGGGGTGTTCCGCCGATCTTTTCTGTCGATGAAATTCCGAAGAACTGGGCCGAGCGGCTTCGATATAAGGAGCCGGGGGGACTTCATGCGGTCCACGAGATTCTCAACGAAGGTTTGGCCTCGGGATACTGGAGGCGGATCCCGAATTTCGAGGATATGCGCGCAGAGGTCCGTGCGTACTATGGGCGGGTCAAGTATCGCCGATGGGAAAAGGAGAGAGGCAAGCAGAAGGGAAGGCGCTTTTCGATCACTGAAATCATTCGAAGCCTGAGGCGGTAGCCGCATGAATTTCGGATCGCGATTCAGAATCATTCGCAGGCGTTTTCGTCCGCTTCGCCCCAAAGGCCGGCTGTCGCTTTATATCGTGCGAAATTGGCGGCGCCCCCCTGAGGAAGTTTTTCGCGGCGCGTGGAAAATCGTTGACGAGGCCACTGCCGGAACGAGTGTTCGGCGGAACTTCCGTAAGATGCCCGTGCGGCATATCCAGCATTACAATCTTCGCCAGGTCATTAAATCGGTCTTGCCGGAATTTGTTCCGCAAGTCTTGATAGACCCAAGCATTATCGAAGCGCTTCAGGCCGGGCCGTCAGTCATCGCGACGATCCATTCGCGAAGTGAATATGCAATCTGTGCGGCTTTGGATAAGGCGGGGCTCGCCAGCGCCGTTATCACGGCCGACCGCATGGATCCCATCGACGTCGATAATTACGGATTCGGGACAGCTCCCCTATGCATACGGCGTGATCGCAACGTGTTTTTGGAAGCGCGTATCGCCTTGAAAGACGGTCGCGCGATCATTTGCGATGTCGACTACGTCATGGATAAACATGGGCCGGACCAGGCTCTCTACGTCTCCGCCTCCTTTTTCGCATTTCAGCAAGCCGTGAGGGCCAAGCTCTATTTCGGTTACACGAATATTTCCGAGGACGGGCGGATCGAGTGTATCGTCGTGCCCGGCAGCGGCGAGGGGCTTTCGCCTGAGGAAGCGGCACGAGAGTTCATCGATTTCATCGATCGCATGCAGGGTGCGAAGTCGGGTCTTCGGATCGGTACTTGGCGACCAGAGAGCAGCTGATATCCGACGCTTCTGGGTATGCACGTGGAGTTTTTCGACGTGTAAAAAAGTGACGGCGCATCGCGCTCGGGAACGCGCCCGCTGTTGCGCTTCGCTTATTGGCCTGGGCCTTTGCTCGCCGATTCCGCCTCCGCTATCCGCTTCGACATCTCGGCTTTGATTGCGTCGAGATTGAAACTCGCGCCCTTTTGCATCGGCGGGAAATCGAGGAATGTCTGAAGCTCCTTGCCGACGATCTGCTGGACGAACACAAAGCGCCAGAACTGATACTTGAACCAATCGAAATATTGCTGGCCGCCTTCCTTCGTGCCGTTGTTGGGCCAGCCCGTGCGTTCGAACGGATCGAGGCGCAGGTTCGTGATATAGGGAATATCGGGGTGTGTCTTTTGGCCTACCCAGCCTTCCGGCTGATCGATGAACCGAAACTTGTAGTCGTCGATCCGCACGGCGCCGATCGTGCTTTCGCCGAGGTAGAAAATTTCGTGGCGTGCGGAGGGGCCTTTGCCGGTGATGCAGTCGATCTGATTGTAGCCGTCGAGATGGTTCTTATACGTCCGGTCGCCGATCTGTTTACCCTTCAGAAGCTCTTCCGTGATGTTTGGATTGCCGGCAATGGCTGCGAATGTCGGCAACCAGTCAAGTCCTGAGAAGATTCCGTTCTGGACCGAGTCTGCAGGCACATGGCCGGGCCAGCGGACTATCGCAGGAACGCGGAAGCCGCCTTCGAGGACTGTTCCTTTGGATTGGGCGAATGGCGTCTGGCCGCCATCGGGCCATGTGAAGACTTCGGTGCCGTTGTCGGTTGTGAAGACGACGATGGTGTTGTCGTCGACGCCCATGTCCTTCAGCTTCTTCATCACCAAGCCGACGTCGTCGTCGAGCTGAGCCATGCCAGCCTCTTCTTCCGACCAGCCATTCTCGGAATTGCGCATCGCTTCATACTTGGGAGACAGGTGCGTGACGATGTGCATGCGCGTCGGGTTCAGCCAAACGAAAAACGGCTTGCCGTCGTTTTTGGCTTTTTCCATGAAGTTGAGCGCGAGATCGCGAATTTCGTTGTCGACCGTCTCCATGCGCTTTGGATAGAGGGGACCGGCATCCTCGATCCTCTGCTTGCCGACACGTCCCCAGCGAGGCATTTCGGTTGGATCGTCGACGTTGGTTGCCCAACTGTGGACCATATTGCGCGGGCCGACGACGTTTAGCAGATTTTGCGGATAGTTCGGATGCGCGGGATCCTCCATCGCATCGAGATGATAGAGATAGCCGAAGAATTCATCGAAGCCATGGACGGTCGGCAGAAACTCATTTCTGTCACCCAAATGATTTTTGCCGAACTGGCCGGTCTCATAGCCCATCGATTTCAAGACCGTCGCGATCGTTACCGCTTCCGCCGGCAGACCGATCGCGGCTCCGGCCTGGCCGACCGTGGTCATGCCGGTGCGAATTGGGAGCTCTCCGGTGATGAAGTTCGCCCGACCGGCCGTGCAGCTCGCCTCGGCGTAATAGTCGGTAAACAGCATGCCTTCCTTGGCGATCTTGTCGAGGTTGGGTGTGCGACCCGCCATCAGTCCACGGTGATAGGCGCCGATGTTCCACATGCCGATGTCGTCACCCATAATGAAGACGATGTTCGGTTGCGCGGGTTGTGCGAAGGCAGGTGACGATCCTCCAAAGACTTGCGCGGCGGAGACCATCAACAACGATGCGCCAACGCCTCCCAGCAACGACGAGACATTTTGAGCGAGCTTCATAACTCAGACTCCTATCATCAACGGGCTTGCCGTTCGGCCGGGGTTGCAGTTTATGATTTTAGGCCTCGCCAAGGAGTCACGCAGAAAATCCAGAGAACTTTGCTTTCGAGAAGTTACTTCGCGACCACTGCGTCAGTGAGCGGAGCATCTCACGCCGTTGTCGGCGAAAATTTCATCGATTTCGATCGATCGACAGACGCGTTGAGATCAAGATGCGGCGGTTCGGAAATTTCCGTCGATTGCAGCTGCCGTTCTCGTTCGGCATTTGCTGCCTCATCTCGAGACTTTGTGCCGTTGCGATGGGTCTTCGATGTGGGCGATCGGGGCGATTTATTTCCAATTCGCAAATGTTTTTCGCGCCAAATTTTGTTTGCCGTGGCGCACGCGACATATCCGAGGGCCGTCAGAGTCAGATACCCTCAGCTGATATTTTTGGCCGATCGCGTCCCTCAAGTTCCGCGTTAGACTTAATCTCATTTTTTTCAAATCTATTCCTTTGCCAGTTGGGGCGCATCGATGTTTCACATCAGACATTCCGCGGGCTCGTTGTGTGTTGCTCTAATTGCGAGCTTAACAATGCCTCCAGCGTTCGGTGCCGACCTTGGCGAGAAAGTCTCAACACCGACGCCAGCGAATAGCGAATGGACCTTCATATTCACGTCCTACGGCTGGATACCGTGGCTGTCAGGAAACATGACAATCAGGGGACGCTCGTTCGACGTGCAAGCGGATCCAGCTGCGATCCTTGGGCATCTGGATTGGGATACGATACCCGCGTGGATGAGCTATGCAGAGGCTCGCAACGGTCCGATCGGGCTATTCAACGATATCGTTTACGCCAACGTGAGTGGCTCGAAGGACTTTGCGAAAGAGCTTCCGGGTAACCTTCCACCGTTAGCGGGAGGCGTTTCAATTGACTACCAACAGGTGATTGTCGAATTCGGCGGCGCCTATGAACTCTGGTCGGGGAAGATGCCTGCAATTGGCGGCAAAGCTGCATTCGATCTCGTAGCTGGAGGCCGCTACTGGCATCAGGCTGTGACGGCTTCTGCAAGTCTAGATCGTTTCGAAACCGACAGATCCGGTTCGGTGGATTGGGTTGATCCGTTTGTCGGCGGCCGTCTTCGTCAGGACCTCGGACATGGCGATTCTTTCGTGTTGCGCGCCGATGCCGGAGGGTTCGGGGCTGGTAGCAATGCGTCCTGGCAGGTTCTTGCGACCTACAATTGGCAACTTCCCGAGATGTGTGTGTTTGGCCTGCCGCTTGACGGATATATCGGATACCGTGCTCTTTCGGTGGATTACTCGCAAGGCTCCGGAAACACAGAGTACAAATATGATGTGCTGATGCAGGGCCCGGTCATCGGAGCGACCTTGCATTTCTGACAGCGATCATTGGACCACTGTGTGGCAGTTTACGCGCCGGCTTTCCAAGGCGTAGGCCTCGAAGCTTCCTTGCATCACGGCGCATTTTGCTTTGGCGCTTCGATTTCGGCGACAGCGATATCGCCGTCGGTGACGTAGTGATTGACGTGCTTCGTGATCAGCTCGTCGCCGGTTTTGTAGTTGGTGACTTTTCCGATTGCGCCGCAGTTGCTCAATTCGTCGACGATGTAATTCCGTTCGGCATTGGTGTCGGCATCGGTGGCGTGAGTCATCTGAAACGTCATGCGTGTCAAAGAGAGGCCGGTATCCTTGGTGCCGGCTCCCACCCACAACACATGTTCGTCGCTTGCCGGACGTTCGTCGCTCAGCCAGAAAGCAGCTGAACTCCAGTCCGTCTCGGCATTCGCTAGGTTCTGAGCCCAGAAGCGAACATGATGCCGTTTGCGCGGGCTATTATCGATGGCCTTTTGAAAGCCTATGTCCTGACCGCGTCCAAAGAGATAGAGCGTGCTGAATGGTGCGGCCGGGTATGGGGTGTTCAAGATAAAGGCGCGAACCATGCGGCACGAGCTGGAGAAATTCAGCGGGTCGGCTTCCACCCAGCCAGCTGTCGCGAACGCAGAACGAAGCTGAGCGGCGGTGCCGGCCAGTGCCAGGTTCACCGGATCGCCGGGCAAGCCATCTCCCGTGATCGTGAAGCTCGGGACGTGCTGACGTTGAAGGATTTTCAAGCCCATGCGCACGGCGCGAGGAAGAATGAGATAGGCGCCGACGACGTACGTGGCGCTCACCGCGAGAATCCATGGCAGACGGCGGTCCACCAATTCAAAGACATCGACAATCAACCAGACGCTCAAGACGCCGAGGCCAAAAATAGCTATTCGCTGGAGCGTACGAATTGCCAATCGCATATTTTTTCCCGACGGTTATTCCTAATCTAGCGGGCGCTTTGAGCGAGGAGGCGGCGCAAGCGCGATGACATTCGATGATAGGCCATCGCGCGGATCGCAGTATGCAGTGTGACAGCTTTGCAGCATTGACTCATTATCATCGAATGTGTGTTTATGGCAGCGTGATGGTTCCATCGGGGTGAAGTCGCCCAGGTGGTGAAAATGGGAACACGGTGCGACGCCTTAGGCGTCAATGCCGGGACTGCCCCCGCAACTGTAAGCGGCGAGTCCGATCCGAATAAGCCACTGACGATCTCCATTGAGATCCTCGGGAAGGCCGGAAAGGACGCCCGAGCCGCAAGTCAGGAGACCTGCCAGCACAAGCTGCCCATCTTCCGTGCGTGGGGCGCGGCAGGACGGAATCCCGTAGCGGCGGCTGATGTGTCAACCGGTGGGGAGCCACGTCAGGTCATGCAGGTCGTTGCGCTGAGCGGATAAATTTCTGCGCGCAAACGTCAATTCGGACGCGATCCTGGGGGGATCGTGAATGAGGACGTGTGCGCGTGTCCACGAGGCGCTCCCGGTAAGCCTGGACGGGGCTGTCCACCCTCATCGTCTTGCGACGGGGGTCTTCATGCTACGCGTCTTCATGCGCCGCGCCACGAGTGCGACGCTTCTGTGCACGCTTTCATCATTCGCTGCGATCGAGGCGGAGGCGCAAGTGCCGGTGTCGCCTGACACCGAGCTTCCCGCGGTCTCCGTGATCTCGGATACGGATGCGAAATCGAACAAGAAGGCGCCAGCCGCGGCTCAGCAAAGTTCGACTCCCAAGAATTCCGGCGGTGGCGCTCCACAGACCGCGCGCAGCGAAGACAATTCCGACGTCGCCGTCTCGCCGACCGGTATCGCCTCGCCCGTCGAAGAGATTGCGAGTTCGGTCACGGTGATCACGTCAAAAGAAATTCAAGCTCAGCAACGCCGTACGCTGCCGGACGTTTTGCGGAGCGTGCCGGGTCTCAACGTCGTGCAAACGGGCGGCCCAGGCGGGCAGACGTCCGTGTTCATGCGCGGCACCAACTCAAATCATACGAAAGTTTTGATCGACGGCATCGACGTCAGCGATCCGAGCAATCCCAACCGCAGCTTCGATTTCGGCCAGATGCTGACAACGGACATCGAACGTATCGAAGTCTTGCGCGGTCCGCAGAGCGGCCTGTACGGCGCGGATGCGTTGGGCGGCGTCATCGTCATCTATACGAAAGCGGGCAAGGGGCCGCCGAAGGCTACGGGGATGGTCGAAGGTGGCTCGTTCGGCACGTTCAATCAGGCGGCGAGCATCAGCGGCGGTACGGATCGCTACAACTACTCGTTCAACGTCTCGCATTTTCGCGCCGACGATACGCCCGTTACGCCATTCGATCTTCTGCCGCCGGGCACCATCGCTCACGGCAACCGCTACGACAACTGGACGTACTCGACGAAGATCGGCGTTGACGTGACGAAGGATGTCGCGGTGCACTTCGTCGCCCGATATACGGATGCGACCCTCTATTTCACAGGCAATCCCGGCGATAACCTTTCGCGTTCGGATTTTGACCAGTTTTATACGCGCGGCGAAGTCGTGTGGACGACGCTCGGCGGCAACCTGACGAATTACTTCGGCGTCAACTACGCAAATCTCCAGACGGACAATTACAGTTTCTCATCCGGCAGAAGCTCAAACGATGGCGAGCGGGTGAAATACGACTGGCGTAGTGTTCTTCGCGTGGCGCCCGGTTATACGATCGTGACCGGCGCCGAGCATCAGAACGAGCAGCTGGATACCCCGGCACTCTTCGCCGAAGAGTGGAACCGAGCCGGGTTCGCGGAGCTGCAGTCGGAGATTTTCCGCAACTTCTTCCTCGTCGCCAACGTGCGCTACGACGACAATGAGAACTTCGGGGGCCACACGACGTGGCGCGTCGCGCCGGCCTACGTTATCGATGCGACAGGTACCAAGCTGAAGGGTAGCGTCGGCACGGCCTTCAAAGCGCCGACGCTGAGCCAGCGGTTTCAGGATTTTCCGCCATACTTTTTTGGCAATCCCGACCTTGCGCCCGAGGAAAGCCTGGGTATGGACGCCGGATTTGAACAGGCCGTTCTCGGAGGTCGAGCGCAATTCGGCGCGACTTACTTCTATAACGACATTACAAACCTGATCGATTCCAACGCTACGTATACATCTTATGCCAACGTCGGCCGCGCGAAGACTTCCGGCGTCGAAGTCTTTGCGTCTGCGGATATTACCGAGAGCCTCCGGGTGCGGGCCGACTACACGTATACGGAAGCAACCAACGAAATCACGCACACCGAACTTCTCCGCCGCCCTCGCAACAAGGCAAGCCTGTCGGCAGGATGGACGCCCTACGATCCGCTCCTGTTGACCGCTTCGCTGGTCTACATCGGGGAGACGGCTGATATCGATCGCGCGACTTACGCCAATGTCACGCAGCCGGGGTTCACGCTCGTCAACGTGGCGGCCGATTACAAGCTCAAAGACGGCGTCAGCCTGTTCGGGCGGATCGACAACCTGTTCGACAAACACTACGAAAACCCGAACGGGTTCGAAGGCACCGGCATCGGCGTCTATGGCGGTGTTCGTTTCACGAATTGAAAATTGGGGCGAGAGGCCGTTATACGCCCTCTCGCCTCGAGTTGTT
Source organism: Hyphomicrobium sp. (assembly GCA_003987725.1). Taxonomy (GTDB): domain Bacteria; phylum Pseudomonadota; class Alphaproteobacteria; order Rhizobiales; family Hyphomicrobiaceae; genus Hyphomicrobium_B. The sequence goes on along the minus strand of RXJH01000002.1, from coordinate 298,700 downwards.
TCTGTGCTAGGCTATGGGCGAATATTGGAGACATCGCATGACCTTGAAAACGCTCACCAACGACAACGTGGCGATCGGGCTTTGGATTGCCTTGATCGCCGCTCTGAGCATCGGTGGCAGCTTGGCCTTCGCATGTGCCGCGCCGCTTGCAGCGGTTGCCGCGCTCGCTGGCGCAAAAATGAAAAGCGGCGAAGGCCTGACGCTGATCATTGCGGCTTGGCTCTCGAACCAGATCGTTGGTTACGGGATTCTCAATTATCCGATTACCGCGGATTCCTTTGCTTGGGGCGCAGCCATTGGCGTCGCGAGCGTTGTTGCGTTCTTTGGCGCGCGGGCGGTCACCGTATCCGCGGGAGCATCGGCTCTTGCTCTGGCTGGCGCGTTTCTAGCGGCGTTCGCTGCATATGAGGCGGCGCTCTACGGAGTCGGGTTTGTCCTCGGATCGTCGGATGAGGCCTTCTCCATGGCCGTCATAGAACGCATCTTCCAGATCAATCTCGTATCGTTCGCGGGACTGCTTCTTTTGCATCGTGCTGCCGTTGCGCTCTCCTTGATCCGGACCGACGCAGGGACGACCGCAACAGCGTAAGCGCTAGCTCTCAACGCGGACGGCTAGGCGCATGGTCTCCGTATCCTGGAGCCAGGTTGCTATGCCGTCACGCATTGCGTGGTAGACAGCGGCTCCGATCGCTTCGCCGATGGCAGTGTGCAAACCGGCGAAGCGCACCGATCCTCCTGGCGGCGCTGCAACGACAATACAATCTGTTCCCGTGCCGGTGATGGCAACGCCCGATCGGCTCACACGCGAGTCCAGAATTGCAGTCGTCCGGGCTTGTGCCGCGATCGTGATCGCCTCGACCAGAGCGCCGCCAGACAGCGGCTCAGATATGTGCACCAGCGTGTTGATGGTTCCGAGCGGCGTGCTCGGCGGTGCGAAGCGTTGTCCAATTCTCTCGGCATTTGCGAGGCCGACCGTGTTGACACATGTCGCCACCACATCCTCCACCGCGACCTGCGCAACGTGATGCCGCGAAACGTCGCGCGATGTGATGAGCGTTATGGCTTCTGTCAACTTGGCTGCGGCGATACGGTTGACAATGATTTCTTCGGCATCCTGATCGGCGGGCAAATCGGCGTCGCGGATTTCGATCCACGCCACTTGGCTTGCAACCTGAAAGCCTGGCTTCGTCAGCGACCAACTGAGCATCTTCTGTGGCTCGCCGAAGGTTGCGAGAAGGACACGAGGCTTGTGCGAGAGTTCAATAGGAAGCCTTTGGGGATGCGTCCCTTGAGCGCCGGTCTCTTCGGCTACCTGACCTGACGCATATTCTATCTGCCGCATCGAATGGCGTCCCCCCGGTGATACATGAGAATTCAATGCGAACTGGCTGATGCAGTTCGAACGTCATCGCGCAACGCGTGCGGAAGGATCTAGCTGCGGTTTCGCTCGATGCCAAGGGCGGATGATGGGTGATCAGGCCGCGGCGCAGAAGTTATATAATCCAAACTCCGGTCAACCGGCGGGCCATCAGAACTCCGACCGCCGCGATGACGATGGCTTCGAAGGCATTGAAGAGTGCCAATTCGAGAAGCCAGCCTTGACTGGCGAGGCCGATCTTCACGACGGTGCCGATGGCGAAGATGATCATTCGAGCGCGCGCGTATTCCCTTTCCAATCCGCACATCGGCGCTACGAGGCTATGCAGGCCGCCGATAGCGGACGCCAATGGGCCGAGGGCGAGTGCCGGTAGAAGGATTGCGAACTCGGCAAATTCCGGCCGGAATAGCGACATGATTTGCGTGCGGAAGAAGAAAAGGACAAGCGCCGCTAGCACGACGGCCGAGCTGACGGTGCGAGAAATTTGCCGTGAAAGCCGCGCGATTTCCCAGGGATTGTGTTCACTGAAAGCCAGTGGAATGCGGGGCGCGTTGGTGATCGCCGCTCCGTAGGGCAGCAGATATAGAATCTGAACCGTTCGTTGCGCCGCGTAGTACGCGCCCAGTTCAAGGCTGGATACGGTCGTGGTCATGAAGCCCAGAACAAGAATGTCGACCTGGGTTCCGGCTTGACTGATGAAGTTCAATGCGAAGAACGCCCAACCGCTCGGCTTCGGGAGTTCAGGCAGTGTGCCGGCGCCGGTTTGTGGAGCGTGACGCCAGTGGCGCACCAAAAATGCCGATGAGATCGCTATCGGTACGACGAGCGCGACCAGAAACAGCCATCCCAACACCGTGACATTTGTATGTGTTTTGCAGAGAACTACGATGGCCAATCCGGCCGCTAGGATGAGCTTCCAAGCGATCTCCTTTACGAACACCGCCGGCAAGGTATGTCCGCATCCGCGTTGGACCGCGAAGTTCAGCTCGTTCCATCCGCTCATGATGACGAGGCTCGCGAGCAGCGCGAGCATCTCGGCATCCGGAGACCGGAATGAGTGATACCCATAGAAGACACCGATCAGCGCGAAGAAGAGCAAGCCGCCGCCCGCAATTCGGATGCTTCGCCACACGAGTGGGCGAAACGCGTGGCTGCCACTTGCCGTTACGAGAGGGAGGTCGCGAAGCAGGATCGACTCCTGGCCTATCGTTGCGACGGTACCGAACAGAGCGGCGGACGACATCAGAAGAACGAAATCGCTGAAGCCTTGCGTGGTGGTGGCGCGGGCGGCGAGCGCAATGATGATATAGCCAAGAGCCGCACCGCATATCCGCATCATCAATGCGGCCAACTGTTCAACGCGCTCTCGGGTAGCGAGGTTTGCGAGCAGCTTCCACTCTGCGAAAATCGAATATTTCGCGGTGCTCATATGCCCTGCTGTGTCGTTACGCTTGCGAAGCCGATCACCGGCGCGATGAGGAAATAGAATGATGAGACGAGCAACGGGACATTTGAGCGCTGGCTTGGACGCAAAGCTCGCCCGTGTTGGAATCTAAAAGTGACGTTTCGCTCGCGATCCGTTTACGCAGTATTTTTTGATAGTTGTCGAAGGACGCAGAACCCTGCGTCAGCTCTTCGCGGTTACTCTCACTTCAATTGAAGCTAGAGTCTTCTTGGGTGGGCAGCGCGTTCGAAATGTTTTGCGCGAGTGGCTGCCATGGATACGTACTCGAAGCCAGCACTGCGTGTGCTGCATGTTGTTCGTCAGTATCCACCCTCCATCGGAGGACTCGAAGAATATGTAAGCCAACTTGTCGAGCGGCAGTCCGGTTCCGCCAGGGTAACGGTGCTTACCCTGGATCGTGTCTTCGGATCATCTCGCAAGTTGAAAAGAATCCAGCGCATCAATCATGCGGTTGTCGTGCGTGTGCGATACGTCGGTTTTAGCCGCTTTTTTATCCCGTTCGTATCGCCGCGGTTGTTGCGCAGGTACGATCTCATACACTTGCACGCATTAGATCAGCTTACGGATCTTATCAGTCTCTATCGCTGGCTCGGAATTCCGCCGATCGTGGTGACGTCGCACGGCCTCTTCTTTCACACACACAAGTTCAACTCGATCAAACAATTTTACTTCAAGACGATTTCGCGAGCGACGCTGTCACGGGCGAAACGGATTTTCGCCGTAAGCCGTAACGATCAGGTCAAGCTCGGCGAGATCGGCATCAGGTCCGAGGTCTTGCCGAATCCTGTCGAACCGTTCCCATGGCTTTATGGGGGGCGCCGGAATTTCATCTATTGGGGCCGAATTGCAGAAAACAAGGCCGTTGATCGTCTGATTCCCTTTTTCAGGCAGATCATCAATGCCGACAAGAATAGAAAGCTCTTTATCGTCGGATCCGGAACGCCCGCGGATCTTCAACGTTTAACTGAGGGAATCCGCTCTGCGGAATTGCCTCAATCCATTATCCGCTTCGGGTATCTCGATCGCGCGGACCTCCAGGCTCTGATCGAGGACTGCGGGTATACCGTTTCGGCTTCCCGCTACGAAGGCTACGGCATGGTGCAAGTGGAGGGTATGTCTGCCGGGCTGTTGCCGGTGATGCAGAACAATTCGGCTTTTGAAGAGCTTTTCGAACGTTCGGGGGCGGGCTTGCTGCTCGATTTCGGCAACCCTGAAGCCGCCGCCGAACGCTTTCTCGATTGGGAAAGTACTTTGCCTGAGCAGGAGCATGATCAGGCTCGGAATTTTGCATTGAAATGTGCCTGGCCGCCTGCTGCCGCTCGAATTGAAGCGATGTACCGCGACGTTATTGCAAGCGGATGTTGACGCTGAGGAGTTGGGATATTGCAAACTGTTTTGCCGCAATTTCCTAGCCGAGAAATATTAGGTGTTCCTGTCGCCATTCTCAACAAGTCGGAAGCTCTCGAGGTCATCATTGAAAACCTCCGTGCGTCCCGATCTGTCGCCGTGGCCTTTGCGAACGCCAATCTACTGATGAAGGCCAGGCGTGATGCGCGACTCCGCCGGCAACTCAGTGGTATGCTCATTTTGAACGACGGCGTTGGCGTCGATATTGCTTCGCAAATTTTATATGGCGAGCGATTTCCCGAAAACTTGAACGGAACCGATTTCACTCCGGAATTGCTGAGGCGGCTGCCGAAAAGAACACCCGTGTTTCTTTATGGTTCGAGGCCCGAGGTCGTGAGCCGGGCGGCTGAAAATCTCATTCAGAAGTATGACGCGGATATCTGCGGGATCCGCGACGGCTACCATGACGATGCCGATGCGGCGGCTGAGGCCGTCAAGCGTGTGAATGCAAAAGTCGTTCTGGTTGCGCTCGGCAATCCCAAACAGGAACAGTGGATGTCGGAGAAATTATCGGCTTCCGGAGTTCTCGCCCTCGGCATCGGTGCGTACCTGGATTTTGAGGCCGGCATGGTGACGCGGGCGCCACGTTGGCTTCAGGATGCCAGGTGTGAGTGGCTATTCCGCCTGGCGCAGGAGCCATTGCGTCTTTGGAAGCGATACTCCGTCGATGTCATCTGCTTTCTCGCTGCGGTCGCCCTAGAGCGCATAACTACCTCAGCGTCACGAAGGAAGTCCTAGGGTGAGTTACGGGCGGTATGACGCGGATGCCGGATTTGAATCGCGCGGACTCTCGCGCGAGGCCGTAGATCGCCTGATCGCGGGCATCATGATCGTAACGTTGGCTTTCAATGCGATGCTTGCCGTCATCAACGCGCACATCACAGCTGTCACGACGGGCGAAGTGATTGCGGCAGAATTGATGATTTTTTTCTTCAGTACACTTCTTTTGGTTTTGACGCTCGGCCCGCATGACCGCCCTTGGCTGGTGCTCATGCTTTTGTTTGTCGGTTTGGGCCTCATTATAAGCTTATTCAGAGATGAGCTGGCGGCAAAGAATATCCGCGACGTGCTGTCGATCCCTGTCTTTCTGATGCTGGGGTTGCGATATTCCCGGAACCCCGTATCGCTGTTTCTAAAGCTTCACTTCATAATTGTGTTTTTTGCCGTCTTGGAGGTGGCCAATCCAGACCTCTTCTCGACTATTTTTGATGTCAGAAGCTATTACATAAATTCGCGCAATTACGCTTCGGACGAATTCTGGAACTCGGATTCCTCCCTCTTCATCAGTGCGACCCGGCCGGGTGAGCGTTTTTTTTCCTTTCTCGATATTCATCGCGTTTCCTCGATCTTCCTCGAGCCGGTTTCGCTTGGGAATTACGTCTGCATCATCGTCATCCTGCTCATTGCCTTTTGGCCGACAATTTCGCTGCAAAAGCGGGCTTGGTTCATCGCGTCGACGGCTTTTTTGTTGTTTGCATGCGACGGCCGTTTCGCCACCGTCACATCGCTGCTGATACTTGCCTTGGTTCCAATCGCTTCGAAACTACCTTCACGGTCAGCGGTATTTTACTTGCCGGGCGTTGTGGTCCTTGGCGCGATCGGTACTCGTCTCTTCCATCCAGATCCGATGCTGGATGACTTTGGCGGTCGCGTCGCCAAGACGATGGCGCTTGCGCGCAACCTAAATTTTTCGGACGTGATCGGCATGGCCGAGTGGGGCAGGATCAGCCGGAATCTCGATAGCGGACTGACCTATCTGATCGTCACGCAAACACTGCTTGGAGCATGTCTGGTCTGGTTGTTCACGACGCTCGTGGCAAGCGACCGTGTGCCCGACTTGGAGCGCCAATTACGCATTCGGCGCGCTACACACGCCGTTGCTCTTTTCATTGGGCTCAATCTTCTCGTCAGCTATTCTCTCTTTTCGATCAAGTCCGCGGCCTTTCTGTGGTTCCTCTACGGGGCGGCGATCAAACCTGAGCCTGAAGATGACTTGGCTTGCGCTTAGTTCTGCGCAGATTCCCTTGTACTCGGTTGGTTCAGGACGGCTTCAGCTGGAGGAGGTCCGGCATAGGTGCGCTCGACGTTCAGGACGTCACCCGGTTGGAGCGTTGTGCCGGCGCTGACCTCCGTAGGTTCGCCCTGTCCTTGTTTGGCGACGAGAAAGCGCGCCTTGGACGTGTGAGAAATTGATTCCGGCGTCGCTATCTGAGCTTCGTACACCAGTCGCCTTGCCGTCTCGATCTTGGCTTTGGTGCTGTCGATTTCAGCGCGTGTCAGCTGCGTGTCCCGATTGATCCGTTCGGACCTTTGCACCAGCAGATCGAGCTTTGCCTGTTCAGTTTGGCTTATGTTTTGCTGGGCTTGAAGTACGAGGGTATTAAAGCCTTGGATATTTCCCGATACCTGCGCCAACGTGCGTTCAAGTGATTGCTTGCGTGGCTTCTGGGTCAAGCCTTGTGCGACGAGGCTCGTAACGCTCGTCAGCTCGTCCTGCACGGACCTATATTGCTGGCGTTCGCTTTCGATCTGCTGTTTGATCGAGGTTACCTCACCTTCATAAATTTCGTGAAAGCGATCGAAGGTCGCTTTGCGCTGTGCGAAACTATCGTTGTTCGTCGTAAATATGGCTTGCTCTTCGGCGACAAGGCGCCTTTCGGGCGAGGAACTATCCTCCTTCATCCATTCAGATGGAAATACGAGTTCCTTAGCTCCGCTTTGCTCGGCGGATAGTCTTATCTGGCGCGCTTGGAGCTGTTTCATGCGCGTCTGCAAGACGTCGATGTCTCCCTTGGCAGCAATGGCGTCGCGCTCGAGGCGCAAGGACGCGACATCGACGAGGCGATAGTATCCCCCGGCAACGCTCACGGCCTGCATCACGGTCAAGCCCGGTTGAAATGGGAAAGATCCGGGGCTTTGGACGTCACCAAGTACATAGAAGGGGCGGAACTGAATAATTTCTGTCGTTGCGCTCGGGAGGTCGTTCAATTTCTGCCGTTGCTGCAACTCTGTCGCGATTTTGGTCGCGACTTGGGAGGCGGTAAATCCTTTCACCGGAATTTCGCCGATCATAGGCAAAAAGATCGTGCCTGTTGCCGTGACGTTGAATTCGCCTGTGAGATCCGGCCAATCGTGAACGGCGATATGGAGCTTATCGCCCGTATCCAACGCGTAATCAGCTGCGCACAGCGGTGTTGCCATACCGCCAGTGAAAAGGAGCGTTACTCCAAATGCGATCCGCATGAAGGCCCTACGCATGGTCATTCTCCCGATGTCCATTCGACATGAGCGACCGGTGGAAACGTCTGTTTGCCGCCGACCGCCGGAGTGTCCGTTCCGGTCTTTCTCGTCTTGCGAACTGGCATCTTGAGTGGCGGAGACGATGAGCGCTGCTTGCGAAACATCTTTTCGCCGGCCTTGTTGAACAGCACGCCGATGAGCTTCGACCTTACGGGGCCCGCAGAATCCAACAGCATATGTAGCCGGCCGGCCGAGATTTTATTCCATTCGAGAACGAGCAACATTCCCTGAACGAGCGGCTGAGCTTCGCGAACGTCGGGCACGGGATCGAGTGGCGGCAGATCGAGAAAGATCCAGTCGTACTCTTGCGCGAGCTTGCTGAAGAATTCCTGGTTCGCGGCACTGAGGGGATAACCCGGACGAGCGCGATGATCGCCCGCAGGGTTAGGAAGAAATTGTAGCCCCGTCCGATCGCAGGTCCAAAGCATGTCAGTCAGATAGTGGCCGTCGAGAGCTTGCGCCAGTCCGGCGAGAGCGGTTGGTGCGAGCAGCGCGGTGAGACCGGCGCCGTAGGGATCCGCATCGATGAGGAGCACTTTCCGATTTGGGATGGCCATCAGCCGCGCAAGATTGGCAGCGACGACAGACTTTCCTTCTCCTGCGGCGGGAGAAGTGATGCCGATGACGACGGGATTGCTTTCCTTTTGTTCGAGAATTGCGGCGCGGGTATTTCTCAAGGCGTGAACAAAGTGGCTCTGTGGATGATCTACTGCCCAGAGGAGCGAAGGTTCGTCCTCCACAGTCTGACGCCCAGGAAGCGCAGAGTCCGAGCGTTTGCGTAGGCCCAATCTTGCGTACCACGGCTTTTTCTTCATGCAGGGGAGCATGCCGAAGCATTCGGCGCCGCATACCTTTTCGACCGCTTCTCGCGTTTTTATCCGGTTGTCGAACCAGTCGAGCGCGAACGCCAAAGTGAATCCGAAGATCAATCCCGACGCCAATCCGAGCACCAGAATGAGCCGGTTCGGCAGCTGGTCGCGTTTCAGCGGCGGTGTCGCTTCGCTGACCACACGCGCCATTGTCCCGAGTGAAGCGACTTTGCTGCGAAGCCATGGGCTGACGGCATTTGCAACGTCCGCATTGGAGCTCGTTTGATCGTCAAGATAGGCCTTGACCAGGGCATTGGTGATTTTGGCGGCCTTGACCGGATCAGTGGACGTGGCGCGTACGTCAATCAGATAACTTTCGCCGATGCGGCTTGCATGAATTTTGTTCTGAATATTCTCAAGAACCTGCAGTTCCTTCTCTTCGTCCGATCCGGTGAAGTTTGGCGGCAGGAACTCAGGATCTTTGGTCAGACCCAGCGACCTGATAGCGCTCAACGCAATCTTGTCGGACTGAAGGATTGCAACCTGGCTCTGCAGCAACGGTGCGCTGATCGACGACGTCGGAAGGAATGCTTCCTGCGGGTTGAATTGGAGCACGCGATTGTCGACGACCAATCGCGAGGTTGCCGTGAAACTCGAACCTCTTGTAGAGACGTAGATTGCCGACAGGCCTAGGAATAGCAACGGAAATGCGATCAATATGGGCCGGTGGCGTGCAATCGTGTCCCACAGAAATTGGCTGGAATGGGCCGAGGCTTTTTGAGCATCGTGGTTCCGAACCAGCATCAAATCGCCTTTCTATTCCCGCGTGCCACTAAAGTCCTTGGTCAGAGGGCATTGGGTCCGAACAGGGAAAGAGGCGTGCGCGCCAAAATTTTGAGATCCAGCATGAACGACCAGCGGCGCACATAAGCGCGATCTCGCCCTAATCGCCTTGAAATGTCCTCGATCGTGTTCGTGGGGCCGCGGAAACCGGAGATCTGCGCCAAGCCGGTAAGGCCGGGCCTGACGAGCAAACGATCGGAATAGCGGGGAATGATGCGAGCATAGTGCTGGTCCATCGCGAGAGCATGAGGGCGCGGACCGATCAAGGACATGTCGCCTCTCAAGACGTTGAAGAGCTGGGGCAACTCATCAACACTGGATCGACGAAGCCAATGACCGAGAGGCGTGACGCGTGGATCGCCACTTCGGGCTTGAACAAAGGAGCCATCGCATTCCTGCACGCGCATGCTACGAAATTTATATAAAATGAAAACTTTGCCATCGCGCCCGAAGCGCCTCTGTTGAAACAAGGCGGGTCCATCGGATTCCAGGCGAATGAGAATCGCGATTATGACCAGCGACGGAACCAGAAATGCTAGTAAGCCAGCCGATACGATGATATCCAATGAACGTTTCAGAACAGAGGTATTGGCTCGAGCGGCCCGCAAATATAATGGTGCTTGCGCAGTTGATTCAGATGAGTTGGGAAGCGCGCGATGCCGATAATATTCAGTAGGCGGAGCGGTTGCCGGATCAGCGATTGTGCGGAAATGCATGCACGATCCTCCAAATAGATATAAACCGCGCAGATGAGAGATCTGCTCAGGCAGTAGAAAAAAATGAAATCCACTCAACCGGCGATCAATTCCAGCGACCAAAATAAGAGTGCTGCGGAAGAGAAGATCCAGTCGTCTTCTGACGCCGCCAAACTGGCGGTTTCTGCTCGCATCAACAGAGGAAGAATTCGCTTATATGCGTTTCTTCTACTTGCCTTCTTTTCGCTCGTTATTTGGTTTTGCGTCTTCAAAATATTTTCGAAGTAATCCGCTCTCCGAGTTGAAACTGACTCAGCGGAGGTTCGCGGTTGCACCGCAAAAAAAACCTAAGCCAACAACAACCGAAGTTAAAGCTTGGCTAATGCGTCTTTTTGTCCAGCGAACCGGTACCTTAAATGATCGCACCACTGACGGTCTGTTTGCGTTTCATAATTTCAGCGCAGCGATACGTGAGCATAGGTTCCTGCATTTTTAGATGACCGATCTTGCAACGTGACTTGTTCAGAAAGTCCATCCGCTTAGTCCGGAGGCACGTTCTGCCGAGGGTGATGCCGGTTGCGCGCGGTACACTTCGAGAGACGCCGGCGAAAATCAAAATCGTGGGGCTCCTGTCCTCGGCTTCGGGATTAGGTCGCTCCGCACGCCTCTGCATTCGGCAGCTTGCTGATTACGGCTGGGAGTTTTCAACGCGCGATGTCTCGGATCTTTATGCGACCGGAGACGATGTTGCCTACGCGCGCGGACATCGTCACCTGCGAACGACGGTTTCGATTTTTCACTTGAATGCGCCGATGCTGCTGCCGGGGATAATCAAGGCCGGGCTTGGTTCATATTATCGATCCTACAATATTGCCTACTGGGCGTGGGAGCTAGAATGTCTGCCACGGGATTGGATCGATGCCATCCGTTTCGTCGACGCCTTCATGGTGCCTAGCACGTTTTGCCGGCGGACGATCGAGCGCTACACCTCAAAGCCGGTGTTGACCGTTCCCCATCCCATCGAACTGGAGATGGGTAAAGTTCTTTCGCCAAAATCCAGCAGTGACGTGTTCCGCGTGCTGTCGATTTTCAACTTGGGATCCTCGTTCGAGAGGAAGAATCCGCTCGCGGTTATACGTGCGTTCAGAGGCGCATTCGGCAACGATGCTAGAGCGGAACTGATCTTGAAGACCTCGCAAGGCAAGCGTTATCCGCAGGATCTTGCGATCATCAAGAACGAGATCTTGCAAAGCCCGAACATCAAAGTCATTGATGAAATATGGACGGACGAGCAGCTTTGTGAACTTTATCGCTCGTCCGATGTCTATATCTCACTGCATCGGTCAGAGGGCTTCGGGCTGACGATCGCGGAGGCAATCCTCATGGAAGTGCCCGTCATCGCGACAGGGTGGTCGGGTAATGTCGATTTTTGTTCCGATGACAAGATGTCGGTCATTCCTTACGACCTCATCGCGTTCGCCGACAATGATCCCGCGTACCACGGGGTTTTTGATGCCATGTGGGCAGAGCCTTCGGTTGCGGCCGCGGCGCACGAACTGCAAAAGATCAGATCTGATATGGGCGCTTCGATGGTACGTGCTCGCGCGGCGAAATCGGAATTCCTGTCATATCTTGGCCGTCATACTTACGCGTCGGCGTTGAACGATCTGGTTTGCCGAAACGGTTTGTAACGCGGTTGTTCCTGGGCAGGAGTGTCGGTCAGGCCTTCGCCGAACTCCGGTGCGCAAATCGCCTGTTGCCGCTGATGACGTACGGTACGCGGACGACTGACGGCGGCAATCGTAGATGGGCGGCAGCGGTGTGAAAAATGCCCATGGGCCGCCAGCGCTGGGAAGCTGGATATTCCTGCGAGAGGATCAATTCGCGTGCGGTCTTGACGTCGCCTCGGCTCAGCCGCTCGTTGATCGCGGCAATCAGGAAGATGGCCAAGCGCTGCTTCTGAAGGTCCTTGTAAGCGTCGGGGACTGTCATCTGCTGCAGTATCGTGAAGATCGGAAGGTGATCCAGGCGTTCCGTCTCGGCACCTGGGGTCAAGCGATAGCGATGCGTTGTGACGGAGCTGGCGAAGATCGATGCGTCGCCGCTTACTTCCGCCAGGCGCAGAGCAAATGCGACATCGACGGCTGATCCGGGAGAGGGCGGCATCGTCGTCGCAGCCTGCTTCGCCAAGCTGGTCTTCAGAACGTAGCCATCACTCGGTAATTGCAACGAAAGCGCAGAAAACCAAAGGCTTTGGATGCGGTCGAGATACTCCCCGGTTCTGAGGTAAGTTTGATTGAAATGTGCCGTCTCGGCGCTCAATACCGTGCCAGCGGCGTCGATGACTTCCTGAACGCCGAAAGCTCCAACGCTTGCTGGATGGTCATATGCGGCCTGGATGGTCGCATCGAGTCCCCCCGGTGGAAACAAATCATCATCATGCAGCAACGACACGTATCGCGTCGTGACGTGATTGAACAATCGGATAACGTTCTCGCGCTGAGAGGCGATCTCTGGCGGCGGCAAATAATCAAACGTAACGCCCTCCGGAACAGGAAGGCCCCGGAGCACCTCGGCCGTTTCGGGCGAGCGTGAATTGTCTCCGACAACGATGTGCAGCGGGCGATACGTTTGGGCCAAGCAAGAATGTATCGCAGCTTGAAGAAGCTTGGGCCGTTCATAAGTCGGTATGCATACGCTGACTTGTTCTGGCATATCGGGCTCCAAAGTTTCTGCGCAACGTGCGGCAGGGCTCTCGGGGCGCTCGGAGGGTTCGCCTTCTTCAACGCTGATAAAGCCAGTTCGGTCGCGCGTATCAATGACGCACAAACGACGCGCGCTTCGTGTCGTCACTTTGAGCCCGCCTGCCGGAACTTCCCCGGAGGCCTGGAGTAGTGTCGTGGGGTTGCGTAAAGTTTGAGGCGGGGAGTTGTCGCCTCTTACGCCGTATGTTTCGCATTAAACTCTTATTCGCTAGTGATCCCGATTTCTGCCAAGTCATGTTGAGCTTTCCTGAGCGGAGCGATTGAAAGCGGGTTTCATGGTCCGGTGCTCTGGATTTCCTGACGTGGTCACTGTACTGACGATGGCTCTGGCCTCGATGGCTGGGGGTGTTTCTTCGCGTGCCTTCGCGGCTGGCTCGGGGACTGATTTCTGCCAGGGCAAGAGCGACGGAGCCTATATTGTAAGTCGCGATCCGCTCGTCTTGAACGAGGGCACGAACTTCGATGTCCATCTTTTTGCCTGCCGTGTCACCGATGGGCAAACCGTTCGAATGCGGGTTTCGGGAGCTGGGAGTGACGACAATCTTCTGGAAGAGGCTTACGACGTCGTTGCGCAGAAGGCGCTCGCGGCGCGGCCGGGTTTGTCGTTCGTACTGGTGACATCGAATGAGTTTCAATTTCGTCTGGCCGCGGGAACGTATGAGCTGAGTTTTCCTTTCAAGTTTGCGCGTGGCCGGAAATTTACCGGAAGCGAAGCGGCGTCGTGGGCGCCGGGGAGGCATGAGCAGGTTGATTTCGTGATTTCGCCCGGATCTGAAAATCCTGCGGTAATTCGTGATTCATCAACGTTCAAGCTCATCACCGAAGGCCCACGGTTCACTGGCGATGATGACCGCGCGGCGCGCTGGTCGATCTTGCGTTCGATACCGGCGATCTCATCCGGTGATAGCGTCACATTCGAGATCGATGAAAGCGGCGCAGCGATCAAGAAGCCGGTAAAGATCCGGATCGGTATTCATCCAAGTAGTACGGTCGCTGAAAGCGTCTTCCAGCGTGGCTTGGCCGATGCCATTGCCGCGGCGGTTCCTGCCGGTACGTTCAATCCTGCGAGCGGCGTGTTGACCGTCGATGGCAGCACGACGTTTCCCGTGAAGTTCACGCTCACTGCAAAAGATGCTTCCAGATCGGGTGATTTCGTTCTCGAGCTCAAGGACAACGAGATCGGAGAAATCGATGCCAGTCGCGCTGGTGTTCATATTGGGCAGTGGACTTTGCCGCCGGCTCAACCCGCGATGGGCGTCAACATGGCGAGCGGGGAGTTCGGCACCGGCACCACGTTCAACAAGGATTATGTCTATCCGGAAAACGCTCGCATCGATTGGTCCAAGGAGCAGGGGTTCAAGATCCTGCGTATTCCGTTCAAGTTTCAGAACATCCAACCCGGTCCAAAGGCAAAACTTCGTACGCAGGACATGCAGGAACTCAATCGTGTTGCGGTGAGGTGCGCGAGCAATGAGATCGTATGCATCTTGGATATGCACAACTACGGTTCCTACTACACGGACGATGGCAAGAGCACGGGGCTGGCGGGTTCCAACGGCGTTTCTAACAAGAACTTGGCTGCGCTCTGGGCGAAAATCGCTGTGCGTTTCAAAGATAATCCGCACATCTGGTTCGGCTTGATGAACGAGCCGCATGATCAATCGGCGCTGGACTGGGTGAAGAGCGCGAATACCATCGCGTTGGCCATTCGAGACGCGGGCGCGCCCAATAAAATTGTGTTCCAAGGTTCGTACTGGGACGGGGCGCATTCGTGGGATTCGTCGGACAATCAGGTCCAGGTCCTGAAGGCCTACGATCCTCTGAACAACTTCGCGGTCGAGGCCCACCAATATCTCGATGTGGATTCTTCCGGCACGTCACCCAACTGTGTGCCGCTCAGCGGTTCGCGCCGGATCGAGCCATTCACGGCGTGGCTGAAGAAATACAAGATGCACGGCATTCTCGGAGAGGCGGGCTGGGCGAATAATTCTCTCTGTCTGCAGGAGGGCGACGACATGCTGCGCAGTTGGCAGAGCTCTCTCGCGACGCCTTCCGAGGGCGGCTACATCGGTTTCACGTACTGGGCTGCCGGGCCTTGGTGGGATAAAGATTATCCCTATCTCGCCGAGCCGCGGCCGTTCCCTGGCGGCACGCCACCACCGATGCTCGGCCAACTTAAAAAGCACATTCCGGACTAAAGGATCGTGTGAGGGAGACGAGGCTGAAGCGGGCTCGGATCCTATTGCTTTTTCGCGTGCGCATGCTCAACGAGATTGCCTCTGCTGTATCCGTAGAGCACCCCGTTTGCCCAAGCGAGTCTGAGCCGTGCCCCTGCGAAATCGCCGGTCGCGAGACACCAAGCGCCGCGAAGACCGGTTTTTCCAATTTTTCCTAAAATGTAGGATGGGGGGTAGTGGTATTTGCGAATAAGGTAGCCGAAGCCTCGGGCATAGGCGGTTGTTCTGTGTGCTCTCTCGACGAGAGGGGCACCATTATCGATCGGATCATGAAAGATCGTGAGTTCCGGGAAGTACCATCCCGCGGCTCCCTTGCCGAGGGCTCGCAGTAGAAAATCCGTCTCTTCTCCCGATTGGAATTCGCTTGCTGCGCCGAGGCCCAGTCCTTCATCGAAGTTGAGCGACTGTGCGAGCATGCGTTCGATGAAAATCGTATTCGAGTTACCGGCCTCGAAAATGTTTTCGCGCGTTATCAGCGCCTCTCCAGGCAGCGTCACGGTTACGCCGCGTCCTTGCGGATCGATGGAGCGCCCCGTGATGATGTTCAGCTTCGAATTCCTCCGGAAGATATCGAGAACCTCTTCCACAACTGTGGGCCGGTACCAGACGTCATCGTCAGGAAACCCGATGTATCGGCCCGAACTCGCTGCGAGGCCGACGTTTCGCGCGTGGGAAAGGCCCGGCCGCGTACGCAAATGATTTATGCGGAGAGCGGGGAATTTCTGTATCGTCGAGTCAAGGAAACCCTCGGCATTTTGATCGACGATAACGACTTCAAAATTCTTGAGCGTTTGCGCATTCAATGAGTGCAGCAGGCGCTCGAGCGGTTTTAAGCGCCCCAAAGTGCAGACGAGGAGCGTGAGAAGAACCGCTTGCGGTGCATCGTTTGCCATCATCAGCTTTTCCGTAACGGCGGCAAAGATATGAGGTCCTGCGAGAGCTGCTTCAACCTAAATCAAGCATCGTTCGTTGACAGTAGACCTAACGACTGACCGTTAGCTGAAGATGTTGCCGGGCATAAGAGGATCTACGTGGCTTGATGAATGGCAATCAACGTTAGGGGCGCTTCGCCATGGTTGTTTCAAAATTGGCGCAACGTTGAGTGATGAAGCCATCAAAGCAAGCCGGCGACGTGCGGTTGATTCCGACTGTTTTGTAGCGGCGATGGTATTGAGCCCTCTGAGCGGATGATGGCCGGTTTGCGGCGGACTTCCCAATGGCGGATAAACCTTTCATTCAGCCTGGGTTCCAGGCGGCCGATGTTGAATGCACCTCTATTCAAGCGGCCATGTGAGCGCGCTTGAGGGAGGAAGTCATGAAACGCAGTTTTGCGCTTTTGCCGGTTGCCCTTGCTCTGACGACGTTCGGAGGTCTCACCGCTGCAGAGGCGGACACGTATCGCGGTCCATCCGCGCAACTTGTCCACGACGACGGATATTACAACGGTGGCCGTCCCTGGTGGCGCCACGAGCATCAGTGGCGCCGTCACGAAGGTTGGCGCCGTCACTGGTGGGGTGATCGCCGCTTCGAACGCGATCGGGATCGTTACGGCTGGAACGACCGCCGCGATTGGCGCGACAATGGCCGTTGGCGATAAGAGATTGTTGGAAGAACGAGGCGAGTGGCCTGACGATAGCGGCAGGGGCTGTGCACAATCCTCCTGCCGTTTTTTTTTTACGTCAGCCGTCGCTATTATGGATCAGGGAAGGAAGGGGCAATAAAGCGAGCGAAAGCTCACCTCGCCGCCTTCAACGGAAAAGCCGCGCCAGATCGGGAAATCGCTCGAGGGGCTGCGTTCCTTTACGCAGCCTTGGACAGCGTATGACGTCCACGATTTGACACGTTCCTCGGCGACCCGGATTTCGGCGAAAGCTGCGCTCTCAGGATTTGCAAGGCGATTGAGGACTTGCCGCTTGGCGGCGATCACCATCCTGTCTTCGTGCGACGGCAGGAATAGGCTGACCAATGCAGCAATCAAGATGCCAGCGCCAAGAAGCCCAGCGATCGTCTGGGGAGACGGTCCGGAGCGATTGGACTTATTGGATGCTGAACTCGCGAGGGAAAGAGACACCAGATTTTCCGAATGGATTTGACGCACAACAGTGAACGAAATTCATCACAGCAGGTCGGCCATTAAGCCTGCGTAAAATATTGTATTGGGATTGTGAGCGTCGGGAAAAATTGCTGAGGGAAAGGAATTCTGACGCGGGTTTTTGCACCCTGTTTACGACAATCGAGCTTCTTTCGCGAATTGCAATGCCCTATGCGGATCGACGGTTCATGCGTTTCCGGACGCGATAATCGCTGCCGTCAAATTTTCCCGGCCACTCACGGCACCGGCAAAATTCCCGTAATTAGCGGGAGAAATTCCCGTTCTTATTGCTTCGTTGCTACTATGTCACTTGTGCTCAACGAATAGCACCCTCGGGAAAAAGTCCTGCCGATCAATGGATTGATTCCTCTCCCCCAAAATCCTTTCCCTTGTCCCCGGGCAGTAATCAGAATCGAGATTACTGGGATGTTCGCGCTGCAACTTGATGCGGGAAGGCGTCGGGGGCGCAGTCAAGAAAAAGGGGAAGTTCGGGGATGAAACGTGAGTTACTGGCTTCGGCGGCAGTCGTTGCGCTTTTTTTTGGCGATTTGAGTCCCGCAGTTGCTCAAGATGCGGCGAACACCAATCAGAATCCTCCGCCGGCAGGTGAAAAGCTTCCTGAGGTTCAGGTTATCCAGGAGCAACAGAAGGCCAAGCCAAAGCCCGTCAAGCAGGCAAAGAAGCCTACCCCAGTTGCAGCGCCGGTTGCCGTGAGTGCACCGCCGGTCGCTGAACCGGTCGAGTCGAATGTCGTGAAGATGTCGCCGCTGGGCGGCAGCGAAATCCCGGTGAACAAGGTTCCCGGAAGCGTCTTCCAGATGAATTCTTCGGACATCAAAAGAGACGGGACGGTCATCATTCAGGATGCGCTGCAGAGTCAGGTCCCCGGCCTGATCGTCACTGACGTGCAGGGCAACCAGTTCCAGACGGACATTCAATATCGTGGCTTCGAAGCTTCGCCGGTGAACGGCGTCGCGCAGGGACTCGCTGTCTATCAGAACGGCGTCCGGATCAACGAAGCGTTCGGCGATATCGTCAACTGGGATTTCCTGCCGTCGAATGCGATCAACAACGTTGCGCTGGTGACCGGCAATCCGGTCTTCGGTCTCAACGCGCTGGGCGGTTCGATCGTCATCGATATGAAGGACGGGTTCAATTACCAGGGCGCGGAAATCGATACGCGCTTCGGTTCGTTTGGCCGTAAGCAGGTCTCGACAGAAGCGGGTTATCGGAGCGGCAACTGGGGTATCTACGGAGCGTTCGAGGCCATCAACGATGATGGCTTCCGTGACTTCTCGGATGCCGAAGTGCGCCGAGGATATTTCGACCTCGGCGTCAAAGGCGAGAGGGCCGAGTTCCATTTCAATTTCACGGGAGCCGACAACCATGTCGGCGTGACGGCTGCGGCGCCAGAACAGCTTCTCGACATGGGCCGGAACTTGACGTTCACGTCGCCGCAGACGACCGACAACGAGATGCAGATGTACTCGGTGAACGGTAAGGTCAAGGCAACGGATACGCTTACCTTCTCAGGCGTCACGTACTATCGCCACTTCAATCAGAAGCACGTAGACGGCAACTTGTTCGATGATCCGGAGAATTGCGGCGGAAACCTGTGCTCCGGCGATGATGATGATCCGGTGCTCAATGCCGCCACGGGTAATCCGATCCCGTTCACGAATGGCGTCTCTTATGCTTCGCTCGACCACACGTCGCAGAATGCCGATGGCGCCGGTATCAGCTTGCAGGCCACAGAGACGGCCAAGCTCTTCGGTCACAATAACCAGTTCGTCGTAGGCGCCAGCTACGATCGCGGCAGGGTGGACTACACGGCGAAAAGCGAACTCGGGTTCATGCAGCCGAAGTTCGTTGTCGCCGGCCAAGGCGTTATCATGTCTGGATCGGATGACTTCAATCCGCGCTCGCTGACGACAACGAACGATTATTTCGGGGCCTTCTTCCTCGATACGTTCAACATCACGGATAAGCTCGCGTTGACGGTCGGCGGCCGTTACAATTACGCTCGCATCGAGATCGAGAATACGGGCGATGAGGAAAACGACTCCCTCAACGGGGTCAACAAGTACAGCCGTTTCAACCCGTCGGCCGGTTTGACGTATACCTTCAGTCCCGCTCTGAACTGGTACGGCGGTTATTCGGAAGCGAACCGCGCACCCACGGCTGCGGAAATCGCCTGCTCCGATCCTGAAAAACCGTGCCTCATCGAGAGCTTCCTGACATCGGACCCGCCGTTGAAGCAGGTCGTTTCTCGCACTTGGGAAACGGGACTCCGGGGCACAATCAATAATTGGAACGGATCGGAGTGGAATTGGGGTCTCGGACTATTCCGCACCGAGAACTCTGACGACATCTTCAGCGCCGCCTCCACGCAGACGGGCCGCGGTTACTTCCAGAATATCGGCACCACGTTGCGTCAAGGCGTTGAGGCGAACATCAACTACCGTTCGAGGCGCCTCTTTGCCTACGCGAACTACACCTACACCGACGCTACGTTCCAATCCGGGATTCCGTACTTCCCGGCTCCCAACCATCCGGAAGGACCTGGCGTCTTCCCATGCCCAGCGGGTCCGGAAGACGAGCCTGGCGATGAGCTCGGAAACTGCACCTCCGTCAACAAGGGCGATCGCATCCCTGGTGTGCCGGCCCATACCTTCAAGGCAGGCTTCGACTACTGGATGACGCCGAAGTGGAAGTTCGGTGCCGACGTCATCGCCGCAAGCTCGCAGTTCTTCTTCGAGGATGCTGCGAACCTCTCACGTCCGCTTGCGGGCTACGCCAAGGTCAATCTGCACTCGTCGTACGACATAACGGACCATATCCAAATCTACGGATTGATCGAGAACCTGACGGACAGCCGCTACTCGCTCTATGGCACCTACTTCAGCGTCGAGGATGCCAACCACGTATCGGATGCCACGGGCGTCACATTCGACGAGAACAACCCGCGTACGGTCGTGCCAGCCATACCGTTTGCGGCCTATGGCGGCGTGAAGGTGAAATTCTAAAACCTGCGTACCTCACCCAGAAAATGCGAAAGCGGCCCTCGAGGCCGCTTTTTGCTTTTCAAGGTCAGGTCCCAACAAAGCCCATATGGTGAAAAATCGTAGAGCATACGATCACCAGCAAGAGGAACAAAAAGCCCAGGGCGATTTTATCCATCACCGTTCTCCCGACGAAAATTCGTGCTCGAGAGATATAGAGGCATCGCCGGACATTTTATCTAGTGCGAACGGCCGATGTGAGGAGTCGGCCACTTTCTGGCACACGCGTCAAAAATCCATGTCCCGGGCAGCCGGCGTCCATGACGCTGAATCGCCAAGGGCATGCAACCTTCGGCCGGGATAGCGAAAAATTAATCTCAGTCCCCATGTCACTCACGCGATCCGGTTCTTACATGCGTTGCACAACAGTCGGCATAGACGTCTCAGCTAGGAGGCTGGCCCCATGAACGCGGAAGAAAAGCAGCTCATTGAAGATTTGTTTGCGCGGCTCCGCAATTTCGATGGCGGCGATAAGGATCTGGAGGCGCAAGCGCTGATCCAGGATCTGGTCCGGCGCGCTCCTGATGCGCCATACTATCTTGCGCAGACCGTCATCGTTCAGCAGCAGGCCGTCGAGCGGGCAGAGGCTCGTATCAGAGAGCTTGAAGCCGCCGTTCGACAGCAACAGCAGCCGGGACGCGGAGGAAGTTTCCTCGGCGGATCGTCTGTGCCCCAAAGCGGTAGCCGGTACGCGCCGCCGCCTCAGCAGCCCGGACCATCGGAAGCCGTGGCGCCGCCTCAACCCAATAGCCCGTGGGGTTCGCCGGTACGTCCGGGTGGCGGCGGCGGCTTTTTATCTTCGGCGCTCTCGACGGCAGCCGGGGTCGCAGGTGGCGTGTTCCTAGCCGATGGAATTCGAAGCTTGTTCGGTGGCGGTGGACAGGCCTGGGCGGGCGGCACTGGCACCGGCACCGGCGATCAAAAGACGATCGATAATCTCCAGGACCAGTTGCAGGATGCGGAGGACGATCGCGATAAGGCGCAGCGGGACTTGGCGGCCGATGACGCGGCGCAGGACGACATGCAGGACGCTCAGGACGACAGCGACGACTCCTGGGGTAACGACGACTTTGACGTCTAGTCCGGGTTCGTCTTACCGAAAGTAATAGATGCCGAGAGCGAGCGGCAGGAGAACGGCTGCGGCGAGGCCCGTCACGAAGACGAAGCGTTGCCATGGCTGCCTAAGGATAATTTTGCCCTGGGTCACTTGTTCTGCGGAATAGGTCGGCGGGCCTTCCTGCTGTCTCTCAGTCATCGCTTCTCCTTGAAGATCGCACCCATTGGGGAAATCCGTTCGAACGAGCGTGGTTGCGTGGCGCGGCGTGCCAAGCTGCGCTTCGTGAATATTCTTGCGAAATCGTCATGTTCGCAGGCGAGAATCCCGGGAACCCTCTTGAGAAAGCGAGGTTCACTCCGCGTTGCCGAGCAGTCGTCGAGCGGCGCCTGCATTTCCTGGCAACGTCAACGGCCTCGAACGTTCGAGGCGCAAATTTCACTCCAAAAAGGTAATCCCCCATGGCTCACGAGGACAGAACATCAAAACGCGGCTTCGCATCCATGGATGCCGAGAAGCAGCGTGAGATCGCCCGCAAGGGCGGCGCAAGCGTTCCGGACAATGAGCGAAGCTTTTCGCGAAATCACGAACTTGCGTCTCAGGCCGGCAGAAAAGGCGGCCATGAGAGCGGCGGAAATTTTCGAAATGATCCGCAAAGAGCGGCAGAAGCTGGCCGCAAGGGCGGTCAGCACTAGCCGTTGAAAATTACTCGCATTAGAGCTTGGGCCGGACGCGGAGAACGCATCCGGCCTTTGTTTTTCAGGTCGTGGCGCCGTGCGGGCCCGGATGGCTACCGGCCGTCAACCACTTCGGATTGAACCAACGGTCCGCCGGGCCATCGTAGGGGAGGCGCGTGATGTCCCAGTGGCTAACGAAACGCGCATAAACGTCCCAGACCGGCGGGCCTCCGCCGATGAAGACGACACGGCCAGCGAATTGCTTGAGCGTTTCTTCCGGGTCCATGTGCGAACGCAGGACGAAGAGCGTGCGGTCCGTGCGCGCGAACTCCGGCACGGCGCCGATGGTCTTTGGGCCGGCTATCAAGACGTGGCCTCGGGTGATGTCGAAAAAGCGGGCGACGTCCGCAACGTATTCAGGGTCCCGGTTGCCTTCCCACGGCAGCTCTCCATTGAGGCCCAGCTGACCGGACTGGCCGATCGCGCAGATGACCCTGACCACTGTTTGCTGCATTCGAGTTCCTTTTTTTGGTTTTTCAATATTGCCGCCGCACCGTAGCGATCAGCGGCGCCGAATACAGGCGATTTGGCAGGGAAAGTCACCACCGTTGAAAATAGCGGATGACAAGATCCGTCATCCGGTTGAATGGCGGATGCAGGAGCCAACCCAGGTTCCATTTACTCTGTTCGAATACGCCCTTGGCGTGGCTCAGCGACTTGAAGCCTTCGTGTCCGTGATAGGCACCCATACCCGACATGCCGATGCCGCCGAACGGGATGTCGTTCTGGACGTAGTGCATCAATGTATCGTTGACGGTGACGTTGCCCGATGTCGTGTGGGTCAAAACCTTCTGGCGGTCTTCGCTGTTCTGGCCGAAGTAATAGAGGGCCAGCGGCCGGGGCTTGCGGTTGATGTAGCCGATCGCATCATCGAAGTTGCGATACGTCATCACCGGCAGCGCGGGCCCGAAGATTTCCTGCTGCATAATGGTCATATCGTCGGTGACGTTGAGCACGAGCACGGGCGCGAGTTTGTGCGCGGCTTCTCCTGCGCCGGCGACGACTTCAATCACCTTCGCGCCTTTTCGCTTCGCATCGTCGATCAGCTTCAGCATGCGATCGTGATGCTTCGCATTGACGATGGACGTATAGTTCCGGTCTGCGGCTCCCTGCGGATAGAACTTGCGCGCGATCGCGTCAAAGGAGGCCACGAATGCCGCCGCGTCTTTTTCGGGCACCAGGACGTAATCGGGAGCGATGCAGGTTTGGCCGGCATTTGCGAGCTTTCCAAAGGCGACGCTGGTCGCGGCCGCCTCGATGTCGGCGTCGGTTCCAATCAAAACCGGCGACTTACCGCCAAGCTCCAGTGTCACCGGCACGAGATTTTCGGCGGCTTCCTTCATGACCGAGCGGCCGACGTTGGTGCTGCCGGTGAAGAGGAGATGATCGAAGGGAAGGCGCGAGAACGCAGCGCCGATTTCCGGACCTCCGGTAACGACGGCGACCTGTTCCGCGGGGAAAAGCTCGCTGAGCACCGATTTGAGAAGCTCGCTCGTTCGCGGTGTCAACTCGGATGGCTTCAGGATGGCGCGATTGCCCGCGGCGATGGCCGTCGCGAGCGGGGTCAGAGCCAGAGAGATCGGATAGTTCCAGGGCGAGATGATGCCGATGACGCCGAGCGGCTGATAGACGACCCGATTGCGCCCGGGGTGGAAATGGATCGCGACACGGCGGCGCTCGGGACGCATCCATTTCGTCAGATTGCGGCGGAGGTAGTTGATCGTCTGGATGACCGGCGAGACTTCCATAATCCGCGTTTCGTAGGCGGAACGGTAGCCGAAATCCCTGCTCACGGCGGCTTCGAACGCCGTCCGGTGTTTTACCAGCGCCTGCTTCAGCTTCAGCAAATCTGCACGTCGGGCTGCGGCGGACGGCGGGCCATCGCTCAAGAACGCGGTGCGCTGCTTGCTCAGCAAGGCTGTCAGAAGAAAGCCTTCGTCCCTGACCGAAACATGAGCTGTCATCAAAAAAATCTCCCGATGCAGACGGGGGAAACATGCAAGATGTTTTCCCTGTCAACACATGTCATTTCTGACAACTTGGTCCATTTCGTGCACGAGACGCCCGAACCAGCATACCATCACGGCGATCTCAAGCGCGTATTGGTCGAAAACGCACAAGTAGCGAGAGGAAAGGGCGTGGCATTTCACCCCGCGCGAAGTTGCGCTGCGTGAGAATTCCGAGCGCAGCCAATTGATTGCTCTAGCAAATAGCTATCTGAACCTTCGGTCTTTCGGTCCGGAAGCTGGCTAGAACGGTGATGCTCGCTGGGGCGGGCTGGTGTGCTCGAGACCGGGTCTACGGCGGTCAAGGAGCCTTACTTTATAGGAGCTTGCTCAGAGCCGACAGCGAACGCCCGAATTCGAACGAAGCTCTGCGTTCGCCAGGGCAACGTGGCGTTGCCAGAACGGTGATACTTGTCCGGCGTTGTGGAGGCTCGGCGGAACGTGCGTTCACGCCGCAATTTCGAGCGTGCCCAAAACCCATTTTTCGTATTCGTCGCTCAAATCCTGCAGCCACTGCTTGGGCAGCGCATTGATCTTCGTGCCGCTGGCCTTTGCGCGTGTCGGCAGTGTGACGTGGATTTGCTTGTAACCGTTTTCCATCGGTGGCGAGCTTATCGTTCCCCCGATGTGGCCGATGGCGAGCGCAGCCTTCAGATAGTCGCTGGCGCGCTTCGGCGCGGTATGCAAAGGCGGATTGAAAAGCACGCAATCCTGCATCGACCTGTGCGGTTCGCAATTGCGGAGTTCGAAATGGATGCTCACGTCACCGCTGGCACCGTTATCCATCTCCTGCGAGACATTGACGAGCAGCGTGCTGCCGGTCGCGGCCCACTGGCTCATCGGGTCCATCAGGCCCGTAATGATCTTGTTGATCGCATCCGGATCGGTGGAAACGATGATTTGCGGGCGGTTTGCATTGATCACGACCTGTTTGGCGCCGAGGTCCTTGTTGATCGCTTCGGCGCATGCCGACAGGGCGGCAATCAGGTCGACTTCAGCAACCTCGGCATCTGCCAAAAGGAGCGGCGTCGTCAGGTCTTCCGATAGATCGACCGCGCGCTGGGTTTCTTCGACCGGAATGCGCCAGTGATCGCGGATGCGGAGCTGCGACCAGGCCTTCTGCGCTGCCGGTCGCCAGGACGTCTCGGCGATCGAATCCTTCAGGTACTGATACATCGTCAGCGGCGCGTTGTTGTACGGCAGCAATTTCGACAGCATCGCGAGATTGTTCATGCGATCGCGCAAAAGGGTACGATGCAACGCGCTGAGCTTGTCGCGCAGGAGCATGTCGTATTCGTTCTTCAGGAGATAGAAAGTGATCGCCTGCTCGATTTCGGCTTCGAGCACGCGGAGATCCCACGGCTTCGAAATATAGCGAAGGATCTCACCCTTATTGACGGCGTCGATGGCGCTATCGAGATCGGCATAGGCCGTCGTCAACATGCGGATGATGTCGGGCCGCTCGTTACGAATGCGGTTGAGAAGGCTGACGCCGCTGCGTCCCGGCATCCGCTGGTCGGAAATGACGAGCGCGATGTTGTGGTTGCCGGAGAGGATGAGAGATTCGGCTTCGTCGGCACTCGTCGCAGTCAACACGTCGTAACGCGCGCCGAATGCTTTCTTGAAATATTTAACAGCCTGCGGCTCGTCGTCGACGATCAGGATCTCGACCGGCTGATCAGGACGAAACGACTCCATGGAAGACCTGGTTCTCTTTATCCGAATCCGACGAGATCGGGAGGTTGAAACGGAACTCGGTCCACTCTCCAAGACTACTCTTAACACTCAATGAACCACCATGGTTCGCGATGATGCGGTGACTGACCGCAAGGCCGAGGCCCATGCCCTCGCCGACGTCTTTTGTCGAGAAAAACGGATCGAAAATCTGAGACTGGATCTTGGGATCGATGCCGGTTCCGTTGTCCCGTACCGAGACGATCAGTTCCTCGTCCTCAACGACCGACGTTATGGTGATCTCGGGCTTGCGCTCTTCTTCGACTGCGCGGACCGCTGCGACCGCGTTGACGATGAGATTGACGAGCACCTGAGCAATCGTCGACTGCGAGCCGACGACTGTATCATCAGATGCGTCGTGCCTTGTGATCGTGATGCCCTTCTGAATATGCGCCGTAAAGCGCAGCGCGTGGTCGATGGCGGCTTCCATATGGAATGGACGCGGATGCTCGGGGCGATGCGGCGCCGTAAAGCCTCTCAGGTCCGTGACGACGCGGTGGATGCGGTCGTAGCCGGCGTGGATGTCTTTCAGCGTATCGGCGGTATCGGGGTCGGCTTGGATCGTCGGGTCGCGTGCGGCCAATTGCAGCGCCGTGCCCATGAAGTTCAGCGGGTTGCCGATTTCGTGCAGAAGGCCGGCTGCCATCGTACCAAGCGCGCTGAGACGGGCGTTTTGGACGAGGGCGGCTTCGGTCTCGCGTAACTGCTGCAGGCTTTGCTTGAGCTCGGCGTTCGTCCGGTGAAGGTCGGTTTCGAGTTGCGAGGCCCTGATGAGGTTGGCGATGCGCGAACGGACTTCCAAGCCGCTGAACGGCTTGATGAGGAAGTCGTCGGCGCCATGCTTCAGCGCGGTAATCTTCGCTTCTTCGTCGGCACGCGCGGTCAAGATGATGATCTTGATGGCGCGCGTCTCGGCTCTTTCCTTCAGCGAGCGGCAGACCTCGAGCCCGGTGACGCCCGGCAACATGACGTCGAGCAGGATCAGATCAGGTTTTTGCCCCTTGGCCTTGTCGAGGGCGGTGATGCCATCGGGGGCCTCGATGATGCGATAGTTCTCGCGCAGCATGGATACCAGATACCTGCGCATGTCCGGTTCGTCGTCGACGACGAGCAGGAGAGGCAACCCGGCGCGATTGTCCTCAGGCTGCGGGGCGCTCGGATCTTTGATTTCGGGCGCCGGGTGGTCGCTCGCCATTAGAGCACGCGCAGACGCCTTGCGATCGAAAGTGCGCAGAGGGTCGTCGGCAAGTCCGTCCGGCTTTTCTTCGGAATCGCTCATGCCGGATTGGGTAGCCTGGAGTGCGTGAGGAAAACGTAAAACGAATGTCGTTCCGTGCCCTGAATTACTTGTTGCCGTGACACTGCCGCCATGCCGCGTGATCAGCTCACGGACGAGGGCGAGGCCAAGACCCAGGCCTTGATGGCGGCGTGTCGCGGAGCCATCGACCTGATAGAAGCGATCAAAGATGTGCGGAAGCTGTTCGGCTGGGATGCCGATGCCGGTATCGGAAATTTTGATCATCACCATGTCGTCTTCGCGCCCGGCGGAAATATCGATCCGGCCTTCGGGCGGCGTAAACTTGATGGCGTTGGCGATGACGTTGCTGACGATCTTCTCGAGCGCGTCAGGATCGGCGTCGATCAGCAGATCGCCCGTAGGTTCCGCCAACTCGAGATTGACGCCCTTCAGGGTCGCGAGATGCTTCATCGACGCGGCCGTGTGCTTCATGAAGTGCGCCATATCGACCGGTTTCTTCGAAAGCGTGGCGCGGCCTTCCTCGAGGCGGATCAAGCTTAGAATATCGTTCACGAGGCGCAGCAGGCGGAGGGCGTTGTTCTCGATGACGTCCAGCAGTTGCTGTGCCGATGGGCTCAGGGACGCGACATCGGTTTTCAGCCGCTCCACGGGTGCCAGAATGAGTGTCAGCGGTGTTCTCAGCTCATGGCTGACGTTGGCAAAGAACTGAGACTTCAGTCGATCGAGCGCCGATAGCTCCTGGTGCTGCGCGGCGAGCTTGTACTTCAACCGGAATTCGTTGAAGCGGCGCCGGTAGTTGAAATGGACCGCCGTCACCGAAATGATGCACGTCAGGACCAGAAAGTAGAGGTTGTTCATCAACGTCTTGGTCATGTCGGCCGCGGTCGGCACCTGCAAGCAGGCGATGATGTAAATCCCGAGTGTCGAGATGCAGAGAAGGGCGGCTTCCATCGGCTGCATCGGCGCCAACACGCCGACAGCGAACAGGATGA
This sequence comes from Hyphomicrobium sp., assembly GCA_003987725.1. Lineage (GTDB taxonomy): Bacteria > Pseudomonadota > Alphaproteobacteria > Rhizobiales > Hyphomicrobiaceae > Hyphomicrobium_B. The sequence continues at coordinate 270,866 of RXJH01000002.1, read as the reverse complement.
GGAAGAGGCCGTTGTAATAGGTGGATTCGGCACCGTTCGTGATGCCGATCATCACCGCGATCGATGCGACAGCGATCAGCAAGCCCGCCATCGTCAAATAGCGGACGTGGGCGGCGGTCCTATCCCAGAAGTGCAGGGCATAGATGCCCGCAATCAGCCCCGCTGCGACGAACCGGATGGCCGCCAGCGTATTGACCTGATCATAATAGCTGATGCGGTCGAGGACGATCCCTGCGGGAATCAAAACAATTCCGAGGATGCAAGCGACCTTCGACTGCCTTAGCCGAAGCTCTTGCTCCTCGGCCTCGAAGGCGCGCCGTAAGTCGTTCTTCTCGTCCATGCCGTCAAACGGGGGGTTTATCTATCTCCAGAAAGACGTTGATACCCGTCTCATCTGTATAAATCTTTAGCGGCCCAAGGTCAGGCGCGAGCCGGACCATATCCGACTCGTCACGCATCACGAGGTGCCATTCCATAATATGCTCCATCAAACCTTTCACAGGGTTTGACGAATGCACATTTGTAACGATCACGCGTCCGCCAGGTTCGCACCACTGATAAAACAGGCGTACCAGTTTGGTGCAGACGCGATCGGAGAGGTAATCGAAGAGGCCGGCACAATAGATGATGTCGTAGGTCTTGGAATTCTCCGGAAGCTCAATGGCTTGCCGCAAAAGGTCCTGCACGGTCTTGAGGATATACGTCACCTTCGGCGCGTTTTCGCTGCCGGCCGTCGCGGCTTCGATCTGGCGTTTGGCGTAGGCGAGCGTTTCGGCGTTAAAATCAAGCAAATCAAAGGAGAAGCGGTGCGCTTCCTGGTTCTTGGAGAGGAAGAGCTGGAGTTCCTGCACGGGGCCGCAGCCAACATTCAAGATCCGTAGCTCTTTGTTTGCCGCAGCCGCCTCCGTGGCTGCCTGATCGAGCATTTTGCCGAGCATGTAGATGCGGTTGCGATGCGCCTCGGGCGGCCCGCCGTTCAGCAACCAATCATTAATGATCTGGCCATAGGTCGTTTTTCCGCGACGCTCCTTGCGGAACATCATGTTGACCATCTCATAATCGCCCGCGTAGCCGAGCGGCTTGGAATAGACGCGATTGAAGAAGGGCGAGGCCATCATCAGCGGCAGAAGATCGCGCTGGGCCAGCTGCTTGTGATTTTCGACTTCGTCGACTTCGAGCTGGCGGCAAGCTTCCTCGAGTTCGAGGAACAGCTCGGTCAGACGCGGCATCACGGGGGCCTTGATCTCTTCGTACCGCGCGGTGTCGAGAATGGCATGATTGGCGCCCGGCTCACCTTCGATCGCTAGGTCGACCTGATCGAGCCAGAAGCTCAAGTCGCTTAGAAAGGACCTGAGATCGGCGACCTTGAGCTGATAGTTCGGCTGCAGCTTGTTGGCCCGATCCCATTCATCGACGAAACGGGCCACTTCGGATCCGAGCCCGGCGGGATCGGAGATGATCGCGTCTACGGCGGACCATTGATTGACGAGCGTCGCTGAGACAACCACGAGAATGCTCGTGGTGACGACGCCGGTTACGACCGCGTCGCCTTGATAAACGAGGTTCTTACCGCGACGCACTTTGAGGTCGCTCAGGACCTCGCTCGTCTGAACGGGTGAAAATGGATTGTAAATCTCGAAGACGATGTTGCGTCTTGAAAGCTTACTCAGGGTCCCGCGAAAGACCGTGCCCTGGCTGCTCCTGAAAGAGACCGTGCGATCAATATCCCGTTCGATGCGCAAGGGGACTGCTCCATAACTGAACCAACGCCAACGTGTATAACAAACGTTATCACACTGGTTCAGTTTGGTACTGCGGTATTTAGAAAGCGTTTAGATGAATCAGAATAATCAATGCCTTGGAGATACACCCTAGGAATTATGCCTTCGGAAGGCACATTGTCAGCGTGGATGTGCCCAATCCTTTGTCAGTCGAGGACAAGAGTTCGCCTCCAAAGGCCCATAAGGCGCACCGGACTGTACGCCAGGACTGATTATTCTCCAATGTTGGTGGCTCGCGATCCAGAACAGACGTGATTCGAACTTCGTTGTGTTCGGCTCCGGAAACTAGTTCCACTCTCGGGAATGTGTCGAGATTGGGAGTCAGACCCTTTGTTGTGCCGCGCAGCAAGCTCGTCAGTACGAACTTCATGATTTCGCGCGGCATGCGGTAGGCAAAGTCCTGACCGATGCTGGGGCCGCCGAAGACTCTGCCGGAGTGACTGATGACAGCCTGCTCGGCAACTTCGGAAATGGTGTCGGCCATCGACGATGTCTGAGCAGTCACTGGATCGGCGAGGCTCCGGGCGAGGTTGCCAATGGAATTTGCGAGCGACTTGCAGTGTTCGACATCCCGGCGGATCTGAGCTGCAGACGCGGCCATCTTGCCGAGCCGGAGCTTGGAGGCCCAGGACGCAAGATACGATCTCGGGGTGGAGGAAGGTTCCAAAGAACCCGGCAGGCTGAACTCTGCGAGCCGTTCGGCTTCGGCATCCAGGGATTTCAACGGCGCTTCGAGCCCGCTGGCGAGGATGGAGAGGAGAGCGATATTCGCGCTTTCCGCGTCTCCACCTGTGCTCGGACCGAGCATAGGCTCGGTCAACGCTGTCGCCTTTCGCTCGACATGCAATGCGTCTTCCATGGCTGCGCATAATTCGTCGAGGTTCCATGGCTTCGGCACAAAGCGATAGATCGCAGCTCCGTTGATCGCCTGCTGGAGATTATCGATGTTTGCGTAGGCGCTCGTCAGTACGCGGACTGTCGAGGGCCATGACTTGCGGACTTCGCTCAGAAACGACACGCCGCTGTCGCGAGGCATTCGCTCGTCACTGACAACAACCGAGATCTCGTTGCCGGGCGTCGCCAGGATCTGAAGGGCCGCTTCGGGGCTGCTGGCCGTCACGACGTTGGCGTATTTGCCAATCGAGCTTTTGAAGTATTTCAGCGAAAGCGGTTCGTCGTCGACGAAGAGGATTGTTTCGCTCTTCCTATCAGCCAAGGTCTTTAACGTCATGGATTTGAATCCGCGTGATGCTCGAACACATAGCCCAGCCCATGTGGCCCAGCCATGTGTTCAAGGCTCGCGAGATAGCCGTCTCGCACCAATTATTTTGCTCTGCAGTATTTGAGATCAATCCAAGATTGGGCAAAATTTGAAACTTGTTTCGGGACAGTATTAAAAATTACTAACCGGCGCCGATAGAAAGAGACACAAATCAGGTCATCTTCGGCCAACGGTGCCGATCGGATGCGCCAGGTAAGCATCCAGTCGCAAAAAGGACGCCCTCAAGAGAGGGCCGGCCTTCCCACACAGGCAGGAAGGCCGCTTTCATTAAACACTCAGCAGGAGATGCTCGCGTTCCCACGGACTGATGACGCGCATGAATTCTTCGAATTCGCTGCGCTTCAATGCGAGGTAGACGTGGCAAAAGCGTTTGCCCAAAATGTCGTGCAGCGCCGTGTTCTCCTCGAAATCCGTCAGAGCTTCGAGCAGGCCGCGCGGCAACTGATGGTCGTTCCGGTAGGCGTTGCCGACGACCGCCTGCCGCGGCTCGAGTTCGTTCTTCATTCCGAGATAGCCGCAGGCGAGGCTCGCTGCCAGTGCGACGTACGGATTTGAATCGGCGCCGGCAAGACGATTTTCGACGCGCCGCGCCGCTGTCGGGGAAATCGGCACGCGCAACCCGGCCGAGCGGTTGTCGTAACCCCATTCCACATTGATCGGTGCGGCGCCGTTCGGCACGAGGCGGCGATAGGAATTGACGTAGGGCGCGATCAAGCACATCGCCGCTGGCAGGTAGGCCTGCTGACCCGCCAGGAAGTTGAAGAACAGTTTGCTCGGTTCGCCATTGGGCAGCGTAAAGATGTTTTTGCCGGTCTTCGCATCGACGACGCTTTGGTGGACATGCATGGCGCTGCCCGGCTGGTTGGCGAGGGGCTTCGCCATGAACGTCGCGTAGCAATTCTGGGCGAATGCCGCTTCGCGAATGGTCCGCTTGAAGAGAAATACCTGATCGGCGAGATCGACCGGATCGCCGTGCAGCAGATTGATCTCGAGCTGCGCCGCGCCGCCTTCCTGAATGATGGTATCGATCTTCAGATACTGGCGCTCGGCGAAGTCGTAGATGTCGTCGACGATCTTGTCGTATTCGTCGACGGCGCCGAGACTATAGGCTTGGCGGCCGGCGCCTGGGCGGCCCGAGCGGCCCATTGGCGGTTCCAGCGGGTAGTCGGGATCGGGATTGGTCTTCGTCAGATAGAATTCGAGCTCGGGCGCAACGACCGGCACCCAACCTTCTTTCGCGTAAAGATCGACGACACGCTTCAGTACGTTGCGCGGCGCGATTTCGACCGGGTCGCCGCTCTGCCATTGGGCGTCATGAATGACCTGAGCGGTCGGGCTCGATGCCCAGGGTGCCGGTCGGATGGTCGAAAGATCCGGCACCATCATCAGATCGCTTTCGGCGTAGAGTTCCTGGCCGTCCTCTTCGAAGCCGACGTAGTCGCCCGTTATCGTCTGGTGGAAGATCGAGATCGGAAGATGGACCGGGTCCAATTTCACGAATTTTTCGGCGGGCATTGTCTTGCCGCGCGCAACGCCTGCGATGTCCGGGACAGCACAATCGATTTCCTCGATGCGGTGCTGGCGAAGCCAATCGCGAAGCGCTTCCGGCGTCGATCCGACGCCGAAGTCACCTTCTTCGTTTAGGATCCGTGCGGGTGGGGCAGTCATAAGGACACCTGAGTGATTTGCATTATTCGTTTCTGTTTTCGCGGCACGTCGTGGTCGGAGCGATCGAAGCCATGCTTCGCGGTTTTCCGAGGCGTCTGCCCTGGTCCACGATCGGCCGAGGCTCTGCGCTTTGCTTCCGGCGACCGTCAGACATTTTGGATTTTCGAGTTCGGAAAGCCAACAGACTTAACCCGGCCGGCGAAGCGACCTCAATAGGCGCAGTGCACAATAGCGCTATCTCATCTCCGTTTCGCTTAAATCGTGGCGTTGCCTAACGGGGCAGCGTCATGACCCCGGAACGTGCAGTTTAAGCAGTTTAATATGACGGTTAAGGGCTTTTTCTTGACCCGGTCACCCAAAACATTTCTTCGATGATCCGTTGTGCTTCGGAATTTAATTGAGCAGTATGGTGGGTACTTAGCAAAACGTCGATTGAGAGAGCGGCGCTTTGCCAATCTTAACCGGGCCGTCGCTGACGCCCGGTGAGGGACTGGGTCTGGAGGAATTCTGATGTTGACGGTTGGAAAAGTGGTGCGTCGCGCCGCGTGGTCTATTGTTGCCGCTGCGGCAGTGCTGGTCGGTCCAATGGCCGAGGCCGCAGATAGAGTCGTTAAGGTCTACAATTGGTCGGACTACATCGATCCGGAGATCCTGACGGATTTCACGAAAGAGACTGGCATCAAAGTCGTTTATGACGTTTTCGACAGCAATGAGGTTCTGGAGACGAAGCTCTTGGCGGGGGGCAGCGGATACGATGTCGTCGTTCCGACCGGGTCGTTCCTTTCGCGTCAGATCAAGGCGGGTGTTTTCCAGAAGCTCGACAAATCGAAGATCCCCAACTTCGCGAACGTCTGGCCTGAAGTCTACAGCCGGGTTGCCCAGTATGATCCGGACAATCAGTATGCGATGAACTGGATGTGGGGAACGACCGGCGTCGGCTACAACGAAGCCAAGATCAAAGAGCGCATGGCGGATGCGCCAGTCGATTCTCTGGACATGATCTTCAAGCCCGAGATCGCCGCCAAGTTCAAGGATTGCGGAATTTACGTGCTCGATTCACCGGAAGACATTCTCCCGGTGGCGCTCAACTATCTGGGCATCGATCCCAACACCACCAAGGAAGAGGACTTCAAGAAGGCCGAGGATCTGATGATGAAGATCCGGCCCTACATCAAGAAGTTCCATTCCTCGGAATATATCAACGCGCTTGCCAACGGCGACATCTGCATGGCGCTCGGCTGGTCTGGCGACATCCTTCAGGCCGGTACGCGTGCAGCCGACGCCAAGAACGGCCAGGTGATCAAGTACCATATCCCGAAGGAAGGCACGCAGATGTGGTTCGACATGATGGCCATCCCAGCGGATGCCAAGGATGTCGAAGAGGCGCACATCTTCCTGAACTATCTGAACCGGCCGGAAGTGATGGCGAAGGCGTCGAACTTCATCCAGTACGCCAACGGCAACCTCGCGTCGCAGAAGGATATCGAGGAGAGCGTTCTCAAGAACCCGGCGGTCTATCCCGATCCCGAAACGTTCAAGAAGCTCTACGTAAAAACCGCGTGGGATAACAAAACCCAGCGGATCGTCACACGAACGTGGACGCGGATCACGACAGGGCAATAACCAAAACCGCGCCAGAACAAATCTGGCGCGGTTTTTTCTTTCATGCTTGCTCTCCTTGATGGAGGGTCATTTGCAAAACTTCAGGGACGCGCTCATGGCTGTTGTGACTGCAGGCAATCCACAGGCAAACCATGCCTCCTCGCAGCGTGCGGGTCCGCGCACGGCGGCGCCGCAGTCAGGGTTCGCTCCGTGGAAAAATCCAAGCCTGTCGCCGATCGTTCGCTTCGAGGGTATAACGAAGCGGTTCGATGATTTTGTCGCCGTCAACGATGTGACGCTCGACATTTATGAAAAAGAATTCTTCGCGTTGCTCGGGCCGTCGGGGTGCGGAAAGAGCACGCTGCTTCGCATGCTCGCCGGGTTCGAGCGGCCGACGCAAGGCAAGACGATCGTCGCCGGGCAAGACATTACGGACCTTCCTCCCTATCAGCGCCCAGTGAACATGATGTTTCAGTCGTATGCGCTCTTTCCGCACATGACGGTCGAGGGCAACATCGGCTTCGGGCTTCGCCAGGAGGGGATGCCTAAAAACAAGATTGCCGAACGTGTCGACGAAGCCATGAGCATGTTGGAGCTTCGCCAGTTCGCAAAGCGCAAACCGAACCAGCTGTCGGGCGGACAGCAGCAACGTGTGGCGCTGGCGCGCGCGATCGCCAAGAAGCCGCGTATTGTTTTGCTCGACGAGCCGCTCGGCGCTCTCGACAAGAAGCTGCGACAGCAGGCGCAGTTCGAGTTGATGCGCATTCAGGAAACGACGGGCACGACCTTCATCATCGTGACCCACGATCAGGAAGAGGCGATGACGGTCGCGAGCCGCATCGCCGTGATGGAGAAGGGCGTTCTCGTTCAGGTGGCGACGCCGGGCGACATCTATGAGAACCCGAAGACCCGCTATATCGCGGGCTTCATCGGCGACGTGAACATCTTCGAAGGAACGGTCGCCGCGATCGGCGATGGTTGCATCGAGATCAACGCGAAGGACGGCTACCAATTCAAAACCCGGAGCTCGGAGCCGGTCACCGTCGGTCAGCAGGTGTGGCTGGCGCTCAGGCCGGAGAAGATCCGCATCGCGCATGAGCAGCCGGCGAGCGCGATCAACGCCATTCCCGGCAAGGTCGAGGACATCGGGTATCTGGGGTCAATTTCCCATTATCATGTCCGCACCGCCCCAGGGGAACGCATTACGGCATTGCGTGCCAACGCAGCGCATACCGTCGAGCGGCCGATCAGCTGGGAAGACAGCGTTTGGCTCGACTGGCCTGTCGACGCGGGCGTGGTTCTGACGGGTTGAGGCGAACTATGAGTGCAAAGGCTAACGGCCTCGGACGCTGGTATGTGATTGCGGCTCCTTATTTGTGGCTGCTGATCTTCTTCCTCATTCCGTTCTTTATCGTTTTCAAGCTGTCGCTTTCGGACGTCGCGACGGCCATTCCGCCCTACACGCCGACGTTCAGTTGGTCGGAGGGCATCGGAAAGTTCATCTCGCAGCTCGACTTCGAGAATTACACCTTCATTTTTGGCGATCCGCTTTACGTCAACGCTTACCTCTCAAGCTTGAAGATTGCGCTGATTTCGACATTTCTGACGCTTCTCGTCGCCTATCCCATGGCTTACGGCATGGCGCGCGCGCCGAAATCCTGGCAGCCGACGCTGATGATGCTCGTCATCCTTCCGTTCTGGACCTCGTTCCTGATCCGCATTTACGCCTGGATCGCCATCCTGAAGCCGGAAGGATTCCTTTCGATCTTTCTCATAAAGCTCGGCATCATCAGTGAGCCGCTTCAGATCATGAACACCACGACGGCGGTCTACATCGGCATCGTCTATTCGTATCTGCCGTTCATGATCCTTCCGCTTTACGCGAGCCTCGAGAAGATCAATCCGTCGCTGCTGGAAGCGGCGCAGGATTTGGGCTCGCGGCCATGGCGCGCCTTCTGGCAGGTGACGTTTCCGCTGTCGTTACCCGGTGTCTTCGCCGGCTGTCTCCTCGTTTTCATTCCGGCCGTCGGCGAGTTCGTTATCCCCGATCTCTTGGGCGGTTCCGACACTTTGATGATCGGCAAGACGCTGTGGAACGAGTTCTTCAACAATCGTGATTGGCCTCTTGCGTCAGCGGTAGCGGTTCTCCTGCTGCTGGTGCTGATCATCCCGATCGTGATCTTCCAGCGTCAACAGGAAAAAGTGCGGGAGGCAGGCCGATGAACCGACGATTTTCCTGGTTCAACGCGACTTCGATCACGCTGGGCTTCGCGTTTCTGTACATCCCGATCCTGCTGCTCGTCATCTTCAGCTTCAACGAGTCGAAGCTCGTCACGGTCTGGGCCGGCTGGTCCACAAAATGGTATGGCTCGTTACTTGAAAATCAGGCCTTGAAGGACGCGGCGTGGGTCACGATCCGCGTCGGGCTCATGTCTGCGACTGTCGCGACGGTTCTCGGGACGCTCGCGGCGGTCACGCTCGTGCGGATGGGCCGTTTCCCGGGCCGCACGCTATTTTCGGGCATGATTTTCGCTCCGCTCGTGATGCCCGACGTGATTACGGGCCTGTCGCTGCTTCTCGTTTTCGTGGCGCTGGGGTTCGATCGGGGCTTTTGGACCATCTCGCTGGCACACATCACGTTCACGATGTGCTATGCGGCGGTCGTCGTGCAGGCGCGATTGCAGGACTTCGACAAGTCTATCGAAGAAGCGGCGATGGATCTCGGCGCGACGCCGGTCAGCACCTTCTTCCAGGTGACGTTGCCGATCATCGCGCCTTCGGTGATCTCGGCGTGGCTGCTGTCATTCACGCTTTCGCTCGACGATCTCGTTATAGCCAGCTTTACGACGGGGCCTGGCGCGACGACGCTGCCGATGAAGATTTACAGTCAGGTGCGCCTCGGCGTGACGCCCGAGATCAACGCAATCTCGACGATCCTCATCGGGATTGTGACAGTCGGCGTTCTTTCGGCCGCCTTTATCACAAAGCGCCAAAGCGACCGGATGGAACGCGAGCGGCGCAAGGCGTTCGGAGCTGCGGGTTGAGGATGTCACGTGGGATTTGTGTTTCGCCGCTCGGCGCGCTAAGCAGCGGCTTATCGTGACAGCTCAAGATTACATACGCTCGTACTACGCGGCGACCGCAAACGACCAGACGCGCTTTCCGGCGCTCGAAGGTACGGTCAAGGCGGACGTGTGCGTCATCGGCGGCGGCTTCTCGGGGGTCGCGACGGCGCTGACGATGGCCGAGCGCGGCCGCTCCGTCGTGCTGCTCGAAGCCAAGCGCATCGGCTGGGGCGCGTCGGGCCGCAACGGCGGCCAGATGATCGGCGGCATTAGCGGCGAAGCGACGATCAAGCAGCAGCTCGGCGCCGCCGGTGCAAAGCTCGTTCGCGACATTCGCTATCGCGGTCATGAGATCATCGAGAGCAGGGTCCAGAAGTACGGCATCGCCTGCGATCTCAAATACGGCTGGATGGAAGTTGCGGCACAGACGCGCCACATGAATCATATGCGCGCCTACGTCGAGGAGCGCATCAAGGACGGCGACGGCGGTGGGCTCGAGATCGTCGAAGCCGCCGGAGTGCCAGGCGTGCTCGGCACCAATTCCTACTACGGCGGCTACATCGACCGGCGCAGCGGGCATCTGCATCCGCTCAATCTCTGCCGGGGCGAAGCCAATGCCGCTGCGGCGCTCGGTGCGCGGATCTTCGAAAATTCCGCCGTCATCAGCCTCGGCGGCGGCGCGAAGCCGTGGGTTCAGACCGAGCGCGGCCGGGTCGAAGCGGGCTCCGTCGTCATCGGCGGCGAGATCTTCAATCGTTTCGGGCAGCGGGGGCTCAAAGGACTGATGCTGCCTGCAGGCAGCTACATCATCGCCACCGAGCCTCTGACCGGAGCTGAGATGGCGACGGTCGATCCGCAAAACCTCGCCGTCGCCGACAGCAATGTCGTGCTCGATTATTTTCGGATGTCGGCAGACCGGCGTATGCTCTTCGGCGGCCGCTGCAACTACACCAACCGCGATCCGCCGGATATTGCCGCCGTGATGCGCCCGCGCATGGTCGAGATCTATCCGCAGTTGAAAGACGCGAAGATCGAGTTCTCATGGGGTGGGACGATCGCCATCGTCGTCAATCGCGTGCCGGCTATCGGGCGGCTCGAGCCGAACCTCTATTATCTGCAGGGGTATTCGGGACACGGGGTCAACGCCACGCACATCGCGGCGGAAATCGTCTCGGATGCGATCTGTGGGACGACGGAACAATTCGATCTGTTCGACCGGATCAAGCACGTGCGGCTGCCGCTGAGTGACGTTGCTGGCAACTACATGCTGGCGTTGGGCATGCTCTATTACCGCATTCGCGATCTGCTTTAGTTCACCTCACCAGCGCAAGAAGCGCGATCCGGCGAGTGCGCCTATGGCGGTCATCACGACCGTGCCGATCGTGTACCATGCTGCGAGGAACAACGGGCTGTCATCGGGGCAATGGCTGGCGTAGAGCGTCGCGGCGATGCCTGCCGAAAGCAAGCCGCCGACGGCTCCCGCGATCGCCGGGTTCGCCGGGGCGCCCTGATGGAGCGCATAAAGCACGGCCGCCAACGGTGCCAACGATAGAAGCGGGATGACGACGAGGCAGGGTATGGAGTTGTGGCCGATCATTCGCGCGTGCCACTGATCAGCGGGCACGGAGACCATCTCAAGGAGAATGGCGATAAATAGCAACGCTGGGGCGAGTGCCAGCCACCAGAGCTTCTTTCCGGGCTCAAAATCCGGTCGCGACAGTCCGCGAACGAGGACGTAAGCGGGAATTGCAAGGCTTAGCGTCAGCACGAATTTGAAGACGAAGCGCAGCGAAGACACCATGGACTCCGCAAAGTTGTCACGGACGCCAAGGACCCCGAGAAAGAGCAGGCCGGAAATCAAGGCACCTATACCGACCGCGATCGCAACCGTCCGGGCAATCGGCGGCTCGACGCTTTTGGCATCGGCAGCAAGGGCATTGATGAGGTCGTCCGTCTTCATAATTTCTTCTCTTGATAGGTATCGGCAAGCGCCTTCAGGCTTCGATGCAATGCGACGCGAACGGCGACTTCGCTCATTCCAAGGCGCTGGGCGACGTCGCGGGCCGATTGCCCGTCGATGCTGATCGATTGGACGATATCGCGGTTCTTGCCGGAAAGACGGCCAAGGACACGCTCGACATCGTGAGCATCGATGGACGCCTGCTGATCTTCGCCCTCGAATTCGAATTCATTCAGATCCACCGGAACTTCCGGCCGACGGCCGCGCCGCCGCAGGTCGTCGATCATCTTGTTGCGGACAATCGCCATGACCCAGGGGCCGAGCGGCATTGTCTGGTCCCAAGTGTGCCTCTTCAGATGGATCGCGAGCAGCGCGTCTTGCACCACGTCCTCCACGTCTTCGCGCGGCACGCCGACGCCCGCGAAGCCGCGGCGGGCCACACCTCTCAGGACCGGCGAAAGCTCGGACAGCAGACGGCGATAGGCCCCTTGATCGCCCGCAATTGCGGAGCGCATCAAGCTTGTCCACTCGGCGTCGCGAGCCTTCCGGTCCAAAATTACGCCTTCTCAGTTGTCTTCGACGGCTGGCGTTGGAATGTTACGTGCGGCCAATAATATTAATGCGGTGCTCGGATCGGTACGCCGATCCGCGTTCTCTTCCGCATATGGCAGGGGCGCGACAGGGTGCGCAAGATGCGAAAAACGCCGCGCTTGGTCAGCCGGGAGGGAGCCAGATCCAGAGGATGGCGACATAGGTGAGGCCGTGCAGCAGCTGATCGAGCCCAAGCGCCCACCAGAAGTATTTGTCCTTCGGCGTCCAATTCTCGCGACGGACGATCTGCTCTTTCGTCCAGTCGATATGGTAGTGAAGGATGAATTCTGCGGCGAGAAGGGCGGCCGCAAGGCCCGGGCCGCCGCCCGGAAAGAGCAAAAAGACAGGCGCCGTCAATAGGATATGGATGAGCGCGTGCCACAGCCCGCCCGGCGCGCCGTAGGATCCTTTCTGGCGGAAAATCAGGTCCGTCTGCAGGATGAAATCGGCGACTGCGTGCTTGACGAGAAGATATGTGATCGCGGCCAGCGCCGCGTGAACGGGTGACATGGGCTTCCATCGCTGCCTAGCCGGCGATCAGCGCGCCCGGTCGTTCCGGAAGTTCGCTGCTGGTCGCCAACCTACTTCCCCGGGGCCCTTTTTAGCTCAATAAAGTTTCGGGGGATGTCACCTAGGGAACAGCGGTCTGCACAACTTGGTGCAGTGCAGACCTATTTCCTGTTTGACCGATATCGGCGCCGCTCAGTTCACGCGCTGAACTTCGACGAGATTGTCCGAGAACGTCGGGGCCCGGCCGAGGCCGCTCCAGGCGTCGGACGAGATGGAATTGACGGATCCGTCGGAGCGGTTGAGCGACCGCCAATAGCCGAGGGTGGCGACGACGATGCCGGGCGTGACGTCGTCCGTCACACGCGCGACGCCTTCGAAGTCGCCGCGCGCATTCTGCACGCGCACCGGATCGCCTTCCCGGATGTTCCGCTTGGCGGCATCGACCGGCGAAATCATCACGAACTGCTCGCCTTGGATTTTGATTTTGTGCGGCTCGTTGGCGTAGCACGAGTTCAGGAAGGCGTGGCTCTTCGGTGAGATGATGTTCAGCGGATAACGCTTCGCAAGTTCCGGGCTGGTCTCCGGAGATTCGCGAACCGGCACGTAGCCGGGAAGCGGATCGACAGGCTCACCCGATTGCTCGCCCTCGTACATGGCCCGGAAGGGACCGGCGACGAAGTTCTTCGCATCGTGCAACAACAGTTCGACTTTGCCCGAAGGCGTCGGGAATTTGCCCTCGCTGTGCGGCGTACGCGTATCTGCGGAGCCGACGTCGATTTTGTAGTACCCGTGCTTCTTGAAGTACTCCATGTCGACGCCGCCCATCTTGGGGTCGGTCCAGTTGATGTATTCGGCGCACAGCTCGCTGTCGGTCATTTTGAAGACCGGGTCGTCGAAGCCCATCTCCTTGGCGAGCAGTCGCCACATCTCGCTTGTCGGCTTGCATTCGCCGGGCGGGTCGATCGCCTTCTCATTGTACGTCAAGTAGAAGTGGCCCCAGGACCACATCATGTCCTCGGCCTCACCCGCCATGGCGGACGGCAGGATGATATCGGCATACTTTGCCGTGTCGGTGATGAAGTGTTCGGCGACGACCGTGAACAGGTCTTCGCGCTTTAGGCCTTCGACGATCTTGTTGGTCTCGGGCGACTGGCTGACTGGGTTGGTGCAGAAGACGAACATGCTCTTGATCGGAGGATCGAGCTTCATCTCGCCGTTGAGCGCCTGGCCGAGCCGCAGATTGTTGACGACGCGCGTGCCGGGCTGGATCCAGTCGGGCCGTGCGGCCTTCACCCAATCGATGGGGAAGTCCCACAGGGGCAATTGCAGCATGCCGCCGCCGACGTGGCGCCACGAACCGCAGACTGCCGGGATTGCGTAAACCGCCCGCGCGGCTTGCGCGCCGCCGGCCGAGCGTTCGATCGCGACGCCGATGCGGATGGCGGACGGCTGCGAGGTCGCGAATTCACGCGCGAACTTGGCGACGTCGGCTGCTTTGACGCCCGTAACGCGCTCAACGTAATCGAGTGAGAATTCGGCGGCGCGAGCTTTGATCTCCGGGAAGCCGTGCACGTGATTATCGACGTAGTCCTGATCGATCAGGCCTTGCTCGACCATCGAATTGATGATGCCGAGCGCCAACGCTCCATCGGTGCCGGGTTTCGGGCAGATGTGCCAATCGCCAGCCTTCGCGGTGCGGGATTTGTAGGAGTCGACGACGACAACCTTTGCGCCGCGCCTTTGCGCTTCGAGCACGAAGGGCCAATGATGCAGGTTTGTCGAGATCGAATTGCAAGCCCAGATCACGATGTACTTGCTGTGCACGAAGCTTTCCGGATCGACGCCGCCGGTCGGGCCGTGCGTCAGAAGCCACGCCGTCGATGAACCCGACGTGCAGTAAGTCTTCTCGTTTACCGTCGAGCCGAGGCGATTGAAGAATGGGTCGCCGGAGTTGATGCCCTGCACGAGGCCCATATTGCCGAGATAACTTTGCGGCATGATGGCTTGCGCGCCGTAGGTTGCGATGATCTCGCGCCAGCGCGTGCCGATCTCGGAGATCGCCTCATCCCACGTGATGCGTTCGAAGTTGTTACCGCCATTCGGACCCGAGCCCTTCGGTCCGACGCGGCGAAGCGGATACATCAGCCGATCCGGGTTGACGTGATGATCGGCGAAATCCTTGAGCTTCACACATAGACCGCCACGGGTGATGGGGTGGTCCTTGTTGCCGCGAACATCGACCAGCCTGCCGTCCTTGACCTCGTAGATCATTGCGCATGTGTCCGGGCAATCGTGCGGACACGCACCGAAAAACTTTTCGCGGGCCGGTTCGTCGTTCATTCACTTCCTCCAATGGGTGCCGGCCGTTTTCCGGCCTGTTCTGATGCGGCAATCTGGCATCGAAATCGAGGAGCGTCCAATCGAAAGAGCGTATGATCAACCTGTTAGGGCATGCTTGGCAGCGGTCGGGCATTTTGCCCAATCAATCCAAGCTCGTCACGGAACATCGGGAGCGGCGCAGGCATCCTCATAGCGATGATTTCGGCCGTCGCGGTCGGTGAAAATGTCAACGCCGTTGTGGTCCGCTCCCGAGTGGCGTTCGATCGGGACCTTGCCGAAGGCGCCGGGAAGGTCGAGCACATAGGTCGGAAGCGCCAACCCCGAGATCCGCTGGCGCAAAGCGGCCATCAAAGCGCGTCCTTCGGCGATGGTCGTGCGGAAGTGCGCGGTGCCGGGAGCCAAGTCGCCATGGTGGAGGTAGTAGGGCTTCACCCGAAGCTCGACGAGGCGGCGCATGAGGGCTTCAAGCGTCTCGACATTGTCGTTGACGCCTTTCAGCAGCACGGTCTGACTGACGAGGGGTAGGCCCGCATCGACGAGCCGGGCAATCGCATCGCATGCGCTCCCTTCCAGCTCCCGCGCGTGGTTCGTGTGCAGGCCGATGAAAACCGTCTTCGGCGTCGCTTTCAAAGCCGCGATGAGCTCGTCGCTTACGCGGTCGGGATCGACGACCGGCACACGCGTATGCCATCGCAATATTTTGACGTGCGGGACCGCAGATAACGCGCCGGTCACCTCGCGGATGCGACGCGGCGAGAGGATGAACGGATCACCCCCCGTCAATATGACTTCCCAGATGCCGGGGTTGGCCGCGATGTAGGCGACGGCTGCGGCCAGATCATCAGCGGACAGTGTTTCGCCGTTCGCGGGACCGACCATTTCGCGGCGGAAGCAGAAGCGGCAATAGACGGGGCACACACTCGCAATCTTCAGAAGCACGCGGTCGGGGTAGCGGTGCACGATGCCGGGCACCGGGCTTTTGAGGTGATCGCCTATCGGATCGCCTGCTTCCCGCGGATGCGTCGTGAGTTCCGCAGCGGTGGGGACGAACTGGCGGGCGATCGGATCATTGGGGGCGTTCGGGTCGATAAGGTTGGCGATGACGGGCGTCAGGGCGACGGCATAGCGCGCAGAGACATCCATCAGCGCACCGCGCTCGTTGTCAGAGACGAGTTTTGCGCCGATCAGATCATCGATGGACGTCAGCTTCTTTTCGATGAGCGTCATTTCGGCGGCCAAACATCCGTATCGTGGTCGGGGTGCTGATACGAAACGAGTGTCGTCAGAAAAGGTGCCGCGTTTGTGTCCGCCAGGGTGTCGCGCCCAGGAAGAGCTGGAATTGCATCCGCATAGGGAAGCTTCGCTTCGACGCCCCACTGAACTTTCGGCGCGAGGCCTGCCGGGTCGTCGAACGCGCCGATGGCGAGCGCGACGCCGTCAGGCGCCTCATAGGTTAGCGGTGTGCCGCAATCCGCGCAGAAGCCGCGTTGGGCAGCGTTTGACGATTGAAATTTCTTCGGCTGTCCGCGCGTCCAAATGAGCTTGGCTTCCCGGACGCTGACGAGGGGCGCGTAAAGCGATCCGAATGCCTTTTGGCACATCCGGCAGTGGCAGACGGAGGCGTCGCCGAGTGTTCCCTCGACGCGGAAGCGGATCGCCCCGCACTGGCATCCGCCGCTATGCGTCTCTTTGGGCGTATCTTTGGAAGACATCGCTCATTCGTTCCTTTCGCTGGTGCTCAATGGAGTCCAGATAACTTGATCGACCCGCTCAGCGCCCGTTGCGAGCATGGCGAGACGGTCGAAGCCGAGGGCGCATCCGGAAGCCGGTGGCATCTCGCTCAGGGCGGCGAGAAAATCTTCATCCAACGGATAACGCTCGCCGTAAATGCGCTGTTTCTCCGTCATCCAGGCTTCGAAGCGGCGGCGCTGCTCGGCCGCGTCGGTCAACTCGCCGAAGCCGTTCGCCAATTCGACGCCGCAGACGTAAAGCTCGAAGCGCTCGGCAACAGCGGGATTGTCGGGCACTGGGCGGGCGAGGGCTGCTTCCGCGATCGGATACTCGCACAGGATCTCCGGCCGGTAGAGTCCTAATCCCGGCTCGATTTTTTCGACCAGAACGCGGCTGAATATGTCCGACCAGCTGTCGTCGTCGCCGACGCGAATGCCTTGGGCCTTCGCGAAGCCTGCGAGCTTGTCACGATCGACCGACGTGGGGCTCATCGTTTCGTGCAGCGGTATTTCGGCAAATTGAACGAATGCCTGATAAAGCGTCGTCCAGTCGTAGCGCTTGGTGATGTCGCACGGCTTGCCACGAAACGACCATTGCGTGCGCCCCGTCGTCTCGGCGGCTATATCGAGGATCGCTTGGCAATCGGCCCATAGCGACTCGTAATGCTCGTTCACCCGGTACCATTCGAGCATTGTGAATTCAGGCGAATGCAGCGCGCCTCGCTCGCGGTTGCGAAAGACGGGGGAGAAAGAGAAGATCTTCGTCTCACCAGCCGCCAGCAGCTTCTTCATGGCGAACTCGGGCGAGGTGTGGAGATAGAGATCCCGGCGCGATAGATCGGTTCCAACCAGCTCGGTCCTGAAGGCGTGCAGATGCGTCTCGTTACCGGGGGAAACCTGCAACAGGCCCGGTTCGACTTCCAGGAACCCTTGCGAAAGAAACCAACTTCTTATCGCGGTCTTGATGCGGCCCCGGCCAATGAGAAAAGGCCTACGGTCGGCGTGGCGATGGGGGCTCCACCAGGGGGAAAGCTGCGACATGCTTGCAAATTGAGGGTTCAGCACAGGGTTGCCGCACTTGGCGGCAAAGAACTTAGCAGGTATGAGACGCGACAGATTCCCTGAAGGCTTCCGCCGGCCGGCCGCCCCATGAGGCGGCCGTAGCGCATGGATTAATGATCGGAGACGTTACGTGGTAAAGGTTATTGCAAGCTCGGTCCGTAAAGGCAATGTGCTCGATCTCGATGGTAAACTTGCCGTGGTGATGCACGCCGAAAACATCCATCCGGGCAAGGGCACGCCCGTCACGCACCTCGAAATGCGCCGCATCGCCGACGGCGTGAAG
This sequence comes from Hyphomicrobium sp., assembly GCA_003987725.1. GTDB lineage: Bacteria > Pseudomonadota > Alphaproteobacteria > Rhizobiales > Hyphomicrobiaceae > Hyphomicrobium_B. The sequence goes on along the minus strand of RXJH01000002.1, from coordinate 252,992 downwards.
CTTACCGAGCGTTACCGTACGACGGATCAGGTCGAGCGCGCCTACCTCGACGAAAAGGACTTCAATTATCTTTACGAAGACGACATGGGCTTCAACTTCATGCAGCCCGAAACCTTCGACCAGATCACCATTCCGAAGGACATTCTCGGCGACAGCGGCCAGTGGCTTCAGGAAGGCATGACGTGCCTCGTGTCGCTGCATGAGGGCAATCCGATTTCCGTTGAGCTGCCGCAGCGCGTGACGTTTGAAATCGTCGAAGCCGACCCCGTCGTCAAAGGCCAGACGGCATCGTCGTCCTACAAGCCGGCGAAGCTTTCGAACGGCGCCCGCGTGATGGTGCCCCCGCACATCGGCGCTGGGACGCGGGTCGTCGTGATGACGGCTGACGGTTCCTACGTCGAACGCGCGAAGGACTAACCGGCCGCGTCAGGCGGCCCGCGACGAAAGTTGCTCCGCGCGTTGCGGGGCGACTTCTTCGCAGATGACTTTGAATTCACCCAGATAGTGCTGGCCGAACGATGTGATCATCGCCACATCGGCGGCATCGCGTCCGCGAGCGATGACAATGCGGCCGGTTCGCGGCTTGTTATGGCGCCCATCGAACGTCACCCAGCGGTGATCGATGTAGGCCTCGAACCAGGCGCTGAAATCCATCGGCGCCGGATCGGGCGGCACGCCGATGTCGCCCAAATACCCGTTCACGTATGCTGCGGGAATGTTGAGGCAGCGGCAGAACGATATGGCGAGATGCGCGAAGTCGCGGCAAACGCCAGTGCGTTCCTTATAAGCCTCGGCAGCGGTGCGCGTGGAGCGCGCGGCCTGATAATCGAACTTGATGTGGTTGTGAACGAACTCGCAGATCGCTTTGACGCGTGCGTATCCCGGCGGCACGTTACCGAAGAGCTGCCAGGCAATCGGCGCTAGTTCGTCAGTTTCGCAATAGCGGCTGCCGCTCAAGTAATGCATCGCATAATTCGGCAGGTCGGCGACGGGGATTTCGCGAGCATTGAAGGGTTGCTCTTCGAGAGCTCCTGAATCCCGCACCACCGCGCGATAGCTGAGCTTCAGCGGACCCGGCTGAGCGACAAGCCGCTGCGTCCGGTTCCCGTAGAGATCAAGGCCGTGCTCGATCGGAATGTCGGGAACGCTCAACGCATCTTCGTAAATGATGTCGCGGCGGCGGCTCGGGTGGACATCGAGAAGTAGAAGAAGCGGCGTCGGCGCAGAAAGTTGCAATCCGATATCGTAACCCACGTGGATAAGCATCTACGGCGTCCTCGGCCTAAGTCATGAAACCGAAAAACGCCGCGCTCGGCTTGAATGTTCCCCAGGGCCACCATATCGCGAAAAATGATGGCGCACACGCATTTCATTCGTGTGCAACATAAATAGGCATTTGGTTTGGTTGTTGCGAAATTTCTGAAACCGCACAAGCGTGCGGCCAGCGTTCGTCAAATATCGAGCTTAAGAACCTTCACCGGCGTTCCGGCGCTCTGAGCGGGCGCGTCGGCAGGTACCACAACGAGACAATCGGCGCGCTGTAGGGATTTGATCAAGCCGCTGTCCTGGCTTTTGAACGGTGTCACTCGGGGTGGGGCCGAGTTCATATCCAATACGCCGCGCATGTAGTGCTGGCGCGGTCCGTTCGCCGGAACGGGCTCGGCGAGCACGGCCTCGATCGCTTGGAATGGCGTTTCCCGTCCAAGCAGGCGGCCGATGAGGGGCACGAGAAAGACCCGTGCGCAGATCATCGACGAAACCGGATTTCCCGGCAGGCCAAGGCAGTATTGCGTCTTCCGTTCTACTGCGCGCAATCCGAAGAACAACGGTTTTCCCGGACGCATTGCGATCTTATAGAATTCGAGTTTAGCGCCCGCCTTTTCGAGGGCGGGGCGGACCAGATCGTGGTCGCCGACGGACGCTCCGCCGCTCGTGACTAAAATATCGGCACCGGCAGCGGCGGCGATGCGATCTTCGAGCGATGCGAACGTGTCGCGCGCAATTCCGAGAAAGTGCGCTTCGCCACCGGCCGCTTCGACGACGGCCGCGAGGCCGTAGGCATTCGATGCCGATATCTGTCCAGGTCCGAGAGGATTGCCGGGCGAAACGAGTTCATCGCCTGTCGATAGGATCGCGATGACGGGTTTCCGGACGACCGGAAGTTTTCCGTAGCCCGAGGAGGCGCCGATCAACACGTCGCGCGAAGTCAGACAGCGGCCTGCTTCGAGCAGGATGTCGTCTTTCCGGAAATCCTCGCCCTCGGGCCTGATGTTGGCGCCAACGGATGCGGTCTCGCGGACCGTGATAGTCGGTCCGGATGCATCGACGTTTTCTTGAATGACGATCGCGTCGGCACCTTCCGGCACGCGGCCGCCAGTAAAGATGCGTATGGCTTCGCCTTTGCCAAGCGCGCTTGTAAACGGGCGGCCGGCGACAGCCTCACCGATGACAGTCAACGACGCAGGTACGCTGGCGACGTCTTCCGCGCGCACGGCATAGCCGTCCATCGCGGAAGCGTTGAATGGCGGATTATTGAGTTTGGAAATCACGGGCGCCGCGAGCGTCCGGCCGCGCGCCCGAAGAAGTTCGACGTTTTCGGGCTCGAGTGTCGTCGCGACATCGAGAATGCGCTTCAGCGCTTCGGCGACGGGCAGCAGAGACATGTGTGTCAAGCGCCTCCGGCGCGCTCGCCGGCACGGTAGACGCCTGATTTGCCGCCATCCTTCGCGATGAGGCGGACGCCTTCGATCGTCATGGATTTATCGGCAGCTTTCAGCATGTCGTAGAGCGTCAGGCAGGCAACCGAAACTGCGGTCAAAGCTTCCATTTCGACGCCCGTTTGGCTTGAAACCTTCACCTCCGCCTTCACGAGGATGCCGGGTGGAGACTGGGAGAGCGTGAAGTCGACGGTCGCTTTGGTAATCGCGAGCGGATGGCAAAGCGGGATCAACTCGTGCGTGCGCTTAGCCGCCATGATGCCGGCGATGCGCGCGGTGCCGATGACATCGCCTTTGTGAGCTTCGCCCTTTTCGACGAGTTCGAGCGTGCTGGGCCGCATCGCGACAAAGCCCTCGGCGACGGCGCGGCGGGCCGTTGTGGCCTTCTCCGAGACATCGACCATCCGGGCTTCGCCCTTGTCGTTGATGTGGGAAAGCTTGCTCATGACGCAGTCGCGGTCTGAAGCAGGGCCTTCGTCGCGGCGGTCACATCGGCTTGCCGCATCAGGCTTTCGCCAACGAGGAACGTCTCGACGCCGGCCTTGGCGAGCCGGGCGATGTCGGACGAGGTGAAGATGCCGCTTTCACCGACGACGATCCGGTCCGAAGGAACCTTCGGCGCAAGATCTTCCGTCGTCTCGAGCTTCACGTCGAAGGTCTTGAGGTTGCGATTGTTGATGCCGATGAGGCGGCAATCGAGTTTCAGCGCCCGGTCAAGTTCCGCTGCGTCGTGGACCTCGGCGATGGCGTCCATGCCCCAGTCATTGGCCGCCAACGCGAGATCGTGGGCGGTTGCGTCGTCGACCTCGGCGAGGATGATCAAGATGCAGTCGGCGCCCCAGGCGCGTGCTTCGGCGACCTGGTAGGTGTCGATCATGAAGTCCTTGCGCAGGACGGGCAGCGATGTCGCTTCGCGCGCTGCCGTCAGAAATTCGGGTGCGCCCTGAAACGATGGACGGTCGGTGAGGATCGACAGGCAAGCCGCGCCGCCTTGCTCATATGCTTTGGCGAGCGCGGGCGGATCGAAGTCGGCGCGGATGAGGCCTTTGGAGGGCGATGCCTTTTTGATTTCGGCAATCAGCGCGGGCTGCTTTTTCTGATGTTTCGCTTCGATGGCACCGGCGAAGCGACGCACCTTCGGCGCCGAGCGCGCGTATTCGGCGATGACGCGGAGGGGCTTCAGCGTTTTGGCGCGTGCGACCTCTTCGCGTTTGTAGGCGGTGATCTTGTCGAGGATGTCGGCCATCTTCAAACCCGTTCGTTGGTGACGGCGACAAGACGGTCGAGGGCGCGTGCGGCCCGGCCGTTATCGATGGAGGCTTCCGCCTTCTCGATCCCGTCCGGCAGGCCATCGGCCTTGCCGGCGACGACGAGCGCTGCGGCGGCATTCAGAAGGACGATGTCGCGATAGGGACCGGTTTCCCCCTGCAGAAGCGCATGAATGGCAGCCGCGTTGGCCGCGGCATCGCCGCCCTTCAGCGCCTCGATATCGCTGCGCGCGAGGCCCGCGTCTTCCGGCGTCAGCTCGAAGGCGAAGATATCGCCGTCCTTCAGCTCCGCGACGTGGGTAACACCGGTTGTCGTCAGTTCGTCCATCCCGTCGGCGCCGTGGACGACCCAGGCGTGGACCGAGCCGAGCTTTCGCAGAACTTCCGCGATCGGCTCAACGAGTTTGCGATCATAGACGCCGAGGACCTGCCGCGTGACGCGCGCCGGATTGCAGAGCGGTCCGAGCAGATTGAAAATCGTGCGCAGCCCAAGGTCGGCGCGGATCGGCGCCCAAGTCTTGAACCCCGGATGATAAAGCGGGGCCCACAGGAAGCCGACGCCGGCATCTGCTATCGCGCGGGAAACCACGACGGGCGGAACGTCGAGCTTGACGCCGAGGGCTGCGAGAACGTCGGAGGCGCCCGAAAGCGAAGTCACGGCGCGATTACCGTGCTTCGCAACGATCGCGCCGGCTCCGGCGGCAACGAACGTCGCGGCCGTCGAGATGTTATAGGTGCCGCGGCTGTCGCCGCCTGTGCCGACGATGTCGATGGCACCCGGCGGCGCATCGACTGTCGTCATACGCCCGCGCATGAATCTCGCAGCGCCCGTGATTTCTTCGGTGGTTTCGCCGCGGACGCGCAGGCCCATGAGGAATGCGCCCATTGCGACCGGCGGCGCAATTCCGGACATCAAGAGATCGAGCGCCTGCTGCATGCCTTCATCGCCGAGGGTTTCGCCATCGGCAATACGATTCATGAGGCTCTTCAATTCACGAGCCGGGTTGGCAACGGTTGCTGCGGTTGTCACGGGTCAGGCCGCCTTACGGCTTTTCGGTGAGAAACCTGCAATCGAAAGGAAGTTGGCAAGGAGCGCGTGGCCCTGCTCGGACGCGATGCTTTCGGGGTGGAACTGAACGCCATGGACCGGATGCGTCTTGTGCTGCAGGCCCATGATGATTCCATCGTCCGTTTCGGCCGTGACCTCGAGGCAGTCCGGAAGCGTCGCGCGATCAACGATGAGCGAGTGATAGCGCGTGATGTCGAAGCGCGGCGGCAGGCCTTTGAATATGCCTTTGCCGGTATTCGAAATCGTCGACAGCTTCCCATGCATCGGGGCGGGCGCACGAACGACGTTGCCGCCATAAGCTTGTCCGATCGCCTGATGGCCAAGGCAGACGCCGAGCAGCGGAATGGTGGGGCCAGCTTTCTTGATGAGATCGAGACAGACGCCGGCTTCGTTCGGCGTGCACGGGCCGGGCGACAGCACGATCGCCTGAGGCTTCTTCGCGAGCACTTCGTCGGCTGACACCTTGTCGTTGCGAATGACGACGCTCTCGGCCCCGAGCTCGCCCAGATAATGGACGAGATTGTAGGTGAAGCTATCGTAGTTATCGATCAGGATCAGCATATTGGCCCTTGGTCTGCCAGCGCGCATTCAATGCGGCCTTAAGCCCTTCTAGCAGACCCCGGACGCACCGCGACACGGAAAATATGGCCCTCGAACGGCTTGTTTCAACGCGGGACGGGGTTTCGGCGTTTCACGCCCGGTCGCGGGGGGTGACAAAGGCTTCGAGGTGGCCCGAAGCCGGCGTCAGATCGCGCCAGGCGACCTGCGGGAAGGAGAAGGTGGCGAGCGCGGCTGTTGGAAACTTGTCTTCCAGTCGCGATATCGACTTGGCGTCGCCGGTGCCCGCCAGCATCAGCGCGAGGCCGTGCATGCCGGGGTTGTGGCCAATCATCAGCACTTTCTTGACGCCAACCGGAACGGCTTTCAGACGTGAGAGGAGCGTATCCTGGCTTGTTAGATACAACTGTTCATCGAACGTCACTTCGGCGTCTTTGACGAATGGTGAAATGAGCGTCAGCGTCTCTTGGGTTCGCTTCGCCGGAGAGCAAAGTATGCATTCGGGCGTGAAATTGAGTTCTTGCAGAACCGCTCCCATGACCGGCGCGGCGGTGCGCCCCCGGTCGTTCAGGGGACGGTCGAAATCATCGATGTCCTTCGCTTCCCAGCTTGATTTGGCGTGGCGGAGGAGGGCAAGAGAAAGCATTGCGGCCTTGGGCTGGCGTTGCGCGACGAACGGACCATATAGCAGGCCGTCGATGTCGTTAAGCGATAGGCCATAGATTCGCGCTGCCGTGATGACAAGGTCCATCCGCAATGGATTATCTACTGGCGCCGATTTTTTGGCTTCTTGGCCTCCTCCTAAGCATCATCTGGTGGATTTTCACGCAACTCCTCTGGATTGTGCTCTGGCTTCTGCTGCCGATCGCCGTAGTCGCTTTCATCGCGCTCAGGGTCGCGGAACGCGTCCTCGGCCAGGAAAGGGTCAGAGCATGGGTGAAGGCGCGCAGTCAGAAATACGGCGCGTCCGCATCGAAGCGGATTCGGCGCACGGCGTTCGCACTCGGCGTATTGCCGATCCGGGTGCTTTTCTGGTTTCCGATTTATGCGATCTGGCACAGCATCGTCAGCCTGCTGTGGCGGCCGAAATGGACGCCGTGGCAGCGAGCCTGGGCTAAGCGGTGGCGAACCGAAGTGAAGGTTCGCTAGGCGCTTAACTGGCGTCTCAGCTAGCGAGCGTTGGACGAGCGTGAGGCGAAGCGAACCGCTTCTTCGGCGGCGCGCACGACGGCCTTCGCCTTATTGATGCATTCCTGCTGTTCGTTCTCAGGAATGCTGTCGTGCACAATGCCGGCGCCGGCCTGCACGTGGATCATGCCGTCTTTGAGAATGGCGGTTCTGAGCACGATGCAGGTATCCATTTCGCCGCTCGCTGAGAAATAGCCGACGCAGCCCGCATAGGGTCCGCGCTTGGCCTTCTCGAACTCGGCGATGATCTCCATCGCGCGGACTTTCGGTGCGCCGGAAACCGTGCCAGCGGGGAAGCCTGCCATCAGGGCATCGATCGCGTCGTGATTTTTCTCGTCGAGTTTACCGATCACGTTCGACACGATGTGCATGACGTGACTGTAGCGTTCGATGACGAACTTATCGGTGACGGTGACCGTGCCGGGTTCCGATACGCGGCCGACGTCGTTGCGGCCGAGGTCGAGCAGCATCAGATGCTCGGAGCGCTCTTTCGGATCGGCGAGGAGAGCTGCTCCCAATGCCTTGTCCTCGGCTTCGGTGGCGCCGCGGGGTGCCGTTCCGGCGATGGGGCGGATGGTGACGACGCCGTCGCGCGCGCGAACGAGGATTTCGGGTGACGATCCGACGAGCTGGAAGCCGCCGAAATCAAGATGGAAGAGAAACGGCGACGGATTGAGCCGGCGAAGAGCGCGATAGAGCGCGAATGACGGAAGCGCGAACGGCGCCGAAAAGCGCTGGGAAAGCACGACCTGAAAGATATCGCCGGCTTTGATGTATTCCTTCGCCTTCGTCACCATCGCCATGTAGTCGGCAGGCGACGTGTTCGATTGCGGTTCGGGCAGCGTAAGCGTCGGCTGAGGCGCGGACGCCGTGCGTTGAAGCGGGGTGTCGAGGGCCTTGATGGCCCCCTCGATGCGCGCCAGAGCTGCGGCGTAGGCGTCCGCGGCGGTGACGCTCGCGCTCGGGCGAACAGGCGTGACGAGGATCATCTCATCCTTGACGTTGTCAAAGATGAGCATCAGCGTCGGCCGGATCAGAATGGCATCGGGCACGCCGAGCGTGTCCGGTTTCATCTCCGGCAGCTTTTCAATCAGCCGGACGGTGTCGTAGCCCATGTAGCCGAAAATACCGGCGGCCATCGGCGGCAACGTTTCGGGAAGTGCGATCGCGCTCTCGGCAAGCAATTTGCGCAACGACTGCAGCGCCGGGTCAGCGTCGCGCGTAAACGCGTTCGGATCGGCTTCCGGCGATCGATTGATTTCCGCGGCGTCGCCGTTGGCCCTCCAGATCAGGTCCGGAGCGAAGCCGATGACGGAATAGCGCCCGCGCGCGGAGCCGCCCTCGATCGACTCGAGAAGGAAGCTCATCGCGCGCTGCTCGCCGAGCTTCAGATATGCGGAGACCGGCGTTTCGAGATCGGCGATGAGGCGCGTCCAGACGACCTGGGAGGTGCCGGCGCCGTAGATCTTGGCGAAATGATCAGGCGCGGGGAAAATATCCGCGCGCCCTGAGTTTGCCTCCGCCGAAGTTTTGGCCGATGCCGGCGCTGCCGTTGGGGCGCTCACGTCAGTCTCACTCTTCGTTTACGCCGATGACGGCATTCATCTCCGCAGCGTTCACGGATGTGCCGAGGCGCTTTTTGAGTGCTTCGGTGTATTCGGTGAGCGTCTGGTTTGCGAGTTCGGCATTGAGCTCACGGGTCAGCTGATCGGTTTCGGTCAGAGACGCTTCGGGCGCCGGGATCACGTCGGCAACGCGATAGACGATTTCCGTCGTGTGATCGGGCGAATCCCCGTGGCTCGCCTTGCCTTTCGGCAGGGCAAAGGCCTGAACGACGATTCCCTCTGAAAGGCTCTGCGGGATGGTTTTGCGCGTCAGAGGATCGGTCTTTTCGACTTTGTTCTTCGCTTCTGCTTCGAGCGCGGTCATCGGCTCACCGGCGTTGACTCGGTCGGCGAGCTTCTTTGCAAGCTCATCGATCAGGCGGTGGCGTTCGGAGGAGGTGTAGTTTTCCTTCACCTGATCCTTCACCTGATCGTAGGGCTTCTGTTTCGGTGCCTCGGTGGAGAGAACGTTGACCCAGGCGTAGCCGCCGTCCGACAGCTCGATCGCGGTGTCGTCGGAGCTGTTGTCGGGCGCGAATGCACGCGTAACGATCTTGCGAAGATCCGGCGTCTCCAGCACAGGCTTGCCTTCGGGCGAAAGGCCCATTGCATCGGTCGCCGGAATTTCCTTGAACGCCAGCTTCGACGTCTCGGCAATTTCCGACAGAGTCTTGCCGGCTATGCGGTTGTCTTCGATCTCGTCATGCTTGTTCTGCATGTCGGACTTGGCTTTTTCCGTCGCGAGCTTGTCGTGGACTTGGTCCTTGACGTCGGCGAGCGTGCGGGTGACGCCGGGCTCGATCTGCGTGACACGCAGGATCACCGTTGCGAAGCGGCCTTCGACAACGTCGGAATATTTGTCCTTTTCGAGCGCGAACGCGACGTCCGCGATCTTCGGGTCGATCAGGGCCTTCCTGGTGATCAAGCCGAGGTCGACGTCGGTGTCCTTCGCGCCGGCTTCCTTGGCGACGTCGGTGAAGGATTTCTTGCCGTCGCGAAGATCCTTCAGCGCTGCTTCGGCGGTCGCCTTGTCCTTGAAGGCGATCTGCTGAATGCGCCGCTCTTCCGGCTTGTTGTAAGTGTCCTTCGTCGCTTCGTAGGATTTCGCGACGTCCTCGTCGGAAATGGTGATCTGCTTCTTCAGATCGTCGACGCCGAGCGTCAGCACCTGCACCTTGCGGTACTCGGGCGTCATGTATTTCGACTTATCTTTCTCGTAGAGTTCCTTGAGCTTGTCTTCCGACGCTTCAGGGACGGTGACGGCCTCGGGATCGACCTTGATCCACTCGATGACGCGCTTCTCGTCGTTGTAGGCGTGCATGAGGTCGAAAAGCGGTTTTGGAACCGTTTGCCCCGTGATGAACGACTTGATGATCGCGGCGCGGAGTTCATCCTTACGGCGCAGATTGAGGAAGCCTTGCTCTGTCAGGCCAATTTGACGAAGCAGGGCATCGAAATTCTGTCTCGAGAATTTGCCGTCGATCTGGAAATCAGGATCGGACTGGACGCCTTCGACGAGGGTCTTGTCGGATAGCGCCAGACCCATCTCGTGGGCGTGCGCTTCGATGGCCGCGCCGCCAACGAGCTGCGACAGTACTCTTCTGTCGAGGCCGAAGGCGCGGCCCTGCTCGGCGGTGATGCGCTGGCGGGCCTGCCGGGACACCCGGTCAAGCTCGTCCTGATAGGCGCGGCGGAATTCTTCGTCCGAAATCGACGTGCTGCCCACCTTGGCGACGGCGCCCCGGCCCCAGCCGCGGAACACGTCATGCACGCCCCAGATGCCGAAGCTCAGAACCAGCAATCCGAACAGCAACTTGGCTACCCGGGTCTGGGCGCCGCGTCTTAGAGCTTCAAGCATAGAAAAAGACGTCCCGTTTATGGAAGCGTGACGCTGCCGCGGGAGGGCGTAAGGTCAGCAAGCTTCGGATGGCCAGCCGCTCCGCGAAACGGAGCGATGAGCGTGATATGAAGCGCAGGCCGTTTCGGATTGCAAGGGCGACCGGGATGAGGTTACGGAGTGTTCACCAGGGCGGACACTCCGAATGTGTGTTTGCGTCCGCGAAAAGAAGGGACGGAATGGTGAGCGAACGGCGCGAGATTCGGCCTCTGGTTGCGGGAAATTGGAAGATGAACGGTCTCAAGGCGAGCGCTGGGGAGGTTCTGGCCGTCGGTGACGCCCTTCTCGGTCCCTTGGCATCCATCTCCGCCGAAGTGATGATCGCGCCTCCAGCGACGCTTATTGCGGGATTTGCGGCCGCTCTCGGGGAGCGCCCCGTTTTGCTCGCCGGTCAGGACTGTCACGCCAAGCCGAGCGGTGCTCATACGGGCGATATTTCGGCTGAAATGCTCAAGGATGCGGGGGCGACGGCTGTTATCGTTGGTCATTCCGAGCGCCGGGCCGATCATGGTGAATCGAACGAGGCGGTGCGGTTGAAGGCGGAGGCCGCGCATCGCGCCGGGCTCATTGCGATCGTCTGTGTCGGGGAGACGAAGGACGAGCGCGTCGCCGGTGCGACACTTGGCGTGGTGTCGGAGCAACTCAAGGGTTCACTGCCCAAGACATCGCGCGCGGCCAATACGGTTGTTGCCTATGAGCCGGTTTGGGCGATCGGCACGGGACTGACGCCGACGCCCGAGGACGTCCGAATCGTTCACGAAGCCATCCGTCGCGATCTCGTCGATTCTTTTGGACCGGAAGGCGCGGGCATGCGCATCCTCTATGGCGGCTCGGTGAAGCCGGACAACGCAGCGACGCTGATGTCTGTGGAGAACGTCAACGGCGCGCTCGTCGGCGGCGCGAGTCTCAAGGCGAACGATTTTCTCGCCATAGTTCGAGCGTACGAGTCGCAGTGATGCCGCACCGTCTTCGCCTCGCCGCCGCCGTAGCAATCGCTGCAAATTTTTGCGGGCCGTCGGCTGCGTGGGCGACGCAACCGAAGGTCGATTCCGACACCTGCAGTGCGCTCCGGCTGGAGCAAATCAAGTTCCGGGCTTCCGGCATTCTCGACGACATGAGCAAAGGACCGCAGTGGGCGAAGACCAATTTGCCGGCGGAGAGGCTGCGTGAAATCGAGCATTACATTCAGCTCGACGAACAAGTGAAATTCGGTTGCCGAGACGCCAAGCTTTCGCCTGAGGCCGAGCGGGCAAGCGAGGCGGCGGCTCGCATCGAGCTCAATTCCGACGCCGATCCGACCGCTCCCGTCGCGCACGATCCGCCGAAGCCCGGTGCGCCTGCGAAACCGGCGACGGCTGAGAAAAAGGACGCTCCGAAGAAGGCCACCCACAAGAAGGCCAAGCCGTCGGAGCCCAAGGCCGAGAACGATGCGCCTGCCAAGCCGGCAAAAACGAAGGTTTCCCAGGAGCGCGCGACTCCGGCGCCCCCGGTGGTCATGCAGCAGCCGAGTTCCAGGGCTGAGGCGTCGGACGCATATTCGCCTGCCAGTCCGCCCTACACCCCGGACCCATCGTCACCGTCCTTCGGGTTCGGCGAGACGGTGGTTATGCCGCACTAGCGGCTGCGACCGTTTCTTAGGCCTTGAAGAGCCAAAATTGCTCCCGAAGTAAAACAGGTTAATATTCGCGGCCGCAGGAATTCGCCCGAGGGCTGGTTCATCGCAGCGGGCTAGTGTATAGGCGCACCCTTGCTGGTCCTGGCTTCTGGGGCTCGGCGCCCGCTCAATCCGGATCAAGATACTATGGCCACCGTACTCCTCGTTATCCATTTGATGATCGCCGCGGCTCTCGTCGCAGTGGTGCTGTTGCAGAAGTCCGAGGGCGGCGCGCTCGGGATCGGCGGCGGCGGTGGCGGTGGCTTTCTGACCGGCCGCGGAACGGCCAACCTTCTGACCCGGACGACGGCGGGTCTCGCTGCGGCTTTCTTCGCGACGAGCATTTTGTTGACGATTCTCGCCAATCACACCGCTCCGCGTGGATCGGTTTTCGATCGGGCCGGTGCTCCCGCCAGCAGCGGAACGCAGGCTCCAGCAGCCGGTGGCGACGCCTCGAAGCCTGCTGAGACCGGCCGTGGCGGCATTCTGGACAAGCTCGACGCGCCCCGCGCGCCACTCGTCCCACAGAATCAGTAGCGGACGCCTCAGTTTCATGTGCGCGGCCGGGACCAGAGGTCCCGGTCAGCTGGACCCCCGGCGGTTTCCCTGCGAAAATGGGAGATCGAGGGGGAATTCTCATGGCTGACTTCAGGTCGATCCGGCTCGGACGTCTTCACCGCCAAGCCTGGCGGGCGGCGGCGCTCATCGCAGGCAACGGCGTTCTTCTTCATCTTGGCGGCTGCGGCGCGACGCTCGGAGATCTGACGACGGCGTCGGTCACGAACTATCAGGCTGCGAATTTATTTGCGCCGGCCGGGTACAGCATCTCTGCCAATTCGGACGGCAGCACGCATGTGACGGCTGCGGGTTCACCCGGAACGCCTTCGGCGCGGCTTGAAAAGATCGCATTGGCTGCTGCCGCGGACTATGGCGCCGCGCAGCATCAGAAGACCTTCACGGCCACGCCCGCGCAGACGACGTTTAAGTGCGGAAAGACGAAGATATCCGACAAGGGCAATCAGGTCGCGATCAAGCCGACCGATCTTCGCATCGTCTCGATCGACGTCACCTATGGCCGCGATGGCATCGCCCCGGCGGCGCGCAACACGCATGATACGGCCGACGCGCTGAAGGCCGAGATCGCCAGTGAAACCGTGCCTCCGGATGTGCAGGCTGCTGCGACGCAAGAGGTTTCTCAGCAGTGCGGCAGGCCACTTTAACGGTCGCGTTCGACTGAACCCTGAGCCTTGCGACCTTTTCGTTTGGTGAAGGTGCAAAAAAGCCGCTTCCGAATCCGGGGTCGGCTGTGTCAGAACCAAGGCCCATGCAGCGGTATATCTTCATCACCGGCGGCGTGGTCTCCTCCCTCGGCAAAGGCCTCGCGTCCGCCGCCCTTGGCGCGCTTCTACAGGCGCGTGGCTATTCAGTTCGGCTCAAGAAGCTTGATCCCTATCTGAATGTCGATCCCGGGACCATGAGCCCCTATCAACACGGCGAAGTCTTCGTCACCGATGACGGTGCGGAGACTGACCTCGACCTTGGCCATTACGAGCGCTTCACGGGCGTGCCGGCGAAACAGTCGGACAACGTCACGACGGGGCGCATCTATCAGGATATCCTCGCCAAGGAACGACGCGGCGATTATCTCGGCGGGACGGTGCAGGTCATTCCGCACGTCACCGACGCGATCAAGAACTTCGTCCTGTCGGGCAACGAGGATGTCGACTTCGTGCTGGTCGAGATCGGCGGCACGGTCGGCGACATCGAGGGCCTGCCATTCTTCGAGGCCATCCGCCAGCTCGGCAACGAGCTGCCGCGGGGCGCGTCGGTCTTCATCCATCTGACGCTGATGCCGTACATTCCGTCGGCGGGCGAGCTGAAGACCAAGCCGACGCAGCACTCGGTGAAAGAGCTGCGCTCCATCGGCATTCAGCCCGACATCCTGCTTTGTAGATCGGATCGGGAGATCCCCGTCGGCGAGCGCAAAAAGATCGCGCTGTTCTGCAATGTGCGGCCCGAGGCTGTGATCCAGGCGCTCGACGTTGCGTCGATCTATGACGTGCCGCTCGCCTATCATCGCGAAGGGCTCGATCGCGAAGTGCTCGCCGCCTTCGGCATCACCGGCGCGCCGAAGCCCGATCTTGTCCGCTGGGAAACGATCTCGCGCGGCATCGCGCAGCCCGAGGGCCAGGTGACGATCGCGATCGTCGGCAAATATACGGGCCTCAAGGACGCCTATAAGTCGCTCAACGAAGCGCTGGTCCATGGCGGCCTCGCCAACCGCGTCAAGGTCAAGCTCGAGTGGATCGAGAGCGAGATTTTCGAGCGCGAAGATCCGGCGCCTTATCTGGAAGGCGTCAACGGCATCCTGGTGCCTGGCGGCTTCGGCGAGCGCGGTTCGGAAGGCAAGATCCTGGCTGCGAAGTTCGCGCGCGAGCGACGCGTTCCTTATTTCGGAATCTGCTTCGGCATGCAGATGGCGTGTCTCGAAGCGGCGCGGAACCTCGCCGGCATCAAGAACGCCAGCTCGACGGAGTTCGGTGAAACGGGCGAGCCGGTCGTCGGCATGATGACGGAGTGGATGCGCGGCAACGAGCTCGAGCAACGCCGGCAAGACGGCCAGCTCGGCGGCACGATGCGGCTTGGTGCGTACCAGGCGGCGCTGGCCGAGGGCAGCCACATCGCCAAGATCTATCATTCGACCGAGATCTCGGAGCGGCACCGGCATCGCTACGAGGTGAACATGCGCTATCGCGATGCCCTCGAACGTGCGGGATTGAAGATCGCCGGATTATCGCCGGACGGCCTTCTGCCCGAGACGGTCGAGTATCCGGATCACCCGTGGTTCATCGGCGTGCAGTATCATCCGGAGCTCAAGTCGCGGCCCTTCGATCCGCATCCGCTGTTCGCGAGCTTCATCGCGGCGGCCGTGGAGCAGTCGAGACTGGTCTAGCGCCGCGTCATGATGCGGAGCGCCGGTTGCGTCAGCGCGTTTCGCTATAGACTTCGAACGCCGCCGCCAGGGCGCGGGCGCCCGGCAACTGGGCTTCCGATTCCATCTTGGCGTCGGTCGCGGCGATGAGCGTCGCAACCGTGTTGTTCGTGATGGCAACCTGGTTGCGCTCGTAGCCGCGCCGCTGGAAGAAATTGGACGTGGGAATTTTCTTCCTCATCGCGTCCGGCATCGTGACCATGTCGAAGCCGGTGCCATCGCCTGTGAGGTTCATCATCTCGAGTTCGGCGGCGGTCAGCGTCTTGGTGTAACCCTGGCGCTTGGCGTAGTTGACGGATGTCAGCAACTTTTCGACCTGCAACAGCGGGCTGATGTCGATGTCGAGAATGACCGCGTGAAGGGCCATTCCCTTCGGCGTTTCTGCCAGCCGAGCGTGCGCACTCCATTGATCGGGCACGGTCTGGCTGAATGCGATCATCTTTTCGAGCGTCGCGATTTTTTTCTGCAGCTGTGCGTGGCGCGCGCCGTCTGCCGCGTCTGCCTTCGCACGTAATGCGGTCACGAATTTATCACCGACCTCAGCGAGGAGTTCGACACTGTTCGTCGTCAGCAGCTGATTGTAGCCGAGCGCGGTCGAGATGGCCTTTTCTCCAGGGCGGCCGTACTCCAATCCAGCTTGAATCGCATAGTTGCCGTCGCCGCCAGACTCGAACGCGTAGACCTTGACGCATTGTTCCGGAGTTAGTCCCGCAGCGAGAGCCGTTTGCGCGTAGGCGTGTCTGTATTGATCATCGCTTGCGGGACGTTCGGGCACGAAATCGAAGTGCGCGCCGGCGTTCTTCAGGAAGTCTTCGACAACCGGCATGTACTCTTCGGCGACCGGGCGCTTCTCCGGATCTTCGGGCCTCGGCGGTCCCGTATAACGGGGCGGTTGCTCGAGGACATAATCAGCGAGCGTCGTTTTTTCTTTCTTGCGCAGCTTGGCGATGCGGCGCGTGCGCTTTTCCGAGATCTCGGCCCAATAGGGGCGCGCAACGACGTCGTATTCCGCCCGCGCCTTCGTGTATTCCGCGAGTTTCTCACGGTACTGAGCGATCCTATGGGCGAGATCGGCGGGAGCCGTCTCAGCGATGGCGTGCGCAGGCAGGCCCGCAATGCTGGCGGCCGCGAAGGCACAGATCGCCACGCCGAGGAGGCGATCCGAGATCGTCGAAAGTTTCATCAGATGAGTTTTTCCCTCGGTTTTCCTCGCAATGTGCCCTCTTGCCGCTGCAATCGCATGTCCTTTTTGATCAAGCGGGACCGGCCCTTTCTTATGTTCACAGTGATCAATCTTTAGGGGGTTCTTATGTTCAGTCGTGATTCACGAGCAGAAACGCGTGCGGAAACTGCAAAATCCAATGCGACGCCAGTGGCGCCACCGCGCTTTTCCGGACCCATCGGCGTCGTAGCCAATACCGCTACGCCGAGCTATCAGACCGCCGCAGCCGACAGGCCGACATCAATTCTCGGGCCCGACATTTCGATCTACGGCCAGCAGCTTATCCTGAAAACCAAAGGTTCGCTGCTGATACAAGGTCACATCGAGGGCGATGTTCATGGAGAATCCGTAACAGTTGATGATGGCGCGCACGTCAAAGGTATCATCACTGCACGCACAATCGCCATTCAGGGCGGTGTAAAGGGCGAACTCAAGGGCTCGAATGTCATCCTGCACGAGCATTCGGTCGTGGAAGCCAACATCGTTCAGGAGCGGCTTACGGTCGCCGAGGGCGCGCACTTCGAGGGCAGCGTTAAAAAGGCGAAAGACGCGAGCGAAGTAACGCCGGATCTGTCGTAATCGGCGGAATGACACTCATACAAAAATCCCGGCGTCATGCGCCGGGATTTCACTAACCTTCGATACGCGAGCGACGTGAGACTCACGCCCTGCCTTATGGCGCGGGTGTTGCCGGTGCGGACGTCGTCGTGGTGGTTTCCGTTCTCACGTCGAGCTTGAGAACGCCGGTATAAAGCAGGCCACCGAACACGATTGCGAAGACGAGTGCGGTTGCGAGCGCGTTCAGGACGCGGTTCGAAAACGAGATGAGATTGCCGATCAGGTCGAGAACGAAGACGATCGCGGCTCCGATCAGGACCGGCTCAATCCAAGGGTAGGTCTCAAGTAAATGCATGTCGCTAGTCTCCACGAGCTTTTGTGATGCCGCCTTCCGAGTCGCGGCTTGCAAGTTCGGCTTAGCACGTGAAGACCCCCGCCAAGCGACAAGGCGCCCGGCGGGAAGGCGCGGGATTTCAAACTGAAGCTTTGAAGGCACAGTCGGGTGGCGGACAATGGAGGCCAGCTAGGAAAATTCGCGGCCTAAGCTCGAGCGACTCCGGAGCAGGCTTTTGAAATGATATAACAATTCGCGGTTTCGATCACGAAAAGTTTGAAGCTCGTTAGCAAAAAGAGATTGGTATTTGAGGGGTTGTTTCAGTAACTACGTATGCAACAGGAACAACCTGTAAAAATGCCAGGAGGACGCACATGAAAGTCTGGACCAAGCCCGCAGTTCGCGAGCAGGAAGTTGGCCTCGAAGTCACCAGCTATCTGCCGGCTGAAATCGACCTCATCTAACAGAATTCAAACCTTCGGGTTTCTGAACGGCGGCCTCTGGCCGCTGTTTTTGTTTGGGGTAGGCGCCGGAAGGGGTCGCGAGGTGGCGTCCTGCAGGCTATAAACCGCCCATGACTCAACATGAAATTCTGAAGCCTGCCGCTCACGTGCGCGTCCGCGACGTGGTGTTCGGAAACGATCAGCCGATTGCGGTTCTGGCGGGGCCCTGCCAAATGGAGAGCCGCGCCCATGCCCTTGAGATGGCAGCGGCCTTAAGCGAAATCGCGCAGAAGCTCGGTTTCGGTCTCGTCTACAAGTCGTCCTTCGATAAGGCCAATCGCACGTCGCTGTCCGGCCGACGGGGTATCGGGCTCGATGCAGCCTTGCCGGTTTTTGCTGAAATTCGCGAGACTTATGGCGTCCCCGTCGTCACCGACGTGCACGAGGCCGGGCAGTGCGCTGCCGTCGCCGAGGTTGCCGACGTGCTGCAGATTCCAGCCTTTCTTTGCCGCCAGACCGATCTTCTGATTGCGGCCGCGAACACCGGGCGCGTGGTGAAGATCAAGAAGGGCCAGTTCCTCGCGCCCTGGGACATGAAGAATGTCATTGCCAAGGTCACCGGGTCGGGCAATCCGAACGTGCTCGTGACCGAGCGCGGCTCGAGCTTTGGATACAACACGCTGGTCGTCGATATGCGGGCTCTGCCGCAGATGGCAGAAACCGGCGCTCCGGTTATTTTCGACGCCACACACGCCGTGCAGCAGCCCGGCGGTCAGGGGACATCGTCAGGCGGGGATCGCCGTTTCGTGCCGGTTCTTGCCCGGGCGGCGGTTGCTGTCGGTGTTGCAGGGCTTTTCATCGAGACGCACCAGGATCCTGACAAGGCGCCGTCGGACGGGCCGAATATGGTTGCGCTCAAGGACTTCGCCGGGCTCATTTCCGAGCTTCAGGCCATCGATAAGGTCGTCAAGCAGCGGATGAGCGCGAGCCAAGGCTGACCCGCGCTCATTTCGATCGCTGAATTCCAGAGTGGCGTCGAGAATAGGCTGGCCGGATTTCAGGTTTCCGGCCTGGCTTGCAGCGTAGGCAACGTCATTGGCTTGGCAGTGCAGGCTTCGTGCTTCCGGGCCATCCGTGCGCATCGGATGGCTTTTGGGTCGTGGATCGTTCGCAGTGCGTGGATCTTTCGACTTCTCTTCGCACTCGCCAAGGCACGGTTCCGCTACCCGCATAGACGGCAGATCGCTTCGGCGAGCGTATTTTTTGTGATTTCGACTTTTCTATTTCAGATCAGGTCACACGCCAGAGCTTCGCCGCCAACGTGGCGACATGGGCTTTGCTTGTCAGAGCGCCGAATTGGGCTTCCGTTCCAACGCGAATGCCGGCGACGCAGGCATTGGGTTGGCAGAAAGCGGGGTGCGTTCTTCCGACATTGATGGCGGCGATCGCCATCGACGTCATAAGCAGGCTCATTGTCGAGATGCAGGAGGCATAGGCAAGGGCACGCGAGACAAGTTCGTAGTGCATGGTCAACCTCACAACGCGAGACAGAGATGACAACACTTTCGCTTGCAAACTTGGCTTCGGGCCGGGGAGAGCTCGGTGTCGAAGCCGATGTGTTGAGAGTACGTCAACCTTGGTTAAGGAGCCGTTAAGGCTAACGACTCGTGAAGATTATTTTGCTCGCCGTGAGCGTGAACGGAGGGACGCGCGGGCGCACGCTGCCCTTCGGTCAAGAGCCGCTCGCGCAGGCGAAATTAAAGATCGGCTTCCCTCAGCTCTTCATTTCGGCACGAATGGCGCGAGCGAGCGCGCCGGCGCGCTCATCTATGAGCTGAGGAATTTCGCAAGCGATCGGGATGTTCGCCTGCTTCTCCTGGAAGGTGCGGACCTCCCATTTATATTGCTCTTCCTTGCTGGAGAGCTTGGAGATTTCGCCCGCTGGATTTTGAGAATCGTCGGTCTGGCTGGCGTCGTCGGATTGCGGTGGAAGGGCGATGCCTTCCTTCTCGATTTCCTTCGCGCGCTCGAGCTGCCGCTTGTGGAAGCGCTCGATGCCGGACATCACAACCTTGCGGTCCTCGTTGGTGCGCGTGAGGACGGCGGCGAACAGCTCGGTCAGCTTGGCGTCACGGGTATCGGCAGGGATGCCCGCTGCATATTTTTTGATAGCCGCTTCCGCTTCGTCTTCCTTGACGCGGCGCGAGACCAGATACTGCGAGAGCTTTCGGACCGCCTCGTCCTTGCGCCAGCTCGATGTGTCGGTGATCGCGGGGCCGTCCCAGATCGTTGCCGCACTCAAGACCGGGACCTTGCGATAGACGCAGGGCCATTCGGCCTTTGCCGGTTCGTCGGCGACGGCGGGAATGGCCATCCATGCGATTGGCGCGAGCGCCGTTACGATCTGCAGGCCGGCGCGACGAAGGGTGTGTCCAAGCATTTTCATTTCCAACCTCAAGCTGAGCCGCCGGGGCCGCCGCGCCGAGCGATCAACCCTTTCGACGGATTGTAGGCAAAAACCGCGGCCGCAAGGAAGACGACCGTGCAGCCGACGACGATGGCCAGCGAAACCGTATCAACCTGTCCATAAAGCCCGAAGCGGATCAACTCCACCGCATATGTGAACGGGTTGAGACGGCAGATTTCGTAGAGCGGCGGGCTCGCCTCGCGGATCCTCCAAAGGGGGTAAAGCGCGGACGAGGCGAAGAACATCGGGAAGATGACGAAGTTCATGACGCCTGCGAAGTTCTCGAGCTGCTTGATGACGGACGACATGAAGAGGGCGAGCGAGCCCAACATCAAACCAGCCAGGATGATCGCCGGAATGACGGTGATGTAGCCGGCGAACGGCTGAATGAATTCGGGAACGGAGAAGAGCGGGTTCACGATCGGGTCCGTCATCTTGGCGATGACGTCACCCGCCCACGTCGGCGGATCGTAGAAGGTGAAGAGCTTCACTTCGGTGATCGGCGGCGGCTGGATTCCCCAGAACCAGGCGACGAGCATGAATGCGTAGGCTTGCAGCAGCGCGACCGAGACGCCTCCGAGAAGCTTCGACAGCAACAGGAACGAGCGCGGGAAGGGGCTGACGAGCAAGGTTCGCATCGTCCCCGTCTCGCGGTCGTAAACCATCGACAGCGAGGACTGCATCGCGTTGAAGAGCAGGATCATCGCGATCAGGCCCGGCGCGATATACTCCTCATAGAGGACGTAGGTCTCATACGGCGGGATGATCGAGACGCCGAGCGTTTGCCGGAAGCCTGCTGCAAAGATGAAAAGCCAGATCAGCGGCCGTACGAGCGCCGACAGGAATCGTTCGCGCTGATGGAGGTAGCGAAGGATCTCGCGCCAGACGATGCCTTTGAAGCAGGCCCAGTAACCAGATACACCGAGGCGCCGGCGGGCCGCGTCCTCGCTTTCGCGATAGCCTCGCGCGAGGCTTTCAGAGCCTGTCGTGACAGCTTGCGTTGCCATCAGGCGGCCTCCTCGATCGCGCTTTTCGTGCCGGTGACGCTGCGAAACGCTTCGCGCACGCTCGACGTGCCGGTCAGCGTCAGAAGCTGCGGCACGGGGCCATTGTAGAGAACGACGCCCTTGTGAAGGATGACGACTTGGTCTGTCGGCAGGACCTCATCCATCAAATGGGTTGCCCAAAGGACGCCGAGACGGTCCCGCGCCACGAGATCGCGCACGATTTTCATGACGCTCTCTCGCGAGCCGAGATCAAGGCCGACGGTCGCTTCGTCGAGCAGCAGCAAATCGGGATGGTGCATCATGGAGCGAGCGATCTCGACGCGGCGAAGCTGGCCGCCAGAGAGCGCGCGAACCTTCTCGTCGGCGCGTTCGGCAAGGCCGACGAGCTCAAGCGCCTGGCGGGCGAGGTCCGTCGCCGTGCGGCCCGAAAAACCATGAAGGGCCGCGTGATATTTGAGGTTCTGCATCAAGGTCAGATCGATATCGAGCGTGCGGCTTTGAAAGACGACACCCAGTCGCTGCAACGCCTGGGAGGGCCGCCGGCGCACATCGAAACCCCGAATGGAGATTTCGCCGGAGACGTTATCGTAGAGCCGCGTGATGAGCGAAAAGAGCGTGGACTTACCCGCTCCGTTGAGGCCGAGCAGAACGACAAAGGCGCCCTGGCTCACCGTCAACGAAACCCGGTCGAGAACTTTCCTGTCGCCAAAGCTATGGCTTACGCCGCTGACGACGAGGGCCGGCGTCCCTTCGGCGTCCGTCGGAGCTTTCGATGCCATTGTCGTCAGTGCCTCACGTTTTTTCTTCGCGTTTCGTCAGTTGGGCGAAACCACAACACCCCAGGGATAACGCCCGACCTTGATCGATTTGATTGCCTTTTGGCTCGCAACGTCGATCACGCTTACATCGTTCGACGCGCCATTGGTCGTGAACAAAAGTTTACCGTCCGG
Organism: Hyphomicrobium sp.; assembly: GCA_003987725.1. GTDB lineage: Bacteria > Pseudomonadota > Alphaproteobacteria > Rhizobiales > Hyphomicrobiaceae > Hyphomicrobium_B. The sequence goes on along the minus strand of RXJH01000002.1, from coordinate 231,064 downwards.
CGTGAAGTACATCTGCCAGACGCGCTGGCCAACCAGAATGTACTTCAGGACCTTGAAGGTCGACGTATCGACGACGGCCACGCGATTTGCGGGACCGAGGGCGACGAACGCAATCTTATCGTCCTTCGTGATGCGAATGCCGACGGGTTGGATCGCTTCCTTTTCGACGCCTGGAATTTCAAAATTGATTTTCGTGATGATCTTGCGATCGGCGGGGTTGATCACCGCGACGGTACCGCCGACTTCGGAGGACACCCAAAGCTGCGTCTGTGCCGAATTGAACATCGCGACCCGCGGACGGCTATCGACAAGGACGTTATCGAACGTCTTGTGGTTCTGGGTATCGATGAAGTGCGCCATGTTCGTCGTTTCGGACGTGTTGACGAGCACTTTGCCATCCGGGCTCATCCCCATGCCTTCGGGCTCGACGCCGACGGGGATTTCGGTCAGGACCTTGGACGTTTCAATGTCGACGACCGTCACGAGGTTGTCGTCCTCGTTGGCAATGTAGAGCCTCTTGCCGTCGGGGTGCAGCGTCAGCAGTTCGGGGTCCGGACCTGACGGCAGGGTTTTGACGAATTCGAGCGTTTTGGCGTCGTAAACCTTCACGTCATTGTCGTCGCTCGTGCAGACGATGATCCACTTGCCGTCTTTGGACATGACGATGCCGCGCGGCCGCTGGCCGATCTTCACCGTCTTGATGACCTCGAGCTTGTCGGTGTCGATCACGGAGAGGCTGTTGTCCTTCTCGTTCGTGACGTAGGCCGTATATGCGTTTGCGGACGTTGCGTAGCAGGATGCCAAAAGGACAGCGGCGACGGCGGACCATGCTTGCGAAATTCGGGGCATTCTCGTCTCCAAGTGAAAGTCTCTCGAGGTGGTGGCAGATCGCCGGCGCGGCAGATCAATCGGGTTCCCGATCATTGCGTGTAGGCTTTGCACTTTGTCTCCGGTTTATCGAGGCCGAGCGTGTCGAGCACGCTGAACTGGTGGAGGAAGCCTGGCTGCGGCGAAACGCTGACGAGCTGTTTCGGCGTCGAAACGATGAGCGGCTCGCGGAGCTGGCCATTCCAGGCCCGGAAATTCGTGGCCACGCCCTTGAAGGCGGCGACTTCGAAGTTCGGCGAATGCATGAAGTCGCGAAGCGTTTTGAAATCGCTCGTCTGCTTCCGTGAGGCGGCTTCGCCGATGGCGCGCGTTGCGACCCAAGCGTCGTAATCGATCGGACGCATGATGCGGCCCGTCAGCTTCTTGAAGCGGTTCTGGAACTGAGTTCCTCCCCAAAGCTCGAGCGCCGGGTGCCAGCTCGTCGCTACAAGTCCAGCCGAGCCTGCAATCGGGCGTGGGACCCACGTCCGGTAGGGAAAATAGTCGGCGAAGACCTGATCCTCGTCGACGACCATGACGATGTCGTGATCCTTGGCACCCTGCATGAACTGCGGGATCTGCTGCTGAATCTGTTCGAATCCGCCATCGGCTCGGCGGTTGCCGGTATCGATCTTGAACTGCCGCTCCTCGACGATCTTGGCGCCGAATTTCTTAGCCGCCCGGCGATAGGCATCCGCTAGAAGCTGATCCTTCGGGCTCGGGCCGACGACGAGCAGCCAGTTCGGCCATTTTTTCCAAACGAGATATTGGGCGAGGGCGTCGGCGATCATCGTGCGGGTCGGCGCCGTGTGCATGACGTTGGCGCGACAGTTCTCCTCACGCACGCTGTCGTCCGGGTTGCCGACGTTGAAAATCTGCGCGGGCTTGTCCTTCAGCGCATCGGCCAGCTTCAGAAGCGAATCCGGTGCGACGTCGGCGATGATGAAGTTATCGCCGCTCGCGAGCTTCTCGGTCGCGCCCTTTATCAGTTCGTCGATGTCGCCCTCGAGGACGTCCATTTTGAACGTCTGATTGAGGAAGCGTCCCGTCGTATTGTTGTCGGCGATGCCGAGCTTGGCGCCGGCGATGCCGTCGTCCGGGTTCGGCTGATCGAGAAGCGATAGGGGAAGCTCCTTCGAGACATTCTCCTTAACGTAAAGAATTTGAACGTTTACGCTCGCAGGTTGTGTCGACGGGATGGGAATCGGCGCGGGCGAGGGGCTTGCCTCCTCGGCGACTGCAGGCCTTGTGAAGGCTAAGGCCAGGAGAAGAGCGCCGCAGGCGGCCCGCCAGCCCGATATCCGGGAGCGTTCAGTGGGTAGGATGCTCGGGAATGCCAATGGTCCAACTCCATTCGGCCCTACCGCGGGCCGTCGCGCGACGCAAAGTGTTACTGTGTTGCTAAAAGGGGGCGAGCGTCCGCCTTGTCAAGCTGGAGGCTCCGGGCTCGCGCGTTTGTGACCGGGAATGGTCAGCAAAGCGGGCCTGAACCTCTTGCAATGGTCGGGGGTAAGCGGGCACCTACAGAAAGGCGCTTCGGCCGGGCGCATCCATCCACCGTGAAGTCTGAGTTCACTCAATAGCTTGGAAACGACCGAACATGCCCTCGTTTAAGCATTTCTTATGCCTGCTCGCACCGTTTCTTATCGTGGTGCCGGCACACGCCACGACGACCAAGGCGGCGGTATTCCCTTTCGACATTCACGATGCGCAGCAGGACGGTGAGATCGTCCCCCAGCTTAACCCTGAGGACCTTCGGCGGCTGAAGCTCGTTGCCGACGAACTCAAAGCGTTAATGCTCAAGGATGGGAAATACTCGGTGGTCGATCTCGGGCCGCAGGCTCAGGAAATCGAGAAGGCTTCGCCGTTTCAGCAGTGCAACGGCTGCGAGGTTCCAATCGCCAAGGAAGCCGGAGCAGATATCGCCGTCACGGGTTACGTCGATAAGATCTCGGACGCGTTACTCAGTTTGCAAATCATTGCGCGAGATACCAAGACCGGCGAATTGACGAAGACGATGTCGGCGGCGATCAACGGTAACACCGACGAACTCTGGCTGCACGGCGTTCGCTATCTTTGGAGAAACAGATTTAACGTCGAGGCTCCTGCGAAATGACCACGCATTCACGCCGCAACATTCTGGCAGCGGGGTCCGCATTCGGGGCATCCATGCTTCTGCCTCGTGTGGCGATGGCCTCCGTGCCGGTACGGCTGACGTCGGTGAAATTCGGTTCGGTTGGCTGGCTGATCGACACGATCCGCCACGAAGGCATCGACAAGAAGCACGATCTCGATTTGCAGGTCGTCGATGTTGCCAACAATCAGGCGGCGCCGGTTGCGCTGCTTTCCCGCGCCGCGGACGTTATCGTCAGCGATTGGACGTGGGCGCTTCGGCAGCGCGCGAAGGGCGACGATTTGAAGTTCGCTCCCTATTCGTCCGCGCTCGGCAGCTTGATGGTCGGCAAGGATAGCCCGATCAAGTCGCTGGCGGATTTCGAAGGCAAGAAGATCGGTGTCGCCGGAACCGGGATCGACAAAAGCTGGATCCTGCTTCGTGCCTACTCGCGCAAGATTCTCGGCAAAGATATTGCCAACATTTCCGAACCCGTTTTTGGCGCGGCGCCGCTGGTCACGGAAGAATTCCGCAACGGCCGGCTCGATGGGGTCTTGAATTTCTGGACCTACGCCGCGCGGCTGGAGGCTGGTGGTGCCCGCGAGCTTCTGACGATGGCGGATGTCGTGAAGGGGCTCGATGTCAGCCCTACGCCGCCGCTCGTCGGGTTCATCTGGTCGGAGAAGGAAGTCCGAAACAAAGGCGTTCCGGTCAACAAGCTGTTGGCGGCAGTGGCCGACGCGAACCGTGTCCTCGCCTCGTCCGACGGCGCCTGGGAACGGTTGCGGCCATTAATCAAGCCCGCTTCCGACGCCGAACTCATTGCGATCAGGAATTACTATCGATCCGGCATCACGGGATCGTGGGGTGAAGCGGAAACCGCAGCTGCTAAGAAGCTGACAAATCTTCTGATTGAACTTGGCGATACGGAACTCGTTGGCGATGGCACCCATTTCGACCAGAACCTTTTCCACACCTAAGCCGATCGCTGCGCCATTGGGCTTTACGGCTGCCTTGGAGCGGCTCGCATGGATGGCGGGCTCGCTGTTCGCTTTGGCCGTTCTCTGGCAGCTCATCGCCGTTTACGCGCAGAACCGCTATCTGCCGACGCCGATCGCGGTTTTCGACGTTCTTTGGCGCGAGAGCGCCAACGGCGATCTCTGGGTGAATATCTCGGCCACGCTGTTGCGCGTGGCTGCCGCGTTCGTCGTTTCCATGTTCATCGGCACGGCGATCGGGCTGGCGCTGGGCCGCTTCAAGACTGCGGACAAGTTCTTCGACGCGTGGCTGATCCTTTTTCTCAATCTGCCGGCCCTCGTCACGATCACGCTTTGCTACATCTGGTTCGGTCTGACCGATATCGCCGCGATTACCGCCGTCGCGCTCAATAAAATTCCGAACGTCGCCGTGAATATGCGGGAAGGCGCGCGCAGCCTTTCACGAGATCTCGACGAGATGGCGAAGATCTACAAGTTCGGGCACTGGAAAACGCTTCGCCACGTGATCCTGCCGCAGCTCGCTCCGTTCTTCGCGGCGGCGGCGCGTTCGGGGCTTTCGCTCGTTTGGAAAATCGTCCTTGTCGTCGAAGCCTTCGGACGATCGAGCGGCGTCGGCTATCGCTTGAGCATCGCCTTTCAGGAATTCGACGTGAGCACGATTTTGGCATACGCGCTGGCGTTCATCCTCATCGTGCAGGCGATCGAATTTCTGGTGTTGCAACCGCTGCAGGCACGGGTGAATGCATGGCGTCGCTAAATGGGGCAAACGGCGCGCGTCCGATCAGCGTTTCGGTTCGCCGCAAGATCTTTCCGCCTGTCGGCGACCGCGAAGCCCAGCTGGTGCTGAAGGACATTTCGTTCGACGTTGCTCCGCGCTCGTTCCTCGTCATTACCGGACCTTCGGGATGCGGGAAATCGACGTTGCTCAACATCATCGCGGGACTCGACCGGGATTACGATGGGAGTGTCGATCTCGGGCCTGCGGCGGACCGGCTGGCTTTCATTTTCCAGACGCCGCGTCTATTGCCCTGGCGGACGGTCTACGAAAACATCGCTCTCGCGCTTCCGAGTGACGATCCGAAGCAATCGCGGATTGCGGGCATGCTCGAACGCGTGGGGCTCGGCCAGGCGATGAATGCCTATCCGGAGCGGCTATCGCTCGGCATGCAGCGCCGTGCGGCGCTGGCGCGGGGCTTCATTCTGGAGCCCGAAATCCTGCTGATGGATGAGCCGTTCGTTTCGCTCGACGAGCAGACGGCGGCAAGCCTTCGCGACCTGCTGATGGAACTCTGGCACAGCCATCCGACGACGGTAATCTTCGTTACCCATGACCGGACCGAGGCAATTCAGCTCGGAACGCGCATCTTGCGCTTGGCGCCCGGAAAGGCGAGTGTCGTCCAGGATGTGAGCATCGATCTGACCGAGGCGCAGCGCCATGACCGTGCTGCCGTGCTTGCGGAACAGAATCGCATCTTCGCCGCTTAAGGCGGCCGACGGCGGATCAATCTCGGAATGATGGCATGATCGAAGGTTTGAGACGAGGCAAGCCCGCCTTTCTCGCCAGCGTCACGAACGCGGACGAGGCGGAGATCGCGCTCGCGGGTGGGGCCGATATCATCGACTGTAAGGATCCGGCAACAGGTGCACTCGGCGCGCTGCCGCTCGCGACGGTACGCGACATCGTCAGCCGCGTTGACGGGCGCGCTTCCGTCAGCGCGACGGTCGGCGATTTGCCGTCCGATCCTGAGGTCATGAGAGCGGCGGCGACCCAGATGGCGCAGACGGGCGTGGACGTCGTGAAGGTCGGTTTCTTCGGAGAGGAAGATCCGCGCGCGGCAATCTCGGCGCTTGGCAACGCGTGTTCGCGCGAGTCCAAACTCGTCGCTGTTCTGATGGCGGACCGGGCGCCGGACTTTTCCGTTCTCGAGGCGCTTCGGGATGCCCGCTTCGCCGGGGTTATGCTGGACACGGCCGACAAGGCGGCCGGGAGCCTGACGACAGTTCTGTCTCTTCGGCAGTTGGCGGAATTTCTTCGCATCGCGCGCGCGCATGATTTGTTTGCGGGGCTCGCTGGGTCGCTTCGCGAACGCGACATCGCCGTGCTCACGCCACTCGAACCGGATATGCTGGGATTTCGCGGCGCGCTTTGCGCGGCTGGACGCAAGGGCGCTGTTGAAGCCGATCGCGTGATTGCGGTACGTCGCGCGATGGATAACGCACGATTCGCAAATGTAGCGCCGGAGACGTCAGTCGCATGAATGACAAGAAGAAGCCTTCAAAGGCCGATGAGATAAAGTCTGAAGCACGTGAGATTGCGGATACCATCTTCGTTCGGGACTTCGTCGTCGATTGCAACGTCGGCGTCTATGCCGAAGAGCAGGGTGTGACGCAGAAGGTTCGCTTCACTGTCGAAGCGCGGCTGCAAAAGGATGTGTTCAGCGTCGAAGACGAGATGGTGGAAGTCCCGTCTTACGCCGATATCATCGACATCATCATCGCGCTTGCACGTGGCGGGCACATCAACCTCGTTGAGACGTTCGCGGAGAAAATTGCCTCGAAGGTGCTTGCGGACAAACGCATCGCGGCTGTTCGCGTCGTCCTCGAGAAACTCGAGCGCGGTCCGCTGCGCGGTGTCGAGATCATCCGTCCGGCTTCAAAGGCTGCGGCGCGCGAGTTCGGTCGTGGCTGAGCGCCGCCTGACCGAGGTATGTCCGCTCGTCGTCAAGATCGGCGGAAGCCTTTCCGAGACCGGCCGCCTCTGTAGCGCACTGAAGATGCTCAGCGCTGCGCAGGTCCCGATTGTGATCGTACCCGGCGGCGGCCCGTTCGCGGATGCTGTGCGCAGCTTGCAGCGCGAGATGAGCTTCGACGATGTGGTGGCGCACCGGCTTGCCATGCTCGCAATGGAGCAGATGGCGGAGTGGATGGTCGCTCAGCGTCCCGGCTTGAAAGTCGCGCAAACGATCGACGAGATCTCCGACTGCATCATGGATGGGCAGATTCCAGTCTGGGCGCCGCTGCATATGATGGGCGACGACGAGTCCACTCCGGCGAGCTGGTCCGTCACTTCGGACAGTCTGGCGGCACGGCTCGCGGAACTCCTGGATGCGCGTCTCATTCTGCTGAAGTCTGTCGATGTGGCGGGCAATGTTTCCGCCGAAGAACTGGCGCGGCAAGGTGTTGTCGATTCACTATTCCCTGAAATCGTTGCGCGGGCAGGGGTTTCGTGGTCCATCTTTGGACCGGCGGACGATGTGGCGCTCGCTGCAATTCTCTCCGGCGGAGGAGGCGCGTGATGCCGCTTATCGTCGAAACGATAGTGACGACCTTCAATAGCAAACGAGAAGCGCACATCGCTCCTCTCGGTCTCATCCATGACGGTGCGCATTGGATTATTGCGCCGTTCCGGCCGTCGACGACGCTCGACAACCTGCGCGCCAATGCGGTGGCGGCGGCGAGCCATACCGATGATGTTCGTGTTTTTGCAGGTGGCGTGACGGGGCGGAAAATTTGGCCGCTGCTGCCGACGCGAAGCATCGCAGGCGAACGGCTCGCCGATTGCGTGTCGCATTGGGAGCTGAAGGTCGAGAAGGTCATCGAGGACGAGCAGCGACCGCGTTTTCTCTGCTCCATCGTGCACGAAGAGACGCACAAACCGTGGCAGGGCTTCAATCGTGCGCAAGCCGCGGTCATCGAACTTGCAGTTCTGACGACGCGTCTCAACATGCTGCCGCCCGAGAAGGTCGAAAGCGAATTGAAGTATCTCGAAATCGCGATTTCGAAAACCGCCGGCCCGCGCGAAGAAGAGGCATGGGAATGGCTGATGGAAAAGATCACAGCGTGGCGTCAGGCGCGGTTCGATCAGACGACGTCATGACGTCTGACGGCGACGCCAAGCAAGCATTCATGACGGCGTTGTCGGCCGCGCTCGACGACGGATCGTTCGCCAAGCTGACACTTGGAAAATTTCGCGGCGAAGGCGAAGCTTCGAAAGCGGTCGCGACCCTCGTGATGCTCAAGGACGTGCCGCATCTCAAGGTCGTCACGAGCTTTCCGCGCAAGGACGAGACGAAGACTTACAAAATCGACGAGGGCTTGCGCGCGATCGGTTCGTCGATCGGCGCGATGTACTTGAGCGCGACGCTCTTTTCGACGACGCGAGACGTTCGCCTCGATTACAGCCGTAAGGGTGTTCCGCATTTGGCGCATGGAAAGGCGACGTTGAAAACGGCGGAGCCCGCCGCGCACGATCGCAAGAAAACATATCTCGTGCCGCCGGACAGACCTTATCTCAGAGCGTTGCAGATCGCGGATGGCGAGGGCCGCATCAAGCCGTCGATGCAAGGTAAATATCGCCAGATCTGCCGCTTCATCGAAATTGCCGACGATTTGATCAAGGACAGCGATCTGAAAAAGGATGAGCCGCTGTCCATTATCGATATCGGTTCCGGCAAAGGGTATCTGACATTTGCCTTCTACGATCATCTGACGACAGGGCTCGGCCGGCGCTGCCACATGGCCGGAATAGAGATGCGCGGCGAGCTTGTCGATTTTTGCAATCGGCTCGCACGAGAGCTCGGCTTCGAGGGATTATCTTTCGTTGCCGAAGCCGCTTCTCAGGCATCACCGTCTCACGTCGACATCGTCATCGCGCTTCACGCCTGCGATACCGCGACCGACGATGCGATGGCGCTCGGCGTGCGGGCAGACGCGGGAATTATTCTATCTGCACCGTGTTGCCAGCATGAAATCGCACCGCAGATCAAAGACACGGGTGACGGCCTGCAAGGGCTCATCAAATATCCGCTATTGAAGCAACGTCAGGCGGATCTCGTTACCGATGCGGCCCGCGCGTTGCTGCTCGAGGCTTCCGGTTACAAAGTCAAAATGATCGAGTTTGTTTCAACTGAACATACGTCGAAGAATATTCTGATTGCGGCTGTGAAATCTTCGCACGCGGATCGCGTGACAGCCCGGAAGCAGTATCAAGCGTTGAAAAATACTACCGGTTTTTCAACGCAGCATCTCGAGTCACAACTCAAGGATGCCGAGTAACTCGCTGCGTTTCTATTTATCGCCTCATTTGTTGCCCACTGCCGTGGAATGCGTGTAGAGGGAACTGATCCGGGCCTCATATGTTTGATGCTCGGCACCCCCAGAGTGAATTCAGCAGAAGAAGGCAGAACTCAATGATTGACGTCTCTCGTATGGTACGGCTTGCTTCGGCCGTGGCCGCTCTTGGCGTAGCCATGGCACTCCCTGCAAGCGCAGGACGCGATGGTCCCCGCGAAGATCCGGCTGTCGTTGCAGAGAGACTGCGCCACATGGGCTTCGTCGAATGGCGCGACGTCCGCTGGTCGCACGGATATTGGAAAGTCAACAACGCCAAGCGCGCGAACGGTCACGTTTATGATCTGGAAATCGAAAGCGGCTCGTTCGACCTCGTGAGACTCCGTCGCGAACGCGGCTGAGACATTCGGCACTCAATGATTTTTTTCGGCCGCGGCGGTTTCCGTTGCGGCCGAATTCATTTGTGCTGCAAGAGCGCCACGGCGACAGCCGGCGCACATCGCGTCGCCCAAAGCCGCTGATCGTCTGCGGCATCGATGAGCGAGCCGAATGCGACTGCCGGAAGCCGAAGCCGAATCGCAATTTGCTCCGCGTGCGAAGCGCCGATTCCGGCGAGCACCATTGAGTTGATCCCTTCGCCGGGACGAGACAGGACCTGCAACGCGCCGTCGTGGATCGAACGCAGCTGCCGCTCGGAAACATAATTGGCGGAAACCTGCCACTCCCGCAGGTGGCGCATTTCGGCGTCGCGCCCGAAGCCGCGCGCGAAGCGAATAAGACTTTGCTCTTGCGATTTTCCGCGGCCGTCCGCCGTTGGATGCTGGTCGACGTCGTCGGGGAGATCACCGAGGATGCGGCGCACATCGGCCATCGTCGCGAAGCCATCGCGGGCGAGGCCCTGCCATTGGCCCGCGAGCGGCGCGCGATTTGCGATCGAGGCGACGGGTGTTCGCGTCAATCCCGTATAAACAAGCTCGCCCGTCTGCAGACGTTCGGCATCCGTCAAGCCAAGGGGACGGTCGCACGCGATGATGTCGGTTGTCGTCGAGCCCATATCGATGAGCAGCGATTTGGGGAGGCACTTGGCGATGAGGAGGGCGGTAGCGATGAAGTTCGCCGATGCGACCGAGAGTGGATCGCCGGCCGCGGATTGCGGGGAGGCGAAGCCCTTCAATCCCATGAAGACACGAAGCTCACCTTGGAGCCGTTCGCGCAATCGCTCCAGGATCGCAAGCACGCCAGCTTCGCGGCTCTCGAAGATCTCTGTCAGTTCGCCGGTCATCGTAATCGCGCAGTCGGTGTGACCGGCGATCAGCGGATCTGCCGCGTGCAGCGCGGTGTCGAGCTGGTCCAGCCCTTCCCACAGCGGACAGGCGAACTGACGAACGGCAACGACGCGGCCATCCTCGGCGCGCGCAACCTTGAGGTGGGCGCCGCCAACATCCAAGCCAATTGTGACCTTCGTCATTTGCGCCTTCGCTTCGACATCTCCGCCCGTGATACACTCAAGGTTCGAGGAGGCAAGCAGTGGACGTAATTCCGGTTATCGATGTGGCGCACGGGCAGGTCGTTCGTGCGGTAAAGGGGGAGCGTTCGGCCTATCGACCGATCGAGACGCCAATCTCGGCTACTGCCGACCCTGCGGACCTGGTGCGGGGCCTTGCAAAGCTATTTCCGTTTCGGACGCTTTATTTGGCCGATCTCGACGGGATCGAGGGCCGAGGCCGCAACAAGCATCTGGTTCCGGCGCTGAGCCACGTTCTGCCGGGGGTCGAAATCTGGATCGATGCCGGAACGGGCTCGCGGGGGGCGTCGCGCGCCGTGCTGGCTGCGCCCGTCGCTACGCTCGTCGTCGGCTCGGAAAGCATCGAGACGACGAGGGTGTGGACGGATATCGCTGCCGAGGCGCCGGCGCGCACGGTGCTGTCGCTCGACTTCCGGCATGACGAATTCATGGGGCCGGACTCGCTGCTCGGCGATTCTTCGCTCTGGCCGTCGCGCGTCATCGTCATGACGCTCGATCGCATCGGTGCGAACGCCGGGCCAGACTTTCAAAAGCTTGCTGATATCGTGTCGCGCGCGGGAAGCCGGCGCGTCTATGCGGCTGGCGGGGTCCGTGATCGCGCGGATCTCGACGCGCTGCGAAAGATAGGCGTCAAAGGCGCGTTGCTCGCATCGGCATTGCATTCCGGAAAAATTTCGGCCGGCGACCTCAAAGAAGTCGCCGGCCGGTAATGTCCATTCCGGATTTGGCAGCAGCCGCTCCAGCCGAGTTCGAAGCCAAGTTGCGGCCTTGGCTTCGGCCCGGATGTCAACCGCTGTAACGGCCCGAGAGCAGTCTACCCAATCGCTGCAGCAGACCCCCCTTCATGGGAGGGGCAGTATCATTTTTGTTTTCTACCTGCTGAGGACGGTTTCCGCTTCAAGTCTTGGCAGCGAACGGATGCTGAGCCGAGTTACGCTGAGCGGTTGCTTCGGCAGCCGTCGGCTTGCCTGCAACAGCGCGTGCGATCGATTCCTTCACGGCGCGGTAGTTGTAGTCCTGGATCTTGGCGTCGTCGGCAGCTTCCCAGTGGATGAACACGCCAACGCAGATGTAGAGATCATCAGCTTCAGCAGCCGGGATGACGCCTTCTGCAACCGAGTCCTGAACGGCCTTAGCGACGCCGTACTGAGCCGGTCCGAACATCTGAACGGCCTGACGGGCGTCCTTGATCGTGACCTTGTTGTAAAGGATCGTGTTCGGCTTGCAGGCGAGGTTCGGCGCAATGACGGCGAGAAGCGTCGTGAAGCCGTCCTTGTTGTTCGTCAGGGCGTTGCAGAATGCCGTCTCAGCAGCCGAACCGCGCGGTCCGATGATGAGGTCGATGTGAGCGACTTCGTTACCGTCTCCGACGAGCGACTCGCCGACCATGACTTTATTGATTTTGGCCATTAGGGGGGTTCCTCCCACGAAATGAAGATACGAGCACCAACGCTCCCCCGTCAAAAGCCGGGACTTCGCTGTACTGCTCTGGCGATGAATATCCAAGCACGTCGGCGCCCTGGTGTCATGAGTACCAGCGTCGGCACAGGGATCGGCCCGCATAGAATGCGGACACGGCGCCTGTATTGCCTCAGGTCACCGAGCGAAACAAGCCCTTAAAGCGGGCTGCGACGGCATTCATAAATGTTTCCGCTCGATCAATGCATCGGCGAAAAGGGTGGTGACTACAAAATCGGCAGTGGTGCCTGGATTGAGACGGCCCTGTTTCAACTTTGCGTCAAAATCCTGGAGGAAGGGCATGGATTTCGCAGTTGCAACAGGAAACCAGTACGACCGCAGGGCGCGGGCTTCGCGCTGAACCTCATCTGCCGTTTCCGCATCGTATTTCCGGGCAATGTGCGTGTCAGGAAACTCAGCGAGCAGAGACATATGCAGCGTCGTGATCGCGAGATTCGGGTCAGCGGCAGGTTCCGCCCGTGCAGCGTGAAGTACCTGCAACGCGAAGTCGAAAACGTCCGAGAAAACGTTCACGTAGGCGTTGGCGATGCGATCGCGCTCGGCCGCAAGATGCATTGCAGCAATCAACGTCAGATGGCTCGTTGAGGCGCGGATATCGCCATCGCCAACGGTGCCGAGACCGGCCGGGTTGGCAATGCGGATCGCCTCGAACGCGTCCTCCGCATCCTGCTCGTCGAGCGCGGAAAGAATATTTCCGAGCCGCCGCCGCAGGCCGACGTCGAAGGTCGTCTCGTTCGCGGCTTTCGCCAAGGGAGCGCAGAGCAGCACGATGCCGAGGTTGGTATTCATGCCCGTTGCGGCAACGCTTGCTTCCGTTGCCCGGAGGATGCGTTTGCCGACGCTCAGCGATGGATCGGCTATCGGGCCGGCAGCGGCCTTCGCAGCCTGCTCGAAATGGAGAACCTCCATGCCGTGGCCCGGGGAATAGCGATGGACATTGCCCGGCTTCAACGCGTTGAGCTCGGCGTTGCAGGCGTCGAGGAAAGCGGCGGTTATTTCCGCGGACTGGCGCGGGCCTTTCATGGCACCGCGGCGACGGGGATGCCGGACGCTGAGCGATGCGCCAGGACCGTCTTCAAGAAATCCTCGGCGATTGCCCAGGCGATATTGATGTCGGCGACGCCCTGGAGACCGCGCCACGCCGGATTGGAATTCACTTCCAGCACCTGAAGCTCTCCGGTGGCCGTGCGAATGAGATCTATGCCGGCGTAATCAGCATCGACGGCGCGCATCGCCGCCATCGAAATGCGAGACATCTCGTCATCGGGGAGATGGGCCCGGGCTTTGCCGCCTTGGTGAATGTTCGTCACCCAATTGGTGCCTCGCCGCGTCATAGCCGCGACGACGCGGTGACGGGTTGCGAGCACGCGCCAATCCTCGAAGAGGCCGTCACGCGGCGCGATGTAGTCCTGCATGTAATACATCTGATCGACAGTCTCGGGTGCCGGCAGTTCGCTCTGCTGTTCGATCTTGCCGATGCCTTTGCCCTGGCTGCCGAAGAGCGGTTTCACGACGAGCGGGCGATCGAGCCCTTCGGTGTATTCGAGCGCGTGCGGAAGCGTTTCGCAGACGCGCGTGCGAGGTGTCGGGATGCCGTTCTTGTGCAGAAGAAACGTCGTTTGCGATTTGTCTACGCACCGTTCGATGGCGCGCGCGTCGTTCCAGACCCGCACGCCGCTTTCGCGCAGGGCATGCAAGAGGCCGAGCCGGAACGTGATCTGCTCGAGCGTTCCGGCGGAGATCGAGCGCACGAAAATGCCGTCGGGCAAACGGCCTTTGAAGCCTGGAATATCGATGCCGCTTTCAAGGCCGGTATCGAAGGCACAATGGGGGAGCGACGAAACGGTGACGCGCGCGCCCATGGCTTCGAGCGAGCGGACGATGCGGCGGGCATGCCATTCGCCTCGCCCTTCTTCGATCAGAAGGGCGAGGTGCAAACCATCGCCAGGACCCGGCAAAGGATCGGGCGTTATCTCAGCGGAAGCTCGCATCGACGATCTCCGGCGCGAGCTGGCCTGCGCGGAAGGAGTTGCCCGTCTCGACGTTCGAGACGATCACCTGAGCCGGTGAGAACAGCATCGGGTCGATCTTATAGAAATCGCCGTTAACGTCGGCAAAGATCTCGGCGAACGGCTTGCCGTAGGCGCCGCAGGTGCTCGACGGTAGGTTGTCCGCGAGGCGCTTCGCGTCGGTATCTGGACCCTTGACGAAGAGATGGATGCGGCCGCCATAGATGATGGCGTCGTTGGTACGGCCCATCGCCTTGACGAAATCGGGAACCGGCGGCGCGATCGGCGTCGTGCCGGTGCCGTCGAGGATGTTTTCGAGAGGGAAGTGGAGTGCGTGCGCCTTGTGGATCGCGACCTCGAGAACGCGCGCTGCGATCTGCACCGTGCCCGCGAGGCTCCAGGTCGTCGCGTACATGATGGTCAAGCCGGTCGGATCGATGCCGCAGCCTGTCGACAGCTTCGCGATGACTGCTGACGGCGGAGCCTTATCACCTTCGATGACGAGCGTCGCTTTCGGGGAATGGTCGACGTAGTTCAGTTCCTTGAACAGATCCTCGACGCGCGACAGAGCGCGCGCTGGTCCGGAGCCGAGTGCGAAGAAGCCTGATTCTTCGTCGCTGATCGTCCAGCCGGCGTACTGACTGGCGAGGCAGGCAATGACCGGATTGTTCGAGGAGACGACTACGCCCAATGGCCAGTTCGGGAGGCCGGACGATTGCGTGAAGGCGACGGTGCCGAGGCCGCCCATGCAGACTTCGCCGAGACGACGGCCTGCTTCGAGCCCTCCGACGACGTTCGCGCCCATGTCGATGAGGCGTTCGCCGAGGCTGCCTTTCGTAACGGAGATGCGAAGCGCATCAGCGTTGGCCACGATGTCGTCGACGATCTTTGCGGCGCCTGCCGAAACGCTGGGCTGCTTTACCATTAGAAACTCCGGGTCAGGATTTGGCGTGTCCGTATATCAGGTCTTCAAGTTCCGCCAAGCGTTTGCGGGCGAGCGCTTCTGCCGCATCGGCCGTCGGCGCTTCGGCGAAGACCGTGGCGAGAGGGGCGCCGGCGGGGATGAATGTGCCGGGTGGACCGCGGTCGGCGCTCCAATCGGGCCAGGGGATTTCCCCGAGAGTTATGCTCCCGCGGTCGGCGTGCAGGATGGCGGCGGCGCTCTGAGACCAGTCTGCGCTGGAAATGTCTTCATCTTCAAAGTCTTCAATTTTCCCCCCTTTGCATACAAAAACATGGTCTTTGAACAGACTGCCGCTTTTGTCGTCGAAGATGTCCAGGGTAGCTCCTGGCCGGGGGTTAACTTCGAGCACGTAAACCTTTTCATCGACCACGAGACAATCAACTGAGACTAGGCCCTTGAGACCGAGACTTTCGGCTAATTCAGTCGAGGCTTTCAAAACGCCGAATTGGGCAGGTGTATCCTCGCTCGGAAGCGAAACCGCTCCCCCGTAACGAAACGGCATGGTTGGAGTCGGCGACGTCCACTGTCGACTTTGAAAAATATTCGTCCCGGTGGGGCTAACCACCAAACTCGCAGAAATGCGCTCGCCATCGAGCAACTTCTGGAAATAGCGGCGGGGTTTGGCGCGCTGGGGACCCTGGCAAACGCGAATGTGCCGTCCGCCACTGCCGCCCGTACGTTTTGAGATCCAGCCCAGTGAATCAGTTGGCGGATCGGTTTGCGTTTCGGGATGCGGGACGCCGAGCTTATCGAGAAGGGGAAAGAAGCTTCTCGGGTCCTTGCAGGCCTTGTAGGTCGCGGCGTCGGAGCCGAGCAGCTTGAAGCGGCTTCCTAGCGCGGCGACGAGGCGAGGTTTGTCTTCGAAGCCCGAGCCCAGGACCAACCCTAACGGCTTTGTTGCCGACGATCGGGCTAGGTCTTCGAGAGCGGCGATCAGGGGCTTCGTGCGGAAGCCTGTTTGCATTGCGCCGTCGAGAACGCGGAAGTCCTCGGCGGCGTCTTGTGTGTCGAGATCGCCGAAGGCGTCGACGACGAGTGGTCTATAGCCGGCGCGCCGGGCGGACTGCGCGAGGCTCCGCCCGGAGAACGCGGCAATGAGGACCGCTTCGCCGTTCAATCCTCAGCCCAGCCCGACGAGCTTCTTCGCCAGCTTGTAGGCGTCGCGGAAATCGAGCACCAGCGGCTTGTCGGAATCGATCATCTGCTTGAAGAGGCCCGATTCACATTTGTACTTGATGTCGCCGATCGCGAGCGGGCCGACGCCGAGTGCGTCGCAACCCGGAAGCTTTTCGCCATTCATGAAAAGCTCCATGCCTTCGACGCCTGCAGGCGGCACCGCGTTGACGTCGGCGATGACCTTCAGGTTCTTGGCGAGGGCTTTGTGTTCCTTCGAGACGACCTGAACGCCAGCTGCCGCAGCTGCGAAGATGACCTCAGCGTTGGCGATGATGTCAGCCTTCTGGGCGTCGGTCTCGCCGGGTACGGCCTGCAAGTTGACGCCGAAGCGGGCCTTGGAGATCTCAGCGTTCTTGATGACGCGCTCGACGCCGCGGTGGGCGACGAGCTGGACTTCGGCGCCTTCCAGGGCGGAGATAATCGATGATGCGAAGCCGACGACGCCGGTCGCGCCGAAGACGGCGACCTTCACGCCCTTCCAGTCCTTATTGAACTTTTCTTTCAGGAGCTTCTCGACGCAGGCGACCATTGCGGCAGCGGTCGTGAACGAGCCAGCCGGGTCTGCGAAAACCGAGCATTCGAACGGCGGCACCATCGCCTTTTTTGCAGCGTCGAGCATATCGAGCGCGAGGATCGCGTCCTTGCCGCCCATGAAAAATCCGGTGCGTACGCCGTAATTCGGGGGGCGCGAGAAAATCGCGTCCTGAATGAGGCCCGTAACCTCGCCCAGTTCGACGTTGATATAGGGAACGATCACCTTGTAGCCGGCATCAGCCGCCATGTTCACGTCGAACGGGCTCATGTGCTTCTGCGGCGCGAGCATATGCAGAATAGGGGTTGCGTCGCTCATTTCGTTTAATGCTCCATTCGTTTTGGATTTCGCAGCGTTTCGATGCGGGCGCCAGAGTTGCGGCCATGTGCGATCAGGATTTCGAGCCCGACGCGTTTAGCGTCTTCGTTTAGAGAATGATAGAGGCGTTCTGCCGCTTTTTGGCTTTCGACAAAGGCGAACCCGGTGGGGCCCCAGGAGCTTTGTCCGATGCCGGTCGCGCCCAGTTCTCGCATTCGCGAAGCGAGATGTCCGACGGCTTTGCTGGTCCATGCGCTGCCGCCCTGCTTGGTGGCAAAATGGGCACCGACGATCTCCTGAATTTCGGTCAAGGCCGAACCGAATGCGCCGATGTCTTCTTCCTTCAGGCCCGGCATGAGTTTCATCAGGACGAGATGACAGATGTGCGCTGCACTCGTTTCGGGGAATGGCGGGAGCCCGGCAAATGCGGTCAGCTCGGCTTCGCCAGAGACGCCGGCATTGCGGGGATCGAGAATGAGCATGACCCGCCAGTCCGGCGGGAAGTCGGAACGTAGCGTCACTGGCGGCGGCCTATCCGTCGTGCCCTTGCCGCCGTCGATGATGAAGCCACCGGACGTGAAGGCCTCGACGCCTATCCCGGAACGTGCCCCGCGTTCGCCAAGGGAGGCGATATCCGCCGCCGAAAGCGAGCGTCCCTCGATCGCGGCTACCGCGGCGCCGATCGCAAGCGCAAGTTGCGTTCCGGAGCCGAGGCCAGCGTGTGCGGGGATAGCTTCGGAGATGTTTATGGCGTAGCCATCACCCGGGCGTTCGCCGGCGAATTTGCGGACGAGTGCAACGGCGCGCTGGCTTTCGTGTCCGGAGGCCGAATGCTGATCGGCCTTCGCGACCGTGAGCTCGGTGCTCGGCCGATCTATGCTCAAGCCAATGCTTCCGTAACGTCGCCCGAGGTCCCCGTTCAAATCGAGGAAGCCCAGGTGCAAGCGCGCCGGAGCCGTGACGCGGATTGCCGCAGAGGTGGCCGGAAATGGCCTCACGTAGAACGGTCCTTTCTCGAAAGCCGCTGCAGGCATCCGTTTGCTTTACGGGATGCGGCGGCGGTAGGATTTAAAGAAACGAGTTGTCCGATAATTGGAGGTCGAGGGCAAGATGAGTGCAGAACGCGAAAAACCGATGGCGGATGCTGATGTTGAGGCTTGGCTGGCCGCCAACCTTCCGACCTGGAAGCTCGAGAATGGCTGGATTCGCCGCACATACAAGACGGCGAGCTGGAAGGGCACGCTCATGGTCGTCAATACCGTCGGCCATCTCGCAGAAGCGGCGTGGCACCACCCGGATATGACGCTCTCTTATGCCTGGGTCGAGGTTCGGCTGATGAACCATGCGGCGAAGGGCATCACGTCCAAGGATCTCGAACTCGCGAAGAAGATCGAGGAAGTGGTGCATTGGCAGCCGGGCAAAGAGGGTAAGGGCCTCGAAGGTACACCGCACGGCGATATGCGGTTCGCCTACATCAAGTACGACTGAGGCGGACGAAGGCAAATCCGATGGCAAAGGTCGAGCGCGAGGCAGCGCACCTGCAAGGGCCGGCTCACGCGTTCGACGCCATTTTGGGGCTCGGAACGAATCTCGGCGACCGGGTGCACAATATCGAGGAAGCGATCCGCCGGCTCACGGCTGACGGCTCAATTCGGGTGGTCGCGCGCTCGAAGCTTTATCGATCGGCGCCCTGGGGCGTTACGGATCAGGACTGGTTCGTCAACGCGTGTGTGGCGGTTCAAACCGGGCTTTCGCCGCACGCATTATTGAAGCAGTGCCAAACCGTAGAAAACGACATGGGGCGCGTTCGGACCCGCCGGTGGGGGCCGCGGATCATCGACGTCGATATCCTGACATTCAGGGATCTCGAAATCGCGGATTCGGACCTCACCGTGCCGCATCCGCTCATTGCGGAGCGCGCATTCGTGCTGGTGCCGCTCAAGGATGTCGCGCCCGAGCTCAAACTCAACGGCCGGACGATCGATGCGATGCTGGAAAAGCTCGATAGTCGCGAGGTTCAGCCCATCTAGGGATATTGCACGTCGAAAACGAAAACGCCGCGTGGACTGTCGTCTACGCGGCGCTTCCATCTAATGAAAATCAGACGGTGGGTTTTACTTCAGCGTCTTGAGATAGGCGATGAGGTTGGCGCGGTCGGTTTCGTCCTTGACGCCGGCGAAGATCATCTTCGTGCCGGGGACATCCTTGGCCGGGCCCTGCAGCCACTTATCGAGTGCCGCTTCATCCCAGGTGATGCCGGACTTCTTCAGCGCGTCCGAATAGTTGTAATCCGCCAGGCTTCCAGCCGGCCGTCCGAAGACGCTGCCGAGGTGCGGGCCGACGCCGTTCTTGTCGACCTGGTGGCAGGCCTTGCATTTATTGAAGACCGTCTTGCCGGCGTCCGCATCGGCGGACATGGCAGCGGTCGGTACTGCCGCGATCATTGCAATCGCCAGAACCCACTTGCGCATTTCGTTTTCCTTCCCGTTTCGCCTGAGCGGCATTCTTAGAAACGCTCCAACTCATAGCTCAGTGGCAGGAAGTTGCCATTTTTTTTCTGAACCGCGACCGAACAGAATGCCGCACCGGGCAAAAAATTCGTCAGCGATTACGCTGCAGTGCGTTCACCGGCTCAGCTCGGTTAAGTGAACATTGCTCGCGATCGCTACCGGCGATTGTTACTCCGCGGCCGGTGCCTTTGCCGGGCTCATGCGCCGGTAGATGAACGGGGGAGGATTGGCGACACCGCTTTCGGCCTCGGCCGCGGCAACGAACGCCAGATGGTGAGGCGAGAGCTTGCAGGCCGGGTCGGTGTTCGCGGGATCGCCGGTGAAGGCCATCGCCTGGCAACGGCAGCCGCCGAAGTCGATCTCGGCACGGGGGCAGCCCCGGCACGGTTCCTTCATCCAACTGGTGCCGCGGTATTTCTGAAACGCCTGACCGTTGAGCCAGATGTCCGCCAAACGCCTGTCTTTGACGTTATCGAACTCGAGGCCCGGAACCGATTCTGACGCATGGCAAGGGAGCACCCGGCCTTGCGGGGTCACGTTCATCACGCCGCGGCCCCAGCCGCCCATGCAGGGCTTCGGAGTCTTGGCGTAGTAGTCGGGCACGACGAAATCGAAAACCATGATGCCCTTGAGGCGCTCTTTCGCTTCCTCAACGATCTCAGCGCTTTTCAAAACCTGAGCGCGGGTCGGCATGAGGCTCGCCCGATTCTTTAGCGCCCAGGCGTAGTACTGGATGTTCGCGACCTCGATACGGCCGGCGCCCATTTCGACTGCGAAATTGATGATGTTCGGCAGGTTCTCGATATTGTGGCGATGGATCGGAGCATTGATGGTGAGCGGCATATCGAATTCGCGCACCCACTTGCCGACTTCGCGCTTCTTCTCGAGGCCGTTCTTGTAAGCCGAGATCTTTTCGGCGTTGGCTTCGTCGACGTCCTGGATCGAGAGCTGGACGTGGTCGAGACCCAGTTCCTTCAAACGCTTCAGGCGATCGCGGGTCAGCGTCACGCCCGCGGTGATGAGGTTGGTGTAAAGACCTGCCTTCGCCGCGACCTCGACGATATCCTCGAGATCCTTGCGAACGGTCGGCTCGCCACCCGAGAGATGGATCTGCAGGATGCCGAGGTCGGCCGCCTGGCGCATCACGTCCTGCCACTGCTCGGTCGTCAACTCGGTGTTGACGCGATCAAGCTCGAGCGGGTTCGAGCAATAGGGACACTGGAGCGGACAGCGATGTGTCAGCTCGGCCAGAAGGCCAACAGGCGCGCGGGCGCAAGCCTCGACTAAGGGCTTTTCGGAGAACTGCTCCATCGGTGCTACTTCGTTCATTGACGTAAGCTCCGTGTTTTACCCAAGTCTTCTAGGCCTTGATGACGCCCTTATCCGAAAGCTCCTGCAGCATCGATATCGTATCTGCCAGGATTTCTTGCAGCGGTGCGTTGTAGTCCTTCGCGAGTTCGGACGCGATCTCCTCAACCGAGTTCACGCCGTCACATCGCTTCAAAATTTCGATCGCGATCGGGTCCGGCTCGAACACGCGTTCAGGTGCAAGCACGTGCCACCGGCCTCGTCCAGGATCGTGTCTCAACTTAATATGGGGTGGCAACGCCGGTTTTGATGCCGGGACGATGATCACACGTGTGCGAGGAGTTTCGGCGTTCATCGATCAGGCCTCGGGGCGGAATGCGCCGGGTGGAATGTGTCCGTCGACATAGGCGTGATGGAGCGCATCGAGCTGGACCCAAAGGACATTGCATTTGAAGCGGACCGCATCCACGCACGCTTCCTGTTCCTCGCGCGTCTTGGCGTTCTTCAAGACATACTGGAGAGCGAAGTCAGCGTCCCGCGGCGCTTGGGTGAGGCGGCGCTTGAAGTAGGCCATCACCTTGTCGTCGATGAAGTCATAGTTCTCGAGCATGCCGGCGATGCGCTCTTTGTGGATCTTCGGCGCGAAAAGTTCGGTCAGCGACGAGGCGACGGCAATCGTCAAGGGCTGCTCGCGGACGAACGTGACATAGGATTCGACGGCGAAAACGGTCGCCGGCAATGCACCGCGCCGCGAGATCACGTAGTCGCGATCGAGGCCGAGGCCGTCCGTCAGGATCAGCCAGCGCTCGATGCCGCCCGGCTCGTCCGGCAGAAGTCCGTCATGGTCGAGAATTCTATGCAGCCATTCCCGGCGCAGCTCGCGATCGTAGGCGCGGCTGATAAGAGCGGCATCCTTCCTCGGAACCGCGGACTGATAACAGAAGCGGTTGAGAGCCCAGGCCTGGACTTGACCCTTGTTCAGTTTGCCGCCGTGCAGCATGTGATGGAAGGGATGGAGGTCGTGATAACGCTCCGGCCCCACGGCGCGAAGCTCGGCTTCGAACTCGGCTGGCGACATCGGGGGCTCGTTGCCGCGACGTTCGGCGTTTTTCTTTTCGAGACTGACAGGGTTCATAGGCGGACCTCCATGCCGTCGAAGCCGACTTCCCACCCGGATGCGTCGACAACTTTACGGGCTTCTGAATTCTCGTCCAGGATCGGGTTGGAGTTGTTGATGTGAACGTAGATCCGTCGCTTCACATTGAGCTGGCTCAATGCGGAAACAGAACCGTCGGGTCCGGAAACCGAGATATGGCCCATTCGCTTGCCGGTTTTGTTCAGAAGGCCCTGGGTCAGCATTTCGTCGTCCTCGAACAATGTACCGTCGAGGAAGAGCAGCTCGGCGTTGCGGATTTTGCCGGCGAGCGGCTCATCGATTTCGGCAACGCCCGGGATGTAGAAGAACGATTTGCCGGTTTTGGCGTCCGTGATCTTGAGGCCGATGGTGTCCCCCTCGCGGCTGCCGAAATTGCCGCTCGCATCACCCTTTTCGAGAAACAGTGCGACTTTGCCCGGCACGGCGAACGCTTCGACGACGAGGCCCAGATCAACGCCCGCGCCTTCGAGACGCGTCGGCACATTCAGTTCGAACGGGATGCGGCGGACTTTGTCTTTGGCGAGAACGTCGAAAACGCTATTCGATTCCAGCGTCGCGAGAACGCGATCGGCGGCGTAGATCGAGAACGGCTGGCCTTCGCGGAGGCTCAGGAGCCCGGTGATGTGATCGACGTCGGCGTTGGTCAGAACAACGGCTTTGATCGGCGAATTGCGGAGCGCTCCGTTTTTGACGGGCTGCAGTTCCGGCGTTTCGTTGATCTGCTGGCGAATGTCCGGGGAGGCGTTGAGCAATACCCAATTAGCGCCGTCACTACTGACGGCGAGGGAGGATTGCAGTCTTGGCCTATATCCCGCCACACCGGCTCTCACCTTTGCAGAGTGAAAGCCATTGCAATTCCATTGCGGAAATCCACCCCCAGCGGCGGATCCGAGCACTTTGATGATCATGTGAGCTTATATGGTTGCGCCGACGGGTCGCCGAAGCCGGCAGCGCTCTCATTTCTTAGAGAGCAAACAGCAGCGGCGGCCGATGATCATCGACCGCCGCGCCGGTGTCTCACAAACCTTGCGAGACCGAAGACTTCATCGATTAGATGAGGTCGATCTCGGCCGGCAGGTAGCTCGTGACCTCAAGGCCGACTTCCTGCTCGCGCACTGCGGGTTTGGTCCAAATCTTCATTGTGTTTCCTCCAAAAGCGGTAAACTGCTTACGTTCCTCGCAGACCCCGCCGAGGGCCCACTAGATCGGTGCAGACACTTGTTGTGCCGGCCCAATCTGCGGATCAGCCGACCAAAGTCAAGGCTGGTTGCCGCTGCCATGACGTAGAGATCATGTTCGGGGTCTGCTTTTCAAATCAATGCGCTTCACGTCTGCGTGTGATCGAATTGACTGCCGATCGGGATACCTCGTCAGCTACGCAGGCTGTTTCCGGTAGTGCACGCTTCCCGGTTAGGGCCGCAGCCTATGATTTTTGCAGGGTGTAACTCTGATATATTGGAAAATTATTCTTATGTTCGGGTCAAGTGCCGCAGCTATGTAGAAAATTGTTCTATTTTGGCGTATGAAATCGTCCTTATCGGCGTGAAGTCCGGCATTGTCGGGCGGCTATTAAGATTTGACCGTTTATATGCCGCGTCGGACGCATGGCCGATCGGCATGTTTGGGCTTTTCCCGGGCTCAGAGGCGCGCTACGCCCGCGCCCTGAACGCCGGGCGTCCGCCCTGACGAGGAGAGCTTTGAGTGACTGCGACCCCTCTACTTCCGCGCAACGCGCCTTTTTTGCCGGAAGACATTGAACTGTTGAATAAAGTGGTTGCGCGGACAACTCCGCAGCAGCGTTCATGGCTCGCCGGCTTTTTCGCCGGTTTCGAGGCCGCCCAGAGCGGGGGCATGGTCCAGCCGGTTCCGGCTGCGAAGCCGCGTGCACCGCTGACCATTCTCTACGCGAGCGAAAGCGGCAACTCGGAAGCCCTTGCCACCAAGGCAAAGAAGGCCGCGCAGAAGCACGGTCTCGATGCGAAAGTATTCGATATGGCGGACGCCGACATGGCGCTTCTCGCCAAATCCAAGAATATCGTCGTCTTCGCGGCGACGTGGGGCGAGGGCGATCCGCCGGCACGCGCCGTCGACTTCTATCAAGCGCTGATGAGCGATGCGGCGCCGCGCATCGATGGCGTCAAGTTCGCGGTCCTGGCGCTGGGCGATACGGCTTATGCGCAGTTCTGCGCGGTCGGTAAGGCGATTGATCAACGGCTCGAAGAACTCGGCGGTGTGCGGAGCTTCGATCGCGTCGATCTCGATCTCGATTATGCGAAGAAGGCGGCGGAATGGACGGAAGGTGCGCTTGCCAAGCTTGCACCGGAAGACGCGGCGGCGGGCGGCACAGTCGTCCACGTCGATTTCGGCGCCGCGCTTCCGCATCTCGAGGATGACGAACCGAGGTACACCGCCGAACAGCCGCTCGAAGCCGAGATTGCGGCGCTCGTCAATTTGAACGGCAGCGGTTCGACGCGCGAAACGTGGCATGCGGAATTCGCTTTCGACGATCCGGCATTCACGTATCAGCCGGGCGACGCTATCGGCCTCTTCCCCGAAAACGATCCGGCTCTCGTCGATGACCTTCTTCAGGCGGTTGGCCTCGGCTCGGAGGCGGCTCTGCTGCTGAAGCTGCAGAAATCCTACGACGTCACGACGCTGTCACGGGCGCTTGTCGACAACTATGCAAAGCTGACGGGCCGCGCCGACATCAAGGCGTTGCTCGAAGGCGAGGCTTATCCGAAGTTCGCAGCGGACCGGCAGCTGATAGATCTTTTCCTCGCCTATCCGGAAAAGCTCACGCAGGACCAGTTGGTCGGCCTTTTGCGGCCGCTGCCGGGACGGCTCTATTCCGTTGCGTCGAGCCTCAAGGCGCATCCGGGAGAAGCGCATCTCCTCGTCGGTGCGGTGCGTTGGGAGTCGCATGGCCGCGTGCGCAAGGGCGTCTCGTCGACGTTCCTTGGCGAGCGCCGCAAGGCCGGGCAAAACGCGCGCATCTACGTCAAGCCCAACCGGCATTTCCGATTGCCTGCGGACGGGCACACGCCGATCATCATGATCGGTGCCGGAACCGGCGTTGCGCCCTATCGCGGCTTCGTCGAGGAGCGCGTGGCCGACGGCGCCAAGGGCAAGAGCTGGCTTTTCTTCGGTGAGCGGAACTTCACCAACGATTTCCTGTATCAGCTCGAGTGGCAGGATTATCTGGCGTCGGGCGACCTGACGCGTATCGACGTTGCGTTCTCGCGCGATCAGCCGGAAAAGATCTATGTCCAGCATCGTATCTGGGAGAAGCGCGCGGAGATCAACGCGTGGCTCCAGGAAGGTGCCCACATCTACGTCTGCGGCGACGAAAAGGGTATGGCGAAAGACGTCGACGCCACGCTCGTCAAGGTTCTCGCCGAGCCGTTGAAGGGCGATGAAGAAGCGGGCCGGGCGAAGCTCAAGGAGCTGACGAAAGCCGGCCGCTACCAACGCGACATCTACTAATTTAATTGCACGAGATCCCTTCGCGGCTGTCGAGGCCGAAGGGAGGCGGGGAATACGAAATGACCGACAAGCGTTCGAAAAACGAGTTCATCAAGGAGCAAAGCCATCAGCTGCGCGGCACGCTGGCTGAGGGGCTGCTCAAAGTCGAAACCGGCGCCATTGCGGAAGACGATCAGCAGCTGATCAAGTTCCATGGCTCCTACATTCAGGACGATCGCGACGTTCGCGGCGAGCGCGGCAAGAAAAAGCTCGAGAAGGCCTATTCGTTCATGATCCGCCTGCGCATTCCGGGCGGCGTCGTGACGCCGAAGCAGTGGATCGGGCTCGATACGATCGCCAGCACCTATGCCAACGGCACGATGCGGCTGACGACGCGCGAGACGTTCCAATTTCACGGCGTCATCAAGTCGAACCTGAAGCGCACGATGCAGTCGTTCAACGCCATCTGCCTCGATACGCTGGCCGCTTGCGGTGACGTCAATCGCAATGTCATGACCGCCGCGAACCCGCATCTCTCGAAGGCGCACAAGCTGGCCTACGACCTCGGCAAGTCGGTCAGCGAGCATTTGTTGCCGCGGACGGGCGCCTATCACGAAATCTGGCTCGACGGCGAAAAGGTCGAGGACGCGTCTCGGCCTGCGAAGAAGGACGAAGAGCCGATTTACGGCGTCCATTATCTGCCGCGCAAGTTCAAGGTCGTCGTGGCGGTTCCGCCGGATAACGACGTCGACATTTATGCGCACGATCTCGGTTATATCGCGGTCGTCGAGAAGGGTGAACTTGTCGGCTGGAACGTCACCGTCGGTGGCGGCATGGGCATGACGCATGGTGACGTCAATACGTTTCCGCGGACTGCCGATCTCCTCGGCTTCTGCAAGCCCGAGCAAGCCATCGCCGTCGCCGAAAGCGTCGTCACCGTTCAGCGCGATTGGGGCAACCGCGAAAACCGTGCGCGGGCGCGGCTCAAATATACGATCGAAGATCGCGGTCTCGATAATTTCCGCGAAGAGGTCGAGAAGCGCCTCGGGTTCAAGTTCGAGAAGCCGCGGCCGTTCAAGTTCACTGGCACCGGCGACAAGATCGGCTGGCGGCAGACACTCGATGCGAAGAAGGCTTCGGACAAGGCCTGGCATCTGACGCTGTTCGTCGAGAACGGCCGCATCAAGGATAAGCCGGGCTATTCGCTCAGATCAGCGCTTCGCGAGATCGCCGAACTCGGGATTTGCGATTTCGTCTGCAGTGCGAACCAGAACGTCATTCTCGCGAACGTCTCCGCAAAGGCGAAACCCAAGATCGAGGCGATCTTCAAGGCGCATGGCGTTTCGCTCGACGTGTCGTCGGGACTTCGGCGCAATGCGATGTCGTGCGTTGCACTGCCCACGTGCGGTCTTGCGCTCGCGGAAGCCGAGCGGTTCCTTCCGGATCTCGTCACGGCACTCGAGGAGAGCCTCGATCGCGCTGGTCTCAAGGACGACGACATCGTCATCCGCATGACCGGGTGCCCTAACGGCTGCGCACGTCCGTATCTTGCGGAGGTCGGTCTCGTCGGGCGTAATCCGGGGCTCTACAACCTCTATCTCGGCGCGGCCTTTAACGGCTCGCGGCTCTCCAAGCTTTACGCGCAAGACGTCGACAAGCAGCGCATCGTTTCGCTGCTCGAGCCGCTCTTCATCGCGTATTCGAAAGAGCGCGAAGACGGCGAGCACTTCGGCGACTTTACGATCCGGTCGGGTGTCGTGAAGGCAACGCCGGCGGGCAATCAATTCCACGCTGACGTGAAGTTGGTTTGATTTTCTTCGTCATCCTCGAGCGCGCGAGCGAAGCGATGCCGTTCGGGGATCCAGCGTTAGACTCGTCGAAGACACAATTTTATTTGCGCCTTCGGCGGCTCTTGTGCTGGATCCCCAGCCTTCGACGCGCCTGTGGCGCGCTCGGCTGAGGATGACGAACGAACTCTAAAGCTTCAGCGAAAGCTGGTAGGCGGCGAAGCAGAGGATCAGCGCGAGGAAGACGCGCAGCAGCCAGTCGGGCAGCAAGCCGGTCAGGCGCGATCCGATGGCGATGCCAGGGATCGAGCCGACAAGCAGCAATCCCAAAAGCTCGAAGCTCGTATTGCCGATCGACATGTGTCCGAGGCCGGAGATGAGCGTTAGCGGCACGGCATGCACGATGTCGGTACCGATCAGGCGACGCGTCCGGAGTGTCGGATAAAGCAGCGTTAGGACAACGACGCCGATCGCACCTGCGCCGACCGACGTCAGCGTGACGATCGATCCAAGCGTGAACCCGAGGAGCAACGTCGGCAGACGGCGAACCTTGATTTCTGCTGGTTCGCCGACAGTTGCATGACCGCGAACCACGAACGGATAGATCAAAATTGCGAGGGAGCTCAGAACGAGCGCCGCGACGAGTGCCCTTTTAATGAATAGGGCAAGCGCTGCGGTATCAGGGTCAAGCATGTGCAAGACCGCGAGCATCGCCAGCGAGCCCGGTACGCTTCCCATCGCGAGCCAGCCGACAAGACGCCAGTTGACGTTACCGAAATTGTGGTGGGGCCAAGCTGCGGACGCTTTGGTGATCGATGCGAACAGCAAGTCGGTGCCGACAGCCAATGCAGGCGGCACGCCGATCCTCGTGATCAGGAATGGCGTCATCAGCGAGCCGGCGCCGACGCCTGTCATTCCAACGAGGAAGCCGACAACAAAGCCGCCCGTAATCACCATGGGCCAGAGCGTGTTCAGATCGAATTCGGGCATGGGATTCCGTGGCGCGGTTGACGAACTGACCTACGCGAGATCACGCAGCTCCGCAATTGTGGATTTTACTGCTTGGATAGCGGAGATTTTTTACGTCCGATAGAATTGCGCGCAGCGATCCCCTTTGCGGAAGGGATGCCGCGCGCAAGAGCGCTGAATGCGATGAGACCGTTCTTAATGCAAGAGCCCGGGGCTTAGAGCCCCGGATCCATGCCGTCATCGACCGGCGGCGGCGGTTCGATGGCGACTGCGACACCGGCTGCGCGGAGGATGATGGCGACCTCGTTGGCCCGGCGCATGAACTCCTCGCGATCGGTCGAGCTCATCGACAGGTCGCGATTGAGACCGTTGGCAAGCATATCGCGCTTCAGCACGAAATGACCATCGACCGGTGTCTCGGCCTTAGAATTGACCGCCGTCGCAATGCCGCCCGCCATCGTCGCGCCTGAGACGGAGTCGACGAGCAGGAGCGTTCCGGTTTCCGGCGTTTCGGCGAAGACATCGATGGCGGCGGCGCGGCCCAGTGAGATTTTCGCGATTGCGATATCGTTCGCGCCGCAGCCTCTTGCCGGACGCGATGCCATCGTTTCGAGATCGAGAAGTGCCTTGATCTCGATGTTGGAGATAGGAATGAGATCGGTCGAGGTGCGCAAGAGGTAGCCGGCCGTCGGGCTGAATTCGTCCTCCGACAGCCAAACGAAACGGGCTTCGACGGTCTGAGCCGCGACGGGGCGCATCTCGGGAGCGGACAGCACGGCGCCGCGCGATACGTCGATATCGACGTCGAGCTGCAGCGCGATGGCTTGACCGGCGGACGCACTTTCAAGGTCGCCGCCCATGGTTGCGATGCGGATCACCTTGGCGCTGGCGTTGCTCAAGGTATCGACGACAACGTCGCCGACCTTGACCGAACCGGACGTGACGGTGCCTGCGAGGCCGCGGAAATCCTGGCCATCACGCAGCACGGTCTGCACGGGGAAACGAAACACGGAACCGGCTTCGCTGACACGGCTCGGCGTCTTTTCTAAATGCTGGATGAGCGTCGGGCCGCTGTACCAGGACATGTTGTCCGAGGCCGCCGAAACATTGTCGCCGAAGACGGCCGATAGCGGGATAGCGGTCGCATCCCAGAAATTGAACTTCCAGCACAGCGTGCGGAAATCGGCTTCGATCTTGCGGAACACGTCTTCCGACCAGCCGACGAGATCCATCTTATTGACCGCCAGCACGACGTGCTTGACGCCGACGAGATCGAGGATCGCGGTGTGACGTTTCGTTTGCTTCTTCACGCCCGAGCGTGCGTCGACAAGCACGATGGCGACGTCGGCGTGCGATGCGCCCGACGCCATGTTGCGCGTGTACTGCTCGTGGCCGGGAGAGTCGATGATGACGAAACGGCGCGTATCCGTATCGAAATACTTCCAGGCGATGTCGATGGTAATGCCTTGCTCGCGCTCGGCGACGAGACCGTCGAGCAGCATCGAGAAGTCAGGAAGATCGGTGCCCGCCGCCTTGCGGCCGGAGCGGCGCACGTTCTCGCGCTGATCCTCGTAGAGGTCCGAGGCGTCCCAGAGCAGGCGGCCGATCAATGTCGATTTGCCGTCGTCGACCGAACCGCAGGTCAAAAGATGCGTGATGCCGCTCAACTCGCGCACGAGATTGGGCACGACTTCGAGATGCGGCTGAGGCTTGTGCGAGGGCTCGAGTTTATGCAGGGCGTGCACCGACATCAGAAATAGCCTTCCTGCTTCTTCTTTTCCATTGCGCCGGCCTGATCGTGATCGATGAGGCGGCCCTGACGTTCCGACGTCTGCGCGTTGATCGTTTCAGCAACGACGGCTTCAATCGTATCGGCATCGGATTCGACGGCCGCGGTCAGCGGATAATCGCCGAGCGTGCGGAAGCGGATTTTCCGCATCTCCACCTTTTCGCCATCCCGCGGCTGCAGACGCTCGTCGTCCTGCATCAGGATCTGGCCGTTGCGAACGATGGTCGGCCGTTCGGCGGCGTAATAGAGCGGCACGACTTCCAGCTTCTCGCGCAGGATGTAGCGCCAGACGTCTTTTTCGGTCCAATTCGACATCGGGAAGACGCGCACCGTCTCGCCGGTTCCGAGGCGGCCATTCAACAGGTGCCACATCTCGGGGCGCTGCTTGCGCGGGTCCCAGCGGTGGCCCGAAGCGCGGAAGGAAAAAACCCGTTCCTTCGCGCGGCTTGCTTCTTCGTCGCGGCGGGCGCCACCGAAAGCGGCATCGAAACCGTACTTGTCGAGTGCCTGTTTCAGCGCCTGCGTTTTCAGAACGTCGGTATGGATCGAGGGCGCGTGATCAATCGGATTGATGCCGCGCTTGATGCCGTCCTCGTTGGTGTGGACGATCAAGTCCAGCCCAAGCTCGCGTGCTGTACGATCACGAAATGCGATCATATCCCGGAACTTCCACGTCGTATCGACGTGAAGGAGCGGGAAGGGCACGGGCTGCGGATAGAAGGCCTTGCGGGCGAGGTGCAGAAGGACAGTCGAATCCTTGCCGATCGAATACATCAGCACGGGCTTGCGGAACTGCGCCGCCGCCTCGCGGAAGATGTGAATGCTTTCAGACTCTAGCAGGTCGAGATGCGAGGGCGAAGCCGTCATGCGGCGCGGTCCTTTGGTTCAAAGCCGGGATCTTCGGACTGGGTGTGAAGTCCGCATTCCTTGCCGTTCTCGTTTTCCCACCACCAGCGGCCGGCGCGGATATCCTCGTCCGGCGCAATGGCTCGCGTGCACGGCTGGCAACCGATCGACGGGAAGCCTTTGGCGTGCAGCGCGTTGATGGGAATTTGGTTGGCAGCGACATAATCTTCGAGCTGCGCCAGCGTCCAGTCGGCGATGGGGTTCAGCTTGATGAGGTTCTGCGCCGGATCGTAGCTCGCGAACGGGACATGCGAGCGGCCCTGCGATTGCTCGCGGCGAAGCCCGGTCAGCCAGGCAGCCGCGCCCTTCAGCGCGCGATTGAGCGGACGCACTTTGCGAATTTCGCAGCAGGCTTTGCGCGCGTCGACGGAATAGCGAAAACCGTAGACGCCGTCGTTCGCGACGAGGTCCTCGACTTCGGCCGCGTCCGGGAACATCACGCGGATCTTGATGCCGTACTTGCCTTCGGTATCGAACAGAGTGTCGAGCGTCTCGGGAAAGTGGCGGCCGGTATCGAGCGTGAAAATGTCGATGGCTGTCCCAGTCGATGCGATGGCATGCGTGATCGCCTGATCCTCGATGCCAAGGCTGGTCGAAAATGCAATCGTACCCTCGATCGCAGAACGGATGGCGGCGAGGCGCTCATCAAGCGTCGTCAACCCGGCCAGCTTATGATCCAGCGCCGCCGCAAGCGCATGTTGCGGTGCGGAATGATCGGCCGCCGCCAAGCCGCCGGCAGCGGATGCGGGTGCTTCGAATAACGTCATGGAGACCTCCAGACTTCGCTTCATAAGGGTAAATCATTCTCCTGAGAAGCGATATCAACAAATAAGAATAGGATATTATTCCTCGTTCTAAGACCGGAACGGGGTTTTCTCACTGCCGCGGTGCGTAGAACCCTTGTGCGGACCGGGGTGCGACAGGTGGGCTTCTAATCTCTAATGATGGGGGCTTGTTTCGCTGCCGGTGCTCGCAAGCCAGGTCAGCAGGCCGGTGGCGGCGTGGGTCGCCGTGGCGAAGGTGGCTTGCAGAAGATAGCCGCCGGTCGGACCTTCCCAGTCAAGCATTTCGCCAGCCGCGAACATGCCCGGTCGTTCCCTAATCATCAGGTCGCCGGACAGGGCCGCCCAGTCGATCCCACCGGCGGTCGAGATCGCCCGGTCGATGCGGGAAAGGCCGTTGACGTTAAGCGGAACCGACTTGATGCGGGTGGCCAACGTGTCGGCTTCTGCGGGAAGGCTTGTGCCCGCTTCGCGCAGCAGTGCGAGTGCGGGCGGGTCGAGGTGTGCTGCCTTCCGCAGAAAGTTGGTCAGCGTTTCCTTGCCGCGTGGCTTTGCCAAGCGCTCGGCCAAAACGGAATGTTCGACGTCAGGCTTCAGATCGATCGAGAGTGTCACGCTCTGTTGCGCGCGAAGAGCGGAGCGAAGTTGCGGTATGAGCGCGTAAATCGCTCCGCCTTCGAGGCCGGTTTTGGTCACGATGACTTCGCCGCGCGTCGTCGCACCGGCGCAGTTGACCGCGATGCGTTTCAATGCGGCGCCTTCGAAGCGCGATCTGAAGATTTCGGACCAGGATATGAGCACGCCACAATTGGCTGGTTCGAGCGGCGTTACGGGAATGCCGGCGTTCTTGAACGTCTCCACCCACAGCGCATCGGAGCCGAGCTTCGGCCAACTCGCACCGCCTAGCGCGAAGAGTGAGGCATCCGGGCTAATTGCAATCGCGCCTTCGGGTGTCTCGAAAGAATGGCCGCCTTCCGGCGTGAAGCCGCTCCAGCGGTGGCGTGTCTTGATGATGACGCCCATCTCGTTCAGCCGTCGCAGCCACGCGCGCAGAAGCGGCGATGCTTTCATGGCGCGCGGAAAAACTCGCCCGCTCGAGCCGATGAATGTCTCCGCGCCGAGCCCGTTTGCCCAATCGATGAGTGCGGACGGCGGAAAGCCTTCGACGATGGCTCGAACTTTTTCGGCGTCCGGTCCGTAGCGCGTCAGAAAGTTTTCGATCGGCTCGCTGTGCGTGAGGTTCAGCCCGCCGCGGCCGGCAAGAAGAAACTTTCGCGCGGGAGACGGCATGCGTTCGTAAATCGTCACGCGATGTCCCGCGGCGGCGATGATCTCGGCCGCGAACAGGCCTGCAGGGCCGGCGCCGACGATTGCGACGTTGCGGGGCGTCATCGGCGTGTTGCTCACCAAGTCCCGGAGTTCGGCATCGAGGCCCAAGGTTCGCGCGGGGGCAACGGGCCGCCCTTCTGCAACAGCTCGATTGAAACGAGGTCGGGCGATCGCACGAAAGCCATGTATCCATCACGCGGCGGCCGGCTGATCGTGACGCCGGCGGCCTCGAGCCGCTCGCAGGTGGCGTAGATGTCGTCAACGGCGAAAGCGAGGTGGCCGAAGTTGCGGCTCGAGCCGTAATCTTCAGGGTCCCAGTTATAGGTGAGTTCGAGCATCGGAGCCTTTTCGCTCGTGGCGCGCGCTTCATCCTCGGGAGCGGCGAGGAAGATCAGGGTGAAGCGGCCCTTCTCGCTTTCCGTACGGCGGATTTCCTTCATGCCGAGTGCGTCACAGTAGAATTTCAGACTCGCCGCAATGTCCGTGATGCGAACCATAGTGTGTAAGTAGCGCATCGCTCACCTTTCATCGAAATTCCAAGGTCGCAGCAGGACTTCAGCCGTCAGGAATCCTCGCTGTGACTGCATGCGCTGCAGCTCTGCCACAGTGGGACGTGAAACGTCTCGCGGCACCGGGTCGCCTTATCTCGCATTTTCGTCCCGCTGTGGATGAACACTGAAAAATCGTGCTTGGGCATTTCGTCTTCGCCGCGCGGAAACTCATGAGAGTCAAGCCGGATTGCGCGAATCACTACGACGCCGATTCGCGTACAAAATCTTATCAACGCATGTGGAGGAATTCCTTGAGGAAGGACACGCCCAATCGAAACTGGGGATGAATCACGACTACGTTTTTTTGCGCGATTTCATTGGTTTAATATGCACGACGCGATGTGGATTGAGGCACCACAAGTCATGGTCAAGGGGGCGGTGCCAAAATATTGCCCCTAGTTCCGGGCAGAGCCAGTGTTATGGTTTACGTCGTTGCGCAGTTGCGTCTCAGCGTTTGGTTCTGAAGAGGGCTCTTCCAGAACGAGATGCCAAGACGGCAACGCGGAACGACGATTATCGTTTGACGCACAGTACACGCGGGGTAAGCAAGTATGGGGGATATTAAACGTCCCGGGCTATCGGAATATTTTGAGGCGGGCCCAGTCGGTCCCGAAGCGCTCGACGACGCGGCAGCAGAAGTTTTCGAGGTTGCCGGAACAATCAAATGGTTCGATGCTTCGAAGGGCTACGGCTTCATCGTTCCTGACAATGGCCTGCCGGACATACTTCTTCACGTCACCTGCCTCAGAGCCGGTGGTTTTCAAACCGCTTACGAAGGCGCGCGCCTCCACTGCGAAGTTCTGAAGCGGCCGAAAGGCATGCAGGCATTTCGCATTCTCAGCATGGACGAAAGCTCGGCCATTCATCCGTCGCAGCTTCCGCAACGCACTCACGTTGTCGTGCAGCCAGAGAGTGACTGGTGCCGCGCATATGTAAAATGGTTCAATCGGGTTCGTGGCTTCGGGTTCCTGACCCGCGGCGAGGGCACGCCCGATATCTTCTGCCACATGGAAACGCTGCGCCGCTTCGGCTTCACTGAGCTTCGGCCGGGCCAGATCGTCCAAGTCCGCTGGGGCTATGGATCGAAGGGCTGCATGGCTGCGGAACTCAGGCCGGATGGCGTGCCGACGGGGCTGCCATCCCGTAACTGACACGGGGCAGATGGCGACAGTCATGTCGAGTTCAACGAAGGGGGCCGCGATTTGCGTG
Source organism: Hyphomicrobium sp. (assembly GCA_003987725.1). Taxonomy (GTDB): domain Bacteria; phylum Pseudomonadota; class Alphaproteobacteria; order Rhizobiales; family Hyphomicrobiaceae; genus Hyphomicrobium_B. The sequence goes on along the minus strand of RXJH01000002.1, from coordinate 196,255 downwards.
GCCCTTTTTATTTTGGCGCCGATGCTCGCAGCCGGCTGGCCGCCGATGAATTCCCTGATCGATCTCGTCCCTGCCGCATACGCCAAAATGCGTCAGGACAAGCTGACGATCGTTTCGGCTCAGGGCGGGCCCGAGCACACGTTTTCGATCGAGGTCGCGTCGACGGAACAAGAGAAGGCGCTGGGCCTGATGTTCCGCACGGAGCTTGCGGATGGCGAGGGGATGCTCTTTCCCTATTCGGCCGAGCGCAGCCTGCAGATGTGGATGCACAACACGTACATCCCGCTCGACATGCTGTTCATTCGCGCCGACGGCACGATCGCGCGGATCGAGGAGCGCGCCGAGCCGCTGTCGGACCGGGTGATTTCCTCGGATTTGCCGGTGCTCGCCGTGCTCGAAATCCCGGGGGGCGCATCATCGCGGCTGGGCATCAAAGCCGGAGACAAGGTGCGTTATCCGATATTCTCAGGCGGGAGCGGGCACTGAACCCTTGATGCCGCACCTCTTTCGCGGCCCGTGACTTGACCTCGATAAGCGAAAGCGGCAGATGAAAGCCTAAGTCGGGGCGTAGCTCAGCCTGGTAGAGCATCTGCTTTGGGAGCAGAGGGTCGCGTGTTCGAATCATGTCGCCCCGACCAATAAACTCAGGTCCTGTTTCGGTGTACGGACTTGAGTGTGTGAAACGAGAGGCTGTTTCACGCTTACGTCGGCGTTTCCTAACCACATTCGTTATTTAATCCGATTGGGCCATCTAGCCAGGAGGTCCAATGGCGAAGCCTCGCATCTATTCGGTCAGCGTGGGGAGCGTTTACCCGCTCTATGTCGCCAAGGCGGAGAAGAAGGGACGCACGAAGGCGGAGGTCGACGAGATCATGTGCTGGCTGACCGGTCACAGTGAGAAATCTCTGCACGCCGAGTTGGCCAGGAGCACAAATTTCGAGGATTTCTTTGCGCAAGCCCCGGGGATGAATCCGGCGCGATCACTGATTACCGGGATGGTCTGCGGCGTTCGCGTCGAGGAGATCGAAGAGCCGACGATGCGAGAAATTCGCTACCTCGACAAACTGGTCGACGAACTCGCCAAAGGAAAGTCGATGGAGAAAATCCTGCGGCGCTAAATGAGATAGAATTTTTTTTGACGCGTCGTACGCCGCTAAACGGTACCTAATCCGCTCGTCTTTCTCTCAGCAGCTTTATCTGCGCTATCGTACTCACGGCCTGTGGGACGACCTATAACAATGTCTCGGCAGGCTGTCGTCTGGAACTGGCAAGGTGAGGATCGATGACCGTAACCGAAGTCGCTCTGAGCATGATCGGCGCGTTCTATGCATTTGGGGGTTGGGTGGCGACGCGGGCAGGCCTCGCATCCCTGTTCATGGACAAGGCGATCGCCTCCATTTCCGGACAAAAGCCGAATGCCTCGGAGATGGCTCAGAGCTATTGGCTCATCGCCGCTGCAAATCTCATTCTCGCGGGCGGCGTGGCTTTGCTCATCCGCATGAACGTTGCAATGTGGCTGTTCCTGGCCTCAGCGGTTGGCCAGGCGTTCTATCTCTATTATCTCGCCCCGCGCATTTTCGACCGCGAAGATCCTCCTGACGCCGTCGGTCGCGCGCAGACGCGCAATGCTTTCGTGCTCTATCTTGCCGCCACCGCGTTCGTCGTTTGGGCCGCGAGTCGGGGCGCACTCTTGGGCTGGCAAGACGTGCCAAGCCCGATCCTCGCGGTTGCCGGCGCTGCTGTTGTCGCGCGATTTGGATACGTCATTTGGATGACTGTCGGGCCGGGCAGCCTGCGTACGAAAGTGAGCGGCTCTCCGCCCGCGTGGATTGACGACAACGGGTCCGCCGCATTGGAGAGCGATCCGTCACAATCCCGGTCGGTCAAGGTGATCGCCGACTATCACTGCCATCCCCTATGGGCGATGGACGAGCACCTTTATGGAGATTTCCCTCCGGAGCAACTCGGCCTCTCGCCGGAGCTTTCGGCCGACCTCAACGCTTGGGCGGATGCCTTCACGTCGTCCTTGAACGAGGACGATCCGTCCAAAAGTCTATGGACAGACGATCAGCATCGAACTCATCGGGCGGAGGCGCGGCCGCTGGCGCTTCGCCTCGCGCAAGAGCGGCCGGACCTCAAGATCTATGTCACGGACGTTGATGGTTACGTTGTCGAGGTTGGAACCGATCCGGTGGAAGGAGCATGAGGGATAATACGCCCCAACCAGCCAGGGCTTTCGTCCTGGCTTCCGAGCTCTCCGAAGGCTGCCAGTGTCTTCGACCGGCAGGCCTCACTCAGTGTGCGCCTCCGCAAACGTCAGGCGGCGATGGCTCCGCGGTCGTTTCGCAATTGGCTGCCAAGCGTGATCCACCAGAAGCCGTGAAGCAGCAGGTCAATGCCGACCACGAGACCGAGAACCCACAAGCCGCTGACGGGCCATTTCGATAAAATGACCAGCCCGGCCAGGATGCCGACGATGCCTGAAGCGAGCAGCAGCCAGCCGAACCATTGCCAGTACTCCACCGCCTGAACGATGCGCACAGCGCCGGACGCGATGAGCGCCAGCGCGAATACCAGGGTGAGGGCGATCGAGGCGCCGGCGGGATCGGTTATTAGCATCAATCCGCCGACGGCATATAGAAGTCCGATGAGAAGCCTGAGCAGGAAGCCGCGCCAATGCGGGGCGGAGAAGGATTGGAATACCTCCGACGCTCCGGCGACGAGCAGCACGATGCCGATGAGGATGGCGCTGATCACCGTTGCCGCGACGACGTCACCCAGGACGATGAGGCCGGCGATGATGAAAACGACGCCGAGAAGCATGGCTCCCCACCAACTCGGATCTGCCGATGGGGAATGGGTTTCTAGAATTGGTCTGACTGTCATGAAAAGTCTCCGGAGTTCTGCAAAGGGATTGAGACCTCATAATTCGCAACCGGCGAACCGCTCTGAGCGGGAACGCCGACTGCGTTCGTCATCTGCTGCGAACGAGAGCCAGAAAGTCTTACTTCCCGGGATTCTCGGTGTTTGGTGTCATTTCCGGTACCTTTTTGCTCATCGAGTTCGTCGCAGGTAATTTGCCCTCGTCGCCCATCCTGTGGCGTCCTTCCGCTCCTTCAGTGCCGGTACTCTGGCCTGTTCCGGCTCCCATTTCGGGAACACGATTCGTCGTGGCGCCTGTCGGTGGAAGCTTGCCCTCGTCGCCAAAGGTGTGGCGAGCTGGGGGTGACTGATCTTCGGCGACTGCCAGGGTCGCTGCTGCAGGAAGTGCGAGTGCGGCAAGTGCCGAGGCGATTACGTATTTCATAGTGTGGGCTCCTCCTTGGATTGATCGTCGCCAAGTGTCCCCCGTCTGCCGGTTACTATAGGCTGGCGTGCGCACCCGCAGTCTTAAGGCCGTATCTAAAAGTCGCGGTAATTCCGTAAGGCTGAGCGGCCCGGTGCCGATAACGGTTGCGAGGCGGCGCAGACGTTGCCCTCATGGGAATTCCTGGGGCGGCGGCATCGATTAGGCAGGCTGCGGTGAAATTGCCGTCGAAATAGGGGTTGGTAAATGCTAGATGGTCGCATCTACGAATTTGTCGATCTCGAATGTCTCAGCGGAGCGAACATGACCGCACGTATCTTCAAGCCCGCCAAAACCGCCATGCAATCAGGTGAAGCGCGCACGAAGGAGTGGGTGCTCGAGTTCGGACCTCAGTCCGCGCGCGACATCGATCCGCTGATGGGATGGACGAGCTCACGCGATATGCAATCGCAGGTGCGGCTCGAGTTCGATACGAAGGAAGAGGCTGTCGCCTACGCGACGCGCGCTGGGCTCGCCTATACGTTGTCGGAGCCGAAGCCGCGTAAGCCGATCCGCAAGTCCTACGCCGACAATTTCCGCTACGGCCGGACGACGAACTGGACGCACTAGATTTTGATGGCCGCGGCTTGCGTTCGGAGCGCCGGATTCCGTGCGCTCCAATCGCTGCTTCTCATTCTATCGGGGCGCCTGCGTGCGACCTGCCTCGGATGAGCAGGCCGCACGCGCCGATGGTGCTTCTATCAAAATAGTGCGGCGGCTTTCTGGACCGTGGTCCAAATTCCCCAGCCGAGCGGAATGAGAACGAGAAGCCAGAAGGGCAGGGCTTTCGCATCGATGCCGCCCTTGCCGATGCCGAACGAGCCGGTCATTCCCTTCGAAGACTTCTCATGCAGCTTCGCGCGTTCTTCGGCGATGTCGGCCTCCGACATGTTCCATTTCGCGTTGACGGGACGAACCAGCAAATTGGCGACGAAACCGACGACGAGAAGCGCTGCGAGGACGTAAAAAATAGGTCCGTAGATCTGGTCGGCAGGAATGCCTTCCGCCTGCCGGGTATCGTGCAGGTAGTTGACGATCACCGGACCCACGATGCCGGCCGTCGACCACGCCGTGAGGAGCCGGCCGTGGATGGCGCCGACGAACTGCGTGCCGAACATGTCGGCGAGATAGGCGGGTATCGTCGCAAAGCCGCCGCCGTACATCGATGCGATGATGCAGAAGCAGCCGACGAACAGCGCCAGTGACTTCCATTCGGCGGTCTGAGTTGCAAGCGCGTAAAGCGCTGCTCCGAGCACGAAGAAGATGAAGTAGGTCAGCTTGCGGCCGAGCGCGTCCGAGGACGAGGCCCACGCAATTCGCCCAAAGATGTTGAAGAGCGAGATGAGGCCGACGAACCCGGCGGCGACGCCTGCGGCTTGCGCTGCGAGGACGGCATCCTTCTTGACATCGGCAAACGCCAGCTCGGGATGGCCGATCAAGGCGCCGCCGAACGTCTCCTGCAACATTGGCGATGCGGCGCCGATGATCCCGATACCGGCCGAGACGTTGAGGCAGAGCACCAGCCACAACAGCCAGAACTGCGGAGTCTTGTGTGCGTTGTCGAGATGGATCTGGTTGGACGTGATCATGGCGTTCGTTGTCGACTGCGGTGTCCAGCCTTCAGGTTTCCAGCCAGACGGTGGTAGGCGATAGGCAAACGCACCGATGAGCATGAACACAGCGTAGATCGCCGCCAGTACGAGGAACGTCTGCCAGACGCCGGGATCGCTTTCCGTCTTGAAGTGACTCATGAGAAGCGTGGCGAGTGGCGAGCCGATCATAGCGCCGCCGCCGAAACCCATGATGGCCATGCCGGTCGCCATGCCGCGACGGTCGGGGAACCACTTGATCAGTGTCGATACCGGCGAAATGTATCCCAGCCCGAGACCGACGCCTCCGATGACGCCAGCGCCGAGCCACATGATCCAAAGCTGATGCTGGTGGATGCCGAGCGCGGAAATCACAAGGCCGCCGCACCAGCAGATTGCCGCGACGACGCCCGCTTTGCGCGGGCCGGCCCGTTCTAGCCAGCCGCCCCAGATCGCGGCGGAGACGCCGAGCAGGACGAAAAAGAATGTGAACATCCAGCCGAGATCGAACTGGCTCCAATTGCAGTCGGTCGCGGTTAGGGCTTTGAGCGTGCCTGCTGCTTTTTCGCCGAAGGTTACCGCACCTGCGGAGCATTCCGGCAGAGATTTGCCGTCGGCTCCGATCAGCGCGCTCTGAAGCGGCTTCCAAAAGACCGAGAAACCGTAGGCCATGCCGATGCAAAGATGGATGGCGAGAGCCGCTGGCGGGACGAGCCAGCGATTAAAGCCTGCCTTCGCGATAATTCGTTCTCGATCGAGCAAACCGGGAGCAGACTCGTCCGCTGGGTTGGCTGCTGTCATGCGTTGTTCCCCCAAAATTATGCTGCGTTTCGCGGCATTTTTTTTCGCTATTTCGCATGTCGAACGTGACACAATCAACACGCGTTCGAACCCTGAGGGGTTGAAAGACAAACTTATTTGGGATCGGTGCATTCCGAACGCGATCATCCGCCTCCGCTACAACAGACAGCGCCCTGCCAGCCTGTTCCTGCATGGCCGGAAAAGTGGGGGCTGAACCTGCCATCCGTTTCGGCGTGGACCTTTAAACGGGATAACCGCGACACAATCCTCTTTGCGCAGTTTTGACCGTTTGCATGTTCGGCGGGGCTATGGCAGAAACCCGTTTCTTTCCGGGCCCCTGGCCCGTTCGCGGGTGTAGCTCAATGGTAGAGCAGCAGCCTTCCAAGCTGAATACGTGGGTTCGATTCCCATCACCCGCTCCAATTTCTCAGAAATAATCAAAGCAAGCCAACGACTTATCGGCTGGTCCGGGTTCACGACCGTTTCTGCGTGCGGGTGACTATCAAGCAGTCGAAACGCAGAGTACAAAAGGGTTTAGTCCGACGTTTGCGGTTGCCCTCTGCGGTCGCCGCGAGTGCAGCAGGGGTTTTCAGAGGGTTTCATGGCCAAGTGGCGTCGTCGCAGTCAATCCAATGGTCCGGCTGAACGGCGCCCAGTCGCTCTAGATCTTGCCCGCTTCATCAAGCTTTGCGGAATGCTCGGCTCTCCGAACGAGGGAGAACGGGCATCGGCCGCGCTCAAGGCTTCGGAAATGCTCAAGGCCGCCGATTTGACCTGGGAAGATGTTTTCAAGGACCAGGGTGCACTCGCCGAGCATTTGACGCTGACGAAATCCGACAACGAGGAAGCCCGGGCCCACCGGTTCTGGAAGACGAAAGGTTCGCCAGATACCACGCGCGCGCAATCCGACGCGACGTGAGGCGGCGGCGACGCCTCTATCGGTCGATTTCAAACCCGCGAATTGCCCAGGCGGCGGCGAAGCCGAACAGCCAGAGCGCGATCGGCGGAGCGAAAAGCAGTATCGGAACTTCGATAAAATCGCCCCTCGTGCTCAGGCTGCCTTGGACGCCTTCGAGCATAAGGTAGATCGTCCATCCCATGATCCAGCCTGCGGAAATCAGGATCCAAACCCGAAACAGGCCGCGCCTCCAGTTTACGGTGACAGACTCGCTTCTGAAGTCTGCCGCGGCCCGGCGAGGAATTCCAAAGTTCGGCATAACCACCCCTCCTGGTTTCGACGGGACGTTCGGGCTTCTCATGGGTTGAAAAAGAACTCGCGCCGCGCTTCGAACGTTAGCATGGCCGGGAGAGGCGTGCACGTCCTTCAAGTGCGCGGGAGATATGTAGGGGCGCGGCTTTCCGCACCATCCCCAATTTGCGAACAACATACGCAAAGACGCCAAAATGGGGGTTGTCAGGTGCGAGCCGTTGCGATTGGCATGGCCTGATGTACTGGAATTCTATACGCCGCGGATTATCTGATGCCGGTCGAAACATCGACGATGAGGCTTCTTCAGCTCGGACCCAATCTCCTCGGGTTTTACGACGGCCGGATACCGGGCACGCGTTATCATTCCTCCGAGCCCAACTGGCTTGATGACGGGGGTTACGCGCTCGGCATCTGCAGCTACGCGGTTGTCGATGGGGCGTCCGCGGTCGTTTACGACACGCACTTGTCTCTCGCTCATGCACGGATCATCAGACGGACGCTCGAGGCACAGGGCATTCGCGATTTTCGCGTGGTGCTCAGTCACTGGCACTTGGATCACGTCGCAGGAAATGCGGTGTTCGAGGACTGCGAGATCATTGCGTGCGAAGAGACCGCGCGGCTGCTCGCGCAGAAGAGAGCAGCGATCGAGGCCGGCACGCTCGACGGGCCGCCCGGGATCTCGCCGCTCGTTTTGCCGACGACGACATTTTCGGGTGGTTTGGAGTTGAGCTGCGGCGATATCGGAATCGCGTTGCGGCCACTCGACATCCACAGCCGCGACGGTGTCGCCCTGTTTCTGCCGTCGGACGGCACGTTGCTCGCGGGCGACACGCTCGAAGATACCGTTACCTATGTCGATGAGCCAGAGCGGCTTCAAGACCATCTCGCGGGCCTCGACGAGGTTGCGACCTGGAAATTTTCGCGCATTCTTCCGAACCATGGTTCGCCGGAGCGCATCGCGAATGCGGGTTACGATTTCGGTTTGATCGATGCGACGCGAATGTATGTCGAGGGTCTGCTCGCGGCTGCGGCAGACGAGCGTTTGGCTGGTCTTCCTCTTCGGGATTTTCTCGCAGAACCGCTCGCGCGCGGTTGGGTCACGTACTTCGGGCCGTACGAGGCCGTTCATAAAATGAACGTCGAAAAAGTGCGGAGCACGCAGCAGAAGGCCGCGGACTAGCCGTTTGGGCTGCTGGCGCCCACGACGCCATCGCGCGATTTCCTCCGCGCGCTTTGCAACGCAATCCTGGCCGTGCCGGCGCATGAAGCCCTTTGCCGATGGGTCAGTGCAGTGGAAAGTTGCGGTTTGCCGGATTGATCAAATAACATCGGAGGCGCGGGGGCTACGAAGGAGTGATGGGCCGGGACCGATCGCCGGTGTTCACAAAGGGACGTCCATGCAAGAAGGTGCAGATCCTTTCGACCTTGAGCGGTTCGTCCATGCGCAGGCGGATGTTTTCGCGCGGGTGGTGACCGAGCTCACGGCGGGCAAGAAGCGATCGCATTGGATGTGGTTCATTTTCCCCCAATTCCGCGGTCTGGGCTCGAGCGCCATGTCGGAAAAATTTGGCATTGGAAGCTATGAGGAAGCACGCGCGTTCGTCAGCCATCCGGTGCTCGGTCCCCGTCTTGCGCAGGTCACGGCGCTGATGCTCGATCACAGAGACAAGTCTCTGATCGATATTTTGGGCACGCCCGATAATCTGAAATTCCATTCGTCGATGACGCTCTTCGCAGCGGTCACGGGCCACGAGAGCATCTACGCGCGGGCGCTTTACACGTTTTGTAATGGACCCGACAGAAAGACGCTCGCGCTTTTGGGGAAAGCGAACAAAGACGCATAGCCTCGGGCTTCTCGAGCATCGGAATATGCGACAGTTTGGAATTCGGCGGCGGAGCCGCGGCCGATTTCTGTCGATAATATTGCGTCGGTCGTGGGATTCGATGCTCTGCGCCCTTGATCGAGAATAAGCCGAAGCCTTATTGGTTCTTGCGCTGACAATTATTCCATATTTTCTCTGAAATACCTTTTTTGAATATATCGTTTTTCATGAAGGCTATTGCCCGATGGCTGCCCATTTCCTCGAACCTTTGCGTCGCCTTCTTGCGCGAGTCCGGCTCGTCCTCTCCAGAAAATCCAATCCGATTTTGTACGAAAACCTTCGCCGCGGCACGGAACGTTGGAAACTGACGAGACCTGCCTTATGGCGCGAGATCGAGGGATATGCGTCTCTCTGCAGTGCCTCGGCAGGCGAGACGATCGAGTTTTACGTCAGTACTCGGGCTCGTTCGTACACCATCGAAATTTTTAGGATGGGCTGGTACGGCGGGAAAGGTGCGCGGCATGTTTTCGGCCCTGTCTCGGTACAAGGTTTCCGCCAAGTTATTCCGGCTCAAGACCCCGAGACTGGACTGGTGGATTGCGATTGGAAAGATCCATACGCATTGGTTATCCCGAAGGGCTGGCTTTCGGGAGCCTATCTCGTCAAGTTGGAGGAAAATATCAGGGGCCGCCAGTCGTATATTATTTTTGTTGTGAGGAGCGATATCGACCAAGCCGATATCGTATATCAACTGCCGCTCAATACCTATCAAGTCTACAATTTTTGGGGCGGCAAGTCGGGCTATTCGTGGGGTAGTGGAAATGGGATGCCCTGGGGTTCTACGAAGGGTCAACCCGCGGTCGTGGTTTCCTTCAATAGACCCTATGCCGCCAGCAATAATCCAGCGGCTCTGTTTGGCATGGGTGCGGGTGAGTTCCTGTCGAACGTGCAGCCCGTGAGCGAAGGGTATCCGATTTCGAGCGCGGGGTGGGATTACAATACGGTTCGCTGGCTGGAGCGCGAAGGCTACTACGTAACCTACATAACGAACGTCGATAGTCACAATGCGCCGGATGTCATTTCACGGCGGCGGGTCTTCATTGCCGGCGCTCATGACGAGTACTGGTCTTGGGAAAGCCGCGCGCATATCGAGAAGGCTTTGGCCAACGGCACGAGCCTGTTTTTCTCGGGGGCCAACGCCGTCTATTGGCAGGTGCGGCAGGAGAAGGATCGCCAGGGCCGTCCTTGTAGGTTTCTGGCAATCTATAAGGAAAGTGCTGCCACGGCGGATCCGGTTCTCATCGACGGCGACCACTCCAACGATCATTTGGCGACAATCAACTGGCGCGACGCGCCTGTTTCCCGGCCCGAGGATACGCTTATCGGGATCTCGTATTTAATGGACCCGGTAGACGGCAACATCGTCGTATCAAATCCGGGTCATTGGGCGTTTGAAAATACCGGGCTCGATGAGGGTTCCGAACTTCACGGGCTGCTGGGCTATGAGGTCGACGGCGTAACGGATCGCGCGCCGGAGGGCCTTGTGGTGCTGGCGACCTCTCCGGCTAAAAACCTCACTGATCCCAATCGCAGTGTGGTTGCAAACATGGCGACCTACGCCACACCCTCAGGAGGGCAGGTTTTCGCGACGGGAAGTATCCAGTGGTGTTGGGGGTTGGATGACTTCAATGCGCCGGAGTTGCGAACATCGCGGCTGAGCAATGCGGCCGCTCAAATCACGCACAACGTCCTTACGCGCTTTGGGGCGAGGCGGTTTTCACATTAGTGACGCCGTGAAGCTTCGATGCTTTCAATCGCTCTCGATGCCGAGTTCGCGTGCGGCCGAGGTCAAACGGGCCGTTGCATCGGCGTCGTTTGTAAACGCTGCGCGCGCTTTCGCCAGCGCGGCTTTTGCAGCGTCTTTTTCGCCAAGCGTCATGCGCGAACTCATCAGGCGCAGCCAGCCATTCTCGTCGTTTGGAGATTTTTCGAGCCGGGCTGCGAGGTTGTCGACCATGCCGCGGATCATGTCGTTACGCTGAGAAGCGGTGTCCTCTGCGGCAGGCTGCGAAGCTGTAGCCGATGGCCGATTGCTTGCGGCGATCTGTGCCGCCTTTGCTTGCTCGAGGGCCTTCTGGATTTCCGTATTGCCGGGGTCGAGCTTCAGGGCGGTTTCGTAAGCTTTGGCCGCGTCGTCTGGCTTATCCGTATTGAGATAGGACCATCCGAGCATTTTCCAGCCGTTCACATCGTTCGGATCTTGCTCGAGCCTTGTCACGAGCTTCACGATCATCGTTTCGACGTCGGGCAACTCAACTGCGTTTTGAGCGGGCGATTGAGCTGCCGTCGTTTCCGGATGTGCGTCTATCGAGTTTGCGTACGCGCGAAGAGACTCAAGCGCTGGCGCTGGATCCGAGCCATCATCAGAGGCGAGTGATGAAGTTGCTCCGCCGCTGCGAGAACTCGACCCATTCTGGGCGACGCCTGCAAAACAAGAGACGGCGATCATCGCAAGCGGAACCAATACGAGCCCGGACGTATGGAAGTTCGTTGCGACCCAGCGTCTGACAAGCACCAGTGCCGGCCGGTTGCCGTGCAATTTAACACGCAAGAGAAGAAGTGCTGTTGCCAACAGCGTGGCCGCTGTTCCCGTCGCGACCATCAAATAAAGCTGTTTCATGTCCAATCCTCGTGAACGCATTTTTTGCAGAAGAATGGGACGCAAAATGAGGCGTTAGCGTAACGATGGCCCGCGTCAAAACATGAAGAATCGCCGCGCATATTTCTACTGCATCGGAATCTTCGTCTGCATGATTGGTGTGATCACGCCATTCACATGATACTTGTGGCACGTCATACAATCCTGGCGCACCTTGTTGGACGCGTGGCACGCTTGGCAAAGGTCCTTGCTCACTGCTCCAAAATTGGAGGTGAATTCGTGCGGATTGCCCTGCTCGTAGCTCTTTAGGTATGGGCGGCCCTTCTGGAGGCTATGGCAGGTGAGGCACCCGCGATCCTGCATGACACCGAGATGCGGCTGATGGATGAAAGTCGTGAAGCGTCCGAGTTTCATGTCAGTCGACGGTGGTGAGAAATTTACGGTTCGCCCCTTGCCTCGAATGTCGTCGACGCTGTGGCATTTCGTGCATGATCCTTGAGCGTCCTTGGTCGTCAGAAAGTCGAAGACGGCAGCTGCGGGGCTTCGATCACCTTTCGACGCCTCAGGCCCGGTCAGAGAGAGCCATGAGTAGACGAATTTGTCCTTGTGGCCTGCCGGGCGGTAGAAAATCGCGTAATCCTGGCGATACCAACCACCGTATTCGGCCCAGCTTTCCGGATCGACATTGCTTTCGATGCTGATCACCGGTGTGGTCTTTGCCTGAGGCACAGGCGCATTGTCCGGTTGCGATGAGCCTTCGCGAGCCTGGGGCGTTCTCGTGCCGTCCTTGCTGCGAGACTTCATCTCGCGAAGTTCTTCCTCCGTGGGGCGGAGGAGGTCATCGGATTGGTTTGTCGCTTTGTCGCCGCCAGCTTGAGAATTGGCCGCCGGTCCGGCGTCCTGCAACCCAGCTCGCATCGGTTCAGGCAGGCTACCTGCGGAGCGCTTTTCCTTGCCTTCATTCGACTCGGCGGAATTCGCGTCGTCAGGTTTGTTCTCCTGTCCCGCGGCGGACATGAGGCACTGACCAAAGACGCGCATGACACATGCTGGCGGATCGTATTTGGTGCCGCTTGCCTTTTCGCTCGGTCCCTCTTTGTCTGTCGTCACTTCCTTTTCCCCTGTCTCGGCGGTTGGCTGAGGCGCATTCGGGGGTGGCGGCTCTTCCGCGGCTGTCGCGCTTGAATTGCGTTGCTCGTGGTCATTTGCGATTGGTTGCGGATCGGCGGTGACTGGACCACCGGTGATTTCCCTCGCGAGATTGGGCAGCCACTGCTGCTGGGCGCCGACGATGACATCGCGCGGTATGCTCGCGGTCAGATCGGCAACCAGTGACGGACTCAACTTAGCGCCGCCGCCTGTATTGAGGTAGCCGAGAACGTCCGAGGCCTTGCCAGAGATCAGCGCATAAATGAGCCGCTTGATCTCCCAGATCAGATCTTTCACCGCCGCGACCTGCTCGTCGGTTGCGTTGGTCAGATCCTGGAGGTTCAGTCTGTCTACCGTCTTGATAAGAGCACGGCCCTTTTCGCTCCGGCTGATCATAACCTTCATGAAGGGTGTCAGCTCGGCTTCGGACGCGTCCGGCCATTCGCCGATTGCAGCGTTTCGCATCTTCAGGGTTTCGAGGTCGAGGCCAGGGAGCGCGAGGAAGGCGATGCCTTTCGGGCCCGTCGCTCGTTCATTGCCGGTGATCTGATCGAGATGGCAGCCGCTGCAGGTCTTGTCGAACGGCGCCACGCTCATGATGCGCCTGTCCTTCTGGCTGTCGTGACAGGTCGAGCAGGTCGCGGGTATGGGCTTTGTCGCATCCTTCTTCGCCACTTCGGGAAAGTGTTTATCGAAATGGCTGGCGTGATCGTAGATGATCCGTGTGCGCCGATCGAACGGATAGTTCTCGAATTGCGGGTGATTGCTGTCGAAGCTCTCGAACTTCACAACGTGGCACGAGCGGCACTGCTCGTTGGAGATCTTGCTCAGATTGAAATTTGTGCCCTGATGCTCCTGATGACAGGTCGCGCAAGTCAGGCCGCGCGCGACGACATCGTGGGCCGGGAAGGCGGTGTTTTGTGCGCGAGCCGTTAGTGGCTCGGGCGTTGTCGCGGCAGTCTTGGTCAGTCGTTTCGTGCTCGCGATCAGGACATCGGGCGAAGCGTCGTGCGGGAAGAAGGCCGTTGCCGGCATCTTGTGGCAGGTCATGCAGGTCTTGCTATCGGCAATCGGATCGCCGGCGACGAGGCCGTGAATCCAACTCAACTTACCGCTGCTGCTTTTGCCGTGACACGAAGAGCAATTCTCAATCGAAGCATGAGCGCTCGTCAGCGGTCCGGGCATGAGGAAATGCGTGCCCTTTGAGAGAAAGAAGGCGGTAAGCGTGCAGGCGGCCGTGATGAGCGCTACGAGCAGCGCGAGGCGGTCGCGCCGAAAACTTGGTGGTTTCGGATTTTCGCTCTCTTGCGGCCAGAAGAAACGCCACATCACATAGTTCCAGACGAGTAGGAGTAGACGACGAGGACGTGCAGCACCGAGAGCACGAGAAGCCCGTAGGTGACTGGCACATGCACCAAGAGCCAAGCCCTGGTGAGCCCGAAATGGACGCGCGCGAAATCGAGCCGATCCTTTTCAGCTACAAGGTTCCAAATTCTGGAAAGCTTTTCCTGGCCCTGGGCGTCAACGTAGGGCGCGAGGTGGTTGATTTCGTCGATCAGCCGTTTGAGGGGACGCTGCGACGCGACCAGATGGGATGAGAAATTGCGCGGCCCCTCGAAAAAGTCGTGCAGGTGGTTGGTGTAGAGATCGATGATCCAGGCATCGTAAGGCGCCGCGGGTAGGGCGATCGGGTCGGCCGAAGGATCTGGCATCGCGACGACCGCTTTGACATCTTGCGCGAGTTCGGCGACGCGGCCGGGAATGCGATCATAACCAACGCGCTCGTCGATGCGGCCTTTGGATTTAAGCGACCAAGCCAGGTACGTGCCGAAAAGGCCGGTGAGGGTGACGAGCACGAAGCCCGCCCATAACGCGGAACCGAAAGCCGAGTGCGGAACGGAGAAATTCGAATGGGATAGGAAGGCGGCGACGAGCAGGTAGCCGACGAAAATATGAAACGTCCGCCAGCGCACGATAGTCTTTGGCGATAGTTGGCCCGTTTTCGTTGCGATGTGAAAAAGGAGCTGCAGGGCCATTCCACTGGCGAGTAGCCAGCCGTCGAGATAACGCGGGTCGCGAAGTCCATTGGTGTAGATTTCGACAAGCCAGAATAGGCCACCGGAGATGGCCACGATCAGTATCGCAGTTATTATCTGGCCGCTGGCCCCACCCATCGATCCTGGAGCCTGTGCTCCGATCGTTCCGTTCGCCGTGCGCCGTGCCACCAATTTCACGGCGGCCCGCCAAAATCATTCATCCGTCTTTCCCCCATCGTGCGTGTCAGGCTGCTGCTGTCGACATCGCGCCGAAATCAGTTGGTCGCACTCGGTTGCCTTATGTGCCCCACATACTTTTCCGGACCAGGAATAAGGGCATCGAGCCCGGCCATCGTGCTGCCGTCGTATTTTTCGGTGAGGCCCGCGAGCAGATTGGAGACGCCGTCGGCTGCTGCCGACAGCTGGCGCTCATTGTTGAGCTTCAGCGATGCTGAATGTGCGTATTCGACCAACTTGGCGATTTCCGGCACGTTCGGCGCGGCTTTTGCCGCTGCGGCGAGTTGCTTTCGTACCCGATCAACGCGCTGCGCCATGAAGAACGCGTAAGGCTTTCTCACCGTCGCCTTCGCCACTGCGCGCAATGCAGTCTCAAGTTCAACGCCAAGGCCGACGAGATAGAGCATTCGCCTGCGCGTCGTGTTCGCAGCGGCGTTCTCCTTGCCTTTGGAATACCAAGTATTGTGGCGCACCTCACCCTGTGACCAGGAGACGAGATCGAAGGCGCTACCGGCAATATGGCCGCCTTTGTTCACGAGTTCTTCTTGCGGCACGACGTGGCAGCCGTAGCAGTTCTTCGCCAGCTGATAGATCGCGCGGGTCCTTATCATCCCTTTTGAATCGGCAAGCTTCCAGCGTGCCGCTGCCTCGGCTTTGGTCTCTGTCTTTGCGGTCTTGCCGCTGTAGCCGCTGTGAACTTTGATCCAATCTTTGCCGGCACTGTGGCAAGATTCGCAGGAGATGCCTGCGATCGGCCCCTTGCTGTCGTCCTTCTGCTGCACCGTGAAATGACAATTGACGCACAAGCTTTCCGACTTGATGCGTCTTATGCCCATTTTCTCAGCGATTTTCTTCGCCTCATCGCTGCGTGGAAGGTCTCTAAACGTTTTGAAATGATGCGTTGTCTTCCACGCTTCGGTCTCCTGCTTGTGACACTCGGCGCAAGCGTTCGGCCCGACGATCAGGGCGGGATCGGATAGGGACGCGCCACACGCGGCAAAACACATGATCAGCGAGCCGGAGAGAACATAGCCAAGGCGCGAGAGGCGCCGTGTGCCGGAATGCGAGGAACTGAAACTCAAACGATCTAAAACCACAACGTCTTCGAACCTTGCTTCGGCGCGTCCTACGCGCTCGTATCGAATGTGATCGCGAGGTCGCGCGAGCGATCGAAATCGGGCTTGCGCATCGGGCGGCCGAGGGGCGTCGCCAGCTTTTTTATGACCCGGGTCAGAACGTTGCTCTCGCTCGTGGTATCGCCGTTTGGCAGAAAAGGATCTGCATGGCAGGTCGCACCGACATGCGCGGCGATGGATTTGACTGACTCGACCATCCCCGGCGCGCCGCAGGCGTAGAGGACATCGGTAGGCAACAGGCGGGGCAGATAGTCGGTCGGCCGGCCGGGCATGACGGCGTTGGGCAAAGCCTGCGTGCCACTGCAGACAGGCACGACAAGGACATTGGGGAAGCTTGCGAGCTTCACGAGCGCTTGACCCATATATAAAGACTCGACGGTCCGGCCACCCGCAATGATCATCATCCTTCGCTCGGGCCACTCACGCAAAGCGGCGACGGCGATGGACCAGATCGGTGCGAAGCCCGTATTGGTGGCGACGAGAATGAGGCGGCCCTCGAGATTGGGCCGCAAATGTGCCGAGCCGTAGGGCCCAGTCAAAGTCACCCGGTGGCCTGGCTTGATGCGCTTGCCGAGTGATGAACTGACACGGCCGTCCTTCATGCGCCGGACATGAAACCAGATGGAGCTGCTGTCCGGATCGCCACGCAGAGGATGGGTAATGCTGTAAGGGCGGCGCGGATATCCCTTGAAACACACCTGCGCATATTGACCAGCGTGATGGGGCAGCGCCCGTTCTGTCCTGATGCCAACCTCGATCACCTCGGACGACAGGGGACGCAGCGAACTCAACACACCTTCGACAGCGCGAATATTTGTCTGACGGTTACTCTCTAAAACCGCGTTGCTGCCGATCCGGCACTGGCATGCATGCACGATGCCGGGTTCCGAGCCTTCGCCGCCGACCACGTCGCCGGAAACCAACCGAACACAGCATGTGCCGCAGTGTCCGGAGCGGCAATCGTAGGGCAGGTCGACGCCGTTATTCAGAGCTGCGTCGAGCAGCAGCTCGCCTGGTCGTGCCTCGAAGCTCTTTCCATCGATCGTAATTCTATGGCTTCTTGCCATCACCTATCCTGAAATTCTTGCCGTTCCGAGAAATCCGCAATTCGCAACTGCGCTATCGGTCTATTATGGTTAGACAATGGCCCGTGGCCCGTGAATAAAATGAAACATGGATTGAATTTTGAATTATGCGGGCCAATAAACTCGAGTTATGCACTAGGTTCCACGCGAGCCGTTATCGCTCGTTTTGCTCGTCGAGAGCGCAAATTGTTGGATTTAAATACTATGTATTTTCAAGTACTTGTGGCGTGGTGCCATAAGCATTCTGTCGAGCATAATTCCTTTTATATTCATGCCGAGTGAAATGGAGATTTGTTTCTCCAATTTCGGATTAACTATATTCAATTTCGCGAGTAATTAAATCTGGCCATATCGCTGCCCCGTTTTCCATATTGTTCTATTTCCGACGGGGGATCGCATAAATCGGACGGCATTTCGCGCGATCATGCAATTCTGAGTTCTGCCTCGAAGTATGGGGCAGATTGGACTGGGGGTTATGGTTCAAGTTTCGCGTGTTTCACTGCTCGCCTGCGCATGCGTGGGCGCGACGTTGGCCTGTGTAATGTTCTCTCGGCAAAACGCAATCGCGGGGTCCGAGGGCGCTGAGCAAGCTCAACAGGCCAAATCTCAACAAAAATCAGGAAAGACTGGCGGGGGGCTCGGAGAAAGCGACCCTGCGGACACCAAGAACATCGAGATCACAAGATCCAAGGCCGATGCTCACAGCGGGCTCGCGAAGGACGAGTCTTTATATCCCACTGCCGCGCAATGCGGCGGATGCCACAAGCAAATCTATGAAGAGTGGTCGTCCTCGCAGCACGCCTATGCCTCCATTTCGCCGATGTTCCACAAATTCGAACAGAAGTTCCAATCGCTTACTCAAGGGACGGTCGGCACCTTTTGCGTGCGATGCCATCAACAGGTTGGCACACAGCTCGGCGAGGCGCGCGAAGCCCCACTCTGGGCGCGCAGTCAGATCTCGCGCGAGGGCATAACGTGCATCACCTGCCACCGGGTCAAGGAAGAGTATGGCAAGGTCAACGGCGAGCGCCGTGTCGAGCCGGGAAAAA
Organism: Hyphomicrobium sp.; assembly: GCA_003987725.1. Lineage (GTDB taxonomy): Bacteria > Pseudomonadota > Alphaproteobacteria > Rhizobiales > Hyphomicrobiaceae > Hyphomicrobium_B. The sequence goes on along the minus strand of RXJH01000002.1, from coordinate 178,135 downwards.
TCTACGAGCCCGTGTACGGCAGCGGCGAAAAAAGCGTCATCAAAAACGTCCTAGCGAACAAGGAGACCTATTCGGTCAAAACCGGAGCCGACGGGCGCGGCAACGGCATTCACAAGGGGATGATTACGAACGATCAGATCACAAAGTCTGAGTTCTGCGTCAGCTGTCACCAGGTCGCGGTCAACCTCGGCATCAAGTTGGAAATCGTTTGGGATCAATATCGCGACAGCCCTGCACGCAAAGCCGGCGTCACCTGTCAGGACTGCCACATGGGCAAGTCTCCGGGCCAGCCTTCTGGCTACGCCATCGCACCCTCGGCAATTGTCGGCGGCAAGGAGATCAATCCGGGGCGCAAGCATGCGAACCACCGATTTATCGGTCCGGGCTACTCCATCGCGCATCCTGGCATCTTCCCGCACAACACGAAGGCTCAGGCCACGAGCATCGAAGACTGGTTGCAGTTCGATTGGCGCGCCGGATGGGGCAGTCCCAAGTTCGAAGACAAGGTCGCGGCCGGCAAACTCAAGGTCAAATTTCCGAAGCGTTGGGCCGATCAGAGCGATCGCGAAGATGCCAGAGAGATCATCGATGAAAATCTGAAGAAGCTCGACGAGCGTGACAAGCTGCGGCGCGAGGTGATGGAGAACAGCAGCAAGGTTGACGGTCCCTACATCGAGGGAACTCCGAGGGTCGGCGCGGACCTGGCGTTCTCCTACAAGATCAAGAACATCAACACCGGGCACAATCTGCCGTCGGGCTCGCTTGGGGCTCAGCCGCAGCTCTGGGTTAACGTCGCCGTCGTCGATCCTGATGGTAAGAACATCTGGGAGTCGGGCTACGTCGACAGCAATGGAGACATGGCTGATCTACACAGTCTGGACGTCGCCGCCGGCCGCATCGACACTGACCAGATGCTGGTGAACTTTCAGACCAAATTCCTTACGACCAATGTCAAAGGCACGGACCGCGAGATGTACTTGCCGGTGAATTTCGACATCGATCCGCTGCCTCAGCTTCGTCCGCCGGGTATCCCGACCACGGTTCTCAACCATCCGCCACTCGTGCGAATGGAGAATCATTCTCTGCCGCCGCTTGGGGTGAGGGAGGCTAAATATTCGGTACCGGGCAACCTGATCAAGAAACCCGGCAAGTATCGCTTGGCCTTCCGCATGCGCAGCCGCGCCGAGCCCATCTATTTCATGCGCTTCGTCGGTGCCACCAAGCCCATGGAAGAGAGCATGAACGAGCGGATCATGAACTTCCATGACTTCGAAGTTGATGTCCTTGTGAACGGGTAAACACCGAAGAACCGAGCGTTTCGGATTTGGTCTCGCCACGAGTCCAAAAAAGCGGGTCCGAAGCCTCTCTGAAGCCACCTGATACTCGAGCGAACTCACGAGCCAGGGGCGTGAAGTGGGAGCTTCCAGATGACTTGCTACGCGAAGGGCAACCTTCGATATCGAACGGGTGCGACAACCGCTGCTATTGTTCTGATGGCCGGGGGCTATCTGACGATGTCCGGCACGAGCGCAAAAACCGAACCGCGTGAAAGTGGTACCGAGGCCGGCAAAGACGATGGTTGGATTACGACGTTTTCCACCGCGACACCTGCCAATTCCTATTCTGAAGGAAAACGCGAAAACGAGACGATCGTTCCAAAGCAATATCTCGGGGGCGACGTCAGCAAATCGAATGCGGAAGAAAAAGACGGAGAGAAGCCGCGCAAGAAGAACCAATCGAAAAAGAGCGCCTTCCGCTCGGATCCTCAGTACGAAAAGAAATATGATGCCGAAGGACAATCCGAAATCTACGGCGGGAAAACCGCTGTCGAACCGCCGCGCCCGCTGCTTGAGCTGGGCCGCGAGCAATACACGTCAGGTATTTACGACGAGAGCAGCACACTCTTCGGGAAATTGAACCCGTTGCTGCCTGGACTCTCCGTCTACGGCGATTGGAGGACGGCGGTCGCCTACAACAGTAATAACGGCAAGGATATCGCACAGGTCGCGACGCGGCTGAATCTCGATGTCGATTTCAAGCTGACGGCAACAGAGCGCATCCATGCCTTCTTCACGCCGCTTCAGGACGGCACGAAATTCACTCGTTTCGAGTTCGGCACCGGTGATGGTAACGGCAAGTTCAACGACGAACTCAACCTCAATCCACAGACTCTATTTTTCGAGGGCGACGCCGGCTCCATCTATTCGGGGCTCACGGGTCAGTATGCGGGATTCGACCTTCCCTTCACCGTCGGTCTCTTCCCGCTGTTCCTGCAGAACGGGATCTGGGCGAATGATGCGATCCTCGGCGGTGCGGTCACTTTCCCCGCAAAAAATTCGGCGGCTCTCGGCCTTTCGAACTTTGACATCACGTTCTTTGCTGGTTTTGACAACATCGACAACGCGAGCTTTCTCAAAGCGAACGGCAAGGTGGACAACGACAACGCTAATCTCTTCGGCGCGACGGCCTTCGTCGATGCCTTCAACGGCTACATCGAAGCGGGATATGGCTTTCTGCAAGGCACTGGCCCAGAGGCAGGTGTCGAGCAGCACTTCCTCACCGCCGCTTATTCCCGGCGCTATGCCAACACGATTTCGAACTCGACCCGTGTGTTTGCGAACTTTGGGGACGATGGGCACGGAAACGGCGATGGCGTGGCGATCATTTCGGAGAACAGCCTGATCTCGCCCTTGCCGAGTACACTTCTTCCCTATGCCAATTTCTTCGTCGGGTTCGGCAATCCGACGCCCCTCGTCGATGGCAACAACGCGGGCATACTGAAGAATGTCGGCATCAACTTCGAGACGGACGCTCTGACCGGCTATCCGAAACTCGACGACACCGCGTCCAACACGTTCGGCGGCGCGCTCGGGGTCGAGTATCTCTTCAACCTGGATCAGCAGCTCGTCTTCGAGGTTGCGACGGTACAGCCGTTCGAAAATGATAATATCGGGGCCAAAGGTTCACAGTACGGCTTCGGCGTTCGCTATCAGATCCCCATCACCAGATCGTGGCTGTTCCGCGCCGATGCGACCTATCAGATCCAAGAGGGCGCGGACGATAATTTCGGTTTCCGCACCGAGCTCCGGAGCAAGTTCTGAATGATCAACGATAGCTGCCGAATTGGGGAGGACGGTCCTGCGCCCTATCGAGGACGGGCGATGGCGTCGATTTCAATATCGACATCATCGTCGACCATCGACCGGTAGCTTGTCATGTTGAAAGCGCTGCGCTGAATGCGGGTCGTGGCGAAAAATCTGCGTGCTCCAACGTCGTACTTGAGTGCCGGGTCGTCGTGTGACTCAATTCTGACTTGGAGCATCACCGGTTTGGTGATGCCGTTGACCGTCATCTCGCCCGCAACCTTTGCTGTGGTTGGCGAGTCCGTTCGGACCTCGAGGCTTTTAAAGGCAATAACGGGCGAACCCTCGACGTTAAAGAAATCCGTGCCCTTAAGCTCGTTGTCGATAAGTGCTTCGCCGGTCGTGAGGCTCGCCGAAGCAATGGAAGCGTTGATCTTGCTTTTTCCGGGGGCTGCTTCGTCGTAGTCGAGTGTACCGCTGACCTTTGTGAAACGGCCGCGCTGCGTCGCGTAGGCCATCTTATAGACGAAGCGGACCTCGGTACGGCGCTGGTCGAATTCGAAACGACGGGCTTGGACGGCCGGTGCGCTGGCGACAGTCAATTCTGCTGCAAGCAATGCGAGAACTGCTATTCGGAGAGATGCCGGTGCTTTCACCGGTGACGCACACTTGGAGAGTTGGCGGCTGCTCCCTATATCGTCGGCTACTGCCTCGCTTCGGGAAATATTATTGCGTGGACGGTTGCCGTTCATCACTCTGCCTTTCGCTATTTATATTTTTGGAGAAGCCGGTGCCACGCTTTCCGCCGTCTTCAACGCCATTTGTTCGAATTAGGGCTGCTACTACTTCTGAAATGCCGTCTCTCCCGGCTGTAGCGCCGTTGAAGATGATCCAGGCGGCGGCCAACAAGGCTAGCGGGTATAGGAATACGACGATTGAATCGAAAATCGTTGCCGCCATTGCGTTTTCTTCCGTGTCGCGTTTACGGATCAGGCCGCGTCATAAGGTGGCGTCAGCAGAGCGCGTCACAATTCTTCTCGCGCGGTGAATTCCGTTTGCGAGATGAGGCAATCCCAGTTGCCGCTTTCCCCAAATTCACAATTCACTCGCGGAATGGCGAAAATGGGTTCGAGTAATACTCGTTTTTTCAATATCGGAACGGCAATTGCCCCGAATATGGAATGGCAATCCCGTATTTATTGGGTTGCGAGAGTTATTCGGCGGCGTGGCAGGTGTGAAGCGCCGGATGATCACATTTGATTTCAATAGTTGATTGAGGAGGAGTCGATACGTGATTGCGCATCGGCAAGCTCGTCGCCGCTTGGAGTTTTTCAACCGCCCTTTCCTGGTGAGTTACCAGAGTACACATGCCCGAAGTGCCAGCGATCCTGCTGAAGCAATGGCCAGCGTCGCTGCGATGGACCAGTGATGCCGCAGCAGCAGGTAGGCGGAGACGCTTGCCAGTGCGACCACCTGCCAATCGATGGATGACAAAGTTGGCGTCCAGAGCTGCACTGGCCCGAGATGGCGCAAGCTGACGTCGTGGAAAAAGACGTGAAGTGCGAACCAGATGGCGAGGTTGAGAATGACACCGACGACCGCAGCAGTGATGGTGGCGAGTGCGCCCTTGAGGCGCGGCTGATGAGTCATCCAGGCGATGTAGGGCGCTCCTGCGAATATCCAGAGGAAGCAGGGCGCAAAGGTCGCCCATAGCGCCACGAAGGCGCCGAGCAAACCTTGAAGCAATGCGGGGTTGCCCCCGTGACGGAAGGCGGTGAGGAAGCCGACGAATTCGGTTACGAGAATCAAAGGGCCAGGCGTGGTCTCGGCGAGGCCGAGACCATCCATCATTGCGCCGGCGTCGAGCCAACCGTAGCGCGTCACCACGTCTTGCGCCATGTACGCGAGCACCGCGTAGGCGCCGCCGAATGTCACTACGGCGAGCTTGGAAAAGAAAACGCTGAGCTGAGACAGCACATGATCGCGGCCGAAGAACGCTGCGATCACCAGTAATGGCGCAAACCACACCACTGCCCATGCGGCTATAGTCTTGACGGTCTCCACCGATCGAACGGAGATGGGATACAACTGCGCTTGCCCTTGTGCGCGAATATAGCCGACGAGAGCGGCGGCAAGTACGATCAGCGGAAACGGCGCCGCGAGGAAGAAGATCGAGACAAAGGACGCCGCTGCGATCAGCCAGTGCTCCGGGAGCTTCAGCGCCCGTCGAGAGATCCTCAGCAATGCCTCGACGACGATGACCAGAACCGCCGCTTTGATTCCGAGAAACAGCGCATCGACCAAAGGCACATTCCCGAAGTAGGCGTAGACCATGGACAACGCCAGAACCACGGCGGCGCCCGGAAGCACGAACAGCAGTCCGCCAGCGAGGCCGCCTTTGAGGCCATGAAGGCGCCAGCCCACATAGGTCGCGAGCTGCATGGCTTCGGGTCCCGGCAGCAGCATGCAAAAGCTCAGGGCATTAAGGTAATGCTGTTCGTCGAGCCACTTCTTCTCCTCGACGATGATCTTGTGCATGAGCGCGATTTGCGCCGTGGGGCCCCCAAACGAAAGCACGCCAATGCGCGCGAACGTTCCCAGGGCTTCGCTGAAGCTCACATCCTGGGAGGATCCTGCTTCGGGGAGTTCAGATACCACCTTGTTCATCACGTCTTGGCTCCTGTGGCCTCAGACCAAGTGTGGGTTTCGTCGGTGGCGTCGCGCGCCCAGCGGTAGAAGGCGTCGTACAGAGCCATCGCGGCGGTGAGTTGCTCGATGTCGTCGCGGTACATGCGCGAAAACCCGAGCGACGCAGCCAGAAGTCCGGCAGCCTCAGGCGCGAGATCCGGCCTTGCCGTGTCTGCGCCGCGTACGATCGCGGCGACGCGGTCCAACGCTGGAATCGCGAGGCCGAATTCGTCAAGCATCGTGTCGAAGGAACACTTTTCGCCCCGGTGGCTCCAAAACACATCGGGAATATCGAAGGGTGTTGCAGAGAAGCGCTTGGCGGCGTCCAGCACTTCACTTGGCGCCACGAACAAAAACACGGGCTCAGGATCGATGAAGCGCCGGATCAGCCAGGGGCATGCGATGCGGTCAACCTTGGGTCGCGCGCGTGTGACCCATACGGTGCGTCCTTGGATGTCGCGCGGCGGCAAGTTCTTAGTGTTGACGAGTGGCTGACCGGCCTTCCGCCACGCGGCCCAGCCACCCTCTAATGTTTCGGAGGGCACACCGGCATGGCGGAGCCAGGCCGCGATGCCTTGGCTCAAGACGCCGCCGTTCTCGCAAACAACTACGGTGGGTCTTTTGCCGATCGTTGCGATCAAATTGTCGGGCTTGGCATCCGGTCGCGAAATGGAGCCCGGAATGAGGTGCGGATCGCGGACAAGAGCATCGTCCGGCCGCACGTCGATGAGGAGCGGACTGTTGGGCACGCCGATGAGGCGGGCGAGTTGGGATACGGTGATTTCGGTGGGTGACGGCATGGCGCGTCCTTTCCCTCATGACGAAGGTTGATCGGACGCGAGCTTTGGGCTGTCGCCTCACGGGGACGTCGCGGGACCCCTTAGCTGCAATTTCACTGCGATGGTAAGCCGTTGTCAATCCCGGTCAGAGGGGCCGTGAGATCAATTTCTTATCGCTACAAACCATTGAGATGCCGAGCGCCACCGTAGCTAAGCGGCAGCCTTTTCGACCTCGATCGTAACGTGCGAGAGCCGGTGCGGATGCGCTGGAAGCGGGGCTCCCTGGAAGAACATTTCTCGGTTCTTCCAGACGGCAGCTCTGCCTTCCATTCGGCCCTCGTACTTTACGGAGTTCTACGAACCAGTACGGAGCAGAGAGGCAAGGTTCCGATTTTTACGCTTTTCTGACTTCGGATTTGGTGCCGGCTGTAGGATTTGAACCTACGACCCCCTGATTACAAATCAGGTGCACTACCACTGTGCTAAGCCGGCTGACCTCGCGTAAAACCTGGGCGTCGCCCCGTTCGGGTGCGTCGTTTTGGATGCGTCGCCGGCAGGCATGTCCGACTCCGCGCAGGCGCTTGATACAAGACGGGGCGGGTGGTGTGCAAGCGCCCCACCGCATCTCCGGTGACGCGGGCCAATTGGGCAAAAAAAGAAGCAGAGATTGCTCCCTGCTTCCCTCGGTCAGGTTAGAAGCGATTTGTTACGGGCACCACCAAACCGGCCCGATCGCCATGCACCCACGCCGGCTCCAGTCGCCGGGCCGCTTGTTATAGCGATGCCACCCCCTGGGCGGATGTCTGTCGCGCCGCTTATGGTAGTATGGCTTCTTTCTGTAATCCTTCTTGTAATCGATCTGCTGGGTCGCTGTTGACGTCGCGACGTGTGCCGGCGCGCCCACCGTGATTGCCGATGCAGACGACGCCGAAATGATCGATGCGGCCACAGTACACAGCGCGATACTTTTGATACCCAAAATTGTCCTCCCGATTTCGAAAAAACCAACGGCGCCTTAACGCGCGGAGTTGGCTCTGGTTCCATTTTTCCAGACGCCGTTCAACACTGCCAACGCCATCAACGACAACTCCCGTCGGCGAGATAGGCGAAGTCGCTTTTTTCTTGCGAAGCAGTCGCACGACCACTGCGCCGGGTCGGCTTGGCGAAGCAAATCAAACAGTTGCGCGTTGCCTTGCCTGGAGTGCAAACCGACGGTGCGAACCTTCATCGGGACGTGGTACAATCGCGTCGACGAGAGGAGATCGAGTCATGCAGTTTGCCGTGGGTTTCAAGTCTGACGGAAGGCTGGGGCACGTTCTTATCGACGGCGACGATGCTCTCGTAGCCGCGCTCAAACTGAAGGCGCAGTGTCCCACGGCGGTCATCATGTATGTTCGGCCGCGAAACCGTCGTGGCGACAGTCGTCATCCGCCGTTGTCGGCTCTTTTGCCGAACTGATTTCCGTCAAATCACAGTTGGGATCTCGAAAGCGGAAGGCGCCGCCGTGCGGATTCCGCGATGAGGAGGTCTGCAAGGACGATCGCGCATTCGGCGTATCTCTTTGTAAGACGGCGCGGGTTCGTCGCCAGCCTCCACATCCATTCGAGGCCGAGCTTTCTGAAAATTCCCGGTGCCCGTATTTGCGCTCCGGCGATGAAATCGAGCGATGCTCCCGAGCAGATCATGCCGCAAGCCAAGCCTTTGGCGCGCGCGTGCTCGGCAAAAATTTCCTGCTTCGGCGCGCCAAGTGCGACGATGCAGATGCGCGCACCCGATTTCTTGATGGTTTCGATGGCGTGGTCCGCCTCGGCGCCTTCGGGATCGAACGCGCGAGACGGCGAGAGCATTCCTGCGATCTTCAAGAGACCATCGGTTGCGTTGCCGATTTCGTGCGCGGCTTTTGTCAGCACTGCTTCCGTGGATCCGAAAAGAAAGACGGGGTGGCCGGCAGTGGCGGCAGCGTCCAGCAACGGGAGCAGCATGTCGGACCCTGTCACGCGGACGACGCTCGGTTCCTGCAAACGTGCAAGCCTGGCTACCGGCGCGCCGTCGGCCGTGACGATGTCGGCGTTGCGGTATGCGAGGCGGAATCGCTCGTTGCTTCGAAGCTTCACGAGGTGATCGAGGTTCAAAGTGAAGACCGTAAACGCGTCCCGTGCTTTGGCCCGGCCGATGATGCGGGAGACCGCCGTTTCCATATCCGGTGTATTGATGGCCCAACCGTCGACATAGGCGAGGATTGGGATCTGCTCTTTTCCGGTGTCTGGTAATTCCAGGTCCGCAAGGGCGATGGCGGCTGCATTCGTCTGTTGCACTTTTGATCTCTGATCCGGCTAGCGAGTTCTGAGGGCTTGCGACGGAGCAAGTCCCATGCCTCGCAGTCGCGCGGGGGGGGGAGCCGCGGCGCGGGGGGGCGACGTCAAGATCTGTGCCATTTTGCGGGTGAGCGTCCCGATATTGCACGGTTCGCGCGGTGCGCTTTGGAACGGCCTGCGGGCTGACAGAGACGAGAAGGAAGGATCCTCTTTTTTTCCGGACATTGAGGATGCTCTCTGCGTACCCAAGCCGCTGGAGTTGAGAAAAAATCAATTTATTCAAGGCATTTCCGCGCGTGGATGCCGTTGCAACTCGGAAGATGGCAGGCATCCAATCCTTCGGCGCTCGTCGTGTCGCTCCGTCACGGCCCGGCAAATGCATTGCGGGCGGCAGGCAGGGTTTTGGCTGCCCACAGTTCTGACGAGGAAGACGTAGCCGTGCTTGGTAGTGTCCGACAATTCGCGTCGCCGAACTTCATAGGGTTCTCGCGCTTTGCTTTGGCCCAATCGTGCTTCAGCGCCACCGCATTGCTGATTGAGTTTGCCGGTATCGTTCTGATCTCGATCGTGACCGGCATGGCGTACCATGGGATCGTCTATGGGGAGCAGGGTTTCGTCGAAACCTATGCTGCGATCGGCATCCTCGCGGGGCTCGGTTACACGTCGGCGTTTCTCATTCGTGACGAGTACGCCGTCGCCGTTCTGCTGGAGAAAGGACGGAGCTCAGGACGTATCTTTCTGACGTGGAGTCTGGTCTTTGTCGGACTTTCGATCATCGGCTTCCTGACGAAGACCACGCACGAATTTTCGCGCGGATGGCTGGTCGTGTTTTTCGTGTCGGGCTTTGCGGGCGTGCTTTTCCTCAACGCGATGCTCAGCCTCGCAGTCGCTCACGTCTTGGCGCGCGGCTGGGTGCGCCGGCGGAAAGTAATGATCGTGGCGACGGACCGTGAGGTCGCGTCGCTCGAGAAGGAAATGAACGAAGGCGCAACGCGCTTTTGGGTTATTGCGCGAACTGTGATTCCGAATACGGCGCAGGAGCCGGATCAAATCGAAGCCGTGCTCGATGCGGCGGTCGCCAACGCCCGGGCGCTGGCCGTCGACGACATCGTCATATCGAATGGACTTTGCCACGGCGACTTTCTGGAGCGCGTGGTCAACGCCTTCAAAGTTCTGCCCGTTGCGTTGCACCTCAGCACGAGTGGTTTCGTCGGACGGTTCAAGGATGCGCGCATTGCCCGTTTCGGACAAACCGCGACGCTTTCTTTGATGAGGCCGCCGCTCGGTCCATTCGCAGCAACCACGAAGCGTTCGTTCGATATGGTGGCCGCGGGCGTAGCGCTTGTCATTCTAAGCCCGCTGTTTGCGGCGATCGCGCTTCTTATCAAGCTCGATAGCCCGGGGCCGGTCTTTTTCAAGCAGCGCCGTCGTGGCTACAACAGCGAGGAATTCCGGATCTGGAAATTCCGCACCATGACGTCGCTGGACGACGGAGATGTCATCGTGCAGGCGACCGAGAACGATCGCCGCATTACGGCCGTCGGGGATTTCTTGCGGCGGACGTCCCTCGACGAGCTTCCCCAGCTCATCAACGTGCTCAAGGGCGAAATGTCTCTCGTCGGACCGAGGCCGCATGCCGTCGCGCATGACCGCATCTTCGAGCGGCGGATCGAATCCTATCCGCGGCGGCTGAACGTCAAGCCCGGCATCACGGGATGGGCGCAGGTGAACGGATTCCGTGGCGAGACGCGCACCGAGGAGGCGATGCGGCAACGTGTCGATCACGATCTCTATTACATCGACAACTGTTCACTCGGTTTCGATCTCTACATTATCTTGATGACGCTGATTTCATCCAAAGCGGGGCGTAACGCTCGCTGAGGCTTCGCCGTTCGACAGCAAGGGCAGAGATGTAACGGCCGCGTTGAATTCGGCGCTGGGATTCGTTCACGGGATGGCGTTCAAGCGTTCTTAAGATAGTCTGGGCAACGATTCTCACGGCTTTCGCATCATGCGTGCGCGAAGCCGATCCGAAAACGCGAGGGAGTTTCACCAATGCGCTTTAAGTCGTTGATGGCGCTAGCCGTGCTTGCGGCAGCTTCGCTGGCGCCGAGCGGTGGGGCTTCTGCGTGGGGTCTCGATAGTCCCGATCTCAGGCCTCGCCCGTATCGGCCCAACGAGGCGCTCGAGCAGTACTATTCCTATTATTACGATCCGCGCGGCTGGTATCCTTACTACAACTCTGGCGAGTGGGGCCCGCCGATTATCAGCCGCTACAAGGGTCCGCTGCCGCCTTACTATGCGTCCTGGGGTGCACCGAACCGACGCTACCATCACGTCGAATGGCACCGTTTGCACTATCGCGGTCACCGCCGCGGCGACTGGTGATCTGACGGCATTCGGTCAAAGAGATTTTGTTGCGCCCGGTTCCTTTTGGCCGGGCGTTTCTTTTTCATGATTTCGACATCGCGCACTCGCATTCAGCACATGTTCATAGGTCTTCTGAGAATATGCCAGTGCTCTCGGTATGAGCACGCGTACGAGTTTACTTGCTAAGGGGGATACAACCCATGATGAAGAGATTCGGCAAAGCGATGATGGCGCTTGCCGCTGCTAGTTCAATGATGCTGGCCGTCGCTCCCGAGGCACAGGCCCGGCATGGGTATGGGCGTGGCGTCGGCGTAGGTGTCGCTGCCGGCATCATCGGTCTCGGCATCCTCGGCGCGGCCGCTGCTGCGCGTGACTATGACCGCCCGCGCTACTATTCGCGCTATGACGAAGGCGGCTGCTATCGCGGTCCTCGCGAGTGCCGTTGGTCGGGGCGCCGTTGCTTCGAAAACGAATTCGGCGATACCGTTTGCCGTGGCGGCCGGTATTTCTGCGAGCGTCCGCTGATCTGCGATTGAGCGGGATCATTCGGATTGAGAATTAGCGGCTGGCGCGGGAACGCGCCGGCCGTTTTCATTTTTTCCGGGCGAGCAGTGCGGTGTGAAGCGCGATCGCGGCGGCGTTCGAGACATTCAGGCTCGCGAGCGTGTCGTCGGTCGTGATGTGCGCGAGGCTATCGCACGTCTTGCGCGTCAGTTCGCGCAGACCCTTGCCTTCCGATCCCATCACCAGGGCTGTCGGTCGCGACCAATCGAGGGTTTCAATGCTCTGTTCGCCTTCGCTGTCGAGTCCCACGATCGTGAAGCCCGCGGATTTCAGTTCGTCGAGCGCGCGCACAAGATTGGCAACGAGGGCGACCGGGATAAGCTCGAGGGCCCCCGAGGCGGATTTGGCGAGAACGCCATTGAGGGGAGGACTGTGCCGGCGCGTCATGACGAGGCCGCTGGCGCCGAAAACCGCCGACGATCGCAAAATGGCACCGACGTTATGCGGGTCGGTCACCTGATCGAGAACGATGAGCGGGCGTCCGCCTGCCGCTTCGGCAAGATCATGCCAATCGGGTTCGGGCAGGGGTTCGACGTCGAGGGCCGCTCCCTGGTGCACGGTATCGGCGCCTAGAAGCTTGTCGAGGTCGCGGGGCGTCACGCGCTCGACCGGCAGCTCGATCGTGCCGAGCGCCTCCAGGAGGCGCCGCTCGGCGTTCTCGGTCAGAAGGATGCGGAGAACCCGGCGCGCTGGGTTCCGCAGCGCCGCCTCGACGGCGTGCAGGCCGAAAAGCCGGATGGGGCCATCCTCGTCCTCGGCCGGGCGGCGGGCGTCCCTGGGGCGTGCATTGGCGTTGAAGGCGCCTTTTGCCGGGCGGGGAGAAAAGTCGCTCGAGCGCTTCTTATCGCGCCACGACTTGTTAAATCGCGGTTTCTGCAGGGGTTTGCCTCGAAAATCAGTCGTTACGGCCCGCCTTAAGTCTTTGTCCCGCGACGGGATGTCAGGCCGAAGCGCACATTGCCGCTTTTCCGATTGACATGAAAGGCCCCCATGAAGATAACGCGGGCGAAGGCCCTGCCTCGTCGGCAGGGCGCTTTCATTTCTGCAGCCGCGTCAGCGGCCTGGGGAGAGGTGCCCGAGTGGCTAAAGGGGACGGACTGTAAATCCGTTGGCTTCGCCTACGCTGGTTCGAATCCAGCCCTCTCCACCAAGACCCCGTCGGCCAGTGTCGATTGGCTAAAGAACAACGCGGCGGCGGCTCTTTAAACCCGCCATCGCTTTCGGCTCGTCCCCGCACCATGGCACCCAAGACTTCTTTGTCGCCGTCTGCGCGCGGATGAAGCGTGCCGGCAACCGGACTGTGCCGGCGCGGCCGACCGCGCCGGGCTGTCTTACATGGGCACCGCTGTGCGCAGTTGCAGCCCTATCATGATGACGCCCACGGCAGCGACCCAGCTGCCGCTTGCCCGCAGTGCGATCAGTCGCCATTCCCTGCCGCCCTGACGGAATGAAATGGCGAGAGCTGTGAACAACGTGACGAACACATAACCGACAGCGGCAACCCCGCAGATAAACAGGAGGCGGTCCGTGTCTTGCGTCATCGCTTGGCCGTTGTGGTAACCGTGCAGCAGCGCGATGAGCGTGCCGAGGCCTAAAAAGACCGGGAAGGGAAGCTTGGCGGCTGCTGCAACAGCCAAGCCCGTGACGACTATTACTGCAAGGTTCCAGGCTGGTGAGATGAACAGAGCCGGTGTAACGACCGACAGCAGCGCTCCTCCGACAAGGGCGACCGGGAATACGAACAACAACCAGCGCGCGTTCCGTGGATCCTGAATAGAAGCAAGTATCGCGAGCGCAAACCAAGGCACGACGTCGTCAGGACCAGAGAGCGGATAAAGAACGCCGCCGTAAAAGTCACCGAGGGTCGTGTTGATGAGATGAGCATCGGCGCTCGCGGGTACGCTTACGAGTGCGAGCGCCGCAGCAATGGCGCGGATCAGCGTTTCCTTTTTCAAGTGACCAATCCCATTGCGCTCAAGAGGAAGTATCCTCCGATTGCACCGATTGCGGCGCCGCTGGCTCGAACGAGCTGTGCGCCGACCGGCCAACGGGTCAGTACGCCGATCAAGATACCGCAGAGATGCAAGAGGACAGTAGCGATGACGAAGCCCACACCGAAGGCGAGGGGATCGGCGGCTTCAGGCAGCTCGCGTCCATGCGCGTAGCCGTGGAAAACCGCGAAGACGCCTACAAGGAGGGCGGCGGCCCAAAGCGGAGGGCGGATATTCATCGCGACCGCTAGCCCGAGCGCGATTCCTGAAATCGCAATCATGATTTCAGTGAAGGGCAAATCAAATCCCGAGACGCCGAAGAGGCCGCCAATCGCCATCACGAGCGGAAACGCAATCGGCAGTATCCAGATCGCGGGATTGCCGAGTTGTCCCCATAGACCGACTGCCACCATGGCGACGAGATGATCAACACCCGTGATCGGATGCATGAAGCCAGACAGGAGACCAGCGGACGTGCCCGTTCCCGTGTGCGCAAACGCCGGCGCGAGGGGCATGAGCGGCAACCAGCGCAGCGAGCAGCGCGAACCTTTGTCGTGATGTCATTTCACTCTCTTTGAAGCCTCTGAAGCACGGGCAATGCTCGATCATAAAACTTGGCCGTGAAGCCGATATCAAGGCTACGGGTGAGCTGAAAACGATGCGTCCGCGATGTCGTCGACCGGTTGCGACAGAGTGACGACAAACAAAATGGCGGCCACGGTGAAAGCGAGCGTTTGCGAGCGAGTCACCACGCGTTCGTGGCCCACGCGGCAGCGAATGCGGTAAACGCCGGTCGCATAGAGAAGTGTCGCTGCCGTGACGATGATCGCCTGTAGATATTGAAAAAAGAAATCAACGAGATTTGTCGCGCGGGGCCGAGGAGAAAGCGGAAGTCAAGCGGCCCAGGCATCCGTTATTTGGAAAGCAGGCGCTGCCTTTGCCACCGCCTCAGAACGCGGTGCCGCGGACGACACATAGCCAGAAGGGCGCGCCTCAAGTGTTATGATACGCCGACCGGGGGCTAGATCATCGAGCGGAATTTCAAAGCGCATGGTTTGATACTTTCCGGCACGGGAGCGCAAACGGCCTCGCAGGCGATGTATGACCCTCTCGCCGGACGCGACCTCGATGAACACTCTCCTCGACTGGGGGCTAGTCGGAAAACGCAGAGATACTCCGCACACCCTTATATCCGCGTCAGAATCAATTTCGATGCAGTGACCCGCCGACGCTGCCGTATGACCCTCAGCCAGCGGTATGCGCCTCCAGCGGCGCGGGTACCAAACGCCGCGATTGTCGCGTGCGACCCCGATCAAATTGTCGGATTTAGCCGACCGATGATAGATGGTACGCGGCAGGAGCGGCGATGATAGTACGTCAGCAATTCTTTGCAGCAATCGGCGCTTTCGTCTGTTCGAGCGGATGCTTGCGTAATGCTTCAACCAGACGCCGGGCGCGACCGGCGTTTCGGCAAGTCTGCGCATCACATCCTGCGGCACACCGAGGCCAAGCTCGTGCAGATAGTTGAGACCAGCGAGCGCCAATGGAACCAAGGCTCGACGCTCGACAAGCTCGATCGTGCGGTCCCATTCGACGCCGCCGGCGTTGATACGCTGACCGATGTCGATTGCCCAATCTCCATCGCGTCCGACCACGCCATGTGCGAGACTGATGACGATGCTGTCCGCAGAAGAGGGTACGCAAACGTCAGTGCCGCCGAACGAGATTACTCTCGCATCACGCCATAGTGCGTTTTCGAGTTCCTGGTCGCGACGACAGAAGTGAAACGCCTGCGTATGCAAGTCGACTTCGCCGTAAATGCCCCGACGATAATTTGATGACGCGCGGAGCGGCGCGAGCTGCTGCAGCAGGAGGGCCGAATCGCCGTTCGTTGCCTCCCAACCCGCTGCTGTCAAAACGCTGGCGGCACGCGGCCCATCCTCTTGTCGAACGAGTATGTCGACATCGCCCATCAAACGACGAACCGTTGGCCCGAAGCCTTCTGCGTATCCGGCGGCGCCCTTGATGAGCATGCATTCGATCCCGGCCTTGCGTAGGGCTTTGATGGCCGGCAGTGTCTCACCCAGCATGATCTGGGTTTGGGTCCAATGGGATTTGGCTAATCCCTCGATGCGAGGCCGATAGGTCGAGTTCGGATCGAGAGTCCGCAGGCGACCTGAAAGAGGTGCAAGAATACGCATTTCATGCCAACTCGCATCGTCGAGTTCGCGGCTCGCCAGCCAGAGGTGCCAAGCCGCACGCGCTGCGTCCGGCGGAGCGAGGCAAGCTTGAAGCAGAAGATCTATCTCAGGGGCCGGTCGCGCCCCCTTCAATACGGGGACTCTCATGTTGATCTCGCTCTCCTCCGCTCGAGCGAGGCACGGACAACGTCGAGATAACCACGATCTGCCATCGCGTCATGGCCGTAACTCAAGCTCCCAGGAAGGATTCGACGGAGCCCTAACACCTCCGGCAGCGTTTCGAAAATCAATCCGAGTTCGCGGCCTCTTTGCAGCCAATCGATCATCTCACCGCGGCCGCGCGCACCCCCCGGATCGTTGACGGGGCCGATCGCTGCAACGGCAGACGCGCGCAACATCATTGCGGAACGCGACAGGCCATCGGAAACCACGCCGCTCGATCGATCATTGCCGCCATGCTGAAAACGGCGAACGCGACAGAACAGACCGTCGACGTGTGGTGCACGTGCCAATCGCTCCAATTGCCGCTCGGCTTTCTCAGGCAGCCAAATGTCATCGGCGTCCAAACCCGCAACGAACGGCGCCGATACGTTCGTCAACCCCACGGTCGTCGCGGCAGCCGCCCCTGCATTGCCTTGCCTGATAACGCGAACCGTGCCGCCGTATCTCGCGGCAATATCGCCCGTATCGTCTGTCGAGCCGTCGTCAATCACGAGGATGTCGCTGGCGGCAACCGTCTGTGCAAGCACCGACCGGATTGCTTCATCCAACGTGCGCGCTGCGTTATATGCGGGGATGACGACTGCATAAGCAGAATCCGACATGGACCTAGTTTCCAGCCCGAGACATCGCTGCCACCAGCGGATGCATGATCGGTCCGACTTGTCCCGCAGCGCGGCGACGCTTCAATGATGCCTGGAACACCTTGAGCAGTTCGAGCCGCAGGGCCGAGATATTTCCCGACGTGTTTCCGACGTGACGCCGGTGCAACGTCGCAACTTCGCGTTCGACCGCGATCTCATGATCCGTCTCAAGCAGGCGCAGGATCAGATCAAAATCGTCTGCCATAGCGAATGTGCTGTCGAACCCAAGTGACCGGACAGCGCTGGTCCGGAATAAGCCGGCTGACAGCTGTATACCGAGGATGCGCGCTGTGTTGGTGCCCGGCAAAGGCATCCGGTCCGGGCCGAGGGTCTGAAACATGAGTGTTTCGCCCATGACGGCCGCTGCATCGGGCGTTCTCTGGATCAGCGCGGCTTGACGCGCGAGGCGGCCCGGCATGCAAAGATCGTCTTGATCAAGAAACGTAAGAAGCTCGTACCTGACTTTGGCCAGCCCAGCATTGCGCGATCCGGCGATGCCGCGCTTCTCCCCGGCGAAAACGCGAATACGAGGATCGTGCGCCTCAAGATCGCGCAGGCGTGCAAGCGTTCCATCAGTCGAGGCGTCGTCGACGACGACGATATCCAGATCGACGCCGGGCTCGGCCGTAAGCGACCCTATAGATTGGTCTACGAATTCTGCCCCGTTATACGTCGTCATGATGACCGAGATCCGAGGGAGCGCTTGAACGGTCATTGCGCCCCTGCCTTTGAGCGGTCACACGCGTCGTTGCTCGCGGGCCTATCAAACAAAGCCTCTACCTCTTGGTGTTGCACGAAGAACAGGTCCAGCGGCTTGCGCCGTCCAATCGCCCTTCGGCGCGCAATCGACTTATTGAGAACCTGGAGAGTGGAAGCGCGAATGGCGCGACCGTTGCGTGTCATGTTGGCGTCGTGCCGGCGGTAGAGCGAGGCAATCTCAGCCTCGACCAGAATAGGCTCATCGTGCTCGGCGAGACGGAAGAAAAAATCCAGGTCTTCAGAGAAGGTGAGTTCTTCGTCGAACAAACCGAATTGACTGAACACTCCTCTTCGAAAGAGCGCACTGTGCAACGTGGGCAGCAACATGCTGGCGCTCCGCGAACCGGGGTACGGACGCTGCGCATCGTCGAGCTGCTCGAAAAGTAGGGTCTGCCCGACGACATACGCCACCTCAGGGCTGGCGAGAAGCTTTCCGAGCTGGCGCGCAATACGCCCGCGCGGGCAGACATCATCGCAATCGAGAAAAGTTACAAACTCGCCCTGCGCTGCTTGGACGCCAATATTGCGCGCGGCGGCGACGCCTCGATGTGGCCCGCTCATGATGCGCAGGCGCCGATCGCGGCGACTGATTTCAGAGATGATATCCAGCGAACGATCCGTCGATCCGTCATCGACAATGACGATGTCGAGCTGAAGGTCGGGCTCTTCCTTCAGCGAAGCCAGCGCTTCGCCAAGGTGCCGCTCACCGTTGAAAACCGGTATGATGACGCTGACTATGGGAGCGGCGGTCATGGCACACCGCTATCGAGAAACCGACGTACCGCTCTGCCGATCTCAAACGGATCCGAGGAAAGGTTCATGCGCCACGTCGGAACGCGCCGCGTTAGCGCCGTGGCAAACATGAAGCCGGATTTCTGCGCACCCGGAAGCTGCTGCCACATGGATGCGGCGGCATGATGGAATAAATCCTGAGCTCGAAGAGGTTCGAAAGTCGTCTGATCTGCACGAGCGATCCTGGGAAGAACGAGCGCTACGACGTCCGCACTCTCGGCCATGCATCCCCTGAAATGTAACTCGGGATCGATTTCGACCTTGCCCTGCCAATTCAGCACTAAGGGCGTCTCCAACTCGCGTGGCCCAAGGACGCGTTTGATGCCGGCCGGGTCCTGTTTCAGCAACTGATGGACCCGATGGACACGAGGTACAGGGTCGGCCGTGACCACGACATAGTCGTCGCCCAACGTCTGAAGACCCGACGCGACGCCCGCGAGTGTCGTACCCGACTTGCCGCTGCCGCCTCCACCGACGAGCAGCATGGACCTGCGCCCTGAGACGAGAGAGCCGGCGTGCATCATGCGCAATCCGCGCTGCGCGGTTGCCCAGTGGATGAGCAGACGGAAAGGTGAGCCAGCATCCCACGGTGGCAGGTCAGCCAGCGAGGTCACCCACTGCACGCCGACGCCTGTACGCGGATTGAAAAGCGTGCATGGCTCGGTTGGATTGTTATACGGGTCTGGTCGGCCGACGATGCCGATGAGGCCCGACTCTCCGGCAAGTCGCTCGAAATCAGGTCCGAGGGATTGGTAGTAAGCAAAATTTGCGGCATCTGGGTTACCGACCGCCGATGGCTCGGCGAGGTGGAAGTGCAGATCATCGGCCCCGGCATTTGTTTTGACCGCGCCACCGAGCCGACCTGCATAGAGATCGGCCATGGCGGCCGATGGCATGTAGAGACGGATGGACAGATCTGCGACCCGCACCCGGACCTGATGGGCCCGTTTCGCGTGTCGCGCTGTAAATAGGTCAAGCGCCTCTAAAAGTTCGTCTGCGCGCGGCCGGTTTGCCTCAGATTGCGCAACACCGGACAGAGCGCACGCAATCATGCGCCGACGCCATTGTCATTGCGTATGACGGGCCAGCCGAGGTGCTCCTCAGTATCATGCACCGGGTCTGCCAGGATCAAGTCCTTCATGTCCTCATAAGACTCGACCGAAAAGGCAACTTCGCCCGCCTCTGCACGTGCCACCGTTTCGCTCGCCTCGAGCGCAACAGGGCTCCCACTGCACCGACGCAACAGGCCGGCGTTCACGAGATTCGCAATGACGAGATGACTCTCATGGGCGAGGTTTGAATTCATCTGAGCTAGGCGGTCGATGATCGCTTCTGGGTTATGTCCTGACGTAACATCCCGCCACAGCGCAGCCGCGAGATCGCGCAGACTCCAGTAGACACCGCTCGACAAATTCAGCGCCACGATCTCGCCGTCAAAATCGTTCGCGACGCAGTCGGGAGTTGAGACCTCTAAGATGCCAATATCGGCGGCAGCGTCTAACATTCAGAATCTTCCCCGAATTTAACAGACCAGTCGAAGTTGCTGAATCAGCGACGGCCGGTTCCATCTGGGGCTGTTTTGCGCGAAAAGCGAGGCGACGGCCCGGAATTGTTCACAACATTCACAAGCCGTTGGATTTCGCTGCATCGCGTTGCGGTTCTGCTACTCTTGCCTTTCGTTGCGGCGGACACGAAGGCCGTCTTGACTGGCACAGTGACAAGTATCCGGCGACAATTTGCGTGCGTTGATGCTTTTCGCCGCTTCCTCAAGTTGGTTGGACCAAAATCGACGGTGCAACCGGTGAGTTAATCACTGTCGCTCCAATCCACGATCAAACCTATCCGCGTCGCCGAAGATCCCACGCGCCCGGTCAGGGACCGCGCGATTCCGACCATCAGTGGCGTGCCTGTAGGCCGCCTGCTTAACCTCCGGCACTCATGTGCCCTGAGGTGTGCTCGTTCACCGACCAAAGCGCTAGCACGATCGCGGCGATTCCGATCGCTATGCTCGTACGCGTCGCCACCGCATGGCCGCTGAAGCTTAGCACCCATGGTGCTACGATCAGCCAAGCGCCCAACACGGCATTAATCCATTCCTCCCAGACGCGGAAGGCGAACAGCGCCGCTAGAGCCAGCAACGTGATGACCGCCCCGACGATGTGTGCATTCAGTGCAGCGTTGGTCTCCGCTACATAGTTTAGCGCCCAAGGTGAGATGAACAGTGCAATTCCGAGCAAGACGTTGGCCGAGTCCTGCCAGTCGCTTGTGATGTTTTGCCTTGCATCCATTGCCAACCTCCTGTGGTTGACATCGCAAGTCCCATTAGGGGACTTCGCATCTGTGTATCTGAAGTAATTGACCGTCTAACGCGTTCAAGGACGGGGCAGCCGAAATCGAAAAATTTGATCGATCTCGCCCGCTTTACCGCAATGCAATACGCTTGCGATGTGCAGGGCCGGGAGTGAAACCCACCTTGCCAAGGCACTCCGTCGATGTTGCGACGGTGGAAACAACGGCTTAAAATTTTTGCGAAAGGATCCATTGGGCGGCGAGCGCGAGTTCTAAGTACCCGTAATGCTGCTTGGCAGGCCGTCGGGCTTACAGGCGCATCCTCCGGCACGCGATGCCGCAAAGGAGGATACAATGGCTGTCATCGCGATGACGCGCGAGATGGCGACGCGCGGAAGCGAAGTGGCGAGAGGGCTCGCAACTCGATTGGGCCTTGCGATCGTTCACCATGAGATTGTCGAGCACGACATTGCTGCACGAGCCGGCATGCCGGAAAGCGAGGTGCATCGATTTCTCGAAGGCGAGACGTCGATGCTGGAGCGGTGGACGCTCGATCGCAAGCGAATGTCCCGGTATACGGCTCAAGAGATTTTGGAGCTGGCGGTCAAGGGAAACGTGCTGATCAGAGGCTGGGGTGCCAGCTATCTCTTGAGGTCCATACCGCACGTCATTTGTGTGCGTATCTGCGCTCCGATGCTCTTTCGCGAAAGAGTTCTGATGGAGCGGCTCGGCGTTGGCATCGCCGCAAACGCACGTCGGGAAATCGAGCGCAGCGACGCCGCTCATAACGGAACGATGCAAAGACTTTTTGGCATCGACTGGGGGGATCCGTCGCTCTATGCGATCGTGCTCAATACCGCACGGGTCCCAGTCCAAGACTGCGTCGAACATATCGTTCGCTTGGCAGAGAGTTCTACATTTCAGGAAACCGCGCGATCCCGCAACGTGCTCATGGACCAGGTCATCCTGTTTCGTGCGCGGGCTGCCATGGATCGCCGGTTCGGCGCGAAGTCCATTCAAAATTGCATTGATGTGCATGTTTTGAGCGGCAAGGTGCTGCTTACGGGAGCGACGACAGATCAGCAGATGATCGTCGATGCCGTGCGTTTGCTGCAAGGCGTTGAGGGTGTGACAACGGTCGAGAGCAAGGTCGCCCATGTTGCATTCGTTCCGCATGCGGACTGACCGCTAATCTGCTGGCCGAGCAAGAAGCAAAGGGGCAAAGGAGATGGCTATGGCAACCGGGTTGGAGGGCAAATTTGCTCTTGTCACCGGGGTTAGCGGAAACGGACAGATCGGGCTAGCGGTAGCTCAAGCGCTGGCTGACCTTGGCGCGAGTCTCGCAATCTCAGCTCGCAATCGAGCTAATGTTGAGGCTCGGGCTGCCGAGCTACGCTCACGTGGTGCTCGCGTCCTGGCGCTGGCCGCCGATCTCACCAACGAGCAAGAAGTGAACGAGGCGATCGGTCAGATGATTCGGGAATACGGTCGCATCGATATCCTCGTGAACTTGGCAGGCGGGCTCACGCGTTACAAGCCGGCTGTGGAGCACTCGTTGGACGACTGGCAGCACGAACTGAACAACAATCTTTTGTCGTCATTCCTGTGCTCGCGCGCCGCCTTTTTTCGCATGCGGGATAGCGGGGGCGGAACCATCATCAACTTCGCCCGTGCCGGGCTGCCTCAGGCCAATATGGTCGCCTACAATTGCGCCAAAGCGGGCATCGAGGCGCTCACGAGAACGCTCGCGCTCGAAGGTCGCGACGTGGGCATCCGGTTCAACGCAGTGGCGCCTGGACTCGTGGATACGGAATCCAACATCGCCGCCATGAAGCCCAAAGACCTTAAGCATTGGGCGAAACGCGGTGATGTCGCTCAAGCCGTTGCGTTTCTGGCGAGCGACGCATCTGCCGGAGTGACAGGGCAAGTTCTGGCAGTCACTGGTTCGGGCATATGAGCTGCCGTAACGGCTGCAGCTTTTTGAGTACCCGTTGACGGTTGCCGTGAAGATGTCGAGAGGTGCCGCGAGATGGCAACCGTTCGAGATGTGCTCGATCAGAAAGGGCGCGGTGTCTATGATATTCATCCGGATGCCTCCGTGCTGGCTGCCCTCGAGATGATGGCGGAGCATCAGATTGGGGCGCTCGTCGTCATCGACGGTGGAAATCTCACCGGGATCATCACCGAACGAGACTACGCTCGAAAGATCGTGTTGAAGGGACGGACATCTCCTCGGACGCTGGTGCGGGAGATCATGTCGACTACCGTCATCTGCACCCGATTGGATCAGACCGTGGAGGAGTGCATGGCTATCATGACCGCGAAAGCCGTTCGCCATCTCCCTGTCCTCGAGCACACGACGGTTATCGGATTGGTTTCGATCGGCGATTTGGTCAAAAGCGTGATTGCAGATCAAAAGTTCATTATCGAACAGCTCGAACATTACATCAAAGGCGACCGCTGAACCGAAATCGAGCTGAAGGCATACCGGCCGGTTCGGCTGAAGCGTTTGGGAGACCCGAGATGCAAATCGAAGAAACAAAAGGCCGGTTTGGATTTCACTTTTCAGCGGGCGATGATGACGCCCGTCCGGTAGCGGCTTTCGTCCAAATCTATGTGAAATCCAGCGCCATGAGCCGGGTGGCTGATCTGCCCATTTCTCCGCATATGGGAACGGCAGCCGAGATTGATTGTTTTGTCGACGAGGCGATTTTGGCTCTGGAAGCCGTCCGGAGCGAAGCGAAAAGTGCGCTGGCGATGAGTGGACCCTGACAGGAGGTCCGGTTTGGGCCATGGGCACTAGGACGAGGAGGCATCCAATGACCACCTGTGCCTGCGGCAATTGCCAATTTTTCGATAATCAAAGCAAGACCGCCACGAAGCATAAGGAAAAAGACACCGGCCTGTGCCGCTATAATGCGCCTATGGCTCAATCGGCCTCCAATGATCACGGAGTGTGGCCGGTGGTGGAGACGAAAGATTGGTGCGGTCATTTCGCAGCGACAGTCGATCGCCTGATGGCGGCAGCCGCGTAATTCTTTACGGTCTGAATATCTTCGGCAGCCAACGACCGGGGCATTGAAACTCCGGCCGCAGTTGCCCATGTTTTTCTTGAAATGCCGGCGTTTGGTGCCGGTACCGCTTGGAGGGTGTTCCGATGGGGACCACTCTTCCGCAGAGCATCATCTACGAAACGGCCGACGCGCGGAGTGTTGAGCGCGAGGTGCCGTCGCTGGAAATGCTCGAGCATATGTCACTTTTCGCGGTCCTCGTCATCTCTCCGTCCCTGGTCGGCAATGAGGCAGCCTGGCAAAAGGAAGCCGACGATTTTCGTCGGGCTGCCGATGACGCCGAGCGGCAGGCGCATGGGGCAAGCTAGCTTTTAGCCCGTTCGTTGCCCTGCCGGGGCCGGTGATATGCGCGGAGGTTTGCGGACTGAAGCCGCCGCTTGCTTGGGAAGCTGATCCCCAGCGGCGTTGATTGCTTTCGTGTGGGCTTATCGCATGCCGCGATCGGCTTTGCAGGGAGCTATGAGCGTGAAACTGGTGCGCGCGCCCCTTTTTGTTGCGGCTGCTTTCGCCGCTGTCGTGGCGACCCTCTCGCCGCCCTTCGCGGCCGACAAGGTGGGTTCCGTTAAGCTTGCACTTGAGATCGATATCGACGGCGCGATCGGTCCCGCCACCGCCCGGTACGTGAAGGAGGCGCTGGCGACCGCAGACGAACGCCGTGCTGAAATCGTCATCCTGCGCCTCAATACGCCCGGCGGCCTCGTCACCAGCATGCGCGAGATTATCGCCGACGTACTCGCCTCGCGGGTTCCGGTCGTCGGCTTCGTGTCACCGTCTGGCGCGCATGCTGCGAGTGCCGGCACTTACATCCTTTATGCGACGCATGTTGCGGCCATGGCGCCTGGAACCAATCTCGGCGCGGCGACGCCGGTCGAGATCGGCGCCCCCATGCCGGGACTTCCAGGTCCGCCTGACAAAAAAGACCAGAGCGGCAGCGACAAGGGCGTGACGCCGGCGCCCTCACAAGACGCCATGACGGCGAAGATGACCAATGACGCCGTCGCCTTTATCCGTAGCCTGGCAGAGCTGCGCGGCCGCAATGCCGACTGGGCGGAGGAGGCCGTGCGTGAGGCTTCTAGCCTCTCGGCCAACGCAGCGCTCAAGGCCGGCGCGATCGATCTCATCGCCGGAGACACGACCGAGCTGCTGGCGAAGATCGACGGCCGTACCGTCGCTGTGAACGGTGGCGCCCCGGAGCATCTGGCAACCCGCGGCCTCACTATCGAGACGCTGCAACCGGGTTGGCTCATCCGTCTGCTCTCGGTGATTACCGATCCGAATGTCGCCGTCATATTGATGCTCGTCGGCGTCTACGGCTTGATCTTCGAGTTCACGAGCCCGGGTGCGGTGGCACCCGGCGTCGTCGGCACCATTGCGCTGCTGCTCGGCCTCTATGCGCTCAACCTGCTGCCGATCGACTATGCCGGTCTCGTGTTGATGCTGCTGGGGCTCACCTTCCTGATCGTCGAGGCCTTCAATCCCACCGTCGTCCTCGGGCTCGGCGGTCTCGCCGCCTTCCTGCTCGGCACGGCGATGCTGTTCAAGGTCGAGGCGCCCGGCTTCCGCCTCTCGCCGGCTGTCGTCGGTGTCGCCGCGATGCTGGTCTTCGCTCTGGTCGCCCTCGTTGGTCGTGCGCTCTGGCGAGCGCGCCGCCGCCAGCCGCGCGTCGGCGGCGAGGCGATGCAGGGCCTGCCGGCGAAGATCCTCGACTGGCGGGCGGGGGAGGGCCACGTGCGTGCCAATGGCGAGCGGTGGCAGGCCCGCGGCGATGAAACCTTCACTCCCGGCGAGACGGTCGAGGTGGCGACCGTCAGCGGCCTGACCCTGATGGTGCGGCGCCGGTCGGACACGGCGACCGCCGAAGGAGAGCCCCCATGACGCTCGATTATCTGCCCTACCTGCTTGTCGCCGTGATTGCCGTCATCTTCCTTTCCGCGGCGATCCGCATCCTGCGCGAATATCAGCGTGGCGTGATTTTCACGCTCGGCCGTTTCACCGGGGTCAAAGGCCCCGGCCTCATCATCCTCATTCCCTTCGTGCAGCAGATGGTGAAGGTCGACCTTCGGGTCGTGGTTCACAACGTGCCGCCGCAGGACGTGATCTCGCGCGACAACGTCTCGGTCAAAGTCAACGCCGTGCTTTACTTCCGGATCATCGATCCGGAACGGGCGATTATCAAGGTCGAGGATTTCATGGCCGCGACGAGCCAGCTCGCGCAAACGACGTTGCGCTCCGTGCTCGGCAAGCACGAGCTCGACGAGATGCTGGCCGAACGTGACCGGCTCAACGCCGACATCCAGGAGATCCTCGATCAGCAGACCGACGCCTGGGGCATTAAGGTCGCAAACATCGAGATCAAGGATATCGACCTCGCCGAAAATATGGTGCGCGCCATCGCCAAGCAGGCCGAGGCAGAGCGTCTGCGCCGCGCCAAGGTGATCAACGCCGAGGGCGAGCAGCAGGCGGCAGAAAAGCTCGTCGAGGCTGGCCGCATCCTGGCGCAGGAACCGCAGGCAATGCAGCTGCGCTATTTTGCGGCGCTCCACGACGTCGCTGGCGAGCGCTCCTCGACCGTCGTCTTTCCGTTGCCGATGGACCTCCTCGGTCATCTTGGCAAACGTTGGGGCGAAGGAGAGCAGGAGCCGCCGACCTCAAGTTAACGGTGAGCCAAAATCCATTGAGCCGCCTCCTCGAGATTTTCGGCGACAAGGTCAGGCGCAGAGGGCAACTTGGATTCATCTCCAGGACGATACTTACCGGTTCGAACGAGAATGCCCATCAAGCCTGCAGAGATCGCGCCTTCAACATCGGCCTCTGCATCATCGCCTATCATGATGATCTTGCTCGCGGAATATCCGAGATCTTCGATGGCGGCGCCGAAAAAATCGGATGACGGTTTGCCAAAAAGTGTGGCCCTGCTGTTGGTCGCATACTCGAGCGCGGTAACGAAGGGGCCGGCGTCGAGGCTCAATTCGCCATCTGCGTCCTTGAAGTTTCGGTTCTTTGCGAGCGCCAAAAGTTGTGCGCCTTCCGTGAGCTTCCGGTAAGCGCAATTGAGCCGGTCGTAGGTGAAGTATTCTCCCGCGTCTCCGACGACGACAGCCTCAGTGCGGTCAGAAGGGAGATCAGCAAAGTCCTCTTCCAATTCGCGATGAACGACGAGAAATGGCGACAGCATATGCTTTTCCAAGTATGCCCGCACGAGAGTAGCCGGAGTCAACAGCTCGTCGTTTGAGACGTGCAGGCCCATTTTGCACAAATCGTCCATCACCCGACGCTTTGAGCGTCTGGTCGTGTTTGTGATGAAGCGGAGCGGTAGACCGGCAAGGCGAAGCCGCTCGACCGCTGCAAGTGCTCCTTTGATGGGAGTACTGCCCACATAAATTACGCCTCCTAGATCGAGGAGAACACCGGAGATTCGAGACGAGCTGCCGTTACTTTCCTGCATAATTGAAGTCCCATCGCTCCAACTGACTACAATCGGGACTGCCGCGCTCGAGTTCTCTTTGTAATTTAGCGTGCGCTAGCGTTTTTCGAAACATATCCTGTCTGACAATGCCGATCGACCAAAATTGATTTCACTGGCTCCAAGGTTGTGTGATGCTTCTAACTACGAATACGATGCAAGCGACGGTCGCCACATATCTCATTGACCGTCTGAAGCAGATCGGTCTCAAGCACGCATTCGGCGTGCCAGGCGATTATGTGTTGACGTTCATGGACCGTCTCATCGAGGGCGGTATCGAATTCGTCGGCACCTGTAATGAACTCAACGCTGGCTATGCGGCTGACGCCTATGCTCGCATCAACGGCATCGGCTGTATCTGTCTCACTTGGGGCGTGGGTGGCTTCAGTGCCATGAATGCTGTGGCGGGCGCCTACGCGGAGCAAGTGCCGCTGGTCGTCCTGGTCGGCGGGCCGCGCACAATGCAACGGCGTTCGCCGATGCTGTTGCATCACGGCGTGGGAGATGTCGCAACGATGCAGCATGCCTATTCCCACATCACGGTGGCCTCTGTGTTGCTGGACGATGCCGTCGATGCGCCACAGCGCATAGATCGCGCGCTTGCCCTCTGCATCGCGGAAAAGCGGCCGATCATGATTGAGATCCCTGTCGATATGGTGGATCGGTCGTGCCAAGCGCCAGAGACCTTCGCCGCCCCTGCGCGGCCGCCGTCCGATCCTGATGCGCTGGGGGAGGCGCTCGATGAGGTGATGGCGCTTCTCTCAACGGCGAGCCGGCCGGTTATTCTGGGTGGTGTCGAACTGCATCGTTACGGCTTGATGCAAGAATTCCGCCGGCTTGTTGAGGCGAGCGCGCTGCCGGTTGCGACGACGCTTCTGGGAAAGACAGTCATTTCCGAACTTCATCCGCAGGCGATCGGTGTCTATGAAGGCGGAACCTCGCGTCCGACGATTTGCGATATTGTTGAGAATAGTGATGTCCTGCTGTGCCTTGGGGCCTGGATCAGCGATATCAACTTCGGTGTGTACACCGGTCGGCTCGAGGGCCGTCACATGATCCTCGCGAACTCCGGGCGCTTGAAGATCAGCCAGCATGTCTACGAACAGGTATGGATCGGGGATGTGGTCGCGGGGTTGGCTGACCGCATGCCGCCGGGCGGTCTATCTCATCCTCCCTTCACGAGCGTTTCGCGCCTATTGGACACCGGCTTCACCGTTGAGACCGGCCGCACCCTCACGGTGAGCCGGGTCGCAAAGCGGATTAACGCCTTCATCGGAGAGGGCACGACGGTCATCGCGGAAACCGGTGACTCGATTTTCCTCGCTGCGGATCTCGTGATGCACCACGATGTCGGCTTTATCGGCCAGGCCTTTTACCTCTCGATCGGCTATGCGCTACCTGCGACGCTCGGCGCGGCGCTCGCAGATCCGTCGCGACGGCCGGTGACGTTCATCGGCGACGGCGCTTTTCAGATGACGGCCCAGGAACTCTCGTCGCTTTGTCGAAGAAAAAGCAATGCCATCGTGCTTCTCCTGAATAACGATGGCTACACAACAGAACGGGTCATCCACGAGGGGCCTTATAACGACATTCAACCGTGGGCCTATCACAAGCTCCCGGAGGTGTTCGGCGGAGGCTGGGGGCGGCGCGTGACCACCGAAGACGAGCTCGAGGATGCACTCGCGCACGCTCAGGCGACAAATGACGGACCAGTCTTGATTGAAATTATGCTCGATAGGTTCGACACGTCCGACGCGCTGAAGCAGTTGGGCGCCGAGCTGTCTCCTGAAAAAGGGCAGGCGCGCTTTTTGAGGAAGGGTGGAAGTGCCAGCGATGCGATGAAAAAGTCAGACTGAAATCAGTGGTGGGCTATGCTGCATTCTGTTCAGTGTCGCAGGGATTCCATAGTAGAGCCCGCACCTGCTCTGCCGGTTGTGGCCGATGGAACAAATAACCCTGCACCGAGGTGCAACCATAATTCTTGACGATACTGAGCTGTTCTGCGGTTTCGATGCCCTCGGCCGTGGTGGCCATGCCGAGTGTTTTTGCGAGATCAACAATCGTGGCAAGGATCGCGCGAGCTTCGGGAGATGCTGCGAGATCGCGCACGAACGACCGATCAATCTTGATTCTTTGAAAGGGTACCTTCGCCAACGACCCTAAGGACGAGTAACCAGTGCCGAAATCGTCCATGGCCACTTCAACGCCCAATTCCCTTATATTTCGCAGGACGCGTGCTGAGCGCTCGACATCCTTCATCACCGTCGATTCTGTGACCTCAATGATAAGGCGATCGGCGGCAAGTCGTGAATCAGCCAGAGCGCACTTGACCGTATCGATGAAATTATCGGCCTCGAGTTCCGTAGCTGTGACGTTGACCGAGACGCTCATTTCGTCCGGCCACGTCACTGCCTCAAGGCAGGCTCGCCGAAGAATTTCGGCTCCAAGTTCGGAGATCAATCCAATCTCCTCGGCAATCATTATGAAGTCCGCGGCCGATGCGGATCCTTGCCGTGGGTGGCTCCATCTCACCAAGGCCTCGGCTCCAATGGGCTTCAGCGTCGAAAGGGAGGTGATGAGTTGGTAGTGAATTTCGAATTGCTTGCCAAGAATGGCCTCGCGAACCTCTGTCTCAAGCTGAGCCTTGGCCTTGAACTTGATGTCCAATTCAGGCTCGAATATCCGGTAGGTGCCGCGGCCCGTCTCTTTGGCAGCATAGAGCGCGAGATCGGCCAGCCGGAAGAGTTCGATAGCTTCGCTGCTATGGTCGGGGGTGACGGCAATGCCGATGCTCGCGCTACACACCACATCCTTGCCGCCAATACGAACCGGATTTTTCAATACATTGAGAACCCGAGCAGCAGTGGCTCCGGCCGTTTCCGGCTGCGAAACCTTTACCAGCACAGCAAACTCGTCGCCTCCAAGTCTGGCTACGGTGTCGCTTTCCCGGAGTGCGTTTCTGAGCCGATCAGCCACAGCCTGCAGCAATTCATCCCCTGCGGCGTGGCCCAGCGTATCGTTGACTGTCTTGAAATTATCGAGGTCCAGAAGCAATAGCGCCATGCCCTCTCCGCGATGCTCGCAGGTGGTTGCTGCGTGCATGCGCTCGGTCAGCACATGGCGATTTGGCAACGATGTCAGTGCATCGTGTCGCGCCATATAGACGGCGGAACTCTCGCGCTTCTTTATGTCCGTGATATCGATTTGCAGACTTATGAGTCCACCTTCGCTGGTCCGCTTCTCCTCGACAAGATAGTAGCGGCCGTCGAGGAACTGCTCGCGCGGGTCTGAAGATGCTCGCAAAGACTTATCCGCGAGCGACGCATCATCGATGCGCCGAGCTTCCGGATGATGAGCATTTTCAAGAATGAAGTTTCCGCCGACCGAAAGCAAATCGGCCGTCTGGCTATAGATCTCGGCGTACCGCCTGTTCCACGCGACATAGCGATTGTCAGCATCGAGAATGACCATGCCTTCCGGCAAAATATCGATGGCTTCCCTCAATCTATTATGGGCTCTCTCGAGTTCAGCCTTCTGCAGAGTGAGCGTTTCTTCCTGTGACTTGAGGTGACAATTCAATTTCGAGCGGCGGGCCAATTCGGCCGACAGTTGCGCTCGCAGGCGTGCTTGCGACGCGATCGTCTCTGCCAACAGCATGACTGTGAATATGGTTGTGAGAATGCGAAGCTGAAGGATCAGCGGGCCGCTCAGGAGCGACGTTGGTGCAATGTTGGCACTGGGATCGTAGCCAAGCGCGGAGCAGATCAGAACCGTTCCGGACAGCAGCAGGACCGCCGTAGACGTATCTTTTGGTCCAAGCCGATAAGCAACTGCGACGAGGATTGGAAGGATCACGAAACCAAATGGCGACTGAGAGGTGACGATCATGATCACCGGCAAAAAGACCAGCAACCCGAGAAGGCCAAATCTTTCATAGGACGACGGCGTTGGATGTATTGTTTTCGATCTTCCCAGAAAACGAATGAGCGCCGGCGTAACTGTGAAGAAGCCTAGCAAGTGCGCGGCAAACAGAGAAAACAGAGAGTGCGCATCAACGGCCTTTTGCGAGAATGAATGAACAGTTCCCGCGAGTATTGCGGCGGCGGCGCTGGCCGCAAAGACCGCCACGCTGAATGACAATAGCGAGGGTATGCCTTTGAATTGGAAAGGCAGACGTTCCCTAGATTTGAGGATGGAAAACGCAATAATAATTTCGAGGCCGTCGATCAACGAAAGCCCAATACTGGTCAACAGAGTGTGATGGGTTGTGGCGTTCGCGATAACATCTGCAATCATCGAGAATGCGATAATTGCCGTGCGGCTGGACGGGCGGCGAACAAATAGCAGTGCGGCAAGCAGGATACCGTTCGAAGGTGAAACGATCGCCACGCCGTCGCTCGGCGTGAACGCCATCGATAAATACGCAATGATGCCAAATACTACCGCTGTGCCGACGATCTCACGAAGCTCGTGCCCGTGAAGGTCGAAAGCGCCAAGATCCAATGGAAAGAATAAGCGCCGGGGCTCTGAGCTCTGCGACATGGGATCCACTTCAGGCGTCTTGTCGGTGTTTTCCCGATTCAACAAACGCTCAAAAGGCGTATTATGAAGTTCGTGAATCCTTCTTAAAAAAAACCATTAGGTGAGAAGAGATTATCTGTAATTCGTGCAATTTGTATCTACTCCCATTAATAAGCTATTGATTTCGCCATTAAATGGGTTCCTGCCGTACCACGGCGCTCGTTTCCCGGGGGCAGGTTATTCGTGCAATGGTGATTGTCTCGCCAGAAGCTGATCTCTGACGCGAGATGATCACAATATCATCTTGCCGCTCACAAGTTGGAGTGGGCGCGCGCACACTTCTTTTGGCGGCGCCTTGTTGCTCTATCTTAGCGATCTGAACGGCAATCACGTGCGCGGCGTCGCGGACGGTCCCCCTATCTCTCCTTCCAGTATGGAAAGGAAAGCAGGACGCGAATCCAAGCTCAGCCAGCGAAGTTCATCTGACGAGAAAGAAATACATGCCCAGCAGGAGTGCCGCCATGAACGCGAGAAACATTCTCACAATCCGAAGCGCGCCTTGGTAGAACCGCACATGCTCGTCAAAGTCTTGGGTGTCGGGAACGTGCCCGGTTGCGCCACGCTGCTCACCCTCACGCTGCAAAATTCCCAGAGCAGAATCAGCCATGAAATCACCTCCCCAAAAAATATTGGTTTGAATTTTTCGTGCCATTCGCGCAGGTGAATGCTTCGAGTTCACAGGGCGGAGTAAGCAAGTCCAGATTTTGGAAATGTGATTTTCTGCAGTGCAGTGAGCGATGACTTCGCCCCGTTACTCAAGGTGAGATTGCCAGTTTCCGGACCGGCTTTCAATGCACTCCGTAATGCGTTCGCCTGTCCGCGCCTGCAGGACTTCCGATCATGCCCGCCGAACGACGCGCGACACTGGTCTACGACGGCGACTGCGGGATCTGTCGCTATTGGATAGACTACTGGAAGCAGCAAACCGGCGACCGCGTCGTCTACCGGCCTTACCAAGAGGCGGCCGGGGATTTTCCCGCCATCCCTCGAGAAAGCTTCGTACGCGCCATTCAACTCATTGAGCCCGACGGCACAATCTACGCAGGCGCAGCGGCAACCTACAGGACCTTGCGTCACGCGCCGGGGCGTGCCGCCTGGTGGTGGATGTACGAGCGCATACCAGGATTTTCCGGTGCGAGCGAATGGGCCTACGCGTTCTTGGCACGGCGCAGGGGTCTGCTTAGCCGGCTTTCTTACATCTTGTGGGGAGCACACCTGGAGCCTGAGCACTATGAACTCGTCTCGTGGCTATTCCTCCGGTTGCTCGGCGGCATTTACGTTATCGCATTCACTTCCTTGGCGGTGCAAATCCAGGGGTTGGTCGGGGAGAGGGGCATTCTCCCCGCCGGCGAATATCTGAATGCAGCACGTCAGGGATGGGGTGTGTCAGCCTACTGGCGAATGCCGACGCTGTTCTGGCTGAATGCCAACGATACCGCGCTTTTCGCGGCGACCAGTCTGGGCATTCTTCTGGGGCTTCTCGTCGCTTTCGGAATATGGACCCGCGCGGCACTGGTCGGGCTATTCGTTCTTTACCTGTCGTGCGTTTACGCCGGCCAGGTCTTCATGAGCTACCAGTGGGACCTGCTGTTGCTCGAATCTGGCTTCCTGGCAATTTTCCTGACGGCGGGTTCACGCATCGTCGTCTGGCTCTACCGCTGGCTCATCTTCCGCTATCTTTTCATGTCCGGAATCGTGAAGGCCGTCTCCGCACAGACGACGTGGCATGATCTTACTGCGCTCCAGTACCATTTCATGTCGCAGCCTCTCCCAACGCCGCTGGCGTGGTACGCGGCTCAGCTGCCACCCTGGATGCTCGCGGCCGGAACTGCGGCGACGCTCGTCATTGAGCTCATTCTCGTGTTTCTGATCTTTCTACCGCGCAGGCTGCGGGCATTTGCAGCTTGGTGCATCCTGATTTTCCAGGCCCTGATCATGCTCACGGGCAACTACGGGTTTTTCAACCTGTTGACGATGGCGCTTTGCATTTTTCTGTTCGATGACGCCGCAATCCGACGCATTATTCCTGAAAAGCTGAGCCTCTGGATCCAAAATCATGCGCCGCGGCCGGACAAGGCCGCGACGGCTTGCGCGCTCGTACTGACGCTCTTGGTCGTTCCGGTCGGTGTCGATCGCATCGTGCAGGCACTGGCATTGCCAAATCTGCCCGTTGTGAATTCCATAACTCAAGCGATTTCGCCGTGGCTCATCGTCAATGCCTATGGACCGTTCGCAACGACAACGATGAACCGGCCGGAGATCATTGCTGAGGGTTCGGACGACGGGCAGAGCTGGCGCGAGTACGACTTCCGCTATAAGCCCGGGCCAATCGATCGACGCCCATCGTGGAATATCCCGCATCAGCCGCGGCTCGATTGGCAAATGTGGTTCGCGGCCAACAGCAGCTTTGCGGAAAATCCGTGGTTCGAACGTCTCCTTCGACGCCTACTCGAAGGTAGCGCACCCGTGCTTGCGCTGCTTGGTTCAAACCCGTTTCCCGACCATCCGCCCAAACGCGTGCGCGCGCTTCTCTTCGACTATCGATTTGCCGATCCGGCAGCCCACGCGGAGACCGGCCAGTGGTGGATCCGTCGACAGGAAGGACTCTATTTTCCCGAGGTAAGTTTGAAATAGCAGGAGCGGATCGACGGACCGTTCGACAGCACTGGTCTATGCCAACCTGAGCTGAGGCTCGAGCTTCGCTCTTGGCTTCAGAGATATGACGAGCAATGCCGCGACGACACACATTGCACCGGCGACATAGAGAGCCGGAAGATAAGTGCCGAAGATGGTGCGCGTCGCGCCCGCGCCGAACGCAGCCGTTGCGGCTCCGAGCTGGTGGCCGGCGAAAATCCAGCCGAAGGTCAAGGTAGCGCGCTCAGGTCCAAAGCGTTCAGCCGTTAGCTTGACGGTCGGCGGCACCGTTGCCACCCAATCGAGGCCGTAGAAGAGGCCGAAGATCGACAGCCCGAGCACTGTGAATTCGCTGAAGGGCAAGTAGAGTAGTGACAGCCCGCGCAAGCCGTAAAACCAGAAAAGCAGCCAACGATTGTCGTAGCGGTCCGATAGCCAGCCCGCGAAGATCGTGCCCATGAAATCCAAGACGCCGATCATAGCGAGCATGCCCGCTGCGCCGACCGGTGCGATCCCAAAATCTCCGCACAGCGATATCCAATGCGTTTGGATGAGCCCGTTGGTGCTGAGGCCGCACACAAAGAAGGTCAGAAACAGAATCCAGAAGGTCGATAATCGCGATGCCTCGCGCAATGCGATGAGGGGAGAGGACAGAAGCGACAAAAGGCGGTGGTCACGCTTCGGCGGCTCGACGACATCCTTTTCACCGAACGGTGCCAGGCCGACATTGGCGGGGTAGTCGCGCATAAAGAGCGCGACGGCGAGCAGGGCCAGGAGCAGGATCGCCACGACGAAGAGAAGAGCGGCGCGCCATCCGATGCGCTGCGTCAGCTCGGCAAGAAGAGGCAGGAAGACGAGCTGGCCGGTGGCCGTGCTCGCGGTCATCATGCCGACGACGAGACCGCGGCGTCGTGAGAACCAGCGGGTGGCGACCGTCGCGCCGAGTACCAGCGCTGTCATGCCGGTGCCCAATCCCACGAGAACGCCCCAGAAGACCACGAGCTGCCACACCGAAATCATCGCCATAGATCCGAGGAGGCCGGCGGAAATCAGCGACAGCGCCGCGATGACAACGTTGCGAACGCCGAAACGGTTCATCAAAGCGGCGGCGAACGGGCCCATCAAACCGAACAGCACCAAACGAACGGCGAGTGCGAATGAGATATCAGCATTCTGCCAGCCGAAATCGCGTTGGAGCGGCTCTAGCATGACGCCGGGAGATCCCAAGGCTCCGGCAGTCGCGAGCATGGTCAGGAACGTCGTCCCAGCGACAACCCATCCGTAGTGGATGTTTTTCGTGTCGAGCCATGAAGCAAGCCGGGTCGAGATCATTACAAGTCCTGACATTTCGTCGACGTATATGGGTATATGCCCACATATTGCCGAACCATTAGAGTGTCTGAAGAAGAGTTTTCAACTGCCTGGTCGCGACGACGCCTAACCTTTTCTCGATCATGGTCTGCGCTTCGTCCCACAGCTTTGCACCGTCGACGAGCACGCTTCGTCCTCGAGCCGTGAGCACCACAGCGGCTTCACGCTGATCCTCTCCATGAAGTGTCTTT
Source organism: Hyphomicrobium sp. (assembly GCA_003987725.1). GTDB lineage: Bacteria > Pseudomonadota > Alphaproteobacteria > Rhizobiales > Hyphomicrobiaceae > Hyphomicrobium_B. Next base: position 142,130 of record RXJH01000002.1, on the reverse strand, counting down.
ACCAGACCCATGCGCTCAAGAACCTTGACGTTCCGGCCAACGGTTGAGCGATCGAGCTCGGCCAACCGGCCAATTTTACTTAGCGAGACCGGAGCTTCCCGTTCGATCGTCCGCATGAGGCTAAATTGCGCAATATTGACGCCAGCCGGTTTCAGGGCTTCATCGTAGACCGATGTCACCCTTCTCTCAGCCTTACGAAGCGCTATGCAGTAGCATTTGGTTGCCATTAATTGGGTATCTACCCGTAAATGGGCATCATGGCAAGGGGCAGGATTAAGGTGGTATCCTAATGGGCTTATAATTCCTGCGACGATGACCGGTTGCCCGAGCGGCTGAGCTATGGCAGGTTGAATCTATGAGGAACCGCATTTACCAGCGCTGGTTTGCAATGCTCGGCATGCTTGCCATGTTCGTGGCGCTCGTGGCTGTGCCCATTACGGCTTCCACCGCGTTGACGATGTCCGGTGCGCAACCGGCGGTTTCTCATGGCATGACGATGGCGGATGCCAAGGGCGAAATGCCCTGCCACAAACCAGTGAAGCACTGTCCGAACTGTCCTCAAAAAGTCTGCCCTGAGATGAGCAGTTGTTTGGTCAAGTGCTTCCAGACGCTGCAGCAGCCTGTCGCCGAAGCGTGGCTACAACGCGAAGTCATCGACCAGCGCGTCATGCCGGCGCCGACGCGGGTTACTCCCGGTTCGCTGATACCTCCTCTCCTTCGACCTCCGAGCGTCTGAACCGCGCGCCCCGCAGGCGTCAGCAGGGTTGCGGCCAATGCCGCGGCCTATGCGTGCGTTGGCCACGGTGGCCCGCGCTTGGTTCATGACATCCGGAGAAAATGAAGATGCAGCAACTCACATTGCGCGCGGCCATCGTGGCCGTCGCGCTTCTCACAGGTATGGGCGGTTCAGCTCTCGCCGATGCAAAGGACTATGAGTTCCAGCTTCTGGACAAGGAGGTGAAGCAGGGGCAGGCCGTCATCGCGGTCAAGCTCGTGCACAAGCTTTCCGGCCGCGCCATCCCCGACGCCGTGATCTTTGCAAAACGCATCGACATGGGGCCAGAAGCGATGGGTGAGATGACCGCGCCGTTGGAGGCAGAGCCGTCGAAAGAGCCCGGCGTTTATCGGTTCAAGACCAATCTAACGATGGAAGGCCGGTGGGCCTTATCGCTCGGCGCGAAAGTGCAGGGTGAGAGCGGGACGGTCGAGAGCAAGCTCATCGTTACGGCCGCGCCGTGAAACGCGCCGTGAGATACGTGGTCCCCGTCGCAGCCATTGCAGCTGCGGCGGGTGCCGGGCTGTGGGCAGGCCAGACGGGTCTGCTGCAGCTTCCGTTGGGTGAGCGATTGAACGTCGCCAAACCAGCTACGCCCGAACCAACAGGTCCGATCATTTATTATCGCGATCCGGACGGGAAACCGCTTTTCTCGGATACGCCAAAAACGACCGAGACAGGCAAGGCCTATTTGCCGGTTCGCGAGGGCGAGGACGTGTCGTTTAACACCGCTCCTGCCATGCCCGCTGCGCCAGTCGATGGCGAAAGGAGGATCAAGTTCTACCGCAATCCCATGGGGCTGCCGGACACTTCGCCAACGCCGAAGAAGGATCAGATGGGGATGGACTACATCCCGGTCTACGAGGGCGAGGATAGCGACGATGGTTCAATCAAGATCTCTCTGGGCAAGATCCAGCGTACGGGTGTCGAGACTGCAATCGTCGGCAAGCATCCTATCACGCGCCTCATTCAGGCGCCGGGCGTTGTCGCCGTCGATGAGCGCCGCGTCGCGGTCGTGTCGCCGAAGTTCGATGGCTACGTGGTCAAGGTCGGCAACGTCACCACCGGCACGCATGTGAAAGAGGGCGACGTGCTTGCAACGGTGTTCGGGCAAGCGGTGCTCGACCAAGCCGCACGCTTGCTCATCGAGCAGAACTCCGGCTGGACACGCAGTGACGAAGCGGCTTCTCCGCCGGGGCTCAAGGGTCCGGCCGGCGTGGTCGGCGCCGCCCGCCGTCTGCAGAATCTCGGCGTGCCCGAGGAATTCATCGACCAGGTTAAAACCGAGCGCCGAGTGCCCGATACCTTCACCATCCGCGCGCCCATCAGCGGCGACGTGCTGGAGCGCGATTGGAGCGATGGACAAGGTTTCAAGGCCGGCGACGTCGGCTTCCGCATCGTCGACCACAGCATGGTGTGGATGATGGCCAACGTGGCCGAGGATGACATCGCTTCGGTCAAACCGGAACAGCGGGTGACGGTCACGATGCGCGCCTACCCCGGCCGAGTCTTCGAGGGCCGGGTGAAGGTGATTTATCCGCACCTGATGAAGGAAACGCGCACCGCGCAGGTTCGCATTGAGATGCAAAACCCGGACATGGCGCTGCTGCCCGATATGTACGGCGAGGTCGCTATCGCCACCGGCGGCAATGCCGATGCTGTTGCAGTTCCCGCCAGTGCGGTGATCGACAGCGGTACCCGTCAGGTGGTGCTGCTCGACCTTGGCGATGGTCGCTACGAGCCGCGCGAGGTCAAGCTCGGCAAAACCGGCGACGGCTTCCGCGAAGTCCTGAGCGGGCTCTCCGAAGGCGACCATGTCGTCGTCAACGGCAACTTCCTCATCGACGCCGAAAGCAATCTGCAATCGGCATTGAAGGGGTTTGAAGCACCGTCGCCGATAATATCGTCCGACACGAAGGCCAGCCAATGATCGCCCGTCTCATCGCCTGGTCGGCCAGGAACCCGATGCTGATCTTCATCGCCACCTCGTTCGTGGTGGTGGCGGGGATTTGGGCGGTAAAGACGCTACCGCTCGACGCGATCCCGGACCTCTCGGACACGCAGGTTATTGTCTACACCGAATTCCCCGGTCAGGCGCCGCAGGTGGTGGAGGATCAGGTTACCTATCCGCTCACCACGTCGATGCTTACCGTGCCGCGATCAAAGGTCGTGCGCGGGTTCTCGTTCTTTGGCGTTTCGTTCGTCTACATCATTTTCGAGGACGGCACGGATATCTATTGGGCGCGATCGCGCGTGCTCGAATACCTCAATACGGCGGCGAAGCGGCTACCGACAGGCGTCACCCCGACACTCGGTCCCGATGCCAGCGGCGTCGGCTGGGTCTACCAATACGCCTTGCAGGCGCCGAACAAATCCCTCGCTGATCTGCGCTCAATGCAGGATTGGGAGGTTCGCTTCGGGCTATCCAAGGCCGAGGGTGTGGCCGAGGTCGCAAGCGTCGGTGGCTTCGTCAAGCAATACAACGTCGTCGTGGACCCGGGGCGCCTTCGAAGCTTCAACATACCGCTGGACAAGATTCGCGACGTCATCCGCAACAACAACGTGGATGTCGGCGGGCGCACCTTAGAGCTTTCCGAGCACGAGTTCATGGTGCGCGGACGCGGCTACCTCAAGGGGGTGAAGGACCTCGAGAACATCGTGGTCAAAGCTGACGGCGGTGCGCCGGTGCTGCTGAAGAATGTAGCGCGCGTCGAACTGGCAGGCGACGAGCGGCGCGGCATTGCCGAGCTCAACGGCGAGGGCGAAGTTGCCAGTGGCATCGCTCTGCAACGCTACGGCGCCAACGCACTGACCGTGATCGACAACGTCAAGGCGCGGCTCAAAGAGATCATGCCGTCGCTGCCGGGCGGGACCGAGATCATTCCCGTCTATGACCGATCGGAACTCATTCACCGCGCCATCGAGACCTTGAAGTCCACGCTGTTCGAGGAAAGTCTCGTCGTCGCGTTGGTGTGCATCGTCTTCCTGCTGCATGTGAGGAGCGCGCTGGTCGCCATACTGATGCTGCCTGTCGGAATTCTCATGGCCTTCGTCGCCATGAAGCTCTTGGGCATTGGCTCCAACATCATGAGTCTCGGCGGCATCGCCATCGCCATCGGCGCGATGATCGATGCGGCCATCGTCATGATCGAGAACGCGCATAAGCATCTCGAGCGAGCGCCGCCCGGCAAACACCGCACCGAGATACTCATCGAAGCAGCGAGCGAAGTCGGCCCGGCGCTCTTCTTCTCCTTGCTCATCATTACCGTGTCGTTCCTACCGATCTTCACATTGGAATCGCAGGAAGGTCGCTTGTTTGGCCCGCTGGCCTTCACCAAGACCTTTTCCATGGCGGCGGCAGCGATCCTTTCGGTGACGCTGGTGCCCGCGTTGATGATCATATTTGTACGCGGTCGGATCATTCCGGAAGCGAAGAACCCGCTGAATCGCGCACTTATCGCCATCTACCGGCCGGTCATCTGCGCGGTGCTGAAAGTCAAGACGCTGACTATCGCGCTGGCTGTCGCGATCCTTGCGGTGTCGGTGTGGCCGGTGACCAAGGTCGGCAGCGAGTTCATGCCGAATCTCAACGAGGGCACGTTGCTGTTCATGCCGACCACGCTGCCGGGTGTCTCCATCACCAAATCGGCGGAGCTGTTACAGACCCAGGATCGCATCATCAAATCCTTCCCCGAAGTGGCATCGGTCTACGGCAAGGCGGGGCGCGCGCAGACGGCTACCGACCCGGCGCCGACTGAGATGTTCGAGACGGTGGTCAACCTAAAGCCAAAAGAAGATTGGCGGCCGGGAGTAACGGTCGACAGCCTGATCGCAGAGATGGACAAGGCGCTGCAGTTCCCTGGCGTCTCGAATGCGTGGACGATGCCGATCAAAGCGCGCATCGACATGCTTTCCACCGGCATCCGCACGCCCGTGGGCATCAAGGTGATCGGTACCGACCTCACTGTCTTGGATGGAGTCGCCCGTCAGATTGAAACCGTGCTCAAATCAGTCTCGGGCACCTCCAGCTCCTACGCGGAGCGCGTGATGGGCGGCTACTACCTCGAGGTCGTCCCCAACCGCGAACGGCTGGCCCGCTACGGCCTTATGGTCTCCGACGTGCAGGACGTGGTTTCGATGGCGCTCGGCGCCGAACCGATCACCACCACGGTGGAAGGTCGCGAACGATACACGGTCGCTCTGCGCTACCCGCGCGATTTACGCTCGGACCCGCAGGCCATCGCCAAGGATGTGGTGGTGTCGTTACCCGGCGGCGGCACCGTGCCATTGGGCGAGGTGGCCGATATCCGGCTCACCCAGGGCCCCACCACCATCCGCACCGAGAACGCTAAGCTCGCAACCTATGTCTACGTCGACATCCGCGACCGCGATCTCGGCGGCTACATCGCCGACGCCAAGAAGGCGGTCGAGACGCAGGTGAAGCTGGCGCCCGGAACCTATCTCGTGTGGTCGGGACAGTTCGAGTACCTGGAGCGCGCCGAAGCGCGCCTGCAGATGGTGGTGCCCGTCACGCTGATGATCATTTTCCTACTGCTCTACCTCAACTTTCAGAGGCTAACGGAGACGCTCATCGTCATGCTGTCGCTGCCGTTCGCACTGGTCGGCGGATTCTGGCTCATCTGGTGGCTGGGCTTCAATCTGTCGGTTGCGGTGGCGGTGGGCTTCATCGCGTTGGCAGGCGTTGCCGCCGAGACCGGCGTCGTCCTGCTGATGTACCTCGACCACGCCTCGCGGGAGGTGCAGGCAGCGTGCCTGCTGGAGAAACGCCCCTTCACGCGGGAAGACCTTTACCGGGCCATCATGATCGGTGCGGTGGAGCGCGTGCGGCCGAAGATGATGACGGTGGTCGCGATCATGGCGGGGCTGCTGCCCATCATGTGGAGCACCGGCACCGGCTCGGAAGTGATGCAACGGATCGCCGTGCCGATGATCGGGGGCATGGTTTCATCAACGTTGCTGACACTTATCGTCATCCCGGCGATCTATGGTGTGGTTAAGGGTTGGCGCTTGCCGATGGAGGCGACGCCGCAGACGCATCGGCTCGCACACGCGAGATAAGTTGCGAGTTGAAAAAGTCGGTTTTCGGAGAGGAGAGCCCGCCATGAAGCAGATATTATTTACGTTCGTCAGTCTGGTCTTTGCCTCCGGATTCGCGGCGGCTCAAGAAATCGACGCTACGCTCTACAAAAAGCCCGGCTGTGTCTGCTGCGACAGCTATGCGAACTATCTCCGCGCCAACGGCTTCCATGTCACCGTCATCGAGCCTCCCAACATGACGCTGATTAAGCAGAAGTACGGTGTGCGCGAGAATCTAGCGAGCTGCCATTCGACGGTGATCGGCAACTATGTGGTCGAGGGCCATGTACCGGTCGGCCCGATCAAGAAACTTCTCGCCGAAAAGCCCGACATCAAGGGCATCTCGCTGCCCGGTATGCCGGTGGGTTCACCCGGAATGCCCGGAGAGAAGGAAGGGCCGTTCGAAATCCTGACCATCACCGGCGGTGAGGGCCCCGCGCCAATCTATACCAAGGAGTAGCCTTGATCATGCACGACGACTGCGCTGGCATGATGTGGGATGCTCATGAGGTGCGGTCGTTCACGGCGGACGGCAGGTTCACGCGCCGCGCCAATTCCTCCGCGCTTTCCTTTCGTTCGCTGTAGCGATCCACGAGGTAGGCGGCGCGATCGCGCGTGAGCAGCGTGAACTTCACCAGCTCCTCCATCACGTCCACCACGCGGTCGTAGTAGGATGACGGCTTCATGCGGCCGTCCTCGTCGAATTCGTTGAAGGCCTTGGCCACCGAGGACTGATTGGGAATGGTGATCATCCGCATCCAGCGACCGAGCACGCGCATCTGATTCACGGCGTTGAAAGACTGCGAACCGCCGCTGACCTGCATCACCGCCAATGTCTTCCCCTGCGTGGGCCGTATGGCGCCCGTGGACAGGGGAATCCAGTCGATTTGCGACTTCATGACCCCGCTCATCGCGCCGTGGCGCTCGGGCGAGCACCATACCTGACCCTCGGACCAGGCGGCGAGGTTGCGCAGCTCTTGCACTTTGGGATGGGTGTCGGGCACGTCGTCGGGCAGCGGCAGGCCGTGCGGGTCGTAGACTTTGGTTTCGGCGCCGAAGTGCTCCAGAAGTCGCGCCGCTTCCATGGTGAGGAAGCGGCTGTACGATCTCGCGCGCAAGGAGCCGTAGAGCAGCAGGATGCGTGGTTTGTGCGTAGCGGCGGCGGTGAGCTTGTCGCCGGCGGGAACATGCAGGTGCTCGTGAGCGACATTGCGCAGGTCGCTGATGCCGTTCTTACTCATTTCGCGCTCTTTCTTGCCGGCACCACTTCGGCGTCTTCCTTGGTAAAGCTGCCGATGTGGGGATTAGGGAGGATGTCGAGCACGGCTTCCGAGGGGCGGCACAGCTTCACGCCGAGCGGCGTCACCACGATGGGGCGGTTGATCAGAATGGGGTGCTCCAACATGAAGTCGATCAGCTGGTCATCGGTCCACTTGGGATTGCCAAGATCTAGCTCAGCGTAAGGTGTGCCTTTCTGGCGAAGCAGCTCGCGCGGTCTAATGCCCATACGTTTGATGAGGTCCACCAATGTGGCGCGCGAAGGCGGAGTCTTGAGGTACTCGGTGATCTCCGGTTCCTCACCGCTTTGCCGGATCATCGCCAGCGTATTCCGCGACGTGCCGCAGGCGGGGTTGTGATAAATCGTGATGCTCATGCTTGTTCTGCCTGAATTGTTTTCGTTTTTGTCTGAAGTGCGGGGCGGAAGAGCTGACTCGCCACGAGCATGCCGAGCAACGCTCCTGCAAGCTGCGCCAGAATAAAGGGCGCTACGTCGGCGCCGCGGATACCCGCGAAGGTGTCCGAGAAGGCCCGCGCGATGGTGACAGCGGGATTGGCAAATGACGTCGAGGCCGTGAACCAGTACGCGGCAGTAATGTAAAGGCCGACGTTGACCGCCACGGCCTTACGTCTTGCCCGCAGCGTGCCGAGAATGGTCAACACCAAGCCAAAGGTCGCGACGCCTTCCGCGAACCACTGGCCGCTTCCGGTCCTCACCTTTGTCGCGAGCTGCATCAGCGGCAGGTCGAACATCACGTGTGCTACCGCCACGCCAACGAGGCCACCACAGACCTGCGCCAGAACATAAAACAGTCCGAGACGGAAGCCGATCTCGCTGCGCAGCCAAAAAACGCATGAAACGGCAGGATTGAAATGCGCACCGGAAACAGGCCCGAAGACTGTAATCAAAACGACGAGAATGGCTCCGGTCGGAAGCGTGTTGCCTAACAGCGCGAGAGCATCGTTCCCGGCGGAGAGCTTGGCGCCCATGATGCCGGAGCCGATGACCGTTGCGAGGAGCATCGCCGTGCCAAGGAACTCCGCGCCAAGACGCTGGCCAATTGAATAAAGTCCCACGCCTCACGCCCTTTCAGGGGTGACGTCGGTGTCTTTGAATTTTCCCGCGCCGACGCGGTTGACGATGGCCTCGGCAATGATGGAACGGGCAGAATTGCCCGTGCAGAGAAAGAGGACGTTGAAGGGTCGGTCTTCGGTCATTTCGTTTCTCCCTTACATAACTTTCGCGTCTTTTTGATTGTTGAACCGCAAAGCTCCGGCTGGCCTTGGCAGCAGTCCTCCGTGAGGAAGCTCAAGAGCTGTCGCATCCCCTCGAAATGCACCGCGTAGCGGATGTAGCGGCCGACCCGCGTGGCGTGGATGAGCCCCGCGCGATCCAACTCCTTGAGGTGGAAGGACGCGCCAGTCGGCGTTGCGCCCACGGCGTCGGCGATTTCTCCGGCAGGGAGGCCAGAGGGGCCTTCCCGCACCAGGAGGCGGAAGATGGCGAGTCGCTGGTCGTGCGCCAGCGCGGCGAGGCAGATCACGGCGTCTTTGCTGTTCATGGATGGATAGTACAATAATTATTGAAATATACAAGAACGGACGCGGCCGTGTCCATCATGCGAGTTAGGCTAATTGGTGCAACGTTGACTGAGGGCCGTCAAAAGGACCCGGCGACGGCAACAAGGCCGACGGCGATGAGACTTCCCGCCCAGACCGTATCGAGGTTGATCCAAGCTTTGGACAGAACCTGAAGACCGAAATAGCGATAGGTGAGCCACGCGACCACACCGCCCGCGCCGATCATTGCGAGTGCATGTGCGGCGGATACGAGAACTGCCAGGCCGAGGTTGTTCGTGACGATCGACATCGCCGCGTCATGGTCCAGGATCGTCGACGGCTTTGTCGTGCATAGCCCGAGATACATCGGAACCAGCATCAGGCCAGCTCCGTGAGCAATGGCAATTGCGAACGACCATAGCCCGATCTGGCTCGGTGGAATGCGCGCAAGGACGCGCGGATGCCGTCGATAGACGAAAAGCAGAACGCCAATGCAGATGACGATCAAGGCCGCAACGATGCGGATTTCATGGTTCCAATATTGGAGGGCCGTCAACATGCCGAAGGGCAACAGAATGACGGCCATCGCGAGGAAGTGGCCTCCTGCCAATGGGGCGAGAGCCGCGAGGAGCGCCGATTGCCGGCGCTCCATCAAGCCCGCAGCGACAGCGAGCGGCCAACCCATGCCCGGGTTGACCCCGTGATAGATGCCACTCGCGATGACGGCGAGCCAAAGTCCAATGTTCAAACCATCGGTCATGGTCAAGCGGATGAGTAGCAGAACGAGTCTGTCGAGCAGTCACCGCCTTCGAGCCGCACCTGATGCGTGCGATAGCCTTCGGGGATTTCGACACGAAACGCCTTGTCGAATGCGATGCCACCTGCCGGATTGACGTTGACGATCGCCAGACTACCGGGAACGCCGCCGGGATAGAATTGATCATCCCATGTGGAATAGAGCGAATTTGTTACATAGACGCGTTTTCCGTCGCGGCTGATTTCGAGCATCTGCGGGCCGCCTGCGAAGTGGCTTCCATCGGGGCGAGGTGTCCGCCGGGCGATCCCGCCGGCGTGAACGCTGCCAACCAGTTTCGGCTTTCGCGGCTCGGTAACATCGTATTGGCGAAGCTCTCCCGTTCCCCAGCACGCGACATAGAGAAATTTATCATCGAGAGAGAGGTCGATGTCCGTCACCAGCGGCGGGACGGCGCCGAAGCCTTTGAGCAGGGACGGCAACAATTCAGGATCCGCCGGTTCGGCGGGGATCGTCGCCGTTTTCTCGATGCGGAACTCGGAGCCATCTCGCCACCACGTCCAGATCGATCCTTCAAGGTTGGTGGTATCGACGACAACGCCGAGGAATCCGTATTCCCGTGCGGGATCATGCGCTGGGCGCACTTCGAGCGCCATCTGATGCTGAGCGCCGAGATCGATGGTCTGCACGTTGCGGCGCGCGCGCAAATTCCAGAAGTGGACGTGGTGACCGTATTTGTTCGCGAGCAAGTCTTCAGGGACGATGCCATTTTCAAATTGCGGTGGTAGGCCCCACTCGCTGCTGACCATGTAATCCCGCGGCAGGTTCCACCAGAAATCGTAGTGCAGCAACTGTGGTCCGCGGTCGATCTCCCAACGACCGAGCACGTCGAACGTTTCGCAGTCGAGAATGAAGATGCCCGGGGGACCTTCCGTGCCGTCGGGACCTGCGCCGCCCAATGTGCTGACGTAGATGCCGTCTGGTCCGCAGTGGACTGTATGAGGGCGCGAATAGCCCGTTTTATGGAAGATTTCTTCGGGCTCTATGATCTTGTGAATTTTCGCCTGCGTCGGATGCGGCTTGGTATCGATGACGTAGATGCGCGACGACCGGAGTCCCGGGATGATGAGGTATCGTCTTTCGATGAAGGCGTGACCCGAGAGCGGCGAAAGAGCCGACGAGCATGCATTCCAGCCGAAATGATGAAATTCGTCGCCCTTGTTCGGCATCGTTACCGTATGGACGATTTTTCCGTATTGCGATGACGATGGGTCGACATCGACGATGGCGAGCGCGTCCGGCTTCGTGAAGTCTCCGCTCAGTAAGAGCGTGTAAGCAAACTTCTCGGGTGCCGCTTCGATGGCGAGCTTCGGAGAAGCGTGAAAGGTGGGATCTGGTCGTTGAATCATCATTTCCTCCGGGGAAGGGGGCGCTCGGACGACACGGACCGTACAGGTTGGCTCAATGCAAATCGCGCGCCGTAAAACTTTTCTGCTCTAGCGGTATTTTCTTTTTTTCTGCCGGACGCCGTAGGCGTTTCTTTTGCCGGTCAAGGGCGTGACGACCGACACGGCCGCGGTCGTGCCGTTGGTCACGATCGTTCCCCCGCCGCCCTTCGCAAAGCCAAATGATACGAGCCTGGTTGCCAAGGTCTCAGCCTCGGCGAGATCGTGGGTCACCATCACGATCGTCGTGCGGCTCTCGCGCCAAAGTTTCAGGACAACGCGATGAAGTTGCGCGCGGATTTCGGGATCTAGTGCTCCGAACGGTTCGTCCAGCAGCAGGACCTTCGGGCGGCAGATCAGCGCCTGGGCAATGGCCAAACGTTGGCGCATGCCGCCTGACAGTTGGCCTGGATATTTCGATGCTGCCTCAGCTAGGCCGACATCCGCAAGCGCCTGCGTGGCGTGCTCGACGAGCTTCTTGCGCTCATTGCCGAAGACACGGCCGAGTAGCGGTGAACGTTTGAACTGCGGGCCGACAAGGACGTTTTGCAACGCGGTTTTGTGCGGGAAGACGGAGTAATCCTGAAATACGACTCCGCGATCCGGTGCCGGGAAGGGTGCGATGGGAGTGCCGTCGATCGTGATTTCGCCAGCCGTTGGCCGCAACTGGCTAAGGAGAAGGCGGATAAACGTCGTCTTGCCGCTTCCCGACGGGCCGGTGACGACGCAGAACTCACCGCTCGCGACGTCAAGGTTGATGTCGCGGAGAACGGGATGTCCATCGATCACGACATCCAGGTTGCGGACGGAGATCTGGCTCATCTTGTGTTTCCAGGCTGTGACCAGGGGGAGAGCCGCTTCGCGCTCCACCGTAACGCAAGATCGAATGTGAAGGCCAATATGCCGATCCATATGACGTAAGGGATGATGACATCCATCGCCATGTATCGCCTGACGAGAAAGATCCGGTAGCCGAGACCGCTCTGCGCGGCGATGGCTTCGCCGGACAGAACGAAAAGCCACGCCGGGCCGAGACTGAGGCGAATGCTTTCGAGAAGACGCGGAAAGATCTGCGGCAGCACGATATGGAGCGTGATCAACCAAGTCGATCCGTAAAGAGTCTGTGCCTTGATCAGCATTTCCTTCGGAATTTCTTCCGTTCGAGCGGCGATATCGCGTGCGATGAAAGGCGCGATGCCGATCACGATCAGGATGATCTTCGAAGTATCGCCTAGGCCGAACGCAATGAATAAGATCGGCAGAAGCGTAATCGGCGGAATGATCGAGAGCACGGCGATGAACGGTGCCAGCGTCGCGCGCGCAAGAGGTATCAGGCCGATGATGATACCAATGTAGAGACCGATAATGGCGGCGATGCCGAGCCCGACGCCGAGCCGTTCGAGACTCGCCAGCGTGTCGGCCAGAATGACGAGGTGGCCCGAGATCGGATCCGGCTCGAATCCCACGCGTTGAAGTCCGCCGAACATCGTCGTGAGAGAGGGCAGGAGATTGTCGCGGGCATTGACCAACAATCGTTCCGCGGACGCAATTGCGTAGACGCCCGCGACGGCGATGAAGGGAGCTGCCCCGAGGGCAATCGTGAGCCCTCGGGAGGGTGTCGTATTCAACAAGCGAGCCATTGGATCTATTTAGAGTTTGCCTGCTGCTGCGAGAGCTAGGACAGACCTGTCGAACCGCAAGAGGATGTTCTTCGAATTTCCGACGACTTCGCCGCTCGGGAGTTCGATGCCAATTGCGTTGGCGTCCTTCACGTCCTTGCCGAGGAGATTGTAGCGATGCGCGAAATCACGAACGCGGATAAGCGTATCCTTGGTCTCCGGCCTCTCCGCAAATTCTAGCGCGGCTTTGGCGTCGGAGAAGAGAACAACGGACTTCAATTGCTGCTCATAGCCTGCAGGATCGGTGGCTGAAGCTGTCGCAAGCGCCTTGATGACTCCGGCGCGCTCCGGCGACGTGCCGTTGATGATGCCGACGGTTTCGTACCAAGCACCAAGAAGGGCTTTGGCGACGTCGGGGTTTTCTTTCAGCTTGCTCGTGCGCAGGAGAACCGATTCAAAAATTTCTCCTTTAATTTTCGAAGAGTCGAAGACGATATGAGCGTCGCCCGTCTTCTGAATCTGTTCGACCTGGGGATTCCACGCGACGATCGCTGAGACGTCGGGGCTCTTATAGGCCGCCACGAAATCGGCATCCGACGTATTCACGCGCTTGACGTCGTCGTGTTTCAGATTGGCGGTTTCGAGCGCACGGTCGAGCAGGTAGTGAGATACGGAGAACTCGACGAGATTGACCGTCTGGCCCTTGATGTCGGCTAGCTTGTCTTTGTTCTTCAGGATGATGGCATCGGCGCCGTTCGAGTAGTCGATGGGAAAGATCGTGGTATCGACGCCGTTGGCAACGGGAATGGAATAGACGTCGGCAATGCTGCCGAGCACGCCGTCGAGGCCGCCAGCCGAATACTGATTGAGGGACTCGACATAGTCATTGAGCTGCACGAGCTCGATGTTGACGTTGTACTTGTCCGCCCATTTTTTCAGAATGCCGCTCTGCTGCGCGTAGCCCCAGGGCATCCAGGGTGTGAAGACAATCCAGCCGAGCTTGAATGTGGGCTTTTCCGCTGCGTGAAGTGATTGCGTGCCGGCTTGCAGCAGAGCTGCAATCGCCAGGAATGCGGCAAGTATGGTTCGTTTCATGACAGTTCCTCGTGAGGGGCTAGTGAGAAGTTTCGATTGCTATGCTTCAGAATGCTCGGAGGTTTTCGCGCAGTGTTTTGTGTGTGTAGCCATCGCGAACGAGACCCCTGCGCTGCAGTGCCGGAACGAGACCGTCCGTCACCTCGGCGATATGCCGGCGATTGGTCGAGAGCCTCGGTGTCGTGATTAAGAAGCCGTCGCCGCCGACCTTCTCCATCGCTTCGCCCATTTGATCGGCAACCTGATCGGGCGTTCCAACAAGCTCGATCGAGGCGCAGATTCCGCCCGAGGCTTCGACGACGAGCTGGCGCAGCGTTTTGCTGCTGCCCCATTGCTGGAACATGTCGAGCGAGCCCTGCTCGCCGTTCGTCACCAGCCGTTCGGGCAACGGCATTTCGAGGTCGAACTTTTTGAAGTCGATGTCGGTGATCGCCGATATCAATGCCAGGTTCTGCTCGATGAAGCCTGGGGCGTGTGTGATGCGTTCATGCCTATCGCGCGCCTCGCGTTCGGTTTCTCCGAGAACGGGCGTTACGAGGAACATCACCTTGATGTCATCGGGATTGCGTCCGTGCTTCCTAGCGCGGGCGCGGACGTCGTCGCGGTATTCCTTCATCGCTTCGACGCCGCCGCTGACGGCGATGATCGCATCGGCATATTTTGCCGCAAAGTCGCGGCCCGTCGGCGATCCGCCAGCTTGCAGAAGCGTCGGCCGACCTTGCGGCGAGCGCGCCGTGTTCAAGGGACCTCGGGACTTGAAATATTTGCCCTCGAAGTCGATCGTCCGGACCTTCTTGAAGTCGGCGTAGGTGCCGGATGCGCGGTCGCGGATGATGGCGCCATCTTCCCAGGAATCGAACAGCTTGAAGACGAGGTCCATATATTCGTGCGCTCTCTCGTAGCGCTCTTCGCGGGGCGGCAAGCGATCTAGACCGAAGTTCTGTGCAGCAGCGTTTTCGGCGCTCGTCACGATGTTCCAGCCGAAACGTCCGCCGGCCAAATGGTCGATGGTCGAGCACAGACGCGCCAGTAGGAAAGGCGGATAGCCGAGCGTGGACATGGTTGCGACGACGCCGAGATTTTTGGTCGAGGCTGCGAGCAACGTCGCAAGCGGAACCGGATCATGCTTCGGCGCCATGCCGAGTGCGTGCTTCAGGTAGACTTCGAAGCTTCCACCGTAGGCTTCCGGGATTGCGAGCTTGTCTTCGAGCATGATGAAGTCGAAGCCGGCGCGATCGAGAGACTGGGCCATTTCGATGTGGAACTTGCCGTCCCAGGAATCGCCACCATTCGAGAAGGGTTCGTTCCACTCGTCAGCTGTGAAGTTCGTGAACCAACCCAAGTGGAATTTCTTCGATGACACGGGGAGTCTGTCCTTTTTGCGTTTCGTGTATGAGGCCGAGGGGATTGCTGTTTTCGTCAGTGCCGAAGGAGTGAACCGATCGCCGCGTTGCTCTGCGTGCGCACTGGATCCACGGCCTGGAAGATTTCGCATCTGAGCGTTTGCGATCGGGTGTCGCTCTCCCGGGCACGCTCAACGGCGTTCGACAGGCGAAGGGCGTCGGCCAACTTCGACCAGTTGTACGGATTTTGAGGATTGAGGTTGACCCGCTCCGAAGCGAGCGCGTTGGCCAAATTCGCGCGGCCGCTTCGGATCGCCGCCTCGAGCAGTGTTCGGTCGATAGCGTCGCGCTGAGCTTCGGAACCGCCAAACTCAATCGCGTTCTCGCGGACGCTGTAAAGAAGTTCCAACGCTGTTTGGTATCGCTCTTCGCCGAAGGCGACGAGCGCTCTTGCGAGCGGGAGCCCGACGCGAACCGTGTTGCTGTAGTTGTTCGTGCCCTGATGGCCGTCGCCGACGTATCGCTCAAGGCGGTTCACCACGGCGCGCGCATCGGCGATGCGTCCGCTACCGACGTAGGCCATGAGAGCGTGCACATCATTAAAGACGTAGAACGGATCCGACGCCAGTGCATCCCAGGCATCGGCGAGTTCGGCAAAGCGATCGGCAACAGGGATCCGCTGAAGATGCAGGCGCCATAGCAAGGACGATGCATCGAGCAGGACGAGGGCGATCTTCGGCGAGTCCTGGTTGAAGATGGCCTTGTCATATATTTCGAAAGCGGCCGCGTAGTTGCCGATGTCGGTGTTGAACAGCGACTTGTGCCACCAATTGTGCGCGCTGAAGAGATTGCCGTCAGCCCAATCGCTGCTGCGTTCGCTCATGAAGCGTAGGCCGTCGGCGATAGCGCCCCGCATCTCGAAGCTGTGCGTTACCGCGTGCAGTGCCCAAACGTCGTCAGGGCGCGCGCTCAGCGCGATCAGGCCGTGTTCCTCGGCGCGTTCGAATTGGCCGTTCTCTTCAAGACCGAAGGCATAGCATCCTTGGACGATGCCATAGTGGGCATCCGACGGAGACCATGCGCTGAGTTGGCGCGCGACGCGATCGCGCAAACTTCTTTTGTTGCCAGCGAAGAAATCCAACTCGTGTCCGATCCGGAGAGCCAGAATATCGCGCGGTTCATCAAGGCCGAGCTGATCGAGGATGCGAGCGGACTTCCGAAGATCGCCACCGATCCACGCCTCGATTGCCGCCGCGTGATGGCGTTCTCGCCATGAGAGCTTATCGATATCGACCTTTGTCCTGAGCTCTTCCAGCGTGTTCTTCGCGCGCTGGGCGAACTGGGGTTCGGTCATGAAGAGATCGAGATAGGCTCGTGCGAAGTAGGGAAGGGCGAACCCGGGATCTTCAGCTATTGCCTCGTCGAGCGTCGAAAGAACCGAGGTTTTGAAGTAGACCAATTCATCGAGAGCGCTGCGAAAAAGCGCGGCGCCCGTATTGGTCGCGCCTGTGAGCACAAGTCCTTGTTGGTCGATTTCCATAGACGTTCTCTTCTCTTCAAGTCCGTTACGCGCACGAATCCTTACGTTCGCCGCAGGTGTTGTGCGGGCGAATGCGTTTTGGGAAACGCATCTTGTGGTTTGTGCGAGCCGCCTCAGCGGAAAGAGCGTTCCGCGATATGCGGTGCGCCGGAGCACCGGGAGCTTGGGCAGAACCTTTGCGGCCGCCGATTTAGGCCATCTGTCAACTTCCGCGCCTCTGCGTTTAAAACGGAAGTTGATTTACTCATGAGAAACGAATGTGAGAACTGATTAGAATTTCTAAGCTTAGATGGCAGCGTGCAGCATTGTCCTGCCTACACGCCGCGTCGCGCCGAAGTGAGACACGGAGTTTAACCGCGTGCTGGAACCGCGTGCTGACAAGCGGCTTAATCTCATTTGCCAGCTGAGGGCCAAGGAAGCGGAATAATCTCGCCGGGATCGGTTAGCCCCTCTCCCCCAACGATCTTTCTGAGCAACTCCACAAAGTTCCCGAGAAGGTCCGCAAATGAATGTGGGCGGGGCAACGACTTTGCTAACCGCGTTCAAATCACGCTTCGGGATTCGACCGTGCTACCGGTGATGTCCTTTCGGACATAGAAGCCGTTCGGGATGGCTTCCTGCACGAGTGGGACGTGCGAGATAATCCCCACTGAGCGGTTCTGACTGACCAACTTACTCAAGACCTGGAGGACTTGATCGAGAGTGCCGGCTCCGTTCTCGGTGTCGAGGCTGCCGAATCCCTCGTCGATGAAAATGGTGTCGAGCCTGATCTTGCCGCTGGCACTTTCGACGACGTCGGCGAGGCCCAATGCGAGTGCAAGCGCGGCGATGAATGTCTCGCCGCCGGAAAGCGTGCTTGTCGATCGCGCCTTGCCCGTATGCGTGTCGAACACCTGAATGCCGAGGCCGCGGCGTCCGCGGCCACCTTCGAGATCGCGCTCCAGCCGATAGCGATTGTTCGTCATGGGACCGATGCGCAGGTTTGCGGCCTCGAGCACCTGATCGAACATCGCGCCGATGGCGAAGGTTTCCAGGTCGAGCTTCTGCGCGTTGTCGCCGTTCACAAGTTCAGCGAGTTTGCGGAGGGGGCCGGATGCCGCTTCGGCTTCATCGAGCTTGCGCAACGTGTCAGCGAGTTCGTCGCGGAGTTTCGTGAGTTGCTCCAGCTTGGATCTGGCGCTTGATCGCTGGTCTGTGGCGGCCTTCAGATCTCTCTCGGCATCGTGCTGGTTCGCGCCAAGGTTTTCGAGATCGGGGCGGACCTGTTCTCGAATGGCCGCGGCTGCTTTTTCAGCGGCGTCCAGGGCGATTGCGAGCTTGCGGGCATGTTGTTCGACGGTAGCCCGATCTGTGTCGATGTTCGCGATGTCGGGTTTCAAGGAGCGGAAGTCATCTTCGGAAAGACCGGCTTCCACGAGGCGGGATTTGAAGGCGCCGATCTCTTTCTGCTGGCGCTCGCGACAATTGGTGATGGCATTGGCGGCCGCCTGTTGATCTTTTTGGGCGTTCAAGGCGGCGTCGCGTGTTTCCGATGCTTGCTTTTCGGCCGCTGTTTTCGCCGCCTCGCGCTTGAGCAACGTTTGAGATGCGGTCTCTCTGGAAGCGGAGAGAGCTGTTTGATCGCGCAGGGCTAACGGCACGGACGACAGCATTTCTTCCAACCGCGCGCGCGCGACGGACGTGTTTTTCTCGCACTCGACATGGCTATCGCGCAGCGCTTCGCGTTTCGTTGCAAGTGCTGCGATCTCGCTATCCAGGCTCTCAATTTCGGACTCTACTCGCACGATGTCGATTTGCGGGCCGAGACCATCAAGAGCCAGGAGCTCGGTACGAACCTTGTCGTTCAGCACAGCAGCGCTGTCGTTCGGTCGCGGTATGCCGGCTTGCCGATCCTCACGCTCCTTCAATATGCTCCGCGCCGCCGCGAGCCTCTCGGCAACATCGCGTGCCGCCTTGTCCGCCTGCTGCCAAGCCGACTTGGTGTCGCGAAATGTCTGATCGCTTTCGACGTTCTCGAGCGCGCGTGTCGCGGGCGCCGGATGCTCGGTCGCCCCGCAGACCGGACAAGGCGCGCCGGCTTCAAGCTTCGCTGCGAGATGCAATGCCTGAGCCGCGGAAAGCCTCCGCTCGGCGTTCTCGAATTTGTCTAATGCCTCTTCAGCGCGGCGCGCGGCCGTCTCGTGTGTGGAGCGAAGGTTCACGACGCTCGTGTTTGCGGCCTGGATTTCTTTGCCTGCATTCTCGAAGGCCTCGGCAGCGACGAATGATGCCCGCAAAGCGGCCAGTCGAACACCAATGTCATGACGACGTGCCTCGGTGGCGCGCGCAATTTTGAGGCCATCGGACTTCTCACGCCATTTGGTCTGGAGGCTCGTGTGGCCTTGCCGAGCTTTATCCAGTGCGATGCGCGCCCCGTGCTCAGCCGTCTGCAATTTTTGAAGTGCGTCTGTTACGCTCGCCGCATTATCGAGCGCCTGCTTATGCCGGTCGAGCTCGTCGATCTGACGGCGCAGCGTTTCAATCTCTCCTGCGCGGCCGTTTTCGTACTGCAGCGCTTCGGCTGCCAGCTTCGCTGCGTTTGCGGCTTTCTCGGCGTTGGCTTGAGTGTTTTGCAGTTCTTCTTCAGCTTTCGAGATTTCGCTCGCGGCTTCCGTGACACGGGCTTCTGCATCGAGCAGGGAACGCGCTCGTTCCGCCTTGGCGACGCGCTCGGCCAGTGCGTCTGCCGCGGGTTTGCCTGCTTCCAGCGCTGAGAGCGCAGTCGTGGTTGTTTCGGCGGCTTTGAATTTTGCTTCGATCGCTTCGGCGTCGCGCAGTTTAGTCTGTGCAACTTCTAACGCCAGGCGCCCGGTGTTCTCGATTTCAAGACGTTCCGCGTGACGCGTTTCGGCTTCGACGATCCCAGACGCTAGCGCGTCGGTGCTTTCGAAGCCCTCAGCGGTGAGACGGCGAGCGCAGACGTCGCGCTCTCCGCGCACATGATTTTCAGCGTTTGCAGCGTCTGCCTTCAGCCTGGCCGCAAGATCACGATAAAGCGATACATCGAAGAGATCGCGCAGGATATCGAGCCGGTCTTTTGTCTTCGCGGCGAGAAACGTCTCGAACCGGCCTTGTGGCAGCAGAACGATTTGCCGGAACTGGTCCGGGCCGTAGCCGAGCATTTCCGAAACTGCGGCATTGACGACGCCTACCTTCTTCTCTGCGATGATCTTGCCCCGACGTTGGTCCGTGATTTCGTCGACCGACAAGCCTGTTGCGTCGAAGAGTCTGGCTTCGTGAAGGCTCGCGGTTTCGCCGCTTCCCTTCTGCTTCGGGCGCATCTGTTCCGGCTTCCGCCAGATTACGAAGCGGCGCGCGCCGATGTCGAAGACGAACTCGACTTCGGTCGTCATGCCAGCATCGGCGTGATCTGATCGTAGCGATGGCGCTTCCTGATCCGGCTTCGCAGGTGCGCCGAATAGAGCGAACGTCATGGCGCTGAAGATGGTTGACTTGCCCGATCCGGTCTGGCCGTAAATGCCGAAAAGCCCGGCATCAACCGCATCCCGAAAGTCGACGACGATGCGTCCCGGATAGGGCCCGAAGGCCTGCATAGTCAGCCTCACAGGCCTCATGCCGCTTCCCCACCGTTCTGGGCGAGATGGAGGGCAGGGGCGACGATCGCCAGCTCACTGTCGGTCATCGGTTCGTTTCGGATGAAGTTCAGGAAATCGCCGATGACGCCGATCGGATCTGCAACCTTTGTCCCCGATCTCGCAAGGGACTTGATCTCGGGCGCGCGCTCTTCGCGCTGATAAGTCAGGTCGCAGGCATTCGGAAACATAGCACGCAGACGCTTCATGGCGTCGATGACAGGAGTTTCATCAGTCAGAACAACCTTGACGAAATCCTCAGACGGTTCGGCGAGCAGAAGTTCGGCGTGCTTGCCCGTCAAGATGCGAACGCCACGGAGCGGCTTGAACGGTATGTTCTCGATCGTCGTTTTGCCTGTAGCGTCGATTTCGACGAGGCTCATGGATTTCGCGGCGTCGGCTTCGTCGAATCCGAAGGCCAGCGGCGATCCGGAATACCTGAGGTGCGGCACGCCGACGAACTGCGGCCTATGCAAATGCCCCAACGCGACGTAATGCGCGCCCTCGAAGACGTCCGGGCGGACCGTTTCGACGCCTCCGACGCGCGCAAGCGGGCGCTCGCTGTCACTTCCGTCAGCGCCCGCCACGAAGGCGTGGGCGACGATGACCCAGCGGGCGCCTTCCGGAACATTGCGCCGGGCCGAGGCGATCTGTGCCGCGATGACGTCCTCGGGTGTCTGCATCGTTTCGTCGGCAAAGCACTCGCGTGCCGCAAATTCGTATGAGAACGGCAGGCCGGAGAAGGCGACGATCCCATGCGCATCGGTGAGAAGGAGAGGTTTTTCGTCGGCGCTGACGACGCCGCGGATGAGCGCCCGCCGTGCGTCGGTCATGATCGACATCGATGCGATACGGTCACCTGAATCATGATTACCTGCGATCAACGCAACGGCGGCAGAGGTCTCGGCTGCGATACGTGACAGGAAAGCGTTGAACTGGCGGACTGCAGCCGCCGGTGGGGCCGCGCGATCGAAGATATCGCCCGCGATTATGAGGACATCGGCGCGAAGATCGACGGCAGCGTGAACGATCTGATCGAGGATTGCCTGATGATCCTCATCGAGCGGGATACCATTGAATTGGCGCCCGAGATGCAGATCTGCCGTGTGCAAAATCCTCATGGCTTATCCGTATAATTATTACACGTATAGTTTTTATATGGACATGAGCCGGTATGTCAAGTTAGTGATCCTGTCATGAGTCTCGATGACCTCAAGCATGCCCAGAGAGAGCGGGTGATCTTCCTCGACAGATGCCTCACCTGGCGGGGTATGGCGAACCGCCGGGATCTGGTCGATCGCTTCGGCATCTCGACGGCGCAGGCCGCGCTGGATTTCAGGACATACCTGAAGTTGGCGCGCGCCAAGCCCCCTTCTTATGATCCGGTTCGCAAGACCTATTTCGCCTCAGACAGGCATGAACCGTTGGTGCCGTCGAGCCTCACGGAAGCTTTTGGCATACTGGCGGACGAGGGCGAAAAAGGGCCTTCCTCGGCCCTTCCACAGCCGGAACGGCGGGCCGATCCAAAAATAATCGCGCGTCTCTATCAAGCGATCCGGTCAGAGAAGGCTCTCTACGTGCGCTACACGTCGATGACATCGGGCGCGGACAAAGGGCAGTGGATTGTCCCGACGCGCTTCACGTCCGATGGCGAAATTGTGCACCTCAGAGCCTTCAGCTTCAAACATAAGGAATTCCGGAATTACCTGCCGGTCCGGATCGAGCCTGACAGCACGTTCGAGGAAAAGCCGTCAGCGGGACTGCTGCCGGAGGACGAGGATTGGAAGACCAAGGCGATCATTTGGCTGAGGCCGAAATCAGGTCTTTCCGCGCAACAGGCGAACGTCGTTCGGCGGGAATATGGCTTCGATAGTGAACTCCTGCGTGTGGAGACGCGGAAGGCGCTGGAGTTTTTTTTCGATCATCGATGGGGATTGGATCAGAAAGGTGCGCGTCTCGAACGGGCAAAGACAGAATACGAACCTTTATGAGATGTGCCGCGCTAAAATTTGTGCGCGGGCTTCGTGATTACTCGCGCTTTCGCGAGTCGAATCTGCGAGCCAGAAAAAACTGAACGTCCAGTTTCCATTGTTTCGGTTGAGCTGCGGGCGTTCTTTCCGCTGGTGTTCAGGTTTCGCTCCGAAGCGACCGAGCGATTGAGCGATCGAACCGAACTTCCCCGCACCGATCAGAGTAACTAGGCCATTCAGCTAGTTCAACCGGCAAAGCTGAGTTTGTCCGTATTTCAGGGGCATCGCGCGTCCGGGCAGCTCTATATTTCACACCTGCGTGAACTCGAGAGATGACCTCCGCCTATGAGAGGGAACGAGGCATGCTGCGGGAATATTATACTCATCTAACGGATTATTTTAGGGACGCATCTTTTCCCGCAGGATGAAAAGGTCCAGCCCATGGCATCAAGTACCACTCGCGCCTTGAAACCCCGCTATCGAGAGGCTGCAGCATTTTCCGATACGTCGCTGTTTAAGTCGATCCGGCAATATCAAATGTTGGCGCGCGCTTGGGGGGTAGAAAATCCGTTCTTCAAGATTCAGGAAAGCCGTTCGAAGAGGTCAGTGACCATCGATGGGCGACAACTCATAAACTTCGGGTGGTGCGATTACCTAGGGCTCAGCGATCATCCCGAGGTACTGGCGGCGGCGAAGTCTGCTATCGACGCGTTCGGTTCGTGTATTTCAGCAAGCCGCATGGTCTCGGGGGACCTACAAATGCACCGGCAGCTTGAAGCGGAGCTTGCAGAGTTTTTCGGCTTTGAAAATTCGCTTGTGTTTGTGAGCGGGCGTGCCGCCAGTGTGTCAACAATCGGCACCCTTTTGGGCAAGGGCGACTTGGTCGTTCATGATGAGTTGGTCCACAACAGTGCCATAGTCGGTGCGCGCCTATCGGGCGCTGAAATGAAGCCCTTCAAGCACAACGATTTGGAATCGCTTATCCGGGTACTTCTGCAAAGTCGCGAACGTTTCAAAAATGTACTGATCGTCGTCGAAGGTCTTTATTCAACGGAGGGCGATTGCGTCCGTCTTTCGCGCCTCGTTCAGATCAAGTGCGAGTTCGGCTGTTGGCTGATGGTCGACGACGCGCACGGTATCGGCGTCCTTGGCGAAAGCGGCCGCGGACTTGCGGAATACGCTGGGGTCGATCCACGGAAAATCGACATTTACATGGGAACGCTGAGCAAGGCGCTCGCTTCCTGCGGCGGGTTTATTGCAGGCAATGCCGAATTGATCGAAATTCTCAAATATTCGGCACCAGCTTTCGTCTACTCGGTAGGCCTTCCCCCGTCAGTGACAGCCGCCGCACGCGCAAGCCTGCGCATTCTTAGAAGCGAGCCGGAACGCGTCCATCGTCTCCATAGCAATTGCAAGCTGTTCTTCGAGGAGTGCCGTACGCGCGGGTTTGATACCGGTACGAGCATTGGACTTGGAATGATCCCCATTATGATCGGTCCAGTAAAGAAAACGGGGAGGCGGATGGAACTGATGGTGGAGCAGGGCTTCAATCCGTCGCCGATCATCTATCCTGGCGTCCGGATCAATGCGAGCCGGCTGAGATTCTTCATCTCTTCGGAGCATTCCGTCGCAGAACTGCAATCCTGTGCAGAGGCTTTGAGTAGAGACTAGGCCAACTTCTCACGGCTTTCGCGCTGGCGAGAAGCTTGGATCGGCGTAGCGCTGACAGTATTTGGGTCCGGCACTAGCCACGCTACGGTCATTCCAACAACTTGAGCAACGACAGAACCGGCCGCGCGTTTGCAAACGCATCGAGCGTCGTCTCGCTGTTTCGTCAGAGCCAAGCGAAGCGGAGGCGTGGACGGGCGAGGTTCAAGGAAAAGTCGATGAAACCCACGCGAACATGGATACTCGTCACCGATGGCGGCCATGCACGGATATTGGAAGCATTCGGCCGAGGCAAAAACGTTCACGTCTTTTCGGAAGCCAACCTGAACAATACTCCGAGTCATCTGAAAGTCAGGGATAAGCTCGGCCGGGTGCATGAATCTCTCGGTTACACGCGCCATTCGATCGAGCCGAGGCAGGATTTGCACCGCGCGCTCGAGGTTCTCTTCGCAAGCCAGCTTGGAGCAATGCTCGGTGGGTATGCGGCGCGAAACTCATTCGATCGCCTTGTCGTGGTCGCACCGCCGACGATGCTCGGTCAATTGCGTAAGGTTCTGCCTTCCAATACGCGTGAAAAGATTGTCGCGGAAATCGACAAGGACCTCACCCGCTTTCGTGTCAGCGAAGTGGTTTCGCATATCCAGAAAGTGGCCATGCTTTAACCTTGCAAAGTCCTGCCAAGCAGACCTGCCGGGACGCTATTTCGTACTGTTGGGCGCATAGGGCGAGCCCGCGCCGGTATCCTTCAGCAGCAGCACGAACGGGATCAACACGAGAAAACTCAGCGTGATGAAGCCGAAGGCCTCGATGAAGCCGATCATCATCGACTGCCGCATGAGCTCAGCGCCGAGCAACTGCTGCGCACGCGGATCGGAAGCCGATAACCCTGCCGCGTTGAACCATGCATGAAGCGCGGGATTATAAGGATCCAGTGCGCCGCCGAGAGTTTGCCAATTCTGTTGCGAGGCGCGCGTCAGGATCGTTGCGGCGATCGCGATGCCGAGCGATCCGCCGATCGTCCGGGCGATGTTGAAGATGCCGGCAGCCTGGTCCGACGCCTCCTTCGGCAAGGTCTGGTAGGCAAGCGTCGAAAGGGGCACGAAAATCATGCCCATGCCGATGCCCTGCACGATGGTCGGCAGAATGATCCAGAAGTTATCGATTTCGAGATTGTACGTCCTCGTCGTCACATACGTGCCGACGGTTGACAAGGTGAGGCCGAAAAAGACGAGCCACCGTGAATCGACGTGCGAGATCAGCGCTGCGACGACGACCATGCCAATCATGACGGCGACGCCGCGGGGTGCCATGACGAGCCCGGCCGTGCTCGCAGGATAGCCGAGAAGGTGCTCGAGAAAGAGCGGTTGCAGCGCGATCGTGCTGAGCATTCCGACGCCGAACGCCATGATGAGAAATGTCGCCGTCGCGAGGTTCCGGTCCTTCAAGAGGTTAAGCCTCAGGATTGCATCGGGCCGGTTGAAGCTTCTGATGACGAAGACTGCCAAGCAGACGAAGGATACGATGCCTAAGAAGACGATCAGGGGCGATTGCAGCCAGTCCTCGACATTGCCGCGATCGAGCAGCATCTGGAGGCTGCCGACGCCGATGGCCAGAAGAGCGGCGCCGAGCCAGTCGATCGGCACTCGCATGGCCTTCGTCGGTCTGATGTAAAGTGCGAGAAGCACGAGATTGACGATGCCGATCGGCAGGTTGATGTAGAACACCCATTGCCAGCCGAGATGGTCGGTGATGAAGCCGCCGACCGTTGGGCCCATGATCGGTCCGAGGAGGACGCCTATTCCCCAAACGGCCATCGCCTTACCGCGGCTCTGCGCATCGTAGGAATCGACCATCGTCGCCTGCGATAGCGGAACGACGCTCGCGCCGAACGCGCCTTGAAGGAGGCGGAACAGCACCATCTGGAAAAGCGTGCTGGACTGGCCGCAGAGCATGGAAGCGACTACGAAACCGGCAACGCTGGCGACCAGAACGTTCTTGCGCCCGAACCGTTCGGAGAGAAAGCCGCTCATCGGTATCACGATGGCTTCAGCGACGATGTACGACGTCAGCACCCATGTGATCTGGTCGGGCGTGGCGCCGAGCGCTCCCATCATATCGGGCAGCGCGACGTTGACCACGGTCATGTCGAGGATGACCATGAGCACGGCGATCAGAACTGCAAGCGAACTCAGGAGCCTTTCGGGGAGCGGCGTGCTCGTATGATCGGCAACTTGATCACTTAGCGCCACTGGTCGCCTCTTCGGCGGTGTCGACGATCACGTATGCGGAGGCGCCGACGCCAATTGCGGGATCTTCGGGCTTGAGCGTCAGGCCGATGCGAACCGGAAATCGCTGGACGACCTTCACCCAGCTGCCGGTCGCGTTCTCGGCCGGCATCAAAGAAAACGCAGCATTGCTGGCGCGGCTGACCGCTTCGACGTTGCCGGTGAATTTCTGCGACGGATACGCATCGATGGTGATCGTTGCGGTTTGTCCGGGCTTGATGCGGGCAAGGTCGGTTTCCTTGAAATTGGCGTCGACCCACCAATGCGCCGTATCGACGAGCGGGAACATGCCCATCCCGGCCTTCGCGATTTCGCCGGGCTGAATGCGAACCTTTCCGACAGTTCCGTCGGCGGGCGCCTTGATGGTCGTGCGATCGAGATCGGTGCGGGCCTGATCGACGGCAATCTGCGCTTGCTCGACGTTCGCCTTCGCGGCGGCGGCCTGTGGACCGGCGGCTGCGGTCGCCTGCTGCTGGGCAACGCTGAGACGCGACTCTGCGAGTTTCAGAGCGGCTTCAAAAGGTGCGCGGTCGAGCTGAACGAGGACATCGCCGGATTTGACGGCGGTGAAGTCATGGACTTTGACCTCCGTGACGGGGCCCGTCACGAGGGGAGCTATCTGAACGATATTGGCTTGGACCTGCGCATTCTCGGTCGAAGGATAGAGGCTCGCGTGTTGCCAGTAGAAATAACCCGCCGCGATGAGAGCGATGAGAGCAAGAACGCCGAGGACCGACAGGGCTTGCCTTGAAAGAAGCGGTGCGCGCGCGGACGCAGGGCTGACACTTTGGACAGCCACCGGCTTCTTTTCTGGCAATCGGTCCTGCATGGATTTTTTCCGCTTGTTCGTAGGCTGCAACTTTCGTGATCCCTTAAAGTTGCCATCGAGGCTCCACACAGCTCTCGGCTGCTTGCCGGGCTGTATACTTGCAGCATCGATTATGGGCGATAGAAAATATGCTGGTCAGCTCAGGGTGGGCTTAGGTCTCGGCCGAATTCGCTCGAATGCCTTAACGTCTGTACCCAGGGTTCGCAATGCGGCGTAGGCGTTGTGTTAGCCTCACGCTTTTTTGCAGATCGCTTCAATGTATTGTGGAATTTCGATTGGCGGTGTGGAGACAACACTTAGATCGTTAACTTCTACGGCCGAAAGGGCATCTTGGCTGAAGTCTACGATTTGATTGTCGATATGATCAGCACCGACGGACTGCTGTGGCCCGTATCACCGCGCGAAATGCAGGATGCCGAGTTCAACGTCGGAGTCCGCGACCATCGGTCGAACTGGGCACGTCAGGTCGTCCGCTGAGGATAGCCCTTCGGTTCGAAGCTTCACCCGAAATGTCTCAGCGGCCCAATCCATCAGCGACCTTGGCCGTCAGCGACCTGAGCTGTCAGGGACCGGCGTTAGCGAGAAACCGTTCTGCGACGCCGAGCGCTTCGCGAATTTTGCTCGAGATGACGCAGCGGCGCTGAAGTTCGCTGTCGGCATATTTCAACGCATCGCGAAGCTGCTCAATGACGCCGAGTGTCGAAATATCGCTTGCGAGCCGCGGTTGGGCATTCATGACGGATCCTCCGAAGTCGTTTCTTCGGAGGCAATAACGTCCTCGCGGCATTTTCAAGGAGAGGCGGCGCCCGGACGGATTATTCTCGCGTGTAAAGAAGGGCGGTGAAGCTTCGACGGTTTCTTAAGTCACCACCAGAACAGTGACTTCTGGCGCGGATAATACCCTCGCCGGCCATAGCGGTCGTAGTTGTAGTAAAAGTCGTACGAGCTATCGCGATAGAAGTTGTCGGAGGGGAAGAACTGCTTCGGCCGCTTTTTGATGCCGCCCTGGGGCTCGGTTGAGATGAGAACGATGAAGTCTGTTGCCTTGGCGGTTTCCTTGCTTGCTGCCTCGTCTGAAATGATCAGCGATGAGCCCGGCCATGCCGCCTCGGTCACGCGCGCGAGAACATCCGGCGAAATGGTGATGCGATCGAGCGCGGCGGTGGCTTTCGCGACGTCTGTCTGAGCCGCGTCTGAGGCGCCGTTCGTCTGATCGAGACGATCGTCGTCATAGGACGCGTAATCGGCTCCCTTGTGTTCCATCGTCACGGCGGTCCAGCGTAAATTCTTGCCGTCGTTCGTATAATCGACCGCAGTGTAGATGTGCGTGCCGATCGGCCTGTCGGGCTCACTGATCGTGACGGGGGCTTCGAATACCGGCTCATAGCCCTGGCGAACGTAGAGGCGTTGTGTCTTGAGGCTGATGAAGATCGAAACGGGTTGCGTCTTGTGTTTCGCAGCGTCGGCAACGGCGACGGCTGCGTCTCGTGCCGCTACAAACGGAGCGGCCTTTTCCGTGGCTGTCTGCAACTCGGCCTTGGCCGCCTTGAGCGTCTCGGTCAACTGGGCGACCTTGGCGGTTGCGTCTTCCGCGATCTTGAGGGCTTTTGCCTTCGCCTCTTCCCAGTTCTTTGCGGCTTTGGGAGATTTCGCGGAGTTCAGTGCCTTGTCGGCCTTTGCGAGTTTATCGTCGGCGGATTTCTTCGCCGCTTCGGCCTTGCGCAAGGCCTTTGCCGCCTTATCGCGCGGTTCCTTCTTTTCGGCGACGATCTGCGTCATCTGATCGGCCTGATCGTTCGCGGCATCCGCTTCAATCCGTTTGCCAGCAGCGATCGACTTCAGAGCTTCGAGCTGGGCCACCCGTGCCGGCCAACGCTTCACGTTGGGTTCGAATGGGCTAGCGTTATCGGAGCTGTCCTGATCCTGGTAGGACATCGGAATCGCGACCGCGGACTCTACGGCCGGCACGGGCGTTGCCTTCAGCAGCACGGGGTGGGAGATTTCAACCGGCGCTACGTCGTCGTAGGCAACGATCACGCGCATGCCGATTTTCGTCAGCGGATAGAGGCGCTGGGCGAAGCTCTCGGGGAGGCGAACGCATCCGTGGGATGCCGGATAGCCAGGAAGCACGCCGCCATGGAGTGCGACGCCGGACCAGGTGATGCGCTGCATGAACGGCATCGAAGCGTCATCGTAGACGTTCGAATAGTGTTCCTCTTCCTTTTGCAGGACGCTGTAGATGCCGACCGGGGTTTCGTAGTCCGTTCGTCCGCTCGAAACGTGTGATCGCATCGTGCCGCCGGCGGCATCGTAAATGGTTACGCGCTGATCCTTGATGGAGACGATCGCCATGACGGGCGGTCCGGTCAGCGTGTCCTGCGCCACATCTTCAAGCCGAGCTGAGCGGCGGCTCGCGGCTTCGGCGCTTTCGAAAGTCGAATTGAATGCCAATGCAACCATTGCCAACGAAGCGAGGCCCAAGAAAGGGTACTGCCGCTTTGGGTGCAGACGGAACATTTTTGAGACCTTGAGTATGCTGGCAGGCAAGGTGGAGACGCAGCGTAGCCTAAAGATGATTGACCATTAATTAGCGTATGTCCGAGTTAAGCATCATCGTCGATGTTGCGCGTCTTTACGAGTCCGCTAAATCCAAAGGCGGATGCGTGCGCGCAAAAAGAGCAAGGCGCCCCCAACGCACGCTATCGTTGAGGGCTGTTGTCTATGCTCGGATGAGATCTATTCAGTAGTTGCCGCAGACCCACCGGTGGCGCGGCCTGCTCCACCAGCAGGAGTCGTAGCCGTAGTAATAATCATCATCGTAATAATACGGGTAACCGACGAAAAAGAAGCGGTTGTGGCGATGGTGGCCTCGTCCGGCGAAGTGGGTTCGGGAGATTCCGCGACTGACATACGGGTGCCCGTAGAGGTGAGGCGCACCCATGGCGTGGCCGCTAGACATGCCTCCCATTCCACCGTGCATGCCGCCGGACCGTATGAGGGTCTGGAGGCTGTTGTCGCCGCCCGATGGGTGTACCGGCCGAGGTCTAGCGGCGCCGCCACGGCGGCACAGGCGGCCGTCGCGAGCGCAAGCGCTCCGCCGGCACATATCAGAAGAAGCTTTCTCGACATGGTGCTCTCCTTTGTGAGCGAAGGCATCCGGCCGGATCGCCAGGGGAATCGGAAATGCGTGCTCGATCAGTGTCGTGATCAAAATCATGGGATCACGGGCGGTCGGGCGTTTTGCGGACCGGATGAACGGGGCATCGCCACCGTTAACCACATTCTAACACGCGAGCGGCCGGAGACCTCTGTTCCGCCGGGAACAGCGCGGGAAGGCAAAAGAATGCTGAGGGCGGCGGCCGCGCCTCTTAGTGGCCTCGGCTAGGGGCACTGCAGAGCAACGGCGTCATTTACCTGGTTCGGCACATCCAAACCGCTCACAAACTTCTGCAGCGATGCTGGCGTCGCATTGATCATTGTATCGGCATTGAACCCAAAGCTCCGACTCGACGCACGGGCGTGCAGCTTCATCGGCCGGGATGCCGAAGCCTAGCCAAACGGTCTAGGGGGTCCGGCGGAGGCATCAGGGAGCGCTTGGCGGGAAAAAATCGGTTTGATAGGTATGGAATATAGGTGCGGCATCTGGTGCCGCGCGATGCCCGCGGGAGTTTGCTCCATTTTCAATTTTTTCAAACAGCGGCGGGCGGCGATTTCCGCTGTCGTTGCTGCCGGTGCGTTCTTGGCTGGAGCTTTGGCCGTGGCGCAGGAGGGGGCGCCCGTCGACACGGCGCTGGTCGTCTCCGTCGATGTTTCGAACTCGGTCGACGAAGCACGTTACCGGCTGCAGATGGAAGGGATTGCCAAGGCGCTCGAAGACCCCGGCGTCATCGACGCGATTACAGGGGGATCGTCCGGCGGCATTCTGTTCTCCATGGTGACGTGGGCGGACACGCCGTCCTTCGTCATTCCGTGGATCAGGATCGCCAGCAAGGCCGACGCATTTGCGGCTGCGAAGCGGGTTAGGACGTTGCCGCAGCAGGGCGGCGAGTTCACGTGCATGACTCGTATGCTGCGGTCGGCAAACGATAAGATCGTTCCGCAAATTCCAGCCAAGGCGGCCCGCATTCTTATCGATGTCTCGGGGGATGGGCCGGACAACTGCAACGCGGAAGAGTCGATCGAGACCGTTCGCAACGAACTCGTCGCCAACGGCGTCACGATCAACGGCCTGCCGATCCTGCTTGATACGCCCGAGGACTCGGCGCTTCTGCCGAAGGCGGTTCCCGGAGGCAAGCATCCCCTCGAGCAATGGTATCGCGAGCACGTCATGGGTGGCCCGGGAAGCTTCGTGCTTCCTGCGCAAGGCTACGGCGATTTCGAGCGCGCGATCCGGCAAAAATTCGTCATCGAGGTGAGCGGCTTGGAAGCGCCCACCTATTCGAAGACAAACTTTGCCCGATAGCTGACAGGCCTCAGGTCAGATGTCGTTTTCGGAGGTGGGGGCGCAGCGCCAACGCGTCACCTGCCAGCCGGGATGCTCTTCGGCCCATTTCGCGAAATGGGGAGGGGCTTCGGCCATGCACGTCATGGAGTCGATGTTGGCATCGATCGGAATCTTGTAGTCGCGGCAGACATTGGGATCGTTCGTGAGGCAGGCGGAAAGAACGATTGCAAGCATGGCGATTTTCCGGATTGAGCGTCAGCGGCACTTGACCATACGATGACGTTACGGCTCGGGGATTTGTTTCAGATGAGCCCAATCAGAAAAAAGCTGTCAAATTAAACGCGTCAGGCCGCCGGAAGCAGGATTTCGCCTCGTCCGATCGTTGCCAAGTCGCCGCCAATCTTCTGGACAAACAAGGGCATAGGCTTCGGAGCCAGGTCCCCGAGCGCTGCTTTCAGGTAGCGCGAGATGACGCGCGTGATCACGAGATCGTGTTTGCCGGTATCGACGAAGGTCGGCAGCAGCTTCTCTACGCTCGGACCGATCAAGGTGCCCCGGCGCATCATCAGACCGGGTTCGGGCCCGATGCCACCCTCGGCCCAGATGGTGCCGCCGATCATTCGCGAGCCGGTGTGCGAACCGGTTTTGCCGCGGACGACGATCGTGCCACGCCGCATCTTGTCGCCCGCGCGAGAGCCGATGTTGCCTTCAACGACCGTGATGCCGCCGAGCATGCCGAAACGGTCGCCGGGGATCATGCCGCCGAGATTATCGCCGGCGTTGCCGCGGACGTGAATCATGCCGCCGGTCGATCCGGAGGCCAGAAAATGCGCGGCGTTGCCGTGAATTTCGAGTTTGCCGCCGGCCATCTTGCGGCCAGCATAGGAGCCGGCATCGCCGACGACGCGGATCGTGCCGCTGTCGAGACCCGCACCGATGAAATCCAGCTCGGGCGTTGCGCCTTCGATGGTGAGGATTTCGCCAGCGCTGCCTGAAATGTCGAAGGCGTCGCCGAGCGCCAGGCCGCCCTTCTCAATGCCAACGTCGAGGCGCGCGATTTCGTGCGCGGACAGGGCCGAGAGTTTAGAGGGCGTTATGCCGGAGAGCGTCATCCGCTCGGTCGCGGGCGCCTTGAGGCGCAGCGTGAAGCCGCTCATCAGATGAGATCCTTCAGATGATAGTGATGCTGTCCGAGCTTGCCGCCGTAGTTGCCGGCAGTGATCCGCGTGACGCCGCGTTTGGCGCCGGTGTCGGTGACGGCTTTGAGACCGGCGCGCATGGCGTCGGCAACTGCTTTCGACGTCAGGCCGTCGATGACGATTTCGAGGACCGCGAGCGTGTCGGGCGCCAGCTCCGACTTTTTGACGGTGCCGCGGAGTGTCGGGCAGAAGGCGTCGTTCGTCGAAGCAAACATGCCGGCGTACTTGGCGCCGACCTTCGAGCCCGAGCGTACGATGCCGCCAGGGAACGGTGTGATGACGTCATCGACTTTGGCGATGGCATCGACTGCGGCTTCAGCCGTTTCGAGAAGACCCGCACGATCGGTGCCGAGGATGAGCATGTTGCCGCCACCGACGGCGTCGGTCGTCAGGCCCGTTTCCTCTTCGATCACGAACTCGCCGTCCATGACGGGCACGCGCCAGTAACGGGTGCCGCCGAGTTTCTTCGCCGTTTGATATCCGTCGCCGAACAACCGCGGGCCTTTGCCGAGGCCGATCGTCTTATCCGCCTTGAAGCCCGCGTAGCAGGCGGAGCCGGGGCTCGTCAGCACGCACTGGCCGATACGGTTGCGGATTTGCGGAACGAGCGCGTCGGGCGAAAATCCGAAGATCAGGATGCGGACGCCCGGGCGGCCATCCGGTGTTTCGTCCGGCGACAGTTCCTTGTCGATGCCGCATTCCGCGCCGCAGCCGATGACGGACGTGCCGAAGCCCGTCGCG
This sequence comes from Hyphomicrobium sp., assembly GCA_003987725.1. Lineage (GTDB taxonomy): Bacteria > Pseudomonadota > Alphaproteobacteria > Rhizobiales > Hyphomicrobiaceae > Hyphomicrobium_B. Next base: position 108,856 of record RXJH01000002.1, on the reverse strand, counting down.
ACGGTTGCAGCGATGCGCGCCCACTTCAGCGTATCGGCGGTGATGATGATGCCGGTTCCGCTCATGCCGAAAGCTTCGGCGAAGGTATCGTCGATGACGACGCCGTTGACCGTCTTGCTCATGCTGCGCGCGCCCTGGTCGGTTGAATGATCAGCGAACCGCGGCCGCCGTTGATGATCTCGTCGTCTGAGAGACGGAAGTTATCCATGCGGACCGTGTGAAAATCTTCGAAATAGCGCTTCAAAGACCTCTCGATGCCAGGATCGTAGTTCGGCCGCGCAACGTGCGTTCCGCCGTTGACGACCTTGACGATCTTGCCGTTGCGCACGATCAGCTCGCCATTCTTGAAGAGCAGCTCGGGCGTCGTGAACATGGCTTCGCGGTCGGGGTTGTCGTCGTAGACGGTGATGTCCGCCCAGGCGCCGACGCCCAGGTGACCGCGATCCACAAGACCGAGGCTCTTCGCCGGACCGGCGCGCGTCATGATCGCGATTTCGTAGAGCGAATATTCGCGGTCGAGCGAGCCAAGCGTCGAATACTGCAGAGCGTCCTGGTTGATCTTCTGCATCATGTCCCGGCGGAAATTCTTATCCATCAGGAGCCGGATGAGATGCGGGTACCATGTGAATGGACCACCGTTCGGATGGTCGGTCGTCAGGAAGAGACGCCAGGGATCGTTGACGAGTAGGAACAACTCGAGGCCGATCGCCCACTGCAGTGCGTTGACGAAGCTCTTGTCGCGATACTTGAACGGGACGACGCCGCAGCCTGCGTCGCACTCGATGTCCATCACGACCCATTTCTTGGGATCAGCGGAGCGTGTGTTGACGAACTGGCGCATCGAGTCGCCCGATGCCGTGCAGGTCTGTCCGAACATGACCTGGCCGACGTCGCACGAGACGTTCTTGTTGGCGTTCACCGCTTCGGCAATCTGCGCGGCGGCGGAGGAGAACTTCCGGTCGCCTTCGGTGCCGTAGCTGTGGAACTGGATGTGCGTCAGGTGGATCGGCAGGCCTTCTGCGCCCTTGATCGTCGCAAGCGTCGTCTCGTAGCCGCCGGGGACGCCGAGGTTACAGCCATGAACATGCAGAGGATGGACCACGCCCAACTCGTTCAGGCCGCGCGCCAAGTTGACGATGATATCGCGCGGCGTCACCCCGTAATAGGTGTGCTTCTCGTCGAGATCGAGCTTCCGCTGATTGAACTTGAAGGCGCTGATGCCGCCGGGATTGACCACCTTCACGGCGATCGCCTGCGCAGCGTGCATCGTCCAGGCGATATAGTCCTTTATGGCCGAAAAATCGGCTTTGGCGGCGAGCTGACGCAAGAAGAAGTCGTCGGAGCCGAGCATCACGAAGGCGCCCTTGTCGATGATCGACGTGTCGGCCATCTCCATGTGCGCCTGGCGTGCGTTCGCGGGCAGCATCGCGGGTTCGAACGCCGCGGTGTAGCCCATCTCGGCGTAACGGTAGCCCGTCGTCATCGTCGAGGGGACGGCGTGGCCGACGCCGGCGCGAGTTAATTCCGTGCGCGCGACTTCATTGCCGATGTGATCCTCAGGGAGCATCATGCGGGCGATCGTCATCTTGCCGCCGCCGATGTGCGAGTGCGGATCGATGCCGCCAGCCATGATGACACGGCCATGCAATGCGTACTCGTGATCGACCTTGGCGGTCGGCTCGGGAGAGACGATGCGGCCGTTCTCGATGAAGATATCGCGAACCTCGCCGTCAACGCCATTCGCGGGGTCGTAGACTTTGCCGCCGGTGAGCTTAATCAACATTATCGATCTCGATATGGGGGCTAGAGGGCAGCTTCAATTTTCTCGAGCACGCTGGCGGCGCTCGGCAGGTTCGACTGCCGCAACTTGCGCAGGGGCAGCGATACGACGTTGTCGACACGGACCATCACTCCGGCATGGTCCACGCCGGGTGTGCCGACGGGGATGTAGACCTTTGGGGTGCGTGCCGGTTTGACCGACGGCGTACCGAGCAGGATCATCGGAACATCGGTATCCGGCGGCGTCAGATCGGGTGAGAAGGATGCGATCCACAACAGCAGATCGGTTTCCTTCGCATAGAGCAACCGGCTGATCGCGTAGCGTTCCGCATCGTAGTCCGGCTTGCCGCTGGCGAAGGAGACGCGCAGCGGGAAGCCCGACTGCCAGCCGCAAACGGCGCCCGCGGAGACGGCTCCCTCGTTGCCGCCAAGGGCGAGGCCCGCGAAGCGCGACGTCAGGTTGATGTCTTTCACGAACTCGGAGATGGCCTGGACGGTCAGATCGGCGCTCGGGAAGCCGAGGCTCGGCGGAGCCCATACGACGACGCCATAGCTCGCTGCCTTGCAACGGGCGAGAAGATCGTCGACGGCCGCGCGCGGCAAACCACCGATGTCGTCGCCGGGGATCGTCGCGCCTTTGTTCAGCGCGCGCATCGCGTCGAGAACTTCTGCGATCCGCTCGCTCTTCACCGGTAGCGTCACGATCTCGCCGATGCGCTCTTTTCCGGTGACAGCGGACTGATCCAGACCTTCGCCAAGGAACACGACCGTTCTCTTCGGCGGGTTATCGGAGAACATCGAGGCTTCGTTGCAAACGATGCGTTCGAAGAAGCGCGGATGCAACTTGTGAACGTCGCTTCCGGCGATGATGAATAGATCGGCGCGGTTGCGCGCCTCGGTGAGCGTCGTCAACACCCAACCGGAGGACTGCAGCACTCTGAAGTTGCGGTACTGAGCGTCGCTCAGTGCATGGTCGACGACGCCGCCGCCTTTTTCGGCGAGGGCGATGACCGCGCGAACACCATCGACGTCGGTGCCAAGACCGCCAAAGGCCGGCAGGCGGCTCTCTCTAATCAGACGGGCGGCCTCTGCTATGGCCTCGTCCAGCGAAACGTCTTTTCCGTCGACTTGCGGTTTGGGTTCAACCAGCGGGCGTTCGAAGCCGGCTACCGATTTCACGCAGCCGTTCTTGAGAACCTTCAGTCCGCTACCGGACGGTCCGATTTCCAGATCGTCGCAAAGAATGCCGCAAAAAGGACAGGCGACGTTTTGATAGTGGTTGGCGCCGTTACTCGACTTTTCAGGTTCCAAATCCTGCTCCTCATGGCCCCTGGTCTCGCAACCGGCGGGATTCGACCAAAGCACGCGGCCGCAGGTAAAACAACGTTACCCAGCCGGTCAAGCGTTGCGAACGATCACTTCGAATGCGACACATTTTGCCGTCTTTCCGTTGATAATGAAACCTGCCTAATGTCCCCCCGCTCGATCCCCGGGTCACCGACCCGCCCGTCGCATAATAGAATTTCCGGAGGAAATGTATGCTAAAACGCTTGTTGATCGCCGCAGCGATCTTCGGCCTGGTGCCGCTGTCTTCGACCGCCCCGGCATGGGCGCACGGCCCATCGCGTCAGAAAGTCGTTCAGTCCATCGAGATCAACGCCCCGGCTGACAAGGTTTGGGCAGTGATCGGCAACTTCCAGGATGCGAGCTGGATCCCGGCCGTCGCCAAGACGGTAGGCAAGGGCGGCAACGACGTTGGTGCAACGCGCACCCTCACGCTCCAGAGCGGCGGTACGATCGAGGAGCAGCTCGACACGTACGACGCAGCGGAACACACCTTGTCGTACGAAATCACCAAGGTCGATGTGAAGGTTCTGCCGATCAACGATTACTCGTCCCACCTCACGGTAACGGCGGACGGCAACAAGTCGACGGTCGAATGGAAGGGCGCGTTCTATCGCGGCTACATGCTTAACGATCCACCGCCGGAGCTGTCGGACGAAGTTGCCAATAAGGCGATCACAGACCTCTACACCTCGACGCTCGCGGCGTTGAAGAAGAAGATCGAGGGCGGAAGCTGAGAGGACACCTGCGCGTCACGAGCTTCCGGCGCGGGCTGGGCGTTTGCCTGCTCGCGCTGCTCGGGCCGGGGAGCATACCCGCCATCGCGCCCGCCGTTGCTCATGAGGCGATCGTAACGGATCAGCCAGCCGACAGCGTTTCTTTCGTCGATCTTGAGGCGATGAAAGAAACCGGCCGTACCGACGTCGGCGGCAAACCCGCCGGGGTCGCTCTCTCGGCCGACAAGGCGACGGCGTATGTCACGGCCCCGGACAGCAAAGAACTCATCGAGATCGACGCCGTTTCGCACGCGGTGAAGCGGCGTCTGGTTCTCGGCGGCGCACCGCTCGGTATCGCCGCGCATCCGGCACTGACGGAAGTCTATGTCGCCGATTGGTATGCGCATAAGCTGATCGTCGTCGACACCGTCAAGTTCGCCGTTGCGGGGGAGATTGCCGTCGGGCTGTCTCCGTCAGGGCTCGCGGTGACGCCCGATGGCCGCCTGCTGCTGTCAGCGGACCGGGACAGCGACGCCATTTCCATTATCGATGTCGCGTCGAAGACGCGTCTGGGAACGGTGGCGACGGGCAGCCGCCCCTTCGGCATCACCATAGATAAGGCCGGGGCGCGCGCCTTTACTGCCAACGTCAAAAGCGACGACGTCACCGTGATCGACATCGCGGCAAGAACGGTGGTCGGCAAGGTGCCGACAGGCCGGCGGCCCTACGCGGTCGCCCTGGCACAGGGGAGGGGGTTCGTCACCGACCAATACGGGGGGACGATCACCGTATTCGATCAGGGGACGCTCGCTCCCATCAAACGGATCGATGCCTGCGATCACCCCGAGGGGATCGAGGCGGATGCCGCGGAGACGAACGTTTATGTGGCCTGCTGGGGCGACGACGTTCTGCTACGGATCGATCCGCTAAGCCTCAAGGTGACCGGAAAGGTCCCCGTCGGAAACGGGCCCCGGGCATTCGGTAAATTCATCCGGTGATGACGGGCTCCGGTGGCCGGGCAGCGCGCCGGGTCTCGCGTTACTGCCTTGTAAGTTGAGACTTTCCGATCTTCCGGCATCCTATGGCAATCTTGCATTCCGGAAACGGGACCATTGGCACGGTCATTGACTGAAATTGGCAAGTCATCTGGTCAAGCCTTCCCGGTCCCGCTACACAGCCGGACAAAAAATTCCGCATAGACGATCTGGAGGATCGCCCCACATGTCGAAAATTTCCTTCCGCAGGGCCGGTATTGCGGCGTTCGCGGCTACTTGCCTGGGTGCCATTGGTGCCACTGCCGCGGAGACGCCGAAGCTCACGGAGATGCTCTTCGATCGACCGCACATCGCCGCGATCGCCCCGGGAACCGACCTCGTCTACAAATTCGAGCGCAAGCCTTCCAATCCGAAGGCGCTCGGCGAGGGTTTCACCGACGATATCGTCGTGAAGATCGAAAGCGACGGCGCGCCCGGCAAGAAGAACGTGATGATCAAAATGTATTCGGGGGAAAGGGCCCGTGATCCGCAGCGGATCACCGACATGGACGGCAACCCGATGCTCATCGTCTTCCTGGATGGTGCGGTCGCTCATTTCCGCGAGCTGGCTGGTGGCGACAGCGCCTATCTCAAGGGGACCTTCAGCAGGTATCTCGGCGACGGCGCGACGATGGCTCCGGCGACGATCGTCTACAAAGGTCAGCCGGTCGAGGGCTACAAGGTGACGGCGACGCCCTATGTCAACGATCCCGCGCGCGCGAAGATGAACGGTTTCGAGGGCGCAACGTTTACAATAGCGTTGTCGGACAAAATTCCGGGTTACTTCGCGAAGATGACATCGGAGTACATAAATACGGACAAGAACTCGCCGACGCTTGAAGAGACGACAACCCTCGAGGGTGTAGGAGACGTGAAATGACAAAGCGCTTCGCGGTCCGCGTTTGCAGCGGGCTTTTTGCAGCGGCAGCGGTCCTGGTTTCCGCCTCAGCCGTACGGGTCGCGGCACAGGAGCTGCCGCCGAACGACTACCCGACGACAGCGCGCGCCGACTATGTTTATGCGTGCATGGCCGTGAATGGTCAGAATCGCGCAATGCTCGAGAAGTGCTCGTGCTCGATCGACGAGATCGCGAACATCTTGCCGTACAGCCAATATGAGGAGGCCGAGACGCTCGTGTCCGTCGGCTTGCGCGGCGGTGAAAACGTCGCCTGGGCGCACGCGCCGGAGTTTCAGGAGAAGGTGAAAAACCTGAGACGCGCGCAAGTCGAGGGCGAGCTTCGCTGCTTTTAATCTTCAGTGCCTAACGTTCAGCGCCTGGCGCGGCTCTACGGAGCGATATGCCGCCGGGCGCTTTTTATTTGCGGTCCGATAGAAATCATTCCCATTCCAGCTCGGTGAAGGCCGCCGTGACGTTGCGCGGGTGATGTTCGTCGAACAGAGCCCACTTGCCGCGTTCCGATTGTCCGGCTGTGGCGACAGCTTCCTCTATCGTCTTCCCGTCTTTGATCATCCTGCGAACGTCGCCGGCCAGCACATTCAGATAGCGCTCCACGGGCGCAATCGCGTCGGGCCAAGCCATCGTCTTCGGTCCGTGTCCCGGCACGGCGCGCTCGGCTGTTTCCTGCTTCAGCTCCGGAATGAGATTGAGCCAGCCGACGATCGAACCGTCGAGCGTTGGAATGTGATCGGAGAAGAGCAGGTCGCCCAGAAAAAATGTGCCCGTCGCGGAATCGAAAATCGTCAGGTCGTTGTCGGTGTGCGCCGTGGGACGTGCCTTGAGTGTCAACGTCCGGCCGCCCAGATCGAGGTCGAGCGAGTCATTGACGAGCAAAGTCGGCGGAATGATTTCAGTGCCGGCGAAGGCTGCATCGCCCACGCGCGCATGCGCGTTCGCCAAATAGCTTTCCTTGCGCGCGTAAAGCGCCGCTGGAAGCTTGTGATGGCCGACAAACTCGATGCCCGGCGATTTGAAGGCGGCGTTTCCCATCACATGGTCGGGATGCATGTGCGTGTTGATCACGTAGCGAATGGGTTTGTCCGTGATCTTGCCGATAGTCTCACGAAGATCCTTACCGGCCGCGTAGGAGCCGCTCGTGTCGATGACGGCGGCAGCCGAGGTCCCGACGATGCAGATCGCGTTAGAGATATCTCCGCGATTTTCGCTATTAACCAATTCATACTTACCGACGTGCACGAAGATACCGGGTGCGATCTCGATGACGCCGATTCTTTCCGCCTCAGCATGGGAAATTCGAGGCAGAAGCGGCAGAAGCGCCGCAAGGGTCGCGCCGCGAAGGAAGTCCTTGCGGGAAGGTTTTGCTTCGAAAGGAGGAATTTGCGGCATGCGAGTAGGGCTCACGTCGGTCACCAAATATGTATGGGCGGAAATAGCACTTTCGCTCGCAACTTTTCACGAACGCACGAGAATTCCTCGCCACAAAGCCTAATTTTTAACATCAGGAAACAATTAGACGTGCGCCGCAGCATTTTTGGTGCAGCGCAAATTTTCCCCGTAAATACAGGGATATTTTGGGTCAGCTGTGTTGTCCTAATTTGCCGCAGGCGAATGAGTGTCGCACTTCGTGTTGCGGGCTTAAAAAAAAAGTGTCTACATGCCCCCCGTTCACGAGGACTATCGGTTTCTACACGGTTTCGTGAAGAGCTTCTCCTCCGATGGGGCAAAGACGGGAAAAAAATCCCGCAATTCCCAAGATCGGAGAAGGAGATATCGGGAGTTCTCGGGTTCGACTTGCAAGCGTGGCAAGACTTTTCTCAAAATGGAGGAAGCGCGATGCGCAAAAGTGCATTCGCATACGGTTTGCTCGCAACAGCCGCGTTCTCGGCGCCCGTCTGGGCGAACGATGACGTTGCCAAGTTGTCGAGCGATCCGAATAACTGGGCACAGCAGTCCGGCGATTATGCCGGTACCCGGTACTCGACGCTGGACCAGATCAACACTGAAAACGTCGGTCAGCTGAAAGTGGCATGGACGTTCTCGACGGGCGTTCTTCGTGGTCACGAAGGCGGCCCGCTGGTGATCGGCGATACGATGTATCTCCACTCGGCGTTCCCGAACATCGTGTTCGCTCTGAACCTCGCCGACGAGCAGAAGATCATCTGGAAGTACACCCCGAAGCAGGACCCCTCGGTCATCCCCGTGATGTGCTGCGACACGGTTAACCGTGGCGTGCAGTACGCCGAAGGCAAGATCTTCCTCCACCAGGCCGACACCGCTCTCGTCGCTCTCGACGCGAAGACGGGTAAGGAACTGTGGAAGGTCATCGACGGCGATCCGAAGAAGGGCGAGACGGGCACGGGTGCTCCGCTTGTCACGAAGGACAAGGTGATCATCGGTATCTCGGGCGCTGAATTCGGCGTTCGCTGCCACGTCACCGCCTATGACATCAACAGCGGTAAGAAGGTCTGGCGCGCATACTCGATGGGCCCGGATTCTGACATCCTGGTCGATCCTGAGAAGACCCTGTCGCTCGGCAAGCCGGTCGGCAAGGACTCCTCGCTCAAGACCTGGAACGGCGATCAGTGGAAGATTGGTGGCGGTTCG
>RXJH01000002.1:0-100410 GCA_003987725.1 Hyphomicrobium sp. | reverse complement strand
TCGTGACGTCGACACCGGTGTTGCCAAGTGGGCATACCAGATGACGCCGTTCGACGAGTGGGACTATGACGGCATCAACGAGCCGATCCTCGCTGAGCTCGATTTCGATGGAACGAAGCGTAAAACGGCAACTCACTTTGACCGTAACGGCTTCGGCTACACCTGGGATCGTGCAACGGGTGAGCTTCTCGTCGCTGAGAAGTATGATCCGGTCGTGAACTGGGCAACCGGCGTCGACATGGACAAGTCCTCTAAGGACTATGGCCGTCCGATCCGCGTCGCCAAGTACTCGACGTTCAAGGATGGCAAGGGTGCCGACGTGAACACGAAGGGCGTCTGCCCTGCAGCTCTCGGTTCCAAGGACCAGCAGCCCGCTTCTTACTCGAAGCTGACCGGCTTGTTCTACGTTCCGACGAACCACGTTTGCATGGACTACGAACCGTTCAAGGTTTCGTACACGGCTGGTCAGCCTTACGTTGGCGCCACGCTGTCCATGTTCCCGGGTCCGGATGAGCCGAAGCGCATGGGTAACTTCATCGCTTGGGACGGTGCAAAGGGCAAGATCGTCTGGTCGAAGCCTGAGCAGTTCTCGGTCTGGTCGGGTGCTCTGACCACCGCTGGCGGCGTTGCCTTCTACGGCACGCTCGAAGGCTACTTCAAAGCCGTCGACCAGAAGGATGGCAAGGAGCTCTTCAAGTTCAAGACGCCGTCGGGCATCATCGGCAACGCTATGACTTACAGCCACGGCGGTAAGCAATACGTTGGCATCTTCTCGGGCGTTGGTGGTTGGGCCGGTATCGGTCTTGCTGCTGGCTTGACGAACCCGACCGATGGTCTCGGTGCTGTCGGTGGCTACGCTGGTCTTTCGGAGTACACGAACCTCGGTGGCTCGCTCACCGTGTTCGCCCTCCCATAAGGCGCTAGCCTAGAAATAGGGGAGCCGGTGCGGGGAAACCTGCGCCGGCTCTTTGTCGTCCGTAATCAGTCCTTGTCCGAAGAAACTAACGGCCGCATACAAACGACGGCGCGACAAGTGGCGATCTTCTTTCGCTCATAAATGCGACGCTACAAGCGCATGCTCGGCGAACGGCGGCTTACCGTCCATGATCTACGATAATAAAAAAAGGGATCGGGAAATGGTCAGTGCAGAGCGGACTCGTGGAAATAATTGACAGGATGAAGAGGAACCTCGTGAACAAGTTTAGTAAGAGAATGGCCGTCGCCCTGATGGCCTGCGCCGCGGCGGGCGCTGCCGCTTGCCAAGAACAGAACAAGCCGGAAGAGAAGCCCGCAGCATCGACATCCGCTCCCGCGCCGGAAGCGAAGTCTGAGGCTGCCGCGACTCCTGCTGCAGAACCCGCGAAGCCGGTAGAGGCCGCAGCACCCGCTCCGGCTCCCGCTGCCGAGCCTGAGAAGAAGGCTGAAGCTGCGCCGGCGCCTGCACCCGCAGCGCCGCAGCAGGTCGCGGAAGCTGCCGCGCCCGCAGCAGCACCTGCTGCTCCCGCAGCTTCGTCTGCTGCGCCGAATCCGGACGATCCGAACTCGCCGCCCGCGGGATCGCGCAAGGCCGATGGCGATGCCGTCTATCCGAACCCGGTCAGCGATCTCGCCAAGAGCGAGGGCATCAAGTTCGAAGATGGCCGCTATCGCAACAAAGACGGCGATCCTGTCCCCGTCGTTACGAAGGACTACATGGTTGACTGGGGCACCTGGAACGGTTTCCGCCGTTATCACGACGCTTGCCACGTCTGCCACGGTCCGAACGCTCTCGGCAGCACCTTCGCTCCGGCGCTGGCGGAAAGCTTGAAGACGATGGATTACAATACGTTCATTGCGACGGTTTCGAGCGGCCGCGTCGTGAACCGCGCCGGTACGGAATACGTCATGCCGGCGTTCGGTGAAGACAAGAACATCATGTGCTACATCGACGATATCTACACGTACATTAAGGCACGTTCCTACTACGCGACCGACAGCAAGACAGGTATGCCTCCGGGACGTCCGAATGGCCGCGAAGATATCTCGCCGGAAGCCAAAAAGTCTGCCGACGAATGCACGGGTTGAGGATCTGGAATTTTCTCCAGTTCTCATCATATGATTGTCAGACTTGATTGACGGTCCGGCGCGTCGGTGTCGCGCTAGACCGCCAAGAAATCGCAAGCAAGGGCTTAGAGGGGGGCGGGTCGCATTTGCGACGTGCCCCCACTCCATATCAGGAGCCGCGACGTTCACGCCGCCATAACAAAAAGGTTACCAACGTGAGGAAACAAGCGCTCAACATTTCATCCATTCCGACGCCTGCGTTGGCGCTCGGAATTTGCGCAGCCATTTCGATATTTGCTTTCGCATTTCCTTCGAGCGCTGCCGATGCACCCAAGGCGGATCTCGTCAATCGGCAGCAGCTGCGCGTTTGCGCCGATCCCGCAGATCTTCCGTTTTCAAATCAGAAGGAAGAGGGTTTCGAAAACAAGATCGCCAACATCATCGGCGATGAGCTGAAGCTGCCGGTCGTTTATACGTGGTTTCCCAAAGCAACAGGGTTCGTGCGCATGACGCTCGGCGCCAAGCGCTGCGATCTCGTCATTGGCTGGGGGCAGGGCGACGACCTCGTGCTCAATACAAACGCGATTTATCGTTCGACGTCGGCGCTCATCTACAAAAAGGGCACTGGCCTCGACGGCGTCGATACGCTCGCCGATCCCCGCCTTCAGGGAAAGAAGTTCGGAGTTCAGCAGGGCTCGGCAGGCGGGACGCTCGCTGCACATTACGGCCTGATGTCCAACGTCCACGGCTATCCGATGATGGTCGACCGCCGCTACGAAAATCCGGCCAAGGACATGGTGGACGACATCCGCAAGGGTGACGTCGATGCGGGTATCCTGTGGGGCCCGATCGCTGCCTATTGGGCTGCGCGTGACGGCGAGCCGCTCGTCGTCGTTCCTCTCGTCAAGGAAACGGGCGCGTCGAAGATTGCATTCCGCATCACGATGGGCGTGCGTAACGGCGACGATGCTTGGAAGCGCCAGCTCAACGACGTCATTCGCAAACGGCAGGGCGATATCGACAAGGTGCTGCTCGATTACGGCGTGCCGCTGCTCGTCGATGACGATACGTCGACGGAGAGGATCACCAAGCCGCGCACGTCGGCCTCGGCGGAGCCTGCGCCGGCGGGAGATGCGGCGGCGGCGCCATCACCGGCTCCCGCTTCGGCAACGCCGTAAGATGGGAGACGTCACGTTAGAAGCGGCGGACTTCATTCGCCGCTTTTCGCGCCTTCAATTCCCAGGTGGGGCAATCGGCAAGAGACGTGTCTGAGATGGTTCTGCCACGTCTTTTCATGCTCGTTGTGCTGAGCGTTTGCGTTGCGCTTTGGATGCCAATAGCGGTCGCCCTCGACGGCCATGCCGAGGAGGATGTTTCGGGCCCCGCACCCTCCGGCGAGCCGCCTCCCGAACCGCATTCATACCGCACGGACAATTATCGAAAGCCCGTCCCGCTGACGTTAGAAGGCGCGAAGGTTCTTTCGAATACCGAGGCGATGAAGCTCTGGTCTCGAAAAACTGCAATCTTCATCGATGTTTATCCGCATCCGCCAAAACCTGCAGGTCTGCCGCCCGGTACGATCTGGCGCGATACATCGCACATGACGATCGAAGATGCGGTGTGGCTGGCGAATGTCGGCTATGGCGTGTTGTCGTCCAACGCCTCCGATTATTTTCAGCGCAATCTCGAGATGCTGACCAAGGGCGACAAGTCGAAGACGCTCGTCTTTTTCTGTCTCAAGAATTGCTGGATGAGCTGGAACGCTGCGAAGCGCGCCTTGAGCTTCGGCTATAAAAACGTCGCGTGGTATCGCGATGGAAGCGATGGATGGCAGGAGGACGGGGGTCTGGTCGTCGAAGCGCATCCGCTGCCCTGAATAGAAGACGCCGAGTTTGGGCGCTCTAAGCTTAAATTTGAATTCAATGTGTCGCACGCGCGTGCCACGCTTTTCGCGCGGGCGGGATGTTACCCCCTTTTCCTACGGCCCGGATTCGGGTTGTCATACAACATGGTCGGGTGGCGTATTGTGGACCGCAGTGTAACCTCGCGGCCGCCGCCGCATAGCTAGAACAGCGGGGACAGACAGAGTGACACTCCACGAACTTGCCATCCTCCTCGCGGCCTTGGCGCTTGCGGCACCCCTTGCCCGCTGGCTCGGCATTGCGGCTGTTCTTGGCTATCTCATTGCCGGCGTCGTGCTCGGACCGTACGGCGTCGGGCGGCTGTTTTCTGAGCAGGATGCGCAGCAAGTTCTGCATTTCGCGGAATTCGGCGTCGTACTGCTGCTGTTTTTGATCGGATTGGAGCTGCGCCCCAAGCGACTTTGGGCCATGCGGCAGGCCATCTTCGGCATCGGTACATTGCAGGTGGCGATCACCTCACTCGCGCTGGCGTTCGTCGGCATTCTGTTTTTCGGAACGCAGTGGCAGCCGTCGCTATTCGCAGGCGCGGCTCTGGCGCTGTCTTCGACGGCCTTTGCTCTCCAGGTTCTCGAAGAGAACAAGGAACTTTCAAGTCGACACGGCCGGCTCGCGTTCTCGGTGCTCTTGTTCCAGGACCTTGCCGCCATTCCGCTCATTGCGTTGGCGCCCTATTTCGCGGTGACGGCAGCCAAGGCGGCGCCGGTGATCGACTACGTTGCGTTTGCCAAGGGGCTCGGGACGATCGTTCTCGTCGTCGTCGTCGGGCGCTACGTGCTCGATGCGTTTCTGCGTCTCGTCGCCTTGTCGCGCGTGAAGGAAGCCATGACGGCAGCCGGACTTTTGACGGTCGTCGGCATCACGCTGATCATGGAAGCCGTCGGGTTGTCGGCTTCGCTTGGTGCGTTCATCGCGGGTGCTCTTCTCGCTGAAAGCAGCTACCGGCACGAGCTCGAGGCGGACATCGCGCCTTTTGAAGGCTTGCTGCTCGGGATCTTCTTCACGGCCATTGGCATGTCGCTGAACCTCGGACTTCTGCTGGCCGAGCCAGGGCTGATCGTGGCGCTCACGGCGTCGCTGATCGTCGTGAAGTCGGTTGTTCTGTTTCTGTTGGGGCGCTGGCAGGGACTTGAACCGGGGCCATCGCGGCGACTTGCCTTCGCTCTATCGCAGGGCGGCGAATTCGCCTTCGTGCTGCTATCGGTGGGTGAGGCTGCTGGTGTCCTCGGCAGTAACCCTTCGCAAATTCTCGCAGTCGTGATCACGCTCTCGATGGCGATGACGCCGGTGCTGCTGCTGCTCGACCGCGTGCTCTCCAAGAAAGCGAAGGCGCCGACGCGCCCGTTCGATACGCTGCCGGAAAACGACGGGCATGTCGTGATCGCAGGGTTCGGACGCTTTGGGCAGATCGTGGCGCGTATCCTGCGCGCGAAAGGCATTCCGTTTACGGCGCTCGACATCAGCGTGGAGCAGGTCGATTTCGTCAAACGCTTCGGCAGCAAGGCCTTCTTCGGCGACGCCAGCCGGCCCGAGGTGCTCGAGGCGGCGCAGACGGACAAGGCGCGTGCGTTCGTGCTCGCGATTGACGACGTCGAAGCGTCCATGCGGGCGGCCGAATACGTCAAGAAGCACTATCCGCACGTTCCGATCTACGCGCGTGCGCGCGACCGTATGCACGCTTATCGGCTGCTCGATCTCGGTGTTGCCGCGATCCGGCGCGAGACCTTTCTGGCGTCTCTCGATCTGACGCGATCGTTGATGCTTGGTCTCGGGTATTCCGAGCGGGTTGCGAGCCGGATCGTCCAGACCTTCAGGGACCATGACGAGCGCCGTCTCAACGAGGACTACAAGCTGTCGTCGGACGTCGAAAAGCTCTTGGAGCGGGCACGAACGTCGCAGGCCATGCTCGATAAGCTGTTCCGTGAGGACGAGGTGGAGGAGGCGAAGCTCGCGCAGAGCGAGAAGAGCCAGCGTGACGCAAAAGCCAAGGCCAAGGCTGGCGGAATTGCATCCGGAGCGTGATGTTTGCCTCCTGAGCGTGACACTTGGTCCCCACCGCGAAAGGGTTCGGAGGGGGCCTTTTTGCCGTGCACCAAGGGTGTCAGCGCGGTAGACGGGGCTGCAACTCCCCGGTAAATGTCCCTCGACCTTGCGGCGGCGCCCGCGGCGCTTATGAAAACGGACCCACGAACAGAATGAGTAAAGTCCAGACCAAGGCCGACACGTCGCAGGCAGCAAGCCTCGGCGAAATGGCCAATGCCATCCGCGCGTTAGCGATGGATGCCGTCCAGGCGGCCAATTCCGGCCATCCTGGAATGCCCATGGGCATGGCCGATGCCGCCACTGTGCTCTTTACTGAAGCTCTGAGGTTCGACGCGAGTGCGCCTGATTGGCCGAACCGCGATCGCTTCGTGCTCTCGGCCGGTCATGGGTCGATGCTGCTCTATTCGCTCCTTTATCTCACCGGCTATCCCGGAATGACGATCGAGGAGATCAAGAACTTCCGTCAATTCGGATCGAAGACGGCCGGGCACCCGGAATACGGCCACGCTCCCGGGATCGAGACGACGACAGGTCCGCTGGGGCAGGGCCTCGCCAATGCCGTTGGCATGGCACTCTCGGAACGCTTGCTCGCGGCGCGCGTCGGCTCGGACCTCATCGATTATCATACCTACGTTATCGCCGGTGACGGATGTCTGATGGAGGGCATCAGCCAGGAAGCCATTTCACTTGCGGGACACTTGAAGCTCGGCAAGCTGATCGTACTCTGGGACGATAACTCGATCACCATCGACGGCGCGACCAGCCTTTCGGTGTCGGACAGCGAAGTGAAGCGCTTCGAAGCGTCGGGCTGGAACACGGTGCGCGTCGACGGCCACGATACTGCCGCCGTCGCAGCGGCGATCAAAGCGGCCAAGGGTGATCCATCGAAGCCTTGGCTCATCGCCTGCAAGACGCAGATTGGTTACGGCTCGCCCAATAAGGCTGGCAAATCGTCGGCGCACGGCGAACCGCTCGGCGCCGAAGAGATCAAGAATACGCGCGAGAAGCTCGGCTGGCCTTATGCGCCGTTCGAGATTCCCGATCACATCCTCGCCGCATGGCGCGCTGTCGGCAGTGCGCACGGAAAGCTCCGCGCCGAATGGGCCAAGCGCGTATCCAATGCGAGTGCCGAGGCGAAATCCTTGATCGAGGGACGGGCCACGAAGGATGTCGTCGCCAAGGCGATCGAGGAGACGAAGAGTGCATTCGCCGGCGATAGCGCGAAACGCGCGACGCGTGTCTGGTCGCAGCTGACCATCGAGCGCCTGGTGCCGGTGCTGCCTGAGTTGATCGGCGGATCTGCCGATCTCACGGGATCCAACGGTACGCGGACGAAGCATCACAATTCGGTGACGCCTGAGAACTTCTCCGGCAATTACATTCACTACGGTGTGCGCGAACATGGCATGGCCGCGGCGATGAACGGCCTCGCGCTTTCGGGCTCGTTCATTCCGTATGGCGGCACCTTCCTCGTTTTCGCTGATTATTGCCGTCCGTCGATCCGCCTCTCGGCCCTGATGCAGCAGCGCGTGCTTTACGTGCTGACGCACGACTCGATCGGGCTCGGTGAAGACGGACCGACGCATCAGCCCGTCGAGCATTTGAGCTCGCTGCGCGCGATTCCGAACGTCAAGGTCTTCCGCCCGGCTGACGGCATAGAGACGGCCGAATGCTGGGAACTTGCCATTGCATCCGAAGCGGGGCCCTCAGTTCTGGCTCTCTCTCGGCAAGCGGTTCCCAATCTTCGCACCGACGGTAGCGAGAACCTGAGCGCGAAGGGCGCCTATGTTCTGAAACCGGCCGAAGGCAAGCGCGACGTGACGCTGCTCGCAACGGGCTCCGAGGTCGGCCTTGCCGTCGAAGCGGCGGCCGCTCTTGCAAAGGATGGCATCGGCGCAGCCGTTGTCTCGGTGCCATCGTTCGAACTCTTCCGTGCGCAGCCCGAGAGCTATCAGCGCGAGGTTCTGGGCGACGCGCCGCGCGTTGCGGTCGAAGCGGGCACTGAGCAGAGCTGGTTCGAATGGCTTCGCAAGTCCGATGCCTTTGTCGGCATGCACGGTTTCGGCGCGTCGGCACCTGCGGGCAAGCTTTACGAGCACTTCGGCATCACGGCGGCACATGTCGCTGCCGAGGCGCGCCGCGTCATTTCAAAATCCTGATGACGGGCTGACGACACGCAATTGCAGCATCTGAATATCGGAACGGTAGTCGAATGAACCTCGACAAGTTGAAGACGACGGACGGCATTGACGTCAAAGGCAAGCGCGTCATCGTTCGAGCGGATCTCAACGTTCCGGTACGCGATGGAAAAGTGACCGACGCGACGCGCCTCGAGCGTCTACTTCCGGGGCTGAACGCGCTCGCCGATCGCGGCGCCAAGGTCATAGTTATCTCGCATTTCGGACGGCCGAAGAACGGGCCCGAGGCCGAGTTCTCTTTGCGGCCGATCGCAGAGACGCTGCAACGCCTTCTCGGCCGGACAGTCGCGTTCAGTGGCGACTGCATCGGCGCGCAGGCCGCCGACACGGTCGCTAAGCTCAGCGATGGCGGTGTCGCCGTTCTCGAAAACCTTCGCTTCCACAAGGGCGAAGAAAAGAACGATCCGGCGTTCGCGGGGGAGCTTGCAAAGCTCGGCGATATCTTCGTCGGTGACGCGTTTTCGTGTGCGCACCGCGCGCATGCCTCGACCGAGGGGTTGACGCATTTTCTTCCCTCCTACGCCGGTCCGCTGCTGATGGAAGAAATCAACGCGCTCAGGACAGCACTCGAAAATCCGAAGCGCCCGACGGCAGCGGTCGTCGGTGGCGCGAAGGTTTCGACGAAAATTCCGGTTTTGACGAACCTTGTCGCGAAGGTCGATCACCTCATCATCGGCGGCGGCATGGCGAACACGTTCCTGCAGGCGATGGGCATTGCGGTTGGAAAGTCGCTCGCGGAGCCGGATTTCCATAGCACCGCGCGGGACATCATGACGGAAGCCAAGCAAAAGGGTTGCGAGATCGTGCTTCCCGTCGATGCGGTCGTCGCGACGGAGTTCAAGGAAGGGGCCGTGCACAAAGTCGTGACCGTCAGCAACGTCCCCGCCGACGCCATGATCTTGGACGTCGGTCCGCAGTCCGTCGCGCGGACTAGTGCTTTGCTCGAGCACACCAGAACCTTGCTCTGGAACGGTCCGCTTGGGGCGTTCGAAATTGCGCCGTTCGGCGATGGTACGTTCGCGCTTGCCCGCGCTGCCGCAGCTTTGACGAAAGCTGGTAAGCTCGTGTCGGTTGCCGGTGGCGGTGACACGGTTGCGGCATTGAATTCCGCAGGCGTGACAGACGATTTCACGTATGTTTCGACTGCGGGCGGCGCGTTCCTCGAGTGGCTCGAAGGACGGGAATTGCCGGGCGTTGCGGCGCTTACGCGCTAGTCGCGCGGTAAGGCAAAAGCAGCAAGTGCGTTAGGAAGCAGCAATGCTGGCAGATGCTCAAATCTATTTCGGCGTTGCCCTGGCGGGTCTCGCCAGTTTTCTGTCACCGTGCGTGTTGCCGCTCGTGCCGCCCTATCTCGGCTATATCGGCGGAACGACGCTCGATCAGCTCACGGGCGAGGAGCGGATCGACAGGCGCATCTGGGTGCGCGTCGTCATTTCCGCGGTCTTTTTCGTGTTGGGGTTCACGACGGTATTCGTCGCCCTTGGTGCCGGCGCGAGCACGGTGGGGCAGGTGCTGCTTTCCTATCGCGCCATTCTTGGAACGGTCGCCGGCCTCGTCATTATCGCGTTCGGACTGCACTTCCTCGGCATTTTCCGTATCCATCTTTTCTATAACGAAGCGCGCTACTCGGCCGCAGCTGCGGAAGCGAGCTTTGCCAGTGCCTACCTGATGGGGCTTGCGTTCGCGTTCGGCTGGACGCCTTGCATCGGACCGGTGCTCGCGACGGTGCTGACGCTCGCGGCCAGCGCGTCGAGTCTCTGGACGGGCGTCAGTCTGCTTCTGGTCTATTCGCTCGGGCTCGGCATTCCATTCGTTCTCGCAGCGGTCGCGATACGGCCGTTTCTCGGCTTCATGAAAGAGTTCAAACGCCATTTCGAAACGCTCGAGAAATTGATGGGCCTTCTGCTGGTGATCACAGGCCTGCTGTTCGTTTTCGGTGCGCAGAACTGGTTCAGCCAGTGGATGATCGAGAATTTTCCGGCGCTGGGCCGGATCGAATCCTACATCACGTCCCCTGATCTCGGAACCGAGATCCTGAAAAAGGGCATGCCCTGAGCGGGTTGGAATGAAAGAGATGACGGCTTTGACCGTTCCGATCGCGCTGACAATCGCGGGATCCGATCCTTCGGGAGGCGCCGGCATTCAGGCGGATCTCAAGACATTCTCCGCCTTCGGGATTTATGGCGCGACAATCATCACGGCGCTGACGGCGCAAAATACGCACGGCGTGTCGGGCGTTTTTCCGATATCGCCGGACTTCATCGCCGCGCAGTTTCATTCCGTCGTTTCCGATCTCGACGTGTCGGCGATCAAAACCGGTATGCTCGGCGATGCGGCGACGGTCGAGACCGTTTCCCGGCTTCTCGCGGAAATTCCGAACGTTCCCGTTGTCGTCGATCCGGTGATGGTCGCGACGAGTGGAGATGTTCTTTTGCCGGCCGATGCCATCGATGCGGTGCGCCGTGTGCTCATCCCGCGAGCGCAGTTGATTACGCCAAATATTCCTGAGGCGAGCCGGCTGCTCGATTGCTCGGAGGCGACGACGGAAGACGAGATGCGCAGGCAGGCCGAAGCGTTGATGGCATTCGGCTGCGGATCAGTCCTCGTCAAAGGCGGTCACGGCGCCGGCGCGGATGCCGTCGATGTTTTCTTCGACGGACGAGAGCATCATATTTTTCGCCGCCCGCGGCTGGTCACGCGTAACACGCACGGCACCGGCTGCACGTTGTCGGCGGCGATCGCAGCAGGTCTCGCAGACGGCAAGCCGCTGCCGGATGCCGTGGAGGCCGGAAAGCTCTACGTCTGGTGCGCGCTCGAGGCCGGCGCCAATATGCGCATCGGCGGCGGCAACGGTCCCGTCGACCATAATTTCGCGCTTCGAAAAGCGTAGCTTCACAGTATGGGTGTTCGATCCGTGCGAGGCGCATCTGTTGCGAGCGCGCATCTCATTGGTTCGACTCGCACATTGAGAAAAGCGTCAAGTCTTGCGCAGCATCTGAGACTTTGGCAGCTTGCGCGCGACTTCGGCGATGTACGCCGTTCACAGACTCTGGGGGGAGCGCCAAGCTAAGTTTCGAGGGATTGAAACGGGGCTTGGCAAGAACCGGTCCGCCATCGGCGGGCCGGTTTTTTGTTGCCCAAGTGGCACAGATTCAAGGCTTCGGAAGCCGCTAAGCATTTCTCACGGTGTAGAGACGGCCGGTTACACGTATTGTGAGAGTTAAGAATAAACGCTGTTTGAATGCGTGGGGGCGCAGCGAATGCGGAACTTAAAAAGACGCCAGAACCAGTTCCGGCGAGCTGCGATCGGCGTCGCTGCAATTGCGGCTTGGTCCAGTGCGGCTTCGGCGGGCGGGTTCGACATCCACGAACAGTCAACCGTCTTCCTCGGATCGGCGTCGGCAGGCTCCGCAGCGGGCGGCAGCCTCGGCTCGATGTTCTGGAACCCGGCTGCGACGGCGCAATTCCCGGGGCTGAATTCGGAATCGTCCTACACGCTGATTCTGCCTTACGCGAACGTGGACATCACGAATTCACCCCTTGGCCCCGGCAGCAACGGCAGTAGCGGCAACATCGGCATCGATGCGGCGACCAGCGCAAGCTACGGCGCCTATCAGCTTGGGAAAGATGTCTGGGTCGGTATCGCGCTCAACTCGCCGTTCGGATTGGCCTCGAAGCCAGAAAATACGAGCTACTCGGGTTCGTACCTGGGCGTTACCTCGAAGCTCATCACGATGAACGCCAACCCGACGATTGCGTATCGCATCGCACCGGGGATCACGATCGGTGCCGGTGTGCAGATCGAATGGGCGCAGACAAAGCTGCAATTCCGTGACTCTCCCGTCAGCATCGCTCAGTTCGGCGGTAATGACTGGGCGTTCGGAGGTACGGCCGGCATTACGCTGGAGCCGAGGCAAGGCACGACCATCGGCCTGGGTTATCGCTCTCAGATGACCCACGACCTGGAGGGGTCATTTGCTGGGCTTCTCACGGGCGGGAACGGTGTTCCTGGAGTGGTATCGATCACCCTTCCTGACATCGTGACGTTGAGTGCGCGGCAGGTCGTCACGCCGACCACACGACTGTTGGGCACGATCGAATGGACGAACTGGAGCGTGTTTAAGAACCTCCCGTTATCGCTCCCGGGTGGCAACCAGTTGTCGGTCCCGGCGAACTGGCACGACGGCTGGTTCTTCTCGGTCGGCGGTGAATACGATTATTCTCCGCTGCTCACGCTTCGGAGCGGTGTCGCCTATGAGCTGTCGCCGATCCAGGATGCTTCCGAAAGACTCGTGCAGGTGCCCGACAACAATCGGGTCTGGCTGAGCATTGGCGGGAGCTACAAGTGGAGCGATTCCATAACGCTCGATGCGGGATATTCGCACATCTTCGTTGAGGACGGTGGTTTTAGCCAGAGCACCCCGTTGCTCAATGGTATTCCTACGGGTCCAACATTCACTGGAAACACGCACGCTTCGATCGACCTGTTTTCGGTCGGTGTGCGAACGAAGTGGTAGTCGGCGTCCTCACCTAAAAACAAAAAACCGGGCTCATGGCCCGGTTTTTTTATGCGCGTCGCTTGGCGAGAATTCTACGCGGCGTCGTCGACCTTCATCTCGTGCATGATGCTTTCGAGAATACCTTCGAGCTTGTTCGCCGATGTTTCGAGTGCGCCGGCCGCGGCGACGACACGGTTCGACTGCGCTGCCTGGGATTGGCTCATGGCATAGAGCCGGCCGGCGTTGCGGGCGATTTCCTCACAGCCTTTCGGATCGAACGGATTGGCCTGCAGCGACCAGGCGATGTCGTGGATGTCCTCCGCGGCTTTCAGGATCGCTTGGCTCGGCAGAATGCTTTCGTCGACGACCGGTCTCGCCAACAGGGCGGCGCGTGTCTCGGCCATTTGTGCCTTGATCGCCTCAATTTCGGCCTTGAGCTGACCGAGGAGAGCGGGCGGTTCGCGAAGCGAGCTTTGCAGGCGCTTGATCGCATCCTCGAGAAGTGCGCTGTCGAGTCGGCGGGCTCGTCTTCCGTGCTCGGCCAGAAACCAGCGCCCGCGAGCGGTTTCCAGCAGTGTCGTTTCGATAGCTCGATATTCGGTTTCAGTGTCGCTAGGGATGACCGAGGTAAGAGCCTGCATGGGCGTATTTTGCTCCGCAATAATCAGCTTAATGAGTTATGTGATTCTCAGTGGGCGCAGACACAACCTCAAGCTGAACCCACTTGAAGTTGTTGAGCATTCAAAGTGGTTCGGCCTTATACGGTGACCTGAGCAAATGGCCATGCGCGTGCGAGACGAGATATGAGCGCTGAACGGCAAGCAGAGCGGAGTTTTGCCGCGCCGGTGGCGCTGTTCTTCGCCGCGCTCTTCGTCGTCTATGGGACGCATGTGCCCTTCATGCCGGTCTGGCTGAACTGGCGCGGCCTGACGCCGGGTGAGATCAGTATCGTGATTGCGGCTCCGCTGTTTCTCCGGCTGTTCGTCACGCCGGTTATTGCCATGGCGGCGGATCGCGAGATGGCGCACAGGCGATACCTGATCATTCTCGCGTGGCTGAGTTTGGGTTTCGTGCTGGCGCTCGCGGCTTCTTCATCGTTTGGCACGATCCTTATCTTCGCGACGCTGCTCATGCTCTGCAACTCGACGATCATGCCGCTGATCGAGACCATTGCGGTGAATGGCATGCGCCATCGCGGGCTCGATTACGGCCGGATGCGTCTCTGGGGATCTCTGTCCTTCGTTGCTGCAAGCTTCGGTGGCGGCGTCGTCATGAGCGCGTTCGGAGGCGGCGCGGGCGTGTGGCTCGTTGCTTTTGGTTGCGCACTGACGGTTATTGCGGGTCACATTCTGCCGGCGCAAGACCGGTTCGAAGAGCCGGTAAAGCCGACATTGCCGCTGTGGCGGGCGGAGGCGCTACGCGAATTGCTGATGCGGCGCGATTTCCGGTTCTTTCTCATCGCGGTCGGTCTGGCGATAGCGGCGCACGCTACGTTTTTCACATTCGGGATTCTGATTTGGGAACGACAGGGGCTCTCGGCCGCCTGGAGCGGCAGTCTTTGGGCGATCGGCGTGTTCGCGGAGGTTCTCCTGTTTTCGGTTTCCGGTCACGTCATGAAACGTATCGGCGCGGCGCGGCTGATCGCGCTTGGTGCGGCGGCCTCGATCGTGCGCTGGCTTGCGATGGCCTTCGATCCGCCATTGGCCGTGCTGCTGCCACTGCAACTCCTGCACGGCTTGACGTATGGCGCGTCGCATATTGGCGCGATCCATTACATTCACGAGACCGTTCCGCGCGAGAAGCAGGGTACCGCGCAAGCGCTATACGCGACGATGTCTTCGGGCGTCGCCATGGGATGCTCGACGTTGATCGCGGGTTGGGTTTACGCGAGTGAGGGCTCGCTCTCCTATCTGGCGATGGCCGCCATATCGGTGATTTCTCTGGCCGCGGGTCTCTGGCTCGTCAGATCGCAGAAGAGTGCAGTTTTTGCCGAAGCGGAATCCGTCTGAGCGGTCTTAGCCCCAGAGTTCGGGATCGGGCGGATAGATAACGCCGTTTTCGACGCGCATCCCGTGTTCGCGATCATGCGCCAGAAGCAGGGGGCCATCGAGATCGATCCAGTCGGATTCCGATGCGAGCAGCATCGCCGGCGCGACGGCGAGCGAGGTGGCGACCATCGAACCAACCATGATTTTCAGATCGCGCTGTCGCGCTTCGCGGACGAGGGCGATGGCACCCGTCAATCCGCCGGCCTTGTCGAGTTTCACGTTTACTGCGTCGTAAAGCTTAGCGAGGCGGGGAATGTCCGCGGCGGTGTGCACGCTTTCATCGGCGCAGATCGGCACGCGACGATCGATGCCGCGCAGGGCCTCATCCTGACCTGCGGGGAGCGGCTGCTCGATCAGCTCGATGTTGCACTCGGCCGCAACGGATATGAGATGCCCTATGGTTCCGAGCGTCCAGGCTTCGTTCGCGTCGACGAGCAGCCGGGCATCGGGACGCGCCTCGCGCACGGCGCGCATACGGGCGTCATCACCCGCGCCTCCGAGCTTGAGTTTCAGAAGAGAAAGGTGCGCAACTTGTTTCGCCTTTTCGGCCATTGTCGCGGGCGCGTCGAGGCTGAGTGTGAACGCTGTCGTTTTCGCGACTGGGTGCCCAAGTCCAGCGAGTTCGGCGACGCGAACGCCTGTGCGTTTGCTTTCGAGATCCCAGAATGCACAGTCGAGGGCGTTCAATGCGGCGCCGGGTTTCAGCTCATTTGCGAGACCGGTGCGGTCTGAAACGCTTCCGGCGACGCGGCGGATGTCTTCGAGAACGCCGGAAACAGTCTCACCATAGCGCGCATACGGCACCGCTTCGCCGCGGCCCTGATGATTGCCGTCGGAGACCGTCGCGACGACGACTTCAGCCGCGGTTTTCGCTCCGCGCGAAATGACGAACGCCTCTTTGAGAGGCCAGACTTCGCCTCGAGCTTCGATGGTCGGCGCGGTCATCGGAAACGGCCCGGATTTGCGTCAGTTTCTTCATCGCCAGCTCACACGGAGCGGCGCGCCCGCTAGCGAATGCGGCCAGCTGCGTGGGCAAGGAACAGGTACACCCGTCCGGTTTCGGAAACGAGATGCGTTTGCGCGGTACGGCCCGTCGTATCTCGCGCTTCCGCTTCCTTGATGATGCGTTCGAAGTCGGTGAGGTACCGGAAAATCGACTGCGACAGCTCTTGGTCGGTTTTAACCCGGTTCGAGATCTCGTCGAAGAGCGTGCGCGCCTCCGGGGCGTAAATGCTGCGAACGAGGACGTTTCGCTGTCCGGCGCGGATACGGCTCCAGATCGCGGCAGCTGTTGCCTGGTCGAGCGAGCGGGCGATCATTCCGACGTCGAGACGAACGGGAGCCTGCGCGGGCGGCGGCTGCGGAGCGGGGGCGGGGGCTTCGTCCTCGTGAGAGGCCCGAGCCAAGAGATCGCCGAGCGACCAGCCTTCCCGTGTCTCCTGCTGCGCTGCGCCCCGGCCGCGGCTTGGCGGGCTTTCCTGCTGAACGAGAGAGGACGTCAACGAACCTGCCAAGCGCGGAGGAGCCGGGTCGGGACGAATGATTTCGCGCGGGGCGTTCGCGCGCTGGGAAATCTGCGTCAGCTGCTCGATGGCGCGCAGCTGATCCTGGAGCGCGCGGCGCATGGATTCGGCGGTCTCACGGGTCGATGCCGGAAGGCGGGCGGCTTCTTCGCGGATGCGGGCCTGCTCGCGGGCGAGGGTCGCTGCAGCTTCGGCCGCACGCATGCGCGTTTCGTCGGACGCGGAGGATAGGCGGGTGGTCAGTGTTTCGAATTCGCGCGAGAGCTCGCCCGATACGTTCTGGAAGCGGTTCCTGAGGTCCGTGAGCGCGCGTTCGCCCTGTGCTTCCGTTTCGTGCTTGACGCGGTCGAGCTCCGCCATGAGGGCGCGAGAGCGATTTTCGGCGCTGTCGCGAAGCTCTTCGGCGATGGCTCTCGCCTTGAGTTCGATGTTCGAGAACGAGCCTTCGAGGTTCGTCGAGTAACCGGCGATGGTGCGTCCGAATTCGTCGGCCTTGCCGGAGAGGCGATCGAGGGTGTGGGACAGCTCGGCGTGGCGCGACTGAAGAGTGGATTCAATTTTGAGGTTCGCCGTGTCGAGCACATTCGCCGCTTTGAGAATTTGCTCGCCCTGGTTCTCGAACCGGTCGGTGACGCCGTGAATTTGCGCGAAAAGGTTTTCGGCAACGTTCTGAAGTACGCCGGACTGTTTGGAGAGACCATCGATGGCCTTCATCGTCTGGCGCGTGATGTTCTCGCTGGTGCGGCGGACGGCGTTGATACCGTTCATGACGGAATCGTCGAGTTCGGCCGCCTGATGCGCGATCGTCTCGCGGAAGGTGCGCGAATGTAGTTCAAGTGCGTTGGTGAGCAGCGACGCCTTTTCGCTGACGGCGTGGTCGATGGCCGATGTCGAGCGCACGATCTGATCGTCGAAGAGTTCGAGACGCCGCTGGAACGCTTCGTCGAGAGAGCGCGTGCGTTCGACGAGCTGGACGTCGAGCGCCTGTGCGCGATTTGACAGCGTCGTATCGAGCGCGCGAGCATATTCCTCGAAGACGGTCTGCAAATTCTCGGTGCGATTGCCGAGGGTCGTGTCGAGCGTTTGCATGTAGCCGTCGAACGTCGCGCGCATCTGTTCGGTGCGGGCGCCGAGGGCCGTCGAGAATGCCGACGTGTAGTCTTCGAGAACCGACTGCAATTGCAACGTGCGCGAACCAACTGCGTTTTCGAAACGGCCGGTGGCCGTCGCCAACGAGCCTTCGAGGTTCGCGAGGTTTTCGCCTGCATTCGAAATGATGCCGCGAAGCGTCAGCTGCTGCTGGGAAAGCTTTTCGATCAGCGTCGGGATTTCGGTGCCGAGCGTCTTCAGCGTTTCGGTGACGTTCGTCGACGTATCGAGAAGGGCGTGGCGCTCACCGCCCAATTCGTTGATCAGTTCGCGGATACGGCGTTCGTTGTGCTCGTAGGAACGTTCGAGTTCGGCGACGTGATTGTGGACGAGGGCTTCGAGTTCGCCGGCGCGGCCCAAGGCTCGCGACACAGCGTCGTTCATGAACGAGACTTGGCGGCGGACGGCCTGGCCGAGACTCGCGATCGATTGCTCGGCGGTTCTGTCGGGTTCAGCGAGGCGGATCGCGACTTCGCTCATCGTCGCGGATTTGAGAGCGAGCGAGGCGATGTGCCAGTTCAAGAGGGCCAGCAGCCAGATGATGCCGATCGGCGCGACAATGGCCGTGATGGTGTAGAAGGTTGCCGGTTGCAGCAGGAGTGAGGCGAACGACTCGCCGCTCTGCCAGCCGGGCGCCATCGTCAGTGCGCCGACCGTCAGTCCGACGATCGCCCAGACGGCACTTCCAATGGCGGCAAAACGGAAAACCTTGCTCGAGGGCTTTTGCTCGAGCGCGTAGATGAGACCGCCGATGCTCGGCACGTCGTCGTTCGCTGCGATTTTTCCGCGAACGGGGCCTGCAGGGCGGCGGCGCGCGACGCGGCGGCTCGGCGGCTCGTCGTTCGCGGATTCATTGTCGGGTTTGATCGGCGCCGTGGGCGAGGGCGGTGGGCTTTCCGTACCGAGCAAGGGCGGCGGCAGGGCCAGAGGCGTGTCGATCGAGCCTTTTTGGATCGTGGTTTGGCTCGCGGCTTGGCCGGTTGCCTGACGCAGACCGTCGGGTGCGCTCAAGGTATGCTCCGCCAACGCCGGCTGCGTTTTGCCGCCGATAGCCATCAGCTTCGCAATCTGGTCCTGCGACATTGCGCAATGCCCCCCACTCGATCCGGTACGCGACACAAGCCCGTGCGCTTCAGGCCCACCGGAACTCCCATTCGCACCCTATAAGATTTTTACTTGGTTACAAAATGGAAACACATGGATAACCATAGAGAATGCTTATGCATCTTAACGGCTTAGCGAGTTGGACCGCGGAATGCGGCCGGATTGCGGCCAAGGTTGTCGCGTCCGCTGCCTGCGGCCACACGCCAATAGGTTAAGTAGCGGTTTACGGGGATGGCTGAAACACGCGAGGCCCCTTTACCCAGAGTTATCGCGCTTTTGCGACCATAATTGTTCAAATGTTCCGCCATGGCGAAGCTATGGCCGCAGTGATCAATATGCGTTTCAGGTGCGAAGCATGGATGCCCCAAGGGCCCAGTCGTTCGATATCCAGTCCCCCGAAAACCAGAACGGCGCGAATGAATTGCCGATCGATCTCGCCCATTTGCGGCGTTACACGCTTGGGGATAAGGCACTGGAAGACGAGGTTCTTCGGCTTTTCCTCGCACAGCTTCCCGAGACGTTGGCTGCCCTGCGCACGGCTGCAACCGAACGTGATTGGAAGATAGCGGCGCATACGCTCAAGGGATCGAGCCGGGCAGTCGGGGCATGGCGCATCGCGAGCCTGGCGCAGGAAGCCGAGGCGCTGCGCGGACCCGAGGCCGAGGCCTGCCCGGATGCGGTTGCCAAACTGGAAGCGGCGGCTTCCGAGGCGCTCACGTTCTTCCATCAATCCAATAAGCTGGCCAACAAGCTGGGCTAAGCGCCGCGGCCACAGCATTTGCGCGTCGCAGGGACGCGCGCGCCCGTTCGGCTTGAAATACCGGCGGTGTCCCTCTAAGTGTGCCCGCTAACTTAATCATCCCTTTCGCTCTGAGCCGCTCAAGAGCGGCGTTTTCAGCCTCAAGGACGTGTACGCAACCATGACGAAAATAACGTTCATCCAACCCGACGGCGAAAGTCAGACGGTGGAAGCGGAAAACGGTCTCACTGTCATGGAAGCTGCTAAGCTTAACGACATCGCGGGCATTGAGGCGGAATGCGGCGGCGCCTGCGCCTGCGCGACCTGCCATGTGTATGTGGATGAAGCCTGGCGCGACAAGACGGGCAAGGCTGCCGACATGGAAGAGGACATGCTGGATTTCGCGTTCGATGTCCGCGAAGGCAGCAGGCTCTGCTGCCAGATCAAGATCACGGACGCTCTCGACGGACTCGTCGTTCGTGTGCCGGCGAAGCAGTTCTGAATTCATTGGCAGCAAGTGACGGACGATCGCGATGATGGACACCACTCCAGCGGGACCAGAAACTTCCGACATCACGGAAGCCGCAGCATCTTCCGGTCCGATCGAAACCGATGCCCTCATCATCGGTGCGGGACCTTGCGGCCTGTTTGCGGTTTTCGAATTGGGTCTGCTCGACATCAAGTCTCATGTCGTCGATATCCTGGACCGTCCGGGCGGACAGTGCGCGGAACTCTACCCGGAGAAGCCGATCTACGACGTTCCGGCTCTTCCCGTCGTGACAGGGCAAGAGCTGACGGACCGGCTGATGGAGCAGATCAAGCCGTTCGGTCCGCAATTTCATTTCAACGAGCGAATTGACAGCTTGAGCCGCGAGGCTGATGGCCGCTTCCGGCTGATGACGGACGCGGGAACCGAGTTCCTGGCGAAAGTCGTCGTCGTCGCTGCGGGGGGCGGATCGTTCACGCCGAAGCGTCCGCCGCTCAATGGCATCGAAGAGTACGAGGGCAAGTCGGTCTTCTATTCCGTGCGCAAGATCGAAACGATGCGCGGGCATGATATCGTCATCGTCGGCGGCGGTGACAGTGCGCTCGATTGGACGCTCAATCTCGCGCCGGTCGCGAAGAGCCTGACGCTCATTCATCGCCGTGACGAGTTCCGCGCCGCGCCGCATTCCGTCGAGAAGATGCGCAAGCTTGTCGAAGAGTCGACCGTTCGCCTGCTCATCGGCCAGGTTACAGGGCTCGAGGGCGCGAACGGGAAGTTGTCGGCGCTGGACGTCAAGACGGCCTCAGGGACGGAACGCATTGCCTGCACGGCGATGTTGCCGTTCTTCGGCCTGACGATGAAGCTCGGGCCCGTCGCGGACTGGGGTCTCAATCTTCATGAGAACCTCATTCTCGTCGATACCGAGCGCTTCGAGACCAACGAACACGGCATCTTCGCGATCGGTGATATCAACTGGTATCCCGGCAAGCTGAAGCTCATCCTCTCGGGCTTCCACGAGGGCGCGCTGATGGCGCAGGCTGCGCACAAGATCGTCTATCCGGACAAGAAGCTCTTGTTCCAGTACACGACCTCGTCATCCAGCCTGCAGAAGAAGCTCGGCGTGAAATAGCGCATCACGCCGCCGAGGATGACGCGGATTTCGTTGAGCTTCCGAGAGATCCGCTCAAGCGTGGGCGATTTCGAGAAAAGCCAGCAATGTCAGCGTGATTGCGCTCAATCCCAGGACGAGTTTGCCGCGACGTGTGGGCGCCGCCGTTCCCATGACCAGCGCTGCGATCAGCACCGCAGCGGGAAATAGGTTGAGCGGGACGAGCGCCGCCGGTCCGACCGATCCTCGACTTGCAGGATACCGCATCCCGATCCAGATGCTCGCCACGATCGCCAGCAAAAGCGCGCCGGAGAGACGAGGCCATAGGCCCGTTGGCGGGCGAGCCAGCCCGGCGATGGCGAGCGCCGAGAGCGGCACAAGCAGAAGCACGAGACCAGCGACGGCCTTGATGACTATTTCGGTCCAGAGGATCTGCTGCACGCGTGCGTTCCGGCGAAGCGCGAGAAATCAATGCAGGTGTGGCCCCGCGTCAGTTCTCGAAGACTGCCTTGGAGTTAACGCCCTCGGAGCTCGTCGATCCGCTACCCCAGCCGCTGAGGAGCCCGCCGCCGTCTTCGGGAGGTTCGGGAGGCGATGGCGTGTAATCGCCATTGAGATGGCGGGTCAGTGCGAGCTTGATCTTCGCGACTTTCAGCGGGGTGCAATAGTCGGCGCCCTTTTCGGTCAGGGCTTTCGAAACGCCGTTGAATGCCGTGTCGTAGATTTGCGAAAGTTTTGCGCCGTCGGCGGGATTCGCCGCCGTTTCGGACGCGATGAATTGGCCCTTGAGCTTAACGGGATCGAAGTTATAGCCGCACTTGATGGCGCGCGCGGACGTTGCTGCGACGTCCATCGTGCGGGCGAGCGGGTCGTTCGGATTGGCGTTTGCCTGTGCGGCTTTAGATTGGCCGCCAAGGAGCGAGCCGGTCGTCGGCAGGCTTGGCAGCGATGCTCCGCAACCGCCGAGCGCAGCAGCGGAAATCCCCACCAGCAAGATCTTCAAGATCTTAGAGTCATTCATTGGGATGATCCCCCCACCCCTTGATTTCTCACTTCATTGTCTCAGGCAAGGCTCAAGGTCAATCCTTAGAATCGCGTTTGCCACAATCGGAGCCTAACGGTTTGTGGCGCAACTCGACAGGTATTCCCGTTATCTTACCCACTGAAGTGCGTCGGAACGACGATTTCAACGCATCAATGTGCGCATTCCGGCGTCGAGACCATCAAGCGTCAGTGGATACATGCGGCCGCCGAGAAGCTGGCGGACGATGCCGATGGAGGGTGTCCAATCCCAATGCCGCTCGTCGACGGGATTGAGCCAAATGGCGTGCTTATAGACGTCGGTCACGCGTTTGAGCCAGACGGCGCCGGGCTCCTCGTTCATGTGTTCGACCGAGCCGCCGGCGACGGTAATTTCATAGGGGCTCATCGAGGCATCGCCAATGAAAATGACTTTGTAGTCGGCCGGGTAGGTATGAAGCACCTGCCACGTATCGATCTTGTTCGTGTAGCGGCGGGCGTTCTCCTTCCACACGCCTTCGTAGATGCAATTGTGGAAGTAGTAGTATTCGAGATGCTTGAACTCGGCGCGTGCTGCGGAGAACAGGTCTTCGACCTCACGGATATGATCGTCCATCGAGCCGCCGATGTCGAAGAACATCAGAAGTTTTACGGCATTGTGCCGCTCGGGGCGGAGTCGAACGTCGAGATAGCCTTTCTCGGCGGTGCCGCGGATCGTGCTGTCGAGATCGAGCTCAGAGGCGGCGCCGGAACGTGCGAATTGCCGTAAGCGCCGAAGCGCGACCTTGATGGTGCGTGTACCGATTTCGGCCGTGCCTGCGAGATCCTTGAATTCGCGCTTGTCCCAAACCTTGATGGCGCGGCGATGCCGGCTCTCGTGTTGGCCGATGCGAATGCCGGCAGGATTATATCCGTACGCCCCGTAAGGCGAGGTGCCACCGGTGCCGATCCATTTGTTGCCGCCTTGATGACGCTCCTTCTGTTCGGCGAGGCGCTTCTTCAGCTCCTCCATGATTTTGTCCCAGCCGCCGAGTGCTTCGATCTTCTTCTTGTCCTCTTCGGAGAGGTGGAGCGTGCTGATCCGGCGAAGCCATTCCTCGGGGATTTCGGCCTCTATCGCTTCGGGCAGAAGGTCGATGCCTTTGAAGACATGCGCGAAGATCTGATCGAAACGATCGAGGTTTCGCTCATCCTTGATGAGCGTGGCGCGGGCAAGGTAGTAGAAGTCTTCGACGCGGCTGCCCGCGACTCCGGCGCCGACGGCTTCGAGCAGCGTCAGGTATTCTTTTAGAGTCACCGGCAGTTTGGCCGAGCGAAGCTCGGTGAAAAACGTCTCGAACATGCGTGAAAGTTAAGCACTTTGTGGCGCCGGGACAATGCGGCCCTAGTGCCTGCGATCGGGCCGGAAAACGCAATGAAGCCGCCAATTGGGCGGCTTCACGCTGTTCGGTTATCGAAACCAGATCAGTAGTTGATCAGGCCGCCGAATGAGAAGTACTGGAAGTCGTCGAACTGTATGCCGGAGTTGTCGTCGTATTCGAGATGACGATACTTGAGCCATACCGACATCGCTGCAGCGTCGATCTCCTGGACAACACCAAGGCCCCAGATCTTGGTGGTGTCTCTGTTGGCAGCGCTGAAGTCGCCGTTGGCTGCGAAGCCATCAACTCCCGACTCGGCGAAGACGCCTTCACCATGGACGTGCTCATACTCGCCGTAGAGGACTGTGTGACCCAGCGGGTTCCAGCGCTGACGGATACCACCCTTCAGATACCAGGTCTCGGATTGGCCTCTGCTATCGGTCAAGTTGGTCGGATCATCGTAGTCGTCATGGCCGTAGGCGCCGTACATCCAGAGACCGGTCGGGACATGCTCGATGTAGCCCGCGGCCTGGAAGTACTGCTGCGTGTTGTTGGTAATTACGAAGCCACTTGCCGTGTTGCAGCAGTTCTCGTCGTTACTTTGTGTGTACGAAGCGACAGCGGCCACCTTGAAGTCGTGCCATTCGCCAGCGTAGCGAGTCGTGACGGCCCAGAGATCATCTTCACCCCAGGATGCCGACACGGAGAAACCGCCGAATGTGGGTGAGTCATAGCGGACTGAGTTGCGAGGAATACCCGCGCAGTCACCCCACGCACCGCCCCAGCTCTGGCAATAATTGCCTCCCCAGACTGCGGGCGAGAGATTGCCCGTACCCTTTTCGCGGATGAAGAAGCTGTTGACATCGAATGCCACCCAGTTAGCGGGAACGAGCGAGCCCGAACCGTCGACCAGGATGGCCGCGTTGTCAGCTGCGTCCGATTCTTTGCCGATTGAGACCTTGCCCAGCTGATCGCTCTTGATGAACCAGAACGACTGCAAGGTGCTGACGCCGTTGACCGTGTGTGGCACCAAAATCGCATTCGGGCCATCGACGACATTCTGGCTGGTCGTCAAACTGTCCGAGCCGGTGGCTTCGAGGTGCAGAACGTAACCCGCGTACCAGCCCGGCAGAATCGTCGCCTGGCCCGTGAACTTCACGTGGCTGGCGATCGTCGAACCGAGGTCGGTAACGTAGGTGTTCGACTCACGGCCGTCGTCCCACCACATGACCTGCTGGCCCACCCAGCCAGAGACCGTGAGCGAGACCTTCCTGTTGCCTTTGCGCGCGGTGGTTGCTTCCAATTCTGCAATTCGTTCCTCGAGGTCTGCACAGCAGTTGCCGCCGAGGTCCGCAGCAGAGGCGCTCGTGGCTAACCCGCCAGCGAGGACGCCTGCAGCGACCAGAGCGCCTACCCTAAATTTCGTCATTCTGCTCTCTCCCGTCTTCAGCACTTCTATCCTGAACGCGGTACTTCGGCGTTCGCCGTAGTGGCCACTTTCGGGAGCAGCCTGAGGCTGAACACCTGGCAAGTGACTTCGCCGCTTGAGGGGGGAGATTAGTGATTCGTACGTTCGCAACAATTCAGGTTCGCAGTTCGCATATTTATTCCTGAGCGGTGCAGGAAAAGCTCATTTAATTGAATTGTCCGAGTGCGAACGAAAATATGAATTCGAAAACAGGTTGTTATGAAAGCGCGTAACAACCAAATCGAAACACTTTATTGTTGCCCGTCGGCAACGGCGACGAATTCGTGAAACACGAAAAAAGGCCGCCCAAATTGGGCGGCCTTCGTATTTTCGAGTTCAGGTGGGCCGGATCAGTAGTTGATCAGAGCGCCGACACCGACGTACTGGAAGCTGTCGAAGCTACGGCCGGAGTTATCGTCATAGTCCAGGTGACGATACTTGACCCACATCGACATCGCAGCCGCGTCGATCTCCTGGACAACGCCGAGACCCCAGACTTTGGTGGCGTCTTCATTACCAGGGGCGATGCCGAGGATGCTTCCGGCACCCGATTGAGCGAATGCTTGGCTACCCTTGATGTGCTCGTACTCACCGTAGAGAACAGTGTGGCCCAAGGGGTTCCAACGCTGACGGATACCGCCCTTCAGGTAGTAGGTTTCCGACTGTCCGAGGCCGTTGCCGTCATAATCGTCGTGACCATAGGCGCCGTAAGCGAAGAGGCCCGTCGGAACGTGTTCGACGTATGCACCAGCCTGGAAGTACCGCTGAGTAACACCGCTAAAACCAAAGTTCAGGTTTTCGTCGGTGCTTTCGGTGTACGATGCTACACCGGCGACCTTGAAGTCAGCCCATTCGCCAGCGTAACGCGTGGTGACAGCCCAGATATCATCTTCACCCCAGGATGCCGACACGGAGAAGCCGCCGAACGTCGGTGAGTCGTAGCGAACGACGTTGCGGGGAAGGCCCGCGCAGTCACCCCAAGCACCGCCGAAGGATTGGCAATACGCACCGCCCCAGGTCGAGTTCGTCAACCCGCCGTTCGATTCACGGATGAAGAAGCTGTTGACGTCGAAGGCCACCCAGTTAGCCGGAACGAGCGAGCCCGAACCGTCAACGAGGATTGCTGCGTTGTCAGCAGCGTCCGACTGCTTACCAACCGAGACCTTACCCAGCTGATCGCTCTTGATGAACCAGAACGACTGCAAGGTGCTGACGCCGTTGACCGAACCAACCAGAGCGTTCGGACCATCGGCCCGGTTCTGGTTGGTCGTCAGGCTGTCAGAGCCGACGGCTTCGAGCTGCAGAACATAACCTGCCGTCCAGCCCGGCATGATCGTCGCCTGGCCCGTGAACTTCACGTGGCTGGCGAGCGTTGAGCCGAGGTCGGTGACGTAGGTGTTCGACTCGTGACCGTCATCCCAGAACATAACCTGCTGGCCAACCCAGCCGGATACCGTGAGGGAGACCTTGCGGTTACCCTTACGTGCCGTCGTTGCTTCGAGTTCTGCAATCCGCTCCTCGAGGTCTGCGCAGCAGTTGCCCCCGAGATCAGCTGCGGATGCACTGCCGGCCGACAGACCACCTGCAACCAGGCCTGCCGCCATAAGCGCACTCAGACTATATTTGTTCATGAATTAGCTCCCGTCTGCTTCGACTTGAGGAATGAGGACGGAACAGACCCGTTCAGCCCAACACTCTTCTTTCCGTAGTGCTTATTCTTAACCGTCCTCAAACCCGTCTTCTGCGGTTACGGGCTTCCCCCCGAATTACCGCTCAGGCGAATGTATTGGCAGATCCGTTCCGGTCGGGAAATAGGGATTAGCCATGTGGACAGTTGAATCGCCCGGCCTTGTGACAGAATGGCAACGAGCGCTGATGTTGCCACACGACGGTCACGTGGTAGCCGAATTGAAGACGAATTGATTTTCCTATGGGAGCAAACGGTTGCAATTTTAAATCGCTGCAACGTGTGCGTTGAGCACAAGAATTATACGGTTTGCGACCTTATATATATGCTCTCATTAGCGGACCGCTTTGGGTACGCCAAGAGTATCCCCAAAACAGTTTTTGACTGTGTGTTGATTGCATCAGCGAATCGGGGGTGATTCGGGTTTAAAGCATTGCCAAAAATGACGTTAGTCTATTATAGAGAAAAGGGAAAATCCGATTTTGGCATTAGCTTCGCGAGCGGGTTATGTGCCAGATGAGAATGAGCCTGTCGACCGAATAATCGTTGACGGGAAAGTCACACGGAGCCGTGGTCCGCGTGGAAAATCTGCCACAATCGTCCCATAGCTCTTCGGGACCGGCTATTGGGGGCGCTTGTGAGAGCGCGTGGAGCCGCACGTACGTACCGCAAGGGTTGGCTGATATCGGAAATGACAAGTAATTTGGTGGATCGCCGCGCACTGCTCGAGAAGGCGGTTGCGGGAAGTTTTGCGCTCGGGCTGGCAAAGATGGCTCTGGCAGTCACGCAGGCGCACGCTGAAGGGGAAGCGACGGCGCCACAGCCGAGCCCGCAGGGCATGGCATTCGGGCCGACCACGCTCAAAGCGGAAGCCAAGAGGCTGGCTGATCAGCCGTTCTCGAAGCCGTCTATTGATGCGCTGCCGGCACCATTCAATAAACTAACATACGATCAATACAGGGATATTCGCTTCCGGCCCGAGAGGGCAATCTGGAAGGGCGAGCATGTTGATTTCCAAGTTCAGCCGTTCGCGATGGGCTGGCTGTACGATGTGCCCGTCGATCTTTGGGTCGTCGAGAATGGGAAGGCGACTCGTCTCGTCGCCGACAGCAAGCTCTTCTCCTTTGGTCCGCTGATCGGCCCTGGGCCCGATTCGGCGCCGTTCGGATTCTCCGGATTCCGCATTCACGGTCCGATCAACCGAGCGGATGCCTTCGACGAATATGCGGTTTTCCAGGGCGCGAGCTTTCTGCGCGCGGTGGGACGCGGGCAGGGCTATGGCGCGTCAGCGCGTGGCTTGGCGCTCAACACAGCACAGCCCGCCGGTGAAGAATTTCCGTTCTTCCGAAGCTTCTGGATCGAAAGACCGAAGCCGATCGCAACCGAAATCGTCGTCCATGCGTTGCTCGACAGTCAATCTACAACCGGCGCCTACCGGTTTGCGATCGCACCCGGAGAGACGACGGTGATGGAAGTCGAAGCGACCTTGTATCCGCGTACGGCCCTCAGCCACGTCGGCATCGGTCCTTTGACGAGCATGTTCTTCCACGGTCAATCGAGCCAACGCCGCTTCGACGACATTCGCCCCGCCGTGCACGACAGCGAGGGACTAGCCATGATCAACGGCAGCGGCGAACGTCTTTGGCGGCCTCTCAACAATCCGAAGACGCTGCAACTCAGCGCGTTCATGGATCGGGACCCGCAGGGATTTGGCCTTTGGCAGCGTGATCGCTCGTTCCAAAACTATGAAGACCTGGAGAGCCATTACGAACGGCGGCCTTCGGTCTGGGTGCAGCCTCAAAGTGGCTGGGGCGATGGATTCGTCGAGCTCGTCGAGATTCCGATCGAGGACGAGATCCACGACAACATCTCGGCCTACTGGAAACCGTCGAAGGGGCTGCCGGCCGGCGGTCCGCACGTCTTCAGTTACAAAATCTTCTGGGGACCCGATGTGCCGGTGTCGTGGTCCGGCGCCCGCGTCGTCAAGACGCGGGTTGGAAGCGGGAAAAAGCCAGGGACTGTCGTCTTCGTCATCGATTTGACAGGACCCTTAGTGAAGGATGCGAAAGACTTGCCCGCCGTCGATCTGTCAGCGCGCACGGGCAAGGTTTCCAACGTTTCTGTTCAACGTAATCTCGAAATCTCAGGGGTTCGAGTGACGTTCGAACTGGCCCCCGGCGATAGCGGACTCGTTGAGCTGCGGTGTGTGTTGAAGGCAGGCGATCAGGCGGTTTCGGAGACTTGGCTCTATCGATGGACGAAGCCGTAAACGAAAACTTCATCGGCGAGGTGCTCGAAGCATCTCCACATTCCAACAATCATCGCGACGCGGGTCCGTGGCGGTATTTGCCGGACGCGGCGCCGCTCGACATGCCGGTTCAGGATTTCGCCAAGCCGGTTGAGGCCGTCGCCGAGGTTCGGCGTCGGGGTTACTGGGTGCCGCGAACGGCGATCTTTGCCGGCGCAGCAGTGCTGACGGGCGCTTTCGCGCAGGAGCTTTTCAGCATCCTGTCGTTCGTCGTCATCACGCCGGTGCAGTTTCTCTTTCTTATCCTCTCGACGATTGCCTTCGGGTGGATCGCGATCGGCAGTCTGAGCGCGGCGCTCGGATTTCTTCCGCTGTTCACGGGCGAGCGGCCGGACACGATTGACCCGCCGCCGCCGAATTCTCCGTTGGTTTCGCGAACAGCGCTGCTTTTTCCTGTCTATCATGAAGATCCCGCTCGAATCGCCGGCGCCATCGAGGCAATGGTGCGGGAGCTCGCCGAGCTTGGCCGCAATCAGTCTTTCGATGTGTTCGTGCTCTCCGATACGCGCGGCGATCTCGACGGTGCGAAGGAAGCCGCGGTTTATCGCGCGCTGAGTGCACAGTTGAGCGACATCGCGTCGATCTACTACCGGCGCAGGCTGCAGAACTCGGGCCGCAAGGCCGGAAATATCGCCGATTGGGTCGAACGGTTCGGCGCCAACTATCAGTCTTTCATCATCCTCGACGGCGACAGCGTCATGTCGGGCTGGACGCTTGTTTCACTCGCGGCCGCCATGGAAGCCGATGACCGGGCCGGACTGATCCAGACCGTTCCGCGACTCGTCGGCGGCGAGACGCTGCTGCAACGCCTTCAGCAGTTCGCTTGCAATACCTATGGACCTGCGGTTGCGGCGGGTCTGGCCTTCTGGCATCGCGATCAGGGCAACTATTGGGGCCACAACGCCATCATCCGCACGGCGGCCTTCGCCGAAGCGGCCGGGCTTCCCGAACTTCCAGGCCGGAAGCCGTTCGGGGGCCATATCATGAGCCACGATTTCGTGGAGGCCGTGCTTCTTCAGCGTGCGGGTTATGGCGTGCACATGATGCCCTCGCTCGAGGGCTCCTACGAGGGAATGCCGCCCAATATCATCGATGTCGTCGCTCGCGACCGGCGCTGGGCGCAGGGCAATCTTCAACATCTTGCGATCGTCTCGCAGCCGGGACTGACGCCGATGGGCCGACTCCATCTCGGCATGGGGGCGGCTTCGTATCTGATTTCCGGGGTGTGGGCGCTTTCGCTCATCGTCGGTGTCGTCCTGGCGCTGCAGGGTCAGCAGATGATTCCGAGCTACTTCCGCGACGACAAAACATTGTTCCCGATCTGGCCGACCATCGATCCGGGTGCCGCGTTGCGCCTCTTCATGGCGACGATGATCGTGGTGCTTTTGCCGAAGGCGCTGGGGCTTATGCTTGCCTGGCAGCAGGCTAGGCGAGAGCGAAGCCCGTTCGTCGCGATCCGCGTAACGATCGGCGTGCTTATCGAAACCGTCTACTCGATGCTGATTGCGCCGATCTTCATGGTGACACAGACAGTCGGCGCCGCTGAAATTCTGGCCGGGCGCGACTCGGGCTGGAAGGCGCAGAAGCGTGGCGACGGCGCGCTGACATTTGACGATGCGATGTGGTTCGCGCGGTGGCACACGGCGATCGGCGGCATCGTTGGCGCAATTGCCTGGACGGTCTCGCCAGCGTTGCTCGCGTGGATGTCGCCCGTCATTCTCGGGCTCGTGCTGGCCGGTCCGGTCAGTTGGCTGACGTCGTTGAAGGCTGGTCCGCTGGAGCGGTGGGCGCTCGCAACCAACGAGGATCGCATGCCGCCTCCCGTTCTGGTCGATGCCGGACATCGTTCCAGCGATTGGGCGCGCAAAATCGCGACGCCCGGCGGCTTGGCACAACAGCCGGACGCCGCGGCAGCCTAGGGAATCCTTTTACGTCTCGGTCTTATCGGAGCCGCGCAGCGAGCGGAGAAGCTCGTTGAAGATCTCGCGCACGCGCAGTGGCTCTGCATCGAGATAAGGCAGCGGACGGATGACTTCGACGGCGACGACCCCGAGGCGGGACGTCAAAGCGCCGTTGAATGCGCCTTCGCCAAGACGTCGCGACAGCCGCCGTAAGACGTCCTGGCCGACGAATTGGCCGAGGAGATCGTCGGTCATGGCGATGCCGCCGGTTGCGAGGATGTGGCCGACGATGAGACGGGCGAGACGCAGCGCGCCGAGAACACCGGGCCTGCCGCCGTAGAGCGACGCGATGGCGCGAAACATCCGCACGTTCTCGACGAGGACGAAGCCCATGGCGATCCACATGATCGGGGAGATCGCCGTTACGGTCGCCACGCGCTTCGCGGATTTCAGGATGACACGGCGGCTTTCGGAATCGATCGGACGGAGGAGTTCGCGATCTG
Organism: Hyphomicrobium sp.; assembly: GCA_003987725.1. Taxonomy (GTDB): domain Bacteria; phylum Pseudomonadota; class Alphaproteobacteria; order Rhizobiales; family Hyphomicrobiaceae; genus Hyphomicrobium_B. Next base: position 69,302 of record RXJH01000002.1, on the reverse strand, counting down.
CGAGGCGAAGAAGCTCGCCCTTTTCGAGCACGTCGCCGGTGTGGTCCTTGACGCGCGCCAGACCCCAAGCGAGGTCGGGGCGACCGCGATAGTGAGATAGAAGTGCGGCGACGGCCTTTCGTTCTCCCTCAACATTTGGCTTCGCAATCGTGTCGCGGACGAGCGCGCGGAGTTTCGCGAGGCGGGCGAGCCGTCTGAAGCCAATGAGTTCGCGCAGCACGATGCCGAGCAGCGCCATGGCTATGATCATCATCAAGCCGAAGGCGACCCAGCCGATCCAGTCCTGCCGTTCGAGCGCGACCGAGACGAAGCGGGTAAACCAAAGACCCGCAGCGAGCGAGGCAAGCGCCGCCATCGCGGAAAGCAGAATGCTGCCGAAACGGAAGCCGCGATTGATATCGCCGACCGTCAAACGCCGTGTCGCGGGAACTGCGGATCGTCTCGATGTGACGGCTCCGCCTCCCGGCAACGTCTCTTCGAATTCCGCTTCGGCGGAGATGTCGTCGAGCTTGAAGACGCGAGGCTTTCTCGGCGGCGGCTGATCGTTCTCGAACGTCATGCGAGATAATCCGAAATCAGGAAATCGAGCGCGCGGTCCAATCTGATATGCGGAAACGCGGCAAGCTTACCATCGTAAAGCGTATCGAGGAGCTTTGGCGGTGCAAATCTCACAAGCTCGAGCGACGCGGTTTGGGCATGGCGGGCGGCATTGAGCGCTGCCGCCGGATCGATTGGGAGGTCGCCCGGGAAGATCGCGGCTTCCGTTGCGCCGTCGAAAATTACGCTGCCGATTTTTTCGCCCTTGATCGGCGTACCGCGCAGGCAGGGAAGAATTTCGCCGCCGTGTTTGGCGCTGGCCTCGCGTGTTGCGCGCAAGGCGGAAAGAGCCAAGGCATGGACGCCCGCGCCTTCGGTCTCCGCGCGCGTTACGGCATCGTCGACGATCTCTTTCAGCAAGGCTTCAAGTCGATCGTGGCTGGAAGCTGGAAGATGATCGGCCTTGGTCGCGGCGAACAGCACGCGGTCGATTTTCCGTCCCATGAACATGGAGAGCCACGAGTTGGCTCCGGGCCGGAAGGCTTTGAGGATATCGGTCATGGCGCGTTCGAGATCGCCGACGGCCTCGGCGCCGCGATGGAGCGCCGTCAGCACGTCGACCAGCACGATCTGGCGATCGAGGCGGGCGAAGTGATCGTTGAAGAACGGTTTGACGACGGATTGCTTATAGCTTTCGAACCGCCGCGCCATCATGGCGGCGAGCGATCCGCGCGGCAGGCGTTCATCCGACGCGAGCGGCATCGGGAAGAATGTGAGAAGCGGCGAGCCTTCCAATTCCCCTGGGAGCAGAAAGCGGCCGGGGGCGAGCGTCGATTGCGCGCCGCTATCGCGTGTTGCACGCAAATAGGCCGTGAAGAGCTTGGCGCCCGTCATGGCGATCTGCTCGTCTTCCGACGCAGCCGGGTCGGTGCCAGCGAGAAAGCCCAGAAAGGGTTTCGCGAATTCGGCTCGCTGCGGCGCGTTGGCGAGCGCGAGGGCTTCAATCGAGAACGTGCGGTAATCCTGATCGAGCAACGGCAGGTCGATCAGCCATTCACCGGGATAATCGACAATGTCGAGATGCAGTTTCGAGAGGCCGATAGCTCGCTTCAGTGCATAAGCCGACCGGTATTCGATGGTGACGCGCAATTGCGAAATCCGCTTCGTGCTCTCCGGCCACGATGGCGGTGTCGACAGGAGATCGGCGAGATGGGCTTCGTAGTCGAAGCGGGGCACGCTGTCGTCCGGCTGCGGTTCGAGATAGGCGCGGACGATGCGGCGCTCAGCGTCGGGCGCGAAAAACGGCAGGCGGCCGCCGGCAACGAGGTTGCGGACAAGAGCTGTGATGAAGACGGTCTTGCCCGCGCGCGACAGTCCGGTCACGCCGAGACGCACCGAGGGCGTCAGGTAGTCGGCGAAGCGTGCCTGAGCGTCTCTGAAAAAGTCGGAATAGGAGGTGTCTGCCAAGTGATGCCGCGCATGAGCCAAGAGAAAAGGGGGCGTGAAGCCCCCTTTAAGTGGCGTAACTCGCGGGTCTCGACAAGGCGCTTTGGCGGCGGCCTGCCGAGCGTGCCTGTTTATCCGTAGAAGAACACGGCAACGCCAGCAGCGAGCACCACGACGGCCATCAACATGATGGCGCTCGATCGGACGAACTCGGCCACGGCTTATCTCCCTTTGGCTTGTCCATGATGGGTGTTGGGATCATGTATAAGCTCAGGGATTGAATAGGCCGTGAAGCGGGGGTTCATACATCGTTCATTCGGCTGCAGCGGCGATGTGACCGGGATGCAGTCATTAAGTTACCAAATGCCTCAGGCGTCGTGCGCCTTTCTGACTTCGAAGACTTCCATGATGCGGCAGCCGCGATGCGGGCCATCGACGACGAACGTCCATTTGCCTTCGGTGAAGGTGTCGCACATCTTCACGCCTTTCACGAGGATCCAGTGTCCTTCTTTGCCCTTGTGAATTGCCAGGATGTAATAGGCCCAGGCGTTCCGCGGTTTCTGCATCCACGTCCAGAACGTCGGGCGTTCCTTGCGGGCCCGGTGCATGTGGCTTTCCTTGAGCTCCATGCGATAGCCGAAATAGGCGAGAGCGGCTTCGACTTCGTCGGAATAGGTTCCGCGCACGACGGGCTTGCGGTGTGGAGGCAACTCGCGGCCTTCGCGAATGACGTCCTCGATCCGGGAGATGCCGAAGCCCGTGATCGCGGAGAGGACGTAGGGTCCGCAGAATGCGACCCGTCCGGTATCGTTTTTTGCCGCATCGAGCGACGACGACGGCCATCCGGCTGAAAAGCGATCGGTCATGCCAAAAAATGCCCTATACAAGCTGCGACGGGATGCTCGTTCGATACGGTTAAGCAAAAGTTAACGCATCAGGGAGCCCGGCCGGCGATGGCAGAACGCGTGAACGTTTCGTTCTTTCAGGAATTGATGGCGACGGTCGCCGAGCAGGGGCGGGCGCTACTCCCGAAGGCGCTCTTCGGCGACGGCGGCGGCGAGTCGATCGAGGTTCTGTCGCGGGCGCTCATGTCCGGACGCGGTGAGGCATCCGGCGTCGCGATTGCTCGTCAGCTTCTCAATCAGTTGAGGAAGGCGTCGAGCGAGGAACGGCTGCAATTTTTTCGCTTTCTCGCGGAAGATCTTCAACCCGATCCCGCTCAGGTGGCGGACGCAGCCCGCGGGTATCTCGATAATCCGTCCGAAAAGACACTCAGGAAGCTGCAGAAGGCATCCTACAGCCCGCGACTGGAATTCTTCCGGCGCCTGAACCTCGCGGCCGGGGCGACGGCGGAAATCGTGGCGCTTCGCAGCGATCTCCTTCGCCACGTCAAGTCGGACGATGCGCTCGCGGCGGTCGATGCCGATCTCGAGCGGCTTTTGACGTCATGGTTCAATCGCGGCTTCCTCGTTCTCCGGCGCATCGACTGGCAGACGCCTGCGGCCATTCTCGAAAAGATCATCGAATATGAGGCGGTGCATGAGATCCGCGGCTGGGACGACTTGCGCCGCCGTCTCGATCCGAAGGATCGCCGGTGCTTTGCCTTCTTTCATCCCGCTCTTGTCGACGAGCCGTTGATTTTCGTCGAGGTGGCGCTGATGCGCGAGATGCCGGACGCGATCGCGACGGTTCTCGATGGACATCGCTCGGACGACGATGCGCCGCCGACGACGGCGGTCTTCTATTCCATTTCGAACTGCCAGGACGGCCTCAAGGGTATTTCGTTCGGCAATTTTCTCCTGAAGCAGGTGGTCGAGGATCTTGCCAAGGACGTTTCGAGCCTCAGGACGTTCGTCACCCTTTCGCCCGTTCCGAGTTTCGCGCGGTGGGTCGACCGGGCGCTCGCCAGCGGAAGCGATATTCCGATCTCATCCGCCGATCGCGAGGCTTTGTCCCGCCTCCGCGATCCGCGCTGGGTCGAGGACGCGACGAAGGATGCGCCGGGTGCCGAAGAGATCAGGTCCGCGCTCATGGGACTGGCGGCGTATTACTTTCTCGTCGCCCGGTCGAGCGACGACCGCCCGGTCGATCAGGTGGCGCGCTTTCATCTCGGCAACGGCGCAAGGCTCGAACGGCTGAACTGGCTGGCGGATACCTCGGAGAAGGGTCTTCGCGAGGCGCACGGGCTGATGGTCAACTACCGCTATGATCTGGCCGAGATCGAGCGCAATCACGAGGCCTATGCCTTTGACGGCACCGTCGCGGCGTCCCGTTCGGTCCGCGCGCAATTGAAGGCAACCCCTAAAGCGAAGGGCCTTGTTGCGATGCCGGATCTGCTCGCGTTGCCCGGCACGGCGAAAACCAAAAAGGTCCGTCCCGAGGATTCCAAGTCCTAGCGCCCGGAGGCTTTTCGGACGGCTTTACACGGACCTTGTAAAGGCCTATCGCGCGTGCAGTATGCGGATCGGTGTTGCGGCGCTTGCGTGGTTGCGGCCGGGCTCCGAACCGTGATGCTTCGTCATATTCAGAGGCCGACATGCGCTACGATCAGAACGACCGGGAAAGCAGCAACGTCGAGGATCGTCGCGGACAAAGCGACGGCGGCGGTTTCCAATTTCCGGGAGGCGGAATTCAAATCCCTCTCGGGGGCAAGGGTGGTTTCAGCATCACGACGTTGCTGATCGTCGGCGCCGTTCTGATGCTGTTCGGCATCAACCCGCTCGACGTCCTGCTTGGCACGAACCCTCAAATCAGCATGCCGCAGATGCCGCATTCAGAGCGGCCATCTCGTTCACCTTCGGACATTCCCGGGCTTCCGGGCTCGCAGCAGAAGCAGGCGGCAGGCGACGACTCTGAAGCGGTTTTCGTAAAGCGCGTGCTTGCCGATACCGAGGACGTGTGGACGTCGGTCTTCAAGAGTTTCGGGCGCGATTATCCGGACCCGCCGCTGGTGCTCTATACGGGAATTACACGCACGGCCTGCGGCGCGGGACAGGCGGCGATGGGGCCGTTTTATTGTCCGCTCGATCAGAAGGTCTACATCGATCTCGCGTTTTACGATGAGCTGAAGCGCAAGTTCAATGTCAGCGGGGATTTCGCGCAGGCCTATGTCATTGCGCACGAGGTCGGCCATCACGTGCAAAAGCAGCTCGGAATCCTCGACAAAGTGCAGCAGCTCAAAGAGCGCGCCGGCGACGAAGTGACGGCCAACCAGATCCAGGTGCGGACCGAACTTCAGGCCGATTGTCTCGCGGGCGTCTGGGCCAATCTCAACGATCAGATGAAGAAGCGCCTGCAGCCGGGCGACGTCGAACAGGCGCTCAACGCCGCGTCACAGATCGGCGACGACATGATTCAGAAAAAGATGACGGGGCGGGTGGTGCCCGATGCATTCACGCACGGAACCGCGGCGCAACGCGTGCGATGGTTCAAGACGGGATTGGAATCCGGGAAAATGGATGCCTGCGATACGTTCAATACCTCCAGCCCATAGGAGAGAACGAACGCTCTTCGGGACGAATACGTATCGAAAGCAAGTTTAGGGGACGGGATGTACTCCCGTCCCCATATTTTATTCCCGCTCAGATTATTGCGCTCAGAGAACGGAGCCCTTGAAGTCGCTGACCTTGCAGCTGACCGATTGAGCGGCGAGTTCCTTGCAGATCTTCTTGGCGTCGGCTTTCGATTTGATCGGGCCTGCGATCAGACCGTAGCTTGGATTTGCCGCCGTTCCGAGATCGGCATAGTGCGCAATTAGCGTTCCAAGCTGATCCGCGTGCGTCTGGGAGAGCGCGCTCCAGGTGACGCGAAGGCCATCAACGGAGCTGTCGGTGGCGATCTGAATTCCGATCGGCTTCGGCGCGGGCTTCACGACGGCGGGACCGAAGCTGATGGCGTCGGCGCTGCTCGCCGTCTTGGTACCCTTGTTTATGCTCCCCGTCACGATTGGCGCGCCCACTTGCGGTGCGGGCGATGGGGTGGCGTTGATGACCTTGGTCGGCGGCGCCGCGTCAGGCGAGTCTTCCACATGCGCCTGTGTCGCGCCGGAGCCGAAGTCCGGAACATCCGGGGTCGGTGGCGGCGACGACTGGACGAGTGCAGATGCCTGCATCGGGGCGGCATGGACCTTGTCGTCGAGGGCCGCAAGTTGCGTGCTGAGCTGCTGGGTTTGGTTCGCCTGCGCAGCTACGTCGGCCTTGACGCTCTCGACGTCGGCCTGAAGTTTATTCAGCGATGATTTCAAGTCGTCGACATCGGACGATACGCGCATTACCTGCGTTTCGCCCAGGCTCATGCGGCCGCCCGAGAAGTCGGGAAGCAGGTGCGGCGCGAAAAACGCCACGCACAGATATCCGAGAGCCGCGCCGCCGAGCGTGAACCATATCGCTGCATATGGCGTGGCACCGGTGGTCCTGCGCATCGGTTTGTCGCTTGCAGACTTGGTCATTGATCTGTCGTCCTAATACGTCAGGGGGTCCGTAGTACGGACCTTTCCCCCCGAATCGATTTCACTGCGTGGTTGAGGTTGGGTCGGGGAGTGGTTTGCCGCAATGGCGGGGCGTGCGTTCGGCGACGGAAGCTGTGGACGAAGGCAGAGATGCTGCAAAGTACCTATCCATCGGGAACTGTTAGGCAAAGGGGGGTTGAAAGCGATGCATGAGGTGCCCGGCGGCTGCCATGCGCGTCGATCCATCCAGCCGCACTTGCCCCTGATGGATCGCTGGCGCTATGGCATGTTGGGCCGCCGGGCGAAGACGAAGCCATCGCTCGCCCTTCGGCTCCGTCGCAACGCAAAGCAAGGTTCTCCATGAGTATCCGGCCCTGTCTGTTCGTCGTGCTCGCTGCGGGCAAGGGCACGCGCATGAAGTCCTCGCTGCCGAAGGTGCTCCATAAAATCGCCGGGCAATCGATGCTTGCGCACGTATTGACGACGGCATCGGGTATCGCCGGGGGCAAAATTGCCGTCGTGGTGGCGCCTGGCATGGACGCCGTCTCGGCAGAGGCACTTCGCGTCGCGCCCGGCGTGCGGATCTTCGAGCAGGCGGCACAGCGCGGGACAGCCGATGCGGTACTTGCCGCCAAGTCGGCGCTCGATGAGGAGACCGGAAGCGACGTCATTGTGCTTTTCGCCGATACGCCGCTCGTCCGCGCTGAGGTGATCGAGCGGCTTCGCGCAGCGCTCGACGGCGGTGCCGGTGTCGCGGTTCTCGGCTTCAGGCCGAAAGATCCGGCGGGTTACGGGCGGCTTCTTCTTGACGATGACGGATCGCTCGAGGGCATTCGCGAAGAGCAGGATGCATCGGACGCGGAGCGGAAAATCGGCTTATGCAATTCGGGGGTTATGGCGTTTCGGGTTGCGAAACTGTCCGGCCTACTCAGCCAGATCGGCAGCGCCAATGCGAAGTCCGAGTTCTATCTGACCGATGCCATTGAGATCGCGCGTAACGCGGGCTTGAAAGCTGCGGTCGTCGAGTGCGACGAGACCGATGTTCTCGGCGTCAACACGCGGGAGCAGCAGGCGGCGGCGGAGGCCGTCTGGCAGGCGCGGGCGCGGTCGGCATTCATGCGCGACGGCGTGTCGATGATCGCGCCGGAGACCGTCTGGTTGAACTTCGATACGCAAATCGCGTCTGACGTATCGATCGAGCCCAACGTCGTGTTCGGTGCCGGGGTGAAAGTGGAAGAGGGTGCTCAGATCCTCGGATTTTGCCACATCGAGGGCGCAACGATCGGGAAGGGCGCACGAATCGGTCCATTCGCACGTTTTCGGCCGGGCGCCCGCATCGGGGCGAAAGTCCACATCGGCAATTTCGTCGAGGTCAAGAACACCACGCTCGAAGAGGGCGCGAAGGCCAATCATCTTTCCTATCTCGGAGACGGCATCGTCGGCGCCGGCGCGAACATCGGCGCGGGGACCATCTTCTGCAATTATGACGGATACAACAAAACGAAGACCGAGATCGGCGAAGGGGCGTTCATCGGTTCAAATACATCGCTCGTGGCGCCTATAAAAATAGGCGCAGGCGCCTATATCGGGTCCGGCAGTGTCATCACCAAGGACGTCAGCCCGGGCGCGCTTGCTATCGAGCGGAACACCCAGGAAGAGCGGCCGGGGTGGGCGGAAAAGTTTCGGGCGGTGATGTCCCGGCGGAAAGCTGCGGCGCAGAGAAAGTAGTTCGTTTACCAAGTTCGGACGTTGCGCCGCCACTCAACCAAAAAGTGCGTCGGTAGTTCTGAAACACTCTGTGATTTGAGAAGATTGTTAACCGCCCCCATCGTTCGATTTGGGGGAAGCTATTTTTGGGGGACGGATCCATGTGTGGGATCGTCGGAATTCTCGGAAAATCTTCGGTTTCGACCAATCTGGTCGACGCTCTGCGGAGGCTCGAATACCGCGGATATGATTCGGCTGGCATCGCGACGGTCGAGGATGGCGCGATCGAACGCCGCCGGGCCGAGGGCAAGCTCAGGAATTTGGAAAAGCGGCTGATTGCGGAGCCGCTCGCTGGGCGCACCGGCATCGGCCACACGCGCTGGGCAACACACGGCCGCCCGACGGAGCGCAATGCGCATCCGCACATGACGGGAAAAGTCTCCGTCGTCCATAACGGCATTATCGAGAATTTCCGCGAACTCAGGAAAGGCCTCGAGGCCAAGGGACACAAATTCGAAACCGATACCGATACCGAGGCCGTCGTCCATCTGATCACGGACGAGATGGATCAGGGCGCCGAACCCATCACGGCCGTTCGCAACGCCCTGCAGCACCTTCAGGGTGCCTTTGCGCTCGGGATCATTTTCGCGGGCCAAGACGATCTGATGATCGCGGCGCGCAAGGGTTCTCCGCTGGCCATCGGGCACGGTTCGGGTGAGATGTACCTTGGCTCCGACGCGATCGCGCTTGCACCTTTCACGGACGCTATCACCTATCTTGAGGAGGGCGACTGGGCGGTTCTGCACCGCTCCGGCGCCGAGATCTTCAATCTGGACGGTGAACGCGTCGAGCGGCCACTCGTCAAAGCCGTTGCGAGCTCTCTTTTGATCGACAAGGGCAACTATCGCCACTTCATGGCGAAGGAAATTCACGAGCAGCCCGAGGTCATTTCGCACACGCTGGCGAATTACCTCGATATGACGACTGCGCGCGTTCGCTTTCCGGATTTGGGCGTCGATCTCTCGAAGATCAGCCGTGTGACGATATCGGCTTGCGGCACCGCCTATTATGCCGGGCTCGTCGCCAAGTACTGGATCGAGCGCTATGCACGCTTGCCGGTCGATATCGATGTGGCGTCCGAGATGCGCTACCGCGAGACGCCGCTGCCTGAGAACGGCCTCGCGGTGTTCGTCTCGCAGTCCGGCGAAACCGCCGACACGCTCGCGACGCTGCGTTATGCGAAGGCCAACAGCCAGCGCATCGCTTCCATCGTCAATGTGCGGACCTCGACGATTGCGCGGGAATCGCACGCGGCATTGCCGACGCTCGCCGGTCCTGAAATCGGCGTCGCTTCGACGAAGGCTTTCACGTGCCAGCTTTCGGTTCTAGCATGTCTCGCCATCGCGATTGCCCGGGCCCGGGAGAAGATTACGGACGAGCAGGAAACGGCGCTCGTCAAATCGCTGATGGAGGTGCCTCGGCACATCGCATCGATCCTGCGAAACGACGATCCCTTCGTGGCCGTCGCGCACGAGCTCGCTAAAGCGCGTGACGTTCTCTATCTCGGACGGGGTTCGAGCTTCCCGATCGCGCTCGAAGGTGCGCTGAAGCTCAAGGAGATTTCCTACATCCATGCCGAGGGCTATGCGGCTGGCGAGCTGAAACACGGTCCGATCGCACTGATCGATGAAAGCGTGCCTGTGGTTGTCGTCGCCCCTGAGGACGAGCTTTTCGAAAAGACGGTGTCCAACCTGCAGGAAGTGGCGGCGCGGGGCGGTCAGGTCATCCTGATTTCGGACTCGGGGCCAGAAAAAGCTGGTTGTAAACTCGCTGCCCACATCCAAATGCCGAAGGTCGACACTTTTGTTGCGCCAATGATTTATGCTGTTCCGACTCAGCTCATCGCTTACCAGACGGCGGTGCTGATGGGGACGGACGTCGACCAGCCGCGGAATCTGGCGAAGTCGGTCACCGTGGAATAACCGGCAAAAAAGCCGGTATAGAGGGGCGGGGGCCCACAATTTGCCTCGTTCAAATGATTGCAATACCTTGAGGAGGGTTGCGCGATCTAGAACGTGACCATTGGGGAAGGTACGGACAATGACGCAGTTCCAGGTGTTGGCGCGCCCACTGGCGCTCGCTGCCATCGTGACGTGCGTATTTGCAGGCGGGCTCGCGGGCTGGTCATCAGGCGGTGAGGCTGCGAAGTCGAAATCCGGCAGTAAGGCAGCACAGGCGCAGGGGCCACAGAGCGGTCAAGGTGGCGACGGCAGTGACGCCGAGCAGAAGGCGGCCGCTACCGCAGCGGCGCACAAGGCTTACGACGCCGGGCTGAAGGAATATGCCGCCGGCCGATATCAGAATGCCATTGGCCAGCTGACCATCGCCGTCAAGGCGGGCGTCCTCTCGACCTCTGAAATGGCGAAAGCCCTTTACACCCGCGGCCTTGCCTACAAGCGTGACAACAAAGCGGGGCTCGCGATCTCGGATCTCACGAGCGCGATTTGGCTCAAAAACGGTCTTAGCCCGAGTGACCAGAAATCTGCTGCCGCCGAGCGCTCGGAAGCTTACAGGATGGCCGGTCTCGCGGACACGGGCACCACGCCCGACCGTCCGGCTGTTGTCGCAACGCCTGCAGCGCCGGCTGCGACGGGTGCCAATGTCGTCGCGAATCCTGCGCCCGGTCCTAATGCCGGTTCGGCGGGACTTTCAGCGGCGGCGATCGCCGAGGCCGCAGGCAAGCAGAATTCGGGTGGCAGCGGTTCGGGTGACGGAACGTCGGCGACGATCACGCGCCAGGACGCCAGCAGCGCGCAGAGCGATTCGAGCCTTCAGTCGGGGGCGTCCGCGACTGTTTCAGATGGGTCCGCGCCCGCACAAGCACCGTCCGGGTCCTCGTTTGGCCAGACGGTCAGCGCGATTCCCGGAAACGTGAGCGGCTTCTTCTCGAACATGTTCGGGGGGGGATCGTCCGCCGCTACGCCGCCGCCTGCGGCCAGCGGAACGGTGACGACGGCATCAACAGCGCCGACCGCGCCCGAAACATCGAGCTGGAGCAACGCGACGACGGTTGCGGCAGGTGCGCCGAAAGCTACCAAGGTCGCGCTCGCCGAGACCAAATCGAATCCCGTCGCGACGAAGGGTAAGTACAAGATTCACATCGCGGCTTTGCGCTCGCGCGCTGAGGCCGAGCAACTGGCCCAAAATCTCGTCGCGCAGCATGGGGCCGATCTTTCCAATCACGTTCCGACCGTCGATGAAGCCGTTATCGGCAGCATGGGGACGTTTTATCGCGTGCGAATTGGCGGTTATGCCTCGCAGGATGAGCCGCGTGGTCTCTGCAACAAACTCAGAAGCAGTGGCCTTGACTGTCTTGTCGTGACAAACTGAGGTTCGCCCGGTCTCCGGCGGGCCGAAGCTCGAGTGGGAGAGAATGGCCCCTGCACCGCCTGCTCATGATCCCGGTCCCCGAAGCTCTTCGGGTGCCGACGCGCAGTTAACGGCCGGGCTCAAGAGGCTCGTCAGTGATGACGGCAGAACCGGCTGGCGGCTTGGATCACGTATCCGCAACGCCTTTCTGACCGGCCTCGTCATCGTCGGGCCGGTCACGATCACGCTCTGGATGATGTGGGGCGTCATCCATTGGATCGACGCCTGGATCAAGCCTCTCCTGCCGACGACGTTCAACCCCGACACCTATCTGCCCTTTCCGTTGCCGGGACTGGGTCTCGTCATCGCCATCGTCGGACTGACGCTGATCGGCGCGCTCGCTGCGAACCTGCTCGGGCGCACGCTTGTTTCCTCGGGCGAACTCATGCTGTCGCGCACGCCGATCGTTCGCAACGTCTATGGTGCGCTGAAGCAGATCTTCGAGAGCGTGATCTCGACGACGGGACCTAACGCGAGTTTCCAGAAGGTCGGGATGATCGAATTCCCGTCGAAGGAGATTTGGAGCCTCGTCTTCGTCACCGGCGAGACGACGGGCGAGATCAAGGACGTCAAGCCGGGCGGCACCGACGATCTGCTGACGGTCTTCATGCCGACGGGCATCGTGCCGCCGACGGGCTTCATATGCTTCGTGCCGCGATCGAATGTCGTCTTCCTGACGATGACCGTCGAGGAAGCGGCGAAGATCATTCTGTCGGGCGGCATCGTGATGCCCGATATGGAAGAGAAGATGAAGCGACAGGCGGCTGCGGCACAGAAGAAAGCTTCGCGTTTCCGCGTCGGTGGTGACAAACCCGCTGCGTGATGTCTGTTACTGACGGTATTGACCGACATGACTGAACCCAAGCTTTTGCCACACGCATTCGTGCTCGCCGTACACGACCTCAAGGGTTCGACGGCCTATTTCATCGATGTGCTCGGTTTCGCGAAGGACTGGAACGACGGTGACAACTGGCAGGCGCTCGTTCGCGGCGGAGTGAGAGTGATGCTCGGCCGCTGTCCAGATGCGCTCGCTCCGTCCAAACTTGGCGATCACAGCTATTTCGGCTTCTTCGCGACGGACGATGTGGACGCCCTGCACGCGGAATTCAAAGCCCGCGGAGCGCGCATCCTCTGCGGTCCCGCCGACAAGCCGTGGGGCTGGCGGGAGATGGCAGTCGCGACCCCCGAGGGGCACCGGATGATGTTCGCGCAGGCGGCCTAGGCGGCGCGGAAGAGGCGGACGGCTTCGTCGCATTCGAAAAGATAGAGAAGCGTTCGGAGCGCCTGCCCGCGTTCAGAAACGAGGTTCGGATCCTTTTGCAGGATGAGTTCGGCGTCGTCGCGGGCGGCTTCGAGCAGCGCGTCGCGCCCCGGAACTTCGGCGATGCGGAAGCCTGGGGCACCGCTTTGGCGCGCGCCGAGGATCTCGCCGCCACCGCGAAGCTCGAGATCTTTTTCAGCGATGCGGAAGCCGTCCTCGGTCTCTTCCATCATTTTCAGTCGCGCTTCCGCCGTCTCACCAAGCGGAGCTTTAAAGAGAAGCATGCAGAAGGACTCGCGGGTGCCACGGCCGACGCGGCCCCGGAGCTGGTGAAGCTGGGCCAAGCCGAAGCGCTCGGCGTGTTCGATCACCATGATATTGGCGTTCGGCACGTTGACGCCGACTTCGATGACGGTCGTCGCAACGAGAATTTTGAGATGGCCGGCGGCGAAGGCCGCCATCGTCTCGTCTTTCTCCTTGCCCGAAAGTCCACCGTGCAGCAGCCCGACGGTATCGCCGAAGATCTGGCGGAGGTAGGCGAAGCGTTCTTCCGCGGCGGCGAGATCGGTCACCTCGGACGTTTCGATCAACGGACAGACCCAATAGACCTGCGCGCCTTCGGCAAGCTGCACGCGAATGCGATCAATCAGGCGTTCGAGCAATTCGAGCGGCACGGCCTTCGTGACGACGGGTTTGCGTCCGGCGGGTTTTTCGGTGAGTTTCGAAACATCGAGGTCGCCGTAATGCGTCATCAGAAGCGTGCGCGGGATAGGCGTTGCCGTCATGACGAGAACGTTGGTGTCGCCGTTCGATCCCTTGGATTGCAACGCCATGCGCTGGTGGACGCCGAAACGGTGCTGCTCGTCGATGATGGCGACGGCCAGATCCTTGAACTGCACGTCCGATTGAAAGAGTGCGTGCGTGCCGATCAGGATGTCGATCTCGCCCGTCGCGAGGCGAGAGATCACGGCGTCACGGGCTTTGCCTTTTTCGCGTCCGGTCAGCAGGGCGATGCGGAGGCCAGCAGCGTCGGCAAGCGGTGCGATCGTCTCGATGTGCTGGCGGGCGAGCACTTCGGTGGGCGCCATCAATGCAGCTTGAGCTCCGCCTTCGACGGCGACGGCCATGGTCATCAATGCGACCACCGTCTTGCCCGAGCCGACGTCGCCTTGCAGGAGACGCAGCATGCGGTGGGGCGCTGCAAGGTCATCCGCGATTTCGGTCAGTGCGTTTTTTTGCGATCCGGTCAATGAGAATGGGAGTGCATCGGCAATCTTCGCGCGGATTTTGCCGTCGCCCGTTAGACGCCGTCCGCGTTCCGTTTTGAGGTTGCGTCTTACGAGCGCGAAGGCGAGCTGTCCGGCGAGAAGTTCGTCGTAGGCGAGGCGTTGCCAGGGCAAGGCGCCCATCGAAACATCTTGGGCGTCGGTGGGACGGTGAACTCTGCCGACGGCTTCATTGAACTTCGGCCAATAGCGGGCTTCGAGCCAGCTCGGTTCCTGCCATTCGGGAAGCTCGGGAACGCGTTCGACCGCCTGGCGCGCAGCCTTCAGCGCGACCTTGCCCGAGAGGCCTGCGGTTAGCGGATAGACCGGTTCCAGCAACGGCATGTCATCGCGCGCTTCGGGCGAGACGATATAGTCCGGATGCGTCATCTGAAGTTTTTCGCCATAGCGTTCGATACGGCCGGAGACGAAGCGGATTTCGCCCTCGGGAAGCTGGCGCTCGATGAATTTGTGCTCGGCGTGGAAGAAGACGAGGTCGATGCGGCCGGTGTCGTCCTCGCACGTTACCTTGTACGGGGCTTTGGTATTGCCGCGTGGCGAAGGTTTGTGTTTCAGCACCCTGAGTTCGAGCGTGACAATGGTTCCCGGAACCGCGGCTGTGAGCTGGGGCTGGCTTCGCCGGTCTATGACTCCCGTCGGCATATGCCACAGCACATCGATAACCCGCGGTTCGGAGATGCCGGGCGGCAGGGCCAGACATTTCTTCAGAAGCAGGATGAGGCGCGGGCCGATACCGGTGAGCGTCTGCGCCGACGCGAAAAGCGGGTTGAGAAGAGCTGGACGCATCGTGGACTTCGGCTCGCCGTTGGCAGGTCTCGCGGGCACCGCTACCGTTGGTCGCGGCAATTAGCATCGCCCTGTGCGCTAGGCGCGGGCAGCGGCGGGCGGTATAGGAACCCTTCGCGGATGGCGCACCGTGACGGCCGGCCGGCGCTCAGTCAAGCTGCCGCCGACGCTTTTACTATGCCCACAGAACCCGGACTGCACATGTCGGACGATCTCGAGGCGAAGAGGCGGCGTGCGTCTTACCGCGCTCACCATCGGGGAACCAAGGAAATGGACGTGCTGGTCGGCCGCTATGCCGATGACCGGCTGGCGTCTTATACTATCGAACAAATAGAGCGCTTCGAACGTTTTCTGACAATTCCCGATCCCTCTCTCCAGCAATGGATCTTTTCCGGCCAAGGCTATAACGGCATTGAGTTCGAGGATCTGTTGAACGATATCCGCGCCTTTCACGGTCTCGGGGCCGAGGCGAAATAAGATACGGTAGATGACAACGAAGGTTCAAAATTCTCGCGCCGTATTCTCGGGTGTCCCGGAAGGTTTCGACGGCCGCGTCGTGGCCGACATCACGAAGGCTGCGCGCACGGAGGATCAGCCGGGCCTGCATCTGCACATCGCGCGGGATGACCGCCGTCTCGAAGAGCTGCAGGCGGCGGTTTCGTTTTTTGCACCCGACGTCGCGATCGTGCCGTTTCCGTCGTGGGACACCGTTCCCTATGACCGGACGAGTCCCAATCCCGAGATTGTCTCCAAGCGGATCACGGCGCTCGGGAAGCTGGCTGTCGGTGGACGGAAGAAGCCGACATTGGTGCTGACGACCATCAATGCGATCTTGCAGCGCGTGCCGCCCCGAAGCTTCATCCGCGGCGCGGTGAAGACGATCGCTCCGGCGCAGCGGCTCGATCCCGCCGATCTCATCAAGCGGCTCGAAGCTTATGGCTATGATCGATCAAGCACCGTCATGGAGCCGGGCGAATATGCGCAGCGCGGCGGCATCATCGATCTTTATCCGCCGGGGCGCAGCAATCCTCTTCGTCTCGATTTCTTCGGCGATCAGCTCGAGACGATCAAGGCTTTCGACGCGGAGACGCAGCGCTCGCTGAAGGCGGTGCCGAAATTCTCGCTCATGCCGGTGAGCGAGGTTGCCTTCGGGGATGCGGCGACGGCTTTGTTCCGCACACGTTACGTCGCGCTTTTCGGCGGTAATACTGGAGACGATCCGCTCTACGAGGCGGTATCGAGCGGGCGGCGGTATGTCGGCCAGGAACAGTGGCTGCCGTTTTTTCATCCGAACCTCGAAACGCTTTTCGATTATCTGCCGGGCGTCGGCGTCAGCTTCGATCATCTCGACGACGAAGCGATCGAGCAGCGGTTCGAGCAGATCCGCGAGCATTACGAAGCGCGCGTCGATTCCCTCGAAGGCCAGCGCTTCGGCGCGCCGCCTTATAAGCCCGTGCCGCCCGACCAAATGTTTCTCGAGCCGAAGGATTGGGCCGCCGCGCTCGACGCGCGCACGGTTTCGCGGCTGACGCCTTTTGAAACCCCGGGCGAGACCAACGTCTATTCGATGCACGGAAAGCGCGGGCGCACCTTTGCCGCCGAGCGCGCCAATCCCGATGCCAATGTTTTCGATGCGGCCGTCGCACATATCCGGCGCATTCATTCGGAAAACCGCCGGGTCATTCTGGCGGCGTGGACGCCCGGTGCGCGAGAACGGCTGATTACCCTTCTCGAAGATCACGGTCTCGATAACGTCGCGAAAGTCGAGAACTTTGCGGACGTATTGGCGCTGCGTCCGGGCGAGACGGCGTTTGCCGTGTTCGGCGTCGAAGAAGGTTTCGAGACGCCTGATTTTGCCGTCATCGCCGAACAGGACATCCTGGGCGACAGGCTCGTGCGCCAACGCCGTCGCGCGCGGAAGGCTGCCGATGTCCTGACCGAGGCGACGAGTCTTTCGGTCGGGGATCTCGTCGTTCACAGCGATCACGGTATCGGCCGGTTCGCGGGACTGCAGACGATCACTGCACTCGGGGCTCCGCATGACTGCCTGGAGCTTCAATACGCGGGTGGCGACAAGCTATTTCTGCCCGTCGAGAATATCGAGCTTCTGTCCCGCTATGGCGCCGACGAGGGCGATGCGCAGCTCGACCGGCTTGGCGGCCTTGGCTGGCAGACACGCAAGGCGAAGCTCAAGAAGCGTCTTCGCGAGATTGCGAACGAGCTTATCAAGATCGCAGCGATGCGGGCCCTGCGGGAAGCCCCGGTCCTCGTGCCGCCGTCGGGCGCCTATGATGAATTCGTCGCGCGTTTTCCCTACGAAGAGACCGAGGATCAGGCGGCGAGTATCGAGGCGGTGCTTGGCGATCTCGCGTCGGGCAAGCCGATGGACCGGCTCGTCTGCGGCGACGTGGGTTTCGGCAAGACCGAAGTTGCCATTCGCGCGGCGTTCGTTGCGGCGATGAGCGGACTGCAGGTCGCGGTTGTCGTGCCGACGACGCTGCTTGCGCGCCAGCATTTCCGCACTTTCAGTCAGCGCTTCCAGGGACTACCCGTGAAGATCGCGCAGGCCTCGCGCATGGTCAGCACGAAGGAGCTTGCGGAGGTCAAGGCGGGTCTAAAATCCGGCGATGTCGATATCGTCGTTGGGACGCACGCGCTGCTTGGAAAAGCGATCGATTTCGCGCGGCTCGGTTTGCTCATCATCGACGAGGAGCAACACTTCGGCGTCAATCACAAGGAACGCCTGAAGAAGATGCGTGAAGACGTGCACGTGCTGACGTTGTCGGCGACGCCGATCCCGCGCACGCTGCAACTCGCGTTAACGGGCGTGCGCGAGCTTTCGCTTATCACGACGCCGCCTGTCGACCGCCTGGCAGTGCGTACGTTCATTTCGCCATTCGATCCGGTCATTCTGAAGGAGGCGCTGCGGCGCGAGCGCTTCCGCGGCGGCCAGACGTATTACGTTGCCCCCAGAATTTCCGATCTCGACGACATGGCCGAATTCCTGCGCGAGGCCGTCCCCGATCTCGTCTTCGCGCGCGCGACGGGGCAGATGTCGCCGACCGAGCTCGAAGACGTGATGACGGCGTTCTACGAGGGCAAGTACGACATTCTGCTTTCAACGGCGATCGTCGAATCCGGTCTCGATGTGCCGAATGCGAATACGCTCATAGTGCATCGCTCGGATATGTTTGGTCTCGCGCAGCTCTATCAGCTTCGTGGCCGCGTCGGCCGTTCGAAGACGCGGGCTTACGCCTACATCACGACGCCGCCGGATAAGAAGCTGACCGAAGGCGCGGAGAAGCGTCTGAAGGTCTTGCAGTCGCTCGACACGCTCGGCGCGGGTTTCTCGCTGGCCTCGCACGATCTCGATATTCGCGGCGCGGGCAATCTCCTGGGCGAAGAGCAGTCGGGTCATATCCGCGAGGTTGGTTTCGAGCTCTATCAATCGATGCTGGAAGAAGCGGTCTCCGCGATGAAGGGCGGCGAACTCGAAGCTGACGACAAGTGGAGCCCGGAGATCCAGCTCGGCACGTCGATCATGATCCCGGAGACTTATGTCGCTGATCTACAACTTCGGCTCGGGCTTTACCGGCGTCTTTCGGGTCTCGAGAAGAGATCGGATATCGATGCCTTTGCCGCGGAGCTTGTAGACCGGTTCGGCCCGTTGCCGTCCGAGGTCGAGCATCTGCTCGATGTCATGGAAATCAAAGGTCTCTGCCGTACGGCCGGGATCGCGAAGGTCGATGCGGGTCCGAAGGGCGCGGTCATTACGCTGCACAAGGCGAAGTTCGCAAATCCGGAAGGGCTTATCGCGTTCGTGCAAAATTCGCGCGGCGCGCTCAAGGTTCAGCCCGACCAGCGTCTCGTCTATCGCGCCGATTGGGATCTGCCGGAGAAGCGCTTGAAGGGCGCGCGCGCGCTCATTCAGCAGTTCGCGGATATTGCCGAGAAAACGAAAAAGGCGGCTTGAGGCGTTCGGTCAGGCGCTGGCCGGAACGAGCGCGACGAGGGCTTTGCGCTGGATCTTGCCGTTGGCGGTGCGGGGTAGCTTGTCGATGAAGACGATCTCGCGCGGAACTTTGTAGGCGGCGAGCCGTCCGGCCGCGAAGGCCTTGATCGAATCTGCATCCTTCTTCGTGGCGTCGTTTGGAACGACAAAGGCGCCGATGATTGAAACGCCGCTCCGCACCCGGATCTCCGTGCAGGCTACTTCGGCGATGCCGGGGCAGGATGCGAGCGCCGCCTCGATCTCGAGCGGTGAGACGCGATAGCCGCCGGCGTTCATCAATTCGTTCACGCGGCCGAGGTGCGTGATGTAGCCGTCGGCGTCGCATGAGCCGAGATCGCCGCCGGTGAACCAGTCGCCGCGGAAGACTTCCGTTTCTTCCTCTTGGCGGTTCCAATAGCCAAGCATCAGGCCCGGGTCGGACCGATGGACCGCGATCAGGCCCTCGCTTCCGGCAGGCAGCGGTTCGGCTTGATCGTCCGTTGAGAGGATTGCGATGCGGCGTCCGGCTTGAGGCTTGCCGACGGTGCCGGGGCGATACGGGACATCGGGTCCGGTTGAGATGTAGGTTGAAATTTCGCTCATCCCGAGGGCTTCGTAGAGCGGCAGGCCCGTTGCGGCGGACCAATCTTCGACAAGACCGGGTGGGGGCGTTTCTCCGGCCATGAGGCCATGGCGAAGATTGCCGAGCGCGCCAGGCGTGGGCCGCGCGTATTTCAGGATTTGGCGGTAGACGCCGGGAACGGCCGCGAAGAGCGTGGCGCCGGTCGCTGCAATGAGTCCGGGCCAAAGTTCGGGCGATTTCTCGCCGGTGCAGACGATTGCGGTCGCGCCGTTCGCCCACGGATCAGTGAGGCCGACGCCGAGCGTGAAGGTCCAATTGAAGGCGCCGGCGTGAAGCATCCGATCGCTGGCGTCGATGCCGTACCAGCCCTGATACATCGGCCGCCGTCCGAGCGCGGAACGATGGGCGTGGAGGACGCCTTTCGGCTTTGCCGTGGTGCCGGAGGTGTAGATCAGGAAGGCCGGATCGTTTGCGCTCACCGGCGCGTAATCGGCCCGCTTGGGCGTGCGCATGAGAGACGCAATGTCCGAGGGCGAGAGGACCATGACGCCGGAGGCGATGTCTTCGGGCAATGGTTCGAACGTCGCGATTGCCGATGCGCTGCTATCGTCGAGGAGCGTCTTGAGTTCGGGTGCCGTCAGCTGATCGGACAGCGGCAACGCGACGAAGCCTCCGGCGATCGCCGCGAAAAACAAAAGCGCCGATTGGCTGGAATTGCCCAGGCGGATCGCCACGCGATCGCCGCGCTTCAGGCCGCGTTCGCCCAGTCCGGCGGCGAGGCGAAGGATCGCGTCTTCCAGCTCGGCGAACGACCACGTCTCCGATGGGCGCGCGGGTGTTTGCGTGTCGTAGACAAGGAGAGCGGTCTTCGATGGTGAACGCTCCGCGGCGGCGCCGACGGCGTATTGCGCCATGTTGAACGGTTCATTTGCAACCGGCGTCATTTGTTTTCCGTCCACCACGTATCCACCGCATAGCCGAACAGCGGCGTTTTATCGGGATGCTTCAGCCGCGCCCAGTAGGCGACCCATTGGCGGGGCGTATAGAAGAGCGGAACGACGTAGTCGCCGGACAAAAGCACGCGATCGAGCGCACGAACGGACGATACGAAATCGGGTTCGCTTTCGGCCGCAAGCATGCTTTCGATCATCGCGTCGGCGGCGGGATCTTTTACGCCTGCAAAATTAAATGAGCCTTTCGAGTCGACCGTCTTGGCGGACCAGCGAAACAGTTGCTCGTTGCCGGGCGAAAGCGACGACGGCCATGTGTTCTGGATCATGTCGTAATCGAAGCTCGACAGACGCTGCTGATATTGGGCGCTGTCGACGACGCGCACCCGAGCTGAGATGCCGAGCGGCGCGAGGCTGCGGGCATAGCTCAGCAGCAGGGCTTCCTGGGCGTTGCTGTTGGCGAGTATTTCGAAGGCGAGCTGTCGACCTGTCTTGGGATCAATCAGACGGCCGTCCTTGAGAACGAGGCCGGCTTCGGTCAACAGCGCAAACGCCGCCTTCTGGTTGGCCCGGTTTTGGCCGCTGCCGTCGCTCACCGGGAAGCGGTAAGTGCCCTCCAGTATTTCGGGGCGGACGGCTTCGGCGAAGGGCGCAAGCAGGGCGCGCTCGCGGGCATCGGCCGGGTGTCCAGTGGAGGCGAGGTACGAGCGTTCGAAGTAGCTTTCGGTGCGCTTGAAGAGCCCATTGTAGAGGGTGCGATTGGTCCATTCGAAATCGAAAAGCGTCATTAAGGCGCGGCGCACGCGCGGATCGGAAAAGACCGGACGGCGCGTATTGAAGACCAATGCCGTCATCCCGGCGGGCAGGCCGATATCGAACTCGGTTTTGATCAGGCGGCCATCATGCACGGCCGGAATGTCGTATCCGCCTGCCCAACGGCCCGGATCTTCTTCGAGCCTCAAGTCGATGTTGCCGGATTTAAAGGCTTCGAACATCACGGATGCGTCGCGAAAATAATCGAAGCGGATCTCATCGAAGTTATAGCGTCCGCGATTTACCGGGAGGTCCTTGCCCCAATATTCGGGATCGCGACGATAGCTGATAGAACGCCCGGCATCGATGTTCGAGACGGTATAGGGCCCGGATCCGAGAAGCGGTTTCATTCCTCCGGTTTCGAACTGCTCGGGAGTCATCGTACGCGCGGCGAAGACCGGCATCAGGCCGAGGATGAGCGGCAGTTCGCGGTCGGTCGCGTCCTGGAATGTGAAGCGGACGCCGCGTTCACCGATCTTTTCCGCCTTCGTGACTTTTGCGAAATAGGTTCGATGGTTGGGGCGGCCTTCCTCCTTCAGGAGTTCGAACGACTTGATGACATCGTCCTGTGTGACCGGCTGGTGGTCGGAAAAGCGGGCCAGAGGATTGATCGTGAACGTCACGGATTTGCGGTCGTCCGCCACGTCGATTGTATCGGCCAACAGGCCGTAAAGCGTGAATGGCTCGTCCCGGCTGCGCGCCATCAGCGGTTCTATGACGAAATCGCTGATGCCCGACACGGGCGTTCCTTGGACGATGAGCGGATTGACGCTCTCGTAGGAGCCGGGAACTCCGAGGGTCAGCTTGCCGCCTTTTGGCGCGGACGGGTTCACATAGGGAAAAGCTGTGAAGCCGTCGGCGAAGAGCGGACTGCCGTGAAGCGCGATCGCGCTCTGGGGAGCCGCCGCAGCCGGAAGGCTCGCCGTCGCCGCTATCACTAAGCCGAGGATAAATTTCCCGAATGACATTGCCGGTACCTAAAATGCTTTCACCGTGTTGTTAACACGCGATAATCCCGGCAGTGTGGCGCCATTCGGCCGCCGTTCTCAGCCTCTTCTAAGGGGAGCACGCGGGCGCTGTCCAGCTTGTCGCAGTGGCCAACGGGCAACGATTGAGGGCGCTGAGTTGTGGCCCCCAATTGGCCTTTGCCGCGGCCACGTGATTGCCGTAATCCGAGCCTTACTCGGCGCCGGATCGGCTGTGTGTGCCGGGTCTGCGCAGGCTTGGTGGCGAGCTTTTGACGCACAGAGACTTGAGGGGTAGGGGCCGGTAAGGCCGGCACAACGAACAAAGCGAGGATTTTTACGTTGATGGCAAACGCACTATTGCGCGCGGGCGGCAAGGCCCTCGTATCGGCCGTGGCGGTCGCGGCAGTCATGTCCGCTGCTCCCGCCTGGGCACAAGACGCACCGAAGGCGGCACCGAAGAAAACGGCTCCGGCTGCTGCTGCGCCGGCAGCAGCGCCTGCGGCCAACGGAGCGGCTGCTGCGGCACCCAAGAGCGCCTGGGTGAAGCTTTGCGAGAAGGCCCCGATCGAAAAAAAGGGACCGGATGGCAAGGAAGTGAAGGAAGAGAAGTCGCTCTGCCTCACGCATCATGAGCGGCTCGACGGCAATACCGGAATGGTTCTCGTTTCGGCCGCCATTCGCGAAGTCGAAGGTTCCGACAAGAAATCTCTGATGATCATGGTTCCGCTCGGGATGGCGATCCCTCCGGGTGTCCGTGCCGCGATCTATACGAAGGAGCAGTGGGCTGCCGCTGCCAAGAACGAGAAGATCGATGAGAAGGCATTGAAGCCCATCGAACTCAAGTATGCGTTGTGCCATCCGGCCGGATGCACGGCGGAAACGGAAGCCACGCCTGAAATTCTCGACCAGATGTCGAAGGGCGGCGGTCTCATGGTGCTTGCCATGAATGCTGCGGCCCAGCCGATCGGCTTCCCGGTTCCTCTCGACGGTTACAATGAAGCCGCCGCTGGACCGCCGGTCGACAACAAGAAGTATGCCGAGGCTCGCAGCGCGCTGATGCAGCAGATCCGTCAGCGCCAGCAGCAGATGGCCGAGAAGTGGAAGGAAGATCAGCTGAAGCAGCTGCCGCTCGATGGTCCTGGCGCGCCTCCGACCACGACAGGTTCGACGAAGGCACCGGCAGCGGCACCCGCCAAGCCGAAGCAGTAACACCCTTCCAGTTTCAAGATTTGAAGAGCCCCGGATTGTAAAATCCGGGGCTTTTTTCATTCGGCGTTGCGCGGATCAGTTGGCCGAGCCGGGACGCAGCCGGTAACCGCCGTTTCCGTCTTTCAGGAAGCGCTCGGAAATATCCGGGTGGCGAAGCGGCGTGGCCGTATCGTCCGGAAGCAGGTTCTGCTCCGAGACGTAGGCGACATACGTCGTCTCCGCATTTTCTGCGTAGAGATGGTAATAGGGCTGCTCTTTCCGGGGCCTCACCTCTTCGGGAATGGACAGCCACCATTCCTCGGTATTCGCGAACTCCGGGTCGATATCGAAGATCAGTCCGCGAAACGGATAAAGCCGGTGCCGGACAACCTGACCAATCGCGAACTTGGCGTGTTTGATGTCGCTCATGGCGTTAATGTGTGTCGGCCCATTCAGAGGTGCAAGCCCGGCGGCGATTAGAGTTCGCCGTAGAGGGCCGCACGCTCGGCATCCTTCGAGGCGACGATCTTCGCAAGGTCGACGATGACCTTGGCCTGCTTCCAGGTCGCGTCGTCCTGCATCTTGCCATCGAGCATGACGGCGCCGGTGCCGTCCGGCATGGCATCGAGAATGCGCTTCGCGAATTTGACCTCCGCCGGGTCGGGCGAGAACACGCGCTTGGCGATTTCAATCTGCGTCGGATGCAGCGACCAGGCGCCGAGGCATCCCTGGAGGAAGGCGTTGCGGAACTGAGCCTCGCACGCGGCAAGGTCCGAAAAGTCGCCAAACGGGCCGTAGAACGGCTTCAAACCGTATGCAAGGCAGGCATCGACCATCTTGCCGACGGTGTAGTGCCAGAGGTCCTGCTGATAGAAGGCGCGGGCCGTGGCGGCGTTATCCTTCTGCGCGTCTGCGAGGACGCCATAGTCGGGGTGACCGCCGCCGACGCGCGTCGTCTTCATGCCTCTGGAGGCAGCGAGGTCGGCCGGTCCGAGGCTCATGCCGTGCATGCGCGGGGAGGCCGCTGCAATCGCCTCGACATTGTTGACGCCTTCGGCGGTCTCGAGAATGGCGTGGATCAGGATCGGCTTCTTGACGCCGTGCTTGGCTTCGAGCTGAGCCAGCAGCTGATCGAGATAGTGGATGTCCCACGGGCCTTCGACCTTCGGCAGCATGATGACGTCGAGCTTGTTGCCGATGTTCGCGACGATTTCGGTGACGTCGTCGAGCACCCAGGGCGAATTGAGGCAGTTGATGCGTGTCCAGACGCCGGTCGATCCGAAGTCATTTTCGCGGACCATCTGGATGAAGCCTTTGCGGGCGTTTTCCTTCTGGTCGAGGGGCACGGCGTCTTCGAGGTTGCCGAGGACAACGTCGACCTGGGCGGCCAAATCCTTGATCTTGGCGCGGATCTTTTCGTTATGCGGCGGCACGAAGTGGATCATGCGCTCGAGCTTGACGGGAAGTGCCCGATAGGGTTCCGGGGCGCCGATGGCGAGGGGCGAGAAATGCTTGGCGGGCGTGCGCGTCGAAGCCATCGGTAACTATCCTGTTCAAAGGCTTGGATGAAGGCGCCACCATTGTGGGTCGGTGTGCCGCTGTCAACGGGACACTCTTTCCCGCGTCTGGCTCCAGGACCCGGGGGGTGCGCGCTTACCGCCGCGTGCGGGGGCACCGGCGTGGAAAGTCGGAGTACGGAGCGCGCCGGCACCCGGTGCCGTCGATCCGAAGAAAGAACAGCGCCTTGGCGCGCTCCGTAGCTGGGGTTCTGATCGACCGGTCCGGCATGGGAGGTGCCTTAGTCCTCCGACGGTTGGTACCGTATGCACATTGATCACCGGGCGGTTCGCTCCGTTCGGGCCTTGGGCCGTTACCCCCTTGTGCCCAGAACGTTCGTCCAGCCGCTCACCCCCAATCTCCAAACGGTCTCGAGACTGTCCGTCGTTTCGTCGAGGCGAGGTGGGAGAAGTATGCGGGAGGTTTCAGCGGCGGGGATAAGTTTTTTGATCGCTTCCGCAACGGGCCGCATTTGCGCATTCTTCAGTGTCGAGATTATTCATCGCTATTGAATATCTCCGGGGGCTTCGATGTCGACAAGAGTGCCAGTCATCGTCGCGACGCTTGGTCTGGTGTTGCTCGGAGCAGCGTTGGCGATTGCACAGGAGGCTGTGCGCATCGAGCCGCCACCGAGTGCAGGGCTCGGAGGTATCGGGGGTGCGGGTGGGGTCGTGACAAGTCCTGGCCAGCTCACGACCAGTCCGATGCTATCGGCTCCCAGTCCGGCACCCTCCATAGAAGCTCCAAACGTCAATGCCTCTCCGTCCGCCGCGGCCCCGGCGCCTTCGCCTGCCAACGGCGAGAACGACAACCAGGACGCGCCTCAGGCAAATTCGCCTTTGCTTGCTGCTCATAGCTCGGCGAATGGCAACAGCGGTGAATGCGACATCACGGACGCCGCACACCAAACCTGCTCGGGCGAAGATTGCCTGCTTTCGTGTCCTTCAGACGTATGCCCAGGCCAGGAAAGCGACAAATGCGAATTTGTCATCGATTGCCTCGCGGAGATTACGGCCGATGCCACGTCAGATGACCAGCAGTGCGATGAGCAGTTTGTCGAGCACAGCACGTTCGAACGCGACGGAACGACAATGCCGGTCACGGTCATTCGCATTCCGGCCGGTCAACAATGCAAGCCGCCGCCTTGTGTAAAATAGATCGGCCGTTACCTAATTCATGTCACGAGATGAAAGCGTCCGTCGTCCGATGCGTGTCTGAGCGGAGATTTCGTCTTGGCTCGGCCAACTCCTCATCGATCTGCGTCTGGAGTTGTGCGAGCGTTGCGCTCGCACATTTAGAACAACACGCACACTCATCGCCCCTGCGGGGGCAATTTTCCGTGAGCTTTTGTGCAACATGTTCCTGCCCCTCTTCGATATTTCGGGTGCGCTCAATCATTGGCGGAACTCGCACACGCTGATAAGTCCTGCGATCCTGCACAAAGGCTCGCCTTCAGGCCCGGGTGCCGACGAACAGCATCGCCCGTGACCGCCACGCCTTGGCTGCGTGCTCGTTGCGCCAAGTCCTCATCTTGGCAGTACGGCGTAGAAAGTTGACCGGTTGGCAACACCTGGAACGTGCCATTGCAGAGAATGTGTGCGTTGGCCGGCGCGGGCAGAGCTAGCGCGGCGGCCAGCATGCAGAGTCGTAAATTCTTCATCATCGCGTCCTCTCGTGACCGTGTTGTCAACGGTGGAGACACGGCAGCAGCGAATTTTATTCCAGGTCGGCCACGACTTTCGGTTCTGTTCTCGCGCTGACGCTTGAAATCATCGGAGATTGAGCCAACAAATGTAAGACCTGGAATGCGGTGCCACGGGCGCGGTCCCGCTGCACGCATTTTTAAAAAGGCGCGCCGATGATCGAAGTCAGCAATCAGCCGCCGCCGCTCGAGAATTATAATCTGCTGTCGAGCGACCCCATCCTTAGTGAAGCGCTGGTGCGCGAAGGAGCGAATTTTGCGCTGGAAGACCTTCGTGCGCTCGGACGGAAACTCGGGACGGCCGAGATGATCGCCGCCGGTGCGGAGGCCAATCGCAATCCGCCCGTCCTCAAATCATTCGATCGATACGGCCACAGGATCGACGAGGTGACGTTTCACGACAGCTGGCACGCGCTGCTCGGGCTGGCGTTGGCGAACGGTCTCCACAGCGGTCCGTGGGTGAAGCCGCGGAAAGGCGCGCACGTCGCGCGGGCGGGTGGCTGCTTCATGCTGGCGCAGATCGAAAGCGGGGTCTACTGCCCGGTTTCGATGACATACGCAGCGGTCGCGACGCTCAAGCATGCGCCAGGGGCCGTTGCCGAGTGGCTGCCGCGCATTTATTCGCGTGCGTACGATCCGAGTTTCAAGCCGGCCGAGCAAAAGACGTCGGCGCTGATCGGCATGGGTATGACGGAAAATCAGGGCGGATCGGATTTAAGGGCCAATGTCTCGCGCGCCGAGCCATTCGCCGAATCCGGCGGGCGCCGTTTTTACCGAATCCATGGGCATAAATGGTTCATGTCGGCGCCGATGTGCGATGCGTTTCTGATGCTGGCGCAGACGGCGGCCGGACCGACGTGCTTCCTTGTTCCGAGATGGACAGAGGAGGGGACAAGAAATGCCATTCACATCCGCCGTCTGAAGGACAAGCTCGGCAACCGTTCCAACGCGTCGAGCGAGGTGGAGCTCGAAGGCGCGCTAGGTGAGCTCATCGGCGAAGAAGGACGCGGCATTCCAACCATCATCGAGATGGGAAATTATACGCGTCTCGATTGCGCCATCGGCACTGCGGGGTTGATGCGTCAGGGACTGGCGCAGGCCGTCCATCATGCGCGGCATCGCCGTGCCTTTCAAAAGCTGCTGATCGATCAGGCCCTGATGGCAAACGTTCTTGCCGATCTCGCCATCGAATCCGAGGCGGCGACGGTTTTGGCCATGCGCCTCGCGCGCGCCTATGACGAGGAGGACGAGGCCGCGCTTGCGTATCGGCGGGTCGTGACGCCGGCTGCGAAATTCTGGATCTGCAAACGGGGCCCGGCGTTCGCAGCTGAAGCCATGGAGGTGCTCGGTGGCAACGGTTACGTGGAAGAGTTCAATCTCGCGCGCATTTACAGGGAAATGCCGCTGAATTCGATTTGGGAGGGTTCCGGCAACGTCATGTGCCTTGACGTTCTCAGGGCGTTGGCGCGTACGCCTGCGGCGATCGATATGCTTTTGGGCGAGATGCATGAGGCTTGCAATGCTGACGGGCGCCTCAGAGCTCACGTTGTGAAACTGCAGGAGAGATCACGACAACTCGATGAAGGTCAGGCGCGTTCGTTCGTGCGGGATCTCGTCGTCGGGTTGCAAGCCGCGCTGTTGATCCGCCATGCAACGGCGGATGTCGCCGATGCGTTTTCGGCGACACGACTATCGGGCGATGGTGGCGCTTTTGGACTGCTTCCCGCGGGGACGAACGTGCGGGCGATCATCGATCGCGCCGCGCCAGCCGTGAATTGAGAGGCTTCGATCCCGGACGTCTGGCGGTCAGCCGGACTTAGGACCGGGAAGCGGCGAAGCGTTCTGAGGATCGGCGGCTGGGCCAGCGGCGCTCGCCACCTGAGGAAGCGCGCTCGCCAACGAGGCGAGAATGGTGTCCACCGGAATGCCGAGTGATTTGGCGATCTGCTGAACGTGTTCGTCGCCAAGCGCGGATTGGATCTGCTCAGGCGTGATCGGCAGATTGTTCTTGTTCTTGTCGAGCCACGAAGAGACCTGCGCGCCGAAACCCGCGTCCTGAAGTTTGCCGAGAATGGCCTGCAGGCCTTCGGTTCCGAGAACCCCCTTCAGAAGATCCGGCAAGGCTCCCTGCTCGGCTTGACCGACGAGGTTCCCAACGACCCCCTTGAGTGCATCGCTCCAGCTCATGTTCTGCCCTTTCTCCAGTTCAGGTTCGCCATCGGTCGCATTGACGTTGCGGGCGTCACCCACGTTGCACAAACTTTGTCAGCCGATGTCCAGCGTTCGCGCGAGCTAGGGTGAAGGGATACTAGGCTTCTGCGACAATGCCGTAAATCAGGCATGAATTGACGTATTGGCCCAACCGTACAGGTGGGGTTACCCTTTGACCGATTCAGGCAATCGCCACATGATGATCAAAGTTCAGGGCTAACAGGCACTTATGATCATTCAAAAAATTTGTTTCATCCGCGATCGCGGCGTCGCGTACGCGATTATTGCCAGTTTGACCGTGCTGTTCGGCGCCGCTTCGGGGGGCCGGGCGGAGGATTGTGTGGACGTGCAGTCAAATACGTCCGAGCCCGACTTCATGAATTGCGAGCAGGCCATCGAGTTCGACTTGGAGGCGGCGCTTGCGGAGCAGACAATGTTGCCGGCTGCAACGGGCGCTTCCACGGATGGCCTGCCGTGGATCGCTCTCAGCAAAGGCACGGTGCCTTCGAAGTTCAACGCCACCGATGGCAACGTGTCGGTTCGCACGAGCCTCGGCACCTTGCGCGATTACAATTTGCGGACCGTGTCCGCGCAGCAGCCGGAATATGCCGCCGATCCCTCTACACTGAAGCTGCCGAAATCCGCGGCTGCGCCCAATGCTCCGGTGGATGTCTGGAGCAATATCGATCTCAGTGGCTTGAACAACGCTTCCAGTCAATCGAGCCGCATCGGCTTCGGCGCGGATTACAAGATCAGCAGGAAGGCGAGCGTCGGGCTCGTGCTCGAAAGAGGCGAAGCGCGATCGTCCGCGACACCCGGTATCGCGCAGGATCAGAAAGCAGCGGCGTACGTCACGCTGCAGGCTGCGCCGATGTTCAGTATCGACGCGCGCACGGAATGGGAAGCGAACGGCGGCTCCGCATCGAGCACGGGCACTGCCGAAAAGAGCGCGGTTATTTTCGCGCCGAAGATCAATCATTCGTTCTCGCTCGATGGCGGCTCGACGCTCGAGCCATTCGTCACCTACAAGCGGGCATTCGACTTGTCGGCGAGCCACAAGGAAATGACGGACTCGTCATTCGATACGACATCGGCAGGGGCGGGCGTCACCTACACCAAGCCCGATGCCTATTCGCTGAGCGTGACGGCCGACGTCGACAATCTCGGCGCGTCAACAGAGCCGCAGAGCTTGAGCAGCAAATTTCAGCTGAGCGTTCCGATCAGGTGAGAATGGCGCCCGTCTTTACAGCGGCGCCTTGAAAACGAAAAATGCCCCGAGCGCGATAAAGGCGAACCCGACGACTTGGTTGAGGGTGAGCGGTTCACCAAGATACGTCGCGGAAAAAATTGCGAAGACCGATAGCGTTATGACTTCCTGCATCGTCTTCAATTCAGCCGGCGAATAGACCGCGACGCCGTAGCGATTTGCCGGAACCGCCAGGCAATATTCGAAAAAGGCAATTCCCCAACTGACGATAACGACGAGCCAAAGCGGCTTGTTGGTGAATTTGAGGTGGCCGTACCAGGCGAATGTCATGAACACGTTCGACATAGTCAGGAGGACGATGGGCAGCAATGGTTGTGGAATCATGTGGCTTTGGGGTCCGATCTGGTTGCGTTCGACGACGATAACGCCGCTCCCATAAATCTGGTAGCACCGGCAAAACGCAAAAGTGGAACCGGAAATCAGCGGCATGCGTTCACGGAGCAGTTCAACTAGTGAGGCTCGGATGCCGGACGACATCAAAGAGACGGTGCCGAAGGTTTTAAAGACCCTTTGGGATCTTGAGAACGAATTACGTGGTGCAGCACAGAACAGCGTCGTTCTCCGGCGCGAGGAAGCCAAGAAACATTTGGCTGAGGCGCGACAGCATCTCGATGACTTGCTGAGCTTGGTCCGATCGCACGATGGAGCAATCGAGCCCGATTCCGCCTCGTCAGCCGACGACGATATTCCGCCACAGATCAAACATTGAGGAGAAGAGCATCATGGCACGCGATTTAATTCTTTGGCTGGCAGGTGTTCCGCTGGTCGTGATCATCGGCCTGCATCTGTTCGGCTTCTTGCATTAACTCAAACGCAAACACAAACCCAGAGCTTCAGCTCTGGGTTTTTTCTTGCCACGCGATGCTCGATCAGCCGGGGGCGTCGGCATCTTCCTTTTTTGCCAGCATCACCGCGACATGCCGGTTCAATGCATCGGCTGCGAGGGTAGGAACTAGCGCCGGTCCGATTGGACCTTGAGCGGCATTGTAGGCCGTTCTCATTTCGCCATCCTTGCCCCAAACCACGAGCGCATATCCGGCAAGGTTGTCGCCCAGTACTGCAAGGGCGTCGGTGCATTTTTGCAATAAGTCTTCGCGAAGAAGCTCGGCCTCCCTTTCTGAGCGGGCCGCCTTTTCAGTCGCGAGTTTTACAAGGTTTGACATGGTTCTAACCAGTTCGTGAGCGTCGCGTTTGGTAACGCGCTGAAAGGGCTAGGGTTCACCGCGGCTCCATCCGGGGCTTGACTGTCGCAATGGGATAGGCATCCTCTAAGCAGCCGCGAAACGGAGGCGCCGGGATCACCCGGTTTGATTGTGAAGGTGTCGGCCGGACGACATCGCAACAATCGAGGTCGTCATGATTTCCGGCATCACAACCGGCGTCCATGCGCAATACAATTGCGGTGCGCTGTCTCCCGCTTCCATCGCTTCCGAACAGACCTACTCGCGTGCGCATACTTTTTTGCGAGTGCCGCACGCTGACCATGCCGGGGCCGGCGATTTTGCGGTTCTCGGCGTGCCGCTCGACATTGCGACGTCGAACCGGCCGGGAGCGCGGCTCGGACCCGACGCGGTGAGGTCGGCTTCGGCGCAACTTGCGGAGCTAAAATCCTATCCCGGAGGTTTCGATCCGCTTTCGCATGTGAGGATCGTCGATCTCGGCGATGCGCTGCTCGACTTCGGCTTTCCGCACACAATTCCAGCCGCGATCGAAGAGGCCGCGTTCAACGTCGTTTCAGCTGGGGCGTTCTTGTGCGCGCTCGGCGGCGATCATTTCATCAGCTATCCGCTGCTCAAAGCGCACGCGCGAAAGTATGGGCAGCTGGCGCTCATCCATTTCGATGCGCATCCCGATACGTGGACGCCGCGCACCGGACCCGGCGGCGAGGTCGAGATCAATCACGGCACGATGTTCGCCCAAGCCATTCACGATGGGCTGATCGATCCAAGCCGGTCGTCGCAGATTGGTATCCGGACGTGGGTGGATGATCCAATGGGCATGAATATTTTCGACAGCATGGCCGTCGCGGCAAAGGGCCCCGATCAGATCGTCGCCATGGTGAAGGCGCTTGCGGGCGATGCACCTTGCTACCTGACGGTCGATATCGATTGTCTCGATCCGGCTTTTGCGCCGGGGACCGGGACGCCGGTGATGGGTGGACTGACGCCGCGCGAGTTGCTGGCGATGCTGCGTGGTCTTGACGGCCTCCGGATCGTTGGCTGCGATGTCGTCGAAGTGGCGCCTGCCTACGATCAGGCGGGCATCACCGCGCTTGCGGCCGCGACGGTCGTCTATGAGGAGGCCTGCCGTTTCGCGCGGATGCACGGTGCGCGGGCGATTTCCTATCCGGTGCCGGGTAAGTCTCTGGCACGCAACGCTGCGCAGTAGCTGCAACCTTCGGCATGTCAAAGGCCAGTTCCTCGCGGAACAGCGGGAGGCATCCGGAGCACGCTATCTCTTTCGGCCACAACCGCCCCCGACGGGCTTGCATCGCCAGAAGAGATGGAGACCTGCAATGACCAGATTTGTTGAGATCCACCGGAATGCTTCCCGCGCCATTTTCGCTCCGGCCCTCGTTCTCGCCGGCGTCACGCTAATGGCGGGCAACGCTTCGGCCGTCAGCCTGCGCGTCCAGATTGCGTGTGCGGCCGATTACTATGCGCACTGCAGCGCCTACAGCCCGACCAGCCGAGAGGTGCGGTCCTGCATGCGGTCCGTCGGCGTTGGTCTCTCGAAAGGGTGCGTCGATGCCTTGGTGGCTGCAGGCGAAGTTTCGGCTGCTGAAGTTTCGCGCCACCGGGGCGGTTCGATGACGGCGGCGAAGTAAGTTTTCCCCGCCGCCCGGATCACGGTAAACGTAATTTTAACCATAAAGGCGAGATCGTTAAGCGGTGTTCAATTCGCTTTATGGGAAGTCATGCCGCTACTAGAAGTCTGGCGTGAGCCGGTGGCCGGTTTCATTTTTACCGGCCCTAATCCGCCACCTATGCGGTTTCGTATTTTCGAGCCGCAAAAACTCGAATCCGTTCCGCTCGAAGATTTACGTCCCACACAAATGGCGGTCGGTATGCGCGCCGTCGCGGCCAAGCGTGAAAAAGTCGAACGGCGCGTGCGCAGCAGGCGGAGGCTCAGACGCTACCTCGAAGCGCGTCCGGTACCGGCCGTGCTTGGGCCAGACGATGACTTCTTCATCATCGACCATCATCACCTGAGCCTGGCGCTGCTGAAGAGTGATGTGGAGGAAGTCTTCGTCAACGTCGTTGCCGATCTTTCGCATCTGCCACGCAAGCGATTTCTTCGCCGGATGGGCACGCTCGGTCTGCTGCACGCGTTTGATGGACACGGGCAGCCGGTCTGTCCGACCAAACTGCCCGAGACCTTGAAGGATTTGCGGTCCGATCCCTATCGCGATCTCGCCTGGTCAGTTCGCGAAGCTGGCGGCTTCGTGAAATCTGGCAGACCGTTTGCGGAATTTCGTTGGGCGAATTACTTCCGGGCGCGTATTCCCCGATCGACTGTGCGTCGGGATTTCGAATACGCGCATGATCGCGCCATGTGGCTTGCCCGCTCGCAGGATGCGGTGCGGATGCCCGGATATATCGGGCGGTAATCGCGCAGACTTTGCTAGTGCCGTGGCTGGCCGTTGAACGTGAACTCGAACTCGTCGTGCATGTTCTGCGCGGCCTGGCGCCAGTCGCCGGCCTGGCCGTTCATGGCGGCGTCGATTTCAGCGCGTGTCGGATTGACCTGCTGCTGATCGATCGCGGCAACGGGTTGAGCGGGAACGCGCGCAGGAAGTGCGCATAGCCGGCTCGCGAGATCCTGGAGCTCTCCGAGGATCGCTTCGCGCCTCAGCTCGTGCTGGAGCGCGACGTTGCGGACATCACGAAGCAGCTGTTCGTCGACCCTGCGGATGGCGTCGGAAAGCGTCAGGACGAAGTCCTGTTCGGTACGCGCATTTTCCGCAAGGCGAATGAGCATTTCTTCGACGTTTTTTGATAGTGCGGCCATGATTTTTCTCCTCGCGGCTAGAGCGTCAATAGCGTGCGATTCTCATGGCCAAAAAGTGATGCCGTTATGCTCGGAATATGCGCTAAGCGGCGCGTAGAGCGAGAAGAAATCGATGGATAAGAAATATTCGTTTGCTGATGAAATCGAAGAAGAGAGTGGCGCGCTGCATTTCTATTCGCAGCGCGCCACTCTCATTTCGTTCGCGGTTTAAGGTGCGAAAATCGTCAGTCCTGCGACGCCTGCCGAGACGTTGAGTCCCGTCTGGCCTTCGACGCTCACGGGCTGCAAAATAATGGATTGGCTGGAGCCGCCAATCAGCGCATTGGCGTTGCCGCCGATGCCCACGGCCGCGCCGGCGGTGACGCCACCGTAATTTCCTTCGAGTGCTTCGCTCGGGATGTTTGTCGTCGGTCCGAGCACTGTCCAGATCATCGTGCTATCGCCCTTGATGCCGATGTCGAGGCCGACCTTGGTGATCGTTGCGGCATAGCGATAGGAGCGTCCGCTGACGGGCGTTTCGAAGTTGCAACGGAGGTTCTGCTTCGACCCAAAAATGTAGCCGACTGTGCCCTTGCCGTGGCACGTCAAAGTGCCGACGGCGATTTTCGGCGTATCGGCCATAGAGGGGGCGATTTGCGCAGCGGCTGCCGCGGCGACGACGGCGCATCCGGCCAATACACGGATGCCAAGGCGTGACGTAATCATGTGTTCTCTCCTGACGTCGGCTTCGCGCGCGGTCATATCCGGACGCGTACACGGCCAGAACGGCTCGGCAATTTCGTGGAGTTCCAACTGCGTGTCGATGCGGGATCTAATTCCCCAAAACGACAGTTCGGTGGCAATCATTCGGGGGGAAAGGTTAACTCGGGGACGAATGCGCCGTTCAATGTTCGGCGTATCGCTCTTTCAGCTCTTTGGTCCGCTGGATGGTCTTTTCGGTCATGCATCCGAGGATTGCCGCCGTGGCGCCGGTGCCGCCCGACCATTCCAGTGCTACCAGATCTTTGCAGTCCGCATCGCGGTAGGTAACCCAGGCGCGTTGGGCGCTGCGCATCGCCGCCTCGAGCTTCGTCTTGTCGGACGGATTGTCCATGTCGCGCGTCCGGTTATAGGCCACAGCATCCGCATAGGCGGTGTTGAGGGCCTTATCGGCTGCCTGATAGTCCTTGTCGGCGCAGAAGTTCAGCTCGACCGTCGTTTCGGCGTTGGCGCAATCGATTGCGGCGAGGGCGGGTCCGGTGGTGGTCCATAGGCTTGCGAGGCCGAGTGTAAGGAGAAGGCAGGGGACGTGCGCTACACGGCGGGGCATCGGCGGGAACTCCAAGAGGCGCTGCGACATGACGTATGAAAGTTTCTACGCGTTGTCTGTTCCGGCGGGTAGGCTTTATCCGGAATAATCCGGAATTCGGACGGAAGAGAAATTATGCCGTTTAAAGCTTATAGCTATCGCGATGATGCGGCGGTTCCGAAATTCGATGATACGCGGCCGCTGATCATTTTCGACGGTCTTTGCGTTCTCTGTTCGGGCGGCGTGCAATGGATGCTCGATCGTGACCCGGTGGGGCGGAGTCAGTTCGCGGTCATTCAGGATCCGCTGCCGAAAGCCCTTTACGCGCACTATGGTCTCGATGCCGATGCGTTCGATACTTTCATGGTTTTGCGTGATGGGTTGCCGTACACGCGATGGGCGGGCGTGATGGCTGCAGCGGAGACGATGCCGCAACCTTGGCGGGGGCTAGGGCATGTTGGCCACATCGTTCCAGGTGCGATCGGTGACAGGATTTACGACTGGGTTCAGCGCAATCGGTTCAAATGGTTTGGCCATCGCGATGCCTGCCGGCGTCCCAGTGCACTTGAGGCGTCGCGATTTCTGATTATCTGATGCTGTCTGTGGCAGGTGATGGCCACCCCCCATGTCTCAACAAGCGAGGAGGCGCGCGATGAGTTGGCTCAAGGACAACGATCCCATTCCGGGCGATCGCCAATCTTGTGATGCGATCGAGCAGGTGATCGTGCCCAGAGCGCGCGATCTTGGCGGGTTCGAGGTGCGTCGGGCTCTGCCGTCTGCGCAGCGGCAGATGATCGGGCCATTCATCTTTTTCGATCAGATGGGGCCTGCGCAGTTTCTATCGGGACAAGGCATCGACGTGCGGCCGCATCCACACATCGGGCTTGCGACGGTCACCTATCTCTTTCAAGGCGAGATGATGCATCGAGATAGTCTCGGGTCGGCGCTCGCGATCCGGCCGGGCGAGGTCAATTTGATGACGGCGGGCCGCGGCATCGTTCATTCGGAGCGTACGGGTCCGGAAATGCGCGCGTCCGGTCAGGAAATGTTCGGCATCCAGGCGTGGATGGCGCTTCCGAAGTCGCATGAAGAAAGCGCTCCGGGTTTTGCGCATTACGACGTGAGCGCGTTGCCGAGGCTCGAGGGTGAAGGCAAGCGCGTTCGGATTATCACGGGGCGTCTTTACGGCGAGACATCGCCGGCTGTGTTCCCGCATGACTGCTTCTACGCTGAGGCCGTTCTCGCTCCCGGCGCCGTGCTGCCTCTCGATCCGGACTATGATGAGCGGGCGATTTATCTGGCTTCCGGCCGCATCGACATCGCGGGACAAACCTTCGAAGGCGGCCAGCTTCTGGTTTTCAAGCCTGGCGATCGCATTTCCATTCTCGCGGAAACGAATGCGCGATTGATGTTGCTCGGTGGCGAGCCGATGGACGGACCGCGTCACATCTGGTGGAACTTCGTATCGAGCTCACAAGAGCGAATTGACAGCGCCAAAGAAGATTGGCGTCAAGGCCGCTTTTCGATCGTGCCCGGTGATGAAACGGAATTTATTCCGTTGCCCGAAAATCGCTGATCTCTGATTTGCGCCGCAATTCATTCCAATTTGCCACCTGAGATTGAGCGCGCCGTACAGCTGCCGTTCAGTCTTCGACTCCTAATGTCCAAAAGCCGGAACCAGCAATTGCGATTGCGAATTGCTGGAAGGCAATAAGCTTGGGAGACCGAAATGCGAAATCTTCTTTTGGCGTTGGCGCTGGGACTCGGGATCGGCTTCGCCGCGACCGGCGCTCAGGCTGCAGCAATCGGGGGTGGTGATCTTGCGGCTGTTGGGTCGGCTGCAAAGAGTGGCAACAGTGTCGTAGAGAAGACGCACTATCGCCGTTGGCGTCATCGTCACCACCGGTACTATTACGGACCGCGTTCCTACCGTCCGTATTATGGATATGGGAATTATCGCCCGTATTATCGGCCTTATTATCGCCATCACCGTCACTGGCGGCACCACCGCCGCTGGTAGTTCGATCAACCCGTCTAGGTTGACCTGATACCATTACAGAGGACGGGGTTCAGCCTCGGCCTCTGTACGGCTGCACGCCCTGATCCGGAATCCAGACGTCCTTGGGTAGCGTTCCCGTTTGCCAGAAGACGTCGATCGGTATGCCGCCGCGCGGATACCAATAGCCGCCGATCCGGAGGAATTTCGGCTCGATAAGGCCGGCAATGCGTTTGCCGATCGCCACGGTGCAATCTTCGTGGAAGGCGCCATGATTGCGGAACGACGCGAGATAAAGCTTCAGCGATTTGCTTTCGAGCAGCCATCCGCCCGGAACGTAATCGATCACGAGGTGCGCGAAATCGGGCTGGCCAGTCACGGGACAGAGTGATGTGAACTCAGGCGCCGTGAAGCGGGCGACATAGTCGGTATCGACGTGCGGATTGGCGACGCGGTCGAGCTGAGCCGCCTCGGGACTTTCCGGTATTCCGACTTGTTTGCCGAGCTGACTCGGACCCGGCTGTTCCGCGGCCATCGCACGCTACTCCGCAGCTAAGCGGCGATCTGCCGGGGAAGGCCCGCGATAGATACAACCTTCGCTGCAGCTGTCGCGGTGGACCTCGACCTGGACAAGGCCCGGGATGCGGTTCGACAGACGGTTCCAAATCCACATCGAGATGCGCTCGAGGGTCGGCGCGGAAAGGCCATCGATGTCGTTGAGCATGCGGTGATCGAGCGCGTCTTCCGTTTCGCGGAGCGCTGCCGACAATTCATCGAAATGGAAGATGTAGCCCGTATCGGCGCCCGGTTCGCCTTCGACGACGATGCGCGCGCGAAACGAGTGTCCGTGCACACGCGCATTCGGTGTGCCGGGGGCTGCCGACGGCAGGAAATGGGCCGCCTCGAACCTGAATTCCTTGTAAATTTGCATGGCCGCTCCATACGGGATTTCGCCCCGAGGCGCCACCCCCGCTCGGGGGCTCTAACCGCGCCAAACCGGCGCGGAAGGCCTGTTCGTTAAGGGATTCCGAGAATTTTATGAGTTTGGACGGACAGACGCCAGGCCGGATTGGCCTTGCAATAGGCGATGGCCGCAAGCGTATTGGCGTGCTGCTCGGGCCCGTCCATCGGCTGCAGGAAGCGTTCGTCGAAGTCGAGTTCGAGATAACCGGCCGGGTCGCTGCCCGCTTGCGGAAACACGAGCTTCAGCTCGTTGCCGTGGCGCTGCTTGAGGTCGGCTCCGGCCTTCGGCGAGACGCAGATCCAATCGATGGTGTCCAGAACCGGCAATGTTCCGTTGGTTTCGATGGCGATGCGAAAGCCACGCGCGTGCAGGGCATCGACCAGTTCCTGATCGACCTGCAGCATCGGCTCGCCGCCGGTCAGAACGATGAGCACTGACTGATGAGATTGGGGCGCTGCGGCACGGCAGGCATCGGCCA
This sequence comes from Hyphomicrobium sp., assembly GCA_003987725.1. Classification (GTDB taxonomy): domain Bacteria; phylum Pseudomonadota; class Alphaproteobacteria; order Rhizobiales; family Hyphomicrobiaceae; genus Hyphomicrobium_B. The sequence goes on along the minus strand of RXJH01000002.1, from coordinate 30,436 downwards.
GCGCATCCGCCGTCTCGAAGCGGCCGCCGCCTTCGCCGTCGACGCCGACGAAATCGGTGTCGCAAAACTGGCAAATCGCCTTGGCACGATCCTGTTCGCGGCCGCTCCAAAGGTTGCAGCCCGCAAAACGGCAGAACACCGCAGGCGTGCCGGCATTCGCGCCTTCGCCTTGAAGCGTGTAGAAAATCTCCTTGATCGCGTACATGCCGGGATACCTACGAAGCGCGGTGGCCAAGTCAAGTCCGACGGGGGGCCATGGTGACCGGCGCGCGGTCTTATCGCAATTTCGGCCTTGAAGTGGTTCTGCCTGAATATGAGGACTATTTCGGCCGTACGACGAATTGCAATCCGTTCACGCTAGAAGCCTGATGAGGCGGACCCACCATGCAGCCTGGCTCACCCGCATCCGACAATGTCGGCATTGTCGATCTCGAGACGCTGACGTCAATGAGCGGGCTCGAGTTCCTCAACGCCATGTTGCGGGGAGAGCTGCCTGGGCCGCCGATCGCCAAGACGCTCGGCTTCCACATGACCGAGGTCGATGAGGGACGGTCCGTGTTCGTCTCCGAGCCGCGCGAAGAATACTACAATCCGATCCGGACAGTGCATGCGGGTTATACCGCGACGCTGCTCGATTCCTGCATGGCTTGCGCGGTGCTTTCGACATTGCCCAAGGGCACGGGCTTCACGACGATGGAATTCAAGGTTTCGTTGCTCAGGCCGATGACGAAGGACACTGGGCTCGTGCGCGCCGAAGGGACAATTCTTTCCCGTGGGCGGCGCGGGGCGACGGCGGAAGGACGATTGACGGATCACAGAGGCAAGCTGATCGCGCACGCAACGACGACGTGTCTGATCTTCCCGTTTTAGGGGCGTGCAGGCCTCAGCTCGCAATTTAAGTTCCGGCCTCAGCTATATTGCCGGTGCGCGTATGCCATTCGGCCCAACCTTTGGCGCGAAGATCGCAGGCGGGGCACGTGCCGCAGCCGTAACCCCACGCGTGGCGGTGGGTGCGGTCGCCCATGTAGCAGGTGTGGGTATCTTCGAGAATGATTTGGATGAGCTCTTTGCCGCCGAGTTCTGAGGCCAGTTCCCAGGTTGCGGCCTTGTCGATGAACATCAGCGGTGTTTCGATGGCGACGGGCGATGCCAAGCCGAGGGACAGGGCCTGCGCCATCGCCTGGATCGTATCGTTGCGGCAGTCGGGATAACCCGAAAAATCCGTCTCGCACATGCCGCCGACGAGCGTGCCGATGCCGCGCCGGTAGGCGAGCGCCGCCGCGTAGGTGAGGAAGAGAAGATTGCGTCCCGGGACGAACGTTGTCGGCAGGCCGGTCGCGGCGAACGTGATCTCGGTCTCGCGCGTCAGGGCCGTATCGCTGATGCTTTGGAGCGCGGGCAAGTCGAGGACGGTATCGCCGCCGAGCCGGTGTCCGTTGGGACCGCGGCGCGCGAGTTTCGAGCGGATGACCTCACGCTGCTCGAGTTCGACGCCGTGGCGTTGGCCATAGCTGAAGCCGACCGTTTCGACGCGGTCATAGCGGTCAAGGGCCCAGGCCAGACAGACAGTCGAGTCCTGGCCACCCGAAAAGAGTACAAGTGCAGACGATTCCGTCACGGCCTGAAAGTTCTTTCCTGAAATGGCGGTTCATCGAGCCCGTCGGGTGCGGGCGGACCCGTCCGGCGCGCCCTTTTTTCGTGCAACCCTAACACCTTGAGCGGGTTTCTCGTCTATCGCTGCAACAAACTGTCCCCATCAGCGCGTCTCGAAACCATGATCTGACCGATAGGGTAGGCCGAGCCCCGCCCGCCAGGACTTTGCTGTACTGACAATAGGGTTTAATAACCGGGCGCCAAACTCCCCTCAGACGACCGTCCCACCCCAAGAACCCAACATACCAGGAACGCTCATGACCGCCATCGTTGACATCACCGGCCGCGAAATCCTCGACAGCAGAGGCAATCCGACGGTCGAAGTGGATGTGCTGCTCGAAGACGGTTCGGAGGGGCGGGCCGCCGTTCCGTCCGGGGCATCGACGGGGGCGCACGAGGCGATCGAGCTTAGAGACGGGGACAAGGAGCGCTATCAGGGCAAGGGCGTCTGGAAAGCGGTCGACGCCGTCAACGGCGAGATCTTCGATGCGCTTTCGGGCATGGATGCCGAGGAGCAGCGTGGGATCGACGCGGCCTTGCTTCAGCTCGACGGCACTGAGAACAAGAGCCGTCTCGGCGCCAATGCCATTCTCGGCGTGTCGCTTGCAGTCGCCAGGGCGGCGGCGCGCGCGAACGATTTGCCGCTCTACCGTTATATTGGTGGCGTCAATGCGCACATTCTTCCCGTGCCGATGATGAACATCATCAACGGCGGCGCGCACGCCGACAATCCGATCGACATCCAAGAATTCATGATCATGCCCGTTGCGGCGGAGAGCTGTGCGGACGCGATCCGGGTCGGCGCGGAAATCTTTCACACCTTGAAGAAGAACCTCAGGGATGCCGGGCATAGCACCTCCGTCGGCGACGAGGGCGGTTTCGCGCCGAACCTCAAGAGCGCCGACGAGGCGCTGAGCTTCATCGTGAAGTCGATCGAGAAGGCGGGCTACAAGCCGGGCGAAGATGTGATGCTGGCGCTCGATTGCGCTTCGACCGAATATTTCAAAGACGGGAAGTATCAACTTGCGGGCGAAGGCAAGACGCTCGACAGCGCGGGCAATGCCAAATATCTCGAAGATCTCGTGAACCGCTATCCGATCATCTCGATCGAGGATGGGATGGCCGAGGACGACTGGGCCGGATGGAAGCTGCTGACGGACTTGCTCGGCAAGCGCGTTCAGCTGGTCGGCGACGATCTCTTCGTGACGAATACCGAACGTCTCGCCGAAGGAATCGATAAAGGCATCGCGAACTCAATCCTGGTGAAGGTCAATCAGATCGGATCGCTGTCGGAAACGCTCGATGCCGTCAGTATGGCACAGCGTGCAGCGTACACCGCCGTCATGTCGCATCGCTCGGGCGAAACGGAAGATTCGACGATTGCCGATCTCGCCGTCGCGACGAACTGCGGCCAGATCAAGACGGGATCGCTTTCGCGTTCCGATCGTTTGGCGAAATACAATCAGCTGATCCGCATCGAGGAAGAACTCGGCGCCGTCGCTGTCTACGCGGGCCAGTCGATCCTGAAGCGCCGGCCGAGCTAACGCAGCTCAACCATCAAAGGCCGACGCGCTGGTCGAAACGCCAGTCGAATATGGCCATTGTTGGATTTTTATAACACCACGTCGCGGTATTGTGACGCCGGAACGCTACACCTTTCCGCCGCGTTCCGGGCGTATAAGCGGGAGTGTTATGCGTCAGACAAAGTCAGTAGTATTTCGTGGGCCAGATCGGGCCCGTAAGATTGATCGTTATCGGCGCCGTGCGTGGGTGCAACGCCGAGTAACGCTGCGCAGCGTTGAGCTTCCGGCGAAGACGCCTCATCACGTTCGCTCATGCATTCCGGGTGAGTTTCCCGAACCGCCGAAATCCAAATCGTTCGCACTTTTTCGGCGTGGCGTTGGCTTGACGTCGGATCTGCTGATCCTTCTCGTTGCCTCTCCGTTCTTCGCCGTTTGGTTTCTATATCGCGGCGCAATGATGCTGCTGCGCGGAATGCGCTGATCCGCGAATGTGATCTAAGCGTGTGCTGTCATGGCGGAACGCTGCAAGCAACGGATGCGTTCCAACCTTGCATTGTCAATGAAGCAAACAAGGATGGATACGCCATGAGGAAGATGATTGCGGCCTGCGCCATCGCAGCCCTGTTCGGTGCGGCGCCTGTCTTCGCCGCCGAAATGTCGAACGACAATCAGCCGCCTTCGGACACGAGTTCCGGACCCGGAGTGAAGGGCGCACCGGGCAGTACGAACGGTCCTGCCATGGATGCAAACGATCCCGCTGCGAATAGCGGCGCAAGCACAGGCGATCAAGGCATGTCACCCTCGCAGGACGCGACCGGCGTCGAGGGCGCTCAAGACAGCACGAATGGCCCTTCCGACAAGAAACCCGGCGACACCGAAAAATAGTGCATTAAAGGCCCCGAATTCCGGGGCCTTTTTTTATAATTACATACAAGTATCGATCCAAATTAACCAAGAACGCGGCTGGCACATCGTTTGCTCGTGGAGAGCGATCACCCTTTCGCCCGATGGCGTTTGGGGCTTCGCTTTTTTCCATCGAGATGCGCTCGGAGACAGACGTGTTTTTGGATCATCCCCACGCGGAGGCGGCGCAGAACCGCGCTGCTCCTTCGCCCGTTCCCTTCGCCTTAGATGCGGGGGCGGTTATTGCGGCTCTCTGGCGGCGTAAGTTTTTCCTGCTGATTTGTGGCCTTTTGGGCGCTGGGCTTCTCGTCACGCTCGCCAAGTTCGTTCCGCATCGGTACGTCGCCACGGCCCAATTGCTCGTCGATCCGAGAGATCTTCGCCTGCTCGACAAAGAGGTGACGCCGCGTGCCGGAGAGTCCGATTCCGGCATCACGGTCGTCGAGAGTCAGGTTCAGGTGCTGTCTTCGAACAGTGTTCTAAAACGAGCCATCCAAAAATTGGGGCTCCAAAACGATCCGGATTTCAACGGGACGGAGAGCAGCCCGTTGGCGGCCGCGATATCGCGCCTGACCGGGCTTTCGAGTTCGAAACAGACAGGTGATTTGGAATTGGCGGCGCTGCAAACGCTGCAACAGCGCATCGGTGTCAAGAGACCGGAGCGCACCTTCGTCATCGAGTTGTCCGTCAGCTCGAACGATCCGGAGAAATCGGTGCGTATCGGCGATGCCATCATCGCTGCGTATCTCGAAGATCAAGCGCAATTCCGGTCATCGAGCAACGAGGGTGCGGCTGAGGCGCTCGATTCCGGTCTCAAGGCCATGCAGGATCAGGTCAACTCCGCCGAGGAGAACATCGCGGCCTACAAGGCTCTGCACAACCTCGGACTTGCGGGCGGCAAGCTCGTCGTCGAGCAGCAGCTCACCGATGCGAACAATCAACTAGCTCTCGCGCGTGCCGCAACGGAGCGCATCAAAGCGCAGATCGACGATATCGAAAGATCGCGTGGGGCGCCGGAATCCATGCCGGAGATCATGGCGTCACCGACGTTGATCAATCTGAAGAAGCAGCTCGCAGCGGTTGCCGCCGAACGCGCCAGATTTGCCGCGCAATTGATGCCGAAGCATCCGGTCATGGTGACGATGGCGCAACAGGAAAGCGCTGTCCGCTCGGAGTTGGATCGCGAAATCCTTCGCGTTCTCGAAAGCATCCGTCACGATTACGAACGCGCGAAAGCGAACGAGCAATCATTGTCCGACTCGGTGCAGCGGCTTAACGGCGAAATGAACGAGGCGGCCAAGGCGCAAATCGAATTGCGGGAACTGGAGCGCAATCTCGAGGTCACGCAGACGCTTTACCAGCAGTCGGTCGTGCGGTCGCGTGAGACGCGCGAGCAGTCGCGCCTGAATACGACGAACGTGCGCATCATCTCTTCGGCGATGCCGCTTCCGGCGCGCGTGTTTCCGCCTCGCGGCGTCATCCTGGCCGCGCTCGGCTTTCTGATCGGGCTGGCCATCGGCGCGGCGGCGACTGTGCTTCCGCTTATTCGCCGGTTAATCGGAACTCAGGCCGCAAGCCAACCTGTTCGCACGGACGCCCACGAAATGCCGGTCGAGATCGCTACGTCGCCTAATTCGGAAAAGGCCATGCGAACCGACACGCCTAGCACCGCGACATCGAAACAGAGCGCGGTCATTCCACTGGGGTCGCGCCGGTTGGTCTGCGACATGCGCGCGGCTTCGCGCGCGGCACAGACACTCTGGCTTCGCGAGGGAACGTCCGCGATGGGAACGCTCGCGCGGAACGCTGCGACATCGTCGGATACCGCGTTTGCCGATCATATCCGGTCGCTGCAAGCCGCTGTGAGCAGCGGCGCGAAGGCCGGTCATGCCGCGCGGACAGTCTGGTTCGTGTCTAATCAGGCGGTCCCGGTCAAGCCGGTTATTGCGCTGGCCCTTGCGCATACGATCGCCGCTGAAGGCAAACGTGTTCTGATTTTCGACGGCGATGTGCGGACGGCCGGTCTCACGCGGTTACTGGTCGCGGATAATCAGGTGACGGCGCGCGTTGCGCTGGAGGCGAAGGGACGGATCAGCAAGACGCAAGAGCAGAATCTCGACGTGCTGATCGTCAGCGATCCCAAGGCCGCAGCAATCCTTGAGGCGCTTGAGGATGCGAAGAAATCCTATGACGTCATCGTGGTCGATGCGCGGGTCGATGCGCTTTCACCGGATCTTGATGGGATGAATTCGGTTCTCTTCGTTTCATCGCACCGGGCGAATGAGCCCGTCGCTGATCTCGGCGCCGACGCTGCAACGAGAGACATTCCGCGTCTTTGCGGGACCATCCTGACGGCAAAAGGCGTTGCGCGTTCGACTGCGGCAGTCGCTGCCCATGCCGTCTGACGTCAACCGCAGGAACTTTCTCACAGCAACAGCCGCTGCCGGGGTGTTGCTTGCCTCGAAGCGCGGCGTCAGCGCCGGCGAGCGGCTGAAATTCGAGGTTATCGGCAACGAGCTTCGGTTTGGCGGCCGTCCGATCCGGTTGATGGGCGTCGGTGTCGGCGATCCCGTCTACGTTCGCGGCGAACGTCCGCTCAGCGATTACGCGCTGCTCGCGGACGAATGGCAGTGTTCAGCGGTGCGCATCAGCGTCCATCCGGGGCATTGGCGTCAGGACGCGGAACGCACCTTGGCGCTGCTGGAGCGCGATGTTTCGGCAGCGCGGGCTGCGGGTCTCTTCGTCATCATCGATTGGCACGCGATCGGCTTTCCCGGCCGATATGCGGAGCCTGTGGATCCGAGCTGGGGGCTGCCGCTCGACGCCTTCGCCTCCGATGAGCCACTAGCGCTCGACTTCTGGCGCACGGTCTCGGCGCGTTTCGGCGGCGATACCGGAATTCTTTTCGAACTCTGGAATGAGCCGGTTTACGACGGCAAGCTGTGGCGGAGCACGGGCGAGCATTGGCCGTTCCTCAAGGCCCTCTGGCTTCGCCTGATCGCGGAAATCAGATTGCGGTCGGATGCGATCATCATCGCCGCTGGCGGTCGCTGGGCGCACGATCTCAACGGCGCAGCGAAAGACCTGATCGACGATCCGCGCGTCATCTATTCCTGGCATTGCTATCCCAACGAAGACCGTGGCGTCGCTTCGCGCTGGCCCGACAGTCTCGGGGGGCTTCCAGCCCTCAAGCCCGTGGTCGTCACCGAATGGGGCTTCAGCAGGGATGGCGACGATGCTATCCGAGGGACGCCGGAAGACTTCGGCATTCCGTTCACCCGCGAGATTTTAGAACCGCTCAAGCTTCACTCAATGGCGTGGTGCTTCAGTTCCGGGGCAACACCGCGATTGCTCGCGCCATACTCGGACGGCGTATCGCCGTCCGAGTATGGCGCGTTCGTTAAAGACTATCTGGCACATTCGTGGCGGCCTGAGACGTAACCGAAGGTCGGCGATCATGACGTCCGTAAAAGCAACAGGCGAAGCCGCTGGGGCGCAGGTGAGCGATCTCGCGAGCGTCGTTCGTCCGTTTCTGCTGCTGATCGTGCTGCTGGTCTATTGGATTTCGTTCGAGCCGTTTCATGACCGCTCCGGCGCCGATCTCGCGGGGCCACTCGAGGGCGGCAACATCGCCAACCAGATCGCATTCCCGTTGCTTTGGGTGGTTCTCGTCGGCTTCACGCTGGTGACGAAGCCTAAGTATTTTCTCAATGTCGCGGCCTTCCCGTTCGTGGCTTTCATCGTTTGGCTGCTGATCACGAATGTCGTTTCGGGGGACCCCGCAACGGGTCTGAAGCGCGGCTTGTTCGAAATCATTTCGGTGACGATTGCGGCGATTGCCGTGGGGCTGCCGCAGAGTCCGCGGCAGTTCGCAAATCTGTTGGCGATTGCGGCATTGGCCGTGCTCGTACTTTGCTACTTCGGCGTTGCGTTCCTGCCGTCGCTTTCCATTCATTCCACCGGCGATACGCTGGAGAAAGAACTCGCGGGCAACTGGCGCGGCTTCTTCAGTCATAAGAATGAAGCGGGCGCGATGATGGTCGCCCTGATCTTCACCGGCTTGTTCATCAAGGATGCGGGACAGCGGTGGGCGGGGTGGCTGATTGTCGGCCTGGCATCGGTGTTTCTGTTGTTCTCGGTGTCCAAGACGTCGATTGCGCTCGTGCCGTTCATCCTGACGTTGGCGGCACTGGTCTATAGGACGCGCAGCGGCTGGCTCAGGGCGATCTTTATTCTTCTGCCACTCGTTCTTCTCAACGTCGCGACGGTCGGGTCGAGTTGGCCGGGGCCGGTTCGTTCGATCGTCGCCTCGGTCTTGCCCGACGCGACATTCACGGGACGAACGGATCTGTGGCGGTTCTCAATGGAGCAGACGGCCGAGCATCCGGTTTTCGGATACGGGCTGACGGGGCCGTGGCGAACGAACGAACTCATGTATCGCGACAAGCTTCCAGCGGAGCCCGAGGACATTTCCGGGTGGGTGGAAGAGCTCGGGACGGATTCCCACAACAGCTATCTTGAAGCGGCGCTGCAGTTCGGCATTCCCGGGCTCGTTCTGCTTCTGCTTGCCGTGATCTATCAGCCGATGCGCGACTTCGGAACGGCGCTGCGGGTGTCGAACAATCCGGCACTTTTGCGCTATTTCCTGCGACTGTGGATCTATGTGCTCTACACGGCGTCGCTGGAAACGGTGCTGGTTTCGCGCAACAATCCGGTCTGGTTCATGGCGTTGATGGCGATTTTCGGGATGCACCTTCTGGCGCGGTTCCCAGTCGCCGAAGAAGATCGCGCCGCTTAAGCGCGAACTCCTATTGCGGCGAGTGCTTCGTCGACAGCGAGGCACGGAATTCCGCGCGCCTTGGCAGCCTTCACCGCCATTTCGAGATGCGTGGGTGAGCAGCCGATCCAACTCGGGTTTGGTGTTACGTCATGCGTGTAGAAAATCACCCATGCGTTCGTTGCGATTGCCTGATCGAGCGTGGCGTTGATCGATTGTTCGGTGCTCGTGCGGTCGTAAAGCTCGACCGAGCGCAACATCGCGAGATCAATCAGGCCTGAGTTCAGCCCGGTATAGATGCTGCGGCAGCTGGTGAGCTGCCGATCGAGCTGAAATTTTTTCGGGAACGAGACGTTGCCGAAGGGATAAGCGAAGTTCTTGCTTACGGCGTTGCCGCCGATGTCGCGAAGTGCTTCGAAGCATCGTTGTGTTTCGCGTGCGAGGTCCGCAGAGCTGAGCGACTGTACTTTCACGTGACTGTAGGTATGGCAGCCGATCTCATGTCCGGCGTGGGCGAGGTCGGCGACGCCGCGCTTGTCGATGACGGTCCAATACTCGTCTTCTGTCCCGCAGGTGCCGGGCGCGACGTAGAATGTGCCACGGACGTCGTGCCGGTCCAGGATTCGGGCGCCGTTCGTCAGTGCAGAGTCCGGCACATCGTCGAAGGTGAAGCTTACGATCGGTCCGGAATTTTTCGCCCGGAAGGGTTTGGTCGGGACGATACGAGCGAGATAGCGAGAGCCGCTGGCGCAGAGCCCTGTCAATTGTTTGGGTCGCCGTTCCGCGCTCCGTGAGCCCACCCATCCACCGATCGCCGTGATGCCGTTCATGGTCTCACCCAAGTTGCAGGTTGGTTATGAGGCAGCGCGCTGCTTGCCTCGCTGTATGCTTTTCGGCAGCGCGCCTCAGCGTGGCGCGGTCTGTTGGCGTCGTCAGCGCCAATGCGATTGCATCGGAGAGGGCCTTTGGGTTGCCGACGGGAACAAGCCGGCCCAAGCGCCCGCCTTCCAAAACTTCACGAGGTCCGTAGGGACAATCGGTGGAGACGACGGCGGTGCCGCAGGCGAGCGCTTCGATCAGCACGTTGCCGAGGCCTTCGAACTTCGACGAACTGACGAGCACCTCGGCTTTCAACAGCCATTCGAAGGGATCGTTCGTCGCGCCGGCCAGGGTGACGCGATCTTCGAGACCGAAACGCGCGATGGCTGCTTCGAGTGCCGGACGCATCGGCCCTTCACCGACGATGACGAGCCGGGCAGGCGTGCGGATGTGAAGCCCCGCGAACGCCTCGATCAACGTCAGATGATCTTTCTCAGGCGACAGGCGTCCGATGGCGACGAGTAAGCCTTTCTCGCGAATATCGGTGGCTGTTTCATCGAGCGCGAGGCGCGCGACGGTCTGCGGATCGATGACGGCGTTCGACGTCATGACGCTGATGCGTTCGGCCGGAACACCGAAGTTCACAATGAGATCACGACGGGCACCGTCCGTCAGCGTGAGGACTCGGTCTGCCCGGCTGTAGACATATCCGGCGAGGCGGAACGCGAGGCGATTTTGCAGGTAGGGGTCCAGTCCCTTCGCGATCGATGGCGCCGTCACCTCTCGCAAAACGAGACGCGGGCGTGTTTTCTCAGTCAGCAATTGGACAGCGGCGAAGGCTGCGAGGTTCGCGGCGGCTTCGGAGCTGAAGAGCACTGCCGGTTTGAGTTCGCGTATAGCCTTGCGCAGAGCGATGACGGCCGTTGCCAGGCGCTTCGCCCGCACGTGATAAACGGCTACGCCGTCGGCCACGAGGCGTCTCAGCCTGCCTTCGGGCAGAAGCGTGAGAATGCTGACCTTTATTCCGGTCTCGGACAGACTGTTCGCCAGCAAGATGGCGTCTCGCTGGGCGCCTCCGCCATCGAGGGCGCGGATGAAGAATGCGACGTGCGGTTGAGCCTCTGCCGCGCCGTTCCGTGCGATGTCCGCCGCGCGGATGGAGGAGCCGTCCGGATTGGCATGGAAAGTGGATTTCAGGTTTGTCTCGTGAAGCATCATGCGGACGGTACATGCCAAAAGCATGCCTAGATCGGCACCGTCCCGCAGCCTTCTTGTTTAATCGAGACTGAAACGCGTCCCAAAATCGAGCAATGCAGCGTGAGTAAGGTTTTCCCGGAATGATTTTGCGCCACGCTGCGATCTATATCGGCTCGCGGGTGTTCGCGGCTGCGCTGAACCTCTTTTCGGTGGCGCTCTTCGCGCGCCTCGCGGGACCGGAGACCTTTGGCGCCTACCTGCTTTACCTCGCGTCGGCGTACATCATTTACGGCTTCGCCATTCAATGGCTGCGGATGTCGTTCTTCGCGCTCTATAGCGCGGATACCTCGGCCTCCATTGTCGGGACGTTTATTCGCGCGGTTTGCTTGTTTGTCGGCGTGGTCGTCGCCATCGCGGCGTTAACGGTCTGGGTCGGGTTTTACAGCCGCGATGCCGTTGCCGGTACCATCTTGCCGACGATCGGGCTCGCCGTATTCGAGACGTTCTACGAGATTTCGCGTGCGCGACTGAAGGTGGAGCTGATCGGCTTCGCAGTGCTGCTCCGGGCGGTTTTGGTGCCGCTCGGCGGCGCGGTCGCATTCGCGTTAACGGGAACGGCGACAGGACTTGCGGCGGGCGTTGCAGCGGCTCACATTCTCGCCGCCGCTCCGTTGATCCGTGAAGGCTGGTCGGGCATCAGGGCGCAGTATTCCGCCGGGATTGCGCGCCAATATTTGAAATACGGGTCACCGCTGATCCTGGCTTTCGGAATCAACGCAGTCGGCCAAAGCGGCGACCGATTGCTGCTGGCACGATTGGACAGCGTCGGCGCAGTTGGGCCTTATGGTGCCGTCGGCGACCTCATCAAGCAAAGCCTTGTCGTCGTATCCGAGGCGGTCGCGGGATCGTACATGCCGCATGCGAAACGGGCGGCAAGCGGCGGCGACGATGCGCAAACGCGGACCATTCTCTCCGAAGCGTTCCGCGCCTATGCCTTCATAACGGCGTTCGGATCCGCGTTTATCCTGTGCTTTGCGCCGGACGCCGTGCGCATTCTCTTCGGCGTACATTACGCGGACGCAGCGGCGTCCCTGGTGCCGTACTTTACGCTGGCGACGGCTCTTTACGTTTTTCGTGCGTTCTACTTCGGCCAGGCGATCTACTTTTTGGAGAGCGCGTCTGCGGAACTTTACGCTTCAACGGGAACGGCCCTTGCGGGTGCCGTCACGGCGCTGTTGCTTATCCCATCTTATGGCGCGACCGGCGCGGCTCTGGCGATGGTGGCTGCGCAGGCAGCGGGTTGTCTCATTGCCGCCCTGGCGGCGAGACGGTGGAAGGCGATGCCGCTTCCCGTTCTCGATCTCTGCGGCATAGCCGGTGCCGCGATCGTCGCCGAATTCCTAGCCGATGCCGCCGATTTGCTACCGCTCGGCTACCTGACATCGATGGCGCTGAAGTTCAGTGTGATCGGCCTCGGAGCCTGCCTGATCGTCAAGGCCTATGACATCTTCGGCCTTGGATTGTGGATGCGGAAGCTGGCGTTTCAGAAACTCGCCGCCTAGCCGGTTAAGCGGTTCATCAGCTGGCGTGGCGATATTCGGGGCCGTTGATCAGCTCTGCATACGACTCGAGCATCCGGCTTCGTGAATATTTGGCCTGGATGGCTTGAGCGAACTTGCGGATGGCTTCGCTCGACCGTTTCCATGCGCGCTGCTTCTCGATCGCTGCTGCAAGGGCCTCGGGATGAGTGGGGTCGACGAAGCCGACAGGTTCCTCACGGCCGGTCGAGAGGACTTCGCGCAATACGGCAAGATCCGCGGCGACGATCGGCACGCCGGCCATCGCTGCCTCCACCGCAGCAAGTCCGAACGTCTCCCATTTGGAGGGAAATACGAACATATCCACGGCGCCGAGAAGATCGCCGAGGGCTTCGCGCGATACAACTCCAAGGAAGTGGATGCGATCTGCAACTCCGAGCGACCGGGCCAGCTCCCCGAGTGAGGCTTCGTCCGGTCCGCCACCCGCGAGAATGAGGCGGGCGCCGCGAACATGCGGCAATGCGCGAATGATCTGATCCTGACCTTTCTGATCGCAAAGCCTGCCGGCATTCAGCAACAGCAGGCCGTCGTCGGGAATGGCGTAGCGCGCAAGGACATCTGATCGAGGATGACGCGCCTCGGGCGCATCGAGCCCGTGATCGATCCTGCGTAGATACTTCCGGTAGGGTTGCGGATAACGGCCGAATGCCTGTTCCGTCGCGGCCGAATTGGCGATGTTGACGCTGTAGAGTCCCGCCGAACCCATAGCCGTGTCGAGCACGCGGACCGCGGGATGAATTTCACCGGGCGTCGCTGTTTGGTGCACAATGCGCGTCTTGCATCCGATGGCGGCTCCAACGACGCCGACGAGCACCGAAGCCGTCGACTGATAGGCGATGAGCGTGTCGGGTCGCTTGCGCGCGATCGCCACGATGGCGGCGGCGATGCCGCGCAGCTTCTGAGCCGTGGTCGCGCTGATACCCGGATAGATGAAGCGCGTCTCGACGTCAGCGCCCGTCCGCTGGAGCCCGTCGGAGATCATCTCAGCAAGCGCTTCGACGCCGCCGCCCTCGTTGCTATGGACGAGCTGCAACACGGAGGTGCGGTTTCGCTTGCGGGGCGCGGGGGGCGAATTCTTCGACGGAGGACCGATTTCCGGATAAGCGCGGGCGCCCGCCGGCAGGAGCGTTTCGTTTAAAAATGTCCGGCGCATTGCCCCAAAATGAAACCGGATCTTTCGCAACTTCGCTGCTCCCTTAAGGCAATGGTTGTTTTTGGGGCCTATGGGGGCACTCCGTTGCAAACAAGCCGCCAAACGGACATTGGGCGGTGTTGCAACTTTGCCGATTTGAACGAAATTCAATCCGCACGGTGATCCGGTACGGATATGGACCGGATTGATCAGCATTTTGGGGGTTAAAGCGGCCGCACGGCTTGGCGTATGCGGCGCGCTTTCCGCTAAGTTGGCGGCGTCCTTGCGCTGGATCGGAAATGTCCGCGAGATCGTCGCTAAACGATGTTTCGTTTTGGAACGTCGTTCAGTTAAATGCGGGAGGCGCAATCGACATCATGGATGGCGCACGCGGAGTGGCGCTACGACGCGAGGCGCGGGAGCCTATCGGCAATCGAGCGTGCGAGGGCCATGAGTCTCGGTTTTCGAGAAATATAGGCGATGGCTTTTCTGCGGGCGATGAAGGGCGTGCCGCGCAAACTCATTGGGATTGTCAGTTCCGCCATCGGGACGGGTTCGACGCGAAATTCGTCTTTATACCGGTGGGAGCCGACCGATAGGTCAAACGTGCGGCAGCCTTCCGCATGAAGCGCTTCGAGGGCCTGGTGAATGATCATCTTGCCCAATCCAAGCGGCCGCCACACGGGGTCTTGCGATTGGCTTATCCGTATGAGCGTGGTGTGATCATCATTCTTCAGCGCGAAGAATGTCGCGACGATTTCGGTATCGGCCGTCAGCACGAACATCACCGCATGGCCGTTTTCGAGGCCACGCAAAAGATGATGGCGATATAGCTCCTGGTAGACAGGATCATTGAACACATGCTTGGCGCCCTGGGCGGCGAGGCGCGTGGTTTGCTGTGCTTCGAGCACTTGCAGGGCTTCCAGCGCCTCATCGCTATTTGCGATGCGCCGCAGCCGGCCCCCGTTCTCGTTGACGAACTTGGTCGAGCGGCGGCGCAGTTCCCGGCGCGCCGATTTGCTGAGCGTCGACAGGTATTCGTCCCAATTATCGCCGAGAGCAACGATATGGCCGCTGAGATCACTCTGTTCGATGCTCGAAAGCGTCGTCAGGGGGTTCACGTTGGGGCCGAGCGACAACGGCATTTTTTGCAGTGTCAGAACGTCGGCGGGTGGAAGCGCCTGCAGAATGGCCGGCCAGACTTCTCGCGCAAAGTCCTGAAAGTTATAGTCCGAGCGCACGAGGGGCGCGTTGTAATCCGTGATCCATAGATCCGCGAATTCTATCCGCCTGACCCCGTTCTGCGAATGCCGCATGAGCGGGATCATCATAAGGTCGCGGCCGGAACTTCGCTCTACAACGCTGACGATGACGGGTTCGATGCCCGTTGGCGTGAAGGCTTCGTACCAATTTCCAATCCAATGCGCCGTTTGAAACGGCGACGCGAACGCGTGCCGCCCGAGGGCCTGCCAGCGATCGGAAACGGCGCTCCATGTCGAGGCGATTTCGACGGAGAAATTTGGATTGATGGAAGCGGTCACGAGTAATTCCGGGCCGAAGGGACACGACGCAGCGAACCGCGCCACCCGAAGGTTGCACATTGAATGCCAGCCCGCTGTCTCGCAGGGAGATTCTATGTCATTCAAAAACTAACGTTCTGCTAGCGACCGGATGCAGAAGGTTGCAACTGGGGTCCGCGGGCCCTTGGCTCGTCATTTGGAAGGCGAGGCGGTGCCGGCCGCGGCGGATGTGCTCAACTCATGATCGATATCGACAGCCGGGCAGCCACCCGCTCGAAGAAGATTGTTCACGCTGTCCGCGTCGTGGCGGAGTTCGGCAATCTTGGCGACCTTATCCTGATCGACGCTCTTCTGGCCCTCCATGTGCTGTATCCAGCTGGCAAGGTTGTCCGAACCGGAGTCGAGCGATTTCTGGAGGTCCCGTATCCAATCGATACGCTGTTTTATGAAGGCGGTCGGTTCGGCGCAGGGGTCGCTCGAAGCCGATGACGGCGATTTGTTGCGCTTCGCCCAGCCATCGTCAGCATTGCAGACGAGCCCTGAAATGAGGACAGCGCCCGTCAGGGCGGTCAGCGCCAAGCCTCTTTTCCCGTGGGGAGTTCGCATCAATTTCTGTGCCTGGGCAATCGTCGATGGGCGAGTCGGATCTCGCGGACGCTAGCGTAAGAGGAAAAGTTGCGAAATGTGACCTCGGCGATCCGAACTAGTGCCGATCATTTGTGGGCTATTTCGACACGGCTGGGGCCAGCGCTTATTATATCCGCATGCGAGCTTTGCCAAATTTTCCAACCCTGAGATTAAACCCGAAGGCTCTGTTTGCCCGGGGCTGTTGTTCCGGCCGAATGCGAGTTTGCCTGCCGATGATCCGTGTGCTGGACGGGGGGATCGTCAATCATACAATTTTGAAATGCTCGCCGCGATGTGAATATCTGTGGTCGCGTTGCAATCTCTCGGTTGAAAAACGCCGAGTCTCATTGTGTGCGGCCATGACAAACTGGCATCCCGCCGGTCGCCGGGATAGGTTCGCTGTGTTCCGCGGTGCGGGCAGGGGGAATTCGCGACGTGAAAGTCTGGTCTCTCGTAAAACCTGCGGGCAGCATGCTTTTTGCTGCCGCTCTTTCCGCATGTGCCGGCGCGCCGGTTATTCCACCGCCGCCGCAACATCTCGCGTCGCCGGAAAGTGACGCAGAGCCGAAGGCAATTTCGGATCCGAACGAAGCGTTCAATCGCTCGGTCTTCGAAACCAATCAGACGTTCAACCACGCAATCCTCTATCCCGTGGCCAGGGCGTACAACGAGAATGTGCCGGAGCCGGTGCGCGATCGCGTCGAAGCGTTCTCGACCAATCTTTCCGAGCCGATGGTGTTCGTAAATGACGTTCTGCAGCTTCGGCCGCAGGCGGCGGTGACGACGCTCGGACGTTTCGCGTTCAACTCCACGGTCGGCATCGGCGGGCTGTTCGATGTTGCGGCGACTCAGGGGCTCAATCACCAGTCGGGTGATTTCGGTCAGACCATGTACGTCTGGGGGTATCGGGACAGCAGTTACCTCGTATTGCCGATCGTCGGGCCGACGAACGTCAGAGATGCCATCGGTAGCGGCCTTGAATTCGCCGCGCAGTTGCATTCGGGGGCGCTTATTCCGGCGTCACTCCTGTCGGCGAAGAGTGTCGCGGATTTCATCGAGGACAGCGAGCCCGTCAGGAATGTCGTCGATGTGGCCGGAACCGTCACGAGCCCGCTGACCAATCTCAGCAAAGCTCAGGATATGGAGACGCTGGAGGACAGCTCCGTCGACTTCTATTCGATGCTTCGGAGCGTTACGGATCAGAAGCGGCAGGCAGAGCTTCAGGAGGCTTTGACTACGAGCGCTCTGACCGGCACGCCGCAGACGCCGGATCCCAATGCGATTGAACCCGTGATGGTGCTGGCGTCGTCGCCGACCATCCTCGAATTGCGACGCACTGGGAACGTTCCGGCCGAGACGGCGCGCACGATCGTCGTCATCGGGCCGCCGGTACCGGCGCCCCAATAAATCCCGTTCGACGTTCTGGCGAGTCGCTCCGCGCCGGCGTGTGGCGCCGAAGCTGTTCGACCTATCAAAACGCAATCTCCCGTATTGCCGTCAGATTGGCACAAGGCCGCGCGCGGACATTCCGCTTCCGGATTGCGGGCTGCTCGCAGCGACATTTTTGGACGTTCGCGCGGGATGGCGGGCGTTGGCCTCCGTGGCAAGGTACAACATGCTGAAGACAGCGACTGTCCAGTGCGAAGCCGAGAGCGCGCAGGGTTTCATAATCGGCAAGGCGCCGATCGTGCGCTGTCTTTACGAAGGGCGGGATATCACGCCGCTCTGGAACGAGCTGATGGCGCGGGTGTCCGCAGACACGAGCGATGCCGCGGCGTTCCTCGATCTTTCGGCGATTTTGCATACGTTGGGTCACGCCGAAAAGGCGGCGCTGGCGCAGACGGCGGCGCTGGACATCGGCCGGAATTTTTGGATTCGAAACGGGCGAGGCACAGGGCCGAGAATTCTCGTTTTCGTCACGGCCGGCGATTTCATGGCCAATACGCCGATCGAGTTTCTGCTGGAGGGCTCGGACGCGAACCTTCTGCTGCATTATGTCGATTGCGCCACGACGGATCTTTCGGACGTTCCGCATCATGACGTCGCGTTCGTTGCGATCGGTGAGTCGCCGGCAAACCGCCCAGTCCTCGAGACGCTCCAGCGGCTTTTGACGGCGTGGCCTCGCCCCATCATGAACAATGCACCTCTCAGAATCGCGGGGCTCACCCGGGATGGTGTGTCCAGAACATTCGCAGATGAGCCGTCGATCCTGGCGCCCACGACCGTCGGCCTGCCTCGGGAGACGTTGGCGGAAATGGCAGCGAACGAGTTGGCGCCGGGCTCGGTGATTGCCGGGGCAAACTATCCGATCATCGTTCGCCCGGTCGGAACTCATGCGGGTCATTCGATGGAGAAGATATCGAACGAGGCAGAACTCGCCCGGTATCTCACGGCGCGCAGCGAGGCAAACTATTATGTCTCGCCCTTCATCGACTACAGCGGGCCAGACGGCAAATTCCGGAAGCAGCGAATCGCCTTCATCGACGGGAAGGCTTTCGCCAGTCATTTAGCAGTCTCGGACCACTGGATGGTGCATTACCTCAGTGCCGGCATGGGGAAGTATGCGGACCGGCGTGCGGAAGAAGCGACCTGGATGCAGGATTTCGATTGCGAATTTGCCGTGCGGCACGCGCAGGCATTCGCGGCGTTGCATCGCCGGTTAGGTCTCGACTATTTCGCCATCGACTGCGCGGAGCTTCCCGACGGCCGCCTATTGCTGTTCGAAGCCGACGTTGCGATGATCGTTCACTCGATGGATTCGGACGTCACGTTTCCCTACAAAAAGCATGCGATGCGCAAGCTGTTCGGTGCGTTCGAGGACGCATTGCAACGGCGCATCGAACCCATGATCAGCGCGGCATGAGCGACTTTCGCTTTCGGAGATTTTGATGGTCGCAACGCAGCGCATTGTTCGCAAAGAGATGGCGAACACGGGTTTCGTCACTACCACACCGGATACGCGTTCCGAGGGGCTGCCTTCTTCAGTTTCACTGCTGCTTGCGAGCGGCGGCGATAGACGCATTTGGGCGGATGCCGCCACTGGTCGCAACCGCTACGGAACGCTGACGGCGCCCGCCGCCGGCGAAATATCTTTCTCGTCGACGACGGCGAGCAACATTTCGGCGGCGGGCTTTGCTGCGGCTGATCATGCGCTGAAAAGGCTCGTCGGTTCGGTTTCCATTTCGCCGATCCCATACGACGATTGGTTCGACGAGGCGCGCGGCGGCATTCGTCAGGGCCTCGGTGTGGCGGAGGCAGAAGTCATTCTCGCTGCGTCTGGAACGGACGCGGAAATTCTAGCGCTCTCGCTCGTTGCGGGTTTGTCGGCGCGACCGATCACCAACATTTTCATCGCGCCGGATGAAACGGGAAACGGCATACCGCTTGCGGCTGCGGGCCGTCATTTCTCCGATCTGACCGCACTCGGCCGGACCGTGGATGCCGGCGAACTGCTTGAAGGTCTGTCGCCGGGCCGCATCGATGTGCGTACAGTCCCGATCCGGAATGAAGCCGGAGAGCAGAGGCGTCCCGAAGCGATCGACTACGACGTCGCCGCTCTGGTCGAACAGGAATTGAGACGAGGACGCGATGTTCTCGTGCACGTCCTCGATACGTCGAAGACGGGGCTAACGGGCGTCTCGCGAGAGACGGCGCGGCAGCTCGCGGGTGCTGCCCCCGGCCGGGTGCGTATCGTGATCGACGCGTGCCAGCTTCGTTGTCCGCTCAGTCAGCTGCGACGTGATCTTGCGGACGGTTTCCTCGTGGCCGTGACAGGATCGAAGTTCGTAGCGGGGCCGCCGTTCGCAGGCGCTTTGCTCATTCCGGCGGCCATGGCTGAGGAAATTGCTCAGTGCAGCGCGCTTCCCGCAGGTCTTGCGGAATATACGGCAGTCCAGGATTGGTCCCGACGGCTTCGGGAACGCGACGACTTCAAGTTCAAGTCTGAGATGAATATCGGGCTAAGCCTCAGATGGGTGGCCGCGCTTGCCAACCTTTCGCCCTATGCGGGGGTCGACGAGGAGAGCGTGGCTCGCATCAACCAACGTTTCGTCTTGGCGGTTCGGACCCGGGTGAAGGATGTCAGGGGTGTCCAGCTACATCCCGATGACGAGGGCGAATATCTGTCGTCGCGTGGCATCATTCCGCTGACGGTTTTCAACGGTCAGGGAGACCTCGCCACGTTTGATGAAGCGCAGAGCATTCAGACTGCGTTGAGGAGTGCGGACGGTGGAGCGGTTTGCCATCTCGGTCAGGCGGTTCGGATCGGCCCCCGGGTTGCGCTTCGGATCGGCGCGTCGGCGGTCGATATTGCCGGTGTTGCCGCTCGTATGAAGGAAGGTGCGACGCTCGATCAGGCATTCAAGCCCATAGAGGATCGCCTCGACGCCGTTTTTTCCAAGTGGTCCGGGGTCGAACACCATCTCCGAAGATCATGACATCGCGAGAGCCGCGCGATCTCGATCCCGCCGACTGGTCTGAATTTCGCCGGCTCGCGCATGCGGCGCTCGACGAGGTCATCACACACGTGCAGTCCATTCGGGAAAAGCCCGTCTGGCAGCGCGCGCCGGACGAAACGCGGCAGCGGTTCGCGCAACCCTTGCCGCACGGTCCTCGCGACTTGAGCGACGTTCTTGCCGATGTGCGTACGCACGTCGCGCCGTTCGCCACCGGCAATCTGCATCCGCGCTTCATGGGGTGGGCGCATGGGGCAGGGACGCCCGCGGGCATGGTCGCTGAAATGATCGCCGCCGGATTGAACATGAACTGCGGCGGGCGGGACCACATCGGCATCGATGTCGAACGGCAGATCGTCCGTTGGATGAGCGAAGCGTTCGGCTATCCGCAAGGTGCGAGCGGATTGTTCCTGACGGGTTCGTCGATGGCGAACTTTCTGGCCGTGATTGTCGCCAAGACAAACGCGATCGGGGCTGAGACCCGGGAAGCCGGGCTGCGGCGCACCGAGCGCCAGCTCGCCGCTTATACGTCCGCCGAGGCGCACAGCTGCATCGCGCAGGCGATGCAACTCGCGGGCATCGGTTCCGAGCATTTGCGGAGGATCGACACCGACAGTTTGGGGCGAATGCGGCCCGACACATTAAAAGCTGCCATCAGGGCGGATAGAGATGCCGGATTTCTTCCGTTCCTGGTCGTTGCGACGGCGGGGACGGTGAACACAGGAGCGATTGATCCGCTTTCCGATATCGCCCGGATCGCGAGCGCGGACGGTCTCTGGTTTCATGTCGATGGCGCGATTGGTGCGCTTTCCGTTTTCTCCGAGCCGCTGAAGCATCTGACGGCGGGGATTGAGCTCTCGCATTCGATCGCGCTCGATTTCCATAAGTGGGGACACGTTCCCTACGACGCCGGATTCCTGCTGGTGAGAGACGGCGCGGCGCATAAGCGGGCGTTTGCCTCGACCGCTGCTTACCTGCAGCGCTCAGACCGGGGGCTTGCCGCAGGCGAGACTTGGCCCTGCGATCTCGGGCCCGATCTCTCGCGCGGTTTCCGCGCGCTCAAGACGTGGATGACGTTCGAGACGCTTGGGTCGGAGCGCATTGGTGACGCCATTTTGCATACGTGCGAGCTTGCGGGTTACCTCGCGGAAAGGGTGCGCGAGAGCGCCCTCTTCGAACTCAAGGCGCCGGTCGCGCTCAATATCGTTTGCTTCGGCGTGAAGGGGGCGAGCGGGGCGGTGAACCGGGATCTCGTTCTCGATCTTCACGAGTTGGGGATCGCCGCCCCTTCCTGGACGACGATCAACGGTGAGGACGCGATCCGCTGCGCCATCTTCAACCATCGGACGACGCGGTCCGATATCGATCTATTCATGGATGCGATCGGCGACATGGCTAAGCGAGCCTAGCGGCTGCTTTTAACGGTAACGCCGTCCACTCGAAGTTTCGCGGTATATGCGCCGGTGCTCCACACGCGTCCGTAAATAGACTTCTGGCGCCGCGTAGCGCGGGCCCCAATTCGGAAACAGGCCGAAGTAGGGGAGGGGGTGCGGAGGCGCGTAATAGAAGCCGTTCTCTTCATAGAGGTCGTTGTAGGGGCGTTCGATGAGGACGGGGCGCGACAGCACTTGCTGCATATAAACATCGTCCTCCTCCGCGTAGCCGCCTCCAAAGTCGGCCGCCAACGCGAACGATGACGTGAGGCCTGCAGCCAGGAAGGCCGCCAGGACGATGGGTGTCTTCATGGATGAAATGGTCCCCGCTTCGTCATTCAATGGAAGAGAGCGAATACAATCCAAGCGCACGTCAGCAGACATATGAGGAAGAGCGTCGGGCCCAGATGCTTCTTCTCGCGGTCGGGATGGTATTTGAAATTCTGCTGGATGCTCATAGATGGTCACGCAACTTACTTTGGGCCGTCCGGAGCCCAATCTTCGCTTCGCGGTGTGATGATCCCGTTAAGAAAGGCCGCGAAATTGTCGGAGAGGTGAGGTTCGCTCAAGCGAGGCTTGGCCGTTGTCACTTTCGATACTGCTCGTCGCTGACCTGCTCCAGCCACGCGACGACTTTGCCGTCGAGAGCTTCTTGGACGGCGATATGGCTCATGCCATTGGTGGGCGTCGCCCCGTGCCAATGCTTCTCGCCGGGCGAAAACCAGACGACATCTCCGGGATGAATTTCCTCGATGGGCCCGCCCTCGCGCTGGACCCATCCGAGGCCGGTCATCACGATCAGGGTCTGTCCCAGGGGGTGGGTGTGCCAGGCGGTGCGGGCGCCGGGTTCGAACGTCACCAGGGCACCGGCAACGCGCGCCGGCTCGACCGATTGGATAAGCGGGTCGATCCGGACCTGGCCGGTAAAGTACTCTGCCGGCCCCTTCGCCGACGGTTGAGAGCCGCTCCGGTTGATCTTCATGGGGTTCCTTTGCCAATAGAGCCGGGACCATTTCTAAGCCGTGATGCGGAAGCCGTCTTTCAATCTTCCGGGATCGCGGAATTTTTTCTTCGCCTCGCTGTCGAAGGGGCGGGGAGCGTGCGTCAGGCGTCGCACGGCCACGTTCGCCCGCCGATGCGGCAGGAGAGTGGGCAAATATTCGGTTGAAGACAGTCCTAGAAGGCCGCCCGCCCAGGGGCGAGCGTCAACGACGGCCGATTGTCTTAAGTCAGTCGATGCCGATCGGCTGGCCACCCGCACGACGGCGGAGCGACTTGACGACGAAGCTCACCGCAAAGGTGGCGGCAACGGGGATGAAGGCTGCTACCGCAATCTGCGGAAGCGTGTTCAGCACGGCGTAAAAGGCGTAGCCCATAGTCATTCTCCGGAGGACGGCTTGGCAACGTCGAAAGACGCTGCACGTTCCACTCCGTTGAAAATTTCATCCGTGAGGGTGCATGCCGTCGCCGATTCGCAATATCGGTGCATCCGATTAAAGCATCGTGACAGCGGGTCGCCTTCGTGGAGAGCGTAGGCCGGAGCGCGTGTCCGGTCCTCTTCCCTGGAAGCCCGCGCGGGACGGGGGCGTCCGCCGGGTTGTTTCCCAGGACGCGAACAGGTGCGGGGCGGTCTCGATTAGCCTGAAGCCGATGGCAGCGCAGCTTGGCGTCAGGGTGCGGCTCACTTCCAAATCCTGACAATGTCACCATATGTAGATGCTGGACGAAGACGGGGGTGACTGGAGCAGCGTGATGCTCAGATATGTTTTGATCTTGTTGCCGGCGATGGCGTTGGCTTTGCCGGCGGATGCCCAGACCAGAGTGCGCGCCGACCCCTCGGCCATGGATCCGCCTATCGTTCGGATGCCTCCGAGCAGTTCCGACCGTTTCCTGTCTTCCGGTTCGCAGGCTGAGCCCCGCTATCCGGGACGGTTGAGAAATTACAATAATCCACGCGCCGAATATGGATTGGTCAATCCGAACCTGGGTGTCAGACGCCGGTAAGCTGGCAGCTGGCTTGCCTTCCGTGGCATGAACGTAGTTATGTTCTCGCCGCGGCGGGAGGCGCGGCGTATTCTCATGCATTCACAATGGTTTGGTTTTGCGAAGCGCCACAGCGTGCGGTGCTCAGGTGGCGAGAAACCTGTTAATCTGGCTGTTCTCCTCTCGTTGGTCGCGGCGTTGTTCAGCGCGCCTGCCGGGGCTCATAGTTCACGCAAGCCGCTGAACACATCGGGTCTGCCGATTGCCAATCTCTCCCACGATCAGTTGCGCGTCATGGATCGCTATAAAGAGTCGATCGTGGCTCTTGCCGCCCGCGAGATCCGTCCCGATGTCGGGACGCGGACGCTCTATAATTTCGTCAACCTGCAGTTTGCCTATTGCCTGTGGGGGCTCGTTCCCGGCGCCCTCACCAATGAAGACAATCCCTTCAACGGGTGCGCGCATGCGTACCTTGCGGGAAGCAAAGCTCTGCTCGAGCAACTGCAGCGCTCATCGTCCGATCCCGCGGACGCAAATCAGCTGGCAGCCCGAATTCAATCGGACATGCAGCGGGAAGAAACGGGTGCCCTCATTTGTCGGAACGGCGTCCATACCTTGAATACGGCGGAGATCGTATTTCCCGAGTGGTCGGGTATCGCTTTCAATCCCCTTCTCACGCTGCTCGGACTCATTGGTTTCGGAACGCTGGCCGGGTTGTTTCTGGTCAACCGCAGCAAAGGCGCCCGCGAGATTAGGGCAAGCCAATAGTTCCCGTGACGGCTTTTACGTAATCTTCGGGAGGATCTCTCGGCGCCGTTGATCGCGGCTTCCGGAAGTGCTGCATGCTGACGATATGCAGAGGACAGCAGCCGTCGATCCCGGCAGATCGGCGCTCATGGCGTTAACAGGAGGAAGACAATGAAGCGAGAAATCTATGCAATCATTGCGCTGCTCTCGATGTGCGGCGCTGTCTCATCCCATCAGTTCGAAAAGGATGGTCTCGTCATCGGTGATCCTTGGACACGCGCGACACCTGAAGGCGCAAAAGCCGGTGCCGGATATTTGACGATCACCAACAAGGGCAAGGATACGGACAAACTGACGGGCGGCACGTTCGAAGGCGCGGCGCAGGTTCAGATTCATGAGATGAAGATGGATGGCGACAAAATGACGATGCGGCAGTTGCCGGACGGCCTCGAGATCAAGCCCGGTGCCACCATCACGTTTGCTCCAGGGTCCTATCATCTGATGTTGCTCGGCCTGACGAAGCCTATTGCCAAGGGAGCAAACGCCAAAGGCTCGTTGAGCTTTGAAAAGGCCGGCAATGTCGATGTCAGTTACAAGGTCGAGGATATCGGCGCCATGAAAAGCTCCGATGCCCCCAGCATGAAATCGGATGCTCCTAAAATGATGCACGACCATATGCAGTAGAGAGAGAATGACGCCCGACATAACGCGGAAGGGCCGCTGTCACTTCTTTAGGGCTGGACTCGTGCGGTCCAACATTCGAGTATTCATTTCGTACCGGTCGCGTGTTGGATTTCAGCAGGTTGCGGATGGCGGATCAAATCCTCGTATTCTACGGATCGTATCGAAGCGACCGCATGGGCATCCGGCTTGCCAACTTCATCGTCTCAGAGCTGCGTACGCGGGGTTCTAACGTAGAACTCGTCGATGCCAAGGCCGTCGGCCTGCCGATGCTCGATCGAATGTACAAGGAGTATCCGGCCGGAACTGCGCCGCCCGCAATGGAGGCGCTGGCGACGAAGATCAAGGCCGCCGACGCGTTTATCTTCGTGACCGGTGAATACAATTGGGGGATGCAGCCGGGCCTCAAAAATCTCACCGATCATTTTCTCGAGGAATGGTTCTGGCGGCCTGCAGCGATCGCGAGTTATTCCGCAGGCCGACTGTCCGGCGCGCGATCAAGCTTCATATGGCACGGAACGTTATCCGAAATGGGTATGATCGTCGTATCGAGCACTCTCGCGGTCGGACCGATCGCCCAGACGCTCGACGCGAACGGCAAGCCCATCGGTGAACTCGGGGCAGTGATCAAGAAAGCATTTCCTCGTTTCGCCGACGACTTGGCATGGTGGACGGAAGCGGGCAGGGGGCAACGCGCCCGGAGCCAACCTCCTTACTGAGGCGTTTCGAGGATCTGATTACGAGCGAGGGTCATATGGTGTCCGATTCACAGTCGATCATGGCCAGCCGCAGCGCGCAGATGTTCCCGGATCTCGAACCGCACGAGATCGAGCGCGTGCGCCGGTTCGGCGAACTCCAGCAGTTCGATGCCGGCGAAGCTCTCGCAGAAACCGGGAAAGTCGGCGCGGGCTTGATCATCATTTTGAGCGGCAACGTCGACATCACGCAACGAGATCAATCCCGACGTCGCATTCATATCGTCACGCATGGGCCGGGCTCGTTCATGGGAGAACTGGCGCAGCTTTCCGGCCGGCCCGCTTTGGTCGATGCTCATGCAAAGAACACCGTCGAAGCGCTCGTCATCCCTCCGCAGAAGCTTCGTTCGTTACTGATCGCGGAAGCCGATCTCGGCGAGCGGATCATGCGCGCGCTCATCCTGCGCCGGGTAGGCTTGCTCGAGCAGGGGCGGGGCGGTCCGGTCATCGTCGGTGCCGCCGATGACAGCGACGTACTGCGGCTTGAAAACTTTCTGGCTCGAAACGGCCATCCGCATCTTCGGCTCGACCCGCGCAGCGACGCCGAAGCAAAGGCGCTTATCGAGCGCTTCAACGTCGCATCGACCGCACTGCCGATCGTTCTTTGTCCGGGCGGGCAGCTTCTGCAAAACCCGAGCGAATTGAAGCTTGCTCGGTGCATCGGCCTCGTCGGGCCCCTCGATCCGACCCGCGTCTATGATGTTGCCATCGTCGGCGCGGGGCCTGCCGGGATGGCGGCTGCTGTCTACGCGGCGTCCGAGGGCCTCTCCGTTCTGGTTCTCGATTGCCGCTCGTTCGGAGGGCAGGCCGGCGCCTCGGCGCGCATCGAAAACTATCTGGGCTTTCCAACGGGCATTACCGGAATGGCCTTGATGGCGCGCGCGTTCAATCAGGCGGAGAAGTTCGGCGCCGAATTCTCCATTCCGGCACAAGTTGTCGGCTTGGAGCGCCGCGAGGGCAAAGGCTTCACGTTGCTGTTGCCTGACGATGAGCGCGTCAGCGCGCGTTCGGTCGTAATCGCCACCGGCGTTCGCTACCGCCGTCTCGGCATCGACAGGGTGGGCGAATTCGAGGGCGGGAGCGTCCATTACTGGGCGTCGCCGCTTGAAGGGAAGCTTTGCGCAAAGAGCGAAGTCGTGCTCGTCGGGGCCGGCAATTCGGCGGGACAGGCGACGGTGTATCTGGCGAGCCAGGCTGCCAAGGTTTGGCTGCTCGCACGCGGCGGCGATATTGCAGCGAGCATGTCACAATATCTGGTGGACCGAATTCGCGGCCTCTCAAATGTCGAGGTCGTAACCAGGGCAGAAGTTACCAGTCTTGAAGGCAGCGATGGTGTTCTCGATGCCATCAGCTGGCGCACCGCTTCGGGCGACGTGGTTTGCCGCAACATCCATCACATGTTTCTTTTCATCGGGGCCGATCCCGAAACCCAATGGCTTTCGCAATCGGGCGTGGATCTCGATGCGAAAGGGTTCGTGTTGACGGGCACGGATGCGCGCGACGGCGGAAGGCCATTGGAATCGAGCGTGCCGGGTGTGTTCGCGATAGGCGATGTTCGGGCAGGGTCCATCAAGCGTGTCGCTGCGGGGGTCGGAGAAGGGGCGCAGGTCGTCGCCGCCTTGCACGCGTTTCTCGCGTCGGAGCAGGCCATGAGCGCTGTGACCTAGTCTCGAACTTGGAGAGCCGGATTTGAGCTGCGGTTGCCTGTCCGCAAAAAGCTTGCGGCCGTTCTGATCCTCTTCTGCCTCTCAGCGCATCAGGATCCGGCGTCATCCTTCGGGGCGGTCCTACAAAAATTTCAATTCGGTGCATTGCCGGGATCAATGGTGCGGCGCACGACAAACCTGCGGTCCGCCCGGGCACGCAATGATGCATTGAGTTTCAATGGCTTTCGAGCGAACCGCTGATTTCAGACAACAGCAACTGGCGCGCAAGTTTTTTGGGCGCGCGCGGGTTGGTGATGATGAAAACTGGCGTAGACGGCCGCTCGATCTCTTCGATCAGAGGCCAGAGGCGGCCGGCCTGGACATCCGGCTCAGCAAATCTTTCGGGTAGGAAGCAAATGCCGACATTCAGCATGGTCAGCCGCTTTGCGCCATCGAGGTGCTCGGACAGGCCGGCAACAACGCGGCCAAGACCATGACGGGTTCTGTACTCAGTCAATGCGCCGGGCTCGTCGGCGCCGGTCAAAATGAAAGCTTCTCCCGCAAGGGCGCCCGGATCGTCGAAGGTGCGGCCGAACAGGCGGTGTGCCGAGCCCACGTATGGCCGATGCACCTCTTCGAACAGAAAGTCGTATTTGAGATCGCTGCGGAGCGCGCTCGCGGGCGCCACGCCGATGTCGATCTCGTCGCGCAGGAGCGCGCCCGCAACCTGCTCCCACGTCTTGATATCGATGATGATCTCGGCTTTGGGGTGGCTGCCGTGGAAGCGCGAAATGGCGCTGTCGAGGTGATCGCACACGAGGCAGGACACGACCTGAATGGAGACGCGTCCGGCGACATCGTCGGTGACATTGGCGACCTTTTTGGGCAACTGCTGCACCAACCCATTGAGCGATCCGCAAGTGTCCGCAACAAGCATGCCTTCGTCAGTCAGCGCGAAGCCGCGAGGGCCCCGTTCGCAGAGCTTGACGCCAAGCTGGGATTCGAGCCGCTGGAGCGCTTGGCTCAGGGCCGGCTGCTTGCGGCTGAGCGTCCGGCTCGCACGGCTGATGCCGCCGCACCGCGCGATCTCATGGAACGTCTTCAGGAGGTTCCAATCGAGATTTCGCGAGAAGGAAGCGATGTTCTTGGCCATGGCTGGTTCCTCAATCCGGGGAAGATGCAGATCGGCGGCACGCAGGATGCGCGCCGCTCGGGCTGGTGCGGTGGTCGTGATGATATGGTGCCCGGCATTCGATGAACTCAGTTTTATTCGGCTTGGCCAGCGCAGCAAGTCTCGGGCTTGCAGATTTCATGGCTCGCTTCAGTTCGCGCGCTATCGGACCGACACTAACGTACGCCGGCGTGCTGCTGATCGGGGTGATCGCATCGACAGTCTGGATCGTCGTGAGTGGCGAGGAGCTCGTCTGGTCAACCAGCGGATGTGGGCTCGCGATGGTGCATGGCGTGAGCGTTGCCGCCATGTGCCTGCTTCTCTACGCGGGATTGGCGCGCGGTCCCGTGGCGATCGTTGCTCCCATTGTTGCAGCGCATCCGGCGTTCGTGCTCGTCGTCGACGTTGCGTTGGGTCTTCGGCCCACTGCCTATCAATGGGTGGCGATGGCGGTGATCATTTTGGGCGGCATCCTCATCGCGCGCAGTGCTGAAAAGCATCCGCAGTTTGCGGCGACCGATGGCAGCGAGCTGCGGACGACGATCGTCATCGCGCTCGGGGCATGCCTCGCCTATGTCGTCCTCGTCACGACGGGGCAGGCGGCAGCGCAGCGGATCGGAGAGCTGCAGACGCTATGGCTCGGACGGATGTGCGGCTTTGTGCTAGTCGGTGGCTTGCTGGCGTTCCAGCGTCGTGGCATCGCCATTCCCCGGAGCTGGATCCCTTTCGTGGCCGCGCAGGGACTTCTCGATACGCTCGGCTACATGGCGTTTCTCGGCGGCTCGACGACGGCTAGCCCCCACATCACGATGGTTGTCGCGTCGACCTTCAGCGTGTTCACCGTCGTTTTGGCGAGGTTTGTCCTGAAGGAGCCCGTCAGCCCCCAGCAGTGGCTCGCCGTGGCGTCGATCGCATTCGGAACGGCCGTTCTTTCCGGTTCCGCCT
The DNA here is from genome assembly GCA_003987725.1 of Hyphomicrobium sp. GTDB lineage: Bacteria > Pseudomonadota > Alphaproteobacteria > Rhizobiales > Hyphomicrobiaceae > Hyphomicrobium_B. Next base: position 872 of record RXJH01000002.1, on the reverse strand, counting down.
AACGTCAGCAATTCCGATTTTCAGATGTCGAAGGTCTCAGGCCCTCCATTCGGGCCGCGGGATGCGCCGCCGCGCGGCGCAGAAAATCGGGAATATTCAGTCCTGTGTCGAATGTTGCTTGGCGAGAACGAAAGTTTCGTGGTAGTACACTTCCCCAAAAGAAAAGTCGCGAACATCACCGCCAATCACGGACAGCGGGCCTTCGCCCGCGCGGATTGACACGTGTTGCCGCGTCCTGAGGGAGAACGTCCGCATGTCCGTCAAGTCCGATATCGAAATTGCTCGTGAAGCCAAGATAAAGCCCATCGCTGAAGTCGCAGCCAAGGTCGGCGTGCCCGCGCACGCGCTCATTCCATACGGGTGGACCAAGGCGAAAATTTCGTTCGACTATCTCAACGAAATTCAGGGCTTCAGCGACGGCAAGCTGATCCTCGTTACGGCGATCAGCCCGACGCCGGCGGGTGAGGGCAAGACGACGACGACGGTCGGCCTCTCGGACGGCCTCAACTACATCGGCAAGAAGGCGATCGCGGCGCTGCGCGAGCCGTCGCTCGGGCCCTGCTTCGGCGTCAAGGGCGGCGCGGCCGGCGGCGGTTACGCCCAGGTCGTGCCGATGGAAGACATCAACCTCCACTTCACCGGCGACTTCCACGCCATCACCAGCGCCCATAACCTGCTCTCGGCGCTGATCGACAACCACATCTACTGGGGCAACGCGCTCGGCATCGACCAGCGCCGCGTCGGCTGGAAGCGCGTGCTCGACATGAACGATCGGGCGCTGCGCTCGATCGTCAATTCCTTGGGCGGCGTCTCCAACGGCTTCCCGCGCGAGGACGGCTTCGACATCACCGTCGCCTCCGAAGTCATGGCCA
>RXJH01000013.1:277994-385977 GCA_003987725.1 Hyphomicrobium sp. | reverse complement strand
GATACCACCGTTATCGGGTCATACAGAATAGTTGCCAATGACAACTATGCTGAGGCCGCTCTCGCTGCGTAATGCAGCGCGACTAGCCTGAACTTGAAGCCCTTACTCCTAGCCGGGTAAGGCGCGGTCCGGAGGGCACCGGGCAACAGAAGCCCTCCACTTCTTTACTGCGTTCCAAGCGGGGTCTCATGGCACTTGGACTTGACGGGACGGCAAATCTGATTTCAGAGGTCAGGCGAGGAATTAGCTATTGAAGGCTTAGGCATGGCATCGGGGCCGTCCATAGATTACGCAAAGCTGCAACAGGAGGCGATGCGGGGCGTTGTGCGAGCGGTTCTGCAACAGGTCGTGAAGACCGGGTTGCCCAACGAGCACCATTTCTACATCTCCTTCCACACCCAGGCGCACGGCGTGATCCTGTCGAAGCGGCTGAAGGAAAAATATCCGACCGAGATGACGATCGTTCTCCAGCACCGGTTCTGGGATCTGATCGTGTCCGACGACCGCTTCGAGGTGAAGCTGACGTTCGACGGCATCCCTGAAAGGCTCGTCATTCCCTTCGCCGCCATCAAGGTCTTCATCGATCCGAGCGTGCGCTATGGGCTGCAGTTCGATGAGGAAGCCAGCGATCGCGATGCGCCGCCGGTGCCGCGTGCGCTGACTGCGGACGCCACCTACGAGCACACAGGCGACGCGACGGACATTCCGCGCACGCAAACCAAGAAGCCGCGCACGTCTCGCAAGCCGCGTGGCGACAAGGATGCGCTTACAGGCGCGCCGCCGCTGGCGGCAGTGAAGTCCGAGCATTCGATCCCTCCCAATCCGGAACCGGCGACGCGCGCCGGAGAAGAGGCGCCGAAGGACGGAGACGACGCCGAGGCCGCGAAGGAATCGGCGCCCGAAGGTGGCGCCAAGATCCTGAGCCTCGATCAGTTCCGGAAGAAGTGAGGCGGACGCGGCGTCTCGTGGTTGCGTCGTGCGAGCGAGCTTCAGCTCGTTCGCACTCGTCGAACTGCCTTGCCTTGAAGTTCCATGTGCGCTCATCATATCCCGCCGAGACCGAGCCAAGGGTAATGCATGGACGCGCCGCCATTCTCCGGACATTCCGTCAACGCCTACGCCGATGGTCCGCCTCGCCAGGTCCCTGGCTTCGCGGATTTGCATCGGATGACAACGATGCTGCTCGCGGAGCGGATGCCTTCGAATGGCCGCGTGTTGGTCCTCGGCGCGGGGGGCGGGCTAGAACTCAACGCGTTTGCTGAAGCCCATCCTGGCTGGTCGTTCGATGGAGTAGATCCATCCGCCGATATGTTGCAATTGGCAGAGCAAACCGTCCGCGCGCATGCGGATCGCGTCCGCCTTCATCAAGGCTACATCGACAATGCGCCGGCTGGCCCGTTCGATGCCGCCACATCGCTGCTGACGTTCCACTTCATCCCTCGCGACGAGCGCCTCGCAACGCTCAAGCAGCTTCACCGCCGCCTCAAGCCTGGTGCTCCCTTCGTCGTCGCTCACATCAGCTTTCCGCAAGGCGAACCGGAACGGTCACTCTGGATCGCTCGTCACGTCGCCTTCGGAGCGCCGCACGTGACGGACCCCGCACGGCTCGAAAACTCGCGGCAGGCCATCGCCACTCGGCTCACGATCCTGACGCCGCAGGAAGAAGAGGCCATGCTCACCGAAGCAGGCTTTTCAAACGTCAGCCTGTTCTATGCGGGCCTCAGCTTCAGAGGGTGGCTGTCCTACGCCAACTGAGGCGGATTGCGTCGGCTCCGACCGCTCCTGACCCAAAGCGGACACCGAGCGCTCACCCATAAGCCATCTGGTCTATGGTCGAGTTGTTTACTTCTGAAGTAAACTATATCGGGGTTCCAAGGGGAAAACTCATGTCGTGTTCAAGTACGGCGCTGTTGCGCCGGGCGTTGCGATTGCTTGTCTCGGTTTCGGCATCCACCACGCTCATTGTTGCGGCCGCGCGTGCGGAGGATTCCAAGCCCGCGCAATTGCCGCCTGTAACGGTCGATGTTGGCAGCCAGCCCAATCAGCCGGAAGCGCAGGCCCATAAGCCCGAGATCATTAAGGGTGTGAGGTCGGCAAGTTCCAAGTCCAAGCCTCTCCAAAGAAAGAATGCTTTGCCGGCTCCCGCAGGCACCGAAGTCAGCGCACCGCCGGCGAATGGAGAACTGACGCAAGGCGGCGGTTTTGGGAGCACTGGTGACGCCGCTACGGCCCAAGGTTTGCTGCAAATGCCGGCCCTCGGTAAGACCGGCACGCCGCTCGGGGATATTCCCGCCAACATCCAGATTATTCCGAAGAAGGTTGCCGACGAGCAGGGCGACACCACGGTGCAGCAGGCGATCACGAACGCTAGCGGCATCGTATCAGGTGGACAGGATGCGCTTGGCTACTTTGACCATTTTCTGATCCGCGGTCTCAACGCCCAAATCTATAGTGACGGCTTCTCGGACGGCGACCAACTCGGTGGCCTATCCCATTCGCTCAACGGGGTGCAGGGCATCGAGGTTCTCGAAGGCCCAGGCTCGGCTCTGTTTGGCAGCGGTCCGCCGGGCGGTACGGTCAATGTCGTCCACTATCAGCCGTCGCCGGAATTTCACTATGGCGACAGCTTACAGGCTGGATCATTCGGGACCGTAACCGACAATTTCTATGTGACAGGCCCCTCGACGGTTCCCGGACTCGATTATCGGATCGACGCGATGGCGTCGCGGACGGACGGATTCCGAGACCTTGCAGCGCAAGACTATGAAATCCGCCCAGCCTTTAGCTGGCACTTGGGTGATCACACCATTGGCTTTGCACTCGACGTGCGCCACCTTGATCAAACCCCGGATTCCTACGGACTGATCTATCTTCATGGCACGCCGATTACCGATGTTTCAATCGACGCGAAATACTCGACGCCATTTGCGTCCGCCATTCAGGATTTCATCCGGCCGACGCTAACCGACGCGTGGAAGGTCAACGACTTCCTGACCATCAATAACCGCTTCTCGTATGTTCATCGCACACTTGAAGCCGTGCGAAACGGCGACAGCACCAGAACCTTCGTCTGCACCAACCCGGCGACGCAGAAGGATCCTGTAACTGGCGCGCCGTGCACGCTCGACCAGGTCGTCGGCCGCCAGCTTCGTCGGCAAAACGACGATGACGATGATGTTGATTATCAATTGGAGCCGGTCTGGAAATTTGCGATCGGAAGCGTCGGCAACACGCTTCTGACCGGCTTCGAATACCAGCACCAGACCATGTCCACGAGCCGAACCACGGCGGATCTTCCGAACATTGCCGATGCTTTCAATCCGGTTCCTCCAGAGACTTCGCTCGCGGGGCTGACGTTCCTTTGCGACAGCAAACATTCCTGCGACAATGACCGGCTCTTGGCGAACTACTATAGCCTTTATGCAACCGACCAAATCGATCTGACCGCCCAGTGGAAGATCCGAGCAGGTATCCGCAAGGACTGGTGGGATACGTCATTCACTCCATTGGTATCTGGCGGCCGGAGCAATCCGGCGACAGGCGACCCGCTTATCGCCGGTGTGACTGAAAGCAGAGATGATGCGCCGGTCAGTTGGAACGTCGGCACGCTCTATAAATTGTTTCCCGGTGTCGCACCGTATTTCGGGGTTTCCAGGAGCAACCTAACCAACTTCAATTCCGAGAATACGCAGAATGGCATCGGACCGCCAGAATCGGCGTTCCAGTACGAGGCCGGCATCAAGTTCTCGTCCTATGACGAAAAGATCGTCTTCACTACCGCGGCGTTCCAGGTTTCGCGCGATAACGTCGCCGCCGTGTTCAACGAGAATGTCGTCTTCGACAGTCAGCGAACAGAAGGCGTCGAAGCCTCTCTCGATGCGCACTTAACGGATCAATGGCACGTCCTCGCCAACATGACAGCGCAAGATGCGATCATCACGGACCAGCCGCAGAACCTCGCTCAAGTTGGCGCTCATCCGCAGGGCGTGCCAGCCTATATTGCCAATCTTTGGACGACCTACGACTTCTCGCTGGCCGGGATTCATGGATTCCAGATTGGTGGTGGCCTCAACTACCGCGACAAGACCTTCAGCGATCTCACCAATCTCAATTCAGTTCCTTCCTTTATCATTGGCAACGCAGAAATCGGTTACGAGGCACCTCATTGGGGCATACGCCTCGACGTTCACAACATCACCAACGAGCGCTATTTCATTGCAGCCAATGGCGCCGGTGCTTTCGTCGGCGACCCGCTCAGCGCGTTCGTGAACATTCATTTCAAGGAATGATGGATCGCAGCGACGCAACTGGAATTCAGACTTGGATCGACCTTCGCAATTGATTGCGCACGTCTGCTTTTGACCTCTTAGCGCGCGGCATCTCCAGTGCTTATCGATGGAGGAAAGCAGGATCAGCTTTTACCGCGCGTTCGAAGCCAGGTTCCGCCTTTTTGATCCGCCTCGGCCGCGCAGGCATTCGCCAGCGCAATGAGTTCGCCAGCTCGTTGTTTCAGCTGAACCAGTTTGATGATCCGCTCCACCTCCATCAGGCGGCCCGGCTGATGCGGGAAGACAGTCCTCCCATTTCGATCAATATTCCAATGGCAGAGAATTTTGAGATCGCCGTCGCCAGCGGCCCCTTCTTTGATGACTTCGGCCACGATGTCGTCGACCGGTAGGATTTCGGAAAAGCCCCCGCCGTAGCCGACGAACAGATGAATTTGCGCGAGGTTTTGACGTTTGCGCAGCGCGTTCGACAGAATGACGTGACTGTGCATCGCCCGGAGCGATTTCTTAAACTCGTCGCACATCATAAGCAGCAAAGATGTCCCGCGATCCTGATCCCGAGTGCTTCCGTGCCTATGCTCGCTATCGGCCACGCTACGCCACATGATCCTCTCGACATCGTATTCCATGTCGATTGCATGCGTGGTGAAATTGGAAATTTGAATGGAAGATGCCGGCATACCCAAACCCTTTAAACAAATATTAAATGGCTTCTGACGTTCAGTTTGCCGTTCAACCAACGAAGGTCGGCTTTGGAGAGTTGATCACGAGCGGGTCGGTGCCGAACTGGACGCGGTGCACTTCCAAAGCTCCGAGCGCGTGGTTGCTGCGCTTGCGCACGCCGCGCAACGCGTCGTTGTTTTTTTGTGTGTTTGGGAGAAGCGCTGTCCGGTTTGACGAGAGCTGGTTCGAAAAGGGCGGCTGCGAAAATATAGGGTACGTGAACGTCGCTATTTGCCAACGCCGCTGCAGGTTCGGGACGTTCAGGAACGTCGCTCCTGGCCTCGGCATCGAAAAATCTGGCGCTGAGGGCTTCCGCAGCGGTACGGCTTTCGGAGGTGCTGAAAGTTGCCTCACGCACGGCCGTGAGAAATGCCCCGAGCGTTCCCGGTGATACGAAGGCCGGCAAGATATTTCCGGGCGCGGCAACGGATTGTGGCGATCCCAATGGGCCGAGGAGGGATCGCGCGGTGCTGGTCTGAGTAAGGAGAATGACCGCAACCGCGGCCCATAGCAGGAGGGGAAGAATACGCATAGCGGGCTCCGCATACGCTCGCAAACGCGGTGTGATTTTGAACACCGTCGCGCAATTCGCTGATATCCCGCAACGGCACCCTTATAGACAAACTGGGTCAAAAGAATGACGCGATGCGAGCATTACTCTCGTCTAATTCACTTCGTCGGCTCCGTTTGATCCTGGGCCTTCTCATCCTGGCCAAAAAAATACTCGTAAGCCGCGTAGGTCATCAGCGCCACACCGACGACGGCCGCGCCGCGCCCCGTTTTGGCGATGCCAGAGCTCGCGAGCACACCAACAGCGCGGTCGGCAGCCGTGATTTCGACGGCTTTCGGCAACAGACCGATCGTCTTCTCGCTGAGCAATCCCTTCACCTCACCGGAGGTGAGCAATCCCTCGGCGGCGCGCCTGCTCAGCTCGGCCGAGCGGCTGCCTCCAAGATAGAGTGTTACGCCCGCTTGCCCCGGACCTACATTGGTGAGGTCGTCGATCACGCGGCAGGTGTGAAAATGATCGTCTTTCGGACATGCTACGGTGACGGCAGCGGGCGTCTCTGCGGGTAGCGCGGGAACGACGGGTTTTAAAGGCTGCTGCCCCAATCCCGGCAAGGTGTGATTTGCGCCACCCGGAAGCGGCTTCAAGGCATCCGGTATCGCGAAAAGGCGGCACTCGGCCGGCGATTGAAGCAACGCGCAAAGAGGTGTGGGTTTCGCCGGCGGCGACTGCTTCAACTTCGCCAGGAGGTCTGCGATCTCCTGCTGGGTCATAACCGGCGACGTGCGTTCCTGAGCAAGAGCCGTCGAAAGCAGCGCCGCGATGCCGATACTTGACGCGAGGATTGCCAAACGACCCATCTGCGGCCTCAAGCGCGATCAACCAACAAAATTAGTCTGACGACATCCTATTACAGCATTGTGATGCACGGCGCAGCGCCGGTTTTGCATGCAAGGGACGCGAGGGACTGTTTTCGTCGCTCTGGGCTCTCGAACTCAGGGTCACGCGCATCTTGCCGCCCGCTAAATAGCGATTTCCTTTTTCAGAAGTCCTTCCAGCCAATCAGTGAAGACCTGCAGCCGGCGCGAAAGATGCCGGCGATGCGGATAGACGAGAGTGATCGGCATGGGCGCGGCCCGATGCTCGCGCATCACTTCCACAAGCTCGCCCGAAGCGAGATATTCCTTCACGTCGTAGGCTGGGATTTGAATGAGACCCAGACCGGCGAGACAGCAAGCGATGTAGCCTTCCGCGCTATTGACCGTCACGCGACGGGGGACGGCGCAAGAACGAACCTCACCATTATCGATCCATTCCCAATCGTCGACGCGCCCGGTCGACGGCGATGCATAACCCACCGCCCAGTGCTTCTGCAGACTGACTGGCGAGCGGGGCCTGCCGTGGTTCTTGATATATTCTCGGCTCGCGACATTGATCAGACGCAGTTCGCCGATCGACCGCGCAATCAAGCCAGAGTCTCGGAGAGGTCCGACACGAAGCGCACAGTCGATATTGTCCTCGACAAGATGGACGGCGCGATCGGTCATGCCAATCTCGACATGGATGTCACGATAGCGATCGAGAAACTCGGGCAACGCCGGCGCAATGATGATCCGGCCGATGCGGCCCGGCACGTCGACCCGCAATTTTCCTGACGGAAGCGCGGTGGACTTCAAGAAGAGAGTCTCGGCCTCTTCGACATCCGTGAGCAGGCGCATGCAGCGCTCGTAGAATGCGGTTCCGTCGTGGGTCGGAGAGACCTTGCGCGTCGTGCGGTTGAGCAACCTGGTGCCAAGCCGCGTTTCGAGTTCCTGAACAGCTGCGGAAACCGACGATCTCGGCAGATCAAGCGTATTTGCGGCTCGCGTGAAGCTCGCGCAATCGACGACGCGCGTAAAGATGCGAAAGCGGTCGATGCGGTCCAAAAGAGCCCTCTTCAATTGTTCGCCAATTCTGACATGTCATGCCAGAATATACGGGTTTATATCAATTTTTTAGACGATATGTTGCGCGGCGGAAAGCGCCACCAACGTGGCTGCGTTTGAAGCCAGGAGGGCGCCATGACTGATCACGGCATCAAAGGAAAAACCGCAATTATCGCAGGCGGCGGGAAGAATCTCGGCGGGTTGATCGCACGAGATCTCGCGGCGCAGGGCGCGAAGGCGATCGCGATCCACTACAACAGCGCCTCGAGCAAAGCCGAAGCCGAGGCGACAGTTTGCGCGGTCAAGACTACAGGCGCCGAATGCGTCGCGTTTCAGGCCGATCTCACATCGGCGGGTGCGGTCGAGAAACTTTTCGCAGATGTCGTGCGCGGCGTGGGCCGGCCAGATATCGCGATCAACACCGTGGGCAAGGTTCTGAAGAAACCCATCGTGGAGATCAGCGAAGCGGAATACGATGAGATGAGCGCGGTCAACGCCAAGGCGGCATTCTTCTTCCTCAAAGAGGCGGGCAAGCACGTCGCAGACAACGGCAAGATCTGCACGCTGGTAACGTCTCTGCTTGGCGCATACACGCCGTTTTATTCCTCTTATGCGGGCACGAAGGCTCCCGCGGAACACTTCACGCGCGCAGCATCAAAGGAATTCGGGTCGCGCGGGATCTCAGTCACGGCCATTGGCCCAGGTCCGATGGACACGCCCTTCTTCTATCCGGCCGAAGGCGCCGAGGCCGTCGCATACCACAAGACCGCCGCTGCCCTTTCGGCCTTCACCCCCACCGGCCTGACCCACATCGAAGACATCGTTCCTTGGATCCGCTTCCTGGTCTCGGACGGCTGGTGGATGACGGGGCAGACGATCCTCGTCAACGGAGGCTACACGACGAAATAGTCTGCCTGGGCGCTGAGAAGAGAAACATCGTGCCGCCGCGACGCGAATCCCGGCGGCACGTTCACGGCGTCAAACTAGAAATTGAACCCGATGCCCGCGGTTCCCAGATGGTACGACGTATCGCCGAAGCGTTCCGTCCAGGCGCTGGTGGGAACATGGGTGTCGTACACGGTGGGCCCGAAAATTTGATCGGTGGAGCCGACGTACAGGTAGCGATACTCGCCGAACACGTAGGCGTTGCTGCTTAGAGCCACGCGAACGCCGGCCTTGGCTTGTGCCGCGAAGGTCCAGGCGGATGAATCGGGGCCGGAGTTGAAGTGGTTGATGCCAGCCTCCGCCGGGCTGGTCTGAAGGGAATTCGCGCCATCGATGGCGACGCGGGCGCCACCGATGCCGCCGCCGATATAGGGCGTCACGCCCGGATAGGACGTCGGAAAGCTGACAACCAGATTCGCTAGAACAACGGAGCTATCCATCGGGAACGTATCGTCGAACGTATGCTCAGGAAGCCGGTCAGTGGGGTTTTGCAGCGTCGCGCGGCGGGTCCCGTTGGCGAGATAGAGACCTTCGATCTCGAAGGCTGGCAAAACCGAGCCGTGCGAAAATTCGTAACCGACCTGCCCGCCGACGAAGCCGACACCGCCGCTGTCAGTGTGTCCCCGAGCATTGACGGCTAACGGACCTCCCGCGACCTCGGGAAAAAAGGCGGTGCCGAGCTGAGTGACGTCAGTCCCAGTGCCGAAGCCCCCACCGCCGAAGACGCCGACGTAGACACCGCGCGCCGGCGCGGCTTGTCCGGGCAACTGCCGATCGGCAGCGACGGCCGGCGCCGCCACAAAACTCGCGATGATCGCTAACGTCAGCTTGAACCGCATAACCGCCCCTCCGATGACCAGCCCCGAATCGAATCTGCTCCGCACGAGACTATTGCAGCATGGTCACGAGAGCACGGCATTGTTGGTGTACGATTTGGTCGTTCGCGCACGCTGGCGTGCTGTCTATAGGGCGTTGTCGCGCATTCTCGACACGACGCCGGCGTGAGCCCGTGCCGGGAGAGAGTATGCGGGATCGCGCGGAGAATCCGCTCCCCGAAGGCGGCTCATCAACATGAGCCGGCTAACGCGCAGCTACACCCCGCAAGTCTGGCAACGGTGGCCAATCAGGCCAACCTTAATGGCCCGTGGTCATCGCAATGATCACCGTGCGGGTGATGCAGATGCCCATTCACCAGATAGCAGATATGGTCGCCATGGGGCACGGCCTCATGACCACACCCGGGTCCATGCACGTGGTCTTTATCGTGTCCGCCGCATTGATGTTTGGGAGTGCAGCGGTCAGGGTTGGTCGCAGAGATCTCGATTACGTGCTCAACAACCTTTTTGCCTTCGATGTGCTGAAGGTGGCCGCCTGCCAAGTAATCGACGTGATCCTTGTGCTGAACCGCGAGATGGCCACATCCCGGCCCATGATGATGCGGATGTGACGAGTGGGAATGTTTGGAGCTGGTCGACGTACTCATTCGCGCCTCCATTAACAAACCGCGCGTATTATAGGCCTGTGAACCCGGTCTGCCAAATCCGCGCGAAACACGTGTCGCGCAGAGGGCGTAGATGCGCGCCCCTGACATAATCGGGAGGGTCGAGCGGGTTGAAGCTTCGCATTATTCCGGCGGGTGGAAGTCGACTTTTCTTTTCACCGCTTGGTCCACATCTTCCGGCGTCATGAGGACCGTGACCCGAGACTTCAACGTGCCGCTGGCCTGGGCGACGATGGCGGTGGCTGCCATCTCCATGTTGCTCGGCAAATCGAGAATGATGACGAAGTCATCTCCGCCAAAAGCGAAATAAAATGCTTCGAGTTTGCCGCCCATCTCCTTGGCGAGCCGTTCGACCATAGCACGTCGCTTCGAGCCGCCCTCTTTTAGCAGGCCCTTCAGACCCTGATCGGTGTAGGAACCCTGCACGAGATATTTCGGCATAGCGTCTCCTCCTCAAGCTCCTGGCTACGGGAGATTATAAACCCTCAGTTGGAGGCGACATAACTGCCCTTTCCGTCATGCCGGCGAATTCGGGCAGGCGAACTCCAACACAGCGGCGGCTCGCTTCGAGGTGGACCGCATTTGCAAATGCGCCGCGCATGGCCTGGATCCCAGCCTGCGCCGGGATGACGGAGGTATGGCAAAGGTGCGCACCCCGGCAGCTAGTTGGTTATGAAAATGCTCGACAAAGCGCGCCCCATGCGCGACGAAGCACGAAAATTTTCGTCCGCGAACCATTAACGGGACCGAACACATCATGACCAAGACGCGCACCGAAACCGACACCTTTGGCCCGATCGAAGTGGCGGCCGATCGCTATTGGGGCGCGCAGGCAGAGCGCAGCCTCGGCAATTTCAAAATCGGCTGGGAGAAGCAGCCGGCGCCGATCGTGCGGGCGCTCGGAGTCGTCAAGCGCGCCGCGGCCGAGACGAACATGGGGCTCGGCAGGCTCGACCGGAAAATCGGCGAGACGATCATCATGGCGGCGCAGGAAGTCATCGACGGCAAGCTCGACCTGCACTTCCCGCTCGTCGTCTGGCAGACGGGCTCAGGCACGCAATCGAACATGAATGCCAACGAGGTCATCTCGAACCGCGCGATCGAGATGCTCGGCGGGGAGATGGGCTCGAAGAAGCCCGTGCATCCCAACGATCACGTCAACATGAGCCAGTCGTCGAACGATACCTATCCGACGGCCATGCATATCGCGTGCGTCGAAGAGATCCATCATCGCCTGCTGCCCGCGCTTCGTCATCTGCATAAGGGGCTTAACGACAAGGCGCACGCGTGGTCGAAGATCATCAAGATCGGGCGCACGCACACGCAAGACGCGACGCCGCTGACGCTCGGCCAGGAGTTCTCAGGTTATGCCCAGCAGGTTGAGAACGGCATCAAGCGGATCGAGCAGACGCTTCCGGCGCTGATGGAACTGGCGCAGGGTGGCACTGCCGTCGGCACGGGCCTCAATGCGCCGATCGGCTTCGCGGAGAAAGTGGCGGAGCGCATCGCGTCCATCACGGGTCTGCCGTTCAAGAGCGCGCCCAACAAGTTCGAGGCGCTTGCCGCACATGACGCGATGGTCTTCTCACACGGCGCCATCAATACGGTCGCCGCGTCGCTCTTCAAGATCGCGAACGACATCCGCCTGCTTGGGTCGGGTCCGCGTTCAGGCCTCGGCGAGCTTTCGCTGCCGGAAAACGAGCCGGGCTCGTCAATCATGCCGGGCAAGGTTAACCCGACGCAGTGCGAGGCGCTAACGCAGGTTTGCATTCAGATCTTCGGCAACAACGCCGCAATCTCGTTCGCGGGCAGTCAGGGACATTTCGAACTCAACGTTTACAATCCCGTAATGGCCTACAACTTCCTGCAATCGGTGCGCCTGATGAGCGATGCGGCGGTTTCGTTCACCGACAATTGCGTCGCAGGCATCGAGCCCAGGGAAGACAACATCAAGGCCGGTCTCGAGCGTTCGCTGATGCTCGTCACGGCTTTGGCTCCGAAGATCGGTTACGACAACGCTGCCAAGATCGCGAAAACGGCGCACAAGAAGGGCACGACGCTGCGCGAGGAAGCCGTGGGCGGCGGCTATGTGACGGACAAGGAGTTCGATGAGATCGTGCGGCCGGAGAAGATGATCGGCCCCGAGTGACGCATCGATTTCCCAGCACTCTTTGCAATGCTCGATGCATTCGCGGAGAGACTTACATTGACGCCTTCATCGCGACCGAACGGTGCTTGCTGCAGCGAGTGCCGCGTCGCCGTTTGACGGATTTGCATTGCTGCAGATAAAATGACCGAAACTCTGGATGTGATTTGCATCCTTTGCGGAGTGCATTTTATGACCGCCGAGATCATCAATCTCAACAAGGTCCGAAAAGCCCGCGAGCGCGCCGACCGCGAACGCGAGGCACAAGAGAACCGGATTAAGTTCGGGCAATCGAAGTCGGAACGCAGTCTGGTCGACGCGCAACATCGCAAGTCCCAGGCGGAACTCGACAGGGCGCGGCGCGACGACAATCGCGGTGACGACGGCGATGACATCGATCCCGGCACAGCCTCTTAAATGAGGCCTGAGAAGCGCTCGTTTTCGATCCAGGGGCATCGAACGTCGGTCTCGCTCGAAGCGGCGTTTTGGATCGCACTGAAGGAAGCGGCGGCCGAAGACGGCACGACCATCGCGAACTTGATCAGCTCCATCGACAAGGGACGCGGCGAAGCGGGGCTTTCGAGCGCCGTGCGCGTTTGGCTGCTCGACCGGCTGAAAGCGCGCGCGCAACCGACAGCGAGCGACTAATCGGCGCGAGGACCGTCCGGCACTTCGCAGTTCAGCGATACCGCAACCTTTGGCGCTGGCGGAATTCGATATCCGGCGGACGGCTCGATCCGGTATCGCACCAGGGATTGCCGTAATAGCCAAAACGGCCATTGATCGGCGTGCAATCGCGTTCGGCGCGTTCGTAGGGCGGCGGCGCACGCCAAGCTTTCTCTTTGCTCTTTGTAGCGTGGGCGGCGGACGCCTGCGAAGTTGCAGCGACCGCGAAGGCGATGCCGATGACGACCTGACCTGTTTTCACGACGGATGTCCTTTGTCCGGCTGCCGTCTTTCCGGCTGCACCGCCTGGACGTAGGCGTTCCGTGCGACTGTTGCCAGGGAGACGGACGATTTGACCGGAGCGAACGCGCATGACGCGTTCGATCTCCGTCGTTCCGGCACCCATTAGCCCCTATGTCAGGGTAAGCGACCCCAACTGAAGAGGCCATACAGCCAAGCAGCCACTGCGCCGAAGCCAGCGGAGATGCACAGGATCGGCACGACCTGGCTGACGTCGAGGTTGCCTTCGAGCAGAGGCGACGGCCTGTGCGCGAGATAAGGTATCACGATAAACGCGCTGATGAGGCCCGGTCCGAAGAGGCCGAGGATGGCGCCGCGAATGGTCAACATGCCCTGAGGCTTCCAGCCGAGGATCAGACCGAACAGCGCGCCCCAAAGGCCACCTGTCAGAGCGGTACCGAGGATCCAAGGCAACTCGACTGTCGGCACAAGCAGGCTCGGTACAGGCGCCGTGCTCCATGGCACAGCGTCCCAGCCCGTCCAGTAGTGCACGAAGATCCAACTGATCGCCTCCTGGGCCGTGACTGCAGCAATCGCCCCGGCGATGAAGCCCAAAATGATGCTCTTCAAGGCATTCATGGTCGTCCCCTTCCCCGACTATCCCTTTTTGCGCAAAGCGCCCCTCTCTCTCCTTGCTACATTGCCTTTGCCAACTATGCCATGGCCCGATGCTCGATTTGCGGATTTCGGCCACAGGGCTGTTCGCAGGGAGCAACGGTTTTACTCAGGGCGATACAACAGGCCTTATTTTAGCCTATCGCTTCAGGCTTTCAGTACACGCCGCACAAACGATGCAACTTGTCCTTGGTGACAGGGCATCTCCGGTCTCATCGAGATCACGGTCGTGAGGCGCTCCGGGGGGCTGGCGCTCGCGGTCCCCTGCCCATTCCAATCACATCGCCGCATGAGCTTCGCGCTCGTCCCAAACCGCCTCCGCATGGAAGCGGGCCGACGTCGATTGGCCATTTCCCATCATCAATCACGAGGACTTCCCATGCGTAAGGGATCTACTATTGCTGTGCTTTCTCTTGGACTTGCCGCGACGACGACGCCGAACCTGGTGGACGCAAAGTCGTACCATGGCGATGGATACCGCCTCAGGGACAGGGCGATGACCAGCCGCAACGTCAGATCGACCGGCGACAGCATCACGTGCCTGACGTCGGAAGCGCGCAACCTCCTCGCGCGAATCCGCAGCAAGTTCAACAACGTCCAGATCGTCTCTACCTGCCGCCCGGGCGCCAAGATCGCCGGTACGAACCATCCCTCGAAGCATGCCTCGGGACAGGCAATCGATTTCCGCGTTCCGGGACGAAAAGCCGAAGTGGTACAATGGCTGATCGCCAATCATAAGAACGGGGGCACCATGACTTACAATGATATGGACCATATCCATGTCGACGTCGGCGCTCGGTTCGTGGCTCTTAACCGTCCGAGCGGCCGCACCTGAGGGTTCAGGGCGGCCCGTGCAGGCAGCCTTAATTTCAATCAGGCGTTGTCGGCAGAATGGCGAAAGAGCATGCATTTCAGGGCCCTGAAGCATGTTCCGGTAGCCCTCCTGCCGCCTGCGACGATCTTGCCTTTCTTGAATTTGCAAGGCATATAGGTCGCCATCGAACACGCCTTGGCTTACTCTTCGACAGCGCTACCGCCTGCCCTAAGACGTCTCCATCGCGCGATTTGATTCACTCCGGTCATTCTGCCGGAGCATGCATGTTTGCTTTGGAGGCAATTAATGTCGAACGGGACTGTGAAGTGGTTCAATGGCCAGAAGGGCTACGGTTTCATTCAGCCGGAAGAAGGCGGAAACGATGTTTTCGTTCATATCTCCGCAGTTGAGAGAGCCGGTCTTCAGTCGCTCCGCGAAGGCCAGAAGATCTACTTCGAAACCGAGCGTGGACGTAACGGCAAGATCGCTGCCGTAAACCTCCGTCCGCTCTAAGGTTTTCGAGGCCACTCCACTCATGCGGGGAGCAGCTCGGCTGCTCCCCGCTTTTCTTATCCGGTTATCAAACAAGGAAGTTCGGGAGATCGAATGGCGAAAGAAGAGATGCTCGAGTTCGAGGGCGTGGTGGACGAAGTTCTGCCTGACGCCCGCTGTCGCGTGAAACTCGACAATGGGCATGAAGTGATTGCCTACACATCGGGGCGCATGAAGAAGAACCGCATCCGCATTCTCGCCGGCGACCGCGTGACGGTCGAGATGACCCCTTATGATTTGACCAAGGGCCGCATCAACTTCCGTCACAAAGACGGTCGTCCGGGCGGAGGCGGCGGCGAACAAACGGGCGCTCAACGCACGAGCGGCGGTCCCCCTCGTCGCGGTGGACGCTAATTGAACAACGGATTGCGCGCTGCCTTCAACCGCAGTGCCCTCCCGTGACGTAACGGGACTCAGTCGCCAGCGGAAAGTTCGGCGACGCGCTCCTTGTGATTGGCGCCGAGGCGCCTCGCGATCCAGAGCCACGCGACGACCATCGGGACGGCGATCACGCCGGTTGCTCCTCCGGCAAATCCGAGGCTGCCGCCTGCAAGCGCATAGAGCCATCCAGACGTTGCGTCGCCACCGCGGAATACGACGGTGTCGATGAAATTCTGCACCTTGTATTTATCGGCGGGCGTGGCGAGCGTGTAGATCACCTTGATCGCCGGATTGGCGAGCGCGAACGATACGACGCGTTCGGCAACCATCACGGCGGCGACGATCCAAAGGGCGGCGTCGAACGTCAGCAAAAGCACGCCGATCGCGCCAGTCACGGGCAACGCGAGCAGTGCGGCCGTCACGCCGAAGCGGCGCAGAATGCGGGCGGTGCCGAACACTTCGATCAGGAAGGTGACGACGCTGACGGCTAGGTCGCGGCTGGAGAAGAACAGCACACGGTCGGCGCTGTTCGTAATGGACGACGCGACCAGCCGCGCCTGCTCCAAATAAAAGAACGTGCCGATGATGTTTGCGATGAAGATGAAAAGCGCGATGCGCGCGAACATCGGGTCGGCAAACACCTTCATCGCGCCGTCGAGTATGCCGCCGCCGGCGGGTTCGGCGCTTCCCTTCGCTTCCGCCGGGCGCAGGCGGCGCAATTGCAAGCTCGCCAGCATCGAGGCGACCAAGAGCGCCGACGACACGAGCATCAGATCGACCGGCTGGAAGATCCGGACCAGGCCTTGCGTCATCAAGGGACCGGCGAGCGCACCGGCAGTGCCGCCGGCGGAGATGAAGCCGTAAAGCCGCGTCGCCTCCTCGTGCGACCAGAGCTCGGACATCAGGCTCCAGAAGAGCGATACAACGAAGAGATTGAAGACGCTTGCCCAGACGAAGAACGATCCCGCCGCCCAACGATCCTCAGGCGATGCTTTCAGCACCAACCAAAAGACCACGAGGTTGGCGGCGAAGAAGACGTAGATCGAGGGAAGCACATAGCGGCGCGGGAAGCGCGTGGCGACGAAGCCGAAGAGCGGCACGAGGATAAGCATCACCACGAAGACGACGGTGAAAAGCTGGTGCAGAGCGTCCTTTCCAAGCGCGACGCCCATTTCGTCGCGCACCGGCCGAATGATGTAATAGGCAGAGAGCAACGCGAAGAACATCGCGAACGACGCAAGAAGCGCCGCCATCTCTCCGGGCGCAACGTCGACAAAGCGCCGGACCCACGAGCGGTGAAAGGTTGTCGCTGAGGACGGTGAATGGTCTGACGACATGCTGCTCCGGGTTCTCGCCGCACTCTGCCTTGTTGTCTTCCGGGAACTATCCGTGAAGAGCGCGCGTCATTCTGGTTGATGCGGCGCAGCAGAAATGCGCAAGCGGAGATGCTGCCTGCAAGTGTACCTTTCCTGCATAAGTCTGCCTTATCATTAGGCAAGCAAAGCTTTTCTAGATTGTGACAAAGCATAATCGTTCTATACTGACGCAGTGCAGCAACAACGTGTTGCTTTGCGAGGTCGCGGACAGTAGGAAATCCTTTTTTAACACAAGGACTTGCAATCGATATGAACTATTACGCCTATGAAATGGCCCATGCGTTCATGTCCCCTGTCCGATTCGGCGTCCAAGCCCTCCGTCAAACGCTTGGATGGCCTCTCAATCCCATGAGCTACACGGCTGCGGGCAAGAACATGATCGCCGCGTGCGAGGTGTTCGAAAATATCACCCGCCGGTACGGAAAGCCGGAATTCGGCATCAAGAGCGTTCAGCTCGCCGGACTGACAGTCCCCGTCCGTGAAAACGTCGTTCTCTCCAAGCCCTTCTGCAACCTCCTGCATTTCGAACGCGACCAATCGGAAACGGGCAAGCGCTACGATCCGAAAGTCTTGATCGTCGCGCCGATGTCCGGCCACTACGCGACGCTGTTGCGCGGCACGGTCGAAGCCATGCTTCCCGAGCACGACGTCTACATCACGGACTGGGCCGATGCGCGCAACGTGCCGCTCGCGGCTGGCCACTTCGATTTCGACGACTTCGTCGATTACCTCATCGACTTCATGCGTTTCATCGGCACGAACACGCATGTCATGGCGGTATGCCAGCCTGCTGTCCCGGCGCTCGTCGCCGCCGCGGTCATGGCCGCGCGCAACGAACCGTGTCAGCCGGCGTCGCTCGTGCTGATGGGTGGGCCGATCGACACGCGCCGTAACCCGACGAAGGTCAACGACCTCGCCGCGCAGAAATCGATTTCATGGTTCGAGTCGAACGTCATCTCGACCGTGCCGTTCCCGCATGCGGGATTCATGCGGCCGGTGTACCCGGGCTTCATGCAGCTCACGGGCTTCATGACCATGAACCTCGAGCGGCACATGAACGCTCACGTCGACCTCTTCAACAATCTGGTGAAAGGCGACTGCGATAGCGTCAACCAGCACCAGACCTTCTACGAGGAATATCTCGCGGTCATGGATCTGACCGCAGAGTTCTATCTGCAGACCGTCAAGACGGTGTTCCAGGATCACCTGCTGCCCGACAAGAAACTGATGCACCGGGGCGAACTCGTCGATTGCTCGGCGATCCAAAAGACGGCGCTGATGACTGTCGAAGGCGAGCGCGACGACATCTGCGGCCTCGGGCAAACGGAAGCCGCGCACGATCTCTGCCCCGGCGTTCCGGACGATGAGAAAGTCCATTACGTGCAGCAGGGCGTCGGCCATTACGGCGTGTTCAACGGCACGCGCTGGCGTACCGAAATTCAGCCGCGCATTCGCGAATTCATGCGGACGATCAATTACAAGCGGCTGACCGGCAATCAGACGACGCGCATGCCGAAGCCCTACCGCGTGCTGAAGGATGCGCCGGACGTCGCGCCCGATTGGCGTTCACCCGCAACGAACGGCGCGCTTAACGGCGCCAACGGCAAGCACCCGCCCTCCGCCGCTGGTGAATGATTAGTGCGCCTCGTCCCAGTTGTTTGCGGCTTTCGCATCGACATGGATCGGCACCGATAGTTTGACGGCGGGTTCTGCTGCCGTTTCCATCACGCGACGCGCTACCTCGATAAGCTTCGGCGCGTCGGCTTCGGCCACCTCGAAAACGAGTTCGTCGTGGACCTGCAGCAGCATGCGGGCCGCGTCCAATTTCGCCGCCTCGATCGCATCCGGCATACGGATCATCGCGCGTCGAATGATGTCGGCGGCAGAGCCTTGGATCGGCGCGTTGATTGCGGCGCGCTCGAGAAAACCACGCATCGACGGGTTCTTCGTGTTGATCTCGGGATAGTGGACCTTCCGCCCGAAGATCGTCTCGACGTGTCCGTGCTCGTGCGCAAACTTTTTCGTTGCGTCCATGTAGTCGCGGATGCCCGGGAAGCGCTGGAAATAGGTCTTGATGTAGTCGCCTGCTTCCTCGCGGCTGATGCTGAGCTGGTTCGCCAGGCCGAACGGCGAGATGCCGTAGATGATGCCGAAGTTGATCGCTTTGGCACGGCGGCGGACTTCTCCCGGCATATCCTTGATCGGCACGCCGAACATTTCGGACGCCGTCATGGCGTGAATGTCGAGGCCTTCGGCGAAAGCCTTCTTCAGCTGCGGAATGTCGGCGACGTGGGCGAGAACGCGCAGCTCGATTTGCGAGTAGTCGGCGGAGATCAGCTTCATGCCCTTATCGGCGATGAAGGCGGTGCGAATTTCCCGGCCTTCCTTCGTGCGGATCGGGATGTTCTGCAGGTTAGGATCGGATGACGCGAGGCGGCCTGTCGTCGTCGAAGCAAGCGCGTAGCTCGTGTGGATGCGGCCGGTGGCGGGATCGATGAACTCCGGCAACGCGTCGGTATAGGTCGAGCGGAGCTTCGAGATCTGGCGCCATTCGAGCATCGTGTTGATGAGCCGGCGGGCGTCGCCGTCGAGTTCCTCGTTGGCTGCGAGTTCGTCGAGCAGATTGGCGCGGGTTTCCCATTGGCCCGTCTTCGTCTTCTTGCCGCCGGGCAGCTTCAGCCGGTCGAACAGCAATTCTCCGAGTTGCTTCGGCGAGCCGAGATTGAATTTGTGTCCGACCAGCCCGTTGATTTCTTCTTCGAGCCGAACGGCGCGTTGTGCGAATGCGCTCGACAGCCGCGCGAGGATATCGCGATCGACCTTGATGCCCGCATGTTCCATCGCGACGATGACGGGAACGAGCGGCCGTTCGAGCGTCTCGTAAACCGTCGTCACGCGCTCCGCGGCGAGGCGGGGTTTGAGAACTTTCCAGAGTCGCAGCGTCACATCAGCATCTTCGGCCGCGTATTCCGTCGCCTTGTCGAGCGGCATGGCAGCGAATGTCTTCTCGGACTTTTTGGCGCCCGGAGCCTGCCCCATCGCCTGGGCGAACGTCATGCAGGCGTGACCGAGGTGGCGCTCCGCGAGCACGTCCATGCCGTGGGCGTTGCGCCCGCCGTCGAGCGCATAGGAAATCAACATCGTGTCGTCGAACGGCGCAACGGCGATGCCGTAACGCTTCATCACCAGCGTATCGTACTTGATGTTCTGACCGATCTTGAGAACGGAGGCGTCCTCAAGCAGCGGACGCAGAAGATCCAAGGCTTCGTTGATTGCAAGCTGGGGTGGGCGGTTGTCATCGCCGCCGAAAAGATCGTTGCTCGGTCCTGCATGGCCGAGCGGTATGTAGCAAGCTTCCCCCGGCGCGACGCTGAGCGAAATTCCGACGAGGCCGGCACGCGTCGCATCGAGATCGGTGGTTTCGGTGTCGAAGGCGACGTAGCCGGTCGCACGGGCCTTTCCGACCCATTTCTCCAGCTCCGCGCGCGTCACGACCGTTTCATACTTCGTACGGTCGATGGCCTTGCCGCGAGCGATCGCAGTTCCGGCGGCGACGGCCGCTGCTGGGGTAGCCTCCTCGAACGATGTTTCTTCGGCCAGCGCTTCGATCTGATCCGACGTCGCCTGCGGCTTAGGCTTGATGCTGGCACCCACCGAAACCGCAAGCGGCGGCGGAGGCTCGGCGCCCAGACCTTCGGCGATGCGTTTGGTGAGCGTGCTGAATTCCATTTCGCGCAGGAAGCCGAGGAGCGAATCGGCCTTCGCGTCGCGAACGCCCAGGTCGGCGATTTCGATTTCCAACGGCACATCCTCTTTGAGGCTAACGAGTTGCCGCGAGACCCGCGCCTGCTCGGCGAATTCGATGAGCTTCTCGCGCCGTTTCGGCTGTTTGATCTCGCTCGCCCGCGCCAGCAGGGAGTCGAGATCCCCGTACGTCGAAATAAGCTCGGCCGCCGTCTTGATGCCGATGCCAGGCACGCCCGGGACGTTATCGATCGAGTCACCCGCGAGCGCCTGCACGTCGATGACCTTTTCCGGTGGCACGCCGAACTTCTCGATGACCTCGTCGCGGCCGATGCGCTTGGCCTTCATGCCGTCGAACATCGTGACGCCGGGGCGGACGAGTTGCATGAGGTCTTTGTCGGACGACACGATCGTGACATCGCCGCCGGCTTCCACGGCAACCTTGGCGTAGGTCGCGATCAGATCGTCGGCTTCATAGCGGTCGAGTTCGATGCAAGCGACGTTGAAGGCCTTCACCGCGTCGCGGATGAGCGGGAACTGTGGAATCAGCTCCTCGGGCGGCGGCGGACGTTGCGCCTTGTATTGGGGATAGATGTCGTTGCGGAATGTTTCACGCCCGGCGTCGAAGATGACGGCGATGTGCGTCGGCGCTTCGGATGCCTTCGACTCCCGCAGGAGTTTCCAGAGCATGGCGCAGAAGCCGTGCACGGCGCCGACGGGCAGCCGGTCGGACGGGCGCGTCAAGGGCGGGAGCGCGTGGAACGCACGGAAGATATAGCCCGAGCCGTCAATCAGATAGACGTGGCTTCCCTTGATGACCGGGACTTTTTCAGCCGCGCCTTCGACCGGCGGTTGCTCGACTTTTTTCTGTTGCATCTTTGCTCTTTTGGCCATGGCGCGAGGCCGATCGGATGACTTCGTGCGCGGCAATTGAAAGGTCGCGAGAAAGCCGCAGAAAACACGTTTCCCGGCGAAATCGCAGCCATTATCACATGCTAGCGGATCAATCTGCCCATTGGGTCCGGCGGTCCGTTGACAGCTGCCTCTGCCCCATGGCTGATGTCCGTCAGCACCTATGTAGGATGCAGGCCGGGATAGTTGCAAACCGTCGCTTTGGGGAGACTATTTGTCATGCGCACGACCGTCAAATTTGCGGGCCTTGTCGCCGCTACTGCGGCAATCGTTTCAACTTTCGGCGTTGTCGAGGCGAACGCGTTGCCTCGCTGCCGCGCCCCCGTCGAGGGCGTTGCCACCGCCACCGGCATTCTCGGAGCGGGTTCGGAGAAGGCCCGAATCCAGGCCCGCGAAAACTGGAGGAGGACGGTCCGCAGCCTCTATGGCCCCCGTTATTCCGACTTCTGGAACGCGCAAGGCAAGCAGTGGGATTGCAAGAAGGGCGCGATCCTGCTCGCGAAATGCGTGGTCGTCGCCAAGCCCTGCCGTTACTGAGGGTTGTAGCGCCTCGGAATGCCTCGCCGACGTGGGGCGCGACGGGGCGCCAGCCATTGGCGGTCCATTCCTCATAGGTTACCGGGCCGCAGGTGACTGCATTTGCGGCCCATCGACGAATGGGCTATCAGTCTCGCCGAAGGCACCCGTAGCTCAGCTGGATAGAGTGTCGCCCTCCGAAGGCGAAGGTCGCAGGTTCGAATCCTGCCGGGTGCGCCATCTCTGAACAAAAGAGAGAACTCCGGGCGCGGCTTTATCGAGGCCGTCGGATGCGGCCCGTGCCAGAACTGCCTTAGAGCCCGAGATGCGGATTTCCTTATCTCCAACACTCACCTCTTGCATGATGAGTCGAACGTAGGCCTGCTTGAAGTCCGGCGGGCCGTTCCGGAGTTTATCTCTCAGCAAATTCGCAAAGGCCGCAATTTTGTCCGGAGTGATGGCCGGCTCGCCGCTCGCCAGACGCTTTTGCAGATCGGCGACCTCGGCTCCAAGTTCGTCGCGTCGAACTTTGAGGCCAACGAGCCGTTCTCTGAGGCTGCCGTCATCGGCATCCATGACACCCTGCTCGACGAGTGTCAGAAGTCGGACGATCCCCGCTTCGGCATCCTTATGCGCCTGTCGAAGTCTGCTCAGCCGCTCCTTGATGTCGGCGGACCTGCTGTTTGCCGATTTCAGATAGACCTTCAGGAGATCACTCAGGCGGTCGGGATGAAGTACGCGGGCGCTCACCTCGTCGATGACGATCCGGTCCAACCGCTCCATCGGCATGCGCAGTCCTTTGCATGCCGTCGCCCCTTCCTTCAGCTTTCGCGAGCAACAGTAGTAGCGATAGAGGCCGCCCTTTCCAGTATTCTGAATTAAAGCGGCCCCGCAGTGACCGCACCGGGCAACACCCGCCAAGAGCGTCGGCCCATTAACGATACGAGGGGCAACGCGCTTCGGATTTCGACTTTGCAATAGGGCTTGAACAGCGTTGAAAGCCTGTTCGTCGACGATCGCCGGAACCTGAACTTCAACCCATTGAGAGGGCGGACGAGGCCGCCCGTTGCGGCTGTCGAAGCGATTGAATTGGTGCCGACCGCAGTAGGTCGACGACGTCAGGAGATCGTGCACACCTCCAGTCGAGAAGCGCCGGCCGCGTCGAGTGATGCCGCGCTCATTGAGATAGCTAGCAATCGCCTTGACCCCCATCGGACGACCTTCTTTCCCGGTTGCGAGATCGAAGACCAACCGCATGACGCGCGCCTCGTCGTCGCGAAGGACGAGCACCTTCTTATCCTTTGCACCCCGGCGCTCCTGTATTTCCGTTGCATAGCCGAACGGCGGCTGCGAGCCGTTCCAAAACCCTTGACGGGCATTCTCAAGCATCGCCCGGTGCACGTGTTTGGCGTTCTCGCGAGACTGATGCTCATCAAAAACGTTCAGAACCTTGCGGATGAACTCGCCACTGGCATCCTGGCCAATGGCCTGCGTTATCGAGACGAGTTCGACGCCCGCCTTCCGTAACTGGCGGACATAGAGTTCCGAATGCAGTGAGTCGCGGCTGAAACGACTTAGTGAATGGACGACGACGAAATCGTAAGGTCGCTCGATTCGCGTGGCCTTATAGATCATCTCCTGGAAAACTGGCCGATCGTCATCGAGCGCCGAGGCACCCGGTTCGGAAAAGATTGCTGCTACCTGCCAGCCGTTCTGTTCGCAATACGCGCGGCACTGGGCGATCTGATCCGGCAATGACAGATCACGTTCTGCTTGCCGGCTGGTCGACACTCTTACGTATACTGCTGCGGTTGTCATTGCACGCTCAGAACCGATTTCTTTGACTGCAAACCCAGCTTAATGAGCGAGCTTCAGCATCGTGTGGAGAAAGCACGCGATGCCGACTGTCTGAATTAGGAGCGCCTGGTAAAAGCGGGTTCTCAGGTCGCTCAGTTTAGCGTCCAGGTAATCCCGCGTGACATACTTATCATCGGTCATTACTTCTGTTGCCTTTCTAAGGGACCAATACAGGCTTAGACTCGATCTCTTTCGCCGTCAGTCGGTAATCGCGTCGACCTACGAGAACGTACCCACTTAGGCCGGGCCCTGTACGCAGAACGAGCCGGTCCAGAAATGTGTGTGCGCGGATTGCATTCATATTCTCGAACCCTCAAGTTTTTGGTCCGAGATGTCGTCACGCATTAGCCGGTCAAGGGCCTTATCATACCGATTGAACGCCGCCATCTCGTCCGCGACTATGTAATAACTTTCTGATGTCCGATAATGAGCGTGGCCCAAAATGGTCGGGACGAGCCCGACATGATCCGGGTCTTCCTTTGCCATCGAACTTCCAGTCGCATGACGAAATTCATGGGCCGTCACGCGCCGGCCGAACACGGCAAAGGTGATCTTGCCGATCTCGTCCGACAGATTGTGCGGAGTAATTGGATTGCCCATGCCAGAGATGAAAAGCATGTTGTGCTCGTCGGACTTGCCGAGAAGAAGGCGCGGCCGGTAAATCTCGATGAAACGATCAATGAAAGGGGTGAGTGCGGTCGGTACCGGACCGCCCCGACGTGTCCTTCCTTTCATTTCGTCGCCGGAGAAGCGCAAGACGTAGCCCGCTCCCTCCTTTATGAGATTATAATCGATCTTGATCATGGCGAGATTGTTCCGGCGCATCAACGAGCGCGCGGCTAGCAGGGCGATGGCGAGGCCATTGCGGAACCAGATCGCATGTTGTTTTGGAGAGCCGTGGTCCGGCTGTGAGGCTTTTTGCATAACCGCCAAGCCGACCTCGAACAGCTCCCGGATCGAAGGCAGGTCGGAATGGTTCTTGACGGACTTCACTGCGCTCTTCAGCTTATAGATCATCGGCATCGTCCAGCTCCAATCCTCAAGCGGAGCCAGCACCTCGAACATTCGATCGAGGCAGACGGCGTGATTGACGAGCGTCCGCGCGCCGTTTCCAAGCGCTCGTTCGGCCTGCAGATAGGCGGTAAGCCGGGCCTTGGTTACCCGCTCTTCTGGACGCGCCCCTTCGTCGAGAAACCCCTCGCTCTTCAGCCAAGCGAGCCAGATGCCGTAGCAGCGACTGTAGAGTTCCCTCGAACTGGGACGCAAATGCGCGGCCGGCTTAGGTTCAGCCAAAAGATTATCATCTTCCAGTTGGGCTTCAATCCAGGCGCGACGGTCGGCCTCCGGCCAAGCGGAGACCGGTAGAGCGTGTCCGTCGAAGACATTATGATCTGTCATTTCGACTTCCTCACGCTGTCCTTATCCTTGGCCCGCAAGGTGCTGGCATCCTCGAGTCCGAGCAGCACGGCGTCGAAGTGCCGGAACGCTTCCTCGGCTTCGAGATCGACGTAGTAGCTAATGGTGGTCTCTCGAGAGCGATGGCCAAGTATAAGCTGCACATCTTCGTAGCGGCCCGGGTGCGCAGTTAGATAGAGCTTGGCAGCGAGATGCCTGAAGGCATGTGGATTAATCGCAAAGCCCAGGTACTCCCGCATCAGCTTCTGAATGTTGTCCGACATCACCGAGGACCGCTTCTGACCAGAGTCCCGAGCAGGGAAGAGCCAGTCGCACGGGGCGTCGATCAGCGCCGGTCGAAAAGTCGTCAGGTAAATGTCGAGCAGCTTGGCCGTGCTGGCAGGCAAGGGGATTTCCAATGTCTTGGCGTTCTTGACCTGCTCCGGCGGATAAAAAAGCGCGACCTTGGCGTCCTTGGCGGCATGCGAGCGGAGCAGATTGGTGGACAGGCTGGTCGACAGAAGATTGGAGATACGCAGCGGAGCACGTTGGGCAATCTTGATCCAGACAGCCGTCGCCACGCGGTTCGCCGTCTCCGGGTCAACGGCTTTTTCGCGCAGAGCCTCTTCGATGATGCGGTCCGGCAGAGCGAGGAAGGCCCGGACGTTGTCGATATGCTGGAAAGGAGCCAGCTTGCGCCGCATCGACTCGGGCAGACCCTGATGCTCAGGGCGAACCTTAACGGCGATCTCCTCAAGTTTCTTGAGATCGGCGTCCGGACTCCGAACCCAGAGACGAGCGATCATCAGGAGGTCGTAGGCCATGCCACGAATTTGCGAGTTCCGACGCTGACCGCCGGCCCGCTTGATAAAAAAATTCAAGCCCGCGCCAACAGCCTTGAGATTAACAAGCGCCTTTAGGGTGGTTACGTCTTCGGGCTTCAGGACCTCCGACAAAACGAGGGCTGACGCGAATTGTCGGACTCGGTAGCGGATCAGCTTGGCGGTCGACGCGCGGATCGGCTGCGATCTCGGAGCATCGTCGTCGCCCCCGAACAGCTCGTCTTCCGTCAGGATGTCGTCGAGTTCGGCTCCCGCCTTCGTCGTGCGCGAAGCGATGTAGGTGTCAACCTCGGTCCAAAGCGACGCCGGGAACGCAGCCTCCGCAAGGACGTAATGGTCTGTATAGCGCGGAACCGCGATCTCCCGGCAGCCTTGCTCGGGAGCCTTCGCAATGAAGGCGTTCCAAATTTTCCGGGTCTCGCGGTCACGCGTGCGGACGTCCTTGACGAGACTATGATTGAGGCTCGTGCGGAAAGCATCGAAAGTTTTGTCATCGACCGTGCCCGGTGCGATGTCGTTCTCGTCAAGAAAGTGCGTGAACGGGCGCAACTTCATCCGCTGCCACGGATCGGGAACATTATCGAGAAGAGCCTTAAGATGGGGCGCAAGCAACCGCCGTGCTTGTCGTCTGCGAAATCGCTTGTCGGCAAAGGCCAGCGCCGCGTCCATATAAGATCGGCAGTTCTGAAGTCGTCCCTTGCTCATCTTGGCCGCGGCAGGTGTTAGGTCGCGCAGCCGTTCGGCAATGAACCGCGGGTCAGCCGGCGTGCTCTCGAGCTGCAAGCCCATGGCGCGTGATAGCGACCGTACACCTGAGCACAGCTCACTCCGCCGCTTCTCCGAGATGGAACTCTCTGCAGCTATCAGATCGATCAGCTTCGCCAGAGTGAAGGGCGCAGCGGGCTCGTACTGATTTTTCTCTAGAATTTTCGTGTGGTACATGACTGACTTTCGTGGACACTCGTGGAAACAATGGCTAATTCGTGAGAACGGATGGCAATAAATTTGCAAGGTTGAACAGCAGGCGTTTTCACGATCGCCTGGACAGAAGGGCCCAGACGGCGAAATCAAGCGACATCCGCTTCACCATTTCTTCTTCCCGAACAGCGGAACATGAGAGGCTCGGACACGGATCTGTCGGCCGATAAGAACGGTCGGCACATCGAGCTCGACGCGCTTCCGACGAATCGTCTTTGTGCAGACCTTGAAGTGGGCTGCGATCTCCGCGATCGTCCACAACGCTTCGAAATCTTCCGTGTTCGACGCCTTCCTTACCGACATTGTCGTGCTCCTGCTGGTGCCGAGCCGTCCTTGGCGACGGCGGCTGACAAATGATCTGCTGTCTGATGATCGACTGAAGCGGAAGCGTTCGAGGCCTGCACTGAGATGGCCGCCGGGGTGGACAAAAGGATCGCATCGATCTCCTGCGCCAGAAAGGCACGGAGAATGGCGACCTCTTCCGACACCACGGGAAGGCGCTCCGGCAGGTCAATGGCCACGACGCCGTCTGGCGTCTCAGCCTTTATAGCCCTCGATTTGCTTGGCGCTTTCACCTGGCAGCTCGATCGGATCACTGCCACCGGAATGGTGCAGCTCCATCGGCTTAAGGCCACCGCAGAATGGCGGGCTACTTCATTATATTCCTGGCATTATTTGAGGACGCGCCGCATCCGCTGAAGTTCTCGGCACGCAGCTTCTTGCGATAGCGATCGTAGGCTTTCTCGACGGCGGAGGCCGACGGCGGCACGCGCTTTTTCTGACCCTCATCGGCGAAGGGCGCGGATTGCCTCGCCTCTTCGATTGCCCGTGTCCGGGTGTAGCCTGCATCAATGAATCGTTGGACACGCAGCGCCATCATATATTCCCACCCCGGCGATTTGGCCGACGTCTTGCGCTGGCGACTTGGCCGGGAAACTACGCTTCGCACATCGCCCTTCGGAGGGCGGCCCCGACCTCGCGCGGCGATAATTTTCAGGGCGACAGGCGGGCGGTTCAGTTGACGGGGAGTGGCCGCGGTTCCCCCGTCGAGCATGTCGGCTAGGGCGTCCAGGGCATATCGGCCGAGCGTGTCCAACTCTCGCAGCATCTCAGCGGCCTTCTGGGGGGCATTGTCGCAGATTGCAGCGACAAACTCTTCGTCTGGGGATAATGGATCGAAACGAACCGCCGGTATCCCACCTCCTGACTTTCCCGCCACGACGATGCCCCCGAGTTTGGCAATAGGGCATCATCAGCTTACAGCGTTAAATGATTGTTGCCGGAAGCACTCTGGGTTTCCCGGGGCCGATGTCGGCTTTCCTGCTCAATCGGCTATCATCATTGTGCTGCGCCACCGATTGCGGAACACCTTTACTTCATCGACATTTACTTCATCGACATTCCATAGCCCAACTTCGACAGGGCCGAAGTAAGAGCCGCCTCCTTATTCACGAGACCGTTTCCGTTCTTGCTGCCGCCGTGCGCCAGGATGACCTTAGAGAAAACTTTGTACTGGCGAGGCTTCAGGTACAAAGTGACCACTCGAGTGCCTTTGACCGGCTTCTGGCCACGCATCAGCAGCGCAAGGTCATGTGCCGAACTCGCTTCTGCGAGCGTCAGAAGTTCCTCACAGTTGTCTTGACTGATGTACTTCGCGATGATCTGCGCTTTCGTCCATCCGATCGCGCTGAGCCGCTTTTCATCAACGTCCAACTCTCCGAAAACTCGGCCGATCTCTGCCCAATAAAATGCTGTGCGTCGGTCAACTTCGCAGTACTTGGCTATCGAGTCGAACTGCTCCGGGGTTTCGACTTGAACCTTCCGGAAGTACCTCGCCTTCATCAGAAATTCATCACCAATGAGATCGGTGTAGTACTTGTCGAACTGTTGCCAGGGTTTCTTTTTCATAATCGCCTCTCTCTGAATGTTGGAGGCTACTAATCGTACGATGGTGCCGAATATAAGCAATTGAAAAATCAGGTTTTTGAGCTTGGCCTATTCCTTGTCGGGGGCCTCAGCGACCCGCTTTTGGCGTTCCACTCGCGCGCCGACCTGACAACTACATCGGTTTACTGGGTCCCCGCCGGAAGGCTCAAACGAGTTGTTAATTGCAATTGTCCGCGCGAATAGTTCCGTAAACAGAATTCGCTACGCGAGGGCAGACATACTTGTAACTGGGAACTTTGTACCGTCCCGCTGCAACAATGCCCTCAATTGCTCGTGCAAGCTCATCTAGGATACCGACCAAATCTGGCGTCACATCGAATTCCAATGTCTTCGACGCTGATCTAGCCTTGTGCTTGTGGCTCCACGCTTTGACGCTCTGCGACTGGGGAACGTTTCCTCGCAGGTAGACGCGGACGCGCGTTCAGCCGATTCGACCGATGCAAACATTGGACAGACACTCCAAAAGAGTTGTCCGTTCGCTGCATAGTCGCCGGGAGAGCGGTCATCGATCATGAACGAGTTGCTGCTGTCGAGTTTCTTATATCGCTTGTCCGCGAAGCCGTCGTACTCGTTGAACAGAGCCTGCTTGAGAACGAGTAAGTCGTCAATTTTTTATGGTATTTCCTGACGTATCGAACTGCACTGCGCGCTGCACAGGCAGATGAAGAAATCGCAGGAAACTTGAAATCCAGTAAAAGTTCGGTCAGACGCGAGGGAGCTCACAATGCTGAGTTGCGTGAGCAATCGTCGCCTCTTAATCGTCAACCGGTATAGCGATATCGGCCGCGGTATGATGACCAGGGAGTACTTTGATTGCTGGGGCCCGGCTCGGATACGTCCGCAAGTATCCATTGGGCGACGTTCGATGCTAGCCGATCGAGGCGCGCCGCAAATTGAGGCCACTCCTTACAATCAGGGCAACTGCCAATTCGCGGCGGAGGTGCTCAATGCGGATCTCAGACGAGTGGCAGCAGAGCAGGACGGTGAGCCTAACGCGCGGTTCTGGTGTGAGCCGGGGCGCTTCCGCCCGTAGGGTTTGTAGAAGGCACCAACGCCAAACCATTTGTCCGAGCCCGCTGCTAGCATATAGTTCTTTGGGAGGGGCAATATGGCTTTCGAAGAACTTCTTGAATGGGCGGGCACGCGCTATCCGTGGCAGCAGGACGCGCTGAGGCGAATCGCGCTTCAGGGCGAGATCACCGAAGACGACCTCTCGGAGCTTCGAGCGCAAATTGAACAGAGCGCCGGCCTTCGCGCCGAAGGCTCTTCGGAAGCCTCCCCGCTCACCGGCGATCATCTCGCGGCAGCGGCGGACGATGCCCCGGCAACAGTCCTCGCAGCTTTAGGGCCGGTCGAGAATGTTGACCGGCTTGAGCCTGGCCAGCCCTCCCTGCGCTTTGCCGTCAACGGCGTCACCCTCATTTATGGTGCGAACGGCTGTGGAAAGAGCGGCTATTGCCGCATCGCAAAGCAACTCTGCCGGTCCCTGAGTCCCGGCAAATTGAGGGGCAATGTCTATTCAGACGCGCCTGCCGGACCGCCACGCGTCTGTGTCGCGTTTCGCGTCGGCGACGATGGGGAGAAGGTCGACCGGACCTGGGAAATCGACCAGCCTCCGCCGCTGGAACTCGCGCGCATCTCCGTCTTCGACAGCGCCACGGCCCGGGTCTATGTCGATCAGGAGCGCAAGATCGAGTTTCTTCCCTACGAACTCGATATCATGAACAAGCTCGGCCTGACCTGCCGGACGCTTGATAATAGCTTTCGCGAGCGCGAGACCGCCCTTGACCGAACGATAGCCGTCCCACTTCCGACGGGATTTTCAGAGGACACCAGCGTTACGCGCTTGATCGCCAGACTCGTCCCGCAAACACCGCTACCTCAACTACCGACAGAAGACGATATTCGGGCACTTGGAAAATGGTCGGATGAAAAACAGGCCGAACTTCAAGACCTCACCGAACAGCTCGAGGGCGACCCCCGACGCCTTGCGCAAGTCAGGCGGCGAGGGAAACGGGCACTGGAAACCGTCAAGGAGACACTGACTGGCATTGCACTGCGCCTTACTGACGGGGCGATTGCAGATTTTCGGGCGAAGAAGGACGTCGCCGTCGAAAAGAACCGCGCCGCCGAGGCTGCCGCCCGCGACCTGTTCAGTAAGCAGCCGATTCCCGATCTCGGTTCCGAAACTTGGCGCGAAATGCTCAAGTATGCGCGGGAATTCGCGGAGTCGGTTTTCGTCGGCAAAAAATCTCCGCAACTGGCAACAGGCGGCCTTTGTGTTCTTTGCCAGCAGGAATTGGGCGACGACGCCGCTAGCCGGTTGACCGAATTCGACGACTACATCGCTGGCCGCATCGCGGCCGACAGTGACGCCGCCGCCAAGGCCTTTGAAGATGCCAAAGCCGAAATCCTGGCGCTACGCATTTTGAAAAAGGCCGCCGCCGAGGCGATCTTGTCTGCTTACTCTTCCCTGGGCGAGGAAACCGCCACGCACGCAACCGCAATCGTCACCTTCTTCGAGAAAGCCGGACAGCGCCTGGAAGCCGTCAAGACGGCCTTGCAGGAGGAAGAATTTGAGCGTCTCGGCAGGCTGGAGGCGCTACCGGCGTCGCCTGCCCCGCTCCTCGAAAACGAGATCGCTCGCCTGGAAGCCGAAGCCGTCGAACTTGAGAAGAAGGAGCGCGACGAAGAAGCCCTCGCCGCCCTGAAATTGCGCGTCGCGGAACTGACCGACCAGAAGAAGCTGAACGAGCAGGTTGAGACCTTCGTGCACCGGCGGAATCAGCTCGAAGAGCGGTGCCGCCTCGCGACCTGCCGCGGCGAATGCCGCTTAACGGCTATCACCCGGCGCATCACTGACCGCCGCAGGCAAATTCTGACGCCGACACTGAAATCCGCCCTGGATGATGAGATCAAGGCGCTGAAACTGACGCATATACCCTTGAACCTGTCCGATCGCGGCGACGGCGCGGAAAGCATTCTTGAAGTCGCCTTGAATGCCCAGCAGCGCATCCGCGCAAACAGCGAGGTGCTCAGCGAAGGCGAACAGCGCGCTCTCGCGCTCGCCTGTTTCCTCGCAGAGCTAAGCGAGATCGGCGCTAATCACGGCATCATCGTCGATGATCCGGTCTCTTCGCTCGATCACACGCGAATGGAAGCGGTCGCGCGCCGCCTGGCGGAAGAGGCCGGTAAGGGGCGGCAGGTGATCGTCTTCACGCATAACATCGTTTTTCATCATATGCTTTTGAGCGAGGCCCGCCGCGCAAACGTCGCGCGACATACCGAATGGATGAGCAGCGCCGGCCAGGACCGTTTCGGCCTCATTGACGAGGCCCAGAAGCCTTGGCAGATGAAGAAGGTTGGCGAGCGCCTTCACGAGATCGAAGCCGAGATTCAGGCGCTCAAAGCAGCAGCCTATGATCCATCGGACCAAAGCTTTCGGCCTTCCATCGTCGCCATATACACGAAGATGCGGGAGACTTGGGAGCGCGTGGTTGAGGATGTGCTGTTAAATGGGGCCGTGCAGCGCTTCCGCCCGGAGGTGATGACGCAACGCCTGGAAGAGGCCTGCTTTGACGCCAAGGCTGATTATCCCGCCATCTTCGAGGGCATGAAACGCTGTTCGCATTATTCCGGACATGACACTGCCGCAGACCTGCCGCCAGAGCTTCCCGACGAGGACGGCATTCAGCAGGACCTGGCGGAGCTAAGAACCTTCTGTGAAGCCGCCGCAAAGCGGCAGAAGGAGTTGCGGAAAGAACGCAAGCACGAAGAGGGCGTTGAACCGGAACTTCTGTAGCAGCTCACCTCCTGAGACTGCGTCCGCTTCGGCACAAGTAGACGGTATTGCCGTACGAGCGTATGGACGCATAAGCGCCCGTCAGCTTTAACACCACGAGGACGCCGACGAGTTGTAGAAGCACCCCAAGGTGTTCTTTGGTCGAACGCAGGCGACGGCTGCTTTCGGGTCGAGCAGACACCCCGCCTAATGACCGGGAAGGGCGCAAAGTTGCCGTCACTCGAAATTTCCGATCGTTACACGACGATCAGCCAGTTCTGATCTTCATAATCTCGGGCGCGCCCAAATTCCGCCTCTCCAGAACAACGTTGGGCACGACGAAAACGGCAGACGTCAGCCGACGTAAAGCTTGGCTCGCGATTCGCGGCATGAATTGTTCGAGCCTGAGTCAACGACAAAATTTTCGTCAGTCGGCTTGCATTGCCGACCGCTTTCGGGAATCCGTCAACCTAAGCGTGCGCGTTGACGCCGAGGGGGTTCCGGTGACGGCGAATTCCGACGACAAGGGAGCGGGGGAGCCGCCGCAAATTCCAGCAGACTACGCGCCGGAATTTGATTTCGGACGCGCGCTTGAACCGCGATCACAGCCACGCGCCAAGCGCACGACGAAACTAGCACCGACACCAAAAGCGAAGGTAGTGCAGACATCGACTGCGGCAACGAAGCCGACGATAGACCGGCACGGCGTCTACCTTCCCGCAAAGCGACACGTCGCGACGCTCGTTATCGCCATCCTGATATTTATCGGCTGTCAGGTTTACAACCTACAGACGACGCTTGAATACGGTGGCGTAAAAACGGAGACGCCTCCGGAAATGCGCGACGCCGTAGCGAGCGCCGCCGTGTTCCTAGCTGCCGCTTGGTATTCATGGGCGGTGTTCTTCAGAGCATGGCGCTGGCACCGTCCGAGCGCGAACACACCGGCAAGCCACTACTTTCATCGGCGCAGTGCGGCAGCCGTCGTGCAAGCGTTGGTTACCGCAACTGCGGTTTCGCTTTGGATGACGTTGCCCTATGTGGGGCCGTACATTTATCGCGACGTATCGCGGGTCGCGACGAAGGTCGCCGCACATTTTGGCAAAGCGCCAACAGACGCCGACGTAAAGATTGCGGAAGTTCTCGTGCCGCCGCCGTTGCCGCAAACACCAGTAGAGCCGCCGAACGCCGCGCCGCCATCAGTAGCCGACTCGACGCCATCAAAACCCGCGCCCGACGGAGTGCTTTCGGCGCAGAGGAAGAACCGCGTCGTCACCGGCAGCCTTCCCGACAAAAAGCATTCAACGGAATACCCGCTTGACGATTTCTTCCGCGACGTCGGCGACGCTTGCGAACGCTTCTGGACCAAGGTGATCGGCGGCGGCACGTCAGCAAAGTCACCGACGCGCTAACGCCCCACTGCCAACCGGCATCGGGTTCGCGTTGCTAAAATCGTATCGGCACAGCTGGCGCTCGAACGACGCCCCGACCGTAAATGCAATCATCAAAAAGTTATATTGCGATGACAAGCACATATAAGTTCTCATCTTCATCATCTTCGGCGCGCCACAGTAAAAAGCTCAATTGGTTCAGCCGTTAAAGCGACACCGCACCGGACGAAGATGAGAACTCTGCGACAGAATGCCGGGCAATGCTGTCTGTAATTCACATCCAGTGTCTCGCCGCTGTGTCGGCATTCCCCGCGTTAACGGACAGGACATCAACCTCGTTCGAACGACCGCTTCTGACCGATTGTGTTGAAGAACTCCATTGAGTGCGCCGTCGAACAGTGATTCCGTCCTCTAAGGCAGCGACGGAGGCTGGCGATGATGGGGCGACAGACGGCGGACCAGGCGCGGCTATTTTACGAGTTTCACCTTGACGAACGCGTTGCGGCCGATCATCTGCTCCGCCGCATCGACGTGTTCGCGAGCGCTGCGCTCGGCGATCTGCGCCAGACGCTGGCCGACCACTATAGTCACACCGGCCGGCCATCGATCGATCCCGAACTGTTGCTCCGCATGCTCATCGTCGGGTATTGCTACGGCATCCGCTCGGAGCGGCGGCTGTGCGAGGAGATCGCCGATCGGCTGACCTTCCGCTGGTTCTGCCGGCTCGACCTCGACGACAAGGTGCCCGACCACTCGACGTTCTCCAAGAACCGCCACGGCCGCTTCCGCGACAGCGACGTGCTGCGTCACCTCTTCGAGCGTGTCGTGCTCGCCTGCATCACCGCCGGCCTCGTCGGCGGCGAGGGCTTTGCGGTCGACGCGAGCCTCATCGAGGCCGACGCCAACAAGGGCCGATCTATACCCGGTGCGGAGTGGCGCAAAGAGCGCGATCCCGCCACAGCGAGCCACGCCGTGAAGGAGTATCTGGCGACGCTCGACGATGCTGCCTTCGGCGCCGCGACTGAGGTCACGCCGAAGTTCGTCTCGCCCTCCGATCCCGCCGCGCAATGGACCGGTGCGATGAAGAGCGCCGCCTTCTTCGCCTACGCCAACAATTACCTGATCGACGTGAAGGCCGGCATCATCGTCGATGTCGAAGCCTCCCGCGCCATCCGCCAAGCCGAGGTCGGTGCGGCGCGCACCATGATCGAGCGTACCGAGCAGCGCTTTGGCCTCAAGCCGAAGCTGCTTGCCGCCGACACGGCCTACGGCTCGGCGCCGATGCTCAACTGGCTGGTCGAGGAGAAGGGCATCGCCCCGCATATACCGGTCATCGACAAGTCGGCGCGCGAGGATGGCAGCTTCAGCCGTGCTGACTTCCGCTACGATGAAGACGACGATGTCTACATCTGTCCCGCCGACAAGCTCCTCAGGACCAGTGGCACCATCGTCAACGATGAGCAGCGGCTCTATCGGGGTGCGACGGCCGACTGCCGGAGCTGTCCGCTGAAGTCCCGATGTTGCCCGAAGGAGCCAATGCGCAAGATTCCGCGCAGCATCTACGAGGCGGCCCGCGATGTTGCCCGATCGCTGTTCGGCACCGAGGCCTACGCGCAGTCACGGCGGGATCGCAAGAAGGTCGAAATGCAGTTCGCGCATCTGAAGCGCATCCTGCGCCTTGATCGGCTGCGCCTGCGCGGTCCGCGCGGCGCCAGGGATGAGTTCCTGCTCGCCGCCACGGCGCAGAACCTGCGCAAGCTTGCCAAGCTCCTCATCCGGCCGCCGCCCGACCACGGTGCAGCGTGCGTTGCGTCGGCTTAAGTGGCGTCAGTGAGGTGAGTTATAGGCCGCCCCTGCGGCGGGGCGGCAGTTACGATGGATGCGGTCGCAAGGCCGCACCGAGATACCCGACGACTTTGTCAACGAAATCGACCCGAAGCGGACGTTCGGCAGGACACTCGGTGCTTGAGCGCCTTTGCTCGGACCCAGCGTCGGCTTAAGCCAGCTCTTACCGCCGAGCTTGCACGACCGGATAATGGAACGAATGTTTGGCCGGCTCCCTGTTTTCCCGAGTGCCGGGCCTGGTCGCGGACGCTACCAAATCCTAACGTCATACGGTCACTGGGTCGATGACCTTCTCGGTGATCATCCAGTCGATGCATTCCTTGAGCATCAGTTCGATCGACGCAGGTCGGTAGACGATTTAGCTAATGGCCTCGTCACTGTTGATTGTTCCGACTACGGGTTGGCCACTTGCTTCACAACTTAGCGGCGGTTTGTGCAGCCCCGCTACGGATACCAATCTTTGTCGCCGAGTGGCGGAGATGCCGGGAACGTGACTATCTATTGTATACACTTGCGCGCAGTGTTGAACGATCGTTGGCCCGTCAAAGCAGGCGCCAACGGCTGAGAGTTGGTTTGCTCCCGCCTGTATGTTGCGTGAGTAGCCCATGAAATTTCCCCCAGGACACTATGACGAGAAACAAGTTCGCGCTCTGACGAAGCTGCTCAATGACGTGTGCGCGGATTTGCGGATTAGCC
The DNA here is from genome assembly GCA_003987725.1 of Hyphomicrobium sp. Lineage (GTDB taxonomy): Bacteria > Pseudomonadota > Alphaproteobacteria > Rhizobiales > Hyphomicrobiaceae > Hyphomicrobium_B. The sequence continues at coordinate 349,338 of RXJH01000013.1, read as the reverse complement.
CGGACAATCAACCCAGGCGCGAATGGGTTGCCATGGTTATGATGGTTTGTTCCGACCGGGCACCCTGCGACACTCAAGAATTACGTACTGAAATTGGACGCCAGTTTCTGCTGCTGGAATCTCGTGAATCTCAGGACGCTGAGGGTTAGCCCAACACGCTCATTCCGAACCTGCGGCCTTTGTTGAATAGTCGCCCGTGGTCACGTTCGGAAACTTAATCGGCGACCGGGGAGTATCATTCTTAACGGTCGAGCTATTTTGCTCAGACCCGAACGCCAGCAAATGTTGAGCGAGATTTCCGAGGAAACAAATGAAAGTCCATTCGAGTGCCTTAATGGCGCTGACCGCCGGTCTTGCGCTCAGTGTAATGACTGTCACGGCCAACGCGGGTCCTCATGGCGACGGGGCCGGGGGTAGCGGTATGAGTCATTCTAGCGGGAGCGCCGGTCGCTCAGGCGGAACGGGACGTAGCGCAGGCATGGGCCATAGCTCGCATGGCATGGCAGGCAACTGGAATGGCGGCAATCGTGGCCATGGCGGTCATTCGCGCGGTGGCAGAGGCTACGGATATGGCTACGGTTCCGGCGTTTACATTATTGACGATTCCGATGACTACCGAGATTGCTACTACCGGCACCACCGTCGCGTCTGTCGCGATTAAATTCACCAAGTTTTGAGACATGTTGGCCCCATACCTATCGCATTGGGGCCAACCAAAGCTTTTTTCTTGAGTTATAGTATGTCGACGTATTCTGCCGAGTGATGGCTTTCACACCGCGAGCCTCCGGCCCTTGAGGGCCAAACAATGGCTTCTGTTACCTCTCAGCACGTTGAAGCAGCCAGCACTCTCGCTGTCATCGCTTCATCCAACGAGCCGCTGCTCTTCTTGTCTGGCGATTTGAAGGTCATCGCAGCGAGCGCATCGTTCTGCCGGACCTTTCAGATTGATGCCGCCGGCATTCCTGGCCGACAGCTTTCCGAGATCGGCGGTGGCGAGTGGTCAATTCCCCAACTCAATTCACTGCTGAGGGCAACCGCACGGGGGACGACTCCGATCGAGGGTTACGAACTCGAACTCACCTCGATGGGCCAAACGCCTCGCAGCTTGGTTTTAAATGCTCGCAAGCTTGACGATGGAGACAACGACCGTGTTCGGCTCCTTCTGGCGATATCTGACGTAACCGCCGCTCGCGCAGCGTCTCGGGAAAAGGATGATCTCATACGAGAGAAGGCGATTCTTCTGCAGGAAATCCAGCACCGCGTTGCCAACAGTCTCCAGATCATCGCGAGCGTGTTGATGCAAAGTGCTCGCAAGGTGCAGTCCGAGGAGGCGAGAGGACATCTTCGAGATGCGCACCATCGCGTCATGTCGATCGCCGAGGTTCAGCGTCACCTCGCGGCATCGAGCCTTGGAGACGTGTCGCTTCGGCCCTATTTCGTACAACTTTGCGAAAGCCTTGGTGCATCGATGATTCAGGACCCCAATCGCTTGTCGATCGTGGCGACCATCGATGACAGTGTCGTCAATGCAAATACGTCGGTGAGCTTTGGTTTGATCATCACCGAACTGGTGATCAATGCTCTTAAACACGCCTTCCCAGGCAACCGGCACGGCAAGATCGGCGTCGATTTCCGATCTTATGGAGCAAAATGGGCTCTATCCGTCGCGGATGACGGTATTGGCATGGCGACGGGTTCCGACAAAGCCACGCCGGGGCTCGGAACCGGAATCGTCGAGGCGCTGGCGAAACAGCTCGGCGGCAAAATTACCGTGCAGGATTTAAGGCCCGGGACTTCGGTTCGTGTTGTTTACGACGAAATGATCACGAGAACAGCCGATGCGCAACCAGCTGCCTAGGGTTTTTGTCACTCTTTCACATAACGCGATCGACGCCGCTCCGACCGGATAATATATGCCCACACACAAGAACGTCGTTTTGGTCGTCGAGGATCACCCGATTATTCGAACTGCGGCCCTGGACTTCCTCGGCACCGCTGGCTTTGAGGTTATCGAGGCAAGTAGCGCTGACGAAGCTATACGAGTTCTCGAAGCGCGCCCTGAAATCCATCTTGTCTTCACCGACGTCGAAATGCCTGGTTCGATCGATGGTTTAAAGCTGTCTCACTACATCAAGGATAGATGGCCCCCGATCAAGTTGATCGTGGTTTCGGGCTGGACTTTCGTTGAGCAGAGCCACATGCCCGTCGGAGCAAGATTTTTCCGGAAACCCTATAACGAGAACGCAATAATCGAAGCTATGCGCAGTATGCTTTCGGAAGCGGATTAGCCTCCCCCGCAAAATTTTCATCGCGTCCCCACATCGCTGTTCGGCTTGGAGTGCGATTGCTTCCCCGACGTGAAACGGCTGGAACTGCTCTCTAGGATCTAGCTGTTCTAGCGGAGAAAACGTCTGAACGAATTTACGCTCAAGTGCATAATGGGCGCGCTTCGAGAAGCCGGAGACCTACCCTGACGCGCTTTGCCGTTATTTTTTTAGTCGTCCCCTGGACCTTCGTATGTGCGTCGGAGTTTTAAACGGGGGAGCCCTAGTTCTATAGCCGCCGCGCGAAGGGCGATTTAATATGATTGAAACCATATTAAAATCGATCATCGACGGCATCGTCAGAGAGGGCCACCTTGAAGTTTCATTTGCCAGCGGAAAGAGCGCCGTTTTTGGGGATGGGACCGGCAGCCCTGTTGCCATTTCTTTTCTTGATAAAGCAGCAGAATGGAGATGCGCGCTTCGCCCGTCGCTTGCATTTGGTGAATTGATTGTCGATGAGCGAATAAGGATAACAACTGGAACGCTTCGCGACTTGCTCGATGTCGCGAGCCGAAATATCGGAACGGGCACTCCACGAGGCTTGCTCTCATATTTAACGCCCGAACGAAGGCTCTTTACGTGCCCTGCTCGACGAAACACTGTTAGCCTCGCAAGGAAGAACGTCGCGCATCACTACGGTTTGAACCACCATTTCTATCAACTCTTCCTGGATGATGACCTTCAGTACTCCTGTGCTTATTTCTCTGATGAGAGAGACGACCTAGAAGCAGCCCAGCTTGCCAAAAAGCGTCACATCGCAGCCAAGCTGTTGCTGGCAAACGATCAGCACACGCTCGATATTGGCAGCGGTTGGGGCGGGCTGGCAATTTACTTAGCCAAATGCTGCCACACTCATGTGACCGGCATCACGTTATCGCGCGAACAGCTCGAAATCGCGCGTCGGCGAGCCGACGAAGAAGGTCTTGGAGCACGGATCGAGTTTCGGCTCGCGGATTACCGCGACGTGAGAGGACGGTTCGACCGTATCGTCTCGGTCGGGATGTTCGAACATGTGGGCGCTCGCGACTATCAGGATTTCTTTATGCGTTCGTATGAACTTCTCGGTGATGAAGGCATCATGCTTCTGCACACGATCGGGCGGTCGACCGGACCCGCTCCGACCAACCCTTGGATTAAGAAATATATTTTTCCCGGGGGCTATATCCCCTCCCTTTCCGAGATTGTGCCAATCATCACGCACGCAGGCTTCTCGATAGTCGACATAGAGATTTTGCGCCTCCACTACGCTGATACGCTGCGAGCCTGGAGTGATCGCTTCGCTTTGCATCGAGACGAGGCCGCAAGGCTGTATGATGAGCGGTTCTGTCGAATTTGGGAGTTTTATCTCGCCGCTAGCGAAGCAAGCTTTCGGTACGGCGGACTGGTGGTTTTCCAACTGCAGCTGTCAAAAAGTCTGAATGCTATCCCAGAAGCGCGTGGTTATGTGGAAAGAGCGGAGGCAACTCTCCGAGAGATCGAGAGACGCATCTATTGATCGTTGAGGCGGCCCAAGCTTGACCGTGACGTGCATGATGCCCAAGAAATTCGGATCATCGAATTTGTCTGGGCCCGCATCAAGCGCATTGAAAGCAAAAAAAGTTATTTTAGAACTGTTTGGATAAATGCGCCGGATCGGCTTCAGGGATCTGTACTAAACGCCTTCAGCCTTTCGGCGCGCAGACGTTTCGTTTTGGCGAGAACCGCAAGTCTATTGCTTTCTAGATCTTTCATCGCTTGCGGAGCATCGCGCTCGAGACGAAGTTTCATTGCCGCCGCTGCAGCACGATAGGGCCCCCGCTTTTCCGATATTTTATCTTCAAAGGACCGCCGGGCGCCTTCCACCCTCGCCATCCATTTCACCACCAGCGCCGGCGCCCATAGAAGCCGCCGCCGATTAAAACGAGGACGATAAGCAGGATCAGAAGGGTATTGGTGTCCATGGAGGTTTCCTCGCCAGAGCCAAGCCGAGCTGCGCTCGATTGATGGACCCTGCTACTTCAAAACCTCTCGTGTTCGAATAATGTTCCTTGCCGTGCCGGTTTAATCAAGTCTTCGAATCTTGTCAGATCGTAAGGGCGAATGACACTCGTCTTTAGTGGCGTTGCTTAACGAACTTGTGTGACTGCGCCTGCTTGCCGGACCAATAGCGATCGCATTTCTACCTTCAAAGTCCTTTGTGGCCGCGTTCACCCCCTTTGCATCGCATCGACATGGACGGCTCGGCTTCGGAAATGGCGCTGCTATATTTGAGAGCCGTGTTTGCCACACAGCGCCTTCAGCAGCTTGCATCGCCCTTTGCCGAGCGGTCGGGTAAAGCCGCTACTATTACGACGCGAAAGCTGGCCCTACTGCGCGCCCTATCGCTTGGTCGCCGGAACGCCGCCTTGCCATTGGATCTCGCGAAGTAACGTCCACTGATGATCAGCAATTTGGAACGCCATCGCCTTTTTTCTTATGTGGAAACAGGGGGGAGAAGCCGTCTGAGCAACAAATTGCTACGTGCTTCTCGGACTCGAGAGCCCGAAGCCCTCGGCCCCCGGACTATCTTAAACACGTGCTTGTCCCTTGATGGGGTCTTTCCCAGCGGCCCGTCCACACTGATGGCTTCTGGCCGGTGGCGTTGGGCACGAGACGGCGGTGTTTGTCGGTCACCGAACAGACAAGCTTCACGTTGGCGCATCGTTGCGCGCCCACGTTCCCGATTGCCGCTGTTTACTCAATCACTTCGCAACAGCGGCCTAAGAGCGATCTTTGCCAAACGAAACTTGAGAGGCCTTTGCTCCATTCATTTGTCAGTGTCGGGAACGAAGGCGCGGCGCGAACGGTTGAAATATTGGAGACCGAATTCTCGGTCTTCGATTCGAGGACAACATGCACAAGTTTTACAAAGCGCTAACGGTAAGCGCCGCGACATTGACCCTGACCGTAGGCGGGTTGACCCTGGCATTCGCCGGGCCATCGACTTCAGCCACGGACAGTTCAACGGCAGGGGCAAGCACAGGATCAAGTACCGGTAACAGCGGCGCGAGCGACCCCAACGCAAAGACTTCCGACCGCACGCCGGGCGATGCGACACCGCAGCGTACTCCGGACGCAACCGCCGCCGGAGCAGCTGGTACTGATGCCGGCAAAACTTCGGGGGGCACGTCTGATCGGACTCCTAGCAACCATTACAACCCGCCCGGCAACTGAACTGGCGGCGTTGGATCTGACGTTTGAACTTATAGCAGTTACGTCCACCAGAGCGTGGCATTTCTAATTGACCACAACAGTGGACACACGCTGAATGCAACCGCAGAAGGCAGTCCTATACCAACTAGGTGTGGCCTGCATCTGGTATCGGCGTGAAAGCGGCGAGGCCGCGTCGATTACTACTGGTCGATTACTACTGTTTGACCTTTGCCCGTCTCTGCGAATGATTTGTGCGGTGAAAGTGGCCGCGCTCACGAAGCCTGAAAGTGGGCGTGGACACTCAGAGACAATCGATGACCGAAGACTATCCTCCAATATCCGCCAATTCAGCGCCTGGTTTTCCTGATCCGCTTCGCATGAGCCTCGGTCATGCGGACGATCGGCTGCTCGTTGATCATTGGATGCCTCCTCAATGGGGTATTGCGCCCCGCATCCGCATTGGCCGGCACTGGGTGAACACCTTATGGGCTCTGCCTATCAGCGCAGCAGCCCTCCTCTGTCTGATTGCTTTGGCGCAAAGCTTACGTGAACTTCCGAGCGTAGGCGCTTTCATCCAGCGTCACCCGGGTATTGCGCAGTCGGCGCCGGCGGTTGGATCGGGCTTTCCTTGGTGGTTAGAGGTCCAGCATTTTCTCAACATGTTCTTCATGCTGTTCATTATGCGAGCTGGCCTGCAAATTTTGGCTGACCACCCGAGGCTCTATTGGGGAAGAGACTGCACACCAGGGACCGATTGGTTCCGATTCCAGGTCCCGGTACCGAAGGGGCGTATTTGGACCGCTAAGGACGACTCGGTCACTTTGCCGACTTGGCTCGGCATCCCGGGGCTTCGTCATACCCTTGGGCTGTCACGGTGGTGGCATTTCTCCGTCAATCTGCTCTGGGTGATCAACGGCGTCGTCTTCTATGCGCTATTGTTTTCTACTGATCAGTGGCAAAGGTTGGTGCCCCTCACGTGGGACGTATTCCCGGCTGCGCTCTCGACCGCTATCCAATATGCCTCGTTGAACTTTCCGGTCGACGAGGGTTGGACGCGCTATAACGGCTTGCAGCAACTCAGCTACTTCATCACTGTGTTTATCGCCGCGCCGGTCTCGATCGCTACCGGCTTGATGCAGAGCCCGGCGATTTCCAATAAGCTGAGTTGGTTTGGCAGGTTGTTCAATCGACAGGCGATGAGGTCGGTTCACTTCATCTCGTTCGCCTGGTTTGTGGGCTTTATCCTGGCGCATGGCGCCATGGTCTTCGTCACCGGCCTTCGGCAAAACACCAATCATATGTTCGCCGGTGTCGACAACGCCTCATGGGTGGGATTTCCGCCGTTTCTTTTGGCGATGGCTATCCTCATCTTGGCATGGCTGATCGCCTCGCCGCTCACCATCCGCTACGCCCGCCAAGTGCAGCATGTCGGAGCCTTCATGGTCGGCCGGATGATGGGATTGGCCGAGAGGTGGGATCCTCGCTCGCAGCTCACCGAGAAAGACATCTCACCCTACTTCTGGCCGAATGGCACGATGCCGAACTCCGAAGCGTTCGACGACCTCGTTGCGAACAAATTTGCCAGCTACCGGCTGCGCATCGACGGCCTGGTCGAGCGGCCGCAAGAATTCTCGCTTGCCGCGCTCAAAGCCATGCCGAAGCAGGAGCAAATCACAACCCATTTCTGTATTCAGGGCTGGTCCGGCGTGGCCAAATGGGGCGGCGTACCAATGCGCGATATTCTAAGTCTGGTAAAGCCGATGCCCAAGGCCCGCTATGCGGTATTCTACTCTTTGGCCGACGGCGCCGATGGCGGCCGCTACTACGATGTGCACAAAATCGAGAACATGTCTCACGACTTGACAATCCTCGCCTACGAGATGAACGGCGCGCCGGTCAGCGTTCTGCACGGAGCGCCATTGCGGTTACGTTGCGAGAACGAATTGGGCTTCAAGATGGTGAAGTGGATTGCAGCGATTGAGTTTGTTCACGACTTCGCTGACTTGGGCGCTGGCGAGGGAGGCTATAACGAGGATCATGAATTTTATGGCTACCGAATGCCGATATGAAACAAATATTGATTGGCACCGGTATCGTCACGAAGACCGATATTGTAGCCCAACTTCGGCGATTCTCGGGTCTGGCTGTGATTTCTGAATGATGATGAGTGTTACTTAAAAGGACTAACCATGTCGCGCCAAAGCTCCGATCCAGACGACTTTACCCAGCGTCAGCGCGCTCTATCAAGGTGGGACAACGAAGGGGGAGCTGCGCCAAGAGCTTCGATACTTACCGGAGAACAGATTTCCATTCCAGAAATGACCAATGCAGAGTTGGTGGCATTGCATGTGCGGGTCATTGCATTGGAAAACTTACTGATCTCTTTGCTCGCCACAGCATCGGATGAACAACTCAATCTGGCGCGCGAAATGGCGGGCTTCATCTCTCCGCGCCCAGGCTTTACACACCATCCGCTTACTGTGCACGCTGCAGCCCATATGATAGATCTTGTTGAACGTTCGGCGCACTTTCGCACCTAATTTGCGAATTAAAATCGTTCTTGGTGATCAAAACCAAAGCCGGCTGAGGGACTCGCCACTGCCTTTATCGCCGTCTCTAGACGGTCGCCAACTTCGATATCTGGTTCAATCTCTGCGGTCCGCCCATGGCCCGAATTAGATGAGGCTGTGTGAGACACGAGAGACCCAACGATGGGACCCTATTGAAGAAAGCGCTTCGAGTAGGACTCCGCGAGATGGCTAAAAGGTTCAAAATCGGCGATCATGTGCGCTGGAATTCCGAGGCGGGCCGCGTGTCGGGGACGATTATCGCTATTCACACCACGGACTTCGACTACAAAGGTCATGTGCATCACGCTTCGGAACGCGATCCCCAATACGAGATCAAAAGCGATACGACCGATCATATCGCGGCCCATAAGGGCGGTGCGCTCGACTACGCGTGATGAAGCTTCCGTTCTTCACCATCGGCCATTCCAACCGAAGCCTTGAGGACTTCGTTGAGCTGTTGCGCGGACCCCATGTCGGTCGGATCGTGGACATCAGAAAGGTTCCGAGATCGAGATCCAATCCGCAGTTCAACAAGGACACGCTACCCGAAGCCCTGGCGGCCTTCGACATTTCGTACGAACATGTGACTGCGCTCGGCGGCCTTCGCGGGAAAGCCAAAAGCTTGTCCCCTAGCATCAATGGTTTTTGGACGAATGAGAGCTTTCATAACTACGCCGACTACGCGCTCTCAGCAGGGTTCCACGCGGGCCTTGCGCATTTGCTCGAAGAGGGACGCAACCGACGCTGCGCGATCATGTGTTCGGAAGCGGTATGGTGGCGATGCCATCGCCGCATCGTCGCCGACTATCTTATCGCCAGTGGAGAGGCTATTTTCCACATTATGGGGCGGGAGCGCCTGGAGCCTGCTCGCCTTACTCCGGGAGCTGTCGTTCAACCCGATGGGACGGTCATCTACCCCGCTTCGAATCGATCGGAGGCATGAATGAGAGTTACATCCGCTCATCGTGTTGTCATCGTCGATGGTGGGTATCGGTCGCGGCGGCCAAGCACATTTCTGGACCTGTTCCTGGCACTCTTATGCAAAAGCGGATGGCGGACATGGTCCCTCTGGCCCGAGGCAGTTCCGCCCTAGATGTCAGCATTGATGCGATGAGCCGCCGTCATCGAAGTAGCAGGGAACGGCCGCTGATGGCCCATTTCGGAAGTCGTTACCGGGCCAGCCTACTTCCGCTGAGAGCCAGAAAGCGAAACTCGCGAACAAGAAATGCAATAGGTCGTTTACCCATCAACCTTAACAAGAATGCTGAAGTTCTCATCTTCATCATCTCCGGCGCGCCACAGCAAAAATATCAAATAAGCCAGCCATTAGAACTGCACGGCAGCGGATCAAGATGAGACCTCGGCACCGAGATGCTCGGTCTGCGCGCCACAAATGCTTCGCAAATCGGGCAAGGCATCGTTAGCTTTGCCCTTGCTTGGCGCTAATTGCTGCTTGGTGCATCTCTCGCAGGCCGCCTCGTTCGTTGGCTAAACCGTCGGCACGAAGTCCGCTGCAGCCTGCAGGCGCGCTATATCGCGCCGTGGCGGGACACCAAAGAGACGCCGGTACTCTCTGCTGAATTGCGACTGACTTTCGTAGCCGACTGCGAAGCCTGCCGATCCGGCGCTCACGCCTTCCGTCAGCATCAGCCGTCGCGCCTCCTGGAGTCGAAGGTGTTTCTGGTATTCCACTGGTGTCATCCGGGTGATCGCCTTGAAATGCGCGTGAAGCGAAGACGTGCTCATGCCCGCCACGGCGGCGATGTCGTCGATCCGCAACCGCTGCTGATAGCCGCTACGGATCATGCCGATCGCTCGGCTCACTTGTCCCAAGTGGCTGTCTGCGCTTGCAATGCGGCGCAGCACGGGGCCGTGCGGGCCTGTCAATAGCCGATAAAGGATCTCGCGCTCGATCAGCGGCGCAAGTGTTGGCACGCTTTCGGGCCGCTCAAGAAGCGAAACGAGCCGGCAAGCTGCATCCACCAAGTCGGGATCGATCGGATACACGGCGAGAACACTTAGGTCCGACGATCGGACCGGAGCATTCTCGGCAATAATCAAGTCGGCGAGCGTCGGCAGATCAAAGTCAATCTTGCAGCAGAGGTATGGCGCGTCCGGGCTCGCATCGATGACGTGTCCCACCAGCGGCAAGTCAACCGACACCAGCAGATACCTGGCAGCGTCGTAGATCACGCTGTGGTCCGCAAGGGACACGCGCTTCGAGCCCTGGGCGATCAGGCAAAGTGAGGCCTCGTATACCGCCGGAACCGGCACCGTCGGCCGATCTGCCCGAATGAGAGACAGTCGAGGAACGGCCGTAGGCGCCATCCCGGATTCCGGGGCATGCCGCTTGATGAGTGCAGCGAGTGTCTTGACCCTTTCCATTGCGCCTTGTTTCCCATCAACCCTAGGACCAGCGCAAGCGGTGCTCGCACATTTGGAGAATCGTGCAAAGTCCGCGTGGGATCGCTCTAACACCTGGGACAGCCTCCGCTTCATCTTCCGTCCGGCAATTCCAACCGGAAGGAAGAGTGAATGACTGGAGTGAAAGACAAGGCCGTACTGATAACCGGCGCATCGAGTGGGATCGGCGAAGCAGCAGTTCGCGAACTCGCCAAGGCCGGGGCTCGCCTGTTCATCGGCGCCCGACGGGGTGACCGCCTGCAGGCATTGGCCCAGGAGCTAGGTTCGAACGTCGCTTGGCGCGAGCTGGACGTTACGGACGCCGCCAACTTCGGCGCCTTTGTCGACGCGGCTGAACAAAAACTCGGGCGCATCGACGCGTTGGTGAACAACGCCGGCGTGATGCCATTGTCGCCGCTTGCCGCGTTGAAGCGCGACGAATGGAAGAAGATGATCGACGTGAACATTCACGGCGTTCTGAACGGAATCGCCGCCGTGCTCCCGCGCTTCGTCGCGCAGCGGTCGGGACATATCGTCAATGTTGCGTCTATCGGCGCCCATCTGGTCGTCCCAACGGGCGCAGTCTATTGCGCGACCAAATATGCCGTCTGGGCGATCACGGAAGGGCTCCGTCAAGAACACGACGACATCCGCGCCACGATCATTTCGCCCGGTGTCGTTGAGACCGAACTCGGGAACGACATCAGCGACGCACAAACAGCAGCCGCCCTACAGGGCTGGCGCAAGAAATCGCTGACCCCGGACGCCATCGGCCGCGCGATCCTCTATGCCCTCGAGCAACCCGAAGGCGTCGACGTCAACGAGGTGATCGTCCGCCCGACCGCAGCCGGTATGTAGCGATCGCCGCGGCGTTTGTCCGGCCCTTGCGCCTGGAGGATGTCCGTTGCAAGCATGGTCGGTGTGGGACGTTTCTCGCCGACTATGCACTTGGGTTGCTCTTCAGCGACAACAGGTTCGCGGCCGTTGTTGTCCATCGCCGGATTCCAATTGGCGGTCGGGTCCACTTGCGCTGGCGGCAAAGTCGTGGACAGCTGCTTCCGCCGGTAGACAGCTGCGGCATACAAGCATCTCGATCACGAACGATTTTTCGTTGACGGCCGCAAGGCTGGTTCACTGGCGGTTTTATCAGATCCCTCGGACCGCACCTCAACCTTACTTCCTTGAGCCAAGTCGACCGACGGGTTGAGCACCACCAAGTCACCCTTCTTAAGGCCGTCGTGCACCTCGACTTCGGTCCCCAAGTCCCGTGCGACCGAAATTTTTTGCAGATTGACAATTCCGCCTTCGACGACGGCCACGTGCAGGCCGTTCCGATCAAACACGATCGCTTCTGCCGGCACCAGGAGGGAAGGCTCCTTGCGCGGAATATGAAGCTCGACGGTGCAGTAGACGCCAGCAGACAGCGCTCCGTCCGGATTGGGAACGTCAATTTCCGTCAACAACGTCCGGGTGACGGGGTTCAACGCATCGGCAATGCGCGTGACCTTTCCCGGAAATGTGCGGTCCGGAATTTCTGGAATGCGCACGACGGCTTCAACGCCAGGCTGAACCCCGAACGCCTGGTCCTGCGGAACGTAAACCTGGGTTCTTATGATGTCGGTCTGAATGAGATTGAACATAAAGGTGCCACTCGTCGCGTCTGCCTGCACCAAGCTTCCGACATCGATGTTGCGTTGAGTGACGACTCCGTCGAACGGAGCGACGACACTCTGATAGTCCTTTTGCTGCTGAAGAACCTTGATCGTCGCTTCCTGCGCAGCAATGTTTTGCTCGGCGACCCCTACACCGGCGATCTGCGCCTTCAGATTCTGCTCATCGATCGAGCCTTGCTGTTGCGTCACCCAGCCTTTGGCGACTACGGGCTTGTCTCGATCCCAGGTGATCTTGGCGAGATCCCGGTTGGCCACGTTTTGGCGCAGCGTAGCTTTGTCCTGTTCGAGCGTGGCCTCAGCTTGCGCAATCTGATGATCGAGCTCGGGGGCGACAATTTCCGCCAGCAGCTCTCCTTTCTTGACGCGATCGCCGATATCGACGTTACGCTTGCCTATGTAACCGCTCGCGCGGGCAAAGATGTTCGCCGTTGTGAACGCCAACGTCGTCGCCGGCAAGGACACGGAATTGATGTCGCTGCTGGCTTTCACCGGCGCTACCCGAACTTTCGGCACAAAATTGCGGTGCCGCTCGGACGTGGCCAAAGTCTGTTGTCTCAACGCACGGGCATTGATGCCGCCAACGACCAGCGCGCCGGTCAGTAGCAAAAGGACTCCTACTCCGAGCCATAGACCGCCATGACCTTTCGGTACCGGGGTCACGAGATCCGGCTGCCCCCTGTTCTCGCGTCTCTCATCCGTTGGCCGGATCGATAGCGAGTCGTTTGAATCGGTCACGTTAGACCTGCCTTTCAAACACGCCCTTCGCGGGCTTACCGTCATTGCGCTTCCGCAGCTTGGCAAATAGGTACGGAACAACGAGCAGAGTTGTGGGCGTCGCAAACAAGAGACCGCCAATCACGGCGCGGGCCAGCACCGAATTCTGCTCGTCGCCGGCGCCGCCGATCGCCATCGGGATCATGCCGACGATCATTGCCGCCGCAGTCATGAGCACTGGGCGAATACGAGTACGCCCGGCATCGACCGCGGCCTCGCTCGCGGGCTTTCCTGCAAGCTGCTGCTCGCGGGCGAACGTGACAAGCAGAATTGAGTTCGCGGACGCCACGCCGACGGCCATGATCGCGCCCATCAACGACGGAACGTTAAGCGTCGTTCCAGTAATGAACAGCATCGTGAGGATGCCGCAGAACGTTATTGGCAGCGCCAAAATCACGACGAACGGATCGCCGAAGTTCTGATAATTCACGACCATCAAAAGATAGACGAACACCGCCGCAAACAGGAGGCCGATGCCGAGATTACGGAACGAGTCCTTCATACTTTGGATCTGTCCCACCACTTGGATCGTATTCCCTGGTGACAGCTGGCTCTGAAGGTCCGTGACGATCTTATTGATGTCAGCTGCGACACCACCGAGATCTCGGCCCTCGATACTGGCGTAAACCTCGTAAACGGGTTGGATATTGGTCTGGTTGCTGTTGGTCGGCACCGTGTCGCGCTTGAATGTCGCCACGTTGCTGAGCAGCCCGGGGATCAGGGCGCCTGCAGCCGTTACCACCGAGGACACTGGCGTGTTGGCCAAGTCGTTTAATGACGCGACCCGCGGCTCCGGCGTCTGCACTGCCAGGTAGTATGGAATGCCGGATTTCGGATCAGTCCAGAAATTCGGCGTAACCTGCTCGGACGAACTCAAACTGATATTGACGTTGGTCGCAACGGAGTTCGCGTTGAGGCCGAGCTGTTGAGCGCGAGCCCGATCAATGGTCGCGTAGAATGCCGGCGCGTAGACCTCTTGCTGCAGATGCGCATCGGCGACACCGGGAATAGCTGCCATTCGCCTGCGCAATTCCTCGGCCACGCGAAGGTTCGTCGTCCGATCGTAGCCGACCGTTCGTACATCGATCTGCGCGGGGAGACCGAAATTGAGTATCTGGGTGACGATATCGGCAGGCTGGAAATAGAACACCTCCTCTGGAAACGCTGCGGGCAGCGCTTCGCGAAGCTGGCGAACGTAGTTGGCTGTCGGCGCGTGGCCCTCTTTGAGCGCTACAAGGATGACACCGTCGTTGACGCCGATCGTCGATCCATCCGCAAACGCCAAGTTGTACGCGCGCGCTGGCAGTCCAATATTGTCGACGATCAGCTCACGCTCGTTCTCTGGGATGACTTCGCGAATCTTGTTCTCGACCGCCTGGAAAATTCGTTCGGTCGTTTCAATTCGCGTTCCGGCTGGTGCTCTGACATGCAGCTGAATCTGTCCACCGTCGATAATTGGAAAGAAGTCACGTCCGACCAGAAGGAACATCGAGACTCCAAGGCCGAGTATCAGAACGACCACAATCGGAATTATGAATCTCCTCTTCAGGAGCGTCGTCAGCAACGCGACATAGCCAGTACGCATGCGCTCGAAATTGCGGTCGAAGGCTGCCTGAAAGCGGCGCGCCCAACTTCTCCGGCCATCATCCGCTCCACGATGCTCGCTCTGCAGGAGCAGCCCGATCGTGATGGGCGTCAACGTACGCGAGAGCCCGTATGAGGCGAGCATCGCGAACACGACCGCAAGCCCGAGCGGTGTGAACAGATATTTCGCAGGGCCGTCGAGAAAGACGACGGACGTGAACACACAGCTGATGGCGAGTGTCGATACGAGCGTCGGTATGGCGATGCCGGCTGCCCCGTGCAGTGTCGCCTCGGGCAGCGGCATGTGTTCTTCGTTCAGCAGCCGATGCGTATTCTCGATCGTCACGGTAGAGTCATCGACGAGAATACCAACGGCCAGCGCGAGCCCGCCAAGGGTCATCGTGTTGAGCGTCTCTCCGAGGAAATACAGAACGACCAGCGACGAGAGAATGGCGAGTGGGATCGAGATCATCACCACCAGCGTCGAACGCCAAGAGCCTAGAAAGAGCAGTATCATCAGCGCGGTAAGACCTGCTGCGATCGCACCCTCGCGAAGAACTCCCTGCACGGCAGAAGTAACGAATTGAGATTGATCGAACAACTCGCTGAACTTCATGCCCGGCGGCGCCGAAAGGCGCATGGTAACCAATGCAGCTTTGACCCGATTGACCACATCGAGCGTCGAGGCATTGCCATTCTTGATGATGCTGAGGAGCACAGAGCGTTTGCCGTCGTCCCGCACGATGTTCTGTTGGACCAACCATCC
Organism: Hyphomicrobium sp.; assembly: GCA_003987725.1. Classification (GTDB taxonomy): domain Bacteria; phylum Pseudomonadota; class Alphaproteobacteria; order Rhizobiales; family Hyphomicrobiaceae; genus Hyphomicrobium_B. The sequence continues at coordinate 334,073 of RXJH01000013.1, read as the reverse complement.
GTCGTGGACCTGGGCGACGTCCTTGATGAAGACGGTGGCGTTGTTCGTAAACTTTATCGGAATATTGTTGAGATCATCGATGCTCGGCGGCATCGCGTTGGTGCGGACTGTGTATTGAGTGTCCCCGATCTTCGCCGTTCCGGATGGCAACGTCAGGGCTTGCGTATTGACCGCGTTCACGACGTCGAGGGGTGTCAGACCGCGCGACTGCAACTTATCCGGATCGATATCGACCATGATCTGCCGGTACTTTCCGCCTGCCGGAGTCGGCAGCGTGAGACCCGGGATCGGCGCCAACTGCTGACGCACGCGGTAGATACCGTAATCGTAAAGCTGTTGTTCGTTCAGCGTGTCAGAGCTGAGGCTGATTTGAAGAACAGGAACACTCGAAGCATTAAACTGCACGACGATCGGCGGCTCAATTCCAACAGGCAGCAGGGCGCGGATCGCGTTCGTCGCAGAGACGATCTGGGCGATCGCAAGATCGAGGTTCACATCCGATTGAAAATATAGCTTTTGCACAGACAGCCCGTTCAGCGTCTGCGCTTCCATATTCTTGATGCCGTTGACGTTCGCGCTAATCGCGTACTGACTGTATGTGGTGACGCGCTGTTCCATTTCCGGCGTGCTGAGACCGGTGAATTGCCAAATCACCGTGACGACCGGGATGTTGATCTCCGGGAAGATATCGGTCGGCATCGTGCGAATTGCAGTAACGCCGATAAAGACGATGAAGGCGGCGAGGACGTAAAAAGTATACGGAAACCTCAGCGCGAAGCGGACGATGCCCAACCTCTACCTCCCGGTTACGAAATGGTCGTGAGACCCGTAGCAAGGCCTAGATTGGACTCGCTCTCGCTACATAAGGCTGCGAACAGGAGGCGGAGCCACTAGCTTGCGCCGGCCGTACTTCCACAAGCCATGTAGAGACTTTGTGGCGCACGCATCTTCGCTGCGGCTATTGCCTCACCGCGCCTGTCGCAAGCGCAACGGCAAAAAAGATCAATCCAAAATACTCTCATCAAATGTTTCTTCATTCGTGGGGATTCAAGGGACCCGTCCTGTTTGGCCCCTTTGCTGTTAGAGACGTGCCTGCCCCGATTTCGCTGATCAAATTCATTTCAAATGATACCCGTTTCCTGGAGGGCGGCATTCGATGGTCTCCTTTCGGCTGCCATCGTCGTACCGGGTGTCGTTATTGGCATCGCCACGCTGGTGGCGCTCGCAGAGTTGTTCTCGTTTTTGAATCCTGCTCTTGCTGCTGTCTGGCCCGGCAACGATCCGGCCAAAGCTTGGACTAGTGCTTGGCTCGATCATCGCGGCGCATGGATTGTTCACCATGGATGATCGTCAGAGCGCGCCTCGCGAGCCTCGGCCGGGACATCGTCGAGGCGTCGAGCGATCTCTGAATTCCGGCAGCCCGGTTCAAAAGCTTGAGTTGAGCCGCGGTCAGGATCTCATCGCGCTTCAATCAGGCCCGAATCCATAAGCCTTCGGTGAAAGGCCAGGATCTCCTGCGACTTCGTACATGTAAAGTAGCGGCCTTGGCAGAGAGCCAACAGGCGTAGCCGTTCTTGATAGGAATCAGGCAATGGCAACCGCGCCGCTTGAAGCATGATCGTGCCAAGATAAGGCACATCAAGAACGTCGATCTCCGGCAAGGACGGGGGATCGTAGTTTACGCCATCGACGGAGTAGTAGGTCAGCAGGCCGCGGCTTTCCGGCGTCAGCTTGATGTCTTCCGCGAACGAAGTCGCGTCGAAGCCGAGAAGCGTGCGCGTTGCGATCGGTTGGTGATCACCGTATTGGACGATGAGGAAGCGCTCGCCTGGAAAGCGCTTTGAGAGTGCCGTCCTAAATTCGTCGTAGTCCATGTGCGCCAACCCAAGACGGCGCAGGTATTCGTTCATTTCGGGATCAGTTCCAGGGCCGCCGCCCGAGACTTGCACGTTCGGTTCGTACGTCTTGGTGTACGGAAGGTGCGTCGCCGACGTTATAACGAAGGTGAAAAGCGGGCTATTCGACAATGCAATGTGGCGTTCGATATCGTTCAGCGCGTTAGCGTAGTAGAATCGATCGCGCTCATCGAAGCGCTTTGCCCCCTGCGCCCGGTAATCAAAAATCTCCGGCATTCCGACGGACGTGTAGAAGCGATCGTTCGATACGAATGCCTTCGGAACCGGGTAGAAGACACTATTGTGATATCCGCAGCGCGCCAGAACCTGCGGAACGGCGTCGTGGATCTTCCCCTGCATCAGCGATTGGACGAACGTACGCATACCGCCAAATGAATAGGATGAGACGCCAGCGAGGACCGAGAACTCGGTGAGCCATGATGCTCCACCGTAGGTTTCTACGCGCAGCTTGTGGAGGCGGCCGTCGAACGATTTGAAGAATGGATCGAGCCGGTGGTCATAGCTGATTTCCGAAAAGTATGAGGGTGGAAAGGCGCTTTCCTGGTGAATGAGAATAATGTGCGGCGGCTTCCGGTTGAGCGCGCATGTTGGTATTTTGAAGGGCGGCATCGGTTGAGATTTCAGAGCATCGAACAGTTGACCCTTCCACAACGTCTGGAGCGTCTCCGACCACGATGAATAAAATGACGAGACGTAAAGATGATCCCAGTAAAACTGGGTATTCCCCCGCTCTCCTTTTGCGTAGCTCGCCCCCATACTCAGCGCCACACAGAGAACGAACAATCCGCCACTGAAGCGACGAGGGACACGCGAGCTGTCGAAATGCCAAAGCACTAGGCCCGAGACGATGGCAACCGCGATCATCGCGAGAAGCGCGAGCAGCAACGATCTGTGGTCGACCCAGAGGAAGACGATTGTCGACCAGGACGTCAGGTAAAACACAACGTCGTAGGCATGCAGCACCATCTCGACGTAGTGCTGCTTGACATCGGCGGCAATCACGATCGTCGCAACCAAGAGGGCAATGAGCGTAATAGAAAAAAGGATGCGTCTGGAAACAAACGTCAGCGCAAAAATAAGTGCTGCCGTGATAGCTCCCGCGAAGATGATGGTGTCGCGCCAACCTTCATAACACCAGTGGTAATAAGCAAGACCAACCGCAATTGCGCTCGTCGCATACCAAACTGCGGAAGCCGAAAGCTTGCGATCAAGCGCATGCGTGCCGATGAGGATCGGCGATCCAGTTCGATGAACCAGTTCGGCACTCATGTTAATTCAGAAGGCCCTTGAGACGCTGGTCGCCTCGGTCGACAGCGTATCCTCCAAACGCGCGAGTTCAATGCGTTTTCATGATTCCGCAGCGCATATATATTTTGCAATTACTCGTAAACTTATGGGGGGGATCATGAAATGATACTCAGGAGGAGAGGCCTCATTTGTAATGCTGCAACGCAACTGTCCGGATTGACGTTGGTTCGCGCGGCGGTGTGCTTCTTCGTGCGGCGCGAAAACCTGAAGCCATTTTGTCCGCGAGCGCCCGCCTAAAATCGATCGGCCTAGGCGGTGACAACGAGCGCGAAGGCTCACGGTGCGGAGGAGACAATCCGGTCAGCGCGTCTTAGCTCACAAAGCAAACAAAGTTCTGGACGCGGGTTCGATCTACTGCGGGCACAAGCTTTCGGAGGTTTGCGGCCACGGAATATTCCGGTAAACTGAAAGGGGTCTTCTAGCAGAGAAGCGATCGATCACTGCCAGCAGACGCGAAGGAGCAATCAATCATCAAAGTTTGAGGCCAGCCGCCTGTGCGGAACATTCCGCCGAGCAGACTAGACCAGTTTGTCGATCATGTATCACGCTCATTCATCTCGTGAGTCATGGCGACTATATGAAGAAATCGGCCGACCATCTTGCTTCCGGCCGTTTCGTGATTTTGTTGCGCCGAAGTCTTTCGCGAGACCTAGGTAATGCTGAGGGACACTCTTCACACGATGGGGCAAAAAGATCGCGTCATCTATACATGCATGTTCGGACATTCGGAGCCATTCGCCGATTGGCCAATCGAAGTCGACGCCAAAACCGACGCCATTTGCTTTACGGATGATCGATCATTGACCTCCAAGCATTGGCAGTTCCGCTACGTTGATTCACCCTCGCTCGGTCCCGTCAGAACATCGAAGATGGTCAAGATACTCGCGCACGAGTTTGTCGCCCCATACGACCTGAGCCTGTACATCGACAATCGTGTCGAACCGAAAGTGAACTTAGATCGCATATTCCGCTATCTTCACGATTCTTTGGAACCTATGGTCGTCTTCCGACATCCGGAGCGGTGCTGCATCTATGCGGAAGCTCAGGTCGTGATTGACTGGAAGATTGACGCTGCCGGAACTGTTTCTAAGCAGATGGATGAATATCGGCGTTTGGGGCATCCTGAAAACGCAGGCCTCATCGCGGGCAGTATGATTCTGCGTCGACATAATGATCCGCGCGTTCGGACTTTAATGTCCGCCTGGTTTGATGAGGTGCGTAAGTATTCCTACCGCGATCAGCTCTCGTTCAATTTTGTGGCACGGCGCCTGGGATTTCAGGCGGGCTATTTTGACGGCAAGCTTGACGACAATGCGCTTATGAATTGGCCGGTTGAAAAAGGACCGCGCCTGCCACGAGCATTCAACGATGCTGTTTATCTGGCTTTAAATCCCGACGTCCTCATCAGCGGCATGAAGCCAAGAGAACATTATATCAAGAGAGGCGCGGCTGAGAGACGACGCTGGCGTCTTTAGATGTAGTTCAAATCAATACCGAATCCCGGCGTGCACAAGCAGTGGGTAACCCGTCCCGTGTCGCTTGTGTTGAATTTTTGCGATTTTATAATCTTTAGCCAGGATCAAACGGCATAGACTTTCTGCCTGCTTGCGCGGCCGAGATTGCTTTTCAGGAGGCTGCGACTTGGCGTTTCGACAAGCGGTTTTTCTTCATACTCAGAAGACGGCGGGCACATCTATCGTCTACATGGCTCGCGAGCACTACGGAGCCGAAAACATAATCAGCCACGGAGATTGGCTGACGCAAGAGCCCGAGGATTATTGCCCGAAACCCTTTATTTCGGGCCATTTCGGTTTTTCGTTGGCGGAGCGCTTTTTTGCGGGCAGATATTCATTCACCTTTCTGCGGGACCCGCTAGATCGGATCATCTCCTTTTACTCGTTCTGCCGAGGCCGGGATCCTCGCGAATATGCTATTTATGAAGCTGCATCTCGATTGGATATCGACCAGTTCATCGAGCTGGCTGTCGGCGATCACGGCGACGATCCTCTTCGACAAGATTGCCATAATCTGATTTGGAATAATCAAGCTTGGCAACTCGCTCGAGGCTGGGATTATAAACCTGACGGAAAATCAGCGCCGACCATAAAGGACTACTCTGTCGACGATGTGCTGAAGTTTGCAAAACGCAATCTTGAGCGTTTCGACTTTGTCGGATTTACAGAGACATTCGACGAAGATGCGCTCGTGATTGGCAAGCAGCTCGATTTTGATCGGTCGTATGTGCCCCATGAGAATTCCAGCGTGGAGATCAAGAAATCTTCGCTCTCCTCTGCCACTCTTAAAGCGATCTACTCGATGACAGAAGTCGACCAAGAGATATACGCTTTTGCGAAAAGAAAGTTTCGCAACCGCTTTCGTCGAATTTGGAATATAGGCCGGGTGATTTCCGGTTGACGGAACCTTCCAAATTCAATTTGGCCGTATTTTATGAATTGGATCGAGCCATCGCGAACTTCCTTCCGGCTTCGGTTGGAGCCAACGGGAAGTTTCCGCGTCGATTTCAGAAAACACATGAAATTTTCTAGTTAGTTATTCGCCGTCTTCTTCGGCCGCAAAGTTCGTTTTAACGTACGCCAGTTGCGGCTCAGCCATGACTTTTCTGCCAACCGATGTTTTGCCATGGCTGCGGCCGGAGAGGATTGCTCGGTCCGGGGAACTCCCCGGTGCGTCCACCCTCGGAGCGACGAACCCTTTTTTGCCCGTACGGTAGCTTCCAAATAGCGATGACCAAACTTGCGGTCAGGCTCAAGATGACAACCCTCGGCCCATTCATTCCAGGCGTTTATAAATACAAACCGTTCTTCAGTCGGGAAATCCTCAACCGTTCTCGATATCGCCTCGGATAGCCAGTACTCATAGTTTTCCGGCGAACCGTTCAAAACAACGGTTGCCCTTTCACCGCATCGCGCCGTGTTGTCCCAAGACGGAAACACCCCCCTAAACCCACTTGCCTCAGAACTATAACGGCGCTGCAAATACATTTCAGCAACATCGGCATAATCCGAGCAGTAGCCGTGGAATGTCTGAAAGAATGACATCTGCTGCGCTAGGTTTTCGAACTTCATGTTGTGTGGGGGAAACTCTACAGCGCTATCGAATCCCAATTCTTTGTGATCCCAATTCGAATGGGTGAGGGCACAAGCCGTGTGGATGCGGGGTATTCCCTGTTCGGCGCAATATTCGCGCCAAACCCTAAGGGTTTCACGGCAATCAGGAAGACGCTGAGGGCAGTAGACAATAATAAGTGGAGCCCCATCAACGCGGATATATCGAGGATCTCGCAGATACTTCAGAAGATCCTGAATAACTCTTAGATCTGAATCCGGACCATAACTTTGCTCAATCAAAATTTCTTTTTCAGCGCCATCCCACCTGCGCGTCCAATTCTCATTCGCCCAGCAAAGACAAAACGGCATATCGCTTTGAGGATCGGCCAGCATGTCATCGAGCGGCCTTTCGAGGAGGCGTTTGCCCGCGAACCAATAATAATAATAACAGAAACCGTGGATTCCGTATTGCTTGGCTAGCTGTATTTGCTCCCTTCTCGTTTCAGCAACCCGCAAATCATAGAAGCCCAAATCCGTCGGCAAGTGCGGTTGATAGTGGCCTGGGAAAAGAGGGGTTGCCTTTGCAGCATTGGTCCACTCCGTGAACCCCTTTCCCCACCAAGCGTCATTTTCGGGAATTGGATGAAATTGGGTCAAATAGAATGCAAGCAGCTTGACACGGGAACGATCAGACACGTTTAGGCTCTCCCGCGACTCTGCGTTAGCTTAAAAAAATTACCAATCGAAACACCGCTCTTTTTGATCAATGAAGAAGATGCGTCTTCGTCCTCCAGCGGGGGAATCGAACTCATCGTCTTTTTCCAGTACCTCACAGTTCGGTCGTCTGGGGCGGGCACGTCCAAATCCATGAGCCGCAAATTGAGCTCCGCCCGACTTTGCGGGACCGCTCGGCTGACGACCTGATATACATGGGAAAAGCGATTGCTCTCGAGTGCTTCCTGCACCTTGCGCGGAAGCCTATTCCACCGCCGTACAAACTCGGTCATTTCTGGAGTTCTGACGACGAATTCCGAATGCTCGATCGATAAGCCCTGAGAATTGTACAGCTGCTGGATGTTCTTCAATCCAAAAAAGCGAATGTGAGTACGGTCGAGAAGCCCCCAGGGCCTGTACTCGAAGTCTTCATCGAAGAGACAGCCCGCAATAGCCGCATGGCCGACGTGGGGGATGGATAAGATGACCGCTCCGCTTTCGTTCAAGAGCGATTTCATGCCGCTTAAAACGGCCCAAGGGTCGTAGACATGCTCTAGAACATCCGCGGCAATCACGACGTCAAAGGTGCCTTCGTCAGCTCTGATGCGATCATTCCAAGAACCATCATTCAGGTCCAACGCATAAACTCTTCGCGCAAAGGGCGCGAGCCTTTCCAAGGCCGATGGGTCGATCTCGACGGCGACCACATCGCAACCAAGCGTGCCGGACAGATGTTTGGTGATGGACCCTGGCCCCGCCCCGATTTCGAGAACCTTCTTACCGCTGCCTACCATTCTGATCACTCGAGCAGGCGCTGCGTCGCTGTCGAGATCGACGTCGTACTCATATGTGTGACGAGAAGTGTGTGTCATGGTGGCAGGTAAACTCGCTTCTCAGGGCGCAAACGTTGAGTTCAGCAGACCGGCCCATTGCGATGCCGGCCACAACAGTTCGCCCTAGTCTGGAGAGAGACTCATATTAGGGCAAAGCCCATGTTCGCCGCAACAATAGTTCAGCGAAGTCGAACAATAGGAAACCAATGGTGCTTGGTGACAACGATGCATCGGCCTCTCAACCATTCCCGGACGTCGGCCCATCGGTTTTCAACCTTGGAAGTCGACAGAAGTGGAATCGTTTTCGGGCACGCGCAAGGGTTCGCGATGGAGGCGCTCCGCAAGCTTGCGACGGAAGTCCTCAGGGTCAATCCAATATTCGCGCTTTGTCTGCTCGAGCTCGCGTTGAAACGTAAGAGGGCCGAGAGGCGGCAGGACATATCCAATGTTCTGTTGCCTCAGCTGCGCGATTCTCGACTGTATGCAGGTGATCCAATTGAGGCTGATGATGTCACAGGGACCGGAGAACATCGTATTGTGGAGAGCCGAGCCGAACTCGCTGACAACGAGCTTGGCTCCAGAAAACAATCGGATTTGGGCCGGTATCGAATAGTCTTCAGGGCTTAATAACGTGAGGCCCGCCGATTTGGCAATTTGTTCGATCTCATCCTGATTTCCCAACTGCCGGAAATGGCTCGGCTTATTTCGTGTCAGATAAATATGGGATGGGAGCGGACGTTCGCTCTCTCGGGTCGCTGTCGATACAGCATCCTCAATCATGACGTCCAAGAATGGGTGCATGAACGCTGAGTTGGAGTGGAAGATTCCCGGAATCAGGAGCTGCTCGCAAAAAACAGTTTCACGGCGTGGATCATAACTGAAAATCCGGACGTCTGGAACAAGGAAGCGACACCATTCGCTCAAGTACTGAGGCCGGCTCGGGAGTACGATCGAAAGGTCCGGTAGCTCGCTCCTCAGATGTTTTAGGAGAAGTAGCTGCGGCAAGCCTTCGTAAAGCCAGTGCCCGTAAACACTGCTGTTGAAGTGAGTGAGAAGAACACCGATACCCTTGCACTTGAGTTGTTTCTTGGCTCCGGGCCGTGTCTCCGCATCGGGCACCCAGCCATTTCTCAGATATATCGAGACGTACATCGGTTGCACGGCATCACCGGGCGAGAGAATCTCATCTTCCGTTCCGATAACGGAATTTTCCGTTATCGTGACGTTCTTCATCCCGGCCATTACTACATCTCTGATGGATGGGACCATGTAATGATCTGAGGCGATTTCTTGAGACGCCGGGAAAAGGAGAGGCGGTGTTGGCCTGAGTTCACAATCTGGGATTCTTGAAACAACAGGGTACGAGGCCAACTCCGCGCGACTTTCTAAAAGTTCGCCGAGATCCCGCACATACGTCATGTCGGGAATTCGAAAACCGCGTTTAGACCCGCGGGCCTGAGATTTCCGAAAATTGAAAAATCGCATTGCCTCGCCCTCATAGAAAAAAAGGACTTATTGGTAAGATTGCCCGGCTAGCCCCTCCCAAAGCGCGCCGATTATCCAAAGCATATTGTATCGAAAATGTTTAGGTATTTCCGGTGACATTTCTTTCTAAGCGCAATCGCGTCTGCATTGGGATGTACGAACCCAGATTGCAGCGTTGCTAACATCGCGCGGGCGACTTCGGTTCAGCTCAGAGATCACCTTGATCGTTCGCGAAGCGCGGCCTGTTTTGCGCGGTTACCACAGACAGCCATGCTGCACCACCGCCTTCGGTGACTTTTGGTGCGATCGACGAACATCAGCGTACAGGCATGTCCCTCGCAAGCTCTGATGAGGTTGAAATCCTCATTACAGATCACGTTCGCCATTTCTCGTGCAATCGGCTGAAGAAGGCTTTCCGGTGAACGCCAACGGCGTTGCTCTACCCACATCAGGGAAGACCCGTTCGTCGCCATGGTTTCGTGGTCGCGAGGAGCGACCTGGCCAAAAACCTCGTCACGCTCCAGAATCCGATTGAGGGGGTCTAGCTGCTGCAGGGTACTCGGCTTCAGGGTCCTGCCCTTGTGCTTTCGAACAAAGCCGCGAAACCACTCGCGCAGCGAGCGGGCATGCGCAGCAACTGCATCCAATTCGCCCGGCAAGGCTCCAGCCTTTAAAGTTTTAAGAACATCGGTTGGAACGAGATCAGCCGCTTTGAGCCATGCCAAGAAGTCGTCGCCGGAACCAAGCCATTCGACAGGGGTATCAACCGGCGTGGCAAGGGAGTTCAGGAAGTCCAAACCCTTGGCATCGGCGATGAATATGGGTGCTGGGCGGATGTTACTCATGGCGATTGACCTGCAATCAATTGGACCCCAACGCTATAACCAGCAAAACGGCTATTGACAAGTTATGCACACCCGTTTTACACACTCGCTGTAATAACCTTTTATCTGCTGTTTCAGCAGTTATACTTGATCCGTTTGCTGGATCGTCACAACGGAGGATCGGCGCGTGACGAAAGGGAACGTGAATGTGGTTCTAGCTCACGGCGCTTGGGCTGATGGCTCAAGTTGGAACGAGGTGATCACGCCCCTGCAGCGTCAGGGGATTTCGGTCATCGCAGCACCTCTCCCACTCACCTCTCTCTCAGACGACGTTGCGGCTCTTGACCGGGCTATCGCTCGAACGCAAGGGCCAGTCGTTCTTACAGCTCATGCCTATGCAGGAGCGGTCATCTCAGCCGCCAAGAGCGCGCAGATCGAAGCGCTCGCCTACATCGCAGCCTTGATGCCAGATGAAGGCGAGACCGTCGCCGACGTCTTCTATCGTGAGGCGCCGCATGCGGACGCGCCGCAACTTGTGCCCGATGCCGACGGATTTATCTGGATGCCGGACTCGGGCTTCAAATCGGCTTTTGCGCAGCACGCCACGGCACAGCGATTAGCCCTGCTTGCAGCAACGCAAAGGCCAATCAACGTTGCCTGCATTCATGAGAAGGCACCCAAACCCTTATGGCGATCGAGACCTTCCTGGTTTCTGATCGCCGAAGAAGATCGCATGATCAATCCAAAGACCGAGCACTTCATGGCCGAACGGATGGCCGCAAAGGTCCGTTCGGAGATAGTCGACCACACGCCTTTGGTGACCGCTCCAAGGAAGGTCGTCGACACGATCCTCGATGCCGTGCGGTCTGTCAGAGGATGAGAGATCACGGCCACGCGTGCGAACGCGGCGCGCGCATTGATAACCACTAAAACTTGCTTTAACCGGATGGAATGGAGAGCAGCGATGACCAAAGTCAGCTTCCAGAAGATCAATGTCGACGGATTCAACGTTTTCTATCGCGAGGCAGGCCCGAAGGACGGATCGACACTCCTACTGCTTCATGGGTTTCCGAGCTCAAGCCATATGTTCCGCGATCTCATCCCTCTTCTCGCGGACCGCTTTCATGTCGTTGCACCCGATCTTCCAGGCTTCGGCCGATCAGACATGCCGTCTCGCGAGAAATTCACGTACACGTTCGACAACATCGCTGCCGTCATCGACCGCTTCACCGAAGTCCTTGGCCTTAAGAAGTTCGCGATCTACGTTTTCGACTATGGCGCTCCTACAGGCTTCCGTCTCGCCTTGAAGCGCCCTGAGCGCATCACTGCAATCATCTCGCAAAATGGCAATGCCTATGAGGAAGGCCTGAGTGAGGGGTGGAACCCCATTCAGGCCTACTGGAAAAATCCCTCTGAAGCCAATCGCGCGGCGCTTCGCCAGTTCCTGACGCCGGAAGCGACGTTCTGGCAGTATACGCACGGTGTCTCAGATGCGACCGCCGTCTCCCCCGACGGCTATTCACTTGATAATTTTTATCTTGCACGGCCCGGATCAGACGAGGTGCAGCTCGACCTCTTCGGGGACTACAAGAGCAACGTCGCGCTCTATCCGAAATTCCAGGACTACTTCCGCACGCATAAACCGCGTTTTCTGGCGATCTGGGGGAAGAACGACCCATTCTTTCTGCCGCCGGGAGCCGAGGCATTCAAGCGCGATAATCCGAAGGCGGTTGTCAAATTTTTGGACACAGGCCATTTCGCGCTCGAGACCCACGCGGATCAGATCGCCGCGGAAATTCGTAACTTCCTTTCCTGATCTTTCATCAAAAGCGCGCTGCGCTCGCGATAAGCAGAACAGTCACCGAACCCAAGCGGTAACGCCGAAGTAGCCTGAGATATGGATTTCGACTTTGCAACAGGGCCCGGGCTTGGATCCCACCAGCTCGGGCTTAGTCGATGTCTGCAGCAGCTCCACAGTCGTTATCCCAGGACGACTGTGAGTAGCCGAGTGCCGCGGCAGCCTGCCTCTGTCTCGCGGTGAGCTGGGACCAGCTTTCCGCCTCCGAACGCGTTGATCCATCTGCGTCCCAGACGCCGCGACTATAGCCAAGCATCGCCCAGGCCCGTCGTACCCGATAGGGCAACTCATCCCAACTCCGATTATCGTAACCACAGCCAGCAAATGCGTCGGCAACGACAATGTGCCGGAACTGCGGGTTGAGAGCCGAGAGCATCATGATTGAGGAGAAGGCGATGGCGTAGCCGAGCGCCCGAGTTTTGATGGCCATTTGCAAATTCCTACTATTCGTTGTCACAGGTTATCCGTTTGTGGCTATGCGCCGGCCAGCAAGCATTTGACTGCTCGCGGGCTTATTTGAAAAATGGCAATTGAAGAAGCAGCAGAACGATGATTCCGGCTTCGAGGAAGTGTCCGATCATTGCCGTTCGTTGCTCTTTCGCCGCATTTTTTTCTTCGAACAGCTTTGTGTTGGCAATTTCATACTGATCTAAGGCGAACTCGATTGGGTCTTCCAACTCTTCGACGCGCTCGTACAGCGCGCCGGCGAGCACCAGCTCCGAAAAGACGCGCCTGGATAACTCATCAGAATCCGTATCGAGCTGCTCCAGTGCGCGGCAAATTCGAAGATGCTTGGCTTTCATGCGCGCCGCGCGTTCGTTCATTTCGTCCAAATGCTTTTGATATGCCTGCCGATGACGCGTTGCGGAACGAGTCAACGGCACATCGGCGTCGATCGATGACCATGCCGCGTTCATTGCCTTTTCGAGTTCGATCGTTTCGCGTTGTGCGACAGTGAACCGAACGACGGCATCGATGATGGAATGAATATGATCAGACGCTGCGTAGATCAAAGCTCGATCTTGCGCACAGAACACCCTGACTGTGCGTACGCCTGCTCTAACCGTTTGGCCGGCAGCGTCACGCATCCAAGACTCCGCGTCGCGCTCGATATTCTTGGGATCATTCACGCCAAGCGGCAAGCCAACGATGGTCAAGGCTCCAGGAGTTTCCGAAGCGATCGAAGTGAGGATCTGCTCCGTTTCGATTTCGGTCATCACGGCAATCAGATTGCGCGGCTGCGTGAGGATAATCGAACCAAAATCGGGCGGGTCCCTCCCTTCTTCGAAGGTAATTATCCAAGCCCGCGCCGATATGCCTTCACCATTGCGCACTTGAACATCTAGCATTAGGAGCTCCTTGAGCTATTCGGCAGCAATCGAAACGTCATCGCGTGAGCTGAGCCCGGGGAGCTCATTTTGGGCTTCAACGTGCTTGGTCTCGTAGATGCAGTACATCAGGCTTTCCGCATCTTCGAACCAATGTCCGGGTCCGGCGCCGGCTGCTTCAGCGATCTTCCAGGCTTCGTTGAGCAGCACCGGATCCATCAGCGCGTGACTGAAGCCGGCTTCGCAAAGCTTCTCTGACCAGTCCCACCGAGAGCCTAGCGTCTCCACACTATTGAGAAGTTCGTGACGTTCGATCAGATCGATCGGCAAATCTGTTGCAACGGACCCAAGTACGAGACCATGCCGTGTTACGCGCCGAATTTCCTCAATCGCTTTTGAAATCCTGTTTTGTGGAAGGCGGAAAAGCCCACTCTCTATGACAGCGTCAAAGGACTGGTCTTTGAATGGCAAGTCGTCAAACTCACAACAGACACTAAATGCTGCAACTTCCGGTGAAATTGGTGCGTTCGCGGACCTGTTGCACTCGACACCAATCGCGTCGTAGCCAAGAGCCCTCAGTGCGGCGACGGTTCGTCCCGGCCCAGCACCGACGTGCAGTAGCTTTGAATTTCTATCTAAGCCCCATGTCGCCCTCAGTATGTCGGCGAGAATCGAGACGGGGCACAGCTGCTCCAAAGTTTCAGCTATCGGAGCTGGTTCGCTGTCTGGTGCACCAAGCTCCGCACGGCGGCGGATCAGAATTTCCGCCATCACGATGTCTGTTGCGGCGTCCGCAGAATCAAAGGCGCCGTTAAGCGTCGCGTCAAAAATATAATCTCCAACCAGGACAAGTCCGGGAAGATTTTCTGGATCCGGGCGGTGGCTATCGGTGCGTTGGCGTACCGGCAGGCCGCCGGGTATAGCGTTGACCGACGCCATCCAGCGATGGATCCGCCGATCGATGATAAGATCTCTTCCTTCGGCGAGTTCTGGCGGCAAGGCATCGAGGCACAGTCGTTCGATGCGGTCATCGGACAAGTTCGCCAGCGCCAGCGCGGCATTGCCAGCAATCAAGAAGGCTAAGGCTCCGCAACCGGAAAAATCATTTCGAGCGCCTTCATCATAGACGCAGCTTCCATCGAACGCGTCGATATACCACCAGTCTGTGGGAAGATGCTCACGCCAGAACGGTCTCTTGAATAGCAGCGTGGCTCGAACATAGTGAGCGGGACGATCGTAATACGCGACGTGTTTACCGATCGCCTGTTGCAGCGGCTCGGATCGCCAATAGATCGTCGAAAGGGATGTGAGTGGCAGTGCGACAATGACGAGGTCGGCAGTTGCTATCTCTTGAACGCCATTGGCCTGCAATTCTATTTTATATGTACCGTCGAGCAGGGGCTCAACCGCGACGACGTTGGAGCCGAGGCGTATTTCCGCATCGAGTTCTTCGACAAGCCCCGTAACGATCTGCTCATTGCCACCGACGACGGAGAAGATATCCATATAGCCGTCAATATCGACGACGACGTTTTTCAGAAAATTGAGCCCATTCGTCAGATGGGGAGGAGCGGCAACGTCGCTGTGAGCTGATGCACGCACATACCGCCGGGCGGCGTCATCCTTGATCTCTGTGGCAAGAACGTATTCGGCAGAGACGTTGGCCCAACAATGCTCGTTATCCATTCGCGCATTGGAAAGATAATAATCTTCCGGGCTCATCAAATCGACGCAGCGCTTCAGAAATGCATTCACTTCATCTTGGGTGCGTTCCCCAAACTCTCTCCCAAGGTCGTCGGATGTCGGGACGATCTTGCCGTCAAGAACGCACGGTCCGCCCTCCAGATATTTGACCTTCAGACCGAGATAATCGACGATCAAATCGCGTAGCGGATCGGGTCCAATGCGTGAGTAATCGTAGATCTCGGCGACGCCGGCTTCGTAGGGGCCAATGCCTGCGAATTGTCCGGTGGAGATCTTGCCTCCCAGACGCTCACTTGCTTCATAAATTGTGATTTGGCAGCTGGAACCGGCCTTCTCTGCCAAGTGCCAAGCAGAAAATAATCCACCGGGCCCACCGCCGATAATTGCTACATTGACTTGCTTCGGCATCGTGAGGACGCTCGCTCACTAAAATCCGTTACTAGGGCTGACGTTTCTTGTCGAAGGCTGAGCTATTATTTTTATCGTTCAGATCTCATTTGTTTCGCATGGAGGGCGCGAAGTGGATCCGGCTAAAATAAATTCGCTTTTGCAATATCGGATGTCGGGCGACCCGCTTCGATGAAAAGCAACGCCTCGGTGATATCGAGGGTTGATCGTCCCTTTGGCAATGGACATCGTCAGTTCAAGCTAACCCCCACTTCACGGGCCTTGTAAACTTTGGCGCGAAATTCCTCAGACTTCTAAAATTTGCCGTGTACGGATGACTGACGATTTCTGGTCAGATTTGCCTTTTCGGTGGCTTGTTTCTTGTGTGTCACTGCTGGCGCCCTCACACATCATCGCGTGGGTGCTCGACGATATAGCCGACGCCAACGCGGCGGGCTTACCGGCATTTATCAATGCTTTGAGCATAGAAGATGCTCTCACTCCGATGCGCCGCAGAAAGCGGCCTCTCGCGGGAAAATCTGGCAAAGAGTTTGCGCGTATTCCAATTGCGCGCGTCGAATCTCGGGAGCACTTCAGGATTCGGCCAAGGGCAGCTTTGTCCCATTCTCAGAGGTGCGCCGTGATCCGCTTTTTCGCTACGCTCGTTGTCGCCGTATCAACAGTCACTTGCTGTTTCGCCGAGCCGGTGACCTGGTCGTGCAAACCGGTCTGGAGCTTCAGTGGCATGGGCAAAAAGGTCTACCAGGGACTTAGTGGCGACGAACCCGGCGCAAGGAATTCGGCACGCGCGAGTTGCGTCAATGAAAACCGCGCCCTGGAACTCGATGACTTTTGCCTCGCGGCACCGATCGACAACGACTGGCATTGCACGCAAGGCCAAGCCGGAGCATCGCAAAGAAGCTGATCCGGTTCGGTCATTCCATCCGCCGAAATCGTTGGCGATTCCTTCGGATTTATTTGGCTTGTCGAGAAGTAGACGCGTGCACTCACGACTACGACGGGTTTCCGGAGCGCCCGCTGAATTTCGTGCCCATCGAGTCCTCGGCTGTGACATCGATTGAATCGGCCGGCTTCGCCTCATATGAAAAGCGGAAATGCGGATCTTCGCTGATCGAGATCCCGCCTTCCAACGCGAATATCAGCTTGCCGCCGGTGGTCACCGCAAGCTTCGAGATAAAGCGTGCTGGCGGGTAGCCCCCCGAGATCTGGTCAATCGCCATTCCGGAAATATTCGGATGGCGGATCATCACCTCGCCCAGACTCGATCCGTCCGCTTGGATTGCGGTTCTTACCCGCATTTTGCCCATCGCTTTTTCGGCCTCTTCCGGATCTCGGCTCGCGGGAGCCGAGCAGCCACCCGAAGCTTTGATAAAGGACCGCGTCATATATAGCTGGCCGTCACGCGTCTCAGCAATCGCACGTATGAAGGTATATCGATCGACACGAACTCGCGTTCCCATTATCCGCTCGCCGCCTCCCGAGGCCTCGCCATATGTGAATTTGGCGACGACGGGAGACGGATTCTGATCAATGATCAGCGTCAGAAACTTCACCTTGTTCGCGAAGGCCGGCGCCAAACGGACGGTGATCGGAACAATGGCCGCATCTTCCGCTCGCTCGGGCGCCTGCAGCATGACAAGGCCGTTTCCATCGGCGACGGCACTTTCGCCGAAAACTTCCTTACGAAGGCTGGCCCACGCAGGCCCATCATCGGGCAACTGGTTCTCGGCTCGAATGCCGTTCGAAAGAATGAGCGGCAGCAATAGGGCGAAGACGGCCGAAGAAACGCGGCTTAGGTGAAACATGACACCCTCCTTATTGCCCTGACCGTGGCGTTCCGCGGTCGTCTCAGCATTTCGGCGACGGTGCCTGCTTCTAGCATCTGTCGAATAAAAAGACAGTCTGGCTCGACCGCTTTGGTCGATATCAGGCAGATGACGAAAAGCGGTCATTGCCACCATTTCCCATTTCGCTTGCCGTTGCATGGCAACGCGACGCGCAGTTGGCCTTCAACCCTCGCGAAATTGCAGCGAGACCGCTTTTCCGAATTCAGTGTGGAGCTTGGGTGCGACCGTCTTCGCGCGCCGGCACCTTCGTCTTCCGCGCGTATGGAATTGAATTGGGCGGATGCGACGGCCCGGTCATTGCGCTGCGATCTCCCGCAAGCGGTCGCGGAGAATTAGCGTGCGCCGCGCAGCCCTTGCGAGAAGCGACTTCTTTCGTGCGGGCCGGTCAGCGATCCTTTCTCCCGCTGTCTTCAAGAACGCTATCCGCTCGAAACCATAGAGGCTGTGGGCGTATATTTCTCTGTTCTTGTTATAGGAGTTATCGAGAAGCTCACAGTCGATCTGCAGGAGCGCGCAAGCAATTGCCACATGCAGCCGGTCGGTGACGACGCGCCGCGCACTCGATATGGTTTTCAAAAAGCACCAGGAGGCGAGTTTTGATGCTTCAGCATCGGTAACGCCGCCGAAGGCCCTAGACACATCCAAGTCGGTTTGAGCTCGCGATGAGAGTGCTTCGCGATCGGTTCGCATAAACCGAACGACAGGCAAGCGAGAAATTTTATCGAGGCTGGTGCGATATTGCGCGAGACCCGCGTTGAGCAGCGGCGGTCCAAGTTCGTTGCATTTCCGATCATTCATCAGCTGATCCACATCACAGTGGAACGCCATGTCGTGTCCAAGACGGCAATCCAAACTTGGATTGAGCGTGCTCACATGTTCGAACGACCTGCTATCCCGGCACCAGACGGTCGCGCGATCATCGAGTGATTGGATGAGATCGGCGTTACCCCTTATCGTATGAGGGAGCAAGACGATGCGCTCTGCCCGATCTCTGCAGGCTTCGATCGTCTTCCGCATTCCTCGATAAATGCCGACAAGATTTCCGCCGCCGCCGAGTAGCACAGTCCGATTGCGGAAATCCGCGCTTCCGTTGACGACCTCGAAGTCGATGGATGCTTTCGAAAAGGAGTCGAGTGTGGCTGCGAAAATCAAGCAATCGCCGACATTGCCTTCGTTGGGAACGAATAGCACCCTCTCGCCGGCAAACTGCATCAGGAAGAGCTCCATATCAGTTCGCATAGTGGCGGTGAGGTCGATCATCTGCTCTTGGGTCTGTCGATTAAATTTCGTGGAGGAGAACACGATAGCGTATTGATGCAAAAAATTGCCAGCAACACGCGTCGGCAACATGTGGACAAGGCGGCGCTTCCGCTCGCAGCTGGGAAAAATCTCTCGGTTCGCGAAGTGAGAATGTTGATAACTCGGCCATGCGTCGACGATCAGGAGTTGGAATTGAGCTCTCCGTGGAGAATCACAATCAGCTTCGACGAATGATTTTCAACATTCGGCCAACGGGACTGACCTCTTATCTGGCGTGCTGTTGTGCGGGTGAGCGCGAACCTTCGCCGTAAACGAGAATTGCCCTGTGTTGCGGAGGCACGAGGATTTTGCGCTCTGTGCCATCCGCGTCGTTCCGGTGTGTCGTAGAACCCGAAGCTAAGCCATCCTGGTAAATCCGACATTGTCGGCAATGACGGTTGTCGGACCGATGGGCAGCGGCTCGGGGCTCGCGATGTTGAGCTTTTGAAAATCGATCTTGTTCTTCCATACCTTCCGCAGGAAGTCCTCGAAGACTTGAATGGTCAGTTGCTCGCCCGGACAGCGCCGATAGCCGAATCCAAAGGACGCAAAGCCGGCATGGTCACATACCGGCAAAGGCTTCTCGTCGACGATGCCATAGACCGTACCGAAACCGCTGTTGTGCATCGTCACCTTCCGGCCATCGCTGACCTCGAACCCCGTTCTATCGAACGGGCATTTGGCAAACCCAATCTGCTTGGCTTTGACTTCATCGATTTGATGACTTGTCGGCACGCTGTTGTAACGATCCGGGTTGAACTTGTCGGCATCTGTCCACTGCACAGGGTCGAAGCTCGTGTCCCAATGCGGGCTTACGACATAGCCGAAGCGCTGATAGGGCGGCGTCCGCACCTCTTCCATAGCCGAGATGCTGCCGCCATTCGGCGTGATGGTTCGAAACAGCTCCATGACAAATCGCTCGAGTGGAGTGAACGCATTACCTCCAGCGTCGTCGTAATCGCTTTCCATTGTCTTCGTGAACCAGGCCTTCGTGTCGGGATCGCCGGTATCCCGCGCGAGCTTCAGCATGATGTTGTAGAGAGTGTTGCCCCACTGGCTCAGCGCCACAAAGTTGTGAAAGACCTCGAAGACCACATCCTGATGCGCGAAATATTCTCCGTCGCCCGCGTTCTTGATCCAATAGTACGTGAAGGTTTTTTCGGGATCAGGCGTCGCGCCGCTGTTGAGATCTGCGATCCGTTCGTCAATCCATTCCTTCAGGTACGCAAGGTGTTTACGCACCTCCATATAGTTATCGTAGACGATCTTTTGCGTGGGGTCGCGATAGGCGAGAACGGTATTGAAGCTCTCTCCAATCTGACGGACACGGGCGGGAACCGCGTCTCCCTTAACGCCCAAGTGCAAATCCCAGTAGAGGTCGAAATAAGTTTCGAGATAGGGACGCATCAGAGGCTTGTTTGCGTTGCTCTCGGCGAGAAGCTTATCGAAAAAATTCTCGACCTTCTCGCTATACATCGGCTCATACAAATCCGGCGTCAGCGCGGACATGTAGATGCGCTTCCGGCGATTGTCCGGGCCTCGCTTCTCCAGACCCTGCAGAAAAACCGTGACTCCGTCTTGAGGCGCGGGCTTCCAGCTTTCGCTCAGCAAGCCCCAAAGGTCGTAGGGAAGTGCATTCTCCTTCGTGAATTTGACGTCGATCATCGGAAGGTACAGGCGCTCGCCTGCATACGTACTCACGAGAAAATGCGGGACGATCACGTTCTCAACGTAGGCCGGGTCAAATTCCGCAAGGTATTGTTTGCGCAGCCGGGCCACCGCTGCCTCTATATCGCCAGGCGCAAGCGGTTGTCCCGCGGCGGGGGGTGATTGAGAGGCGGCGGGTTGAGCCGTTATTGCGGTTGCGGCAGCTGCCGTGCCGAACAAAAATGCTCGTCGTTCCATTTGGAATACCTCGCGATTGGTAGACTTCACCGATGGGCAAGCGCGTTGTGAGCCAGGAGTTCGTGGCGCGGCGTGCTTAGGATGTCGCTAGCGTGAGGTGGTTCGTTCGAGATGAGCGCAGTTAAAGCCGAGTTGTAGAATCCCGGCGACGTAAAGCTATGCCCGCGATTCTGCCGTGACAAACGTTTGCCCGGTTAAGGCTAATCTCTCCTTCAATCGCGCGATAGAATTTGAACAACACGCGCAATGGAAACACTTCGATAAGGAAGAGCGCGCGTTGCAAAAAATACTTTCATTCAAACAAGAGACATTCTGCGCGTGCTCTCTACACTGCGCTTAGGCGTATTCAAGCTTCAACGTGAGCGATGATGGGCGACGCAAAATCTGAAGCTCGAAAGAAACTCAACCGCGATATCTGTTCGGTGGATCTTGCCTTGCAAGGCGGTGGCTCGCACGGCGCCTTTACTTGGGGCGTGCTCGATCGCCTATTGGAAGAGCCCTGGCTGAAGATCGACGGCATCTCCGGCACCTCGGCCGGTGCGATGAATGCCGCTGTTTTAATCGACGGTCACGCGCGCGGCGGAGCAGAAGAGGCTCGCGCCGCCTTAGAGGCCTACTGGCGTCAAGTATCGCAAGCGGCGCTCCTCAGCCCTTTTCAGCGCACGCCGCTCGACGTCATGCTCGGGCGCTGGACGCTCGACACCTCGCCGATGTTCATCGCGATGGATCTGATGTCGCGTGTTTTCTCTCCCTATGACCTCAATCCAGGTGGCGCCAATCCGCTGCATGAGATTCTGACCCGGAACATCGATTTCGAACGGCTGGCACGCGCGCCCATCAAACTGTTCGTTACCGCTACAAACGTGCATACCGGCCGCGGCCGAGTGTTCCGTAACGCCGACATCACTCCTGAGGTCCTGCTTGCGTCGGCGTGTCTGCCGACGTTGTTCCAGGCCGTCGAAATCGACGGACAAAGCTATTGGGACGGCGGCTACTCCGGCAATCCCACGATCACACCCCTCGTTCGCGAATGCACCTCCAAAGATACGATCCTCGTTCAGATCAATCCGATTGAGCGGAGCGAGATACCGCAATCGGCGCGTGACATTCTCAACCGGCTCAACGAGGTTTCGTTCAATGCCGTCCTGATGAAGGAGCTGCGCATGATCGCGATGCTGCGGCAGGTCGCCGATCCGGGAAACAGCGAAGGCGCGCTATGGGCAGGCATGCGCATCCACCGCATTGCCAGCGAAGCAATGGCCACGCTCGGTTACTCCTCGAAGCTGAACGCCGAATGGGGATTCCTGTGCATGCTGCGCGACGAGGGACGACGTTCGGCTGAGTCTTTTCTCGAGAAGGATGGGATGAACGTCGGCCGACAGTCCTCATTCGATCTCGACGCGCTGCTTGAAGGGGTATGACGCGATGGGTCTTATCGGTATCCTGATCGGCCTCGGTCTCCTTGTTTGGTTTGCGTTCAGAGGATGGAGCGTTCTGCTGCTCGCTCCCGCTGGCGCCCTCGTTGCTGCTGCGTTCGCGCGAGAGCCGTTGCTCGCCCATTGGACGCAAACGTTCATGGGGAGCGCGGCGCATTTCCTCGCTCAGTTCTTCCCAATCTTTCTGCTGGGCGCGCTTTTCGGCAAGCTAATGGAAGACAGCGGCTCGGTTACTGCTATTTCCAACGCCATGACCGAAAGGCTTGGAAAGGAGCACGCGATACTCGCCGTCGTGCTCGCCGGCGCTATCGTGACCTACGGTGGCGTGAGCCTTTTCGTAGCGTTCTTTGTCTTGGCGCCTATGGCTGGCGCATTATTTCGCGCCGCCGCTATTCCTCTTCGGCTCATGCCAGCGGCGATCGTCCTCGGCACGTCGACTTTCACCATGTCGGCGTTGCCGGGCACGCCGGCTATTCAAAATGCAATCCCGATGCCGTTCTTCGGCACGACGCCCTTTGCCGCTCCAGGGCTTGGCATCATTGCTTCGGCCATCATGCTGAGTTTTGGCCTCTGGTGGCTCAACCGCGCCGAGACCTCCGCGCGCCTCTCTGGCGAGAGCGCCGGCGTTGCTGACACGACCGCCGATAGCGCAGTGGACAATGAATTGGTGCGCGAACTCGCCACGACCGCACGTGAATTCGATCCTGCAGAAATACATCGCGGTCATCGCAGCGAGACTTCACCGCCCATTTTGGTGGCAGCGTTACCGCTGATCGTGGTCGTCGGCGTCAACTTTCTGATGTCGATGTTCGTCTTGCCGCGACACGACGCGGCCTTTCTTGCCGAGCCCCAGTGGGGAGCCACGTCTCTTTCGGCAGTCGGCGGCGTATGGTCCGTGGTGGTCGCGCTCTTTACCGCAATCGTGACGCTCATCATCATCAACCGACAACGCCTGACGGCTCTTCGCGAGAGCATGGACGCCGGCGCGAATGCTTCGGTCTTGCCCGCCTTAAGCGTGGCAAGTCTCGTCGGCTTCGGCGCGGTCGTCGCGGCGCTACCTGCCTTTGCGACGGTGCGAGAGTGGGTGTTGTCAATTGGGGGCGGTCCGCTCGTCTCGCTCGCGGTCGCAGCCAACGTCCTCTCCGCGCTGACAGGTTCAGCGTCGGGTGGACTGACGATTGCGCTCGACGCGCTCGGACCGACTTACATGAACCTTGCTGCACAGCACGGCATTGATCCGGCCCTCTTGCACCGTGTCGCTGTGATAGGCGCCGGTACGCTCGATAGCCTGCCCCACAACGGCGCAATCGTTTCTGTGCTCGCCGTCTGTGGGACGACGCATCGGGAAAGTTATTTTGATATCATCATGGTTGCTATCGTCGGTGCCATTATCGCATTGGCAGCGGTGATCATCCTAGGCACGGTGTTCGGATCATTCTGAAAAGCTATCGGAGACAAGCAATGCGCCCGATCGTCGATCCGCGCGAAGGCGATGTCGAGGATGACGCATCGAGCACCAAGCAGAGGACGCTCGTATCGCTGGCCGGAAGCCTGTTGGCCGAGATCAGCATTCCGAAGCTCTTAGCCGCGTGGACAATCCTCATTGTCTTGCCGGCTTTGCTGCTCGGCGTGGCGCCACTTCTTATCTCGATATGGATCAGCATGGTCTCGTCGAAGGCTCTGGCGATTTTCTCGGGTGTGCTGCCTGCCCTGCTGCTGGTCGTCCTGATCGGATTGGCATGGTTCGGCGGAAGGCCGCTGTGGCGGATGATGGAAGCGAATTTCTGGACATTGAACGCGCTCGCCGTGCAACCCGCCTATGCGCTCTCGCGCGAGGCGCTGCGTCAGCTCGCCGAGAGATTTCTGCCCGCTGACGCCGATCAACGCTCGCGCGACACGACGCGCGCGCTGAGCGCCGCCGTATCGGGTTTGCTGATTTGCGGGCTTTCGATTTTGATTGTCGCGCTCGCGTGGCCGGGCACGCGCTGGACCGGCACGCTGGCCGATCTCTCATCGGTATCAACGCTCGCGCACGCGGCCTTGCACAACAGCATCGTCATCGTCGCCGGATACCTGGCCGTCGCCGGATTGACGTGGGGACTGGCGGATACGCTGATGCCCCAGCCGCGCGATCTTCCGCTCATCGGACCAGCACCAGTGTCCGGGAAAATTTGGCGGGTTGCCCATCTCTCCGACATTCATGTCGTCGGAGAAAGATTCGGCTTTCGGATCGAAGGCGGCCGTTCAGGCCCGAGAGGGAACGAACACTTCAAGGCGGCACTCGCGAAGCTCGATGCAATTCACGCGAGCGAGCCGCTCGACCTCATACTCATCAGCGGAGACATCACCGACGCGGGACGTTCATCGGAGTGGGCGGAGTTTCTCGATGCGCTATCGCCTTATCCGCACCTGACCGAATTGATGATCATGATTCCGGGGAATCATGACCTGAATGTCGTGGATCGGGCGAACCCCGCGCGTCTGGACTTGCCGACAAGCCCGAACAGGCGTTTGCGTGAGATCCGGGCACTTTCAACAATGGCGGCACTGCAAGGCGACCGCGTGCACGTGGTCGATGACGCGACGGGCGAGCCTCGGTCCACTCTGAATGCGTTTCTCGAACCCTATGCCGAACGCATCGCCCGTTTCGCCGACCGGGGAACGATGCGCGGCGCGTGGGAACTCGCGAACGTGTGGCCCCAGGCGTTTCCGATGGTGATGCTACCGAAGACGGAGGATGGTCTCGGCATCATACTTCTGGATTCAAACGCGCAAACGCACTTCTCATTCACCAATGCACTCGGGCTCGTGACGAGGGAGCAGACAAAGGCCATCGAGACGCTGGCCCGGCGCTATTCGAAGGCAAAATGGATCATAGCGTTGCATCATCACGTGGTCGAATATCCGAGGGCCGCAAAGGCCCTGTCGGAACGCATCGGCACCGCGCTGGTCAATGGAACATGGTTTGTGCGGCGGATGCAGCGGCTCGGCGGGCGGGCAATGCTCATGCACGGGCATCGCCATATCGACTGGATCGGAAGTTGCGGCGAAGTCGTTATTGTCTCCGCGCCGTCACCCGTGATGGATGTGACGGACGACCGTGACACGCATTTTTATATTCATAGCGTTGGCACTGGAGCAGAGGGCGCTTTCACGTTGTTCGAGCCGCAACGCGTCGTTCTTCGGGGCGGCATCGATTCAGCACGCGAGGACGGCCCTATGGCCGCGTGCGATCAGGCTCAGGCGCACCGAACAGGTCGGAGATCCAGCGCGTCGATGGATTCTCCTCACAAAATGTAAGCAGGGCAATTACGATCGGCACACCAATGAAGGCTCCCGCCAAGCCCCAAAGGAAGGCCCAGAAGAAGACAGCGAACAACACAATGAACGGCGAAATAGACAGCGCGTTGCCAACGAACCGTGGCTCGAGATAGCTGCCGACAATGAATTGAATGACATTGAGGCACGCGAATACGACGACGGCCATCTGCCATGACTCGAACTGCGCGATGGCGAAGATCGTCGGAAAGACGGTCGCGATCAGCGGGCCGATGAAGGGAATGAAGTTCAGCGCGAAGGCTATGACGCCCCATTCCGGCGCGAGCGGCAGCCCGACCAGCCACGCGAAGCCCCACACCAATAGGCCGGTAATCGCGCTCATCAGCGTTCGCACCAGCATATACCGCCTGAGTTTGGCGGCCGTCTTTGCGCTGCCGGCAAGCAGCACTTCGCCCAACTTGCCATGGCGCCAGGTTCGAAGTCTGAGGCGGGCGTCATCCACCTCCAGGAGGCCGAGCAGCACATAGATGAAGACGACGACGAGGAAGCTGACCGCCGTATTGAGACGGACCGTCACCTGCTGAGCCAAGCGAACCAACTGATCGGTGCTGAAATAATTCGCCCAGACGCCAGCAATCTCGATGCCATGTCCCTCCAGCCACGTGGTCATCTGACCGTAAAGCGCCTGAAGGCGGGCAGCGTCGCTTACGGCGAAACGTCCGACGCGTCCCGCCGCCCAAGCCACCAGAGCTGCGAAGACGATCACGACGAGAATTGTCGCCATCATTGTGAGCGCCAGGGCCAGAAGCCGCGGGATGCCGGCCTGCAACCGATCCTGCAGCGGCCACACCATGGCAATGATGAACAGAGCGAAGGCAAGCGGCGCGAACACTGACTGTGCCACCGCGAGTGCCCAGACCGCCAGAACGGCCGTGCACACGCCAAGCATCGCGACAAGCGAGCGGTTGATCTGCGGAGGGTTGGAGGATGGGGACATGGTCACGGCGAAGTGTGACGCTCGGATACCCAACGGTCAAGATCATCACTTTGTGTGCATGGTAAATCGCTGCGCTGCCCAAAAGACGAACATGACTGGATATCGCTGCCGATATGAACATTGAGCGCCTAGCCAATAATACTTCGTCTGAACGTCCTAGACGAGGAGCTGCGGTTGACCTGCGTCCGGCCAGGAGTAAGCTTTCTCGCATCAGACCCCAATGATACTTCACTTCATTTTGAGTACTTGAAGAATTCCAGTGCGTTGTAGTTGCCGTATGCGGACGACATGCGGCGTCCGTCCGTAGCGGCCGACGCACGCGCGGATTACGATAGGGGGATCCGACGTATGAAATTCCTCGCAGAGAACGTTACGAAGGTTTTTCGTGCACTCGAAGATGGGGGGGTGCCCGTTTGGATCGATGGCGGATGGGCGATCGACGCGTTACTGAAGTCGGAGACCAGAGAACACACGGATCTGGATCTCATTGTTCCGATAGACTGTGTCGAATCCGCAGAAGCCATTCTCAGCCAGCTCGGCTTTCAGAGAGACGACCGCGAAACCGACATGCCGGTCCGAGTCGTCTTCAGGGATTCCGACAAGCACGAAATCGACATCCACCCGATGACATTCAATCCTGATGGCACGGCGATACATATCGACTGCGATACTTCGGATCAGAAATACGTCTACATCTCTTCCGCCGCCGGTCTGTCCGGGGTAGGCACTATTAACGGCCGGGTTGTCCGTTGCACCACCGCCGCCGAACAAATACGTCAAAAGGTCGAACGACGATACTCGCCGTGGTCACCCGAGCGAATTCGCGCGAATGGCGTCTCGGGCGACCTCGAGGATATCATTTCGCTGCTCAAAGTGTACGGGACCGGCGAAGGCGGGCTTCGTGAGGCGGCGCCCGAAGCACGATCGACGAACAACGCCGTCGTCAGCGCCGCCGAGCAGTTCTCAATACGGCATGTCGCGTCACTCAGTGCGCAGCATGCAGAACTGATCGCGAAACACGCGGAGCTAAACGCGCAGCATACCGAACTCATCAATCAGCATGCGGCCCTTCGCGCGCGATTTAAAACGATGCGCCGATCGGCCTCGTGGCGGCTAACCTCTCCGATGCGGCACGCCGCGGAATGGATGAGCCTTGGCTGGTCCAAACTCAGAACGCATTGAGGCGCGGGTTGGCGAGGCGCCGTCCCGCTGAGGGACGATGGCGCGCATCGTCGGACGCGGAAAAATCTAGGATGAGTGACCGTCGAAGCTCGCATCGTCGATTTTGACCAATCCCGCACTCACGGCAAGCCAGACGAGATGCGCATCGTTCTGCGCTCCGATCTTGCCTTTGATCGCATAGTGATGGTTGCGGACCGTCTTCGTGCTGAGATTGAGCATCTCGGCGATGGCTTCGCTCGTTAGACCCGACGCCAACAGCCGGAGAATTTCGGTTTCGCGTGGGCCGAGTTGGTCGATCACGCGCTCAGGCCCCGCAAGGCGATCGGCTGCGATGGCGCGCGAAACGTCTTCGCTCAAGAAGCGGCCGCCCGCAGCAACGGCCTTAACGGCGCGCACCAGTTCCCCCGGCGCGCTGCTTTTCGTTACGTATCCGGATGCACCGGCTTCGAATGCCTTGAGCGCGAATGCAACGCCTAGATGCATCGTGAAGACCAGGATCTTAGCGTCCTTATCCCACTGGCGGATGTGGCGCACGCCTTCGATGCCGCTCGCTCCCGGAAGGGCGAGATCCATGACGACGACGTTCGGCCGATGCTCCTTGTAAGCCCGGTAGGCCTCCTGTGCGTCACCGGCTTCCGCGCAAACGTGAAATTCCTCCTGACGCTCGAGAAGGCGATGGTACCCTTCGCGAACGATCGGGTGATCATCCACGAGAAGAATCGTAACCGCGCTCATGCGGTCGCCTCGCCGAACGCCAAATCGCCACGCGAGCCGAGGAGCGGGATGAGAGCGGCGACGCGCACGCCCTTCGCAGCCTTGCCAATGGACAGGCTGCCGCCGAGAGCGGAAATGCGCTCGCGCATTCCAAGAATTCCGTGGCCGTGACCCTGGCCACGATTGATGTAGGTTGCATCTCCGCCGCCGTCATCTTCCACGGTCAGGCTGATCGTATCGCGGTCCATCCCGACGTGCTCGACTTTGAGGCGCACTTCCGTCGGCGACCCGTGTTTCATGGCATTGGTTAGACATTCCTGAGCAACGCGGTAGATGTCGATCGCGACCTGCTTCGGCAGGGCCGTCAGTTTGCCGATGACGTTCAGGCGGACAACGGCGCGAGAGGCTTGCGCGTTGTGATCCGAGACGAGTTGATGAAGGCTGGCTTCGAGCCCGATCTCGTCGATGTTCTGCGACCGCAGCCGAACGAGCGCGCCGCGCAGGTTTTCCATCATACGCTGCTGGGCGCGGGTGATCGCCCGCGCATCGTCCGCGAGATCCTCGCGGTCAGGCGGCGCACCCGCTTCAATGCTCGCCGCGAGAGCGGCCGTTGCGGTCAGGCACTGGCCGAATTCGTCATGCAGATCCCGTGCGAGTGCGCGACGCTCCTCTTCCTGCACCTGAAACAGCCGCGTCGTCAGCGCAGTGCGCGCTGCATTCGTGCGTGCCAGCTCCTCCGAGAGATCGTTGACGGCGCGGGCGATGAGATTGAACTCCGCCGTCTGGAACCGTGGCAGCCGCCATCCCAGATCGCCCTGCTCCAACCTTCGCAGGCCCTCGATGATGGTACGCGCCGGAATCAGTGCGTGGCCGATCATCAGTGTCGCGAGAATGGTGATGGCTGCCGCCATGGCGATTGCAACGCCGACGACGATCGAGACCTGATGCCAGGAAAGGCGCAACGCAGCGTCTGGCTGAGCGGAGGACAGGACATATCCCGCGTCCTTGTCGCGGACGGTCAGATAACGCTTCTGCTCGGTCTGCGGACCGAAGAGGAAATCATACGTCGCCGCGAACCAACCAGGGGCGGGCTCGCCGAGCGCTTCGATCTGACTGCAGAGCTGACGAGGATCGAGGCCGGGAAGTTTGGCCGTCACGCAAATTCCAGGAGAAACGATGCTTGCGGTTGCCAGCGTTTCCCAGTCGGGCATCGGCAGAAGCGTCTCTCTGCTCACGCCGTTACGCCATACCAGTTTTTGCCAATAAAGGGCCGCGAGACGCTGGCTGACGCGGTCCGCTGTCCCCGCCGTTTGAGCATCAATCGAGCGATGGGCATCGATCATGACCCACCCGATCGCGCCAGCCAGACACAACAGCACAACGGCTAAAAGGCGCCCTACGAGGTGGAACATCAGATGCACGGCACAGCTCCATATTTCGCGTCTTCCGAATTGGCACCGACAACGGCGCCGTTGGCAATACCCTAGCCCATCTTCGGGCATATTGCCCAACCCTTCGCGTGGCCGGTGCCCTTTTCGAAATGGCGGCGTTGTCCTCAATCTCGGCGCGAACAGGGACTTCAACCGGCGTGGGACAAGTGAACTTGGAATATCGTAAGGAATTGCCGACCGAGGCAGCGACATGGATGCGGCGCACGCCCCTGTTGTACTGGCTGATTTTCACCGGCGTGACGGCCTTCGCGGCGGTGCTGCTATGGCACTTCGGACTCATCCAGCAGATGGTCGTCAGCGACCGGACGCACATTTCGTCGTTGATCGCGCTTCTCTATATCGGTGCATCTCTGCACTGCCTCTGGCGGACCATCATCATTTCGAGGGAAGAGGATGCGGCAAGGCTGGCAGGAGAACTCGTAGCCGCAGACAGCCGCTTTCTCGCCTTGGGCAAGGGCGGTCCGAGCGCCGCGGGAGAACTTCCCGATGGACTGATCACAGCGCACATTCGCAACCTGGCGACGAAGGCCAGCCTGCAGGGCGGCACGCGCCTCGACCAGACGCTGCTGCTCAGGGGGTTGGCCGGCCAGCTTCGCGGCTCAAATCACTTCGGTTCTTTCGCGAGCGACACGTTGATGAAGCTCGGCCTGCTCGGCACGATCATCGGCTTCATCATGATGCTGGCGCCGATCGCCGGTCTCGATGCGGACAATCGCGGCGCGCTCAAGTCATCCATGACGCTGATGAGCGACGGCATGGCGGTTGCCATGTACACGACACTTGCCGGACTTGTCGGCTCGATCCTCATCAAAATTCAATACTACATGCTGGATGACGCCACGAACCGCTTGTTCAACCACGCGGTCGGCATGACAGAGGTCCATGTCGTCTCAGCATTGGAACGGCAATCGGCGGCGAGCAAATGATCGACGAATTCGATCTCGTCCCTCGCGACGAGCCCTTCGATCCCTTTGGCGTCATGCTGTTCAAAGCGCTTCAGGTCATCGCCTTTCTGTTCTTCATCACGCTCGTCATGGTGACGCCCGATGCGAAGAGCGGCAAGGTCGACACGAAGGCGGAATTTCTGATCACCATTACGTGGCCGGACAAACATCCGGACGACATTGATCTCTTCGTGCAAGATCCGCTCGGCCATATTGCTTTCTATCGCCGGCGCGAGGCCGGCTTCATGGTGCTCGATCGCGACGATCGCGGCGGTGCGAACGACTTCATCATGGTCGGAGACACGAAGGTCGATTCGCCAATACGACAGGAAATCGTGAGCATTCGCGGCATCGTCGCGGGCGAATACACGGTCAACGTCTACCATTTCACGGCTGTCACCGGGAAACCCGTGCCGGTTTCGGTGAAGGTCGAGAGGCTCAATCCCACCGTGCAAGTCGTGCACTACGACACGATCGAACTTGACGCCAGTGGTGAAGAGAAAACGGCTGTTCGCTTCACGATGGATAAGGCAGGGCAGGTCACCGCCATCAATCGCGAGCAGAAGTCGTTGTTGCGTCAGCTCGCCTCGTTCAACGGCACGGTGTGGACCGGCATGGGCATGGACAAAGGCGACGGCAAATGAGCCTGCAAAGCGAAATTCTCGGCCTTGCCATCGCTTATGCGGCGCTCGGCGTCCTGCTCCTGATCGCGCTCACGCGCACCAATCTGCCTGTGAAGGCCAAGACAGGTGCAATCATCGCGACGAGCGTGCTCTACGTCTTCGTCTTCTTCAGGCTGCACGGGCTGCTCGGGTGGTCTGCCTACGAAGCCATGCCGCCGAAATTTGAGCTCCTATGGGCGCGGGTTGTCGAAAGCAATTTCGTCAACAACGAAGCCGGCGCGATCCATCTTTGGGTCGAGGAGCTGGACGAGAAAAATCGGCCGAGTCAGGTGCCGCGAGCATTTGTGCTGCCCTATTCAGCGGCGCTTGCGCAAAAAGTTGAAGCTGCAAAAAGCGAGCTCATGCTTGGTCACCACCTATGGGGAAAACCGAAGGATTTCGGCTCTGGAGGCGGAGAAGACAATCCTGGAGGCGCGGCAGTGCGCATTGGTGGTGGCATCGGTGGAGATCCACCGGGCGGCGGACCTCTCGATACAAAATTTCTCAGCGGGGGCGGCCCGTCCATCGAATTCGCGCCTTTGCCGCCACCGACGTTGCCGCCGAAGGACGAACCCTGACGCAAGGCATTCCGTGCCGGTTTTTGTGCCCGCCCGTATCGCCGCGCAAATAAGCACACTCGGCGACATTGCACTTCCCGCGACCGCGCCATCTGGCATAAGAGCGCCGAAACTCCACTTAGGCGCGGTTCCCGATGATTCGTCTCGACAGCATCAGCAAGCAGAATGGTCACCAGATTGTCTTCATCGAAGCGTCGGCCGTCCTCAATAGGGGCGAAAAGATCGGGCTCGTCGGCCCCAACGGCGCTGGCAAGACGACGCTTTTTCGACTGATCACGGGGCAAGAGCACCCGGACGAAGGGCAAGTCTCAGTCGATCGCGGCATCACGATCGGCTATTTCAGCCAGGACGTGGGTGACATGCGCGGGCGCAGCGCCGTCGCCGAAGTGATGGACGGCGCCGGGCCTGTCAGCACTGTCGCCGCCGAGCTCGTTGAACTCGAAGCGGCGATGGCTGATCCGGACCGTGCTGCCGAGATGGAAGAGATTATCGAGCGCTACGGCGAAGTGCAGGGGCGCTTTGAAGAACTCGGCGGCTATGCGCTCGAGGGCCGAGCCCGTGAGGTTCTTGCTGGCCTGAGCTTCGACCAGGAGAAGATGGACGGCGATGTCGGCGCGCTGTCCGGCGGGTGGAAGATGCGCGTGGCCTTGGCCCGCATTCTGCTCATGCGCCCTGATGTGATGCTACTCGACGAGCCGAGCAACCATCTCGATCTCGAGAGTCTTATCTGGCTCGAAGACTTCCTCAAGGGCTACGAGGGTGCTTTGATGATGACCTCGCATGATCGCGAGTTCATGGATCGCATCGTCGGCAAGATCGTCGAAATCGACGGCGGAACGCTGACGACGTACACCGGCGACTACGAATTCTACGTTCAGCAACGCGCACTCGCCGAGAAGCAGCAGCAAGCGCAGTTCGACCGGCAACAGGCGATGCTTGCGAAAGAAATGAAATTCATCGAGCGGTTCAAGGCGCGCGCGTCGCACGCCGCCCAAGTGCAGAGCCGGGTCAAAACACTCGAAAAGATCGAACGGGTCGAGCCGCCGAAGCGCCGCCAGAATATCGCGTTCGAATTTCCGCCAGCGCCGCGATCCGGCGAGGACGTGGCGACGCTCAAGAACGTACACAAAAGCTATGGTTCGCGGAACATCTACGAGGGGCTGACCTTCCAGGTCCGGCGAAGAGAGCGCTGGTGCGTGATGGGCGTCAATGGCGCCGGAAAGTCGACACTACTCAAACTCATCGCCGGCTCGGCCAAACCTGATGAAGGTACGGTCGCAATCGGGGCCAGCGTGAAGATGGGCTATTTCGCCCAGCATGCGATGGATCTGCTCGACGGCGAACAGACCGTGTTTCAGTCGCTCGAGTATTCGTTTCCGCAAGCCGGGCAAGGTTCGTTGCGCTCGCTCGCCGGTTGCTTCGGCTTTTCCGGCGACGACGTCGAGAAGAGATGCCGTGTGCTCTCAGGCGGTGAAAAGGCCCGGCTGGTCATGGCGAAGCTGCTGTACGATCCGCCCAACTTCCTCGTTCTCGACGAGCCGACCAACCACCTCGACGTCATGACGAAGGAGATGCTCATTACCGCGCTTTCCCAATATGAGGGCGCGATGCTGTTCGTTTCGCACGATCGGCACTTCCTGGCTGCGTTGTCGAACAGGGTTCTGGAACTCACGCCCGACGGCATTCATCAGTACGGCGGTGGGTACACGGAGTACGTCGAGCGCACCGGCTACGAGGCACCGGGCCTGCGCAGCTGAGTTCGAAACCGCCTCCTTGCAGGACTCGCGGCATTGTTTGATGCAGGCCGTGAACTCGACAGAAACGCCCGTACATCCCTCGTTAACGACGAAGCACAGGCTTGCGGGTTCGCCTGGCCTGTTTCGCGTAGGTTCACCGCTGGGCTCGCGCCGATTTCGATGAGGTGAACCATGTCTTATTCGAACAAGGACGAACAAAGGCTGCTCAGCCACGAGGAATACGAAGCCGTCAATTCAGCCCATCATCCGGCGATCTACAGCCTCGACAAGGACGGCCTACGGAACCTCACGTTGCGGCTCGAGAGCTACCGCGACAAGGCGCAGACGTTCGCGCGCCAGAAGCGGCGCGAGGCCAAGGGAACAGCCGATAAGCGCGGCAAGAGCTTTCCAGGAACCGCCGATCAGCCAGCACGGCGAAAGCAAGTTTTTGCCCAAGCGCTGAAACGCGTAAAAAAAGAGCGCGCTCGCCTCCATAATCTCGAAGCGCGGACCGCAAACGTGGACGCCGCACACCGTGCGTTGGCGCTTCACCGTGCAAGCCAATTCGTGCATCATCCGGACGCAGGTCCAACTGCCAATCCCGGTCAAAAGGCCAAAGGCGGTGGGCCGAAGCGCGTTCGCACGCCCGGCGCGAAAGTCGGCAGCATCCTGAAGGCGAACGCTAGAGCTCAGGCGAAACGCGATCAAAGGCCGAACTGACGCGTTCCACCATACTGCTCCGGTGATCGGGGTAGATTCGCTGCGCATTGGTTTCCGATAGACCGTATGGCCTACGGAAATTTTTTTTCGGCTCAATGTAACCTTAGGCTGGCCGGGCTCGAACTACGGGAAGCAGCGTGCACGCCGGCCATGGGGTCCGGGTGGTCACGCTTCGGTCCCGGAGATCATTTATGCTTCACCCAATTCGCAATATTGCCTGTGCAATCGCTCTTGCCGTCGTCTGCGGGCCTTCGAGCGCGGCCTTGGCCGAGGATTCGATGAGCAAAGCGGGCGATTCCATGCATAGCGACAGCATGGCAAAGAGTTCGGACTCGATGAAAAGCGATACTATGGGGTCCGGCGCCACGCACAAGGACAGCATGGGCAAAGATGCCAAGGGTTTAGACTCCATGAAGGCGGATAGCATGGGATCCGACGCCATGGCCAAAACGCATGACTCGATGGCTCCGGAAAAGAAGTAAGATTTCTGGAATTCAAAGTTCCGCGCTTTAGCCCCCGACTTTTCATTCATGGGCTAAGCGCGGAACTTGCCTCGTTGCACTTTCGCGAAGTGGAAGAGCCAATGTCTATAATTCGTGAGAATGCAGATTCCGTAGATGCGCCTGCGCTAGGGCCGCTCATCTACCGGCAGAGTGTCGTGACGCGGATCACGCACTGGACATGGGCGGTGTGCTTGTTCTTCCTGCTGCTGTCGGGTTTGCAAATTTTCAACGCGCATCCCACTCTCTACGTCGGCAACGAGAGCGGCTTTGGATACGACAATGCCGTGCTCAGCATGCGCGCGGTGGATACGCCGCAAGGGCCGGAGGGCCGGACGAATATCCTTGGACACGAATTCAACACGACGGGCGTCTTCGGTTTGAGCGGCCCCGCGGACAATCTGAAGGTTCGCGGTATTCCGTCGGCGCTTACTATTCCCTCCTATCGGGACCTCGGCACCGGGCGAGTCGTTCATTTCTTCTTTGCGTGGCTGCTCGTTGCAACGCTCCTCGTTTGGCTGCTAGCGAGCTTTTTCAATGGTCATCTGCGCCGTGACATCGCGCCGACGCGCAAGGACCTGCAGAATTTTCCAAGGGACGTCGCCGATCACGCGCGCTTCCGGTTTCATCACGGGCGCAGCTACAATGTCCTGCAAAAGCTTGCCTATTGCAGCGTGTTTTTCATTTTGTTTCCGCTCATCATCGCGACGGGGCTGACGATGAGCCCCGGATTCGACGCCGGATTTCCATGGCTGCTCGAGCTGTTCGGCGGTCGGCAGAGCGCGCGCACGCTGCACTTCCTCGCAATGTTTCTGCTCGTCTCGTTTTTTGTCATCCATATTCTGATGGTGTTGCTGGCGGGGCCCTTCAACGAACTGCGGTCAATGATAACGGGATGGTATCGTGCCAGCCCCGGCACTCCGGAGATCGAAGGAGACAAGCGATGACCCAGAGCAAGATCCTGCTCAGCCGCCGCAGCTTGTTATCCGCGGGCGCTGCCGGGGCATCATCACTCGTTCTCGCGGGCTGCGACACGTTCGATTTCCTGGGAGAGGGCGAAAGCAAGACGCGTTCCGTCCTCGAAAAAGCGAACGATCTTACATACCGCGCTCAACGGCTGTTGATCCGCAACGGCGCGCTCGCGACGGAGTATTCCGAGACCGAGATCCGTCAAGGGCAGCGTCCCAACGGATCGACGGATCCGCAAACGGCCGAATATCTGGCGCTGAAGAGCAATTCGTTCGCCGACTACCGTCTCTCGATAACCGGTCTTGTGGAGCGGCCGCGCAGCTATTCGCTCGCGGAGCTGCGCAACATGCCGTCGCGGACGCAGATCACGCGACACGATTGCGTCGAGGGCTGGAGCTGCATTGCCAAATGGACCGGCACGCAACTATCCCGCGTCCTAGACGAGGCCGGTGTGAAGCCTAACGCGCGCTTCGTCGTATTCCATTGCTATGACATTTACGACGAAAGCGATCCGGCGGCCTATTACGAGAGCTGCGATCTGATCGATGCTCGCCACCCGCAGACGATCTTGGCCTACGGGCTCAACGGCCAAAGCTTGCCCGTTGCCAACGGGGCGCCGGTCCGCGTACGCATCGAGCGCGCGCTCGGGTACAAGCAGCCCAAATACGTTTACACCATCGAGTTGGCCGATAGCTTCAGCCGGTTCGGTCTTGGCAAGGGCGGATATTGGGAAGATCGCGGTTACGACTGGTATGGGGGGATTTGAGCGGATCCGCGTAGTGACACGACAGATGTCGCGAGCCGACGTGCTTCGCAGCGCGGGAAGGCTCGGCCGGCCTCCAATCTCCGACATCGATGCACTTTCAGCCATTCAGTCAATCGGTTAACATCCTCGAGATGATTGCATTTCTGGCACGATCACGCGTGAATTGCGCGGTGCCTTTGCAACGCAGCATCGCGTGAGCAACTTCTGCCATCGTTTCGGCGGAGCACACGCGCTAGTGTCTGACCCGATCGCGGGCATTTCGAAGAGGGTGATTTGTTTCCCCATAGACGCATAACCGGCAAGAGGCCGGCCCTTTTGCCGATCCTTGCCGTCGCTCTTGCTCTCGCCGGCCCAGCCGCCGACGCGCAGGCGAAAGACGCTGCAGCCAGTTGCGAAACGGCGATCGGGATCTCCATGCTCGCCTCTCCGGTTGCGCCGTGGAAGGGCGCGCCGTTGCGCGTTGTCTTCTCGTCCGAGCAACCGATCACCGCGGAGCTTTCCCTCGTCGGTCCCGATGGCGCGGTCGCGATTGCGTCGCGAGAGCGCCACGGCGGGCCGCCGTATTTCTGGTTCGCGGAGGTCGCCGCTCCCGCTTCTGGAACATGGCATGCCAAGCTCACGCGTGACGCGGGCGACGGGGACTGCGCGACGATCACGAAGGAGATCGCCGTCGGACGCGCGGCGTCGGCGCCGGTTCGCGCGACAGGCAAAAGTGTGTGGCCCGTGCGGACCCAATGGAATCGCGCGACGGAGAACCTCTATTCGGCGTGGATCGAAAAACTATTCGATGCGCCGATCGAGCAAGAACTCTCCTGGCCGGCGCTGCACGAGGTGCTCCGCGATAAATCGCGGAATTTTCTCTTCAACCATCTGGGACTCGGCGAAGACGATAAAAAATTAATTCTGCAGCCGGATTGCGCCGACCTTCCGTATTTCCTACGCGCGTATTTCGCCTTCAAGGTGGGACTGCCATTCGGATATTCGAAGTGCTCGCGCGGTGGAGGCGGCAAGGCGCCGAGGTGTCCGCAGTGGTTCAACATTCAGCGCGAAGAGTCTTCTCAGACGGCAACGAACCAGAAAGACGGGCAAGGCGGAGCCGGTTCCATTCTCGCTGTTTTCGGGGCAACCGGCGGCGAAAGTGCGCCGGCGAAAACATCGTCGCGGCCCCAAGGGCTCGTGCCGGGTTTCGGCTATTACCTGCGCACGACGGTTGCCAATGCCGTTCATTCCGGTTCCGGCCGAACCGCAGCGGCTGACGACAATACCGATTATTATCCTGTTCCGCTCAAAGCCGAAACGCTCCGCCCCGGAACGATCTACGCCGACCCCTATGGGCATGTGCTCGTGCTCGTGAAGCGGATCGCTCAGACGAATGACTCTGCGGGTGTGTTCCTGGCCGTCGATGGCCAGCCGGACGGAACTGTGGCGCGGAAGCGCTTTTGGCGCGGCAACTTTCTCTTTGCGCAAAACCCATCACTCGGAAGTCCCGGCTTCAAGCGCTTCCGGCCGATCGTGGCCGATGCTAACGGCAATTTGCGGCGGCTCGCCAACGCTGATATTTCGAAGGAACCGCAGTACGGCGACTTCTCACTCGAGCAATCGACGCTCGGGGTCGAAGACTTTTACGATCGCATGGACGATGTGATGTCGCCCGATGCGCTCGATCCTATGCGCGCGATGAAGGAGACCATCACAGCGCTCGAAGAGCAGATCAAAACGCGCGTCACGTCCGTCGAGAACGGCCGGAAGTATCAAAACGGCGGCGGTGCAGAGGTTGCTATTCCAGCAGGCTCAGCGATCTTCGAGACGACCGGCGCGTGGGAAGACTATTCAACGCCCTCGCGGGATCTGCGCTTGCTGATCGCCATCGATGTCGTGCGCGGTTTTCCGGATCGCGTCGCACGGCGCGCCGACCGGTATGCCATGCCCAAGGATAAAACGCCGGCGGAAGTCAAAGCCGAATTGGAAAGTACGCTTGCAGCAGAGCTCGCGGCGCGAAAGTTTTCCTATCCTCGCAGCGACGGTTCCACATGGACGCTGGCGATGAAGGACGTTGTGGACAGGGCTGCGGAACTCGAGATGGCTTATAACGTCAACGACTGCGTCGAGCTTCGTTGGGGTGCTTCGGAGAAGAGCGACGAGGCTGCAACGTGCAAGCGTCGAGCTCCCTCGGCGCAACGTACGAAGATGGCGGAGTATCGCGCCTGGTTTCATGAACGCCGCCGTCCGGCGCGAGGCGAATAGCGCACCCTTCGTGAAGAGCGCTGAACCTGGGGGCGCTACTTGCAAGAGCCGCTATTATGGAAAAGACCCCGGCGGTGAAACGGCAATATTGCCGTGTCGACGGGGTCAAGTTCGAAGATTGATAAAATTAATACGTAAGAAAAAAATTATTGCTGCAATATACAATGTGCAGTGTACCGCCTATTCGCAGTTATTAATAGGGGCCAGATCAGTCCAGAGTCATCCAGACCAAAAGTCATAGATAGAGAAAAACCGCATTTCTCTTCAAGAACGCTGCGAAGGCTGCGAATGATGTCGAGGGAAAGTCAGAACAAAATGCGGTGCAGATCCGATTTTGAATTCGTTCATCTTGTGCGAATAAAGTTACGGCGATATCCAAAAAAAATTCAGTCTATAACATTTGCGTATCAGCCGGACGGCCAGTCTCAAACGCGACCCGCAATAAACTCCGGAAATGAATTTTATTGATCCGGCTTGCTCATCCACGCGCGATCAGGCGGCGCGGCCGGATTGCGCCGCCCGCCAACCGAACCTCAGCCTTTAGCAAGAATTTGCTACTCCCTGCGAGCAGCTACTTTTTGGTCCGCACGGTGATTGCGGTTCGTGAGGAAAACGACCACGCCGGTTCCTATGGCGCCAAATACGAGAAGTGCCTCGACTGCGAAGATCATCGTGTAGGCTGACTCGGGCATTGGGCTTCCCCCTTTGTTTTTATGGGGATGATAAAACGCCGATCGCTCGGAAAAGCCAATCATCTCTGTCGCAAACACCATCATTTTTTCTATATTTGCGCGGCGGCGCACAATTTAGTCCAAATGGGTTCAAGGTTGCGGGATTCGGTTTTAGCTAGCGATACCATCCCCTTGTGCTCACGAGGAACCACAAGAAATGCGCAGCACAGATCAACGGCCATCCCGCACCGCAACAGCAGAAGGGCAGGCTTTATGCCCGCGGTGCCGAAAGAGATTGATGCGTCGCCAGGAACTCCTCAACCTCGCTTTGAGTCGGCAAGGCTGCGCGAGCGCCTAGTCCGCGACAGCTCATGGCGGCGACAGCGGAAGCGATGCGCGCGCATTCCTCATCTCTCAGTCCTTCTGCGATCGCCCATGCGAAAGCCCCGTGAAACGCATCGCCGGCGCCTGTCGTGTCGACGACGGCAACGGGGAAGGCGGGCTCAAGACCTCGCTCTCTCTCGCGGTTCATCCAGAGGTATCCGTGCGCACCGCGCGTTACGCCGGCATGGCGAACTCCTGAGTGGACCAGTGCCGCAAGGCGTTCTTCATCACTTCCGCCTTTGACAAACTGCCTAAAGGCCGGTGCCGAAAAGATCGCGTAATCGGTGAGCGCGAGAACCTTCGAAAGCAGCTGCCCACTATTCAAATCAATATCGAGCACGGTCGGAATGGCGCGCGAGCGAGCGGCGCCAAATGCGGCGACTGTTCCTTCAAGCCAAGTCAGGTCGCTCGATACGGCTTTCGCATCTTGAATATCGGCGATCGGAAGCCAATCGGCGGGCAGAGGGAATTCGCGATCGTCCTCGCTAATGACAAGCCGTTCGCCCTTGCGATCGACGATCACCGCGGCCGTCGCCGATGAAACGCCGGCGCATGAGCGGACATGGGTGGTGCCGACGCCGACCGCATCCAATTGCTGGCGAATTATTGCGCCTGACGGATCATCGCCGATGCGGGCCCAGAGCGAGACGTCGCCTCCGAGGCGCGCGATCGCGGCTGCAGCGTTTGCGGCCATGCCGCCGCCGCTCGCGATGTGATCGAGCGCGCGGATTTTTGTCGGAGACGACGGAAATGCCTCGATCCGATAAACATAATCGAGTGCGGCATGGCCGACCGCGATGATGTGTTTTCCCGGCATGATGCGTGTCGCGACAAAAACGGATTTCAGGGGAGTTGGCGATGCTGATCGGTGCTGTCGGCAAGCGAGCTTTTCGTGCCCGCAAGGACATTCAATCGCGCGTGCAGCTGCTCGATCTCGTTCAGCAGTTCGAAAGCCAGCGCAATGCCGGCGGGATTCACTCCGAGGTCGCGTTCAAACCGTTTTGCTTTCGCGATGCGGACGATGCTCAGGCCAGAGAACTTCCATTCGGATGGATTGCTTCCCTGCGGCTCGACGATGCCTTGCGCTACGAGTTCCGAGATCCATGCCACCTCGACATGGCAATTCTGGCTCAGTTCTTCGAGTGAATAGACTGCTGCCGGACCGATCAATTCAACGGGCATGGGCTCACGCTCTCCATTTGCCATGTCTCAAACTCCAAGCCTCAGATTCCGAGCCTCAAATTCCGAGGCCGGCGCGCGGATCGAACGCCAGCTCCTTCGCCATTTCCTCATAAACGTGCCGAGCCTTTTCGTTGTTCGCGGGCGGCCAGACAATCTTGAGAACCGCGTAGAGGTCACCGGGCGGCGTCGCCGGAATTCCACGTCCCTTCACGCGCAATTCGCGGCCGTGCGCGGACCCGGGAGGAATTTTGAGCATGATGGCCCCCGCAGGGGTCGGCATCTTCACACTTGCACCCAATGCGGCTTCCCAAGGGGCAATCGGAAGATCGAAGTAAAGGTCCTTGCCGACAACGCGGTAGACGGAATCGGGTTTGAAGCGAATTTCGAGGTAGAGATCGCCGGCCGGTCCGCCGCCGATACCGGGCGAGCCCTGTCCCTTCAGGCGAATGCTCTGGCCCTCGGTAACGCCTTTCGGAATCTGAACCGTCAGGCTTTTGTCGCGGACCAAGACGTGACCACCATCGTCGACCTCGGGCACGCGAAGGGTAATGGTGCGTGTTGCGCCATCCAACGCGTCTTGCAAATCGACGATGATTTTGGCGTGGTGATCTTCGCCGCGCATGCGAAACGTGGCGTGCGTCTGCGTGTGGCCGGGTCGCTGGGCGCGGGCGGCTCCGAAAATCGACTCGAAAAAGTCGCTGAACTCGCCCTGCCCGGGCCGCCCCGAAAATTCGAACCCGGCGTCCCAGTTAGGTGGCGGCCGGAAATCCTGTCCGGCTTGGTAATCCTTGCCAAGCTGATCGTAAGCTGCACGCTTTTCGGGATTGCTCAGGACGTCATTGGCTTCGCCGATTTCTTTGAACTTCGCCTCGGCGCCGGCCTCTTTATTGATGTCTGGATGATACGTCCGCGCGAGCTTGCGGTACGCACGTTTGATGTCATCCTCGGTGGCGTTCCGTTCGACGCCCAGGATTTTGTAGTAGTCCTTGAATTCCATTGGGGCTCACATCATCGGATGAGGTTCAGCGCGTCAGTGATAATTTCCCGGTGATCGAAGGCGATTTCAACGCCATCGAACTTTTTTATCCAGTCGAAAGCTTCCGCGTCGTCACCCGCTTTCGCGTCCCCTCGCGCATCTCTCGTCAGGAACGCGACCGAGCAGACGTGACCGCGCGGATCGCGGTCGGGGTGCGAATAGACGCCGACGAGAGCAAGGTTCATCGCCTCGAGGCCCGTTTCTTCCTTGAGCTCACGCCGCGCCGCATCCTCGACGGCTTCGCCGATTTCGACAAATCCACCGGGAAGCGCCAGATAACCCTTGTAGGGCGGATTCTTTCGCCGGACCATCAGCACGCCGCGGTCCGGGTCGACGACAACGCAGTCGGCAGTAAGAGCAGGCGTTCGAGGAAGCGACATGGCCATCCTATTTACGTGGAAAGCGGCAACGTGAAAACTGCGACGAGCGCCGGCGTATTGTTGTATCGCGATCGGAACGGGCTCGAAGTCCTGCTTGGACACCCCGGGGGACCCTACTGGCGCAGAAAAGATGAAGGTTCCTGGACCGTGCCCAAAGGTGAAGTTCGGGATGGAGAAGACTTATATAAAGCCGCATTGCGCGAGTTCACCGAGGAGACAGGGTTTCAGCCGAAGGGCGCGGCGACGCCGCTCGGATCGGTCCGGCAAGCCGGGGGAAAGAGCGTTCACGTGTGGGCCATAGAGGCCGATTGGGATCCTGAAACGCTCATTAGCAATACGTTCAGCATAGAATGGCCACCGCACTCCGGTCGAATGCAAACTTTTCCCGAGATTGATCGCGCGTCGTGGTTCGATCTGACCACAGCTCGCGCGAAAATCCTGAAAAGCCAGGGCGAATTTTTGAACCGGCTCGACCTATTGCGGCAGCCCAAATGAAGGGAGCCGCGCCTATTTCGATCCAATAAGGAGCAGCGCTAACCGCATTTTAAGCAACTCCGCATCGGACGAGCGAAAGCTTTGAAGATCTTAGGGAATATCGCCGATACCGAGCATATGCGCGCCGATCAACTCGAAGATCGAGATGGCCGGACAAGTGCGAAGACATCAACGGGATCGAGTGGCGTCATGGTTGAATGCAATTCCAAGATCGAGCTTTCCGCGGCCTATTCCGAGCGCCTTTCCGACGACGAAATCGCGGACATGATGGCCGAGGCCGCCCGCGTCGATGCGATGTTTCAGTCCGGAGAAATTTCGACGACCTATCTCGTCGCTTTTGCCGCTGCAGCAGATGCATCCAAAGCGTGGGAGCCGGAAGTCTCCGAAGCGTCTGCGGCGTAACAGACGCAGCCGTTTGCCGATCAAGAATAGAGGGCGGACATGGCATCGTCCGCCCTATTTCTTTGCCGTTTCATTGCCTGAGCGACGCGCCGAGAGGGGCCTCACTTCACGCTGTATTCCGGGGCGTACTCCGGGATCACGGGTACCGGCGTGGCATTGAAGAGATAGGTCAGGCCTAAGCGAACGACCCAGAAGCTGTCATCCCAGCTTACACGCACGTTGCAGGGTCCGCCGCCGCAGGAACCGAACGAAAAGTTTTCGTCGTTACTTCCCAGATCGACGAACAGAGCGTCGCCGCGCAGCGCCCAGTTGTCCCTCAGAAACATTTCGAAACCGCCGCCGACCGTCCAGCCCAATTTCGTATCGTTATCCGAACGTCCAAACGGTCCGCCGGGCGCAAATGGATCGGTGAATTCGTGGTTGACGTTGGAATATGCGAGGCCGCCTGTGGCGAACAACAGGATGTTGTCATCAGCCACTACGCCCACTCTGCCGCGAAGCGAGCTGAACCAGTTCATCGATGAGTTGAAGGCTTCGCCGCATCCCGGACATCCGGGCCGGGTTTCGGCGCCGAAATAGCTGAAGTCAGATTCAATGCCAATGAGCGCATCACCGCACTGGTAGTTGTAGCCGCTGTACTCACCAATGGTGAAGCCTCCATCATTCGCGCTGATGGAGCCCAGATCCGCGGTTGCCTTCGTTCTCATACTGCCGCCGCCGAGCATTCCGCCAACGTAGAGACCGGAATAAATTCCGCCGCATGGCGTTCCGGGCGGCCCACCCCAGGGAAGATTCGGGCCATCGGCATGTGCCGCCGAAGCTCCGAGCAGGCACAAGAGTAGCGCTGTCAACAGCTGAGCTATTTTCATAATATGAGAACCCGTCTGAAAACTGATTTGAAAAATCTGACATTCGTCGTCGAAAAATCGAAATCTGAGAAAATCAAAATCAGAAAAATTGGAATTCCAACGAAGGCTCAAGCACAGGTGATGTGATTCGCCATAAAACGTCGAGCCAAGTGCAGTCGCTTGACTCTCATAACGGCACGGCGTTGCCCAACCTCCACGCTCATCGATGCTTCGAAGCCTTGCCTAGCTCGGCACTTTCGGAAAATCGTCCGCGTACGCATTTAATTTAAAATGATGCAGCGCCGCTTTACGCATACTCCACGCGACAGCGTTACAATCAAAAATATTTTAGAGCCTCTTTATACTCCGGATTTATTTTACAGTGCTGAAGGGCGTATTAGCGCAGATCGTGCCGGATCCGGCGGCGATCGTCGAGCGAGACAAGGGCGTCGCATTTCTTTCTGCCACGCGTTCGATTTATCGTCTCAATGATCTTTTCTATTTGGGTGTGAATATCCCCCGGCATTCGAGCCGCGCGTTCGTGCATTGTGCGTTCAGCAGTGATTTTGCGAGCCAGGCGATTACGCCTTACCCCATTCCGGCTGCGCAACTGGCGGACTTGGAAATCACCAAACTCGCACAGCGATGGAGAGGCCGCAACACCAGCGAAGCTTCGGAGTCGGCGATCGAGCTGGCGGCCCGCGGCCGCGAGATAGCGATTTTAGGATACACGCGCAGTTTGCCCCTGGCGGGCGACACGGAAGCGGAAGGCGCACCCTCCAGTGCCGAGATCAAAACGCTCGGTGACTATTTCCATAGCCATATGCTGCGCCGGAACGGCATCGATACATCCGATGCGCTCGTCATATCGGCGAGAGAACTGGACTGCTTGCG
The DNA here is from genome assembly GCA_003987725.1 of Hyphomicrobium sp. GTDB lineage: Bacteria > Pseudomonadota > Alphaproteobacteria > Rhizobiales > Hyphomicrobiaceae > Hyphomicrobium_B. The sequence continues at coordinate 289,106 of RXJH01000013.1, read as the reverse complement.
GTGGGTGGCGGCCGGCAAATCGGCGTGGGAGGCAAGCGTGATCCTCGGGATCAGCGAGCGCACGGTACGGTTCCATCTGAATTCCGCGCGAGAAAAGCTGAACTGCACGACGACGACGCAAGCCGTCGCGAAGGTCGTTGCTCAACAACTCATCGCGATATGATGGCTTCTCTGCTTGGTATTCCCAAGCGGCAGCACCTTTGCCGTCGCAATTCCCGGCGACAGTGACGGCACGGCCGGCGCAACGGTGGCAAGCTCCACAAGCGTTGCGCGAACGCGGGCATATGCCCTCCATGCGTGCGTCGCAGACTTCCACCCGCCGATCACGCATTCAAATGACCGAAGCGCACGACCGGCGATGATGGCTGCCGCGATCATCATTCCGATGGTCAGCGTGCCGGCGAGCACGAGATGCATACCCCAGCCAAGGATCGCGGCCGCCGTCAGCGCCTGGGCCATGGAGGAGGCCCGTGCGCCCTTCAGAACAACACTCCCCGATACGAGGGCAGCGATCAACACGATCACGCCGAGACCGGGATTTATGAGGATGAGTAAGGTGAGAAAAAGCGGCAGCATCGGCGCATCAATGAGATGCAGCATTGTCGGGCTTCCGAGGAAAATGCGCACTTTGTGTAGGTCGCGCAAGACTTCCACATAGCCTCGTTCCTGCGTCGGCCCGGAGGCCAGCATGGCAGAGAGTAGCGCGTTGCCGAGGAGCATTTCCATCGAGACCGCCAGGCCGTTCAACATCGTCCCTCGACGGATGTCGAGCATCGCCATCGCGGCGATCAGGATCAGCGTCAGCAGCGGCAATGACAGAAGCGGCGCGAGCCCTCGGTCCGGCAAAACGAAATCGGATAGTTGAAGAAGAGAGACCGGAACGATCAACACCGAGACGTTGGCGAAAATCGAGAACATCGCGACGCGGATGAGCGTCCGCTTTGCCATCTGCCGCCAACGCGCCAGCGTCTCGTTGGCGCGCTCGGGCTGCGGCGATGAGGTTTCATGGAGTGACTGTGGTGCGAACGATTGCTCGAACTCGCGCTGAATGTTCACAAGCCGCCGTAATGCCGGATGCGGAATAACGGTTCCGCTTGCGTCACAACCACTTGTTAGAGAGGCATTCTGCTCAGCCGCTGGCATGTCCGGCCTCGAATAGGTCGAGCGTGCTGGTCAAATGATCGAGATCGATGTTCGATGCCGTCAAATGATGTGCGGGAAACGGCTGCGAGGTGGCTCCAATCTCTTGCCGAAAGATCGATCTTACCCGGCAGCGACCACGCGTCATCCGCTGGCTGATGATGTTCCTGCGGAGGCGACAGGCGAGATGACGATGGAGGCTGCGGCCGACTTTCGGGGGCTGCGACGGAGTTTGATCGTTCATCCACCTCTCCTATCGATGCAGGGCGACGTTTCTGGCAAGCTTTGCTGGGCGCGAACAATGCCGGATAAGCATCGTTCAAGAACCTGATCGGAACGACAGTGGCGCTTCGAGAATTCGGTTCAAATTGGAAATAGAACGTCCGCGGGCGGGGCTTGCGCGATTTCTATACACTCACCGGATGCAAATTTTCCGGTGGCAATGACAGGCTGATCTGCGCAGAGAGTATTGCGAGAGCTTCTCGCGTGCGGGCGCCCCGGTCTGGGAGAGAAACGAGACGCCCGCTATCTGGCCAACGCGCGGACGGAGGCTTCGCTGGCTCGCCTAAAGTCTCACATAGGCGCGGCCAATCAACTGTCGAAACCGTCAGGGCCATTTGCTTGAAAAGCCCATAGCGTGCGCGCGTTTTGTAGGATCAATTGGCGAGAGGTTTCGACTACCCTGTTTCGCCAACCTTTTTGCCCGGAAAGATCGATCGATGAAAGCCATGGTCTTCCACGCCGTCGGACGGCCACTGGAGCTCGAAGAGCGGCCCGATCCTATACCCGAAAGCGGCCAGATACGCATTCGCGTCGAGGCTTGTGCCGTCTGCCGGACGGATCTTCACATCATCGACGGCGAATTGCCGTTTCCGAAAGTGCCGATCGTTCTTGGTCATCAGATCATCGGCATCGTGGACGCGGTGGGCCCTGGAACGACGGATCATCGTGTTGGCGATCGCGTCGGTGTGCCTTGGCTCGGACACGTCTGCGGACACTGTCCTTATTGCGCCAGTGGTCGAGAGAACCTCTGCGACTTCCCGCTCTTCACCGGCTACACGCGTGACGGCGGTTTCGCGACACACACCATCGCGGATGCCGATTTCGCGTTTCCGATGGCGAATTTCGATGATCCCGTCGCAGCGGCACCTTTGATGTGCGCGGGCCTCATCGGCTGGCGATCATTGCGGCTTGCCGGCGAAGGCGAGCGGATCGGCATCTATGGCTTCGGGGCGGCGGCGCACATCATCACGCAAGTGTGCCGGTGGCAGGGCCGCGAGGTCTATGCGTTCACCCGATCCGGAGACGAAGCGGCGCAACGGTTCGCCCTCTCTCTCGGCGCACGCTGGAGCGGCACATCCGACGCTACGCCGCCGGACCCTCTCGATGCCGCCATCATCTTCGCGCCGGTCGGATCGCTGGTGCCCGCGGCGCTCAAGACCGTTCGCAAGGGCGGCCGCGTCGTCTGCGGAGGAATCCACATGAGCGACATTCCCTCGTTCCCCTACTACACACTCTGGGAGGAGCGGGAAATACGATCGGTGGCCAACTTGACCCGGCAGGACGGCAGAGAGTTTGTCGCTATTGCGCCGAAGGCCGGGGTCAAGACAACGACGACAATCTATCCGTTGACGGCCGCGAACGAGGCATTGGCGGATCTTAGAGCGGGACGCTTTTCCGGGGCGGCGGTGCTTGTTCCTTAAGCCCGCCGCGCCGCTCCTTCGACCGTGCATCTCGGAGATAGACAGAAACGCTCAACGAGGAGCGTTCCGCTTACGCCCGGGTGTCGATATTCCGTGCCTGCAGCGCCATCGCGCTCAACGCGCATCCGCCGAAGATCAAGTTGATGCCGACCAGGAGGCCGATCGCCCAGCCCGCCGAGGACGGCAGGCCAAGGAAGATCAAGGCCGCGAGCACCAAGTCGACAATTCCGCTCAACAGCATGGCCCACCAGCTTCCCGGCAATTCCGCGCGATGTTCCAACGCGAACAGGATGGAAGCGATGCCCTCGAGTATGAAGAAGGCAATCAGGACGAGCGTGAGCGATATCACGCCGGAAATAGGCCAGAAGAGAAGCATCAAGCCTGCTGCGATCCCGATCAGCGCAGAGAAGAGCGACCACCAGAAGCCCGGCATCGGACGAATCGAGAAGGTCGTAAAGAGACCGGCTATGCCGCTGAACAGCAGGAGCCAGCCAATAAATAGCTCGACAGTCAGCGTCGCGATTTGAGGAATGAGAATTGCGGCGATGCCAAGAATGATCAGTACGATGCCTTCAAACAAATAGAGCTTCCAATGAGCCTGAAGCGACGACGCGAGTTCCATTCTAAAACTGCGTGCACCCGATTGATCGAACGTCATTTGTCAAACTCCCGTGTGTTGGAGTGATAAATCATACTACGGACAATACGACAAAACCGAACGTCGTGCCTCAAGAGCCGACACGTCGTGAATAACTTATGACCGACGCTTGGAAATTCCGTTGCCTCAGCCTCGACCGGGTACCCACGGCACCGACGCGATTTAGCGAGTTGCGCTTGCAAGCGTCGCGGTTGGCCGCGAAGACTCAGCCGGGGGCGTCCAACGGCTTCGTATTCGGCACTGTCGCCGCGATCCAGCTTTGCCGATGCGAGGCTTTAATCATTGAATAGTCGGTGCGCGGAGACGCGATCTGCGGCTCGTTGAGCGCGAGAGATCGAGAATGTCGCGCATTCACTCCGCTAAAACGGCAATGCGGATTTTTGCGCGTGTATGCGTGACGATTGCAGTTTGGAGGGACATCGCCCGCCACTATTTCGCCGCAACCTATTCACGTTGGCTTCATACGGTTGCCTTTATCCCTCAGCGTCGACGGGATAGTTTCGGCGCCGTCGGATGCGGCAATAGCCGGGATTCCAACTAAGAAGAACGTCGAAGCTAAATCGATTCGCAGCGTCATACGGGGACGCTGCAATAATTCGAGGGATCAGTATGACATCTACCCGAAATGCGATCTTGGCGGCCGCTTCGCTGTTGGCAGCATTTGCCGCGGCGCCGACGCTCGTTCGCGCCGACGACCAGCATCAGCCACCGGCTGGCGACAATAACGGCAAGGACGACAATTCGAAGCGTCACGGCAAGGACGATCGCGGCGGCGGCAACGATCAGAGGCAGCAGCCTCGACAGCCGGGCGGCGGACAGGATCAGAATCGGCCAGATCGGTCGTGGCAGAAGCAGCAGGGGCAGCAGCAGGATCAGCAGCGCCCGCAGCGAGAAAGACCGTCGAGAGACTTCGGTGGCGGCAACCAGCCTCAAGGCAACCCGAACGCGTTCGACAATCAGAAGCGAGAAAGACCGTCGAGAGACTTCGGTGGCGGTAACCAGCCTCAAGGCAACCCGAACTCATTCGGCAATCAGAAACGGGAAAGACCTTCGAGAGACTTCGGTGGCGGCAACGAGCCTCAGGGCAACCCGAACTCATTCGGCAATCCGCAGCAGAAAAATCAGCAGATAAAGCCGCCGGTCGTGAACAACCCGGTGAAGGTTCCGCCCCCGCAACAGCAGCAGGCCGAGCCGCAACCGCAACAGCAGCCGTTCAACGGCAAGCCGAAAAACTCCAACGAACAGTTCGGCGGCCCGGGCAACGACCGGAACCAGCCAGACAAATCGAAGCAGTTCGGCGGACGCGACCGCGATCAGGCGCCAAGCCCGGGAGCGAACCAGCCGCAGAATCGTCCTGTCATCGACAATCCCGGCGGCGGGATCCGGCCGTTGCCGCCTGCGCAGACGAACACCTTCGGCGAGCCGAACAGACCTCTTTCGCCCGCGGACGCCAAGCGCCGTTTCGAAAACATGCGCGAACAGCGCAAGGAAGTGAAAATCGACGGCGGCAAGGGTGTCGTCATCGAAGAGCCAGGCAAGCGCCGTATTTTCAAAGAGAACAATCGCATCGTCATTCAACACGACGAGAACGAGCGCTTGCGGCGTGTGGACCCCGGTGCACGCTTTGAAAAAGGCCAGGGCGGCACGAACGTTTCGATCATCGATCGGCCGGGCGGCTACAAGGTTTATTCGGAGACCGACGCCAACGGACAGCTTCTCCGCCGCTACCGGCGCGGGCCAGACGGGCGCGACGTGATCATCATCGACAATCGCCGCCGCGGCGGCGGTGGTTTCGGTAAAGGCATCGCAACGGGCATCGGCATCGGTATCGGCGTCGCTGCCGGTGCGGCGATCCTGAATTCGGTTCTCGACGTGCCGCCACCCCGCGTCCGAATTCCGCGCGACCAGTACATCGTCGATTATGGGCGTGCGAGTGACGACGACATCTACGAGGCTTTGAGCGCGCCGCCGGTCGACGATTTCAGCGATCGCTATACGCTGGACGAAATCCGCGCGACCGTCGCTCTTCGCGACCGCATGCGCCGTGTCGATCTCGACGATATCACCTTCGAGTTCGGTTCGTGGGATGTCGATCCGAGCCAGTATCGCAAGCTCGAGCGCATTGCGCGCGGCATGAACCGCATCATCAATCGCAATCCCTATGAGGTCTTCATGATCGAAGGCTACACGGATGCCGTCGGTTCGATGGAAGACAACCTGTCGCTTTCGGACCGGCGCGCGGAATCCGTTGCCGCCGTGTTGAGTGAGCAGTTCCAGGTGCCGTTCGAAAACATGACGACCCAGGGCTATGGCAAACAGTATCTGAAAGTGCCGACGTCAGCCCCGGAACGTTTGAACCGTCGCGTTGCCGTTCGACGCATTACGCCGCTTCTGGCCCGTGATGGTGGACCTCCGCCGCCGCCACCGGGTGGAGACCGGCCGTATGGCGATGACCGGCAGGGCGGGTACGGTTCTTACGATGGCCCACCGCCGCGCGACCCGCGGTACTGAGATCATGAGGGACTGCCGTGCTTCGCCGCATCGTGCTGATAGGAGCGACGGGCTTCTTCGGGCAGCGGTTAGCATGGCGTCTTTCGATGATCGAGGGCGTCGAGCTCACGCTCACGTCACGTAGCGAAGAGCGCGCCAAAGCTCTCACGCAGAAATTGGAAGGGGGTGCACGTTGCACCCCCTTTGCTTTTGACCGGAACGATCCGTCGAGCATGGCGCGGCTGCGATCGCTATCGCCGTGGCTCGTCATCGATGCCTCGGGCCCATTTCAATTCGCCAACTACGATCTTGCGCGCGCGGCTGTAGGCTTTGGCGCGCACTGGATCGATCTTGCCGATGCGCGCGACTACCTTCTCAACTTTGGAACAGCGCTTGACGCCCTAGCGCGCTCCAGGGGCGTTGCCGCTCGTGCCGGGGCAAGTTCGACACCGGCGTTGTCGATGGCTGTCGTCGAAGACCTGACCGCCGGATGGCAGCGGGTCGACAGCATCGATATCGCGATCATGCCGGGAGGCGGCGGCGATGTCGGTGAGGCCGTCATTCGCGCCATTCTTTCCTATTGCGGCACACCCGTCGCGGTCTTCGAAGAGGGCAGGCAACGCAAAATTGCGGGTTGGAGCCGCGTTCGCCGCACCAGGATCGAGCGGCTTGGAACGCGCTATCTCTCGCCTGTCGAGACGGCCGACGCGGAGCTGATGCAGCGACGCTTCAACGTTCGGTCACGGGTGTCGTTCAGCGCCGGGCTGCAGTCGCGCATCGAGCAGTTCGGACTCATCGCTCTCGCGCAGCTCAGACAGCGCGGCGTGATTTTAAAAATCGAATCTCTGGCCCCGTTGCTGGCGAAAGCGCGACGCATCACGCGTCTCTTTTCGACCGATCGCGGCGGCATGACGGTGACGTGCGCCGGCATGGATGCGAACGGACGGCAGATCAGGGCGCGCTGGCTTCTCATTGCCGGCAAAGGCGCAGGTCCCGACGTTCCGGTTCTTCCAGCCGTAGCGTTGACGCGGTCGTTGCTCCTCGGCGGCGAGACGACAGGGGCGAAAATCGCGGGGTTGCCGCTCGCAGCGATCGAGGCGGAGATGTCGCCGCCGTCGCTTACGACCTCGCGGACCATTCAGCATGCTGGCCCGGGTTGCCTCGTTGCTTCCGCCTGTGGAAGCTCAAGCTACAGTCGATTGCCCAGCGCCGTTCGCGCATTTCACGATCAGGACGCGCCGCCGGTCTGGACGGGCAAGGCAGACATCGAAGCGACGACGTCCCTCGCCGGACGTCTAGTGAGAGCTTTCGCCGGTTTGCCGGGACCGGCGCGCGACGTCGACGTGACGGTTACGGTCGACCGGTGCGGAGGGGAAGAAATTTGGCAGCGGAATTTCGCCGAGAACCGCTTTACGTCCCGCCTCAGACACGAACGCGGGAACATCGTTTCGGAACGCTTCGGGCCATTCGATATTCTGCTCGGGCTCAGCGCCGAAAGCTGCAACGTGCGGATGCCGGTCGTCGGCTGGCGCATCGGCCCGGTTAAGCTGCCGCTCTTTCTGGCGCCGACGTCCGATACGCGCGAATTCGAAGGCGATGACGGGCGCTTTCATTTCGACGTCAGAATTGGGCTGCCGCTTGTCGGGCTGCTGGCGCACTATCGCGGGTGGCTCGAGCCAGCGAAGAAGAACGCTGCCGAGCCGAACCTGGATGAGATGTCAATCAGCGCCTAGTAGGATGCTGCGCGACGCCAGCCTGCCGCCGCAGCCTCTCCTTCAGAACAGAACCAGCGCTTGCCGCGCCTTTCGTCCATCTTGACCTTGTCGTACCAAGGGTCCCACGGCATGTGATAGATGCGGCCGTGCGATGAGACGTTGCCTTTGATCGCGCAGCCTTTTGGAGCGGCGACCTCGGCGACTTGCCATTCGTTGCGGCGAAAATCCCAAGGCGCTTCGGCGGGGCCTTGCCACACGCCGATGTTTCCCTTTCGCGCTTGGGCTTCGGTGGCGACGTAGACCGTCGAATATCTGACGAAGGCCCAGGCGAGCCCAGCACGCACCATTGCCTCGCCAATGTCGATGCCATCGACAAAGCAGGTCGCGAGCGTCCTATGATAGCGATCAGTGCCCGTGCGGTCGCAGGCGACGTCCTGGCGCTCCGCCAATTTGCGCATCAGGGCCGTCGCAGCCTTCCCGCAGGGCCAGGTCTCCCCAGATGCGGTTTGACAGGTCTGCGCCGTTTCCGGGGCATCGATGCCTTCGAGGCGAACGCGGATGTCGCCGACATCGAGTGTGTCGCCGTCAACGACTCGGCCTAAACCTGTGATGATTGCCGGGCCGTTTTCCGGCGCCGTCGTCGCGATGGCCGCAATTGGCGGAACCGACAGGAGAAAGAGCGCACCTGCCCGAAGGCAAGTGCGCGATAGTCGTAACGGGAAAGACGATTCTGGCATTGCCAAAGTCTGGGGGAAATATGCGTCGCAACCTTGGCGAAGTTATGTTCCAATTATGCAACCTATGAGTGCTCGTGCAACCGGAGCCTGAAACTCGATGAACCTGCCGAATGCAGGACTGCGTGCCTTCGAAGCCGAGACGGAGATGGATGGTAATTTGACGGCCGCACGCGCCTTGCCCAGGCGTTCAGACCGTGCGCCGCAGGCTGAGCCCGCGGCCCGCAAGTGACATAATTCGCATCGATATTTTGCGCCGCTTTACGCGGCCCGTTCGCCGCTCTTAAGAGGACTACATGACGTATAATTCCGCGCCGCCGCCGCTGCCGCCAATCAGGCCGAGCTTCGAGCGCGCCCCCCTTGGTTCAGGCCCCCGCCGCACGCCGCCACCGCCGGGGGGCGGAGGTGGACGGCGGAGACCGCCCGCACCTCGGAGCAGTCTCTGGACCGGCGTGCTTTACGTCAGCCTTCTCATCCTCGCTGTCGCCGGCGCTGGCGTCGGTTATCTGCTGCTCAATCCGCCGAGCGACTTGATCCGGCAGACGATCACCGAGCAGGTCAAGGCACGGACCGGCCGCGATCTCGTCATCGCGGGACCAGCCTCCTTCACTTTCTTCCCGGCTCTCGGCATCTCGCTGAAAGACGTGTCGCTGTCTGGTCCGCCGGGGATGGACGGCGCTTTCCTCAAGGCGCAGGCGCTCGAGGCGAGCGTCGATCCGATGACGCTTTTGCAGCGACAGCCGAAGATCAATGCGGTGACGCTCAAGACTCCCACGCTCGACCTGCGCATCGATAAGGACGGCCGCAGAAATTGGAAGTTCGCGGCCTTCAGCGCGCCGACGCGGCTTGCGGAGTTGCAGATGCGGGGAACCCGGCTTGACGCGGCGCCGATCGCCGTCGCTATGGCGGACAATGGCGGCACCGGAGAGAATGCGGCGGATGTGAAAATCGAGAACGTCACGCTGCAGAATGGCACCTTCCGCTTCACCGACGAGCGTTCGGGGAAGGTTTCGGAAGTCTCGGAGGTGAACGTTTCGCTCAGGCTGCCGTCGCTCGAAAGCCCGCTCGTCGCCAACGGCAATCTCGTCTGGCACGACCGGCGGCTCGATTTCGACGGCAAAGTCGACGACGTCCGCGGGCTCGCCGCCGAAAAGCCCACTCACCTCGCCTTCAACGCCAACAATCCCTTGATCACCGCATCCTACGACGGCGGCCTCGTGCTCAAAGACGGCGCCTTCCTTGACGGCCAAGTCAACGCGCAATCGAATTCGACGCGCGGGCTTGCCACCTGGTTCGGCACTCAGCTGCCGCCCGTCTCCGGTTTCGGCCCCATGTCGATCCAGGGACGGCTGAAGACGTTCGACAACGTCACGGTGTTCTCGGATGCCGAATTCGGACTCGATGGCGCAGCTGCAAGGGGCACGATCAAGGTCACGACGGGCGGTATCAGGCCTTACGTCGAGGCCGACCTCGGCATTTCGGCACTCGATCTCAACAAATACCTGACCAGTGCGGTGACCGCCCCCCTCGCAACCGAGGGCGCAGCGCCCAGCCGCGATGCCACGCCGGAACCTGAGCCGGAGCAAGCACCAGCGCCTCCCGCGAGACAGCCGACACCGGCGACGCCCGATCAGATCGAGAAATTGCTGCAAGGCTCGAAAGTCTATGGCGTCGAACAGCGGCTCGGCTGGTCGAGCGAGGCGCTGAACCTGACGCTTCTCGGCGTTGCCGACGGCAATGCGCGCGTGAGCGTCGACAAGCTTCAGTTCAAGAACATCGCTATCGGCAAATCCTCGGTCGAGGTCGCGGTCAAAAATCTGGTGATGCAGGCGAAGTTCAACGACGTCGCGCTCTACAAGGGGCACGGCAACGGCGTCCTCACCGTCGACGGATCGGGGGGCAGCGCCAATGTCGACGCCAACTTCAAGCTCGACGGCGTTTCAGCGCTGCCTTTCCTCAGGGATTCCGCGAATTTCGGCTGGATTTCTGGGAACGCCAACGTGGCGCTGCAGCTGACGGCGAACGGTGCCAGCCAGTTGCAGCTGATCGAAAGCCTCAACGGCACGGCGGGCTTCCAGTTCGCGGATGGCGCCATTGTCGGATTCAACCTGCCCGGCGCGATACAGGGCCTGACACAGGGCAATCTCGGCGGATTTAAAACCGCGCCGTCGGAAAAGACCGACTTCAGCGCGCTCGGCGCGACGTTCACGGTCGTCAACGGCGTGGCACAGAACCAGGATCTACAGCTCATCAGCCCGATGCTGAGGGTTACGGGTTCTGGCACCGCACGCATGCCCGAGCGCACCGTCGATTACACGATCCGGCCGAAGCTCATTGCCGCGGCGGAGGGTCAGCAGAGCGGTGCGGAAGCCTCCGGGATCGAGGTTCCGGTCCACATCACGGGGTCCTGGGACAAGCCTTCCTACCGTCCGGACTTCAAAGCCGTGCTTTCGGATAAGGACAAGACGGTGGAGACGATCAAGGAGATCGGCAAAAAGTTCAAAGGCAAGAACGCCAACGAGATCGTCGATCAGCTCTTCGGCAAGAAAGCCGACGAGGATCCGTCGAGCACCGCTGCGACCAACAAGAAGAAAGCGAAAGATCTGCTGAACAAATTCCTCGGCAAACAGGACGAGTAATTTGCGCGATTGTCGCGCTTCGATCCCCCAATC
>RXJH01000013.1:100420-277944 GCA_003987725.1 Hyphomicrobium sp. | reverse complement strand
TGGGGAGGGTCACATGGCCTTTAATGACACCCTCTTCCAATTGGGGATGGACTTGACTCGTTCAAGCACCGCCCAAGAGGAAGATTTTTCGCGCGCTGCGTTCAACACGGAAGCTATGGACTCGACTGGGAGTCCGACTGCTGAGCATAGCGTCAATAGTGCAGGGACTACGATCTTTATCGATCTCCACGGCGCGGAGCGCCTCGACGACGTCAAGTCGGCCGAGCGTGCGACGAAGCGTGCCGTCGAGAGCTTGGGCCTCAAGCTCAAGAGCCTCCACCTCGATCGCGTCGCCGGCGGCGGCGTATCGGGTGTCGCGGTCTTGGGCTCCGGGCACCTGTCTTTGCAGGCATGCTCGCGGACGGGCTTTGCTGCCGTCGACGCGCGCGGATGTGCGGGACTGAAGCCGTCCTCGGCTCTGCTCGCGCTCGCGCAGGCGTTCGGCGCACGCGAAGCCGTCATCCGTCGCAAGCGGACGGTCACGGACTTGACCGTTCCGGCCCTTCGCGTCGTGCCTGAGGCACCGCGCAAGGCTCCGCGCCAGAAGGCTCAAGCGAAGAAAGCGGCCTAAACCGCTTCGCTCTCCACGACCAGCGATAGTGGCCGCGATCGGACCCTCCGATCGCGGCTTTCGTGCTTGGCTAATCCTATCCGACGTGGCCTTCGCTGAGGCGAGCGACGTCTTTGGCAGGCTCTGCGGCCTTCATGGCTTCCGTCGGCAGGAGCGACGCGCCAGCCGACGGCGAAAGCTTCCTGAAGAACAGGATCGACGACACTGAAACGATCGCGATCAGGATGAAGACCGGCGGGAAATGTCCGGCGTCGATGGCGCTGCCGCCGACGAGGCGCTGCATGCCTTCGAGACCCATCGCGGCGATGGTGACGCCGACCGAGCCCGACAGTTCCTGACAGACGACGGCGAAGCTCGTCGCCGAGCTCAAGCGCTCGGGCGGCACGTCGGCGTAGGCCAGCGTGTTGACGCTCGTGAACTGAAGCGAGCGCGACAGACCTCCCAAGAGGAACAGCCCGACGATCAGCAGCGGCGGCGTCGCGCTCGAGAACAGCGACGGAAAGGCTGCAAAGAGGCTGGATATGACGGCATTCACCATCAGTACCCTTCGGAAGCCGTAACGCCGGATGATCGTCGCGGCCTGGGTTTTCATGAACATCGCGCCGACGCCGGTCGCGAACGTCATCAGCCCCGATTGAAATGGCGTCATGCCGAAGCCGGATTGAAACAGCAGCGGCAATAGAAAGGGCCCGGCGCCGAGACCGGTGCGGAAAAGAAAGCCACCGACGACGCCAGCCCGATAGGTTGGGATGTTCAGCAATCGTAGGTCGACGATCGGAGCGGGCACCCGCAGGGCATGCCAGACGTAGGCGCCGAGCAACACCGCTCCCATTGCCGAGATCAGAAGCACGGTCTCCCTATCGAGGATGCCGAGCCCCATCATCGTGATGCCCGTCAGGAACAGCGACAGGCCGGGACCGATCAGCAGGAAGCCTCGCAAATCGAAGGTGCGCGTAGCCTTCTCGCGCACGTCCGGAATGAAGCGGGTGATCAACGCGAGCCCCACAACGGCGACTGGAATGTTAATCCAGAAGATCCAACGCCAATTGAAATAGGTCGTGATGAAGCCGCCGAGCGGGGGCCCCATGACAGGCCCGACGAGCGCCGGGACGGTCAACCAGGCGATGGCATTAATCATGTCGGCTTTCGGAATCGTGCGGAGCACAATCAGCCGGCCGACGGGTGTCATCATTGCTCCACCGATCCCCTGAAGGATGCGTGCTCCGACGAGAGAGCCGAGATCGGTCGAGAAGCCGCAGGCGATGGAGCCGGCCATGAAGACCACCATCGCAGCGCGAAAGATGTTCTTGGCGCCGAAGCGGTCGGCCATCCAGCCCGACGCGGGGATGAAAACCGCCAGCGCCAGGAGATATGTCGTCAGCGCGAGTTTAAGATGAATTGGATTTGCATTCAGATCCTTAGCGATGGCCGGTAAGGATGTGGCGAGCACCGTCGCATCCAGGTTCTCCATGAAGAGCGCCGTGGCGACGATGAGGGGAATGAGGTTGCGGCGGAACAGTTCTGTCATTGCTGGTGTCTGCTATGCATGGAACGATTACTCGGCAACCTTTCCGCCTTGCGACTTTCGCAGATCTCGTTTGCGATAAGGTGCGGCATAAGCCACTCGTTCCCCCTCGGATAGGGCCCGATTACCCCCTTGAGTGGTGCATGCCCATTCGAGCTGAGCTATGCGCGAATGGCGGTCCGGCCACCAAGCCGGTATCCGAATATAAAACAAACAACAGCACGGCTCTGCAGGGACCCCTCGACGTCTCGCCGAAGCCGGAACTGTGACTCTCGGGGAAACGCATCGCATGACTACGAGCAAGGTCATATCGGCGGACGAAGCCATCGCGCGCATCGGCGATAACGCCGTCGTCACGACGACGGGATTTGTCCAGAGCTGCATTCCGGAAGCCCTGCATGCGGCATTAGAGAAGCGCTTCGTCGAAACGGGTGCGCCGCGCGACCTGACCCTGATCATGTGTGCGGGCGCCGGAGACAGCAAAGGGCTCGGCACCGGGCGCCTCCACCACGAAGGCCTGCTCAAGCGTGTGATCGCGGCGAACTTCGGACGCATGCCCAAGGTTGCGCAGGCGGCTCAGGACGACAAAATCCAGGGCTACAACCTTCCCCAGGGCGTCATCTCCAAACTCTATCGCAGCTGCGCATCGGGCAGCCCAGGTCTTTTCACCCGCGTGGGTCTCCATACTTACGTCGATCCGCGCCTCGGCGGCGGCAAGGTCAACACGAAGACGAAAGAAGATCTCGTCAAGCTCGTCGAGGTCGATGGCAAAGAGTGGCTGTTCTATAAGGCTACTCCCATCAACGTCGCACTCATCCGTGCGACGAGCGCCGATCCGCTCGGTAACCTCAGCATGGAACGGGAAGCGCTGACGCTCGACGTTCTGGCCCAGGCCATGGCCGCGCACAACAATGGTGGCATCGTCATCGCACAGGTCGAACGCATCGTTGCGGAGGGCTCGATCAAGCCCAAGGACGTGAAGGTTCCGGGCATCCTCGTCGATTGCGTCGTCGTCGCCGATCCGCCTGAGATGCATCGAATGAACTACGGCGTCATGTATGACCCGGGCCTCGCAGGCGAAGTGCGTGTGACCGTCGACAGCCTGCCGACGATGGAACTCGACGAACGCAAGATCATCGCGCGCCGCGCGTCGTTCGAGCTGCCGCCGAACGGCGTCATCAATCTCGGCGTCGGCGCGCCGGACGGCGTTGCCAACGTCGCCAACGAAGAGAAGGTTACTCCGTACCTCGTCATGACGACGGAAGCGGGCGCGGTCGGCGGTGTGCTCGCTGGCGGCTCGAGCTTCGGCTCATCGGCCAACGCGCACTCGATCCTCGACCAAAACCAGATGTTCGATTTCTATCATGGGGGCGGTCTCGATCTCACGTGCCTCGGCATGGCGGAATGCGACAGCCTCGGCAACGTCAACACGAGCAAGTTCGGCGGCAAGCTGAACGGCTGCGGCGGGTTTATCGACATCTCGCAAAACGCGCGCGCGGTCGTTTTCGCCGGCACGTTCACCGCCGGCGGTCTCGAGGTCGCGATCGAGGACGGCAAGCTGCGCATCGTCAAGGAAGGCCGCGCGCGCAAATTCGTGAAGCAGGTCGAGCAGGTGACGTTCTCGGGCAAGTACGCGGCGCAGAAGTCGCAGCCCGTGATTTATGTTACCGAGCGTTGCGTCTTCCAGCTTACCGATCACGGGCTCGAGCTGATCGAAGTGGCGCCCGGCATCGATATCGATCGGGATATCCTTGCGCATATGGCGTTCAAGCCGCACATCCACTCGCCGGTGACGATGAATCCGCGTCTTTTCCTCGATGAGCCGATGGATCTGCTTGCCGATCTCCTGAACAAGAACCTCAAGGACCGCGTCAGCTACGACTCCAAGGAGAAGATCCTCAACCTCAATCTCGAAGGCTGGAGCGTCCGCAAGAAGGCCGACATCGCGGACTTGAAGAAGGTTATCGTTGATGCCTGTGAGGCAATCGGCGGCCGCGTCAATGTCGTGATCAATCAGGCCAGTTGCCGGATCGCCGAGGACCTCTACGACGAATACGCCGATATGGTCGCGTACGTTACAAAGCACCACTATGGCCGCTCCGCCCGCTATGCGACGAGCGCGCTTACCCGGCAGAAACTGCTGGAAGCACTAAGACGGCGCGGGCTCGATACGCACGTCTTCGCGAACGCGGCCGAAGCGTACGACTTCCTTCAGCGCCAAGCGGCGGAATAGCCGTCAGTCAGCAAATCGTCATTGTTCGGCAAGTTTGGCCGAGCGATGACGCATGCCTGGAATGCGCCGCAGTGCTGTGCGGCACTTGATGGAACTGAAGCTCGTCGCCATTTGTTCGCGACTTCATTTCCTCAGGTGCAGCATGGAACACAGCTTTTTCAGGGTTCTTGACGATAGCGGCATCGAACGTGACGGCGCGCGCCAAGACGGCGTTCAGCGCGATGATACCGCGCTCATGGATGCCTACAGCAACGCCGTGGTCGATGTCGTCGATGCGGTATCGCCTGCCGTCGTGCATGTTCAGGTTCGCAGCTCGCGCGGCGGCCGCACGGGGCAAGGCTCCGGCAGCGGTGTCATCGTTTCGCCTGACGGCATCATACTGACGAACAATCACGTCATCGACGGCGCGCAATCGATCACGCTTGCGCAAGGCGACGGCCAGCGTTTTGGCGCGCGGCTCATCGGACGCGATCCGGACACCGACATCGCGGTGTTGCGGGCGGAGACGACGGAGCGGCTGAAGTTCGCGCGGTTGACAGATTCCAAGAAGCTGCGCCCCGGCCAGATCGCGATCGCCATCGGCAATCCGCTCGGCTTTCAATCGACTGTAACGGCCGGCATCATCAGCGCGGTCGGCCGATCGCTTCGCGCCGAGAACGGCCGCCTCATCGACGACGTCATTCAGACGGACGCGGCGCTCAATCCCGGAAATTCCGGCGGTCCGCTCGTCAATTCGTCGGGGCATGTGATCGGCATCAACACTGCGACCATCATGGGCGCGCAGGGCCTTTGCTTCGCCGTCGCGTCGAATACGGCCGAATACGTGCTGACGCAGATCCTGAGCCATGGCCGCGTGCGGCGTGGCGTGATGGGCATCGTTGCCGAGCACGTTGTGCTGCCGCAGCGCATTCGGCACGCGCTTGGTCTTCGCCAAGCGGGCGCGATCGGCATTCGCAGCGTGCAGAACAATGGTCCGGCCGAGGCTGCTGGGCTTATGGCAGGCGATATCATGATCGCGCTCGACGGCATCGCCATTGCGGGCGTCGACGACGTTGCGCGCGTTCTCGATGCCGGCCGCATCGCCCAGAAGACGATCGTCACGATCTTGCGCGCTGGAGAGAAGCTCGACTTCTCGATTGTGCCGGAAGAGCGGAGTTAGCTCTTAGGTGCGTCCCGCGGCTCTCCACGTAGCCGCGGGGCACGCACACCAAAGCCGCACCCACGCTCATAACGGGCCGCAAACCACGACGGGAGGAACACCCTTACAAAGAGAGATCGTTCTCTGTAGCTTCCGGGAAACCTCACTCGGATGCGGATCATGCTGTCTTCGAAATACGCGGTCTTGTGTTGCGCAAGCATCGTTGCGGTCAGCGCGCTGACGATCTCTCAGCCATGCCGTGCAGACGATGCAGCCGTGCCAGACGCGGCTGTTGCGCCAACGTCATCGACATGGACCGTTCCTGATATCGACAAGCTGCCGGACGATGTGTGGGGGAAGACCGTCCGATATGGACGCGATCTCATCAGCAAGACGTCATCGCTGATCGGTCCTGAAGTTGCTGACGTCTCGCGACGCTTCGCCGGGAACAATCTCGATTGTCAGAGCTGCCACATCAATGCAGGCACGAAAGAGTTCGGACTGCCGCTGATCGGCGTCTATGCGGATTTCCCGGCATATTCGGCTCGTCTCGGTCAGGTTGAAACGATCCAGGAACGCATTCAGGGCTGCATGGAGCGCAGCATGAACGGCAAACGGCTGCCGCCGGAAGGGCCGGAGATGATAGCCATGGCCGCCTATCTGATGTTCCTGTCCACAGGCCGCCCCGTCGGCGCGAATACGCCGGGACGCGACAGCGGCCGGATGCCTGAACTCGACCGCGCAGCCGATCCGGCGAAGGGGAAAACCGTCTACGCGAACATGTGCGCGGCCTGCCATGGCGCGAACGGAGAAGGTCAGCGTGCCGGTACGGCCGGTGATGCCAAGGGCTACGTGTTTCCGCCGCTTTGGGGACCGGACAGCTTCAACGACGGCGCCGGAATGGACAGGCTCATTGAAGCTGCAAATTTCATCCGCAGCAACATGCCCCAGGGGACGACTTGGAAAGCTCCGGCGCTTTCACCTGAAGATGCTTGGGACGTTGCGGCCTATATCGACTCCCAGCCGCGCCCAAGCGTGCAAGGACTGGATCGCGATTATCCGAACAGGCTCGAAAAGCCGGTCGACGCGGCCTATGGGCCGTATGCGGACGGGTTTTCGGCGGAACAGCACAAGTACGGGCCGTTCGCGCCGATCGAGGCGTCGATCAAGAAGCTCGAGGAATTGCGCGACGCACAGCGTTAGCTGCCCGTCACGCTCAGGCCGTCTGTCAAACTATTCCCGCGTCAAACCTTTGGCGGCAAGCTCTTCGAGATATTGGCCCCAGCGCGTTTCCTTTTCGCGGCCGATGAGGTGGAGATAACCCCAGGTGAAGAGCCCGGTGTTGTGGCCGTCGTCGAAGGCAATGCGCGTCGCGTAATTGCCGATCGGGCTTAGCCCCGTGATCTTGACGTGCTTCTTCCTCGGCACGGTGATGCGCTGTGCGGGAGAGTGGCCTTGCACTTCGGCCGAGGGACTGACGACGCGCAGGAATTCAGCCGGCAGATCGAACGAACGTCCATCCGGGAATGCCGCTTTCAGAAGCTTGCCGCCGTCAGCGATTTCGAGAACGGGCGGCGGGGTCAGTGTTCCCTTCGCGCGCTCGACCTCGCTCCATGTGCGCGCCGCCAATTCACGGAAGATGCCGGCGTGGACGCTTTCGGGCGCGGCAACCGTCACGGGCTTGCCGCTATCTGACGTCTCGCGGATATCCATGTGCAGCGGCACCTCGCCGAGGAACGGCACGCCGAACTTCGCCGCTTCCTCGCGGGCTCCGCCATGGCCGAACACATCAGAGCGCTCGCCGCACTTCGGGCAAAGGAAGTAGCTCATGTTCTCGATGATGCCGAGGATCGGGACCTCGACACGCTTGAACATCGCGATGCCTTTGCGAGCATCGATCAGCGCGAGGTCTTGCGGCGTCGAGACGATCACGGCGCCGGAAAGCGGAACGCTCTGCGAGATCGTCAACTGCACATCGCCGGTGCCGGGCGGCATGTCGATGATGAGCACATCGAGTTCGCCGGTGGTGCCTGCCCAATCGGTATCGCGCAGCATCTGTCCCAGCGCCGAGACGACCATCGGTCCGCGCCAGACGACGGGTGTTCCTTCATCGACGAGAAAGCCCATCGACATGACTTTCAGGCCCCAACCTTCGAGCGGCTTGATGACCTTGCCGTTGGCGACCTGCGGCTTGCCGGTGATGCCAAGCAAACGCGGCTGCGACGGGCCATAAATGTCGGCATCGACGATACCGACCTTCATGCCGATCGCCTGGAGGCCAAGCGCGAGATTGACGGCCACCGTCGATTTGCCGACGCCGCCTTTGCCGGAGGCAACGGCGATGACGTGTTTGACGCCGGGAATGCTCTGGGCTTTCGCGGCGGGGTTGGCCCCAGCGGCCGCTGCCTGACGCGGACCCGCGGCATCGCCCGTCGCGCCCTTGGCGCGCGCTTCCTGCACCCGCGGATGCTCAGCGCGGGGGCCGGACATCGCCTTGATGGCTCCGGCGGGCGCGCGCGGCGGCGGGGGTTGCCGCGATTGCCCGGCTGCTGCTTCGGCGGTCAGCACGGCCGTCACGCCGGCGACGCCCGCTATATCCGCCACGACTTTCTCGGCGGCGAGCCGCAGCTGTTCCAGCTCTTCCGCCCGGCTCGCGGGAATCGTGATCGAGAAATACGGGTGGTCATCCTTGATGAAGATCTCGGACACGAGTCCAAGATCTACGATGTTGCTTTCAAGGTCAGGACCTTTGACCCGACGCAGGGCGGCAAGCACCTGTGTCTTATCGACTGGCATGAGCGTCTCCCGGGGGCGCCAAAGCAGCGCCGCTTTCCATCCGCGCGATATAAGTCCGGGCGGCTTGAGTGGAAAGGACCATTGTGGCGGCTAAACCGCCGGGGCTCAAATATTTCCGCGACTTGCAGACTTCCGGCGAGAACCCTAATCGTTGCGCATGCCCACTTCCGATCAGATCCTCGGCGTCATTCTCGCGGGAGGCCGCTCGCGGCGCTTTGGCGGCGGCGACAAGGGACTTGCCGATCTCGGAGGACAATCCATCCTCGCACGGGTCATTGCGCAGTTTCGCCCGCAGGTCGGCCGGCTGGTCCTCAACATCAACGGCGATCCGGAGCGGTTCTCCGAATACGATCTCGAGATTGTCTCGGATAACGAAAATCCGGAGCTTGGTCCCCTCAGCGGTCTTCTGGCAGTGATGGATTGGGCGGCGCAGCATGGGTCGAAGTGCACCGCGATCGCGACCGTTTCCGCTGACGTTCCATTCTTGCCCAACGACGTCGTGGCGCGGCTCGACGCACGCAGAGAGGATGGTGTTGCGATAGCGATGTCGGGCGATCGGCGTCATCCGACAATCGCGATTTGGCCGATGAGCACGCGGCAAGCCATTGCGGAGGCTCTCAAGGCCCGTGCCTTGAGTGTCGATAAGCTCGCGGCCAGGCTCAAGGCTGTTGCGGTCGCCTTCCCGATGCGCGACATTCGGAACGCGACTGTCGATCCCTTTTTCAACATCAATACGCCTGACGATCTTTCAACCGCCCGCGCTCTCCTCGCAGGACCCACAGAAGGATAACAAAATTGGGCAAAGCGTTTCGGCCGACACACTCATCGCCGCTCTTCGGCGTCGCCGGATGGTCGAATTCAGGCAAAACCACGCTGATCGAAAAGTTGACGCGGCACTTCGCGGGCGAAGGGCTGCGCGTTGCGACGATCAAGCATACACACCATAAGTTCGATATCGACATGCCGGGAAGCGATACGGCCCGGCATCGCGCGGCCGGCGCTGCGGAGACGGCGATCGTCTCCGGCTCGCGTGTTGCCGTGATCGAGGAAATCGAAACCGCGGGCGAGCCTGCACTCGAGTCGGTCGCTAGCCGGCTCAATCCGTCGGACATCATCCTCGTCGAAGGGTATAAGGCGGCCGCAATTCCGAAGATCGAGGTCCGGCGTGCGGCCGTTGCGCCCGAGAAGCTGCTCGCCCAGAACGATCCGCTCGTTCTTGCCATCGCTGCCGACTACGAGGTCGATGCGCACGGCAAGCCCGTGTTCGATCTCAACGATATCGACGGCATCGCGGCGCTGATCGTCAGGACGCTCGGTCCCTTCGACAGGGTCCGGCAGCGGGCCTAGGCCAGCAACTTCAAGAATGGCCGCTGAAGCTGGTAAACGTGCGCAGCAGCTCGCCATTCAGATAGGCAAAAACGAGCAGCCAGAGCGCGGATGCCGTGACGAAACCAAGTACGAAGTAAGCCGCTGGACTTTTCATATTTCCCTCCCGCCAGATTGTATTAATACGATCTAAGACACCCTGACGCGAGGGCCGAACTTGCCCTTGACGCCGGGAGGTACGATATGAAACGTCTCGGGCATCTTCCGGAGATCTTCGCATGCTGGGCGAACCTGCCCATAGGACCGAACAACCGCTGATCGATCCCTTTGGCCGGGCGATCGAGTATCTGCGCGTGTCCGTGACGGATCGGTGCGATTTTCGCTGCGTTTACTGCATGACCGAACACATGACGTTCCTGCCGAAGCGCGATCTGCTGACGCTCGAGGAACTCGACCGGCTGTGCGCGGCATTCATCCGCCAGGGCGTGAAGAAGTTGCGCATCACCGGAGGCGAACCTTTGGTGCGCCGCAACATTCTTTGGCTCTTCCGGGCTCTCGGGCGACATCTCGAAACCGGCGCGCTCGAAGAACTAACGCTGACGACCAATGCGAGCCAGCTCGAGAAGTACGCGAGCGAACTTTATTCGGCCGGCGTGCGCCGGATCAACGTTTCGCTCGACACGCTCGATCCGGTGAAGTTCAAGTCCGTGACACGCTGGGGCGATCTCGCCAACGTTCTGCGCGGCGTCGATGCGGCCGAAGCGGCCGGCATTCGCGTCAAGTTCAATGCCGTTGCCCTCAAGGGCATCAACGAAGACGAAATCGAAGATCTCATCCGGTTTGCGCATGGCCGCGGCGCCGATCTCACGTTGATCGAGACGATGCCGCTCGGGGACATCGGCGAAGACCGGACGGACCAATATCTGCCGTTGTCGATCGTGCGCGCACGGTTGTTGGACCGGCTGTCGCTCGAAGACATTCCTTACCGGACGGGTGGACCTGCCCGCTACGTGACCGTCAAAGAGACGGGCGGCCGGCTTGGCTTCATCACGCCGCTCACGCACAATTTCTGCGAAAGCTGCAACCGCGTGCGCGTGACGTGCACGGGTCAGCTCTACATGTGCCTCGGCCAGGAAGACGATGCGGACCTTCGGGCTCCGCTCCGAGCTTCTCCGGAAGATACTCTACTCGACGCCGCGATCGTCGAAGCCATCTCGCGAAAGCCCAAGGGCCACGACTTCGTCATCGACAGGCGAACGAAGAAACCTTCGGTTGCCCGCCATATGAGCGTGACCGGCGGCTAACGGATTAATCTCCGCGCATTCCCACAGGCTGAAGCTTGCATGGATCCCGGCCTTCGCCGGGATGACTTGTATTGGTCTCGTTTCGCGGGATCTAAGACAGCACGCTTTTCACGACCTGCTTGATCTGGTCGAGCGTGAAAGGCTTCGAGATCGACAGCAGCCGGCGCACCCTGAGGCGGGCGGCGCGCTCAAGCTGGTCCGTGAACCCCGACATCAAGATGACGGCGAGCGCGGGCTTCATGAGGAGCGCCTTTTCCGCGAGGGAGATGCCGTCGAGCTGAGGCATATCAACGTCGGTGATCAGGATATCAAAAGCGACACCATTGGCGCTGAGCGACTCCAGCGCCTCGACGCCGTCTTGCGTAACGTGGACGGTGTGGCCGTCGGAACTCAGAGCCCGCCTCACGAGGTCGCGAACAGCAGCATCGTCATCTGCGAGCAGGATCGTCGCCATTTCTACCGCCCCTCCCCTCCTGGATTGCGCATGACGACTCGCGTTCCGCGAGCCGGCCGTCATGCGCATAAAGAACCCATACTTCCCGTTCTAATCGACGAGGCGACCTACGAAAGGCAGCTCCCTGTACCGGTGCGCGACGTCCATGCCGTAACCAACGACAAACACGTTCGGGCATTCGAAAGCACAATAGTCCGGTTCGATCGATACGGCGCGCGGTGCCTTCTTGTCGAGCAATACGCACGTTTCGATGCGCGTCGCGCCCCGGGCCGAAATCAAATCCTTGGCAAAAGCCAGCGTGCGGCCGGAATCGAGAACATCGTCGATCAGAATGACGTGCCGGTTCTGAACATCGAGATCCAAATCGCGCAGGATCGTCACCTGGCCTGAGGATTCCCGGCTTTTTCGGTAGCTCGAAAGCGTCAGGAAATCGACTTCCGGCGCAAGGCCGGCAGCATAGAGGGCCCGCAACAGATCGGCCGCGAAGACGAAACTGCCCTTCAAAACAGGCACAACCAGAAGGTTCTGGGGCGCTTTGGCCGCGATTTCGGCGGCAAGGACCCGGAGACGAGCGCCAATATCCTCAGCAGAAAAAATTGTTTCGATCGTCATCTTGGCGTTTGAATCGGGCATTTGAACATCCTGTCGTTCAGGGCGATCGTCTGGCTAGACCCTGAAGGATCCTGTGTACACGACCGCGCCACAATCGTAATCGATTGATCATTGTGTCTGCGACGTGTCTATACGTTGCGGGCTTCGCAAAGTGCTTCGAATATCCACTGTCAAGGCAAATACCTCTTGATTCGCTTGACGAATGTCGGACTGAAATACGACAGAGGGCCTGAGGTGCTGCAGGATGTGACGTTCCATCTGCGGCCAGGGTCCTTTCACTTTTTGCATGGGGAATCCGGTGCGGGGAAGTCATCGCTGCTCCGGCTGATGTTCATGTCGCTGCATCCGAACCGCGGCGAAATTCGCATGTTCGGCGAGGACGTCACGAAAGTCCGGCCGCAAAAACGCGCCCAGATGCGGCGGCGCATCGGCATCGTCTTCCAGGATTTCCGGCTGCTCGACCATTTGACGGTCTGGGAGAACGTCGCGCTGCCGCTGCAGGTGATCGGCAAGAAGCCGTCCGACTACCGGGAGGATGTCACGGACCTGTTGCAATGGGTCGGGCTCGGCGACCGGATGTATGTTAATCCGTCCGTTCTGTCGGGCGGCGAGAAGCAGCGCGCGGCCATTGCCCGGGCGGTCATCGGCAAGCCGGAGGTTCTCCTCGCAGACGAGCCAACAGGAAACGTCGATCCGCAGATGGCCCGGCGCCTTCTCCGGCTGTTCGTCGAGCTGAACAGGCTCGGCACCTCCGTCGTGATTGCGACGCACGATCATCAGCTGATGCGGCAGTTCAAAGCGCCGCGCATTGAGGTGCACAAGGGCCATGTCCGGATCATCTAGCCGCTTTCCCGGGCGTGTCGAGCCAGCCATGCCGCTGCCGGCCTACGATCCCTATGACGAGCCGACGACAGGCGTCACCGCGCGCACGGGGGGCTATCCGCCGCAGTATGGCGATGCCGAACAGACGGTGACGGCCGAAGATCCGCAACGCAATCTGAAGCCTCCGGCGCGTGACAGCGACCGCGCGCGGAAAATGAAAGTGACGGCTCCGGTCGTGCCGCCGGGCTCGGTCACCGGCCGGTCTCTGACGCTCGTCATCGGCATCATGTGTTTCCTCGCGTGCCTCACCTCAGGTGCGGTCTGGATGATCAAGGAATCCTCTGACGCCTGGCTCAACGACATCGCGAGCGAGGTTACGGTTCAGGTCACTCCGCAAGAAAACGGCGACATCGACAAAGTTGTCGCGGACGTCGTGGCCTATCTGAAGAAGCAGCGGGGCGTTGCGAGCGTCAACGCCTTGAGCCTTGATCAATCGGCGGCGCTTCTGCAGCCGTGGCTCGGTTCGGCCGATGCGCTGAAGTCGCTGCCGGTGCCGCGTCTGGTGGCGGTCGAGGTCAACCGGACCGACCCGCCAGATCTCGCCGAAATCGGATCTGCTCTCGGACGGGATTTCAAAGGCGCTTCGCTCGACGATCACCGGCGCTGGCAGGCGCAGATCCGGGCCGTTACACGATCACTGGCGTTGGGCGGACTTGCGATCCTTATACTCGTCGGCGCAGCGACCACGGCAATCATCGTATCGGCGACGCGCAGCGCCATGGCTTCAAACCGCGAGATCGTCGAGGTTCTGCATTTTGTCGGCGCCACCGATAGGTTCATTGCCCGTGAATTCGAGAAGCACTTCTTAAGGCTCGGGATCAAGGCCGGCATCGTCGGTGCGAGCTGCGCCATGCTGGTTTTCATTTGTATGCCAGCAATTACGGAGTTGCTGGGCGGGGGAGCCGTCAGCGCCGTCGAGATGCAACGCCTGATCGGTACAGGGGCGCTCGATGCACTCGGCTACGTCATTCTGGGATTTGTCGTCGTAACCATAGCCGGGCTTTGCATGGTGACATCCCGCGTCGGCGTCTATCGCATCCTGAATGGGCAACACTAACGGCCACTGCTGAAAAATCTCACTCCCAGCCGCGTGCCAACGCGCGCGATTTCGTGTAGGGCAACGCCGGGACTGGATGGCGGGGAGGCTGCGTGACCGGTTGAAATCGGTTACACTTCTCCCGCTGAATCACAGACAGGCGACGCGAACAAGTACATCCCGCGAATGAAGAAGATGTCTCACGCGCTGGTTCTCTTGCTGACGCTCGGCGCTGCCGCGTTGGCATTTGGCTTCGTGTTGTTTGCTGTTTCGGTCACCCGCGACGATGCAGCCAACCTCGACAAAGCAGACGGGATCGTGGTTCTGACGGGCGGCGACAACAGGATCGAGGCCGGCGCAAAGCTGATGAGCGAAGGCCGCGCGAAGCGGATGCTCATCTCCGGGGTCAACCGCAAAGTCAGCCGCGAAGAGATGCAGCGCATCGTCAAAATCGACAGTCAACTTTTCAATTGCTGTGTCGATCTCGGATACGAAGCGCTCGATACGGTCGGCAATGCCGATGAGACGCGAACGTGGGCCAATACGAACAGCTATACGAAGCTCATTATCGTGACGTCACGCTATCACATGCCGCGCAGCCTCGCCGAACTCGCTCTCGTCATGCCAGGCGTCACGCTGCTTCCTTATGCGGTCACCCCGAAACGCTTTCCGGAAACTGCCTGGTGGCTGCACGTTGCGACGACGAGGGTGCTGCTTTCCGAATATCTGAAATTTCTTCCGGCCGTCGCGCGTCTCACCGCGCAGCGCGTCATCGACTGGCATGACGGGCAATCGGTTGCGATCATGCCGCAGAAGCGCGTCGATGGCTGACAGCACAATGGACCAAACCTTGCCCCGGCCAGGCGCGCTGGTCATCGCGCGATCGCTTATCTATTTCGTCGTCTTTTACGTCGTCACCGCGCTTTATCTCGTGCTTGGCTCATGGCTGTTGATCGGGCCCAGGCCGTGGGCCATGAAGGGGCTGGAGGTGCACGGGCGAACCTGCGTCTGGCTGCTGCGTTTGATCTGCGGGACGAAGCTCGAAGTTCGCGGCCACGAAAATTTGCCGAAGACGGGATGTCTGGTCATCTCCAAGCACCAGTCGGCGTGGGACACCTTCGGCCTCATTTCGCTCTTTCGCGATCCGGCGATCGTGCTCAAGGACGAGCTGAAGTGGATTCCGTTCTACGGCTGGTTCTGCGTGAAGTTCGAGCACATTCTCGTCAAACGCGAGAAGGCATCGGCGGCGCTCAAGTCGATGATCCGCGACGCGCGTCAACGCATCAGCATCAATCGCGAAGTCGTCATCTTTCCGGAAGGCACGCGCACAGTGCCGGGCGCGCCTCCCGATTATAAGCCGGGTTACGTTGCCCTTTACGAGGCTCTCGGTGTCGTCACCGTTCCGCTGGCGCTGAACTCCGGTCTCTTTTGGCCGCGACGAAGCCTCTGGCGATATCCCGGAACGATCGTCGTCGAGTTTTTGCCACCGATGCCGCCCGGATTGCCGCGTGCTGAATTTCGTTCGCGCATCGAATCTGCGATTGAAGCGGCGAGCACACGGCTAATCGAAGAAGCTGCAAGAGCCCCCTCTCCGCCACCGCTTGCGCTGGCTTATAGGCACGCGCACACCGGCTGACCTTTTTCCCCACGATCACCGTAAGCGGATGATGTGCGGATGCCGCAACGCCGCGGGAATCGGCGTCGCGGCCATGGTTTGTTGTACGCGGGATGCTCGCCGATATGGCACGGTTGAGTTCTCATCTATTTCCAAGCACGGAGATATCCAAATGCGCACTGCCGCCCGATTGATGTGGGCCGTTCTCGCCGTCGGAGGCGCTGCCATGGCAGCGGCGCCGGCGGAGGCCAAAAGCTGTTTCAAGAAAGCCGCTGAAGGCGTAGCTCTCAGCGAGCAACTCGCCCATTTCCAGGTGGACGCCGCTCTGCTGCAGGCGACCGACTGGAGCATCTATTTCACCTGGGTATCCGGCAACGGTACGCCGGGCTATTCGTTCGGTCCGCGCCATTACAAGTGCAGCGCCGGAACGATCGGCTGGCAGTGCAAGGGCGAAGCGACGCTCTGCAAGCTCTAAGAGCGAAGATCGCCGAAAGACCTCATCGCCGTCTGCCTGTCGTCCGGGAAATCCCGGCGCTCAGGCAGACGGCATTTTTCTGGTCGTGACCAGCTTCGTGATTGACAGACGGGATCTGAGAACATATAGTGAACGCGAATTGAAGATGGGTTCTCAATACCCATATTCAGGGCACCCGATGAGCGCGATTTTTTCAGATCTTCCGGCCATTTCCGACGCCATTTGGCGGCGTAAGTACCGTTTTGCCGGATCGCCGTCGGCGGCGGCTGACAAGACGTTGGAGCACACCTTCCGGCGGATCGCGAACGCTGCGGCTTCGGTCGAGAAGGCGGGCGAGCGCGATAGATGGGCGCGCGCCTTTTACGATGCGGTAGCCGACTTCGGCTTTCAGCCGGCGGGGCGCATCCTCGCGGGGGCCGGCACCGACAGGAACGTCACCCTCTTCAACTGCTTCGTTCTCGGCCGCATCGACGACGATCTTTCCAGCATTTTCGATAACGTCAAAGAAGCGGCACTGACGATGCAGGCGGGCGGCGGCATCGGTCATGATTTCTCGACGCTTCGACCACAGGGCGCCCCCGTCAAAAGCATTGGCGCGGACGCCTCGGGACCCGTCAGCTTCATGGACGTCTGGGACGCGATGTGCCGGACGATCATGTCGGCTGGTCAGAGGCGCGGCGCGATGATGGCGACGCTCCGGTGCGATCATCCCGATATCGAGACATTCATCGCGGCAAAGGCAGATGCGCAGCGGCTGCGGAACTTCAACCTTTCGGTTCTGGTGACCGATGCGTTCATGAACGCCGTCAAGCGTGGCGCATCGTGGGATCTCATTTTCGAAGGCAAGGTCTACAGGACGGTCGAAGCGCGCGCGCTTTGGGACAAGATCATGCGCGCGACCTACGATTACGCGGAGCCCGGCGTCATCTTCATCGACCGGGTGAATGCCGCCAACAATCTCGAATATTGCGAGACGATCTCGGCGACGAACCCGTGCGGCGAGCAACCGCTTCCTCCCTATGGCGCTTGCCTTCTCGGATCGATCAATCTTGCGCGCCTCGTCGAGCACGCCTTTACGCCCGAGGCCGGCATCGACCGTAAAAAGCTGGAAGCGCGCGTCGCCACCGCCGTTCGCTTTCTCGACAACATCATCGATATTTCGCGTTATCCGCTTGAAGCCCAGGCACAGGAAGCGCGTGCCAAGCGCCGCATCGGTCTCGGCATCACGGGGCTGGCGGATGCTCTGATTTTTCTCGGTCTCCCTTATGGCAGTCCGGCCGCGCGCGAAAAGGCTTCCGAATGGATGGCGGCTATACAGAATGCCGCCTATCGCGCGAGCGCTTCTCTTGCCGCCGAGAAAGGCGCGTTTCCGCTTTACGATGCGGAAGCTTTCGGCGCGCGTCCGAACGTGTTGCGGCTCGACGCCGACGTACGCGAGGCGATTGCGGCGCACGGCATTCGCAATGGCTGCATCACATCGATCGCCCCGACTGGCACGATCTCTCTTCTGGCAGGTAACGTATCGAGCGGCATCGAGCCGGTTTTCGATTTTGTCTACCGGCGCCGTGTCCTCCAATCTGGACAGACGGCGACCGAAGAAACAGTCGAGGATTACGCCTACCGCAAATTTCGAACGCTCTCAGGAGAAGGCGCGGCTTTGCCCGAAGCGTTCGTCACTGCCGATACGCTCTCGCCTGTCCAGCACATCGCGATGCAGGCGGCGCTGCAGCCCTACGTCGACAGCGCGATTTCGAAAACGATCAATTGCCCGGAGAACATTTCCTTCGAGCAGTTCGAAGACATTTATGCTGAAGCTTTCGATCTCGGTCTCAAAGGCTGCACGACTTACCGGCCCAATGCGATTACTGGCGCCGTTCTCTCACGTTCGAGCGATAGCCCGGCCGAAGCGGAGGTTCCCTCCGGCGAGATTCCCGCCGTTCGGCAGGCATCAACGCTCAGAGCCGTTGAGGATCCAGCGAGGTCGGGCGACGTCGTCTACATGACGAAGCCGCTCGAGCGCGATGCGGCGCTCGAAGGCGTAACCTACAAGATCAAATGGCCCGCGAGCGCGCATGCGCTTTACGTGACGATCAACGACATCATCCGCGATGGGCGGCGGCGTCCGTTCGAGATCTTCATCAACACCAAGAACCTCGAGCACTACGCCTGGACAGTCGCGCTGACACGCATGATCAGCGCCGTGTTCCGCCGCGGCGGCGACGTCACGTTCGTTGCCGAAGAGTTAAAGGCCGTTTTCGATCCTGAGGGCGGACGCTGGATGGGCGGGCGTTACGTTCCGAGCCTGTTGGCGGCCATCGGCGACGTCATCGAACAGCATATGATTCACATCGGGTTTCTAACCCGTGACGACGAGGGCCGCGACGACGCTTCGAAACGCCAGCCTATCGCAGCGGTGCAGCGGATCGGTGGGGACGGGGCTTTGGCGCCGCAGGAACATGTCTCCGCGATCGCCTCGGCCCGCATTTGCCCCAAATGCGGGGAACGGGCTTTAAGGCATATCGAAGGCTGCTGGACCTGCGCCAACTGCGATTATTCGCGTTGCGGCTGACGCTCGGCAATTAACAATACCGGAGCGACCGCGACCTCATCCTGCTCCCCTCCACGCTTCAGATTGCTAACGCGCGTTGACGTTTGCGCCGATGAACCGCGCATACTCGCGCGGAGTGTTTGCAATCCGTGCCGTTCTCAACACTTCATTGACCATCGAGGCGCGGATGGGGCAATCGCGTCAAATTTTCGGACCAAAGTTCACCATTCCTCACGGCCGGGCGGGTATCACTGCATGAAAAGCAGTAATCGGTAAGTGTCGCCGATAAGGGGTGTGCGTTATGAGTGCCGAAATTATTCAGCTTGCTGCGTTCCGAGCCAACCGGCAGGCGGCCGAAGCCGCTCCGCTGGCGAACTTGGGAACACCGCTTCCTGAAGCTCCGCCGAGATTTCATTTCTGGACCGGCGCGTCGGGCAAACGCTACGTACACACCGTCTACAGCCTTTTCGACTGCCCGACATTGGAAGACGCGAACTACATTCTCGTCCGCCGCAGCGACCGTTCACGGCGCACGGTGCTCGCGATCGGCCGCCTCGCCAATCGCTGCCCGACGCAGAACCTCGCGGAAATCCGCCAGCATTCGGCAGCGCTCGGCGCCGATGAAGTTCACGTGCACTTGCTCGCATCCTCATCGCAGGAAGCAGAAGCGGTCGAGGCCGATCTCATCACCGCGCAGTTCCTGACAGAACCGCACTCCGCCTAATCGCCGAGCGACAAGCCCTCAGTTCTATTTATCTTTTGCGCGAGCGGCCGTGCGGCCGAAGTCGGGCTGCGCCGTATCCTGGCCTGCCTGGATGACTTCTCGGCGGATCGCGCGCGCTTCGGTGAAGAGACGTTGCAGCGTGTCGCCATCAGCAAAACGGATGGCGCGTTGCAGCGCGGTGAGATCTTCGGCGAAGCGGCCGAGCATTTCGAGGACGGCGTCTTTGTTGTTCAAAAAGACGTCGCGCCACATCACCGGATCGGAAGCGGCGATGCGCGTGAAATCGCGAAAGCCGCCGGCCGAGAACTTGATGACCTCGCTATCGGTCACGCGCTCGAGATGGGCTGCCGTGTTGACGATGTTGTAGGCGATCAGGTGCGGAACGTGGCTCGTGATCGCGAGCACCATGTCGTGATGCTCGGGCGTCATGATCTCGACGTTCGAGCCGAGCTTCCGCCAGAACTCCTCCAGTTTCGCGAGCGCCGCGGGATCCGCCGCGTCGGTGGGCGTCAGGATGCACCAGCGTCCGTCGAAGAGTTCGGCGAAGCCTGCGTCGGGTCCCGATTGCTCGGTTCCCGCGATCGGATGTCCGGCGATGAAGTGAACGCCTGCGGGAATATGCGGCGCGATGTCATTGATGGGTGCGGCCTTCACCGAGCCGACGTCGGAGATGATGGCTCCCGGTTCGAGGTGCGGTCCGATCGCTTCGGCAATTTTCTTATAGGCGCCGACGGGCGTGCAGAGGATGACGAGATCGGCGCCTTTCACGGCGTCAACAGGATCGGCGTATGCCTTTCTGACGAGGCCGAGTTCTTCTGCCCTGGCGCGTGTCTCGGGTGCGATTGCGCAGCCGACGATGTCGCCGACGAGCCCAGCGCGCCGCGCAGCATGGCTGATCGACGAGCCGATGAGGCCAATGCCGATCAGCGCCAGACGCTTGAACATCGGCTTGGTCGTGCTCACGGTCATACTTTCCGGTTTGGCCATCAAGCCCCGCCCTTCAGGTAACGGGCGAGCGCTTCGATGACGCGCTTGTTGTCGTTCTCGGACCCGATCGTCATGCGGAGCGCGTTCGGAAAGCCGTAGCCGCCGACTTTGCGCACGATGATGCCGTTGGCCTTCAGAAACTCGTCAGCTTCGGATGCCGTCTTGCCTTTGACGCCGTCGAAGTGGATCAGCACGAAGTTCGCAACGCTCGGCGTCACGCTGAGACCGAGCTTTTCAAGCTCGCTCACGACCCATGGCAGCCATTTGTCGTTGTGCAGCCTGGCGCGTTCCGTGTGCTCGATGTCCTCGATCGCGGCGGCGCCTGCGGCAATCGCCGGAGACGACAGATTGAAGGGACCTCGAATGCGATTGAGCACGTCGGCGATCTCAGGCGGGCAATAGGCCCAACCGATACGGAGCGCGGCGAGCCCATAGATTTTCGAGAACGTGCGCGTCATGACCGTGTTGGTGGTCGTGGCGACGAGTTCGAGCCCGGCCTCGTAATCGTTCTTGCTGACGTACTCGGAATAGGCGGCGTCGAGCACGAGCAGGATATCGCCGCGGAGGCCGGCACGCAGGCGGCGCACTTCCTCGATCGGGATGTATGTGCCCGTCGGGTTGTTCGGGTTGGCGATAAAGACGACGCGGGTCTTCGGCGTGACGGCTGCGAGAATGGCATCGACGTCCGTCTTCAGGTCGCGTTCGGGCGCCACGACCGGCGTCGCGCCGTTCGTCAGAATCGCGATGCGGTAAACGAGGAAGCCGTGCGCGGTATAGATTGCCTCGTCACCGGGACCGAGGTAGCCGCGCGCCAAGAGACCCAGCAGCTCGTCCGAGCCCGATCCGCAGACGATGCGGCGCGCGTCGAGCCCATAGCGCCGGGCGATGGCATCGCGGAGCAACGTCGCCTGACCGTCCGGATAGCGCTCAAGCTCGCCCGCGGCCATCTTGAAGGCCGCAATTGCCGCAGGGCTGGCCCCAAGAGGTGTCTCGTTCGAGGATAGCTTGACGGGGGGCAAACTGCCGCCCGCCTTGCTTTCGCCGGGGACGTAAGCGGCAATGTCCAGGATGCCAGGACGTGCAATTGGCGCAGTAACCACCATATATTATCTCGAATTCTTGACCGGTCTTGTCGATTTCGGGCGCATTGATAGGGTCTTCACCACTTGAAATCAAAGTTTAAAGTTGACTTTATCTGCGGCCAGCCTAGCAAGCCCGCCCTACCGTTTAGCTCCTTGGACATCGAACCAATACGATGACTGGCGCCTCGCCCAATCTTGCCCCTGTCTCGCGGCGGCATCCCCAGGTGGATACGCCGTCGAGCCCGGTCGTGCATTTCGACGCCAGCGCGCCGCTGCGCCTTGCCTGCCAGCAGGATCTGGCGCCGTTTTCCATCGCCTATGAGACCTATGGCGAACTCAATGCGGCGAAGTCCAACGCAATTTTGATCTGCCACGCGCTGACCGCCGATCAGTACGTCGCGAGCCGCCACCCCATCACCGGCAAGCCTGGGTGGTGGGACAATATGGTCGGGCCGGGTAAGCCGATCGACACGAACCGTTTCTTCGTCATCTGCTCGAACGTCGTCGGCGGCTGTATGGGCTCGACGGGTCCGGCGTCGATCAATCCGAAGACGGGCGCTCCCTACGGCCTCACCTTTCCGGTCATCACCGTTGGCGACATGGTCGAGGCGCAGGCGCGTCTCATCGACTATCTCGGCGTCGACCAGTTGTTCGCGGTGATCGGTGGCTCGATGGGCGGCATGCAGGTTCTCGAGTGGGCATCACGCTACAAGGATCGCGTGTTCGCCGCCGTGCCGATTGCGACAGCGGCCTGGCACTCCTCTCAGAACATCGCGTTTCACGAGGTCGGCCGACAGGCCGTCATGGCTGACCCCGAATGGTCGGGCGGCAATTATTATGCTGCGGGCACCGTGCCGAAGAACGGCCTCGCGGTCGCGCGCATGGCCGCGCACATCACGTACCTTTCGGAAGAAGCGCTGCATCGAAAATTCGGCCGCAACTTGCAGGACCGGTCGTCGCTGTCGTTCTCGTTCAATGCCGAGTTTCAGGTCGAGAGCTATCTCCGTCATCAGGGGTCGACGTTCGTCGATCGCTTCGATGCCAACAGCTATCTCTACATCACGCGCGCGCTTGATTATTTCGACATGCGCGAAGGCGCCGGTGGCGTTCTCGCCAATGCATTTCGCGGGACGAAGACGCGTTTTTGCGTCGTGTCGTTCACCTCGGACTGGCTCTATCCGACGCGCGAGAGCCGCGAAATCGTGCAGGCGCTGAACGCGGTTGCCGCCAACGTCTCGTTCGTCGAGATCGAGAGCGACAAGGGCCACGATGCGTTTCTGCTGGAAGAGCCGACGTTTTTCGCGACCATCCGCGGATTTCTCAATGCCGCCGCGACGAAGCGCGGCCTCGGCGCGGCGGAGGCGCGGAAATGAACGCTCCCGATCTCGGAAAAATCGTTGGCGGACCGAAGGTCCCGCGCGTCGACCATGTGCTCATCGCCGAGATGGTGGAAGCGGGCTCGCGCGTTCTCGATGTCGGCTGCGGCGACGGCGAGCTTTTGCAGCTCCTATCCGAGCGCAAGGGCGTTGACGGACGGGGCGTCGAGCTGCAGCGTGACAAGGTCAACGCCTGTGTGGCGCACGGCCTTTCCGTCATTCAGGGCGACGCTGATCGCGATCTCGATAATTATCCTGATCAGGCTTTCGACTACGCCATTCTTTCGCTGACGATCCAGGCGACGCGGCAGCCTAAGAACGTGCTCGAGAATTTGCTCAGGATCGGCCGGCGGGCCATCGTTTCGTTCCCGAACTTCGGTCACTGGCAGGTGCGCACGAAGCTGCTTTTTTCCGGCCGCATGCCGGTCAACGATAACCTGCCTGACCAGTGGTATCTGACGCCCAACGCGCATCTCTGCACGATCCGCGATTTCGCTGATCTCTGCGAACTCGTTCATGCGAACGTCGAGCAAGCGGTGGCGTTCAATGCCTATGGTGCGCGCCTGCCGATCAAATGGTCGTTGTCGATGCAGAACATGTTCGGGGAAAAGGCCGTGTTTCTGTTGCGCGGCCCCGGACTCCCCCCCGCCAATCGCTAGAAGCGGCGAACGCCAGTCGTGCTGCGCGTCTCGACCGGTTTAAGACTTGCCGGTTGAGCGACCCGCTTGCCGGTACCGACGGGCGCCATCACTTCCTTCTTCGCCTCGACCAAGATGACGCCTGCGACGCCGATCGACATGCTCGATCCGAAACGCTCCAACGGGTTCGCAACGCGCAGCAAGAGGCGCTGGTTGACGGGCGGAAAATAGAGCGCCTCGCCCCAATCGACGGGCGTGAAGAGCGCGTCGGTAAGCTGCGTTTCGAGCTGCCCGCGGCTGAACGGCAGGCCATGACCGAAGGGCGTCCGGTCCATGCGCGACCAGAGGCCCCGGCGATTGGGAACGACGAACAGCGCCCGGCCGTCCGGCTTCAGCACCCGCCACATCTCGCGGAGCAAGGGTCCGGCGCGCTCGGCCTGCTCCAGGCAATGGACGGCCAGGAGCCGATCAACGGAATTGTCGGGCAATGGCCATTGGTTCTCCGAGACAAGAATGGAGTGACAGTGGCCGGCTCTGGGCCAGACGATCGCCCCCTGGCGGGCCGGCATCAGACAGGCGAGGCGGGCTGCTTCGGTCCGGAAAGTCCCAAGAAACGGCGAGGCGAACCCGACGCCCGCGACGGTCAAGCCGTTCACCCGGTTCCAGCGCAAGCGTATGGCCGTCGCAAGCTGACGCCGAACCACCCGGCCCAGGGGGGTTCTGTAGAAATCTCTCAAGGTCTTTGCGTCGAGAGGCATCTTGGCGCTTACCAGGATTGAAAAAAATCGGTTCTACCGGGTTTGTCTCTAAACGATCCGGGACGACAGAGACAGCCCGTGCTCGCAAAACCCTCCGCTTCGCTGCGTCGTTTCGTTCCGTTTGACACGGCAGACGCGTCCAACCAAAGTCCCCGCCATGGGAGCTCTCGATATCGTTCTACTGCCGTGCCTGGCGGACAATTACAGCGTTCTTCTGCACGAGCCGGAAACCGGCGAAACGGCCGTCATCGACGCGCCTTGTGGAGCGGCGATCAAGTCTGCCTTGGCCGAACGGGGCTGGCGGCTCAATCACCTCTTCATAACGCATCACCACACCGATCACACAGCCGGTATTGCCGAACTCAAGGCACACTACGGCGCAAGCGTGACGGGTCCAGAAGCTGAGGCCGACCGCATTCCGGGGCTGACGCGCGTCGTCAAGGCGGGAAGCAAACTCGAATTTGCCGGTCACCCGATCGAAGTTCTCGAAACCCCGGGCCACACGCTAGGCCACGTCACTTACTACTTCCCAGAGGACGGACTGGCCTTCACCGGAGACACGCTCTTTTCGCTCGGATGCGGGCGCATTTTCGAGGGCGACCCGGAGACAATGTGGGAGTCGGTCTCGAAAATCGCGGGCTTGCCCGGCGACACCAAAATTTATTGCGGCCATGAGTATACGCTCAACAATGCCCGCTTCGCGCTCAGCATCGAGCCCGAAAACGACGCGTTGAAAAAGCGGGTGGCCGAGGTCGAAGCCATGCGCGCTGCCGGACGGCCGACGCTGCCGACCACGATCGAAATCGAACGGGCAACCAATCCTTTTCTCAGACCGGGGTCG
Organism: Hyphomicrobium sp.; assembly: GCA_003987725.1. Taxonomy (GTDB): domain Bacteria; phylum Pseudomonadota; class Alphaproteobacteria; order Rhizobiales; family Hyphomicrobiaceae; genus Hyphomicrobium_B. The sequence goes on along the minus strand of RXJH01000013.1, from coordinate 253,023 downwards.
CGCGCGATCCAAGCGCGCCTCGGAATGCTCGGCGCGCCGGATTGGGAAGTGTTTGCGCGCCTCCGTCAACTGAAGAACAAGGCCTGACCGGCCGCGCGAGGAGGATCCTTTGAAGCGAGATCTCTCCGGCGACGAAGTGATTGAAATGCTCGGCCTTTCTCCTCATCCAGAGGGCGGACATTACCGCGAGACGTTTCGCGATGCCGCCGAGCCCGGAACGCGCGCAGCTTCGACCGCCATCTACTTCCTTCTGAAGGCCGGTGAACGCTCGCACTGGCACGCGGTGGATGCGGCGGAGGCCTGGCACTTCTATGCGGGCGATCCCTTATTGCTCGAAGTGTCGCCGACGGGCGGCCCAATCACGCGCCTACGGCTCGGCGGCGACCTCGGCGATGGCGAGCGGCCACAAGCGGTCGTTCCGGCCGGTCATTGGCAACAGGCCCGCAGCCTCGGGAAATGGACGCTGGTCGGATGCACGGTGGCCCCGGCCTTCATGTTCGAGGGCTTTATTCTGACAGCGCCGGACTTCTCTCCGGACGCGCCTCCATCCGTCGATTGAGCGGCGAAGCTGCAACAGCAGAAAACCTTTCGCCAACAATCCACACGTCGTCCCCAACTGCGTTTTCCGACGCCGTGGCGCGATGGCCTTCCATCCACGGGTTAATTGTCCTTATCCGCCAACAGTGCGGTAGCGCTTCTTGCTGGAGGCTTTCGACTCGTCAACAGTGACGGCGAATCATGTTCCGATTCACGGGGGTTGCAGTCCATGAAACGCGAGTCCTCAGGACCCGTCCTATCTACGGTGTTCGTCGATTACGACAACATCTACCTATCTTTGAAACGTAAGAACGAAGACGCTGCGAAGCGTTTCGCCAAAGACAGTGCTGTGTGGCTGCAAGGAATTGCGTCCGGCGAACTCATCACGTCCACGAACTCGTATTCATTGCCCGGCGAGCGCCGCATCGCGATGAACCGCTGCTACGGCAATCCCGTTCCCCGCCGCAATGCGCACGACAATTCGACAGACATGAACTCGTTCCCGTTCATCCGCCATCACTTCCTGCGCGCGGGGTTCGAGGTCATAGACTGCCCACCGCTGACGGCGCAGCTGAAGAATTCCGCCGATATCCGCATCGTGATGGACGTTCGTGATATTCTCAATCACGACACGTATTTCGACGAGTTCATCCTGCTGTCGGGCGACGCCGACTTCACGCCGCTGCTGCATCGCTTGCGCGCGCACGCCCGCCGCACGGTCGTTTTTGCAAACGATCACACAGCGCAGCCCTATACGGCGATCAGCGACGGCGAAATTCGCGAGTCTAACCTAATTACGCTGCTGACCAGCGGCAGCCGCGCGATTTCGGGCGAAAGCCCGCGCGAGATTGCAGCTCCCGCTCCGGTGATCGACGTCGAGGCGGCACGGAAAGCCATTGTCGCGGAGGTCGTGGAATTCGTGCGCCTCGCGCCGCAGGCCGTGCCTCTCGAAACGTTGGCCGATCGGGCCGTGCGCATCATCGGCCGCGATAAGACGGTCGGCACGAACTGGGGCGGCTACGGTTCCTTCCGCGATCTGCTTCTCGCCGACCTTCCGGACGACATCCATCTCAGCGACACGGCGCCCTACACGGTATTCGACGGCAACCGGCACATCTCGGCGTCCGGACTGATCGCGCCGCAGCTGGCGCCGCCAGTCGCGGAGCCGCGCCGTCGCGAACCCGACCCTGAGCCGATGCGCGTCGAACCGCAGCCGCAACATGCCGCGTTGTCGGCACCGGCCCGCATGCCTTCGCCTGCCGCACCCGCTGCCATGCCGCAGAACGCATATCCGGCGACCGTGCCGCCGTCGCGCTACGTTGACCGGGTGACGCCTGCCGCGCCTCCGGCGCCGCCGATGCCGGCCGCACGCATGCCGGAACTCACCGCCATTGCTCCGGCGGCCGCGCAAGCTTCGATCGCTCAGGCTGCGGCCGCTCCGGCATTGCAGCCGCGCCGGCAGCCGATCGCGCCGCCGCCTCAGCAGGCGAGCTATCAGCCTGAACCGCGCCGTGAACTGGCGCGGCCGCAGGCTTCGCAGACGCCTCCGCCGCCGGCAACCGCAACGGGCGCACCGCGCGGAGCCGATCATGCCACTCAGATCCAGCAGTCGATCGCGCGCATCCACGAGGCTTGCCAGGCGCCGGCGCTGGCTCCGGCGGAATACCGCGTTCTCTTCGACGTCATGTCGCAAGAGATCACGACGAATGGACTGCAGGGCGCGCAGACGCTCGTCAACATTACGCAGCGGGCGCGTGAATTCGGTCTCGACATCAAGCGGGACGATCTGCGTTTCATCTATGACGTGGTGAGCGAGAGCGATCCATGGTTCGAGCAGGGAACGTCGGCGAGCCTCTTCGCAGGGCGGTTCCGCAACTTCGTCGTGGCGCGCTGCCGTAGCCAAGGCCTCAGCCTGTCCGCCGACGAACTGGATCTGATCGAGGCCTGGTTCTCGGCGCCTCAGCCGCAGCAGGCCGCGCGGCAGCAACCGGCTTACGGAGGGCGTGTCGCTCCCGGGGCCGCGTTGCAGCAGCAGACGCAAGCGCCGATGCCGGGAGCGTCCGCGCATGCGGGCGAGCGCTGGTGGAATAACGAAGAGGGCCGGCAGCAGATGGTCGAGCAGCAGCGGGATGCCGAGCGGCGCACGTCCAATGCCTACGCTCATGCCCAGGGCGACGGCGAGGAGGAGTTTCCGCGCATCGTCACGTCGCGCTTCCGCGGCTGACGTTCCGGCTGCAGCAAGGCCAAAGAAAAAGGCTCTACCGGATTTCCGGCAGAGCCTTTTTCATATGTGTGAATTTTTACCGGCGAACGCCGGCGGGATCGCAAGGGCCGATCAGCCCGCGAGATATTGGCCGCCGTTGGCGGTGAGCGTCGAGCCAGTGATGAAGCCAGCGTCGTCAGATGCGAGGAACACCACGCAGCGCGCGATCTCGTCGGGTTCGCCGAGGCGACCGACCGGAATTTGCGGAAGAATGCTCTTCTCGAGAACGTCCTGCGGAACTGCCTTCACCATCTCGGTCGCGATGTAGCCAGGGCAGATGACGTTGACCGTGATGCCGGCGCGTGCGCCTTCCTGCGCCAATGCCTTCGTGAACCCGATGTCGCCGGCTTTCGATGCCGAATAGTTCACCTGGCCCATCTGGCCTTTCTGGCCGTTGATCGACGAGATGTTGATGACGCGTCCGAACTTTCTGGCGCGCATTCCTTCCCAGACCTGACGGGTGACATTGAACAAGCCGTTGAGGTTCGTTCCGATGACTTCGTCCCACTGCTGCTTCGTCATCTTGTGGAACATGACGTCGCGCGTGATGCCGGCGTTGTTCACGAGAACATCGATGGGGCCGACGTCTTTCGTGATTTGCTGAACGGCTTTCTCCGTCGCCTCGTAGTTGCCGACGTCGAACTTGTATACGGGGATGCCCGTCTCGGCCTGGAAGGCCTGCGCGGCGGCGTCGTTGCCGGCGTAGCTCGCAGCAACACGGTAGCCTTTGCTCTTAAGTGCGATCGATATCGCGTGGCCAATGCCGCGCGTGCCTCCGGTGACGAGGGCAACCCGTGCCATAGTATTATCTCCTGAATTTTTTTGTTTCTGCTTGTGAGTGGGTGGGAAGGCGCAGCCGCTCGTCGGAACGGCTGCGCTTAAGAATTGACGAGGATTAGTCCCGCGCGATGCACATGGCGACGCCCATACCGCCGCCGATGCACAGCGTTGCGAGGCCCTTCTTGGCATCGCGGCGCTGCATTTCATAAACGAGCGTATTCAAGATGCGCGCGCCCGATGCGCCGATCGGATGACCAATCGCGATCGCACCGCCGTTGACGTTGACCTTGTCGGCATCCCAGCCGAGGCCCTTGTTCACTGCGAGCGCCTGAGCTGCGAACGCCTCGTTGGCTTCGATCAAATCAAGGTCGTGGATCGTCCATCCGGCCTTCTCGAGCGCCTTCTTCGACGCGGAGATCGGACCCGTGCCCATGATCGAGGGATCGACGCCCGTGGTTGCCCACGAAACGATGCGGGCAAGCGGAGTGATGCCACGCTTCTTGGCTTCTTCCGCAGTCATCAGCACGACGACGGCCGCACCATCGTTGATGCCGGAGGCGTTGGCGGCCGTGACGGTGCCTTCCTTCGGATCGAAGGCCGGGCGCAGCTTGGCGATGCCGTCATAGGTGACGCCGTCCTTGATGTATTCGTCCTGCTCGACGACGGTGTCGCCCTTCTTGCCCTTGATCGTGACAGGCGTGATTTCGTCCTTGAACTTTCCGGCCTTGCGCGCCGCTTCGGCCTTGTTCTGCGAAGCGACGGCGAACTTGTCCTGCTCTTCGCGCGTGATCTGCCACTGGCGGGCGACGTTCTCGGCGGTCGTGCCCATGTGATAATTATTGAAGGCGTCCCAGAGGCCATCCTTCACCATCGTATCGATGAATTTGATGTCGCCCATCTTCGTGCCGTCGCGCATGTGTGCCGCGTGTGTCGACTGGCTCATGCTTTCCTGGCCACCGGCGACGACGATCGATGCAGAGCCCGTCTGGATTTGCTGCATTCCGAGAGCAACTGCGCGGAGACCGGAACCACAGATCTGGTTGACGCTCCAAGCGGGTGAGTCCACCGGAATTCCGGCGCCGACCGATGCCTGACGTGCCGGGCCCTGGCCTTGAGCTGCGGTCAGAACCTGACCGAGAATAACTTCGGAGACATCGCCCGCCGGTACGTTGGCGCGCTGAAGCGCTGCCTTGATCGCGATTTCGCCGAGCTTCGAAGCCGGCAACGACGCCAAAGCGCCGTTGAAGGAACCGACCGGCGTGCGTGCCGCACTCGCAATAACGATTGTCGAAGCGTCCTGGCTCATTGTCGGCCCCTCCCTGGGCACAAGTCTGTCTTTTGCTTAAGATTTATCGAACACGCTGCCGGCGCGCCAGTTATTACGGCCTCATTCAGCAGTCAAAGTTACATTGCAGCGCGTGGTTATTTTCAGCAATTGCGACCTCTTGCCTATACTGCCCGACGGCATTGGTTCGGCCCCGCCCAAAAGAGTGACAGAAACGTCTGGCGGTGATGGGTATGGGTGTGGTACGCTGCCGCAGTGCAGCAACCTGCCGGTACGCCGTTGTTAGTAGAGATCGCGAACGCCAATGTTGACCAATCCAGATCCGCAGACACAGGCCCCGAAGCGCGAGGCCGTCGTTATTAAGAAGTACGCCAACCGGCGGCTTTATAATACCGAGACCAGTACGTACGTAACGCTGGAAGATCTAGCGAAAATGGTTCGCGGCGATCGCGACTTCGTGGTTTACGACGCGAAGAACGGTGATGATCTGACGCACGCAGTTCTGACGCAGATCATCGTTGAGCAGGAAAGCCGCGAAGGCGGGCAAGCGCTGTTGCCCATTCCTTTCCTTCGCCAGCTCATTCGCTTCTACGACGATAGCATCGCCCGCATGGTGCCGAGCTATCTGCAATTCAGTCTCGAGCATCTGGCGAAAGAGCAGAGCCGTTTTCGCGAGCAGTTCGCGTCGGCGTTCTCAAATCCAGCGGCGGCGTTCGATTTCTATCAACAGCAAGCCCGGCAGAACATGGCCATGTTCGAACAGGCGATGTCGATGTGGGCGTCGTTCGGAACGCCTGGCAAGGGCGGCAAGCCCGGCGAAGGCCAAGCTCCGGGAGCGGCTGCTACGAGCGGCGAGTCGACGGGCGATCGCGACGAGCTGAGCGAGCTCAAGTCGCAGCTCTCAGCCATGCAGCAGAAAATCGAAAAGCTCTCGCAGTCGCGGCCCTAAGCCAGCCTCTGCGCCAGACCTCTAAGCGCAACTCGGCGTGTCAGGCAGCTTTGACGTAGTCGGAGCTGTCGAAGGGCATTCCGTAGTAATAGCCCTGCATGTACGTTACGCCTGCATCGATCAGGTATTTCGCGGCGCGTTCGTCGCCGACCCATTCGGCGACCGTTTCCACGCCCAACGATTTCGCGAGTTCGATCATCGTCTTTACGAAAATCTGGTCGCTGGCGTCATCGGCGATGTTCTTCACGAAGGCGCCGTCGATCTTCACCATGTCGACCTTGAGCAGCTTCAGATTTTTGAAGGACGTGTAGCCCGCACCGAAATCGTCGATTGCGACGCGGCAGCCGAGCTCCTTCAGGGTATCGACGAAAGCGACGGACTGATCGAGTTCCTGAAGCGCAACTGTTTCCGTGATCTCCACAATCATTCTTCGGAGAACGTCGGGATCGCCCGCGGTCAGACGGCGCAGCGTCTTCAGCCAATCCCTGTCGGTACAGGTCAGGCCCGATACGTTGACGGACAGAACCAGCTCGCGGTGCTTCTTCAAAAGCTCGACGGTCAGTTCGAGAGTCCTGCGATCGATGAGGCGCGAAAGGCCAAGCTGTTCGGCGATCGGCACGAACTCGCCGGCGGAGACGAGGCTGCCGTCATGACGCTGCATCCGCAGCAAAGCCTCGTGGATCTCAGCCTTGCCGCTGCTCGTCGAAACCATCGGCTGCAGCACGAGACGCATGCGATTCTCGTCGATGGCGCTGACGACGCCTTCTGCAATCGTTTTGTTGCGAAGGCGCGCTCCCTCTCCCGCCGGTGAAGGCTCATAGAGCACAAAGCAATCGAAGCGCTTCGACTTGGCGACGTCCAGCGTCCGGAGCGCAAAGTTCACCGTGTCCTGAACGGAATTGGCTTGGTCAGGGATGATGACGCCGCCGAGGGAAATGGTCGCCGACAGCTGCGCAGCCGAAGTCTTGATGGTCGCATCGCGGACCGCGTCGATGAATCGATCGGCTGCGCTGTGCACGGCGTTGGCACCGCAGTTCATCAGGATGAGACCGAATTTATTCGCGGAGTAGCGTCCGATGACATCGCCGCCACGCAGCTTGGCTCGAATGCGGCGTCCGACTTCGGCGATGACCTCGTCGCCGACATCGAGGCCGAACGTCTCGTTGATGACTGCCAGGTTGTTCACCGAGATCATGAGAAACGCACAGGAACGGCGATCGCGTTCGGTGCGCGCGAGCACGGTGCCGAGGGCTTGCGTCAAGCGGATGCGATTGAGCTGACCCGTCAGCTCGTCGATGTCGTTGCGCGCGAGAAGGCTCTGCTGTTCTAGGTACTGGTCGTCGACGATGCGGACGACTCCGCGCGCGAGCTGCGGATGCCCATCGGGTCCTGGCCACCATCGACCCTGGTCTTCGAGACGCACTTCCCTGCCGCTCCGCAGGCCACCGGGGCGCAGCCGATATTGAATGCGATAGGGAACGCCCCGCAGATTGTCGGCTCCAACGCTGCGCGAAAAGGCTTGGAGGCGGATGTTCAAATGCTCAGGTGCGATCAGCTCGTGGTAGGCAGCGCCCGTCGAGATCGTGCCTAGATCGCCGACGCCGAGAATTTCGAGGGCATTGCTTTCCCAGTCCATCCGGCCGGTTCGAAGGTCCCACGCGTAGGCGGTTTCCTCCACGGCCGAGAGAATGCCAACGAGGTCGAGCCCCTCAGAATCCGTGAGGGGATCGTTTTTTTCTGAAGATGCGGATTGCGGTTCGTCCTCGGGCAGCGCGCCTTCAGATCCACGGTCAGCGTCACGTCCCGAAATCACGGCCACCCTCTGCTCTCTCGCCGCTACCCTTCGAATATCGGGAAGTCGAGGGTGCTCGAGTTGAAGGGAAAACCAATTCGGCTGGCTTCACAAGCGCCAAAATCGCACATTTACGGGCTCCGGAGGATGAAATTCCGGGGCCCGCAATATTGAACGGCGCTAACCTTATTGGTCGGCGCCGATGTTGAGATCGCGGCGGGCGACACGGATGCCGATCGTGTAGCCGCCAATCACGTCGATGAGCGCTGCGATCAAGATCAAGAAGAAGACCGATGTCGCGGCCTGCGGCACCATCAGGAACTCAGCTCCGACCGCCGTGAAGACGACCATCGAAAGCGCGTGATCGATCAGGGTCGACGTCGTGGTGAACGTCGATTTAACGATCTCGATGAAGAGCAGGATCAGGGTGACGAGCAAAATAAAATCACCCCAGGTGAACGACCAATCGCCGCCGCTCAAAAGGTGGACCCTGAAGATCTCGTTGTGCAGAGCCTCCGGCCCGATCGTCAGGACGATCGCATTGTAGAGGATGAATGCGAGGACCAAGAGCGGAATGGCTCTAACGGACATGAAAGCTCTCCTGAATATTTAATCACCCCTGGGGCGAGCCCGCGCTTTTTGGCACGGTCAACAGCTTTTGCCAAGCAACGGTGGCCGGCAAAAGGCGATAGGCGCCGCTGCGTTGGCAACGGCGCCCGAAAATTCATCCGGAGCAGAGAGGTCGTCTTATTCTTCGACTGCGGGCGGCAGGATCTGCCGGCCACGGTACTTGCCCGACTTCAGATCGATGTGGTGGGGACGGCGACGCTCGCCGCTGTCCTTGTCCTCGACGTAGGCGTTCGCCGTGAGGGCATCGTGAGAACGACGCTGGCCCCGCTTCATGGGGGACGTCTTTTTGCGCGGAACTGCCATCGTCTTGCTCCAAATGTGACAACCGCCGCCAAAGCGGTCGGGCCGCCGAACGAGCGGCGGGAAAGCCTATCTCAAATCGCTGGATAAACCGGCGGCGCCGTTTCCGGGCGCTCGGTACCTTGGGCGGCGCTTATACGCAAGTTGTGGAAGAAATGCCAGTCCCCCCGCCAAACCTTTAAAGTCGCCGCTTCGGCAGGACGCAGGCCAGCTGGCCGGAGGGCGCCAGCCGCATGCGGACCTGGATGGCGTTGGCGAGCCGCAGAAGCCCGGGACCGGGCTTTCCTGCGTTGCGCACCAATGGGTTAGGCAGGGCGACAGCGAGCCGGGCCGCGTCCCGCTCGGACAGGTTTCTGGCCGACTTCCGGAAATAGACTTCAGACGCCGCACCGACCCCGAATATTCCGGGGCCCCATTCGGCGATGTTCAGGTAAACCTCCATGATGCGATGCTTTGGCCAGACGAGTTCCATCACGGAGGTCAGTGGTAGCTCGATCGCTTTGCGCAGATAGCTCTTCGACGGCCAGAGGAACATGTTCTTGACGACCTGCATCGAGATGGTGCTGGCGCCGCCGCGTAGCGATCCACTGCCAGCCCTTTCAACGGCCTCCTCCAAGGCCTCGAAGTCGATGCCGGAATGCTCACAGAAGCGACCGTCTTCGCTCAGCAGGACCGCGCGGACGATATTCGGCGACATGTCCTCTATCGCCACCCACTTTTGGAAAATCGGTTGGCCGGTGATCCATTGCTGGATCATCAATGCCGAAGCCGGCGGATTGACGAAGCGGTAGACGACGATCAGCAGCAGGACGAGGGCGAGCCATCCAACCGCAATCCCCGCCAAAAGCTTGACTGTTCGCTTGAAGAACGAGCCACGAGCTGCGGCGACCTGCGGTGCTTCCGATTTCTTCTCGGGCTGCGCGAGGGCGGGCCGCATTAGGTCTGGCCGCATCGAAGGATCGACGGTTAGACCGTCGAATGCCGGCGGCGGAGGCGGAGCCCACAAACGCGGCTCCATCATGCGCTGAGGCACGGTTTGGCCGAGAAACTCTTTCGCCGGGTCCGTGGCTTCGGGCAGTGCGATGGCGTGCTCGGCAACCGGAACGGTATGGGATTTAGCGGGCGGATTGATCGTTTCCGTTTCCACGGCCGGGTTCGAGCGCGATGAAACTTCGGCGTCAATTTCCGAAAAGACGTCTCCGCCCAGCGCCGCCTGTTCGATGGGTGCTGGCGCCCGGTCTGAGAAAAGCGGCTCAAACAACGGCGCCGTTTCGAAGGCTCGTTCGGCTGGCTGGCGCCTCTCGTAAAAGGCGCGCGGAGGAAGGGGCAACGGTGGCTGCCAGTCGTCTCGCCGGTGATCCGGCAATATCGTCCTTGGCATCGCGTTGTATTCGCCTGTCGCGGCAACGCCGGGCGAGTTCGAGGCATGTGCGACGGCGAGCGAACGGGCTATCGCCGCGCCGAATTCCGCCGCGGCAATCGGACGGGGCGGCATGCGCACCTTGTCGCTGTCGCCAGGTGGCGTCAGGGGCGCGGCAGTTGAGCCCGATGTTCCGTCCGGCCGATCCATGCTTTGATTCAATCGATGACAGTGTGATACCGGGTCCGGCATAGCGCCAAACCATGGCCTTGTTTAAGCCGCGGAATGATCCCTGGGGAGAGCATAAGGCAGTGTCACCGTTTCTTGTCCAGCTTGGCAACTCGGCAACAGTCGTAGAAGCCTATCTAGCCGCCGTTCTTGCCGAGCAGGAGGTCGCGGGAACGCCGCCTCGGCTGGCTGAGGCGCTTCGTCACGCGGTTCTCGGCGGCGGTAAGCGCTTCCGGCCCTTTCTCGTTTTCCACAGCGCCGCGCTTTTCGGCGCCGGTGAAGAGGCTGCCCTTCCTGCAGCTGCCGCGCTCGAATGCATCCACTGCTATTCGCTGGTCCACGATGACCTTCCCGCGATGGACAACGACGAACTGAGGCGCGGCCGTCCGACCGTCTGGAAGGCCTACGACGACTGGACGGCGATTCTGGTCGGGGACGCGCTGCAGGCGCTCGCGTTCGAACTGATCAGCGGGGCGAAGGGCCGTGGCAATCCGAAAGCCCAGGCGGAACTCGTGCACGTTCTTGCGATCGCCTCGGGCTCCATCGGGATGGTCGGCGGTCAGATTCTCGATCTCGAAGCCGGAAAGCTCGGCGCGCGCCCCGATCCGACGATCTCGGACATCATGCGATTGCAGGCGATGAAAACCGGCAAGTTGATTACGGCGGCCTGCGAAATGGGAGCGATCGTGGGCGGCGCTAGCGCCGAACAGCGCGCGGCGCTGAAGACCTACGGCGAGCACCTCGGCGCGGCGTTCCAGATCAGCGACGATCTACTCGATGCCGAAGGCTCGAGCGCGGATGTCGGCAAAGCAACGGGCAAAGATGCGGCCGCAGGCAAAGCGACGTTGATCGGTATGCTTGGGATTGCGGAGGCGCGTCGCTATCTCGACCGCTCCATTGCCTCCGGCATCGATGCGCTTTCGATATTCGGAGACGATGCAGAGCCCCTCGCCGAAGCTGCGCGACTGATGGGCCGTCGCGAAAGCTAGAGCGGGAGACTCTGCTGCAGTTCAAATTCAGAACTTGTAGTTGAGACCGAGGCGTACGGTCTGGAAGTCCTGATTCACGCCAAGTGCGTCGTCGCCCAAGCCGACATAGAGATATTCGGCTTTGGCGCTCCAGTTCTGAGCGAAGGCCCATTCCAAACCGCCGCCGACGGCGTAGCCGGTCTGGGTACCAGAGCTCTTCCATTTATCACCGTCGGAAAAGCGGACGCGCGTGTCGACGTCAGCGAACGCGACGCCGCCCGTGCCGTAGAGGAGCCAAGGCCCGCTCGCGATACCGACACGACCGCGCACGGTCGAGAACCAGTTGATGTTGGAGCGGACAGTATCGTCGAACGCGGTTGTGGTACGGCCGCCGATGTCGCCACCCTGGAAGTCGCCTTCGATACCGAACACGAGGCGCCCGCGCTGCCAGTTGTAGCCGACCTGAGCACCACCGTAGCCACCCTCGGAATTGGTGACATTCGAATTGGCCCATCCGTAGCCGCCGTTGATACCTACATAGGCGCCTTGCCAGATCGAGGGTGCGTCGTAGCGCACTTCCTGCGGTGGCGGCGTATACGGTTGATAGGGACCGAGATCAGCAGCCCAGGCGCCGCTGCTTGCAGCGAGCGAGAGCAAGGCTCCGCCGAATGCGGATTTGACCGTGAGCGATTGCATTTTAAACCCCGTGTAATTAAGGCCGTCAGGCCATCCTTGAGCCACTAACGTCCTTAAGGGGATATTGGTTTCCATTTGGGCAATTGGATTGCCAAAACGTGGAAACTGCTATGCATAATTAATTTGGGACTAACGGAGTATTTCCGAAATCTCTACGCGCGTGCCGTAAGACGGCTTTTGTCGGATTTGAGCTTTTGTTTGCGAGCCAGGCGGCGGTCCCGCAACTTCAGCAGCGGCAAGATCCAGTGGGCGAGACGAATTTCGCGACGTGATTTTTCCGGATCGACCAGATGCGTCGTCGGCAACCGCTGCGTGAACGAACTCTCCATCAGCGTGCCGAGCGGAAGGGTCAGTTCGTCCTGCAATGTGATCATGCGCGCGTAGAGATCGGACAGCGGCGTGATGAGACGGCCGAAGCCGTTGCGAGCCTGAGCCCATCCGACGATATAAAGCCCGCGAATGCCTGCGGGGAACGCTCCGCCATAAACCTGCACGACGCCGCGGTGGACCTTCACGAGGCCTTCGCGGAGGAATGGGAACGACGTGTTGAAGCCCGTTGCCGCGACGATGATATCGTACTCGCCGGTTGTTCCATCGGCGAAGGTTACGGTCTTGCCTTCGACGTGATCGATCGCCGGCCGCGGATTGACGCGTCCGAGACGGATGGCGTTCAGAAGATCGGTTCCGAATGCGGGGTGCCGGTCGAAAATCTTGTGGTCAGGCCATTGCAGGCCGTAGCGCCGGTAATCGCCGATGGTGACGGCGACAATCGATTTCAAAATCGCGCGCTGAAGGAATATCGGCAACCCCCAAATCGGAATATCCGTCAGCGGACGTCCCAAGAATGTCTTTGGCAAATACCAATAGCCGGATCTTAGACTGATATCGCAGGAGCTGCCGAAGCGGCCTGCATCGCACGCCATATCGACGCCGGAATTGCCGCCGCCGATCACGAGCACGCGTTTGTCGGCAAGCTGCTCGTGGCCGACATAATCCTTGGAGTGCAGAATTTCGCCCGTGAACTTGCCACGGAAATCGGGATAGCGCTTGTCCCAGTGGTGACCGTTGCAGACGACGACGCCTTTGTATTGGCGCTTCTCGCCGTCGGCGAATTTCACGATCCAGGTGCCCGCACCGTCGGTCGATGCGGACGCGACGCTTTTATTGAACTCGCTGGAGCTCAGAATTCCGCGATCTTTTGCGTATGCCGTCAGATAGGCGAGCATTTGATCGGCAGACGGAAAATCCGGATAGTCGTCCGGCATGGGGTAATCGGTATATTCCGTCGCCTTCTTCGATGAAACGATGTGAGCATGGCGATAGACGCCATGGAGCCAGTTGCCGCCAACGCCCGAGGCCGCGTCGACGAGGTCGAAAGGAATACCGTGACGCTTCAGTGCTGCCGCCATCGCGAGGCCGACGGGGCCTGCGCCGATGACGAGGTGGCGTTCGAGCGTGCTTATTCCTTCGCTCATTATTCGGAATTCCTTCGTCGAGGCTGGGTCACACGTTCTTTAGCAAACTGCGCAAGGCGCAAGGGGGTCCATTCGGAGATGGTGGTAACTATCGAAGTGGCGCGCGTCGGCCTCCTCGATACATCATCCGGGAAGCGGGACGCGAGTTCACCATTGTCGCAAAGTGCGGCGAAATACCTGCCGTTCGGCTAGCGCCTAGAAATAACGGACGATTTCTTGGTTAGCGTGGATTGCCCGCTACTCAGCGGCGGCGCCGCCAGCAATTTCCGCAACTCCGAAACGGCGCTGGATGTAATCCTCGACGATCGCTTTGAAATCACCTGCGATATTCGGTCCGCGGAGCGTCATCGCCTTTTTGCCATCGATGAAAACAGGTGCGGCGGGGGATTCGCCAGTGCCCGGAAGCGAGATGCCGACATCGGCATGTTTGCTTTCACCCGGGCCGTTCACGATGCAGCCCATAACGGCGAAGTTGAGCGTCTCGACGCCGGGATACTGCGTTTTCCAATCCGGCATGCGATCGCGGATCATATCCTGGATGTCGCGAGCGAGTTCCTGGAAGACGGTGGACGTCGTACGTCCACATCCGGGACATGCGGCAACGACCGGCACGAAGGACCGAAGACCCATCGTCTGCAACAGTTCCTGCGCCGCCCGAACTTCCTGCGCGCGATCGCCGCCCGGCTCCGGTGTCAACGAATAGCGGATCGTGTCGCCGATGCCCTGCTGCAGAAGTATGCCCAGCGCCGCCGACGAGGCGACGATGCCTTTCGAGCCCATGCCCGCTTCGGTCAGGCCGAGGTGAAGCGCGTAGCGGCTGCGATCGGCAAGCATCGCATAGACGGCGAGCAGATCCTGTACGGACGACACCTTGCCCGACACGATGATCTTGTCGCGCCCGAGGCCCATTTCCTCCGCACGTTCGGCGGAGAGCAGAGCCGACTGCACCATCGCCTCGTGCATGACGCTACGGGCCGATTTCGGGGACGCTGAACTGGCGTTCTCGTCCATCAGATGCGTCAGCAGCTCGGCGTCGAGCGAGCCCCAGTTGACGCCGATGCGGACGGGCTTGCCGTGCTTCAGCGCCGTTTCGATGATGGCGCCGAACTGCCGGTCCTTCTTATCCTTGAAACCGACGTTGCCGGGATTGATGCGGTACTTGTCGAGTGCCTCGGCGCAGGCCGGGTTATCGCCCAGAAGCTTGTGGCCGATGTAATGGAAATCGCCGATCAGAGGGACGGTGACGCCGCGTTGGCGCAACTGGTCGCGAATATGCGGAACGGCTTTGGCGGCTTCATCGCGATCGACAGTGATGCGAACAAGCTCCGAGCCGGCTCGCGCCAAGTCTGCCACCTGTTTCACCGTCGCGGCGATATCCGCCGTATCGGTGTTGGTCATCGACTGGACGACGACCGGGGCGCCGCCGCCGACCTTTACGCTGCCGACGTTGACAGCGACGGTCTCGTGCCGGGCTTTCATCGTGATGCTGCCGCCGTGCGACATCGTGGTGGCCTTTCCAAACCCTGTGGGCTTCTTCTAGCGCCGTATGCGGCTTCCCGCCAGAAGCGATATGGACGCGATTGTGCACAGCGCTATGACGATGCTGGGGCCGCCAGGCGCGTCGCTCCAAAGCGACAGCCAGAGACCGAGGATGACGCCCAAAATGGCCAGCACAGCGGCCAGGGCTGCCATTCTCTCAGGAGTATCGGATAGTGGCCGAGCGGCAACGGCTGGTACCACAAGAAATGCCATCACGAGCAAAATGCCGACGATCTTCATGGCGACCGCAATGACAACCGCCAGTAGAAGGTCGAATGCCGCCCGGGGCAGTCGCGGGTTGATGCCCTCGGCGGTCGCCAGATCCTCGTGCAATGAGAGGCGCACGAGGGGTTGCCACAGATAAAGGGTGATGGCGACGACGACCGCGCCGCCGCCGTAGATCCAGTAGAGATCGTTTTGTGTGACGGCAAAGACGTCACCAAAGAGATAGCTCATCAGATCGATCGCGGGGCCCTTCACGAGCGCGATCGCTGCGATACCGAGAGCCAGCGTCGCGTGGTGCATGAGGCCGAGCGCGGAATCGAGCGGCACCATTTGCTGGCGCGAGAGAAGCGTCAGAACGCCGGCAGCGGCGATGGCCGCAAGAATGACCGCCAGCGTCAGATCGACATTCGCGGCGAGGCCAAGCGCAACGCCCAAAAGGCCAGCCTGCGACAGCGTCTCGCCGACGTAGGACATCCGTCTCCAGACGACAATGCACCCCAAAGGCGCCGCGATGATTGCCAGTCCGAGCGCGGCGAACAAGGCGCGCCAGACGAACGGCTCGGGCCACTCAAGCACTCAGGAGCCTCGCCCTTGAGGCGGCACGTCCGCTAGAGGTTTCGGTTCGCCCGCCAGATCGTGCCGATGATCGTGATGATGGCGGTAGACGCCCAAGGCAGAGGCGGCTTGCGGTCCGAAGATGCGCGCATAGGCAGCGTGCTGAGACACGTCCTCCGGTTTGCCGGAGCAGCAGACGTGGCCGTTGACGCAAATCACGCGATCGCTGCGCGCCATGACGACATGGAGATCGTGCGACACCAGAAGGACACCGAGGTTATGTTTGGCCCGCAGGCGGTCAATCAGATCGTAGAGGTCGGCCTCGCCGGTAAAATCGACGCCGCTCGCGGGTTCATCAAGGATGAGAAGGTTCGGCTTACGGAGAAGTGCGCGGGCGATCAAGACCCGCTGGGTTTCGCCGCCGGACAATTTCGACAACTGCTGACTGATCGTCTTCGCGGCACCGGTTTCTTCGAGCGCAGCCCTGATGTCTTTTAGAGTTGCATGCTCACCGAGGGTGAGGAAGGAGCCGACAGTCATCGGGATCGCTGAATCGACTTCGAAACGTTGAGGGACGTAGCCGATGCGCGTCGATGCCGGTTTTACCACGCGTCCAGCGTCGGGTTGCTCGATACCGAGCAGAAGGCGCACGAGTGTCGTCTTGCCGGCGCCGTTCGGCCCGATCAGCGTGACGATCTCGCCGCGCTTCACGTCGAGATTGATGTCTGTCAGCACCTCGCGGCTGCCGCGCCACATCGACAGCCCGCGCGCAGAAATCAGCGCATCGGGATCGGGTGCGGTTGCCGGTTGCCCGGCAAAGGGCTGGTGCCCGTGGTTGTGACCACAGCTGCACGGAACAGCTGCGGTGTTACACGAACCATTGCCGTTCGGCGACGGCATACCTGGTGCATCACGGGGTGACAAACGCGTTTCTCCATGCCCGAAGGCCCGGCTGATCTTGCCTATGCCTTGCGGCGCGCCGCGCAGTCCTGACACGTTCCAGAGACTTCGACAAAGCGTACGCGGGGTTCAAAATTCGTGCTTTCCGCAGCAGTGTCGATCGCACGGAAGATATCGTCGCCATCGACTTCCTGCACGACACCGCATTTCTCGCAGCTCAAGAACATTGGACGGCGGCCGGTTCTTGGCTGGTGCAAACGGCGGCAGGCGAAATAGGCGTTCTTGCTTTCGAGCCGATGGACGACACCTGCTTCCAGAAGCGCGTCCAAAGCTCGGTAGACCGAAATCGGCGCGAGCCTCGTGCCTTTCTTGGCGAGACGATCGAGGACTTCATAGGCTCCGACGCTCGCGAGCGTGGATGCAATCTCCTCGAACACTTTGCGGCGGAGGTCAGTGAACCTGATGTTCTTTTCCGCGAAGATGGCTGTCGCCTGCTCTACTGAGGTTTTGACCCGTTCGCGGGCGCGTTGCTCTTCGGCTGCTGTTGTTACCATGACAGTCCCCTAGCCCGACCTGACGCCCTTGGAACGCTCGGCGCTTTGAACTCTCAGGCGGCCGGACAATATAACATGTCGTGATTACCCGCCATTCAGTTCAAGGCGGCGCTGCGCTTTTTGTGCGGCGCAGCTATCCGCTTGACCCTCCGCCGTTAACGATCCAACTTCCGAATTCTAAAGAGAAGTTCATGCGATGAGCACATTTCGTCTTAATGTTGCCGCCAATTGGCCGGCTCGGCCGCGCAATTATTAAGCGACGCAGCGGGCGATTCGCCAGGAACACTAGGCTGGGACCGATTTCAGCATGGATGTGAAGTTTCTGATCGACTGGCTGGCGGAGAACGCCCGGCCGTTCGGCATCGCCGTTTTCCTGGCATGCACCATCGCGCTCCTCCTTCGCACCCGGGTTGCCCGGCGCATCCGCACCGCCATCGAAGAGACCGTTTTCTCGAACTGGCGGCTGGCGCTGCTCGGCGCGACCGGCATCGTACTATCGGCTGCCGCCGGTTGGCGGACATGGGAAGGAATGTACAATTTCACCGGGGAACCCCTGCTCTCCGGCATGGTGACGTTCGGCATTCAAGGCATCATGCTGATCGTCGCGTGGCTGATCGGCGAGAGCTTTGCCACAGGAATGAACTCGCGCGCACGGCCGGGACAATCCTCTCTGGTCAGCGCTGCCGCGCAGCCGTGGATCGGCTCGTTCATCGGCCTCCTGCTCTTCATCACGGGTTTTGTTCTCTTCCTGCAGTGGTCGGGGCCGACGGGCGGGAACCGTGGCGGCGTCGAGGACATCAACTGGTCGGCCACCAGCGACAAGCTCCTGATGTTCGGTGCGGGCCTCCTCCTGTTCGCGCTTTTCGCACTCTATGCCGCGAGCGATCTGGTGCGGCCCTACGTGCAGGTCGTCCGCGTCGTCATCCGGAATTCGATGCTATGGGTGATGTTCCTCGCCTGCATGGCGACGAGCGTCTTCTTCTCGTTCGACAGCTTCTTTACCGCGATCTTTCCGCCGTCGGAGCGCGTGCGGGCGGCGGAGCTGCGCGCGCAGAACCAAGTCTCCGGCATCATTACCGACATCGAGCAGGCGATCGCGGCGCGCCGCGCGAGCCTTGCCGAAGAGCTGTTCACGACGGGTGCGTGGAAGGGCTACGAAGGCCAGCTCGAGAACATCACGAAAGCTGCCGCCCAATCGCAGGGCGTGATCGAGCGCTTCATCAACGATCAAATCGAAGAGCGCCGGCGCGCGGTCAAGGAACAGCAGGAGCGGATATCCTCAGCGCAGGCCGGGCAAGCTGGATTGGCCAATCGCAAGACTTCGCTGACGGATGAGAAGTCGAACTTCGCTGCGCAGCGGCCGGAGCTTGCTGCCGACTACGCGGCCAAGAAAGCCGATTACGACGCAAAGCTTCGCGATGTCGATGCCAAGCGCGTCGAAGCGTTGGCCGAGGACAAGGGCGTCGAAGGCAGCGGCAAGGCCGGACGCGGTCCGCTCTACCGTCAGCGGATGGACGAGCTTGGCCAGCTTCAGGCCGCCGCGCAGATTGCCCAGGAGCGCATGAAGGACGCGCAGAAGCGCCTCTCGGGAGTCGAATCCCGGCTTTCGGCCGTCGATCGCGAGCTGGCGACGCTCGATGGCGATCTCGCCAAGTACAAGGGTGAAGCGGAAACGGCTGAGCAGCGCATCAAGCTCACCGAAAGCAGCGCCGAAACCGATGCCGGTCCCAAAATCGATCCGACGCGCATTCTGCCGCTCTTCGAACAGACGAAATCCGAATTCCGGGCCGATCCGACGGTCGAACATCTCGGCGCCGTCCAGCGGATGTGCGGAGACATCACCAACGCCATGCAGGCGACGCCTGAAACGAAGGCTCTCGTTTCGAGCATCGACTGCGATCCGAAAACGACGGCCGACGCCGCATCGACCTTGTTCGCGCTGCAGGCCGGTACGAAAGTTTTTGAAAATACCTGTATGGGCGGCGACAAACTCAACGCCAACAAATCGACGGACGATCTCTTCGCGTTTGCCCGGCGATGTCTCGCCGACAGCGCTCTCCCGAGCGCCGACACGGACACGCTCAGAACGCACATCAATCACATCGAGCTTGCACGCGATGACAAGGCTCACCGCTTCGTCGTGACGCTCAATGCGTTCCAGGACGGGAACCGGCTTGCGTATCTCGCGCTCGCAATCGCGATCGGCCTCGACGGGCTGATTTTCATGTCGGGCCTCTTCGGCGCCAATGCCGTGCGGTCGCCTCTATCGGATATTCCGAGTTTCCGGACGCGCTCGGGCTCCCAGCTCGAGGCGACGATCAACGCCGCACTCGGTGCGCATCCCTATGAGACAGCGTGGCTGACGCTAACGTCCCTCAGGCCGATCACCAATCAGGACGGGTTTTCTGCACTGGCGGATTTGAGCGCGATGGAGCGGTCGCAAGCCGATCGCGTCCGCATGGTGCTGACCGCCGGCGCGGACATCGGCGCTGTCGAGAACGTCAGTCATAATCCGGAGCGTTACCGCGTCCGCAGCGAGCTTCGCGAATACCTCTCCTCCGTTTGCGACAAGCAGTTCAAGACCGATGCGACCGCCAAGGACCGGGCGCGCCTCGATCAACTCGTCTCCGCAGCACTCGCGCCGCATCCGCGCGAGCATTCCGAGATCGTGCTGAACACACTCGAGCCGATCCGCGAAACCGAAGGCTTCACGTCCATGGTGACGCTGACGGACATCCACAACGATTACGACTCGCGCGTCGTCCGGCGCGTGATGAACGCGGGTTCGGCGGTCAAGGCGGTGGCACCCGACGTCAAGATCGACGATCGCTACTACATTCGCCCGGCGCTTTACGAAACGCTTCTCACGATCCGGGCGACAGCGCCCGAGAGTTCAGCATATGACTACGAACGCGTGCGGTACGAAGGCGTGCAGCATCGACCGGCGCTGGACGCGGGTGTCCTCAGGGAAGCGCAGCACGAACTGCCGTTGCCGAGAGGAAATGCTCCGGAAATCGAGCGGCGGCCCGAAAGGCCAGCGCTGCCACCGGTCCAACCACTATCGCCAGAAGAGCGCCAACAGCTTGTCGCCTACTATCGAGAAGCGATGCTTGAAGCGGTAAATTTGCGCTCCGACATCGTTGATACGCGCTTGAGCCTCCCGCAATCGCGCGATGCAATCTTGGAAGCGTGGAGAGCTCTCAACGCACATAGCAAGAAAAACGAGAACCTCGATTTCCTGCTGCGTGAATTCCAAGCCGGCCAAGAACGTCTTCTGGACGACGTTGTTTCTCGTCTCCGTAGAGAAATCGGCGGCGACGATCAGAAACAACGCCTGCTTGATGGCGTCGACGACCGCGTCCACGAAGACCTCACCCTTTATTTGCTGTTCCCAGAAACAGGCCTCATCAGCACATTGATCGACGACCTGGAAACGGCAGCGCAACCAGACGAAGGCCTCGCTCACGGCGAACAGGATCTGAAGGATCAGCTCAAAAACGTTCAAGAGGCGCTTGGTCGGCTGGACCTCGACAACCCGCGCTCATGGGACGAGATTCGTCAAAAGCTCGCCGTCAGGACGGGTGCGGATTTCCGGAACCTCATGAGGAGGCCGTTAGGTCAGCCTCCTCCGGAAGACGACGGCGACGCTTAAGCTTAGAGCTTGAATTCGACGACCTTCTGGCGCTGCGTTCCGAGGCCCTCGATCTTGAGCTCCATCACGTCGCCTGCCTTCAGGAATTCCTTCGGATTGCGCGCCGTGCCGACGCCGGGCGGCGTGCCCGTGGTGATGATGTCGCCGGGTGTCAGAACCATGAATTGCGTCACGTAGGCGAGAAGCTCGGGGATTTTGAAGATCATCGTCGACGTCGAGCCGGTCTGCTTGCGCACGCCGTTGACGTCCAGAGACATGGCGAGGTTATCGGGATCGGCCACTTCGTCCGGCGTGACGAGCCAGGGACCGATCGGCCCGAACGTCTCTCCCGACTTGCCCTTCACCCATTGACCGGCACGCTTGCTCTGGAAGACGCGTTCCGACACGTCATTGCAGATGCAGTAGCCGGCGATGTAGTTCGCCCAGTCTTTCGCCTCAACGTAGCGCGCCCGGGCGCCGATGACGAAAGCGATCTCGCATTCCCAGTCGAGATGCCGGGAATTTCTCGGATACATCACGTCGTCGTTGGGGCCGCAGATCGACGTCGAAGCCTTATTGAAGAGAATGGGCTCGGCCGGGATTTCCTGTCCCGTCTCTTTCGCGTGGTCGGCGTAGTTGAGACCGATGGCGATGAAGTTGTGCGTGCCGGCGATGGGAGGGCCGAGACGGACGCCGTCCGGTGCCTTGGGAAGCGACGCGAGATCGAGGCCGCGCAACCGGGCCAGTGCCACGGGCGACAGATGTTCGCCCGCGAGATCCGGGATGACTCCTGAGATATCGCGGATGGCGCCGTCCTTATCGAGGATGCCGGGTCTTTCGGCACCCGGGGCGCCAAAGCGTACAAGTTTCATCTACAGGTGTCTCCAAAGGCAGCGGTCGAACGGTTTGGGCGAGCTTCTAAGCAGAAAACGCCGGGGCTGCCAATCGCACGGCTTAACGGGCGGCATCGGAACTTGAGCCTTCCCGGCCGGTTGACATTCACCTGCGGGGTGTTCGCCGCGCGATGCGGACCGCGCAGGTATCCAAGTCTCGGCCTTCAGCCTTGGGGAACGATCCATGAGAAAGAGGTTTACGGCCGGTTTCTGCCTGCTGGTCCTGGTTGCTGCGGCCCTGGGCGCCGGACCCCAGGCCGCAAGGGCGGACACGGCTGCGCCAGCGCAACAACCTGCCGCCAAGCCGGAAGCCGCGCCGCCGGCCAATGCACAGGCGAAGCCGGCTCCGGCGGAGCCCGCGCCCTCCGGGACACCGGCTATCGTGGTGGACGACAGCGCGGTTTCGAGCTTGCTCGGAAAGGATGTGAAAAGCACAACAGGCGAAAAGCTCGGGCAAGTCACCGATATCCTCGTCGGGCATTCGGGCGAGGTGCGCGCCGCGGTGATCGACTTCGGCGGTTTCCTTGGCGTCGGCTCGCGCAAGATCGCCGTCGCATGGCCGGTTTTGCACTTCTCGCCACAGGGGATCACGCTGGAAATGGGGCGCGATGAGTTGCGCGTCACTCCGGAATATCATCCAGGGGAACCCATCGTCATCGTCGGTTCGGCCGGCGTCCCGCCGCCGGAGGCTACAGCCTCACCTCCCCCGCAATCTCCGGCGGCGACCAAATGACGGCGCGACCTTCGCCCGTCGCAGCCACTCATTCCACCGCCGCGGATTGAGACATGCGCGGCTTCAAAGGGCCGTTGGTGCCTTCTCTCCACGCACCGTCCAAACGAAGCCAGATCGGCGTTGACTGGTTCGCGTTCTTCCTGGCGGACGCACAAGTCGGGTTCGGGCCGTTCCTGACTGTTTATCTGACATCAGAAAAATGGACGAATGCCGACATAGGCCTTGTGCTGACGATCGGCAGTCTCTTCGCTCTTGTCGGACAAGTTCCCGCCGGTGCGCTCGTGGATGCGATCGGCCGCGAACGGACGCTGGCAGCGGCTTGCACGCTGACTGTCGGCGCAACCGCCTTCTCCATCGCGATCTGGCCTACGTTCTACGCTGTGTTCCTGGCGCAGGTGTTTCACTCGGCGGCGAGCGTCGTGATCGGACCAGCGCTTGCAGCAATCAGCCTGGGGCTCGTGGGGCACAATCTCATCGGCGAACGAATGGGCCGAAACGCCCGCTTTTCCTCACTCGGAAGCATGTTCGCGGCCGCGAGCATGGGAGCTTCCGGCTATTACGTGTCGAGCCAAGCCGTCTTCTTCGTCTCGGCGGCGATGACGATACCGGCCGTTATGGCGCTTTACTTGATCCAGCCGTCGGACTTTCATCGTGAGGAACTGGAGCCGAAGCATGAGCCCGAATATCATCTGCTGCAGGCCACCAAGACGATTTTCGGCAAGCGGCAACTGTTGATCCTCGCGGCGTCCGTCTGTCTTTTCCATCTTGCCAATGCGGCCGTGCTGCCGCTTGCGGCAAATCTCATCACCTTGCGCTCGAGCAAGTCGGCTACCGTCCTCGTCGCGCTTTGCATCATCGTTCCGCAGTTCATCGTCGCGTTGATCTCGCCCTGGATAGGGCGTTATGGAGATCAACATGGCCGGCGTCCGCTACTGCTTTTGGGATTTGCGGCTCTTCCGGTTCGCGCGGTCTTGATGTCGTTCAGCTCCGATCCGGAAGTGATGGTCGCAATCCAATTTCTGGACGGCATTTCGGCGAGCGTGCTCGGTGTTCTTGTTGCTGGCGTCGTCGCGGACGTGACGCAAGACTCAGGCAACTTCAATCTTGCCCTTGGATTCATCGGCGTTGCTATGGGGATCGGCGCCTCGATCAGCACGACGCTCGCGGGCGAAATCGCGCTGCACTTCGGAACGTCGACGGCGTTTCTGACGCTCGCCGTGATCGGTTTCCTCGGGTTCCTCGTCGTCACGCTGGCAATGCCCGAAACGAGAGTCGTCGAAGAACCTGCCGACGAATAGGCCTCTATTATTCCGCCGGTTTCGCTCTGGCTGGCGCGGCGGCTGCCGCTGGCGCTTGCTTTTCGCGCGGTTGGCGTTTCGCTCCCGTTATCCAGTTGGATAAGCGATCCATGTAGAGAAAGATGACGGGCGTGGTGAAGAGCGTCAGGGCCTGGCTGATGGCCAAGCCGCCGACCATCGAGTAGCCGAGAGGTTGACGGATTTCCGCGCCGGTTCCCGTGCCGAGCATCAAAGGCACGCCACCCAAAAGCGCCGCCAACGTCGTCATCATGATCGGCCGGAACCGCAAGAGCGATGCCTTGCGTATCGCCTCGAGCGACGTGAGATGCTCGTTGCGCTCGGCGTGAATGGCGAAGTCGACGAGCATGATGCCGTTCTTTTTGACGATACCGATCAGCAGGATGATGCCGATCATCGCCACAAGGCTGAAGTCATATCCAAAGATCATTAGCGTCGCGAGCGCGCCGGCACCGGCCGACGGCAACGTGGAAAGAATCGTGATCGGGTGAATGTAGCTTTCGTAGAGAACGCCGAGGATCAGATAGACCACGAACAGCGCGGCCGCGATCAGCAGCGGAATTGTCGTCAGCGATTGCTGGAAAGCTTGCGCGTTGCCTTGGAATGTCGTCTGCATCGACGCGGGCAGGCGAAGCTGGCGCTCGGCCGCCTTGATCGCGTCGGTCGCGGTACCGAGTGACACTTCCGGCGCCAGATTGAAGCTGATCGTCACCGCGGGGAATTGCCCTTGGTGGGAGATCGAAAGCGGCGCCGTCGGACGCGTGGTCCAGCTCGCAAAGGTCCCGAGGGGAACAAGGCCGCCTGTCGTCGGCGAGCGAATATAGAGATTGTCGAGGCTTCCCAAATCGCCCTGGATCTCCGGCAGCACCTCCATGACGACGTGGTAGCTGTTCTGCTGCGTGTAATACTGAGCGATCTGGCGCTGGCCGAATGCGTCGTAGAGCGTCGCGTCGATTGCATCCGGGGTTAGGCCGTAGCGCGAGGCTTCATCGCGGTTGATGTCGATGGTGAGCGTCGTTCCGGCGAGCTGCTGGTCCGTCGCGACGTCACGAAGCTCGGGCAAGGTTTTGAGCTTATCGAGAATCTTCGGAGCCCAGGTGTTCAACTCATTCTCGTCCGCGTCCTGCAGCGTATACTGGAACTGCGTTCGCGAAGAGCGGCCGCCGACAGTCACGTCCTGCGCCGCCTGCATGAAGAGGCGCGCCCCTTCGACTTTTGCTAGCTTCGGCTGAAGCCTGCGAATGACTTGAAATGCCGAAGCATCGCGCTGGTCCTTCGGCTTCAAGGTTATGTAGACGCGGCCGCTATTGAGTGCGGATGTGGGCCCTCCGGCTCCGATAGCCATGGCGACGGTTGCGACCGCGGGATCGCTTGCGACCACGTCGCCCAGCTTCTCCTGGCGGGTAAGCATGGCCTGGAAGGAAATATCCTGAGCCGCTTCGGAAATGCCGGTGATGAGGCCTGTATCCTGCTGTGGGAAGAAGCCCTTCGGGATCTCGATAAAGAGGTAGGCCGTGAGCGCAACTGTCGCGAAAAACGACATCAGCGTGAAGAACTGATGGCGAAGTACGAAGTCGAGGCCGCGGGTATAACCATTGAGCAGCGCCGCGAAGCCACGTTCGCTCAAATTGTAAAGCCGACCGTGCCTGACGTCCTTTTCGCTCTTTAAAAATCGCGATGCCATCATCGGCGTCAGCGTCAGCGAGACGAAGGCGGAGACGGCGATCGTCATCGTAACGGTGACGGCAAATTCACGAAAGATTCGGCCGATGATGCCGCTCATGAACAGCAGCGGGATGAATACGGCAACAAGCGAAACGCTGATCGATATGACGGTGAAGCCGATTTCCTCGGCACCTTTCATCGCCGCTTCATACGGCGCGTCGCCATGCTCGACGTACCGGACAATGTTTTCCAAGACGACGATCGCGTCATCGACGACGAAGCCGACCGAAATCGTCAAGGCCATGAGCGAAAGGTTATCGAGGCTGTAGTTCATGACGTACATCAGGGCGCAGGCGCCGAACAACGCGAGCGGAACCGTTACGCTCGGAATGACGGTCGCCCACAAACTTCGCAAGAACACGAATATGACAGCGACCACGAGTGCGACCGAAAGTAGAAGCGTGTATTCGACGTCATCGACGGATGCGCGGATCGTTTGCGTCCTATCGCTTAAAATGTCGATCTTAAGGGCCTTCGGCATCGATGCCTGAAGGCGTGGCAATTCAGCTTTGATGCGGTCCACGGTTTCGATGACGTTCGCACCGGGCTGCTTGAATACGATGAGAAACACGCCGCGCTTCCCGTTCGACCACGCCGCCTTTTTCGCATCCTCGGGGCCGCGGACGGCCTTGCCTACATCGCGAACGCGTATCGGGCTGCCGTTTCGGTAGGCGATGATCACGTCGTCCCAGGCTTTCGCCTGCGTCAACTGATCGTTGGTGTAGATCGTGTAGCCGCGATTGGTGCTATCGAGCGAACCCTTGGGGCTGTTGACCGTGGTGATCGATAGCGGCAGGCGAACCTCTTCCAGCGTGAGGTTGCGCGCGTAGAGCTTGGCGGGATCCAATTGAATGCGGATCGCCGGCTTCTGCTCGCCACCGATCACGACCTGGCCAACACCAGTAATCTGGCTGATCTGCTGCGCGAGCTTGGTGTCGGCGTTGTCATCGACCGTCGTCAGGGGCATTTCGTCGGACGATGCTGAAAGCAGCAGGATCGGACTGTCTGCCGGATTGACCTTCCGATAGATCGGCGGCTGGGGCAGATTTTGCGGCAGCTGGCCGCTGGCGGCGTTGATGGCCGCCTGGATGTCGTTGGCGGCGCCGTCGATATCGCGATTGAGGTCGAACTGCACGACGACGGTCGTGACGCCGAGGCCGCTCGTCGACGTTGTCTGAGTGACGCCGGGTATCTGCGCGAACTGACGCTCGAGCGGTTGCGCCACGTTCGATGCCATCGTTTCGGGGCTGGCGCCGGGAAGCGTGGCCGAAACCTGAATGGTCGGGAAATCGATCTGCGGCAGCGGCGCAACCGGCAGGCTCAGAAACGCGATGACGCCGACGAACAGAATGCCCACCATGATGAGCGAGGTGCCGATCGGATAACGGATAAAGATGCCAGATACGCCGCCGGTCGCCATGTTAGTCAGCCTCCAGCACCGTGTGTTTGGATGCGGATACCGGAGCACCCGGAGGCGTTGCTTTCTGCTTCTGCTCCTCCTTTTTGTGATCTTCGGGCAGGTCGACGAGCGAACCGGGTTCCAGTCGATAATATCCGGCGGTGACGACCTGCTCTCCGGCCTTCACGCCACTCTTGATAACGGCCTGGCCATCTTGGATTTCGCCGACGATCAGATCGCGCCGTTCGGCCTTCATGTCGGGCCCTACGACATAGGCGAACAGTTTGTCGGGCCCGCGTTGGACGGCGGCATCGGGAATTACGACGACGTTCTTTTCCGTCGTGATCAGCAGGCGCGTCGCGACGGTCAGTCCGGGCCAAAGCGTCATTTCGGTGTTCGGGAATTTCCCCTTTAGCTTGATCGAGCCGGTGGTCGTGTCGACCTGGTTATCGACCAGCGAAAGCTCGCCCTTGGCGAGTTCCT
This sequence comes from Hyphomicrobium sp., assembly GCA_003987725.1. Classification (GTDB taxonomy): domain Bacteria; phylum Pseudomonadota; class Alphaproteobacteria; order Rhizobiales; family Hyphomicrobiaceae; genus Hyphomicrobium_B. Next base: position 225,807 of record RXJH01000013.1, on the reverse strand, counting down.
GCTTGCCGTCCGACGTGAAGGCGGTGACGGGCAGCGCTCCGTGCTTCAGTTCATCAAGAATGCGCGGCAGCCGTTCTTCCGGTTCAGTAAAGATCACCGCGATCGGTTGAATTTGCGCGATGGTCGCGACGCCGCCGGTATCTCCGGCGTGGATGATGTTGCCTTGATCGACGAGACGAAAGCCGACACGGCCGGAGATCGGGGCCTTGATGGTCGTGTAGACGACCTGGACCTGAGTATTTGCAATCGCCCCGACATCAGCTTTGATGAGCGATTCCTGCTGCGTGATGTTCGACTTCTGCGTGTCGATCTGTTGTTGCGTGGTTGCGAGCGTGCCGACTTTTTCGAAACGCTCGAGATCGCGTTTCAGGTTGGCAAGGTTGGCCTCGTCCTGCGCCTTCTTCGCGACGGCTTGATCGAGAGCGGCCTGATAGGGCCTCGGGTCGATCTGGATCAGAAGATCGCCGGCTTTGACGAATTGGCCTTCGTCGAAGGCGACCTTGACAATCTCGCCGTCGACGCGCGAGCGGACCGTCACGGTATTCCAGGCTTGCACCTGTCCGAGACTGTCGAAGTAGACAGGAAAATTCTTAATCGCGGCCGTCGCGACGGAGACCGGCACGCGTTCGTCGGGCTTCTTTTTTGCAGAGGTCTCCGTTGCCACGCGGCGATGCTGCCAGACCCAGTAGCCGCCGCCAGCCAAGCCCAACAGAATTATCAGCCAAATGAATATTCTGACGCGGGACCTCAACACGTCTGCTCCATGCGTGGCGACTGAGGAGTTGTGAGGCGGGCACCCCGCCTCGCATAAACGACGGATTGGAGTGGCAGTTCCGTCGCTCACCCTTTCGCAGCGCCCGCCGACCAGCGGCGGAAACGCCCCTACGTATATAGTTACTGTTGGGACGCGCGCGCATCGCGTCCCAACATGCGCTCAGCTTGCGGATTATTCACGCGTCGCCGGAACGGAAGGTTAGAATAGAACTTGTGGTTCAGATGCGAGATCGGCTCGAAGGAGACGAACACTGCAGCGCACGGCGAAAGGCGGCGCCTTCTAGAACGTCGCGCAACCAACGGGATCGTCAGATCACCAGGAACCCGATCGTCGCAAGGGCCATGACGAAAGTTGCGATCCAGCCGACGATGAGCATTGGACGCGGAAGCGTGAGCCGCCCCATGATGTGAGGGTTCATCGCCATCACCATCATCACGGCCATTAACGGCGCCGCCAGCATGCCGTTGATGACCGCGCTCCAGTAGAGGGCCTTGATGGGATCAATCGAGGTGAAGTTCAGCGCCACGCCGCCGAGCGTCGCGACTGCAATAGTCGCATAGAACGCCTTCGCCTCGCGCAGCTTGTGATCGAGTCCTTGCCTCCAGGCAAAAAGCTCGCTTACGCCGTAAGCAGCTGAACCAGCCATCACGGGCACTGCCAGCATCCCCGTTGAAATGATGCCAATCGCAAACAGCGCGAACGTGAATACCCCCGCTACGGGACGGAGCGCCTCTGCCGCCTGAGCGGAGGTTTGGATTTCGGTCACACCGTTTGCATGCAACGTCGCGGCCGTTGCGAAGATGATGAATAAGCCAACGAGATTCGATACGCCCATTCCGAAGATCGTATCGTTTCGGATGCGAGATAGTTCACGGCCTGCGTTGCGAGGCGTGATGCACAATGGCTTGATGTGACGCCGGCGCAGCTCTTCCACTTCTTGGCCGGCCTGCCAGAAAAACAGATAAGGGCTGATCGTCGTCCCAAGGACCGCGACGAGACCCATGGCGTGCGCGGCATCGAATTTGAACTGCGGAATGAATGTTCCGTGGAGTGCCGTACCCCAGGGCACATGTGCAGTGAAAACGACACCGACATACGTGAACAAGCACAACGTCGCCCATTTGAGAGCGGCGCTATATCGCGCGTAGCTCATGAACGTTTCGAGAAGGATGCAGACGATGCCTAACAGTACCGTGTAGAGCCGTTCGGGACCACCGATCAGCAAACCCACCGCGGCCCCCATGGCGCCGAGGTCAGCGCCAAGATTGATCACGTTCGCCACGAGCAGAAGGGAGATAACCCCGCGCAGCAGCCACTTCGGATAATGGCGCCGCAAATTGTGCGCGATGCCATGCCCCGTCACGCAGCCGATCCTCGCAGCAACGGCTTGGATGGCGACCATCAGCGGAAAGCTGAACAGCATGGTCCAAGCAAGGCCATAACCGAATTGCGCGCCAACTTGGCTGTAGGTCGCGATGCCACTCGGATCGTCGTCCGCTGCGCCCGTCACCAACCCTGGGCCAAGCGTTTCGAGAATCCCGGCCGATGACGGCGGTGGCTCAATCTCCACGATTCCGGAGGTCGTTTCAGTCGCGTTCGGATCCATCGACATAGCCGACCTCTATGCTGTCTCTGCGAGCTACACATAGAGCAGTGCAGCAATCAACTATTACCACTGCAATTCCGGATCAATCCGACGCCCCCCTGCAAGCCACGCTCCGCTGAGCGCGGCCAGAATGTGCGCCGATATCAGTGCAATTTGTGTCTATTTTCGAGGGGAGACTGGTTAAGCCCACTTGGCTAGTTCGAGCGGACTATTGCGCGAGTGAGAAGTCTTCACGATGTCCGTTTTCGTTACAGCCGAATGGCAGCTCTGGAGGGGGGCCTTTGCACCCAAGTTCAGAGGAGTTCTCGGATGAACATAACTTCAAAACATATCGTAGGCGCACTCATCGGTTCTCTTTCGCTGCTTGCAGTCGCCGCATCGAGCGCCAACGCGAACTATCTAGGCATGGCCGACGGCAACCCTGGCCCCGCCGACATTTGGGCGCAAACGCATCCCGAAATGGGCAAAGTCACGCATTCCTATGGGACACCGATGGGCTTCCGCGCTCCGAGAGGTTGTGCGGGCTTGCGCGAAGCAGCAATGGAGACGGGCTCGCGCAGCATGTGGCACCGCTATCACATGTGTGTAGGCGGGTAAGCGTTCTCTCGCTAAAGGTCTCTGGTGCGGACGGTGGGACTCGAACCCACACGACGTTACCGTCTCAGGATTTTAAGTTCGGCGATTGAGCAATTCTTTCAAAGTCCGTTAGGACATTTCGGACTTAAGCGCTGCTATTTGCTTCAATGCGTTAGCTGAAATGTCCTAACGGGCCCAGCTTTGCGACGAAGTAAATCTCGGTTCATGCAGCCCTGAACATTGCCCTCACCTACTGGGGTTCGTTCAACATCGGTAGGAGCCCAGTAATGAAGAGCGCATTTTTCGCCTTTGCGGGCCTCGCCGCCCCGACTGCCAACATCGCAGTTGACACACCGCCCGCATTCGCACTCGGCGAGGATCTAGCCGGCCACCTTGACCAGCGCCGCTTCAAGCTCATGATCGAGGTATCGCCCAACATCGCTGATCGTCTCGTCCTCGAACTGCCCGAAAAGCGTCGATGGCCTGTCATACTCGAATACTACGTCTCCCGCTTCTGTCTCAAAAAGCGCGACGCGGAGTGGAGCGTAGAGCGCTGCACCTAGATTGTGACGCGTCATCTTCGAAGCGGTAATTGGATTCCCAATCTCGTATTGCACAGCATTCCGCTTCCGGCCCGCGATTCCCAATAGCTCCCCATGGTCGCGTGAAAGGAACATAAAGAGCCTAGGGCCGTGCTCTTCGATCTCTTTAATGCGTCCTTCATCACCGTTGCTCAGTAGAACTTTGATGTGCTCGTCCAGCTTCGGGAGATCGGTCTCGAGGGCGGCACGCACCTCGTTAAATGCTCGTCTGCAATTGATCCGTACGTGTTCGACGGGGATCAGTGTGGACGACACTTTTACAGCAGGCATGGCTTTCTCCTTCGGATAGCCTCGAACATGACAGTGCGTGTCAGGTCGATTTAGGATGGAGTATCCAGATCGCGACTATGTTCAGTCCCCAAAGCCGAGCACCGGCGGAATATTCGCAAGACCGAGGCGACGATCCAAAGACGCCGCCTCGATCTGGCTATCAGCGGAGGAAATCCAAGGCCTGCTGAACGAAAACGGGGTAGTACTGGAAAATGCCCCCATGGCTGGCATCCGGGAAAATACTCAGCTGCGCGTTGGGGAGGCGACGGGCAAGCTCGAACGAGTTGATTGTAGGCGCCATCACGTCATCGTCGCCGTTGGCGATGAAAACCGGGTGATGAATCTCGCTAAGCTTGGAAGGATTTCCCTGCCCCCAGGCATGAATGGCGGTTAGCTGTGCACCGATGGTCTCGTTGCTGATGCTAGCATCCCGATCTGCCGTACGCTCTTTCAGGCGAGCGAGAAAGGCATCAGCCGCAGCTTGGCCGTTGCCAGTTTGAGAGAAGAACAAAAAATGCTTCGGATGTTTTCCTGAGGCGCCCGCCTTAGCGACTGCGTCTTGTAGAACTGCGCCCATGTTCGAGATCCCTTCGCCGCCTGCGGGACCAGAACCGGCGATGATGACCTTGCGCACGAGGTCGGGCTCCTTTTGAGCGATCACCTGCGCGATGAAGCCGCCGAGTGAGAAGCCCAGCAGGTCCACCTTGCTAAAACCTAGCGCACGGATAAACGCGACCGCATCGCTGGCCATCGCTTCGACGGAAGCGGGAGTTGTCCCACCAGAAGCGCCAACGCCACGATTGTCGAATGCGATCACGTGGTGTTCAGACGCCAGGCCATCGACGATTCTAGGATCCCAGTCATCGAGCACCGCAGTCAAATGATGAAGCAGGACGACAGGTACACCGCCCTTTTTCCCCAGTTCCCGATATACGAACGGGATCCCGTCAACATCAATCGATTGGCTCGGAGCATTAGCGAAAGACATTTCTTAATTCCTCTCGGTTGGACAGCGGCAGCATCGAATGCGGATGGAGGACTCCCGGCGTATTTGCGCCGGAAGTCTAACGTCACTTCGCAAGTGCTGCCTTTTCGAGGACCGCAGCGACTTCGTCCGCATGAACAACGAGCGAGGCGTGGCTGCCAGCGATATCGGTGACGTGGGCACGCATGCGGTCGGCGAACATCTTCTGCACCTCAGGTGCGATGACCTTGTCCTTGGTGGTGATCACATAGAACGTCGGCTTGTCCCGCCAAGCTGCCGTATCGACGGGAGTCTCGAAGGCCACGTGATTCAGTGGGAGCTGGTGGTTGGCCAAGGATTCTGCAATTTGGGGAGGCAGGTCGGCCGCAACCGCCGAAGGAAATACCTTGGGATCGATATAGAGGTTGCCTTTTTCGTCCGGATGAATTGCGGCCGTGCCTTCGGTGGGGGGACCGCCGTCGGACAGTGTCTTCAAGGATTGTCCCACATCGGGTGCGAATGCGGACACAAAAACAAGCGCCGAGACTTTGGGATCATTGCCCGCTTGTGTGATGACGACGCCACCCCATGAATGGCCGACGAGGACTGTCTTGCCGTCCTGCTTTGCGAGGGCCTGCTTAGTAGCATCGACGTCTGCAGTAAGTGACGTGAGCGGATTTTCAACGAGAGTGACGTTATAGCCCTTTTTCGAGAGGATATCCGCGACCGGCTTCCAGCTCGTTTGATCGACGAAAGCGCCATGGACTAGCACAATGTTGTGAGCCGCGTCTTTGGGAAGCTCCGCCGCTTGGGCAGAGGTGACAATTGCTGCTGCACTGGCCGAGAGAATGGAGGCGGCGGACAGTAGAAGATTTCGCATCGAATGTTCCTTTGGAAAGGTCGGACAGCCCAGGTCCAATGGGTGGCGGGCGTTTCCAGCAGGAACACGGCTCTTCTATCACCGATTTCGGGATGATCGGTGCACGCCGCTTCAGCCTGCGCGACATCATTTAGGATGGGGGCATTTCGGACGATAGGCGTCATCCGTCCGAATATTGTGTCGGATCGTGCGGTGAATTAGAATGGTAGTTATGGATGTGCTAGCTGACGTTCTTGATCGTGTCCGCTTTGGGGGAACGCTGCTTTTCCACTTTGAGCTCGGGCATCCCTGGAGCTTGGCACTCCCAAAGCGCCCATACGCTCTGTTCCATTACCTCAGTAAAGGCGCCGCCACCCTGTCTCTCGAACAGGGAGAAGATTTGCATATGAGCGCGGGGGACTTCGTCGTCATTACCAGCGGCGAACAACATCTGCTTTATTCTGATCGGTTGACCAAGCCGTTCCCGCTCATGAACCTCGAACGGCCGCCCGGACGTCTCGGTGTCGTGCGACACGGCGGTAATTCGGAGCCGACAGCGAAGATGATCTGCGGAAATTTCACAGTATCGCAGCCTTTGCGCAGCAGCGTTCTTGAGTTCCTGCCTCCCGTGCTTTTGCTGAGACCGCCAACCAACGGCGAGGGACTCGATGCGATTCTGAAGCGCATGGTCTCCGAGTCGGCGCTAGCGCGACCGGGGCAGGACATTGCGCTCTCGCGATTGACGGAGGTGCTTTTTGTCGAAGTGTTGCGAAGCTGGATTACGTCGCTCCGTCCGGGAGAAGGTGGATGGCTTGGAGCGATGGGTGATCCGCATATCGGGCCTGCGCTGCAGTTAATTCACGAACGACCGGAGAGGCCTTGGACACTTCAAGAACTAGGCAATCGGGTGGGCCTTGGCCGCTCGGCATTCTCCGCGCGCTTCACAAAGCTTGTTGGCCAGCCGATGCAGCGTTATCTAATCGCGCGCCGGATGGCGGAGGCTGCATTTCTGCTCGAATCGAGCGATGAGGCTATTGCGAGAATCGCGAGTCGGGTTGGCTACGAAACGAGCGCCGCATTCTCGAAGCTGTTCCATCGGCACTATGGCTTGTCGCCCGGCCGCTACCGCGCAACGCGGCGTAAGACCGACAGCGAAAGCTAATTACGAGCTATCTCTGCAAAGCGGAACTCGCAATATCACGCCTGCAATCCGAACAAGCGTGTCCTAACGCCAAGAGGGCCAAGCCTCTTCGTCTAGTCGTTCAGGCGCGCGGCCTGAGCGCTGGCGGCCGACTCAAGCGTTCATGTTCGCACCGGCAGGCAGCCTTTGAGCGTCTTGATTGAGGACGCGTTGAACGTCTTGCTTCAGAAGGTAGACAGAGACTGCAAGCAGCACGAGATCCTTCAGAAGGAAGGCCGAATTATTTGTCATCGCTGGAAAGCCTCCAGCACCGGCATCCCACGCGTCTGGCACGAACGGCATGGCCGTGAGGGTAGAGATGAAGGTGGCGGTGGAACCGAGAGCGCCGAGCATTCCTGCCTTCTTGTTCCAGAAACCCAGAAGCAGCAACGCGCCAAAAGTCCATTCCGACGCGCCGAGAAAAATGGAGGTGCCGCGAATACCCAACACCGGGATCGTCCAGGAGGTGAAGGGTCCATGGGTAATGATGGGCAACAGCGCTTTGATCTCAGATTCGAACCATTTGTCGTATCCGAACCACGCGAAGATGATCACCATTGCGGCGCGGAGCAGATTGTAATCGAGCTTTAGGAGGCCTGAGCGGCCGAGAAGTTGAGCGATGGCATTCATTTGTCCTCTCCTCTGAACAGGCTGGACGAGCCGGCGACGGATCGCATCTGGGTTGAAGCAAATGGGCGTCACAATAGTTCAGAGGAAGAGATCGATAATCCTGTAAAGGCTGCATTATATGCTCAATCGTCTCAAAGTGCGGACCGCAACAATCAGGATTTTCTCGCCGGTTATGGTCTCGCGCAGGCGGTGCCTGGACCGCTCTTTACCTTTGCGGCGTACCTCGGCGCGGTGGCTGTCAAATGGCCGAATGGAATTGCCGGGCATCGACGACGGAATGATGTACACCCGTTCCCGCCACTCTTTGCCCTGCGTGTCGACGCGGGATTCATATCGCTTCGCGGGGCGACCCTTTTCCCGCGTTAGCTTCGCCAGCTCGGCTGCGACCCGGTTGTATGGCCTTGGAGCAAGTCGCAGACCGAAGCACATGTCGGCGTATAGCGCGTGCACAGAGTCCCACGGAAGCGTCCGGCCGGGCCGTTCTTGAATGAGAATTCGGAGCAGAGCCTGCGCGTTAAGGCTGTTTAGTTCGCTCGGCTTGCCTTCACGCAAGGCGGCCCAAGAAACGGGGCCTAGCCCCGCCTCATGCACCGGTGCGCACGTCAATGCATGCACTGTTGCTGACGCCGTCAACACATCGTCATCATCGACGACGTGTCCTAACGACATCCTTGTTCCGCGCTTGCGGAACACTCGGCTAGACGCAATTTATCCTGGAATTTCGCGGTGGTGCGGACGGTGGGACTCGAACCCACACGACGTTACCGTCTCAGGATTTTAAGTCCTGTGTGTCTACCGGTTCCACCACGTCCGCGCCGGTCGGACTTATGGCGAGTCGAGCGGCCAAGTGCAACAGCCGGATGCAAATCCGTGACGTATCAGATCGGGTTTGCGCCCACTGACGGCGTCTCGGCAGGCGCCATATCGAATACATGGCGCGCTTTCTTCATCAGAGCGAGAAGTTCGGCGGGCGATTCGACATCCAGAGAATGCGGATATTGCGGATCCGGCCCGACGAGCTTGTCTGAGACGTTGCCGTCGGGATCGATGAAAAGCGTGCGCGGCACATAGGAGCCATCGGGCGAGAAGGCACCATTCAGCTCTTTCTCGGTATCGACATCGGCAAGGATCATCACGAAATCGCGCGAGGCGGCAACGACCGCGGGATCCTTAAAGACCTTCCTGAAGCGTTTGCAAAACGAGCACCAGGTGGCGTGGAAGACCATCAAAACGGGGCGTCGGGTCTTCGACGCTTCGTAGATGCCCGAGCGGGCGTCGCGCCAATTGATCTCGGCACCATTCCAATCGCCCGCATGGTTCGCCGTGCGTGCGAGGGCTGCAAGAGGAAGCGCGGCCAGCAATAGCGCTGCGCAAACAATTGGACGGATCATGCTTCGGAACTCCAACGCTCGTGGCTTGTCTTTTTCGTGCTTTTGCGGTCTCGAAACAAGACCGCTAAAATTAACTACGCTACCTCGGCTGCTTCAGCGGCCTACGGATTCACTCAGGTAAACCGGTTTTCGTAAGCTTGCAGATGGATAAAGGCCGTTTCGAGAAGGGGCGTTGCGACGCCCTGCGCCCGGCCCCGGCGAATGATATCGCCGACGATCTGCTCGGCTTCTATGCGGCCGCCACGTTCGATGTCGCGCAGCATGGACGCTGAAATCTTTGAGCTTGGATCGCACATCAGCGTATGCGTGAAATCGAGCATCGCCTGCTCCGGCGAATAGCCATTGGCGGTGGCAATGGCCACGCATTCGCTCACGATGCCGGTCATGAATTCCCGGCCCTGTCCGGTGCGATTGATCTCGCCGACGGATGCGCGCATCAGGCATGTGGATGATGCGAGCCCGGCTATGAAGAACCACTTGCCCCACATGGAGGCGATGACGTCATCAGAGAGACGCGCATCGCAACCCTTCGCGAGAACATCGTAGAGCCTTGCCGACCCGCTCTTTTGCTCGGCAACCCTCGGCCCGAGCGTGAGGGCTGCGAACGGCCCGAAGTGCTGGATCGTACCGTCCTCAGTCAAGGTAACGCTGATCTGGCACATACCGCCGAGGACGCGCGGAGTGCCGAACGCAGCGTCGAGTGTTTCAAGATGCTTCATGCCGTTGAGCAGTGGCAGAACCAAAGTGTCTTTACCGACGGCGGGCCGTATCGTTTCGATGGCTTCGTCCAGGTCGTAGGCCTTGGCACTCAGGATAACGGCGTCGAACGGAGCCGATATTTCCTCGCGCGTGATCGCCCTAACTGGCGTCGTCAAATTCCCGACGGGACTTTCGATCTTTATGCCGTCGCGGAGAAGCTGATCGCGGCGTTTCGGCCGGACGAGAAACGTCACGTCAGCGCCGGCCTTCGTCAGCCGTCCACCGAAATAGCCGCCGGTTGCTCCGGCACCAAGAAAGAGAAGTCGCATGATCGAGGTCCGCTTTTTGTTTCTGTCCGAACGGTAATGTCGGGAAGACGTCTCCGGTCTTAACGTACTCTCCGATGATCACATCATCTCACGATTGGCGGTGTTTCGCGCACAGGGAGTTGTTTGGCGGTGATGCATAAAGCTCCCTATGTGGAGGGTGACGCGGAGAGAGATCCGCAGCGAAACATAATGGAGTTTATATGATCCGCATCATTTCAGTTGGACTGGCGACGGCCTTTTTTGCGCTTCCGGCCTTTGCGGAAGAGTCACCTTCGATTGACGCCGGGAAAACGGCGGCGTTCAGCGCCGAACTTGCAAACGCAGCCAATGCCGAGCAGGCCCGCCAGCAGCTTGCGCATCAGGGCTATACGGCGATTTCGCCTCTGCACCGCGATTCCGGGCGTTGGGTCGGCACGGCCATCAAGGACGGCAAGACTGTGTTTGTCGCGGTTATCGCGCCGCTCGCACCGAATAGCGCGACAGAATAGTTTTCCTGAGCAACAAAAATCGGCGCCCTCCGATCGTGGATGGCGCCGGTTTTTTATTTCGAGTCCGGGGACTCCTTTTCATTTTCCTCGTTAGGGCCGGCTTGCTGCGCACACGTGTCCAAAACGGCTTGGATCTTCTTGGTTGCTCCCGCAGCTGACAATTTGCTGGCGTGATACCGTTTACCCAGGAATTCCAGTCCGATATCGATCCGCTTCTTTGCCGACGCAACCACGCCGGCTGCGCGCCTTACCGTTTCCGCATCGTCGGTTCCCGCCAATATTTTATGAGCTTGGTTTTCACTGATCTGAATATCAAAGCGAACGGGCGCGGCTCCATCGATAGAAACAATAATTTGCGGACCCAACTTATTTATTGTGTCCGAAGAGTCCCCCCAATCTTCCGGCGTCGCTAGGCTGAATTGAAGCCCGTCGCTGTTGCATCGGAAAAATACGATAGATGAATCACCGATGGACATGGCCACCGCTTCTTTCTCACCGAATGCTTTATCTTCCTTCTTGAAGATCCATTCGGCGGCTGCTGAAGAGGCGCCTGCCATACTCGCAATCGCAGAAAGCGACGCCAAGGCAAGAAATGCTTTGCGATAAGCCATTATTCTCTCCCCCGAGATAACGTCCTGACTTTCTTGCATGAGCCTGAAGGGCCCGCAAACGAAATTGCGCGGCACCGGGGAGTGCCGCGATCATTTGTGTGAGCTCAATTAACGGATGAGCCGTGTCTAAGCCTTCTTCTCCGGCGCGACGACGCGGATGGAGAGTTCGCGGAGCTGCTTCGGGGCGGCTTCGCTCGGTGCGCCCATCAGCAGATCGGCGGCCTGCTGGTTCATCGGGAATAGCGCGACCTCACGCACCGTTTTCCCGCCGGTCAGCAACATGACGATGCGTTCGATACCCGCGGCCATGCCACCGTGCGGAGGCGCGCCGTACTGGAACGCGCGATAGAGACCGCCGAAGCGCGCTTCGACATCAGCCTTAGACAGCCCAGTGATCTCGAAAGCTTTCACCATTGTTTCGGGCACGTGGTTACGCACCGATCCCGAGGCGATCTCGTAGCCGTTGCAAACAATGTCGTATTGGTTCGCCTTGAGCGCGAGGAGTGCGTCGCGGCCCGATTTCTCGGCCGCTTCCAGCGCCTCGCCGCCACCCTTCGGCATCGAGAACGGGTTGTGCGAGAAGTCGATCTTCTTCTCTTCCTCGTTCCATTCGTAGAACGGGAAGTCGACGATCCAGGCGAGCGCAAAGCGGTTCTCGTCGATAAGCTTCAGCTCCTGGCCGACACGATCGCGCGCGAGGCCTGCGAACTTGTAGAAGTTCGCCGGATTGCCCGCGACGAAGAAGACCGCGTCGCCATCTTTCAGGCCGAGCTGCGATTTGATCGCGGACGCGCGTTCCGGGCCGATGTTCTTGGCAACGGGACCGGCTCCGCCTTCCTCGCCGTCGCGCCAGAAGATGTAGCCGAGGCCCGGCTGCCCTTCGCCCTGCGCCCAGGAGTTCATGCGATCACAGAAGGCACGGCTGCCGCCCGTCGGCGCGGGGATGGCCCAGATGCGCGCCTTCGGGTCTTTCTCGATCATGCCGGCGAAGACCTTGAAGCCCGAGCCACGGAAGTGCTCCGTGACGTCGGCCATCTCGATCGGGTTGCGCAGATCGGGCTTGTCGGAACCGTACTTGGCGATTGCTGTATCATAGGGAATGCGCGGCCAGTTCTTCGTGACCGGCTTGCCTTGTGCAAACTCTTCGAACAGGCCGGTGAGGACTGGCTCCATGGTCGCGAAGATGTCTTCCTGCTCGACGAAGCTCATCTCGACGTCGAGCTGATAGAATTCTCCCGGCAATCGATCGGCACGCGGATCTTCGTCGCGGAAGCACGGAGCGATCTGGAAATAGCGATCGAAGCCCGAGACCATCAAAAGTTGCTTATACTGCTGCGGCGCCTGCGGCAGTGCGTAGAATTTTCCTGCATGGATGCGGCTCGGCACCAGGAAGTCGCGCGCGCCTTCCGGGCTCGAGGCCGTGAGAATCGGCGTCGGGAATTCATTGAAGCCTTCGTCGTGCATGCGGCGGCGGATCGACCGCGTGATTTCGAGCCGCTTCATGATGATGGCATGCAGCGTCTCGCGGCGGAGATCGAGGAAACGATACTGCAGCCGCAGGTCTTCCGGGTATTCGGGCTCGCCGAAGACGGGAACGGGCAATTCCTTCGCGGCCGAGAGTACTTCGATTTCAGTCGCGTAAAGTTCGATTTCGCCGGTCGGGAGCTCGGAATTCGTGGTGCCTTCGGGCCGGTCGCGAACCTTGCCGTCGATGCGGACGACCCACTCCGAGCGCAGCGTCTCGGCCGTTTTGAAGGCGGGGCTGTCAGGGTCTGCGACGACTTGGGTCAGCCCGTAGTGGTCGCGCAAATCGATGAAGAGCACGCCGCCGTGGTCACGCACGCGATGCACCCAGCCAGAAAGCCGCACGTGTGAACCGACGTCATTCTTCCGGAGGGCCCCGCATGTGTGCGAGCGATAACGATGCAGCTTAGCCTCGGCCATGGCCGGAAACCCTTTGATCGATGTGGGTGAAAATCGCCGCGGAAAAGCGCATGCGGCCGCGCGAAAGTCAAGGTTAGCACCCTACACGTTAATGGCCCAGGGGCCCAAGGGCTCAGTCCGGACCTTAGCGGGCCAGCGGAGCACTTCCGGAAACCCTTGCGAAAAAACGCCCTACCTCTGCGATCAACCTGATGGCGACAACTTCCTGACCATGCGCTATAGGGCTGCCTTGATGCGAATGATCACGACCACGTCAGAACTGTCGGCCCTCTGCGAGGTGCTGGCAAAAAGTGAATATGTTGCGGTTGACACCGAATTTCTGCGCGAGCAGACGTTCTGGCCGTTGCTGTGCCTTATCCAGCTCGCAGGCCCGGAAGCCGAGGCCGTCGTCGACCCGTTGAGCCCAGGCCTCGATCTCGCGCCCTTCTACCAGCTGATGGCTGACACCTCGGTCGTCAAGGTCTTCCATGCGGCGCGCCAGGATATCGAGATCATCTTCCTGAAATCTGAGATCGTGCCCACGCCCGTATTCGATACGCAGGTCGCGGCGATGGTTTGCGGTTACGGCGACAGCATCAGCTATGTGAACCTCGTCAAGAAGACGACCTCGGTCGATCTCGACAAGAGCTCGCGGTTTACCGACTGGAGCCGCCGGCCGCTTTCGGAAAAGCAGCTCGACTACGCGCTCGCCGACGTCACGCATCTCAGGGATGTCTATCAGCGCCTGAAACAGACGCTGGAGAAGACCGGCCGTACGCCGTGGCTGCAGGAAGAGATGCACGTTCTCACGAGCCCCGCGACTTACGACGCGAAGCCGGAAAACGCCTGGCAGCGGCTCAAGCTTCGCGTCAAGGGACGGAAATCGCTGGCGGTGCTGATCGAGCTTGCGGCCTGGCGCGAGCGTCTTGCGCAAACGCTCGACGTGCCGCGGGGGCGCGTGCTTCGCGACGATGCACTGTACGACATCGCCAACCAGATGCCGGCGAGCGCCGATTCACTCGGTCAACTCCGGACGCTTTCGGACGGCTTCGCGCGATCGCAGCGGGCCAAGGAAATCGTCGACGTCGTCAAGGCGGGTCTCGCGCGCGATCCCAAGACGCTGCCCAAAATCGAACGCAACGAAGCGCTTTCGGCCGAAGCGAGCGCCACGCTCGAATTGCTGAAAGTGCTTTTAAAAGCTGCGGCTGCGGAACATGGCGTGGCGCCCCGCATCATTGCCGACAGCGATGACCTCGAGCAGCTTGCGACGTCGGATGAAGCCGACATTCTGGCGCTGCAGGGCTGGCGGCGGACATTGTTCGGCGATGCCGCTCTGAAGCTGAAGCGCGGCGAACTCGCTTTGACGCTGGTCGATGGCGAGGTTCGTGCGGTGCCCGCTGCGCGGTAGGGCCGACGCCCATTTCGTCATCCTCGCGGGAAGCGAACGCACGCGAGCAACCGCGGGGATCCAGCGCAAAACTGCCAAAGGCTCATTATTGTGTCTTCGACGATTCTAACGCTGGATTCCCGGCCTTCGACGCGCCGGTGGCGCTCTTGGCCGAGAATGACGAAAATCTACTTCCGGCCCGGATCGTAGGCGTGTTTCTGGCGCCATTCGGAGAAGAAGTACGACAGGCTATCGTCGATATCCTGCGGCAGCACGATCTTGACGGTCACCAGCTGATCGCCTTGCGCGCCGTTCTTGCCGCGAACGCCCTTGCCCTTGAGGCGGAACGTCTTTCCTGAGCTGCTTCCCTTCGGAATGTTGAGCTGCACCCGGCCCGTCGGAGTCGGGACTTCGACGCGGCCGCCGAGAACCGCCTCGTCGATCGTAATGGGCAGATCGAGAAGAATATCGTCGCCGTCGCGCTTGAAGTCCGGGTGCGGGCGCACCTTGATTTCGACCAATGCGTCTCCGGGCTCCGAACCCGGACCGCTGTGGGTGCCTTTGCCCTTCAGCCGCAGCGTCTGACCGTCCATCACGCCTTCGGGCACCGCAAGGTCGAGGACACCGCCATCGGGCAGCGTAACGCGCTTCTTGGCGCCCAGAACGGCTTCAAGAAAATCGACCTCGAGCGAATAGCGCAAATCCTGACCGCGGGGCGCGAAGCCATGGCTGGCGCGGCGGCCGCCTCCAGCCGAACCGAAGACATCGGAAAAAATGTCCGAGAAGCTGAACTCTTCGAAGTTGCCCCCACCCGGACGGCCTTCGAAGCCTCGCGCCGAAAACGGGCCGCGCTGCGCCCCAGCCGCCCGGTTCCACTGCGGACGGCGCATGTCGCCCTTGGCGTCGATCTCGCCCGCGTCGTACTGGCGGCGTTTCTCGGGGTCGCTCAAGATGTCGTTGGCGGCGGTTATCTTCTTGAAGCGCTCGGCGGCGCCCGCATTGTTGGGGTTGACGTCCGGATGATTGGCTTTGGCCGCCTTACGAAATGCGGCACGGATCTCGTCCTCGGTGGCTCCCCGCGAGACGCCGAGAATTTCGTAAAGGTCTTCGGCCATGGAGGCTGTCTTCATCCCGGTAACTTTTGTAGCAGACTAGCAGAAAATGACGCATCGCAAGCGAGGCGTACTGCCTCTCAACGGGTAATTCGGATTTCCGGCCTTTTGCCGACCAAAGCCGCAAGCGTCTCGAATCGGCGGCGCAACCGCTCGCCGTCCAAGGCGGCGTAGGCTCCCGGTATCGTCAACACCAAGGTGCCGTTCTCGTAGCTGAGCGGCGTCTGGTCGACGACACCGGCCATGCCGATTGAAAGCATATGGGCAGTCCGGATGGCGGCGCCAACGATCCGCGCCCGGCGCTGCACGCGTTTGCTGACAAGGCTGCGCAGCCGCTCGGACAGATGCTGGCCGTTTTCCTCAGACGTTTCATGGCGATGGAAAACGGAGAGGGCCAGGAAGATGCGACCCTGATGATCGACGCCGCCAAGGCCGGCATGGGCGATCGTATTGACGCTTTGCTCGCCGCGATAATCGGGATGGGCGCGCCAGCCGACATCGGAAAGCAGGCAGGCGGCGTGGCGCAGGCGGCGCTCCTCAGCCGTCTCTTCCTGAGCCGGGTCGGCGAAGAGCAGATCAGTCCAACTGCAAAGCTCGATTGCATGAGCGAGAGATCGCGAACGTAAAGCCGCGTAATCTTCGCAGAAGCTGATCAGCGGATCGCGGGCCTGCTCGAAAGGCGGCAGAAGACCATAGATGAGCCCTTCGCGAATTCCGAAAACTGAGAATACGACCTGACGCGGCTCCATCAGGCGGAGCAGACGTTCGAGGACGAGCGCGCCGAACGGGAGCACCTCGCGGCGCGCCCTGGCGACTCCGGTGATGCCTGGGATGTCCAGAGGCTTCTTGGCTTTGCGAAACTGTTCGCAGAGGTCGAGCGCTTCGCGCGTCGTTAGCCGGTAGCCCTGCATGACGCGCAACGGGTAATCGACGCGATCCATTTGCATCTTGGCAAGGGAACGCCACGTACCGCCGACCGCATAGAACGTCCGGCCGGCGCCGTTTCTGATCCACGGCAGACTTGCGAGGGCGCCATCGATGACGTCGACCGCGCGCTCGATCTTGTTGCCGGTCGTATCGATCAGCCGCAAGCCGCCAAGAGGCAGTGTGGCGGCTTCCTTCAGCTTATCGAGTTCCAGATCGATCAGCTCGAGACTGCCGCCGCCGAGATCGCCGACTATGCCGTCGGCATCGACGAAGCCCATCCAGATTCCCTGTGCGGCGAGGCGTGCTTCCTTCTCGCCGGACAGAATTTCGATCCTGGCACCGATGGCCAGCTCGCCCTTTTCGATGAAGTCTTGGCCATTTTGCGCGTCGCGAACAGCCGCTGTGGCGATGACCTTCAGATTTTTGACGCTCAGGATTTGTGCAATGACCCTGAAACGCGCGAGCGCGGAAAGGGCCCGGTCAACGGCTTCCTGACTGAGGCTGCCTGTGGTGGCGACCGAGCGGCCCAGACCGCACAGAATTTTTTCATTGAAGACAGGGGTAGGAGCGCGAACCGCACCTTCATAGACGACGAGACGCACCGAGTTGGAACCGATATCGACAACGCCGATAGGTTCCATTTCCGCGGTACGCTCGTTTGCGCCCGAGAGTTCTTTCCACCGTGTCAAAATTGGGCTCCCGGTTCAACCGGGCTGGCGGAAGCGTTGCGGGAAATTCTCTTTGAGAGATTGCCCGCGGCCCGAAAGCGATGGATTGGTCATGAAGTACTTCTGGGCATTAAAGGCTTCCTCCCCGGGACCCGGTTGTATCCGAGTCGAGCTGCCATCGGCATTGATCCGCCAGCTCTGTTGATTGTCCTTCAAGTTCGCAACCATGATCTGAGCGAGCACTTGTTCGTGTACAGTCGGGTTCTTGACGGGCGACAGGGCCTCGACGCGGCGGTCGAGATTGCGCGGCATCATATCGGCGGAGCTGATGTAGACGGCGGCCTTGGCTGAAGGCAAGGCCTCACCGTTCGCGAAACAGTAAATACGCGCGTGCTCGAGGAAACGGCCAACGATGCTTTTCACGCGGATGTTGCTCGAAAGCCCCGGAATTCCGGGGCGCAAGCAGCAGATGCCGCGCACGACAAGATCGATCGGCACGCCGGCGTTGCTCGCGTCATAAAGCGCCGAGATGATTTGAGCATCGACGAGCGCGTTCATCTTCCACCAGATGCCGGACGGTTTACCTGCCTTGGCGTTTCTGATCTCTTCGGCGATGTGTGTCATAATTCTGTTACGAATGCCGTGCGGGCTCGCCGCCATGCACTCGAGTTCCACTGGCTCGCCGTAACCCGTCACGAAATTCAGGATGCGGGTGATGTCGCGCGCCATCACCGGATCTGTCGTGAAGAGCGACAGATCCGTGTAAACGCGCGCGGTTTGCGGATGGTAGTTGCCGGTGCCGATATGACAGTACGTCGTCAGCTCCGTCCCCTCGCGGCGAACGATCAGTCCTAGCTTGGCGTGCGTCTTCAGTTCGGTAAATCCGTAAACGACATGCACGCCCGCGCTTTCGAGATCGCGCGCCCAGCGGATGTTTGCAGCTTCGTCGAAACGGGCCTTGAGCTCGACGACGGCGGTCACGGATTTGCCGGCCTCGACAGCTTCTTTCAATGCCTGAATGATCGGGCTGTCGCGGGACGTTCGATAGAGCGTCCACTTGATCGCCATCACGTTCGGATCGGCCACCGCCTGACGCAAGTATTGAACGACGACGTCGAAACTCTCGTAGGGATGGTGGACGACGATATCCTTGTTGCGGACGGCCGCGAAGCAATCGCCGCTGAATTCGCGGATGCGCTCTGGAAAGCGGATCGGGAACGGCTTGAATTGCAGATCGGGCCGGTCGGGCACGATGAGCTGCGAAGTGTCTGCCAGCGCCAGGATGCCGTCTTTGACAAAGACGCTCTCTTCGCGCACCTCGAGCTCGTCGATGACGAACCGGCGCAGACGTTCGGGCATCCGCGATTCGAGTTCGAGCCGGATGACGTTGCCGCGACGGCGGCGCTTCAACTGGCTTTCGTAGGAGCGAACGAGATCTTCGGCTTCTTCCTGGAGTTCGATATCGCTGTCGCGCAAGACGCGAAACGCGCCCTTGCTCTTGATTTCGAAGCCGGTGAACAGCTCGGGCAAAAACATGCCGATGACGTACTCGAGCTGAATGAAGCGGATTTCCTTCGGCTTGTCGGGATCGGCTTCGAGGCGGATAAAGCGCTCGAGCTGGCCGGGAATGGGAATGAGCCCATTCATCGTTTTGCCGTCGATCGGGCGCACCATTTCAACGGCGATGGTCATCGCCTTGTTCGGAATGAACGGGAACGGATGCGCGGGATCGGCGGCGATCGGCGTCAGAATCGGAAAGATGTGCGTCATAAACAGACGCTCGAGCCAGTCGCGCTGCGCCTTGGTTAGGTCCTCGGGCTGCTGAAGCACAAAGAATCCGGCTCCCGCCAACTCGCCCGTGATCGTGCGCCAGCTCGCCTGTTTGTCGGCCACAAGGACGGTCGCAAACTTGTTGATCGCCGCAAGCTGCTGCATCGGCGTCATACCGTCTTGGGAGAGTGTCGTGATGCCGGCGCGGATCTGGCCGTAAACACCGGCGGCGCGAACCATGTAGAATTCGTCGAGGTTGGCTGCGGCTATCGAAAGGAAGCGCAGACGTTCGAGAAGCGGATGATTGACGTTGCCCGCTTCTTCGAGAACGCGACGGTTGAACTGGAGCCACGATAGCTCGCGGTTGTAGAAGCGGTCCGGCCCTTGGGGGACGGTTTCGACACTTGATTTGCCACTTCTTTTTTGCGCCGTTGCCATAGTAGGGGAATTGCTCCGAATCCGGTCGATAGATCTAGACTGTACACTACACCCAAATAACGGTTGGGTGGCTTAATGCTCAGTATAAGACGATTAGTAGCCGAGTGAGTCCAGCGCGACAGCGGCAATCGCACGCGTGACGCGGCGCTGCAGCACGAGCGCGCGGCGGTCTGCCTCCGCGACGAAGCGTTCCGCGGCCAGCATGGAGCGTTCCATCCGGACGAGGACGTAGTCCACCAATTGCGGTTCGACGCTCAACTGGCGGTCGGCGAAAAGCTTGACCAGGACGGCGCGAAGAAGTGCGTCATCCGGAGGGTCGATGATCGCGAGCGGCAGCGCCTTCAGGCGGGAGCGGAGATCGGGAAGCGCGATCGCCAAATCCCCCGGCACTGTGTCGGTCGTCAGTAAGATCTGCAGGCGCTGCTCGCGGACGAGATTGAGAAGATGAAACAGCGCCGCTTCATCGCTGATCTTCTGGACGTCCTCGATGAGAAGGGCGCCCTCGGAGGCCATCGCAGGCACCGCTTCTCGCGTGATCGCGGAGGCCTCGAACGGCGTTGCTCCGGCCCGCTTCAGCCAGATGTTCGCGAGGTGGCTTTTGCCGCTGCCCTTCGGGCCGGCGAGCACGGCGGCGCCAATCGGCCAATCCGGCCAGCGGTCGACGAGGGCGACGGCGGAGGCGTTCGATTCCGAAACAAGGAAGTCCTCAAGGCCCATCGCCGCCCGGTGCGGCAGTTCGAATACAAGCTGCTCAGGGGTCGTCGTCATAGGGCTGTTCAAGGCTTGTCCTTCAACTTCAGCTCCACCTCACCTTGATAGACCGATGACTCGAGATAGGATCGGAGGGCAAAGCGTACGAGCACGCCGATTGCGGCAGAAACCGGCACGGCGACAAGAAGGCCGAGAAATCCGAACAGATAGCTGAAGGTCAACAGCGCAAAGATCACCCAGACCGGGTGCAAGCCGACTTCGGACCCGATGATGTAAGGGCTCAAAATCCCCGACTCCAGCGCCTGGCCACCGAGCATGATGCCGACGACAACCAGAATGGGTGTGATTTCCGGCCAATGCTGAATGAACGCGATGATCACCGCCGCGAGCGCGCCGAGCGACCATCCGAAGATAGGAATGAAGGCGGCTAGACCCGTCAGCGAACCGACGAGCAAGCCGTAGTCCAACCCGGCCAGACTCAAGGCGAGCGCGTAGTAGACAGCCAACAGGATGCACACCACGCCCTGGCCGCGGATGAATGCAGAAATGCGGCTGTCGATCTCGATGGCGAGTCCGCGGATCTGGTCCGCTTCGTGGCGTGGCAACCAGGAGTCGATCTTGGCCATCATTTTCGGCCAATCGACAAGGACATAGAAAAAGACGACCGGCGTAATGAGGACGACGGTGAAGAAGTTGACGGCGGCGGTGCCCTGTTTCCACAGTTCCTGGGCGAACGTTCCGATGAGAGACGGCACCGAGGACGAGAAGGAATCGAGCGCCGATCTTACGGTGGCTTCGGCTTGCGGATATCGCGTCCCTAGATGCTCGCGCGCGAGCGCTTCAATCAAATCCTTCAAACGTGCGATTTCTCGCGGCGCGGCTTCGACGAGCGCCGCCGATTGCTGCACGAGAACCGGGACGACAAAGATGAGCACCAGCACGATGATGCAGATCATCGCGGCGAGCAGGATAGCGGCGGACAACCAGCGCGGGACGCCGGCGCGGCCCATGGTGTCAACGATGGGGTTGAGAAAATAGGCGAGCGCCAAGCCGATCACGAAAGGGACGAGCGCTGGCGCTATCATTTGAACGATGTAAGCGAACAGCAGCGCAGTCGCCGTCCAGAACAGCGCGTGCCGCTCGAAATGCATTTCTCTCGATCCTTAAATCATCAGCCCAGCGGAATACATGCGCCGGAATGCTCAGCTTTTCGAGCCCGTCGTTTCGTAAAACGTCATGTGTTTCAACCAGACGCGCAAATAAGCAACAAGTGAGATTATCGTCGTCGCCGCCGCGAGGAGCGTCAATAGCTGAACCGGGCCTTTGAGCTTCAATGCGAAGCCTTCATCCGCCAGCACGGTGGCGGCAAGCACAATTTGAGCGACGGTATTCATTTTGCTGACAGCGAGCGGCTTCATCGGCGTCGGGTGATCGAGCAGCCAGGACAGGACAACCGCGATGACGATCAGCACATCGCGGGAGACGACCAGGATGACCAGCCAGGACGGCAGACGGCCGGTCACGCCGAGCGCGATGAAGATGCAGACGATGAGCAGCTTGTCGGCAAGGGGGTCGAGATAAGCGCCGAGTTCGGTTTCCCAATTGAAGCGCTTCGCGAGGAAGCCGTCGACGGCATCCGAAATGCCGGCCACGACGAAGGCCAAGAAAGCAGCTTGAAGCTCGCCCGTAAGCAGCAACCAAAAGACCACAGGTACGAGAATGACCCGGCCGAGCGTAATTAGATTTGGAATGCTCACGCCGAACTGGTCCCCGTCTTTTTCTGGCTCGTGCGAAGTTGCAACCGGTTATGCGTCGCGACCCTAACCTTTGGACGTTTATCTCGTCGAGAACATCCTCCCTTGCACTGCGGTAATGCAGCAGCAACGAGAGTGCATCGGAAGCGCTTTCCGGGGAAAGGCTTCCCGCGCGTCCATTTATATATCTAAATTATTTCAATATCTTGAGCGAAGGACCCAGGCCCCTTCCGCGCCGGTCAAGCTTAGTCCCCGGGCGCCGAGGGCATTTGCCAAGCCGCGGGCGCCACCGGGGTATTTGAGCGAGATGTCGGCGCTGCTTTCGGTAACGGCCCCGATGTTGAGCGCGTCAACTCCTGGCGTGTCGAGGAGTTGCCCACGCATCTGGTCCCATTGGTCGGAGCTAGAGAACTCGACGACGACGTTGACGTCCTCGCCGTTGCCGCTCGTCGATGCGGCCCATACGGGCATGTCCGCTCCTGGGGCTGCCTGCGGTGGCCCGGCGGTCTTGATGGCCTTCCAGCGGCCTTCCAGGACGCCCAGCGACACGACGGCGGCAAGCTGCGACGCGTAGTCGAGATCGCCGTCCGATACACGGTACGTCCGCTTCAGCAGCAGAGGCCCGACCGCGTCGCGTCCCGCGAGGGTGACGGTCAGCTTCTTGGACGCGACATCCGGCTCAGCGACGGCCATGACGACAAGTCCGGTGCCATAATCGCTGGTGAGCGCGCGAAGGCCCTTGTCGTCGCCTGCCAGCATTGCGGACACGGTATCGGCCTGGATCGAGGGCTTCAGGTCCTTCACCGTTATCGGCGTGATCGTGTGCTTCAGGTCGAGCCCGGTCCAGGCACGGCGCCAAAGTCCAGAGTCGTTTCCAGCGGCCGGCGGATTACCTTGCTGCAAGACCGTCAAAACCGTGACGGGAGGGGCCTGCTGATCGACGAAAGGTATGCCCTGGCGCGACAGTGCGGAACGGACAGCGTCGGCCTGGAAGGAGAAATCGAGGCTCGCGATATAATCGGTGGCGGAATTGCGCTCGGAACGGACGGAGACGCCGGACACCAGATCACCGGCTTTCAGATCCGACACGGTCGACAGCCGCTTATAGGCCGTCACCGGCACCAGCCGTTTCAGAAGGGAGCGGAGGGCTGCCTGCTGACCATCGGCCATTGCCTGGTCCTTCGCCGCGACGGCGTTCGCCGCAGTCGCCTCGACTGGATAATTGGCGACGGTGTAGGCGACATCGGCGCTTGCCGAGAGTGCAGGCGTGCTCGGGCCAACGGCCGCCGTCCACAGGGCTATTGCGATGGCTAAGCAGCGACCAACGGACACCTTAATCCCCCGTTTTCCCGTTTCAGGCGATGTATATGGCAGCCGAGTTAAGCATCCCCGGAACTTGCCAACGATCCCTTCGTTTGCTCTCGGGACCAGTCGCTGCTACGACCCCCATCACGGGTTGGCAATGGGGCAAAAGTGAGTTTAACCGATGCCTCCCCACTGCGCCGTTCAAAGACGCAGCTTCAATTCCCAAAACTCTCCCCACGATGAGGACTAATGCCCGCGGCTGACGAGAATCCGAAACAATCCATCACCTATGCCGATGCGGGCGTGGACATCGATGCGGGGAATGCGCTGGTCGCTGCGATCAAGCCGCTGGCGCGCGCCACGAGCCGGCCCGGCGCCGATGTTGATCTCGGCGGGTTCGGCGGCCTCTTCGACCTGAAGCGCACCGGGTTTCGCGATCCGATCCTCGTCGCGGCGAATGACGGGGTGGGCACGAAGCTCAAGATCGCGATCGAAACGGGACGGCATTCGACCATCGGCATCGACCTCGTCGCGATGTGCGTCAACGATCTCGTCGTGCAAGGCGCGGAGCCGCTGTTCTTTCTCGATTACTTCGCCGTCGGTAAACTCGACGTCGCGGTGGCGCGTGAGGTCATCGCAGGCGTTGCCGATGGTTGCCGGGACGCGGGATGCGCGCTGATCGGTGGAGAGACCGCCGAGATGCCGGGTCTTTACAAGGGCGGTGATTACGATCTCGCTGGATTCTCCGTCGGAGCGGTCGAGCGCGATGAGATTCTGCCGCGCGCCGATCTCGCCGTCGGAGATATTCTGATCGGGTTGAAATCGTCGGGCGTGCATTCGAATGGCTACAGCCTCGTCAGAAAGCTCGTCGAACATGCGGGACTAAATTGGGATTCGCCTGCCCCGTTCGCGCCGGATCAGACGATCGCGGAAGCGCTGCTCACGCCGACACGGATTTACGTCAAACCGCTGCTTGCCGCTATCCGTGGGACGGGCGGATCAGGCCACAAGGGCGCCATCAAAGCACTGTCGCACATCACGGGCGGCGGTCTTTCCGAAAACGTTCCGCGCGTGATGCCGAAGGACATGGCAGCGCGCATCGATCTTGCTTCCTTCGACGTGCCGCCGGTTTTCGGATGGCTCGCGAAGACGGGCAACATCAGCGATGTCGAGCTGCTCAGAACCTTCAACTGCGGCATCGGCATGATTGCCGTCGTCTCGAAAGCGAAAGTCGACGAGGTGATTGCGAAGCTGAAGTCGGCAGGCGAACAGCCGGTCATCATGGGCGACGTGATCCCTCCGACTGGCGAAAAGTCCGAGGCAAAGGGCAAAGGCGAAGCCTGGGCCGTGAAGTACGAAGGCAAGCTGCGGTTCGCCTAACGCCATTTACGGCAACGCGAAAACGGTGAGAGAACCGCCAAGGCTCGTATAATCTGCGAGCCTCGCGAAGCCGCCCACGGCGCCCGATCCGTCGTCAGGATTGGTGAGACCGGCAGCGAGGCCGATGCCTGCCCATCCGCCGACGCCTGAGAAGACCGCGACGTACTGCTTGCCCGCGTGCATATAGGTCATCGGGTTGCCGACGATGCCGGACGGCGTCTTGAACTTGAATAGCTCCTTGCCGTCGCGTTGATCGACTGCCTTCAGGTAGCCCTCCAGAGTGCCGTAGAAGGCTATTCCGCCTGCCGTCGTCAGGACGCCCGACCAAACAGAAAACCGTTCCGGTTTCGACCAGACGGTTTTTCCTTTCGCGCCATCCCAAGCGATCAGTCCGCCGGTTGCATCTTGGGATGAGGGTGCCGGATACATCGTGAGCGTCGCGCCGACGAACGGCTGGCCGATGGCGTAGGACACCTTGAAGGGCTCGTAGTCCATGCACATGCGCGTGACGGGAACGTAGAAGAGCCCGGTCAGTCGCGAGAATGATGCCGGCTGCTGGTTTTTGGATCCAAGCGACGATGGGCAGATGCCCTTCGTCGTTTCATCCATTCCCGTTTCGAATGGGGCATACTTCTTGGCGACGATCGGACGCCCGTAGTTCGGATCGTTTTTGTCCATGACGATCGATGTTGCCCAATTGGTATCGGGATCGAATTTGTCGGCGACGAGCAACTCTCCCGTTGCGCGATCCCAGGTGTAGGCGAAGCCGTTGCGATCGAAGTGCGACACGGTCTTGCGATCGTAGCCGTTGATTTCGAGATCGGCGAGAATCGGCTCGTTAATGCCGTCGTAATCCCATTGATCGAACGGCGTCATCTGATAGGCCCAGCGCGCGACGCCGGTATCGACGTCGCGGGCGAACATGGTCATCGCCCATTTCTGATCGATCGGTTTGTGATCGGGACCAGCGCGTTGAACCGGATTCCATGTCGAGGGGTTTCCCGTTCCGTAGTAGATAAGGTTCAGTTCAGGATCGTAAGCCATGTAGCCCCACACCGGGCCGCCGCCGATCTTCCACTGGTCGCCGTTCCAAGTCTTGAGCGATGAATCCTTCCCGGCCGGTTTGCCGAGAACGAGCGTTTTTTCGGGATCGATCAGAACGTCCTCGTCGGGGCCCATCGAGTACGCGCGCCAGAGCTTGTAGCCGGAGTTCAAGTCGTAGGCGGTGATGTAGCCACGGACGCCGAATTCGCCGCCCGAAACGCCGACGATCACCTTGTCTTTGACCACGAGCGGCGCGCCGGTGGCCGTTGCGCCTTTCTTCGGATCATCATCAGTGACCTTCCAAAGCTCCATGCCGGTCTTGGCGTCGAGTGCAATCAGAGACGTATCGGCGGTGTGAACGAGGATCTTGCCTTCCGCATACTGCACACCGCGATTGACGCTGTCGCAGCACATCACGGCGATGACGGATGGATCCTGCTTCAGTTGATATTTCCAGATGATCTTCTGGTCGCGGGCGAGATCGAGCGCCATCACGACGTTCGGAAACGGCGTGATGAGATACATCGTGTCGCCGATGACGAGCGGACCGCCTTCATGGCCACGGAGCACGCCGGTCGAGAAGGTCCAAGCGACTTTGAGATCGCCGACATTGTCCTTGTTGATCTGATCGAGCGTGGAATATCGCGCACCATTGTAGTCACCGGACTGGACGGCCCAGTTCGCGGGATCCCTCACATGCGCGATCACATCACGGTTGGCTCGCGCCGCGGTCGCGAAACTCATCACCGCAGCAAGAATTGCGAGGCCCGGCCACTTCTGCATTCCATAACCTCCGAGTGAGCCCTGTCGCTGATTTCATGAAAGTCAGGACTTGGAGCGCATGGGCTCATCAGAGCTGCGGAATGAAACAATTTGAAAGGCGGCAAGCTGAAGCGTGCGCGACATCGCAGAGGCCCGAACGGCGGCGAAACGCCAGTCCCCGCATTCACCCTTGCAGCGAAGCTGAGCAATAGTTCGCCACGGAATTGAAAAATTTCGGGGCTAGCCTGCGCGGGAATCAACGTGCCACCGGAGGCACCCATATGTCTGGAAATGCAGCCGACCTCGCGGTCGGGGAATTCATCGAAATCAAGTACCGGGTTCCGCAGCGCGCATTCGAAGACAACGGCGAGCCTTGCCTTTCAGACCGTTGGTTCATCGCCGAAATCATCTACCAGGATTACGACACCCCGCCCATGGCCAGGCTTGCCGATGGACAGTTCACGGATATTCGGCCGTTCATGACCTGGCGGCGAATTCCGGGGCGCGGCACCCGCGAGTTCGCGGGAACACGCGGCTGAGGACAAAGATGATTAACTTGCCGGTTCCGCCGGCAATTCCTTCCGACTGTCACACAAACGAAAAGAGCAGGCGGCAGAAGCCTGGGTGAACCGGACGAAAGATTCGGAATCACCTCTCGTTATGCGCTCAGGCATGGGCCTGGGCCGACTTGGCTGCCTCGCAGAATTTGCTTCCCGAGGGGATGACAGCCCAACTTCGAGGTAGCGCCATGCGAATCCTCATCGCCACGGATGCCTGGAAGCCGCAGGTCAATGGGGTGGTGCGTACCTATGAGAACCTGAAGCGCGAACTCGAAGCGGCGGGCCATTTCGTCACCATCCTGTCACCGCTCGATTTCGCGACGGTTCCCTGCCCCGGTTACAAGGAGATCAGGCTGGCGCTCGCACGGCGGTCCGTGATCGCCCAACTCCTCAAAGACGGCGCCTACGATCACATTCACATCGCGACGGAAGGGCCGATCGGGTGGGCCACGCGCGGGGTGTGCTTGCGGCGGGGCATTCGCTTCACGACTTCGTTCCACACACGGTTTGCCGAATACATCGAGACCTATACCGGGCTTCCCGCGTGGATCAGCTATGCTTTTCAGCGGCGCTTTCATCGGCCGAGCATCGGGACGTTTGCGGCGACGCCTTCTCTCAGGGCGGATCTCGCGCGGCGCGGATTTCGCCGGTTGATGCTCTGGTCGCGCGGCGTCGACACCAATCAATTCAAGCCTCGCGCACCAACCGATCGGCAAGCCACCGAAGTCGCTGAGACAGGGCCGACCTTCCTCTACGTCGGACGCGTCTCGCGGGAAAAGAACATCGAAGCGTTTTTGGATCTCGATCTGCCGGGCCGGAAGGTGGTTGTCGGCGACGGACCGATCCTCGGCATGCTGCGCGGCCAGTATCCGGATGTGATTTTCAAAGGGTCGAAGACCGGCGACGATCTCGCGCGCGAATACGCCAACGCGGACGTCTTCGTTTTTCCAAGCCGGACCGACACATTTGGGCTGGTGCTACTCGAGGCGATGGCTTCGGGCCTCGGCATCGCCGCTTATCCGGTTACGGGTCCGATCGACGTCGTGACGCCCGGCGTCACCGGATATCTCGATGAGGACCTACAGGCGGCGGCGCTCGCAAGCCTGAAGCTCGATCGCGATCAGATCCGTGTGCAGGCGATGCAGCGAGACTGGGCACGCGTCGCCAACATCTTCCTCGCCAACGTTCACCAGGCCCGGCGCGCGACAGGTCTCGGCAGAAGGCTTTTCAGAGCCAGAGCCGCAGGACCGCAAATCAAGGCGAGCGCCCGCCCGGTCAGTTGACGATTTCCTTCACCGGTACGTTTGCCAATTTGCGCGATACGCCTTCGGAAAGCGGCTCGCCAACGATGCTGCGGACGAGTTCGACAGCGCGAGCGGTGCCGTTTTCATGTTGCATCGCGCGGCCGATCTCTGCGGCGCGCGCCCGGTATTTCGGATTGGTCGCCACATCGCGCAGTCGTTCCGTCAGCGTCTCTTCATTCCAATTCTGGATTTCGAGGAATTCGGGTCCGGCGCCCAACAGGAAGACGGTGTGTCCCCAATATTTCTGATCGAGCATGAACGGGCAGATGAAGCTCGGCCGGCCGGCGCGAAGGGCCGAGTTCGTCGTCCCGACGCCGCCGTGATGAACGACGGCCGCGACCTCACGAAACAGTTTGTCGTGGGGCGCGAATTCATCGAGGAGGTAGAAATTGTCCGACAGCGGAAGGCGGTGGAATTCGCCGCGGCCGTTGCCGATGATGGCACGCAGACCTGCGGCTTCGCAGGCGCGCAGGATCAATTCTGAGCGCTCGAGCCCAAGCGCGGGCATGCTACCGAAGCCGATATAGATCGGACGCGGACCCGCAGACAGGAATTCGGCCAGCTTTCTCGAAGGCCGCCAGTCCGGGTCCGTCTCGCGGGTCCAGTAGCCGGTGAAATAAATCTCATCGCCCTCGGTATTGGGACGGAGCTGCAAAACCGGGCTCACCGGATACATCACCGGGACGCGGCGACCATTGACGTGATGGGGATGCTTGAGCCGATACGTTCGGCGAAGTCCCAGCGCCGAGCGGATTTCATTGATGACGGAGAAATACGCGAGCCTTTGCAGACCCAATACCGAATAGCCGTGCCTGTTCCAGGCCGGCTTGGCGGTGCCTGGAATGCAGGACAGAAGAGCTTCGGCCGAAGGCGAAACCGAGCCCAGGCCGACGAGGATTGCGGGAATGCGCTTCGCTTCGGCGATTTCGCCCGCAACCGAAATGACCGGGTGGAACAGGATCGCGTCGGCATCGGCGGAGGCCGTGACGGCATCGCGGTAGATGCCTTCGAACAGAGCCTTCATGTCGCGGCCCGGCCAAAGCCACTTCGTCAACATTACGAGGGTATGGCGGCCGGCAACTTCGGCCATCTCGCCCTCTTTCATGAATTTGGAAAAGTCGGTCCCACAGCGGCGCGATTCCAGCCCCTGCTTCTCGACGAAATCTTGAAAATCCTCCGGAACCGCGAGGCTGACCTCGTATCCCTCGTCTTTCAGCGCAAGGCCCAGTGCGACCATGGGCTCGACATCGCCGAGTGTTCCGACGGTGAGGAGAGAAATCCTGCGCGCCATTGCCATCCAATTACGAATTAACCGCCCGCGTTCGGTACGCCGCGGACTTGCCGTCCCAAATTCATTTGATCGTCCCCGATCGCCAACAGCATGCGTGAGCAGAGTATCGGCTGCAATCTTTGAGCATAAGATTGGCTAATAACCCCAGGTTTCGTGGCTCCCAGGCATCAATAGCCGCTCTCGCCTGACGAGGCGGCCTCTGCTAGACACCCGCTCCATGAGCACAAAAAAGCGCACCGCCATTTTGATCTCGGGCCGCGGCTCGAACATGCAATCGCTCGTCGAGGCCGCACGCGCGGCTGATTATCCGGCCGAAATCGTACTGGTTGCTTCGAACCGGCCGGAGGCGCCGGGCATCGGTTGGGCAGAGAAACAGGGCCTGACTACGGCCATCATCGACCACAAGCAGTTTTCCACACGGGAAGCGTTCGAGGCTCAACTGCAAACGGCGCTCGACGCGCATGGCGTGGAACTTATCGCGCTCGCGGGGTTCATGCGGCTGATGACACCAGCGTTTGTCGTGCGCTGGCGCGACCGCATGATTAACATCCATCCGTCGTTACTGCCGAGTTTCAAAGGTCTTCATACGCACGAGCGCGCGCTCGAAGCCGGAGTGAAGATCGCGGGCTGTACCGTGCATTTCGTTCGGCCGGAGATGGATGATGGGCCGATCATCGCTCAGGCTGCCGTTCCAGTACTTCCAAGCGACAGCCCAGATACGCTTGCGGCCCGTGTGCTCGCAGCTGAACACCGAGTTTACCCAGCAGCGTTAAGACTTGTCGCCGCAGGTGGAATTCAAACGAGAGATCAAAAAGTAACTATAATTCAGCATTCTGGCGAAACAGACTCGCTGTTTTCCCCTGCAATCTAAGACACACCCGGCATTTGATAGTTACCTTGCGCTGGCCGTCGCATGGACAGCCACCCCCCGAACCATGGTAATTCTGTGACTTCCGGGAAGGGGAGATCCGGCGATCTGACGTGCAGCGCGCTGTTTACGAGCTGTCCGAAGCCCCCTTGGGCGCGCACGCGCAACGGCTCCGCCGGAACCCGATTGGAGAAATGCCTATGGAAAGTACCCCCAGCACAGCACTGGGTCTAGGTGACGAGTCGAGCATCTGGTTCAAGCTGACGCCGCTTCTCCGCGGCGATCCCGACAATCCGATGCGCATCCTGATGCACATGATGGACCGTTACGGCCCCGTTCTGCCCGTGACGATGGCGAACCAGCGCGTGGTGCTGATCTCGGAGCCCGAATATTTCAAGCACGTGCTCGTCACGAAAGCTGACAGCTACACCAAGTATTTCGACGGCCTGAAGCCGATCTTCGGCAAGTCGATGATCACGAACGACGGGGCGTTGTGGCAGAAGATCCGGATGCCGCAGCAGCCGGCGTTTCATCCCGACATGTTCGCCGAGTACATCCCGTACTTCCTCAAGGCCATCGAAACGAAGATGGCGATTTGGAGCGATCTCGCAAAGTCCGGCGATACGGTCGAGATGGTCGAGCAGACGTGGACGCTCGCAGCCGACATGATCTGCAAGGCCCTGTTCGACCGGGACATGCCGTTCAATCCGCACGTCGTCTTCAAGTGCGTGAAGACCTACACGGACGTGATGAACCATCGCGACATTCGCCTGCGCAAACAGGCGGGCGAAGTCTTCGAGATCACGGAAGAGGATCCCGCGAAGGCGATGGAAGTGTGGGCGAGCGTTCCGCCGGCCGTCATGGGCGCCGATCCGCGGGAAGCGCGCGAGCGCACGCTGCTCAAGATGATCGAAGCCGCGGTCAACGATCCGTCCGTCCCGGAGTTCGACCGCGATCAAGCCGTCGATGAGCTGAAGCAATACCTTTGGGCCGGCACCGAGACGACGGCGCTGACGCTCGCCTGGGCACTGTATGAAATCTCGCGGCGACCTGAGGCAGCCGAGCGCATCCGACGCGAAGGCGAACAGGTTTACGGCGACCGTGAACCGACTGCTGCCGACTATTCCGGGCTCGCCTATACGCGCGCCGTGATCCAGGAAACTATGCGGATCTACCCGCCTGTCTGGGGCTTGATCCGCGTGGCGCAGGTGGAAGACGAGATCGGCGGGGTGAAAATCAATCCGGGTGACCGGGTGACGCTCTTCGCCTACGGCGCCCATCACAACGCGAAGTTCTGGCCGGAGCCTGAATCCTTCCAGCCTGAGCGCTGGATGGCGGGCAACGCCAAGAAGCAGGTGAAATACAGCTACATCCCGTTCGGCGCGGGCAAGCGTTCGTGCATTGGCGGCGCGATGAGCCAGGTCGAGAACACGCTGGCGCTCTCACTTCTGCTCCGCCGCTTCCGCCCGGAGTACGTGGGCAAGTATCCAGCGGGTCTCAACGCCACGGTGACACTGACGCCGAAGGGCGGTCTGCCGTTCAAAATCAGAGAGTTGAGCTAACGTCTCGGCTCGATGCCTCGCGAATTTCGGAGAAGGCCGGGACAGACGTTCCGGCCTTTTTCAATGCTCACACATTGTCGCTACTCAGCTGCGCATGGCCTTCGGCAAGCACCTGCGGTTTCGAATCACGACGCCGTCGAAAGCGCGCAGCCAAGCTTTTCCACAGTTAATTCGCGACCTCTACAAAGGCTTCTTCATGAGCCAAAGGCTGAGCAAACTCGGTAATTCGGGTTGTAATGCCTCGCAGTTGCGAACCCAGCCGGTATTCAGGGGCACCCGCAGCTGTCATATTGACGGCACGTTAGCGATTTAAAAGGACTTTCCAGGTGTCACTTCCCCCGGTGACATTCACGTAGGTTCCAACTCCAGGAGGCCCCTCACCATGGAGTCCGTGAGAACTGTAGTGCTCGGCAAGCCCGTTTTCCTATTAACGGGTGCGAAGTCTCGCAAAACGAAAGGCCGTGCTTCGAACTCGCTCGAAGTCGAAGCTCCCGAAAAACTGCTCGAAACTGCGCGCCGCAATCCCGATGCAGTCGCATTCGGATTTGTTGCCGGAAGCTGGGTCGCGGCCGCCTGAGGCCGCCTGTCATCAAAATTACCTTGAGAATTCACAGGCTGAGCCAATGGCTCAGCCTGTCCAGATGTTTTCTCCGAACGGCAAGTCAGTCACGCCCGGCTTGACGCCAAAGCCGGTCAAGAGAGTGTGCACTTGGCCGCGGTGATGGGTCTGATGATTGAACAGGTGCGCAATCAGCAACGCCTTCGGGCGCGTTAACTCGCGGCCCGTCGCACCCGAGATCCACGTGAGATCACCCGCCATGTCCGGAGGCTGGAGCTGATCGGCCCAATCCTGAATGACGCCGTCGAAACGGCGGCGCTCTTCACTCAGCGCTTCCCAAGTCTCGCAGAGTGTCAGGCCCTCAGCGATCCCTCGTTTCGCTGGCGGCGGCGCGGCGCCGAACCTGTGAAGCCAAGTCTGATCGGCCCACAGCAGATGATTCAGAGTGGCATGGATCGAGCCGAAGAAAGCGCCTCGATCCTCTTTGCGTTGCGCGTCGCTCAGTCCGTCGGACGCGCCATAAACGTTGGCGTTTTGCCAAGCGTTATAGCGCGCCATCGTGCGAACATAGCTAGGCGAGATCATATCCCTAATCCAGGCGCGTCATGATCTGAACGAGTTCGGTGAACTGCCGGCTGTTCAGCCGACGATTTCATCGAGACGGAAATTAAGGGCGATTTCGCGATCTGCGGCGGCTGCGCTATCGGAGCCGTGGGTGGAGTTCGAGCCCTTGGATTCGGCGAAGAGCTTGCGGATCGTGCCGGCCGCTGCCTCTTTCGGGTCGGTGGCGCCCATGACTTCGCGGTATTTTGCGATCGCGTTATCGCCTTCGAGAACCTGGAGAACCACGGGGCCGGAAGTCATGAAATCCACGAGTTCGCCGTAAAATGGCCGCGCCTTGTGCTCTTCATAGAATTTTTCAGCCTGCGCACGGGTCCACCGCACACGCTTCTGAGCCACGATGCGCAGACCTGCGTCTTCGATCACGGCGTTGATCTTGCCGGTGAGATTACGGCGCGTTGCGTCGGGCTTGATGATAGAAAACGTGCGTTCGATGGCCATAAGTCTGTCTCGCTTTGCGGATTTTATGTGGATCGAGCGGGCTTATAGCGATGCGAACAGCCGCCAGCAAGCGCCTGACGTGCCTCAGTCGAAGCATTCGGTTGCACGTCATACGCAATAAGTCGTGGTTTACCGCATAATCGCCCGATTGACGGGCGCAATTGCGTATGAACAGTGTGGACCGGCGCGAGGCGCACGGTTGGGAGGTTAGGCATTGACGCCTACGTGTGCGAAGAAGCGATGATGACGGGACAGACCAGCGAAATTCAGTGGTATATCGCTCGCGACGGCAAGCAGCATGGGCCGCTGACCGACGTCGAGATGCGTACGTTCGTCGCGCACAATTATCTTCGTCTCAGTGACCTCATCTGGCGGCCAGGGATGCCCGAGTGGCAATCGGCGCCAACCGTTTTTCCGACCGCGTTCGAAGCGCTCGGCGAGGAGCCGAAGCAGGCGCTCGTTCGATCGCAGGCTTCAGGCGCGAGCTCGGCTGGTCAGCCTACGCCCTATGCGAATTCCGCGAACGCCCTTCCGGGGAACCACGGCCGCGATCAATCTGAGCAGGCGGCACCCCGGCCCGAACGCAATCTGGTGAAACGGTTGGCGCTCGCGAGCGTCGCCATCACGCTCATCGGCGGCGGGGCGTTTGCGCTTGCGACCTATCGCGGTCCGATCGCGGACATGGTTTCCGGTTCGGGCACATCGGCCGAGCAAGCACCGATCGTCGCTGCTCCTGCCGATTTACATCCCAACGCGGTGGCCGACGCGCAGCAGTCGCCGACCGATCCGGCCAGCAATGGCGTGACGATGTCCGCACCTCCGCCGGCGAATGACGTCATCGCGAATGCGGCTGGCCCGACGACGACCTCATCCGTATCGTCGCCGGATCCCGCGCCCACGGCCGCCGCTGAAGCGCCAAGCGCGCCGAGCGCGCCCACACAAGTTGCGGCCATCGATCCGCAGCCGCCGACCATCGCGCCGTCAACCGGCGTCGATGGCTCGCCGCTCGACCAGCGTCTGCAAAAGGTGGCGGTGTGGTCGCTAATCAAGAAAGAGTATCCGGACTGGTACGCCACCCAGATCGGGGATGCGAACAAGCTCGCCGCCGAAAACAAGTCCGACAATGAAGTCGCGGCGCTGTTGGCGCAGGGCCTCGTCAATCTTCGGCGGCAAAACGCGGAGAAGGCGCTGGCCGCAAGCTCGGACCGGTTGCAAGCCATTGCGCAGGCTTTTCTCGATCAGCTGAAATCGCTCAGAGCGCAGAGCGTCAGCGCATGCTTCGGTTTCATTTCGAAGGGCGAGATGAGCCCGGCCGTCGTGCAGATGATGGAGCGTCCGGAGACGGCGACGGCGCTCAATGCGCAAGCGAGCGCTATTTTCGAGGCCATCTCGGAAGGCACGAAGAATCCCGTCAAGCACGACTCGGCGGTCAAGAGCGACTACGATCTCCTGATCAAGGAACTCAGCAAGCTCGGCTGGAAGGAGGAAGATCTACAGGTCTTCTCCAATCCGAAGCTTCTTGCGAAGCGTGAGCCGGAACAGGTTTGCAAGATGGTGCAGGAATGGTTCATCGCGCACCTTGCCGTGCAGGACAAAGCCGTGCGTGACAGGTTGCTCTTCGAAACGCTGAAGCCGGTCGTGTCGGGCTGATGCGATGGTTTACACCGCGATCAAAGTTCTTTTGACCGCGGTTCTGGTTGTTGCGATTTCCGAAGTTGCCAAACGCTCCACCGTTTTCGGCGGGATACTCGCTTCATTGCCGCTAACGTCGCTCCTCGCTTTCATTTGGCTTTATGGTGAAACGGGCGACGCCGGGAAGGTCGCGAGCCTTTCCTATAGCGTCTTCTGGTACGTGCTGCCGTCGCTGGTGCTGTTCATCGTCTTGCCGCTGCTGCTGGCGCGCGGCGTCAATTTCTGGCTGAGCCTCCTGATTGCCTCTGCGATGACCGCGGCAGCCTATGCATTGACGGCCAGCATTCTGGCGCGCTTCGGCGTAACGCTCTGACCCAGTGACAGGACGCAGCGGACCGGCTATCGGCTTCGCCCATGCTCCATATCAACGATCTCACCTATCGCATCGAAGGCAGACCGATTTTGGAAGCGGCGACGGCCGCTATTCCGTCCGGGCATAAGGTCGGGCTCGTCGGCCGTAACGGCGCGGGCAAGACGACGCTCCTGCGTCTGCTGAAGGGCGAGATCGCGCCGGACGACGGGTCGATTTCCATCCCGCGGAATGCCCGTCTCGGTCACGTCGCCCAGGAAGCGCCGGGCGGTGACGACAGCCTCATCGATTGGGTGCTATCGGCCGATACGGAAAGGGCCACGCTCCTCAGCGAGGCCGAACACGCAACCGACCCCGAACGCATCGCCGAAATCCAAATGCGGCTGACGGACATCGAGGCGCATTCGGCGCCGTCACGCGCAGCGCGCATTCTGTCAGGCCTCGGCTTCGACGAAGAAGCGCAGCGGCGCGCCTGCCGCGAGTTCTCCGGCGGCTGGCGGATGCGGGTGGCGCTCGGCGCGATCCTGTTCTTAAAGCCGGATATCCTGCTGCTCGACGAGCCGACGAACTATCTCGATCTCGAGGGCACGCTCTGGCTCGAAAACCATCTGAAGGCCTATCCGCACACTGTGCTGATCGTCAGCCATGACCGCGATCTTCTCAATCGCGCGGTTTCGACGATCCTGCATCTCGATAAGGGAAAGCTGACGCTCTACTCCGGCGGCTACGATGATTTCGAGGAAACGCGCCGCGAGAAACAGCGCCTCGAAATGAAGCTCAAGAAGAAGCAGGACGAGCAGCGCCGGCATCTGCAGGCGTTCGTCGATCGTTTCAGAGCAAAGGCGTCAAAGGCATCGCAGGCGCAGAGCCGCATCAAGGCGATTGCGAAAATGCAGCCGATCGCCGAGCAGGTCGACGAGCGCGTCGTGCCGTTTCACTTTCCCGATCCGCAAAAGGTGATCGCCAGCCCTCTGTTGCGGATTGAAAAGGCGAGCGCCGGATACGAACCCGAACGGCCGATACTTTCGGGCATCGATCTTCGCATCGACAACGACGACCGCATCGCTCTTCTCGGACAGAACGGCAATGGCAAGTCGACACTCGCGAAATTGATCGCGGGTCGCCTGAAACCTCTATCCGGCGACGTATTCGGCGCGCAGAAAATCGAAGTCGGATACTTCGCTCAGCATCAGCTCGACGACTTGCTGCCCAATGCGACGCCTTACGACTACATGCTGAAATTGATGCCGGACGCGACGGAAGCGCAACGCCGGACCAAGCTCGGAACATTCGGCTTCAGCGCCGCGAAGGCCGATACGGCGTGCGGAAAGCTTTCGGGCGGCGAGAAGGCGCGGCTGCTGCTGGCGCTGACGGCGTTCCACGGTCCGCATGTTCTGATCCTCGACGAGCCGACGAACCATCTCGACGTCGACAGCCGCGAAGCCTTGATACGCGCGCTGATGGAATACAACGGCGCCGTCATCCTGATCAGTCACGACCGGCATCTGATCGAAGCGAGCGCAGACCGGCTCCTGTTGGTGCGCAACGGCGCCGTCACGTCGTACGACGGGGACATGGAAACCTATCGTTCACTTCTGCTCGAAGAACGCGGTGCGCGGACGGCGGAACGGCGCGACGACGCTGGCGGCGATACGCGTTCATCGCGTACCGATCAGCGCCGCGCAGCCGCTGAAAAACGGGCCGAGCTTGCGCCTCTCAAAAAGGCGATGCTCGCTGCTGAAAAGCAGGTCGAAAAGCTCACGAAGGAAATCGCTGCACTCGATCTCCTGCTCGGCGACCACGAGATCTACAGCGCGGATCCTCCGCGTGCGCAGGCTGCCGCGCAGAAACGCGGGCAGTTCGTCCGCGAACTGCAGGTTGCGGAAGATGCGTGGCTGTCCGCGACCGAGGCCTACGAGGAAGCTTCGGCCGAGGTCGAAGCCTAGGGCGGCCGAGCCGCCTTCGGGGCCGTTTCGGAAGTCAATTCAGCGGGCGGGGCGATTTCGTCGCTGTTGCCCGCATCTGGACGAAACCGGATTCGGAACCCATTTCAGCTTCAAGAAGTTCAAGTGATCGCGCAGCCCGAAAGTGCCCCCCGCGTACTGCGCTAACAGAGAACAGCCATGAAGCAGAAATTCGTCTACCACCCCCTTAATCCGAATCCCCCTCGCGCACAGGCTGCGAGCGCGAAGTTGGTGGTTTCTGAATACCTTGCTTACGTCGCGGCGATCTCGATCGGCGTGGTGGTCGCGATCATCACATTTGCTTACGCCGCGAATATCACCGTTCACTGGCTCAGCGCGATCAGCGGCCCCAATTATTTCACGTCCGAAACGCAGCGCGTGACGCACCCGACCGACAAGGTCAGCACGCCAACGAAATTCGCGATGGTCGCCCCTTCCGACGCCACGGGTCGAAAAGATTAGTCACGGCTTGCATATAGATCGACTTCATCCTCGGCGCTCTGCCGAGGATTTTTTTTGTCCTGCGAAGGCCGGGATCGGCGCAACTAGCCGCTGATCTTTGAGAAATCGGCGACGGTGAGGGTTGCGGCGCGGATTTCGGACAGGAGCCGCAGGCGGTTCTCGCGGATTTTCGGATCCTCGGCATTGACGAGAATTTTATCGAAGAACCGATCCACCGGCGCGCGAAGCTCCGAAAGCGCGCGCATGGCGCCCGCGAAGTTTTCGACCTGAATCGCCGCGACCGTGTCCTGCTTCACCGCCTCGATGGCAGCGGCGAGCGCCGTTTCTTCCTTCTCCGTCAGAAGTGCCAAATCGTAAGACCCGGCGTAGGACTTCTTGTCCTTCTTCTCCTCGATCGAGAGGATGTTGGCGGCGCGTTTCACACCAGCGAGAAGGTTGGTCCCGTCATCCGTTTTCAGGAAGCCATCGAGCGCTTCGACGCGGCGGACGATGAGGGCCAAGTCATCCTGGCCGCCGAGCGAGAACACGGCGTCGATCAGATCGTGGCGCTTGCCTTGATCCTTGAGGAAGACTTTCAGGCGATCGGCGAAGAAGGAGATCAAATCCGATTGGACGGACTCTGCGGATTTCGATCCTGTTGATTTCCCGATCTTGGTGAGCGGCGCCTCAGCCAACGTTATGAAATGCGCCAATGGCACGCGGAGATCGTTCTCCAGCACGATGCGGATGACGCCGAGGGCGGCGCGACGGAGCTGGTATGGATCGCCTGATCCTGTCGGCTTCTCGTTGATGGCCCAGAAGCCGACGAGCGTATCGAGCTTATCAGCGAGCGCGACGGCAACGGCGACGGCATCGCCCTGGTCTTCGTGCGGGACGACGTCGGTTGGGCCTTTCGGCTTGTAGTGCAGTTCGATGGCGCGGGCGATTTCGGGCTTCGTGCCGACATGCTCCGCATAGTAGCGGCCCATCAGGCCCTGAAGCTCGGGGAACTCGCCGACCATCTCGGAGACGAGATCGGCCTTAGAGAGACCGGCGGCGCGGCGCGCGTCCTGCGGATCGGCGTCGCACGCGCCTGCAAGCTCGAACGCCAACTGCTCGATGCGCTCCACCCGATCCTTCTGGCTGCCGAGCTTCTCATGGAACGTGATGCCTGCGAGCTTGCCCGCCATCTCTCCGAGCGGATGCTTCAGGTCCTGCTCCCAGAAGAACTTGGCGTCCGACAGCCGGGCGCGGATCACCTTCTCGTTGCCTGACACGATTTGCGCGCCTCCGTCCGTTGGGACGAGGTTCGACACAAGCAGGAACTTGTTGGCGAGCTTCTTCGATTTCGCATCGCGGAGCGAAAAGCACTTCTGATGCGTCTTCATTGACGTCGTCAGGACTTCGCCCGGGACTTCGAGGAAGGCTTTGTCGAACGATCCGAGCAGCACGAGAGGCCATTCGGTGAGGCCGGCATTCTCAGCTAGCAGCGCTTCGTCTTCGACGAGTTCCAGCTTCGCCTCTTTGGCGAGCGCGTGGGCCTGCTCGGAGATCGACGCGACGCGCTTCGCGGAGTCCAGCATTACATGATGGGCGGCGAGCTTTTCCTGGTACTCGTGGAAGTTTTTGACCTTGAACGGGCCTGGGCCAAGGAAGCGATGACCGCGCGTTTCGTTGCCTGACGGCAAGCCCGCGATCTCGAACGGAACGACCTTGCCGCCGAGCAGGCAGAGCACGGATTGCAGCGGGCGCACCCATTGGAAGGGCGACGAGCCCCAGCGCATGGATTTCGGCCACGGGAATTTGGCGGCGACGTCCGTCACCGTTTCAGCGATGATTTCCGGCGCAGCGCGGCCGGGCTTCTCGATCTTGGCGACGTAGTAGTCGCCCTTCTTCTCGTCCTTGACGACGGTCGCGTCTTCGATCGACGCGAGACCCGCGGATTTCAGAAAGCCTTGCACGGCCTGTTCTGGCGCGCCGACGCGCGGGCCTTTCTTCTCTTCGGAGATTGCGGGAGAGCCTGCGGGCACGTTCTCGATCACGAGGGTCAACCGCCGCGGCGTTGAAAATCCCCGCGCTTCGCCGACGTCGAGGCCGCGCGCCTTCAGGCCATCGACGACCAAACGCTTCAGATCTTCCGTTGCACGCAATTGCATGCGCGCCGGAATCTCCTCCGATAAGAGCTCGAGTAGTAGTTCAGACATGCAAGATCGATCTCGGTGAAATGGCTCTCATCCCGTCATGCAGGAAGAGCACGGGTGAGGGTTGGAGATGCGGGCCGCCGTCGGCGGGCCTCGCCCTAGAGCGTTTCCGCTTTTTCTTGAATCGCGAAAACGCTCTAGCCTTTTGGTTTGACGCAATTCCGGGCGCAAAACCGTTGCACACTTTTGCTGGAATTGCTCTAGGCCTCTCCCCGCTGCATGACGCAACGGGGAGAGAAAGTCGTTAAGGGTTCGTTGGTGCGGGTGCCGGTGCCGGAGCCGGCTCCGATGCCGGCGCGGTTTCGTGCGCGGGCGCCGCAGGCTCGGCCGCAGGCGTCGCCGGAGCCTCGTGCGCGGGTTCGGCTGCAGGCGGCGGCGTTGGCGTCTCGGCCTTCATAGCCGCACCTTCCGCCGCTGGTGCCGGCGCCGATTCCTCGGCAGTCTTATGACCCGGCACGAGCCCCGCAGGGAGCGTCGCCCTGACGGTATGACCGATGTCGCGTGTCGCGCCGGTCGTGTGGAGGTAGCCGATGCCGACGGCAAGCGCAGCTACGAAAAACGCGAAAATCCACGGCAGCCGCCGCAGCGCGAAGAAGCCGATAACGAATAGCGGTAGGGCAATCGAAACAATCCCGAGCGTTGTGTCGTTCATGCGCGTCCTCCTCCTTCTGTCTTTAGCCACGCGGCGCAACAGGCTTTCGCCAGGTCGC
The DNA here is from genome assembly GCA_003987725.1 of Hyphomicrobium sp. Lineage (GTDB taxonomy): Bacteria > Pseudomonadota > Alphaproteobacteria > Rhizobiales > Hyphomicrobiaceae > Hyphomicrobium_B. The sequence goes on along the minus strand of RXJH01000013.1, from coordinate 185,122 downwards.
GGACGCGTAGGATGTAGCTCTGGCGCTCCGTGACCGAAATCACGCCCCTGGCGTCGAGCAGGTTGAAGATATGGCTCGCTTTGATGCACTGATCGTAGGCGGGGAGCGCGAGCAAGTGCTCCTCGCCACCTTTCGCTCCGGCCTCGAGCAATGCCTTGCACTCGGCCTCAGCGTCTTTGAAATGGCGAAGCAGCAGCTCGGTGTCGGCGTGCTCGAAGTTGAACCTGGAATACTCGCGCTCCGCCTGCAGGAAGACGTCGCCGTAGGTCAGGCGCTTGGCATCGTCGCGGCCGTTGAAATTGAGATCGTACACCCGATCCACGCCCTGAACGTACATCGCGAGGCGCTCGAGTCCGTAGGTGATCTCGCCTGCGACCGGATTGCAGTCGAAGCCGCCGACCTGCTGGAAGTATGTGAATTGCGATACTTCCATGCCGTTGCACCAAACCTCCCAACCGAGACCCCAGGCGCCGAGCGTCGGGCTTTCCCAGTCGTCTTCGACGAAGCGAACATCGTTTAGCGACGTATCGATGCCGATGGCCTCGAGACTCGCGAGATAGAGCTCCTGAATATTCGGCGGAGACGGCTTCATGATGACTTGAAACTGATAGTAGTGCTGCAGCCGGTTGGGGTTTTCACCGTAGCGGCCATCCTTCGGACGGCGGGACGGCTGCACGTAGGCTGCAGACCAGGGCTTTGGGCCGAGAGCGCGTAATGTCGTCGCTGGGTGAAAGGTACCGGCTCCCACTTCCATATCGTAGGGCTGAAGGATGACGCAGCCCTGGGCGCTCCAGAAGCTCTGCAACGTCAGAATGAGGTCCTGGAAGGCGTCTTTGGGGCGCAACGCGGGGAGCCGTGCGGCTCGCGTCGAAACCGTCGTTTGGGACATTGTCTTTGCTCGTTCGGGCTTAATTCGCAGGCAATATACGCGTTACCGGAACCTTGTCACGCTCTGCCGACTGTGGGTGGGTCTTTCCGGCACCAGGGGGCTTCGGAAGGCTTCAAGGATGTCTTCGAAGCGGGTCTGACGTGCCGGCCGCGGGTGCCTATCGCTTTGATGCGGACTTTCAATTTTCCCGCTTCACCCGGGGTTTATAAACGCCGGCGGCCTCATCCCATTCGAGATTCCCGAGGTCACGCACATTGGCCGTGGCTTCGGCTTTCCGGGTGCTGGACCGAGCATTACGGGACATGGCGGACAGAAGCCGGTAGCCGGCAAGTCCGGCTATGCCTACGATTGCGAGAAACATGACTGGGGGCATTGCAAGGCCCTCCGCGCGCCTAGATCCCAAACCGCGACCAGAGAGATCGCGCTTCCATAGCCGACACCAGATCGTCGGCAAAAGCAAGACCATTGCCCAGGCCCGACGCGCCCGGCGCGCGGCGAAGACGCGAGAGCAGCCCTGCCTTTTCGGGCTCGACGACCTTCAGCCTTACCTTATCACCGAAGATCTGCCGCATCTTGGAACGCACATCCGTTATGCCGTCGATCAGGCCAAAGTCCGTGGCCTTCGACGCCGACCAGAAGGCGCCCGAGAACAGCTCCGCATCGGGCGCTTTGAGCTTGCCGAGGCGGCGTTCCTTGACCAGACCGATGAATACGTCGTGTACGTCCTGCTGGATCGCCTTCAGGCGCGCGACGTCGTCCGCATCTTCCGGCAGGAACGGATCAAGCTGGTTTTTATCAGCGCCCGCCGTATAGACGCGCCGCTCGACACCGAGCCGCTGCAAGAGATCGACGAAGCCGAAACTTCGGGATACGACGCCGATCGAACCGATGATCGACGACGGGTCGGCGTATATTTCATCGCCGGCGATTGCGAGAAAATAGCCGCCGGATGCGGCGACGTCCTCGCAGAAAACGTAGACTTTCTTTTCCTTCTCCGCCGCCATCTGGCGAAGGCGATTGAAGATCAGGTTGGATTGCACCGGGGAGCCGCCCGGCGAATTGATTACAATTGCAACGGCCGGGAGTTTCGAAAGCGAGAACGCCTTTTCGATCGCGTTGGCGTAGCCTGCGAGCGACAGACCCGGACGCAGCGGCGTCGCCATGCCGATCGGGCCGCTGAAACGCAAAACGGGGACGACGGGCTTCCGAGAAAACGGCCACATGAAGCTTCACTCCTGCGAGCAACTTTGCTCTGACGCTGCGTCATGAAAAGGGAGTTGGATGGTCTAGTGCAACCGGCCACGGCTTGCCAGAGGCGATCAGCCGCCGAATTGCGCGGGAAGCGCGGCCCCGTGCCTGAAAATGGCCTCGATCTCCGGAAGAAACGCCTGCTCGGGTCCGTGAAGCACAAGCGGCGGTTTGATCGTGATCGGCGCCCGGCTGCCCTTGATGCCGCTCACGATCACCCGAATTGCAGATGCACCGGCTCGCGGATAAATCGGCAGCACCGCGATGCCGCCGAACCGTCCTTCGAAAACCGATAAAATCCGAGGCAGCGCCTCCGCCTTATGGATCATCGCGACACGGCCTCCAGGCGCCGCCATGCGGGTCATGAAGCGCGCCCAGGTTTCCAGGGCATCTTCTGCCATTTGATGCGAGACGGCCTTCAGCGGGCTCGGTGCGGCCGTGCTCCGGCCCTCCTGATGGTAAGGCGGGTTGGCAAGGACGATCGGGAACGACTCGGATGCGATGCCCGCACGGGAGAGTGCATCGGAAGAGCGCGCGATATCGGTTTCGACAACCGAAACGCGCATATTTAACCCGTTAACTTCGACGTTGTGCCGCGCCAGTACCGCAAGATCGGGTTCGCGCTCGACGAGCAAAACTTCGGTATCCGGACAGCGCGCCGCGACGCATAGTCCGACGACGCCGACGCCTGAGCCGACATCGAGTACTGGGCCTTTGCCGGCGGTCTCGGGGCTCAACCATGACGCGAGCAGCACGGCATCGGTTCCGGCGCGGTAGCCGTTGCGCGGCTGGCGAACGGTCAATGCCTCGCCAAGAAAAAGATCTTCGCTTGCCGCCTCGATGATGGATTGCTCGGGGTCACTTACTTGCATTTCCGGCCACCCAATCGCCCAGTCCAGCGTGCTTCAGGATCTCGGCTGCCTTTGGCCATAGTTCGCCAGGAACGACAAGACGCCGCGGGAAAGCGCCGATTGACCCTTCCATAAGACTAATATTTCGATCAAATACCACCGCCTCGATGCCTTGGTCCTTCAGCAGCGCTTCCGCGTAACTGATGAGGACGGGGTCATTCGTCACAATCAACTCGCGCATGGCAAATCCTAAACTATTAATCGAAGCGGGCCGGTGAAGGCTGGGTGACGGCCTGGAGGCGATTACCTATGTTAGTGTCGTGTAAAAATTGGGGGCCAACTTGGGTCGCGTGATTCCACTCGAAGACGTTCGCGAGACGGGGCAGAAGCTACAGCCGCTTCTCGATCTCGTATCGGATGATCTCGAGGCCATAAACCGGATCATTCTCGACAAAGCCGTATCGGATGTCGATATGATCCCCGAGCTTGCCCATCACCTTATCGATAGCGGCGGCAAACGTCTCAGGCCAATGCTGGCGCTGGCGTCCGCGAAGCTCTGCGGATATGGCGGCAACGGACACATTCGCACCGCATCCGCCGTCGAATTCATGCATACGGCGACCTTGCTACACGACGATGTCGTCGACGAGAGCGCGACGCGGCGCGGGCGGAAGACGGCGCGCATGATCTGGGGCAATCAGGCGAGCGTGCTGGTCGGCGATTTTCTTCTCGGCCAAGCCTTCAAGATGTTCGTCGACGTCGGATCGCTGACCGTTCTCCGCATCATGTCGAATGCGGCGGCAACGATCGCGGAAGGCGAGGTCATGCAGCTCGCCGCCGCCAAGAATACGTCGACAACCGAAGACGATTACCTTTCGATCATCAATTCCAAGACCGCGGCTCTGTTTTCCGCCGCGGCTGAATCCGGTGCCGCGCTCGCGCAGCGGCCGGTGGAAGAGCAAGCAGCTCTTCGCTCCTATGGCAAGAATCTCGGTCTCGCGTTTCAGCTCGTCGATGACGCGCTCGACTACGCCGGCGACAGCAGAAGCCTCGGCAAGTCCGTCGGCGACGATTTCCGCGAGGGCAAGATCACACTACCGGTCATTCTCTCGTTCCGGCGCGGCACGAATGACGAGCGGCAGTTCTGGAACCGCACCATCGCCGAGGGCGAAATCGCGGAGGGTGATCTCGAGCACGCGGTAGGCCTGATGCGAAGGCACAAGGCGATCGAAGCCACGTTCGAGCGGGCGCGCTCCTATGGGGCCATCGCGCGTGATGCGCTGGCAATCTTCCCCGAGAGCCGCGAGAAGGATGCGCTCGAGCAGGTCATCGGCTTCTGCATCAGCCGGACTCACTGACGAGCCGTCGAGTTCAGATCAAGCGCGTCGCGGCGACCCACCAGCCCGGCTGGATGGCTTTGAGAATTCGGACGCCGTTCGCCGCGGCCTGTTGCGTATCGAAGAGGGCGAAGCAAGTCGGCCCCGCGCCTGAGAGCTGCGCGAGGCGGCACCGCGGCAGCTTCGCGAGTTCAGACAGCATCACTCCGATTTGCGGGAAAAGCTGGCGAGCAGGCGTCTCGAGCGCATTGCCGCGCGTTGCGGCGTACCTGATCACCTCGCCGAACGACGACAGCAGCGGCGGCTTTTCGGCTTTCACGTCCGCGGGCAACGGTGGGGCGGCGAGGAGACGGAAAACTTCCGCCGTCTTGTTAGACGGCACATCGATGAGCGGATTTGCGAGGATCGCAAAGATCTCTCCGGGCAGGTCGAGGTCGTGAATTTCCTCGCCGATGCCCGTCATGATGGCGCTTCGGCTGTGCAGGCAAATTGGAACGTCGGCGCCGAGGGTGCGCGCGATCTTGGGTAAATCGAGCCCGGCGATTTCCGGATGGGCCGCGCTAAGAAGCCTAAGCGCTGCTGCCGCGTCAGCCGATCCGCCACCAATGCCAGCGGCGACGGGCAGATTTTTTTCGAGCGTCAGACCTTCAAGAATGACATTGGGTAGAATGCGCGTCAGCGTCTCGACAGTGGCGTCGACGAGATTGGCGTGGCCGAGAGCGTTTGCGAATGGACCTTCGACTTTCGTCAAGGCAGGCACGTTGCTGGTCATCGTCAAGCGGTCGCCGACGTCTTGCGCGAATGCCACGAGGCTCCGGAGCTCGTGATAGCCGTCGCTCCGGCGGCCGAGAATTTCAAGTGTTAGATTAATCTTGGCGGAAGCGAATTCCTGCATCGGGGGCATGTGTTCTCAGTGGCATGAAAAACGGGCGCCTAATGGCGCCCGTTGGATGTTATCCGGCTTTGGAGAAAATTACTCAACCGCCCTGCTCGAAGGCGATCCGGCTTTATTTTCGCTGCGCTTGCGCGAGGCTTCGTCCCTTTGGACCTGCCGCGTCTTCTCGGCGTTTTTGGCTTCGCCCTTCGCGTCGAGGCCGCGTTCGAGCTTGGCCTTGATCTTATCGACGTCCTGGGGCTCCGGGTCGAGGGAAAGAGCCTGGCTCCACTGGAAGCGTGCCTCGCGTTCGCGGCCGACCTTCCAGAACGCGTCACCCAAATGATCATTCAAAGTCGGATCTTCGGGCTTGATCTCGACGGCGCGTTCGAGAAAGCGAACCGCCTCCTTGAAGTTGCCCTGCTTGTAGTGGGCCCATCCAAGGCTATCGACGATGTAACCATCATCCGGCTTCAGCTGCACGGCCTTCTCGATCAGGCGCGTTCCTTCCTTAAGGTTCTTGCCCTGATCGACCCAGGAGTAGCCGAGATAATTCAAAACCAGCGGCTGATCGGGAGCGAGCGCAAGCGCACGCTTCAGGTCCGCTTCGGCGGCGGGCCAATTCTTCAGCCGCTCATACGACGTACCGCGAGCATAGTAGTAACCCCAGTTGCGCGGATCGTTCTTGTTGAGGACTGCAAGGGCCTTCGTAAAGTACGTCACGGCGCCAGCATAATCCTTGCGCGCTCTCATGATGTTGCCGAGCGCCTCGAGCGGACGGACGTCCTTGGGGTCTTCTTCGATGAGCTTCGTGAGGATTGCCTTCGCTTCGTCGGCCTTATCGAGCGAGTTCAGGTCGAAGGCCTTGCGAATGTCGATTGCGCTCTGCAAGGGCGTCCCTTGCGGAATCTTGTCATAGGTCGCAATGGCGTCGCTATACCGTTTCACGGCCTCCTGAGCATTGGCGAGTGCCGCAAGCGCAAAGGCGTGATCGGGCTTCGCGTCGAGAGCGAGCTGCAAGTAAATCGTTCCGAGGCTGACGCCGCCTTCCCCGGCAAGGGCCTCGCCGAGGCCATAGAACACTTCAGCCAAGCCGTCGGTTGGGTTGGAGATCAGGAGAGGCGGCTTCTCTTTGCGATTGATGATGTCGAGCATCTCTTTCGCAAGCGGATGTGGGTCGCCCTGAGTTTTGGCCAGCTGCTCCTTGACCACCTGACGTGCCGTCTTGAAGTCTCCGTAGTGGGCGGCGGACTGCGCGTAGGCAAGCGATGTGCGGAGCGTGCGGCTATCCTGCTTGAAAACCTTCTCGTAGGCCGCGCGCGCGTCGGCCTTGCGCCCGGCGAGGTCGGCAATCAATGCCTTGTGATAGCGCAGGTAGAACTGCGCCCAGTCGGGCTGCTTCGGCATATCGAGGGCCTTGAGCGCCCCGTCGGCATCGCCGGCCGCAAGACGCGTCCAGCCAATCGCGATCGCGCTCGTCAGCTCACCTATGGGATTTTCCGATGCCGCCGTGAAGTGCTCTTCGGCTTTCGCGTAGTTGTTGCCCTTGAAGGCGGTCACGCCCAAAAGGAACTGAGACATGCGATGCGACTGGCGCGCCGCCGCCAACTGTTCGGCGAGGGGAATGGCCTTCGGCCAGTTGCCCGACATCGTCTCCATCTGGAAGGCCTGCTCGAGCAGAACTTCATTCGTCGGATCGCGTTCGAGGGCCTTGCCGTAGAAGCCCGCGGCCTCCTGCGTGTCCTGCGCCGCGCGTGCGAAACGGCCGGCCAGATAATTGCCGAGCACCGATGTCGACGTCTCGTCCTGGGCAAGGTCCTGGTCTTGTGACCGGGCCGGAGCCTCGCTGAAAAACCCGGCGATCGTCATCGCGATAGCACCAAGGCCTACACTCAGCACACGCCCGAGGGGTCCCCGCATCGACATTTTTCCTTTGCTGCCGGTAGGCAATCTGATTCCTGAGGACCCAAGCCTAGCAAAGATACGACGCGCTTGGCGACACGCTTCACATGAAAAATGGGAAAGGAGCCGAAATTGCTAACCGTTATGGCCATGGCAAACACGTAACCGCACGAAAATCGGCAATGGTCTAGGCCATTTTCCTGGGCGGTTATATTGCTGAACGCACTGGAGGGAGACATTCCCTCCAGGCCTTTGAGCTTTACATTCCGGCGTAATTGGGCCCGCCTCCGCCTTCAGGGCAGGTCCAGACGATATTTTGGCTCGGATCTTTGATATCGCACGTTTTACAGTGGACGCAGTTTTGCGCGTTGATCTGGAATTTCGGCTGACCGACCTCGTCCGTCACGACCTCATAGACCGCGGCCGGGCAATAGCGCTGCGCCGGTTCTGCATACTCGGGCAAATTGATCGCAATCGGAACCGCAGGGTCAAGTAACTTCAAATGTACGGGCTGATTCTCTTCGTGATTGGTCCCTGAGAAGGAGACGTTCGTCAGCCTGTCGAATGTCAGCTTGCCGTCGGGTTTCGGGTACGCAATCGGCTTGTAGTTTGCCGCGAGCCCGGTCGCGGCTGCGTCCGTGTTGCCGTGCTTCAGAGTGAAGCCGAGGCCGATGCCGGAAATAATGGTGTTGAGCCAAAGATCGATGCCGCCCAGCGCGACGCCGAGGACCGTTCCGAAACGCGACCAGAGCGGCTTCATGTTGCGCACCTTTTTCAGGTCGCGTCCGATGTCGCCCGTGCGAACGGATTTCTCATAATCTTCGAGCTTGTCGTGTGCGCGGCCTGCAGCGAGCGCGCCCGCGACCGCATCGGCGGCCGCAATGCCCGAAAGAATGGCGTTATGACTGCCTTTGATGCGCGGCAAGTTCACCATGCCGGCCGCACAGCCGAGCAAGGCCCCGCCGGGGAACACAAGGTCAGGCATCGACTGCCAGCCGCCTTCGGTGATGGCGCGAGCGCCGTAGCCGATGCGCTTGCCGCCTTCGAACACATCGCGAATGGCCGGATGTGTCTTGAAGCGTTGGAATTCCTCGTAGGGCGAGATGTAGGGATTCTTATAGTTCAAGTGCACGACGAAGCCGACGGAAACGAGATTGTCTCCGTAATGGTAGAGGAACGAACCACCGCCGGTGCGGCTATCGAGCGGCCAACCGAACGTGTGCTGCACGGATCCGGGCCGATGCTTCTCCGGCGCCACCTGCCAAAGCTCTTTCAAGCCGATTCCGTACTTCTGCGGCTCGTGGCCCTTCGCCAGATCGAACTTGCGGATCAAAACTTTTGAGAGGGAGCCGCGAGCACCTTCGGCAACCAGCGTGTACTTGGCGCGCAGTTCCATGCCGCGCACGAAATTGTCGGATGGGGCGCCGTCGCGACCGACACCCATGTCGCCGGTGGCGATACCGGCAACCGCGCCATTCTCATCATAGAGGACTTCGCTCGCGGCGAAGCCGGGATAGATTTCGACGCCGAGTTCCGCCGCCTGTTCGCCGAGCCAGCGGCAGACTGAACCAAGGCTTACGATGTAGTTGCCGTGGTTCTTCATGAGTGGCGGCATCGGCCAGTTCGGCAGGCGGATATCGCCTTCAGGGCCCAGCACGCGAAAGACGTCTTCGGTCACCTCTGTTTCGATCGGGGCGCCGCGCTCTTTCCAATCGGGGAAGAGGCGATTGATGCCGATGGGATCGATGACGGCGCCGGAAAGAATGTGGGCGCCGACCTCGGAGCCCTTTTCGACGACGACGACGGAGATGTCGGAGCCTGCCGCTGCGGCTTTCTGCTTCAATCGTATGGCAGCTGAGAGCCCTGCGGGGCCGGCACCGACGATGACGACGTCGAAATCCATAGCCTCGCGCGGCGGCAGCTCGGCCTCGTCAGCGGACATTTTCACCTCGATTTGATTGCTAGAAAGCCATTTATGCTCGATTAGGTCTCAGCGTCGCAGCCGTCAAGCTGACCGGTATGCACGGCAGATGCCCATTCGTGAGGTCCGGTAGCGGCGTGCAGCCGCGTGCAATTGTGTGGCCGCCCCTCTATTCTCGTGACCCGATGGTGATGTCGAACGCCCAGGATCAAATGCTTTCGCTGCTCAATTGGTTGCAGGCCATGGGCGTGGATGCCGCTGTTGACGATACAGCGCATGACTGGCTTTCGCGCGGGAACGAAGCGCCGGGGGCGGCTTTCGCGTGGCCGGAGCGCGGCGATCCGGCATTGGGGGCCAAGGCTTCGTCCGATGCCGTCCGCGCCGATCCCAGGCAATCAACCCTTCGTTCCAGACCCGCCGACCCCCTGGGGGCGTCCGACACCGGCAGGCCTCGCGCCGTCACGCCGCTTGGCGCAAGTGAGGCCGAGACCGGTGCGCGGCGCATTGCACGAGCGGCGAACACGCTTCAGGAGCTCGAGGCGGCGCTGCAGACCTTCGACGGCTGCGGGCTGAAGGCGACCGCGACAAAGCTTTGCTTTTACCGCGGTGCGCCGGCGAGCGACCTGATGATCATCGGCGAAGCGCCCGGCCGCGACGAGGATCTCGCCGGGAAACCGTTCGTCGGAAGAGGCGGGCAGTTGCTCGACAAAATGCTGGCCGCGATCGGACTGACGGAGGCCGACGTTCACATCACCAACGTTGTCTATTGGCGGCCGCCCGGCAATCGCACGCCGACGCCGCAGGAAACCCTCGCGTGCCGCCCCTTCCTCGAACGGCAGATCGAACTTGTTTCTCCGAAGATCGTCGTCGCGGTCGGCGGCTCGGCCGCCAAGGAAATTCTGGGCGTCACCGAGGGCATCATGCGGCTCAGAGGCAAATGGCGGGAGATCACCGCCGGAGACCGCAAGATACCGGCGATCGCGACGCTGCATCCCGCCTATTTGCTCCGCACGCCGGCCGCGAAACAGCTCGCGTGGATGGACTTGCTGCAGATACGAGCGAAGCTTTAGACTCTCACGAGGACCGTCATGGCGGGCATTGATTCCGAGCGCACTTTCGTCCCTGTCAGGATTGCCATCCTGACGATGTCCGATTCACGAACTATCGCTGAAGATACATCAGGCGATTATCTTGAACGCGCCATCGGCGAGGCCGGGCATGTTCTTGCTGGCCGCAAGCTCGTGAAGGACGACACGCCCCTCATCCGGAGCATTGTCCAAGGCTGGATCGACGATCCCTCGGTCGATTGCGTGATCACTACGGGCGGCACCGGGTTTACCGGCCGCGATGTGACGCCGGAGGCTGTGAAACCGCTCTTCGAAAAAGAGATCGAGGGCTTTGCGATCCTCTTTCACATGCTGTCGTTTCAGAAGGTCGGAACCTCGACCGTTCAATCGCGCGCCTGCGGAGGCGTTTCGCACGGGACGTTTATTTTCTGCCTGCCCGGATCGACGGGCGCGTGCCGCGATGCGTGGGATGGAATTTTGAAGTTCCAGCTCGATGCCCGCCATCGGCCCTGCAATTTCGTCGAGATCATGCCCCGTCTCGAGGAGCATCGTAAGGCGGGCTGATCGCGGGAGTTCGAAAGCCGCGCTTCAAGGCGCCGTTTCGATATTCCCGTGCAGGCGAGCGATCATGCCGATAGGCATGCCCACACCGTACAGCATCTGGCAAATCTGACTGCGCATGGAATGCAGCAGATAGCCTTCGCGCTTGTATTGCTCAGCCGACGTCACGGCGTTGGCATCCAGCATCGTCAGGCGACGGCGGCCGAGACGCCGGGCCAGATCGATATCCTCCATGATCGGCAGATTTTTGTAACCGCCGACCGCGTCGAAGAGCTGGCGCGGGATCAGCAAGCCCTGATCGCCGTAGGGGACGCGCAGGACTTTGCATCGCAGATGAACGAGGCTCTCGAGCACGCGCGGGGCGATGCCTTTGTCGTCGAGACGGAACGTAAAAGCGCCAGCGGACGGCGCACGCTCACCCAGATCGACGCCGCGCATGAAGGCGATGGCGCTGCGGTCCCAGTCTTCTTCGAGAACGGTGCCGGGATGCAAAAACAGAAGCCAAGGAAAGCGTGCCATGGCGGCGCCTTGGGCAAGCTGTCCGCCACGTTCCCGGGTGCTGACGACGACGTCCGCGCCGGCCTGATCCGCGACCTCTGCGGTACTGTCGGTGGAGCCGCCATCGACGACGATGACCTGTTTGACAAGCCCGTCCACGGCTGAGGGAACGAGGGCAGACAGTGTTGCTGCCAACGTGCGCTCAGCATTACGCGCAGGAATGATTACCGAGATCATTCGCTTTAACTGACATGGCAGAGACCCTGCGGCAAGGCGCGCCAAGTCGCGGGGGGTTAACCAACGGGAACGGCTCCGTCTTGTGTTTGTTCTTTATTTGTTCCTGAAAAGCTGTTATTGAGAGGCGAGTTTCGAGAACACGCTCCGAATATGGCTTCTGACAGAGACCGTTCTGACTTTCCGATGATGCCGGATGTTGTCGATTCCGAACGGCGGCGTGGCCGGGGCGCGCGCTCGAACAAGACCGGGCGCTTCGAGGCGCAGGCTCATGAAGAATTCGACGACGGCTGGGAGACGCTCGGCGATCTCGATGCTTTCAAGACCGAGGTTTTCGAAGACACCAGCAAGACGATCATCTCGCACAACGACAGTCCCGACGTCTCATTCGACAGTTCGATAAATCCGTACAAAGGGTGCGAGCACGGCTGCATTTATTGTTATGCGCGGCCGACCCATTGCTACCTCGGGCATTCTGCGGGCCTCGATTTCGAGACCAAGCTCTATGCGAAGCCCAACGCCGCGGCTCTGCTGGAGCGCGAACTCAAGAAGCCCGGCTACAAGCCCGAAACGATTGTGATCGGTGGCAATACCGATCCTTACCAGCCGATCGAACGGGAACGCCGGATTACGCGCTCGATCCTCGAAGTCATGGCGACGGCCAATCATCCGCTCGGCATCATTACGAAGTCGGCGCTCGTCGCCCGCGACATCGACATTCTCGGGCCCATGGCGGCGAAGAATCTGGCGCGCGTTGCGGTTTCAATCACGACGCTCGACCGTCATGTCGCGCGCGCAATGGAGCCGCGCGCCGCGACGCCATCGAGGCGGCTCGATACCGTGCGGCGGCTCGCCGATGCCGGAATTCCGGTGACGGTCATGGTGGCGCCGATCGTCCCGGGCCTGACGGATCACGAGATCGAACCGATCCTGGAAGCAGCGCGCGACGCCGGTGCGCGGGAAGCCGGCTACGTGCTGCTCAGGCTGCCGCTCGAGATCAAGGATCTCTTTCGCGAGTGGCTTCGAGAGGAGTTTCCGGACCGCGCCGACAAGGTCATCTCGCTGCTCCGTTCGATGCACGGCGGCCGCGATTACACGGCTGATTTCGGCGTTCGCCAGCGCGGCCGGGGGCCCTACGCGACCCAAATCGCGCTCCGTTTCCGGCTCGCGAAGAAACGGCTCGGCTTCGGCGAGGAGCGCGTTTCGCTGCGGAAGGATCTCTTCATCAAGCCCGGAAATGGGGGACAACAACTACGACTGCTTTGACAGGGAGGATAGCGCGGTGATCAAAGTGACGAATGAAGATCGCCGATTCGCGCATAAAGCCGACTTTCGAGCTCGAGGCAGCAGAGCATCTGCTCGGGTCCCGGCCAATCGCGGGCGTGGACGAAGCGGGTCGGGGCCCTTGGGCAGGACCCGTCGTTGCGGCTGCCGTCATTCTCAATCCCGATAAGATTCCCGCGAACATCGACGACAGTAAGATGCTCGACGAGGACTCTCGCGCGTTTCTCTACCGGCGCATCATGAAGGTTGCGATCGTCGGCGTCGGGATTGCCGACGTCGAACGGATTGATCGTGAGAATATTCTCGGCGCGACTCTTTGGGCGATGGCGCAGGCGATCGGCCAGCTTGCCGAGGTTCCGAAGCTGGTGCTCGTTGACGGTAACAAAGCGCCGAGCGTTTCCGTTCAGACGCGAACGATCGTCAAGGGCGACTCCAAGTGCCTTTCCATTGCAGCGGCATCGATCATCGCGAAAGTCACGCGCGATCGTCTGATGACGCAGATGGCGCGCGATTTTCCAGGATATGGCTTCGAGCGTCACAAAGGTTACGGCACACCTGAACATCAGGCCGCGATCGACAAGCTCGGAGTCTCGTCGCTTCACCGGCGCTCGTTCAAACCTGTTCAATTAGCACTCGGGCTCGCCGACGCTTAATCCGCGCGCGCCTCAAGTTGCACATCGAATCAAAAAATATAAATCGCTTGCGCGTGTCTAAGCTGTATTCACGCGCGCTTCTCATCATGTACAAAGCTCGCAGGCACGCGCTGTGGATATCTGGTGCGTGCGATATGTAATTCGTAGCGTAGCAGGTTCAGTACATGGGTTCGCGTCGCGTCAAAGTCCGCTCGCAAAGCGGAAAGATTCTCGTTGGTGATTGCATCGCCGAGCTGAAAAAGCTCCCAACAGCAAGCGTCGATCTCGTCTTCGCCGATCCACCGTACAATCTGCAGCTCGCCGGCGATCTCATGCGCCCGAACAATACGAAGGTCGATGGCGTCGACGACCAATGGGACAAATTCGATGACTTCGCGGCGTATGATTCATTTTGCCGCGCATGGCTGACCGAGGTTCGCCGCGTGCTGAAACCCGATGGCGCCATCTGGGTCATCGGCTCCTATCACAACATCTTCCGGCTCGGCGCCGCGATCCAGGATCTCGGCTTCTGGATTCAGAACGACGTCATCTGGCGCAAGGTGAACCCGATGCCGAACTTCCGCGGCAAGCGCTTCACCAACGCGCATGAAACGATGATCTGGGCAGGCCGCGATCGCAAATCACGCGTGACCTTCAATTACGAAAGCCTCAAGGCTTCGAACGACGATCTGCAGATGCGTTCGGACTGGCTGTTCCCGATCTGCTCGGGGCCGGAGCGTTTGAAGGACGACGGCGGCCGCAAGGCCCATCCGACGCAAAAGCCGGAAGCGCTTCTGCATCGCATCCTGATTGCATCGACGAAGCCGGGCGACACCGTGCTCGATCCCTTTTTCGGCACCGGTACGACGGGCGCCGTCGCGAAGCGTCTCGGCCGCAAGTTCATCGGCATCGAACGCGATATCGATTATGCGACCGCAGCCGACGAGCGAATTGCCAAAGTGCAGCCGCTGGAACTCGATGCCATCGAGACATTGCCGTCGAAGCGTAGCGAGCCGCGGATCCCGTTCGGCCAGATTTTGGAACTCGGGATCATCAAGCCGGGCCGCAAGCTGTTCGGTCCGCGCCGCGAAGTCCGGGCGGAAGTGCGCGCCGACGGGACGCTCTTCTACGATGGTCAGCAGGCGTCCATTCATCGTCTCGGCGCGATCGTCCAGGGCAAGGCCGCGTGCAACGGCTGGACGTACTGGCACTTCGAGGCGGAAGGAAAGCTGAAGCCGATCGACGATCTTCGTTCCGAAGCGAAGCGTCAGCTCGGGCTTAACGGCCGGATCTCGATCTAAATCTCGCGAAGCCCGATCGCAGGGCTCAGTTGTCAGGCTCAGTTGTCAGCTAGGCCGTGCGCGATGACTTTCTTCATCACGCTCGGCAGCGCTTGCGCATGAAGATCGCGGCGATGAACCCATCGGCAGCGTTCCTGTTCGGCCCAGAGCGTGAAGCTTGCATCAATCGGAACGAGCGCGCGGTAGACGATCAGCTCAAGGCGGAAGTGCGTGAAAACGTGGACGACGGTGCCCGGCACTGGCAGCCACGCCGTCGTAACTGGAGCGCCGCGCATCGCTTCCTTCTTCGGGGGGAATGCATCGCCCCAAGGCGTTGATGGCACTTCCAGCATACCGCCGAGAAGACCGGCCTCAGGGCGCTGTCGCAAGAGCACCGCACCATCTTCCCGCTGCACGAGAAAAGCGACGCCGTATCGCGACGGCCGCGCCGTCTTCGTGCCGCGCATCGGTAACAGTTCGGCGAGGTTTTGCGCGCTCGCGGAACAGTCCTGCTGCAGCGGACAGACAAGGCATGACGGCTTTCTCGGCGTGCAGATCTCGGCGCCGAGATCCATCATCGCTTGCGCGAAGTCGCCAGCGCGCCGCTGCGGTGTGAGCGTCGCAGCGAGCCTCTTAATTTCGGGTTTGGCGGCAGGCAGAGGCTGCCTCACCGCGAAGAGCCTCGACACGACACGCTCGATATTGCCATCGACCGGCGTCGCCTTTTCGCCGAACGCGATCGCGGCAATCGCCGCCGCGGTATACGGGCCGATGCCGGGCAACTGCAAAAGCTCGCTCTCGCTGCTCGGGAATTTTCCGCCGTAATCGCGGGCGACGGCGTCAGCGCAGGCCTTCAGATTGCGGGCGCGCGAATAATAACCGAGGCCTGCCCATTGCTGCAGAACCTCCTCCAATTGCGCTTGGCTGAGTGCCGTGACTGTCGGCCAGCGCGCCACGAATTTCTCAAAGTACGGAACGACGGCTTTCACAGTCGTCTGCTGCAGCATGATCTCGGACAGCCAGACGCGATAGGGGTCGGCCTTTTTGCGCGGGCCGTAGCGCCAGGGCAGATCGCGGCGCTCGGCTTCGTACCAGGCGAGCAGCGCCTTCACCGTCATCGGTCCAGCCGGGCGCAACGGCAGCTGCTGCTGCCGCCTGCGAAATGCTGCATTTTCCTGGACCGCGCCCATGCGCCCTTTATCTCCGGTTGCGCGGGAACCTCGAATCGCATCGACAATGCTAGACTTCCTTTACGTCACCACAAGCCTGCCCGCGATGAGAGACGCCCTTGAGCACTAAAGAACCCACAGCTCAGATGCGCCCGCTGCCTCCGGACGTGCGAACTGTGAAGGGGCAATTTGCGAAGGCCGTCGGTGCGTTCGTACCCAAAGTGACGGCAGCCGTGTTCGAGAAGTATGGCTTCCACAGTGCCGAGATCATGTCATCGTGGGAAACGATCGTCGGCGCCGACATCGCACGGCTGACACGGCCTGAGACGATCAAATGGCCCCGCGGTGCGCGCTCGCCCGTCGATGCGGAGGATGGCGGCCGCAGTGCCGGCGCGACGCTCGTCGTTGCCTCCGACCCAGCATTCGCGCTCGAGGTTTCCTATCGGCACGCGGAAATCATGGACCGGATCAACCGGTATTTCGGATACCGGGCCGTCACCCAGATCAAGGTTCATCAGGTTCCTCGTACCCAAACCGCAGCTTCGCCGCAGAAGGCCTCCCCTCGTCCGGCAGGACCCAAGGCCGAGGCCCAAAACGCTGCCAATGGCGCCGATGACATCGGGGCCGCTCTCGAAGCCCTCGGCAAAAGCATTGCGGCATCGTCGGCGCGCTGACGGCATTTCCCGGAAAATACCCTCCGTTGGTTGCGTTCGGCTGCGGATTCGGCTTATTCCGGCGCCAGATCCGTGCTAGGCGGCGTGCATCGACCGCCGTTCCCCCACGGCATGCATTCCCGAGAGGAGTTTGGACCTTGATCGAGTTCAGAAATTTTATTCCGGGCCTTTCCTCCGAAGGACGCGGCATTCGCTTCGGTCTCATGGCTTTGGTCGCCGTTGCCGGACTGGCGTTCGCAAGCGCTAGCCCGAGCTTTGCACAGGGCAAGGGGCCGGCCGAAGTTTCCGTCGACGAACTTATGAAGCCGACCGATCTTCCCGACCTCGCTATCGGGCCGAAGGACGCAAAGGTGACGATCGTCGAGTACGCGTCGATGACGTGCCCGCACTGCGCACACTTCTCCACCGAGGTCTTCGAGCCCATCAAGAAGAAGTACATCGACACGGGCAAAGTTCGGTTCATTTATCGCGAGTTCCCGCTCGATAATCTCGCCGCCGCCGTATCGATGCTGGCGCGCTGCGCAGGCAACGACAAGGTGTTTCCGCTGATCGAGACGTTCTACGAGAAACAGGCGGATTGGGCGTTTGCCAACGGCAGCCCGGTGCCGAAGCTTTTCGATATTGCGAAGCAGGCTGGTTTCACCCAGGAGAGCTTCGATAAGTGCCTGACGGATCAGAAGCTTCTTGATCAGATCACGGCGCAGCGCTCGCGGGCGAGCGATACCTTTGGCGTCAATGCCACACCGACTTTCTTTATCAACGGCAAGCGGTTGCAGGAGGCTCCATCGGTCGAAGCATTTGATAAGGTGCTGGAGCCGCTGCTGGCTGCGAAGTAACTGGAAATCCTTGATGCTCGTCCGTTCGCTGGGTCTTGCCGCCACTCTTGTCGTCGCTGGTTGGCTCTCAGGTTGCGGCGCATCGTTTCCGCCGCTTTCTCCGAACGCGACGGCGAGCATTTCCGCGGACGGCAGCGCTCTCGGCGCTGCCTATCCGACGACCGGATCTGAAAAGCCCGACGGCATGCCGACTCCATTCGGCGACCCAAATGCTACTGCAGCTGGCGCCGGCGGCCGCGAAGTCATCGAGAACCCCACAGTCGCCGACGTCATGGCGCCGAGCCCCTTGCCCGAGATGAGCTGGGGCCGGACCGATGCGCCGGTGACCATCGTCCAGTACGCGTCGCTGACGTGCCCGCACTGCCGCCACTTCCACGAGACGACATATCCCGAGCTGAAACGCCGGTTAATCGACACCGGCAGGGTGCGTTACATCCTGCGCGAGTTCCCGATCGGGAAAACATCAGGCAACGCGACGATTGCCCTGCGCTGCGCACCGCCTGATAAGTACTTGGAACTTTACGGGAAATTCATGCAGCAGCAGGCGTCCTGGGTGTCACAGGAAGTGCGGCTTGACGCCATCTACGCGGTTGCGCGACAGGTGGGGATGACGCGCCCGCAGTTTGACGCTTGCCTGCAGAATCAAGGCATGATCGAGAACTTGAAGTGGGTAAAGGATCGCGGCCGCAAGCTCGGAATCGTTGGTACGCCGAACTTTTTCATCGGCAATAAGCTCATCAAGAAAGAGCTGACGATCACCGAGATCGCTGACTACGTCGAGCAGGCCAGTCGAAGCGGCACGCCAACTGCAGCTGCAAGCCCCTAGGGGCAGTTCGCACCGGTCCTGAGCCCGACGACACGGCATCGAGGACTGACGAGTAGAATGAAGATCACGCGGCTCAGGCTTCTGGGGTTCAAGTCCTTCGTCGATGCGACGGAGCTTGTCATCGAACCCGGCCTGACGGGCGTTGTCGGTCCCAACGGGTGCGGAAAATCAAATCTTCTCGAAGCGCTTCGCTGGGTCATGGGCGAAAGCTCGCACAAGTCGATGCGCGCCGCGGCGATGGACGACGTGATTTTCTCCGGCAGCGGCGGACGGCCCGAACGCTCGAGTGCCGAAGTCACGATGTTCCTCGACAACAGCGCGCGGAAAGCGCCGGCCGAATTCAACGACGGCGACATCATCGAGATCACGCGGCGCATCGAGCGGGAAGCCGGTTCCGCCTACCGCATCAATGGACGCGAAGTCAGGGCGCGCGACGTCAAGGTGCTGTTCGAAGATGCGGCGACGGGTGCCCGGTCGCCGGCGCTGGTGCGTCAGGGGCAGATCGGCGAAATCGTCAACTCGAAACCCGAGCAGCGCCGCCGCATTCTAGAAGACGCGGCGGGCATCGCAGGCCTTCACACCCGGCGGCATGAAGCCGAACTGAAGCTGAGGGCCGCGGAAGCCAACATCGAGCGCTTGAACGATGTCGCCGGCCAGCTGCAATCGCAAACGGAATCCCTGAAGCGGCAAGCGCGGCAAGCGCGGCGCTACAAAGAGCTGTCGACCGACATCCGTCAGCAAGAGGCGCTTGCCTTGCATCTGACGTGGAAAGACGCGCATCAAAGCGTCGAGCACGAGGAGGCGCAGCTCACCGAAACGATGATGCGTCTCGGCGCGGCGACGGAAGCGGAAGCGAAGGCCTTCAAGGAAGAGCTTCGCCTTGCGGAAGCGTTGCCGCCTCTTCGCGAAGCCGAAGCCGTGAAGGCGGCGGCGCTCGCGCGCTTCAAGATCGAGCAGGAAAACCTCGAGCGAGAGGCAAACCGGGCTGCCGAACGCGCGCGTGAACTCGATGCGCGTACGAAGCATCTCGAAGCCGATCTCGCGCGCGAAACGGGCTTCATTCACGAAGCCAAAGAGACATTGCTGCATCTCGATGCCGATCTCGCCGCCATCAAGGAGGCCGATCGCAAGGCCATCGACGAAGAGGCGAAAGAGAAAAGCAAGCTTGAGACTGCGGAAGCGCACCGCGTACGGACGGATGCACATTTCGCCGATATCACGCATCGGGCGGCCGATGCGCGCGCGAAGCTCAAAAGCCTCGAGGCGGCTCTTGCCGAACGCAAGGACCTTGTCGCCAAGATCGCGCGCCAGATCACGGCCTTCGATGCGCAGATCAAGGATCTGAGATCGAAAGCGCCGGACGGCGAGCACGTTTCCGACATGGCCCATCGCGGGCAGGCGCTCGCGCAGGACATCAGCAAGATCGAAGCCGATACGCTGACGGCCGAAGAGACCGTCAAGACGGCACAGGCCGAAGCGAAGGCCCGGCGCGACGAGGCGCAGCGCGTGCGTCTCGCGGCCAACGCGTTCTCGACCGAGCGTGACACGATCGCAAAGCTCTTGGCGCGGTCGGACGAAGGCGCGTATCCGCCCGCCGTCGACAATATCCGCGTTTCCCCGGGCTATGAGACAGCTCTTGGCGCGGCCTTGGGCGATGATCTCGAAGCGCCGATCGCTCCGGAAGCGAGTGTGCATTGGCGGCGTCTCGATCTTCCCGCCGAAGACCACGCGCTGCCCGCCGATGCGGAACCGCTGGTCATGCACGTTGAAGCGCCGCAGGAGCTGACGCGACGGCTTCGGCAGATCGGCGTCGTCAAGCGCTCGGAAGGCGCACGCCTGCAGCCGCATTTGAAAACGGGGCAGCGTCTCGTATCGCGGGAAGGCGATCTCTGGCGTTGGGACGGTTTCGTTGCTGCGGCGGGTGGCGTCACGCCAGCAGCGCAGCGGCTCGCCCACAAGAACCGCTTGGCGGAACTCGATCGCAGCGCTCAGGCCGTTCTCGATCAAGCCAAGGACACGATCGACGGCGAACGCAAAGCGGCGGCGGCTGCTCAGCATGCCGAGGCCGAGGAACGCCGGTTGCGCCAGCTTTGGCGTGAAAAGCAGAACGAGCTTGCGCAAGTCCGCCAGCAGTTGACGGGGCTCGAGAAGCTCCAGCGCGAGAGCGAAACGCAGCTTGCGGCGGTGACGGCGCAACGCGCGCGCGCCGACGAAGAGTTGACGAACGCTCAGGCGCGTCATGTCGAAATCGAAGCGCATATCGTAACGATGAGCGTCGGCGAGGATCTCGAACCGCAGCTCAAGACCGCGCAAGGGGAAGCCGAAGAGGCCCGCCGCGAGGTTGCGGAATCGCGGGCGCGCCTCGGCAGTCTCGAACGCGACAAGCAGATCCGGGTTGAGCGCATCCGCCACGCCAATGCGGACATCGCGCGCTGGCACGGACGTCAGCACAGCGCCGAAGTCCAAGTTCAGGCTCTCGATGTCCGCCTCAAAGAGGCGCGCGATGAAATGGCGGCGACGGCGGACTTGCCGGAGCGCATCGCCGCGCAAAGGGAAACCTTGCTGTCGGCTCTTTCACATGCGGACGAGGAACGGCGCGATGCTGCCGATACGTTGGCTTCCGCAGAGAACGCGATCCGGGCCGCAACCGAAGCACTTCGCACTATCCAGTCGGAAGTGTCGGCGGCGCGGGAAGCCAACGCGCGTATCGAGACGCGGCTCGAAAACGCGCGGCACAAGCGCCAGGAGGCGGCGCGGCATATCCGGGAGACGTTTGAGGTTGCGCCGGAAGCCTGCCTCTCGCTCGCCGAGCTTCCCGAGGCGTCTGCCATTCCGGCCCTAGCCGACGTCGAACGGCATTTGACTCGGCTCAAGGCCGACCGGGAGCGTCTCGGCGGCGTCAACCTGCAGGCGGACGACGATCTCGCCGAGGTTTCCAAACAGCTCGAAAGCCTCGTTGCCGAACGCGACGATCTCGAGCAGGCCATTGCGAAGCTCAGGGGCGCCATTCAGCAGCTCAATCGCGAAGGGAAATCGCGATTGGATGAAGCGTTCGCGACCGTGAACGCCCATTTCGAGCGGCTGTTCACGCATCTCTTCGGCGGCGGGGAAGCGCGGCTCGAAATGATCGAGAGTCCGGAGGACCCCCTCGAGGGCGGGCTCGAAATTGTCGCCAAGCCGCCCGGCAAAAAGCCGGCGACGCTATCGCTGCTCTCGGGCGGCGAGCAGACGCTGACAGCCTTGTCGCTGATCTTCGCCGTGTTCCTGACGAACCCCTCGCCGATCTGCGTTCTCGACGAAGTCGACGCGCCGCTCGACGACGCCAACGTCGACCGCTTCTGCCGGCTCATGGAGCAGATGTCGACGGAGACCGCGACGCGGTTCCTCGTCATCACGCACCATCCGATGACGATGGCGCGGATGAACCGGCTGTTCGGCGTCACGATGGCCGAAAAAGGCGTATCGCAGCTGGTTTCGGTGGACTTGCAGACGGCGCAAAGCTTCCGCGAAGCGAGCTAACTAACGATAGTTATTTGTATTATTCGGCTTATGCCGCCGCGAGGGTTAACTTCTCGGGAACCGGTGTCCTGGGCACACGTTTCGCTTTCCTGGAGAAAGGAGACCGCCCAATGCAACCACCGAATGATCCGCGCGCACGACGTTCGACCATCGAACCAACGGAAGCCCGGCAGGCGTCGCCGCGCAAAATGAACTTTCGGGTTTTGCTGGCGTCGATGGCGCTCGCAGTAGCGGTCGGTGTCGTCTTGGTTGCAAGCTTCTGGCAAACAACGCCAACGGGCATGGACTACTCCTCGGGCGGCAAACTCGGGCAGCAGAGCCCGGCTCCGCAAAGCCCTCCCGCAACCCCACCAGCCGCGGCACCTGAGGCAGCGCCTGGCTCAACCAATCCAGCCGGCCAGCAGACGCCTTCCACTCCCTAAATTGATAAAAAAATACCGTTTGATCACTGAGCCTTCCCGATTCCGGGAAGGCTTCTTTATTTTGCGTCGCACACGCAAAAAAGGCGCGACAATCCCTGCGCGGTTTAGCCGTACCCTGGGGATGGAGATGATTATGCCCAATTCCTTGACACCCCCAGACCCCAAATCTATGGTCCGCGCCGTCGATCTCCCTGAGAGGCCGGTTTTCCTCGTGTTCTGGATGGATTGAGCCATGTCAGCCGATGGCAAGGGTCAGCGTCCGGAAGGCGGTGAAATTAGCCCGGAAGACCGCGAAGCAATTCGCCAGCGGTCGGCAGAAATCGGCCAAAAGCTCGATGCGCTCCAAGCAAGGAAAGCGGAACGGGTGAAGGTCGGGTCGGCGACGGGCGGATCTCAGCAGTCCGCCTATGGAACGGCCTTCAAGTTTGCTGCTGAGCTCGTTGTCGGTGTTGTCGTCGGCGGAGGGCTTGGATGGGCACTCGACAGGCAATTCGGCACGGCGCCGTGGTTGATGATCCTTCTCGTGATCATAGGCTTTGCGGCGGGTCTTCTGAATGTTGTCCGCGCCGCTCAAAGGGCGCAGGCAGAAAATGAGCCGCTACAAAGAGCGGCACCGTCCGTCAAAGATGACGACGGGGAATGAGACACTAGGGGGTTACCTTGGCCGCTGAAGGTGCCGGACATCACAGTCCGATGGAACAGTTCGAGATCCGGAAGATCTGGGATCTCAATTTTCTAGGTCATGATATCTCGTTCACGAACTCATCGCTGATGATGATCGTGGCGCTCCTTCTCATTTCCGGCTTCATGATTTACGCGATGAACGGCCGCTCGCTCGTGCCGACGCGCATCCAATCGCTCGCAGAGATCGTTTACGAATACATCGCCGGTATGGTCAAAGAGAACCTCGGCGAAGAGGGAATGAAGTACTTCCCGTGGGTGTTCTCGATCTTCATCTTCATTCTGGTGTTGAACGTTATCGGCCTCATCCCCGGCAACTTCACCGTCACCAGCCACATCATCGTCACCTTCGCGCTGGCCGCCATGGTCTGGCTCACGGCGACGTTCATCGGTTTCTGGAAGCATGGCTTCGGCTATCTGAAGCTCTTCGTGCCGTCGGGCGTGCCGCTCTGGCTGATGCCCGTCATCGTGCCGATCGAGCTCATCTCCTACTTCATCCGTCCGGTCAGCCACTCGGTGCGTCTCTTCGCCAACATGATGGCGGGCCACACGATGCTCAAGGTTTTCGCCGGCTTTGCCGTGATGCTTCCCTGGTGGGGCAAGATCGCGCCCGCCGGCTTCATGGTTGCCTTCACCGGCCTCGAGTTGCTGGTGGCCTTCCTTCAGGCCCTCATCTTCACCGTGCTCACCTGCATCTACGTCAACGATGCCGTGAACATGCACCACTGATCGGGTCCGGTTAACGGACTTTCGGAATTCCAACGCAAAAAGCGAAGCAAAGGGAGACTTTGAAATGGAACTCGCAGCAGCAAAGATGATCGGTGCGGGCCTTGCCTGCTCGGCTCTGATCGGCGCCGGCGTCGGCATCGGCAACATCTTCGGCAACTACCTCTCCGGCGCGATGCGCAATCCGTCGGCTGCACCCGGCCAGTTCACCAACCTGCTGATCGGCTTCGCTCTTGCTGAAGCAACGGGCCTTTTCGGTCTTCTGATCGCACTCATCATTCTTTACGGTTGAGACTGGGCTCGTAAGACCAAGTTACGCCCAAGCAACCGGAGGCTACTATGTTTGCCGGCACGACCCTGCTGCTAACGGCCGCCGCTCAGGCGGCCGAGATAGTCGCTGAAAACGGCGCCATGCCGCACGAATCAGTCGGCTTGCCGCAGCTCAACACGCATCACTTCGCGCCACAGCTCTTCTGGCTTGCGGTGACGTTCGTGACGCTGCTTTTCGTGATGTCGAAGATTGCGCTTCCGCGCGTCGGAGAGGTTCTCGAAGAGCGTCGCGACCGTATCAAGCGCGATCTTGACGCCGCGTCGCGCCTGAAGGCTGA
The DNA here is from genome assembly GCA_003987725.1 of Hyphomicrobium sp. Classification (GTDB taxonomy): domain Bacteria; phylum Pseudomonadota; class Alphaproteobacteria; order Rhizobiales; family Hyphomicrobiaceae; genus Hyphomicrobium_B. The sequence goes on along the minus strand of RXJH01000013.1, from coordinate 161,083 downwards.
AACCGACAAAGCGCTTGCCGACTACGAAAAGGCGCTTGCCGACGCGCGTTCCAATGCTTCTGGCATTGCCAAGGAAACGCGCGAAAAGCTCGCGGCCGAAACGGAAACGGAGCGTCATCGCGTCGACGATCAGATCGCCGCGAAACTTCGTGAAGCCGATAAGCGTATCGCCGCCACGAAGTCGAAGGCGACTTCGGCGATCGGCGAAATCGCGACGGATACGGCGAAAGCTGTCGTCGAGAAGCTCATCGGTCAGAGCGTTACGCCCGATGACGTGAAGAAGGTGCTGCGCCCGGTAGCGGGCGAGTGAGGATTTAGAGATGTTCGATCCAAACGATCCGCTTTTCTGGGTTGCTCTCTCCTTCGTCGTCTTCGTGGCGGTGGTGCTTTACTATCGCGTTCCCGCGATCGTTACGAAGTCGCTTGACGATCGCGCGGATGCAATCCGCCGGGAACTCGACGAGGCGCGGAAGTTGCGCGAAGAGGCTCAGGCCCTGCTCGCTGACTACCAGCGCAAGGCCCGCGAAGCCGAGAACGAAGCCAAGTCGATCATCGAGCAGGCCAAGCGCGAAGCTGAGGCACTTGCGTCCGACTCGCGCAAGGCTCTCGTCGAGAGTCTCGAGAGACGCTCGAAGATCGCCGAAGAGAAGATTGCACGCGCCGAAACTCAGGCTTTGAGCGAAGTCCGTTCGACGGCTGTGGAAACTGCGATCGCAGCCGCGCATGAGATCCTGAAGACCCGTGCCGGTGGCGCGACTGGCGAATCGCTGGTTGCGAGCTCGATCAGCGACCTTCGGGGCAAGCTCAACTAACGAGCTGCGGACAATCCGAAATCAAAAAGGCCAAGCTTCGCGCTTGGCCTTTTTTGTTGTGTCGGATTCGCAGAGTTCGATAAGTACCGCGCCCGAAACTTACCTCAGCCGGAGCCCGGCGCCCGGCTGTCGAAGCCGACGACGAGCTCATATTCGCCGGGCCGCGATCCTTCGGCGATCGGGAACGTTACCGTTCGCACCGCCGAGAAATAACTGATCGGCTTGTCCAGGCCGACGTTGACGTCAACCTTCGCACTGTCCGACGCGACTTTGGTGCGCTTCGAATCGTTGACGGCGACCGTTATCGGCAGCGTCACGTTGCCCGGCTGGCCTTTCGGGCCGAGAAGAAGGCGGCCGGAAAAGCCGTACTTCACGGTCACGCGCCCGGGCTCGATCTGGCACTCGCGGGCCGTCTTCGTGATCTCGCCACGCTGCGCGACAGCAAGCGCATCGCCTACGTGGCCGACCTGGTAGAACGTGATGTAATTGTCGTGTGGCGCGATGATGAGCCGCGGACAGCCGGCATCGACCTCGCCGACGAACGTGCTGCCCGTCGTCGGGTCGCTCGATTTGGCGGCGTCGAGCAATTGGGCCTCGGACACCGACGAAATCTGTGGATTATCAGACGAGCCGCCGAACATGCCGCCGCCGAGACCTGACGTCAAAGACGACATTCCGCAGCCGCCGAGAGCCGCGAGCGTGACAGCAAGCGAAGCGGAGGCGCACACCCGGGCCAGCGAAGGACAACGGCGCACCGTAGTCACATCCCTGCTATAAGGATGCCGATAACCCGAATTGAGCAACATTGTCCCCCAAGGTTCAAACTTCCGTCCCCTTGTTTTGTCTAAAAAGCACCGTAGCATCCGATAGTTTCGGTTCCCAAGTGCATTTTCACGCGCGCCGAACGAGTATAAAGGACGTCTTTCTTCCATGTCGGGCCTTAACCAAACCGAAGCGACCGTGCAAAAGCCACCTCTCAAAATCCTACTCGCTGCCCCGCGCGGTTTCTGTGCCGGCGTCGATCGTGCCATTCAAATCGTAGAACAGGCTTTGACGAAATTCGGCGCCCCCGTCTACGTCCGTCATGAAATCGTGCACAACCGTTATGTTGTTGATTCCCTGAGGGCGAAAGGCGCCGTTTTTGTGAAGGAGCTGGATGAGATTCCAGATACCTCGCAGCCCGTGATTTTTTCGGCACACGGCGTGAGCAAGGCAATTCCTGAGGTGGCGCGCGGCCGCAACATGTTCGTCGTCGACGCGACCTGCCCGCTCGTCTCAAAAGTCCATATGGAAACGGCTCGTCACCATGAGCAGGGCCGGGAAATTATTCTCGTCGGGCACCGTGGCCATCCTGAAGTCGTGGGCACGCTCGGACAATTGCCCGAAGGCGCGATCACGCTGGTCGAATCCGTCGAGGACGTGCGGGCATTCACACCGAAAGATCCCGAAAATCTTGCTTTCGTCACGCAGACGACGCTGTCGCTTGACGATACCGCCGAGATCGTTGCCGTTCTGAAAGAGCGCTTTCCCGGGATCGGCGGCCCGGTCAAAGAAGACATCTGCTACGCGACGACCAACCGGCAGAACGCGGTCAAAGCCTTGGCCCCGCAGATCGACGGATTGATCGTGGTCGGCGGCCCGAAAAGCTCGAATTCGCTGCGCCTCGTCGAAGTCGCGGAACGCGCGGGCTGCCGGTTTTCCTTCCTGGTCGAGCGCGCGACGGACATTCCATGGGAGAAGCTCGCCGGAGCGGAAACCATCGGCATTACCGCCGGTGCGTCGGCGCCCGAGGTCATCGTCGAAGAAGTGGTCGAAGCGTTTCGCAGCCGCTATGATGTGACGATCGACGTCGTCACGACGCTCGAGGAGCGCGTGATCTTCAATGTGCCGCGGGAAGTCCGAGTCGCGCGCGCTCCCGTCGGGCAGCAGCACTAACTCCATTCAGCGCGCGGGAACATGGCCGTCTATACCGAAGTCAGCGACGACGAGCTTGCGCGCTTCATCGATGGATACGCGCTCGGGCGGCTGCTTTCATTCAAGGGAATTGCCGAGGGCGTCGAGAACACCAACTATCTCGTGCACACGACGGACGGCACGTTGATTCTGACGCTTTATGAAAAGCGCGTCGATCCCGCCGATCTGCCGTTCTTTCTCGGATTGATGGAACATCTGTCTGCGGGCGGCGTGACCTGCCCGCTGCCGGTGCGCGACAAGAACGGGCAGATTTTGAACGAGCTTGCGGGACGGCAGGCGGCCCTGATCACGTTTCTCGAAGGCGTCTGGCCTAAGCGGCCCAAAGTTTTCCATGTCCTCGAGCTCGGGAAGGCACTCGCCCGCATGCACATCGCGGGCGAAAACTTTGCGCTGAAGCGTGCCAATGCTCTGGGTCTCTCCGGGTGGAGACCGCTCTTCGAAAAATTCTCATCGCGAACCGAAGAGATCTGCGGCGGTCTTCATGATCTCATCGCGAATGAGCTTCGTTATCTCGAACGCGCTTGGCCGCAGGATCTCGCCCAGGGGATCATTCACGCCGATCTTTTCCCGGACAACGTCTTCTTCCTCGACACCAAGCTTTCGGGCCTTATCGACTTCTACTTCGCGTGCAACGATGCGCTCGCCTACGATGTCGCCATCTGCCTCAACGCGTGGTGCTTCGACGCTAAATCGCAATTCGACCCTGCGAAGGGCGGTGCGCTGCTCGATGGGTACAACAGCGTTCGTCCGCTCAGCGAAGCGGAACGCGCGGCCATGCCGGTGCTTGCCCGTGGCGCGGCGATGCGCTTTCTGCTGACGCGCAGCTACGACTGGCTCAACACCCCGAAAGACGCGCTCGTCGCGCGCAAGGATCCGGCCGACTACGTACAGCGGCTCAAATTTCACCAATCGGTCGGCGATATCGCCGAATACACGGCACAGCTCACTTCATGACCGGCGAACGACCAAAAGTATTGATCTACAGCGACGGCGCGTGCTCGGGAAATCCGGGGCCCGGCGGCTGGGGCGCGATCCTCATTTCCGGCGAACACCGGAAAGAGATCAATGGCGGCGAAGAGCTGACGACGAACAATCGCATGGAGCTCAAAGCAGCGATTTCAGCACTCGAAGCGCTCAAGAAGAAGAGCGACGTCGAGCTCTGGACGGACAGTGTCTATGTCCGCAACGGCATCATGTCGTGGATCCACGGCTGGAAGAAAAACGGTTGGCGGACTGCCGATAAAAAGCCGGTCAAAAACGCGGAGCTTTGGCAGGAGCTGGACGCGCTCCGCAACAAGCATCATGTTGTCTGGCATTGGCTGAAGGGCCATGCGGGTCATCCGGAAAACGAGCGCGCCGATGAACTGGCGCGCATCGCCATGGCCCCGTTCAAGACGCGGGGCCGTCCGGTCTCGCCGGCCAACAACTCAAAGTGAGCGGTCGATCATCGAGCAGAGGTTGGCGGCGCTCGACTTTTCCGCGACGGGCGGGCTGTCCTCGACGTTCAGGACTTTGACCACGCCGTTATCGACGAGCATCGCATAGCGCTTCGATCGGAGTCCGAGACCGAAGTTCGAAAGGTCGATCTCGAGGCCGACCGCCTTGGCGAAATCGCCTGAGCCGTCCGCCAGCATTTCGATCTTGCCGGTCGCGCCGGTATCTTTCGCCCAGTTTGTCAGCACGAAGATGTCGTTCACCGCCGTGCAGGCGATGGTGTCGACGCCCTTGGCCTTCAGTTCATCGACGCGGTCGACGAAGCCCGGCATATGGCTTTTGCTGCAGGTTGGCGTGTATGCGCCAGGAACGGCGAAAATCGCCACTTTCTTGCCGGAGAAGATTTCGCTTACTGATTTGGGTTGCGGGCCATCGGCGCCCATGACTGTGAACTTGCCGTCCGGCAGCTTATCTCCGACATTGATCGTCATGGCATCCTCTGAGCTCGTTTCTCCAGGTGGCTCCTATGTAGCCGCTGCGAAGCGCTACTCAAGAGTAATCGTCGTCTCGGACTGGCCCTTGCCGTCAATCATCGTGACCGTCAGCGGCTTGCCCTTCAAATCTTTGACGTCGACCCCGTCCGTCAGATCGACTTCGAATACGGCCTTCCCTGAGGCGTCCTTTACGCGTTTCGGCAGCGGCACATAGAGGCCTCCAGGCGCTTCCACGAAGGCGTCGGCTGTTGGGAGCGCGGCGCTTTCAATGTTCAACACGAGCTTCGGCTTTCCGGCATTTTGATCGAGATGCCAGCCGGCCAAAGTCGGGTCTATGCCCGGCCGTGGCTTCGTCGCGGGAACGTGGGCGAGAATGTTCGTCAGCTCTTCGGAAGTCCCAACGCCCGGCGGGATCACCAGCTGCAGCTCAGCTTCGGCGGGGATGCAGATATCCTTGCAGACCCCGTAGGCGACCTTGGCGTGAAGCGTAACGGGCTTGGTCGGATCCACCGGCTTCACCGAGACCGGAAAGAACACGCCATTCTTGTAGCCGACGACGTCTCCGGCCTTGTCGTGCATTCGATGCGGCGCGGGAAAAAGGATGGTCGCGGATGCGAGATTGGCCGATCCCTGCCAGTCGAATTCCGGCGGCACGCCACCGGCATCTCCCGGCGAACGCCAATAGGTTTTCCATCCGTCGGGCATCGCCACCTCGACGCCTGCGTAAAGCCCCGACTCTCCATCACGCGTGGCGCTTCCGGCCAGAAGCCGGGCCTTGTTGTTGAAACCTTCGTGCCAATCGGACGTAACGGGGCCAGGATCGCTCCATGCGGCGGCGCTGCCCAGAACCAAAAACGCTATAGCCAGTCTGATCAAAACATCGCCTTTCGATACTCGTTCATGGATCGGGCGCACTGCCCGCACGTTCCTGTCCAATTATACGTCGCAACGAAACCTGACGTTATAGCGGCGTCCTTATTGCACTTTTGGACGTCTTCACGCGGCGGTTCTATGGGGTTAGTCTCTCCGATATGAAAGTAAACCGACCGACGGGCCAGGCAACAGGCCCCGATATCAAGCTCGAGGGACAGCTTCTCATCGCTATGCCGGCGATGACGGACCGCAGATTTCAGCGCTCGGTCATTTACATGTGCGCCCATTCGTCCGAAGGGGCCATGGGCCTCATCATCAATCAGCGGGCCAACCACATTACGGCACCGGATTTGCTCGAAAGGCTCGGTATTTCGGCGCGCAACCCCGACGACGAGATCACGAGCGAGGTTTTGTCGCTTTCCATTCAGGTCGGGGGTCCGGTCGAGACGGGACGCGGTTTCGTGCTGCACAGCTCCGACTATTTTTCCGAGGATTCGACGCTCGCAATCGAGCCAGGCGTCTGTCTGACGGCAACGATCGATATTCTGAAGGCCATCGCGCAGGGCCGCGGTCCAGCGCGGGCGCTGTTGGCGCTTGGTTACGCCGGCTGGTCGCCCGGGCAGCTCGAAACCGAGCTGCAGGCCAACGGATGGCTGCATTGTCCGGCCGATCCCGAACTCATCTTCGACGAGGATCTCGAGAGCAAATATTCCCGCGCGCTGGCGAAAATGGGAATCGATCTCTCACATCTCGTCAGCGACGCCGGGCACGCCTAGGAATTTTGCCCGGGCTTTCCTTTGCCTTCTCAAGCGCTGCCCGAGCTGACCTTCGGGGTTTTCGTCTCGTCGCCCGTCGCGCCGGGCGTTGCGGGGCCGCCGCTCGTCCTTCCTGTCGGAAGCGGCGTTCCGGCCAGTCGCGCGAGACTTGCGGCGATCGAGGGCGGGAGCGTCGAAAAATCCGGCTGCGTTGACGGTTGCGACGGAAAACCGGCGCCGTTGGCAGGCAACGGCGGAGGCGGCACTCCAGTCGGGCTGTCGCTTCTCAACGAGGCCGGTACGATCGAGGGTGCAGGCGGGGCTGACGGAGCTGGCGGCGGCGTGGCGCTGGCGCGCGCCAAAGCTTCTGCTAGCGGCGAGACGATATTCGGCTGCGCAGGCTCGGGCGGCCGATCCTTCGGCTGCTGCATGAGCGGAGGAAGCGGGCTTCCGTTCTGCAGGCTCGCGGGGGGGCCAGCAAGATGGGGCAGCGGATCCCCCTCAGGTCCCTTCGCCGCGCGCGGGCGCGGCTGAGACGGTGGACGCTTGGGCGATTGCTGCGGTTGACCCTGGGGCTGCATTGGCGGCGGGAACGGAGCAGAGATCGTCTGCGCCGGTGCTGCGCCATTGTGCGCCCCATTGAGGGCGCCATTCATTGGCCCGCCGTTTTGAGGCGGGGCGAGGGCCGCTGCTGCACCGTTCGCTTGCTGCTTGGCGCCGGCGGGTGCCGTTGCTGCTTTCTGGCGTTGGCGCACGACGGATCCCGACGGCAACGCGGCCTGCTTCGATTGTGCGGCGAGCTTGCCTGGAGGCGCCGTCTTTTCGTCGGGCGATGCCGCCTTTGCCGGAGGCGCAATTGTGCGTGCAGGCTTCTGCGCAATCTCCTTGGCCGGGCTTTTCGTCTTCGGCCGGAAGAACCCGCGCGGCTGCATCTTTCGCTCGGAGCGGCGAACCATTTTCAAAAGCTGCGAGACGGCACGGTCCGGGATCGGCTCGCCGAAATGATAGCCTTGCGCATATTCACAGCCGATCGAACGCAGGAATGCCGCTTCGTCGGCGCGCTCGACGCCTTCGGAGGCAATCGTCTTCGAAAGCTCGTGCGCCAACGCGACCATCGAGCGGACGATCGCCGCGCCTTCGCCCGTGCCGCCGCCGCGGATAAGCTCGCCTGAGATCTTGATCGTGTCGAACGGAAAGCGGTGCAGATAGGCGAGCGAGGAGAAGCCTGTACCGAAGTCGTCCAGCGTCAGCTCGACGCCCGAACCGCTCAAAAGCTTCAGCACCTCGACAGCCTGCTCGGGATTATCCATGAGCAGACTTTCGGAGATCTCGAGCCGCATCGTTCCGACGGGTGCGATGTTGCGGCCGAGAACGTGGCGGATTTCCTGCACCGACTCGGGCCGGAAGAGTTGGCGACCGGAGACATTCACGGTCACGAACAGTGGCCGCTCGGAACGCGGCAGCTCCAATACCCAGCGCGCAACATCCTTCGCTGCGCGCAGCAGGAGATGCGACGTGAGCTTGATCAGAAGCTCGGTATCTTCACTGTCTGCGATGACTGCGAGCGGGTTTACCAGCCCAAGCTTCGGATGCTCCCAGCGGAGTTGCGCTTCGAAGCCCGCCAGCTCCTTCGTCGGCAGGTAGACGACCGGCTGATAAAGGACTCTTAGCTGACCCTTTTCGAGAGCGCGCGCGAGATCGCCTTCGACCTCATTGTCGAGCAGACGGTCACGGCGCATTCCGGGCTCGAAGACCTCAATTCGATCCGAGCCCGCCTGCTTCGCGCGGTACATTGCGAGCTGTGCGTCCTTCAGCAGATCGCCGTCGGCACCCTGCGTTCCGTCCCAAAGGGCAATGCCCATCGATCCGGTCAGCACGACTTCCTGGTTCGCGAGCGGTATTGGCGCGCGGAGCGAGCGGCGAACGCGTTCGGCGAGCGCCGGAAGATTGCGGGCTTCACGCTCGCCGGTGAACAGCAGAGCGAACTGATCGCCACCGACACGCGCGACCGTATCTTGCGGTCCGAGATGGCGCTGCAGGCGGCGCGCAACGGTCAACAGCAGGCTATCGCCGCGCACGAGCCCCAAGGACGCGTTCGCACTCTTGAATTTGTCGAGATCGATGTAGATCACCGCGGGCTTCACGGTGTTGTCGGTCTTGGCGCGAACCATGACCGCCTTCAGGCGATCGAGAAACAGCTCGCGGTTCGGAAGGCCGGTCAGGCTGCAATGGACGGCGTCGTGCAACAACCGCTCATGCGCGCGCTTGGTGTCGGAAACGTCACGCAACAGGCCGACACACCGCAACGTGCGGCCGTCGGAGTTCGGCACACTCGCCGCCTCGAGCTCGAACCAGCGCCAGGTGTTGTCGGCATGGCGCAGGCGGAAATCGCTCTTGATCCTGATGCCGGAGCGTTCCTGAGCCGACATCAGCGTGACGCGGAAGCGTTCCTTGTCGGTCGGATGGACGTGCTTCAGGAATTCCTCGACCTTGGCCGATAGCTCGCCCGGCATCAAGGACAGCGCGACCTCGACTTCGGGACCGACCTTGATTTCGTCGCGGCGGATGTTCCATTCCCAAACGGTCGATCCGGATGCGGCAAGGGCCAGCGATCGTGCCTGCAGTTCCGACGGAGCGCCTGCGTACGAGGTATCAGCTGAGCGGAACGCGAACTGCGTTACCGTGAAGCCCATGAGGATGACGACGAGAACGAGGCCTGCAACAAGGCTTGCGACGACGACGTCGCCCGACATCCGGCCGCTTAGAGTCATTCCCGTCGCGAAGATCCAGACGAGGAAGAGCAGCCACGTCGGCACGAGCGAGAGCGCGCGATCCTGGCCTTTCATGGCCAGGAAAACCGTGAACAGGCCGCCGACACCACCGATGGCCAGGAAGGAGAGTCGCGCGAACGTCGCGGCGAGACGCGGGTCGATGACTGCGACGGCGATGAGCGTCAGCTGCGCCACCATCCAGACGCCGATCATCATCCGAACGAGGCCGTGCCATAGCGCGAGGCGCAGGAACGTCGTGAGGAAGATGACGAAACTCGACGCCATCGCGGCTTCGCCCGCCGCACGATAGACGGCGTTATCCTCGGGCCGCAGGTTGAACAGCTTGTGGAAGAAACCGAAATCGACGCAGAGGTAGGTCAGCACCGTCCAGGCGACGAGCGCGGCGGCCGGGAAAATCAGTTTGTGATTGGCTGCGAAAATCGCCGTCAGAAAGATCGCGAGCAGGCCGGTCAGGCCGAGCATCGCGCCGTTGAAGAGCTGGCGGTCACGGCTTTTGATTTCGTAATCGATCGGCTGCCAAAGATACATGCGCGCGTAGCGCTCGCCGGCGAGCTCGGCGACGTAGGTAATCGTCTGGCCCGGTTCCAACGTGATGCGGAAGACGTCGGCCTTGTCGCTCTTGATGCGCTCAGGGACGAAGCCGACCGACGGTGTAACGCTTTCGATGCGGCGCGCATCGAGGTCTGGCCAAACTGTGCCCGAGCCGACGATCGTATAGCGGTCGGCGGTGAGCAGCCGTTCGAGCGATTTATCGGTCTTGTTGGTTAGCGCGAACACCATCCAGTTCGGACTGGTGCCCGGCACCGAGGCCCGGACCGTCATGCGGCCGGAGACGCCGTCGGCGCCGGCAGCGGTCTCGACCTGAAGACTATCGCCGCGGCCTTCGTAGGCTTCGCCGAGCGTGGTGATCTCGAGGCGATCCTGATCGCCTTGTACGGGGATCGGCGTCAGGGCTTCGGCTCGTCCGGAAAGCGCCACCAGGCACAACACCAGCATGCCCAGCGCGGACAGACAGGCTCTGGCGTATCTCCCCCGGTTCATCCCCCCTGCTCCCATCAGCGCCCCCGCTCCGATCCGCCGGGAGCCGGCCCGTCAGCGAGCCGCGCATAAAGCAAATGATCTTCCCACCGGCCGTTGATCTTGAGGTAGGAGGCTGCAAGCCCCTCACGCTGAAAACCGGTGAATTCGAGAACACGCATCGAGGCAAAGTTGGAGAGCATGATCGCGGCTTCGATGCGATGCAGCCGCAGCGCATTGAAGGCCATCGGCAGGATCATGCCGACCGCCGCGCGCATGTGGCCCCGGCCTGCGTAGTTCGCACCCATCCAGTAACCGAGCGATGCCGTCTGCGCGGACCCGCGCCGGACGTTCGAGAGCGTAATGCCGCCGATCAAAGCGCCTGTCGCATTCTCGAAGATGAAATACGGATACGAGACATCGTTGTGCACGTCCTTGGCGTAGGCGCGCAGGCGGCGGCGAAACATGGTGCGGGACAGATCGTCCTGCGCCCAGGTCGGCTCCCAGGGGGTGAGGTGGGCCCGGCTGGCGGCCCTGAGTTCCGCCCATTCGGCGTAATCCGCGGCCACGGGCTGGCGCAGCGTCAGCGTCGAGCCCTGGACAGTCTCGAAATCTTCATCGGGGCGGATGGACCGCAGAAAAGCCACTCTGTCTCACCTCGTTCCTTCGGCGGCGGGCACCCGCGTGCCACGCGGCGTGAACCTTCCCGCGATACGAGAAGCCTGGCCGTTGGATTTCCGGCCCGAGCCAATGACCGCGACGGAGGGAGCCTCTTCCGTCAGGGTTTGTGCGAAAGCCTTGATGCGATCGCGATCGACGGCATCGACTTCCTGGATCAGTTCCGCGACGGGAATGAGACGTCCCTGGGCAAGCAGCTGGCGCGCCATCTGTTCGGCATTGACGGCCGAACTTTCGAGCGCCATCAGCAAACCTGCCTTGAGCTGTGCCTTCGAACGCTGCAGCTCGGCGTCCGTCGGGCCGGTCTCCGCGATCTCTTCGAGTTGCTGGACCACGACGTCGGCGAGTTCGCCGACCATCTCAGGTCCAGTCGCTGCGTGCACGGACAGCATTCCGGTATCCCTCAGTCCCCAAATCGAAGAGTCGATCGAGTAGCAAAGGCCTCGATCCTCTCTGATCTCCTGAAACAACCGTGACGACATTCCCCCGCCGAACAATCCCGAGAACACCTGCGCCGTGTAGAACGCCGGGTCCAGATACGAAGGCGATGGCAAACCGATCAGAACGTGACTCTGCTCGAAGGGCTTGCTCGACGCTGCGAAGCCGCCCCGATATTGCGCAGCGCTGTCGAGCCCCCGAGTCCTCTGAGTGAGCCCCCCGAATAGGGCCTCAACGTGGCGAACGATGTCTTTGTGCTGGACTGCGCCGGCAGCCGAAACCACAATCGAGTCAGGGATGTAGTGCTCATCGAGGTACGATCTCAGATCGGCCGCGGTAAATCGGCCGACGCTTGCCTTCGTACCGAGAATCGGCCTGCCGATCGATTGGCCCGGAAACGCGACGCCCTGCATCAGGTCGAAGGCCATATCGTCGGGGTTATCGTCAGAGGCAGCAATTTCCTGCTGGATGACGACGCGTTCGCGGTCGAGGTCGTCGGTCGCAAACTTTGAATTCAGCAGAATATCGGCGATGAGTTCCAGCGCGACGGGCTCGTCGCCCTTCAAAACGCGGGCGAAATAGGCGGTCGTATCGAGCCCGGTCGATGCGTTGAGGTCGCCGCCCACGCTTTCGATCTCGTCGGCGATCTGGCGGGCGGAGCGCGTTTTCGTGCCCTTGAAGGCCATGTGCTCGAGAAAATGGGCGAGGCCGTGCTGATCCTCGCGTTCGTGGCGCGCACCGACGGCGACCCAGACACCGAGCGAGACAGTCTCGAGGGACGGCATTCGATGGGTAACGATGCGGAGACCACCCGGAAGCGTGGTGAGTTCGGTGGCCATCACTACACCCCCGATGCGACGCGGCTGTGATGCAGGACGAAGTCTTGGATCGCGCGCAAATCGTTCGGCAGGACCTCGAACCGTTCGGCGTCGGTCATCAGGTGTTCAAATCCTCGCGGCAGCGCCGGGGTCTTGCCCGTGATCGCTTCGATGGCGTCCGGAAATTTGGCTGGGTGGGCCGTCGACAAAACGACGATTTCGCCGTGGGGCACCCGTTCGGCCGCAACGAGAGCGCAGGCGGTATGCGGGTCCACCACATATCCGGTTTCGGTGGCAGTCGTGCGAATGCAGCGCGCGACGTCGGCTTCGGAGGCCGAGACGGCGGCGAAGTCGGCTTTCAGCGCCGGCCACAGGCTGCCGAGCTCGAAGCGGCCATTGGCGGTGAGCGAATTCATGAGGCTTCGAACGAGGGCAGAGTCGCGGCCCGACGCCTCGAACAGATAGCGTTCGAAGTTCGAAGACACCTGGATATCCATCGATGGCGACGTGGTCGGGACGACGCCTCGCATCGCGTAGACGCCGGTTTCGACGGCACGCGGGAGGATGTCGTTTTCGTTCGACGCGATAATCAGCTTGTCGACGGGCAGGCCCATCCGTTTGGCGACGTAGCCAGCGAAAATATCGCCGAAATTCCCGGTCGGCACCGCGAAGGTCAGCGGGCCTTTCGCGCCCGTCAACCGCGACGCGGCGTAGAAGTAATAGGTGACTTGCGCGACGATGCGCGCCCAATTGATCGAGTTGACACCCGACAGTTCGACCCGGTCGCGGAACGCGTGGTCGTTGAACATGCCTTTGACCAGCGCCTGGCAGTCGTCGAACGTGCCGTTGACGGCGATGGCGTGGACGTTCTTTTCCTTCGGCGTCGTCATCATGCGCCGCTGCACATCGGAAACGCGGCCTTCGGGAAAGAGAATGACGACATCGACGCGCTTCGACGACCTGAACGCCTCGATGGCAGCGCCGCCCGTGTCGCCGGACGTCGCGCCGACAATGGTTGCCCGCGCGCCGCGCTTGGCGAGCACGTGATCCATCAGCCGCGCGAGCAGTTGCATCGCGACGTCCTTGAACGCCAACGTCGGCCCGTGAAAGAGTTCGAGGATCGTCAGGCCCGGCTTCAATGCGTGAAGCGGCGTGACCTCGGCGCTGTTGAACGTCGCGTAGGCTTCCTCGGCCATGCGCCCGAGTTCAGCGCGCGTGATGTCATTACCGGTGAACGGGCTGATGACATCGACGGCAATTTCCGCGAACGACTTCTTTGGGAAGGAGGCTATGGTATCGGGCGTGAGGACCGGCCAGCTCTCGGGAAGGTAGAGGCCGCCGTCTCGCGCGAGACCAGCGAGAAGGATGTCCTCGAACCCGAGCTTTTCGGCTTCCCCGCGCGTTGAGATGTATTTCAAATCTATTCTCTTTGCCTGATCCTGCCGGCGAGCCTAATTGGACCCGCGCCAGCGAACAACCGAGCCCGGCCAAGCCGGTTCGAATCATTCTTCCTTTGGTTGTAGCTTTTTGCCGTTGACGCTCTCAAGTCGCTGCCGAGCAAAGATTGCGAAAACGACAATGAGCGTCGCTGCCAGCCCATACCACGTAACGACGTACTGGAGATGGTTGTTCGGGATGTTGATTTCCGTCGTGCCACCCTTTGGCCAGCCGCCCGGTGTTTCGGGCAGTGCGTCGGCGTCGAGCGAGAAGGGCGCGTAAGCTTGGCTCTTTTCGGCATTGAACTGCAGGGGCGTCGGTGGGCCTTGCGGCCCCCACTGCATGGCGTCGAGGTCGGGCCAGTACCAACGGTTTCCCGCGTAGTCATTGTCGGGGGCAAACCAGGGCTTGGGATGGCCGAGGCGCACCAGTCCGGTGATCGTCACCGGGCCCGTCACTTGGCCGTCTGCACGCTTCGACGGGTCCTTCAACTGGTCGGGTACCCACCCGCGATTGACGAAAATGGGCGGCAGGCCGCCTTCTGGAATGAGCAGCGTGTAGACATGCCAGCCCTGCGAAGCGGTGGTCGGCGCATAGACATGGCGTTCGCGGCCATAATCGAACGTGCCGGTGACGCGCATATGCCTGTATTCGACGTCGCCGGACCTGACGTATTCCGCGAGCACCGCCGGATACGAGACAGGATCGGCCGTTCGCCGCTCGTCGATCTTCGAGATCAACGACTCCTTCCATGCCATCCGATGCCACTGCCAGTTGCCGAGCCCAATAAGGATCGGCAGCGTGATCAGCGTCAGAATGGTAGGGACGACCAGACCTGCGGCGCGCCAGCGCGCGAACATAGTCACTCCTTGGCGAGACGGCCTTCCTCGGCCTTGTTTTTAAATTGCAGTGCGATCAATCCCGCCTTGAGAAAGCGCAGGAGAAAAACCGCGATGAGCGGAGTGAGGATACCCCAGAGCAGTACGTGCATCCACCACGGCACGCCGAACTTGAATTCGGCGACAAGCGCACCGCCGACGCAAAGAAACCCGAGGATGAAGATTGCGAACACAGCCGGACCATCGCCCGTGTCGATGAATTTGTAATCCAGCCCGCAACCGTCGCAGCGATCACGCAGGTTCAAGAGATTGATGAAGAGCTTGCCCCGGCCGCACTGCGGACACCGGCACGTCAGCGCGGTTGCGAGCGGCGAAATGGGTCTGGCGGCTTGGACCACAGCAATCTCGATTCCTGAGGGCTCAATTTGCGGGCCGAACCTGGCCCGGCGGGACGCGCGGCGCAACTCTGAATAGTGCCGCGCCTTAAACACAAGAGGCGGCTTTTCGGCCGCCTCCTGCAAAGTTCCGTTGGCTTCTAGCGGAGCGCCTTATTCGGCTCCGGCTGTGATCGGGCCTGCGCCCCACACGTAGATGCAGGCGAACAGGAACAGCCAGACGACGTCGACGAAGTGCCAGTACCAGGCAGCCGCCTCGAAGCCGAAATGCTGTTGCGGAGTGAATGCGCCGCGCAGGGAGCGGATCAAGCAGACGAACAGGAAGATCGTGCCGATGATCACGTGCGCGCCGTGGAAGCCGGTCGCCATGAAGAACGTCGAACCATAGCTATGGCCTGGGAAGCTGAAGGCGGCGTGGCCGTATTCGATGGCCTGGCAAACCGTGAAGGTCATGCCGAGGAGAACCGTCAGGATCAGGCCGATGACCAGTCCACGGCGATCGTTCTTCAGAAGCGCGTGGTGCGCCCAGGTCACCGTGCAGCCCGAGGTCAACAGAATGAGCGTGTTGACGAGCGGCAGGCCCCAGGGATTGAACGTGTGCTTGAAGAAGCCCGGAACGGTCGCAGCTGTCGGATCGACCGCTGCCGGCGGCCAGTGGCCACCATAAAGCTCGTCACGTGCGACAAGTCCGACGAGATGCCCAGGATTGTTCATGAGTTCGTGGACGCCAGCCGGGAAGAGCGCGCTATCGAAATAGGCCCAGAACCAAGCAACGAAGAACATCACTTCCGAGGCGATGAACAGGATCATGCCGTAGCGCAGGTGAAGCTGAACGACCGGCGTCTGGAAGCCCTGATTGGCCTCACGAATAACGTCGATCCACCATGCCCATGCGGAGGCGAGAACAGCGGCGCCGCCGATCGCAAAGAGCCACGGTCCCTTGACGCCGAGGACACCCTCGCCGTCGACGTGCGTGCGCATCCATGCGATGGCGCCGATCGCCATGACGAGCGCTGAGATGGAGGCCAGAACCGGCCAAGGGCTCGGGTTTACCAGATGATAATCATGATGCTTTGCGTGGGTATCAGCCATTTCCGTCTCCGTCCCCTTCAGGCTCTGGCCCGTTCTTGCTTGGATAGAAATTTCGACGAGGCGGTTTCAACGTCCCGTCTCGTTCGCAGATTTTCTTTCTTGTTTTCGTCAGTCTGCACTCGTTTCAGCCCCCCTTCTTCGGCTGCGGAGGCGCAACCTCGGCTGCCTTTGGCTCGGCGGGGAAGAAAGAATAGGACAGCGTCACCTCTGGCTGTAACGCGGTGGAGCTGTCTTCGACCAGCTTCGGGTCTAGAAAGAAGGTCACCGGCATCTCAACAGTCTGGTGCGGCTGCAGCGTCTGCTCCTTGAAGCAGAAGCATTCGATCTTGTTGAAGTAGGAGCCGAACGCTTCGGGCGCGACGTTGAATATCGCCTGACCCTTCACCGGCTTGTCGGAATTGTTCGTGGCGCGAAAGAAGGCCAGCGCGGTCTCGCCGATCTTGACGTCCATCTTCGTGACGTCGGGCTCGAAGGTCCACGGAAGGCCGGGAGCAACGTTGGAATCGAAGCGGACCGTTAGCGTGCGGTCGAGCACCTTTGCGGTATTGCTGTCCGCGCGCTGCGTCGTGCCGCCATAACCGGTGGCCTTGCAGAACATGGTGTAGAGCGTCGGCGAGGCAGCGGTTATCCCACCCATAACCGCGAGGGCGGCAAGGCAGCCGAACACAACCCG
Source organism: Hyphomicrobium sp. (assembly GCA_003987725.1). Lineage (GTDB taxonomy): Bacteria > Pseudomonadota > Alphaproteobacteria > Rhizobiales > Hyphomicrobiaceae > Hyphomicrobium_B. The sequence goes on along the minus strand of RXJH01000013.1, from coordinate 144,562 downwards.
CCGGTTTTGGCGGGCGGTCTTGTCGGCGGTGCCGTCATCCTGCTGCACGGTCTGGTCTCTCTCCATGCCCTACATCACTCCTTTGGCGACGTTGCCGCCGAGATGGACGAAGGTCGCGACGTAAAAGGCCAAAACCATAAAGCCGAGCGTCAACGCGATCGCGATCGAACGGCGCCGGCGAATTTTCTCCGCGGCCGGATCGAGACGTTGGGGGAATTTGGGATCGTTGGTCAAAACAGCCTCACGCAAAAAACCGATGGAATATCGCTTCACTGAAAAGAACGGCAAACAGCACGTACAAATATAGGATCGAAAACCAGAAAAGCCGGCGTGCCGCGGTATCGGCTTCGCGGCCTTCCGTCGTGAAGTAAACGCGAACCGCGAGTCCGAGGAAGACCGCGCCAAGGACAACCGACGAGACGAGATAGGCAATCCCGCCAAGACCGGTGAAGTACGGCACGACGGCCAGCGGTACGAGGATGATCGAGTAGAGAAGGATCTGCTTCCGCGTCTCGGGGAGACCGGCAACGACCGGCAGCATCGGCACGCCGACGCGCTCGTAATCGCGGCAACGGTAGAGTGCGAGCGCCCAGAAGTGCGGGGGCGTCCACATGAAGATGATGAGGAACAGCAGGATGCTATCAAGGCTGATGCTGCCCGTGACGGCGGCCCAGCCGACCATTGGCGGGAACGCGCCTGCCGCGCCGCCAATAACGATGTTGTAGGGCGTCCGCCGCTTCAGCCACATCGTGTAGACGAACAGATAGAAGCCGATCGTAACGGCCAGCAGCGCACCGGCGGTCCAGTTGACCAACACGCCAAGCGTCAGGACAGAACCAACACTCAAGACGCCGCCGAAGCTCAGCGCTTCGTCACCCGTGACGCGGCCACGCGGCAAGGGACGAGCGGCCGTGCGCGCCATGCGCGCATCGATGTCGGCGTCATACCACATATTGAGGGCGCCCGAGGCGCCCGCTCCGATGGCGATGGAGACGATGGCGATGAAGCCGAGAATTGGATTGATCGAACCCGGCGCTACCAGCATCGCAGCGAGCGCCGTGAAGACGACAAGCGTCATTACCCGCGGTTTCATCAGCTGGATGAAATCGCCAACGCTGGGCTCCAGCGTCAGGTCGGCTTGGCCAACTTCACTTTGAATGCTCATGTCGCAAGCGCCGTCAAAAAAATTCAGTTGCAATAAATCGGAATGGCGACGGGGCGAATGCCTCGCCCCGTCGCTCACTCAACTTTCGTCAGTGATGGTCCGTCGCGGCTATCCGCGGCAGAGTTTCGTAGGAGTGGAAGGCTGGCGGTGACGGCAGCGTCCATTCCAGCGTCGTCGCTCCAACGCCCCACGGGTTGCCGGCCGCCTTCTCCTTGCGGATGAAGTAGGCGTAGAACATCGCGAACAGGAAGACGACCAAGCCGAACGTCGTGATGTACGAGCCGACAGACGACACCCGGTTCCAATAGGTGAACGCTTCCGGATAGTCAGCGTAGTGGCGCTGCATGCCGGCGAGCCCAAGGAAGTGCTGCGGGAAAAACAGCACGTTGGCGCCAATGAACGTCAGCCAGAAGTGAATCTTGCCCAGCGTCTCATTGTACATGTAGCCCGACATTTTCGGGAACCAGTAGTACCAGCCCGCGAAGATCGAGAAGACGGCGCCGAGTGACAGCACGTAATGGAAGTGCGCCACGACGTAATAGGTGTTGTGGAGCGAACGATCGACGCCCGCGTTTGCGCACATCACGCCCGTCACGCCGCCAACCGTGAAGAGGAAGATGAATCCCAGCGCCCAGAGCATGGGCACGCGGAACTGGAGAGATCCACCCCACATCGTCGCGATCCAGGAGAACACCTTGATGCCGGTCGGCACCGCGATGACCATCGTCGCGAACATGAAGTAGGCCTGCGTGTCGACGCTGAGGCCCGCCGTATACATGTGGTGAGCCCAGACGATGAAGCCGACAAGACCGATCGCCACCATCGCGTAGGCCATGCCGAGGTAACCGAAGATCGGCTTCCGCGAGAACGTGGACACGATATGGCTGATCATGCCGAAGCCCGGCAGGATGAGAATGTAAACTTCCGGGTGACCGAAGAACCAGAAGAGATGCGCGTAGAGAAGGGGATCGCCGCCGCCGGCGGGATCATAGAAGGTGGTTCCGAAGTTGCGGTCCGTCAGCAGCATCGTGATGGCGCCGGCCAAAACCGGAAGCGACAGAAGCAGCAAGAACGCAGTCACGAGAACCGACCAGGCGAAGAGCGGCATTTTATGCAGCGTCATGCCCGGAGCGCGCATGTTGAAGATCGTCGTGATGAAGTTGATGGCGCCAAGGATCGACGAGGCGCCGGCAAGGTGCAGCGACAGGATAGCGAAATCGACTGCGGGCCCCGGATGTCCAATTCGCCCCGAGAGCGGCGCAACAACAATCCAGCCTGTGCCAACGCCATCGGCGTCTGCCGTGCCAGGCACGAACAGCGAGATGAGCAACAGCGTGAACGCTGCAGGCAGCAGCCAGAACGAGATGTTGTTCATGCGCGGGAACGCCATATCCGGCGCACCGATCATCAACGGCACAAACCAGTTGCCGAAGCCGCCGATCATGGCGGGCATGACCATGAAGAAGACCATGATCAGGCCGTGGCCCGTAACGAAGACGTTATAGATACCTTCATTGGCGAAGTACTGCAGACCCGGCTCCTGCAGCTCCATGCGCATCAGCAGCGATAGGAACACGCCGATGCAGCCCGCGAAGATCGCGAACAGCAGGTAGAGGGTGCCGATGTCCTTGTGGTTCGTCGAAAAGAACCATCGTTTGAAAAACGGCGGGGCGTGATCGTGCCCGTCGTCCGTTGCATGCGCAGTGCTTCCCATTTCGTAAGCCCTTGTCCCGGAAGTTTTGTCTGAACTTCTTTTTTGTTGAGCGTCAGATAGGCCGAGCGGCTGCCCGGCCATCATTCACTGCCGTTAATGCGCCTCAGCCACCGACTGAAAATCGACCTTGCTCGCAGTGTCCTCGTCGAGGATCTGCTGCGCCTTCTTCTTGTCCTTGGCCTTCACAGCCGCGATCCAGGCATCATAGACCGGTTGATCGACGACGCGTACGGTGATCGGCATGGCTGAATGCAGCTTGCCGCAGAGCACCGCGCACTGGCCGTGATAGGAACCAATCTTCGTGGCCTTGAACCATGTCGCCGCGACGCGACCCGGAACAGCCTGCATCTTCACGCCGAACGAGGGGATCGTCCACGAATGGATGACGTCGTTGGACGTCACCAGGACGTCGACGACCTTATTCACGGGAACGGCGATCTCCTGATCGACCGTCAAACGGCGAAGCTTCTTCTCTTCGTTCCAGAGCGGAATTGAAGCGTTATAGAGCGCGCTGTGAAGCTGGGCGCCCTGAAGCGAACCGAACTGCTTGTCGTAGGCTTCGTCGCCGATCTTCGCCCGGAGAATATCCTCGTCGTTGACGATGTTCGAGGTGATCGTCACCTTGTCGTCAACGTATTCATGCTCCCAGAACCAAGCATTGCCTGTTGCCTTGATCGTCAGATCGGGCTTCGGAAAGTTGTACTGGTTGAAGAGGAGGTGGAACGAGGGGATCGAAATGCCGACGAGAATGAGGATCGGGAGGATGGTCCAGGCGACCTCGAGCATCGTGTTGTGCGAGGTTCTGGACGGGGTTGGGTTCCGCTTCTCGTTGAAGCGGTACATCACGTAGACCAACAGAACGAGAACGAACAACACGACCACGGTGATGATCGTATTTACGACGTGAAAGAGGTCGAAGATCTGACTCATGATCGGAGTCGCAGGAAGCTGCAGACCCAGCTCGCCATTCGTGGGCTGCCCGAGGCCGGCCATGGCAGGCGACAGCCCCCCGAGGGCAATCGCCAAACACGCGGCCGCCAGAATGGCAACCGCGCCAAACATCCTATTCGACATTCCTTCGCTCCCAATACGTCGGTTCAGATCCCCCTGAACCGACAGCCTCCCAGATACATTTTCCTGACACCCCGGGCCGGCGTGTCATACCCGATTATTTGTTGCCCAGTTTTCACGCTGGGATGGCCCGCCGTCGCTGCGGACGTATGCCTCATCGATTTGTTAAGGCGAGTTGATAAAGAGCACAATCTGTTCGTGCCGCTCAAGTCAAGCTTTCTGCGTCATTTCTTCGCGAAACCACTATACCTGATCGACGAATCAATTCTCCTCAGCACAGGGCAACGGCGCCGTTGGCGACAGAATTCGGCCAGATTCCTGGACGACGAAGCGCGCTCTTCCTCCGCCGCTTGACCATTGGGCTCGGCTCGCGAAAGCAAGGACCATCTTTTGTCACCGGAAAAAACGGGCCTCTGGAGCCGATGCCGTCCGCTCATACATTTGTGGAAAATGATCGCCATCCGGAATAGGAGGCGGGCCGGGGGTCCGCTGGCCGCGCTTCTCGCATTTGCACAACTGACGGCAATGCTGGCGTTACCCGGCAATGCGTTCGCCGTTGATGCGCCCGAAGGCACGGTCAAGTCGCAGCACGGAGACTGGCAGGTCGTCTGTAAAGACCCACCGGCAGGTTCAAAGAACCCGGTATGCGCTCTCGTCCAAAGCGTGACGGCCGAGGACAAGAACAACATCGGACTTACGGTCTATTTCCAGAAATTTTCGAACGGCACGCGTGTGCTCAGGGTTTTCGCGCCACTCGGCGTCCTGCTGCCACCGGGGCTGGGCCTCAAGATCGACGACAAGGATGTCGGCCATGCACCGTTCTTGCGGTGTCACAGCTTCGCCTGTTACGCGCAGGTCGTCGTCGAGGATCCGCTCATCGAGCAGCTGAAGACGGGCAAGACCGCCATCTTCATCATCTTCCAGACCGAAGAAGCAGGTATCGGCATTCCGATCTCGCTTAAAGGCTTCGGCGAGGCCCTGGGCGAACTGAAATGACGAAGGCCGATTGGCTTAACCAATCGGCCTATCGAAACAATCCCATCGACCCGTTCAAAACGTCAGGCGACCCTGCGCTCGGTCAGTTCACCGGAGCTCTGCCGGTCCAGAAGGATCAAGCCGTCTCTCTTCTGTTTGGGCGGTAGCGGCAGCACGGTCGGCGTGACGGCCTCGGCCGCCTTTTCCACGGCTGCAGCGACGCGCGGAACCGTCTCTATATACTGGCCTGTGATCTTCGCCCAGAACTCGGCATGCGCGGTGCAGACGTCGACCGGTGTCGCCGGTTGCATCATTCGATGCGCCCAATGCACGAATGCCTGGGCTTGGCGTGCTTGCAGACTTGCGACCTCGAGCTGTGTCCGGCCAGCAGCTTTCAGAAACGGCTGCCAGAACATCGATGTGGCGTCGACCATTTCAAAGGCTTGTTGATAGAATTGGTAGTAGAGCGAAGTATTCGTACTACGCGCGCCCTCTTCATATGCCATTGCTGCGTCCTCCCAGACACAAAATATGCTGCGGCCTTCGACGGCCAACTTTTATTGCTTCTGCGCCAATAACTCTGACTTGGGCTAATTGTGGGTCAGTATCACGGCAGCCCACAGGCTGCAGTTCACAGATGCGTGCTCCGGCAATCCATTCAAGGGCGCAATTGCAATCTCTGCGATCTGGTGAGGATCGTACACTGCGTTCACTTCAGTTCCATGACTCAGATCAAATGCAATCGAGCGGGAAATGCGGCGCCGCGTAGAGCAAACGCATCATGCTCATCATGACATCAGAATGTAAATTAGAGCATGCTCCGTCTACTGACGTTGCGGATGCGTTCCGCGTGGGGGAATTGAATTGGCTGAAGTTGTCGCCTTTGCGGGCGTTCATCCCTGGTGGCTGACGTTGTGGATTGTCCTCATTGTTCTGTTCGTCGGGATAGTAATTTTAGCCGGGTGGTCTGACTGGCTCGACCGCAACCATGGGGAGCGGTAGGGCCCTTCAATGTATTTTTACACACGGCCCTGGATGGGCTTGTCACTCAATGCCAGAAATATTGTCAGTGAACTGAAGATCGAACCTTACGCAACCATAGTTATACAATCGTAAATTTTTATTATTTCTGATTGAACCAAAAGACTTTGCTTGGTTCATCTTGCGTTCTTCTTGACGCCGCTCATTCCATTCAGCGTTATGTTCAGCTTGGTTAATACATGTATTTTAAGCGCGTCTGCGTTCAATGTTGCGTTTTGGGGAGTGCCGGAGGTGGGGCCTGCTCTCCGCTGTGGCCGGATTGGTCATCGCGGTTGTGCAGGTGTTTCTATCCGGATCGGCATCAGCGCAGACGAGTGATCCCCCGACCGATTGGGTTCAGGAAAAATATGGCTGGCGCGAAGTCGTCACCGGAGTCGACGCTGCGAACGATCAGTGGCTCGCCTATTCCGGAATGACGTTCGCGCTTCGGAGCGCCGATATCTACAGCGACGGCTGGCGATTGCGCGTTGGCGGCGGATATGGCCGCTACAGTTACGACAGCGCCCCTCCGCATGCGAATTGCGAGATTGTCCGTTGCGACGAGGAGGGGCGGACCGCGCAACGCTTCGAGGTCGCGCATTCCTACGCCGAGGTTCTTCTCGGATATCATCTTCAGCTCGGCCGACTGACCGCGAAGGCGTTTGCCGGGGCATCGATGTCGTCCGAGCACCATCTCAAGCGCGATCCGAACAATGATGACGATGGCACCGAATTCGGCGTCAAAGGCGCTTTAGAATTGTGGCTCACGCTCGACGCGGATTCCTGGTCGTCGCTCGACCTCAGCTATTCAACGGCGCGCAATGAATCCGCCGCCCGATGGCGTTCGGGCTGGCGCCTGCTGCCGGCGCTATCGATTGGTCCGGAACTTCGCTATGACAAGAATATCGAAACGGGCAGCAACGCCTGGAATGGACGTGCGGGTCTTTTCACGCGTTACGAATGGAGCGGCGGCGAGATATCGCTCGCGGGTGGCGGACTGTGGCGGATCGACGAATGGTCCACGGCGGCGCCCTCGGCTTACGGAAACGTCAACGTGCTCTTTCAGTATTAATAGCGTTTGCGATGCTTGAGCTTCTACGGGCGGCGGGGCTTCGGGGAAAAATGATGAGGACGGTACTCTTAAAGACTTCGGCTCTCTCGCTCACATTGCTCTTCCTCGCGGCCTTTTCAATGCGTGTGGTCGCCGATACCTGCGCCTCGTCGCCGGTCGTCGCGCGCGGCGAAGAAGCTCGCTACGTCTGGCTCGCAAAAACAAAGGCGAGGGCGAATTGGCGCGCGAAGGTGCGGGCCACTCCTGGGCTCGGGCCGAACTTCGCAAATTGGGCGCGGGCGCAAAATACCGAAGAGCGTTGCCTTACGGGACCGGCCAACAGCTTATGCATTTTCACCGGCACGCCCTGTTCACCTTGATCGGCGTGAGGCATTTCAAACTCACCTTGCGACGGATCGTATTTCGTCATGGTCAATTAGGAAACATTTCGGCGATTTGAGAATTCGGCTCCCTGAAAGTGCGCTATAGGAGGGGGATGAGGTACGTCCCTTTCGCAAGACAGATTGCCGAAGGGACCCATTCTAGATGACGAACGAATTACTCAAGAATTGTGCATTCATTGTTGTTGTCGGTGTTTCGGATTAGCACTTAGAGGCGCGCCCGATATGAGGCGAATGACTCCTTCGAGAACATAAATCGATCTTGCGAGCGCACGCGGCGGCCATTCGGCCTGCACCTGCTTAGCGCTTCTCGATTTCGCAAGATTCATGGAATCCGCCCGGCCTCAGGCTCGGGCGGTTGAGAGAGGAGCGGTGGGCTGCGGGACCTACTGCTCCTCTTTTTTCAAAATCATTGAGGCGATCGGCGCGCCCTTTCCTGCCCCTCTCGGACAGGCCTGAGCTGTATCTGCCACTAGGCCGGCCTTCTCCGAATTTTTTGCAAAACGAACAACTATTCGCCTTGACCTCTCCGCAATCGTCCATCAAGCAGAACGCCCATTCGTTTTTAACCTTGCTTGCACACGGACGATCGGAGCGATGCCGAAGCTCAAGCCAGACACCCAACGCGCACGGCGAGAGCACATTCTCGACGCGGCGCTCCGATGCTTTTCCAACGGCGGGTTTCACGCCACGACGATGCAGACGATCTGCCGGGAGGCGGACGTCAGTCCTGGCGCCCTCTACGTCTATTTCGACAGCAAGGAAGCGCTCATCGCGGGGCTTTGCGAACGCGACCGCGCGGAATTCGCCGAACGTTTCGCCGCGCTGGCGGCCGCGCCGGATTTTCTCGAGGCACTCGGCGCAATCGGCGAGCATTACTTCATCGAGGAGGGACGCGAGAGGCAGCGTTTCGCCGTCGAGATGGGCATCGAGGCGACACGCAATCCGCGCATCGCCGAAATCTTCCTCGGCGTCGAGAAATTCTGCTCGGACAACTTCGAAGCTTTGTTCCGTCGTCTTCAAGACGAGGGGCGCATCGCGCCGCGGACCGACATCCAGACACTCGTGAATGTCTTCAATATCGTTGGCGACGGAATGTTCTGGCGCCGTGCCATTTATCCTGACGCCGACATGAGATCCGTTCTCCCTGTGGTCATCGACCTCATCGGCAGTCTGCTCAATCCAGTTAAACGGGGGACGGTTGAACGGACGCCGGCGGAACACAAAGTATCCCGCGCGAAGGTTTCCGCACGCGGGGGGCGCCGATGAGTCTTAGAAAATTTATCTTTGGCCTTTTGGCTGTAGGCGCGGCGGCCGGAGGCGGATACCTCTACGTCGTGAAGAAGCACACGGCCGAAGTTCAGGGCGAGAGGCTCGAAGCCGCAAAACCCGTCGCTGCTCCTTCGGTCACCGTGTCGAAGGTCGGGATCGAAAATTTCGTCGAAACCGCCGCCGTCTCAGGATCGCTCGTCCCGCGCGAGGAAATCCTCGTCTCGCCGGAGGTCGATGGCCTGCGCGTTCTCGAGCTTCTCGCGGACGAAGGCGACAAAGTCAAAAAGGGTCAGGTTCTCGCACGCCTCGTTGCCGAACAGCTCGACGCGCAACTTGCGCAGAACAATGCCAATCTGGCGCGGTCGGATGCCGCGATCGCGCAAGCCGAGAGTCAGATCGTTCAGTCGGAAGCGCAGTCCAAAGAGGCAACTGCGCAATTCGAACGCGCGGTGCCCTTGAAGCAATCGGGATATCTCTCCGGCTCGACCTACGATCAGCGCGAGAGCGCGGCGCATACGACTGCGGCTCAACTCCTCGCGGCCCGCGACGGGCTGACGGCCGCGAAAGCCGAAAAGGCCCAAGTCGAGGCGCAACGACGGGAGCTCTTGTGGCGCCGGAATAATACCGATGTGACCGCACCCGCCGACGGTGTCATCAGCCGGCGCATGGGACGCATCGGCGGCATGGCTTCGACGGCCGGCGAGCCGATGTTCCGCATCATCCAGAACGGCGAAATCGAACTCGACGCCGAAATCGTCGAAACGGAATTGAAGAAGGTCAAGGTCGGGCAAAAGGCGATCGTGACCGTGCCCCAAAACGGCGACTTCGAAGGAACGGTCCGCCTCGTCTCACCTGAAGTCGATAAGGCGACGCGGCTTGGTCGCGTGAAAATCTTCCTCGGTGTCAATCCGGCGCTCAGGATCGGCTCGTATGCGCGCGGACGCATCGAAACCGACTCGAGCCGTGGCCTTGCCGTTCCGTCATCAGCCGTCACCTTCGATCAAGGATTGGCCTCCGTGCAGGTCGTCAAGAACGACACGGTTCAAAAACATACGGTTTCGGTGGGCCTGGTCGCCGGCGATCTCGTCGAGATCAAAAGCGGCGTCCAAGACGGCGATCTGGTCGTTACGCGCGCGGGGACGTTTCTACGCGACGGCGACGTCGTGCGTCCGGTCTTGCCCGAGCCGCGGCTGAGCGAGGCGAAGTAATGCGCATCAATATTTCCGCCTGGTCGATACGCCGGCCTGTGCCATCGATCGTGCTCTTCGCGGTGCTGATGCTGCTCGGCACGCTGAGCTTCAAATCGCTGCCCGTCACGCGCTTTCCCAACATCGACGTGCCACTCGTCTCGGTGAAGATCACGCAGTCTGGTGCAGCGCCTGCCGAACTCGAAACGCAAGTGACGAAGGTCGTCGAGGACGCTGTCGCGAACATCACCGGCGTCAAGCATATCACCTCGACGCTGACCGATGGCCAGTCGCTGACACTGATCGAGTTTCGGCTCGAAACGAATACCGACCGCGCCTTGAATGACGTGAAGGACGCGGTCGCGAAGGTGCGCGGAGACTTGCCGCGGACAATCGACGAACCGGTGACCGAGCGCATCGATGTCGAAGGTCAGGCGATTCTATCATTTGCGGCGACATCGCCCGGCATGACGCTCGAAGAACTCTCGTGGCATGTCGACGATATCATCAAGCGCAGGCTGCAGGCGACGAAAGGCGTCGGCCGCGTCGAGCGCTATGGGGGCGTCGATAGAGAAATTCGCATCAATCTCGATCCCGACAAGCTTCTTGCCTACGGCATCACCGCAGCGCAGGTGAACGCCCAAGTGCGCGCCACCAACGTCGATCTTGGTTCGGGTCGTGGCGAAGTCGGCAACCAGGAGCAGGCGATCCGCACCCTTGCCGGTGCGCGGCAGGTCGAAGCCCTGTCCGACGCAAAGATCACCCTCGCGGGCGGCCGCGAAGTGCGCCTCAGGGATCTCGGCCACGTCATCGACGATGCCAGCGAGCAGCGCTCTTTCGGGCGTCTCAACGGTCAGCCCGTCGTTTCATTCTCCGTCTTCCGCACCAAGGGAACGAGCGAGCTTTCGGTATCTGACGCCGTCAACGTGACGCTGAAAAATCTCGAAACCGAATACCCCGACGTCAAGTTGACGAAGATCGACGATGCCGTTTCCTATACGCGCGGCAACTACGAATCTGCGATGGAAACGCTGATGGAGGGGGCGGCGCTGGCTGTCTTCGTCGTGTTCGTTTTCTTGCGAAACTGGCGCGCAACGGTCATTACGGCGATCGCGCTGCCGCTCGCGGCGATCCCGACGTTCTGGGCAATGAGCGCGCTTGGATTTTCTCTCAATCTCGTCAGTCTGCTCGGCATTACGCTCGCAACTGGTATTCTCGTTGACGACGCGATCGTCGAAATCGAGAACATCGTGCGCCACATGCATATGGGCAAATCACCCTATCGCGCGGCGCTTGAAGCCGCGGACGAGATCGGGCTCGCCGTTATCGCGATCACGCTGACGATCGTCGCGATTTTCGCGCCGGTCTCGTTCATGGGCGGCGTTGCGGGTCAGTATTTCAGGCAGTTCGGCTTGACGGTCGCCGTCGCCGTTCTGATTTCGCTGCTCGTCGCGCGCCTCATCACGCCGATGCTCGCCGCCTATTTCATGCGCCCGGTACCGGAAAAGCCCCACGCCGACGGCTTCATCATGCGCGCATATACGCGCCTTTTGTCGATGACATTGCGTCATCCGTATCTAACGGTCCTTGGCGGCGTCGGGCTCGTGATCGCGTCTCTCTATGCGACGGTTTTACTGCCGACGGGTTTTCTGCCCGATGAAGACACCTCGCGCGTCGTCGTATCCGTCGAGATGCCGCCAGGCACGCAGCTCGACCTGACGCGTGACAGGACCGACCAGATGGTGAAGGTGCTGCGCACGATCCCCGAGGTTGCCCAAGTCTTCGTTCTTGGCGGCACGAGCCCGACCGGGCAACTCGAAGTCCGACGTGCGGCACTCTTCGTACAGCTTGTGCCGAAGACCGCGCGCAAGCTGACGCAAAAGCAATTGAAGTCGATCATCGCGGCGAAGCTTGCTGACATCCCCGACACGCGCGCGTGGTACGTGAATGAACGCGGCGAACGGGAGCTTTCGTTCACGATGCTGTCGCGCAGCGGCGACGATCTCAACGCCGCGATCGGCAAGGTCGAAGGCGCCATGCGCAGCGTTCCGGGATTCCGCAACGTAGCCGCGTCCGGATCGACGGAGCGTCCCGAAATCCGCATCGTTCCGCGCCTCGATGTTGCGGCGCGCCTCGGCGTCGCTCCGGATCAGATTTCGGAAGCCATTCGCGTGGCGACGATCGGCGACGCAGGCTTCAACCTCGCGAAGTTTACAGTCGGCGACCGGCAGATCCCGATCCGCGTCCAACTCGAAGAGACGACACGCACTGATCTCAAGCAAATCGAGCAACTGCGGCTGACGAACAGCGCCGGCAAGGCCATTCCGCTCACGGCAGTGGCAAGTGTGGAGTTTGGGCGCGGCCCTTCGTCGATCGAACGCTTTGATCGCGAACGGCGTGCCGTGATCGGTGTCGATCTCGACCGCGGGGTGCCTCTGAGCGTCGCGCGCGAACGCTTCCTCCAAGTCATCGACGAACAGAAGCTGCCACCGTCGGTCAGCCTGCAGCCATCGGGCGACGCTGAGATCCAGGACGAGGTCGCGAATGGATTCATCACGGCGATGGGTACCGGAATCCTGATCGTGTTCGGCCTTCTGGTTCTGCTGTTCGGCAGCGTGACGCAGCCGCTGACGATCCTCATCTCGCTGCCGTTGTCCGGTGGCGGCGTGGCGCTCAGCCTTCTCGTTACCGACAATTCGATCAGCATGCCGGTCTACATCGGGTTGCTCATGCTCATGGGCATCGTGACCAAGAACGCGATCATGCTCGTCGATTTCGCGATTGAGGAGATTGCCAGAGGCGTCGACCGCCGCGAAGCTCTTCTCGATGCCGGCCGCAAGCGCGCGCGGCCCATCGTGATGACGACGCTCGCGATGGCCGCCGGCATGCTGCCCAGCGCATTTGCACTCGGAGATGGCGGCGAATTCCGGGCGCCCATGGCGATCGCGGTCATCGGCGGCCTGTTGGTTTCAACGATGCTGTCGCTGGTGTTCGTACCGTCCTTCTTTACCGTGATGGACGGCCTCAGCAATGTCATGCAGCGCATTTTCGGCCGCTTCATCGGCCCTCGCGACGAGCCACCTGCCGAGCCGCAATCGGCGCCGGGCAGTTCGTCGGGTGCCGAGAGCCATCGTCCGTTGCCGCTCGCGGCGGAATAATTCCGAAAGGATTGTTCAGGCGCCGGATTGTGCATGACCGGGTGCGTGCCTACGTTTCAGCCGTGCGGTTGAAACAGAAGGAACCCCCGCTATGTTCGACGCCAAATCCATGCTCGAAAATATTGTTCGCGGCGCAGCGCCCGCGGGCTCTTCAACTCCAGGACAACCGAATGGCGCCAACCCGCCCGGCGGCAGCATTGGAGATATTTTGAATGATATTCTTCGGAATGCCGGAGGCGGAACTCAAGGCGCACAAAGCGGAAGTGGCGGCGGCGGAGTTGGCGATATCCTGCACCAGATCAGCCAAAGCCTGTCGCAAGCACAAACAAAATCGCCTGCAGGCGTCTCATCCCAGCCCGGACAGGGCACGCCAAGTTCCTCCCCGGATTTCGCGAACATCCTCGCTCAAATCAGAGACAAGCTCAGCGAAGCCGGCGGCTCGGTATCCGGCAGTGGCGGCGGCAGTATCGGGGACATCCTGAGCCGGGTGCTCGCGCAGGCGACGCAAGGCGTCAAGGAGGGTTCGGAGCGCATCGGCCAACAGACCGGCGCGAGCGATGCTCTCGGACGGCTCACTTCGGATCCGCAAACGAGCGAGATGCTCGAAAAGCTAAAAGGCCTTATTCAAAACAATCCTTACGCATCGACCGCCGCCGCCGGTGGGCTTGGTGGTCTCTTGCTCGGAACGCAGACGGGCCGGTCGGTCGCGACCGGCGCAGCGAAGCTCGGAGCCCTCGCGATGCTCGGCGGTCTCGCCTACAAGGCCATTCAAAACTACGAGCAAGGGAAGCCTTTGCTTTCCGACTCGGCCGGAACGACCAATGTCGAAAAGCCTCAGACGACCCAAGCCGCGATATCGGCCGAACCGCCCCCGACTGGCTCAGGCTATGAAGCCGCGGCGATGACGAATGATGCGGCAGTCCATTATCTGCAAGCGATGATCGCGGCAGCCTTCGCCGATGGGCGCATCGATCCGGCCGAGCAAGCGAAGATCATGACCGGAATCAAAGAGGCAGGCCTCGATCGTGAATCCGAGACCTTCCTGGCGAACGAGCTCAATCATCCGCATACCATCGAAGAGCTGGCGAAGTCAGTGCAAACGCCCCAGGAAGCCATCCAGCTTTACGCAGCGGCGCGTATGGCTGTTGCGGACAATTCTCCGGCGGAAGAGCAATTTTTGGGGTCGCTCGCTCAGCAGCTCGGGCTCGATCCGCGGCTGACGGCTCAGATCGATGCCACGGCGCGGGCGGCGGCCTGAAACCTCCCCTTCCGAACGCGTTCGCAATCATGAAAAAGGGCGCCCGTGGCTACCACGGACGCCCTTTATTCTGTCAGGACAAACTGATCAGTTTGTTTTCGTGCCGCTCGATGCGTTCGCGGCCTGATTGTCGAGCTTGAAGAAGGTGTCGACGCGCATGCCGGTGAAGAGCGGCGGATGATCGTCGAGCGAAACCATGACTTCGACGACTTCGACATCGTTCGGACGACGCGGACCGCGGGTTGCAATCCGCGGCGCGGCCAATGACTGCGAAATCGATGTGACGGTGCCTTCGAACGTCTTGTCGGGGAAAGCGTCTGCCTTCACGACCACGCGCTGGCCGACGTGAACTCTTGCGGCGTCACGCTCTTCGACTTCCGCGCGGAGGCGAAGGCTCGACATGTCGCCGAAGACCACGACGGCGCTTTCGGGTGAGGGAACCGCGGTTTCACCAACGCGCGCCAGTACGTTCAGAACGGTGCCGTCAGCCGGGGCGCGGATACGCGTGCGCTCCAGTGCGAGTTCGGCCGAAGTCAGATCCGAACGGGCGAGAGCCAGCGATGATTCCAAGCGCTGCTGCAGCGGCATGTTCGGCTGAGCGTTGACTTGCGCAAGCTTGGTCTTTGCAGCTGCCAAGGCGTCGACTTTGTCGGCGAGATCCTTGCGGGCCTTGTCGACCGCATCAGCATCGCCTTTGGCGGTTTTCTGCGCGCGGAATGCCGTGTCGAAAGCCTCATGGGCGGCGAAGACGTTACGTTGCGCTTTAGCGACGGCGTCTTCGGCGTTGCGGCGATCGAGAGCTGGACCGGTTGCCGCTTCTTCGCTGCGCTCACGTTCGCGAACGCTGGCTTCGGCGGACGCCGCAGCGATCTTGTTGTAATAATCGGCGTCCTCGAGGCGGATCAGGAGATCGCCGGCTTTCACTTGATCGTTGGTGTTGGCGAGGACTTCGTCGATCTTGCCGCCGACTTCGCTGGCAATACGGACTTCGCCGTCCTTCGGCTCTACGCGCGCGGTGGCGGATGCCGCCCATTGCGCCGTCTGGGCCGTCGTGTCGGCATGCGCTGTGCCTGCCACACTCGAAAACATGGTCTCGCTATGGGTCAGGGTGTTGAAAGCAAAGCCACCCAGCAACGCCAGGGCGCCGGCGGCGAGAATGGCCGAGACCGTGGGATCAATCTTCTTAAGCATGCAGCTTTCGCCTCTTCGTCAAATCCGTAATTTCGGGGGAATCTATGCCTTCCGGCCGGCGCTCTTCACCGACAATTCTTCCGTCTTCGATGCGTACGACGCGATCGGCGTAGCCCAAGGTTCGCGGGTCGTGCGTAACCGCAAGCACGCTGCGATGCTGTTCCTTGGCAATGCGCGACAGCAGCGCCATCACCGCATGTCCGTTCTCGCTGTCGAGAGCGGCGGTCGGCTCGTCGGCGAGCACGATCGAAGGTGAACTTGCGATCGCGCGAGCGACCGCAACACGCTGCTGTTCGCCGCCTGACAGGTTGCGCGGATAGTTGGTCAGGCGGTGGCCAAGACCGACTTCACGCAGAACTTCTTCGGAGCGGCTCGTCGCAGCGAAACCTTTGACGCCTCTGACGTCGAGAGCGATGCGAACGTTCTCGATGGCATTCAACGTCGGGAACAGGTTGTAGGATTGAAAAATGAACCCGAGGTGTTCCCGGCGCACCTTGGCCAGCTCTTCGGCGGACAGGCCGTCGATCTTCGTATCGGCGATGCGGATGCTCCCCGACGTCGGCTTCATGATGCAGCCAAGAATCGAGAGAAGCGTGGTTTTGCCGGAGCCCGAAGGCCCCATCAGCAGCGTCAGCTCTCCGGGGACCAGTTCCAGCGAGACGCCTTTGACAGCGACCACCAGGCCGGCACCGGCGCCAAGCTCCTTGACGATATTTTCCGCTTGCATGACGGGGGTCGTTGTCATCTCGCAAACACCGTAGCCGGATCTATCTTCGTGACCTTGACGATGGCCGAGAGCGCCGAGATCGCACACATGAACAGCGTCAGCGCGAAAAGCCAGAATGCCAGGCCCGGCGTCATCACCAACGGCAACGACGAATTCCTACTGAAGTAAAGTATCAATAAGGCAATTGCCATGCCGAGCACGTAACCCATGATTGCGCTCAGGCCGGCCTGAGCCAGAATTACCTTGTAAATGTAGCCTCTTGACGATCCGAGCGCGCGGAGCGTTGCAAATTCGTGAATGTGATCCTTTGTGCTCGAGTACAGCGTCTGAGCGACGATGACGGTTCCGACGAGGCTGCCGAGGATCGCGCCGCCGATCAGCGCCAAGCCCGCGCCCGTGCGGAACAGCCATTGCTTGAGGCTGCGGCTTTCGAATTCGTCCTTGGTCAGCACGTCAGCTGAATCGAGGCGATGGGCGAGATCTTTCTGCACTGCGGTGATGTTCGCCCCTGGCGCCAGCTTCACTAGCAGAAAGGTCGATTTGTCGTCGTCGGCGCCGAGCAACTGGCGAGCGCGGTTGAGCGTTGTGTAGGCATAGGGCGATTGCGTGAAGGAGCGGATGCCTTCCGTCAGTGCACGGATCTTGACGCGGCCGCCACCGGCCTGCGCGGTGTCACCGACGCCGTTGATGCCGAGTTCGCTCAAATAAGTACTATCGACGGCGATGGCGTCAGGCGCCTTGATGTCTTCCACAGTCCCTTGAATGAGGCCCCACGGAAGGAGGCCCTGATCGTCCGCATCGGAGCCAATCAGAACCACGCGCGAGGAGCCGCCCTCGGGCTTCCGCCATTCTGCGAAAGCGACGACCAGCGGCACGACGCTTTCCACGCCCGGCGTCGCCAGGGCTTGGTGACGTTCCCGATCGCCCAACAAAAGGCCGCCGTCCTCGAAGCTTTTGGCGCCGAAGGTCGTTACTATGAGATCGGCATTCGAGCGGGCAATATTGGCCGTGATCATCCGGCTCGACCCGAGGTATAGACCGAGTTGCACAGCCACGAGGACGATAGAGAAAAGAATACCGATAAGCGTAACCGCCAAACGAACTCGATCGTGCAACAAATTACGAAGCGCGAGAGTAAAAACCATGTATCTGCCGGATCTCTCAGAGGGGTTTCTATTGGGCCTTGGGGCCTGCAGATGGCGCGAACTCCGCGCGCCTTATGCAGGGTCATATAGCTCTATTGTCTCGCTACGACCACAGCCAAACGCCAAAACGTCCCGCGTCACGTTCCGCTTCGGACGGCAATAAAGGTTGATCGTCGGTGTCGAGACGATTTCTCCGAAAGCCTTAGCGACCGTTTAACAAATAAGTTCCAATGTTTTGCCGCTTTCGGGGCATAGGAGTACTAAAGTTGAGTTTTCATCTGCGGTTTATTGTCATGCGTAGCTTCAATATTGCTAATTCTTCAGCTGCCACTCTCGCAGTCGCCACCTGCTTGCTCGGTGCTACCATCGGCCCTGCCCCGGCTGCTGCCGATCCGAAAGAGGTTGGCGTCTGGTATGACGACACCGGAAAAGGCGCCGTCAAGATCGAGATCTGCACGCCGACGACGCTGTGCGGCAAGATCTACTGGCTGCAAGAGCCGATGAGCGACGGCCAACCCAAGGTCGACAGATACAATCCCGATGCGTCCCAGCGCAGCCGTCCGATCTGCGGGTTACCGGTTCTGGGCGATCTTGTACAGCTCTCCGGCGGCGGTTTCGACAACGGCTGGGTTTACGATCCCAAGGAAGGCAAATCCTACGACGTCGCCCTCGATCTCATTGATGCCGATACGCTCAAGGTGACCGGCTACAAGGGCATGCGCTTTTTGGGCAAATCTTTTATCTGGACGCGCGCTCCGGCTGATTTGCCGTCCTGTGCTCCTGATGCGGCCGCAGCTCCTGGTCCCGTGAAGAAGGAGGCGGCCGGCGCCACAAAGAAGCCGAGCAAGACCGCTGCAGGCGCGGCCAAACCCGCTGCCACGAACGTCGCGGCGACGACGACGCACAAAAAGAAGAAGGCTCCGGACAAGGCGGTCGCGACGCAGCCTCAGCCCCAACCCCAGCAGCCGGTTGCTTCGAACTAACCGAAACCGAATTCCAATACAGAAAAAAGGCGGCGCCAACCTCAGTTGGGGCCGCCTTTCTGCGATAGCGCCACATAAAGAAAAGAATGCCGGAAGGCGGCGGCTGTTACTCAGCCGCCCCCAACTGCTTCGAACCGGTCGAAGCGGGCTTTTGAACCGCGACCTTGTCGGCCTGTCGGGCCAGCAAGCGGTCGACGAATTCCATCGTCCGTTCGACGACGTAGCCGCGCTGGCGATCGAGCGTGACCAAGTGATAGCTGTCGTCGAGAACTGAAACTTCGACCATGCCGCCGAGCTGACGCTGGAGCGCCATCGTATTCTTGATGTCGCTCTGGTCGTCGTGGCGCGGATGGAAGATCAGCGTGTGGAGCTTCACGAGCGGCAGCATCGGCCGGACGTTGCGCACGAGGCAGAAGAATTCGTAGACGGTGCCGCCACCGCGCTCGGTGATGTCGGACGGCATGTTATCGCTGCCGCGCATCGAATCGAGCGCGAAATTGCGTACGCGCTCATCCTTGATGCCGTAGGGCGCCGGTGTCCGGAATTTGAAAAGGCGGGCCGTCCACTTGTCCGTGACGAGATGGAAGAGCTTGATCGCCTTCGGAATGGCCCAGCCATTAACTGCGAGCGTCGGGGCGTAAAGCATCACGCCGCAGGCTTGGTCTTGACGATAGGCGGCGAGCCTCAAGGCCAGGATCGAGCCGGCCGAAGCGCCACCGATAATGACGTTGTCACAAACGCTGCGCAGGTGATCGAACGCGTCGGAGACCGACTTGTACCAGTCCTGCCAGGTGGAAAGTCCGGAAACGTCGGTGCCAAAGGTGAGGCCCGGAACGACGGGGCAATAGACCGTCAGACCCTTACGGGAGAGAGCGTGCGCGACAGCTTTCATCTCAAGCGGCGAGCCGCCCAATGAATGAACCAGCAAAACCCCCGATTTCCCGCCGGGAATGTAAACGCTTCCGCGAGGAGGCTGAAATTTTTCTTGGTTTTTCATTACCTACGTTGAACTCGTTATTACCCTGTGGGACGCTAATACGACGGGGTTGTTTCAGATGCCAACGCAACTTTGTCGCGTCGCCGCGTATTTGAGCTATTTTGCAGATACCCTCAGCTCAGATTTGGTTTGTGAAGGTATTACGAAGTAGCTGAAAACTCCATAGGTTTTGACCTTCGGATACTGACGATTGGTTAAGGTGGACTTCATGCCGCGCCGCCGTTTGCCGCGAAAATGTTACCGCATTGCGGCACAAGGCTACGCCTTCCTGGGGGAAACTTGGGTTCTTCAGGATACAGTCTCCTTCGAGATCGGTATTTTCGAGAATGGGGACGCGTAAACCAGCTGGAGCAGATGATTATCCAGCAACCCTGAGCTTCTAGACACTGTTCCCACGTAATCGATGCTTTATACTTAAACCGGCGTTACCGGCCGCGTCCCGCGGAAGCCCACCGGTAGGATCGGCCTGGGACTGAGCTGAAGTGACCGTTTCCTTGCGTCTGCCCGTTTCGCTGTTGACCGTTACAGCGATGATATTGTGCCAGATCCCACTGCGGATTGCCGTTGCCGAGCCCATCAGCCGGGCGGATTATGAGGCCTGCCAAGCCAAGGACGACGCCGCGCTGAGAGCCGCCGTCGCCGGGATCGCGACAGAGGCGATAAAAAACGGCACAAAATCTATCGATTACAAGGCGTTAGTTGCCGACCAGTGGCGGCAGCGGAATCTCGACCAGATCATCGACAGCCGCGTCGATATAGCGGTTGCGGAGATAACGAACGAGACGAGCTGGTCGGAGCGGCTTCAATCACTGGCCGACAGTGAAAAGTCCCAACAGCTGGCCACGGCGGTCGCCGAGCGGGTTTATCGCTCGGATGCGGTGAAAGCCGGGATCGAGGATCTGGCGACCGGTGTTGCGACCGAAGTCGGCAAATCGATCGAATTCGCCAGCTCCGACGCGACTGGGCCCCTCCTCGACTGTCTCAAAGCCTATGTCGGCCCCCGTTATGGAAGCGCCGTCGCCGATGCTCTGGCCAGCGACGCGAGCAAAGGCGTCGTCGTTGATCCCAACAAGGGCACAAGCGGCGTATCGGCCGGTTCGGTGCTGAAGGAGTCGAGCGGCGGGCTTGCCGGCGCGACGATCCTGATCGTGCGGCGTCAGCTTGCCAATCTCGCGGAGCGCGTGGGCCAGCGCATCGTCGGCAGTGTGCTGTCCCGGCTGGTATCGGTCGTGGCAGGCGGCGTCGGCCTTGTCCTTATCGCTAAGGATCTCTGGGACTTCCGCAACGGCGTGCTGCCGATCATCGCCACCGAAATGAAGGCGCCGGCGACAAAGGACAAGGTTCGCGAAGAACTCGCCAATACGCTTCGTGATCAGATGAACGAACACGTTGCGGAGATCGCGAACGCCGCCGCGGACAATGTCATCAATGTCTGGCAAACGTTTCGGCGGGCGCATGCACTCGTTCTGAGGATTGCGGACGAGAACGGCGAATTCCGAAAATTCCTCGACGGTGTGAAGCCAGATGCCCTGCCGCGGCTCGACGAGGTGGTGTCGATCCTGGTCGCCTCTGAAGGCGAGCCGGCCATTCTGAACCGTCTGCAGGACGGCTCGCTGAACACCGCCGTTCACCTGATGCCGGAGAAGGGACTCGAAATCGCGCGCGACCTGAAGTCGGTCGGTGCCGGGCTCGACTGGTCGGCGCTGGCGGGCGATCAGCTCGGAAAGGTGACCGACTACGAGTTGCATAAGCGGATATCGCCGAAGGATCTCACTCGGGCTTCCCTCGACCGAATTCTGGCGCTCAACGACCGGATCGCGATCATTCGGATTGCGAGCGTCCCTCCGGATGCGCGCGAGATGCTGTTCACGCTTGGCTCGAGCGATCTCGACAGCCTCCTCAGATCACTTTCCGAGGATGAGCTTCGGGCGCTCGCCGGCTACCTCTCAGGATTGAAGCCGGGGCCGCGTGAGAAAGTCTTGCGGGCCGTCTCCGCCGATCCCGCCAAGATGCAGGTCCTGGCATCGCGCCGGGTCCGCGAGCGCATCATCGCTAGCAGCGATCAAGGAGCCGCGGCCGACATGATGCTCGCGCCGGCGGCTGGGTATTCCACCAAGGTGCTGGGGGACGACATCAAGCTCGTCTGGGATGGCCGGGTGGCGCCGCTGCTGCTCTGGGATAAACATCCGCAAGCGATCGTGGGGGCCGGTCTTATCGGCTTGATTTTGCTGGCCTGGCTCGCCCGGTTGTTTCGTCCGAGGCGCATCTCCGGCGCACCCGCCAGCCCCACCCAGCGCACTTAGGCAAATCGGCACCGCCTAAAGCTTTCCACATGCAATCGGCCGCGCATCGGCTCAACGGGCTTTGCCGCCTGCTATAAAGATTCGCGATTGCGAACCCATGAGACCAAGGGGGGATGATATGCGCGTTCGATTGAGAGCCGAGCAGGGAGTGCACGACATGGGTTTGAAGGCGCCAGGCATTGTAACTTTTATGCTTTCAGTGATCCTGACGGTGGTCGTTCTGATGTCGAAGTTCTTCGGTGCAGAGATCCCTTGGCTAACGGGAAATGAATCTTGGGCCATGCTCGTCTCGTACATGATCCTTATGCTCGGCTGCATGGTTCGCGGGATGTGAGGCGACGCGCGGAGTGATCCTTTTTTCAGCGGAGCTCGTTGCAATTTTTCGTTTTCGTGAGACCGTCCGTTTACTATGTGCGCAGGTGTCGCGCGGCATCGAGCGGACTAGAGCGTCGTCATGCTGCTGAGTATCGAACAGGGCATGTCGAAAGAGATTCCTCAGGTCTTTGCACGCCGCGCACGGCTTTCATCGAAAGCCATTATCACCGCGCTTGCGTTGACGTTGGCGGCTCTTGCGGCGACCGCCATCGCTTCGCGTCAAGAGACGAAGACTTCGGTCAAGACGCTAAGCCCCGTTACGCAGATCCCTGCTGGAAACCGACCGCTCCTAGTGCCGGTTGTCGCCCAATAGGCGCGGCACCAAAGGTTCGGCGCGGATTAGCCCGCGCACAGAATTCCCGAGATAAATCGCGCTGGCCGCGTTGACGTCTTCGATCGTCAGCGCGGCTTCGACCGCTCTTCCCTTGTCGATGAGCGCGGCCCGCAGCGTACCGGGCAGCAGTCCGGCTGCGAGCCGTGGCGTCAGGAGTTTGCCGTCGCGCTCGACAAAGATCGTCGTTCGGCTGCCTTCGGCGAGTTCTCCATTCTCATTCAGATAGATCACCTCGTCGGCGCCGAGCGTTTCGGAGTAGTGTTTCCACTCCCGGTCATAAAGCTCGCGGCGTGTGGTCTTGTGGTACAGGAACAGATCGCCGCTGTTTACGCGCGTGTCGGAGATGACGTAGCGCATGACGGCATCGGCCGCGGTTTCCGGTTGCTGCGTTGCGGTCGCGGTGACGGCTCCATCCTCGTCGAGAAGCAATCGCACGCGAAGGCGCTTTTCCGAGTCACTGGCGATTGCCTTGTCGATCGCGTCGCGCACCTTCGCGGCGTCGTAGACGTATCCGAAGTATGCCGCCGACGCCGCCAGCCGGGCCAGATGATAGCCCCTGAGCCACACGCCATCCCCCGGCACATAGAGCATCGTCTCAATCAGCTCGAACCGGCGAACAGGGTCGGTCAGGAATTTCATTTTGAGGAGGCACTCGGCGTATTCTTTCGGACCGTCGGAGTCGG
Organism: Hyphomicrobium sp.; assembly: GCA_003987725.1. Classification (GTDB taxonomy): domain Bacteria; phylum Pseudomonadota; class Alphaproteobacteria; order Rhizobiales; family Hyphomicrobiaceae; genus Hyphomicrobium_B. Next base: position 121,552 of record RXJH01000013.1, on the reverse strand, counting down.
CGACGATGCCGGAGCCGATGCCCATCTCGCCCGCGCCCTTGCGATCGATCACAGCCGTTCGGATGACGACGTTGAACTGAGCCGAACCGTCGGGTGAGAAATTTCCGATGGCTCCGCAATAGACACCACGAGGTTCGGTTTCCAACTCGCGGATCAGTTCCATCGCCCGGATTTTTGGCGCACCCGTGATGGAGCCAGGCGGGAAGATGGCTTTCAGAATATCCCGAATGCCGACGCCCTCCTTCAGATGGGCGCGCACGCCCGACGTCATCTGATGCAGGGTCTTGAAGGTCTCGATCGTGAAGAGATCCGTCACGGTCACCGACCCGAGGTCGGCAATGCGCCCGAGGTCATTGCGCATCAAATCGACGATCATCAGATTTTCGGCGCGATTTTTGATGTCGGTGGAAAGGCCGTGGCGCACCTCAGCCTCGCCTTCGGGCGTGCCGGCGCGCGGCGCTGTTCCCTTCATGGGGCGGGTCTCAATGACGCGATCGTGCAAGTCGATAAAGAGCTCGGGCGAGGCCGAGAGGATGGTGACGTCTCCGGTGTCGACGAGACCCGCATAGGCGACGCGCTGTTTCAGCCGCAGGTCGCGGTAGAGGGCGAGCGGAGAGCCTTGGAGATTGAACTTCGCCTTGAAGGTCAGATTGAGCTGGTAGATGTCGCCGCTGCGAATGTTCTTTTGGACTTCTTCGAAGCGCTTCAAATAGGAAACGCTGTCCCAGCTGTGGGCAAGCTCGCCGAGTGTCGGATTTCCGATCGCCTCTTCAGTCAACCAGCCCTGCACCTCGCCGCCCGTCATTTCGCGTGGCGCAGTATAAAGGCCGAACCAGAGGAACGGCACTTTACGCCGTTCGGGCAAAAGATGCGTCAGCTTCGGCTCGAGCAGATAGCCAAGCTCGTAGGAGAAAAATCCGGCTGCGTGCAAGCCACGGGCGATCCCAGCCTGCAGGGCCGCCAGCGCGGCTTCGACGTCTTCGGGGGCGTCGGCGCGGATGATCTCGACGGGCTTCTCGAACAGCTTCGATACAGCTTGGAGGCTCGTGCTGTTGTCGAGCAGGACGAAACCTTCAGCGAGACTTGGCGAGGCCGGCCTGGCAGAGCTTGCTTGGGAGGGGGCCGACTCGGCCGTCCCCACGATCTTTGAGGAAGATGAATGCATGCGCCGCTTCTAGCGCGACCGCCGCGGGATTGCCACTCCGTCCTGGTCGCGAAATCTGCGCGATTTCGCCCGGATGGCGGCCGCCCGCTTAGCCTTGCTCAGCTTTCCGAGGGGCACTCGCTATTCCCCTCGGCAGCGAGGTCTAGGCGGCTTCGTAGCAGCTCACCTGCGAATGGGCCGCACAGGTCTCACTGGGCGAGCGGGTGCGTGCCAAACAGAATAGGCATGGGCGGCGAGACCGATGCCCCAGCCAATGAGCACCCAGTAGAACCAGATCGTCTGCGGGTTCAAAAGATTTATGATCAAAAGGCCTACGTTGACGAGCACGTAGGCCAGGAAGTGAAACCTGAAGCCTGGGTTTTGGAGCAATCTGTCCATTTCGGCCTCCGACCGACACATGTGCGAAATCCGCCGCCCTTATGTACCGGCTTTCCAGCCGTCGCGCTCAAGAATCTATCGTCAATTGTCCGTGTGCCTATCGGAACCTTGCGTTCCTGGCGCGCGTTCAAGCCCGATGCACTTGCGGATGCGCGGCAAGTGCCGATCACGCGGGCGTTTTGGAGAACCCCGTTTTGGAGAAGCCCATGGGTACGAGCGAGAAGCCGAAGGCTCAGGTCGATAAGGAACTCGATGAAGCTCTGAAGGAGACGTTTCCGGGAAGCGATCCGATTGCGGTTGACCGGATGCCTGACGAACCCGTGCGACCCGTCGATCGCCGCCCCCCTCTTATCGACAAAGACCTCGTCGAAAAGCTTTCTGAAAAAGCAAAAGAGCGGGTGAAGTCAAAATAGCAGATTTGACCGTTAGGCCGGTGCGACGGCCAAGCCTCGCTCCAAACACGACCGGACAATGCGTATCGTCCAGCTTACGCTTGAGCCACGCCTAGGAGATTGCGAGGGCAGTCGGCTATCAAATCTGGTCAGCTTTCGGCAGATGATGCGAATGCGATTACCAATCACGTAGCGTTGCTTGTCATGGATAAGATGGGGTGGGTCGAGTACGGATTTTCCCTGGATGGGGAGACAGCCGGAGTGGCAAAGCGCTATGCTGATCCGATCGAAAACACGATAAACGACATTGTCTTACACAAGCTCTAGTACGTATCTCATCGACCCGCCCAGCCCGTTCGCCCCCAAGAAAGACTGGGAGGAACATCTCGCGGCTTTGTGCGCTCAGTACATCGCGGACGCTCATCCTGATCTCAAGGAAGCGATCGAAGAGGCCGAGGCGCATCTCGCCGGGCTCGCCAAGAGCGCTGAGTAAAGCCTCTCCGTCCTACGTTTGAGCCGTAACGCCCGCCATTGCGCGGGGCTTTTTGTTGCCCGTGGAACCAATTCATATGTATTGCATCCCTTGGTTAGGGCCCCGGATTTGGCGAAGGCGCGGGATGCGTCGGGCTGGCGTTCGGCGAAGACGGCGATGTTACGGGTTCAGTAACAGTCGAAGCGCCTGTATTCGTCCGATCGACGGTCGGGCTGACGCGGCCATAGAAATACCAGCCGATAAGCGCCAACGCGATTAACAATGCGACAATGCCAATTGACGATGAGCTTGTCGTCGAGCGGGAAAGGTCGTCAACTTCCCTTCGCTGACCCGTTTGAGGGTCGGTATAGATAGCCATTTCTGCTTCCTCCAGTATCGGTTTGAAAAAGTAACGGATCCCAAAAGAGGAAGGTTCCTGGCAGCCTTAAAACAATAAGCCGTTCTTTCAAAACGATGATAATGAGCGATCTGGCCTTACGTGCGCGACTGGAAGACAATTTATGACAATTCGACAGGTTGGAGCCCTGCCCCTGCGGAAGACGCGCGATGGACTGGAGGTCCTTCTCGTCTCATCCAGAGAAACGGGACGATGGGTCATTCCGAAAGGTTGGCCTTCAAAGCGGTTGAACGATCCGGCAGCCGCGGCGCGCGAGGCCAAGCAGGAGGGGGGCGTCACCGGAAAGATTTCCGGCGAACCGATTGGCAGCTACCGCTATCGCAAGATCATGCTGGAAGAGACACGTGTGCTCACCGTTGATTGCTACGTTCTGTGGGTGAAGAAGCAACGGAAGCGCTGGCGCGAACAGGACGTGCGGACGCGTGTTTGGTTTCCCCAGGACGAAGCCGTCAGAAAGGTGCGGGAGCCCGGGCTGAAGACGCTCATCGCCGGTCTCGACGGCCGGCGCAAGCGCTAGAGCGTTTCCGTTTGTTCTCTGAATCGCGAAAACGCTCTAGCCTTTTGTTTTGACGCAATTCCGGACGCAAAACTGCTGCGCACTTTTGCTGGAATTGCTTTAGGCGGCGCCACGCTTCTTCTTCGTCGCAGGCATTGGCGGCGGCGAATTTTCCCAGCCGAAGACCGAGCGGCCACCAAGGAACGATGAATTGTCGAGTTCCTGAGCGACGAAGTCATCGAAGGACGGGCCGTCGGCGGTGCGTTCCAGCTGTCTTGCCTGCTCATCCAATCGTTTCAGCGCTGCAAGCGTTTCGCTTTTTCCAAGCTTAGCCTTTTGCACAGCCGACATCAGAACCCTGATCGTTTCGTCGTAAACTTTCGTCGGCACCGGATAGGGGTGCCGGTCCTTGCCACCGTGTGCCAAGGAAAACCGCGCCGGATCCTGGAACCGGTAGGGCGCGCCGTGCAGAACTTCCGCGACCATAGCAAGCGATTGAACGGTTCTTGCGCCAACGCCCGGCGTCAGCAGCAAATCGGGAAAATCTTTGGGGCCCTGCTCGGCGGCAGCGGCGAGCGTTCCATGAAGGCGGCGCATGAAGACGTCGCTCGCGCGAACCTCGTGGTGCGCGGGCATCGCAAGATGAGGCAACGAAAGTTGCTGCCCAGACTCGGAGTGAGGTTGTGCGTCCGCCAGCAATTCCGCGACGATCTTATCAGGACCCAAGGTCGAAAGCAGATCGAGTTGTGCCGCTCGCGAAGCCTCGGCCCGGCGGTCCGTAAGGTTGACGATTTCCCCCTGGCCCGGCCCGTCAATTGCCGTATGGGGTTCATCGATGAAATTGGATCGTGACTGCGAATACCAATGGTAACGGCGAGCCTGCCGTTTCTCCGTGTTCATGCCTTGCTGAACGACGGTCCAGTGTCCTTCGCGCGTAACGAAGAAGCCGTGAAGATAGAGATCGAAGCCATCCTGTACGGCGGCGCTGTCGACCTTGGCGACGAGGCGGCTCGTCCTTGTCAATCCGTCAGCGTCAACGCCTGCGCGTTCACCTACGATGCTCAACTCCTGCGGCGTCTGACGCGATTGCTTGCCGCGACCGCCGCAAACATAAACCCCAAGCTCATCCTGCAGGGGGCGCAATCCCCGTTTCAGCGCGCCGATGACGCTGGTCGTGACGCCGGATGAATGCCAGTCCATACCCATCACGGAGCCAAACGACTGGAACGAGAAAGGATGGGCAAGGCGGGCCAACAATTCGTCCCGACCGTATTCTTCTACGATTGCCTGACATATGACCGCGCCGAGCGTTGCCATGCGGGCCGACAGCCACGCAGGAACGTGGCCGCCATGAAGCGGAAGATCAGCGCTGCCTGTACGTCGTGCCATCGGCTCCATCAGAACTACCTCCGATGAACGTATGATGAGTCGGAGGACGCGACCACAGCGACGTATCTTCGGTCAGCTGCAGATCGCGCCGTGCACGCTCGAAGGCCTTTTCAAATTTTGCCTTCCTGTCCAACCGGGACGCGCGCGCCCGCCGCGTGAATTCGCGTAGATTCATGCACCGTTTCCTCTAAAATTTTCGGGATATGCACGGGCGATTCCGAAGTATCTGATTCCTCAAACACTTCCGGCCCTAGCCACCTGCGCACAGTCAACGACGCCCTGGCCTAGTTGTTCCGTCCAACCGTGCTCCTCTTTCTTGCGTCGAACCAGCGCAGTCATAATGCAATCCGCTAACGTCTGCTGGTTATCCGAGCGGTCGGCGTCGATGAGCTGCCGGCGGAAGAAGATCTTTCCAGTGCGCCGATAGAAGCCAGCCCAGTCGTCGATGTCGTGCCCCCAAAATTCGAGAGGAAGGTTGCGGTAGAGGCCGGCTCGCCAATGATGGCAGGATAAAAGCTCGGCGAGTTGGCGGATGGAGCGGGCACCGCAGATGTTGTGGCTGGCGCAAGTATTGCGTTGAGCGAAACGCCCGTTGCCGTCTGTGGTGTCGTTACTATATCCGCGCTCAAAATCGAGACATTCGAACTGTTCGGATCGATCTGAAGCGCCTGCGCGCTCGCTGCCGCCGAGTCCAACCTGATGGTCTCGGTCGGCGATGGGTTCACAATTGCCGGCACTTCCGAACTCGATTGGTTTGTGAGGACGCCGTTCGCCGGCGCCACCGTCAGCGGTGAGGTATTGGGCGTCGGGGTCAGCGGACTGATTGTCGTGGCCGGCGACGCGCCGGAGGGCGCGGACGGCGTGCTGACCTGTTGAGCCATCGCAGCCGACGAGACGCCAACGATGAGACCTGCTGAGAGGGCAACTAAAATTTTCGCCATGGTCTTCAATCCTGCTTACCCGTCATCACGTAGGAACCAAGCAGACGAATCACGGTTCCAAACCGGGACTGAGCTGTAACCTCGAGCGGGAAGCATTCCTGGCAGTCGGGAGCAGCATGCTGAGTTAACCGGTCGCAGTCTCTTCGTTGCCTGATTGCCCCATCGGCAGCGTTTAATGAAATGCGAAAGCGCAGGATTATATTGCGAAACCGTCCGCTGACTGCGGAATTTTTCGACATTCGAGATCGACCGACCGGTGGCGAATCGAAGTGCCAGTCTTGAGGGATGCGTAACTTGACGAGCGACTTGTCGACTTTTGCAAAGCACCCATACCGCTTTATCATCGCAATCTTGGGCGGCTACCGGTGGGGGCATCTCGCCATCCTGCTGTCGGTCATCGCCGCCGTCACCTTTTCGGTTTCCACCCAATACGGTTTGAAGAAGCTGGTGGACGCGCTATCGGATCCTTCGCGACACGGGTCAGTTTGGTTCGCTTTCGCGCTGCTCATCGGATTTATCGCGGCCGATAATCTCTCATGGCGGCTCGCCGCGTGGATCGGCCATTCGACGTTCACGGGCGTTTCCGGACGCGTGCGGCGGAAACTCTTCCGGCATTTGACCGGACACGCTCCGAGCTTTTTCCAAGGACAGGCTCCGGGAGCGCTCACCAGCCGGATCACCGCCACCGCCAACGCGCTCTACACGACCGAGACCATGGTTACTTTCAACGCCATGCCTCCGCTCATCGCGACGGTCGTTTCGATCATCTATTTGACGACGGTCAGCGTGGCGATGGCGTTGACGCTGACGGGAGTGGTCGGGGTCGTCGTCGTTTTCATGTTCTACTGGGCGGCGCGTGGCACGCCGCTGCATCACGGATACGCTCGCGAAGCGGCGAACGTCGACGGCGACATGATCGATGTCATTTCAAATATCTCAGTCGTGAAAGCCTTCGGACGGATGCGAAGCGAGCATCGCCGGCTCGGCGGCGTCATCAGCCGTGAAGTGCGCGCCCGCAAAAAGAGCCTGTATTTTCTTGAGCGCCTTCGGATTATTCACGCCGCTACGACGGCCGTGCTGACATGCTGCGTGCTCGCCTGGTCGATCTTGCTTTGGCAGCGAGGGGAAGCAACGGCCGGCGATGTCGTCCTCGTTTCGACGCTCGGCATTTCCATTTTGAGCGCCACGCGCGATCTTGCGGTGGCGCTCGTCGATGTGACGCAACACCTGGCGCGCTTTTCCGAAGCGTTGAAGACGCTCCTTACGCCGCATGCTTTACCCACCATTTCGTCAGCGAAGCGCATAGCTGCAGCACGAGGCGCCCTAGAATTCCGCGACGTCAGCTTCGCCTATCCCGACGGCAAGCAAGTCTTCTCGTCGTTGAGTTTCAAGATCGAACCCGGAACGCGGGTCGGAATCGTCGGTCCCTCGGGGGCGGGCAAATCCACGCTCTTTTCCCTCATCCAGCGGTTCTACGACGTTCAATCGGGCGCCATTCTCATCGACGGCGAAGTCGGCGCCCTGCTGCCGGACGATTCCTTGAGAAGGGCGATCGCGGTCGTGCCGCAGGACGTCAGCCTCTTCCATCGAACGCTCCGGGAGAACATTCGTTATGGGCGGCCAGACGCCAGCGATGACGATGTGATGGCGGCGGCCCGGATGGCGCGCTGCCTGAGCTTCATCGAGCAGTTGCCTGACGGGCTCGATACCATCGTCGGCGATCGGGGCGCCAAACTCTCGGGCGGTCAACGGCAGCGGGTCGCGATCGCGCGGGCCTTTTTGAAAAACGCGCCCATTCTTCTTCTCGATGAAGCAACCTCCGCACTCGATAGCCATTCCGAGGAGTTGATCAGAGAAGCCCTCACGACGCTCATGCGCGGGAGAACAGTGATCGCGATTGCCCACCGCCTGTCGACGCTTCGCAACTTCGACCGCATCATCGTCATTCAGAACGGCGAGGTGGTGCAAGACGACACGCCAGAAACCCTGATCAGCAAGGCGGGCGCGTACAAATCGCTCGTCGATCTCGAAGTCCGTCGTCTGAAATCGGCGGCGGCGTAACGAGGTCTTAGGCCAGCACGACTTTGGCACCGTCACTGCAGTCCGTGACATCGATCGACACGCCGCCGTTCTTCCGGCGCAAAGTGAAGCCAGCAGAGCCCGCGCCCGCCCGTATATTGCGAACCGTCACTTCGCCGACGCGCTCAGGCAAATACGGAGCACTCAGTGTGATGGTACGGGCAGCGCCATCGATTTTGAGGCCCATCAGCGATTTCAAGAGATGGAGCATCGAGCCGCTCGCCCAAGCTTGCGGCGAACAAGCAACCGGATAAAGAATAGGCGCGCGCCCTGCACGGCGACGAAAGCCGCAGAACAGCTCGGGTAATCGCCTTTGCGACATGTTCAGCGCAGCATCGAGCAAGCCGTTAAAGACGGTTTCGATCTGATCCGATCGTCCGTAGCGCGCGAAGCCTGCGCCAATCATCGCGTTATCGTGGGGCCAGATTGAGCCATTGTGGTAAGACATCGGGTTGTATCGCGCCTCGGAACTCGCGATCGTTCTGATGCCCCAACCTGAGAAGAAAGCCGGCGACACCATCTGCTCGATGACGCGCATCGCCCGTTCTGAATCGGCGATGCCCGAACTCAGCGCATGGCCGGCGTTGCTCGATCGCACGTCGAGGCGTCTCTTTCGGCCATCAAGCGCCAAAGCATATGTGCCGATCTCGGGCGACCAAAACTTCTCTTCGAACCTCTTCTGGAGCGCTGCCGCTTCATCCTGTAGGCGGAGGGCCAGATTGTCATCGCCCTGCATCCTGGCCATGCGCGCCGCTGCGTTCTTCGCCTCGTACACATAGCCTTGCACTTCGACCAGCGCGAGCGGCCCCTCAGCGAGAGTGCCATCCCTATTGAAAATTGCGTCGTGACTGTCCTTCCATCCCTGGTTCGACAATCCGTTTTCCGTTTCGCGCGCGTATTCGACAAAGCCGTCACCGTCCGGATCGCCGGGACCGTCTATCCATTCCAGCGCTTTGAGGATCGCCGGCCAAATTTCGCGGTGGAATTCCTTGTCTTCGGTCGCCTCGATATAGGCTCCAGCCAAAACGACGAAAAGCGGCGTCGAATCGACACTGCCGTAATAAAGGCCAAAGGGAATTTCACGCAGCGCCGCCATCTCGCCGCTGCGCATTTCGTGAAGAATTTTGCCCGGCTGGGCGTCCGCGTCGGCGTCGTGCGATTGCGCCTGATATCGGGCGAGGCGTCGAAGGACGCCGCGGGCGATACTCGGATCAAGCCAGAGGACTTGCAGTGCCGTTATCAGCGCGTCGCGGCCAAAGGTCGTCGAATACCAAGGTGTACCCGCGTAGGGATAAGGTCCGTCGGGTGTCTCGGTGATCAACAATCTCAGATCCGCTAGAGAGCGCTTCAGCACGCTATCGAGATCGGGATGCGAAACCTCGATACTGGTTGCCTGGCGCTGCGAACGGCGCAGGTGACGTTGCGCGTCCAGCAATCCTTTGACGTAGTGCGTGCATGGGACCTTCGCGCGGTCGCCGGCCGCCACGGATGTTACGTAGACGCGCTGCGATCCCTTAGCGGGAAGATGTAGACGAAAGAACGCCGACGTCTCCTTCAAGGTGACGGGCTCGGGATCGATATGGACAGTGGTTTGGCGGATGACTCGATCCAGACCCGAATATGCAAACCCGACGGAATGCGGAGATTCCACGTGCCTGCGAACCGTTCCACGCTTCTCGCGGCGCATGCCCCGCACCTCAAAGATGTCCAAGAAATCGGCATCGAAGAAGATCGTGACAGGCAGATAGAGATCGACGTTCGAATGGTTGGTGAAGACCAGCCGCTGGCGCAAGCTGGCGTCACGGACATAGGTCGTTCTGAAAACGTGGACGACGTCCTTGTGCAGCCAAAGGGCGCCGTTCGAGTAAATGTCGGTATTCGTCAGATCGGCGCAGAGCTGGAGATCCTGCCGGCCGAGCGTCGAGCCGAGAAGCAATGGCGGACGTCTCGCTATCAGCATCTCGAGACGAGATAGGTACCGCGTATCGTTATAAAAGAAGCCGTCCGCGTGATTGCCGAAGGCGCCAATGTCGCCATGGGTATCGACGACGACGAACGCGTCGTCATGCTTCAGCGTCTCATGAGCACGCGGAGAGCTGTCAGCCTCAGCGTGTATCCGCTCAGGCTCGTGCTCGGGAGAATGATCTGGTGGCCGGGATGGCGCGACTGCCATCTCAAAAAACTCCGTTCAAAAAATTATCGCGCCAAGCTGAATATTAGACGCTTTCGAGGGCGGCTGCCACCGCGTCAATTGACGAGAGTTTCGTGGGAGGTGATTTCTTCGATACGAGATGCCGGCACGCGGCTCGCCGTCGCAAAATTCCGCGCATAGAGCGCAACGTAAGCTTTCGCCATCGATGCCGACGTAAATCTTTCGTCGAACCGCTCGCGAATTCGTACGCGGTCGAGCGCCAGGACGCCCGGTAGCGCGGCGATGGCGTTTTCGACGTTATCTACAATGAAGCCGGTTATGCCCTCGTCGATAACCTCTCTGACGGAGCCGTGATCGAATGCAAGAACAGGGGTTCCGCATGCCATTGCCTCAATCATGACCATGCCGAAAGGTTCCGGCCAGTCGATCGGGAAAAGCAGGGCCGAAGCCTCTCCTAAAAATTTTGCCTTCTCGCGGTCGCTGATTTCACCGACGAAGTGAATACCGTCGCCTTGAAGCAGAGGTTTAATTTTTTCATCGAAATATTCGACGTCGACCGCATCGACCTTGGCCGCGATTTTTAACGGGAAGCCCGTGGCGCGCGCGATTTCAATGGCGCGGTCGAGCCGCTTTTCAGGCGAAATGCGGCCGAGGAACGCGAGATAGCCGCCGCGCGGATCGAACGTCGGACGGTGCAGCGCCTGCGGCAGGCCATGATAGACTGTTCCCGCAAATTTTGCATAGGGGATGGGCTCTCGCTGCGAATCCGAAATCGAAACCAAGCTCATCTCGGGGAAGGCGCTATAGAGCAGCTGGAGATCCGGAAGGTCTTGACGCCCGTGGAGCGTGGTCAACGTCTTTTGAGCGACTGTGCGAAAGACGGGAAACTGGAACTGATCGATGTGAAAGTGGATGATGTCGAAGGCCGAGGCCATGCGCCGGATCTTGTCGACCATCATCATGTAGTAAGGAATTGGATCGCGTACCGCGGGATTGGATCTTAGGGATTGCTCACAGCACGGAACGAGTTTTGCTGAAGTTGTGGAATCTCCGCTCGCAAAGAGCGTTACATCATGACCTTGAGCGACGAGTTCTTCAGTAAGATATGAAACAACGCGCTCTGTTCCCCCGTAAAGTTTGGGCGGAACGCTCTCAATCAAGGGCGCGACCTGTGCAATCTTCATGCGTACGTCCTTCCCGTGGTCGGAAAGTTTAACGTAGCGGTACTTGAATCGTTCCCCGATTACGTGCGGCGCTATGGCAGACGGCGTCTCGATGGATCGCATCACGCAGACACGAGCGTGGCGTCTGAGCGTTCCGTCAGAGACATCAAATGACGAGGGAACTTTCTCCCAGCGCGTGTGCGCCCTGCACGCGGCTGCCCGAAAAACGAAGCGTGCGGATGCGAAAAATTCGGATCGAACTTACGAATTCGACGCGAGAAACTACCTGTTGCGAAGATACGGGTTCCGCTGCGTCGGATCGGTGAAGAACGGATCGTAGTTCTGCTTGATCGGGGCCGGATACGTCGACGTTGTGGATGATGGAGCGGGCCCGGTCGCGCCGGTATCGGGAAGGCTCGACGGCGGGATTCTGACCATCGGCGCGGCTGGCTTCGTCAGCGTTGGCGAACGAAGGCGCGTTTGCGCCTGGACGGGCGAGGCGAAGAGCGCCGCAACAGTCACAAGTATAAGACTCGTTTTCATTTTGCCTCCGTTTCCCCCGATCGATAGTGCGATACGCCCGTGGTGGCAACGTGTCTGAATGCCCATCCCCCATGCACTCCGGGACTGCGCTAGGGCCGATACATAGGGTTTGGTCCCGAATCGCGTCAGAAATTCTGGGCGACGCACGTGGCAGCCGTTGGGCAATCCTGATGCCGGATCGCTTGCGTCTGTTGGCGGCTTCATCGCGTTCGTCGACAGCGCCTAAAAGGATTGAGACGGCGCGATGAGGTTCGCCAATGACATTGAGATGACGCGCGAACGTGTGCGCCGAATTTCCGCACATCGACGAGACCCTTCGATCGGATCTAGTGAGATCTCGGAGCATGGCGAATTTCGCGTGCCGCCATCTGCTGCGAAAGTGGACAGAATTCGTTTGGGGGTCATCGAAAACCAGGCAACGGACGAAGGCCTGCGAGTCCGCCGTGTAACACTTGCCTTAGCAACCAACGTCTAGCGCTCCTAAAACCGGGCGCAACGCCTGGAGAACTGAAGACGGCCGGCCCCGACGCGTGCCAGCATGGCTTTCGTCTGAACTTCTGTTGCTGATGCGGAAGGTGAGCCGATGGGAAAGCTGGTTCTTCTGAGTGGCGAGCGCGCAAAGAAAGAGTTGGAAGAAAAGCAGCGGATTATCGCTGGACTGAAAGAGCTTCTGGCCCGCGCCGAATGCGGCGAGCTGAAAGCAATTTGCTACGCAAGCGTCGATGCCGACGGTCAGAACGTCACTCTCGGAATTTTGCAGGATGACAAAACGGGCCTGCACGAGCTGATCGGTCTATCGCAGATGCTGAGCGACGCGATCCTTCAAAGCGCGCGGGATTAGCGCCCGCTCAATTACCGGCGAAGAGCGAGCCTCCGTCTCTTTTTGGAGCGCTCGTTCTTGTCTCTGAAACCGTGCGCGAAAGCTCTCCGCCACGCACAGCGATTTATAATCACTGCCAGTCAAACTCGCCGACGGTGGCGGCTCGCAGCCATTTTCATTCGGAGAGAGACAGTGAAGACTATTGCAATCGCCCTTGTCGCTTGCGCAACTATCGCAGGCGGCGTGGCGGCAGCTCCCGCCGGAATGGCCCGATCGACAGAAAGCTCACTTGTCCAGCAGACGCACGGCCACGGTGGCGGCGGATTTGGGCCGGATGTCGGCGTCTTCGTCGACGTGCCGTGGGAAGCCATCGCGGGCAATCCCCCTCCCCCTGATCCCAATGCCAATCGCTGTCGCGAGGCCCGTCACGCATGCTTCGACCAATGGGGTACCGACGGTCGCCGGTACGGCCTTTGTATGCAGCGTCTCGGTTGCTGATTTGGCGGCGGCCGAAGTCGTTCGGCACCATGCGCGCGTTGGAAAGGTTGAGGTGAGAGGCGTGCACCGCTCACCTCATCATCACCGTTAAGCGACAGGCTTGTGCGTGCGCTTCGAAACAAGCTTCTTGTGCGTATGCTTCGACGCATAATGCTTCTTGGTGTGCTTCGAAGCGACGTGCTTGTGAGTATGCTTCGAGGCGATGTGCTTGTGGGTAGGCTTTGCGGCATAGTGCTTCGTCGACTTATGCGTCGCATGGGCCTGGTGATGATGGCTGTGATGCACATGCTTCACCGGCTTGTCGGCTGCGCTCGCGACGCCTGCGCCAAGCATCATCGCGACTGCGGCCAGGGCCACTGTCATAGCGGTCTTCATTTTTGGGCTCCTACTATTTTGAAACGTCCCTTCGACGTTGGCCCCTGTCATAGGGTGCTTCGCCTGTCGCATAGATGAACGAATTGGCCGATTTGACATACAGTTTCGTAAGGTGAGTACGGTCGTTAATTCCGGATTGCGAGGGCACCAGAAAACTTTATCGGATTGGCGCTCTCCCATTGGCGGGCCAATAATCGGTGCCCGAAGTATTTGAAAGCCGTTTTGCGGCTCACCCATCAATGGCGCAATAGCAGAGGGCTCATGGGCGTTTCGATAGCTTTTACGCCGGTCTTTTTCGCAATCGCGGAATGACAGTTCCTCCGACGTTGGCTTCGCAGATGCAATGACGGCTTCGCCACGCATTTCCCGGCACGTCGAATCTGCGTCCCGTCAAAAAGGCATAGGAGCGGACAACCCGCTCCTGTGCCTTGCGATCGCAGATTTAAGATCTAGTCGTTTTCACCCATGAATTTCTCGGCCGCCGTCACCAAGCTGGCCTTGGGATTGGCCTCGCAATATTCGGCGATGTCACTCGTTTGCTTGACGAATTTCTCGATATCCAGAATCGTCGAGCCGTTGTTGTAGCTAGCGTGATAGCCGGCGAGCCACATGAAGGTGTCACCGATGTTCTTGATCACGTCTTTGTTCGTCAAAACAGTTTCGCACGTGACGATTGCCAGGTCGTAGCTTTGAGGGCTCGCGTCGTCGATATTGTCGCCCATGAACTTTTCGCTCGCCGATAGCACGCCGATTCCCGGATGTTCGGAGCAAAATACGACTGTCTTATTGAAGGCGTCAGATAGTTTGTCCCAATCAACGACTGTGCCCTGTTCGGCGGTTGCGTGATATCCGCCCATCCAATTCAGAATGCCGTTGACGAATGACAGGTCGCTCGGCGTCTTCGCTTCATAGGCCGAAACCAATCTCTCACAACTGATTGTCGAGACGTCGATCGGGTCGGCTAACGCCGCGAGCGGAAAGATTGCCCAAATCAAAAACGACGACAGAACGGAAAGAAAGACACTCTTCATCGAACGGCCCCTGATGAAACCACCGACCGACGCAGCATGCGGGTCGAAGACGTGGGATGATCCCCAGCCGAACGACGTTAATTCATAGAGATTAATAATCGCCCTGAGCACCGTGACAGAAGGAGCTTGGGTGGAGCGCGAGAACTCATCTATTCGGTACACGCCGTTCGTTCCTCTACCTCGGAGGATTCGATAGATCCATGCCGAGGCACGCTGATTGCACGTCCCGTTCAGAGCACAGCGTTGAAGGGCCGCCTTGCCATGTTTCGGGACAATGTCATCTGGGTCGATTTCCGAATCTCGAAAGACATCAGAGACAAGCAGGCCTTGTCATTTGCCGAGCGCATGAACGCTAGCTCGGAACGAACGCGCCGACATCTCGCCGCCTCCAAAGTTGCGCTCGACGCGATCAGGCGCACGCTTGGAGACCGGCCGGGCGGCTCCAAACCAAACGGGAAGTCGTAACCGCGAACGCCTGAGCCGGCCTCAAGACGCCTTTCGTTGGAAGGCGCCCGCGGGATAGATGACCTGGGCTCCGTCCATCCCATACTGCGTTAGGTCGTGAGGCTCTAAACTGCCGGCCGAAACAACGATCGGAACCTTGAGGGCTTTGACTGCGTCGCAGAAGTCCAAGGTTTCCTTTTCGACGTCGAACTCGATAACGACAGAATTGACCTTCGTTTCCCGTACGAAGGCGAGTGCCTGTCCGTATGATCCGAAGACGTAGGCGCTGCCGCTTCTCTTACGGCGCGTATCGCAGAACCGCATTGGGTGATTGGTCGAGCGCTCGACTATGACGATTGCTCTGTAGCTTCCCATGTCGGGTACCTCTAAGCCTCGCGGCTTCAGGAGCGGGATTTCCGCAGTCCCTTGAGGTCAATCTATCGGCGGCTCGAAAGGTGACAATGAATAAAACGTGGAGCCGCGAAAATATCTGTGAGTTCGATCGAGAACATCGTGGTGGCGCTACTCGCCCGCCTACGAATGGACATGATCACGGCGGCCGAAACCGCGGATCGAACAGCAGAAATGCAAACTCTGCGAATGGAGCGTCCGAGTTTGGCCCGGTGGACGTATCAGCGGATCATGGATGTGTGGCGTCGTAGTGCGCGACTTGATTGTACATGACGTACCGGCCGGCCACGAACCCAATGGCGACGAGGATGCAAGCGATGGCGAAGAGTTTGGCGTGGCGATGCATTGGACCTCCGATCACCGAGACTCTGTGTCTGCCACAGGGCGATCCTTCAAGTCGAGGGCTGTTCGCCGAATGTCGAAGTCTCTTCCGCCGACGCTGAACAGATGTCAGGAACGATCCGACGCGATATATCGATACATTCGGAAGGGCAGGGAATTGACGATCGACCGCACTCGAGGCGAGGCGGCCGGCCCGTTGCTCCATGATCTGCTCCGGGGCGCTGCACGAGACGAATAGCTGGAGACAGTCAATCGTGGGTTCGGATCGGTGGATGCTCGCGCTGGACGCCAATGCGTTCACCTATTGGATCGAGGCGATGAACGCCGCCCCGGAGCAACCATCGGGACGATTAGCTGAAGAGAAGCTTGCCCTGGTCCGAATATTTCTTTGGATGCCGCCTGAGGCCAGTTTCCGTTTGGTGCCCACAGTCAAAGTCGAATACGAGGCCATACCCAATCACGCGAAACGCGATACCCACATTGCCTGGGCTATGATCCATGTTTCCGAGGTCCAGCCTTCGCCCCAGGAAGACCTCGTGGCTGAGCGCGCGGAGGAACTGGTTTCCTATCGGGTAGGTGCGAGCGACGGGAAAATCATTGCCGAGTGCGAACAGGCTGGCGTCGGGGCGTTGTTGACCTGCGATGGCAAGCTCATCGAGCGGCTTCGTATGGAAACGCGCGTTTGGCTGGTTCGGCCGTCGGAGTTTTGGGATCGCATGCGGATCCCAAGAGGCAGTCCTCCGAACAGGAGACCCGCAGACGGAAGCCCGCTCCTTCAATGCTCGTGGTGGCATTGGTAACGCAGATCTCGGAATGTCTCTCTGGCCATCTGCAAACACAATCTCTCTTATTTTAACTTTCCAGGCGAAGTTCATTGCGCGCTATTGCGACGCGACAATTACATTTGTCGTCGGTGCGCAGTCCCGAATACGCAAGTATTATCCGAAAGACATAGGCCAAATGCATATGATCAAAAGCGACCAACCATTACAAACCGAGCTTATCGTTTGTGGGTTAGAGAGACATTTTTGATTGGAAGAAGGATACTCAAAAAATGGCTCAGAAACCTCACGAACATCACCAAAAAGCAGCCGAGCATCACGAGCAGGCCGCCCAGCACCACAAGGAAGCTGCCAAGCAGCACCAAGCAGGCCAGCACGAAAAAGCTGCGCATCACGCCCATTTAGCAGAGGCGCATCATATCCACGCAAAAGAACATCACGAAGAAGCGGCAAAAGCTCATCTCGCAATGCACGGCACTAAGCATTGATCGTTACATGAGCCCGTCGCAATGCGTGTGATTCAGATCTCGGTCGCGGGAGTGTGCGCGGCAACGCCCGACACTGCCGGTTCATATCAACCAGAAGCCTCGATCCAAATTGGATTGGGACCAGACTTCGAAAGGCGTTTCTGCGCCTCTCGCGATCTCTTCGTCGCAGCGTTATAGGTTCAAGCATAAAGTCGCACTTGCCCAGACACTGGCAGTATCGCGAGGGATCGAACGAAGAAAATCGCGTCGCAAACTGGATACGTCGCGTGATGTTTGATAGAAGCGCGTATGTCCTTCTCGTCGCTGCTACGAATTCTGATTTGGGCGTGCTTTGCTCTCGCGGCGAGCCAGGCTCCGAACGTCGCGTCGAGCTTTCCCGACGTTGAGCCTCCGCACGTCTCGACTTGGGGGACGAAGGACGAGAGTTTCGTTGCGCCTTCACGGCTTCAGATCGTTTCGAATTTTCAATCCTTCATCAAATCGGATGCTGGATCGAACGGTCATGAGTCCGCAAACGCGACCGGCGGCTATGCGGCTGAGCTAGAGCTTCCCAGTGAATTTTTGACGTGGGTTCGGCACGCTTATGGGCCGGGCTCGTATCATCTCGCTCAATCGTCGAATGATCCGCGGGCGCCGCCTTTCGGCTGAGCCGCTTCAACTCATCATCATTCTAACGCCGCAAATGCATCAAGCGTCGCCTCCGGGGCGAGGCTTGGCTGCGGCATGCAACAATGGAACTTCAAATGGATGACTCAGACCAAGCTTTCGCCGCTCCGCATTCAGCGGTTTCAAAGCGCGAAAAGGAACTCGAAGAGAAGCTCGGCGCCCGGCTGCTATTAATTTGGCTACTGGGAATGGTCGCAAGCGTTGAATTGCTCGTGATCGTGCACGTTCTTAGACACTAGAATGACAGACCGCAGCCGGATCAGACGCCGGCTGCGGTTTCCGCTTTCGCGTCGCCCAAGGCTTCGCAAAAGTCTCGATGTGAATAAAAGCCCGGTCGCAAACGACGCGAAATATTTCCCCCCAATTCACTGGAGTTTTTCTCGAACAGGAGCGCGAGCGGCGATAAGCTCGGCGCACTGGGATTGCCCAAGCCGCGCTAACGTGCCGGGTCGGCAAGCGCCGCATTGGACACCTCGTTTTTCGGGGGCTCTCGACATTGCGGACCATCAGTTCCTCGATCGCTTTCGCGGTCCCCAGCATCTTGATCTATCTCGTTGTGCACTTGGCGTTTTGGCCGGCGCAGATGTCGCCGGACTCACTTGACCAATGGCAGCAACTGCTGACTTGGGACTTTGACGATACGCATCCGGTCAGCGGCACTCTATTGAATTGGGTGTTTTATCGCGTCGTACCCAGTCCGGCCTTCGTGGTCTTCGCGCACTACACTCTCTTCGCACTGGCAACCGGCTACTTCCTGACGGAGTTGCGCCGCTGGGGCGTGGCTCTCCCGATCCTGATGGCGGCTGCCGTCCTGTTTCCGCTGTTCCCTCCGAACTTCCTCACAGTCACCACACTGTGGAAGGATGTGCCCTTTGCGACGGCGCTCATCGCCTTGACCGCTCTCTGTATCCGGGGCGTGCGCTTCAATTTCATCCTGCCGGTCTCGGTGTGGGTGGCCATGGGGGCTGCGGGAATTGTACTCGTCCTGCTTCGCCACAACGGTGTCATCGTGGCGGCCGGGGTTTTTCTGGTTCTCTCCGTCGCCGCGCGGCCAGCACGCGTGCCCGCCGCCGCGCTTGCCGCCGTCCAGATCGTGGCATTCATCCTGTCGAAGACGCTGCTTCTAACGGCCCTCTCCGCAACGCCGCAATCTGCTCAACTGCGCAGCATCATCGCGCTGCCCATGCTTGCGGCGATGGTCCGCTCCGATGCGCACCTTTCGCCCGAGCAGGAACAGGCGATCCTCGCCATCGCGCCCGCCGAGGCGTGGAAGTCTGTCCCCTGCGGGAGTATCGTTCCGTTCTACTTTGATGATCCGCGCGTTTCGCACGATGCCATCGAACCGAACAAGGTCTTTGCAACCGCAGCCGCGTTAGCCATTCAGCATCCCCTTCTTACGCTGCAGCAGGAGCTTTGCATGACGGAGCTGTTCTGGCGGCCCTGGGCGCGGTCACACCAGCAGATCGCGGACCCTCCGCTCGAAATCACGCAGAACGCACTAGCGGCGCAACTCAAGCTCACCACGCAATCGAAAATTCCCGGTCTCGCCAATTGGCTACGCTGGTTTCACGGCCGATATTTCAACGGCAAGGGTCCATTCAACCGGCCGGCCCTTTATCTACTCGTTGGCCTGATCGCGACGGTAAGACTGATGATCGTTGCCGAACGGATTTTATGGGTGTCCTGGCTGCCCGCCGGATTGAACTGCGCAAGCCTGATGCTTCTCATCCAATCCCAGGAATACCGCTTCGTCTGGCCCTCGGTCGCCGCGTCATTGCTGATCGCCGTCTTCGCCGCTGGCATCGAGGCCAGCCGTCGCCAATCGAGCGCAACACTTCACGACGCTCGCGTCATCCCTTCGGACACATGACGAAGCGAGGTGTGCACTTTCGAAATCAGCCAGCGTCTCCGCCGCCGTCGGCAAAACTCGGCTGGGCTCCCTCCGGTGCCTTCTTGCGCGGATCGACGATCACTCGCCGTCCATCGGATTTCGGTCCCTTGAAGTAGTGCTGCATGGCCTCGAGGAAAAGCGGCTTCAGCCCCTCTCCGCCCGCATCGATTATACCCTTCATGGCATCGCGCATTCGCCGCTCCCACGTATTGTGGATGTGCTTGGCGATGCCATCCAGAGCCTCGGACTTCGGATAAACCTCGAAGTACTCGGTGATCTGATTGGCCATTTGAACCAGATGGGCTCTTTCCATGGAGCACCTTTGTTCTCTAAGACATCAACTGTTCTCTAAGACATCAACCGTTGAACGCGGCTGTAATGGACCTCGTTCCAAAGACTGCATCCAAAGCCCGCGATCTGCAATCGACAAAAGTTGCTATCTGATCGATTTCTGAACCTGCATTTGTGCGTCGCGCAATGACGGCAAGAACTATTGTCGTTGGCGTGAGAGACGTAGTGCGCTCAGGATCGCTTTCTAGGCAATCCTTTTTGACCAAAAGGAATAAGCAATCACCGTAAACCGCGTCTTGCTCAAAGCAACGATCGAGGGCACGTTGCTCAACGCGTGCAGTTTTCATCTCATGCACAGATGTGCCGCATGCAACAACCTGCTCCCACTCGCTCTCATTGAGCAACGGAATTTCCATCTCGGATCGCCAGCAATAACCGAGCTGAGGCATCAAAAATCGCGTGAGCGCCTGCTTCGCTCTTGACCTCGTTGAACGTATGGACGACGGAGCCACTTAAAATCCACAGAATTCAACCACACAATCTCCCTGAAGTTCGAGTAACGGCCTTGCTCCGTGGTTCAGCCGACGTTCACCCGACGCGTACCACAGTCTCTGCACAGATGTTTCGAGGGGAGATCATCATGAGAACCGTTCTTCATGGCGTGCTTGCGGCTAGCACCTTCCTAACTATTGCCGCGCCCGCCCATGCCGGTGGTGGCGACTTCGCTGCCGGTGTTTTCGGTGGGCTTGCTGCCGGAGCCATCATCGGGTCCGCAGGACGGCCCTACTACGATCCTCCTCCACCGCCACCAGCCTACTATTACGATGGCCCGCGTTACGGTTATTGCCACTGGGAACGCGGCCGCCGCTATTGGGACGATTACGAGGGCGTCTGGCGGTATCAGCGTGTCAGGGTTTGCGACTAGCCCGTGGGGCTTTAGTGGGGAATGGAAGGGCGTCAGGCTGCGGAAATCGGAGCCTGATTGCATACTGCATCATTCGGAACGACGGCATGCCAGGATCGTTGACTCTCCATCACCAAAGGAGAGGACAAATGAAGACTGCGATGCTGGCGCTGGCGCTTTCATTCGGCTCGACCGCAAGCTTGGCGGCGGCCGCGAAACACGAACATGTCGGTGATTTGATCTGCACCGTTGGTGACCAATCCCCAAAAGCCGCCATCATCTGCGTCTTTCGAAACAAGAACACGGGGCTGGAAGAGACGTATCAAGGCAGTCTTGCCAATGCGGGCGTCGCAAAGTCCGTAACTCCGAAGCGCACTTTGCTTTGGACCGTAAATGCGAAGCCCACGGTCGAGCTCAAACCGGGCGTCCTTGCACAGCGTTATGAGGCGCCGGAGAGCGAGCAAAAAATAGCAAAGTCTGTCGAAGGCGAAACCAAGCCGGACGTGTCCCTGAATTTGATCACGGATAAGAACGATGATCTGACGGCTCTAGCGACTCTTACCTTGGAACTGAAACTTCTTTCCGCGCCGGCTTGAGAGGC
>RXJH01000013.1:0-100370 GCA_003987725.1 Hyphomicrobium sp. | reverse complement strand
CTGGATTTGAACCAACGACCTTCAGGTTATGAGCCTGACGAGCTACCGGGCTGCTCCACCCCGCGTCACCAAAACGCGCGGCCCGGTATGGCTTGCGCGTCCTTCAGGATAAACAAGGCCGCTCGTTTCGGAGCGGCCCAAGCGCGCCGTATAGCACAAAAATTTCGTCTGGGAACCCCTATCTTTGGATTTCTCCGGGAAGCCAACAGAGATGCCGAGAATCGGCGCTCTAAGAGGTCCGTCCAACCACGTTCGCCGCACCTGTGACCGTGTGGCAAGGGGCCTTAGCGCGAGAGGGCTGCGATGTTCAAACCTGTCAGGTCCAGAGACATCGAGACAAGATAGCGCGGTGTTACGTCCCGACTGTAGGTCGTCGTCCGGCTGAAGACGGGAATGGGGTTGCTGCGATTCTTTCGAACTTGCGGTCGGGGATGCGCCGCGGCCTTCTTGACATGGGCAGGCTTGACGATGGCCCGACCCAGATGGCCGCCAAGGCTCATGTAGCCACTCGGCAAATCCGTGCTGATGGCCAACGAAGCTTCGCTGAGGTCCTGAGCGAAGCTCATGCCCGGGCCTGAGACCGCTGCCATCGCCGATATGACGACTATCGCCACCGATTTGAAAAACGCCATCGCATCCAGTCCGATGTCTATGATTCTGGCTATGTAGAGAGTCCGCAGCGCTTCGGTAAACAAAACGTTAATTTTTGTTCAATTCGACCTGTATTCCCCGGAATTTCGATTTTTCAACTCAAGTCGAATTCCCGGAATTGAAAATTCTTCATTCCGGCTAATTCCCATAAATTCCCCTCTCAGCGAGAATATTCGCCGATATCGCATTCTGATTCGGGCGCCTATTCCGCATTGAGGCCCGGACGCGGAATAGCAAGTAAATGCCGCCGTCGCGATGCAGCGCCATAGCTGCCGACGAGCATGTCGTCTGGGCGACGTACAACAACGTCGGCATTTCTGCGGACATGCAAATTTCTGTCACATCGAACCCAACTTGCGGTTGCTGTGGCTTTTCGCGCAGTGTTTGAGCGCGCCACGGTGCGCTTGAAGACTAGTGCATGCGTGTTCGACCTGTTCGCGCGCGTCTCGGCCGATAAACGGCGCTGGCCACGATCATTCAGCAGAGAAAGACCATTATGCATACCAAAGCTTACGGCGCGCAAAAGGCCAAAGCCCCGCTTGCTCCGATCGCGATCGAGCGGCGAGAGCCCGGCCCGAAAGATGTCGCGATCGACATTCTTTTTTGCGGCGTCTGCCATTCCGATCTGCATACCGCGCGGGGTGAATGGCCGGGCATTCTCTTTCCTTGCGTTCCTGGCCACGAAATCATCGGCCGCGTCACGAAGACCGGCAAGGACGTAAAGTCATTCAAGGAAGGCGACATCGTGGGCGTCGGCTGCATGGTCGAGAGCTGCCGCACGTGTGAACCTTGCAAGCACGATCTCGAACAGTACTGCGAGGGGCCAAACGGCTTTACGGGCACATATAATGGCGCCGCGAAGGGCGGGCTTCCGAATACCTTCGGTGGCTATTCGAAGCACATCGTGGTCGATGAGCACTTCGTTCTCAGAATTCGTCACAAGGAACACCAGCTCGCCGCGGCGGCTCCGCTGCTTTGCGCCGGCATCACGACATGGTCGCCGCTCAAGCATTGGAAGGTTGGGCCGGGCCAGAAGGTCGGCGTTGTCGGCATCGGCGGCTTGGGCCACATGGGCGTGAAACTTGCGCATGCGCTCGGAGCACACGTCGTCGCCTTCACGACATCGCCGTCCAAGAGGAGCGCGGCGCTCGCGCTTGGCGCCGATGAGGTCGTTGTTTCGAAAAATCCCGATGAAATGAATGCACATGCCGGCAGTTTCAATTTCATCCTCGATACGGTTGCGGCCTCTCACGATCTCGATGCGTTCACGAGGCTACTCAAGCGTGACGGCGCGCTCGTGCTCGTTGGCGTTCCGGAGGACCCGCATCCCTCTCCGTCCGTCGGCACTCTGATTTTCGGACGCAAGTCGATCGGCGGTTCGTTGATCGGCGGCATCGCTGAGACGCAGGAAATGCTCGATTTCTGCGCCGAGCGGGACATCACATGCGACATCGAAATGATCGCGATGGCCGATATCGACAACGCCTATGATCGTCAGTTGAAGAGCGACGTCAAATATCGCTTCGTCATCGACATGGCGACGCTGACTTGAGACCTTCGGTTCGGCGCGAATGAATGCGCATTCCCGACATCACAACTTGGCTCACCGGCGCAGGTGCATCGTGCCGGTGAGCAAACCAAAGCCCGAGTTCATTCGGCCTTCGACGGCTTCTGAAACGTCGACCCGGCTTCCTTAAATTTCATCGCGTGGGCGTCCGCGGCCGAGCCCTTCGTGCCGGCGACGATGCCAAACTCCAGCGGCTCATCCTGCGCATAGCGCTTGCCGAGCTTTTGCGCGATCTCGGCTCGCGCCGTCTCAACGCCTAGGTAGAACGCGTGCCCAGCATCGGCACGCGTGTCGATATGCGGGAACAGCTCGAACGGATCCTGACCCACGTGATGGCCGTCGCGGTTGTAGATGTGGATGCCATCTTCCGCGACTTCAATGCGATAGTTCGCATCGCGAATCTGGCCCGCAAGCGTTGCGATCTCTTCTGGCGTGGAGGCGAAGCCCTTGCGGTCGCGCAGTGCCATAAGACCGCCTCCGAAGCCCTGTGGCAGCGCGTTCGCTTGCTTCGCCGCATAGTATTCGCGCCGCGCGTACTCGAACTCCTTGATCGCCGTGCGGCAGTGCTGGCTCACCTGCACAGCCAGCACCGCCGTGATGTTGAGCTCCGAACAGATGCCCATCAACAGCGCGTTGATGCCCGTCGTATCGGCGTCGGTAAGCTCCGTGAGGTTACCGATGCCCATGAGAATTGGAATATCCGGCCGGCGCATCCGCAAATCGTAATAGCGCGCGATCGATGCAGCGAAGCCGTAATGAATCGGATCGAGGATCGGGTCGGCGTAATAGGGCCGCCCCTTTGCGATCATGATATCGATGACCCGGTCGAGCGAAGCCATATCCGCAGCGCCTGCCGACACGAGAACCGGCGCCGCCGGCCCTTCATCGACGATGGAGATATTCTTCTCCGACAGGCTCAAGAGAAAATCGGCGCCAGCGCGCGTGGCGCGAGACAGCTCCTCGGAGTTGAAGGAGTCGACGCTCACCCGTGCGCCGTCCGCGTGGAGCGCATCGATGGTCGCCTCGAGGTGCGGAAACGGGCTATCGGGCAAGCAACCGAGATCGATCACGTCGGCGCCGTCCGCTCGCAGCTTGCGCGAGCGCTCAATGATCTGATCGATCGTCATCGCCGTCGCATCGACGATCTCAGCGAAGATCGTCATGTTGTACTGGCTGAGGTCGGGCTTCCGGCGCACGTGGCCGAGGTATTCCGGCAAATCGGCGATTTCGTCCGGCCCCCGCTCAAAGCGCGTGCCGAAGAAGTCCGAAAGGCGCTCGAGGTCACCGCGAAACCTTCCGGGCATGATGACCCGGTCAGCCCCCTCCGGCAGCTTCAGCCGCCGCTCGACGATATCCGTCGTCATCAGTGCGGCAACCTTCACGCCGACGCTGGCGACGATCGGTTCAAGCTCGGCGTCGTTGAGTTCGCCGGCGATACGCTTTACCCGCGGCTCGGCCAGCGATCCGGTTACCAATACGACGCGCTTGGCCATCGGGTTGCATTTCCCTTTGCGAATGCCTGATGCATGAATTGGCATCGAACGCGGCGCGGCGCAATCTCCCCACGTTGCCCCATCTGCCTCCCAAGGTGCCCCATCGACAAGTCACCGGATTTACGGTTTTCGTCGTGCCTCAGGATGGAGATGCGTGCCATGAAGACGGTTCTTCTCATAGGTATCGGCGCCGGCAATCCGGATTACGTCACGATACAGGCCGTCAAGGCTCTAAACGAGGCCGATGTGTTCTTCTTTCTCGACAAGGGCGAGGAGAAGGAGGACCTCATCAATCTCAGGCGCACCATTTGCGAGCGCTTCATAGAGGACAAGTCCTACCGAATTGTCGAGGTTCCGGGTCCGGTGCGGGATGCGAGCGCGTCCGATTACAAATCTGGCGTCCATGCGTGGCACCGCGACAAGGCGAAGATCTTCTCCGATCTCATCGCCAATCAGCTTGCGGATGGCGAGGTTGGCGCGTTCCTCGTTTGGGGCGACCCCTCGCTCTACGATAGCACCGTGCGGGTCATAGAGCACATCATCGCTGAAGGCGCGCTCGCATTCGAATACCGGATCATTCCGGGCATCACGAGCGTTCAGGCGCTTGCCGCAGAACACAAGATCGCACTCAATCCGATCGGCGAGCCCGTTCACATCACGACAGGCAGGCGGCTCCTGGAAGGCTTGCCGAGTAGCGTCGATACGGCCGTGGTCATGCTGGATAACGGATCAGGTCTCAGGGCCTGGGCTGATGTGGACGCCGAAATTTTCTGGGGCGCCTATCTCGGCACACCGGATCAAATCCTGATTTCCGGAAGGCTCGCGGAATGCGTCGACGCAATCGAAGAGGCGCGCGGCGAAGAGCGAAAGCGGAAGGGTTGGATCATGGATACCTATCTCTTACGGCGAAAGCCGCGGAAATAGCAGGCCGGTCCGCCTTCAGCCGTTCCTGTCCCAGTCGTCCCAGGGTGGCTTCTTTCCGAAGCAATCAACGAGAAAATCAATGAAGACGCGGGTTTTCGCAGCGAGATATCGATTTGGCGCGTAAAGGGCGTGGATCGTCAAATCGGGCGGACGATTGTTCGGGAGAACGAGTTTCAATCTGCCCGCCGCGATATCGTTGCCGACGATGAACGTGGGAAGGATGGCGATGCCGATGCCTTTCACGGCCGCCTCGCGCAGGACGTCGCCGTTGTTCGATGACATGCACGAGGCAATCGAAACGGAAACAGACTCGCCGTTTTCCGTCAGATGCCAGCGCTGCAACGACGTCGTATGGCCGTAGCTCAGGCAGCGATGCTCGACCAAATCTCCTGGCGTCTCCGGTTCGCCATGCTTCTCGATGTAGTCCGGTGATGCCACGAGGACGATACGCGCAGGTGCGATGCGGCGTGCGATCAAGCTCGAGTCTGTGGGCGTGCCGATCCGCACTGTCACGTCGGCGCCTTCCTCCAGCGGATCGATCAATCTGTCGGTCAACGTCAGTTCGACCTTCAGGTCGCTGTAACGGATCATGAGGTCGGCAATGGCGTTGCCGAGATAGAGCGTGCCGAACGACATCGGCGCGTTGACCCTCAGCGTGCCTTTGGGTTCGTCGTGTAGCCTTGAGACCTGAGCTTCCGTTTCCTCGACCTGGGCCAGAATTGCGAGGCACCGCTCATAATAGGCGAGGCCCGCTTCCGTCGGCGTGACGCGCCGCGTCGTGCGATCCAAGAGGCGTGCGCCGAGGCTCTGCTCCAACTCCATGACGGCCTTGCTGACGGCCGACCTCGTCAGACCGAGCCGGCGCGCAGCCTCCGCGTAGCTGCCGCTCGCGACCACCTTCACCAGCGCGTTCATGGCGGCCAGCTTGTCCATTTGTATCCAAATTGGAACCAGACTGCGCAAATATTGGCGTATTGAGGAATTACTGTCAACGCGTCATGTGTTGGTGGTCGGCGACGGCAACAGGCGCTGACAACAGCATTCACAGGGGTCGGAGGCATTCATGACTAAGGTTCTGGTTCTTTATTATTCAAGCTACGGCCACATCGAGAAGATGTCCGAGGCCGTCGCGGAAGGCGTTCGCGAAGCCGGGGCCGAAGCAACGATCAAGCGCGTGCCGGAGCTGGTGCCTGAAGAGGTCGCCCAGAAGATGCACTTCAAGCTCGACCAGGCGGCACCCATCGCCACAGTCAATGAGCTCGCTGACTATGACGCCATCATCATCGGTGTTCCGACGCGGTTTGGAAACATGCCGGCGCAGATGAAGAACTTTCTCGACCAAACCGGCGGCCTCTGGTTGTCCGGAAAGTTGATCGGCAAAGTCGGCAGTGTCTTCACGTCGACGGCCACTCAGCACGGCGGGCAGGAGAGCACGATTTTATCGACGCACACCGTGCTGCTGCACCAAGGTATGGTGATCGTCGGGCTGCCCTACTCGTTCGCGGGTCAGATGGGGCTGACTGAAATCACCGGCGGCTCGCCTTATGGCGCATCGACCATCGCCGGTGGCGACGGTTCGCGGCAGCCTTCGGAGAACGAATTGGCGGGCGCCCGCTTCCAGGGACGTCACGTCGCTCAAATCGCGGCACGGCTTAAAGGCTGACGCTTGCCAACGGATCGTCGCCAAAACGGCGACGGTCTCGTTCCGCCGGCGCCAATTGAAGGGCCGGAGCTACTAACCACATTGAGAAGCAACACAGCGAAATCTCGTGCCAACGAGAAAGGAGAAGCCATGTCTGGTATTCATCACATCACGGCGATTGCCGGCAACGCATCCCGCAATCTCGATTTCTACACCAATGTTCTTGGCCTCAGACTGGTCAAGAAGACGGTGAACTTCGACGATCCCGGCACCTATCACTTCTACTTCGGCGATGAAGCAGGGAATCCCGGGACGATCCTCACGTTCTTCCCGTGGGACGATGCCCCGCGCGGACGGAACGGCGTCGGGTTCGCGCAGCAGACGATGTTTCGCGTTCCCGAGAGCGCAATCGGCTACTGGGCCCATCGCTTCGTCGAGAAGGGTGTTGCACATGAAGATATCGAGAAGCGCTTTGGACGTTCGGTGCTCGCGTTCCGCGATCCGGATGGCATGACGCTCGCTCTCGTCGGCGTTCCCGGCGCGGAGACGGAGGCGGCTTGGCAGGGCGGCAACGTTCCGGCTGAGTACGCGCTGCGGGGCTTCTATGGCATCAGTCTTCTTCTCGAGGACGCGACGCGAACCGGTGCGATCCTGACCGAGGTCTTCGGATTTACCGAGGCCGGTAGCGAAGGACCGACCAAACAGTTCGTCGCGAACGGTGCGGTTGCCGGTGGCGTCGTGGAGATCCGCGAAGCCAAGGGCTTCCTCGCCGGGCAGCTCGGCCGCGGCTCTGTGCATCACGTGGCGTTCCGCGCCGCGACCGACGACGTGCAGGCTGAGATGCGAAAGAAGCTCGTCGAGACCCATCGCATCCGGACCACGGAGCAGGTCAACCGCGACTACTTCCGGTCGATCTATTTCCGCGAGCCGGGCGGCGTTCTCTTCGAGATCGCGACCGACCAACCGGGATTTGCCATCGATGAACCGCTGGCTTCTCTCGGTCAGTCCTTGAAGCTGCCGGCATTCCTTGAAGGCCGGCGGAATGAAATTGAAGCCGTCTTGCAACCATTGGGACAAGCAGCATGACGACACTTACGACGGAAGTCATTGGCGCGGGCGCACCCATCGGTGCCGCCCGTGCGGCGATGATCATGGTGCATGGGCGCGGCGCGAGTGCGCGAGGCATTCTCGACCTCTCGAGCGCGTTCGATGCGCGTGACGTCGCCTACATCGCGCCGCAGGCCGAATCGGGGAGCTGGTATCCCTATTCGTTCATGAGCCCGATTTCCCGTAACGAACCGTACCTTGGCAACGCTCTTCAAACATTGTCGGGCGTCGTCGAGGACCTTGAGCGGGACGGCATGCCCTCGGAACGCATCGTGCTTCTGGGATTTTCCCAAGGCGCGTGCCTCGCGCTCGAGTTCGCCGCTCGCAATGCTCGCCGCTTCGGCGGCGTGGTTGCATTGAGCGGCGGCCTCATCGGACCCGAAGGCGCGCCGCGAAACTATGCGGGCTCGCTTGCAGGTACGCCGGTGTTTCTCGGCTGCAGCGATGTCGATTCACACATTCCCCTCGAGCGGGTGCATGAATCGACGGACGTGCTGCGCAAGCTCGGCGGCGATGTGACGGAGAAGATCTATCCTGGGATGGGCCACACCATCGTGCAGGACGAAGTCGATCACGTTAAAGAAATCCTGAGCGGCATCAGAGCGCCGGAAAGCAGGAAATAAAATGGAATTCGACTTCGAGAAGCTGGCCGCGGACGATCGTTACAAGATATTGACGAGTACGATCGTTCCGCGGCCGATCGCTTGGGTGACGACAATTTCCAAGGACGGCGTCCGCAATGCGGCGCCGTTCAGCTTTTTCAACGCGCTCAGCAAAGATCCGCCGCTGCTTGCGCTTGGCATCACGCCCGAGGCCCGCGGCGGCATGAAGGATACGGCGCGCAACATCCTCGATACGCGCGAATTCGTCGTCAACTTGGTGCCGCGCTCCGCCTCGCATTCGATGAACCTGACGTCAGGAAACGTACCGCCAGACGTCGACGAACTCGAGCTTGCCAAGCTCGAGACACGTCCGTCGCTCAAGGTTCTGCCGGAGCGGATTGCGATAAGTCCAGTGGCGTTCGAATGCCGATTGCACACGCCAATCGTGATTTCCAATCAGCTGATTGCGCTCGGCGAGGTCGTGCAAGCTCACGTCGATGACGCCTTCATGTTGGATCCCGAGAGGCTCTACGTCGATACGCTCGCGCTTGATCTTATCGGGCGCATGCACGGCCGCGGCTGGTATACGGGCACGGGCGACATGTTCGAGATCGCTCGGCCCTGACCGGCGGTCCATCAGAAACGCAATTGGCGCCGAGACATGCCCGGCGCCACAAATTTCAGGTCAGAGACTGTCTTTCGTTTAAAGTCTCAGGCTTCGTGAGGAATATTCCTCGTCGCCTCGAACAGGAACCACACGCGGCGTTCGCCTTCGTCGATCCAGTTCTCCAGAAGGCTGGTCGTGGCGACATCGCCGTGCTCGTCACACAGGTCGTGCACCTGGCGCATCTCATCGACAAGCTGAAGATTGTCGTCGCGAAGCTCCGCCAGCATGTCGTTTGGTGAAACGAAGTCCGCATTGTTATCGAGAATGCGCTTCTGGCTATTGATCTGCCCGATGGAGCGGATCGTCGTGCCGCCGATTTTACGTGCACGTTCCGCTATATCGTCGGTTGCAGCGAAAATCTGCTCGCCCTGTTCGTCCAGCAGAAGATGATAGTCGCGGAAGTTCGGGCCGGACATGTGCCAGTGAAAGTTCTTGGTTTTGACATAAAGCGCAAAAAAATCAGCTAGGAGCGCCGACAATGCGCCGGAGATATCTTTGATAGCGTTATCGGAAAAGTGCGACGGCGTATCGAGTGGAAGCTTGCGACGGGCCTTAGCGGTATCCGCTTTCATGACTATCAGTTCCTTACGCTATGTTGCTTCGGGGAGATCCATCCAAAGAATTCGCAACCTCTTGAAATGTTCATTACGAATCGTGAATTGCCGATTTATTTTTTCAATCACCTTTGCTTGCAGCCTCATCGACGACAAGCCTTAACAGAGACGATAATTTCTCCACAGTCGGCCGGACGGCGGACGCTATTCCATACCGGTTCGCCAGCCACTCCATATCCTGATACGTTAGCCACGTGACGTTCTTGTCATCCTCCCAAACAAGAACCTTTGCCGGAAGCTCCAAGCCGATCAACTGTTCTTGCTGCATAAGATGTGTACCGACATTCGGGTTGCCGAAAATCAGAACCTCTGTCGGCCGCAATTCCAATCCGACCTTCGCGGCAGCGGCCGCATGATCGATGCGGGCTACGACGGTCACTCCCTTGTCCGCGATTTTTCGAGCTAGTCTGTCGGCCGTTTCCTTAGCCGTGTGGTTGCTGCGCTGCGTGATCAGGCCTTCGACCATGGCTCATAACCGTTGCGGTTGACGCTTTGCCGAACGCCACTGTTAGCTCCGAAGAACGTTCAAGTCCAATAAACCCAAACCGAACGGTCTTCGGGAAAATTATCATAAAGTTTTTTGTCGGCCGGCATCCTATCGTCAGGACGATTTCCGTCGCGCGAGATTCCGGTTCTCCGGTCGAAACTATTTATCGATAAGCGAGGATCGGACTGACTGCAAAATCTCGTCTGAAATGGGGTGACCTTTGGTCGATCGCGCGAGCACCAAACCGCCAACCAACATGGCGATTTGTGCCAGTGTTTCCTCACGCGTCGCGGGTTTCTTTTTTCCCGACAACAGGGGGGCTAGTCTATCGACCAGCGTACTCATTCCCGTCGCGAAGGCGGCGCGCACGGATCCTCGCGGATTATCCCGCGCGAGGTCGCCGCTCATCGCGGCCGCGGGACAGCCAGCGCCGATAGCATCGCGGTGTTTCTTCGACGTGTAGCGCTCTATGAACTCGGTTCGCGCGGCTTTCCGGTCGGCGCCATGCCGTTCGATGAAGCCTTCAAACGTGGCGCGTTTATCTTCAAAGGCTTTGAGGCAGGCTTCGGCGACCAGCGCTTCCTTCGAACTGAAATGCCCGTAAAAGCCGCCATGGGTCAGGCCGGCTTCGGCCATCACTTCCGGGATGCTAACGCCATCAATTCCATGCTCGAGAAATAGCCGCGACGCTGCATCGACCACCTCCATGCGATGCTGATTGGCCTCTTGGCGCGATACCCGTGGCATGTTTTCGTCCCCTTAGCCCTGCCGTTACGTTCTCGACCTCTGGGCAGGTTCACTGCCTCTCCGGCGCTTCCATCGCTGCTTAGCATACGCCCCCGCGGTGTCGAGATAGACGGCATTGCCTATGAGGATGCCAATCAATACCACCACCGGGAGCTTATAGCGGCACAGCTATATACTCGAACATCGCAGCGCAACGAAGGGCATCGCGCGCGGCGCATCGGTGGCGGGAGGCAACGGCCATTGCCGTCGGACATGGTTATCAATAGCTACGATGAATAACTGCGATGCCGCGGCCTGGCCTCTTCAGACGAGGCCGAGCCGTGACTGCAATCGATCCGTCGATGCCCGCAGCAACCGGTCGGCGACGATGCCGATGAAGGCGATTGCAAAGCCGGCGGTCAGGCCGCGTCCTGCGTCGGCTTTTGCCAAGGCAATGAACACTTCCTGACCAAGGTCGCGTGTTCCAATCATCGCGCAGATGATGATCATGCTGAGCGCGAGCAGCACTGTCTGATTGAGACCCAGCATGATCTCAGGCAGCGCCAGCGGCAACTGCACCCTCCAGAACATCTGCCGCCGCGTGCAGCCGGATACGGTGGCGGCCTCGATCAAGCTTTCGGGGATCTGCCGAATGCCGTGATTGGTGTAGCGAATTGCGGGAACGATCGCGAACAGTACCGTCGCGATCATCGCCGTCACGTCGCCAACGCGGAAGAGCATGACGACCGGAATGATGAAGCAGAACGACGGAAGCGTCTGCAGCGTGTCGCAGATCGGCATGAGGAAGGCGGCGAACCGGTCGCTTCGCGACGCTGCGATGCCGAGCGCGATGCCAAACAGAGCTGCGACAATTGCTGACACGCCGCAGAGATAGAGCGTCGCCATCGACTTTTCCCAAAGTCCCGTCGCCGCGCAGAAGGCCGTCATGAGGACGACAATCACAGCGAGACGGGCACCCGAAAGCCGATAGCCCGCAAGGCCCACGAGAAGAACCATTCCTAGCCAAGGAAAGCCGACAAGGAAATCGCGTATCGGGTTGAGGATGTAGAGCAGCAGGAACGTCCGGAAGGCTTCGATCGCATCGAAAAAGTGGATGTTCACCCAGTCCACGACGGCCTTCCACCACGGCGCCGTCGACATCTTGATAGCCGCCGGAACGGAAGCAAACGCCGGCACGAAATGGCTCAGCACGGTTGTCCCAGCAAGAACGGCAACGGCGGCCGTCAGCATTGGGTAACGTTGCACAAAATTCTGGTCCGGCACGTGCGCTGATGGACGCTGGCGTGCGGCGGCCTGGCTCAGGCGATCCAGCACGATTGCAAGCGCGACGATTGCGAGACCAGCCTCCATGCTTTGTCCGATTTTCAATGCGCGCAAGGCGAGCAGGACATCGTAACCCAATCCGCCTGCGCCGATCATCGAAGATATGATGACCATGTTCAGGGCGAGCATGATCACCTGATTGACGCCGACCATCAGCGTCGGACGTCCGGATGGCAGCAACACTTTCAGCAACTTCTGCCGCTGCGTGCAGCCGACCATTTCACCGAAATCGTCGATTTCGTGCGGGACGCGCTTTAGTGCGAGAACGGTCGAACGCACCATCGGCGGCATCGCGAATATGGCTGTCGCCAGCATTCCGGAAACCGGGCTGTTGCCAAACAGGAGCAGCATCGGGATGAGATAGGCGAACGTCGGCATCGTCTGCATCAAATCGAGCATGGGCTGAATGATGGAGCGATCGATCCACGGCTTGCGGAAAGCGAGGATGCCGAGGAGAAGCCCGAAGATGACGCACAGCGGAACGCTTATCGCGATCAACGCCAGCGTCAGCATGGCGCTATCCCATTGCCCGAACAGCGCGATGTAGATCATGCAGCCTGCCGCCAGCGCGGCGAGCCTGATACCGCCAAAAGCATATCCCGCGAGGGCGAATGCAGCACAAACGCCGATCCACGACAGGCGCGGCAGCGTGAGCGCGTCAGGCCCGTATCCGAATTTCCACCCCTTCGCCAAGAGGGAGATTGCCCACTGCAGGGGCACGTTGAAGACGTCGGTTATGCTTCGCGTCAGCCATGTGAAATTGGTTTTCAACCACGCCATGAATGCGGAAATCCAATCCGCTATCGGAATGACAGCATCCGACGGATATTTCACAGCCCAAGGAGCGATATCGGGTAACATGTAAAGTATGGCGACGCAGGCGACAGCCGCGACCCATATCAGCGTCCAACCCGCAATTGCCGGCGCGCGTGGCGAAGTCCGGGTGTCCGCAACCGTCATACGCGAACCTCGCGCACGGCATCGCGATCGGCAAGCAGATCAATGACGGCGTCAGGTGTCACTTCCCCGAGCGGCCTGCCGTCGGCGGCCGTGACAAGAAAGCTTTTTCGGCAGCCGACGATACGGGCAGAGAACGTCGATACTTTATCGGTCGCCTGCACCGTTCCACCGTAATCAGCGGATGGCGTAACCGGCCGCATAAGACGTGCCGCCGACATGACCTTGGAACGCTGCACGTCGCGCGTGAACTCGGCGACGTAATCCGTCGCCGGATGCAGGACGAGTTCTTCCGGCGTGCCGGTCTGGATGATCTCACCGTCCTTCATGATGGCGATGCGGTCGGCCAGGCGGATCGCCTCGTCGAAGTCGTGCGTGATGAAGACGATTGTTTTCTTCAACACGCTCTGCAAGCGAACCAACTCCGTTTGCATTTCGCGGCGAATGAGCGGATCGAGCGCGGAGAACGGCTCGTCGAGAAACCAGATTTCCGGCTCTACTGCGAGACTTCGCGCGATGCCGACGCGCTGTTGCTGGCCGCCCGACAGCTCGCGC
This sequence comes from Hyphomicrobium sp., assembly GCA_003987725.1. GTDB lineage: Bacteria > Pseudomonadota > Alphaproteobacteria > Rhizobiales > Hyphomicrobiaceae > Hyphomicrobium_B. The sequence goes on along the minus strand of RXJH01000013.1, from coordinate 87,034 downwards.
GGATAGAACTGTTCGCGCCCGCTGAGGCCAACGAGTTCGATCACCTTCCGTGCGCGCTCCTCGCGCGATTTGCGGTCGACGCCCTGCACCGACAGCGGGAACGCGATGTTTTCGAGCACCGTCAGATGCGGCAACAGCGCGAAGTGCTGAAACACCATGCCCATGCGATGGCGGCGAATTTCGATCAACTCGTCGGGCTTTGCCTTAAGAAGATCCATGCCGTCGAGCTCGACACTTCCCCACGTCGGCTCGATAAGCCGCGAAAGACAACGCACGAGCGTGGACTTACCGGAGCCCGAAAGGCCCATCACAATGAAAATCTCGCCGCGTTTTACTTCGAGGGACGCGTGCCGGACGGCGCCGACGAGCTTGGCTTCGGCGAGGCTCTCCGAAGTCGCCACGCCTTCGCGGCTTGCCAGAAACTTTTCCGCGCCGGTGCCAAAGACTTTCCAAACGTCCTTGCAGCGCAACTTTACCGGCCGGTCGTCGGCGGCGGCGTTCATTTCATCGCGCAGTGGCGCTTGATTATTCATTCCAGAGTGCCCCATGCGCTCGTGATGGATTGCTCTAAAACAAAGAGAACCGGACAGTCTTCGCGATGACCGCCGGTTCTCATTGTTTCAATCAGTACTGCAAAGAAAAGGTCCGCGTCTTACTTTGCCCATTCCTTCCACTTCGCCTCATTGGCGTTGATCCATTGAGCGGCAACATCGTCGATCGATTTGCCATCAAGATCGACTTGACCCGACAGCTTGTTCAATTCGTTGACGTCGATCGTGTAGGCTTTGGCGACCTTGTAAGCGCCCGGCCACTTATCCTTCAGGCCCTTCCAGGAGTATTTCCAGATTTCGCCATGCGGCTTGCCGCAATCGTATTTCTTGTCCGGATTGACGCCCCACTTCGGGTCCGTGTAGCAGGCCGGTTCGTATTCAGGGAACTGCACCCACTCGCCTTGGTATTTTGCGGGCGCCCAATGCGGCGAGTAGATCCACAGCAGGATCGGCGCCTTGCGCTGGTAGGCTGAATCGAGTTCGGCGAACATCGCGCCGTCGGTTCCGGCGTGCACGACTGTGAATGGCAGTCCAAGCGCTTCGACACGTTCGTCGTCGAAGCCTTCCCACGTCACCGGTCCGCCGAGATAGCGTCCCTTGGGAGCGGTATCAGGTGTCGAAAATGCTTCCGCGCATTTCGGATCCTTCAGCGCTTTCCAATCAGGCAGGCCGGGGCACTTTTCCTTCATGTAGAGCGGGTACCACCACTCTTCCTTGGCTTTCGGACCGAGGGCGCCTAGGCGCTCCGTTTGGCCCGTCGCATCGGACGCCTTCATGGCCTCGGCGGCCGTCGTATCCCAGAACTCGACACCGATATCGATATCGCCATTGGTGAGACCCGTCGTCAGACTCGAAAGATAGTCAGCGGTCGGATATTCGACGTTGTAGCCGAGCTTTGTCAGGATGCCGCCGAGAATTTTGGCGTTCAAGTTGACACTCGTCCAATCGAAGAGAGCGATCTTGATCGGATCATTCGATTCAGGAGCCGCCATCGCCTGGGGCAGACCCGCCAGCGATAGCAAAGCTGCACAAGCGCCACCGGTCAAAACACCTTTGACGTAACGGTACATTGGTAAGCCTCCAAGCCAACTTTGTTGCGATCAAAGTAGGAAATCGGCATCACCCGATTTTTCCTGTGAGTGATAATTGTTGAACTATGCTGCTAATTCCATGATGCGTACAAGGCCAAATTCCGAGCAATCAGCGATTAATTAGGCAGCACGGGCGTTCGCATTGATCGGACGTTTGACGAAGAGAGATTTGATTTTTTCCGAGCTTCATCGTTCCGAAGCTTGGTGAGTTTTGCTTCGGTGAGAAACTGCGAAAACTGTCGTCACGAACCTGCACACCAGAGCCGAAGCGCTCGACCCTCAGCGCACAGGATGCCGACTGCGCGATTACGCTGGCGGCATTTGGAAATACCAATTCGAGATGAGCACCACGGCGAGGCCGGCAATCAGCGCCAAGTATGGGAGTATGCCAGCCTTGCGTTCTCCAAGGTCTTGCCCCGTCAATCCCAAATCATCGAGAGCGCCTTTCGGGAATTGCCCTTTGTCTTGGACGTAATGCCTGAAGGCGAACACCGGAATGATGAGAGCAGCGAAGATGAAACCGACCAAGAGCGCGTTCGAATAGCCCCAGACTTTCGCTCCCGCGCCCATCAATAGCGCGTTGACGAAGGCGAGTACCGTATTCAATCCGATCAGCCACGTCGGCGCGCGATAGGGGCGCTCGATGTGACCGCTATCAACGCGGTGCATCCAGCCCGCATTGAGGTTCAGGAAGTTGAAGATGATGTAGCCGACGTTCGACACGGCCAGGATGAAGAAGTAGCCGGCGGAGTCAGACGCGATCGCGAGCAGAAAGAGGTTGAAGACAAGGTCGGTCCACATGGCGCGTGTCGGCGCACCGTGCTCGTTCGTATGATTGAGATAGCGCGGCAGCCAGCCATCGACCGATCCCTGATAGAGTGTGCGTGACGACCCGGCCATTGCCGTCATGATCGCGAGCACGAGCGCCAGAATCATGAGCGCGACGAACACCTGTTTGATGAAGGCATTGCCGCTCGCGACCATATTGGCCATTGCGTCGGCGACGCCCGTGCCGGCGACAATTCCGGGATCCTTCATTCCTTCTACACCGAGCACGCCCTGAAACGTGAAGGGCACCAGGATGTAGAGCAGCAGGCAGAGAAGGCCTGAATAGAAGATGGCCTTGAACGTATCGGTCCGCGGATCACGAAATTCCCGGGTGTAGCAGATCGCCGTTTCGAAGGCGTAGGTCGACCACGCGGCAATGAACATCGCGCCGAGAAAGAGCGTCCATCCGACGTTTCCGTCAGCTCCCGGCAGATATGGGCCGGCCACGTTCGACGCGTGAAACTGGCCATTGATCAACGGCACGATCCCGACAATCAGCATCGGGATGATGACGAGAAGCCCAATGTATTTTTGCGCGTTCGCCGTACCAAGGATGCCGCGATGCTGGATGGCGAACACGATCAGCATCAGTATGGCGCCGATAAAGAAGGACGAGTTGAAGTTCAGCGTTCCAAGACCCGGTATCGCCACGGTCAGCGCATTGAAAGATTGGATGGCGGGCGTGTGAATCGCGGTAACGGCAGCGATCGCGTCTGCGGCTGCCTTTCCGGCATTTGCAGGATCTGCGAGCCAAGCGACGACTTCCGGCGAATGGTCGGTAAAGACTGGGATCGGCGCCACGGCGTTCAAAATATAGCCTGCCGCGATGGCGCATCCGAGCGACAGAACCGGCGACCAGGCGAACCAGTTGCACCAGACGGAGAGCGGCGCGATCAGCTTCGAATAGCGAAGCCAAGCCGTCGCGCCATAGACGGAGGCGCCGCCGGATTTATTCGGAAAGAGGCCCGCTATTTCGGCGTACGTGAAGGACTGCAGGAAACCCAGGATCATCGAGAGGATCCAGACGATGAAGGCGAGCTTTCCTGCAGTGCCGGCTATGCCGCCGATGGAGAAGAGGACAAGCGCGGGCACGCCGCTCGCCACCCAAAAAGCGCCGCGCCAATCGATTGCGCGATGAAGAGTGTTTTCGGATAAGCCTCCGGCCCGATTTTCGTAAGTCGCTGTCATGCGTATCCCCGATCTTGATTTTTATCGTTGTGCAAAACGAGGAACGCCACGAACCGGGTCTCCGGCGCGTGGCGCTATACGATCAGTCGAATTTCGAAAGCTGTTGGGTCGCGCCTGGGACAAAGCCAGGCGCTACAGGCATTTCTACCTGTTATGGTTCCGGTTAGTTGCGCGTTGCCCCCGACGGACATGCGAACCCCTGTACCAATCGCCACCAATCACAACCAATAACCCCATAAAACTAGGGCATTTTTAGCGTATCACATTGCTCAGTGAGCGCAACGAATTTGCCGAGTTGGGAAGCAAATTGTTTTCCTAAGACGCATCTTCATCCACTAGCGAGAGCCGATCTCCCTCATGAAGTTGCGGTAGAGCTTCTCCGCGTCGGCAGCAAAATTCTTCATGTGAGGTTTCGCCGTCTCGGCCATACGCGGAAGTGCGCCGGGGCCGTGCGTCCGCTCCAGCGCCTCGGCGTAAGCGGGGATCTTCCCCCAATCGTCGATCGTGTTGTCTTCAATTTCCACGTGATACTGCATGCTCCACGCGTTTCGGCCAACACGCATGGCCTGACAAGGACAAACATCGGATTTTGCCAGCACCACGGCGCCTTCCGGCGGCTGGGCCACGCGCACCGAATGCCATTGGACAGCTTTGAACTCTTGCGGCAGATCGCCGAACACCGGATCACTCGCCGCGGCGGGTGTCAGCGCGATGTCGAGAATGCCGATCTCAGACGGACGTTGCGGACCGCACGTGCCGCCCAGCGCATCCGCGAGAAGCTGGTGTCCGAGACAGAGCCCGACGAAAGGACGGCCCAAATCGCCAACCCAGCGCCGGATCGCGCGCTTCTCCTCAATGAGCCAGGGATGCTCTTCGACATCCCATACGTCCATCGGGCCGCCCATGACCCAAAGGGCATCGTAGTTTTCGAGCGGAGGAATGGTCTCGCCCTCGTCGAGTTCAACCGCGTCCCAGGAAATGCCGTCGGCGGCGAAGAATTTGCGGAAGATGCCGGGATGCTCACAAGCGATGTGTTGGAAAACGAGAAAGCGCACGGGACCCCCTATGTATGCTGCGGGGTACTTCCTGTGGCATAGTGGGGAAAAAATTTCCACTGCCACGAAAGTGGTGAAGGCGCGGTGTTGGACAGCGGTTGCGATGACGAGGCGACATGAGGGAGTCATCGTCGGACGCTAGATCCAGACACGCATCGCATCCCGGACCAACTTCCGGCACCCGTTCCGAGTGAGGCTTAAATGTCTGCAAAACATCTCATCTCATGCGCATTTCTCGCAGTGTTCGCGAGCGCAGCACCGGCCTTCGCCGATGCGAGCCGGCACAACGTCGTGTTGTTCGTTCCCGACGGACTGCGCGCCGGCATCGTCACGCCTGAGACCGCGCCGACATTTGCCGACATCCGGGACAAGGGCGTTAACTTCGCCAACAGTCATTCGCTCTTTCCGACATTCACGATGCCGAACTCCAGCGGCATGGCCACCGGTCATCATCTCGGCGATACCGGGGTTTTCGGAAATGTTCTCTACGCGGGCTTCCCGATCAAGGCGGCCTCTTCGGCGCGCATGGCGTTCATCGAGATGAATCGCGTGCTGGGTGACATCGACGACCATTTCGCCGGCAACTTCATCGACGAGGAAACGATCTTAAGGGCGGCCCATCGCACAGGGTTCAACACCGCTGCGATCGGCAAGATCGGCCCGACGCTCATGTTCGATCATACGTCCCGCGACGGCGGTGAAAGCGTCATTATGGACGATGCGACGGGAACCGAGGCCGGCATTCCGCTTGCTCCGTGGGTAAGCGATGGACTGAAAGCGGCCGGCCTGCCGACGGAGACCCCCGGCCGGTTGACCAACAAAGAGAGCGGAAATTTTCGCGAGCCCGGCACGAAGGACGCCAATGTCGTGCAGCAAGGATATTTCGCGGCGGCACTTACGCGCGTGGTACTGCCGAAATTCAAGGCCGATGGAAAGCCATTTGTCGTCGTCTTCTGGTCGCGCGATCCGGATGGCACCCAGCATAACCAGGGCGACAGCCTGTTGAAACTCGAACCAGGCATCAACGGACCGACCTCGATGGCAGCGATCCGCAATGCGGACTCGAACCTCGCTGCAATCCGGCGGACGCTCGATGAACTCGGCCTTGCGGAAACGACCGACATTGTCGTCTCAGCCGATCACGGCTTCTCGACGATTTCGAAACAGAGCGATACCAGCGGTGCGGCCCGCGCGAGCTACGCCGATGTGCCCCCCGGCATGCTACCTCCTGGATTTCTGGCGATCGATCTCGCTGCGGCTCTGAACTTACCGCTTTTCGATCCGGAAGCCGCGAACGCCAAGGTCGAAAGCGGCAATCACCCGAAGAACTCAGACGGCTTGATCGGTGAAGATGCCAACGCGCCCAAGATCGCCGTTGCGGCCAATGGCGGCTCGGACCTCGTTTATGTTCCGAGCGGCGATCGCGAATTGGTGCAGAAGACGATCGATGCGCTGCTTGCTCAGGACTATGTCAGCGGTCTGTTCGTCGATGACCACCTGGGAACGTTTGCAGGAACCTTGCCGCTCTCAGCGATCAATCTTGAAGGGGCGTCGCTCATGCCGCGACCATCGATCGTCGTCAATTTCAAAAGCTTTTCGACGGGATGCGCCAAGCCTGAACTCTGCACGGTTGTTGTTGCCGATACGGGTCTGCAGCAGGGACAGGGCATGCACGGAAGCTTCAGCCGTGGGGACACCGCGAATTTCATGGCGGCGTTCGGTCCGTCGTTCAAGAAGGGCTTCGTCAGCGAGGCGCCTGCCAGCAACGCCGACGTCGGGCAGACCATTGCGACGATCCTCGGGCTGATGCCGAAAAGCCATGGCAAGCTCGTCGGGAGAGCGCTTAGCGAAGCTTTGACGAACGGCACCGTTCCGACCTGGGAGCGTAAGACGCTCGTCTCGGCGCCGTCGTCATCGGGGCTGCGAACGATCCTCAATTACCAGGTCGCGGGCGAGACGAAATACTTCGACGCGGCTGGTTTCGAAGGGCGCACCGTCGGCCTCACGCTGGACGCCGCTTTAGCCGAGACGAAATAGGCTTTCCCGGTTCGGATCCAGGCCCGCCGCTACATGCCCGAATTGGCAATCGGGGTGCTGCTGGCGGCGGGCTTCGCAACACTCATATCGTTACCGCGCCAGACGAACGTATCTCCCGCCCAGCCTTCGATCCAGAGGAGCGGGAGCAAGGCATCGCGCAGCATCCACGCGACAGGCGACTGCCATTTCAGGTGCCAGCCGGCCAGCCGCGCCAAGAGCGCTTCGGCACCGAACCAGATCGCAAGCAGGGCGGCGAAGACTGTGAGCGGATCCAGACCGTAACTCGAAGCCGCAGCGACGCCGGCTGCAATCGGCAAAGTCGAGCCGGTCAGAACTTCCGGTGCGTAGAAAACCGGAAACGTCACTCGCCGCAATCTCGCCCAGCGCACTTGGCGTGCCCATACCTGCGCCACGGACCTTGGACCCAATGGCTGTTCGAATGGACGGTCGACGAGGCGAACGTTGAGGCCGTGAGAGCGGACGATTTTTGTCGCCGCGGCATCTTCGGCAATCTCTGCGCCGAGCGCGACGATGCCGCCCGCCTCGTCGAGGATATCGCGACGCCAGAGCATCGATTTGCCTTGCGCGAACCCCAGTCCGATCGTGTCGGCGGCGCTTTGCCAGCGCGCCTGATAGGTATTGAGAAATGCGCATTCGAGTTCGGCCCAGAATCCGATCGGATGGCTTCCGACGGGCGGAGAGCAGACGAGGCCGACGTTCGGTTCGAAGCTGCGGAAGAGATCGTCGAGATAGGTCTTTGGCATCAAAACATTGTTGTCAGCCAGGACGATCCACGGAAACCTTGCAGCCGCCCAGCCCTTGACGATGTTGTTGAGCTTCGGATTGCTCGTTGGCCTGTCGTCGCCGATGAGCAGCTTCGCTTCGATGTGCGGATAACTTGCGATCAGTTTTCTGACGAACGGCACCGCAGGGTCGTCTTCGCGAGCCGCGCAAAAGATGATCTCGTAGCCGGTGCCGCGAAGCTCGAAGGTCGAGCGAAGCGTCATTTCATCGAAATGATCGCGGCCGCAAACGGGACGGATGATGCTAACGGGTTCGACGTTCAATCCGCGCGGCCGGGCGGGAGATGAAGTAACTCGGAATAGTGCCAACGCGATCGTGACGAGATGGGTGGCAGTTGCCACCAAGCAGAAGATCAGAGCCGCCGCCGTGACGAAATCGGCCATCTCACCTCCCCGGACAATAATTCAGGCGCTGAATTCCAGGATTCAGTGAAATTTCGACGACAGTTGCGCGACGCCTGTATGACACGGTGGAAAACGGCGGACATGCCGCGGCCAGACGAGCGTCAAACTTTCAGAGGGTTCAGCGCGTTGGTCAGGCCGTTCACGTTTTCGGGCGGGCGTTGGTAAGCCGCTGCGCGATGTTGGTAAAAAGATAGGCGCCGAGAAATGCCGCCGCGATGAGACCGGCCACAGACGGCAGGCCATCGTTCAAATCAACTGCGAGCAAAATTTCGTAGGCGATCGCTGCTCCTACGAGGCCACCGAGGGCAGCGACAGCCGTATTGAATACTCCGCGCAGCGATAAGCCGTAGAGAATACCCACGATCAGGCCCGGATACATAGCCGGCCAAAAGTGATCACCCATAGCTTATGCTCCCCGTTTCATCCCTAGCGGTGACATCGATCTAGGGCGCGCTCGAAGGGCTTTTATCAGCCATTCGGCGCCAGGACGAGGGAGTCCAATCCGGAGAGCAGCAAGCCGCGCGCAATGTCGCGGCTTGCTGATCCAGAGCAGAGTTAGTTCAGTTCTTCTTGGTGGTAATCTGGTCGTAGATTCCGCCATCCGCGAAGTGCGTTTTCTGCACCGTCGCCCACGGCCCGATCTTGTCTTCGACCGAGAAGGTCTTAATGGCGGGCAGGTTCGCTTCCTTCAGCACAGCTTCGCTGCGCGGCCGGAAATGATGCTTGGCAATAATTTTCTGCGCATCATCAGAATAGAGGAAGTCAAGGTAAGCCTTGGCGGCGTCGGCCGTCTTACGCTTCTCGACAACCGTATTGACGATCGCAATCGGCGGGGCGGCTTCGACGCTGACCGATGGATAGACGACATCGAAATTCTGGCCATCGACTTCGGCCTTGATGAGCGCGGCCTCGTTCTCGAACGTGACCAGAACGTCGCCGATCGCGCGCTGCGTAAAGCTCGTCGTGGCGCCGCGTCCGCCGCCGTCGAATACCGGCACATTGGCGAACAGCTTGCTGACGAAGTCGCGCGCCTTGTCGTCGGAACCGAGCTTATCGTGAGCATAGCCCCAAGCAGCGAGATAGGTGTAGCGGCCGTTGCCCGATGTCTTCGGGTTGGGAATGACGACGGAGATGCCGGGCTTTACGAGATCATCCCAATCGGCGATGGCCTTCGGGTTGCCTTTGCGAACCAGGAATACCGTCGTCGTCGTGTACGGCGCAGCTCCGTGCGGGAATTTCGTTCGCCAGTCGCTCGAAACCACGCCTTTGCTTACGAGAAAATCGAGATCCGTCGGTTGATTGAGCGTGACGACGTCAGCCTCGAGGCCCTCGGCGACGGATTGCGCCTGCTTCGTCGATCCGCCGTGCGATTGCTTGACTTCGATGTCGTTGCCCGACGATTTCTTCCAGCTCGCGGCGAATGCAGGATCGATGTCTTTATAGAGTTCTCGCGAGACGTCGTAAGACGCATTGAGAATGCTCGTCTGCGCGAAAGCTCCTGGCGATACCGCCATTAAAAGAGCAGCCGTCAAACCAAGCCGCGATACCACACGCCCCATAGTCATATGCAGGTCCCTTTTCACATTTCAGAGTGTTTCGATTGCTTATTTCAAAGCGATACGGAGTGGAGAACGAACAAAAAGTCAGAAGCTCTCCAGCTATCCTTGGAAAATGAGACCGGCGGCCGATGAACAGCCACCGGTCTCAAGGTGCCCGCGCGCAGCGTGCGAGCGGGTCCAGGGATGCAGATGCGCAAATCGACTTTCGTACGACGTGCTAGAAGTCGGGAGATGGCCCGACAGGCGCCGGATACGGAATCGGATCCGTGTGCCAGTCTCGATCGGCCACCAACTTCAAGCGCCGGGAGGGAACTTGTTTCGTTCGCGGGTCCGCGACCCGAGTTGGTTCGAGACGCAAATTTCTGGCTTCGCTGATGTTCCCGCTCATAGGGCGAACGCCTCCTGCGTGCGGGCGGAGATGCGCCGGCGACGCCGGCTTGCCTGATGAGCGATTGCCGCACGTTCGGCGAGAAGCGGATTTGCGAAACGCCTTCCTTCGAGGGCACTGTATTCATTCAATGCCGCGTGGAAGAGATATTCGCGTTCTCCTTCTTCACGGATGATAAGTCCGGCTTGGTCGTCGCCGACCTCGATGACGTAGGATTTTGACATGTCTTTGCTCTGCCGGCGGTGGCCAGCGTCCTTTATGTTTGCGATTTTTCGATTGAAGTGGCTGAAGCGGGGCTGCGTGATCTCAACAGCAGCCGGCCATACACATCGAAGCCTTCATCGCGCGACATGTGGACAGGAAGCAGAGTTTAGAGCTTTTCATAGCGGTCTCCATTGCGGAGCCCACGAGAGCCGTGGGGCTTAGCGTTTGATGACGCGGCGCAAGTCGCTGTCGAAATCACCGCGGCCGGCACAACAGCGTGCCGACGTGTGCATCAAAGCCCTGATCCCGTTGCGGGGTCAAATAACAAGAACTTCAATACTTATGACAACGGCGGGAAGCTCGCTCAAAACCCCGTAGAATCGGGACTTAAGGCTTGGCAACGCGGGACCCGAGGGGCACAAAAAATGCGTCATTCGAGTGCCCAGGGCTTGATTTGCCATCTTTTCCGACCGCTCGTCGACTAGCCGGGTATTTTGGGGATCGTCACGACCGCGTGGCAATTTCCCACATATCGATCCGGTGCTACACCTCGTCAGGTGCGGCGGGTTTCGGCAGGGGAAGGGGGACCTGAAGTTATGAAGATCTGTATGGTCGGCGCGGGATACGTCGGGCTCGTCTCAGCCGCCTGCTTTTCCGATTTCGGCTGGACCGTCACCTGCGTCGATAAGGATCCCAACCGTCTGGCCGATCTCAAGGCCGGCCGCTCCCCCATCTACGAGCCTGGGCTCGAGGCCTTGATGGAACGGAACATCAAGGCCGGCCGCCTGCTCTTTACGGAAAAACTCGGACCGGCTGTCGCGGATGCCGATGTCGTGTTTTTGGCGGTCGGAACGCCAATGCGGCGCGGCGACGGATACGCGGATCTTTCCTACGTTTTCACGGCCGTCGAAGAGGCCGCCCCGCATTTCAACGGCTTTACCGTTGTCACTACGAAATCGACCGTGCCGGTCGGTACCAGCCGCGAAATAGAGCGCCGCCTCAAGGCAAAGCGGCCGGACGCTGACGTCGCCATCTGTTCCAATCCCGAGTTTTTGCGGGAAGGCTCGGCGATTCAGGATTTCACCCATCCGGATCGCGTTCTGGTCGGCACCGATGACGAGCGGGCACGCGACGTGATGGGACGTCTTTATAAGCCGCTGGCGCTGCGCGGCTCGCCTGTGATGTTCGTCGAGCGGGAGTCAGCGGAACTCGCGAAATATGCGGCGAACGCTTTTCTTGCCCTCAAGATCAGCTTCATCAATGAGATTGCGGATCTTTGCGAGAGCGTCGGCGCGGACGTTCAGGAAGTTGCCTCTGCAATCGGCAAGGACCGGCGCATCGGCGACAAGTTTCTTCATCCGGGCCCCGGATACGGCGGCTCTTGCTTCCCTAAGGATGTATCAGCGCTCATCCGCACCGCGCGGGAGGCCAGATCGCCGGTTTCGATCATCGAGCAGGTCGAACGCGTGAACCACGAGCGCAAGCTTGCCATGGCGATCCGGATAGAAGAGGCGGCCGGAGGGTCGGTGCGCGACAAGACGATCGGCGTCCTCGGACTGACCTTCAAGCCCAATACCGACGACATGCGCGATGCGCCGAGCCTTGTCATCGTGCCGATGCTGCAGGAACGCGGCGCCACCATCCGGGCGTGCGATCCGCAGGGCCGGCGTCAGGCCGAGCCTTTGCTACCTGACATTGTCTGGTGCGAGAACGCGGAACAGGCTGCCGAGGGCGCCGATGTCCTCGTCGTCATCACCGAATGGAACGAATACCGGGCGCTCAACCTCGAAGCGCTAAAAACGCGCATGAGGGGCACGACCATCGTCGATCTCCGGAACGTCTTCGATGCCGATGCCGTGCGCGAACTCGGCCTCAGTTATTCCGGCATCGGGCGTGGGCTGGCGAATGTTCGAGAGGAAGCCGCGCCCGCTTCAAGGGTCCAATCCCCCCTTCATCCGGCCGAAGCCGCCAAATAGTTGCAGGGGCTCCGGCGAGCGCCATCACGGCGATGGGTTGGTGGTGCAATCGCCGGACCATCCGTTTGAATCGCGTATGGATTTGCCAGTTTTGAATTTTTCTCCCCCGTTCGCTGCCCGATGACGACCTCGCGCAAGCTTCGGATAGGAGACTCGCGCCCAAATCGCGGGGGAATTTATTCATCATGGCAATCACGAAAACCGCCGAGAGCGGCATCGACCTAGGTTTGGGTCGGCGCGACGCGGGCTTGGCCGTCGGCGTGATCGCCATTCTGACGATCCTGTTCCTGCCACTTCCGGCGTTCATGATCGATCTTGGGCTCGCCTTTTCGATCGCGCTCTCAATCATCATCCTGATGGTGGCGTTGTGGATCCGCCGGCCACTGGAATTCTCGGCTTTCCCGACCATCCTTCTCATCGCCACGTTGCTCAGACTTGCGCTCAACGTCGCGACGACACGCCTTATTCTGTCGCAAGGCGCCGACGGCCCCAACGCCGCCGGTCACGTCATCGCGGGCTTCGCGCAGTTCGTCATGAGCGGCAACTTCGTCATCGGCATCATCGTTTTCATCATTCTGATCACGGTGAACTTCGTCGTCATCACGAAAGGCGCGACGCGCATCGCCGAAGTCGGGGCGCGCTTTACTCTCGATTCTTTGCCCGGCAAGCAGATGGCCGTGGATGCCGATCTTGCAGCCGGCTCGATCGACGAGAAGGAAGCCATTCGCAGGCGCCGGGAACTCGAAGAGGAAAGCCAGTTCTTCGGCGCCATGGACGGCGCGTCGAAGTTCGTGCGCGGCGACGCCATTGCCGGGTTGATCATCACCGCAGTCAATATCTTCGGCGGCATCATCATCGGCATCACGCAGCATGATCTCGCCTTCGACCGTGCCGTCGATACCTTCGTCAAACTCTCGGTCGGCGACGGTATCGTAACGCAGATGCCTGCACTCATCGTGGCGCTCGCTGCGGGCCTTCTGGTGTCGAAGGGCGGCACCCACGGCTCGACGGAAGGCGTGATCATCAACCAGCTCGGGAACTATCCCCGAGCGCTGTTGATCGCGGGCGGCGTGATGTCGTTGCTGTCGCTTGCGCCGGGCCTCCCGTTCCTGCCCTTCGCCGGCATCGGCGCGATGCTCACGTTCATCAGCATGACCCTCGTCAAGCAAAAGGCCGAAATGGAAAGGGCTGCGGCATCGGCCAGTGCCGCTGGTCCGACACCATCAGCCGAAGAGCAATCGCGTCAATCCATTCGCGACCAGCTAAAGACGACGGAAATCGAGATCTGCTTCGGCAAGCAAATCTCGTCCGTTCTGATGCGTCCAACGAGCGATCTTCCGCAGCGCGTCGCCAAAATGCGGCGCAAGTTCGCCAAGCAGTACGGCTTCGTGGTTCCGGATATCAAACTCACCGAAGACTTATCCATCTTACCGAAGACCTATCAGATCAAAGTTCACGGAACAGTGGTCTCGAGCGCGGAGCTTCGGCTTGGCGACGTTCTCGTCGTCGTCGGAGACGGGCCGAAGCCAGAAGCACCGGGCGACGAAACGCGCGAACCGGCATTCGGCATGAAGGCCTTGTGGATACCCGACATCTTCACCAACGCGTTGAAGCGCGACGGTTTCGTTCCGGTCGAAAACACATCCGTGCTTTTGACGCACGTCGCCGAGGTCATCCGAAACAGTCTGGCGCAGCTCTTTTCGTACCGCGATCTTCGCGCGCTTCTCGAACGGCTCGACCCCGAATATCGCAAACTTCTCGAGGAAATCTGCCCTTCGCAGATCTCTCATTCGGGCCTTCAGAGCGTGCTCAAGATGCTGCTCGGCGAGCGCATTTCGATCCGCAACCTGCATCTCATTCTCGAAGCGGTCGCGGAGATCGCTCCGTTCTCACGCAAGGCCGAGCAGATTTCCGAGCATGTGCGCATGCGCTTGGCGTCGCAGATCTGCGGCGATCTCAGCGAGGGCAATTATCTCAAGGTCGTGCGCCTTGGAAACCGGTGGGAACTTGCGTTCCATCAGGCTCTGAAGCGCGACGCCAAGGGAGAGGTCGTCGAATTCGACATCGAGCCCCGCCTTATCGAGCAGTTCGGCGGCGATCTCAGCCGCATGGTGCAGCCGCTCATGGACGCGGGGCATCAATTCGTTCTCGTCACGGCTGCCGAAACGCGCCCGTACGTGCACACGGTCACCGAACGGCTTTACGGAACGCTGCCTGTCCTCTCGCACCTCGAGATCAGCCGCGGCGTCCAGATTCAGTCGCTCGGCTCGGTTTCATGACGCCCCTCTCTCACGACACCCTGCTCGTACCGCTTCTCGTCTTCTGCCGAGTGGGCGCATGCTTCATGCTGCTGCCTGGACTCTCGAGCGATCGCATCCCGGTGCAACTGCGCCTGTTCGTTGCCATCGCGATCTCAATCGCGCTCACGCCGCTCGTCTATGATTCGGTGCGCCCCGCGACCAGCGAAGAGCCGAGCAATTTTCTGGCGATGATCGTGATCGAAACCGCGACGGGTGTACTTTTGGGTTTTCTCGTTCGCGTCCTCTTCATGGCGCTCGAATTTGCGGCGACATGCATGGCGAACTATGCCGGATATGGGGGTGTCTTCTCTCACTCCGTCGAGAACAACGATCCGTCATCGCCTTTTGCCTCGCTGGTGACGACGCCGGCGGTCGCGCTTTTCTTCATCACAAACCAGCACGTCAACATCGTTGTGATGCTGCAACGCTCGTACGAGATGTTCAAAGTCGGCGTATCGATCGCCGCGCCGCCCAACCTGCAGACGATCGTCACGCTTGTCGGGTCTGCCTTCAAGTTGACGCTGCAGCTCAGCGCGGCGCTCGTGGTTTATTCGCTGACCATCAACTTTGCCTTCGGCTTCCTCAATAAGATGGTGCCGCAGATACCAATCTATTTCGTATCGACGCCGTTCGTCGTGCTGGGCGGCCTCTTCCTTCTGCTGCAGGTCGATAAGACGGTACTCGAAATTTTCACGTCGCTCGTGACGCAGGCCATCCAAAATCTCGGCCAAAATGGCTAGATCATCGAAAAAAGTCCGCCGCCTCGTCGACGTCTTTCATGATCTCGAGACCACCGAGCGTGCGAGGATCAGCGAAATCACCCGGCAAATGGATGAGCTTCGCATCGCGCAGGACAACCTCATCACCACACTTGCCAATCCGTCGGCCGTTCACGAGCCCTTCCTGGCGCTGATGTCGCGGAGCCTCGGAAACATGCAACGCCGCCAGCAGCGTCTCGCAAAAGAGCACGAAATGGCGCTCGCCCGCTATCTCGAGGCGACCAAGCGCACGCGCGGGGCGACGGAGTTGCTGGCTGACGTGCGCGCGGAGGAAGCGCGCCGCAACGAGCAACGGGATCTTGAGGCCTTGCTTGAATTCCAGCAAGCCACAGCGGCGCAAGGCCGGGGTAAGTCAACACGTTCATCGTGAGACGATTATCCGCCAGCACCGAAATGCATCATGTCGATTATTCCTCCTGCAGCCGTCTCCGATCAGGCCATGTGGGCCGCCAGACAGACCGTCCGCACGGGATCGCAGGCGGCAACTCAGCCTGTCGATGCTGCTGCACCGGCACTGTCCGGCCAAGCGCCGAGCGGCAAGACCAAGGACGTCGGCCAGCAGTTCGAAGCGTTATATCTGCGCCAGATGCTGGAAGAGTGGATGCCGAAGGATTCTGAATCGCTCTTCGGCGAAGGCACCGCAGGGACCGTATGGCGATCGATGATGGTGGACAGCCTTGCGACCACGCTCTCGAAATCGGGAACGATCGGCATCGCCCAAATGATCTTCAAACCGGAAACTCACGGCTCGGGAGAAAAGTAGAATGAGCACCGCACCGGTTGAAGCCAAGACCAAATCGCAGGAATCATCGTCGGCAGCACTCAGGCGCGTCGGTGCGCGCGGCAATCGTCGCGCTCCGCACCTTCCTCGCGCGGTCACGCACGATGCCGATGCAGCGCGAGCCGTCGTCGTCGCGGTGATCCGGCGGATCGAGGATTACCTCGATGAAGAAACTGCGGCCTTGGACAAAGCGCCGAACTTCGACCTCAAGGCCTCCAACGATCGCAAGAGCCAGGGCCTCGTTGATCTCAATGAGGCGATGCGACGCCTAAATCCCGCAGATATCGATGAAGATCTCAACCTGCGGCTTCAGATGTTCCGCGCCAAGCTCGATGTCAATCTTCGCAAGATACGGCTACACCTCGAGGCCGTGAAAGAAATTGCAGGGATGCTTTCCGACGCCATTCAGAACGCTGAATCGGACGGCACCTATACCCGCAACATCGGACCGAGCCGGAGCACGCAGTGGTCCGATTGATCGTCTTATCAATTATCGCTTGTCTCTCCACTATCGGTGGCGTTTACGGCGCGGCCACTTGGAAGGCGAGCGTTCAGACGCCTGATGCCAAAGACTCCGAATCCAAGTTGCAGATGATGAAGACGCACATGGTCAGTGTGCCAATTCTGCGGGACGGTGAAGTCCTCGGGTATGTCGTGACGCGTCTGCAATTCACTGCGGATTCCGAACTCGTCAAGGCGAGTTCGCTGCAGCCCGAAGTTTTCGTTGCCGACGAAGCGTTCCGGCAAATCTACGAAACCACGCCCGCCGACATTAAGACCGGGCGCAAGCAGGCCATCAAAGATCTAGCCGCCAACGTCGCAGTTGGAGCCAACAAGCGGCTCGGCCGGGACGTGATCAAAGACGTCATGATCGACAGTTGGACCTATCTCTCAAAAGCGGACATGATGAAGAACAATGAGCGCAATCGATAGTAACTTCGGCTTCGATGCTGTTTTCCGGCAAACGGCAGCCGATCTCAAATTGAGGCTGGCTCGCGACGCCGGGCTTGCGAACAAACCTTTGACCTCTCGGCAGCGCGGCGGAATTGCTGCCTTCGCCGTGTTCGCCGGACTTGGAATGCTATCGGTTCTGATCTTCGTCATCGGCTATTCGGCGACGTTATCCGATGAGCCGATGATCTGGATTCACAGATTGATGGCTCTTGCCGTCATGCAAAGCATTTTCATCGCCGCGGTGACGATGAGGCTCATTCCGGTCATCGAGCGCCGACGGTCGTTGATCCGCATCGGACCGTCGCTCGGTTTCCGGCAGACACCGGATCAGGATGTATCAACGCGGTCTGCCGTTCCGATGCCGCCGCCGCTGCCCGAACCGCGCAAACCCGTCGTCGGCGGAAAGCTCGCAGGCCGCGAATTTCTCGAATACGAAGACGGGTCTATCGAGATCGACACGCTCATCGGACGGCGTCGTTTCGCGTCGCTTGCGGCTGCACGGGAATTCGTCGGCTCTTGATCGGCGTCAGCCGGTCATAGGCCAATTCTCGAAGTCGTCGAATTCGCCTGTCAGATCTCCGGACGACTCGTCGCCCGCCGTCCGGCCGGTCAGCCTGTCGCAAACGTCTGCGAGCTTCACGGCGCGAGCGGCATTGGATACATCGACTTTCCACTCGACCGACGAGCCGCTGGCAACGCCGGCGAGAAAATCGGCAACGGCATTGAGGCTCTGGCACAGCCGATCGAGGCTTTGCAGCTGGTAGAGCGATTGCGACCCTCCGAACGCGCCCGCGACAACGAGGTTGCCGATGAGATCCTGGAGATCACCGGCCGTATCGGACAGCATGCGGACTTCCGCGGAAACGATCGCCAATACTTCCGGGACTGCCACGCCTGCCCGCGGCGAGCCTTGTCCTTCCTGATTGCTGTCATTCATCTCGTGCGCATCCCAATGTAAAAGCGATCAGAAAAGTTCAAGTTCACCGGCGTTGACATCGATCGAGGCGACCGGCAGCGGCGCCGGTTTTTCGATGGGTGCCGGGCCTGCGAGCAAGATCTGCCGTGCACGTCCAGAAACCGGCCAGTACTGAATACGCCGTCCTTGCAATCCGCCGGTACTGCCGCCCACATAGGAAATACCTTCGGCCTTGAGAAAGCGTTGAGCGAATTCGGCGTTGTGCTTGCCGATGTCGGAATGCGATCGCACCGTGCGCGCCCCGCCAAACAACTTTGCTTCCAGCCGCTCGCGCCGCGCGCCTGCCTTCAGCAGACCGTTGACGAGCAATTCCATCAGATGGACGCCGACGCGCTCATCCTCGGCCGCTGTGGCTCCGATGTTGCCAGGCAGAAGAAAATGGTTGATGCCACCCACTCCAGCGAGCGGGTCACGAATGCACGCGGCGATGCACGAACCAAGTATCGTCGTCACCATGACATCCCTGTCCCGGGTGACGAAAAACTCGCCTTGGATTATGTGAACGCGCTTTTCCGTTGCATCGACAGTCGTCATGTCAACTTACCGACAACGGCTTCGATGCACGTTTTGAGCTGCGGCACTGAGAATGGCTTCGCTAGAAAATTATTGAGGCCCCATTTTTTGCCTTCATCGATCAGGGCTTTGTCGCCCTTGCCCGTTACGAGGATGAAACCGACTTTGCTCGTCGGACCATGCTGGCGCAATGCACGCAGAAGCTGAATGCCATCGATCTTCGGCATGTTGTAGTCCGAGATGACGAGATGGCACGGTGCCGTCATCATCATCTTGAGGCCTTCTTCGCCATCCTTGGCGACTTTGAAATTCTTCAATCCGATCTGATCAAGACCGTCGGTTAGAAGCGCTCGGCTGACGGCGTGTCATCAACGACCAGGATCGTCAATTGCTGCATTGCGGGCATAGCCTTGCCTCCTATGGTTTCTTTTTAGTTGTCGTTTCTGATATTATCGCTGCCGCCAGGCGCTCGAGCGGCAGCTGGTGTTCAACAGCACCGATTTCGAATGCCGCTTTCGGCATGCCGTAGACGATAGAGGTCGATTCATTTTGGCCGAATGTCGTTGCTCCAGCCTTACGCATCGAAAGCAGACCTGCGGCTCCATCCTTTCCCATACCGGTGAGGATGACGCCGACTGCATCGCCCTTGCACGCTCGCGCAACCGAATTGAACAGCACATCTACCGACGGGCAATGCCCATTCACGCGCTCGCCGGCTTTCAAGCGGCAACGCAGATCCGGCGTGATTTCGAGATGGCTCGACCCGCCCGGTGCTAGAAAGATGTTTCCAGGCGTCAGCTTGGCGCGATCCGTCGCCTCCTGCACCTTTGGAGCACAGATCCGATCAAGACGACCGGCGAAACTCCGTGTGAACGCCGGCGGCATATGCTGCGTTATGACGGTCGGCGGGCAATTTTCGGGAAATCCCGAAAGGACTTCCAACAGCGCCTCAACGCCGCCTGTCGATGCGCCGATGGCGACCACGCGGCCGTCCGAGACATAAGACTCATGTGCCGGGTGAACGGCACGTGTCTGCCTGCGATCGCCATCAGCTCTCGTCAGGGGTTTGACGCGCGCCGAGGCCGCAATCTTGATCTTGTAGGGCAGCTCCTCGAAGCTGTGCTCGTTGCCCGGCCGTGGTTTCTCGATGCAGTCGATCGCACCCATTTCGAGCGCTTGCACCGTTTCTTCCGCGCCACGCCGTGTCAAGGTCGATACCATGATGACCGGCATGGGCCGAAGCCGCATGATCTTTTCGAGGAATTCGAGCCCGCTCATGTTCGGCATTTCGACGTCGAGCGTGACGACATCAGGGTTGAGTGCCTTGATCGCCTGGCGCGCCTGCAACGGATCTTCAGCCTGACCGACGACTTCGATATCCGGATCCTTCGCCAGCACAGTCGCAATCAACCCGCGCATGGTGGAAGAATCGTCGACAACGAGGACTCTGACTTTCTTCATGACGACTGACCGCTCTTCCTGCGATAGCTCGTGATGCCGTCTGTCGATAACATCGAAGATGCGGGACCCGAGATGCGTTCGGAATGACCGATGTATAAAGCACCCTCTGGTCTCAGCATCCGAGTCAAGCGATTCCAAATCATACTCTGCGTCTCGCGGTCAAAATAGATGACAACGTTTCTGCAGAAAATGGCGTCGAAGGGCCCGCTGAAGGGCCACGTGCCCATCAGATTGAGCTGGCGAAACGAAACGAGAGACCGCGCGTCATCAGCGATTTTCAGAGCGCCGCGATTGTCGCCGGGTACAGGCTCGAACCATTTTGCGCGCAAATTAGGCGGAACATCGCGCAACTCCTCCTTTTGATACTGGCCGTTCTTTCCATGCGCAATAACGTGCGGATTGAGATCGGTCGCAAGGATGCGGACGTCGAGCGAGGCAGCATTAGGAATGACGGACAGCACCGTCAGTGCCATCGAATATGGTTCTTGTCCAGTCGAGCACGCGGCCGACCAAAGCCGGACGCGATTGCCGCGACGCGCTGAGTCAGCGAGCGGTTCGATGATTGCAGAGCGCAGATGCTCGAAGTGATGCGCCTCGCGGAAGAAGCGCGTCACGTTCGTGGTGAGCGCAGCAATCATGCTGTCGCGTTCATCGTCATTCGAACGAACGGTTTCGCAGTACTCCGAGAACGTGTCGATCCCGAGCGCACGCAGGCGCTTCGCGAGCCGCGAATAGACGAGTGTGGCCTTGGACTGAGGCAAGTCTATGCCGGCTTCCGTTTTCGCAATCTCCGCGATCTCGCGAAAGTTCGCAGCGGAAAACGAAAATTCTCCCGTTACGAGAGCCCCGGAAGGATGTGCCGAGGAATTTTCTGCCGCGGCGCTCATGCGGCGGCCTTAGCGGCAATCGGTAGCACGCTTTCCAACGTGACGATGCTGATCATCCGACCTTCAACGGCATAGACGCCCTTGACGAAATTTTTCGCGAGATCGGAGGCGACGTCCGGCGTCGGCTGCATGGATGCTTCGGACGTCGTCAGTATATCGGATACCGCGTCCACCAAGAGACCGACGACCTGCTGATGAACCTGCACGACGATGATGACACTACGCGGAGTGGGCTCCGTCAGGCCCAATCCGAAGCGCATCGCAAGATCAACGATCGGAAGAACGGCGCCACGAAGATTGATCACACCGCGCACGTAGCTCGGTGCATGCGGCAACGGAGTTGCGGGCGTCCAACCGCGAATTTCGCGAACGCCCATAATGTCGATGCAGAATTCCTGCGATCCGACCCGGAAGGCGACGAACTCGCGGTTTGCGGAGTTGGCTAGCGAACCGACGTCTTGCATATCAATTATCCTTCCGTTCCATAGCGCGCGGTGGCGGCGAGCTGGCCGTCGAATGAGCCAGTGACGAGCGCGTCCACGTCGAGAATGAGTGCGACCCGGCCGTCGCCGAGAATTGTAGCGGCGGCGATGCCGGAGACCGTTCCGTAGTTGGCTTCAAGACTTTTGATGACGACCTGGCGTTGATCCTGGATCGAGTCGACCAACAGAGCATTGCGCGCACCGCCGTCGGTCTCGACCAATATCGCGACGCTGCGTTCCGGATCGGCCGGCGTGTCGCGAAAGCCAAGCTGCGTGCCGACATCGATGAGAGGCACGAAGGTGTTGCGGATCGCCATGACGCGGCCGTCGGCGCCAATACCGTGGATCTCGCCCTTCTTGGGTTTCAGCGTTTCGACGATGGCCGTCAACGGCACGACAAGTGTCTGACCTGCGACGGACACCGCCATACCGTCAAGGACGGCGAGGGTCAGCGGCAGGCTCATCGAGAACGTCGAGCCTAATCCCGGCCGCGACGAAATCGAAATTCTTCCCCCGAGCGCCAATATCGATCGCTTCACGACGTCCATGCCGACACCGCGGCCCGAGATGCTGGAAATCGTGGCGGCGGTAGAGAAGCCGGGCAAGAACAAGAGATTATCGATGTCGCTGTCGGACAGCTGCGCGTCCGGCGAGATGAGGCCCTTCTTGATCGCAGAAGCGCGAACCTTTGGACGATTGATACCGGCACCATCGTCGGAAATTTCGATGACGATACGGCCTGAGCGGTGCGCGGCGCTCAGCCGAACATTGCCTTCCGGAGACTTTCCAGCGGCGATGCGTTCCTCCGGCGTTTCGATGCCGTGATCGACCGCATTGCGGATCATGTGCGTCAGCGGTTCCGCCAGACGCTCAACGACGGTCTTGTCGACTTCGGTTGCTTCGCCATCGGTTTTGAGACGGACTTGCTTGCTGGTCGCATCCGCGACCTCGCGCACGATGCGCGACATACGTTGAAAGAGCGGTTTTACAGGCTGCGCGCGGATCGCCATCACGCTTTCCTGGATCTCGCGCGTCAATTGCTCGAGCTCTTCCAGACCGATGACGACCGATGACGAGCCGGCGAAATTTGCCTCGATGACACGTTGCGACAACATCGCCTGATTGATGACGAGCTCGCCGACCAGGTTGATCAGCCGATCGACCCGATCGAACTCGACACGGATGGTCGTTTGCGCGGGAACAGCGACTGTCTTCACCGCCTCTGCGACTTGTGGCGGGGGAGACGCCGTCTCGCTTGCGGCCACATCCGATTGCACCGGATCGGCTGGCGATGGCACCTCGACGTTCGCTACGTTCGATGGCTGTTCATCCTCGGCCGCGGGCGCGCTTCCGAGGGCCTGCGCCAGCAGTGCCGCAATGGCATCATCAGAAACTTCCGGCTGGCCATCGGCTTCAATGCCGATATCGGCTTCGCCATCGACGAATTCGAAAACCTCGCGGACGGCTTCGATTGCCACTTCCGACGACAGCTTGATCGTCCAGGAGAGATAGGCGCCGTTCGGATCGATAGTGTCGAGATCCGGCAAGGCGGAAACATCGCAAGTGGTTTCGGTCTGACCAAGACGCGAAAGCTCTCGAATGACCAACACGGCTTCGTTGGCGTTGGCATAGAGTTCCGGGCGCGGCGAAAAGCTGACGCGATATTCGTGCACAGGCGCGGCGACGGGCTCGGGCGCCATGTCAGGAAGTCCGAAATCGATGACCGTCGGCTGGAAATCGATTGCTTCTTCGACTTCTTCCTCGCCTTCGGTGACCGTCAGCGCCTTGACGTCTGCTGCAATGGCCGCATAGCTCGACTCGTCGATCTCTTTGCCATCGCGCGATGCTTCCACAAGATCCGCCAGAACGTCGGCGGCGCGGAGCATGGGCTTCATCACTTCCGCTGTCGGATTGAGTTTACCGCTACGGACGAAATCGAGAGCCGTCTCGAATGTATGCGCGAACTGCACGAGCGCTGTCAGCTTGAACGCGCCGGCACCGCCCTTGATCGAGTGGACGGCTCGAAAAACGGCGTTTACCGTTTCAGAATCGGCGTTACCCTCGTCCATTGCAAGCAAGCCGACTTCCATCTCCGAGAGCTGCTCTTCGCACTCCTGGAAGAACGTCTGGCGGATTGCGGCCATCGTATCGACGGTCATCTGTATGCTCTTTTATTTATGCTTCAGGCGGCGACGCGGCGGATAGCTGCAATAAGCTTCGTCGGTTCGAACGGCTTGACGATCCAGCCCGTCGCTCCAGCTTCCTTTGCGCGCGTTTTCTTCGCGACGTCGCTTTCGGTGGTCAGAACGAGGATCGGCACCCTGCGATAGCGACTGTCCTTGCGCACCGCTTCGATGAGGCCGAAACCGTCCATCTTGGGCATATTGATATCGGTTACGATGACGTCCGGCGTGGATGTCTGAAGGACTTCCAGCCCGTGGACGCCGTCAACGGCTTGGATGACATTGAAGCCAGCCTCTGCGAGCGCCATCTTCAACATATCACGCATCGTTCTAGAATCATCGACAGTTAGTATCGTCTGCGTCATGGCGAAGATCCTTCAAAAAGAAATTGGTCAGCCGACAATCCAACAAGGGCAATCGTTTCGAGAAGTGCAGAGCTTGGGTTCCTGACCGCGTAGTTCTGGCCGTCGGCCCGCCACGTTTGGGCAGCGGCCAGCAAGACCTGCAACGATTGGATGCCGACGCGCTGAACCTGTCCGGCATCGACGACGAGCGAAGCACCGCGACGCGCGAGGAGAAGATCCCTGATGGCGGTCGCCGACGACGAGTCGAGCGAGTCTGGAAGAACCAGCTCCGGCTCGCTCGCTGGTGCGGGTGTTGCCGTCTCGGCGTCCAGCATTTGCGTGGCGACCTTGGCCTTCTTCCGCGGCCGGCTGCGATCGCCGGAACCGCCGTCGATCGCTTTCCCTTTCCGCCGGGCCATTAGAATTCCTCCCAGCCGGCGTCAGAAGAAGCCGCGCTGCGGCGCCCCATGCCTACAGCTGCCGCCATTTTGGGTTTGGCCGAACGCTGGGCGCGAGCGGCCGGCTTGGACGATTCCCGGCGAGCCGACATTTCGACGACCGTGTCCTCACCTGTGCGGAAGCGGCTGACCAGACGGACGAGCTCTTCGGTCTGCTGCGCCAGTGTCTGCGTTGCAGCCGTCGCTTCCTCGACCATCGCGGCGTTCTGCTGCGTGACCTGGTCCATCTCGTTAACAGCCGTGTTGACCTGCTCGAGACCATGCGCCTGTTCGTTGGCGCTCGTCGCGATGTCAGTCACGATGCTGTTGATTTCAGCAACCTGCGAGACGATGCGCGTCAATGCCAGACCAGTTTCGCCGACGAGCTGCACACCTTGAGCAACCTGGCCTGTCGAAGCGGAAATGAGGCCTTTGATTTCCTTCGCCGCTTCTGCCGAACGCTGGGCCAAGGCACGCACTTCCGACGCGACGACTGCAAAGCCCCGGCCAGCGTCGCCTGCGCGCGCTGCTTCGACGCCAGCATTCAACGCCAGAAGGTTCGTCTGGAACGCGATTTCGTCGATGACACCGATGATCTGGCTGATCTGCTTCGATGAGCTTTCGATGCCGTTCATCGCCAATATTGCTTTGTGAACGACTTCGCCGCTCTTCTCGGCGTCGGTCTTGGCCACTGACACCGTTTCGCGAGCATGCGTTGCACCGCGCGCCGTCTTATTGACGGTATCGGTGATCTCCTTAACGGCAGCAGCCGTTTCTTCGAGACTTGCAGCCTGATTCTCGGTGCGCCGCGACAGGTCATCGGAGGCCTGCGAAATTTCTTCGGTGCCCAGTTTGATGCTGCCGGCGCCCTTTTTCACAAGCTCTATCGTGCTTCTCAGTTGCGAAGCAGCAGAATTGAAGTCTGTCTTGAGCTTTGCGAACTCCGGAGCGAATTCGGCGTATACGGTGGTCTCAAGGTTGCCTTGCGCGAGTTCCGACAGAGCGGTCCCGAGCGACGCAACGACGGTATTGATTTGGTTCTCGGCGTCGATCTTACCGACTTGCGCGGCTTCGAGTTGACCCATCATCAGGTTCATCTGGCTGATGATCGCCTCGTACTCCGGAATGACCTTTTCGGTAATGCGATGCGTGAAGTCGCCGCTCGCAATGCGTTCTGCCGCACTGGTGAACGCGTCCATGAAGCGTTCGTGCTCCTTGGCATAGTGCTCGCTCTGTTCCTGCTGCTGCTTGGCAGCGTCGACGGCAGCGTCGGTCATCGCTTTATTCTCGACGACCGCTTCCTTGAAGCGCGCGAGTGCGCCTGCAATCATGCCGTTTTCGTTGCTGTCCGTAAGATACGGGACTTCAACACTCAGATCCTTGTGGCTGAGTTGATCCATCGCGCGCACCAGGCTCGAGAGGCGAAGAGAAATACCCTTGCCAATCAAACCGACCATGATCACCGCGGCGATCGTTGCCGCAATCAAAAGGCCGAGCGTGCGATAAAGGGAGGAGCGTGCTTCAGCCGAATGACTTTCGGCGAGCTGCGCAAATATGCCGCCGATCTGGCCTGCGGCCGTTCCGACCAGACTATTGGCGGTGTTGATGGACGAAATCACATCGGTGCCGATCGCTGCGCGGCGATAGTCGGCGCTCTTGAGCTTAGCAGCGATCTGATCGAGCTCCGAAAGAAGTCTGTCGTTCGTCCCGCCGAAAGCGTTCTTGGCATCGTTGGACAGATCGGCGCTAAGAAGCTTGTTCGCTGAGCCACGAAGCTTGTTCGTTGTCCTCGTCAATACCGCATAGTTGATTGCCAGCTTGGTCTGATCATCCGCCAGACCCGCCGTATCGAGCGTGGATTTGAGGTCGATCAGCGCCTGTTTGACGCCCGGCAACCGCTGGACCATCACCTCTTGCGCATAATACGCGGCCGGCGAGGCATCTGCGGCGATCCCGGACGATGTTGCGATCAGGTCCAAGAGCTCAACGCCGAGGCGCACCCGCTCGTCCGTCGATCGCGCGTTTTCGAACGCGTTGACATTGGGTTGAATGCCGAGGCTTTGAGATGCGTCCGAGAGCTTCGCCAGCTCTCCGTCGGACCTGGAATTTTCATCGGCGGACATCTTGTTCCAAACGGCAGCCGCCAGCTTGCCACCGCTGATTTCGCGATCCACCGTGCGGATCTGATCCAGCTGGTGATCGGTGTAGAGGTAAAGCTGCGCCAGCGATGGAATTAAGAACACCGCAGATATCAGTGCGAGCCGGCGCGGCATCGACCATTTGCTGTTGATATATCCTATGACCATAACTGAACCTATTTCCTTGGAGCGTTGATTTTGATTTCGGGCTGGGGGTGTCGCGGAATCGGCATGGAGGCGGACATCCGCAATGTCGTCGGTGGATTGGGTTGCAGAAGCGCTCAATGTCCCGGGAGGTGACGCGGTCCGTCATCGCCAAGACAGCAAAAGCTGCTGCGTTGGCGGAAATTCTTGGCAATCGTCAAATTCTTCTGGGCTGACGATGGAAGCGGCCGCGAATTATCGTGCCTCATCGGGAGTTCCTGCTTTTGAAAAGCCTGGAACATGTCGGGTCGCCGACTCGGCTGCACGGCATCATGCCTATGATTTCATCAATCAAGCAGCCGATTGCTAGAATTAATCGGCAAAACTATCGAATTGGTTTACGACAATCGCTTCATTGCGATTTTATTGAAACGATTTTGCAGTCTCTATTAAACGGATCAGCATTTTCTTTTTTATGCCGACGCGTGCCAGTTTGATTCTCATGATCTCAGAAGCAAGCCGATTAACGGCCCTTAAGAATTAAGTTGCCCTTCTCTTTAGCCAGGAAAGACGCCGGGGCGGCCGCACGTACTGCAATCCGGCGATCAAGCCTTCTATGCGGATTAAGCGGCATTTAACGATTAAATCGTCTCCGGGAATCTCCAGATAAAATTCGCCATTCAGGCGCTCGGGCTCGGCAAGCTTAATTTTTGCGCCGCCCTCCGATAAATCGAGGATAGCGCCTTGAAGGCGCTGGCCGTCTTCAAGCGCAACAACTGCTGCCTTGAATACCGGCCGGCGGCCAAATTTCCGCTTTTCTTGTGGTCTGTCTATTGGCAAGTCTGTCTCGATATTTTCAATCGATTAACGGTTTCCGATTGCGCACGCATACATCGGCGGAAGAAAATAATTCGGTAATAACGGAATAGAACTCTTACGCGCATCCGCTCGGCCCATAGTTTTCACTTGACCTGAAGCGGAACTATTCCGCCTGCGGATCGCTTCACCCTAACTGATTCGGCTTTGTGCGAGCTAATCTCGCCTTAATACATTACCTCTAATTGTTGCGATGGATAGGCTGCCAACAGTTCCGGCTTACTGCTGTGGCATTATACTAACCTGTTCGCCAAGGCGCTGTTTTCTATGCAGAACATCTGTAATTGTAGGTCCGTAGGTTTAAAGCTATCCGATTTCGGCCTTCCTTTGGCCGGCCATGGAATGGGGCGGAATAATGCGAGGTTCACCGGCTAAAGGCGTCATGGCTTTCGATCTTGACGGACTTGCCTATAGCGCTCCCAATACAAAGAACGGTCGCAAGAAGAAGACGACCAGTCCCTATTTCAGCACGAATTCCGATGCGAAGGCTTTTGCGTCTGCGGTCGATCAACTTGGCATCGTTTCTATTACGGATCCCAAAGGCCGTATCATCCATGCCAATGCCGAATTCCTTCGCGTTAGCGGCTACACCGCGGAAGAAGTCGCAGGCAAGGACCATTCGATACTCAATTCCGGCCATCACCCGAAGGAATTCTGGACCCACGCCTACGAAAAGCTCCACAGAGGCGAGACTTGGCGCGCGCCGGTCAAGAATAGGGCGAAAGACGGCACCTTCTATTGGGTCGATTCCATCATCGTGCCGCTCAAGGACAGAAACCGGCAGAGCAAAGGCTTTCTGTCGTTTCAGATCGACATTACGACAGCCGTAACGCTTCATATGGCGCTGCAGGATCGCAACTCCCTGCTCCAGGCCGTCGTGGACAGCTTTCCCGGCGGACTCACCGTCTTCGACCGCGATCTTCGCTTGCTTCTTTGCAACCGCAAACAGCGGCAGCTCCTCGACTATCCCGATTCGCTCTTCGAGAATTCATTGCCGACGCTGGAAGACCTGTACCGGTTCAACGCCAATCGCGGCGAGTACGGTCCAGGGAACATCGAAGAGCAGGTCCGCACCCGTCTCGAGCTCGCGCGGAAAGGCGAGGCTCACACCTTCGAGCGGCAGCGGCCCAACGGTACGTATCTCGAGATCCGCGGCACACCATTGCCAGGCGGCGGATATGTGACAACCCATCTCGATGTCACCGAGCGCAAACGGTATCAGGAAACCATTGGGCGGCTCGCACACCAAGACGTTTTGACCGGCCTCCCGAACCGCGCGCTTTTTCAAGAACGCATCCGGCAGGGTCTGAAGCAGGTACAGAACGGTGCTTCTTTAGCGCTTCATTGCCTCGATCTCGATCGATTCAAGTCCGTCAACGACACGCTCGGCCATCCGATCGGCGATTCTCTTCTCGTCGCGGTCGCCGAAAGGCTGCGCGCGGAAATCCGCGAAACGGATACAGTCGCGCGGTTGGGCGGCGATGAATTTGCAATCATACAGGTGGCACCCCGATCGATCGAAGAGATTGAGGCTCTCGCACGGCGCATCATCGGCGCGTTCTCCGAGCCTTTCGTTCTCGAAGAGAATACCGTCTCGATCAGAACAAGCATTGGGATTTCGGTCGCGCCGTCGGATGGCGTCGACGCCGAGCAACTGATGATGAATGCCGACATGGCACTCTACCGGACCAAGTCTCTCGGCAGGGGCACGTTTGGGTTCTACGAGCAATCGATGCACGAGCGGCTGCAATCCCGCCACCAAATCATCATGGGATTGCGCGAGGCGATCGCCAACAGCAAGTTCGAACTGCATTATCAGCCGATCGTCAACGTCAAGACGCGCAAGATCGTCGGCTGCGAGGCGTTGATCCGCTGGTCGCATCCGATACGCGGGCTTATTCCAGCTCACGAATTCATTCCAATTGCAGAGGAATGCGGGCTGATCGGCCAGATCGGTGATTGGGTTTTGAAGACGGCTTGCGCCGAGGCGAGCCTATGGCCCGACGACATCTGGGTTGCCGTCAACATTTCTCCAGCACAATTCCGCGGCCGGGATCTCATCGAGAAAGTCACCAACGCCTGCCGAGCCCTGCCGCTCTCGCGGCTGATACTTGAAATCACCGAAACCCTTCTGATGAAAGATCGGGATATTGCCTCCGACACGCTCGAACGTTTGCGCAAGATGGGCGTCCGATTTGCGATCGACGATTTCGGAACCGGCTTCTCGTCGCTGAGCTACCTGCAAAGCTTTCCGTTCGACAAAATCAAAATCGATCGATCGTTCGTCTCTGACGTCGCAAACCTCAAGCGTTCGGCGACGTTGCGCCGATCGATCATTCAGCTCGGGTACAATCTCGGCATGACCAGCGTCGGAGAGGGCGTCGAGACAGAGCAGCAGCTCGATCGGCTCCGCGCCGAGGGATGCGTTGAGGCGCAGGGCTTTTTGTTTTCGCGTGCCGTACCGGCGGCGAAACTCCGCACTCTATTCTCCAAACCGCTTTGATAACGTTCACGTCCGGCATTCGTACGCCGGCTCAATCTGAGAGAGATGACTGTGTTAAGGGCACTTTTAAATTTTCCCGATCCGGCCCGGCCATCTTTCCCGCGCTCGCGGCTTTCGAACGAACCAGATGAAGGCAACGCACTCTTCGAAGCGCTCGTCTGTGAATTTCACTGGAGCGCGCTTCAGATCGGCGGCATCACGGCCTGCATGAATGCAAGCTTGGCCTTCGAGCGGACGTGGATGCTTCGATCGTGCAGCAACCTCGTCCCCGTGGAATCGCCCGTCATCAAAGCCGCACTCGGCGCATGGCAGGAGATCGGGCTTTCGGAAGAAATTACCTCGTCACTCCGCAAGATCTATTTCAACTTGTCTGACGCCAAGAATTTGGCGTTGCCGCTGATCGAGCAGGCCGGAGTCTTTTCCGGACCTCGCATATCCCTCACGAAACTCGAGCAAATTACCGCCCTCTGGCGGAAGCTCGCTGAAGACTGCAAAACCGCAGTTGCCCGTCTCGAACCAGAGACGCGCTGGCGTTTCAACGGCATTTACACTGGAAATGCGCTCGTTCTCGGCAAATTTCTCCAAGACGCGCTTTCTGGTGGCTTCGGCTGCGTCAATCAATACGGTGAAGTCGCAATTCCCGTTCTGCCTCAACGCCGCAAGACGCCGAGATACGTTCTGCTGCAGCCCTGCAAGATAAGCGATAAAGGCGGCGGCTCGATTGCCCTTGCGCGCGATATTTCAAAAAACGGCATCGGTCTCGATTGCGAGCGAGATTTCCCATTGAAGGAACGGGTTCTCGTCGAACTCCGCAACGGACGAAAGATGAAAGGAACCGTCACTTGGTTCCATAACAAGAAGGTAAGCGTTCAGTTCGATGAGCCGCTATCCGATGACGATCCGCTGATCGCCAGATAAACACTGCCTATCGTTTGCGGCAGAGATTTTTCTATTCGTCAGCAATGATACGATTGCGGCCGGCGGCCTTCGCCTCATAAAGTTTTGAATCCGCTCGATCCAAAAGCGCGTAACAATCCTCGCCCTGGCGCCATTCTGCAATTCCGAAAGATGCCGTGACTTTGCCGATGGGTTGCCCCGTCCGGTGATGCATCCATTTCTTGTTTTCGAGTTCCCCTCGGATCTGTTCTCCGAGGTTCTTGGCGCCGTCGAGCCGCGTCTGCGGGAGCAGTATGATGAACTCTTCCCCGCCGTAGCGCGCCGCGGTGTCACGCCCCTTGATGTTCTTTGAGAGAAGCTCGGCAAAACGCCTAAGGATTTCGTCACCGACCGCATGCCCGAATGTGTCGTTGATCCTCTTAAAATGGTCGACGTCCGCCATAATCAATGAGAGACAGCCATTCGTTTCGGTAGCCGTGGTGACCTCTCTCGGAAGGTAAACCTCCAACCAATGCCGGTTCTTAAGCGACGTGACGGCATCGAGCATTCCTAGCTTGTGACTATCGCTGAGACTGACCCTCAGCTTCTCGATCTGCTGCTGCGACTGTTGCAATCGGCCATTCAGCTCGCGGACTTCATTTTGAACTTTCTTGTTTTCGCTGATCAGCATCTGGATGATGGCACGGACGCGTTCCGGCGGCGTCGACGCGACCAACGTGCTGCTCACCTTCGCCAACGATTCGGAATGCGAACCGCTGAGCTCGAGATGCTCCTTCAGCAGCCGAACGACAGAGAAAACCTCGTCATCCAGTTCCTGCCCCACCTTTTCCAGGCGCTCGGACAAGCGTTCGTCGATTTCGTTCGGCCCTACTGCACCCAAGCGGAAAAATTGCAAGGCGCCCCATGCGAAAGTCATGCAGCCTGCTGCTACCAGCCCAAACAAGAGCGCGAGGGCAAATGGGTGGGAGCCGAGCCGTACTAGCCGGCCGCGCGAATCCACTTCCGCAATTTGCCAAGAGATGTCCGATAGGGCCGTGAGGTCGATGTCTGAGCGCATCGAAATATGCCAGACCAGAAACGTCGCAACTATCCCTAGTATGCTGACCAACATGATTACGGCGGAAGACGGCAATTGCTTCAGTGCTAATGCGCTCATAATCCTGCTCAGCTCAAGGTGACGAAGCGTTTTGCCTCGTTGGAAAGGAGATCTGCCCGTGAGAAATCGCACGCCGGTTTCCGACGGAAACCCTGGGCAGAATTGAGGATAGAGTCGTCATAGTGATTTATTTTCCGACAGCACCAAGCGAACTCCTGCGAAAGAAGAGGAACGACGCTTCGATTTGCGGACACAGTATCTCCGCCTACGGACCATGAGTCGTCGACAGGCGCAATACTCTTTTTGATGATTTATATCATTCACATAATTTTATGCGACACTGTCACTTAAATCCGAGGGCAATTCGCAGATACAGTTGCTCGGTGAACACTTTTAGCAGGCTGCCGCTGTAGCTGCCTGTCAGCAGAATGATTAGAAAGCCGACAATCAATTTCGGCACAAAGGTAAGCGTCATTTCCTGAATTTGGGTGAGCGCTTGAAAGAACGCTACACCGACGCCGACCACCATCGCGGACCCCACAACGGGGCCAGCCAAGACGATCGTTAGCCAGATCGCTTGTTGAACGATCTCGAGCGCGTCGCCTTCCGTCATGCCGGGTAGCCGATTGTTACGCCCGCGCCGATCGGCACTTCCTTGCCCGTCGTCAGGATTGCTGTTGAGCCGGAAGAATCAATTCGCACCGATTGGATGGTGCCTGTTGTGCCGTCCGGTGCCTTCAGCGTCAGTCCGATCATCGTACTTGCTTGAGAGATGTTCGAATTTACGAGAAGTTGATCAAGCTTGGAGTTTGTGTTGATGGACTGCTCGACGCTCGAGAACTGGGCAATCTGAGACATGTATTGCGTCGAATCCGTCGGATTCAGCGGATCCTGATTCTTCATCTGCGCGATCATCAACTTCAAAAAGTCATTGTAGTTGAGCGTATTCGACTTAGCAGCGTCAGAAGTTGACGTGTTCGAGCTCGTGCTGCCGGTCGACGGAACCGTTGTCATGCGACCTCCTTGCTCTGTTCCTGAGGATTCATTTCAGCGGCTTCCACGGGAAGCAGCGATCTGACTTTCTTCAATGCATCGAACGGACGATCGCTATCGAGAAGCTCCGCCGTATCGATAAGTCCCTGTTTCAGAATGCGGTTGCTTATGCTTCCGAGAAGATTGGCGACCGACTCGCGCGCCATCGTCCGTGCCTTCATGTGCAATGAAGGATCCATCAGCATCATCTGGATCATGAAATACAGCTGCTTGAACGGAGTCGTCGTGTCCTCGGGCTTCATCACATGCTGCTCGAGAAGGAAGATGACGTCATTCATCAGCTCGAGGCTGACCTTGCGATCAACGCGCAAGACGCCGCCGTTGATGAAGATCCGCTCGCCGGCACGCAACGTGATTTTCAGGCCGCCAGCCATCACAATCCTTCCGCGATGACATTCGAGACATCGATCAGGCCCGCGAAATTCCGCGAGTTGCCCTTGCTGATCGCGTCGGCTTCCTTGAGCATCCAGATACCGATCGAGATCAGGCTCGCCCGGACTTCATCCGGCAATCCATTTTCAGGCTTCGCGAGATCGTCGAGAAAGAAACTCCAGAGCCTGTTCAGGAAGAAAATGGCATCGATCGCTTCGCGCGACTGCGGACCGGCCTGCTCTGCTGACTTCAGCAGTGCTACCGACTGCTCTATAGCGAGCCGCTCGTTTTCACGTTGCCGGCTGCTCGATTCAATCAGCGTCTCTTCGTATGAGAACTTGTACATCTTCTGCCTTCCGCAAGACTTGCTCTAGATGCCGCCTAAGCTCACGACAGATAGTCCATGATGGTGAGATTATTCAGCTTGTTCGTGATGGAGTACGCCGCCTGAAGTGCGGTCGAAATGTCTGAAAGCTGCGTGGTGATAGCGGCCGGATCGACCTGTTCGAGGTTGTCGATCGATTTTGTGAGAAAGTCGATCTGAGTGCTGATCTGATCGTTCGCGCTCGTAACGCGCTGTTGCGTTACACCAAGGTATGACTGAACTTGCGTAAGTCCGCCCGTTGCGTTGGCGACGAGATCTCGTGCCTTCGCTATGATCACTTCCTGGGTGCCGCTTCCGAGGTTTGCAAAACCCAAGCCCGAGATCATCGTGAATGCTTCGGTCAACGTGCGAAAGTTGCTGTCGTTCGCAGTCACGGACGTATTCGCTATCTCGGTTCGCGAAATCCGGCTGCTAACGGATTTGTCTGACGCGGACGACCAGGTACTGGCCCAGCTCGAAGTGGTGAACAGATTGGCGAACTCGTTATCGAGAAAGTCCTTCATATCGGAAGGTGAGATGCTCGCTGCCTGGGAGCTGGTGGGACTGAAGCCGAATTTGGCAACGAACGCAGCCGTCACGGCCTGCTGACCGGCGGATGGAGGACTTCCGAAGAAGTCGTCCATCGGCTTGACGTCCGAATTGATGCCCGCAAAGAGATATTGTCCGTCAAGCGATGTATTCAGCTGATCCTGCAGGGTTAGCAGGCCGGATTGCGCAGATTGAATAAGCGTTTGGGGCGACGTCGAGGCCGAACCGCCACTAATCAAAGCCGCCAAGAATGACTGTGTGCTGGTCGCTATGGTTTGAAGAGACGATTGCGAAGCTTCCATACGACCCAGGACGAGATTGTTCGAACTCTTGATCGACTGAATCTGCTCCAGGTCCTGGCGCATGGAAACGCTGACCCCGGTCGTCGCGCCCAGGGTGACACCGACGTCGGCGTGCCTTCCCGTCGCAAGCTCTTTTTGCGCGTCGACGAGCTGCGACTGCAGGCGGGCTATCGATCTGCGCGTGTCAGCCGAGAGTGAAGAGGACGATACGAACGACGTTGATATCATGATGTCAGCCGACTGTCTGGAGGAGCGATGCGAACAAGCTGTCGACGGTGTTTATCAATCTCGATGAGGCCTGGAAGGTTCTCTCCAAAGCGAGGAGGTTGGTCATCTCCTCGTCCAAATTAACGCCGGTATCTTTCGAAAGCGCGGAACTCGCGCGATCCGCCAGCGTCTGACGCGATTCAGCCTCAGCGCTCGCCGACTGCCTTAGCGATTCAAGCCAAGACACCGAGGATTTTGCGTAATCGGTAACGGAGGCCGTCTGCGTCAGCTGGGCTGACGGGTCAAACGATCGCGACGTTCCGAGATTTGTTATGAGCTGCTGAATTCTGTCCGTATAGGAAGCAGCACCTGTCGAATTATATGTGTAGGCCGCGTTGCCCGCGATACCGCCGTCTCTGATGAGC
Source organism: Hyphomicrobium sp. (assembly GCA_003987725.1). Taxonomy (GTDB): domain Bacteria; phylum Pseudomonadota; class Alphaproteobacteria; order Rhizobiales; family Hyphomicrobiaceae; genus Hyphomicrobium_B. The sequence continues at coordinate 51,926 of RXJH01000013.1, read as the reverse complement.
GTCGGATCTCCGCCTTGCGAGGGATCGACGTTCGGGTTGACCTTGATCGAGCCGGCGAGGCCCGCCACCAGAGTTCCGGACGTGGGAATTGCAGGGCCGCCGCCGTACGTAAACAAACCGGCGGCTGCCGACAGTGTCGGCGTCGCGGACTGATCGGTCTCGGCGGTCGCCTCAATCAGACCGCGGGCGATCTCATCCAGCTGGCCCTGATAGGTGAGGGCGATGTTGTCTCTGACTTCGACCAGGCCTGCCAGATTGCCAGAACTGATCGACATCGTATGCGGAGTTCCGGCAATCGGAACGCCATCGGCATAGACTGGATTGCCGACGGAGTTCGGCCCGAGATTTGACGAAGCTTGGAATGTTACCTGCCGCGCAGTCTTGTCGAATAGCGTTACGCCGCTATCGGTGTAGATCGCCATATCGCCGCCCGCGCGCGTAACGGTTCGTATGCCGACCTCGGACGACAGCTGCTTCAGAATGGCGTCGCGCTGGTCGAGCGCATCGGTGATGTCGGCGCCGCTGCCCGTTCCGCTCACGATCGTCTGGTTCAGCTTCTGAAACTGGGACAGCAGATTGTTGATGTTGGAGACCGACGTCGCGATGTCGTTGTCGGCCTGATTCCGCATAGTGGTCACCGCTTGGGTGGCCGAGTTGAGAGACGTCGCCAACGCTTGCGCAGCAGAGACGACCGTCGCCGCGATGGCGCCGTTCTGCGGAGTTGTGGAGTAATTCTGAAGAGCAGAGTTCAGCTTCGCAATGAGCGCTGCGGGAGAGGTTTCCGAATCGGTCTCGCCAACCGTGTTCTCGAGCTGATTAAGCGCCGAGTTTATCACGGTTTGCGTCTGATTATTGGAATTTGCAGTCAGATACGTGTCGAGCAGAAGTTTGTTTGCAGTACGAGAAATGGAGGCGACGCTGACGCCGCCACCAGGCCCAGTTATGACGTTTGCGACCTTACGCGTCGCGTCGGCATTGCTCACGTTCGCGATATTCTGCGATACCACCGAGATTTGCTCGGAAACTGTCGACAGACTCGAACGCGCGTTGCCGATACTCTGTGTAAGCGTCATATGCTGGGCCTTTTACCTTTCAATTCGCCCGTCAGCGAACGAGATTTACGAGAACGTCCAACAGTTCGGTGCCGGTCTGGAATACTTTGGAGTTTGCCGTGTAGTTGCGCTGCGCCTGAACCATGGTCGTCAGCTCGGAAGCGAGATCGACAGTACTGCTTTCCAGTGCGCCAGAGATGATTTTGCCCCTGCCGCCGTCGTTTGCAGTGCCGAGCTGCAAATCGCCCGAGGACTTATTCGTCGCGAAAACGTTGCCGGAGATTGCCGTAAGGTTGTCGGGGCTTGCTACGGTCGCGAGTGGGATCTTGAACGCATCGACGCGCGAGCCGTCAGCATAAACAGCCGTGACAATTCCTTCGTTGCTGATTTCGAGGCGATCGACCGCGGACGGTGGGCTACCGTTCGCGCTTGGCGCGTTGGCGCCTGTTTGCGGTGAGTAGTTCGCCGCAAGTTGCGTCATCTTGCTGATGTCGAGCGAGAACGTGCTGCCGTTGGGAATATTGAAGCTCAGTGCTTGCGGGCTTGCCGTTGTCAACGCACCCGTCGTGCTGTCAAACGTCACCGACGTCGTCGCCAACTGAGAGCCCGCTGTATAGGGAAATCCGCCGGATGCCGACGAGCCGGCCGCGTCGTAGACGGTTATTTCCCATATATTATTGGCGGTTTTGGCCGAGTAAACATCGAGCGTGACCTGATGGCCGAGATTGTCATAGGTGACGATCGAGGTCTTGCCGGCGTACTCCGCCGTGGCGGCATTCGCCCCCGGCAAGTTGGCCGCAGCGGTAACAGTCGCGTCAGCCGGAAGGTTCACGCCAAACTTGCCGCTCGTCGAAGGTGTTGCCTTCATACCCAAGCCGCTGGTGCTTATAACCTGTAGGCCAGCCGCGCTATTCACGACCGAACTTGAGCTGCCATCCAGGAGGTTGTAGCCCAGGAGTTTGAAACCTGCGGCGTTTACGAGATCACCGTCGGCATTGGCGACGAAGTTGCCCGAGCGGGTCAGATAGGGCGTGCCGGCGTCGCTTTGCACCATGAAAAAGCCGTTGCCGCTGACAGCAAGATCGGTCGGCGACTTCGTGTAGGTAAAGTCACCTTGCTGCGATATGAGGCGACGGGCGATTGTTGAAACGGAGCCTGGCACATACTCTGCAACGCTGCCTTCCGCGATCAGCGTCGCGAATTCAGTAGACGAGGCCTTGTAACCAACCGTGTTGATATTGGCGATGTTGTCCGCGACCGTACCCATTCGGTCAGACTGGACAGACATTCCCGAGACGCTCGTAGTCATTACTCCGTAGAGACCCATCGACATTCTCCTGGTCGCGCATAATGCTCGGGGGCATTAAAGCATCTGGGCCTTGCGTGAGACTGGTTGGCGCCACGTGCGCGGTCTGCAAAACCTCCTCAATTGCGAAGTCTTTCAAGCGATAACCGAGGAACCGCTGAGAATCGATCGGGTCGTATCCGAGCTTCTGCTTCAATCGCTTCCGAAGCCGGCTGATATGGCTTTCAATGACGTTCTCGTGGATCTCGTCGTTGAATATTCCGTACACGCGATTGAATATCTGCGTCTTGGTGATCCGCGTATTGCGGCTCAGCACGAGGCATTCCAAGATTCGCCGTTCGCGCCTTGGCAAGGGCAGAACGTCGCCGTTAACAATTGGGTCGCGACCGTCGAAGAAGATCCTGATGCCCCCGACATCAACGCATTCGTCGGTGATTTGCATACGGCGGCGAATGGCACCGCTACGCGCCAAAATTTCCCTGACATGAAACGGCTTCGCGAGCACGTCGTCGAAACCCAGCGAAAAGAGCTCGAGCGTTTCGCTGAGCGCTCTCGCTTCGATCAGGCCAATAAGTGGCGCACGGCATCGCGACCGAATGCGCGACGAAATCTGCCGACGGGCCGAAACCGTGCCGAGCAGAAAACCCTCGATGACGGCAACATCGGAGTCATTGATGAGCTCGAACCATTCGAAGAACTCAGATGGATCTACAGCTGTAGCTGCAATACCCTCTCGTTCGAAACACGCAACATACCCTCCCGCGACCGTCGAACGATCGTCAAGCACAACGAACATGTTGCCCCCCAGGCCCCGCAAATCATTGGCACTAAAGGGAATACAGTGATTCACGCGAGTTATTAACATTTATTTCATTATTGCTTGCGGCCGAAAAGACACGGCAAATCACTCTGAAGTTACACTCGATGCAGATACATGACTCCACGCGTTTGGGGCGCCTCGAGTACAAATTGCAATTCAACTCCATATAATTTTATTTGTTTCCGTTTCGGGTCCGTAACCTAATTGTTGTTCAATGAAATACGCCAACTCTGCCGCGAACCGGTCAATTCCCGGCCGATAAGCGTTTGGAGATAATTACGTTTTAATCGCCGCGAAATGAGTGGATTTGTTCAGGTGCGTAATATGAAGCAAACGAAGGTCCGGAAACTCTTTCGCAACCTGGCAGCTCCCGACACAATTGCAGAAGATGTTACGCCGGACGACCGTCGCGTTACCGCCAGGCACGAGGCGCATCAGCACGTTGCACTCCGGTTTCGAAAATCTCATTTGATCTGCGATCTCACAGATCTTTCTGAATCGGGCGCACGGATCAGTGTTCTCGACGGCGTGGTGCCGGACGTCGATGAAACCGTATCATTGACGCTGTTCGACGGCACGGTCGTCGTCGGCAGGGTATCCTGGCTGAAGGATAAGCATATCGGCGTTGAATTTGTTACGCCCGTAACGAATGTCGACGAGCGGCTCGACTTCGAAAATCTCGGACGCGCTTATTATCAGAAGGCGGTCAGGCTGCAGAAATCGGCGCGCCGCATCTAGGTCGTTTCAAGTTCCGAATTGTCAGCGTTCCGCAAGCCGAATCCAATAGGTTACCGAGCTTCGAGTGCTCGTTTTCCTTCCGGCTATGCCTATGCGATTGCGCGCGCCGCTGCCATCGAGTTTTGATACGTTGATCGACGACTTGATCGCTCGAGAGGACGAACTCGGTAGCGCGCCCGGGCTTTCGCGTAAATTTTCCCTTAACAGCCTGGAAGCTGCTTGGGACCTTGCGGCGAGCAAACGCACCGGCACTACGACTGACACTCCCCTGCAGGGCCGAAACAAGTACGGTGATGACGGCGCGGACGATTTCAATCCCGAAGTATTTCTCGATCCTAACAAAATCTTGCTCGAGCTTGGGCTCTCGTCCAACGTCACCGAAGCCGACATCGTAACGTTCCGGCGCGAGTTCGCCTTGCGCAATCATCCCGATCGGGTTCCGGCTGAACTCAGACCGCTCGCGACGCAACGGATGATGATCGCCAACGATCTGATGGACAGATACGTGGCGCGGCTGCGCAAATCCCAAGGTTAATGACCTGCGGAGAATTTGCTAAAATGCAAATGGCTTTGTTGGCGGTATTGCCATCAATGCTGTGTAAATTCACCCTCACAGACAGCGGCCGAAGAAGAGCGGTGAGGGACTAAACATGGAAGACGTACGTGCCGATCTTGGCGCGCTGCAAGCTCGCATGGCGGGGATTGGCTCACGTCTCGGCGGAGACTGGGCGGAGAAGCTCGAGCGACAGCTGCATCTCGATCTCGGAACGGCGGAATGCGCCTATTGGCATTCAGGCTATTATCAAGCCCTTGCTGACGTGCTCGACCTGATGACGAAGCCTCAGCCTATCGACGACACCGCGGACATGCCCAATCTGTGCCTTGCGGCCGGCTAGGGTGTAGAAAGTTTCCGGACGGCAGAAACTGATGAAACATTTCGCACTCCTTTTCGAAGGCGAGCCGCTCTTCCGCGAAATGACGAAATTTGAACTGCGATGCGGTTCCGATGTGTGCTTTCAGTTTTGATTTCAGATTTTCGCCCGCGCTCCCGACATAAGTGATCGAGAACCGTCCCAGGTGATCAGTGAAACCGAGCGCGTAGGCTCCCGGACAATTTTCGGCGAGCTCTTCATCGATCGCATCGGTTGCGAGCGAGAAGGGGCCGTGCAGACCGCTGCCTATCAATTCCTGCTGCGTCATAACGAGACCTAAATATAAACTGCGCCGCCCGCACGGCCGCTAGCCAAGTCTACTGATGTCTGCTGCGATTGATCTTGCTGACGGCGTTGTGGTTGGCCGAACGTTGCACCTTCGCGGCGTTGGGAATCCCCGCCCTGCTGACCTGCAAAGTTCGGGCGCGCCTGATCGCCATCGCGCGACGGCGATCCGTTCGCTTGTTGACCACTCGCGTTCGTCGCGTTGCTCGATGAGACATCGGTGATCTTCAAACTGGTGACGTCGTAGCCTGCGTCTCGCAGACCTCGCTCCAACGACGTGCGATCGTCGATGAGGATCTTAGCGGTCGCCGCTTTCGATGCATCCGCTTCTATCTCCAATGCGTTCGACTTGAGACTCATGCGCAACCGCACGGAGCCGAGATCTGGCGGAGAGAGCGTGAGGTCTAATGATCGCAAAACTGGCGGGGGTGACGGCGCGCGATCCTGAAGATCAGTCACCGTTGTACTTGGGTTTAATTCGCCGGTTGATCCGGCAAGAGCATCAACGACACCATTGCGCACTTGGGCCGTCACATTGACGGCGCCTTGCGGGGGCTTGGGATCGACGGAGAAAACCCTCTCGATCGAATCTGACGGGTCGGATTTCACGATTTTCCGAATCGCCGGATCTCCGGTCGCCGACTGTTGGAGACGCGGGCCGGTTTGATCCTTATCGGCGAGGAAAGACTCATCGGATGTATCGGCCGACGTCGGCGCCGTGACAGCTTGCACCTGCACGGGCGGCGATGTGTCGTCCGATGGGCCGACCGACTTTTGCGGTGTCTCCGTGACGCGAAACGGCGGAAAGACGCGCTGCGTGGGACGATCCTCCGACTGTACTCCCGAAGCCTGCAAAGCAGCGGCCGCAATGGCTTTGTCGTTGAAGTTCCAATGCGTCTCTTGGCCGTTGACGATCGCTGGAGTTCTATCCGTCACGTTGTCCAACACATCCGATTGCAGGTCCTGCTGCGGGGGCAGCGTATCCGGCATCGTTACTTCCGCTGCCTTCGGAATTTCGTCACTCGGCATCAGACGCGCCTTGGCGTCGATCAAAGCGGCAATGCTATCCTGCCGCAAGAGATTGACCGGACGCATGGCGCGTTGCGGACTTTCTGCCGGCTGCTGGACGATTTCAGGTGTCTGCTGCTTGGCGAGATTATCGCCGACGGAAGCCGCAGCCGGGACGAGCGTATTTTGAGGCCAATTATCGCTCCGCTCGACATTTGGGCGCGCGGGCGGCTCCTGCTGCCCGATGCTATCGATTGTTTCCGCGAACGAAGCGTCATCGCCGTCGGATTCGGACTTGCTTTGTTTTCGTGCCGACGCCTTATCGGAGCGGCTAACGGTGCTATCGGAACTCGAAGCCGCTTTTGGCCGGGAATAATCCTTCTTGACGTCTTGGGCATCTGACTCGTTATCCCGAGTTTGCCTGTCGTCGTCCCGGCGGGAGCTTACGCGGCCACGAACTGACTGCAAAAGTTGATCGACCGTGCCTGGCGCAGCACCACCAACTGACGCTGTCATTTTCCACTCCGTGCGATGATCTGATCGGCTTCGTTTATAAGAGCGTCGGCTTTGCCGAGAACGGCCGCAGCTTTCGGTAAGATCGGATCTTTGGCAATTCCCGGTGCGCCAGTGCCCTGGTGCGCATTTTCAATTTTATCGCCGACGACGGAATTCGCGATGAAGCCCGCGACTTCACGAATTTCCGTATCCTCGTCCGAAAGGCGATCAGCCGTGATCTGATTCAAAGCTTGCAGAGCCTTTCCCGCATCGGCGGAAGGGGCTTCTGCTGCAGCTTGATAGAGATGGGCCTTATCCAATGTTTCGGGACTTGCGCCATCAATCTTCAAGACCCGCTCCGCGGCGGCGCGTGCGAGTTTCAGCCTGCCCTGGAGCAACGCTTCGCCGGCGATATCGATAAACAACTCCGACGCGTTCTGCATGTCGACGGGATCGAAGGAATTCGCGAGCGCGTCGATCGTTTCGGAATCGTCCATATCGCCGCGTTTTGCCGTTGCTTCCGCGAAATCGCGAAACAGCTTCCACGCATAGATGGATTTTCCGAACTCGCGGACGTAGCTCGTCGTCAGCATTATCGCGCGATCTTTCCGGCCCAAACCGATGAGAAGGGGAACTTCCCTTCGCGCGGCGGCTTCGTCGATTGCGGTATGCGGACAGGCGAGCCGCGCGTCATCGAGCAGTTCGATCGCCTTTTCGTGGTTGTCGTCCAGATAAAGCGATGCACGAGCGAGCGCGAACGGTCCGACGAGGCTGACATCGAGCGATCTCGGGTCGATCTCCATGAATAATTTGCGCGCAGCTCTGGTCTGCCCTTGAGCGAAGCTCACGATGCCAGAGGCCAACTTCTGGTCAGCGGCGCCCAGAATATCGCTATCGATCAGCGGGGTGAGAACATGCGCATCGCCGCCGCTCAGGACATAGAGCAAGCTGGTGCGCACGTTGACGTAGTCTTTCCAGTCTTCGGGGCCGAAGTGACGAACGTCACGGGCTATTTCGCTCAGCACTCGTGCCTGCTCAGCGAGCGCGGTCCGATCGCCACGAATAATCCTGTCCTGGATAGCGCCCAGCTGTTCGACCTTGCGGAGTGCTTCCTTCCTCGCCTGCATTTCATTCGACGGCTTTTGTGCATAGGAGGGCACGGCATGATCGAGACGAGGTTCGGGCTTATCCTCGCCGAAGATCAGCTCCGGCCGGAAATAAAAGGCCGAACCTGCTGCAACGCCGGAGAGTGCGACGACCGACGCTGCAGAGATCAGCGCGAGCCGCTTCATTTCTTAGCCTCTTTTATGAGGATATCGATCCGGCGGTTTTGCGCCGCCAAAGTATCGGATGGAATTTTCGGATCTCGGTCGGCGCGACCTTCGATGGCGGTAACACGCGTTTCCGGGATGCCGCCGCGCACGAGCATGTAATAGGCCATTTGCGCGCGTGCTGCAGAGAGCCGCCAGTTATCGTAGTTTGCATTTTTGTAGGCTCGGCTGTCGGTGTGACCGCGAACCACGATGGGCCCGTCGTGACCGTCCAAAACCTTGCTGATTTTTTCCATTACAAGGACGAGTTCCGGGCGCGGCTTTGCAGATCCCACCTCGAACATGCCGAAATGCGCATCGTCGGTCAGACTGATGAGCACACCCTCCGGAGTTGCCTTGACCTCGACGTGCGGCAGATCGCGCGCGACAGCGGAAATTGCCTTGCTGATGTCGTCTTCGAGCTTTCTCGCGTCTTCGTCTTTTTCCTTTTGCTTGTCCTGCTCGTGCGTCTTGTCTTCCTTTTTCGTCTGATCCAGCGTTGCAGGTGTCTGCTTCGCGACGACGTCAAGTTGCTTTGGCTTCTCGAATTGGCTCTGCGCCGGGGGAACGGCCGGTGTCTCTTTTGCAGCCTCTTGTGACGGCGGCTTCGCATTGCTCGGCGGCGTGCCCGCCTTTGCAACTTCATCAGCTTTGGGCGGATTCGTCTGAGCCGGTTGGTTCGCCGGCTTCAACGTCGCCTGAGATTTTCCGGCCCTTCGATTCGTGCGATCGAACGGATCGCTGATGTTTCCGTCGGCAGGGCTTGATGCCGTCGTCGGGAAATTGGCTCGCGCTTCGTCCGCAAGCTTCTCGAGCAGATCGCCAGGATTGTCGAAAAGCGCCTGCTCCTTTTGAGCTTCGGAGCTCTTGCCACCAGCGGCAGCGCTCGACTTCTGCGCCGCCTCGTCCATCGCTTCGCCGATCTTCTCTTTGCTATCTTGATCGGCTTGTTGCTTCTGCTTGGTATCGATAACCTGCTTTTCGAAGCCTTTTTTCCCTCTCTCTTCCGACGGCTTGGTCGCGGTCTCGGTAAGGTCTTCAAGGCCTTTCGGCGCTGCGAACCGATCCGTCAACCGCATCGGATTGAAATAGGCGGCGACCTGAACGATCGTCTTCTTGTCGGCGGCGTTGATCAGCCACATCACCAAGAAGAAGGCCATCATCGCGGTCATGAAGTCCGCGTAGGCGATTTTCCAGACACCACCATGATGCGGCTCGTCGGTATTGCGCCGGCGACGAACGATGACCAGCGGCTGCGATGAGACGTCTTCCTGACCGTTGCTCATGATGCCACCGCTTCAAGCGCGGAAACCCACGCGGAGATGTTGACCTCGATTTCGGTTTCTTCGATGTGAGCGCGAATGTCGCTGTTCTCTGTTTCGGAATAGCCGATTTGAAGACCCTCCACCGGCAAGCGTTCGCGGAGGTGCACGACGATTTCAGCCGGCGCCTCTATGTGAATTTTCGCGCCTTCGACGAGTGCGCGCGCGATGGCGTTCTCAAGATCCTGCAGGGCGCGTTCGCGCAATCGTTCGGCAAGCCATGGCCGAAGCAGGGTCGCGACGCGCTCTTCTATGCTCGCCTCGATAAGCTTTGAGACGTTTTCCAAACGCGCCGCCAGGACGTCGGCGCAGTCGCGTTGCCAGTTTTGCTTCTCTTCGAGGAGCTGCTCGGCATGAAGAGACGTCGCTTCTGTCAGTCGATGCTCCGCGTCGGCCTCCATTTCGGTCCGCCCATCGGCGTGACCGTGGCGATAGCCCTCTTCGAAAGCCGACTTTATCTCGGCTTCATAATCGCGTTCGACGACCGCGTTTTCGCGATCGAAGTCAGATAGAAGCGAAAACGCCGAGCTGTGAAGTCTCGTCGTCATCCGTTCTTAACCCAATGTTTCAGGATAGCGGTGGCTTGTTCCTCGTCGCTATCGATGATCGCCCCAAGCTTTTCGACCGGGCCGAGCGCAAGAGACCGGCCAAAGGAAAGACCGCTGCCGAAGTCCGAGCCCATTGAGCCCATTCCGCCTTCTCCATCGAACGGATTGGCTCCCGGCTCGAGTAGCGGCGATGCCATCTCCGGCATGTCTAGCGGTGCGGGTCCTGTTCCGGCGATGGACGCAATCGGTGAACCGAGCGCGGCAACAGCCGCAGGTCCTTCGACGGCGCCATTTGACAGCAATGTGCGCATGACGGGCCTGAAGCCTGCCATCACCACGATCGCCGCCAGCAGAAGAATCGTCAGGGATTTAATTCCCGTCCCTGCGAGACTCATAACCAGCGGCTGCCATCCTCCGGAGGCAGCATCGGACTCGAACGGCGTTGGTGCGAAGTCGACGGCTGAGACGCTGATATGATCGCCCCGCTTCTTGTCGATTCCGGCCGCCGAGAGCGCGATTTTCTCGATTTCCGCGACCTGCCTGTCGAGATCTTCGGCCTTCGCGTCCTTGCCCATGACTTCCGCCAGACGCCTCTTGTTGATGACCACGGCGACCGAGATGTTATCGACCTTGTAGCCTTCGCTCGTCGTCGAGGCGGACTTCGTGCTGATTTCGTAGTTGGTCGTCTCTTCCTTACGATCCTGGGCCTTTTTCGCCTGGTCCTTGTTCGGGGCCGCTTCACCCGGAATATTCTGCTCGACGCTTACGTTGGTTTTTGCAGCGTCCTGCGAGCTCTGAGCCTCTTTGATGACCCTGGTCGACCGCTCGACTTTGCTCTCCGGATCGAAGTTGGTTTCGCTCGTTTGGCGCTTGTCGATGTTCAAGCGGGCGATTGCGCTGACCTCGAAGTTGTCCAGGCCCAAATAGGGCACCAACGTGCGACGAACGCTGTCTTGGATTTGTTGAGCGACGGTCCGTTCGAGTTCGAGCATCTGCACAGGCGCATCGCCCGTTGCGCTTTTGCCGCCTCCGAGAATGGTTCCGTCGGTGCCGATCACCTGCACTTCTTCCGGCGACATTTCCGGAATTGCAGATGCTACCAGGTGTTTGATCGCGGGTGCCGCAGCAGCATCGCCAGCGATGTCGGTCCTGATCACGACCGAAGCCGACGGGGACTGCTTCTTGACGCGCAGCGCATTCTGGTCGGGAAGAAAGATATGTACACGGGCAGCGCGTATGCCCTTCAGATACTGAATGGTGCGCGAAAGCTCGCCTTCGAGCGCGCGGACGCGAGTGACTTCCTGCATGAACGAGGTCAGACCCAGAGCGCCAAGCTTGTCGAAAAGCTCGTAGCCTGCGGTTTGGCTTCCGGGCAGGCCCTTTTCAGCAAGGAGGGCACGGGCCTGAGCCGTATCACCAATGGGAACACTCAGCTTCGTGCCGTCGGTGCTGGTCTCGAAGGCGATGCCTGCTTCCGTCAGCACAGTGCCCATACGACTTACGTCGGACGGCGTCAGGCCGACGTAGAGTGTGTCGTAAGCTGATCGAGAAGCGAAATAGCTACCAATTGTAATGAGCGCAAAAACGAATGCGCCGGCAACTCCGAGGGCTATCAGACGCTGCCGCCCTAGGCCTTTCAAACTCTGATATAAATTTTCGAATTGACGCCAATCCATCCCTGGTACCCTACCCGGCAAAGTTAGATGCCGACGGTAGAGAGGGAACCTTGTGCAGAGGTGACGGGGCGGCTGTTCGGGATCCGGCGCGGTAGGCGGATCGTCGCTCGGAATGCGGCCCGTATGGGGCGCCAGTCAGTCCCGACTGGGGAGCGTGGAGGGCTCGGCGCCCGATAGGCGCCGAGCCTTAGTCTTTAGCGGAAGAGCGAGAGGATGTTCTGGCTCGACTGGTTAGCAATGCTGAGTGCCTGAACACCAAGCTGCTGCTTGACCTGAAGGGCCTGCAATCGCGTCGATTCCTGGTTCATGTCGGCATCGACCAACTGGGAGACGCCCGTGGTGATCGTATCCCGCAAGGACGAAATGAAGCTCGTCTGCAGGTCGATACGCTTCTGGGCTGCACCAAGGTTGGTAGCTGCCGTGGTCATTTCCTGGAACGCAGCGTCGACGCCAGAGATGTATGAGCTCAGCGTTTGCTGGTCGGTCGAGCTGTCGCTCAGCGTGCTGATGTCGATCTTCATGACCGACGTGCCGCCGGTCGTCACGATCGCGCCGGTCGTGCCGCGCTGCGAGTCGAGGATACCACCGCTGGTGCCGGTCGTAGCCGTCGAAGAGTCGAACAGGATCGACTTCGACGTATCAACAGAGATCGTGCCGATCGAAACGCTACCCGTCGCCGTGCGTGCGAACGAAGCAACGATCGTCTTCGTCGAGTTGTAGCCACTAACCGACGAGTCGACCGAAACCCAGTTCTGGCCCGAGAAGTTCGCCGTATCGGCGATGCCCTTGAGCTGTTCCTGAAGCTGCGTGATTTCCGACTGAACCTTCGAGCGATCAACGCCCGGAGCAGCGGCGGCCGTCAGCTTTTCCTTGATCTGGCTGACGAGCGTGATGCTCTGGTTCAACGCGTTGTATGCGACGTCAACGGTGCCCTTGCCGAGGCCGAGCGCGTCCTGAACGGTCGACAGCGCATCGTTATCGGACTTCATGGTCGTCGCGATCGACCAGTAGGCGGCGTTGTCCGAAGCGGAGGCAACTTTCAAGCCGGTCGAAATGCGGTTCTGCGTCGTCAGCAGGTCTTTAGAGGTGCTCTGCAACGACTGGAGTGCCGTCATTGCCGAAATATTGGTGTTGATACTGCTCATGCCCATGTCCCTTTTTTCCTTCTACTCGGCACTAAATAAGCGCACGCAAACAGGGGACATACCGGGTCTTCCGGCTTAACAGATCGGCATCATGCCTGTGGTGCAGGTGTCGGCAACCACTCCGTTATCAAACTTGAAATAGCTGAGAGTTGTTTCTCAATTGTTACTTTTAGGGGCCCAATCGTTAATCGCCGCCTTAGACGATTCACTTAACAGTGTTCGCCTGATTAAGCGAACGACTTAACCAACGCACCGACGAGCAAACTCCACCCATCGACCAACACGAAGAACAAAACCTTTAACGGCAATGACACCACAGTCGGCGGCATCATCATCATGCCCATCGACGTCATGATCGTCGCGACGACGAGATCAATGACGAGAAACGGCAATGTCACCAGAAACCCGATTTCGAAGCCCCGGCGTAGCTCCGAGATCATGAAAGCCGGAACGAGTACGCGGAGATCGTCTGATTCGATTTTATTCTGCTCGCCGAAGCGTTGTGATGACATTTCCTGAAAAAGTGCAAGATCTTTGTCGCGCACGTTGGCTTGCATGAAGGCGCGAAACGGCGCAGTCGTCCGCGTATAGCCATCCTGCTGACTAATTTTGTTCTCGACCATTGGCTTCACGCCTTCGTCCCAGGCTTTCTGCAGCGTCGGCGCCATGACGAACAACGTCATGAACAGCGCCAAGCTCACCAGGATGAGATTGTTCGGCGTCGTCTGAAGTCCGAGGCCAACCCGCAAGAACGAAAACGCGATCAAGAAGCGCGCAAAAGACGTCACCATCATCAGCAGACCAGGGGCGACCGAGAGGACGGTCATCACCACGAGAAGCTGGACGATACGGCCGGAGACGCTCGCGTCACCGGCTGGGAACAATGTCTGCAGGTCTATCGTCTGCGCCAACGCGGCGCCGGAGGACAGTGACAAAGCGGCTACTACGGTGAGAATTCTACGAGCTATCATTCGAGAACCAAGCCGCCGATCAACAGACCCAGGATGGCGCCACGGCCGCGGACCCTGGCGCGGTCGTCGAGCTGCTCACGCAAGTTCTGAAATCCCCTGACGCCCTGAATGTCGGACACGGTGAGCCCCTTCAGATAGGCGATCACGTCTTCCTTCACTTCATTTTTGAGGGTGGTCGTTTCGGGCGTTCCATGCGCAACGACGATCGAGATATCGAGGCGAACCCTGCTCCTCGGCTCAGTCTCGAGGTCGGCGATAATCGAGGAAATTTCAACCGCCAGCGCATCGCTCGGAAAACGGCCGGGCATCAGCGAAGGCTTCTCTTCTACGTGGCCAGCCTGCGGGGGCGGTGTGCTCGCACCACTTGGCATAACGAAATAGCCGAATGCTCCGCCACCACCGACGCCGACGATTGCCGCTGCAAGAGCGGACTTCACCAGATCCGCGACGCCGCCTGAAGTTTCGCTTTTTTCTGTCGCCATCGCCAGCGCCCCTGACTTTGCCTAGAACGGCGCCACGACGTCGAGTATCTGCTGACCGTATGCCGGCTGCTGGACCTCCATCACCCTGCCTCGGCCGCCGTAGGAAACGCGGGCCTCGGCAATCTTCTCGTAGGAGATCGTGTTGTCGGTTGCGATGTCGCGCGGGCGAATCACACCCTGAACGTTCAGCACACGAAGCTCGAAATTGACCCGCACTTCCTGTGAGCCGCTGATCACGAGGTTCCCGTTCGGAAGAACCTGACTGACGACGGCGCCCACGAGGAGGTTGATACTTTCGGATCTTGCAATGGAACCTTTCGAATCGGTCGATGTCGTTCGATTGAGATTGCCGTCAAGTTTTCCCGAGCCGCTCGGACCAGAGCCGCCAAAACCGAAATCGAAGTCAGCGGATGACTTCAGACCGACGCTCGCGTCGCGCGAGCGGTTCAGGTTGTTATCGAGAGAGGCTTTATCGTTGATTTGAATCTTTACCGTCACGACGTCGCCGACGTGCAAGGCGCGGGCGTCGCGGAAGAGATCGGCTCCGGCATCCTGCCACGTCGAATTCCCCGAGTGGTAGGCGACGGGCGTAACCGGAAGATCAACATGGGCCGTCCGGTCCGGCGCCAAGCCGCTTCCAACCGGAGACAACGTCGGCTCGCGACCGATTTCACGCAATTGGTCGGCGCATCCCGTGAGCAACAAAGTGAGCGATACGATTGCCGGCGTCGCCCAACGTATATTATTGCGCATCGGCCTTACGCTCCGGATGAACAGCCACTTCGCCCGCGCCCGCTATGACTGCCGACAATCGTGCCGCCTTCGCCACTTCCATTTCGGTCATGATGAGGCTTGAAGCCTTCGGCGTAAGCTTCGACATGACGGCCGCCGCGACCATCTCATCCATCGCCGCGAGCTGCGCTGCGGCGGCATCGGGCTTCATTTTGCTGTAGATCTGAACCAGAGACTCGGTCGCGCGCGCGGTGAAGTCCTCGCGCATCTTGATCCAGCCTTTCAGGACTTCGGCCTTCTCGGCAAGAACGGCGATCCGGTCGTTGAGCTGCTTCTGCGCCTTTTCCAGGTTGCGCGTCTGTTGCGCGATCTGGGCTGCTGTCGCCGCATCCATGATGCTCGAGCAATACTGTTGTGCCGGGCTGAGCTCAGGCGCATTCGGCTGCGGCACCTGCAGAACTTCCAGCTCGTTGTTATCGGGCTTTGCCTCGTCGGCGGCGCCAATCGGCACGAAGAGAAAGAGACCGACGAGGACCGACGCGAAGCTCGTGAACGATCTCATTGAACCACCAGCTCGGCTTGCAGCGCGCCTGCCGTTTTCATGGCCTGCAGGATTGCGATAATTCCGATGGGCTTCAGACCCATCCTGTTGAGGGCGGTCACGAGCTCACGCAAATTGGCGCCGCGAGCGATCTGTACGTTTCCGCCCGCTTCGTTGACATCGACTTGCGTATCGGGAACGACGACAGTTTCGCCCCTGTTCGAGAACGGCGCCGGCTGCGAAACCTTCGGCGTCTCGGTCACGCGCACGGTGATGTTGCCGTGGGCGACTGCAACAGTCGAAATGCGGACTTCGCTGCCGATGACGATCGTGCCGGTTCTTTCATCGATAACAACGCGTGCGGTTTGATCGGGATCGACCTCAAGCTCGCCGATCTCGGCGAGAAGACGCGACGACAGCATGCGTGGCGGCTTACGAATCATCACCGACTGCTGATCTTTCGAGCGCGCTATTGGCATGCCATAGCGATCTTTGGCGAAAGCGTTGATGACGTCCATAATGCGGACCGACGTCGTAAAGTCGGGGTTCCGGAGCTTGAATTCGAGCGGCATGTCCTCGTCGAAACCGCCCGGCGCGTCTTGCTCGACGATGGCGCCGTCCGGAATCCTGCCGCGCGTCGGAATTCCCGACGTGATGGATTCGGCGGCGCCCTTCGCGAGATATCCTGAAATCGTGACCTGGCCTTGGGCGGCCGCGTAGATTTTCTGATCCGCGCCGGCGAGCGGCGTCATGATGAGCGAGCCGCCGGCCAACGACTTGGCGTCACCGATCGATGAAACGGTGACATCAAAACGGGAGCCCTTCGAAGCGAACGGTGGGAGTTCGGCTGTGACCATGACGGCGGCGACGTTGCGCGTCCGCGGCTCATATTGCGATCCACGAATGTTTACGCCCATGCGATCGAGCATCGCCTGCACCGACTGCTGCGTGAACGGCGAATTTCGCAGCGTATCGCCCGTGCCGTTCAGGCCGACGACCAAGCCGTATCCGACGATCTGATTGACGCGGATGCCCTTCAGGTCGGTGATATCCTTGATGCGCGTGCCGGCTTCGGCCGTGTGCACCAGGGCAAGAAAAAAGAACAGTGCAGTGGCCAATCTCATTGATCGTCCACCGTCAACGTCTGATCCGGCTTGATGCGCGCCTTGATTATCAGGCCCGTATCCGGGTTGCGCACATTTATGATTTCACCGGCCGAACCCGATTGAAGTGGGACACCGACGCCGACGATCGATACGAAGCGCGACTCATAAGTGAGCTTGTAGGTTTTGCCCTGCTTAATGAGATCCTGCGTTCGAACTGCCGATCCTGGAATGAGCTCTCCGGGAAGCAAGGTGCGGCGGGCAACCTTGCCCAGCAGTTCTCCCGAATCTTCGCCGAATACGGGCGGATTGTTCGGTGCGACCAGCAGTCTGCGTTCCACAAGCGCTTCCGTTGTGATGACGTCGCCCGGATAGATGACAGCGCGGGGAACGAAGACCGTGCGCCCGCCTTCGTTCGCGTGCGCGCCGACGGCCACTGCGCAAAAGGCAAGCAGCGCCGCTGCCGCGAAGCAGAGCCCTTCCCGCACGTTGCGCGCCGTCCTCATCAGCGAATGTCCTTTGTGATGACGCTATACATATCGGAAGCTGCGGTGATGACCTTGGAGTTCATCTCATAGGCACGCTGCGCCGAGATGAGCTCGGTGATTTCCTTCACCGGATCGACGTTGGAGCTTTCGAGATAGCCCTGCTGGATCGTTGCAAAGCCGACGTCGCCAGGGCTGCCGATAACGGGGGTTCCCGATGCTGGCGTTTCCTGAAAGAGATTGCCGCCGAGCGCCGCAAGTCCCGTCTCGTTCGCGAAATTAGCAAGCGACAATTGACCGAGAAGCTGCTGTGTGCCGGTCGCGCCGATGACCGCATACACTTGGCCAGCGGAGTTGACGATCACATCGGTTGCGGTGTTCGGTATCGTGATGCTCGGAATGACGAGGTTGCCTTCGAGCGTGATGAGCTGTCCCGTTGCGTTCTTATTGAAAGCGCCGTCGCGGGTGTACAAAATCTCGTTGTTCTCACCCTGGACCTGGAAGTAACCCCGGCCGTTCAGAGCCAAATCGAGCTTGTTATTCGTCGAAGCGAGGGGACCTTGCATCGAAAGACTGCGGATGGCGACGGTACGAGCGCCTAGACCGATCGAGTTACCTTCCGGAATGATGGTGTCGTCATCGCGGGCCGCCGTTCCGGCAGCGCGATCGGTCTGGTACAGCAAGTCGGCAAATTCCGCACGCGAGCGCTTGAAGCCGGTCGTGTTGATATTTGCAACGTTGTTGGCAATGACTTCAACGTTGGTTTGCTGTGCGGACATGCCGGTCGCAGCAATCGAAAGCGCTCTCATGAGTTACGACCTCAAATCTGCATACGACTGATTTCTTGATAAGCGCTGACGACCTTGTCGCGCACCGCGACGACCGTTCGAAGCGCTTGCTCGGCCTGCATGACCGCTTGCACGACCTGCTGTAACGGCGCCTTGCCTTGCATGCCGGCCATCGCCGTCGTTTCGCCTGTCTTCACCGTCGAAATGGCGTCGGCTGCCATGTTCGCCATCGTCTGCGCGAAATCGCTTTCCGGTGTGGCGACGGACGAGGCGCCGGGAGCGGCGACAGCAGCAGCGCCTTTCGAGGCCGCGGCGCCGCCGATGCGGTCGATATCCGGAGATAGCATGGCGATGCTCAAGCTCATGACGGCCTCAATAGGTCGATGGTCATCGAGACGATCTCGCGGACCTGTTTGATGACTTGGGTGTTGGCGGTATATGAGCGCGATGCCTCGCGCATATCGGCAAGCTCCGTGAGCATGTCGACGTTGGGCATTTTAACATAGCCCTTTGCATCGGCCGCCGGATGCCCGGGCATGTATTCCGTGCGAAATGGTGCCTGATCGCGGTCGATTTCGTCGACTTGCACCATGTCCACGCCGTCCATTCCGTCGGTGACGGATTGAAAGCTGACGGTCTTGCGCTGATAGGGATCTGCGCCCGCCGTCTTACCAGTGGTTTCGGCGTTGGCGATGTTTTCGGAAAGAACCCGCATGCGCGTCGACTGCGCGAAGAGGCCATTCGCTGCGGCCTTGGCCGCGGAGATAAGCGGATCACTCATGGCTTAGGCCTTCGTCACCGATTGCAGCATCCGATCGAACGTCCTCATGATCTGGGTGTTCATTGAGTAGCTGCGCATCACGTCGTTGGACTTGAGAAATTCCTGCTCGAGATTGACGTCGTTGCCCGAAACGAGGACTTCAGCATCGTTGGATCCATCTTCCGCCTGACGGAACGTGCCAATGCCGGATGAGAGATGCTGCGGATCGGTTGCCGTCATCGAGACGGATTTGCGCATCACGTCGTCGAAGCTTTCGATATCCTTCGCCTTGTAACCAGGCGTATTGGCGTTCGCGACGTTCGACGAAATTACCGATTGACGTTGTGCGAGCCATTCGTTTTGGCGAAAAGCCAGATCGAAAAGTTGCATGGGCTGCATAGAAAGGGATCCTTCATGATCTTGCCTTCCTATGTGCACCCGCTCCCTTGCGTCGGCCTGAACAGCGGTGCTGGAACTCGCATCTTCCTCGGCGGTGCGACTGACGTGTTCAATAAACGTGCGTCAGTTCAGGCGCGCCTCTCCCAGCGCGCGATGCAAGCGCGTGGTGTTTTGGCTGGGACCGCTCGATTCGCCTTCAAACGAAATATAGGTGATCTCGACACCAGCTTCTTCGCCCTCGAGTATCAGGCGGAAGAAGACGTGTACGGACTGGTGGTGAAATTCCATATCGAGGAAAACGCGCGGCTGCGAGCCCCATTCCAGATGAACGTCGCCGGCATGACCGAATGTCAAAGTTTCCGGTTTGAACGACAGTTCAATCGAAGCCTGCACGAGCGAGCCGATGTTCGCGATCTGCCCGGTTTTCAAATAGCTGACAAGATCGGGAAGATCGATCAAGCGCAGGTCGGACGCGACGGAACGAATGCTCTCGCCGAGGATCTTTTCACGAACTTCAGAATGATCGATGCGAAATGGAATCATAGCGCCTTTTTTCCCTTCACGCGCGAACAGGACCAGTCCGGTTCCGCCGCGCCTGAAGACGAAGAAGAATTTCAGCGACTGCCTTGTAGAACTCGACAGGGATCATTTGATCCACGCTTACTTTTGCATACAGCGACCTTGCGAGAGCCTTGTCTTCTATGACAGGAATGCCATTTTCTTCGGCAATTTTACGAATTGTAAGCGCGACAAGGTCCTGCCCCTTGGCAACGACCCGCGGCGCACCCCCTTCGGAGCGGACATATCGCAACGCCACGGCGAAGTGCGTCGGGTTGGCAACGACGAGCGTTGCGCGCGGCACTGCGTGAAGCATCCGCTGGCGTGCGCGCGATCTTGCAATGGAACGGCGGCGCGCCTTGATATGAGGATCGCCCTCGGACTGCTTGCGCTCATCCTTGACTTCCTGGGGCGCCATTCGGAGCGACCGGCGCCAAAGGATATGCGTGATCGGCAGGTCGAATAGCAAAAGAACGAATGACAGAATCGCCAGCGACGTCAGCAACAGCGCGACGCTCTTCTGCGAGAGCCTCAGAATGGCCGCTGGGTCGCTCCAAATCGAATTGATAAAGTCGTGCCACAGGTACATCACGATCAATACGCTCGTGATCACGATGATGCTCAGCCGCAACGTAAGTTTCAGGAACTCGAACACTCCGTTCATGCTGAACAAGCGCTTCAGGCCTTTTCCCGGCGACACCCTGGAAATATCCGGAATCACGCGCTTGAAGATCAGAGCCGGTGGCGTCTGAAGCGTTGCCGCCAGTACGCCGGCCGCCGTAAACGAGAGAATGATAGGAGCGGTCAGGAGCGCGGCAGTCTTTCCGACGACGTCGAAGACCAAGCCGAGATCACCCGCTGTTTCGATACGAATGGAGCCGGCGTTCGCAAGCAACCCCATCAGGAGTTCGGCAAAGCTGGTGAGGAAGGTCTGGCCGAGCGCCACAATCATGAGCAGCGCTGCGAGAAGGTATAGAAAGTTGGTCGCCTCGCGGGAGAGCGGAATATTGCCCTCCCCCTTCGCATCAGACATTCGCTTGTCTGTTGCTTCTTCTGTGCGGCTATCTTTGTCCTGTGCTTCAGACACGATCCCGCTCCAGCGGCATGCCGGTTAGACGGCTTCCATGGATGTGCTTGAAATATCGATCGCACCTTCGGCGGAGAGACGCAGCACCGCTTCGACCATCGCGCGCCGGGCATCGACGATATCGCGCTGAGGCACGTTGGCGGGGCTCTGCAATTCTGCTTCCGCCATGCGGCGTGCTCGCGGCGAAAGCGCCGAAAGAACCTTGTTCTGCAATTCCGCATCGGCGCCCTGGAGAGCGAGAACCGTTCGCTCGACGGGAATTCCGTCCATGAGGACCGTCAGTGCACGCGCCGGCAACCTCAACAGATCCTCGAACTTGAACAACATCTTGCGGATCGCTTCGGCGTCTTTTGGCTTGATGCTCGCGAGATACTGGAGCGCTTGCGCCGAGTCCTCTTTGTCAAGGTTGTTCAGAATGCTCGCCAGCGACAGATGTTTATCCGATGACCGCCGATCGTTATCGAACAGCTCTTCGTGCAAGCCGCTTTCCAAGGCTTCAATAACTTGCGGCGCGACCTGCCCGAGCCCGAGAATGCGGTTCAGAAGATCGTTGCGCTCAGCGGGCGGAAAGCACTTCAGTACGACCGACGCCCGTTCGCTTCCGAGCCGATCGAGATAGTAGGCAGCGACTTGCGGGGACTGCTTTTGAAAATGGGCCTGCAACACGTCGTCGGGGAGCGCTGCGAGCTGACTCCAAATGTCCAGGCGGGCTATGATCTGCTCGTTCGGGTCGCCGGACGACTTGTTTTCGGAAATGACGTCGGTGACGAGGCGCTTCACGTCTTCGGCGCGGCCCATAAAGGGCACGCCGTGGCCAAACTCGTTTTCGAACTCCTGGACGATGTTTTCGAGCTCAGCCGCGGAAATCGTCGGCATGACCTCGGCGGAGCGAACGAGGATGTTCAGCTCTTCGGGATTGAACTTCTTCAGCAGCCCGCTTGCGCGTTGTTTGCCGAGCGCGAGAAGAAGCACCCCGACCTTTTCCGGACCCGTCAATGTTCTTTCGGGCTCTAATAACGGATCGCGCATGGACAGGATGTGCCGCTATTATTTCGCAACGGGGGGCAAGGAGCCGACTTGCGTCAGCACGACACCGAAGCGAGACGTTCCTTCATTGAGAACGACAACTTCTCCACGCGCTATCAGCCGGCCATTGACCAATATGTCGACCTGATCGCCCACCATTTTGTCGAGCTTGACGACGGATCCCTTGGCCAACTTGGCCAAAGTCGCGACGGGCATTTTTGCAGAGCCGAGCACGACCTTCATCATCACGGGCAAACCCATGATCAATGAATTGTTGTTGCCGAAGTCGGCTGCAGCCTCGTTCATATCGGCGGCGGCCTTGCGCAGCGTTTCGGCCAAGTCCGCGCTGTTGGCTTCACCGAAATCGGCCATGCCTCCGAGCGCCTGATCGAAACCGGCTTCAGTTGCTTCCGGAGCGCTTTCCGCTTCTACTGCATTACTCGGCATCATGCCGGTTATTTCCTCGTGCTAACGTATCCGACTCGAATTTTGCCATACGAAACATGCCGCAGCCTTGAGAGCACGGCCTACAGTCCGTAGAATTCGTCTACCGATTCCCTTTGTTGATCGAATTCGTCGTCGATCCTCAGGATCAGCGCATTGTCGCGCTTGCCAAGCTCGCACCAAAACAGCGGGCTCTCGTCGGCATCGAGCCGCACGCGCGACATTGACGTGAGCTCCAGCTCGACAACGGTTCCAACAGCAAACCGTTGAACCTCACCCAATGCAATTGGACGCTCTTCAAGGACGCCGTTGAGCTCGATGAACGAACGAGCGATCTCCTCGGAGAGCTGCTTGGTCCAGGTCGGATCCTCGCGCGAGCGCATGGCCGGGCCGGTCGGGCCCGTGGCTGCCGGACCCGCGAGTAAATGGCGTACCGATTCGAGAGCCGCTTGCGGAATGACGATCGTCACGACGCCCTGATGTCCCGCGTAGTCCAAACACAGACGTGCGGCGATTACCGGCGAGGTCAGGGTCAGCTGCGGCTCGAGTTCGATCTTCTCGACGACCGGGCCGACATCGAAGCTGATATCGACGAGGATCGAAAAAGCGCTCGACAGGGCGCGCGCGACGCGCCGGAACAGAACGCGGAGGACATTCGCGTCGGTTCGGGTTGGCGTGCGTAGCGGCAGTCCCCCTTGCGGAATCCCTTCGCAGCCCGTCGCCACTTCCACAAAAAGGGCGCTCGCGGCCGGGTCGGCTATGAAGTAGAGCCAGCTTCTCCATCTTTCGGCGCGAACCACGCCGGCAAAGGCGCTTGGCTGCAGCGCGCACGTATCGGCTATGGTCGACGCAAAGAGATCGAGCAGACGTACCTTGAGCGGCAAATGCGAAAGATTGCCGATCTCCTCCGCCATCACGCGCGGCAACTGGCCAAAGATCGTCTGCAGACCCGGCAAGCGATCGGGCCTGTTTTGACCTGAAGAAAGCGCTCTCTCGAGCGATCGTTCCATTTCTAGATGAATATCGCTAGCCGCTCCGAGGAGACCGTCATTCGTCATGGCGGCCGCCCTGCGATTTTATTGCCACGCATGCCGCTGACGGTCCGGAGAAGACGCGAAACGATGACCGGATCATCAGGCTGCCTTTCTTTCTTGGCCCTGCTTGCGATCCGCACCGCCACCCATCGTCGCGGCTTCGACCTCGTTGATCGTCGGACGTTCGTAAGCCGAAATCGCCTTGCGGCCGTGCTCGATCGCCACCTGCGGCATGGCTCCGTTCATAAAAGCCAGCAGCGACTGCTTGACGATGACGTACGACCGCATTTTTTTCTCGCGGACGATCTTCACCTTCGTCGCGAGAGGACCGACGACTGCGTAGGAGAAGAAAATGCCAGCAAAGGTTCCGACGAGAGCCGAGGCGATGAGGTGGCCCAGAATTTCCGGGGACTGGTCAATTGCGCCCATGGCCTTCACCACGCCAAGAACCGCGGCGACGATGCCGAGAGCCGGCAGACCGTCACCCACGGCAACGAGCGCGTGGTAGGCTTTCAGCTTGTCGTGGCGAACCGTTTCGATTTCCTCATCCATCAGCGATTCGATCTCGTGGGTGCGAGCGTTGCCCATGATGATGAGACGGAAATAGTCGCAGATGAAGGTGGTCAGCTCCTCATTCGCCGTGACCGTCGGCGAGCGCTTGAACACCTCCGCATCCTGCGGCGCATCGATGATCATTTCCATTTCGGCGCGGGATCTGTCGCGAAGCTCGCGCATCATGAAAAAGAGCAGAGCCAGTAGCTCGATGTTCGCTTCCTGGGTCGGCGTATCGTTCCGAAAGGCCTCGAAGGCGGCCTTGCCCGAGTCCTTGATCGTTTTCATGGGGTTGGCGACGACAAACGTGCCCAACGCCGAGCCGCAGATGATGACGTACTCCCAGGGTTGCCAGATGACCCAAACGTGGCCGCCCATGGCGGTGAAGCCGCCAAGCATACAGACGAGGGTGATGATCAGGCCGAGTAGAATGGTCACGAAAGCATTCCCAATGCCAATTTAGGCGAAATCCAATAAGGGACGCTTTGGCTTGCGTGGGACTTGCTCGCCCAGCGAGTCAGCCACCCACAAGTTCGTATCCGTAGCTTCGTGGCCAGACCGGCACTCACGAAGACGGATTCCGCATGCAATCGAATGTCTACGTCGCTCTTTCCGCGCAGATGGCTCTACAACGGCGCCTGGATACGCTCGCCAACAACGTCGCGAACACCAACACCGTGGGATTTCGCGGCGAAGAGATGTCGTTCGAGGAGCTTATGGCCCCGGCGGGAAAGAATTCGGTGAGCTTCGTTTCGAAGGGCCAGAATCATCTCTCGCTCCGAACCGGCGAGGTTACGCAGACGGGCAATCCGCTCGATGTCGCGGTGAGGGGCGATGCCTTCCTCGCCATTCAAACGCCGAATGGAGTTGCCTATACGCGCGACGGGCGCATGCAGATGACGAGCGAAGGCATGCTGACGACGCTCACCGGGAACCCGGTTCTAGACGCCGGCGGCACCCCGGTGCAGCTCAACCCCAACGACCCGGCGCCGACGATCAACAAGGCGGGGACGATCGAGCAGGCGGGCAACAATCTCGGCGCGCTCGGACTTTACCGGATGCCGCGCGGCGCGACGCTGACGCGAGCCGACGGCGCCTCGGTCGTTTCCGACATTCCGCCGACACCGGAAATCGATTTCCTCAACAATGGTGTGATGCAGGGCTACGTCGAAAAATCGAACGTCAATCCCGTCCTCGAGATGACGCACCTCATCACCATCCAGCGGAATTTTCAGGCCGTCACCAACATGCTGAGTGACACCGAGTCATCGCTGACGGATTCACTGAAAACTCTCGCGGGCTCCTGATTTCTAGCCGGAGGGATGCGTATTGATTACCGACGCCCCAGCGACGCCGTTCGACCGGTTGGACCGGATGATGGCCATGGCTTCGGCGCTGTCCCCCGCCCATCGCGTATCCGGACGCGTCGTCCGGATCAGCACGACGTTCCTCGTCGTTTCGGGACTTTCGAAGTTCGTCTCCATCGGCGATGCGGTGTCGATTGCGGGACTCGGCGGCTCCGTGCTTGCTGAGGTCGCGACGATCGAAGCCGACTCGATCAACGTCACGCCCTTCGTTGCCGACCATCGTATCGAGCTCGGCGCCCGCGTCACGACGCTTTCGGGGCCAATGACGCTTTCGCCGGACGAATCATGGCTCGGCAGAACGTTGAATGCGTTGGGGCAGCCGATCGACGACGGCGGTCCGCTCATCAGTGGCGTTCACGCATTCTCGATCCAAGGTTCGCCGCCTTCGCCGCTACGCCGGAATAGGTTAGGCATGCCATTGACGACCGGCGTCAAGGCGATCGACCTCTTCACGCCGATTTGCGCGGGGCAGAGACTGGGAATTTTCGCGGGCTCCGGTGTCGGCAAATCGACGTTGCTCGCCATGCTGAGCCGCGCCCCTTCGAGCGATGTCACCGTACTCGCTCTCGTCGGCGAACGAAGCCGCGAGGTGCGGGATTTTCTCGACGACACGCTTGCGGCATCGCGCTCGCGCGTCGTCTCGGTCGTCGCAACGTCAGATGAGAGCCCGATGATGCGGCGTCTCGCGCCAAGCACCGCGATGTGCATCGCGGAATATTACCGGGATCGCGGAAAGAACGTTCTGCTCATCATCGATTCGCTGACGCGTTACGCTCATGCGATGCGTGAGCTGGCGCTCGCCGCCGACGAACCGCCTGTCGCACGCGGATACCCGCCGAGCGTCTTTAGTAACCTGCCCCGGCTGCTCGAACGTGCCGGTCCCGGCGAAGAAGGCGCGGGTACGATCACCGCGATCCTGTCCGTTCTCGTTGACGGCGACGATCACAATGATCCGATCGCCGATGCCGCGCGCGGCATCCTCGACGGCCATATCGTCCTCGATCGCGCCATCGCGAGCCAGGGGCGGCTGCCCGCAGTCGACCCGCTGGCATCGCTGTCACGATTGGCGCCGAAGATCAGAACCAAGAATCAAGCACAGTTCGTGACCCAGCTCATCGAGGTCATTTCGCGTTTCGAGGATACGCGCGATCTTCGCGCCATCAGCGGCTATCGGCCAGGCACCGATGCGACGCTCGACCGTGCTATGGAAATCGTGCCGCGGGTATACGAGGCGATCAAGCAGAATCTCGACGAAGAGCCCGTCGAAGACGTATTTGCCTACCTCTCGCAGACATTGCCCGGCGGGCAAAAACAACCACGTTAGGAGCGCTGTTCGCATCCCAAGGCTCGAGATAGGGATCTGATTTCGAGGCGATACGACCATGGTGAACAATGCGGAGACAATTGGCGCGCTGATCGTCAACGAAACGCTTCTTCGTGGCGAGCGGCAACTTCTGAGCAATCGAAATCCGTCCTCCAAACAGGACATTGGAGGCGAGGCAGCTCCCCCGGCGGCGCCGCCGATTTCGCACAACGACAAGGCTATGGCGCCGGTTCTGCTGACGCTGCTCGACGAACAACTCAGCGGCAAGATTGCTGACGAAACACGCCGGATCGGCGCGCGCGAGGGCGAAGTCTCATCGTCGCCGAACCGCATCGCGGCTCGCTACGTCGAAGACGAGCAGGTGTTTCGCGCCGATCTTCCCGTTGCGGGAACCGCAGTTCCGCTCGGCGTCAACCATCCGCAATTCGCGCAGACCGTGCCGTCCCCTGATCTGCAATTTTTTCTGCAGCGATTTCTGATCGGCAAGACGCGAAACGTTCAAGCGGACGAGCGGGGATTCCGTGGCGGGGAGCACGGACCCAAAGAATCTGCCGATCCATCAATGGTGAAGGTCGCCGGCGCCGTCGTTGGCATTGCGACGGTGCTGATCGTAATTGCGATCACATACTTCCGTTAGAAGGGGTTTGGCTCAACCCGCTTTCGCGACGTCGCGATCTTGAGCCTTCTGATCGGACTGGCGATCCGATTTTTTCGTGTCGCCCTCATCGCGTCCCACTCCCGCGCTCGGCATTTTCGACAGCAAGGCCAGGAGCATTTGATCGCTGGTGAGGCTGGCGAAGGGTGCAACGCTCAAATCGGCGGCCGGTGCCGCCGATGCTGTGACGGGCCGCGCGGTTGCCGGAACACTGCTCGCCGGTGTCAAATCGGAAAGCGCGCCTTGCGAGGATGCCGACGCGCCACTGGCTGCGGCAGCCATCGCGGCGAGACTGGCATTCGCGACCTGCGCCGTTGGCAGGCCCTGGCCGAACCACGCAACTTCCTGAAGCCGGCGCTGCACGAGGCCATCGAGGACGTTGCCGCCAGCCTTGTTGTACTGGAGGAATAGCGAGCGGGCGGTATCGAGATCGCCGCTCGCGACGGCCTTTCCGAGCCCACTTTGGCTCCAGGCCGTGCCAGCATTGTATGTGAGAGATGTCAGAGCGGCCTTGCTGCCGTCGTCGAGATCCGGAGCGAACTTGTCGACGAAATCCGCAGACTTTTTGATTTCGTCGGAGAAGCGCCGATCCGCCTCTTCCTTATCGATGACTTCGCCGGCGAAGCGCGCACGAGTCCCATAGCCGTTGGAGTTCTGGGCATAATCCCAGCGGGCTTTGGCTGTGTAGCCTTCGAACTGCTTTATGGCATTGAGATAGCTTGCGTCGACCATAACCGATGCTTTGGCATGGCGACCTTGCGGCAAGCTGGTGTTCAGTCGTGGGGCGACATCTAGCGCCGCGAGCGCGCGACGTCTCTCAGCACGCTGGCTTCGAGTTGTACTTCGTCCAGGCGATGCTTCAGGACGTCACCGATACTGATCAGGCCAACGACCTTGCCTTCGACCACGACCGGCAAATGCCGAATGCGCCGTTGGGTCATGACATTTGCAACGGCGGCGACGCGATCGTCGGGTGCGCAGGTCACGACCGAACGGGTCATCAAATTGGCAACCCGCATTTGCGGCAGATCCATGCCAAATTCATCGATCCCGCGAGCCAGATCTCTCTCGGAAATGATCCCTTCAAGGCAGCCCTTGCTGTCCAACACGAGCATCGCGCCGACCGATTCTTTTCTGAAACTGTGAGCCAAGGCGCGCATCGTGGCATTGGCCTCGATCGTCTTAACCGCCGACCCCTTGGTCTTCAAAATGTCGGAGACTTTCATCTGATCGCTCCAATCAAGTCCCGTCAGCCCTTCGCACTTACTCGCGTGCAGACGGTTTAATACCGATAAAAGATCGGCCCGGTCCTCGGGGGTTAGCGGATCGTGGGGATTGCGATCACGCGCCGCTAGCAGGCTCGTCAGATCGTCCACACACACCGAATCTTCGCTAAAAACTGGGCTTTCGCGGCAGAATGCGCTTCGCGTCGTTATAACGGAATAGCCCGCTGCTTTCGCGGCAAGCGTGCCGCGGCTGCCGCCTTCGATGACGAGGCTGTGCTTGGGATCAATGCCCAGCGTCGAGCGGGCTTCTGTATAGAGCCTTTCGCACTCGCCCTTGCCTTCCCTGTCGCCAGAGATAACGCCGTCGAAAAGCGTTCTCCCGCGATCGCCGAGAAGTTTCGTCAGCAGACGCTCTGTGTCTTTGGGATCGAGCAGCGAAACCAGGACCAATCGCAGCCCGTCGCTACGAGCCGTGATGATCAAGTCGCGAATGCCGGGGCGCGGCTCGACGGCCGTCGTCGAAAGCATCTCGCCGAAAAGTTTCGAGGCGCGGCGATGCATCGCGTGGATGAGGTATGAAAGATCCTGCGTCTCCGGTTTGCCGCGCAGGATGGAGCGGACGTAATGCGCCATCCGCGCCTCGCCGCTCCCAAGTTTGGCGGTGAGCGCAAATCCCTCTCGATCGCAAGACCACTCAAATCCGGCTTCGGAAAACGTCTGTGCGAACGCTCGCCGGCGTACGTCTTCCGTTTCAGCTAGAGCACCGTCTGCTCGAATGATGATCGCCTGCAGCGTCATCTGCCAATGATTATCCAACCTGGATTCAAGTATGGGATAAACGTACTCGCAGTTCAGGGGCACGCCAACGCGACGTAAGGTCTGGGAGACGGGCCATCAGGCGGGCAAAATTGCACAGGGAAGACGTTCTTAAACATTTCCCCGCCCACTTCGCACTGCAACAGCGGCAGCATGAACCGCCGAGCGGTCAAAGGGCAGGCAAACGGCGCAGATCAATCAGGCGCGCAGATCGGCATCCAGCCACGGCATCGATGTGCGGAGCGGGGCGAGCGTGGATGCTTCGAGTGAAGATTTGCATGCTTTGGTTAAATCGCGGGGCAGCGTTCCAAGCTCTTGCTTGCGGCTCACCAGCGTCAAGGTTCGTTTCAGCTGCGGGCCGGGTAACGGCGCGGTTCGAACATCGCTGCCGGAGAGCGCCGCCTCGGCGAGGCAGATCGGCGTCGTGATGGCGAATCCCTTACCTCGCGCGACCATGTCGCTCACCCCAAACGGGGTATCGAACTCGAGTCCCGGCGGGAGGTCGACATGCAGCCGGCGGAGATGGCGCTCGATGTCGATGCCCGTTTTGGAGCGAGCGCTATAGCGAATGAACGGAAGCTTTTCCGCGCAGGCCTCAAGCTCTTCGACTGAACGGGGAATTTTCTGCTTCGGCGGCAGCACGAGTATGTATGGCTCGGTCACGATTTCGTGGCGATCGAAGCCCTCGACGTCGCTCATATCGTCGACGCCAATGAAAAGGTCGAGATTTCGCGTTAAAAGCGCCCCTGCGTGGGCGGCCGTCAGTCCGGACTGCACCGAGACGTGCTCGGCATGAGAGACGAGAAAAGTCGCGATTGGCCCCGTCAAAGCCCGCGACAGGCTGTCAACCAATCCGGCGCGGATCAAGGCCAGGCGGCCGCGTGCGGTGTGTCTGATCGCGGTCGCAATCTGCCGCGCTTCTGAAATGAGCGCAGACGCTCGCTGGCGCATCAGCTCCCCGGCGGGAGTCAACGCGAGAGGCCGGACGCTGCGGTCGAACAGCTTCACGCCGATCCGCGCCTCAAGATCGGCAACGGCTTGGGAGATGGCGGGCTGAGTCATCGCCAGCTTCTGCGCGGCGAGCGCCATGGAGCGCGCCTCGCAGACGCCGAGGAAAGCCTCCAGGACGTGGAGATCGAATGGGAGCCGTGTTGGGCGTGTGGCCATAGCTCGTAGTATAAGTATTTCTTATATTAGCGTCAATAACGGGGCGATATATAAGCTTAGGCGTTGGTCCACGACGCGCCGGACTCCCCGGTTCGTGTGAAATTGCAGAGCATCTTATGCCGCGCTCAGATCGTTATTCCATCTTTTCAGTATTTCTCGAGGGCCTCCGCGGGCAGACCGGGTGGGGTCAAGCCTGGCGCCAGGCAACCCCTAAGCCGAACTACGATGTCGTCATCGTCGGCGGCGGCGGGCACGGACTCGCGACGGCTTACTACCTCGCGAAACGCTATGGCGTGAAAAACATCGCCGTGGTCGAAAAGGGCTGGATCGGTTCCGGCAACGTCGGTCGCAACACGACGATCGTTCGCTCGAATTATCTGCTCCCCGGGAATATCCCGTTCTATGAGACGAGCATGAAGCTCTGGGAAGGTCTGGAGCAGGACCTGAATTACAACGCGATGGTTTCCCAGCGCGGCGTTCTGAACCTTTATCATTCCGACGCCCAGCGCGACGCGTATGCCCGGCGCGGGAATGCGATGCGTCTCCACGGTATCGATTCCGAACTGCTCGATCGCGACGCCGTGCGATCGATGTACCCATGGCTCAACTACGACAACGCGCGCTTTCCGATCCAGGGCGGCCTTCTGCAGCGGCGCGGCGGCACCGTGCGGCACGACGCAGTCGCTTGGGGTTATGCGCGTGGCGCAGACCGGCTCGGAGTCGATATCATCGAGAACACGGAAGTTACCGGATTTCGTATTTCGAATGGCAAAATTAGCGGCATTGAGACGACGCGCGGATTTATCGGTGCAAATAAAGTCGGATTAGCCGTCGCGGGCAATTCATCCCGAGTCGCCGGAATGGCTGGTTTAACGCTTCCAATTGAAAGCCATGTCTTGCAGGCATTCGTTTCGGAAGGAATTAAGCCATTCATCGACGGCGTCGTGACATTTGGCGCCGGGCACTTCTACGTGAGCCAATCGGACAAGGGCGGCCTTGTCTTCGGCGGTGACATCGACGGTTACAATACTTACGCGCAGCGGGGTAACCTTCCGGTCGTCGAGGACGTCCTCGAAGGCGGAATGGCGCTGATGCCGCGGATCGGCCGGGTGCGCCTGTTGCGCTCCTGGGGCGGCATCATGGACATGAGCATGGACGGTTCGCCGATCATCGATCGGACGCCGATCGACGGGCTCTTCTTCAACGGCGGCTGGTGCTACGGCGGCTTCAAAGCAACGCCGGCTTCGGGATTGTGCTTCGCGCACCTTATCGCGCGCAATGAAACGCACGAGGTGGCGCGAGCCTATCGCCTCGATCGCTTCCGCACCGGCCACATGATCGACGAGAAGGGCATGGGCAATCAGCCCAACCTGCACTGAAGGCGACCCCAACATGCGCATCAATTGTCCCCATTGCGGTCTACGCAGTAACGACGAATTCTCCTATCTCGGAGATGCGAGCGTCGTCCGTCCCGATCCAGCAGCGCCCAATGCCACCGAAGCCTTCTACGCTTTCGGATATGAGCGCGCGAATATCGCCGGCCCGATGCAAGAGCTCTGGTATCACGCTGCGGGATGCCACGCCTGGCTCGTCGTAACTCGCGACACGCGCAACCACGAAATTCTGGACGTCAAATCCGCTCAAGAGGTCGCCCTCGAGCGGCAGAAAGCTGCGGGCACGGCTCAATGACACAATCGGCTCAAACTGCACGGCTCAAAGATCGCGGGTTGATCGACCGCTCGCAGTCTCTCACCTTTACCTTCGATGGCGTTCCCTACAATGGCTACGCTGGCGATACGCTGGCTTCGGCTCTGCTCGCCAATGGCGTTCGCCTAGTCGGCCGTTCGTTCAAATATCATCGGCCCCGGGGCATCCTCACTTCCGGATCCGAGGAGCCGAATGCTCTCGTCGAGCTTCGCTCCGGTGCGCGGCGCGAGCCCAATACGAAGGCGACCATCACCGAACTCTATGACGGCCTCGAAGCGAAGAGCCAGAACCGGTTCCCGTCGCTGTCGCTCGACCTGCTCGCCATCAACGGGCTTGTTTCGCCATTTCTTTCGGCCGGGTTCTACTACAAGACCTTCATGTGGCCCGCGTCCTTCTGGGAGAAGATCTACGAGCCGATGATCCGGCGCGCGGCCGGTCTCGGCCGGGCTGCGCAAGAACACGATCCAGACAGCTACGATAAGGCCTTCGCATTCTGCGATGTACTCGTTGTCGGCTCGGGCCCTGCCGGATTGATGGCGGCGCTCACGGCGGCCCGCACAGGTGCAAGGGTCATTCTCGTCGATGAGAGCTTTGCATTCGGTGGAAGGCTGCTGAGCGACGTTCGGACCGTTGGCGGTGCCAATGGCGCAGACTGGGTTAATTCGGTTGTAGCCGAGCTGAAGTCGTTTCCCGGCGTTCAATTGATGCCGAGAACGACTGTCTTCGGCGCTTACGATTCCGGGCAATTCGGAGCCGTCGAACGCGTTGCCGATCACGTCCCCGTGCCGGCTGCAGGTGTGCCCCGGCAACGGCTGTGGCGTATCGTTGCGAAGCATACCATCATTGCCCAAGGCGCGTTGGAACGTCCGATCGTGTTCGGGAACAACGATCGTCCCGGCGTCATGCTCGCAAGCGCCGTACGCACCTACATCAACCGCTTCGGCGTCAAGCCCGGCGAAACCGCTGTCGTGTTCTCGAACAATGACGACGGCGCAAGCACGATTGCGGATCTGGTGGGCGCCGGCATTCGTGTCGCTGCTCTCGTCGATACGCGCACGGTGCTGCAGCCGGCAACCAAATCATTCGCGCGCAAGCACGGCATTCGCATCTTCGAAGGCGCTGTCGTTGCGGACGCCATCGGATCTTCGCGCGTAACCGGCGCCCGCATCGTCGCGGCTGACGGCACGTCGCAGAACATTGCGTGCGATCTCATCGCGGTCTCCGGCGGCTTCAATCCGAGCGTTCAGGTCTCGACCCATCTCGGCGGGCGTGCGCAGTGGCAGCAGGAACTGGCTGCTTTCGTTCCTGGCGCGTTGCCGAAGGGAATGGCCGTTTCCGGCTCCGCAAAGGGCACTTTCGGTCTCGCTTCCTGCCTCAAAGAAGGTGCGCAGGCAGGTGAAGCCGCCGCGGTGGCGAGCGGGTTCCAGGCAAAAGGCGCGGCTGTTCCTGCAGCTGATGACGAACCCAGCGATATTTCCGCTTTCTGGCACGTCAAAACGGCCAAGCATAAGGCGTTCGTCGATCAGCAGAACGACGTCACGGCCGCTGACGTCGCGTTGGCGGAACGCGAGGGTTTTCGCTCGGTCGAACACCTGAAGCGCTATACGACGCTCGGCATGGCGACCGATCAGGGCAAGACGTCGAACGTCAACGGCCTCGCGATGCTGGCGCAGCTGACCGGGAAAACCATTGCGGCGACCGGCGCGACTTCTGCGCGTCCGCCATACACGCCCGTTTCGCTCGGGGCGCTCGCCGGCGAGCATCGCGGCAAACATTTCAAGGCAACGCGTCTCACGCCTTCGCACGATTGGGCCAAAGAGCGCGGCGCCGTATTCATCGAAACCGGCATGTGGCTGAGGGCCCAATATTATCCGAAGCCCGGCGAGAACGATTGGCTGACGACGGTTTGCCGTGAAGTGAACACGGTTAGAAATTCCGTCGGCGTTTGCGATGTCTCGACGCTCGGCAAGATCGAGATTCACGGCACCGACGCCGGCAAGTTCCTCGACCGTGTCTATATCAACATGATGAGCACTCTCGGTGTCGGCAAAGCCCGCTACGGCATGATGCTGCGGGAAGACGGCATCGCGATGGACGACGGAACAGCCGCGCGCTTCGCGGACGACCGCTACTTCATCACCACGACCACGGCGAATGCGATCAAGGTTCTGCAGCATCTCGAACTCTGCCGCCAATGGTATTGGCCGGACCTCGATGTGCAGATTTTCCCGGTGAGCGATCAGTGGGCGCAGTATTCCGTCGCCGGTCCTCGCGCTCGTGATTTGCTTGCGAAGATCGTGGACGCGCCCTTCGACATCTCGAACGCGGCTTTCCCCTACATGGCGGTGGCTGAACTCACCGTGATGGGCGGCGTCAAAGCGAGGCTCTACCGGCTCTCGTTCTCGGGCGAAATGGCTTATGAGATCGCCGTTCCTGCGCGCCAAGGCGATCGCCTCATGCGCACTTTAATGGCGAAAGGCGAAGAATTCGGCATCGCGCCCTATGGAACCGAAGCTCTCGGCGTGATGCGCATCGAGAAGGGACACGTTGCGGGTCCGGAACTCAACGGCACGACGACGGCTGCCGATCTCGGCCTCGGCAAGATGGCATCGACGAAGAAAGACTTTGTCGGCCGCGTGCTTTCGCAACGACCTGGTCTCACCGATCCTACTCGTCCCCGCGTCGTCGGCTTCAGACCGGTTGACAGATCCCAACGCCTTCGGGGCGGCGCGCATTTCATCGGTAAGAGCGATGCCGCCGTTGCGCAAAACGATCAGGGTTATATGACCTCGGTCGCCTACTCACCGTCGCTCGGTCACTGGATCGGCTTGGGGCTGTTAGCAAACGCCGAGTCTCGAATGGGCGAGATCCTGAGAGCGTACGATCCCGTTCGAAATGGCGACGTCCTCGTCGAAGTGGTTCCGGCTACATTTGTTGACGTTGAAGGAGCGAGACTGCGTGTCTGAGCTTGCAAACCATACCAAAACGGCGCGTGCGTCCGACCTCATCGAACGCAACGATGTCACCGTCACGAATATCGCTGCCCGTCGCGGCGCTCGCGCTTCGCTGGACGAACTCGCTCGCGCGACCTTCGGAGTATCGCTGCCTTCGACGCCAAAAGCCGTCGAAGCTGGCGGGACGTTGATCGTCTGGGCAGGCCCCGATCAATGGCTCATCATTCAGAAAGAAGAAACCGGTCGCGACCACTATTCTGAACTTGCGAAGACATTCAACGGATTGGCGTCGGTCATTGACGTTACCGAAAGCCGAACGATTTTTAGAATTTCCCAGGCACGTCCGTCCCCTGTCCTTTCACGGAGCATGGGCATTGATTTTCACGATGCCGCATTCAAGCCCGGAGACGTCGCAATTACGCACGTTTCGCATCTCGGGGTTATCGTCTGGCGGCTTCCCGATGGTACAGCGTACGATTTCGCCTGCGCGCGTACTTATTCGCGGGATTTCGGAGATTGGCTCCGAAAAGCAAAAGCCTAACCGATAATAAGCTCGTACCTGCGTCCTTCCGGCAATAGACAATTTCTATTTGGGTAGTGGCATAATGCTTCCCGACGTGCGAACTTGTTTTTTTAATAATGATTTGAACCGCCGTATCCGGCGGAAGGCTTCATGTCAGATAAAACGCGCAAAAATCCTATTGCTCTTCTGGAGCCGGAACCCCTAGCAACTGGCTCAAATGCGCCGGGCGCAGCAGAGCACACTTTAGAGCAAGCGATCGGACATCAGGTCCGTCACCATCGCAAACACGCGGGTTTGACGGTCGCGGAGCTTGCCACCGCGGCTCAGATCTCACCCGGCATGCTGTCGAAGATCGAGAACGGGCAGATCTCGCCATCGCTCGGCACGCTGCAGATGCTGGCTTCGGCGTTAAATATACCGTTGACGGTGCTGTTTTCCTCTTTCGAACAGCGCCGCGATTGCTCGTATGTGAGGGCTGGCGAAGGCGTGGTCATCCGCCGTCGCGGGACGAAAGTCGGCCATCAGTACCAGCTTCTCGGCCACTCACTCGACGGCCCCGTCGTTATCGAGCCTTACCTCATCACGCTGACAGATGATGCGGTTGCTTACACGGGATTCCAGCACGAAGGCGTAGAATTCATCTTCATGCTCACGGGCGAAGTGGAGTACGCGCATGCCGATCGCAGCTATCATCTTGCTGCTGGTGATGCGATCCTTTTCGATAGTGCGGCGCCGCATGGGCCCGCGCGCCTCATCAAGACCCCGATGACATACCTTTCCATCATCATTTATCCCCGTCCCTGACGAACCGCGCCTCCTCCGCATTTCTCTCAGAGAAAACTTCTTTCTTCTGAGTTGACAATCCGACCACCGATTGTTACGGTGTAGGTCCGTTCCTTCGCGGCCCTCTGGAGGCAATCATGTGCGGAATCGTCGGACTATTTCTAAAAAACCCAAAAATGGAGCCGCAGCTCGGCCAGCTACTTTCTGGCATGCTGTCGACGATGTGCGAACGAGGGCCGGACTCGGCTGGGTTCGCCGTCTATGGCTCCGGTACTGAAGGTCGAACGAAAATCACGCTGCAGTCTGCGACTGCTGCGGAAGACTTCGCGAAGCTCAAGGCAGCTCTCGCGAAGGACAAGAAATTGGATGCGCAGCTCACGACCAGAGATACGCACGCTGTTCTCAGCGTACCGTCCGATAAGCTTGATGAGGTGCTCGCCACGCTCAGCGCGGACTTCCCATCGATCCGCATCATGGCGACCGGTGAGAATATCGAAATCTACAAGGAAGTCGGATACCCGACCGAAGTCGCCAAGCGCTTCGATCTCTCCCACATGTCGGGCTCGCATGCGATCGGCCACACGCGCATGGCCACCGAGTCAGCGGTGACGACGCTCGGCGCGCATCCCTTCTCGACCGGCGCGGACGAGTGCCTCGTGCATAACGGCTCGCTTTCCAACCACAACAGCCTGCGCCGCGAACTCATTCGCGACGGCATGAAGTTCAATACAGAGAACGATACCGAAGTCGCCGCTTCCTATCTCACGTGGCGCATGAAGCAGGGTTTGAACCTCGGAGAGGCGCTCGAGAAGAGCCTCGACGATCTCGACGGCTTCTTCAATTTCGTCGTGGGCACGAAGGAAGGGTTCGGCGTCGTGCGCGATCCGATCGCGTGCAAACCTGCAGTCATGGCGGAAACCGACGACTACGTTGCGTTCGGTTCGGAATATCGCGCGCTCGCAGGCTTGCCTGGAATCGACAAGGCGAAAGTCTGGGAACCGGAGCCGTCAACCGTTTACTTCTGGCAACGCTGATGCAGCAGTTAATTGGGGACCTTATGCGAACGTTTGATCTGGCTCAGAGCCCGTTACGCGAACTGAACGAAGAGCTGCACCGGCAAACCGACGGCTCTAATCAACCTCAGTGGGAAATCGTAAACCCACGCGGTGGTCATGCCATCGCCGTTGGCCTTGATGCCCCCGTCAAAGTCGATATCCGCGGTAGCGTTGGATATTACTGCGCGGGAATGAACAAAAAGGCCTCCGTGACAGTCCATGGCTCGGCCGGCCCCGGCGTTGCCGAGAACATGATGTCCGGACGCGTCGTCATCAAAGGCGATGCGAGCCAGTACGCCGGAGCAACCGGCCGCGGCGGTCTTCTCGTCATCGAAGGCAATGCATCGTCACGGTGCGGCATTTCGATGAAGGGCATCGATATCGTGGTCAAGGGTAACATCGGCCACATGTCCGCCTTCATGGCGCAGTCGGGCCACCTCGTCGTTCTCGGCGATGCGGGCGACGCCTTGGGGGATTCCATCTACGAAGCGCAGCTCTTCGTTCGCGGCAAAGTGAAAAGCCTCGGCGCCGACTGCATCGAGAAAGAGATGCGGCCCGAACATCAGGAGGCGCTCACCAAGCTTCTCGCAGATGCCGGAATAAAAGACGCCAAAGCTTCGGAATTCCGCAGATATGGCTCTGCGCGCAAGCTTTATAACTTCAACATCGACAACGCGGATGCTTACTGATGTCGCCGAAAATCCCGCTTACGACACCACGCCCCTCGGCTACGTTCGATGATTACACGCTGTCGGAAATCCGGCGCGCGGCATCGACCGGCATCTACGATATCCGCGGCGGCGGCGCAAAGCGCCGTGTACCGCACTTCGACGATCTTCTGTTTCTCGGCGCCTCGGTATCGCGCTATCCTCTCGAAGGCTATCGCGAGCGGTGCAGCACGAGCGTGACGCTCGGCACGCGGTTCGCCAAGAAGCCGATCGAGCTCAAAATTCCGATCACGATTGCAGGCATGAGCTTCGGCGCACTGTCGGCAAACGCGAAGGAAGCGCTCGGCCGTGGCGCCTCGCTTGCAGGCACCTCGACGACAACGGGCGACGGCGGCATGACGCCGGAGGAACGCGGTCAGTCGAAGACGCTCGTCTATCAGTACTTGCCATCACGCTACGGCATGAATCCCGATGATCTGCGCAAGGCGGACGCGATCGAAGTCGTCGTCGGTCAGGGCGCGAAGCCAGGCGGCGGCGGCATGCTGCTCGGTCAGAAGATTTCGGATCGTGTTGCCGAGATGCGCAACCTGCCGAAGGGCATCGACCAGCGCTCGGCTTGCCGTCATCCCGACTGGACGGGTCCGGACGATCTTGAAATCAAGATCCTCGAAATCCGTGAAATCACAGACTGGCAAAAGCCAATCTACGTGAAGGTCGGCGGTACGCGTCCGTACTACGACATTGCTCTCGCGGTGAAAGCCGGCGCGGACGTCATCGTTCTCGACGGTATGCAGGGCGGCACCGCCGCCACGCAGGAAGTCTTTATCGAGAACGTCGGCCTGCCGACGCTCGCTTGTATCCGGCCGGCCGTTCAGGCTTTGCAGGATCTGGGCATGCACCGCAAGGTTCAGCTCATCGTGTCGGGCGGCATTCGCAACGGTGCCGACGTCGCCAAGGCGCTGGCGCTTGGCGCTGACGCCGTCGCGATCGGCATGGCAGCGCTCGTCGCTCTAGGCGACAACGATCCCGCGCTCGATGCCGAGTACGCGAAGATCGGCACGAAGGCCGGTTGCTATGATGATTGGCACGAGGGCCGCGATCCGGCGGGTATCACAACCCAGGATCCCGAACTTTCGAAGCGCCTCGACCCCGTACGGGCCGGACGCCGTCTTGCCAACTACCTGAAGGTCATGACGCTCGAAGTACAGACGATCGCTCGCGCTGCTGGACACAACAACATCCACAATCTCGAGCCCGAAGATCTCTGTGCATTGACGATCGAAGCCGCTGCAATGGCCCGCGTCCCCCTCGCAGGAACGTCTTGGATACCCGGAGTAACAGGATCGGGCGGCTTTTAAGCCGCCCCTTTTTTTGGACCCCGGCAAGAGAAATAAACAAAGAACACCAGAGTTGAGGAAACTACGTATGGCTCAAGATCTCGCCCAGCTCGCCAAAGAGCGTGGCATTCGCTACTTCATGATTTCGTATACGGACCTTTTCGGTTCGCAGCGCGCCAAGCTCGTTCCTTCGTCGGCAATCGCCGACATGCAGAAGGACGGTGCAGGCTTCGCTGGGTTTGCGACCTGGTTCGACATGACGCCTGCACACCCCGATCTCTTCGGTCTGCCGGACGCGTCGTCAGTTATTCAGCTGCCGTGGCGGAAGGAAGTGGCGTGGGTCGCTGCCGATTGCGTGATGGAAGACAAGCACGTTGCACAGGCGCCGCGCGTCGTTCTCAAGAAGGTCGCGGCAGAAGCTGCGGAACTTGGCCTCTACGTCAAGACCGGTGTCGAGTGCGAGTTCTTCCTGACGACTCCGGACGGAAACGAGATCTCGGACTGCAAAGATACCGCCGCGAAGCCCTG
Organism: Hyphomicrobium sp.; assembly: GCA_003987725.1. Classification (GTDB taxonomy): domain Bacteria; phylum Pseudomonadota; class Alphaproteobacteria; order Rhizobiales; family Hyphomicrobiaceae; genus Hyphomicrobium_B. Next base: position 12,217 of record RXJH01000013.1, on the reverse strand, counting down.
CTACGATCAGCAGGCCTTGATGCGCCGCTACGATGTCATCGCAGAAATTTGCGATTACATGCTCGAACTCGGCTGGGGACCGTACCAGAACGACCACGAGGACGCGAACGGCCAGTGGGAAATGAACTGGAACTTCGACGATGCTCTGCTCACCGCGGACCGGCATTCGTTCTTCAAATTCATGACACGCTCGATCGCTGAAAAGCATGGCTTGCGCGCGACGTTCATGCCGAAGCCGTTCCCGAACCTCACCGGCAATGGCTGTCATGCTCACATCTCCGTCTGGGACAAGGACGGCAAGACCAACATGTTCTACGACGGGCATGATGAAATGGGCCTGTCGCAGCAGGGCTACAACTTCCTCGGCGGCATCATGAAACATGCCGAGGCTCTTGCTGCGATCACCAACCCGACGGTCAACTCGTATAAGCGCATCAACGCACCGCGCACCACTTCGGGCGCGACGTGGTCGCCGAACTCGGTCACGTGGACCGGCAACAACCGCACGCACATGGTTCGCGTGCCGGGCAAGGGCCGGTTCGAGTTGCGCCTGCCGGACGGCGCCGCAAATCCTTATCTGATGCAGGCTGTGATCATTGCCGCCGGCCTCGATGGTATTCGTTCGAAGGCACATCCCGGCAAGCGCTACGACATCGACATGTACCAGGAAGGGCATTTGGTGACAGACGCGCCGCGCCTGCCGCTGAACCTGCTCGATGCGATCCGCGCCTACGATAAGGACACTTCGCTCAAGGCCGCTCTCGGTGAAGAATTCTCGGCGGCCTACATCAAGCTCAAGATGAAAGACTGGAATTCCTTCGCCTCACATTTCACGCAGTGGGAGAAGGACCACACGCTCGACTGCTGAACTTGCGTTCCTCCACGAGCCAACTGTCCCCGGCCACATCGGCCGGGGCTTTTTTTCGTTCCGTCACGTGCCACGTGGCTTCGCCCGAGCCGTAGGCTTGGCGTTGGCCGGGTCTTCGGGCCAGACGTGCTTTGGATATTGTCCGCGCATGTCGGCTCTCACAGCGCGCCATGAGCCCGCCCAGAAGCCCGGCAGATCGCGCGTGATCTGAATTGGCCGGTGCGCTGGCGACAGCAAATGCAGCGTGAGCGGCAGACGGCCGCGCGCGATGGCGGGGTGCTCCTTCAGTCCGAAGAGTTCCTGCACACGAATATGCAGCGCTGGCGCGTCGGCGACATCGTAGTCGAGCGCGAATCTGTTTCCGGTCGGCGCTTCGAAATGCGTCGGCGCTTCGGCGTCGAGGCGCAAGCGCAGCTGACGCGGCACCAGTGAATTGAGCGCGCTTTCCAAGGTGTCGGCATCGATTTCGGACAGGCGCGACTTACCCGCTAAATATGGCGCAAGCCAGTCCTCCAGGGCCGACGTTAGAGAGGCATCGGACATATCCGGCCACGTCTCATCGCCTTTGCGCAAGAAGGCAATGCGACTGCGAAGCTGAAGCTGCGCTTTCGTCCACGGCAGGGCTTCGGCTCCGAGTCCCATCAGGCCTCGGGCAAGCACGGCAGAGACGTCTTCGCCGGGGCTCAACGGGCGCGGCTCGCTGTTCAGAGCAATCGCGCCGAGGCGGCGGCTGCGGCGCGCGCGTACGGCGCGGGCGTCTTTGTCGAAGACGATCTCGTCGCTCAGCTCGATCCGATCAGCGGCGAATGCTTCAATGTCCGCTTCGTCCGTAGAGATCGCGAGCGTAATCCGTGTTGCAGCTGCCCGTCCCTGAAGCTCGGCAACGACCACATAGGGTGCGGACGCCAAGTGATGACCGTCATCGACAATCCCAGCGCGGCCATTTGCGAGCAGAAAGCTGCCGCGCTTGCCGCGGTTTTTTGCAATCCGGTCAGGATAGGCAAGCGCGAGGAGCGCGGCAGGCGACGGCGCTTCGGCTACCGCTACTTTGCCCGCGGTTCCATTTCTCGCCCACTGACGCGCGAGCGCGCGCATGCTTTCCGCCCGTTGCGAGCGGTCGCGGCGGAAATTTTCAAGACGGACGGCAAGATCGAGGTCGTTGCCGCCGATACCGCGCTCGACGAGGATCGCAGCCAGCTCTGCGGCCGTTCCGGAATGGTTGCGATCGCCGGCTTTCAGGACCATTCGCGCCAATCGCGGCGGAAGCGGCAGCGCGCGCAACCGCTTGCCTTCTTCCGTGATCCGTCCATCTGCATCGAGCGCATAGACCTCTTGCAGACCCGCGCGCGCGGCGGCGAGCGCGCCTTCAGACGGCGGATCGAGCCACGCCAGCGATCGCGGATCGTTTGTGCCCCACTCGGCGCAGTCGAGTATCAGGCTAGCGAGATCTGCGGAGCGGATTTCGGGCTCGGCGAACGGCACGAGCCCCTGCGTCTCAGGCTCGTCCCACAGGCGATAGCAAATGCCCGGTGCCGTTCTGCCGGCGCGGCCGCGCCGCTGATCGGCGGAAGCCCGCGATACGCGCACTGTCTCGAGGCGGGTGATGCCGACATCCGGCTCGAAGCGCGGAACGCGGGCGACGCCGCTATCGATGACGACGCGCACGCCTTCGATGGTGATCGAGGTTTCAGCGATCGATGTCGCGAGCACGACCTTGCGGCCGGTCTTCGCCGGCGAAATGGCGCGATCCTGGGCGGCAGGATCGAGGCCGCCGTAAAGCGGTACGACGTGCACATCCGCCGGCAACGCGTGAGCGCTCAAGCGTTCGGCAACTCGGGCGATCTCGCCCTGACCGGGCAGGAAGACGAGGATCGAGCCGGCGTCATTGGCGACCGCTCTCTTCACGGCATCGGCGACGTCGTCCTCAACCCTATTCGCACGCCTGCCCACATAGCGCGTTTCGACGGGGAAGGCGCGACCCTCGCTCCTGATGATCGGCGCGTCGCCGAGCAGCTTCGCGACGTTTGCCGCTTCGAGCGTCGCGGACATGACGAGAACTCTGAGATCGGGCCGGAGGGCGGAACGCGCGTCGAGCGCCAAGGCAAGTCCAGTGTCGGCATCGAGCGAGCGTTCGTGGAACTCGTCGAACAGAACGGCGGCGACGCCCTTCAGCTCGGGATCGTCGAGGATCATGCGCGTGAAGACGCCTTCCGTGACGACTTCCACGCCGACGTGCGGGCCGGTCTTGGAATTGAGGCGCGCGCGCAGGCCTATCTTCTCGCCGAGGCGGCTACCCGTATTCGCCGCCATTCGCTCGGCTGCGGCACGCGCAGCAATGCGGCGCGGCTCAAGGACGAGAATTTTGCCGTTGGCGCTCCAGTCTTCATCGAGAAGGGCAAGCGGCACGCGCGTCGTCTTGCCCGCTCCCGGCGGCGCGACGAGCACGGCTGTCCCATTGGACAGCAGTGCCGCTCGAATATCGTCGAGCACATCATCGATCGGGAGCGGCTCGGAAAACTTGCTTTGGGACATGACCCGACGAAATACGCTCGCCGGCTCCGATTTCAAGCGGCGTTTCAGACCTTGCGCGCTTAGACCTCGAGCCGCGTCGCGTTCCTTATGGCGTCCATGTTGGCGCGATAGCTTTGCTCGCTGCCGCCCTTGAAGACAGCCGAACCCGCGACCAGTACGTTGGCGCCGGCCTCGACGACTTGGCGCGCGGTTTCCGGCGTGATGCCACCGTCAACCTCGATATCGATGGGGCGCGAACCGACGAGTGCCTTCACGCGGCGAATTTTTTCGACGACCGCGGGAATGAACGATTGGCCGCCAAAGCCCGGATTGACGCTCATCACCAGGATGAGATCGAGGCGATCGAGAACGTATTCGATGGCGCTTTCCGGAGTTCCGGGATTGAGCGATACGCCCGCCTTCTTGCCTAGCGCTCGGATCGCCTGAAGCGAACGATCGAGATGGGGACCAGCTTCGGCGTGGACCGTAATGTTATCGGCGCCGGCCGCGGCGAAGTCCGCCAGATAGGGATCGGCGGGCGCGATCATCAAATGCACGTCGAAAATTTTCTTCGATGCGCCGCGCACGGCCTTTATGACCGGAGCGCCATAGGTGATGTTCGGCACGAAATGTCCGTCCATCACATCGCAATGAATCCAATCGGCGCCTGCCCGGTCAACGGCGCGAATTTCATCGCCGAGCTTGCTGAAGTCGGCCGAGAGGATGGATGGGGCGATCAAGAGAGGGCGAGACACGGAAGACCTTTCGCGGGTTCGATCATATCACTCGGCGGCGGCGCTCGACGAGCTGGAGAATGAGCGGCGTCAGAATGAGTTGCATGGCAAGATCGAGCTTACTACCAGGAATGACGATGGAATTGGCCCGCGACATGAAGCTGTCGTGGATCATCGACAAAAGATACGCGAAATCGATGCCGCGCGGCTCCTTGAAACGGATGATCACCATCGATTCATCGGGCGTCGGTATCCAGCGGGCAATGAACGGATTCGAGGTGTCGACCGTCGGAATTCGTTGAAAATTGATATCGGTCTGTGTGAACTGCGGACAGATGTACTGCACGTAGTCGGGCATTCGCCTCAAGATCGATTGCGTCACGTCCTCGGTCGTATAGCCCCGCTCCGTACGGTCTCGCTGGATCTTCTGAATCCATTCGAGATTGATCACCGGGACGACGCCGATCTTCAGGTCGGCGTGACGGGCGACATCGAAATCTCCTGTGACGATGGCGCCGTGGAGGCCTTCGTACATCAGAACATCCGTATCGGGCTCGATTTCCGTCCAAGGCGTGAAGCTGCCGATAGGAGTGCCGAGGGCGCGCTCTTCCGCATCGTCATGCACATAATTGCGAACGAGGCCCTTGCCGCTCTCGGAATACGTTCGAAAGAGCGTTTCGAGTTCCTCGATCAGATTTGCTTCGAGGCCGAAGTGGCTGAAATTGGGGTTGCCGCGCTTCGCCGCTTCCCGCATCGCCTTTTCCATGCCGCAGCGATCGTAGCGATGAAAGGCATCGCCCTGGACAAATGCCGGCCGCACGTGCTCGCGGCGGAAAATATTCTCGAAGGTTTGCCGAACCGAGGTCGTACCCGCGCCAGAAGAGCCGGTGACGGATATAATCGGATGCTTAATCGACATTGCGGAGGCTCGATGCGCTTCGGTTCAGGGGAGGAAAGCTTTCGACAGACAAGTTCATGGCAGCGCTCGGAACAAGCCTCGCCGACCGAATAGCGGCGAACGCTCGCCCTTGAATTCCTGGCCGCTATAAATGCGCATCACTCGGTCCACCTCGTCGCGTGAGCCGCAGATCAGCGGCGTTTTCTGATGGAGGGCGGCCGGCACGACATCCAGCACACGCTCTCTTCCCGTCGTCGCTCTTCCACCCGCCTGCTCTACGATCCAGCTTATCGGATTGGCTTCGTAGATCAGGCGAATGCGTCCCTGGTGGAACCCCTTCCGGCGATCGCCGGGATAAAGGTAAATGCCGCCACGGGAGAGTATCCGGTAAACGTCGGCAACCGGCGATCCTGTCCACCGCATGTTGAAATCGTGCCCGCGGGGGCCGTTAGCGCCGTTTTCGCAGTCGTGAATATAGATGCGGATCGGATCGTCCCAGTGGCGCGCGTTGGAAGCGTTAATGGCGTACTCGTCGGCTTCAGGAGCAATTGCGACGTTGCGCGTCGTCAGATGGAAAGTCCGGGTTTCCCTATCGAAGGTGAAGATCTGGGTGCCGTGGCCAACAGTCAGCGCAAGGACTGTTTGCGGGCCATATACAAAAAAGCCCGCCGCAAGCTGATGTGAGCCCGGCCGCAAAAATGCCGCCTCACGCGTCGAGGATGGATGGCGCGGCAGAATCGAGAAAATCGTTCCGACTGAGACATTGGCGTCGATATTCGACGAGCCGTCCAGCGGATCCGTCGCGACCAAGAGCGGTGCATCGCTCTGGAGTGCGATGGGCTCCGCGGCTTCCTCGGATGCGAGCGCGGCGACGGGCTGAGATTTCAGCGCATCGATGATCATGCCATTGGCGAGAGCGTCGACTTCCTTCTGTTCGTCGGTCTCGCCTGCACGCGCAACGACGCGCCCGAGCTTCCCGCCGAGTGCACCCCGCCCGATGATGTCCGAAAGACGAGCGCTCGCGTCAGCGATGGCGAGAATGGTGTCCGCGACCTGACCACGCGTTCGGCCGTCCAGCGTCCAATTCGAGAGATACTCTTTGAGTGTCGGGAAACCCATTCGATCCTTCCAGCGCTCACCTGCCCTTCACTGCGCTGGACACATCTAAGCTTACTTGATCGACAGAAGCGAGACTGCACTTTCAACGCAAGGCGTGCATAAGCAAGTTGCCGCAATTTTGCTGGGGTGCAACATAGATTTCTCTTATGCAAGACGCCAAGCCGGTGTGGCGGGCTCGAAATTGGCGCGGTATACGGCCGTTAATCACATCCCAGGACGCGGCCAATCAGACGTCGAACTCCTCGATCTTGGAGAACGCCTGACGCAGCGCGTCGGACCAGGCACCGGAGAGCTTGCGAAAATATTCGTCGTCCGCGCCGATGCGCTTCTCGCGCGTCACGTCAAACGTATCGCGCTCGTAGATCACGAGATCGAGCGGCATGCCGACGGAGAGGTTCGATCTCAGCGTCGAGTCGAAGGAGAGAAGTATCAGCTTTGCGGCCTCTCCAAGGCGCATATCGGAGCGCGCGACGCGATCCAGTATCGGCTTCCCGTACTTGTGCTCGCCGATTTGAAAGAAGGGCGTGTCGTCCGTCGCCTCGATGAAATTGCCTTCCGGATAGATCTGAAACAGGCGCGGTCTCTCGCCTTTGATCTGGCCGCCGAAGATGAAGTTCGTGTTGAAGCCGAGTTTGCTCGCCTCCAGCGCGGCGCCATCGATGCGGCGTGCCTCGCGAATGGCGTCTCCGACGACGCGCGCAGCGCGATACATGTTGGGCGCGGTATCAAGAGTCGTTGAATCTTCGCCCGTCTCTTCCGCGAGATGCTCATTCAGCAGACTGACCACAGCCTGGGTCACGGCAAGATTGCCTGCGGCGAGCAGAACTAAAACGCGGTCCCCTGGGCGGCGCCAGAGTTGCAGCTTCTTGTATTGAGCAATGTTGTCGACACCGGCATTGGTCCGCGTATCGGCCGCGAATACGAGTCCGCCCTCGAGGCGTAACGCTACCGCGTATGTCATGTAGAAAAAATCTCCGGAGTCGCAGGCGGCTACTGTTGCTGGCTGCTCTGCTGCTGAACTTCGACGATAACGTCCAGCTCCTCTTTCGCGACGCCCTTTCGAGAGCCGCGAATAGGAGCCGCGTCTGTCGCGTCCAACCCTGAAGCGAGCCGCACGTACTTCTCCGTGGGACATATCCGATTGGCGGGGTCAAAGCCAACCCAACCCAGGCCCTCTAGCCAGGCTTCCGCCCAGGCGTGGTTAGCGTCGGAGGGCTCGTCTGCGCCGGACAGAAAATAGCCGCTGACGTAGCGGGCCGGAATATCGAGCGATCGTGCGGCCGCGATGAACAGGTGTGCGTGGTCCTGGCAGACGCCCTTGCCTTCCGCCAACGCCTCGGCAGCCGTCGTGTGCGCGTTCGTCGCACCAATCTTGTAGTCGACAGCGTCGCGTACGGCATACATCAGGTTGTGCATTCCGCGGATGTCCGGCTTAACGGCCGCGGCCCGGCAGAGAGCACGGATTTCGTTGGTCGCCGTCGTCTTTGCAGTGTGGCGGCGATAGACCCGGATCGGCGCCGGATCGGCCAATCCACGCACGACACCGGCCTTATCCTCCGTATCGACGACGCCCTTGGCAATGATCAGCGACTCGGAGTGCTCCTCAGAGCAGCTCGCGAGATGGACAATATTGCCGAAGCCGTCGCGAAAGCACTTCACGGCATCGACGCCCGGAGCGCTGACGCGCCATTCGACGACGCGTTGGCCTTGAAACGACGGCGGCGTGAGGCGCAGCGCCAGAATGGAATATCTTGTCGGCTCGCTATAAACGTAACGCGACACATGCCCGATCGAAATGCGCATCGTCGATCCTCAATCGCTGAAGTGATACGCGGCGGAGATCTCGTTCCCGAGCTTGTTGTTGCGGCCTATGAAATCCTGCACGAATTCATGCAGTCCGGATTGGAAAATGTTGCTCATATCGGCTTCGAGCAGCAGGTCGCGCGTTGCCTCGGCTGTCATCTGGCAGTCGTGCCGGGCGCCATAAAACACGGCAAGATCGCGAAGTGCGGCCGTCAATTCATCGTAACATGAGCGAAGCGAGCGCGGCATCTGCCGATTCAAGATCATGAAATCCGCGATCTTGAGCGGGCGATAATGATCCTTGAAAACCCAACGATAGCTGCGGTGCGCCGAAACCGATCGCAATAACGCTGCCCACTGATAATTATCCTTCTCGCTGCCGACCATCTCGCTCGACGGCAGAAGGTGATAATATTTGACGTCGAGGATGCGCGCGGTGCTGTCGGCGCGTTCGATGAACGTGCCGACCTGACTAAAATAATAAGTGTCGTTGCGCAGAATTGTATTCAACAGGGCGCCACGATAAAGCGCGGAGCGCGAGCGCACCCAATCGAGAAGCTCGGGAAGAGAATTCGAGGTGACGGTCACTGGACGGATCGCCGAGAACTCGAGCCACGCGCTATTCAAGCTTTCCCACATTTCGCGCGTCAAGGCCGTGCGCTGAGCGCGGCCATTGCGACGTGCGTTTGCAAGACACGAGGCGATGCTCGACGGATTCGACGTATCAAACAGCATATAATCGATGACGTTCTGCGAGATCAGCTCGCCGTGCCGCTGCATGTAACCTTGCATGCAACCCGCGCTTTCTAGCGTTGATCGCCATTCCTCGTGAAAGCTTTCGCCCTCACGCGGCAGAAGCACGATGCGATAGCCGACCTCGAGAAGACGCGCGATGTTTTCAGCGCGCTCGATGTAGCGTGACAGCCAGTAGAGATCGTTTGCCGTACGTCCAAGCATTCCGAAACTATTCCTGCAGCACCCAAGTATCTTTGGTGCCGCCGCCTTGGCTCGAGTTGACGACCAGCGAGCCCTTTTTCAGAGCAACGCGGGTCAACCCTCCCGGCATCAGCCGCACCTGATCGCCAATGAGCACGAAGGGACGCAAGTCGAGATGCCGAGGTGCGACGCTCGAGTCGGCGAGCGTCGGGCATGTCGACAGCGAAAGCGTCGGCTGGGCGATATAATTCGTCGGATTGGCGATCAGCTTCGCCCGGAAAGCTTCGATCTGATCCTTGGTCGACTTCGGACCGACGAGCATGCCGTAGCCGCCGGAGCCGTGAACTTCCTTGACGACGAGCTCGGCGAGATGTTCGAGCACGTACTTGAGGCTCGCGGGCTCGCGACAGTTGTACGTTTCGACATTGGCGAGGATCGGCGACTTGCCGGTGTAGAATTCGATAATCGCCGGGATATAGCTGTAGATCGCCTTGTCGTCGGCTATTCCGGCGCCTGGTGCATTGACGATCGTCACCCGGCCGGAACGATAAACATCGAATATTCCCGGCACGCCAAGCAGCGACGTCGGATCGAAGACGAGAGGGTCGAGGAAATCGTCGTCGACGCGCCGGTAGAGCACGTCGACGCGTTTCAGCCCTTCGGTCGTCTTCATCCGGAGCAGGCCGTCGATGACGACGAGATCGGTGCTTTCGACGAGTTCGACGCCCATCTGGTCGGCGAGGAACGAGTGTTCGAAGTAGGCGCTGTTGTAGACGCCCGGCGTCAACAGCGCGATCGTCGGCTCGGCATCGAGATTGCCGGGCGCAACGCTTTCGAGCGTCTTCAGAAGCGCGTCAGGATAATTCTCGACGGGCCGCACGCGATTGCGGCTGAAGAGGTCGGGGAAGAGGTGCATCATCGTCTCGCGGTTCTCCAGCATGTAGGAGACGCCGGACGGCGTGCGGGTGTTGTCCTCCAAAACCATGAAGTCGTTCTCGCCGGTGCGGACGAGATCGACGCCGATGATGTGGCTGTAGACGCCGCGTGGCGGGTCGACGCCGATCATCTCCGGCAGGAAAGCGGAGTTCTGCGTGATGAGCTCTTCGGGAATCTTGCCAGCCTTCAGGATCTCCTGGCGGTGGTAGATGTCGTACAAAAACGCATTGAGCGAACGGACGCGCTGCTCGATACCGAGTTCGAGGCGGCGCCATTCCTCGGCGGAGATGATACGGGGAAGGATGTCGAACGGAATGAGGCGTTCGCCTGCTTCCTCGGCGCCGTAGACCGCAAAGGTTATTCCGGAACGGCGAAAGAGCACTTCCGCCTCGGCCGACTTCTGTCGAAGCGTATCGAGATGCTGAACGCCGAGCCACTCGGCGAGCGCGCGATAGGGAGCGCGAACTTCGCCGCCAAAGCCGTTCATTTCGTCGAATGCCGCGACCAAGACCACCCTCCCGTCACGATTCTTTTCGGATAGGCATCGCAAAGCCCAGGCCAATTCACGCGAACCCTGGAAATACTGGGTCTAGCGGCTCACATCACCTTATCTTTGCTTGTCAAATATGCAGCTTACGGCCTTCTTAGCATAAAATTCCGGCATTGCCCCCAAGGCGTTGGGGGCGACGGCCGGCGGAATTGAGACCTAAATCTTACGCAGGATCGGTGACACCGGGGACGGGTGCTCCCGATCTCGATTTCAGACCCCAGGCGGTGACGACGCCGAGGAGGCCCATTACGGCACCCGCGAGCAGCATCGTCCAAAGCGTGCCTGCGCTGGCGAGCCCGAACCCGTAGAGCAACGGGCCGAAAGCCTGACCCAAGAACACGAAGAACGAATGTGCTGCGACCCCTGAGGCGCGATAGCGGGGCGCCAACTCCGTTGCCTGCGTCTGAAGAGAATTATGGATCATGTAGAAGCCGACGCCGACGATCACGAACAGCGCCATTTCCGCTGGCCAGGATGTGCCGAACGACAGCATCGCCAGCCCGAGGCCTGAAACCATGCCGCCTGACATGATCAGGTTGTAAAGGCCGAGCCGGCCAAGCATGAACCGCACCAAGAACGTGTAGATGAAGCCGCCGACTGCAAAGCCGGAGAGGACGATGCCGGCCTCCTTCAGGCCCCCGGCGCCACGCTGCTCGAGCAGAACGGCGACGTAGGGAAAGAGCCCGAAGATCACGATGCCTTCAACGAACACAGCGAAAAAGCAAACGACCGATCGTGGATTTGCGAAGACTTCACGGTAGCCGTCGAAGAATTCTCCGCGCATCCGCTGCACGGGTTTTGAGGGAGCGGGCGGCTTCAACTGCCACACCGTCACGACAAGGGCCGCAAGCGCCAATCCTGCCGCCGTCATCGTGGAAATCCGCCAGCCGAATTCGGCTGCGACGAATCCTGCACCGATCAACCCCGCAAGGTTCCCGGCGATGATCGCAGTCAAAACGCGCGACAGGGCGATCTGCCGCTCGTTCATCGGAAATGCGTCGCCGACGATTGCAAACGCCAGCGGAATGATCCCACCCGCGGCTGCTCCACCGATGAGGCGGGCGGCGGCGAGCATGTCGAACGTCGGTGCTGCGGCGGAGGCTGCCAGACAGAGGGCAACGATCAGAAGCGCGATCTTGATGATGCGAGCTTTGCCGAAGCTGTCGCCGAGGGCTCCGAGCACGGGCTGAGCGAGCGCATAGGGGAAGGCGAAAAACGATGCGAGCATCGCGACGGAGGCGGTATCGACGCCGAGGCCGCGCGAAATGTCGGGCACGACGGGATCGAGGATCCGCATCGACATCGAGCTGACGAGACAGCTCGCGGCTAGGATCGGGAGAAGGCGCATTCGGTGGGGATCAACTCAGAAGGAAAGTGCGCTCTTCCTATAGCAACGGGGCAGGCCGCGATACGACCTGCCCCGTATGACTGATATGTCTCGATGTTCGTCATTCTCCGGCCATCGCGTTCGCTCGGCCAGAGATGACGAGAGGATGTTTAGAACAGTCCCTGGATCTGCCCCTTGTCGTCGAGGCGGATCGAGTCGGCGGACGGCACCTTCGGCAGCCCCGGCATGGTCATGATCTCGCCCGTGACGACGACGATGAACTCGGCGCCCGCCGACAGCCTGAGCTCGCGGATGGGCACGATGTGCCCGGTCGGCGCGCCGCGCTTCGCCGGGTCGGTCGAGAACGAGTACTGCGTCTTCGCCATGCACACCGGGAAGTGGCCGAAGCCCGCCGCCTCGAAGTCCTTGAACTGCGTCTCGACGCTCGCATCGCAGGCGATGTCGGCGGCGCGATAGATCTCCGTCGCGATCGTCTTCACCTTGTCGCGCAGCTTCATGTCGTCCGGATAGAGCG